>CAWAUX010000016.1:0-67295 GCA_963785315.1 uncultured Acidobacteriaceae bacterium | reverse complement strand
CTGGCATCGGCGTCCGGGAAATATTTCCTCGGCGACTGGTGCGGCGCGCGCCGTAATCCTGGGTGAGATCACTTATGTCTGAACGCTATCTGGTGTTGGCGGTCACTTATCGCTGGCTGGATGCGGCGCCACCCGTCCCTCGCCGCAAACCGTGACCATGCTGATTGAGAGCAGCCCTACCAGCCTTGATCCCCGCATCGGCGTCGATGCTCAGTCGGAACACATCAGCAGCCTGATCTTCGACAGCCTGGTACACAAGAACGCGCACTTCAACCTCGACCCCTGGCTAGCCACCAGTTGGGAAACTCCGATCCGCTTACCTATCGCTTTCATCTGCGAACCGACGTCCATTTTCATAATGGAAAGCCGCTGACGGCAAACGGATGTGAAGTACACCCTGGACTCCATGCGCAACGGCACGGTGATCACCGCCAAAGCGGGAGCTCTGGCGCACATCGATCACGTCGACGCGCCGGATGCAGCGACGGTGGTGATCCACCTGAAGCAGCCGGACGCGGCATTGTTGTGGAACCTTTCGGATGGCGCGATCGGGATCGTTCCCGTAGGAAGCGGCCCCGATTTCGCCTTCCACCCCATCGGCAGCGGTCCTTTCCGCTTTGTCAGCCAGATGCAGGATGACGAGGTCATCCTCGAGCGAAACGACCATTCCTGGCAGCCGCGGCCGGCAATTGCGCGCATTCGTTTCGCTGTCGTGCCCGATGCGATTACGCGCGCTCTCGAACTGGAGAAAGGCTCAGCGGATGTGTGCATCAATTGCCTGACTGCGGACATGGTCTCTGCCCTGGCCAAGCGCCCCAATCTCCAGGTACAGAGCGGCCCCGGCACCAATTTGAATTACATCTCGTTCAACACCCGGGATAGTTTGTTGCGCGACGTCCGCGTGCGCCAGGCCATTGCCTACGCGATGAACCGGCCGCTGATTATCAGTCCTTGTGGCGAGGCCGCGCGCAATTGGCGGAGAGCCTGCTGCCGCCGGAGCACTGGGCGTGGACTGGCGACGTGCAGCAATATCCTTATGATCCGGCGAAGGCCAACGCGCTTTTGGACGGCGGTGGATGGAAGCGAGGTAACGACGGAGTTCGCTTTCATCTGACGATGAAGACCTCCACGGATGAGACCAGCCGTCTCTTGGCCATGATTCTGCAACAGCAATTGCGCGACATAGGGATTGCCCTGGAGGTCAGGAGCTTCGAGTTTGCGACCTTCTATGCCGACATCAGCAAGGGAGCCTTCCAGATGTACACGCTACGCTGGCTGGGAGGAAACGAAGATCCGGACATTTTCGGCTACGCCTACGATAGCCACAGGTTTCCGCCCCGCGGGGCCAACCGCGGCCGCTATGTAAACGCAGCATTGGATGAACTGATCAAGGACGCGGGCTACGTCGAGTGATCAGGCCCTGCGCCGAGCCGACTATGTGAAGGTGCAGCAGATCCTAGCCGCCGAGTTGCCCTCGATCAACCTTTGGTATCTGGATGCAGTGCTGGTGCACACCAGGCGCCTGCAGAACGTCCATATTTCCAGCTCCGGCAACTTCGACTTCCTGCGGGCTGCTACCGTGACAGGGAGATAACTGCAGACCCCTCCGCTACGCTACTCGGGTCGCTCCGGTCGGATGGCAAATGAAGATGAGAGTAATGAGTTTGGGGTCTGCCTCTAGTTCCCTCCTATTTCCCTCTGACTCTCGATTCATCCGACGGATTTAGCGGTCAACATCAGTGGTATCCCACATCTCGCTAAAAACGAGCGAGATATGGGGCACGGCCGTCGTGAGGGAACGAGGGGCCAACACTCAGCATCAATCCACTCTGTATAACATCGCCGCATGCGGCGCGAGCGAAGTCTTAAGCGCCGTAGCCGTGCCCAACTCCTTGCGCGCCCAAAGATCCCGCACTCCGTGCCCGCCTTCAGGCAAACCAAGATCCTTCCATCCGTACGTCAAATCCTGTGCAGCATCGCCCAGATTAAAGATCGCGACATACCGACCGCCCCCAGCCTCGGGAACAGCCGTCCACACCACCACCGACCCATTCCGCGACAGTTCACGATTTTCCCGCGAGTGCTGATCGACCGCGATCACCTCCGGGTTGGTATAGAGTGCCTCCGTGGCCTTATCCATCCGGGTAAGATTAGTGCCTGCGACCAGAGGAGAACGCGCCATCGACCACAACGTCATCAGAGTCCTCGATTCATCCGCCGTCAGCCGCGACATACGCGCCTCGCCCCAACCCGGCCTGGGACCGAGATAGCCGAGCGGCAGCATATCCGCATCGGGCCAGTGCCCAACCTCGATATGGGAAGCCCACTGTGCTGTGCGGTCGAATTGCCGCACCAGCCCCGCGGGAAACGTCTCCCCTGCAGGAGCAAGCCACGTATCCCACATATCGTCCGAGATCCGCCACTGTTGCGCATACTTGCGCACATCGTCGGCTTCCTCAATCGGAGTCGGTCCAGGAGAAAGGCTCAACACCATCGCCCGCCCCGATTTACCAATCGCGGCGCTCATCATGTGAATTTCGTCGGCCTGGTAGGGTCTGGAGATGCAGTCGACCTTGATGAAGTCAACTCCCCATCCCGCGTACAGCTTGATGATGGAATCGTAGTAGGCCTGGGACGCGGCATTCGCCTTGAGCCCATAATTATCCGAATTCCATCTGCAGGTATCCGCGGTATTGGCGGCGTCTGCCGCATGAAACGCAGATCCAGCGATGGGCAGATTCTTCTCGACCGCCTCGCGGGGAATGCCACGAATAATGTGAAGGCCGAACTTGAGCCCCAGTGAGTGGACCCAATCGGCAAGCGGCTTGAACCCCGCCCCACCGGCAGCCGAAGGAAATCGATTATCCGCCACCACGTAGCGCCCGGTGGCATCCATCACAAATCCCTGTGCGGCGCCCTTCTGTCCCGGCTGCCGCAGATACCACCCTTCATCGACCACAACATACTGCCATCCCAGTGGCTGCAAGTGCCGATGCAACCACTGGACATTGGCTTTGTACTCAGCCTCGGTGACAGTCAGCCCATAGGAATCCCAGCTGTTCCACCCCATCGGAGGAGTAGGCGCGAGCTCCGTCGCGGCAAGGCAACGCAATCCGCTCAATGCAATCACTAAAGCCAGAATTCGGCAAATCATTGGTCGAAGTTCCTCCAAAAATGGCGCGCAAGCCAGTCTAGAAGAATTTCCCTACCAAGTCTTCTTGATCATCGTTCCGCCGCAGTGAGTGACAATTCCTTCAACAGCCGCCTTTGTATCTTTCCCGTAATGCCCTTCGGTAAGCTCGGCACGAAGACGATTTTCTCCGGGACCTTGAGCTCGGCGAGACGTTCCCCTGTGTGCTCTCTGAGTTCCTGTTCGTCGATAGACGGGCCACCTCGTAAAGTCACATAAGCAACAACACGTTCCCCATAAACCGGATCCGGCATCCCGATCACGGCAACCTCGAGCACTGCGGGGTGCTCGTACATCGCCTCTTCGACTTCCTGTGGAGATATGTTGTAGCCGCCGCGAACGATAATCTCTTTCTTTCGACCGTCAAACCAGATGTATCCTTGAGGGTCACGGTGTCCCAGATCGCCGCTGTATAACCAGCCGTCCCGCACCGCCTCAGCCGTCGCTGCAGGGTTGTCCCAGTAACCGGTGAAGCAGGCTGGAGTTTGTACGATAATCTCGCCCGTCTGCCCCTCCGCCACCTCTCGACCGTCGCCGTCCACCAGGCGTACCTGCACGCCATCAATAGCCTTGCCCAGAGAACCCGAACGGATGGCTCCATTCGGATTGGCGATGGAGCCCCCGGTCTCTGTCATTCCGTAGGCTTCACGTAACGGAATTCCAAACAAGGACTGAAAACGTTCCTGGGTGCTAGGGGCAACAGAATCGCCGGCGACGAGAAATGTGCGCAGGGAACGAACATCCCTGGGCCTCGCTGCCTGCTCCTCAATGAGGAACTGGGCCATCGAAGGGAGTCCAAACATGTAATCGCACCGAAACTCCTCCAGCAGATCCAGAACCAGGCCGGCATCGAAGGCCGGTGCTATCACCGTCGTCGCACCGGCGTAGATAGCCGGCAGGAAGCAGCCGCCGATTGCGACGATATAGCTCATCTGGGTCATCAACAATGTTCTTTGTGCCCCGGCGGCCATGCAGGAACTCAGCTTCGCTAACTCCAGCATCGATTTGTGTGTGTGCGTCACGCCTTTCGGTCGCGCCGTTGTTCCCGACGTGTACAAAATCAAAGCCGGGTCGTCCTTGTCTACACTCGGCAAGCTGCGCCCGCTATCCCATTCATCGGCTTCTTCGGGATGACTATGGACTGCCCGCAAAGATGGGCAGCCACGCGCGGCCTCCCGCGCGCTCAGCGCAAAGTCCGGATGCACCATGCACATCACCGCCCCGGAGTGGGACAGAACATAAGTTATCTCCGGGACCTTCATCGATATGTTGATGGGCGTGGCGACCAGGCCGGCTTTAAAGCAGGCAAAGAGAAGCTTCGCCATCGCAATCGAGTTCGGCCAGTAAAGGGCAATCCGATCGCCAGGTTGACAACCGCGATCGAGAAACCACCGCGCCAGCGAAGTCGCCGCTTGGTCAAACCGTTCGTAGGTGACGCTCTCCCGGCCGAAAATCAAAGCCTCCCTGTTTGGGTTTTGCAAGGCGGCACTGCTTAGCAGACTTCCCCATGGCATCGTTGATTCTCCTCGCAGATAGAACATTCCGTCGCCGGAAAAATTCCATCCTCTTCATGGGTAATGGTCTTCGTAGCGCGTCGGCAGGTGCGTGCCCAGGTAGCGGTCGGAATGGGCAATTGGGCATTCCATCCGCAGCGCATCCCAGACGGAATAAGGATTTGCGACCCATTGTGGATCGAGATAGTCGAAGTTTGTCGCCCAGTCAAATACCGGCTTGCTCATGTGTATCCCCCATTGGCGTTGCCATTGGGAAAGGAAACACGCGAGCCGGCAATCTATTCCGGTTGCCGCGAAGCGTCACTCATGCGATCGTCCTCAGAGCGGAAGTCTCGACCGAGTTAGGATGGACGCCGAGCGTGGGGAAGAAGCTGGCAGAGACCATGAGGCCGTTCACGCGTTCGGGCTGTCCGCGGCCAGTGAGGTTGTAATCCTCATGGCGTGCGATGCTAGCTGTTCTTCTCGATCACCGCTTCCGGATGAGCGCCGTATTCTGCCCACGACCCGTCATACAGGCTGACCTGCTTTGCGCCGGCGACCTCAAGGCCCAGCGCGATGACCGCCGCGGTAACGCCGGAGCCGCACGTGGTAGTAATGGGCTGTTTCAAATCCACGCCTTTCGCGGCAAAGATGTCGTGGAGTTCCTCAGCACGCTTCAAACGGCCCTCTTCGACCAGTTCCGTGAAAGGAATGCTGATAGCCCCCGGCATATGGCCCGAGCTGATGCCGGGCCGCGGCTCCGGTAAACTACCGCCGAAGCGGCCGGCGGAGCGGGCGTCCAGAATTTGCCCCTGCGCCGCAATCATCTGCTGCATCTGGGAGAAGTCTTTCACTGCATCCGGGTCGAGTGTGGCGTGAAATCTAGCCGGTACGCGATTAACGTCACCAGACTCTATCGGCAGCCCGGCTGCGATCCAGCCGCGAAGGCCACCATCGAGAAGGTAAACATTTCTGGCCCCGAAGCTCTTGAGCATCCACCATGCCCGCGGCGCGGAGAAGACCCCTTCCTGTTCATAGATAGTGATGTCCATCTCATCGCCGATCCCGAGAGCCGAAAGGTTCCGGGAAAAAACCTCGGGTGTAGTTAACATGTGGGGCAGCGGGCTGGACCGGTCGGAGAGCTCCTCAATATCAAAGAAGACTGCGCCTGGAATATGGTGCGCGAGGTAGAGCGCTCGCGTATCCACCGCCGGCGTTACGCCGACTGGGGGGAGCGTGGCATCAAGGATAACGACACCTGGATCATGCAAACGGCCAGCTAGCCAAGCTGTGGTGACAAGAGGGTTCATGAGAACAGCTTACTCAAACAGCATTCATAAGTACTCTCGAAAGCAACCCGGATAACAAGCGACATTTCCACTATCTGTAACCCCATTTCCACAGCAGAAAATTATCAGAGCCACTAGCATTCTTATTGATCGAGAGTACTATTGGTTTCAGCGGAAGAGTGATCTTCCAGAAGGAGAAAGTGGACTAACAGCCGTCTTCGAGAATCGGCAACGAGGCTCGATCCGGGTAACTGGAAAAGGACGGCAGAAGGAAAGCTTTTGCGGCGAGTGTGATCCGAAGAGTGAGGTAAAAGCACGGGCTGTAGCTCGTGGGTGCCGAGCGATTCCGGGTTAGCAAGCGCTGTGATCTGGACCCCGAACCGGATCTCTGAAAATCGGAGTAGAGAGGGCGAAATCTCGCAAGAGAAATCGCCCTCTCGCTTTTGCCCGCCCCCTCATTTCCCCCTGACTAGCCGGAACTGCGATAATAAGCACTGTTTAGGGACGATTTGTTCTCTCCGCCCCCATTCGTTCGCGCCTTTCAGCAAGCCGCTGAAGTTGTATGGCTTGCCGGCAAGGCGGCGCTTTAGTGTTCTCTAATGGCGACGTCCGCGGCTGAAGAGGAGTTCGCGATGGTTCGAGACGCGTGAGTGGCTCCCCACAAGTTGTATTGCTGGCGCTCGCGACACATCCACTGGCGAGGCCCGGAAGCACTGACAGGCCACACCATATGTCGCCCAACTCGAACAGATAGTCGCGTGGGCCGCAGGAAAGAAAGGACATGGCACTCCGGGTACTAGATCAAATCTCCTCTGACAAGGTCGAGTTGTCTGCCTCGGTTTGTATCATCGGCGCTGGGATTGCGGGACTCATTGCAGCCACGCGCCTGGCCCGGGACAAGCGACTACGGATTATTGTCGTGGAAAGCGGACTGCAAACGCTGGACCCCAGCGTAGCTGCGCTCAATGAAGTCGACAATGCCGGCGCTCAATACGATGGCGCTCTGTTAGGCAGATCCCGAGCCTTGGGCGGGACCTCGTTGATGTGGTCCGGGAAACTCCTTCCCCTCGCCCCGAACGATACCCTGCCCCGCCCGTATCTGGACCTGGAGGGGTGGCCCCTGGATAGTGCCGACCTGGAGCCCCATCAGCAGGAAATCGAAGCTCTCATGGAAATTGGTAGTGAGCCTTACGAGGGAGATATCTCGGAAGACCTCGAGCCCCAGGGGTTCCTTCCCAGAGACGATGTCGATTTTTATCTTAGATGGCCCAAACGGCCCAGTCGTAAGAACCATAATCTGGCCTATGTCCTTCGCAAAGAAATTGAGAGCCTCGATAACCTGGAAATCTGGCTCGGAGCGACCGCTGCACATTTTGATTTCGATCCGGATTCTAAAAGGATCACAGCCCTAAACTGCATCAACCACGCTGGAAAAACTCTGCGCGTGGTGGCGAACGAATATCTCCTGGCTGCCGGAACCCTGGAGACAACTCGTTTGCTCTTGTTGGCCGACCGGCAATCCAACGGTTGCATTTCGCGTGATTGCGACGCGCTCGGCCGCTATTTCAATGATCACCTGGGAGTGAACGCAGCAGCCATGCTCCCGCGGGATCGCGCATTGACGACTCGCATCTTGAACGACCGCATCCGGCCACACTGCCAGCGGCATTTGCATTTTGAGTTGCGTCCGGAAGTGCAGAGAGAGCATGGGGTCGGGAGCGCTTATTTTGAAATTGGAGCCGAATATCCCGATACCTCCGCCTTGATAAAAACCAAAGCGGTAGTGCAACGCCTCAAACGCGGCCAGATGATGAGTTACCAGGACATACAGGCGATTCTCAAAGACGCGCCCTCTTTGTTCCAGGCAACCCAATGGAAATGGCTGCGAAAGCAATATTACTGGCCGCCTAATGTCGGATTGCACGTATTTATCCGCATCGAACAGCTGCCCCAATGGCACAACCGCATTACCCTTTCCGATCAGAAAGACGCCCTGCAGCTCCCCAAACTAAGGCTTGAGTGGGACAGAACGGATGCGGACGAGCGTCTTTTCAGAGTAATGGTTGAAAAAATCGATCGCTATTGGAAGGCCCACCTCTCCCCGATTTGCGATCTGCAGTGGAGGCCTGAGATTCTCAATGCAGAGGTTGGGATGGCGGGTATGTCCATGGATCTTGCCCATCCTGCGGGCACCACCCGCATGGGAACGAGCCCTTTCGATTCCGTGGTTGATCCCGATTTGAGGGTGCATCGAATTCCCAACCTAAGTGTCGCCAGTGCTTCCGTTTTTCCAACCTCGGGAAGTGCCAACCCCACTTTGACCGTTATGCACTTGGCCATGCGCGCTGCAGATGCCGTCGCAAAGCAGGCGCAGAGCTCGTCAGTCAACCACTACGCCCAGCAAACGAGCTGAATTCTGGTTGTAAACCTTGTGCAAAATTCCATCAGGCAGATCGATTCCCGATATCTTCCAGCGTCCTTGAGGAGGTGTCGGTGCGGGAGCGTAATCGAAGTACTCATCATCCGTCTCTAGAAATCGGAAGTAGATTTCGTACAGCTTATCGTTGAATACCTGCTGCGGAAATTGATCTCCGTGCGGCGTCGCATCTGTTCCAAAAACAATACGGTCCTGATACTTGTCAAAGAACTTGCGGGCTGCCCTCGGCTGCCGGCCCAGCTCATTCAGACGGGCGGCAATGTCTACGTACATATTGGGGAAACGATCGAGGTTTTGCGAAACGTTTTCCAGGTTTTCGGCGCAGTTGCCTACATGTAAGGCGACAAAATTTGTCCTGGGGTGGCGCGCAAACACTCGATTGCGTGCTTCCAGAATTTCGGCGTTGGAGGGAAACCCTGGTTTGAAGTAGGACCAATCCGGGTGATTATTCAGTTCCTCGTACCGCTCGTTGAAGCGATCCGTGGCCGTGAAAAATGCCAGTGGATCGGATACGTGAATAGCGACCGGCATGTGCTCAGCAGCGCAAGCTTCCCACATTGGGTCAAATCGGGGATCATCCACTTTAACCAGGTTGCCAGTCGTCGTTTGTTCGCGCAAAGAGAGGCCGAGGGTCTTCAAAATTTTTAGACCGCGGGCGCCTGACCGATGGGCAGCGAGGATAGCGTCTGCCTGCAGCTGTGGATACTTCGCCTCTTGAAAAAGGTTATACGAGGGTTCGGTGAAAGTATAAAAGTGTGGTGGAAAGCGCCTGTCGTATTGGGCGACCGTATTTTCCAGGCCACCCGCAAAACCGCCCGTGAGGTTGGTCAAGGCCAGGATATTCCTGCGCTCCATAACCGGCAGCAGTTCCTCCGGCTGACCGACGATCCTGCGTTCCGCTCCCAGGGAAACACCATTCACTACGTGCGCCGAAAAGGTCAGGTGGGTATGGAAATCGATGACCGGGTATTTGGCTCGCGGTACCTGGGTTTCTTTCAAATGGAGCATGCTCACCGGCTGGTACTTCTCCAGGGCAAGCGCTTCCTTCTGGCTCCGGGCCGGCGTCTCAGAATCGCTGCGCGATTCGACACCCAAAACCCGGCGGAGACCGCCAGAAAAGATGCCCATAGCGGTCGTAGTCAATAAGCTCCGACGACTGATCCGGCTCATTCTGCCCAACTTTCTACGATGGATTTGGCGGACCTCAAGAATATACCTGCCTTATCCTCTCCTGGGTACGATTGTCATACGATGTAGACTCACCTGCGTTCAGACACTGCACGCAGCACAACAACGCCCCGAGTCTTAAACAGAGCGGAGAGACTGTCTTTCTGTCCAACCGATCTGACGGCCTCTAATAACTCACCGCCCTTGAGATGGAATTGGCAAATCCGCTCCCTCCCCAGCCAGCGGATCTCTTTCACCGGATCGAATCCGGCCTGTGTCGAGTTACCCACGTCGTAGTACACCAGCACGTTCGCGGAGCGCGACCTCTCCATGATGCGCACGTTATCTTCAGCGGAGATAGTATCCTCCAGGCCCAGGATGACTCCCGCTTTCGTTGCTTCCGGCGCCAGGTCGCGCAGCGCATCCCCCACATAATCCATTTCCGCCTTCGTCTGCAGAGCCCAACGGGAGAAGAAGGGCAGCAGAAGTACCTTCGTATGCAGGGCCCTGGTCAGCCGGATGGAGTCGAGCACCCATTTCCCGGCCAACGGGTCAATCTTCAGACCATTGTCATGCAGAAATTTACGACGGCTAATCATGAGCATCAGAAATCTCTCACGCGGGGACAAATATAATGCTCAAGAACGAACTATGTCACTCAATCATTGCCTGAGCTCGCGCTCGAACAAGGCGCTGTCGGGACCTGAGAAGTAATAAGGAGAGGAAACTGTGGCGCCTTACGAAAGAACCCTCATATCCAACGGAACACTAAGCCGGCGTGCTTTGCTCGGATCCGCAACTGCAGCCGCCTTCCTGGCAGCTTTGCCGAAAGCGGGAGCGCGCCCAAAGGAATGGAAACCGCGCCTTGGCATTTTAGCCAAATATACCGAAGCCAACGTGGACTTTGCCCTGCAGGAAGGGTTTAACAACATGATCCTCAACGCGGGAGCAGGTGTCCCGGGATTGGACACGACCAAGCTCACCGACCAGGAGATCGGAGGCATCAAGAATCATCTGTCGTCGAAACCCATGCACGTTTCGGCGCTTCAAGTGAATGCTAATCATATCGCCCCAGATCCCGCACAGCGCGAGCGGGAAAACACCAACTTCGTGAAAACCATCGAACTGGCGGGTAAGCTAGGCGTTCCGTATATAGGAACGCAGTCCGGCAAAGATCCCTCCAAACCATTCGCAGCGCAAGTGGACGAGATTGTGCGCGTCTACAACGAGAAGTATTTCGCCGCTTGCCAGCAGTACAAGGTGCGCATCTTGTGGGAGCCTTGGCAGGGCGGCCCCAACATTGCCACCAGCCCGGTGGGCTTCGAAGCGCTGTTCACCGCCTTCAAGGATTCTCCCTATGTCGGTCTGCAATACGATCCCTCTCATCTCCTGTGGCAGATGATGGATCCCATTCAAACCGCCAAAGACTTCCTGGACAAGATCTACGACGTCCACCTGAAGGACACCCGGATTCACTGGGACATCGTGCGCCGAGGCGGAATCGTGCCCGTAGACGAGGCCCGGTGGTGGCAATTCCGCATTCCCGGTATGGGCGGTATCAACTGGCCTGAGTTCTTCGGCGTTTTGCAGAGCGTCGGCTATGACGGTGCGATGAGCATCGAGCATGAAGACGAACTGTACGGCGCATCCGAAAATCCGGGTCCGGATTTCAGCGAACCCTACAAGGTCGGTTTCCGCATGGCCAAGCGCTATCTCAACCAATATGTGCCGGTATAGGGCCGGCTGGGGCCTCAACATTCATGCTAGGGGAAGGTAGGAGCCCCCGCATTTTTGCGGGGGGAGGAGCGCTTTAGCGCTGGCAGGAATTAAGCCCGCGTGACCCGCAACCAGCCCAAACGCCGCAAAGATATCATGTCGTGTGGGGACGATCCGCATTTCCCTTGCATCCATTCCACGGTTACAGGGATCGAATAGGTGGCCGGTAAAAGGATCGCATCAACCAGGAGGTCTTATGGCCCAATACACCAAAACCACGGACGCCGTCTCTCGTCTCTCCCGCGAACAATTTCGGGTAACCCAGCAGGGTGCCACCGAACGTCCCTTTGAAAACGAATACTGGGATCACGATGCGCCAGGCATCTACGTGGACATCGTTTCCGGCGAACCGCTCTTCTCTTCCCTCGACAAATTTGACAGCGGCTGTGGCTGGCCGAGCTTCACCAAACCTGTGGAACCCGAAAACGTCGAGGAGCTGTCCGACAACACTCTAGGAATGCGCCGGACTGAGGTGCGGTCGACCCACGCTGACAGCCACCTGGGTCATGTATTTGATGACGGTCCCAGGGCTGCCGGGGGCTTGCGTTACTGCATCAATTCGGCCTCCCTCCGCTTCATTCCCCTGGAAGAGATGGAAAGCGAAGGCTACGGCGAATATCTAAAGCTATTTGAGTCCAAGAAGGAGAAATAGAACATGTCATCCTCCCAAGAAACCGCAATACTAGCCGGTGGCTGCTTTTGGGGTATGCAGGACTTGTTGCGCCGCTACCCGGGTGTAATCTCGACGCGTGTTGGATACAGCGGCGGTGATGTGCCCAACGCCACCTATCGCAATCATGGCACCCATGCCGAGGCCATCGAGATCGTTTTTGACCCGCAGAAGCTGAGTTACCGCAAGCTGCTGGAGTTCTTCTTTCAGATTCACGATCCAAGCACAGTGAATCGGCAAGGAAACGACCGCGGAACCAGCTATCGCTCCGCGATCTTCTATACCACCGACGAGCAGAAACGTATCGCGGAAAACACCATCGCTGACGTCAATGCCTCCGGCATTTGGCCGGGCAAAGTGGTGACCCAAGTAGAGCCGGCAGGTCCTTTTTGGCAAGCTGAGCCCGAACATCAGGACTACCTGGAACGCTATCCAAATGGCTACACCTGCCACTACATCCGCCCCGATTGGACTCTTCCGCATCGGGCGGCTTAACCGGCTAAGGAGAAACTCGTTTTTCCGAAGGGCGCGGCCTGAAAGGTCTGCGTGAGAACTCCTGGTCCCCTCACAAATGACGGGCGGCCCACATCTCGCTCGTTTTTCGCGAGATGTGGGATTCCATTGCTCTTTCCCTCTGGGCTTCTCGATTCCCCGACGAACTTAGCGGTCAACATTGGTGGTATCCCACATCTCGCGAAAAACGAGCGAGATGTGGGGCACCCGTCCTTTGTGAGGGAACCAGGGACGCCGGGACTAAGTTTCTTCCAGTCGATGGAACCTTCCTTTGGTCGATAGCGTAATAGATGTCACTGGGCAGCCAGCAGCTCACCGGTTGCTCGTACGTCTCCCAGAGGCCTTCGCATGGCAATGCTCGCTGACCACCTCAAGCAGGTCCTACGCAGACTGAGCCGGTCTCCCCTGTTTACCACCATTACTCTCATTACTCTCGCCATAGGTGTGGGCGCAAACACGGTAATTTTTAGCGTGGTAGAGGGAGTGCTCCTGAAGCCGCTTCCCTACCCCCATGCTGAGCAGTTGATCGGTGTATGGCATTCCGCGCCGGGCATCGGGTTCGCGGAACTGAATATGTCGCCGTCCATCTACTTCATCGATCGCGAGCAGAACACCACGCTCCAGGATATCGGCGCCTACGACGGCGATTCGGTGGACGTGACCGGGGCGGGAAAACCGGAACACGTGCCTGGGCTCGACGTTACCGATGGCACGCTGCCGCTGCTGGGCGTGGCTCCCGTGCTGGGGCGGCTATTTAACCGCAAAGACGATTCCGCGGGCGCGCCGCAAACCGTCGTTCTCTCCTACGGGTATTGGCAGCGAAAGTTTGGCGGCGCATCTTCTGTCATTGGGCGCTCCCTCACCGTAGGTGGAAAGCCGAGAGAGATCATCGGCGTTCTGCCCCAGGGATTCCACTTTCTCGATCAACCGGATGTCGCGCTGTTCCTGCCTTTCCAATGGGATCGCAATAAAACCAAACTCGGCGACTTCAGTGAGCGCGCACTGGCCCGCCTCAAGCCCGGAGTCACCATGACCCAGGCCAGCACAGATATGGCGCGGCTCCTTCCCGTGGTCTTGCGCAGCTTCCCCGCCCCGGAGGGCTTCAGCGTCAGCATTTTTGAAAAAGTGCGGCTCGCCCCCAATCTCCGTCCGCTCAAGCAAGACGTTGTCGGTAACGTGGGCAACGTCTTGTGGGTGTTAATGGGCTCGATCGTTCTGGTTCTGCTGGTCGCTTGCGCAAACGTTGCCAACCTGTTGCTGGTCCGGGTGGAAGGACGCCGTCAGGAGCTGGCAATTCGCTCTGCTCTGGGTGCCGGCTGGGGACGCATCGCGGCCGAGCTGCTCATGGAGAGCTTTGTCCTCGGCGTTGCCGGCAGCCTGATCGGGCTGGCATTAGCTTACGGTGCGTTGCGCCTTCTGGTGTCGATGGCGCCCACCGGTCTTCCCCGCATACATGAAATTGGCATCGATCTCCCGGTGCTGTTTTTCACCCTTGGGCTCAGCCTATTTATCAGTCTGCTCATCGGTCTCATCCCCGTGCTCAAGTATGCGGGCGCAAAGGCCAACAGCGGTCTCCGCGAGGGTGGCCGCGCGCTAAGCCAGAGCCGCGAACGGCATCGCGCCCGTCAAACCCTGGTTGTGGTGCAGGTTGCGCTTGCCCTGGTTCTGCTCATCTGCTCCGGCCTCATGATCCGCACCTTTCACGCCTTGATGCATGTGGATCCGGGTTTCGTCGCCCCGGATGCCGTACAAACATTCCGCTTCTACATTCCGGAAGCGCAGATACCGGACGATCAGGCCGAACGCCTCGTACGCATGGACCAAGAGATTGTGAACAAGCTCGCGGCCATTCCAGGAGTGACCTCCGTCGGTTTCTCCACTGCGGTGCCCATGGATGGGCGCAGCTCGAACGATGTCCTCTTTGCCCAGGACCATGTGTATGGCGAGGGCGAGCTACCGCCGATACGCCGCTTCAAATTCATCTCGCCCGGCTTTTTCGCAACCTTGGGCACGCAGCTCCTGGCCGGGCGTGATCTCACCTGGACTGACACCTACCAGAAAAGGCCGGTGGCCATTATCTCGGAAAATTTCGCGCGCCAGTATTGGCATGACCCCCATGGCGCGATAGGTAAGAGGGTTCGCGTGGCCAACACCGACGACTGGCGGGAGATCATCGGCGTGGTTCAGGACATACACGACGATGGAGTGGACAAAGCCGCGCCCAGTTCCGCCTACTGGCCCGTAATCCTCGACCGTTTCGAGGGGCAGAAACAGACACTGCGACGCACTCTCGCGTTCACTCTGCGTAGTCCGCGCGCGGGCTCTCGCGCCTTCATCAACGAGGTTCAGGAGAAAGTCTGGTCGGTTGATCCCGACGTGCCCCTGGCGGATGTATCGACACTCGGCACGCTTTACACCAAATCCATGGCGCGCACTTCCTTCACCCTGGTGATGCTCTGCGTCGCGGGAAGCATGGCTCTCCTGCTCGGGATCGTGGGCATCTACGGAGTCATCTCGTATTCCGTATCGCAACGCACCCGCGAGATCGGCATTCGCATGGCGCTGGGTGCTCAGCGGGAGACGCTGACGGCCATGTTTGTACGCCAGGGACTGCGGCTCACCCTCATTGGCGCAGCGTGCGGCCTGGTCACAGCCTTTGTCACCATGCGCCTGATGTCCTCCATCCTTTTCCATGTGAGTCCGGTAGACCCGCTCACCTACGCCACCATCACCATCGGCGTGGTGGCCGTCGCCTATCTTGCCTGCTATCTACCCTCCCGCCGCGCCGCGACGGTCGAGCCTATGCACGCCCTCAGAGCCGAGTAGCCAGGTATTTCCTCCCCAGGCCACACCTATCACTGTTACAGTTACGTATAAGTTCGCGCTGTCAATTCCCATCATCGCTGGCATCCCAGGGGCCGTGAGAGGCCACACTACGCTGATGGGAACCGCTCTGGGCCCATTCCCACCGGGCGCTGCGCCAAGTCGAAATGAGCGGACTTTTCTTTGTTGTTGGTGATCCCGATCACAGACAAGCAGACCTGTTTTGCCACACAATTGATTTGGATTCTCGATCGTTATGGCGTGCTTTACATGAAGATCGGCGTAGTCGAAACACTGTCCAGGACTCCGCCTCTCCTCTCCAGCACAACAGCTGGGCCCTTGATTCCACTACGTTCTACGTGCGTCGTGGTTGACCTCCTGGGCTGCCAAGAACTCAACGAGGCTCCACTTACCGCCGATGCGATCGGTACTCGTGCGGGTTACCTAAACAAAACACCAAAGGAGAACCTATGTCTACAGCCGTTGCAACCAAACCGAACATGTCCAGCAAAACCACCATCCAATTCCCGCAAACCATGAACTTTCTCGACGAGCTCGAAGCACTAAGCCAGGAAACAGCCCGGCGCGCCTTCAGCTTCTTTCAACAGCGCGGCCGTGGTGACGGGTGGGATTTAGATGACTGGTTCCGTGCTGAGGCAGAGCTCCTACGCCCGGTCCCTATCGAAATGAGCGAATCAGACGAAAGCTACACTATCCGCGCTGAAGTGCCCGGCTTCGACGCGAAGAATCTCAGTATCCAGGCTGACTCCGGTGCAGTCTACATTCGCGGTAAAAATGAGCAGAAAAGAGAAGAGAAAAAAGGCGGTGATCTCAAATACAGCGAATTATCTGCCACTGAATTGTGCCGTCGTATCGCTCTGCCAAGCTCCATTAACCCGGAGAAGATTATGGCCCGGCTAGCGAGCGGGGTCCTGGAGATCACGCTGCCGAAAGCCGCGCCACCGAAGACCATCGAAGTTAGGGCGGCTTGACGTGTGATGATCGCCGGCTCGAGAACATGCACCGCCCGAGCCGGCGCATCCTGCAGCCATCGGGGTCGCGCCCGGGCGGAAGAGACAGAGGTTATTCTGCAAGCTTATCGAGACGGGTGGGGTCTAGTATCGCCAACGACGCGCCCTGCCGCTCCACTATGTGATTGCGCTCAAACCGATTGAGCAGCCGGGTCACCGTCTCGCGCGAGGTCCCTACGATATTGGCCAGTTCCTCATGGGTGAACACCATAGTGAAGCTGGGCGAAAGCATGCTATCGGTAGCGGGTGCCGCCCAATCCAGCAGCAAGCGCGCCAGCCGGCCCGAGGCCGAACCGGAGAGCCCGAGTCTCCGCGTATCCAGGTACAATTCACGATATTGGTTGGCCAGCACCTGCGCGGCCTTTCGACCTACTTCGGGGAATGTTTCCAGCAACCAGAGAAGATCCACACGTCGCACGCCTATAAGTTGCGCAGGTTCCAGCGTTTGCGCAGTCACCTCGTAAGGCAAGTTGTTGAGAGCAGCGTTCAGGCCGAGGATATCTCCCGGCCCGGCTACTCGGATGATCATCTTGCGTCCCTCTCTGGAGGTGCTGAAAAGCTTTACTCGTCCCCCACGGATGACAAACACCTGGTTGGAGCATTGGCTCTCTTCGAAAATCATCGCCCGGCCCGGAAGGGCGAGCCGAGTACCTGTTTCATCGAAGCGCCGCAAGGCGTTGTCACTGGACTTATAAGACGCCCCGAGCGGCGGTTGCTCGCGAGCACGAGACTCCATAGTCTATCTCCGGATAGAGATAACAAACTTTTCAGGAGCCCCCAAGGCGAGCAAACAATAATTCGCGTCGGTTCCCTGCTACAACGAACGACGCTGGCGGGGTTCTTCTCTTCGGCGGCCGCTTGCGAACCGGCCACACCTACCCCGCGCGGTGCCCCTTATCAGGTTAGCAACCGCCGGTATAACATGGGCGGACTCTGCTCCGCCTCAACTCATCCCTTTCTACCATACACCCGACTAAGGCGAGGCAAAATCATCGAGTCAGATGCTCATTTTCGCTGCCACCGGAGAATCTTGAGAGTTATAATTACCGCGCTCCAGAAAGGGGGGCAAACTATGCTGAGAGCATTCTCTCAAGCGTGCTGGCTCGTAGGATTGTGTACTTTATCTGCCCTTGCTGCAAACGCTCAACAGGTCGTTCATGCCTTGGCAGGGACCGTTACCAACATCAATCCAACCAACAAAACCATCATCATCAACACCGACGACGGCTCGGAAGGACTCTTCAAAGATCTGACGGTGTCGAACCTATCGCTCGACTTCGCAAAAGACCTCAGAGCGGATTCGACTCCCGCAGACGCCTTCTCCAAAAAGGGGACTCACGTGATCGTCTACTATTGCGGCGATGGCGACGAGCGGACGGCGATCGCATTGCAGGATCTCGGCGGGGGACCGCTTCAGAAGATCAGCGGATCGGTTACCAAGTTCAACAAGCACCAGCATCTGCTCACCATTAAAGACTCCGCGGGCGTTAGCGAGTCCTTCCATATCGATCCGAAGACAGTGGCCGAGACTGCCGTCGGAGCGGTAGAAGGGGAGAGATTCGATCCTGAAAAGGGCGAACAGGTGCGGGTGACCGCCACGCTCGGTAACGGCAACCCAGAGGCTCTCTTTATCCGCACCCAGTAAGAGCGGCGCTTGCGACGACGAACTCTGAATGCGATCACGTCAGTCGACAGTTGCGACCCGCTCCTGATCGTAGGCTGCTGCACGGCACTGGCTACTTTGCTATCCAAGGGCCGAAAAGGGCGAGGCAAGGGATTTTGCCTCTTGCTCGCCCGCGACCCCGTGTTGCTACCCTCGCGAATACGTTTCAAGGTCTCGTATCAAAGGCATGGCCGCAGATGGTGCCTTAACCATACCGCCGACAATCTGACGCCTTTCCACTGCCTGTCCATACATCGCCGCATCTCCGCTCTTATCTGCCCGAACGACTGCTCCATTCAGACTGACACCGGCAAATACGCCCTTTGACCGCGAATAAGACAGAACCTCTGCATTCAGCTTAAGATCCGTGGCCGCGGACGCGTTGCGGCCCACAGGGCCGGCCGCGACAGAAGCATCGGCTCCGAGTTTGAACTTGTCACTCAGAAGACTCTGGAGAGCGTGAGCGTTCATAAAGAGCATAACTATATCCGTGGAAGACCCGCCAATCTGGTACCCGACGCTACCGCCTTCGAGAGCGATGAACATGGGAGCGCTCCAACCATGCTCCGTACGGCAAGTTGCCACACCGCGCCCGTAATTACCGCCGAAGATAAATGCAAACTTTTTGTCACCTGGAATGATCGCTACGCACTTTGCCTTATCCAGCAAGTCATGCGGTATTCCCTGATCCGGTGTATTCATGATTTCTTTGAAGACCTGGGCGGACTTCTGGGTCCGAGCGACGTCGTCGTCACGATCGGAAGCTTGCGCGAATGAAACGCCCAATAGAATGAGTGTCGAAAGGATGAGAGTACGTTTTAGCATAGGGTTCTCTTTCCGCTTGGGTTCTTTCTTCAGAGGGGCCGCTGTAGAGCAACGATCGCCTGCTCGAACCAAGAAAGCCTTGTTCCGTGCATTTCGAACTCAAGACACAATGTTGGATGCGAAAAAGCAGAGGACAGGATGTGTAGCAGCATCTCGTGTTTGCCTCGGAGACCAGATTCCAAGAATGTCTCAGGCGTCCCTTCCCGGCGCACGAGAGCGTATTCTGGTCTTTGCCATGAGAGTTTTGATTTCCGGGGCAGGAATCGCGGGTCCCACGCTTGCCTACTGGCTTGCCCATTACGGATTCACGCCGACTATCATAGAAACAGCGCCCCGCCTACGCACTGGCGGCTATGTTGTTGACTTTTGGGGCGCAGGCTATGACATCGCTGACCGCATGGATCTGTTGCCGGAGATCAACCGTAAGGGATACCTGGTCCGGGAAATAAAAGTTGTAGGCCGAAGCGGACAACGCTTAGCTGGATTTTCATCGGACGCATTTTCCCGGATGACACGCGGTCGATTTGTCAGCCTCCCGAGAGGAGATCTCGCAACCTCCATATTCGCCAAAATCGAAGGCCGGGTCGAAACCATCTTCGGCGACGGACTGGATCGCATAGAACAGACCGGGAGAGGGGTTGACGTCACCTTCCAGAGCGGAGGAACACGCGAGTTCGATCTGGTCGTCGGAGCGGACGGGCTTCATTCGCGAGTTCGGCAGCTCGTTTTTGGCGAGCAGAGCCGGTTTGAGCGATATCTCGGGTACAAAGTCGCAGCTTTCGAGGCCAAGGGTTACAGACCGAGAGACGAGTTGGTCTATGTGATGTACACGCAAGTGGGCCAGCAAGTAGTACGTTTTGCCATGCGTGATGACCGCACCATGTTCCTCTTCACCTTTGCCGACGAACATGCCATAGACGTCGATAACATTGAAGTCCAAAAATCGATATTACGGGAGCGCTTCGGAGCCGGCGGATGGGAATGTCCAGAGATTCTGCAGGCCCTGGATAGCTGCAACGACCTCTATTTCGATCGTGTGAGCCAAATACGAATGGATCCACAGCGGGGAATGTGGACGCGGGGGAGGGTCACGTTGGTGGGCGATGCCGCCTTCTGCGTCTCGCTGCTGGCGGCCAGGGTTCGGCTTTGGCCATCGTGGGGGCATACATCCTTGCTGGTGAATTACACCGCACTCACGGTGACTATGTCGCCGCGTTTGCACGATACCAGGATCTGTTCGCGCCATTCGTTCTCAGCAAACAGAAAGCGGCCCTTCGCTTTGCCGGAACTTTTGCGCCTAAGTCGAACCTTGCGCTCTTCCTGCGAAATCAGATCTTCAATCTTATGTCTATCCCCTGGATTGCGAATCTAGCTGTCGGACGCGATCTCGCCGATGCCATCGCCTTGCCCGATTACGAATAGGCGCGGCGTCACTTTAGGAGGGCACCAAGGAAAGCCACCGGGAGTAGTTTCCGGCTCCGCACATCCTTCGCCATCAACCCGCGAGCCTGTGCCCGTTGCTTGTGGTCCAGTAAGGTGTGTAGCCGTAGTGTTGATGCAGGCGCAATTCATATTCCCGGCTAACCGGCGAATCCGGGTTCCATTCAGGGCTGCTCTGAATCGTCTGGCGGGCTACACGCGCATGAATCTCCCGCTTGGCCCAATGCACGCTCCTGATCCATTGTGGCCTTAGCAGCACCTTCTTGCCCGGCCACCAATTCTTCGTGTCTACGATCAGGTACCGAATCTCCCAGGTCTCGTCATCAAACAAAAAATCTTCAAGGTGTCCAACTTCGCCGTCTCTCGCCTTCATATGGTAGCCGGAGACCTCGTGCGTACTCCGCAAATGTGGATCAGGCGACCGCTCTTTTGTAGCCGTCTTCGACCCCATTTTGGGAGCGTCCCGGAGCGCCTGTGGCGTTGCCGAGGAACCCCACACACCTGTTCCCTCCCAGTAGTAGGGCCACCCAAAATGCCGATGGTGCTCGGCCTCGCGCTGGCGGGAAACAGGTCGATGGAGATCAATGCTGGGGCTGTTCTGCACCTGTTCCCGGGTCAGGTTCACATAGAGGTGCAGCGGGCTCCAGGCTGGATGGAGCAAAGCCAGGGGCGAAATTAAAACTTTGCGTCCGGAGAAAATGATGCCGGTGGAAACCACAATATAGCGAATGGTCCACTGCCGATCATCGAAGTAGAAATCGCCGACCGATCCAATATCTGTGTCGATCGCTCCGATGGTGTAGCCATCGAGATCCTTGGTCCTGCGGAGGCGCATTGCTTTTTTCTTGTTCAGCCCGAATATTAGTGACTTATTCGAACTAGACCATTCTACTCCTCGTGGAATCCAATGAAGTGTGAGGCCAGGGCCACAATGCGCCGTCTTTTGCCCGCAGGTCCCGCTTGGTATTGTCTGTCGGTGCGTAAAGGGGTGGCCCAAAGTTCGTGAAAACCGGAGATAAGCCTCGACTCCTTCTAGATTCACTTGTGCTCGGCGTTATTGGCGGGCTGAGCGCCCAGTTGTTTATTTGGACGTTGCGCTTCTCTGTCAGGATTTTTCTGTTCGCGATCGCCGGTTATCACCCTCCGGGACTTCAGGAAGAGGGCGGAATTCTCCGTCAGGTCGTCGGTCCTCATGGGTTGTGGCTGATACCGCTCTCCACGACCATTGGCGGTCTGCTCTCGGGAGCCCTTGTTTACGGCCTCGCACCTGAAACCGAGGGCCACGGCACGGATACGGTGGTCAAGGCCCTGCACTGGACAGGAGGAGCCATCAGGGCGCGGGTGGCTCCGGTAAAGATGATTGCCTCCGCCATCACCATCGGTTCCGGGGGATCCGCCGGACGCGAAGGCCCCACCGCACTGATCACCGCTGGATTTGGGTCAGTCTACGCAAAACTGCTCCACCGCTCCGAGTACGAACGGCGGCTGGTGGTCTTAATGGGCATGACCGCCGGGCTTTCCGCAATCTTTCGTTCCCCGATCGGCACCGCCCTCTTCGCCGTCGAGGTTCTTTACGGCGGCATGGACTTCGAGGCAGGCGCTCTTCTTTACTGCATGCTGGCGGCGATCGTCGCTTATGCCGTCAATGGATGGTTCGTCGGGTGGCATTCCCTCTTTCAGGTCCCCTCCCCCCTGCATGCCGCAGGCCTGGCAGATTACGGTTGGTACATTGCTCTCGGGGCTGCGAGTGGCATCCTCGCTTCCATCTTGCCCGAGGTGTTCTATCGTTTCCGCGATCTCTTTGCAGCCTTGCCTATACCGGCGTGGACCAAGCCCGGCGTCGGCGGCCTACTTCTGGGCTTAATGGCTCTCCGCTTGCCGCAGGTACTGGGCGGTGGATACGGTTGGATTCAGGAAGCGATTGACGGCCGGCTGGCCCTGGGGCTACTCCTTGTTCTTGTCGTCGCCAAGATGCTGGCGTTGTCCTTTACTGTCTCCTCGGGCGGTTCGGGAGGCATTTTCGCTCCCAGTCTGTTTGTCGGCGCGATGCTGGGTGGAGTCTTGGCGGCGATTGCACACGTTCCTCCAGCGGGTTTGGTGATCGTTGGCATGGCCTCGGTGTTCGCCGGCGCAGCCCGGGTTCCCATCGCGACCTTGCTGATGGTGGTCGAGATGACTGGCGGTTATCAGCTACTTGTTCCCGCGGGGCTCGCCGTCATGCTTAGCTTTGTAATTCAAATCAATCTCTCGTCGTTCTTCAAATACGGCAGTCTTTATGAGGCCCAGGTAGACGGGCGTTCCGATTCACCCGCGCATATTGCCGAGCACATTCAAATTGCGCTGCGGCTCCTGGAACAAGGCAAGATTTCCCTGCCCCAACCAATCACCCATCTTCACCTCGCAACCCTGTTGCAATCGGGAGTGGCGCTGGACCTTCCCGATGGTTCCCAGCTGATGATTGGAGCCCTTCGGCCGGAGAGTCCCTGGGTGGGTAAGCAGCTGCAATCGCGTGTTCTTGGCGGCTCAATCGTAGATTCGAAGGTGGCCGCCATACTGCGCGGCAAGACGGTTTTGCGAGCTCGGCCCGACACCGTCTTACAGCCCGGCGACCGGCTCTTGATGATCGCGCCGCCGCAAGCCCAGGCGGAGTTGTTAACCCACCTTGCACCGCCCTCCGCTTCGCTCGGCCAAACGAATGCAGCCGCTTGAAGGTGTTCGCGCAGCTAATTGTCTATTAGCGTAGAATCCCCCCGAATCCCGGCAACGAGGTAGGTGGCATGCCAAACAGCAAGACCTGGGTATGGCTGACAGTGATCGTGTTGTTAGTCGTTCAAGCGGCGCAGATGGTAATCGGGTTGCATCGCGAGTCACTGACCTGGGACGAGGAAGACCACATGTATGCCGGTTACAGGATGTGGAAGAACCATGATTACGGGCTGAATCCGGAACATCCACCGCTGGTCAAACTGCTGGCTACGCTGCCGGTGCTGAGAGATAAGCTTTGGGTTCCTCCGCTCCAGGGAATTTTCTTCAAGGGCGAGGCCTACCTCGGCGGCCGCGACTGGCTTGAACACAATGATGGCGGAGCGCAGCGCCTGGTCTTTCGTATGAGGTTGGCGGCGGCAGTGTTGGCAATTGCCCTTTCGCTGGTGGTCTTCTTTGCCGCGCGCGAATGGTTCGGAACCACGGCGGCGCTGGTTGCTTTGACTCTGGCGGTGTTTGATCCGAACCTTCTGGCACACTCCGGGCTGGTGACCACCGACCTCGGGGCAGCATTATTTTTTCTCGCCGCGATCTATGCCTTCTATCGCTACGTCAAGCGGCCGGCTTGGTCGCGTCTCTTAATCGCCGGAGTCGCGGTGGGGCTTTTGCTTGCTACCAAGCACTCGGGAATTCTGATAGGCCCGATCCTGCTCTTGCTGATCGGCTGGGAGATTGCGTTCGCACCCAGAGGAGAACGTGGGCGACAAGCACTGCGTCTGGCCCGAGCCTTTGCGGTAATCACCGTGATCGCGATCGCGATGCTTTGGGCCTTTTACGGCTTCCGCTACGCGGCGCGTCCAGCCGGGCTGCAGCTGATTCCATCGCTGTCGAGCTACTCCGAGTCGTTGACCCCGTTCCAAAAAGCCACCATCGGGTGGATGGCGCGCCTCCATCTGCTGCCCGAATCCTACCTCTTCGGCATGGTGGATGTGCGCGTCTTTGCCACGAATTTCTCGGCCTTCGCGCTGGGGCAATGGTACCCGCATCAGGTGTGGTGGTATTTCCTGGTGGTCCTCGCCATCAAGACGACGCTGGGGCTGATGGTGTTCTTGGGGCTGACTGTCTTTGCCATGGCCACCGGCAAGCTGGGCCACTGGCGTGAACGGGATCAAATGCGCCCGCTGGTGTACCTGCTGTTACCTGGCGCCCTGTACCTGGCGGCCGCAATGCTCAACGGCCTCAACATCGGGGTGCGGCACATATTGCCGTTGTACCCGCTGGCCGCAATTCTGGCCGGGGCCGGTGTAGCGGTGTTGGCAACCCGCTCGCGCCCATGGATGTGGCTCTGCCTTGCGCTCATTGCGGCGCATATTGTCTCAGCACTGAGCGTCTTTCCCAATTCATTGGCTTATGCCAACGAGGCCTGGGGCGGCGCCCGGAACACTTACAGAATTCTCAATGATTCCAATGTGGACTGGGGCCGCCAACTCTACCAGGTGAAGGAGTGGGAAGACCGCCATCCGGGCGAGGAATGCTGGTTTGCTTACACAGTGCGCCCCTTGATTCACCCGGAGACCTACGGAGTCCATTGCCACATTCTGCCCAACGGGCTTGGTGGCTCCGGGCTCGAGGCCGTGCCGCCCATCATCCACGGCAGCGTGTTGCTCAGCGCCGCGGAAGTAGAGGGAGGCCTCTGGCCGAGCCGGGAGATGAATCCCTACCGCTCATTTCAATCCATGAAGCCGGATGAGGAGATCGACTACGGCGTCCTGGTCTACAGGGGCGATGTGCGCATGGAGGAGACGGGCGGACTGAGCCGGGCATTCCTTTCCACAGAAAAGCTGCGCGCGAACCAACCACAGGAGGCTCTGGCGTTGGCTGAGGAGGCGGTAAAGCTGTCCCCAGGCCAGTTAGATCCGGAGTGGGCTCTGGGTGACGCAGCAGCGGCCCTGGGAAAGAAGGACGAGGCCCGCACCGCATATCAGGCTGCGATCCTCGCCTTGCAAAAGCTGGATCCGCAGCGGCAGGCTGAATACACCAGGCAGATTGAGGCCAGCATAAGCAAGCTTTAGATCCGCGACTCTGCCGCGCGTTTCGTTGCTGAACGCTACGCAGTAGTATGAGCCGCTTGCCTAACGTTAAAGGTGATTGTCGACACTGAATCGCCCTGGGCCCGTAAACACCAGTGTCGCGAAGACGATAATGTAGATTGCGACCAGTTCCACATGACCGTCGGAAAAGAACGCGGCATGATGAACGAAGATGAACGCTACCAGCAAATTGGTGAGGATGACTGCTGAGGCGGGACGCGTTGCCAGCCCAATGAAGACAAGCACGGAACAGATGCCATCGCTGAGCAACGCAAAGGCCAACCCGGCATGCGCTCCTACGTGAATCGGATCAGGAAAATGCTGAACCATCCGTGAGTACCCGGTGAGCTTTTCCAACCCGTGCTTCAGGAATAAGCTCAGGGCAGCGAGGCGCAGCACTAGCAGGCCTGCGCTTGTGCTGGCAGAACCGGTATCGGTCGCGAAGAGTCCTTTGGCAGTCACGCATAATCTCCTGGGCTACTATGCTTCAGCGCCGGGTACACCCCGGCGCCGCATTTGTACCGTCCATCTAGGGATTTTTGATAGTAAAGTTCGTATCCTTCACCGTGAACCCCTCGACCACCTGGGTGTTGCCAACCCGATGCTCGAGAACCTGATCCTGGCCGACACCTGAGGTGGCTGTTGCCGGAACTGAAATCTGATGACCGTTGCCGGAAATCGTGACCTGAACCTCGCTCGAGCCTGCTTGCCAGTGAACCTTATACGTTCCTGCAGGCAGGTTGTTTGCGCCCACGCGAACAGTATTCGGAAAACTTACTGATCCGGACTCTTGATTGGCGCCGTAGCTCATGGATCCGAATGCGAATAAAAATAGCGAACCTACGCTTAGAATTCTTCTCACCGCGAACTCCTTCTTTTGTTGCTGGGGTTTGTACGCATGTGGGCATTACAACCACGCCGGCAAAACCCCACAAGGTACTTGCGGTATCGTTCGCGGAGCGGTGCGTCAAAGATCCTGCAATGTGGAGTTTGTCTGAAACGGTAACTTCGGTATCGAGAGGTATGATACTTCGACCGAGCCAGGAGGCCTTTACCAGGAAGTGGCGGCAAGCACCGTTGGCGGTCCCGGTTTTCCCTGGATAACCTCGGTCCCGATCACAATTTGCATATTGCCTTTATCGGGCTTGAAACCAGTTCGCTTGCAGAAATCCTGCATATACTGCGGATCCGTGAGGAACCGTCCAGCCGCCAGGGTTCCATAACCCCAAAGTCCGGCCACCGTAACTGTGATAAATCCTGTTCTCGGGTTCGCCACTCGCGAGATAATGGCATAGTCCTGCTTGAGTGCCAGGTTTCCTTGCGCGTCTGTTTGCCTCAGGTCGTTCTTCCAGCCCTGGAACGAGGGCCGGTCGCGATCCGCGATCCATTGAACCCCTTCGCTCCGTTGGAAGGTGTACCGCATGCGCGACATCAACTCCAGCGTCCATTGATCGTTGTAAGCGCCAATCAGAACCGCTGGCCTTTGTTGAAAATCGCTGAAGGTCGCCTGGTCTTCCCGGAAGAAGGAGAGCGATGCACCCTTCGATTGCACCAGCCCTGCCAATCGAGCCAGCGTTTCCGCATCCCACCACGCGACCGCGACCTGGTGCGGATCGACAGGATGCCAGGAACCAGGCGGCGGATCCGCGGCGCGGAAGTTGCTGCGTCCCAGGCAGAGCATGACCGAGTGTGTCTGCTGGATCACCGGACGCCAAAATAGATCGAGCGCGGTCGGTCTGCTCGCAATGTAGGCCCAGGTCAATCCCGCCAGCACAGCAAATAGCGCAACCACGCCAGCCGCCACCACGCTGCGCTTCCTTATATGTACAGGTTTGTTCGCCGCGAGCGGAGCCACCGGTATCGGTAACACGGAAGCAACCGGCGCGGCCACAAATTCCGGCCGATACGACCCAACCGGCAGCTCGATGCGCAGCTGGTCCGGATCCGCGAACTCCTGATAGTACTGCGCCAGCCGCTTACGAACTTCCCCGGCAGAGATGCGCACCACCGGATCAACGGCGGGATCGTAATACGGGTCCTTGCCGAACACATCGATTGCGATGGTGCGCTCCTTCAACTCCGAGGACGCACCGTTCAACTCCTGTTCCACCACGTAGCGCAGGAACGCCGGATACCGCTTGCTGTTGCGAAACGGGGCACTTAGAAGAATTCGTTCCAGTTGAGCGCGCACCGCCGCCCCATCCACGCTTTCCTTTTCGGACGTCCGCAAGCTCTTCCCCCTGCTGCTGAGGCACCACCATGATACTCCGCCTTCCTGCAGCGGCAACGAAGGGTGGTTGCCCCATTCAAGCCCGGTTTTGGCTTGAGTGGGATACCACGGCATTTCGTCGTGGGGTGCTACTAGTCCCACTCAAGCCCAAAACGGGGCTTGAATGAGGCAACCACCCTTCGTTGCCGGCGAGGTATCATACCTCTCGCTACAGAGCATCTGGTTACGCCATAAGCCACACATTCGAGGAACATTGCAGAAGCCGGCGGCGACGATACTGCAAGTAACTTGTGGCCCGATCGTGCGCCGCGTCTAATCCCCCCATCGACAAAGAGGTCGATCCCGTTTGAACAACCTGTCCGTTCCGCAACGCTCCCTGCTGCTGTTCTTTCTATGTTTTTTATCTGCCACGGCGATGGCGGATAACCTCCGCGTGGGAGCTGCCCGGATCGACATCACACCGCCGGCGGACCCTGCCCACCCGCCCACCGGCAATTACGCGCATGAGCATTTGTATGTGCGTGCCATCGTTCTCGACAATGGCTCGGCGCGCGCCGCCTTGATCGGCGCCGATCAGGCCGGGCTTCCCGAGATCGTGTGGACCACGGCATCGAAGCAGATTGCCAAAGAATTGGACTGCCCCGTCCCCAACATCATCATGTCGGCTACACACACCCACAGCGGCTGGGGACCTGGCGGTCCTGGGCCGGGTATGTTCCACCCCGACCCAACTGCTCCGCCGCCGCCGATCGTAAATCAAATCCTCGACGCGGTAAGGCAGGCCAAGGCAAAGTTGCAGCCGGCGGCTATGGGCTTCGGCACCGGCTTCTCCTACCTCAATGTGAACCGTGATGTGGTCGACCCCACCACCCACTTGTGGACGCAGGGACCAAATCTTAATGGATCCTCCGACAAGACCGTGGCCGTCATAAAGTTCGAGACCCCCGAAGGCCAGCCCATCGCGGCCTATATCGATTACGCCATGCACCCAGTGAACGGATATCTCGCCGGCTTTACCAGCGCGGATTTCGCGGGAGCCACCTCCCGCTACGTTGAACAGGCCTACGGCGACAAAATGGTCGCGGTCTTCGCCCAGGGCGCATCAGGTGATCAAAATCCTCTCTATTTGCGGGCCGCAACCAATGCCCTGGCCTCGCGCAGCGGGGTGCCGATCACGGGGAATGTGCTTACACGTGAAAAAGTGGAGGCCCCCCTGCGTGATGGCAAGGTGACCGAACACCCCCTTGACCCAGCCGTGCGCGACGAGCTCGAACTCGTGATGCAAAGCGAGGGCGTGCTCCTGGGGGAAGAGGTCATTCGCGTGATGACCAACACCACCCGGATGGACCCCCATCCTGTCATCTCTGCCGGCCAGGACATGGCGACCTGCCCCGGGCGTCACCGGCTCGACACCGCACGTGAAGGTACGCCAGGCAGTTATGAAGACGGTGATCCCGTGCACATCCGTCTGGGGGTGCTCCGCATAGGCGACGTGGCCCTCGCCTCGGTCGACGCAGAGATCTACAGCCCCATCGGCAAACGCCTCAAAGAACAATCGCCCCTGGCCAATACCGTGATGGTGACGCTGGCCAATGGAATGGCTAACTCCGGCTATATTCCCGATGATGCTTCCTTCGGAGCGTACACCTTCCAGGTACTGAGCTCGCATTTGAAGCCGGGCTGCGCCGAGACCGCCATCGACGGCGGACTCATGAACCTGATCCTGGCCAACGACAAGTAACTAAAACTATTCGAGCGCAGGTTCGTCTCTGATCAGGCAGCATATACTCGCTCGTGGGTTAACCGGTAAAGGAGCGTTTTAATGGGAATCAATCGCAGGAGTTTTCTTACCTCCATGGTAGCGGTCGCGGCGGCCCGTGTGGTCAAGGCTCAGCTGCCCCCGGAGACAGCGAACCTGTGGGGTAGCCCAGTGATCGACTGTCACTTTCATCCCCGGCCTACCTTGGAGGCGAACCTCGCCCATCTGAATGGATCGGGTTGTCAGGCCGCATATATGTTGGCGCGGCTCACCGCGGCCGACGACTGCAAACGCTTCATGGCCCAGGAGCCAACACGTTTTGCCGGTTACTCCGTGAGCACCAACGTCTCCGCGCCCGACGCGGTAAAGCTGCTGACCGAGGCGGTAAAGGCCGGAGCCCACGGCTTCGGCGAAGTGAAATATCACGTCGAAGCCGATGGGCCGGAGATGAAGCGGCTCTATGCGGCCGCCGCCGAGCTCGATGTGCCCGTGACCATCCACTTTCAGGAAGTACCGCACACCCCAACCGAAGGCGTATTCAACACTGGCTTCAAACGCTTCGACGCCGTTCTGAAGGAGTTTCCAAAGACTACCTTCGTTGGACACTGCGACGCATTTTGGGCCAATATCAGCGCGGACTATGCCAACGACAAGGACTATCCCAGAACTCCCATAGTGCGCGGCGGCATTACCGACAAATGGCTCTCCGATTATCCCAACCTCTTCGCTGACCTTTCGGCCAACTCCGGCAACAACGCGCTTACCCGCGATCCCGGGTTCACCGCCGACTTTCTCAAGCGACACAAAGACAAGTTGTTCTTCGGCAGCGACTGCTCCTGCACGGACGGACACGGAGCGGGTATCTCCCAGGGAGGCAATCCAGGCGCCGCCAGGCTGGCGGGCAAGTGCGTAGCTCGTGAGACGCTCACCGTGTTGAAGGCCAATACAACACCCAAGCTCTTTCATACCCTGGTTTGGGAAAACGGGCACCGTACATACAAGCTAAAGACAACAACGTAATCGTCCGGCTTTTTTGGGAGGCACAACATTGTTTCATCGACTGATGCTGGTGACGTTTCTCTGTATCACTCCTTGCCTGCACGCGCAATTTGGACCGCCGGAGCCGCAAGGGTCCGGGCCCAAGTTGGAACCACCGACCGTATTTCCTGACCCGGGCACCTATCCCACCACGGAATCCGTCACTTTGATGGATGCTGATCCGCAGGCCACGATCCATTACACCTGGGATGGCAGCAATCCCACGTCAAAGAGTCCGGTATACGACCCCTCTCAACTGCTGTTTATCGGCGGTATCTACGAGGGCGATCATGGCCTCAAGGCAGGCTACACCATACGCGCCGTGGCCATGCATGAGGGCCACACCAACAGTGCCATCGCAAATTTCCAGTTCGTCGTGGATCGGCGCGACTACACCGCCTACGTCTCGGAAGAGGTTCTCCCCGGCGTACGCATGATCCGCGACTCTGACAATGACAAAATGTTTCTGGTGAAAGGCGAGAAGGCCTTTGCGCTCATCGATAGCGGCCAGGGACGCGGTCCACTGCGGCAATATCTCTCCCAGTACACGGGCGGCCTGCCCATTGAGCCCATCTTCACCCACAGCCACGGCGATCACATCGGACAGGCAGACCAGTTCATCACGGACACCGTAGAACGCATTGGTGCAGCGGATCGGCCGGCAACGGAGCGCCTCCTTAAGAGCCGCGGGATCGCCGACGACGTGATTGCGAAGAACCTTATGTCAGTGCACAACGGAGACCGGGTCGATCTCGGCGACCGTTCGCTCGTAATCTACGATGCCCCTGGGCACACCCCTGGATCGATCGTGATCTTTGACGAGAAGACCGGCAATCTCTTCACTGGCGACTCCTTCGGAAGCAACTCGCCCACCATTCCTGACGCGCTCTGGCTTCAATTCAGCCAGGCCCCAGTGGATGCGTATCTGGCCACAGTGAAGACGTCGAGGCAGTACTTCCGCGGCAAGGTCACGCATATCATGACCGGCCACAACGATCATCCGTTGAGCGGAGAAAAGTACCTCGACAACCTGCAGTCAGCCTTGCAATCTTTGATGGACAAGGGAGACGCGGTCCTTGTGCCATCGTACCGGCCTGTCGGTTTTCTGCAAGTCACCATTGGCGATCGCATGCATGATCCGGACTGGGTCGCGATCAATGTAAACAAAGCGCATTATCTTCCCGCGCCTATAGACAAGATTGCCGGCCTTACGTTGCTCAGTTTCGACGGCGCGGTGCTGAAACCGTCGTTCACTCCCAATGTGAAAAGCTACACTGCGACGCTGCTCAAGAACGGCTCCACTACATCCATGTCGGTTGAGCCAACCTCCTCGCGGTCGAGCCTGCTCACCGTCAATGGCAAATCCGTCAAGTCCGGCCAGCCCACCGTTGTCTCACTCTCCGGTAAGTCAACTCCAGTCACGGTCCACGTAGCTTCGCCCGACGGCTCACAGACGGCAGACTACGTTGTGACGGTTGTGAAACCGTGAAGGATGGCGACTCTTGCTTGACGGAAGCCGGCTCTTTTAATAAGTTTGCATAATTACTAGTCTGAGCGCACGCGACCGGGAACTCGGGATGGGCCGGAGCATTTCCCGGCGTGATTTCATGAATGGGGCTGCCATGATGGTGGGCTCCTCCATGCTTCCGGGAATGGCCAGCGCGGGCCAGGCGCCGGAGGCGCAAAACCGCCCCGGATACGATCCACCCGTATCGACGGGTCTGCGCGGCAGCCACCCTGGATCCTTCGAAACCGCGCACAGCTTGCGCGATGGCACCTTTTGGAGCAAAGCCGGGAAGCCCATCGAGCTCCGCGAGAAATACGACCTGATCGTGGTGGGTGGCGGAATCAGCGGCCTGGCTGCGGCCCATTTCTTTCGTGAGCGTGTCGGGACCTCGGCACGCATTCTCATTCTCGAGAACCACGACGACTTCGGCGGCCACGCGAAACGAAATGAATTTCATCTGGACGGGCGGCTCGCACTGCTCAACGGCGGAACCCTCGAGATCGATAGCCCCACACCATATAGCCCCGAGGCCGGCGGACTGATCCAGAAACTCGGGATCGATCCGCCGGCTTTTGAGAAAAAGTACAGCGATCAAAGCATCTATCAGTCGCTGGGGCTCTCTGAAGGCATTTTCTTCGACCAGGAAACATTTGGCGCCGATAAGCTGGTGATCGGGGTGCCCAGGCACAGACGCGGTGCCCACCCATCCAAGTCCTGGGCGGAGTTTCTTGCCCTGGCGCCTTTGTCCCCCGCGGTGCAACGCGATGTGGCCCGCATTGAGGAAGCCAACATTGACTATCTTCCTGGCCTGACATCCGCGGAGAAGAAGGACCGTCTATCACGAATAAGCTACAAGGATTTTCTGCTGAACGTGGCCAAGGTCGATCCCGGCGTCGTTCCGTTCTATCAAAAACGCACCCACGGCGAATGGGGTGTTGGCATCGATGCCGAGCCGGCGCTCGATTGCTGGGCTCTCGGGCTACCGGGGTTTCAGGGGATGAACCTGGAGCCCGGAGCCGCTCCTCGAATGAGCTATACGGCCGCAGGATACGCGAATGGCGGATCGTACCAATTCCATTTTCCTGATGGCAATGCGTCGATCGCGCGTTTGCTGGTGCGCGATCTGATTCCCCCCGCGGTGCCGGGAAGCAGCGCGGAAGACGTGGTCACCGCAGAGGTCGATTACAGCCAGCTCGATCGCGATGGATCTTCGATTCGCATTCGGCTCAACAGCACAGTGGTGCGCGTGCAGAATCTAGGCGACCCGTCTGCCGCTCAGGGAGTGGAAGTCGCCTATGCAAGTGGGGGCCAGGTCTTCAACGTTCGCGCCGGCCATTGCGTTCTTGCCTGCTGGAATATGGTGATCCCCTACCTGTGTCCCGCCTTGCCCGCAAAACAGAAAGAAGCGCTGCATTATTTGGTGAAGGTTCCTTTGATATACACCAGCGTTGCCATACGCAACTGGACCTCGTTGCAAAAGCTTGGCGTGCATAGTGTCTCTGCCCCGGGAGCATATTGGCTGGGAGCCAGTCTCAACTGGCCGATGAAGATGGGCACGTACAACAGTTCGGTCCGGCCGCAGGATCCGGTGCTGCTACGTCTTTCTCGGACTCCGTGCAAGCCAGGACTGCCGGTGCGAGAGCAACAAATCGCCGGGCGGCAGGAGATTCAGGCGACCGCCTTCGAGACCTACGAACGGACACTTCGCGACCAACTGCAGCGCACTTTCCACCAGGGTGGCTTTGATCCGGCCAGGGATATTGAAGCCATCACGGTCAACCGTTGGCCCCATGGTTACGGCTACGAATACAACCCACTCTTTGATCCTGAGTGGCCTGAAGGAGAGCAGCCGCACATCGTGGGCCGCAAACAATTTGGACGCATCGCGATTGCCAATACAGATTCCGGCGCAACGGCCTACACCGACGTTGCGATCAACCAGGCCTTTCGCGCTGTAAATGAGCTGTTGGGAACCTCCGCATTTATGCGGGGGAAGGAGCGCTTAAGCGCTCCGTGAAAGAATCCTGACTTTCATCGCGCGCTTTAGCGCTGGCGCCAAAGCCTCACTACGACCCTCCAGGCCCGACTAAACAGGATGCGGAAAACGCTTTGTACGAAGGGCATGGCTTTAGAGGTTCGTGGAAAAAACTCCCAGTTGGGTAGGTCCGGGGCTGGCACAGCTCGACGAGAATCCGGACTGCCAACAGCGAGTTTTTCCGCAGCCTCTTTAGCTGAGGTACGGTTTTCACGGTAATTTCCGTGCAGGGACAAGCGTGGAAAAGCGTACCTCAGGGGCTAAGCGCATACCGCGAGGAAAGACATCTGTTCTTCCCTCGGTAGCCGCAGCTAAAGCCCTCATAGCTGTGGCTTTTCTTACGGCACGGTAAAGCCGTGCCCTTCGTTCAGTGACTTTTTCCGAAAGCTGTAAAGTCGTGTTCTGATACAACTACCAGAAAATTTGACGCCGAAGAGGATGACTTGATGGGCCCCGACGACCACAGCAAGGCTCACGATAAAGAATTAGGGATGCAGTGCCCAATCTCACGCCGCGACTTCCTGAACGGTGTAGCGATTGGAGTCGGTGGCGCGGTCGCGGGCTCTCTCGTCCCTGGATTACCATGGACCGCCGAAGCCGCGACCCAGTTGTCGCAGGACACTCCCGGGTACGATCCGCCGGCACTCACCGGCATGCGCGGCAGCCATCCTGGCTCCTTTGAAGTGGCGCATTCAGTGCGCGACGGAAGCTTCTTCGCCCACGCCGGGCAAATCTCTCAGACCGGCGAAACCTACGACCTGGTGGTTGTGGGCGCAGGCATGAGCGGACTCGCCGCGGCCTATTTCTACCGCAAGCTGGCGGGCAATGGCGCCCGCATCCTGATCCTCGACAATCACGACGATTTTGGTGGACACGCTAAACGAAACGAGTTTCGTCCCGGCGGCCGCTTGCTTCTCGCCAACGGCGGCACCGTCTCGATCGAGTCGCCCTTCCCGTACAGCACGGTCGCCCATCAACTGCTCTCGGACCTGGGGATAGATCCGCCGGCACTGGAAGCGAAGTGCGTGGATCACCAGGTCTATAAAGGCCTGCAGCCTGCGGTATTCTTCAATAAAGAGACATTTGGCGTCGATCGCCTGGTGGTGGGGAGCCCGCGGGATAGCGGACAGTCACCCAATGCATGGGCCGCGTTCCTGCACAAGACGCCGCTTTCCCCAGAAGTGCAGAGCGACATCGTCAAGATCCAGACGGCGACTATCGACTACATGCCCGGTCTCTCGCAAAGCGAGAAGAAGGACCGGCTCACACGGATGAGCTACAAAGACTTCCTGCTGAACGTCGTCAAAGCTCATCCAGCGACCATCCCCTACTATCAAACCGACACTCACGACTTATACGGTGTTGGCATAGACGCTGTGCCCGCGCTCGATTGCTGGGCGATCGGCTATCCTGGATTCCAGGGCATGGGCCTGGATCGAACGCCCTACCGGCGGGCGGTTGAGCTTTACCGCCCTGGGCGAAGTAACCCCGCAGGATGACTACACGTTTCATTTTCCTGACGGCAACGCCTCTATCGCGCGGATGCTGGTGCGGTCGCTCATTCCGGCTGCCATCCCGGGGCATACCGCCGAGGACATTGTGACCGCGAGTACTGATTACAGCAAGCTCGACAGCAGCAGCTCACCCATCAAGATTCGCCTGAGCAGCACCGTGGTTCGGGTTCGGCATCTGGGCGATCCCGCCTCCGCGAAAGAAGTGGAGATCACTTACTCCACCCCGCAGGAACAACTCTCCTCGGTAAAAGGCAAAGCAGTGGTCATGGCATGCTGGAACATGGTCACCGCCTTTATCTGTCCGGAGCTGCCGGAAAAACAAAAAGAGGCCTTGAAGTACGGAGCAAAGGTACCACTGGTTTACACCGTGGTGGCGATTCGCAACTGGTCCTCATTCTCCAGGCTCGGCATGCAGCGTGTGGCAACCCCGGGTATGTACCATACCTCGATCGCGCTCGATCAGCCGGTCAGCATCGGGGGCTATGAATGCCCCAGGAAGCCTGAGGATCCAATGCTGTTGCGCATGCTGCGTACGCCCTGCAAACCTGGCCTGGATGCGCGAGAGCAGCAACGCGCCGGACGTTACGATCTGCAGAGCACCTCGTTCGAGACCTTCGAAAGAAATATTCGCGATCAACTGCAGCGCGTTCTCGGACCCGGGGGCTTCGATGCGGCACGCGACATCGATGCCATCACGGTGAATCGCTGGCCCCATGGATACGCTTACGAGTACAACCCGTTGTGGGATCCTGACTGGCCCCCGGGGCAGTCGCCCTGCGAGATCGGCCGCAAGCAGTTCGGGCGCATCACGATTGCCAATTCTGATGCTGCGGCCGCGGCCTACACCGACCAGGCGATCGATCAGGGATACCGCGCCATCACAGAGATAGTAAAGGCATAAAGGAGATAAGGATGGTCGCAATTACCCGGCGGGCATGGCTGCAGGGAGCCGCTGCTCTGGCGCTTACATCGAACACCTGGGCGGATAATGCCCCGCTGAAGCTCCCCCATGCGCGGCCAGCCGCCGGGGCCCGGCATTTCACCAGTCAAGCGGTCGAGAATGCCATTTCACAAGTACAAAAACAAATTCCTGACCAGCCGCTGGCCACCATCTTTGAGAATTGCTTTCCCAATACCCTGGACACAACCGTCTTCCCCGGCACCCACGATGGCAAGCCGGATACGTATGTTGTGACCGGCGACATCGATGCCATGTGGCTGCGTGATTCCTCCGCGCAGGTAACGCCCTACCTCGCCCTGGCAAAGCAGGACGATCGGCTACGCCAGCTGCTCGAAGGGGTCATTCGCCGCCAGGCGCGCCTGATCCTGATCGACCCCTACGCCAACGCATTCATGCGCGACGCTGCGGCGCCCCCGCTCAGCTGGGCAGTGAACGATAAGACGAAACACTATCCCGGGGTGGGCGAGCGCAAGTGGGAAATTGATTCGCTTTGCTATCCCATCCGCCTGGCATACGGCTACTGGCAGCAAACCGGGGACACGGGACCTTTCGATGCACAGTGGAAAGAGGCCGCGTGGACCATCGTGCGCACCTTCCGTACCCAACAGCGCAAGCACGACCGGGGCCCCTATTCCTTTCAGCGTCTATCGGACACACCGACGGATACGTTAGCGCTCAGTGGATTCGGGAGCCCTGCGATCCCGGTGGGGATGATCTTCTCCATGTTTCGCCCCTCGGACGATGCCTGCACTTATCCCTTATTTATTCCCGCAAATCTCTTCGCTGTGGTGAGCCTTCACCAACTGGCGACGCTGGCCAACCAGGTTCTCAAGGATGCGAAGCTGGCCCAGGAAGCGCAGGCGCTCGCAACAGAAGTGGACTCAGCTCTTCACCGATATGGCAAAACGCAGCACGCCCGATACGGAGAGATTTGGGCGTATGAAGTCGACGGCTACGGAAACGTGTCGATGATGGACGATGCCAATGCGCCGGGCCTGTTGAGTCTGCCCTACCTCGGCTGTTGCCGGATCGATGATCCGCTGTATCAGCGTACCCGGCAATTTGTGCAGAGTGCAGCCAATCCTTATTTCTTCCGTGGTACTGCGGCGGAAGGTGTGGGTGGTCCGCACGCGGGACTGAATATGATTTGGCCGATGTCGATCATCATGCGCGCCCTCACCTCCAGCGATGACGCGGAAATTCGTCAATGCCTTCGCTGGCTGCGCAACACCACAGCAGGCACTGGCTTCATGCACGAGTCCTTCCAGAAGGACGATCCCAAGGTATTCACGCGGGCGTGGTTCGCATGGGCCAATACCCTCTTCGGCGAGCTGACGATGAGGTTAGCCACCGAGCGGCCGCGTGTCTTCGCTGGCGACAGCGCCTACTGGAGCCTCTAGCCTGGATCTCTCACGACTAGCGAGACTGCACTTCTACCATTTGCTTGAGTTTGTCGCGGGCGCGGACCTGGACCGGAATACTCTTCTTCAGGTAAGCCGCAAGCACGTTTGGGTCGGCCCAGTTTAGTTCCCAGCCTTCATCGATAGCCAGTAGCCGGTAGCGGCCGGGAACGATGTTGGACAACGAGAACGTGCCGTCGGAATCGCTCTGGTCGCGGCGGAAGAGGATCTGGTTGTCTTTTGCATCCTGGGGCGCGAGCAGGATCATGATTCCGCTCGCCGGATGACCGGCGCGTTCGGCCACGCCTTCGATCTGCCCGTACCCGGCGGCCGCCACGATCTCCAGCCTTGGGGCGGCGCCGGCACTCACCTGCAGCATGAGACCTTTGACCAGCGCGTTCGGCGAAGAAATGTTGGCCACATACATCTGCGGAATCTGGGCGATGACCTGGTATTCACCGGGAACTACCTGCGCGGTGAACTCCCCCGCCTCGTTCACCGGGAAGATATAGTTATGCCGCGGATGCGAAGCAGCAACCAGGGAGATGCTCGCGGATCGGATCTTGCTGTCAAACGGCGTCACCTTGCCCGACACGGTGACGTCGCCTACACCGTCGTCAGCGCTTAACTGCGTCGCGCCGTCGGCAATGTCTGCCGTGAAATGAGTCGACTCCGGCGGAGACTGGCCATCCGAGTGCGAAACCGCGACCTCGTATCGCCCTGGGAGCACACCACTGATCTCGACGCCCCCTTCATCGTTCATCTGCACGGCGGGCATCCGCTCCAGTTGACCAAAGACGGTGCGCTCAATGGAGACGCTAGTGCCCCCCTCCTGGCCGCGAGCAAGCGGTAGATGGAGGTGCATGGCACGCTGGGCAGTGAGCGTCATGTTGGCCTCGATCCGTTCTCCGCCCCTGATCGGAATCGGTATAGCATCGTCGGAGTCGATCGCGTCGGGATAGAAGATCGTGGGGTACGCGACATCGAGAGCGGAGTCATTGGACTGCATCGGCGAACGCACACCGTTTATCCCAGCGGCATACCAGGGCTGAGCCGATACGCTGAGGAAATAGTTGCCTGGGCCGACATTGGGTATCTCATACATACCGCGGTCGTCGGTGCTGAACGCCCGCCGCTGCTGCGTGGACCTGATCCCGTCAATGTCTCGATCCTCATAAAGGTGGACTTGCGCTCTGCGGATCGGCTCCCCGCTCTCATCGCTCACCGTGCCATAGAAGATTGCCTGGGGCGTGACTTTAAAAATCAGGCCGTCGGATTTTAGTTCCGGGCCTACGGCAATCGCGGTGGAGAAGCCTTCATGCTCCTGGTAAGACTGCGTGAGATAGCCGCGTTTGGCGGCGTTTAGCTCATACTTCCCTGCCCGCACACCGGCGAAGTCGAACCGGCCATTGTCGCCGGTTTCAAGCGAGAGAGACTGGCTGCGATTGTCCGTAGGGTTGATCTCAACCACGCAGTGGGCAAGGGCCTGGCCGCTGCGCGCGTCTATCACTTTGCCGCTGATGTGCCACGTCTGGCCTGCGGCAACAGGCGATGCATCTGGCTGCTGCGCTACCCCAGCGGCGGGATGGAACGCAAGCAGCAGGGCAAGCATCGGCGCGGTGCACTTCCATGAGCGGAACATTCTACGGTTCTCCGGTCACTATCTTGAGCTCGACTTCCGATTTGCCACCGCGAGTGAGCGTGATCTCCTGGCCCAGAGACAGATACCGTTGCAGCGCCTCATGATCGCGGTAAGGCAACTCCTGCTGCTTTCTCAGCGCCAGTACCAGGTAGCGGCCGGGGGCAAGCCCCTTGAACTCTCCCTCTGCTGTGGAATCCGGCGACGGCTGATGACCCGAGAAGACGCTGAAGGAGGGAAAGAATTCCGCCGCCGGCTGGGTCAAATTATCCAGCGGGATGGCGGCTACGTAAACCTGGTCGCTGCTGCCATTGCCGGCTTCTCCCGCAGAGGCCGACCAGTTCAGCGAAGCGGAATCATCCCGGTATACCATGCGCACCGTGCAGGCGGCCGTGCCGGCTGCGATCACTAGCGGATCGCGCGTGAGGTCGACGTTGCCGCACGAAGCCGACGCTAAATACCATGGCGGCTGCGGCGGGCTTTGCAGCGCATATTGCCCTGGTTCGATATCCCTGAACGCCATGGGTGCACCGGGCTCCAGGGGCTGTGCCCGGCCCGGCTGTTTGAGAGGCTGCGCGGGAAAGGAACGCCCCGGACCTCGAGGATCCTCGTCCTCCAACAAGACATTCAAATAGGGCGGCGGGGCGGATGGTGCATTTGGGGAGCCGGTGCTCACTGCCTGGTACTCCACTTCGATGGGCAAGATAGCCGCCGGCTCAAGCGTCATCGAGACCCCTTCGAGCGGAGCCTCGCCGACAGAAATGTCGCGTGAGGCCTTCAGTTGCTGGCCACCTTCCACAGTGGACTGCACTTTGAGGCGATAGGAGCCGCTGGGTAAGCTCAAGTGGAAGGCGCCGCTGGGGTTTAGGTTGATGGGTTCTTCGAGGATTTCGCCGTCCTGGGTCTCGACGAACCCTCCACCGTGGCCGGCCATGCGGTGGATGATGCCAGAGACCGGATAAAGCTTCTCCATGGCTGGGCTCGCATTTGCTTCGACATGATCGCCGGGCGCCAGCGTAAGGGAGCCGCGGATTCCATCTCCTGTCAACGGAGGAAAACTGACGGGCAAGAACGCGACTGAGGACGCTGCATCCACCAAGCCTTCAATGCGGAAGACCGTGGCCAGCGAGTATTGGCCCGCCTGCAGTTCGGCAAAACGAAACTGGCCCTCTACGCTGGTGCTGGTGACCTGCGCCGTCTGCCAGCGCCTGACCCCATTGCGCACCTGGAGCATGGATAACTGGACCCTGAGATCCTGGATCGGCTGGCCGTTCTGATCGGTAATGGTTCCGAAAAGAATGGCCTCAGGGATAAGCTGCAGGGTGATGGGCTGGCCTTGCGCGAGCACTCCCCTATCTTCTGCGAAGTAGCCCGGCTTGGAAGCAAACGCGTAAGCGGAGTCTTCACTGAAGTTGTCAAACTCGAAACGGCCATCATGATCCGTAAGCGCTGCCTGATGCGTGCCCACCTGCACCCGTGCACGCGCGATGGGCTCACCGGTTACGCTGTTGACGACCTGTCCGCTGACCGCGTGGGATGCTGTCTGCGGTCCTTCACCCACCTGGCTGACGCAGATGGCCGCGGTCATCGCAAACACCAACGACGTAAGCAGCCGGATAATCCGGTTGATGGTGGTCATGCACGCCAGCCCTGATACGCTAAACAGGGTAGCACTGATGGCCACGCCCTACTCGTCGCCGGGTCCCGAAATCGTTCTACCCGCTACCAGGTCTTCTTGATCTGCGCATCCACCGCAATGCCCCCACTTTGATCGCGGGTGGTGCTGATTGCGAGGCGAGGCGAAACCTGGTACTGCCCCTGGATGGTTTGGTTCTGCGTCGAGGCTACGTTGCTGGAAAAGGTGACGAAGAGATTTCCAGTGACCCGCTGCTGAATGGTGATGTTCGCGCCCGGCGGCCCCTGGCTTGTACCGCCCGCCAGCACCGGATTGATGGAAAGCTGGGAGATGCCTGCAACCTTCGAGACCCGGCTGGTCACCTGGCTGCTTACCTGCGAGGCCACCAGCGACGCCGCCGCCTGGTTTGCCGGAGTCGAAGTCTGGGCGTCCGCCTCGGTGGTGGTACCGAAGGCCAGCAGGTTGATGATGTCCGCAGAAGGGAGCGAAGGATCGGAAGAGTAGTTGGTGCGCAACTGATCGATGGGCCCAGTGAAACGCATCGAGATGTTGTACTGCTGAATCGTCGTGTTCAAGGACACGTTGACCACCGGCTGAGTCTCCGATGGATTGACGAACTCAATGGTTCCCCCGTTGAGGAGATATCTGTCTCCATTAAGAATGATGTCGCCGCCATTTAAATTCACCCGTCCCAGGATTACCGGTTGGGCCGCCGTGCCCCGCACGCGCAGGTTCGCCGAGCCATTGATGCTCAGGGTCCTGCTCACCAGGTTGATATTGTTTTGGGAATTCAGGCCGAGGTTCAGTTGAATATTCTGGCTGATTCCCGGCGTTGGCGGTAGAGAAACTCCGCCTGAAAACTGGTTGATGAAGCTGTTCAGGTCGAAAGCCGGAGTAAACGAAAGATCGGCCAGGTTGACCTGTCCTCCCAGAACCGCATTATCACTGCTGCCGGCGAGGCGAAGATTGGCGTTTACGGTCTCGCGCACGCCTTCGGGATACAACGCCCGCACACCATTGGCAGAAAGCCCCAGGTCAAACTGGATCGCGGGACGGTACGCGACTCCGCCCTGGGCCGTAAGCGTGCCTCCACCGACGGTGCCTTGAAATTTTGTGATGTTTAGACGGTCCTTGGTTAGGGACAGCACTCCGTTACCGTGCTGCAAGCCGACGGGCAGATCGCCGCTGGCGAAATTCGCATCGACAATATCGACCTCGCCGGCAAAGTTGGGGCTGTTCGTCGCTCCGTTGGTATTGATATTGAATTTCAGCTCTCCGGAGCTTCTGATATCCGGTTGAAATAGCTGCGCGATCTGCAGATTAACTGTGCCTAACAGCAGCAGGGAGACGGGCCCATTATTTGCTGTGGACATGGACCCGGAAAACTGCAGGTCAGTATCCGTGCCCTTGAGACCCGAGCGCTGCAAAGTCACTACAGTGTCCTTGTAGTCGACCCGGATGGGGGCGGTCTCCGCTAACTGAATGGTGTTGCTATACGCGAGCTTCAGCGTTGGAATCGTGATGTGCGCTTCCAACAATTTCGGGTTTTTGAGCGGCCCGTGGAGCGTGCCGTGCACTTCCGTCTGCCCGGTCAGATCCTCGGCTTGGTCGGGAGCATAGATTGCGAAGATGGGCTTTAACGGAATCGTTTGGGTGTCGAGCGTGGCATCTGCCGCGTAGTCGCCGGTCAGGTTGACCTTCGCGTTCGCCTTGATTTGCGTACCCACCGCCGCGGAAGTCAGGTTGGCATTCGCCAGATGATTGGCTACGTTCATCTGCAGATTGACATCCGCTATCTTCTGATTCTGTACCTCGATCTGGGGAATCTGCAGCGTGGCGTCGAGTTGCGGGTTGTCGAATGTTCCCGCTCCCTTTGCCTGGATGCTTACTACTCCCTTGGCGTCGATCTTCTGCGCCTGCAAGGCCTGCAACTGATCCAGCTGAATACCCGAGGCCGTAAGTTGAGCGATGTAGCTCTTCTCCCGGGGCCGAATACTCACCTTGCTCTGCACGTCGCCGGCGGGAAGCTGTACCCCGAGGTCGCCGTGCACTTCATCTCCTGTGCCTGCGAAGGTTAACGTCGCAGACTTGATCGGCTGATCGTAGGCAGTGATGTGGGTCAGCGAGAGGTTTCCTTGCCCGATGGGACTTAATTCCGTGCCATGCATTTGCATGTTTGCGGCCAGCGTCCCGGTCACCGGCACTTGCTGCCCGGAGAGCTTCACCAGATCCTGAACATCCAGCTGCGAGGCGTTGAGATTGACTTGCAAGGGACTGCTGTCCGTGAAGGCCCACTTGTGCAGACCGGCGCTGGCGTCGAAGGTGATCTTCCCATGAGAGGCCGGTTCCAGATCCGCATGCTGCAAGCTGGCCAGCGACGGGCTCACGTCGACATTGGTTCGCAGCACGCGCCACTCGGTTCCGTTGACTTTGAATTGAGAAGCGGTCAACTGCCCCGTCAAGTGAGGCGCGCTCAAAGACCCGCGCACATTGCCTTGAAACAACGCCGTGCCGGCTAGCCCCAGCGGCTGAGTGGAGGTGGTGAAGAGATCCGCTACCGTCTCCAGCTCGGCGAGATTGTTGGATTGAAATCTAACCTCCAGGCTCGACCGCTGGCTCACCACTCCGTTCATGGTTAACGTGCTTTGCGGGGTTCGCAGATAGCTCTGCTTGAGTGCTAGTTCCTGATTGCCGCCGGTGTACGTGCCATGAATCGCGCTCTCCACGGGAACCTGGGAGCTACCTTTAGATACCGACGCGTGCAGGGATGCATCGGCGTGAGCTACCACATTGTCAAAGGTCTTTCCCCAGGCCGCATTTGCCTCTGCATTCAGCACGCCCCCCAAGGCAATGTTTTTGGGCACGGCCGAGGATTTCATGGCGCGGTTCACATCCGCCAGCCGGATGCCGCGCAAGGAGGCATTAAACTTTGACTGCGGGCTGCCGCCGATGTTGCTCATCTTGCCCGTGCTGGTGACCACGCCACCCAACAGACTCGCGCGGAAATCCGTGAGCGTTGCATCCCCGTTTTCGAGTGTGTAGTGGGCGGCGATATCTCTGATCTGGGAGCGAACGTCCGGTGTTTGTACGTCGAGCTGCTTGCTGTTCAGATCACCCTTCACCAACACCGTGTCCAGCAAGGAACGATTGGCGATCTGCTGGTAGTCGACCGTTCCGCTGGCGCGAATCAATCCCACCGGCAGCGAAGGATTCTCCAGGATCTTCTTAAACTGCCCGGCATCGAGGGTGGCATCATAATGCGCCTGCACGCGGGGATGGTTATAGTCCTGGACAGTCGCGGTCAGGACTAGCTGCGAGGTATCGCTGGTCAACCTGGCCTGCGTCAGGTGGAAGGTGGTGGGTGTGGCATTCCACTCGGCATCCAGGTTATGCGGGATTGGCTTGAACGATCCTGACTGCAGGTGGCCGTCCGCGTAGCTCAGCTTCCCGGAGTACTTTTGCAGCAGACTGTCGAAGGAGGCGCGGAAGTCTACGTTGTGCAAGTCTGCTGAGAGAGCACTCTGGCGATCGTTATAGTAGACCTCGCCCTGGTCGAGCACCGCGTGGCGAATCCCCAAATCGAAGAGGTTGGTGTTACTACTGCTGGAGCCGCTGCTCTTGATGACCGGAATATTGGTCACGCCATGGGCATCGGAGTACACCTTCACTACCGGGCGGTCCACTACGAAACTATCCAGATACCACTTCTGCTGCAGGACGGAAACAATGCGCACGCCCACCTCGGCGTGAGCCACCTGCAACAGCGGCGGATTCGGATAGGGAGCGGCGCCATGAACCGTAAGGCCATAAAGATCCAGGCTGAGGTTCGATAGATTGAGAGCGAAGTTTTGCAACTGCACCTGGGTGCCGATGCTTTCACTGGCTTTCTTTTGCGCGGTGGCAAGAACGTAGTTATGGAACCGCGCACTATGCAGCAGCGCTGTAACGGCAATCGCCGCTATTACCACAAGAGCGACCAGACCGATGGCAATCCATGCCGCGATTCTACGCAACCGGGTGTGCTTGGGATTAGACGATGCCGCAGCGGCGCTCAAGAGGTTACCTCCGTCAAAATGCCTGGCCGATGGTGATGAAATATTGGGTGGACTTTATCCCCGGCACCGGATTGAGGTTATGACCCAGATCGATTCTTACCGGACCGACAGGCGTGGCGTAGCGTAAGCCCAGCCCCACATTGTTGCTGTAGAGCGAGGTGAAGTCATGAAAGCCGACCGTGGGAAAAACGTTCCCTCCATCGTAAAAGACAGCCAGGCCCAGACCTTTTTTAATGGGTACTGGAATGCGAAGCTCGGTGTTAAGAATCAATAGCTCATTTCCGCCGCTGGGCACCTGGATATAAGAACAATCGGTGGAAGACCCGGTACTGCACACCTGCACCGGCCGCTGCGGGCCGGCGCCCTCGAGCGGAAAGCCGCGCAGGGTGTTGCCGCCGCCGGTAAAGAACGCCTGACTCAGGGGCACGTAGCTGTTCGCGAAAGGCTGCGCCAAGCCGATGCGAATGCTGTTTGCCCACACGATATTGTGAAAGATCGTGCGGTAGTATGCCTCCTGCGCAGTGAGCCTTGCGAAATTGACGCTGGAGCCCAACTTGCTCGCGTTGAAGTCGACCTCCATCGTTTGCAGGGTGCCTTTGATCGCATCCAGAGGGTTGTTGCGGGTGTCGTGGGTAATGTTCGCGGCGATGGTGGAGAGCCGAACGTGCTGATCCTGGGTCGGCACCAGGTCCGGAATCAGGATGCGCGTCAAATCAGTCTGGCTGAAGCTGTACCGGAGGAAAAAGACATCCTCCTTCTTCTTATCCAGAAATCTCTGGAATTGATAGCTGGCGCTTTCAATCTGGGAGGAGTAGACCGGGTTTTCTTCGTTTCTTTCCACCGACAGCGACGCGGTCGAGCCCCATTTCGACCAGCGGAAATTCGGGTCGATGAAATAGCCTGCCGCACGCTGATCCAACCGTCCGGCAAAACCGGTGAACGAGAGCGATTCGCCCTTACCACGATAATTGTTGCGCGTGTATTGGAAGGAGCCCCGGGGACCATAGTAGGTGGTCTCGCTGGTGGTGAAATTGGAAGGTAGGCCCACCGGCGGCAAGCCGGGAAGCGCCACCGTGCCGCTGGGAACGCTGCCGCCACGATTCACTACTTCGAAACCGAAGCCATAGGTCATGGTGTTTCTCTTGGCCTCATGAACTTTGACCAGCACATCTTCCGTGGTCTGCGTAGTGATCTGCCGCCGCGGATCCACTTCCGCCCAATCGAAGACTCCCGTGTGGTTATACAGGTTGCTCTCCGCCGTGAGCAGCTGTCCTTCCTCCAACGGTTGATTGGGAACAATCGAAGCCACGTCTGTGTTAATCAGCCGCTGCTGTGTCCTCACCCGCCCCAGGGTCAAGACATCCCCGGTATGGACCTGCGGGCCTTCGTAGATGTGATAGACCACGTTGATGTGATGGGGATCGCTTTTGGAGACTACTTTGGCGGTTTCACGAAAGCTCGAGGTGAGATAGCCTGCCTGCAGATAGTGAGCAATGATGCTGGCCCGATCCGTCTCGACCAATCTCTGCGAGTAGGGCTTGCCTTCCGCCAGCTTCAGACCGCCGGGTGCGAATTTTGATTCCGGAAAGGTATCGGCTCCCTCGATCTTGAGTGAGCTCACGATATCCCTTGGGCCCTCGACTACGTGAAAGGCCACGGTCAGGTTGCCGTCCTTTTTGCTCACCGACGAGGTTATCCTGGCATCGCTGAATCCTTCGGATTGATAGAGTGCGGTGAGGTTCTTGACGCTCGCGCGAACCAGCTTCTCGCTGTAGTCGCCGGGGGAGAAGAAGTGCTTCTTTTTTACCGTGACCAGGTCCATCAGTGCCGGGGTCTTAAGCTGGCTGTTGCCGGCCACACTCACATCGGTCACTTTGTGTTTCTTCCCCTTGGTGATGACATAGACGATGGTGTCCACCGAGTCCTCACGGTGGAACTGTGAGTCGACGTCGACGTCAAAGAATCCTTTTTTCTGAAAATAAGAGACCAGCGCCTCACGGCCTTCCTGCACCAACTCGGGATCAACCCCGACGCCCTGATAAACCGGCAGCAGGGATTTGCGTGTCCAGCTCCAGAGGTGCGCGCCCTTCACCTGCACATGAATCGTAGGGCCCGCGTTCACATCGAAGTGGATATCGGCGCGGTTGGTCTCCGCGGTGTAGTTTGCCCCCGAGAGTTTCACCTGGGCGGCGAGCTTGTTCTTTTTTTCCAGGCCCTTTTGCAGATATTGCTGGGCATTGGTCAGGGTCTTGCGACGGTAGTTCTTTCCCGGCCGGATGGCCGCTCCCCTGACCCGCGCGTTGATTCCCTGCAGGCTCTTGTTCATCTTGGCGGCCTGTTCCGGAGTGGTATTGGCGATCGCCACCGTGCCAAATTTCGCCCGTCGATTGAGACTCACCAGGAAGCGTACATTGGCCACGTTGTGGCCGGTGTCCAGGTCAACCTGGGGACGAACCTCGGCTTCAAAATACCCTTGCTGCTGAAAGAAGCGTAACAACGCGTCGCTGTCTTGCTGCACATCGCCGGCGTTGAAGGGTGCCTGCGGAGGATAATTCGCGATTTGCACCAACCTGGAATAGGGAAATCTTTCCGCTCCCGGAAACTCGAAGATACCGAACCATATCGCGGGTTCCACGATCAACAAGACCCGCACCCCGTTGGCCTCGGGTTCAACTTGCAGTTGCACTTCAGTGAACTTGCCCGCGCTTTTCAACGCGGCTATGCTCTGATCCACCTTCTGCCGGGAAAAGGGCTCCCCTGCGTGCTGCTGAAAGAGCGGCGTCCACTTGCTGGTATCCAGGCCGGGACGTCCGGCGACTTCGACACCGGTGACGTTCTGGCCTTCATAGGAGGACAGGATGTTCTCCGTGGCCGGAGCAGTCTTCGGCAGCTGTGCGGGCTGTTCCGAGGGCTTGGAGGTGCTTTGGGCTGGCACTCGAGTCGAGAGAACCAGCATCGAGAGGACCAGGAGACAAGAGGGGGCCAGCGTGCAGCGTCGATGGAGGGGCATTCTTCGTTCATTCACGCTGGATGGAGCCAGTAGCCGGGATAATCCGGCAACGAGCGCGATCCACGCCATTTGGCCATGAGATGCAGAAACGACGGGCCGTGGTTTGATCCGCGGCCAAGGGAATGGGGATCTCATTAGGAAGGTGCGATGGATGGCGAACTCACAATTTCTGGTTTCAATATTCCCCCCGCAGCCAGGTTTTTTTCCTTGACCGCGGCCTCAATTTCGCTGTTGATCTCGCCTCCCAGCAGCAACATCAGCCCGCTCAGATAAAACCAGGTCAGTAGGATGATAACGGTTCCCAGCGACCCATATGTAGCCGAGTAGTTGTTGATGTAGTGAACGTATACTCGAAGTCCCAGGGAGGCCACCAGCCACCCCAGAATGCCGATGGCGGAGCCAGGCGTGAGCCAATGCCAGTGGCTTACTTTGACGTCCGGCCCGAAATAATAGATCAGCGCGAACAGCAGGGAGAGAAACCCGGTGGCCACGAGCCATCCCATGGTCCTCAGGGAGATGGAGGCGCTTGCAGCCAGAAAGTGATGATAGATATGAAGGCGAGCGAGGCGGGCAAGAAGGTCAGCGGTGAGCAAGGAAGCGAGCATCAGGGTGATGACGATCGAGAGCACAAAGGTGACGCCGATGGCTGACAGTCTAGCCTTCCAATAGGGCCGGGTTTCTTTCACCCGGTAAACCACGTTGAGGCTGTCTTGAATGGCGGAAAAGCCTACAGAAGCCGACCACAAGGCGGCCGCCAGGCCAAAAGTCAGCTTTCCGCTGGTCGCGGCGGCCGTGGTTTGATTAAAGGCTTCGAGTACTGTGCCCAGGGCGGTGGGAGGAACCACAATCCAGAGGTACTGCAGAAGATTTTCATAGAAACTGGCAGCAGAGCGGGCGGCCAAGCCGAGGATGGAGCAGGCGGTGACCAGGGTAGGAAACAGGGCGAAGATGAAATAGAAACCAAGCTCGGCAGAGCGGCCTAAGAGGTTATCGTCGAAGGTCGCGTTCCAGGTGTTTTTCACGATGACACGCACGGGTATCCCCTGAAGGTTCCACAGCGAGCGCAGGGGAGAGCGGGAGACATAACTCCAAACATATCGGCGAAAGCCGCGCGGATCCCGGGGCGCGGGCATAGAGGCATCGTTGAATTCTTCGGATCGGACAGGGGTAGGCATAGGGTGTCTCCCTGCAACGGTCAGATGCAAAAAGTTGTCGAGCGACGAGTCGATCATTTCCGCCGTTTTGCCAAATAAAAGTGCGTCATAAGCGACATAAGCGTCATAAGTCCCCTCCTATTCGGTCACCAACCCGTCTGCATCGACGGCCGATGCGTCGTTTTCTTCGTGCTCTGGCTCCGCAGTAGTTAACCAGAGGGTGGAGGGGCGGCCCGCGGTGAGTTCGCTGTGGCAGCTGGCGGCGTCGATCAGCATGAGTTGTTGGAGGGCAGCATCGATGCGGTCGCCGTTGACATGGCCGTGGAAGAGACGAGTGATTTGATGCTTCGATAGTCCTTCCGGGGATTGCTCGAGCGCCTCGCGAATACGATCGGCGATGGGGTTCCCGGTGCAGTCTCCGAAGAGGTGGGAGGCGCTGGCGGAACAGTAGTCCCACACGGCAAGGGCAGCCTGGAGATGGGGCAGGCCGACAACGGGACTACAGTCAAGAGCGGCGTAGATGGCGCTGAGGCGCAGGACCTGGGCTTCTGCGCGGCTGGTGGCGGCGCCGTGCAGACCGGGCCGGAGCTGGCTCAGGGCGGGATAGCAATCCTGCCAAAGCTCGCGGGCCGCGGCGTCGCGACGGAAAAGGATTTCGGGCGTGGCGGCGGCCCAATCGAGCGCGCGGCGCAGTTCGCGGGCGACGGCGGATAGGTCGTTGGCGCTGAGGTTTCCGCCCTCGGGAAGGCAGTTGTTGCGCTCCACCCAGGTCCAGAGGCAGCGGTTGGCAAAGCCGTTGTGGGCTTCGGTGCGGTGGAGACTTTGGGCCAGTTCGCGCTGGGTAATGTGGGCGATGAGGCTGAGATGGGTTTCGGTGGCCTGGAGGTGCTGGTGCATATCGAGGTTGAGGAGATCGCCGCTATCCCAGGCGCTGCGGAGCAGGGGCGAGAGGTGTCCCTTGGCGCGCTTGAGCGCACAGAGGACGGAGGCGAACTCTTCTGAGAGCGCGAGGAGACGGCGGTCGGTGGGCGGTTGCTGATCGCGCAGAGCGTAGACCAGGCCGCTGGCGGTGAGGCGAGCGCTGGTGACGCGCGTGGAGAGCCAGGGGCGATCGACTTCGGCGAAGAGGCGGGCGATCTGGCTCCAACTGGTTCCCTTGCGGGCCTTGCTGGAATCACCAACTAACACGACAAAGAGGTTGAGGCCGTGGCGGGTGGCGTCGACCATACAGTGTGGTCCGCGGCCGACGAGGTTGCCAAAGGCGGCCAGCAGCTGGACAAGAATGGCAGCCGGATGGGCTTCGGTGTGAGGAGCGATGGTACGGACGGCGAGCCCTGCTGGTCCGTAGAGAGCGGCCTCGCCCAACACCCACGGCTCGGTCCACGGCGAGGCGGGACAGGTGGGGTTCGCGGACAGTTGGGGCGGTGCGGGCGATGGTTGCGGCGCCGAGCCGGGCCGCGGCGGCGGGTCCGGATCGGGTTCGGGCTGGGACTGCGGTTGAGGTGGAAGATCGAGGACATCCGCCCTGCGTTGCCGCAAGCTCGCGAGGGTGGGAAAGGGCGGGCGGACTACACCATTGAATGCATTCCGTAGCATGTTCGAAACTACCACGGTTTCACTAGCTCCTTCAAGAGCAGTTAGATAGTTTTTTGCAACTAATTAGTCACTGCGCGATAAGTTACTAATGGCTCTATAAGTCACGCTTTGCCCTGTGATGCTGCGGTTTCCAGTAAGTACCTACATTTTGAGATTGAGCTGTTAGTTATGCTTCGAGCATCGCCCAAGCAATGCTTGTAGCATGCTTGAGCGATGCTTAAAAAGCATAATAAGAATTATCGCCCTTGCTTCTTCGTGCTGCTGTGCCGGGTGCGCAATGCCGGTCGAGGATTCGGGCGTCGCCGCCAAAAGCAAGCCAGTGTGTTTATCTCCCCTCAAGACGGGTGTTAGGGTGAGGCCTCCTTTCTTTCGCGACGCCCGGCAGAGAGGGATCGACCTTGGACGGTGCAAGCATGGACCGGACGCACAGACTTGGCGCCAGCCATGCGTTACGGAGCATTGGTTGATTGTCTGTGAGTCCTGACTTTCAGATGAATATTCGTGCGGACCTGTCACTTGAGACAGTTACTCGGTAGGTATATCACTCATATCCTGGGAGTGCGTAAAGCCCAGGCGGAAAAAACGATGAGCGCGGATGACAAAGCAAGCAAGCAGGATTACCTACCTTTCCCACCCACACCGTCGGCGAGCATCGCAGGCCGCACGATGCAGGAATCAATCTACAGGCAGCGCGTAGAACCGCACCGGCTTCCTCCGGATGCGCCCAACATCCTGATCGTGCTGATCGACGACGCGGGTCCTGGCCTACCTTCCACCTTGGGAGGCGAGGTCCAGACCCGGACAATGGACCGCGTCGCCATGGGAGGGATCACTCTCAATCGCTTTCACACCACAGCCATGTGCTCGCCCACCCGTGCGTCCATACTAACGGGCCGGAATCACCACCGCGTTGGGTCCGGCCAGATCGCAGAGCTGGCGAACGACTGGGATGGATATTCGGGGCACATCCCCAAGAGCAGCGCGCTCGCAGCCGAGGTGCTTAAGGACTACGGTTACAACACCGCCGCCTTCGGAAAGTGGCACAATACGCCTGCCGAGGAAACGACCGTTGCGGGTCCCTTCGAGAACTGGCCGACGAATTTGGGTTTCGAATATTTCTACGGATTCCTGGCCGGCGAGGCGTCGCAGTATGAGCCAAACCTGGTTCGGAATACCACGGTCGTCCTGCCGCCGAAGAGTCCGGAGGAGGGTTACCATCTCAGCGAGGACCTGGCGGACGATGCGATCGGATGGCTGCAGACGCACAAAGCTCTACAGCCGGAGAAGCCGTTCTATATGTACTGGGCGAGTGGCGCCATCCACGGGCCGCACCACATCATGAAAGAGTGGGCCGACAAATATAAGGGTAAGTTCGATGACGGCTGGGACGCGTACCGTGAGCGCGTCTTCAAGCGCGCAAAAGAGAAGGGCTGGATTCCCGAAGAAGCGGTACTCACGCCGCGGCACGAATCGATGCCGTCGTGGGAGAGCATCCCTGAAGACGAGAAACCCTTCCAGCGCCGCCTGATGGAAGTGGCCGCCGGGTTCGCCGAACACGTGGATGTTCAGGCCGGCCGCATCATCGATGAAATCGACCAACTCGGCTATGGCGACAACACCCTCATCTTCTACATCTGGGGGGACAACGGTTCCTCTGCCGAGGGGCAAAACGGCACCATCAGCGAGTTGCTGGCGCAAAACGGCATCCCCTCTACCGTTATGCAGCACATCAGGGCTCTGGACAACGTTGGCGGGCTCGACGCGCTGGGCACGCCCAAGGCCGACAACCAATACCACGCTGGCTGGGCGTGGGCGGGCAGCACACCGTACAAGGGAACCAAACTTCTGGCGTCGCACTTCGGCGGCACGCGCAACCCTTTGATTATCCAGTGGCCGGCGAAGATAAAACCCGATGCGACACCGCGCCCACAGTTCCATCACTGCAACGATATCGTTCCCACAATTTACGAGGTAGTCGGCATCACACCGCCGCTCGAGGTCTATGGTGTTCCTCAGGATCCAATCGATGGCGTGAGTTTCGCGTATTGCTTTGGCGACCCCAAAGCCAAGGGCCAACTGTTGACCCAGTACTTCGAGATCATGGGCAGCCGCGCCATTTATCACAATGGCTGGATGGCCTCAGCTCTTGGACCACGGCTGCCGTGGCTTGCCGGTGTGCCTCCAGGTATTAAAGAGTGGACACCCGACAATGACGTTTGGGAACTCTACAACGTGGAGGAAGACTGGAGCCAGGCCAACGACCTGGCGGCAAAAATGCCGGAGAAGGTGGCCCAATTGAAGGATCTCTTTCTCATTGAAGCTACGAAGAACAAGGCGCTTCCCATCGGCGGTGGCCTTTGGGTTCCCCTACTGCACCCCGAGTTGCGGATCGCGCCCCCATACACGGAGTGGACTTTCTCCGGGAACACGGTTCGTATTCCGGAGTTCTGCGCACCCGCCCTGGGCAACAAACCAAACGTGGTTACCATCGACGCGGAGATCCCAGCCAACGCCAACGGCGTGCTCTACAAGCTGGGCGCAAATTCCGGTGGGCTCACCTGCTTCGTGGAGGACGGCATCCTCTGTTACGAATACAACCTCTTCATCATTCAGCGTACGAAGATTCGCGCCCAGCAGAAGCTGCCCGTGGGCAAGGTAAAGATTGAGGTGGAGACCGACTATGTAGTCCCGCGGCCTGCGGCTCCGCTGAACATCACCATAAGGGTCAATGGTGAGGTATTTGCTACGGGTCAGGTGCCGATATCCGCGCCGTTGATCTTCACCGCCAACGACTGCCTTGACATCGGCATTGTCCATGGTTCGCCAGTGTCGCTTGATTACTACGACAAGGTGCCGTTTAAGTTCAACGGGACTATCAAGCAGGTGCACGTCGAGTACGTTACAGCGAAGAAGGAAATATCCCGGGAGGCTCCGCAACTCGCAGGGACCGCCCAGAAGTGATTCTCAAGCGCGTGCGGAGCGATGAATCGCTCAAAGGCTCACCGCAGGCTCGTCGATGCGGCGCATAGTGTGCGTAATTGCGGTGCTGTGCAGTTGCGCCTTGGCTGGCCCGGCTAAGGCGCAACAACAACAGGAGCCCGAGGATCCCGAAAATTAGAAGCAGATAGGACTCTGGCTCGATCAAGGAATTTCCGCCGGCTTTTCTGCCTTCAATCTCACCTTGAGCACATCGCGTGGCTTGTGGCGGCCGATCCTCCGCACGCTCATCGAAGGAAGGTTTCCGGATAACCGGCCGGCTTCAGGGCGGCTTCGATTTCGCCCCGGCGTCGACTACACCTTGCCGCTTCGCATGTCGCGGCGTCCGGCGCTAGTCGTCAACAATGAGTTCTTCATCGTTCCCGGGAGATGGGGGTCAGACGAAACAGCTTCCTATCTCACCCTGAAGATTAGGGATTATTTCGTCTGGCCCGCATCTCCCTGGCCCGCATCTCCCCGTCTGGCCCGCATCTCCCGGCCCGCATCTCCGCTTGGCGGCGAGAACGAGCGCAGACTTACCTTAGGAGCGGGGCAATTTATGCGTTTCGGTCTATTCAACCAAGGTGAAAGCAAGCCAATAGAGGAGTACGTGGGCGACTCCATCCAAATGATTCAGCCTCAGGTAATCGAAGTCATAAGAGAAGGCGGTTATCACGACATGCCAACAGCGGTCGCTTATATCCATTTGGGACGCAAACAGTGCGTCAAGGAGATTGAAGCGGCGCCGATCCCTGTACGCGACAGGAGACCTCCGACAGCGTGGCCGTACGGAGGAAAGCGATGAAACCGTCCAGTTATTGAAGCTCACGACTACCGGTCCCGGCTGCCACATTGATCCGTCAGCAACCCGGCACCACGAAGCCAGGTGGACAGCCACGAAGCTGCTGCAATTGGGAGGTACGTAGGGGCTATCCGCGGGAGGGCATCCAGGGGCGAAGTTTTAGACAGAACCTGCACGTCATGGTAGGCGCCTAAACCCCATCAGTCGAAGGTAGCTCTGACCAGCTCTCAACGCTCTCGAACAGGTACAGAGCAGCTAACTCACCCTTCGAGTTCATGAAGGCGAGATCCTCACCGTGAACCTCAACACTGGCAGCAACCACAACGTCAGTGGCGATGTCAGGTGTCTTGAACCGGACGATGTATGTTTTATCAATCGGCAGGCTTCCAACACGCTCCTTGATAAAACCGGCATGCTCGATCTTCGAGAGATTGAAACCCTCAGTCTCAAGAAGATCTCCTGATTCCAGCAGGATTACAAAAGTGCTTGCGTTCATGGATGTTTCGATATCTTCGTGGTCGACACCCTTGGAAACTGCCACGATATAACCAACATGCTCTGCCAGACCTTGCTCTTTGACCCAGACTTTCGATCCGACAAGATCAAGGACTTCCATGGCCTCTCCCTCTCGCCCTCTTAATCCCTTAAGATTGTCTCACGCCCAAAAATAATTTAGAGTCTTACTGGTTTAAGAATGGGCCGCGCAATGATCACCTGGCGAAGGGTACTGTATTGTTGGTGCCTCTACCGAGGGCATGTGGCCAATGACAGCAAAGACCGCTGCAAACGCTGTGGCACGCAGCTGCCCGACCTGGCTTTCTGGGAGTAAGTCTCCTCTGTCAAGTAGCGCAAATAATTCATTATCTTAATAGCTTAAGACTGTGCTACCGTGTTTTAATTGCCATGTTGCCCTCCCTTGGGGTGACTGGGTGAAGCGGCTCGTATACGTCATCTGCGGGTTAGCTGCGCCACCGTCACCATCGTCCTTGCTTCCGGTAGTGCTCTCTGGCGCCGACAGGCCGCAGACGACATCTGCATCGATCCACATCGAGTTTCCTGGGCGTGCGCTGATCAGCATCGGCAGCGGGGCCGACCCGATACTGTTACGTTCCATTTTAGAGAGCTTGCGCAAGTGATCGGGCCGCCCTCAGGGACGAACATATGGATCGCTGCCGGCGTCACCGATATGCGCCGCGGCTTTGATGGCCTGAGTGCACAGGTGCAGACAGTGTTGAAGCAACAGCCGTTCTCCGGCCACGTCTTTGTGTTTCGCGGACGCCGCGGTGACATTGTTAAACTTCTTTGGTTCGATGGAGACGGCCTGTGTCTGTTCTCCAAGCGTTTGGAGAAGGGTCGCTTTATCTGGCCACAAGCGACCGAAGGGACTGTTTCGCTGACCCGTGCGCAGCTCTCGATGCTGCTCGAAGGCATCGATTGGCGCAGCCCGAAAAGGACCTGGACGCCGGAGCTGGCAGTATGAGTGACAAGAGAGATTCTCCTGTATCCATGCGGGTTTTATGAGCTAATCAGCTTCTCTGTTCATGCCATACTGCACTGGTGATTTCCCCTTCCTTACCGAATCTCGATACGCTCGATATCGAAGCTTTAAAGGCGATGGTGATCGCGCAGCACAGTGATTTGCTGCGACAGCACGAGTCGAGTAGCCTGCACGGCCAGCAGATCGAACATCTGAAGCTGGTGATTGAGAAGTACCGGCGGATGCTCTTCGGCAGCAAGAGTGAGAAGCTGACCGGCCAGCTCGAACAGCTGGAGTTTCAACTGGAAGAACTGGAGACGGCCCAGGCAGCAACGGAAGCTGCAGCCGAAGCAGCGCAGCCATCTTTTACTCCGGCTACAAGCAAGTCACGGCCTCGTGCTCCGCGCAAGCCTTTGCCCGAAGATCTTCCGCGTGAAGTCATCACGCATCTTCCTCCGCACACTTGCTGCCCGGATTGTGGCGGCGCGCTGCGTCAGTTCGGCGAAGATGTTTCTGAGCAACTGGAGCGCATTCCGGCCACCTACAAGGTCATCCAGCATGTGCGCCCGAAGTTTGCCTGCGGGGCCTGCGAGCAGGTGGTTGAGGCAGCTGCTCCGGCACGGCCGATCGATCATGGCTTGCCTGGGCCTGGCCTGCTGGCGCACGTGTTGGTTTCGAAATTCGGAGATCACCTGCCGTTGTACCGGCAGTCTGAGATCTACGCCCGGGAAGGCATTGATTTGAGCCGCTCGACTCTGGCCGGATGGGTGGGCGCGGCGAGTGAGTTACTGGCGCCGTTGGTCGATCAGATCAGAAAGCATGTGTTAGCAGGATCGAAGATTCACGCCGATGACACGCCGGTTCCGGTGCTTGCGCCAGGCAACGGCAAGACGAAAACCGCCAGGCTGTGGACCTACGTGCGCGACGATCGGCCTGCCGGCGATACGACTGCGCCTGCAGTGTGGTTCGCCTACTCCCAGGATCGCAAGGGGGTACATCCGCGACAGCATTTGCATGGATTCCGCGGTGCGCTGCAGGCTGATGCGTACGCAGGGTTTCATCATCTCTATGGCGACGGCGCCATGTACGAGGTAGCGTGTTGGGCTCACAGCCGGCGTAAATTTCACGACATCCATGTGGTGCATGCGTCGCCGACGACGACTGAAGCGCTCACTCGCATCGGAGCGCTGTATCGGATCGAGGAAGAGGTTCGTGGCAAACCAGCGGACGTTCGCTGCGCTGCACGCCAGTCGCGCTCGCGGCCACTGCTGGAGCAGTTGCGCCACTGGATGGAGGGCACGCTTCGTGCTCTGTCAACGAAGAGCGAGACGGCAGGAGCCATCCGGTATGCGCTTTCTCACTGGCGGGCTCTGACACGCTATGTCGACGACGGACGGCTTGAGATAGACAACAGCGCAGCGGAACGCTCCTTGCGCGCCGTCGTCCTGGGGCGTAAGAACTACCTATTCATGGGCTCAGATTCTGGCGGACAACGGGCTGCAGCCCTCTACAGTCTTATCGGCACTGCCAAGCTCAACGGGGTCGATCCGGCGTTCTATCTTCGTACGGTGCTCGATCAACTCCCCGAGCATCCCATCCATCGAATCGACGTACTTCTGCCCTGGAACTCGCGGCCTCAGTCCTGACTGATCCTTCCAAAGCCGCTTAGCGCGCAAATAGGTGTCCACTTAATTTAAGTGGACACTTCCAAACACACTCTCAATCTGGGCTCTAGAGGGGAACTTCGGACGCTTACGCTCTTCGCATCTCTTGGCCCGCATCTCTGAGCCCTGGCCATACGATTCGCCACCGCCGCATTTGCAGCGATTCTGAGGGATAGGTATGCTGTCCCCTTAACCTTGGTCGAATCTGGCAACCTCCCACGTGCGTACAGACGTTGTGCGTCCTGGAACGTTTCTACCTCCGATTTCTGCGCATGAGCACAGACTCCACTCAGCAATATGGCAACCACTATCGCCTGTAGTTTCATCTTCAATCCCTCACTTTCTTAGCCTTCCAATGGCGCTCGATCACCTTCCACAACCACATCACTGGAAAAGCAAGTAGGACGACGTTTAGAAGGCCTGCCACCACAAGGTATCCGTTCCCGCCGTTCGAATTAATCCCTTCTGGAAAGAAGAGTGCCGCGCCAATCATCCCAGGCGCTAGTAAGACCCCGATTGAGGACCACACAGATAGGCTGGCTAACGCCGCCACAAGTGCTGTCAAGGCTGCGGCAACCAAAAGCGACCATGCATAGACTCGAAATCTCATTTACACGGGTTTCCCGTGCTCCCTCCACAAGGGACACCGTCTCCCTGAGTTGTCGTTACGCTTGTGTTGTCCACGTCACCTATCAGGTTCCCGTACGTGGCGTTGTAAGCCTTTATAGCTGCGTTCACGGCCGCCTGCATCTGTGCAGGGCTGATAGTATTTTCTGCGTTGTGGTGCCTCCAATCGGCGAATAGGTTCCAAACGTTCCATACCTGGAAACCAGAATGAGCTGGAGAGAGCGAGTCCTCAATAGCATGAAGTGCAGTTCCAAAGGCTGCGAGAGATGCATCGCTGAGGTTATCCAGTTTATTATCTGGGTCGGCCATCCAGAACTGCAATTGTGCATTCTGGGCAGCGCTCTCCTCGCCAGACACAAAATCATTGTATTGACCTTGTGCCTGCTCAACTGTCTGATCTGGACCTCGCATTGCGTGCTGAAAGGCCAAGCTGTTTCCTTGCCCTCCACCCAAAATACTGTCTTGCGCTGCGCTGACATTCTTTAGGATTTGCCGCTGCGACGCCGAAAGATTCGGAAATGCCTTGTCGATGATCTGATTGTGGATGCTGGTCGGCCACTTTCCATTGTCGTCTTTGAGTCGCAGTGGGTTGTTGTACACATAGGCGTATCGGTTCCACGTTTGAGGGTTATTGGGCTGGATGCTCAAGCGCGAGGGGTCTGGCGAATCGGCCCATTCTCTAGCTTCGTGTCGAGACTTTCTTAGGTGGGTAAGGCGGATGTCGAACCGCCATTGCGACCAAATAAAAGGCGAGGCTGTTCAGGCCACCGCATATAACAACGATCAAGACGAAATTGCCCAAGTATCCACTTGCGAACCAAGGACTAAAGCTATAGGGCAGCAGTGCCACCAGAAAGTACGATGGCATGGTGGCAATCACCAACGGGAAAAATCCCCAACCATAGCCGGAGGCCTCGAGCAAGCCAACCATAAACAAAGCGATCAATAGCGCGTAGTAGCCCCCAATGATCAACAGTGGACTCAACTTGCGGCTGCGGTGAAAAGCGTATGCGAGAGTGGCCAGTAAGATCGAGAGCACGATAGACAGGGTTGACATAGCCATTCTCGTTGCGGTGTGATCGACCTTTATCTGCATAGCCTCTCCCTGAAAACGGCCTCGCCCTTATTGACAGCGTTGTGTTCCGTCGGGCAGCGTGTCACATTCCGACGCTGTGACTGTTGCCTTGGGTTCTGGCGGAACTTGCTGATTAGCGATCCCGACGTTTAGCTCGTAGAAAACACTGTTCGGGTCAAGAGAAAAGCCGTGAGCTTGTCCCCGCCCAATTACACCGGCGGCCACCAATCCCCCTAGGGCGTAGTCGCGGCAGTCGTAAAGGCACAGCTTGTATGTTGGCGCTTGACCATTTCTATAAGCCGCGGTCTTCTCAACGATGTACTCGTCGAGATTTGCTGTTTCGGCGTCCGTGGTCTTGAAATAGTCGATTCCAACGTCGTAAGCGTTAGAGCCATTGATTTGTGCCGCCTGTTGAATCAGCGAATCATACGAGGCCGGAGTCGGAAGGCCATTCGCCCCGAATTGCACAGTTCCCGAAAGGTCTTGAGTTTGCACAAATCCAGGTGCGTAAGCTGCTGCTTGGCCACCCCCTCCCGGAAGAAATGCAGAATACGTGGCCGTGCCATCGGAACGTATTGAGATCAGACCTGCGTGGCCCGCACCACCCGCACCTTGACTGAAGTCAACATATGCTGCGTCTTTGCCGGTGGGATCTGTGAGCGTCAGCGGGTTATTGATTGCGTAGGAATATTTGTTCCAACGCTGCGGGTTGAGCAGCCTCAAATCATTTTGGAGAATAGGGTCCGGGCTCGTGAATCGGCCCGCATTTGAGCCGTAGTACCTAGCGCCGAAGTAGTCATTCCCGGATTCCTGATCGTGGATCTGGCCTGTAAAATGATGGCCATTCAAGGTCGCCGTACCGTTGCAGGAGAGTATATCCCCGAAGGGTAGGCTCATGCAGTTTCCCGCTACCTGACCATTCGGGCCGGCAACGGCTCGCTTTGTCCCCAACCAGTCACCCAAGGGGAATAGCGTCGTTCCGTTCGCGTAGGTCGCAAGCAATTGCCCGTTGGCGTACACGTGGCTGCGTTGGAACGTCCCCGAACCGTCCAGTTCGCTGATCTGTTCGCCGGACTGACCCAATATATAGCTTGCCGACTGACTAAACTCTGCCTGCGTCATGCCTGTGCTGCTCGTATCACAGCTCAGTACCTTGGTCGTCCCCTTCGCCACGCGACGTCCTTCGGCATCGTACAGGTACTGCGTATAGACAGTCATCATCCCGTTGAAACTGGCCACTGCGCATATACGCCCTTCCGCGTCGTACTGGTACTGGTTGTTGGGCTGATTGATCCCGTCGGAAAGGACGTTTCCGGACGCGTCATACCCATTAGGCCCGTAGTTGTCAAGCCGATTATTGTTTCCGGAATAGGTCAGCACCGGCTGCGCCGGTGGCACCCCCAACGATATTGCCCCTTGCACGTCGGAGATTGACTGGCTGGTGCGGTCGCCAAACGGGTCGTACACCCAACCCAGGCTCAGCGTGTTCCAGGGACCAGAAGATGAGGATGCGCCAGTCAGCCGATTGAGCTGGTCATAACTCATATTCCACGCTCCGGTCACGCAACCATTAGACTGACAATCACTATACGACAGCAGATTTCCGACCGCATCATACCCACCCGTTGCCGGGATGTTGTAGCCATAGATCGTGCCCGGAGCCAGTGTCCCGCTCCCGCCCCCGCTGGGGGAGATAAGGGGACATGATACCTATCCCCGGCTCCGTTGTTCGTGGTAATTTTTCCCATGGCCAGATTGGCGCGTACGGTGGTTGCTGACCTTCCACATCACGTTACGCAGCGTGGGAATCGTCGGGAGGCGATCACCGGGCTTGAACGCGTTCTCGGACGACGGATTGCACGACGGGCCCCAGGTCCCACGCCAACAGCCAACCTCAGCGCCAAGCAGCTAAAGTTATTGCCATAGGCATATGGTTAACTCTCTCATTATGTCTGGATTGCAGATGAAAAAGCAGACGGGGATAGGTATCATGTCCCCTTATCCCTAAACCTGCCCATCTCATGACTCCACCGCGTTTCTGAAGCTACGCCCAAGCTATCCCCATTGCGGCAGTGAAGTTGGAGAGGTTGTGCCCCGGATGCAGTGCAGGATTTTTACTCTTGAGACCCAGACTCGGGTTTTCGCTTAGCAGCTGCGTTGTGCAGGTGGCTCCACGGATGATTGAGAAATTCTACATGGTGACATGCTCCACGCTGCCCATGCAAATGGGGTTCGCATCAGAGGTCCAGGGGTGGAGTGTCGCCCTTCTCCCCATGCGCAGCATGGCGCTCTTCGGGGATGCTAGATGAGGCATGGATTCGGGTCGGGGACGATGCTCCGGGGGATGCTGGCACGGCCACGGACGCAGCCACGCCGCCCCCGAGGGGACGGCCTGTGAAGAAGCAAGAGAGGCGTTTAACGACCAGGACGGACCTCTCGGCTTACCACGTTCCATGTTTGGGGAATCGGCTCTGGGAAGTTATACCAGATCACTTCCAAGAGGCTGAGACTCCCATCGGCGTAGTGCAGAAGGATGGTTAAGGGTTCCTTTTTTCCTCCGTGAAGGATTGCGAGATCGATTTCACCCACCAAGCCCTGATGACCGGCTAGAAGAGGAGTCTGCGGCTGCTCCGGCTTCTCGAACACCACAGACCGAGGCTCCGAGGCGCACTCCCCGATCACATACAGTGAGCCGAGCGAGACGTCCGCCCATTGTGGGCTGATGAGCACGATCTCTGTGACCCACTCAACCTCTTGCGTTGTCAGAGGCCGCCGGGGTACAGCTATGAAGCCGTCGTTTTCCATATCACCTATTGGCAAATACAGTGGAAATTCGCATGACACCGTTGACCAGTGCTCCTCGGAAACCGCATTGAACGCCCTGGATCGTCACGGTGCCTTCTATAGCTCCATTCCCTTTCGTCGAATATTGTCCCGCGTTGAGCGCAGCGGTCACGGCTTGCCTTATCTCCGCGACGCTTCCAGGCGGCGGTAAGTGATCTCCTCGGAGAGCAGTGATGTTGTGCGCCAAGGCGTTGCTGAAGTTTACTTGCGTTTTCCCGACGCCAAGGGTAGCCTCGGGTGCCGCTCCACCCAGCAGGCCCCCCATGAAAAAGCTCTCAGCGCCGAAAATCGCTCCGCCGATCTGATTGACGACGCGATTCGTGCCGCTCATCTGAAACATCCCGGCCTGGTTGTTGCCCAGAGAAATCCCCGGATTGTCTGGCGTAGGAGCGGAATCCGCGTTCTGAACGCCAGTGCTTCCGTCAGCGCCAGTGAAGCCTATATCTATGCTGTGCCCGTCTGCGCCCGTGTGGATATCGCTTAGGCTCACGCTTCCATTCACGTAGGTTTGGGTCGTCCCGTTCCCGGCAACGCCGCTGCAACCTCCAGATGAGACCGAGACGTTTTCGCTGCTGCTGTCCACTCTCGATTGCGTGACGCAGTCGTGCCCATCTGGATCAACGTTTATTAGAGGATTGTTCTGAACGTAGGAGTAGAGATTCCAGCTTTGCGGGTCCTCCGCGACTTGACCTCTCCCATCGTCCGGGCTCATGAAGCGGCCCATCGAAGAGCCATAGTACCTAGCGCCGAAGTAGTCGTTGCCTGATTCGGAATCTCTTTCTTTGCCGGTGAAGTGGATGCCGGTCAGCGAGCCGGTGGCATTTTCGCTCGGGTCATCCCCGGGTGCGCCGGGGTCTGGAAAGCAGTACAGCTGGTCACCGAAGGGAAGGCTTTGGCAGTCCAGTTCAGGCTGTCCCGCAGAGTTGGCCTGCATCCGCCGGGTGCCCAGCGGATCGGCGAGTTGGAAGTGCAGCGCGACTGTCGGCTGACCGCCGGAGGCGGTGCTGGGAGTGGAATCGTAGGTCGCGATCAGCTTGCCTTCGGCATACACGTTGGTGTTCTCCCAGGTGCCGGTTCCGCCTGCCCAGGAAGAGGTCGTCAGCCGTTCCCCGCCCTGGCCGAGCACGTAGCTCTCGGTGAGCGCGAAGCCGTTCGACGACGGATCACACGAGGGCGCCTGGCCGTACGGGGCCGGGTTGACCTTCCCCTTGGCCACGCGCCGCCCTTCGGCATCGTACAGATAGCCATAGGCTACCGCGCCTCCGGAATAGGGCCACGTCTCGGTCGCGCAGATGCGGCCCTCGCCATCGTAGCTATAGTAGTTGATGACGTCGTAGGTGATGTTGCCGGAGGCATCATACGAGAGCCCATTCGGAGCCAGATTCTGCACCCAGGTGACGTGGTTGGCTGCATTGTAGTTGGCCGTCGATAGATCGTAGTTGGACGAGGCGACGGGAGGTGTAGGGTTGGGATTGCAGGCGGTGGTCTGAAGGTCTGACTGGGTACGGTTGCCAAAGGAGTCGTAGTCGAAGCAAAGATACTGGCCGGCATAGGGCGTTGGATACCCTTCCCCAGTTGGCCCCTGATAGCCGGACATCAGCCGATTGAGATGATCGTATTTCAGGCTGCTCCAGGTCCCCATGACCATATCAGTGTAGCCGAGCACATTTCCCGCGTGATCGAAGTCGCCTATTGGGACGGAGTAGCTGTAGATCACGCCAGAGAGGGTAGAACTGGAGTCAATTGCGAGGCTCAAAACTGCATCCGCGATGAGGGAACGACTGTCGGTCGCTTTGACGGTAATTCTGACCGGATTGGCTCCGGTTGTCGGCGTCCCCGAGATGACGCCCGTAGAAGCGGATAGAGACAACCCACCGGGGAGCGGATTTCCCAGCGACCAAGTGTACGGAGGAGTCCCGCCGCTCGCGCTCAACGTGGCGCCGTAAGCCTGCCCGGCGGCTCCGTTGGGCAGGGACGAGGTTGTGACCTCAAGCTCGTTGTTCGGTGGGAACGCCGGACACGCTGCCCCGGAGGCACTACTTGTTGTGTAGACGCCATTGGTCACAACGAAGGGCAAGGCATTGCTCGTCTTGCCTTCGGTGGTAACGGTGACCTGGCCGGAAACCGCGCCAGCAGGAACCGTAACAAACAGAATGGAGGAATCCCACATGCTGACCGTAGCCACGACAGGTGTTCCGAAGGTCAGACTTCCATTATTGTAAATCGGAGTAAACTTTACTGTTCCTTCGGAACCGAAGTCTTTTCCGCTCAGCACCAACGGGGCGTTTAACGGGCCGTAGGCCACGGCTCCTGAACTGTAGACGACTCCCCCCATCTGCACCGATCCCTGGATCGGTGGATAAGGACTTTCAATGTTGCTGAGCGTAGGCGCCGGCGCCTGGGCAAAAAGCGGACCAGCCACGGTCGCCAGCAAGAGGGACTGCACTACCGCGACACGGACTCTCATCGATGTCTTCCTCCAGAGTTGCCTACCGTCGAACAACGAGTGGACTCCGACGCTGAACCCAGCGCTGCCCCGAGAGTCCCTGATTTGCAATACGGGTTCGCCGTCATGAATTCCCTCATTCTTCTCCTCAGTAGCGAAGAAACTCGTCAGGGGCTAATTCGGGTGCAAAATAGCTCCAACAAACTGCCCGGTAGCAGAAATGCTGTTGACCCAAAGACGATTGGTGTACCCCTGGGTCACGGTAAGATTCGAGCCGTGCGTCCAGGTAAGCGGTCCGACCGGTCCGTAGCCGTAGGGCGCCGTACCAGGCGTACAGTTCGAGTTCGCGGCTCCCAACACATAGAGGCAAGCCGGAAAGGCTCCCCAACTGCTGCCGACACTACTCAGGTGGCCCGCTAGATCGAAAGTGTTGGTGGTCGTGAGCGCGCTTGTCCCTGCCCCGACGCTGTTACTTATCTGGGTGGGTTTCCCCGCCAGATCGTAAACATAGCCAAGGACCGGCCCGGAAGAGGCCGCGCAGTTGGCTGGAGTGCACTGCTGTTCGTTGGTGATACGCCCCATTTCGTCATAGCCGGTAATGCTACGCAGGGTGAAAAACCCTGACGACGGCGGGGCTGCAGGGCAAGACCCATCCTGGGTCCACTCGCTCCGCAACCGGCCTACCCCTCTTGCCGCGGTGTCATATTGGAAGCAGCTGGACGGCGTTCCCGCGGAGCTACCCGACGACAACGCATACGATTTGGACAGAAGACGGTTCAGCGCGTCGTAGGCATAGGTAGTGACAACGCCGCGGGCGTCGGTCTTTGAAGCCAGGTTTCCGTTGGCGTCATAGGTATACCCGATCGTGCCCGGTGTGTAGGTGCCGGTCGCGGTCGCCGGACAGCTGGCGTAGGAGGATTCTGGATTCGAGGCACACGTCAGCCGCGACAGCGAGTCGTAATTGAACGACCGGTTTCGTGCGACGTCTGCGCCAGTGCCTTGCTGGTTTACGCTTAGGAGATTGTCAAATAGATCGTATGAATAATTGGTCGTCAAAGTCGGGTTTGGGCTAACCGCGCTCGGCTCCTGCACCTGGGTCATCCGTCCTAACCCGTCAATGGTCCGCTGCCACTCGTTCCCGTTTTCATCGGTGAATGTAATCACGTTCCCCGAATAGCTCCAGGATTGATAACTGCTCTGCGGCGTACAAGCGTAGAAAGAGTGGTGCTGTTATCGGGCTGACATTGGGTTTTTTTCCGGTTTAATGGATCGTAGAGGTAGCTGGTAAGACCGTAAGTCAGATCGCCCGTCGTTCGATAGGGGTTGGAGACGCTCTGCACCCGCCCCAGCCCGTCATAGGTGGGGGAGATAAGGGGACATGATACCTATCCCCGGCTCCGTTGTTCGTGGTAATTTTTCCCATGGCCAGATTGGCGCGTACGGTGGTTGCTGACCTTCCACATCACGTTACGCAGCGTGGGAATCGTCGGGAGGCGATCTTCTTTGAGGACGGCGACCAGGAGATTTATCGAGATCTGCTGGCCGAGCAGACGCGCAAGGCCGGAGTCGCGGTGTGGGCGTACTGTCTCATGCCCAATCATGTTCACCTCATTCTCACTCCGGCGCGATCGGATGGTCTAGGACTGGCGGTTGGAGAAGCGCATCGGCGATACACCAATTACATCAACGCCCGAGGGCGCTGGACGGGGCACCTCTTTCAAAGCCGATTTGCTTCCGTTGCCATGGACGAGTTGCATCTGCTGGCGGCGGTCTCCTATGTCAGCCTGAATACCGTGCGAGCCGGCCTGGTGGGATATGCAGCGGATTGGGCGTGGTCTAGCGTACGAGCCCATCTGGCGGGGAAAGATGATGGGTTGGTGACCGTCCGTCCGGTGCTCGATCGCGTGTCTTGCTTTTCCGACTTGCTCCTGGAGGATCGAGATCAGGCCTTTGCTGCCCTTCGCCGCGCCGAAAGCACCGGCCGTCCGGTTGGTACTGCGGAGTTCGTCACCGGGCTTGAACGCGTTCTCGGACGACGGATTGCACGACGGGCCCCAGGTCCCACGCCAACAGCCAACCTCAGCGCCAAGCAGCTAAAGTTATTGCCATAGGCATATGGTTAACTCTCTCATTATGTCTGGATTGCAGATGAAAAAGCAGACGGGGATAGGTATCATGTCCCCTTATCTTCCCTTTATCTTCCCTTATCTTCTTTCCTATCTTCTTTCCATTTGCTCTTCCAAACGTTCCAGTCGCTCTGCTTGTTTCATTGCGGCATTGCTACCTATTGAGCTCGAGGAACTGAAACTCGGTGGCCTCCCCCTTTCCTGCTGAACGGTAGCTATGCGTTTTTACAATCTTGAGATGCCCATCGCGAATTGCTTTTTTCCGATACCGGCTGATGGTCATGGGTTGGCACGCCAGGATCGGCACCAACTTATGACACGGAAGCATGAAGGAAGAAGCTGGTAGCTGTTGCTGCAAAGACCGCGCTATGTTCAAAAAAACTGTGTAGCCTGCCGGAACGTTGTGATCTGCCGCTAGAGCAGATCTTCTGCTTCCAGAATCGCGACGGTGAGAGGGTCGTAGCCAGGGACAGCCCGGCATTCCACCCAAACACTATCGAAAGCCATCTCCGCGTCGGCCGTGTCCATGTGCAGGTGAGCTGTCCAGAACTCCCCGCCAATCACTCTTTTTATTTCAATCAAAGCCCGGTTTTCATCCAGGTTCACCAGGAGCG
>CAWAUX010000015.1:0-223488 GCA_963785315.1 uncultured Acidobacteriaceae bacterium | reverse complement strand
CGGCAAGCTGCAGAAGGCAGACGCAGAGCTGATCCAGCAAGACCTGAAGGCTCTTCAGGCTGCGGCACAACAGTAATCAGGCAGCAAGAAAGCATCTCGCTAAGAACGAGCATCCCAGGGGTTCCATGTTTGCGGGCCGGTATTAGATTCTCATCTCACCTTGCAGGTATAAGAACCATGAAGCTCATCGAAGTGATACGACGCTACAACCATGCCTGGGATGCTCACTACGCCGAGGCCCTGGTCAACCTTTTCAGAAAAAGCTGCACTCCCCTGAAGTGCCTGGGGGCGGTTTCCGTCATAACTGTAACCTTGGCGGTGGCCGCCGTTGCTTCCGAGGGACGGGACGACAATCGCCCTGACAATCGCCCTTGGTACCCATCGCTGCAGGCCTTCGAGCACTACAACTCGGGGCGCTCGCACGTGTTCACACAGGCGCAGTTCGGCGGCTCCCTGGAGGGACGGAACAAGGTAGCGCTGGTCAGGTCCGCCGATGGTGCGTACCCCTCCGGCTACAACATGTCGTACCTCAACGAGAACGAGGCATTTATCCAGGGCGGCAGTTATGGCGATGTCAAGAACTCCATCGGCCCCTTCGTGGCCAAAATTGATCCGAAGACGCTCGAGACCAAGTGGTACACGCAGCTACGCAATACCGTCGATGCGAAGGAGTGGGACTACCCAGGCGCCATGGCGATCGAGAGCGACGGCTTCCTCTACGTCGTCTCGGGCTACCGCCTTTACAAGGTTCATCCGGAAGACGGGCACGTCATCGACACCTTGGTGCTGCCGACGATGGTGTACATGCGCAACAACTATCCCACCTTACCCGCGGCCTACGACGACTTCCTCACGGACGACTCAGCCAACACCTCGTACAACGGCATCAATGCACTGCCGGACGGAACCATCGTCGTGAAGTCGGTGTACCGGGTGGCGGGGTGCGAGGATGACGGGGGCTCTGCGCTGCTAAAGTGCCCCAATAGCGGCAACGTGCCGCGGTCGAATCTGATCTCCATTAACCCGCACACGATGCAGACCATCCAAATCGTTACGCTGCAGGCACCCGCCCCGGCTCGGCCGACTATCACCCGCTACCACGGCGTTGACTATGTCTATCTCCTCGAAAATACGGCCCTCCCGGTGCGCTACTCGGTAAGCAAAGGCATATTCACCCAGGACACGTCATGGGCCCCGCCGGCGGTTAGCAACGACGGTCAGGAGCCGGGCGGCTCGCTCATCGTCATGAACGACTGGATTGTCGGGAACACCAACACCGTCCCTGCGACGGGCGCCATGACGACGTTCGCGATCAACCAGGGCGACGCGTCGAAGTACTACTCGCGGCAGCCCTTCAAGGACGACCCCGTAGACCCCTTGCTGGCGGCAGCGTTCGCCATGGCGTCCCCAGGCGGTAAGCCGGCTATCAGTTGGGACGATATGTCGCTCGAAGCTGATCCTGAGAATGGCCTTTTCTATGGAGTGGAGACGCTCGCCCGCAAGGTGGCCGCCTTCCGCATCTGCGACTCCGGCATCGAAACCGTCTGGAAGAAAACCCAGACCACGACCGAGTGGGCGACCCTCATCGGCCCGAAGGAGCACCGCGTCTGGGTGGGCACTGACATTCCCCTCAATCAGATCCCCGGCGCGAACGCCAACGACAGAGTGGTGTGGCGCGACGCGAGCACCGGCCGGGAGCTTGCCCACTCGTCGCAGGTGCCGGTGATGACGCAAGGCTCCGCGGTGCAGCCGGGTTACGACGGCAGCATGTACTTCCCCGGTGCGACCGGCACGCTCGTCAGGCTGACGCCCGCGCCGCAGCCCTGACGAATTGAGAGTGCGTGAACAGGCGGAACTGGCACTTTGCCTCTCATCCGAGTCGCGAAAGTGGCAGTCCCGTCTGACCACGAATTTCCGACCACGAATTTCCGCGAAAGACCTCGACAAATGCATTCAGGAGTGTCTCCTCGGAACCTGCCCCAGAATCCGGGGTGCAGCGGACGCCGACTTATACCACTGGCAAGATTGGGGGGACAAGTTCAAAGACTTACAACCCTCTGGCTATCTCTCGAGGTGTAATACGGTGACTGGCATACCTATTGCAGAACAATCTCTACGGTGGATAGGTATCCTGGTGCAGTACAGCCTGTCCCTTCAATGCCTGAGCGGGACCTCGGTTCAAATCTGCCTGGTTATCAGTATCTGTAGAAAAGTGCAAAATAGCAGGGTGGAGATTTTGATGGGCCGCGGGGAATTAGCAAGCCGTACCATTAAAGCAGGCCGTGAGTTCGCCCCCCCCGGTCCCGGCCGGACTTCTCGATGGCTGGAGACATGGTGGGATTTTTACGTCATACCGTTTCGCCGGTGATTTGGCTTGCGGTGTCGTTCATGCTCCTCTTCAACGCCGTTGGTAAGGCACAGGGGAAGCGGAACCGCGGGTCAAACGCGTCAGACCCAGTCAGCACTGTTCAGCAGGCGCGCGTCAACCCAGTTACCGTCAGGATACCCGTCGTCGATGGGACGGACCTCCGATTCACACGACTCTCCACGACTGACGGCCTTTCACAAAGAAGAGTTTCCCAAATCGTACAGGACGATCAGGGCTTTATGTGGTTCGGCACGCAGTATGGGCTGAACCGGTACGACGGCCATAACTTCAAGGTGTTTGTTCCCGATCCAAGAAATCCCAACAGCCTCAGCGGCGTGTTCGTAAGCGCCCTTTTCAAGGATCGCGATGGGGCGCTTTGGGTCGGATGCGACCGGTTCCTGAATAAATTCGAGCCGGCGACCGAGACGTTCGCACGGTACCCGGTCCCGGACGTCAAACACGTTAGCCAAGACAGGGCCGGAACGTTGTGGTTAGCGACCGAGAGTGGCTTGTACAGTTTAGATCCGGCGAACGGACGAATCCGGCAATACTCTCACCACCCGAACGATCCTTCCAGCCTCAGCAGCAACGAGGTCAAATCCAGCGGTGAAGATAAAGGCGGCAGGTTCTGGGTTGCGAACGGTGAGGGCCTGGATGAATTCGATCGCAAGATGGGGAGAGTCACGCTGCACGTTCCGTTGCATGAGCCTTCGCGCGAGATGTCATTCTACGAAGATCGCTTCGGCGTTTTCTGGATCTTCCACGCCTCCGGCAATGGGTTAGCCGTGTTTGATCGGACGACGAACACGCTCACTCACTATTCGTTTCGCAAACAGGAACCGGGCAGCACCGCTTTGACCGGCGTGATGGCTATGCTCGAAGATCAAAACGGCACTTTATGGTTTGCAACGCAGGGAGCTGGTTTGCTCAAATTTGAGCGGAACCGGCGGAGATTCATAGCTTACCGCAATGATCCTGCCGACCCCGAGAGCGTGGCCCAGGACAGGGTGATCAGCCTATTTGCGGATCGGGAAGGGGGTATCTGGGCTGGACTCGATGGAACAGGCCCCACCCGCTTTGCCACGAGACCTTCCCTGTTTAAGAAAACCCCTCACGATTTCGGCATTACGAATTATAAGGATCAAGGCTATGTGGAATCGATATACGAAGATCGTCAGGGCGTCCTGTGGATGGGTACCAGCGAAGGACTCAATCGTATCGACCGCAAAGCCGGGCGCTACACCTCTCATCGGTTCCCCCGGCCGGGCGTTTTTATCAATGCGATCACCATTCGCGAAGACCGGTCAGGCAGTCTCTGGGTTGGAACGTACGATCAAGGGCTGCTCCACTTCGACGGCCGGACAGGGCAGATCAAGACCTACCGGCACAATCCAGCTGATCCGAACAGCTTAAGCAATGACATTGTTCCGCGTCTGCTGGTTGCCCATGACGGGACGCTCTGGGCCGCCACCTGGGATGGCCTGAATCGTTTCGACGCATCGACTGGGCACTTCAAAACGTATCGTCCGGTTCCGCAAGGCAGCAACCCACTGTATTTGGAACTGGCCGAGGACCGGGAGGGGAAACTGTGGCTCGGCACCCACTCCTCAGGTCTGCATCGATTTGATCCAGCGACGGGTCAGCTCACTATTTACGAACACGACATAAATCGTCAGGGGTCGTTGAGCGACAATCGCGTAAATTCTGTTTTTTTTGATCACACGGGTGGTATGTGGGTTGGTACTCAAAACGGACTCGACAAGTTTGAGCCGCAGACGGGTACTTTCACAATATACGGCGAGCGGGACGGGATGGCCGGTGCTGTGGTGAGCTGCATCCTTGAAGACGGTCGAGGGCGTCTTTGGATGAACACCAACCAGGGAGTTTCAAGCTTTGACCCGCTAAGGAAGCGATTCAACAACTACACATCTGCCGACGGCCTTCCGGGTGCGGATCTGACCGGCTGGGGCGCGTGTTTCAAACGCGCGGACGGTGAGATGTTTTTCGGAGGGTTTAGCGGGGCAACTGCATTTTATCCGGACAAGGTAACGGACAGCGTGTACGTGCCACCGGTTGTTCTCACTGATTTTCGCCTATCCGGCACTGAGGTGGAAGTTGGCGCCGGCTCGCCACTGAGAAAGTCCATCACGTATGCCAATGCCTTGACCCTTTCTCACAAGCAAAACATGTTCTCCTTGGAGTTTTCCGCCCTCAGTTACTCCAATCCTGCGACAAATCGCTATCGCTATAAGCTGGAGCGGCTGGATTCACAATGGCATGAAGCCGGCAGCGAGCAGCGGCTAGTGAACTACACCACCCTGCCTGTGGGAATTTATATGTTCCGAGTGCAGGGTGCAACCAGCCAAGGTCCCTGGAGCGAGCCCGGCGCCGCCTTACGAATTGAGATCCTTCCGCCCTGGTGGGGTACGTGGTGGTTCAGGGCAATGGCTGCCGCCGCATTGCTGTTCTCAGCCGGGGGTCTGTATCACATCCGCGTGGGCAGCATCGAGCAGCACTACCGTGAACGTGAGTTGGCCGCACACAAGCTGCAACGCAGCGAAGCTTTTCTGGCGGAAGGGCAGAGCCTAAGCCACACTGGCAGCTATGGCTGGAACGTTCCGACTGGCGAAATCGACTGGTCGGAGGAAACCTACAATATCTTTGGGTACGACCGGGCGGTTAAACCAACACTAGTGTTGATATTTCAGCGAGTTCATCCCGACGACAGAAATGCCGTGCAGCAGACGATAGACCGCGCGATCAACGAAAGGGCAAAGCTTGATTTTGAGCATCGATTGTTGATGCCGGACGGTTCGGTCAAGCACGTCCACGTTTTAGCTCGCGCGGTGGAGACTTCCTCCGGCGATCTCGAGTATGTTGGCGCACTTACGGACATCACCGAGCGCAAGCGGGCCGAGGAAGAGCGCGAGAGGCTGCGGGCGGACCTCTCACATTTGAATCGGGTCGGCATCCTGGGAGAGCTGGCCGCCTCCGTGTCTCACGAGCTGAAACAGCCGATTGCCGCGGCCATGACAGATGCGAGGACTTGCATGCGATGGCTTAAGCGCGACCAGCCCGCCGTGGAGGAGGCGATCGAAGCGACAGACAGAATTGTGAAAGACGGCAGCCGTGCGACCGAGATCATCGATCGTTTGCGGTCGTTGTACAAGAAGCTTCCTCCACAACGTGAGCTGGTCGATGTAAAGCAAATCGTGCACGAAATGCTTTTGCTGCTACGGGGCGAGGCGAACCGTTATTCGATCTCGATGGGCACGGAACTAGCGCCCGATCTGCCCCAAATTGCCGCCGACCGAGTGCAGCTCCAGCAGGTGCTTATGAACCTCATGATGAACGCCATCGAGGCGATGAAGGACACTGGTGGTGAACTTACGATCAAGACGGAACTGGGCCAGGGAGGTCAACTGCTGATCTCGGTCAGCGACACTGGCGTCGGCCTGCCGAAGGAAAAAACGGAGCAAATCTTTGATGCGTTCTTTACCACCAAGGCGGAAGGCAGCGGCATGGGGTTATCCATCAGCCGCTCCATTGTTGAATCGCATGGTGGCCGCTTGTGGGCTGCCGACAATTGTCCGCGCGGCGCACGATTCTGTTTCACCTTACCCACCAAGGCCGAGGCACACGATTCAGTTGTGTCGGGAGGCGGCACAGGACCTGGAGATCATCGAGCTACTTCAACGCTGCTCCCGAAACAGTGAATAGGTAGTTGAGGGTCCAGAGTTGGTATTCCGGGACGGGTCCCGAAACTCCTCTATTGTGTACGGCGACGCCGCCCTCAGGCGGCTCCTCGCATTCAAAAGATTCCTGGTGCACATCCTAAGGACTTCCCTGCCATGAACCGAAACCGAGCCAGCGTGAAACGTTGCAGGAGCGTATGTCACCATTCCATAACAGGGATCTCAAGGGCAACCACACGGCTGGAGTTTCTTGCATCGGGGTAACCCGCAACCGGCCTCAAGAATCACGGCGTCTCTGCCTAAGCGCATCCGCGCATCTTCGCGATAAGTAGGGAGCATTAGATGCCGGCTACGGGACTTCCCTCCTCCGTACTGACCACCGACTTCTTTGGCTTCGACACCTCCGACAATCATTTCGGCCTGAAGGATTTGGGCGCCGTTTCAGAGATGGGCGACGCAGTGCTGGGCCTGGTGGCACAGCAGATGGGCGACGCCGCTCCCCGTTGGGTTGCGGTGCGCAATGTCTCCGATCCCCAGATCAAGGCCGAAGGCACCATCCAAGACCAGGCAAAAGCGGCCGCCACCATCTACAAGGGATTTGGCCGCTGGAGTTCCGTGTGCAGTGCAATTGTTTGCTGGGCGCTGATAGCTGCTGAAAAGTGAGCATGGCGATCGCCTGTTACCGAGACTCCGCGGAATATATGGGGAATACGTGGTCCAGCAGTTCCTGTCGAAGTGCCAGGCGGAGGTCCGTGCCAGGCTCAGGTTCGGTATTCGATTGGGGATGCGACGTGTCGGAGGGCGCAGGCGCTCCGGTGTCGGTCGTGTTGACCACGAGAATGCTGGCCGTGTGCTCCTCCGGGTCGATCAGCATCTCGGAAGAAAAGCCGCCCTGGTCCCCGTCGTGATAGACGTAACGACGACCCTTAAGATCCAACACAAAAAATCCAAGCCCCATCATCGGCGAGCCCTTGGTATAAGGCGTCGCCGGCTTCCCTGGCTCCGTGACGGGCAGAACTCCCTTCCATGCCTCCTCCAGCGAATCGCGCTTCAGCACGAAGGCGTAGCGCGGATTCGCTGCGTCCCCGATCAGGAAGCGGAGATACTTCACCATATCGGTGATGGGCGCTTTCAGGCCGCTGTTGGAGGTGGTTATTCCCGTATCGAAGTTAAAAGGCTGCGCGGTGAGCTTATCGCCCGCGCGCAAATAACTGGCCGAGACATGCGATTCCAGAAAGTACGGCGAGCGATCGAAGTAGCTGGCGGTCATCCCCAGCGGCATGAGAATGTTCTTGTCCATGTAAACTTCGAAGTCTTCGCCTGAGAGCCGTTGAATGATCTGGCCGAGAAACACGTAACCGAGATTGGAATAACTCCAGCGCGATCCCGGACGAAAGGCAACCTGCGTATAAGGCAGCATGGCGGCAACCTGCGCCCATTGCGTCGGCTCAAACGGTTGCCACTCGCAGTTGGAAGCATTCTCGCAATCCCAGGGCCAGGTAGGATTGCGAAATCCCGCACTGTGTGTGAGCAATTCGCGAATCGTGATGTCATCGATCGAGCCAAACTCATCATGCACCTGCCGTAGTTCCGGCACATAGCGCACCGCGCTGTCATCCAGGGAGAGCTTGCCCCGGTCGCGCAGTTGCAGAACAGCGATTGCGGTCATTGTCTTGGTGATCGAGGCCCAGTTGTAAGAGGTTTCTCCGTCGACGGGCTGCTGGCTGTCTATCCTTGCCTTGCCGAAAAGCAATTGGGTTTTCAGTTCCTGCATGTGAACAATCGAGATCCCACCCCCCACCACACCATGCTGAGACAGAACCGCATCGAAGCGCCGCGCAAATGCATCCGCTTGTGCCCAAGCGGAGGTGGCAGCCATCAGGGAACCCATGAGCAGCGCGGCACAGGCGAGGCGAAGGCGGTTCAACATGAGGGCCATGATAATACGTGCCTGCTGGAAATCTGTGCGTCGATGAGTCCTTCACAGCTTGGACTGCACCCTAAGCTGAGACGCGGCGGGCGGAGAAAAGTGGGATAGCCAATGGAAGGAGATTGCCAGCGCTAACCTGACCAACTGTGAGAGCCGGTAGTTCGTCACTCGCTGCGCAAAACGGCCATGGGCTCGGTGGAGGCGGCGCGGTGGGCGGGCAGGTAGCAGGCCAGCAAAGCTGTCGCCAGCAAGACCAAGCCCACCGCCGCAATGGCGGAGAGATCAAACCTGCCAATGCCGAAGAGCATGCCTTGCATGGTGCGCTCCACGAAGTATGCACCGGCCAGTCCCAGAGCCAAGCCGGCGGCAGCCAGGATCACACCTTCTTTGATAACCAGGCCGATCACTCGCCCGCGAGTCGCCCCCAACGCCATGCGCAAGGCAATTTCGTGGGCGCGCTGGCTGACGGAAAAGCTCATCACGCCATAAATGCCGATAGCGGCCAGCAACAAGGCCACTCCCGCGAAAGCGGCAAAGAGAACCATGCTGAAGCGATCGCCGGCCAATCCCTCATCCCTTACCTCTTCCATCGTTTTCGTATCGGTGAGCGCAATCTGCGGATCTACGGAGTACACGGCGGCGGCGATACTCTTCGCCATGGAAGCAGGATTCTCCCCAGTGCGCACGCCTATACCCGTATTCGGCCACGGTATTTGCCAGAACGGAATGAGCATCTCGGGAAAATTCTGACGCAACCCGGCATCGTGCACGTTGTGAAACACGCCGACAATCTGCCATTCCACCGGAGGCCCCAGTTTGGTGACGCCGGGAATCAACTGCTCCACCAGCAGCCTTTGTTGCAATGGATCGGCTCCCCCCAGATACTTGCGCGCTAACTCTTCGTTGATGACCGCTACCTTGACGCTCGAGGCCGTATCCTGGTCGTTCAAAAACCGTCCCTTGTCCAGATGAATGCCATAGGTCTCAAAATAGTCCGGCGTGACCATGCCGAACTGGGTGACGGGCCGCTGCGAGGGGTCAACAACGCCGGATTTGCCGGCGATGATGAAGGGCATGCCGAAGCCGGCGCCTTCCAGTGGCCTGCCGGTTGCCGCCGCGACATGCGAGACCCCCGGCAGAGCCTGAATGGCCGCCATCATGCGGCGGTAATAGGAGATGATCTGGTCGGGCTCTTTGGAGCGGGAGTCAGGAACCTGAAGATAGAAGGTGAGAATGTGGTCGGTGCGAACGCCCAGATCGACGTCCAGCAAATTGCGGAAGCTGTGGATGGCTAATCCGGCCCCAGCGAGCAAGGTAAGCGCCAGGGCAAACTCGCTCACCACCAGCACCTTGCGCAGGCGGTGGCGTCCACTGCCAGTGCCGGAGCGGCCACCCTCCTTGAGCGGCTCGGCAGGATCGATGCGCGAAGCATACCAGGCCGGAACACAGCCGAACAGAAGACCGGTGAGCGTGGTAACGGCGATGGCGAAGCCGAGGATAGGCAGGTTGATGCGCAAATCTGCTTCAGTGGGCAGAGTACCGCGCGGCATCAACGCGAGCACGCCTTGCAGCAAGGCATAACCGAGGGCGATGCCAAGGGCCCCGCCGAGAAAGGCCAGCAGGAGATTTTCGGTGAGAAGCTGCTCGAAGATCATGGCCGGGGTCGCGCCCAAAGAACTGCGGATGGCCATTTCCTTCTGCCGGCTCATACTCCTGCCCAGCAATAGATTGGCGACATTGACGCAAGCGATCAAGAGAACAAAGCCCACCGCGCCGAGCAGCAGCCATAAGATGAGCTGCGTCTCCTTAGGCACCCATTCCAGTTTTTCCGGGTCCACCTGGGCGCCCCAGCCGTGATTGCTCTTGGGGTAAGCCTGCGCGACATGCGCGCTGACGTTATCCATATCGGCTTGCGCCTGCTTGAGGGTGACTCCCGGTTTCAACCGCCCCATCACCAGCAGCCAATGAAAGTCGTGGTTGATCTGCTCCGGCTTGAAGACCAGCGGCACACACACCTGGGCCGGCGCGCGATCGGCCTGCCCCGGCGCCGTTATGCCGATCACGGTGCGAGGGGAGCCATCGATACTCATCGTCTTACCGATGATGTGGGGATCGGCGCCCAATCTCTGCCAAAGCTTGTGGGTCAAAATGACGACCTGATCCTTGCCTGCCTCGCCTTCTTGGGGCAGGAAATCACGCCCCATGGCGAACGGGCTGCCCAACATGGTGTAGTAACCGGGCGTATAGCGGGCGCCCTCGACGCTGATGGGCTGGTCTTTGCTGGAGATGTTGAATTGGCCCTCGGCGACGGCGTTCAGGTACTTAAAGGTTGTGTTCTGCCGGCTCCAGTCGAGGTAATCGCCGGCGGAAACGCCGTTGGGATGGCCATTCACTTTTGACCAAACCACGACCAGCTGGTCGGGATTGGGAAAAGGGGTATCTGCGATCAGCGACGCATAGTCGATGGTGAAGATCGCCGTGGTGGCGCCTATGCCCAGCGCCAACGTCAGCAATACGGTAAACGTGAGGCCAGGGTTCCTGAGCAACCCGCGCATGCCGAAGTGGAGATTCCGCAGAAGGTTCCGCATAGGAATTGTTTGGACACCACTGTACGCTTATTACTGGACGTTTGAGGCGCCTTTTTGCTCGCCTGATCACGACGGAACTGGAGCGACGGGTTTCGCGGAGGGGACTGGCACCGTCACGAAACTTTCGATTGGAACGAGTAGAGTTGCCAGGATTTGCCATCCTTCTCGATGCGGAGGGGTTGGATCGACTCTCGAATAAAGCCCGAAATCGCCAGGTTCCAGAACAAGATCGCTGAAGGATTGGATTCCATCACTCGAACCTCCCAAAGTCCTGGAAAACGCTTCCACAGCTCCTGCGCGGCAAGTGTTCCTATCTTGTGTCGGCGGCAACCACGGAGAACAAAGAACTCCGCCATGTCCCACACTTCCTGATCACCAGAAATCTCCGAACCCCTCTTCACCAGGGCGAGCCCTGCAAGCTTGCCGTTGAACCGGATGAGGAACGGATGTCGATCGGATTCACTCCAGTACAGTGGAAGTGACTTGTAACCGAATCTACCTTCCGGCCCTATGTCCAGAGGTAGAAATTCACTGAAGTCATGTGCATATAACTCAAGCAGATTGGCAAGGATTGGCGACTGCTCGCGCCGCGCGAGTTCAAGTTGAACGTCTGCTGAAGGTCTATCCATTCTTTTCTGCCACACGTCGATGTTATGCCCAACACCCACGCTGTGATGCCCTGATTGCCGGGGATATGGGGGGTATATAATCCGCTCGCGCACCCGGAGAGGGCTCATGAAGAATCGAATTTTGCTCCCGCTGGTCTTCGTTACCGGCTCCTTGCTTGCCCAAGTGACCTACGACAGTCTTCTGCACGCTGACCGCGAGCCGCAGAATTGGCTGACGTATTCCGGCGGGTACGCGAGCCAACGTTACAGCGCGCTGACCCAGGTCAACCGCGACAACGTCAAAAATCTGCAGATGAAGTGGGTGTACCGCCCGATTTACCAGAAAACGGACCATAACCAGTCGAAGATGGAGAACACGCCACTGGTCGTGGACGGCGTCGTCTACACCGGCACCGCACTCGAAGTGGTCGCCCTCGATGCCGTGACCGGCCGCCAGTTCTGGAAGCTTTCCCGCCCGCTCGATCCCACCGCTTACTACAACGCCTACGAAGTCAACAAGGGCATGGCGATCGCCAATGACACCCTGTTCTGGGCCACCGTCGATTGCCACCTGCTCGCCCTCGATACGAAAACCGGCCGCATCCTCTGGGACGTCGCCATGACCAACTGGAAAAAGGGCTATCAATATAATGTTGCCCCGCTCATCGTTCGCAACATGATCATCCTCGGCCCCGCCACCAACGAGGCCGGGGCTAATTGCTGGGTCAACGCCTACGACATCAAGACGGGCAAGGAACTGTGGCGCTTCAACACTGCACCCATATCAGCCGATGATCCCGCGGCCAAAACCTGGGCCGCCGATTCCTGGAAGCATGGCGGCAGCCCGGTATGGAACAGCGGCAGTTACGATCCGGAAACCAATCTGACCTTCTGGGGAACCGGAAATCCGAATCCCGGCTGGAGCGGCGATGTGCGCGCCCCCGGCGACAATCTGTATTCGGATTCGGTGGTCGCGCTCGATGCGGACACCGGCAAGTTGAAATGGTATTTCCAGTTCACGCCCGGCGACGAGTATGACTGGGACTCCACCCAGGTTCCCGTGCTGGCGGATATCAAATGGCAAGGCAAGCCGCGCAAAGTGATGCTGTGGGCCAACCGCAACGGCTTCTTCTATGTGCTGGACCGAACCACGGGCGAATTCCTGCTGGGCAAGCCATTCGTCAAGGAGACCTGGGCGAACGGCCTGGACAAGAACGGCCGGCCGATCAAAGCGCCCCAGTTCTGGCCCAAGCCGATGGGGGGAATTGCGGTGATGCCGGGCTCGCAGGGAGGAACCAACTGGTATCCACCCTCCTTCAGCCCGCAAACCGGGCTCTTTTATCTGGCCGTCTGGGACAACTACAAGGCCCTCTCGGGCAAGGGAGATCCGGGCCCCTGGGCAGAAGGCCAGCGCTACGTCGGCAACGGATCGCCGGTGCCGTGTGTGCAGGATGGCCACGTTGTTCCGGGGAGTTGCGCCGGAACCGCCGGTGCCCGCCGTGCCGGCGGATTGCGGCGTCTCCCAATTACAAAACGGAGGCCGAGGGCTACGGTGCGATCCGCGCCATCGATCCGGAGACCGGGGAGAAGAAGTGGGACTTCAAGATGGTCAACAACACCGAATCCGGCGTGCTCTCTACCGCGGGCGGCCTGGTATTCGGAGGCGGAATGGATGGCGACTTCGTAGCTCTCGACGCGAAGACCGGCGAGCCGCTGTGGCACGTGTATCTGGGGGGCCCCAATGCAAGCGGCCCCATCAGCTATGCTGTCGACGGAAAACAATACATTATAGGAACGGGCGAAGGCACGATGTACTCCTTCGCCCTGCCCGATTAAACCGTTGCCGGCGTGGATTGAACGAGCGCGCGTCTCCGCTTTTCAGTGAGCGGTAATTCCATGAAATAAAATGAAGTTGCAGCATAAGCGATACAGAGCGCCAAGCTTGAAATGCAGCGGCGAGTGGTATAGAAAGACACCGAGAATCGCGAACGCTCGAATGCCGTCGAGCCGAGGAATATATCTCATGGGCATCTTGCAATGTTGGTCAGACCGCAGTTGTTGCAAATTGCCCGTTCGATAGCCATGGTGGCCAATGCCGCTCGGCTATCTAGGGAAGGATGAAACGATATAACGCAAAGGTAACCGTCGCACCAGCGAACATTGTTGTTACCTGCATGCGGTTGGTCGTACTATGTGGGCACTGGAGAAGACAGAGATGGCGTGAAGACCGGCGCACCCAAGCCCAGGTCGAGAGCGCTGTGGCAGCGGCACGACGCATGGGCCGTGCCTGTTTTGTGATTGCCTGTATGGATCCGTTCTTTAGGCTGTGACTCAGCCCATCGTCTAGGAAGCCGCTAAATGGACCGAGAGGACATCATGGGCACGCCGTCGCCAGAATTGAAGCAGCTATGGATCCGGGTTCTCAAGCGCGTTCATCCTGATCTGGCAATCGACGAGCAGGACCGGTTGCGTTGCGAACGACTCACCAAGTTGGCGAATCAGGCCTATCAGGCTGGCGACGAAGATGCATTAAGGGCAGTTCTCAGGCCCTCTCGATGGTGGTTCCGGTTATCGAACATTCCTCCCCTGACCCCGTTCTCCTTTAAGCAGTTGCTTTCTGTAGCCATAGCGGCCGTGATTCTCATTGGGACGGGCTTCTCCCTTTATTCCGCAACCACCAGCCGGCAGGCCGCAACGAACGGCCTAACAGCACAGGTCGTTGTCGTAAAGCCTCCCATACTTGCTCACGTGGAGGTGCCAAATGCCGGCATCCGGCAACCTCGCCCATCCACGCTAGCCGACACAACTGTTGGAGCGTCACGTGCGAGCTCTCCTACAAAAGTCTCCCTGTCTAACACCAGCGAGCATCCTTCGTTGGACTCCTCATGTCAGAACTCAGTGCCGAAAGACGGAACATTTGACCGTCCGAATGGGGAAGCAAAGACGGTCTGGACGCTGTTTACGGCTGCTCCCATGAATCGCAAGATCATCCGCAAGCACCCTTAGAGACAAGCCCACCTGTAGCGAATTCGGTCGAACCCTCTCTTCTGTACATGAAGCAAATGCGTGAGAGGCTTTACCAGAGTTTTAGTAATTATGAATGGGTGGATGCGAACGTCCCGCCAGGGAATTCGGCTGAGATGTGGTTCGATGTGAACCGCGATGGTTCTCTTAGCAATGTGAGAGTAGGTAAGCCCAGCGGCTGGGATTCCTTAGACTATGCATGTGTGCGGGCCGTTCAGCGCACGGCGACGGTTGGCGCTTTGCCAGAGGATTACAAGCTACGCGCTCTGCCGGCGACCTTTGCCTGTACCTATACCGGCAGCAATGCCTTACAAACATCCAAGTCCGTTGATTCTGCAACGGACAGGCGCGGATCTATATGTAGGGTCTGTCCGCGACACCACGCATGAGTAGACTCAGTCTCCTGAGATCCTCAAACTGAGCTTGAATCAATCGCACCATGACAGCAAAAATGATTGCGGTCGAAACCCCGAACATGAAGGTTCCATCTGCTGCTTCCAGCGGTCCCAGCAATTTCCAGGCTGGGCTCATAATCAAATCACCGTAACCCAGGGTGGTGTAGTTCACCGCTGAGAAATAGTAGGCAATTCCGAATTCTTTAAACTCTCTGCAGAGTACGAACAACTCCGCCCACAAGGCGATCTCAATCAGGTGCGCCACCAGGACGAATGACATCGCCAACGCAACGATGACAAGATTCATCCAGAGGCCAAGGCCCTCGCGGCCCCGTCTTTTCTCAAGGCGAATGAAGTTGACGGTCGCGCCCACGGCCAGCGCGTGGATAAAGATGGTACATGCGGCGACGATTCCGCCAACCGCCAAGGGAAGCAGGATCGCGACTGATTGAGCTTGCATCGTTCCTTCTTGCCAAGCGCCCTATCCGGCCACTCACGGTGCGCCGGATAAGTCTACCTCCAGTAGATGCCGTACGGCGCACTTCGGCCCTAAGGAACGCTAAAGCGCTCTTCCCCCTAGTGGGGATCGCTACACAATCAAACGCTCACCATGCCCCCGTCGACGAACAGCTCAATTCCGCGAATGAAGCGGCTGTCGTCCGAGGCCAGGAATACGGCGGCGTTGGCGATATCCACCGGTCGTCCAATTTCTCCGGCGGGGATCAGGGAGACGAGATGGTCCTTCACCTGGGCGACGGCTTCCGCCGGAAGGCCAGTCTTGTCGAATATGGGAGTTTCGATCGGACCGGGGCTGATCACATTGACGCGTATCTGCCGCTCCTTGAGGTCCATTGTCCAGCTGCGCGCAAAAGAACGGATCGCCGCCTTTGTGGCGCTATAGGTGGAGAAGCCGGCAAAGCCTACCTGGGAAGCGTTTGAGCCGCAGAGGAGAACAATTCCACCATCCGGCATCAGGCGCAACGCCTTCTGGACGGTAAAGAGGAGCCCGCGCAAATTCACGCCGAAAATCAGGTCGTAGTGCTCCTCGGTGATTTCACTGATCGCTGCGAGTTTGCCCAGTCCCGCGTTTGCAAACACTATGTCGACTCGTCCCTTATCCCGCTTGACCTGCGCATAGAGCCGATCCAGGTCTGCAAGGTTCGAGACGTCGCCCTGGACCGCGGTCACATTTCTTCCGATCCTGGCGACCGCCTCATCCAGTTCTTTCTGACGCCGCCCGGTAATAAAGACATGCGCTCCCTGGGCTACGAATTCTTCGGCCGTAGCCAATCCAATACCACTGTTACCGCCAGTGATCACGGCTACTTTATTCTCCAGTTTCCCCATCTCGATGATCCCTCTTCTTTTCCGGTCTTCCTCAGGAGTAACAACTCGAATCGAGCTTTTATTCCGATGCAATTGGCCGCCCCTATGTATAGCCCTGACAAAAAGGCGCAAAATCTCCTTATGCAACCGATCACTCTCCAAGTGAACCGCACCATCCACACCGTGGAAGTCGATCCCGATACGCCGTTGCTGTTCGTTCTCAACGACGAGCTTGGCTTGCGTGGACCCCGGTTTGGCTGCGGCATGGCGCAGTGCGGGGCCTGCACCGTGATCATGCGCGGGCAGGTCGTGCGCTCCTGCGTGATGCCGGTGCGCGCAGTGGGCCAGGCCGAGATCACCACCCTGGAAGGGCTCGGCACCCCCGGGAAGCCGCATCCTATTCAGCAGGCGTTTATCGACGAGGGAGCCGCCCAGTGCGGATTTTGCCTGAGCGGCGTAATCCTGACCGCCAAGGCTGTTCTGGACGCAAACCCGCAGGCCTCTGACCAGGAGATCCGCACCGCGCTGGGAGGAGTTTTGTGCCGCTGCTTTACCCACGTGCGCATGCTGCGCGCCATTCGAAAATATGCTGAGGCCAAAAAGCATGACTCCGTCGCGTCGTGACTTCCTGAAGGGTTGCGGCGCCCTGATCGTGAGCTTCAGTGCCGCGCCGCTCACCCAGTCCTCGGCCAACGCTCAGGGGCAATTCGATACCCATCCCGGGCACATTGACCCGGACAAGCTTGACTCATGGCTGGCCATAGGCGCCGACGGCACCATCACCGCCTATACCGGCAAGTGCGATTTTGGTCAGGGCGTCTTTACTGCGCAAACCCAACTCATTGCCGAGGAACTGTGCGTGCCCATCGCGCGCGTAAAGCTGATCGAGTGCGATACCGCCATCACCCCCGACCAGGGGACCACCTCGGGAAGCCAGACCACACCCACCAACTTCAACGACGAAAATCTTGCCCTTGCCGCAGCCACTGCGCGCGAGGCTCTTATGAGCCTGGCTGCCAAAGAGCTGGGCGAGCCGGTGGAGCGTCTAAAGCTAGACAACGGCGTCATCACAAGCAGTTCGGGGCGCCGGGTCACGTATGCAGATCTTGTCGGGAGCAAGCACTTCAACCTCCCGCTCAACCCAACGGCCAAGCGGCGGCCCGCAGCCGAATGGACCGTGCTGGGCAAGCCAGTTCCCTCTCTCGACCGAGTCGCTCTCATGACCGGCCAGTTTGAGTTCCTGCATAACCTTCGTGTGCCCGGCATGCTCCACGGGCGCGTGGTTCGGCCCCCTGAGATGGGAGCCACCGTCGCCCATGTGGACGAGCATTCAGTTCGCGATCTGCCCGGCCTGAAAAAAGTAGTGGTGCGCAAAGACTTTGTCGGCGTCGTCGCGGAGACGCAATACCAGGCTGTGCTGGCGGCTCGGCAGTTGGTGGTGCAATGGAACCCCGGTCCCGCGCTCCCCGCGCAGAACTCCTTCTTCGAGCACCTGCAGCAACAGCCGTCCCACGATGCTCTCAGCGTCGACTCCCGAGATCTCGACACGCGACTTGCCACCGCGGGTAGCGTGGTGCGCGCGAGATACACCTATCCTTACCAGATGCACGGATCGGTGGGCGCCTCATGTGCCTTGGCAGATGTAAAGCCCGATGGCGCCACGATATGGTCCGCCACCCAATCGGCTTATCCCACGCGCAGCGTCGTCGCCATGCTGCTGGGCCTGCCCCTCGACAGCGTGCGCGTGATTTATACCCGAGGCTCGGGATGCTATGGCTTGAACGGCGCAGATGCGGTTTCCTTCGATGCCGCGTTGTTGTCCCAGGCAGCCGGCAGACCGGTCCGTCTGCAGTTTTCGCGCCAGGACGAAATGATGTGGGAGAACTTCGGCTCCGCCATGGTGGTCGAGCATCGCGCCGGCATCTCCGCTGATGGACGCATTCTCGCCTGGGATCGCGAGAATTGGGTCGCCTCTCTGGGCAACCGTCCAGGCTATGACCAGCCCGGAAACGTGATCAGCGGCATGTTAACCGGCTACCCTCCGGAACCGCTCGAGCCTGGCCCAGCCAAACCACCCACCGGCAAGCTTCGCAACGGCAGCAACACCGTGCCCTCCTACTTCGCCGGCTGCATCGCGGGCAAATGCGGCGGAGGAGGAACCATCCAAAGCGAACGCGTGCTCACCCATACTGTGCGTTCGCCGTTCTTTACCGGGCCGCTGCGCTCTCCCCTGCGCATCCAGAACACCTTTGCCACCGAGTGCTTCATGGATGAGCTCGCCGCTCATGCGAAAGCGGACCCGGTGGCCTTTCGCCTGCAGCATCTGCGCGACAGCCGCGTCATCGGAGTTCTCAACGCCGCGGCCAAAGCTGCCGGATGGGCGCCACGTCCATTCCGGCACCTACGCGGTCGCGCAAGCCCGCCTGGCAACAGGACGCGGCATCGCCTGTGTAGCCTACGAGGGAGAGAACGGCTATGCCGCACTGGTTGCCGAAGTGACCGTGGACCTGGAAAGTGGCTTAGTACGCCCGGTGCGTTTCGTCGTGGCCCTGGATTGCGGACCTGTCTCCAATCCCGATGGCCTTCGAAACCAGATCGAGGGCGGACTCCTGCAAGGCATGAGCCGTGCGCTGGTGGAAGAAGTTACCTGGGACGAAAGGCGCATCACCTCGGTCGACTGGGAGACCTATAACAGCCTGCACCTTGATTACGAGATACCCACCATTGAGACTGTATTTGTAACTCCAGCCGGTGTACCTGCGACGGGTGCGGGAGAGACTGCAATTACCGTAACTCCCGCGGCCATCGGAAACGCTATTTTCGATGCTACGCACGTGCGAATGCGGCATCTTCCTTTTACTCCGGCACGAGTCAAAGATGCCTTGGAACGGCTTGGTGTATGAGCGGCCAGAAAACGAGCATCGCCGTCATGGTGTTTCTACTGACGATGTGCGCCACCGCGGAAAATCCAGCAGTCCCAGCGCGATGATGCGGCCGCGGCTGCCGCCTTCGAAGCCCTGGTGCCGGCATTACGTAACCCTCGCTGTATGAATTGCCACTCCACCGGAGACTACCCTCGCCAGGGAAACGACAGCCATCGCCACACCATGGACGTTCGCCGTGGACCGTATGGTGACGGTGTCAACGCGGTCAAATGCAGCAGTTGTCATCAAGATCACAACACAGTGGGCGTACACACCCCTCCGGGAGCGCCTGGCTGGCGTCTTCCCTCATCCGCCATGCCGATGATCTGGGAGGGCCTGAGCGACCGTGGGCTCTGCGAACTACTCAAGGATCCAAGGCAGAACGGAAACCGCACCGTCGCGCAGATCGTGGAACATATGTCGACCCCGCTGGTGCTCTGGGGCTGGCATCCCGGCGATGGCCGTACGCCCATACCGATGCCGCAGCAGGACTTCCTGGCAAAGGTAAGCGAATGGGCAACGAAGGGAGCAGCCTGCCCCTGAAAACGGGTGAATCGCACAGCGTGATGACTCGGGTGTACCGAACAATAATATGACAGTAACGGATGATGCCACTCCGCATTCCTGCACCCGCGGAGGTGAGGGCCTCGCTCTCAGATATTCACCGGTCCCGCCGAACTTTTGGCTGGCTCAGGACGTCCTTATGGAGTCCATTCATCGCTCGAAATACCCGTTCTTGCCGCTGTACCCGAAAAGAAAGGCCGGAAGAATGATGGAATATCGGTCGCGTCCAGTCGATTCAACCCCAAAGTGGTTGCTCGTGGTTCCCGCCTTTTTGATATTCAGCTTTTCGCCGGCCCCCGGGTTTATGCATACGGCGCGGGCTCAGGCTTCTGCACCACCCCCGCCTGCCGCGCAGACTCCAGCGCAGAAGACAGGCATTGACGGCACGTGGCAGGGCACGCTGCACGCGGGCAAAGACTACCGCGATGTGGTCAAGATCACAAAAGCCGATGACGGCGGATACAAAGTTGTCTTCTATCTACCCGATCAAAATGGGAATGGCTACACCGCCAGCAACGTCACGGTCGATGGCTCCGGCCTGAAGATGACACTTCCCTTTGGCAAGTACGCAGGCAAGATGAGTCCGGATGGAAAGACCATCACAGGTACCTGGACCCAGGACGGAAACTCCCTACCTCTTATCTTTACTCGCGCCACACCGGAGACGGAATGGACCATTCCTCCGCCAACGCCCGAGATGCCACCGATGTCGGCCGATTCCAATCCCGGCGTGGAGGTGGCGACCATTAAGCCGGCCAAACCGGATGCCCAGGGTGGAGGCTTTATATGGGACGGGCGCGAGATCAAGGCCATCAACAAGACCTTGGCCAGCCTGATATGCACCGCCTACAATATCCAGTCGAAGCAGATCGTGGGCGCACCCGACTGGGTATTCAACGAGAAGTTCGACATCACTGCGAAGCCCGACATGCCTGGCCGGCCTAGTCTCAAACAGGCGCAAGGCATGACCCGCCAGTTACTTGCCGACCGCTTTCAGCTCAAATTTCATCGGGACAAGAAGGAGATGTCAGCCTACGTGCTCACGGCGATCGCTGAAACGCCAAAGATGACTAAGGACACCGACGATCCCACCAAGGAGGGTTTATTTTTCGGACCGATTGGAACCCTCAATGTCCACAACGCGCCGATGCTTGACTTCACTCAATTGCTACAGGCATCCCTCCTCGATCGTCCCGTGGTCGATCAGACCGGTCTGGCCGGCCGCTGGGACTTCGTGCTGAAGTGGACTCCGGATGAGTCGGAGTTTGAAAACATGGGCATCAAAGGACCGCCGCCCAGCGACGCGGCGGACGCGCCTCCGCCGCTCTTCACGGCGATTCGCGAGCAACTCGGACTCAAGCTGTCTTCGGAGAAGACATTGGTAGACATAATCGCGATCGATCATGTCGATCATCCGTCGCCGAATTAAATGAATGGCGCAAACGGTTCCCCACGTTCTCCCACATTACATCCGCTACGTCTTATACCGTGGGACACCTTCAGGGGGAAATAGGTTGGTCCCCCTTCTCCCTGGGTTCCCCCATTTGGCGTTACACTTCTGTACGTACCCGGTACGTGTATCCGGACCCTGGACTGACCGACAGAATTGGAGCTGAAACCGTTGACTACACAAAGGTTCGTTCCGAGCAGCGAAGAGTTGAACCAGCTTAACCGCGACCTGCGGTTTCATCCTTCCACTACCGAACATCCCGCAGCTCTGACCCCGGAGCAGATCGCGGCTTTTAATCGCGACGGTTACCTGGCCGGCATTCGCATCTTCGATGCACAAGAGATGGCCGGCATCCGTAGTTACTTTGATGAACTGCTGGCCAGGACGCTCGCCGCCGGAGGCGACAGCTATTCGATCAGCACGGCGCACCTCGGCCATCGACGGGTTTACGACATGCTGACGAATGCTCGTATTGTGGCCTGCATCAAGGACCTGATTGGGGAGAACGTGGTTGGCTGGGGTTCGCATTTCTTTTGCAAAATGCCTGGCGACGGCAAACGTGTTTCCTGGCATCAAGATTCGAGCTATTGGCCGTTAACGCCGTCGATGGCCGTGACCGCATGGCTGGCGATCGATGATGCCACGGTCGAAAACGCCTGCATGCGGTTCATTCCTGGTTCGCACCACCTGGGCCATCTGACCTACACGCTGAGCGAAAACGACGAAGCGAATGTTCTGAACCAAACTGTGCCGGGAGCGGAGACCTTTGGACAGCCAGTGGATGATGAACTCGAAGCCGGGGAAATTTCCATCCACAGTGACCTGCTGTTGCATGGATCGGAAGCGAATCAATCGAACAAACGACGCTGCGGGCTGACTCTGCGCTATTGCCCGGCTATTGTTAGAGCCGGTCTGGGCTGGAACGCGAAAGGGGTCCTAGTGAGCGGGAAAGACGAATCCGGCCACTGGGCCAATCCGCCGCGGCCGCAAACTGACTAGCCAATATTTAGATGAGATACCCAGGGGTCAGGTGGGCGGCCACTCATCCTCGCCGAGAATGTTGCTGATACGGACCAGCGTTTCAATCTGTTCTTTGCTGAGCCGGGCGAGTAGATTCTGCCGCACCGATCGCGCATGAACGGGCCGCGCAGCCTTCAACTTCTCGCGACCATGGCTAGTGAGGACTATGAGAACGGCGCGCTTATCAGCCTCACGCCGCTCGATGAGTTTTCTTTCCTGCATCCGCGTGAGTTGGTGAGACAACCGGCTTTTGTCCCAAGCCATCGACTGGGCCAACGCTTGTTGACGCATCTCCCCTTTGCCGAGACTTTCGAGGCGGGACAAGACGCCAAACTCCGGTCCTGAAAGTCCGGTCGCGTCTACGATATCCCGTCCGACCCGGGCCATCACGTCTTCCCCCATAAGCTTAAAGGCGTGCCAAACACGGAGTTCCTGCGGGGAGAGAAGCCTGGTGGACATCTGGCAACAGCGTAGCAGATTTTGGTTGACACGACAACCTGCCGAGACTAACGTAGGTTGACATGACAACTAACGTGGATAAGAAAGTCGCACTGGTGACCGGGGCAAACAAGGGCATTGGAAAGGCTATCGCCCAGGGGTTGGCCCGCGAAGGGTTTATGGTTTATCTTGGGGCCCGCAATCCGGACCGAGGAAGGGCTGCGGCAGCGGAGTTAGAGGCGGATGGAGCCGTTCATTTTGTGCAACTCGACGTGACCGATCCTGACTCGGTGCGCGCAGCAGCAGAGACGATTGAATCCGCAGCCGGACGCCTGGATGTGCTGGTGAACAATGCGGGTATCAGTTCGGCCCCCGGATCACGCTTTCGCGCGCCGAGCGAGGAGAGCGCGGAGGCCATGCGCGCTGTTTATGAGACGAACGTCTTTTCCGTGATCAGGGTCACCAATGCCTTTATTCCTCTGCTTTTGCGGTCGAATGCGGGCCGCATCGTCAACGTGACGAGTAAACGGGGATCGATCGGAGAGGAGGGGGCCTGGGTGGGCCGGCCTAACATGACCTACTCCACTTCGAAGACGGCTCTCAATGCGGTGACGGTTCACTACGCCCGCAGCCTGGTGGAGACATCCATCAAAGTGAACGGTGCGGCCCCAGGGCACGTCGCGACCGACTTCAACGGATTTCGCGGCTCACGCACGCCGGCACAGGGCGCGGCGGTGGCGATCCGGTTGGCACAGTTGGAAAGCGATGGACCAACAGGCCTTGTGTTTGAAGACGATGTGCAACTGGAGTGGTGAAGTAAATACTTAGGGTACGCCAGGTTTCGATCGGTCCCATCATTGCCGGGCGCTGCTGGGGAATGCTAGACTTTTCGCGTCAGAGGTAGAGTCCATGCTCAGCCTCAGGATTCGCCTCGCCCCGTCTCTCGCGATCGCAGCGACGCTGTTGGCGGCCTTTGTATTTCCGGTTAAGCCGGCAAGAGCCCAAGTCCCCACCAACACCACCGCAAGCAACCTACCCGCGACCCGGCTGAAGGTAACCACTAACCTGGTGGTGGTGCGGGTAGTCGTGCGGGACGCGCAGGGTAAGCCGGTCAAGGGCCTTCGCAAGGAGGACTTCAAGCTTTTCGATTCCGGGAAGGAGCAGCCGATCGCGCAGTTTGAGACGGAGTCTGCGGTTGAGCCACCTTCGCCTCCGGTGGCAGCTCGTGGGGCAGAAAAAGCGGGCGCAGCGCTTTCTCCGGTATTGCCCGGACGGTTTCTGGCTCTCTACTTTGACGACCTGTACACCGCCGATACCGACTTGATCCAGGTACGCCGGGCGGCCGATGACTACCTTGCTGCGAACCTCCAACCGGCGGACCGTGTAGCCATCTTTACTTCCGGGGCAATGCTTTCCGACTTTACCTCTGACCCGAAGCAGATCCATGAAGCCCTGTCCCGGCTCCAGGCCAATGTACGCTCTCCCACCCGGGTGGATGAGTGCCCCAACCTCTCCGACTATCAAGCGCAGGAAATGATGAACACCGCGGGCAACCTCAATCTCAAAAATCCCTGGGTCACTGGAGATGCCTGGGGACTGGCTTTCGACGAGGCACAGCGGCGCAACTGTTTGCCATGCCCGTCGGGTTGCCCTCCGGCGGGCCTTTTTGCCAATAAGGATTACCTTCTGAATCGAGCGACCACGGTTGCGGGTCAGGCTGAAATACTCACGCGCTCCAACCTGCGGGAACTTGAGCAAGTGGTGAAGTACACGTCGCAGATGCCCGGTCAGCGTACCGTCATTTTGGGTTCCCCCGGCTTCCTGTTGGGGGACGACCAGTTTCAATTGGAGCGGATCATCGACCACGCGTTGCGTTTACAGGTGGTCATCAGTTCGCTCGACCCGAGAGGGCTGCCGGTGCTCTTGCGCCAGGCGGACGCATCCCTGCCGTACGTTCCGGTGGGAGGGGTGTCAGCAGGAGCGATGCATCGCGTGGACCTAAACAGGGAGGTGCTCGCAGGGGACGTATTGGCACAGGTTGCGGAAGGTACGGGCGGCGAATTCTTTCACAACAACAACGATCTGAGGGGCGGCTTTGGGCGGTTGGCGGGTTCTCCCGGCGCCTACATCCTGGCTTTCGCTCCCAGGGACCTTAAACCGGACGGCAAATTTCACCAGCTGAAGGTCAGGCTGGCCGAGAAGGAGGCGTCGTATAGCATCCAGGCTCGCCGCGGCTATTTCGCGCCCAGGAATGAAGCGGAGGCGAAGACGGAGGCCGAAGAAGTAGAAGCTTCCAATGCCGCGGATCAAGGGCAGGAGCAGATTCGGGAAGCGCTCCTTTCGAAAGCGGAAATCGCGCAGTTTCCGGTTGGTCTGGATGCGCAAGTCTCACCGGGGCAGGGAGCAGCACGCGAGCTGTCGTTGTCGTCCCGCGTGAACGCGCAATCACTACATCTGCAAAAGGAAGCGGACCATCACCTCGATACATTGACCTTTGTTTTTGGTATTTTCGATGAAAAAGAAAATCTGGTGATTGCCCAGCAGCGGCACGCAACCGTAGATGTTACTGATGGACAGTTGCCGGAATTTCTCAAGGCAGGGATGAGTGTTGACATGGCCTTTCAACTAAAGCCCGGCAGCTATCGGATACGCGAGGTGGTGACCGATTCTGAGCAGCGAATGACTACACTGTCCCGCGACGTAGAAGTCCCAGAGGTCATTCCTACGACCCCGGCGCCCTCTGCGGCGAAGCCTCTTCCACCGCAAGCTCCGATGCAGCAGCCGGCGGCGCAGGCGAGTTCCGTTCCGCCATCCTTACCATCGCAAACTTCGCCATTACAAGCCCCTATACAGCAAGTAGTCACCCGGCCTACTTCCGATCCAGCCACCGAGGAGCTTCTCCGGCATGCATGGGAAAACTATGCCGCATACTTATCCTCTATCCCCAACGTCTTCGCGGATGAACATGTGGTCTCCAGCCTAACCACCGCGTCGGATAACTCTCCTCCGAAGCGAGGTGTCCACGATCACGAGGTGGCTTCCACTATCGATTCCACCACCGACTCCGTTTTTCGACTCAAACGTTTTAGCGCCGATGGAAAAACCGCCGACCTGATCGAGTCCCGCGAGGTCAAATATGTCAACGGTCATGAGGCGGCCAAAGATCAGTCCCTGACCGGGCCCGCCATTTTGATTGGGGCGTTTAGCCGCGCTCCCAATATTCTCTCGCCCGAGTTAAAAGAGTGCTTTGACTACCGCCTGCTGCCCAACATGCGCCACAAACCCGGCGTGTCCCTCTTGTTTGTCCACGACGTGCTTGTGCTCGAATACGCCCTCAAGTCACCCCTCCCCGCCGGCGCCCAATGTCCCTGGAGTGAACAGACCATCGGCCGTGCCTTCATCGATCCATCGTCCATGCAGATCGTCCGGCTGGAGCAGCAGCGACCTCACCACGATGAGGGATCAGGGCACCCGGTCGCCTGGTCCTGGTCCATCGACTATGCGCGAGTCACGATGGACGGCAAGCATTTCTGGCTGCCCAAAACCATCTCCTCGAAGTCATCGTCGCTCGATGGGGGGCGCTTCAAGTGGAGCTTTCTGGCGACTTACGGGAACTACCACCTGATGACTGTCACCTCAACCATCCTCCCCGCCGCGAACAGTAGGCAGCACTGACCGGGGTCATGACCAATAAAGGCCCAAACGACTTCCCGGGGGTGTAAGAAATCGCGAGCTCATGCGTTTACCAGACAGACGCTTATCGGCGTCCGAGGAGAACACCATGAAATGCCAGAACTGCCCTTGTGGTTCTAACTGTGAATGCGTGACCTGCACCTGCAAGACGCGTGGCTAGTCATTTCTTACAATGAACAGGGTGGGGGCTGAAACCTCCCGCCCTGGCAACTCTATGACTGAAACACCTCTCCATGAGCTGCTCGCTCAGCAGAAACAATTCCTCGCCTTCGTGCAGCGCCGTGTCTCCGACTCTGAGCTTGCCGAAGACATTCTCCAGACCGCGTACCTCCGCGCGTTTGAGCACCAGGACGACTTCAAGGCAAGCGAATCAGCCGTGGCCTGGTTCTACCGCTTACTCCGCAATGCGGTGATTGATAGTTACCGGCGACGGGCGTCCACGAACAAAGCTCTTCAGGCCTGGACACGTGAGCTGGAGACCGCGGTCCAGCCATCCCCAGACCTTCACAACGAAGTGTGCGCGTGCCTGCATGGGATCGTCGACGGGCTCAAATCGGAGTATTCCGAGGTGCTGCGCGCCGTCGATCTCGGAGAGCAACCGTTGCAGGATTTCGCTCAGCAGCACAAACTTTCCACGTCAAACGCTGGAGTCCGTATCCACCGTGCGCGCGCAGCCCTTCGTAAGCAGCTTCTGCGAACGTGCGGGGCGTGTTCGCAGCACGGCTGCCTGGACTGCACCTGCAAGAAGCATTCGTCCTCTGCGGTCCAGAGGTAGGGTAGCGCTTACTTCCCTCCCTGCTTTGCTGGAAAGGATTCTCCCACCATCTCTTCACTTTTCTTCCAAAGAGCCTCAGCGTTCTTTGGATCGAGCGCGTATGCGCGGACTCCCTCGTTGAGCATCCCGAGGGTCACATTGTCCGGTACAACGTCGCTGGTGTGGCAGTTCTCGCAGTAGCGCCCGCCAACCTCGTCGGCCCCGGCAACGACGCCGGCCCACACCGAAGTTGCGGCTCCTTGCGGGATGGTCTTGAACTCGAAGGCGCCCTTGCCTTCGGCCGCTGCCTGCTCGTTGATTTGTTTGATCATCGCCTCAATGTGGCCCGGGTCCATGTGGCGGGCCAGCTCGGTCTGTATGCCTCCAGGATGCACGGCCGCTGCGCGTATGCCACGCTCCCGATGCCGTTGGTCAAAAGCGACGGCAAAGAGGATGTTCGCCGTCTTCGATCGGCCGTAGGCGAGGAATGGTTCATACGTCGTTCGCTCAAAGTTCGGGTCCTGGAGATCGACGTTGGCGAAACGGTGACCTGAAGAGGAGAGGTTGATTAGCCGCGATCCGGCTCCCATAAGCGAGGCAATCCGGTTGACCAGGACAAAGTGACCCAGGTGATTGGTGCCGAACTGCGTTTCAAAGCCGTCTGCCGTATGACCGAAGGGTGTGGCCATCACTCCCGCGTTGGCGATGATCACATCGAAACGCCCGCCCTTTGCTAATAGCTCGTCAGCGCAGGCACGCACGCTTTTGAGATCGGCAAGATCGAGTGCAATGAGCTCGAAGCTTCCACCACCGACAGCCGCGTCCTTTTGCACCTGAGCGGTCGCTGCTTTCGCTTTCGTCAAATCCCGGGCTGCACCAACGACCTGTGCGCCATGCGCGGCCAAAGACCGCGCAGTCTCTACACCAATTCCGGCCGAAACACCGGTGACAAGAATCCTTTTGCCTTTCAGGTTCACGCCAGACAGAACATCCTCTGTTGTCGAGGTCGCGCCAAATGCATTTGCCATCCTATTTCCTCCTGCTTTCCGTACATGCCCCCGCATCCGCATGGACTGCATACGGCACGGCGGATAAGACGAAAAGTGTCTCCGCAAGATAAGATAAGCGGAGAGCGTCTCCGGTTGCAAAAATAATCCTATGCCCAGCAAACGCGGCAAACCCGTTCTCCGCAAGCAGCGCGCCGATGCTCTCCGTAACCGCGAGCGCATTTTGGAGATCGCAAAGCACGCCTTTACCAAGTCAGGGGCGAACATCAGCCTTGATGACGTTGCAAAACAGGCAGGCATTGGCGCTGGAACGCTTTACCGGCACTTTCCTACGCGCGACGCGCTGCTTGAGGCGGTTTATCGTACGGAGGTAGAAAAGTTGTCAGCGGCACAGAAGAAGTTTGCCGAGACGATGTCTCCGGTTGAGGCGCTGCGGGCGTGGATGCTGCTCTTTGTCGATTACATCGCGGCGAAGCAGATTATCGCACCGGCTCTGAACACCATTGTTGGAGGCCCCTCGAAGCTCTTCGAAGCAACGGGGGACCTGATCAAAGGCGCGATTCATGCCCTGGTGGAGCGAGCCATTGAGAGCGGTGACATCCGCCCCGACCTCGATCCACTCGATCTGCTCCGGGCTCTCGTCGGGGTCTCCAACGTCGCGTCGGGGCCAGGCTGGGCGCAAAGCGCAAGAAGGCTCGTGGACATCCTCATCCTCGGTTCCAGGCCGATCACTTAAGGCAGTTTCGCGATACGGTGAATTGACAAAAATCGCGATGCACTTTGTTTGGGTACCCGAATTGGGTCATGGACCTGGCTTGGAGATTTGGCTAACATGCGCCCATGAAACTAGCCGAAGTGCAAAATACTGAAGCACAGGCGCATGCATCAGGCGACCTTTCAGCAACATTCCCGAATGAGGACGGAAACATCGATCCTTCTGGACTCTATCCGGACCAGTTGCGAATGCACACCGCTGGCACACTCGCAACCGCGCTAGTGTCCCAAGAAGCGGCAGAGGCAATGTTGAGGAGCACCAGGAAAGCCTGCGATGGCCTAATGGCTCACCGTGCCCAGGTTGCGACTCAGCAAGCTTCAGCGGTTAGAATCAACTTGCTCAGACAGACGGTGAAGATCGTCGCCCCGGTTTTACTTGCGCTATGCATTCTCGGGCTTTGGCTGGCTCTGCACTAGTCCCTCTGTTAAAGGACGCTTCCAACAGGTAAAGCTATCCTGCCTTCTCCCTCGCATTGACACGAGAGCCGCCGGTACTTTATTTTGCAAGTATCAATCCGGGTAGTGCTGGGCGCAGGGGCCTATGTAAAGGGTGCGTTTCCAGTGCGATGATTGATGCGAGCCTCCCTAGCCGTTTGGGGGAGGGCTCCGCTCCAAGCAAGCTACCCGATCCCGCCTAGAGAAGTACTCGGTCTTTCCCCGGAAAACGCTAAAGGACGCTTTGCGTCCGGGGAGGATGTTCGCTTGAGAAACAATCTCGAAACGATGATGGCAGTGTTCGTGATGAGTATCGTTCTGCTTGCTTCACCAACAGTCTATGCACAGGCCGGATCAGGAAAAATCCAATACGGCGCCAATCCAGCAGCAGGCCACTACCTACAGGTGGACGACGCTAAGATTTATTACGAAATCTATGGGAGTGGTGGAACTCCGCTGGTGCTGCTTCATGGCGGCCTGTATGGATATATCGAAGAGTTTGGCGAGCTGATTCAAGAAATGAGTAAGCATCGCCGGGTAATAGCGATCGCCACCCGGGGACACGGGAAGTCCGAGCTGGGGACACAGCCTTTTTCCTATACGCTATTTGCGAAGGACGCGTACACAGTCATTCGCCACGAGACCACGGAAAAAGTAGACGTGCTGGGATTCAGCGACGGCGCGGTTACTTCGTACACGTTGACCGCGGCTCATCCGGAACTGGTGCGGCGCCTGGTTGCCATCGGCGGCCCAAGGGGGCTCGCCGGCTGGACGGCGCAGGCGCGTGCGGAACTGCAGGCCTCAAAACCGGCCGACGTAGAAAGAGCTTCGCCGCAATTTGTGGCCGAGCGCAAGAAGTTGATGCCCGCGCCAGAGAAGTGGGACGAGTTCGTCGAGAGACTAACCATGATGTGGTTAGGGCCGGTGTATGTGACGGACGCGCAGATACGATCGATCCAAGCGCCAACACTGATTATTGCCGGCGATCATGATCCTTACAATCAAACCGAGAACATGGTTGAGGTCTACCGTTTGTTGACGGACGGAGAGTTGGCCATCATCCCCGGATGTGGTCACGTAGTTTTGGATTGCAAGGGACCATTCACGATCGGCGCGGTTGAGGACTTTCTGGTTAAGGAGAAGAAGTAACCATAAAGAGCAGATCGCCCAGGAGACAGAGGACCGTTTTTAAGCCGATGTCTCCTCGGGACGGCGGTCTCTCCATTCGTTAATGATCTGTCTCTCGAACTCCTTCTTTTCCTTCAGCTCATCTCCGGCGCGAGCGATGGCATTTCCACTCAATCGGACCATGAACATAATAGCTAGACCTAAACCTAACAGCCCCGCCTTAGGAGCCTGATGGTGAATGAGAAGCGCCACGAGTCCCATGGGCACGGGGCCGATACCAAAAAACATTAGACCCAAGACGAGAGGCACGAAGCCCCATGAAGCATACACTGCATCCACGGCACCTAGCCAGACATTCAGACCGATAAAATAGCTTGCGATCACCATTGTGGTGCCGGCAGATTTTCGCGCTGCGGGAATGATTGCGAGGAGAAGGCAAAAGAGTGCGAGCCCAAAGGCGAAGTCCGCGACCCTTGTTGCCACCGTAAGGATCGGGTACAGATGACGTAAACCAATGCCCAATATCATGAGCCCAAACAGCAGAAACAAGACATAACCGACAAGACCAAGGGCCGCTTTCATAAAGTCTCCCGGAGGATCTTTCAACGGATGCGCACTCATACGTACTTGAAGTGAGACGTCAATCCAGGTGGAGCAAAACAGACGGAATTCCGCTGGTTTCCGCGTCTATCCTGATGGAGGTTACAGAAAGTCATTCACGAGTTCTCAGGTATTCGTAATAGCTGTTGCTTATACGTAACGCAATGAGCTTCTACGGATCGCCAGTAGCATTGGTCGAGTGGGGTAAACGGAGAGGTGGTCTTGTCGGAGATCTTTCGCATCTTGCTTCATGGTGTGTTGCGGATACACAACACACTGGGCGGAAGCAAGAGTGTTTGCCCTTGGCAACTTTCTTCACCCTTGGTAATCCTTGCAATGCTGTACAACCACAGGCGAGTGTGATCCCCCTTAAGTGCTGTGGCTTCTGGCTGTTGCCCAGTTTAGAGTCGTGCAGATCAAATTCAAAGTTGAAGCACGAAAGGCCTGGCGATGAAGCATTTCCTTGTTTCGGTTCTGTGTGTCCTGATACCGATGACGGCCGTCGCTAACGACGGCAGCTACAAAGTTTCGTACGATGGCGGCTCTATATCAGAAGCTAAGGCGGGAACCTCCGCGAAGCTCTTCATCGAGGCAAACCAAATTCGTTTGGCAAAAGGCGAAACAGAACTGGCGACTGTACCAGCGTCAGCAGTTACCGAGATCAGCTACGGGGAAGACGTACATCGGCGTGTTGGAACCGCTATAGGGCTCGCCGTCGTAAGTTTTGGTGTGGGAGCGTTGATGGCTTTGAGCAAGTCGAAGAAGCACTATGTCGGCATCACCTGGGTCGACGGAGACAAGAAGGGAGGTTTCGTCATGCAGTGCGACAAGAACGACTATCGTGGCGTCCTGCTTGGCTTGGAGGGTGTGACGGGAAAGAAGGCGGTTGATTCGGACGCAATGACAGTCAAGAACTGAACAAAGCCGATCAGAGACGGAACGTAACCGATACGGTTCGGTGCAGGCCGAGCTGCAAGAGCTGCTTCGATCGCGATGGGCGTTCCGCCATTTAAGACGGAAGTGAACCCTAAAGGAAACGCATTAGGGTAGAAGTCAAATCCGCGGGTTCGCATTAGGTTAATTTCCGTCAGTCCATTTCGTCCGGATTGATTCCCGATTGATTAGTCTGGACTCGACTGATCAGAACGCGCCGTGGCAGGGGCAACCACAATCAAAACCAATTGGCCTTCAGGCCCTGAGGTATAGTTTTCCCGTTCATGCATCAGCGAAATTCAAAGAAATACATACCTCAGGGCCTGAAGGTCAAGAAACTTGCTCGGCTAATGTCCGGGCTTTAGAGGGTGTGTGAGGACTACTCTTTGCAAATGAGTCCCGTAGGGACGGCTGAGAGTAGCCCAGGACGTGAGTCCTGGGTAGAGGTTCGAGAAACGACCAGTCCCGCAGGGACGGCTGAAAATGCCCCAGGATGGAACCCTGGGTACCTCCAACTCTGAAATGGACCATGAGCGATTTAGGGCAGCCAACCCCTAGGAGAGAATCGGGTTGGCCTTGGATGATTGCCATAGCGTTCACGTGTGGTCCAGTTCACCCAGGACTGACTTCCTGGGTCATTCTCAGTCGTCCCTTCGGGACTCGATTTGGCGAGGTCAGTTCTCACACACCCTCTAAAGCCCGGACCTGCCCAACTCGGAGTTTTTCCGCAAGCTCTAAACAGATTGCGGAAAAACTTTTGATTTTCAGCTTGCGGCGTTCTCACCAGGGCTGAAGCCCGGTCATGGCGAGATGAAGCGTTCCCGCGGGTTTGAAAACCCGCTCCCCCGGACTGAAAGTCCGGGGCTGGCACGGTTCGACTAAGGTTTGTCTCAACGCAACTGCGAGTTTGTCCGCAGCCTCTGAAAGTCCGGGGCTGGCACGGTTCGACTAAGGTTCGTCTCAACGCAACTGCAAGTTTTTCCGCAGCCTCTAAAGCCCGGGGCTGGCGTAACGGACTATACCTCAGTCGAAGAGGACGGCCCTTACGTCCGTCTGATGCTGTAGGTTGGGGAATCGATTGCCTCCAGGATCCCGGAATAGCGTGCACGTTGAGCAGGCGACTCGGAGGTTCGAGCAAGTTCCGCCAACTCTATCTTCGAAGGCTTGAGTTGCAGAGGCAGTCGTTTCCAGTAGTACTTCAACTCGTCTGAGGGCCAATTGGCGTAGATTTTTTCCCAGGACCTTCTGCCCGAGCCGGCAAAGACAAGCGCACCTGGATTTACAGGGCACAGATAACTTTGAAATCGGCAGTCCAATGAAATCCGCATACGGTCCGATGTGTTTGGGGCAGCCTCGTGCACGGTCAGGCTATTAAATAGCAGCAGATCGCCCGCGTAGATTTCACCACCAACCCACTCGCCTCCCCGCTCGGTTCCGGGAGGAATACAACCAGTCTTTCCGGCAGTGGGCTGCAGGCCAAATTTATGAGAACCATCCAGTACGCGGAGTGGTCCCTGCTCTAAAGGACAATCGTGCAGTGGCAGCCAGGCGGTGAAGGTCCGTTCATCTCCGGCTACAGCGGTGTGATCCTGATGAGCAGGAGTGATGGCGCGCTCGAAATTGGGAAAGATAAGGCGGCCTACGGATTTTGGATGAATCAAGAGATACGGGCCTACGAGCATCTTCATGACCTGCTGCAACATGGGATGATGTGGCAACGCATGAAAGGAGGGGAGACAGAAGACCTGGTCGTAGACCGTTTTAAAGGCAGAGTCATCTTCGAAGCAGGCGGCGCCGGCATTTGCTATTCGATTGAAGTAATCGCTGTCCGAACGAAACCACCCGGCATGGCGCAGCACTCCCGTAACGTCCGCCAGGAGCGGATCTAAATCCTTCGGCGAAAGCAAGCCTCGAATCATCACGTAACCATGCGCGTCCATCTCTGCTCTTAGATGGGCTGAATCAAGGGCGATCCCGTTGGCGTCTCTTGCCTTGATCTCGCGAAACGGCTTGGCCACCTTGGGCCGATCTCCTGATTCGTTTTTTTGCTGATGACTGGCTTGCACGGCCTGAGAGTATCTTTTTTGCGGTGTCGCGGTGTCACAAGGTTGTCATCAAATTATCTTCTTTTGAGGTATTGGTCCGTGGGTGAGGTGCTCCATCCAGTCCTGTTCCGGCCCATGCTGTCCCAGGTGGCACCGGACTTCTTTCTGGCGACGAGATCGCTCCGCCCTTGCGCGTGCTGTTCGGCAGGCAGATTCATAGCCTGGCTGTTGCGGACCGGGGCCGCCAACGACTCAAGATGTTGCCGTCAATTGCCGATACGATGGCTAGAGTTTCTGGCCCACCGACGACGTCTCCTTGGAGGTTTAAATGGGCGTTTCCTTGGAGGGATGGCTCAGACGTCCTACATGAGAGCTCGTGATGCTATTCGCAGGGCTGCTTTGTCGCCGAAGACTCTCAGGGGAAGGACTGCCGCATGAACGAACGGGTTGACCCACGTCTCGTCCGATTCTGCAACGCTTTTGCCTCAATATCCAGCCTATTTGCGGTAGGAGCGGGACTGATCGTACTGGCGGGATGGAACCTGAACATCCTGGTTCTCCTTACGTGGGGAGCGGCAACGCCGATGGCTGCGAACCTGGCCGCGGCGTCTGTGCTCTCCGGTCTTTCTCTGTGGCTCTTGAGGAAAAAAGACAACCGACATTTCTCCCATGCCCGACTTCTGGCGGCAAGAACAACGTCGGCCATGGCCGGGCTGATCGGCGCGCTCAGTCTGGCGGAATACATTTTCAGGGTTGACTTCGGAATCGATCGATTGTTGCTGGTAACAGTTCCCACGCTCGCCACAGCGGGCGCACGGATACGCATGTCGCCGATAGGTGCAAGCCTTATCGTCTTTCTCAGCCTTGCGATGCTAATGATCGACAGGCTGACGCGACGCGGCGGTTGGCCATCCCAGTTTTTGGTTCTTTTCGCCTCGATGGCATCGGTTTTCGGATCGATCGGCATTCTTATCGAGGATGGCCCGACTCCAATTGCTCTGGCGTTGCCCGCCGCCCTGATAGGCCTATCCCTTTCCGCCGGAGTGGTCTGTGCCCGCGCGGAGTGGGCTCTCGGTGGGCTGCTGACCAGCGATACCCGGGGCGCGCGATTGCTGCGCAACGCGGTTCCCGCCGGCTTGTTGTTGCTGATCCTGGTTGGATTGTCGATATCGAAACCACTTCTCACGGACACTCATATCAGCGGGTCCACCGCGACCCTGCTTGGGCTGTTGTGCAGCTTGCTGCTGGCGGGTTTCGTCCTATGGGTCTCGTTCATCGTCGATCAGGGTGAGATCGAACGGAGAAAGATCGAGGAAGCGCAGCAACTCCGTCCGGAGCAATTGGACCGGCTATTGGGCCGCATCGAAGAACCTGCGGATGAGGCGCCGTTACGACGAAAGGCAACGGTGGGTCTCGTTCTTGCCATACTTCTCACTGGCGTGTTGGGCTTCCTTTCCTGGCGGGTAACCCGCCAGGCGCAGGAGGACTCGGATTGGGTCGCTCAAACCCACGAGGTGTCGACCGCACTCGAAGCCACGCTCCGACACCTGCTCGATGTGGAAACTGGTGGCCGCGGATTTGCCGAAACCGGAGACGAAAGATTCCTGCAGCCTTATCGAATGGGGCAAGCTGCGATCGCCGAGGACATGCACAGGTTGCAGTTTCTCATCGTGGATGCCAGTCAATCCCAGCGCTTGCAGGTGCTGGTGAGGCGAGCCAACACTGCAGTTGAGTCTGTCCAGGAGTTCGTCGTCGAGCGCAAAAAAAACGGCAACGTCCCGCCGCCGGGTCTGTTTGAACAGGGAAAGCAATCTATGGACGCCGTGCGGAGCGCGGTCGCAGACATGCAAGCCGCCGAGGGGAGCCTTCTGGATCAGCGGGGGCGGACTTCCCGTGCTACCAGAAGGTTCAATCTCGTAGTTATCTTTCTTGGATCGGGACTAGGCATTCTTTTCCTGTCGTTCGCTGCAGCCATGGTCCACCGCGAAATCGGCATCAGCACGCGTGCTCGCGGTCAGCTCACAGCCTTGAACGGGGATCTGGAACGACGTGTGGCCGAACGCACGGAAGCCGTGCAACAGAGCCTCACCACGAGTCAGCAAGCTCTCAAGGAGCTTGCTGAGCAAAAATACGCGCTCGACCAACACGCCATCGTGGCTATCACCGACATCCGAGGCACGATTACCTACGTCAACGATAAGTTCTGCGCGATCAGTAAATACTCGCGCCCGGAGCTGATGGGCCAGAATCATCGTCTGCTCAATTCAGGCCTTCACTCCAAAGAGTTTTTCCGGCAGATGTATCACACCATCGCCAGCGGAGAAGTCTGGCACGGCGAGATCCGGAATCGCGCCAAGGACGGCTCGACCTATTGGGTCGACACGACCATCGTTCCCTTTTTCAGCGAGGATGGTAAACCGCGGCAATATCTGGCTATTCGCGCCGACATTACTGAACGTAAGCTGGCAAACGAGATTCGTGAACATTTGGCGTCGGTGGTCGATTCCTCAGAAGATGCAATTATCAGCAAAGACCTGCACGGCGTCGTGACCGCCTGGAATCGTGGAGCTGAGAATATCTTCGGCTACACATCGGAAGAGATGCTGGGCCAGCCGATGCTGTCGTTGTTCCCTGCGGATCGCGTTGCGGAGGAGCGCGACATTCTGGAACACATTCACCGCGGCGAGAGCGTCAACCATTTCGAGACCGTGCGCGTGCGGAAGGATGGCAGGAACATTGACGTCTCGGTAACGATTTCACCGATTAGAGACGGTAATGGCCTCATTGTCGGCGCTTCAAAAGTCGCGCGGGATATTTCCGAGCGCAAGCGGGCGGAAGTGGCGTTGCGGGAGAGTGAGGCTAATTTCTCGAACCTGGTTAACCTGGTGCCGCAGTTTGTGTGGATCTGCACCAACGAAGGCCTTAACATCTACTTCAACGATCGCTGGTTCCAGTACACCGGACTGACTGCGGAACAAAGCCACGGAACGGGCTGGACCACCCCGTTCCACCCCGACGACAAGCAAACAGCCTGGAACAACTGGAATCATGCCACCACGACGGGCGAAGCGTACATGGTCGAAAGCCGGCTGCGGGCCGCCGATGGCAGCTACAGCTGGTTTCTTATGCGTGGAGAGCCGGTGCGGGATGCAGACGGTGTCGTCATCAAGTGGTTTGGGACGTGTACGGACATTGACGAAATGAAACGGACGCAGGGCGCTCTGCACGAGAGCGAGGAGCGTTTCCTGGCCATGGCAAACGGCATGCCCCAGCTTGCCTGGATAGCGCAGAGCGACGGTTCGATCAATTGGTATAACGAGCGCTGGTATGAGTTCACCGGGACAAGGTTGGAGCAGATGCAGGGATGGGGATGGCAAAGCGTCCACCATCCCGACTTTTTGCCCAAAGTGCTGGCAGGATGGAGGAGTGCGCTCGCCGAGGGCGAGCCCTTTGAAATGCAATTTCCTCTGCGCGGCGCGGACGGACTGTTTCGCGCATTTCTGACCCGCGTCATGCCGCTCAAAGATTCGGCAGGCCGCGTGGTTCGATGGTTTGGCACCAACACCGATATCAGCGAACTTAAACAGACGCAGGAGCGACTGGCGGTGAAAGCGGAAGAATTGCGTCATTCCCGGGAGGCCCTGGAAACGCAATCTCTGATGCTCCAGTGCGTGCTGGATAGCATGGTCGAGGGATTGGTCGCCGCCGATGAGAACGGAAGATTCATCCTCTGGAACCCGGCAGCGGAAAAGATCATGGGCCTCGGGCCAGCTAACGTACCGCCCGTTGACTGGGGCACACATTATGGCCTTTTCTCTCCAGACATGGTCACACCGATAGCCCCTGGGGAAACGCCTCTTGAACGGACCCTTCGCGGGGAGACTGGCGTCACGGAGATATATTTGCGTCACGGCGGACTCGACCGGGGATTATGGCTTGAGACCAATGGTGCCCCTCTGATCGATAAGGATGGAGTGATGCGAGGTGGTATGCTCGCGTTCCGGGATATTTCCCGGAGAAAAGCGGATGAACTGGAGATCCGCAAGCTCAACGAAGACCTGGAAGAGAGGATAGCCAAACGTACCGAGCAACTGGAGGCAACCAACCGGGAACTGGAGGCCTTTTCCTATTCCGTTTCGCATGATCTGCGCACCCCACTTCGTCACATCGCCAGTTTTTCCAGGATCCTCGTGAGTGACTTTGGTCCGGTGATGCCTACGGAGGCACAAGAGCATTTGCAACATATCCAAAGCGCTGTTTCCCGGATGGGCTTGCTGATTGATGCTTTGCTGAAGATGGCCGTGCTCCGCCGGCGATCCTTGCAGCTAGACCACACCGAGCTAAATCCCATTGTCGACGAGGTGATTTCGATGCTGCGGCCGGAATGCCAGGAACGCAAGGTGGAGTGGCGCGTGGCGAAGCTGCCGGCTCTGGATTGCGACCCAGTTTTGATGGCCCAGGTTTTTCAAAACCTGATAGGCAACGCTCTTAAGTACTCCCGTGAGCGGGCCAGCGCCGTGATTGAAGTCGACAGTATCGAGAGGCCGGATAAGCCGCCGGTTATTTTCGTGCGCGATAATGGGGCGGGCTTCAACATGAAATACGCCGAGAGGCTGTTCGGGGTATTCCAGCGTTTCCACACGGAGTCAGAGTTTGAAGGAACCGGCGTGGGTCTGGCTACCGTGCAGCGGATTATTCAAAAGCACGGGGGGATGATCTGGGCCGAGGCAGAGCCCGATCACGGAGCCACTTTTTATTTCGCCCTGCAGGCGACGGAGCAAATTGGAACGACAGCCAAGGCAACAGCACCTTCATGAGCTGGCGTGGAACGCTCATTACGGACTGAAACGTTATTCAAGTAATCCACTCTTCTGGACGATACATGGAGAAGGAGCCAGAATCGGCTAATGCCGGTTGGCGCGGCGACCGCACATGGATACGTCAGGCATGATGGCGAGGGAGTTATGATGATGGAACCTAGAAGAAAGATCCTCCTTGTGGAGGACGACGACGCCGACGCTGAGCTGGCTTCGAGAGCGTTCCAAAAAGCCCAAGCGAAGAATCCGCTGGTCCGGGTGCGCGATGGAGTAGAGGCACTCGACTACCTCTTTGCACGCGGTAAATATGCGGCGAGAGACGCACACGACCTGCCGGTGTTCGTCTTACTTGATCTCAACATTCCCAAAATCAGCGGGTTGAAGGTTCTGAAGGCAATCCGCGAGGATCAGCGAACCAGGTGTTTGCCGGTCGTTATTCATACTTCCTCGGACGAGGAGAAGGATCGGCTAGGCGCGTACAACAGCTTCGCCAACAGCTACGTAGTCAAGGCTCTGGACTACGATGAATTCGTATCAGCGACGCAACAGCTTAGCGTTTACTGGACAGAGATCAACGCGCCTCCGCCACTCGTATTCTCTGACAGTTCCACCGTCAGCTGACAGACCTTTCGCCTCTGCCATCGGCGCGCTCATGGCGGAGGGTCACGCCCTAGCCCGGGGACAGGGTTGAGGAGTCTGCGGGGTATGTACTGCTATTCGATCCTTCGAGGATATGCCTTGTCATCTACATGAGTGGAGACATCGTAGTATCCACTTTGCTTATTCAGGGTTTTCTGGCGTGTGTAAAGAGTTTATCAATTAGCTCTCCGAGGTCCTCGACCGCGTCGGGTTTCAGGATCAGGTTTGGAAGACCAAGATTTCGAACTGCCTGCGCATCTTCTGGAAGGATGCACCCGGTGGTAATCAAGATCGGTAAGTCCGGTCGGACCCTCAACAGCTCTCTTGCCAAGTGAATGCCGGAAAAACCGGGCATCGAGAGATCGCTAACCACCGCGTCAAAGGCCGCCGGTTCGGAACGGAATATTTCCAGGGCTTTCCCAGGGTCGCTCGATACAGTCACTTCGTACCCCAGCCGATTCAAAATGCGGTTGACCAAAAACACCATTGATTCGTCGTCGTCAACATACAAAATGCGCCGGGGTTGGCAACCCGGGTTGGGGGCGGTACCCACATGTTCCAGGTTCACTTTCGGCGCTTGTGAAACGAGAGCAGCCATGCAAACACGAACGATTGTGCCTTTCCCAACAGCGCTTTCCACAGTGATACGAGCATTGTGCCTGTTGGCTATATCGCGGACTACGTATAGACCAAGACCTGATCCAACTTCGGCCTTACTGGAAAAAAAAGGATCGAAGATTTGTTTGACTATGGCCGCATCCATTCCCGAACCGGTATCCCGAATTGTGAGCTGCGCGTATTCTCCAGCTGCTAAGCCATTGAGCGATTCGTCCGGCACGAGCATGGCCTCCACTTCCAGATCCAGCAGTCCCCCGTGATTTTTCATGGAATCGATGGCATTCGATGCAAGATTCAGGATCATCTGTTCGATCTGTACCTCGTCGCCCCACACCGCCGGGCCATTCAAGCCCGACTTTTCCTCCAGGGCAATGTTCGACGGCAGCATCGCACGAATCAGGGGCAACGAGTTGTGCACCACCTCACGCAACTGAACCTCGCAGAAATGCCCCTCTCGCTCCCACCCGAGCGCCGTGAGTCGTCGCGCCAAGGCACTCCCGCGCCGAACAGATTTTTCGACCTCAGTCAGGGTTGCAGGCAGGGATCGTCCTTCTGCGAAGTCCGCCCATGCGAGTTTTGTATTTCCCAATATCGATGCGAATATGTTATTAAACTCATTCGAATATGTGGCTGCTACTCGTTTCACAGAGTCGAGTCGATTCAATATGTCGTTGTAGTTCGCGACTCTGCGGCGTTCGGTCAAGTCAACAATGACGGCTGTGATTACAAGACCTTCCATCGTTTCAACGGGCTGCAGGCTGATTTCGATGGGAAACTCGCTTCCATCCTTTCGGAGTCCAACGAGTTCTCTGCCGTGGCCCATTAGCCGAACGGTGGGCGATTGTGCGTAAGCAGTACGTTGCTTAATGTGGTTTAGATGGGCCCCCTGCGGAATCAGGATCTCTACCGCTTGACCGGCCAGTTCGTCTACTTCATAGCCAAAATAATGGCGCGACAACTCATTGGCCTGGATGATCCTGCCATTTTCCTCGCACACGATGATCGCCACCGGTGCGTGCTCAACAATGTCATGCATGTATTGCGAACGCATCGGTGCTTTCCTCAGACTCTGGAGGTTGTGGTCTTCTGTCAGCTATTGTGATCGGCAGTTTTACGGGGTTCTTTATGGAATGGCTTCCACTTTGTCATCCCGAGCGCAGCCGAGGGACCTGCAGTGCGCCTCGACTTCGCTCGGGATGACAAAGTGGAGGGTCATGACTTTTATTAGGGACCGTTAGATTGGATGGACAGAAAAGAAGCAGGTTCCCCCACTTCGCTTCGGTCGGAGGACAAACACGTGAAAATCAAAAAAGTCACAGCCTATCGGGATGACAAAGTGGGGATTTGCGCTTCCATGCAATGTTGTCGCTGATGGATGGGTAGAACCACCGCAGAAAAAGTAATCCGGTAATAAATTTCGTTATCCCACAACCCTTGCAGCGTGCCGGACATATAAGTAAGCAGAATGACTGCACCGGAGGCTTGCTTGCCAGAAAGCTCAGCTAATGCGAAGACTCCGCGGGTGGTGATTGTCGGGGGAGGCTTTGGAGGCTTCTATGCCGCCCGCGCTTTGGCTCGGGCTCCCGTGCAAGTCACGCTGGTGGATAAACGGAACTATCACCTGTTCCGGCCAATGTTGTACCAGGTGGCTACCGGACTTCTATCAGGCGACGAGATCGCTCCGTCCTTACGCGTGCTGTTTAGCAGGCAGAAAAATGTCGATGTGTTGATGTCGGAAGTGACCGGCGTGGACACCAGGAATCGCAGAGTGCTGCTGCCCGATTGCGCGCTGCCGTATGACTATCTGATTTTGGCCACCGGCATCCTGGTAAATTACTTCGGCCATGAAGAGTGGAAGCCGATTGCTCCGGGACTCGATGCGCTGGAGGATGCGGACAAAATCCGCAGCAGGATTCTGAGGGCATTCGAAGAGGCCGAACAACTGGCCTTGTGTGGGGACGCAGATAACGCCGCGATCAAGGAACTGCTTACGTTCGTGCTCGTGGGCGGCGGCACCGTCGGCGTCGAACTCGCAGGCACCATTGCCGAATCGGCAAGGATGGCGCTGGCTCACGACTTTCGCCACCTTGGTCCGGGTGCAGCCCAGGTCATGCTCTACGAAGGCACTCCACGCATACTCCCGAGCTTTGCCGAGGATCTTTCGGCGAAAGCCACGGGCCATCTGGAGGAACTAGGGGTGAAGGTGTTTACCGGTACTAAGGTCGAAAGTGTCGATGCAGAGGGCATTGTGGCCGATGGCAAGCGCATCCGCAGCCGGACAGTGATGTGGACCGCGGGCGTGGCCGCCTCACCGGCAGCGCGTTGGCTGGGCGCGGAAGCGGACAAGGCTGGGAGGGTGAAGGTGAACCCCGACTTGTCGGTTCCCGGTCATGCTGAGATCTTTGCCATCGGCGACACTGCGCTGGTGATTGCCAACACCCGGAATCTGCTGGGCTTCAAGAGCGGGACCGCGGTGCAGATGCCTGGGCTGGCGCAGCCTGCCATACAACAAGGCGAGTATGTGGCGGAGCTGATTCGCCGCCGCACCACGGGCAAGGCTGAGCCAGGTCCCTTTTGGTATTGGGACAAGGGCGACCTGGCCGTGGTGGGGCGTACGTTCGCCGTCGCCGATCTGAGGTTTTGGAAATCTGCCGGGCTCATTGCGTGGTTGTTGTGGGCCGGGGTTCACATCTACTTTCTTATTGGTTTTACGAATCGGTTCTTTGTCATGCTGCGATGGATGGTGCAGTTTGTTACCAGGCGCCATGGAGCCGGGGCGGTGGATGCGCAAACACAGGTTGCCGAGAGTCGATACGGTCGGATGAGGGAGGAAAAGGCGCAGGGGCTAAAGCCATGATCCAAAACTTGAGAGCGGTGCTCGTTCGGCTGTGGTTGGGGCCGCGAGATTGGGCGTTCTCACCATGCTAATGCTCGCTGCGGCGAGGTAGCCCGGTCATTCCAGGAGGGAGCGTTCTCGCGGGTTTGAAAACCCGCTTCCCCGGACTGAAGTCCGGGGCTGACACAGAGATTGGCACGAATTGGCCACCGAGTGGCAGAGAGAAACCCACAGGGCTTCTCATCCTTATAGCTTTTTACGGCACGGCCTAAAGTTGTGTCCGGATACCTCAGGGCAATAGGCTTGTGGAAGATCGGCGTTGTCCCCGCAGCACATAGCCAAGCCCGCGCCTGGCGGCGCGGGCTTCACTGAATTGCCGACAAAAGTTTAGGCGTGGCTGCTGCCGCTGCCGTCAGATGGCGGGTTCTCGGACATTGCGCTGCCAGAGTTCAGTAGTTCGAGGCTGGAAATCATCGTTATATAGGTGACTGTGGTCTTCGCAGGAGCGGCATTTGAGCTAGGGGATTACTTCGTCTGTCCCCGATTGGACAAAATGTTTGGGCCCACTCCCGTTCTCCTTTGGGATTCGTTTGCGTCCGCGAAAGAAAAAGCGTACATGGCTTTGGTTAACGCGAGCATTCACGGGATCGTAAAGAAGGGTATCTAAAGTTACAAGTATATGATTCGCGGCCGCGAATCGTTATCTTCTCTTCAGAGTCGAGGTGAGCGTCCGCTAGTGTTTGAACTCACTGCGCTATACCTTGCAGGTCTCAGCTTCTTCTTTACCGGCGTATCTGGAATCTCCGACAACCTGCGGCAGTTGAGCGGACAGCGGTTTCGGAAGTTGCTGGCGCGGTTCACCCAGCGACCGGTGATGGGCGGCTTGGTGGGGGTGATCCTGGGCGCGGCGACCCAGAGCGCGTCGGTAGTGGCTTTTATTCTTTCCGGCATGATCACCAGTGGGCTATTGCCGCTGAGGCAGGCGCTGATCGTTTTGGCATGGTCCAATATTGGAACGGCGGTGCTGGTATTTATCGCCGCACTCGATCTGCATCTCCCGATCCTTTACGTCATTGGGATCAGTGGACTTCTTCTCGCCTTCAAACTCGCTAAGAACCCTGCAATCGCCGGATTGCTATCGGTGGGACTGGTCTTTTTCGGTCTGGAGATGATGAAGCAGGCCTTTAATCCGGTAGCCTCAACGCCAGGATTTGCCTTGGTCGCCCGATTTTTCGCGCGCTGGCCTTACTCGGCGTTCTTGCTCGGGGCGGTGCTGCGCAGCTTCATACACTCCTCCTCTTCGGTGGCTGCCATCGCCATCACCATCAACAAGGGAGGCCAACTGGGCGAGTTTCCCGCCATGATGGTGATAGCCGGCCTCGGTTTGGGGACGGCGCTGGCGAGCTACATGTTGTCCAGCAACTTACGCGGGGCGCCGCGGCAGATCGCGGTGTACCAGGCATTGACCAACACCACTGCTGGTTTCGTGATCGCGGCACTCCTGGTGTTAGAGCGAGTGACGGACGTGCCCCTGTTGATTGCCGGGCTGCATCTGGTGAGTGGGTCGATTTCCGGGCGGATGGCCAACATGTACCTGGCGTACAACCTCACCATCACGGGCACAGCGATGCTGGGTCTGCGTTGGGCACCGCAGTGGCTGGCAAAGATCTGCCCTCCGACTCCTGAGCAGGATCTATCTCGGCTCGTGTATCTGCAGGATGAAGCACTGCACTCTCCGGGGACGTCGCTGGACCTGGTGGCGCTCGAACAGATGCGGCTCATGCGTGCGCTCGGACGCTACCTTGACGTTGCGCGGCACGGAGGCGCAATGCAACTAAAACTGCTGCACACGGCGGCGAGCCATCTGGGCGGAGAGATTGAGCAGTTCCTGGCCTCTCTGCTGAAACTGCCCATTGCAACAGACATCGCGGCCAGGGCGATCTCCTTCCAAAGGAAGGAAGAAACGCTGCGCGCGCTGGAGGAAAAGATCTTCGTCTTCGCGGAAACTCTGGAAGCTCACCGGGGCAACGAACTCTCGGGCCAGTTGATCGAGGCGCTGGACACGATTCTTCTCATGGCGGTCGAGGCCCTACAGTCCCATGAGACGCCGGTGGTGGAGCTGCTGGTCAGCCTGACTGACGATCGTGGCGGCATGATGGAGAATCTGCGCAACGGCTATCGCCTGGATAACGCCGAGGACGTGTGGGACGTCTCTGCGCTGCATTATGCAACTACATTGTTTGAGCGCAATGTGTGGCTGCTGCGCCAGCTTGCCCTATGGATGCGCGAGGATGCGCAGCAGGAAAGCCTATAGAGTAAGGCTTTCATCCCATCGTGTTCGGAGGAGACCCTGGGACCAGTCCCGGAATCCATACTCTCGTTGAGAGAAATGCGCTTTGTTCGAGAGTCTTTCCAGATAGTGCAAGCCCGCGCCTAACGGCGCGGGCTTCACGGAATTACTAACAGGCTCTAGGCGTGGTCGCCGCTGCCGTCGGGTGGCGGATTCTCGGACATCGCCTTGTCGATCTCTTCGCGCCGCTTGGCCCGTGCTTCTGCACGCTTCTGGCGCTTCTCGTCCAGCTCGTGCTCGGAACCGAGGAGTTCGATGAAAGCCTTCTCCGCCCCATCGCCCTTCTGGAAACCAGTGCGCACAATGCGCAGATAGCCGCCGGCGCGATCTCCGTAGCGCGGGGCCACGGTATCAAACAGGCGCGAGACCGCTTCCCGGGTCTGCAGATAAGACAGTGCCAGGCGGCGGGAGTGCAGATCGCCACGCTTGCCCAAGGTGATCAGCTTTTCTACGTGAGGACGCGCGGCCTTGGCCTTGGTGATGGTCGTCTCTACACGGTCCTCAAGAAGAATGGACGTGACCAGGTTGCGCAGCAGCGCGCGGCGGTGGCTGGTGTTGCGTCCTAGTTTGTATCCTGCATTGCGGTGGCGCATGGGTTTCTCTTTCCAACAGAAATTAACGGGTGACCGGTGGGTTCTCCCCACCGGTCACTCCAACCAACTAGAAGTTTTCCGGCTCCGACTGGAGGGGAATGTCTACGCCCTCGAGATCTTCGTCGTCGTCATCCTCTTCGTCGTCGTAACGGTTGTAGCTTGCAGCCAGGGTTGCGGCCGGCAATACGCTGGTCGGACCAGGTACCGCGTTGCCGTGCTCGTCGATCTTCATGCCCAAGGACAAGCCCATCTGCGCCAGAATTTCCTTGATCTCGTTCAAGGATTTGCGGCCAAAGTTCTTGGTCTTGAGCATCTCCGGCTCGGTCTTCTGTACCAGCTCGCCGATGGTTTGAATGTTCGCGTTCTTCAAGCAGTTGTAGCTGCGCACGCTCAACTCAAGCTCCTCTACGGAGCGGTTGAGGTTCTCGTTGCGCAACTGCATCCGGCCCTCGTCGTGCGCGCTCTCGGCTTCGATCTCTTCCTCGAAGTTGATGAAGATGCTCATGTGGTCCTTGAGCAGCTTGGCAGCGAGTCCCAGCGAATCAGCGGGCAGTACCGAACGATTGGTCCAGACTTCAATGGTCAGCTTGTCGTAGTCGGTGATCTGACCCAGACGAGCGGCATCCACGGCGTAATTCACCTTGCGAACGGGTGAGTGAACGGAGTCCACAGGAATGAAGCCGATTCCTAAATCCGAATCGAAGTTCTTGTCGGCAGAGACATAGCCACGGCCGCGCTTGAGGCGCATTTCCATGTCCAGCTTGCCACCTTCACTGACCGTCGCGACATAGACATCCTTGTCCAGGATCTCCACGTCTCCGTCGGCCTCGATCATGCCCGAGGTCACCACTCCCGGCTGGTCCGCGCGCAGATACAGCGCCTTGGGACCTTCCCCGTTCAACTTGAAGGGAATCTGCTTGAGATTCAGGATGATGTCGGTGGCGTCTTCCACTACGCCGGTGATCGATTGAAACTCGTGCAACACGCCTTCGATCTTTACGGCGGTTACGGCCGCGCCTTCGATCGACGAAAGCAGCGTGCGCCGCAGCGCGTTGCCGATGGTGGTGCCGAAGCCGCGCTCAAAAGGCTGGGCGCTGAACTTGCCGTACTTCTCGGTGAGCGTCTCCGTATCCACTGCAAGACGTTTCGGTTTTTGGAATCCTCTCCAAAGCATATCTGTGTTCCTCTCCATGCAACGGCGTCGCGAAGCATTCTGCTACGCTCGTGCTTGTTTCTCCTCGTTGATTGAATCTGTACTCTGCGACTACTTGCTGTAAAGTTCGACGATCAGCTGCTCGTTTACGGGCAGATTCACGTCTTCACGCTTGGGCAGCGCCAGTACCTTGCCGGACAGATTTGCGTGATCCACTTGTAGCCAGCGCGGCGCTACCTGGTGGCTCGCGAACTCCGTCGAGGTTTCGAGTACTGTGAGCTTCTTGCTGCCTTCGCGGATCTTGATGTCGTCGCCCACACTTACCTGGAACGACGGAATGTTCACCTTGCGGCCATTCACTTCCACATGGCCGTGGCGCACGATCTGGCGCGCCTGGCGCCGCGAACTGGCGAAGCCGAGGCGGAAAGCCACGTTGTCAAGACGGCGCTCGAGCTGCTGCAAGAGCAGTTCGCCGGTGACGCCCTGAGACCGCGATGCCTTCTCGTAATAGGCGCGGAATTGGCTCTCCAGGGTGAAATAGATGCGCTTGGCTTTTTGCTTTTCCCGCAATTGCAGGCCGTAGCCTACGATCTTGGGCTTGCGGTCACGGCCGTGCTGGCCGGGGGCAAAGTTGCGCTTCTCAATGGGGCATTTTTCTGAGAAGCACTTGGTGCCCTTCAGAAAGAGCTTGGTGCCTTCGCGACGGCAAAGACGGCAGACTGGTCCGGTATAACGTGCCACGTAGTTCTCCTTACTTCAGAGGCCGACCGGTTTACGGATGGAAATCCTTCGTCCCGGTCCTGCGGTTAAAAGTCTTAGACGCGTCTGCGCTTGGGCGGACGGCAACCATTGTGCGGTATGGGCGTAACGTCACGGATGGAACGGACGTCGAGTCCCGCTGCAGCCAGAGCGCGCACCGCTGACTCACGGCCGGAGCCCGGACCACTTACCCGAACATCAACCGAACGCAGACCGTGGTCACGCGCCTGGTTGGCGGCGTTCATCGCGGCTTGCTGGGCGGCAAAGGGAGTGCCCTTGCGCGATCCGCGAAAGCCGAGTGAACCTGAGCTCTTCCAGGAAAGCGTGTTGCCCTGGCCGTCGGTGATGGTCACGATGGTGTTGTTGAAGGAGGCCTGAACGTAGACCAATCCGTAAGGGACGTTCTTGCGCTCGCGCTTCTTGAACTTCTTGTTCTTGGCAGCCTTGCCGGATGCCTGCTGCTTCTGCTCCTGCTTCGCCATTAAGTCTTCGCCGTCGCTTTCTTCTTGCCTGCGATTGTGCCCTTACGCGGTCCCTTGCGGGTGCGCGCGTTGGTGTGCGTGCGCTGGCCGCGAGTGGGCAGGTTGCGCCGGTGGCGCAGTCCACGGTAGGACTGAATGTCAATCAGCCGCTTGATGTGCATCGAGACGTCTTTGCGCAGATCACCTTCGATCTGGCCTTCGTTCTCTATCACCTGGCGGATACGGTTTACCTCGTCTTCGCCCAGATCCTGGACTTTCTTGAACGGATCCACGTTGGCCGTCCCCAGGATGCGTATCGCGCGAGGGTTGCCGATACCGAATATGTAGGTCAGCGCGATTCTTGCCTGCTTGTGACGGGGCAGATCTACGCCAGCAATACGTGCCATGCTGAATTCCTTTTTACTTCGTTGGCTCGGAGTGGCTTCGCCGCTTCGTGCCGGTTAGTGATGAAGGTCACGCGGAGAGGTTCAACGCAAGCCTTTGCGGTTACCGCATCCTGAAGGAACGTCTATCCAGGACTCGGGATCCGCATGGCTAACTAGCCTCTTCGGTGCCGTAATTAGAGGAAAAGATCCTCAGTTGAGATTTGTTCAATCCCACATCTCAAAATCGAGATGTGGGGCACCCCTCGATTTGTTGTGCCGAAAGAGTACTTACCTTCGCTCTTTTGTAAACTCGAGAAGGTTTTGAACTCCTGCTCTTGTTAGCCCGAGAAAATTCCCGGTTGAGATTTGTTATCCCACTCAAGCCAAAGAACGGCTTGAATGGGGCACCCAGCTATGCTTAGCCTTGGCGCTGCTTGTGCTTCGAGTTCTCGCAAATCACCCGCACCACACCGCGGCGATGGATGACCTTGCACTTGTCGCAAATCTTTTTTACTGATGCCCTTACTTTCATTAGTGCTGCTCCCTCTATTTGTAGCGGTAGACGATCCGGCCCCGGGTCAGATCGTATGGACTAAGCTCAACCGCCACCCGGTCGCCAGGGAGAATGCGAATGAAATTCTTTCGCATACGTCCCGAAACATGAGCCAGAACCTGATGCTTGTTCTCCAGCTCGACTTTGAACATCGCGTTTGGCAACGTCTCCACTACCGTCGCCATCACCTCTATCGCGTCTTCCTTCGACAAACCTTATCCCGATCCGCCCACAGGCTTTCGTTGCCTACTGCGTCAAAATTACGGCGCCATCAGCCGTTACCGCGACGGTGTGCTCGAAATGAGCGCTCAAGCTTCCATCTTCGGTGACCGCTGTCCAGCCGTCGCTCAGTACCTGCACACCCGGCTTGCCCACGTTCACCATAGGCTCGATCGCCAGAACCATCCCCGCGCGCAGCTTGGTTCCCGCTCCCCGCTGCCCGTAGTTAGGCACCTGCGGATCTTCGTGCATCCGGGTCCCGATTCCATGGCCCACAAATTCCCGGACAACACTGAAGCCGTCCGCTTCCACCACTTCCTGTACCGCCGCGCCGATGTCCCCAAGCGTGGCTCCCGGCCGCACTACCTTGATCGCTGTCTCGAGCGATGCCCTGGTCACATCCAGCAGCCGCATGGCCTTGGGCGCTACCGCCGATCCCACAGGAACCGTAATCGCCGAATCGCCATAGTAGCCGTCCAATACCACTCCGCAGTCGATGGAAACGATGTCTCCGTCGCGCAGCACCCGCTCCTTCGAAGGAATGCCGTGAACCACCTGCTCGTTGACCGAAGTGCACAAGACACAGGGGTAGCCGCGATAGCCCTTAAAGGCGGAGGTGGCACCCAGGGCCGCAATCTTGCTTTCCGCCGCTTCTTCCAGATCGAGCGTAGTGACGCCGGGCTTGACACGTGCACGCACATGCTCGAGCACCTCGCGCACCACCGCTCCGCTGCGCCGCATCTTTTCTATTTCCTGCGGCGTCTTGATCATGATGGCCATCGGCCGTTCTACTCTCTTTCCTTCACTCGAAACCATCGCCCAACTGGCGAAAAACTTCCCTGTACTGGAACTGCTAATTCTGGGATCGGAGTCGCGCTACCGCGGCCATGATGCCCGCCATTACCTCGCCCGCCGGCTGCTCGCCATCCACTTCCACGAATCGGCTGCTGGCGCGATAATGTTCCACCACCGGCGCCGTCAGCGCCGCATAAGTGCGCATCCGTTCATGGAAGACCGCTTCCGTGTCATCCGCGCGCTGGACCAGCGGTGTGCCTTCCACATCGCATACCGTGTCTGCTTTCGGCGGCTGCAGGTAAACGTTGTAAATGCGCTGGCAGGTTGGACAGTTGCGCCGACCCGTGATACGACGCAACAACTGAGTATAACTTACCCGGATACTTACTGCAATCAGCGGGAGCCCATCTGGGATGGCTGCCAGGCGCTGATCAAGCCACTCAGCCTGGGCCAGGGTCCGCGGATACCCGTCTAAAATGTAGCCCCGCGTGGTATCTGGCTGAGCCAGCCGTTCGGCCACCATCTGGTTGACCAGATCGTCAGGAACCAGCTTGCCCTCGTCCATGATCTGGGTAGCTGCGACCCCCAGGGGGGTTCCGCGCTGCCTGTTGTCCCGTAGCAGGTCGCCGGTCGAGATCTGAGGGATACCCCAGGCGGCCATGATTCCCTTGGCCTGCGTGCCCTTACCTACTCCCGGCGCCCCCATGAGCAACATGGGACCAGGAATCACCAGTTTTTCGTCAGTAGCGTGCAATCCTTCCGCCACCTGCAGGGGGCCTACCACGACCGCCTTCCGCGTACCCGTCCACTGCGGGGCGAAAAGCCATCATAGTGGCGCATGATCAGTTGCGATTCCACCTGGTTCACGGTATCCATGGCCACGCCCACCACGATCAGGAGCGAAGTACCGCCGAAGTAGAAGGTGAAGTTCAAGCCGTGGGTGACCCAAGTGGGCAGCGATTCGAACCACCCGCCCACCAGCCAAAGATTGTTCAGGTGGATGCCGCTGATCAGGATCTGCGGAATCAACGAGATGACCACCAAATAAAGAGCGCCCACCAGGGTAATGCGGGTGAGCACGTCGTTCACAAAATCAGAGGTCCGCTTGCCCGGGCGGATGCCGGGAATGAAGCCGCCGTATTTGCGCATATTGTCGGCAATGTCATCGGGACGGAAGACGATGGAGATGTAGAAGTAGGCAAAGAAGACGATGCCTACGATGTACAGCAACTCGTACCAGGGTTCCCCAAGGCGCAGGCCGTCAAAGACCCGGGTGAGGAAGCCGCTATTGCGCACATAACCGGAGCTGGCAAAGAGCAGCGGGGCGGACAGAATCGAACTGGCGAAGATGACCGGCATGACGCCGCCGGAGTTGACCTTGAGCGGCAGGTGGGTGGATTGACCGCCCATCATGCGCCGACCGACGATCCGCTTGGCATACTGCACCGGGATGCGCCGTTCACTGCGTTCGACGAAGACGATGAAGGCTACGGTGGCGATCATGACCACCAGCAGCAGGATCAATGCGGGAATGGTGAACGATCCCCAGGCCTGGGTTTTTGCCTTGTCGATCAAGTCCTGAATGCCGCGGGGCAGGCCAACCACGATGCCGGCGAAGATCAGCAAGCTCATGCCGTTGCCGATGCCGCGATCGGTAATCTGCTCGCCCAGCCACATGATGAAGGCGGTCCCGGTGGTGAGCGTGACCATGGTCATCAGGATGAAGCCGATTCCAGGGTTCAAGACGTAGGAGACACCACCGGAGCCGTGGGAGAGGGTGAGGGCGATGGCCAGCGATTGCACGGCGCCCAGAACCACGGTGACGTAGCGCGTCCATTGGGTGATTTTGCGCCGCCCCAACTCCCCTTCTTTCTGCAGCTTGGCCAAGGGCTCATAGACCACGGTCAGAAGCTGGAAGATGATGGAGGCGGTGATGTAGGGCATGATGCCCAGGGCGAAGATGGTCAGGCGGCGAAGGTTGCCGCCACTGAACAGGTCGACCAGGCCGAGGGCGCTTCCCGCCTGCTGGTCAAAGAACTGCGCCAGGAGCTTGAGGTTGACCCCGGGGGTCGGTATCTGCGAGCCGAGACGATAGACGGCGAGAATACCTAGCGTGAATAAAACCCGCTTGCGCAGGTCGGGAATGCGGAAGATATTCGCGATATTCTCAAACATATGTTTCCTGTAGTCGTCAGCCGATCGTACGGCTATAGCTTCACTTTAGGAAAATGCCCCTACCTTCGTTTCTTCAGGGGCTAAACCCATCTACTTTCGGTGTGTCTACGGCACGGCTAAAACCGTGCCCTTGTTCACTTAGTCTAACGTTGTTCCCCCGAGCTCAATTTTCCGGCGGAAACCCCAGGATACTCCTGGGATTTCAGCCGTCCCTTCGGGACTGGTCGGGTCTACCTACCCAGCACTGCGTGCTGGTTACTCTCCCGTCCCTTGAACTGCGGGGACCCAGTCACACCCGTTAGGCGACCAGAACGGCCTTACCGCCGGCTTTCTCGATCTTTTCCTGGGCCGACTTGGAAAACTTGTGGGCGTGCACCGTCACTGCAACGGTCAAATCACCATCACCCAGCACCTTGACCAGGCCATGGCGCTTCTTGAGCAGGCCCTTGGCGGCAAAGGTCTCGAGGGTCAATTCCTTGAGGCCTTCGGCATGCAGCTCGGCGACCCGGCTCAGGTTGACTACCGAGTATTCGGTGCGGAAGATGTTGGTGAAGCCACGCTTGGGCAGGCGGCGATGCAACGGCATCTGGCCACCTTCAAAGCCACGCATCATGTGGGAGCCGGAACGGGAACGCTGTCCCTTGTGGCCTCGGGTCGAAGTCTTGCCCATGCCCGAACCCATACCGCGGCCGACACGCTTTTTGTTGCTGTTGGCCTGCTTGGGGGCACGCAAATTAGAAAGATTCTTTGCCATCACTATCCTCGCTCAACGCCAGACTGGTCTATTTTGTAGCCAGTCCGACTCGCATTTGTTTCCCTGGGCGGTCTTACTTGACGATCCGCACCAGGTGCGGCACGGCCTTGACCATGCCACGGATGGAGGCGGTGTCTTCACGCTCCACCACTTGATTGAGCCGGGTGAAGCCCAATCCCTTGATTACTCGCTTGTGCTTCTCCGGAGTGCAAATCGCAGAGCGATAGTACTCCAGCCGCATCATTAATTTCCCAGTCGCTGCCATCAATATAGCTCCTGTACCTGCTTGCCGCGAGCGGCAGCCACTTCGCCCCGATCGCGCAACTGCACCAACGCGTCGAAGGTGGCCTTGACCACGTTGTGCGGGTTGGCGGTGCCCAGGCTCTTGGTCAGAACATTTTGTACCCCGACCGAGGTCATCACCGCGCGCACCGCGCCGCCGGCAATCACGCCCGTGCCTTCCGGCGCCGGCTTCAAGAGCACATGCCCGGAACCGAAGCGGCCCAATACCTGGTGAGGTATGGTCGTTTCAGAAAGATTGACATGGACGAGGTTCTTCTTGGCCGCCTCGATCCCTTTGCGGATCGCCTGCGGGACTTCCTTGGCCTTGCCCGAGCCGAAGCCAACTACCCCGGCAGCGGGATCCCCGACCACCACCAGCGCCGCGAAGGACATGTTCTTACCGCCCTTGACGACCTTGGTGACACGATTGATGGACACCACCTGATCCTTCAGGTTGTACTGCCCGGCGTCCAGTTTCCGCTTGAGTATTGCCATGCTTTTCCGATCCTTCCAAAAACCGTTAGAACTCTAAACCTGCTTCGCGTGCAGCATCGGCCAACGCCTTGATGCGCCCGTGGTAGAGATAGCCGCCGCGATCGAAGACCACCTTCTTGATTCCCTTTTCCAGTGCTCGCTCCGCTACCAGCTTGCCCACTTCCTTGGCCGCGGCCACGTTGCCGCCAGTCTTCAACTTGGCGGACAGGGTGGAGGCGGAAAGGATGGTTTCGCCCTTGGAGTCATCAATGACCTGGGCATAAATGTGGTTCAGCGAGCGGTATACGTTCAGCCGCGGGCGTACCGCTGTGCCTTCCATCTTCTGGCGGATGCGGAAGTGCACGCGTTGACGAATTACGTTTCTCTGTCTAATCGGGAGCATCTGGTTCTTTCCTTCCTAAAAGCGGAGCTGCCCTGCAGCCCCGTCCCGGAATTCCTGTTTCGCTTCCCCATCCAGGGCAGCGTGTGCGGCTTTCTTTACGGAAAGCCGCAGGTGTTTCGCGAGCCCAGAAGACCTTGACAGGAATTCCGGGTGTTCGGTTTACTTCGCGCCGGTCTTGCCGACCTTCTTCTTCAAGCGCTCGCCGACATAGCGGACGCCTTTGTTCTTGTAGGGATCGGGCTTACGCAGCGAGCGCATGTCGGCGGCCACCTGGCCCACCTTCTGGCGATCGATGCCGCTGATGGTCAGGCGCGTCTGCTTGGGATCGATGGTTACGTCGATGCCCGTGGGCAGAGGAAACTCGATGGGATGAGAGAAGCCGAGGGTGAAGACCACTGTCCCTTTACCCTTGAGCTCGGCGCGATAGCCGATGCCAACGATGTCCAGCTCTTTGGTCCAACCCTTGGTTACGCCTTCGACTGCATTCGAAACCAGCGCGCGGGTCAATCCGTGCAGGGCGGCGAGCGATTCCTTCTCCCGCACCGCGAACAGGTTGCCGTCCTTGGTTTCGAGGGTGATGCCCGCAGGCACCATGGCGGTCAACTTGCCTTTGGGGCCCTCGACCAGCACGGTGTTGCCCTGCATCTTGTATTTCACCGTTGTGGGCAACGGAATTGGTTTCTTGCCTATACGCGACATACTTTTCTCAATCCTTCACGGCTTGCGAGTCGCGGTCCCGGCAACCCGGGATCGTTCCACTGCAGCCACTCAATGCCTTACCAGACTTCGCAGAGAATCTCGCCGCCGACGCCTTCGCGCCGCGCCTGCCGGCCGGTCATCACGCCGCGAGGCGTGGTCATGATGCTGATGCCGAGGCCGCTCTGCACGCGCTTGATCTCATCCCGGCCGACGTAGACGCGGCACCCAGGCCGCGAAACACGGGACAGGTCGCGAATAGCGGCTTCGTTGTTGGCGCCGTACTTGAGGTAAACCCGCAGCACTGCACGGCCATTTTCTTCCGCCGCCTTGTAGTTGGCGATGTAGCCTTCTTCCTTGAGGATGCGGGCAATCTCGGTCTTCAACTTCGAGGCCGGGACATCCAGCTTTTGGTGGCGCGCACGGATGGAATTGCGGATGCGCGTCACAAAGTCGGCTACTGGATCGGTTAAACTCATTCTCTCTCCTCCACTCCCCGTTCGCTCCGGCTTGTGAAACGCCTGAGAACCAGCGGGAATGTTGTTGTTACATCGGGTCGATCACTTACCAACTTGACTTAACGACACCGGGGATTTCGCCCCGAAGCGCCAGCTGGCGGAAGCACAAGCGGCATAGACCGAACTTGCGCAGATAGGCGCGCGGACGGCCGCAAATCTTGCAGCGATTGTGCTGACGGCTGGAAAACTTCGGCTTGCGTGCGTCTTTTACTCGTTTTGCTGTAGTGGACATTCGTCTCTCTTCCTTATGCCGTCTGGCGGAAAGGTATGCCGAACTGCCGAAGCAGGGCACGCGCCTGGTTGTCGTCCTTGGCTGTGGTCACAATGGTGACGTTCATGCCCTTCAACTTATCCACCCGGGCATAGTCGACTTCGGGAAAAATCAGCTGGTCGCGCATACCCAGCGTGTAGTTGCCTCGCCCGTCGAAGCTCTTGGTCGATACGCCGCGGAAATCACGCACACGGGGCAGTGCCACCGAGATCAGACGGTCGAGAAATTCGTACATGATGTCGCCGCGCAGGGTCACCATGGCGCCGATGGGCATGCCTTCGCGCACCTTGAAGGCGGCGATGGACTTCTTGGCCCGCGTGGTTACCGGCTTTTGCCCGGCTACCGAGGCCAGATCGGCCACCAGCGGATCCATGATCTTCACGTTCTGCGTGGCCTCGCCCAAGCCCATATTGAGGACGATCTTCTCCAGGCGGGGCACAGCCATCAGGTTGTTGAGGCCCAGCTCTTTCTGCAGTGCCGGCCTGATTTCCTTCTGGTACTTCTCTTTGAGTCTCGCGTTTACTTTCGCCATTGATCTGTCTCTTTTCCTTTCACGGTCCCGGAGTGGGCTAGGCCCGTTTACCGTTGCGTTTTCAAGTTGTGGAACTAAGCCGCCAGCATCGCCGCCCTCAGCGGCTAAAGCCGCATTCGTTTTGAAGGAGCTTACGTCCGGGCTCAAGCCCCTACCCTTCAGCAAGCGAATGTTTCCAAATACTTTGTTAAAGCCCTTTTACCGTTGCGTGAGCTCATTGCGCTTCTTCCTCGGTTACTTCTTTTTCGGCGCCAGGGTCTGGCCGCACTTCTTGCACACCCGGACCTTGGTGTCGCCTTCGAACTTGTGACCCACGCGTGTCGGTCCGCAGGTGCCGCAAACCAACATCACGTTCGAGATCTGGATGGCCGCTTCCTGCTCCGCGATGCCGCCCTTGATGTTGCGCTGCGGATTGGGATGCACGTGCTTCTTGACCATGCGGACGTGCTCTACCAGCACCCGGTCCTTATCGCCGAGGACGCGCAGCACACGGCCGCGCTTGCCCTTGTCGGAGCCGGTGATCACTTCCACGGTATCGTTGCGCTGTAACTTCAATGCCATAAATTCCTCGCTTCCAATGACCCCGCTTTAGATGACTTCCGGGGCCAGCGACACAATCTTCAAAAACTTCTTCTCGCGCAGTTCGCGGGCCACCGGACCGAAGACGCGCGTGCCTACCGGCTCTCCCGCATCGTTGATCAGCACGGCGGCGTTCTGGTCAAAGCGGATGTAGGTGCCGTCGCGGCGACGATATTCCTTGCGCGTCCGCACCACGACTGCCTTCACCACCACGCCCTTCTTCACCTGACCGTCGGGAGACGCTTCCTTTACGGAGGCAGTAATCACATCGCCCAAGCCGGCCTTTTTTCCGCTCGAGCCACCCAAGGGCAGAATCATCTGCAGCTTGCGCGCGCCGGAATTATCGGCTACGTCCAGCATGGTTCTCATTTGTACTGCCATACTCGTATCTCCTTACGGTGTCACCTTTAACGAAACCACTCTAATTACAAGAAACATCGAGGTTCGCGTGATCCCGCATCTCGCGAAAAACGAGCGAGATATGGGGCACCCTTCGATTTGTGGCAGGGAGAAATCCCAAAGTGGGTCCCTCTGCTAAACCGTGGGCGCTGCTACTTCTTCTACTTGCGGCAGAGAGGAGCGGCGAACCACTTCTTCCAGCGTCCAGCGCTTGAGCTTGCTCAACGGCCGGCTCTCGCGAATCCTTACTACGTCGCCGACGCGGGCTGAGTTCTGCTCGTCGTGGGCGTAGAACTTCTTGTTGATCTTGATCACGCGCTTGTACTTGGGATGGGTCTTGCGCATCTCCACCTGGACCACGATGGTCTTCTGCATCTTGGTGGAAACGACACTACCGATCTTTTCCGTGCGCCGTGATTCCGGCTTGGTTCCTGCGGCATCTGCCATGGCTTAACGAGCCTCTTTTCCGGCCGGCTTGGCCTTCTTCTTGGTTTTGGCGGCCTTGGCTGGCTTGGCGGTTGCCTCGCTGGCAGGCTGCAGGGCAGCACCGTGCAGACCGAGCGCCCGCTCGCGGGCGATGGTCTTGATGCGGGCTACGTCTTTGCGCAGATCGCGCAGCTTCTTTACGCCTTCGTTCTGCCCCAATTTCATCTGGAAGCGCAGGCGAAAGAGCTGCTCGGCCGACTGCTTCTCCTGCCGTACCAGCTCTTCATCATTTAAATTGCGAATCTTTTCCGTTTCCATGACTCTTCTTCTCCGCTACTTGACGACCGCGGCTACCTTGACATCGTGGCGCATCACAAAGCGCGTCTTGAGAGGCAACTTGTTCGACGCCAGGCGCATGGCCTCAGCGGCGATATCAGGGCTGACCCCTTCCATCTCGAAGAGCACCTTGCCCGGGCGAACGACTGCTACCCAGTGATCGGGAGCTCCCTTACCTTTACCCATACGGGTTTCGGCCGGCTTCTTGGTGACCGGCTTGTCAGGAAACAGCCGCAGCCAGATCTTGCCGCCACGCTTGATGAAACGCGTCATGGCCACACGGCTGGCTTCAATCTGCCGGTCCGTGATGTAGCCGCACTCCATCACCTTGAGCCCGTAGTCCCCGAAGGAGAGCTCGGAGCCGCGCCAGGCCTTACCCTTCATGCGCCCGCGCTGCTGCTTGCGGTACTTGACCTTCTTTGGCATCAACATAAATTTCGCCCCTAAAAACCCTTCTTAGAAAACTCCGCTGGTGCCTGCCGGCTGCGGCTGACGACGCTTCTGTTCGTAAATGTCACCGCGATAGATCCAGGTCTTGACCCCGATCACACCGTAGGTGGTACGCGCTTCGGCAAAGCCGTAGTCGATATCCGCGCGCAGAGTGTGCAGCGGAAGCCGCCCCTGCAGATACCACTCGGAACGCGCGATCTCGTTACCGTTCAAACGGCCGGAGACGCGAACCTTGATGCCCTTGCAGCCAAAGCGCAATGCCGAATCGACTGCCTTGCGCATGGCACGGCGAAAGCCTACGCGCTTCTCCAATTGGAGAGCGATGTTCTCGGCAACCAACTGCGCATCCAGCTCGGGCTTGTTGACCTCGAGGATGTCGATGAAGACGTCGCGGTTGGTGCGCTTCTGCAGATCCGCCTTGAGCTTCTCGATCTCGGCGCCCTTGCGGCCGATCACGATGCCCGGACGCGCGGTGCGAATGATCAGGCGCAGCTTGTTGCCCGGACGCTCGATTTCGACCGAGCTCACGCCCGCCGCCTTGAGCTTTTCCTTCAACTCCTCGCGCAGGTGCACATCTTCAATCAGCAACTTGTCGTAGTCGCGCTCGACGAACCAGCGTGACCGCCATGGCTTGTTGACGCCTAGTCGAAAGCCGTAAGGATGAACTTTTTGTCCCATAATTTCCTCGAACCTACTTCGCGGCTTTCTTCCAGTTTTTCGCTGCGCTCTTCTTAGCCACGGTTTTCTTGGCTGCCGTTTTCTTAGCCGCGCCCTTGAGCATTCGCTTCTTGGGAGCTGCTGCTTCCCCGTCGGCTGTTTCCACCAGGCCGCCACGCTTGCGCTCCGCCACCGAAATCACGATGTGCGCCAGCCGGCGCTGATAGCGGAAGGCCCGTCCCATCGGCGCCGGACGAATGCGCTTCATGCGTGGTCCTTCGTTGGCCAGCGCGGTCTTGACGTAGAGGTTGTCTACATCCACATCGAGCTCCCGCTCCTGGCTGAGATAGTTCGCGTTTTGAATGGCTGCGCGCAGCACTTTCTCAACCAGCGGCGCGACACCCTTCTTGGTGAAGGCGACTGTCTCCAGTGCTTCGCCCACGCGGCGTCCCTTGATCAGCTCCAGCACCAGGCGAGCTTTCTGCGGCGATACCCGCTGGAACTTCGCTTCGGCCCGGAATTCCTGTGTTTCCAGTTGCATTGGCTTCTTCCTTACTAGCGAGGCTTGGCCGACGACTCGGCGGCTTTTGCCGAGTGACCTTTAAAGGTTCGGGTGGCGGAAAACTCGCCCAGCTTGTGCCCTACCATGTTTTCCGTCACGTAGACGGGGATAAACTTCCTGCCGTTGTGCACCGCGATGGTGTGTCCCACCATATCCGGATGAATGGTCGAGCGGCGCGACCAGGTACGAAGGACCTTCTTGTCGTTCGTCGCATTCATCGCTTCGATCTTCACCATCAGGTGGGTGTCGATAAACGGACCCTTTTTTGTCGAACGTGCCATAGCTCTCGATGCTCCTGACTACTTCTTGGCGCGGCTGACGATAAACGTGTCGGTCCGCTTGTTGTTGCGTGTCTTGTAGCCGCGTGTGGGCTGTCCCCACGGGGTAACCGGATGACGGCCGCCGGAGGTCTTGCCTTCACCACCACCGTGCGGGTGATCGACCGGGTTCATGGATACGCCACGATTGCTGGGACGAATACCCTTCCAGCGATTGCGGCCGGCCTTGCCGATGGACACATTCTCATGATCGGTATTGCCTACCTGGCCCACCGTCGCCATGCATGCCACCAATACCCGGCGGGTTTCACCGGAGGGCAGCTTCAGCAGTGCGTAATCGCCTTCTTTAGCCACCAGCTGGGCCGACGCTCCTGCCGAGCGCACCATCTGCGCACCCTTGCCGGGACGGAGCTCAACATTGTGCACCGTGGTGCCGGCGGGGATGTTCTTGAGCGGCAACGCATTGCCGACCAGGATGTCCGCCTCGGGCCCACTCATGATCGTCTGCCCAACCTTCAGCCCTACGGGCTGAATGATGTAGCGCTTCTCACCGTCCAGGTAATTCACCAGCGCGATGCGCGAGGAGCGGTTGGGATCGTATTCGATCGAGGCCACCTTGCCGGGCACGCCGAACTTGTCCCGCTTGAAGTCGATCAGGCGCAGCTTCTGCTTGTGGCCACCACCATGGTGACGTATCGTCAGGTCGCCCGAATTGCGGCGGCCCCCGGTGCGCTGCTTGACTGCCAGCAGCGGCTTGTGCGGGCGATTGGTCGTAATGTCGTCGTTTACCAGAGTTGTCTGGAAACGCAGCGTTGGTGTGATCGGTCTGTATGTCTTGATCGGCATTGTTTCGCTCGTACTTCCAAGTAAGACTTCTAATACAGTTTCAGTTACGGAGTACTACGCATTACATCGCGTTGACGTAGTCGGGCATCTTTTCGCCCTTCTGCAGGCGAACGTAGGCCTTCTTCCAGTCGGGGCGGAAACCGGAGAACTTGCCCCGGCGGCGCTCCTTACCTAGAAAGTTGGCGGTACGCACGCTCCGTACCTTCACCTTGAACAGCGTCTCGACGGCTTGCTTGACCTCGGTCTTGGTTGCATCCGGGGCCACATCAAAAACCAAAGTGCTTTCGACTTCCTTGACGCCCAAGCCCTTTTCCGTGATGAGGGGCCGCTTGATTACGTTATAAAGAGTCGGCATCAGGCCACCTCCGAACCGGCCGCAAGCTTGCGCCGGGATACAGTCTTCTTTAACGACTCCTGCAATTGCTCGATGGCGGCGCGGGAAAAAATCGCCCGCTCGTAGCGCAGCAGATCGTAAGGATGCACTTCCTTGGTCAGCACCAACTCCACCCGATCGAGGTTGCGCGAACCGAGCAACAACGTGCGGCTTGGCTCCTGGCCACCCTCGACCAGCAAGGTGGTCCGCTTGGCATCGAGCTTGTCCAGCGCCGCGCGATATCCCTTGGTCTTGGCATTGGCCAGTTCAAGGCTCTCAACCACGGTCAGCTTGCCATCGGCCAGCTTGGTGGCCAGTGCGGAGCGCAGGGCGCCGAGCAGCTTCTTGCGCGGGAAGGCATAGTCATAGCTACGCGGCTGAGGTCCGTGAACCGTGCCACCGTGGCGCCAGAGCGGGGAGCGCACCGAGCCAACACGAGCCCGTCCCGTACCCTTCTGCTTCCACAGCTTCTTGCCTGCGCCGGAGACCAGCTTCTTATTCTTGGTGGCGGCCGTACCTTGCCGCATCGCGGCGCGATAGTGCTTGACCGCTTCCCACAGCAGCGCTTCGTTGATCTGGTCAGGCGCGAATATCTCGTCTGCCAGCTCGAGCGAGCCTACCTTTTGTCCACCGAGATCCACTACATCGATCTGTGCCATATGCAATTCCTTAAACTGCTCTAGAGGAAATCATCCCTCAGCGGCTAAAGCCGAACCTATTTGCAACCACTTACGTACGGGCTGAAGCCCGTACCCTTCAAAAACCAGACTCTTCCATGCCCTGATACAAAGCCCTAAAGTCAGGGGCCTGAGACAAAACCCTATTTCTTGCCCTTGCCGCCTGAGGGTTTGCCACCGGAAGCCTTCTTCGAAGCCTTCAACGGATCGACCGTACCGCCGCCACCAAAGCCACGACGCTCACGCGGCGGCGCCTTGGACTTGGAAATCATCACGTAACCGTCGCGTGGACCGGGGATCGCACCCTCGACCATCAACAGGTTCTCGTCCAGGTCGATGCCACGAATGCGCAGATTGCGTACCGTAACCTGCTCCGCTCCGAAGTGCCCCGGCATGCGCTGCCCGGGAAACACGCGCGAAGGGAACGAGGACGCACCAATCGAACCCTGCACCTGGAACATGTGACCATGGGCCTTGGGGCCGCCGCCAAAATGATGGCGGCGAACTACACCGGCAAAGCCACGGCCCTTGCTGGTGCCGATTACATCGACGTACTTGGCGTCTTCGAAAATATCCACCAGTACTTTGTCGCCCGCCTTGAGTGCTGGAGCGGCATCTTCACCGCTGGAGCTATTGACCACTTCCAGGGGAACTTCGCGCATCAACTTCACTGGTGGGACGTTGTTCTTGGCGAAGTGACCGGCCATGGGCTTGTTTACCTTGCCACCCTTGACAAACTCGATGAGGCCGATCTGCGCCGCACTGTAGCCGTCGCCGGCCAGCGTCTTCAGCTGGGTCACTACACAGGGCCCCGCCTGCAGCACGGTGACCGGGTGCACTTCACCCTTGTCATCGAACAACTGCGTCATCCCGATCTTCCTGCCCAGAATTCCTGTTACCGACATGATGCTCTCCTGCTTACTTCTCGAATGCCTTGATCTCAACATCCACGCCGGCGGGAAGATCGAGCTTCATCAACGCATCGATGGTCTGCTGGGTGGGCTCGAGAATATCGATCAGCCGCTTATGAGTGCGGATCTCGAAGGCCTCGCGCGATTTCTTGTCGACGTGCGGGGAACGCAGCACGCAGTACTTGTTCTTTACGGTGGGCAACGGAATAGGACCCGCAACCTGCGCGCCGGTGCGCTTCGCCGTCTCGACGATCTCACCGGTCGAGGTATCGAGCACGCGATAGTCGTAAGCCTTAAGCCGAATGCGAATTCTTTGTCCTACCATCTCTATTTCCTCTTGCCACTCAATCCGTTGGGGCCAACCCACTCAAGCCGAAGGACGGCCTGAGTGGGCTACCCACGCTTACTTGATGATTTCGCTGATGGTGCCGGCGCCTACCGTGCGGCCACCCTCGCGGATGGCGAAACGCAGACCCTTTTCCATCGCTACCGGGGTGTGCAGCTCAATTTCCAGCTGTACGTTGTCCCCAGGCATCACCATCTCCGTGCCTTCCGGCAGCTTTGCCGTCCCGGTTACGTCCGTCGTACGGAAGTAGAACTGGGGCCGGTAGCCATTGAAGAACGGCGTGTGACGCCCGCCCTCTTCCTTGCTCAGCACGTAAATCTCGCCCTTGAACTTGGTGTGCGGCGTAATCGAGCCAGGCTTGGCCAGGACCATTCCGCGCTCCACGTCTTCCTTGGCAATGCCGCGCAGCAGCAGACCCGCGTTGTCTCCCGCAAGTCCTTCATCCAGCTGCTTTTTGAACATTTCGACGCCGGTGACTACGGTCTTGCGGGTGTCCCTAAAGCCGACGATTTCCGCCTCTTCGCCTACCTTGATCTTGCCCCGCTCGATCCTGCCCGTTACCACTGTGCCACGGCCGGAAATGGAGAAGATGTCTTCGATCGGCATCAGGAAGGGCTGGTCAATGGCACGTGCCGGCAAGGGTACATTCTTGTCCACCGCATCCATCAACTCGTCGATCTTGGCTTCCCATTGCGCCTCGCCGTTCAACCCACCCAGGGCCGAGCCGCGAATCACCGGCACGTCGTCCCCGGGGAAGTTGTACTTCGACAAGAGCTCGCGGACTTCCATCTCCACCAGGTCCGTCAGCTCTTCGTCTTCCACCGCATCGCACTTGTTCAGAAACACCACGATGTAAGGCACGCCTACCTGGCGGGCCAAGAGCACGTGCTCCTTGGTTTGCGGCATCGGACCGTCGGTCGCCGCCACTACCAGGATCGCTCCGTCCATCTGCGCTGCGCCGGTGATCATGTTCTTGATGTAGTCGGCGTGGCCAGGGCAGTCTACGTGCGCGTAGTGACGGTTGGCCGTCTCGTACTCCACGTGCGCGGTCGCAATCGTGATGCCGCGCTCCCGCTCCTCAGGCGCATTGTCAATCGAATCGAACGAACGAAACTGGATCTTCGGATTGTGCTTCGACAATACCTTGGTGATTGCCGCCGTCAACGTCGTCTTGCCGTGATCAATGTGCCCAATCGTCCCCACGTTCACGTGCGGCTTGGACCGGTCAAACTTCTCCTTCGCCATCTCGTCCCTCTCTCCTGCTTAAATCAACAAACTCTACCGAGGGGATTGTCCCCTCAGGGGCTAAAGCCCTCATTAGCTCAACCCTTTACGGCACGGCTGAAGCCGTGCCCTTCGTTGAACCCAGCCAGCGTGCTTACTTGCCCTGGTTGCGGCCAATGATTTCTTCCGATACCGACCGCGGCGCTTCTTCGTAGCGGTTGAAGTGCATCGAGTAATTGGCCCGGCCCTGGGTCGATGAACGCATGTGGGTGGCATACCCGAACATCTCGCTCAACGGCACATTGGCCTTGATGACCTGCGATCCGGCACGGTGCTCCATGCCTTCGATCCGGCCACGGCGGGAGTTCAGGTCACCGATGATGGTTCCCATATACTCCTCCGGCACCACTACTTCGACCGACATCACCGGCTCCAGCAATACCGGAGTCGCCTTGCGGGCCGCTTCCTTGAACGCCATCGATCCGGCAATCTTGAAGGCCATTTCGTTGGAGTCGACATCGTGGTAGCTGCCGTCATATAGAGTCGCCTTCACATCGACGATCTCGTAGCCGGCCAGCACGCCACCCTGAAGCGCCTCGCGAATGCCCTGCTCGGTCGGCTTGATGTATTCCTTGGGAACCACGCCGCCCTTGATGTCGTTGATGAACTCGAAGCCTTTGCCGGGCTCGTTGGGCTCGACACGAATCTTCACGTGGCCGTAGTTGCCTGATCCACCGGTCTGGCGGATGTACTTGCCTTCCGCCTCTGCCTTCTTGCGGATGGTTTCGCGATAGGCGACCTGCGGCTTACCAACATTGGCCTCGACCTTGTACTCACGCATCATGCGGTCGACGATGATTTCCAAGTGCAACTCACCCATGCCGCTGATGATGGTCTGGCCGGAGTCAGGATCGGTGTGCACCTTGAAGGTGGGATCTTCCTGCGCCAGCTTGGCCAGGGCCATGCCCATCTTCTCCTGATCAGCCTTGGTCTTCGGCTCAACAGCAACGTGGATGACGGGAGCCGGGAAATCAATCGATTCCAGCACGATCGGCGCCTTATCGGTGCAGATGGTGTCTCCAGTTACCAGGTTCTTGAGCCCCACGCAGGCGCAAATGTCGCCGGCGTAGATTTCGACAATCTCTTCCCGCTTGTTGGCATGCATCTTGAGCAGGCGCCCGATGCGCTCGCTCTTGCCGGTACGCGGATTGAGCACCGTGTCGCCCGTCTTCAGGTGACCGGAGTAGAGCCGGACGAATATCAGCTGCCCGACAAAAGGGTCGGTCATGATCTTGAAGCCCAGCGCAGTCAACGGCTCGTTGTCGTCGGCATGGCGGAGAATGATCTCTTCCATGTTGTCCGGGTTGTGGCCTTCGATCGGAGGAACATCGAGCGGGCTAGGCAGGTACTCGACTACCGCATCGAGCAACGTCTGCACACCCTTGTTCTTGAAGGAACTGCCGCAGAGCACGGGGAAGAGCTTCATCCCGATCACCGCTCCGCGCAGCGCCTTGCGCAACTCGGCCGCGGTCGGGGTCTCGCCTTCGAGAAACTTGTGCAGCATCTCGTCGTCGTTCTCGGCCACGGATTCAACCAGCTGCATACGGAAGGCTTCCGCCTTCTTGAGCAGGTTGGCCGGAATCTCTTCGACGTCGTACTTGGCGCCCATGGTCTCGTCGTGCCACAGGATGGCGCGCATCTCGATCAGGTCGATGACGCCCTTGAAGCCGGCTTCCTGGCCAATGGGGATTTGAATGGCTACCGGGCGTGCGTTCAGCCGCTTGCGGATGGTGTCGATGGCGTGCTCGAAATCTGCGCCCATCTTGTCCATCTTGTTGATGAAGCAAATGCGCGGCACACCGTACTTGTCTGCCTGACGCCACACGGTCTCCGACTGCGGCTCTACGCCATGCACGGCGTCAAACACGGCAACTGCGCCGTCGAGCACGCGCAGGCTGCGCTCTACCTCCGCGGTAAAGTCCACGTGGCCGGGGGTGTCGATGATGTTGATGCGGATATCCCGCCAGGTGCAGGTGGTGGCAGCCGAAGTGATGGTGATGCCGCGTTCCTGCTCCTGTTCCATCCAGTCCATCGTCGCCGTGCCTTCATGCACTTCGCCGATGCGATGGGTAATGCCGGTATAAAACAAAATCCGCTCCGTCGTTGTGGTCTTGCCGGCGTCGATGTGCGCCATGATTCCGATATTCCGGCAACGATCGAGTGGTACTAGACGAGGCACGGTTTTCTCTCACTCTCGCGCGAGATGTAAGACTCGCGATTCTTCTTGCTGTCTTTGTTGCGCCTGCCCCTTATCAGCAGCAGACCCTAGCTCATAAGTGCTGCACTACCAGCGGTAGTGAGCAAATGCCTTGTTCGCCTCAGCCATGCGATGAACATCTTCTTTCTTCTTCATGGCTGCGCCGCGGCCGTTGGCCGCATCCAGCAATTCGCTGGTCAACTTTTCGATCATGCCCTTCTCGCCCCGCGCCCGGCCGTAAGTCACCAGCCAGCGGATAGCGAGCGAGGTACGCCGCTCGGGATTGACTTCAATCGGCACCTGATAGTTGGCGCCGCCCACACGCCGGGTCTTCACTTCGAGCAGCGGCTTGCAGTTCTCCACTGCCTTCTTGAACAGCTTCAACGCCTCGTCGCCACCCTTCTGCTCCAGGTTGGTCATTGCCTGGTAGAAGATGCCCTGAGCGGTCGACTTCTTGCCGTCCCACATCATGGAGTTGACGAACTTCGTAACCAGCGACGAGTTGTACACCGGATCGGCGGCAACTTCCCGTTTCGCGATATGTCCTTTTCTCGGCATAATTCCCTTCTGCTATTCGTTGCTGCTAATTACTTGGCAGCGCTCTTGGGGCGCTTGGCGCCGTACTTCGACCGGCTCTGCTTGCGGTTGGCTACACCCACCGAATCGAGCGTGCCGCGCACTACGTGGTAGCGCACTCCGGGCAGATCCTTCACACGGCCGCCGCGGATGAGCACAATCGAGTGCTCCTGCAGGTTGTGGCCGATGCCGGGGATATAGGTCGTAACTTCGACGCCGTTGGTCAGGCGGACGCGCGCAACCTTACGCAACGCCGAGTTTGGCTTCTTGGGCGTTTGCGTGTAAACGCGGGTGCAGACGCCGCGCCGCTGCGGCGATCCCTGGAGCGCCGGCGATGCCGTCTTGTAGCGCGCCGCGGTCCGGCCTTTTCTCACGAGCTGACTGAATGTAGGCAAACCTTACTCCTTAAAACTTCCGCATAACGCGGGCGAAAACCGCCTCTCGGTTTAACAGTTCCCATGCTTCACCGAGATCGCGAGGTGTGGTTTTCTTTAGCGGAAAACCACGTGAACTTTCTCGCTTCGGCACACAGCTACCGTGAAACCGATCCTGACGCGAAGAAACCACCTTCGCCGAAAACTACTGCGCCGCACATCACCGACGCCGCGCCTGAACCCGGCGCTCATCGGTGCACGAAGCCGGCTTTGCTTCGCGCCTGCTTGCTGCATACCAGACGAGAACTTCGACGGTGGCCGCGCGTTTCTTTTCAAATCCAGCTGGCACATGCGCTTACGCGCTATTGCGCCTCGTGCCGGATCAGGCACCGAAAACCGGGCACCAGAAAAGAAGCCAGTTCCGTTTCGAAGTTCCGGCCCGCATAGCCTCCCCAGGTGGGAGGTGTCGCAAAGGCCGATGCGATTGTTTCCCCTACATCACGCGAGCGTTTTGAAGGGACCCTGATGAATGGGCCGCAAAGTCTTGCTGCCTGTCTTAAGCGCGCCTTGCCGGGTAAGGCTTGTATTACTTAGCCTTTACTGCGGCACATCCTTCCAGCACGCACTTTACAGGCTTATGCGGAACCTTCTTAAGATATCAAGCCGCGCCGCTGCCGTCAATGGCGGGGGACAGAGCAGTGATGTGACTAATAAAGCCTTCTGTGTTGTCAACGGTCGGTTTTAGTGTCGACAAGGAACGTTGAGGCCCGCGGTCTCCCACATCTCGCGAAAAACGAGCGAGATGTGGGGCACCCATCATCCGCGGCGAGGACAGATCCCCAAAGGCCTGGGTGCTCCATCGATATGCTAGCATCCGTCGTGAATGTCTGCGCCTTGTCCCCCACCCTGGCTCTTAACTCTGCGGCTCCGCGCCTGCCGGCTGTGTGCTTACCTTGGATTGGCTGCGATGGCTGTTGCCGGCGGCGCTACTGCCTTAGTCGGGCAGAACCCTCCCAACTCTTCTAAACCGTCGATCCCCGCATTGCCAATGTCATTTCCGGACTGGAGAAGACGCGCAACATCCATGAGACTGCACTCTCCCCCGACGGCCAGATGATTGCCTGGGTGGTCGATGCGGACGGGGGAACTGAAATTCAGATTGCCCCCACGGCGGATCCCACCCGCAGCCGCCGCCTCACCGCAGGAACCGGGGCCCCTTGCCTGGAGGAGTATCTGGCTTGGTCACCGGACAGCAAGGGACTGGCGTTCGCCTCCGATTGCAACGACCGTGCGGCCAGCTCTATGGACCAACTGGATGTATATCTCGCCGCCCCGGGCGCGCCCAGCCCTTCGCCACGGCGGCTCACCCATCTGCACGGCGGAGTTACCAGCCTGGCCTTTTCGCCGGACGGCCTGCATATCGCCTGCCTGTATATAGAAGGCGCCACCCGGCCAGCCGGGGCGCTGGCACCCATGAAGCCACCCTCCGGCGTAATCGGTGTGGAGGGGCTGGAGATCCAGCGGGTGGGCACCATCGAAGCCGCTTCCGGTGCATTCCGCCAGGTCACCCCGGCTACCCTTCACGTTTATGAATATAACTGGGCGCCTGACTCCGGCCAGCTGGCCTATATCGCCGCAGCCCCGCCCGGGGAAAACAACTGGTGGGTGGCCCAGCTCTACACCCAACGGCTGGCAGGCGGCCCACCGCAGTCCATTTTCGCTCCCGCAGATTCGCCGGGCCCCATGCACGGCCTGCAGATGGCGGTTCCTCGCTGGTCTCCGGATGGAAGGCAGATCGCGTTCATCGGCGGCCTGATGAGCGATCAGGGGGCTACGGGTGGCGACATTTACCTGATCCCGGCGAGCGGGGGAACACCAAGGAGTCTGACCTGGACGATAGACCCTCATCCAGCCTTGGGAGCGGTCTTCACTTCGACCTGGATTCATTGGACAAGCGCCAGGACGCTGATCGTTTCCGCGATCCGTGCCGGTTCCACTTCTGTCCTCCAAATCGCATTTAAGCCATCCGATTCGCCTGGCGCGAGCCAATCGGAACGGACCTTCGAGAATGAGGCCAGACAACTTTTCCGGGCTTCCACCATCAGTGCTGATCTCCTGGAGGGAAGCCTTTCGCTCTCGACCGACCACCGCAAAATCGCCTTCATCCAAAGCTCTTTCGACCAGCCGCCCGAGGTTTGGGACGGTAATTTGGCCTCGCCCGAAGCCCCTGGCTCTCAGATGATCCAGGCGGTCACCCACTACAACGACGGCCTCAAGCCGGCGTGGGGTAAATCCGAATCCGTTGATTGGACCAGTGATACCTTCCCGGTTCAGGGATGGCTGCTGTACCCGGCCCATTACGATCCGTCCCGGAAATATCCACTCATTGTCAGCGTGCATGGCGGCCCCTCAAGCGCGGTGCTACCGCAATGGCCGGATCTGGGTTATAACCCGATTGCCTTCTCGGCGCTCGATTACTTTGTGCTCATGCCTAATCCGCGCGGCAGCTACGGCGAGGGAGAGGCCTTTACCCAGGCCAACCGCAAGGATTTTGGATATGGCGACCTACGGGATATCCTGGCCGGCGTCGACGCGGTGAGCGCGAAGTTAGGTATTGATCAGCAGCGCATCGGCCTCACCGGATGGAGTTACGGCGGCTTCATGACCATGTTCGCCGTAACCCAGACGCAGCGCTTTCATGCGGCCGTGGCCGGCGCCGGCATCTCCGACTGGAAGAGCTATTACGGCGAGAACTCTATCGATCAGTGGATGACCCCGTTCTTCGGGGCCTCGGTGTATGACGACCCCGCGGTCTATGCCAAGAGCTCGGCCATCGACTTCATCCGCAACGTCAAAACGCCCACGCTGGTGGTGGTCGGCGATCGCGACGGAGAGTGTCCTGCTCCGCAGTCGTTTGAGTTCTGGCACGCCCTGCGCGCCGAGCACGTGCCTACCGAACTGGTGGTTTATCCGGACGAGGGCCACCACTTTAACTCACCCCAGCATCGCCGCGATGTACTGGCGCGGGCCCTGTCGTGGTTTGAGCAATATATGCCGCCAAGCTAGGTGGGTGGGCGGAGTGTACCCCGGCTGCAATCCGGCCCTGTTGCCTCAGGGCTCAGTCCCCTCTACACTTAGGACGTTGACCACACAACTCTGCACGCGGATCGAGGCGGCGGCTACGGTGCCAGCGATCATACGATGTACAGCCACGCTCCAGAAGACACTGGAGAGATAGAGTGGCGCGGAGTTGGACTCTGGAACAAGTGCCAAGGCAGGACAGAAATCTCCGATTGCGGTTGCATCACCAGAACGCGCGAGGTGTGGCTCTTCTTGACGGAAGAACCACGTGGAAGACAGCGGCTCCGGTGTGCACCTATCGGGGATTTACTGTGGTAGTTCATCAACCGCCGGGGGCGGCGACACCCGGCGGGGAGGTTTCATGCAGCGGTTTTTGACTCTTGTAGTTCTGGCTTTCCTTACCGTTCCCGTGGGTCTTTCCATCCAGGGCTGCGCCAACAAGAATGCAGATTACTGCAACGGCGCCGGCTACGGCTACAACAAGACCCAGCCAGTCTCGATCTCACTTCAGCCGCAGACTACCGGCCTTTCGGTGGCGTTCTCACAGACGTCCCAACTGCAATCGCCCACGGCTGAAAACTGCACCGGCGGCTCAGCCTCGGTAGGCAATTACACGTACGGCACTACGGACCGCACCATCGCCGACGTTTCCCCCACCGGCGCGATCTGCGGCGGGACCTGGAATCTACATACCCCTGCGGTCGCTGCGTACACCACCTGCATCCCCACCAACAAGACCGGCGTCGCGTATATGACGGCCAGCGCCGCGGGATTTACCAGCAACCAGGTCGCGGTTTATTCCCATCCGCCCATCACCAGCCTGGCGGTCCAGGGTCCCACGAACACGACCACCGGCCAGCCCCAATGTCTCTCTCAGGGCCTAACCTCGCAGCTCGATGCTACAGCGTATTGCTCATCCACCGGGACCACCGGAACATGCGCGAGCGCGACGGTTCCGGTTGGCCAGCAGGTTCTTCTCTGCAGCCCTAATATCCTGCCCGGCGGGGGTTATGGCCCCAATGACTGCAATAACGTCATCGGCCACTTGACGTACTCGCCGGCGAGCGCGGGCATCGTCACCATCGACCAGAATGGCGTCGCTACCGCCCAGGCACCGGGCTCTACCCTGATCACCGGCACCATTGCCCAAACCAGCAGCAACGCCGGTTATTTCTATACCTGCCCGCCGGCCAAGATCGCTCTGAGCGTTGCCTCGACGGGCGCCACCAGCGCCAACGTCACCCTGAATACACCCCTGGCGCTCACCGCTACGGTGACCGACGTCAACAATAACGTGATCAACGGGCTCCCCCTGAGCTATGTGTCCACTAACCCGGGGAGCATCGCGGTCACCTCCACTGGTGCAGTGACGGCGGCCTTCCCCTCCAACTCGGCCATCACCGCCATCTGCCAGCCGACCACGTGCAATCCCGCCCCCATCAATCAAATGGGAACCCTGGGCACTGGAGTGCCGGCGATCAGCAACTTTGTGCAGATCGCTTCCCCGGGCAAAAACAGCAACTACATCTGGATCTCCAGCCCGGGCTCACCGTACTTCGTGCCGATCGATTTGTCGACCGGGACCATCGGCAGCCAGGTCAAGCTTCCTTACTCGCCGAACTCCATGGTGCTCGATCCTACGGGCACGACGCTCTACTTCGGCAGTTACCACGAGCTGATGACGTATAGCGCGGCAAGCAATACCTTAACGTCGGAGGTGACCTCCATCCCGGGCATCGTGCTGGCGGCCTCGCCCACCAACTCTTCCGTGGTAGTGAATGACCAGTTGCGCGGCGTTATCTATCTCTACTCACCGTCAGTGACCACCGGGACCGGAACCACGGCGACAACCTCAGGGGGAAGCTTCACTTCGATCGCCGGAATCGCCCAGAAAGCCGCCTACACCGCCGACGGCCAGACCGTGTACATCGTGGGTGACGGGGTGCTCTACATTCACAACGTATTTACCGGGTGGTCCACCGAGCCCCTGCCTGCGAACCAGGGCGGCCCTACCACGGGCATCTGCCCGGCGACCAACACCACCAGTCCCATTCCCACCAACCCTACGACCTATCCGCCCAATACCACGGCAAACCCCAACAACACCTACAACATGTTCTGCTCGCCGGATCTGGCGGTGACCATCCCCGCCGCGGCCGTCTTTCTCTCCGGCTCACCTACCTCTGCCTATGGGGAGTGCCCGGAAACCACGGTCAAGCCGGTGGTGAATTATCCCGAAGCCTCCACGGTGGCGGCGGTCTCCGATCACGTGGCCTCCACCACCGATGGCAAACACATCATCGGCGCCAGCGCGAATCCGCCTACACTGACGGATCTTTCCATCACCGTACCGATCGACGCCTGCCCGTCGGACGCCAACGGGCAAACTACGGGCATCGTCTTTAACCCTCCCCCGGTGGTAAACCAGGCTTCGCTGGCGGCCTACGGTATTACGAACATCAACCAGGTGATCGCGGCCACCAACTCGCTCGAGGCGTTCGTCACCTATAGCAGCGCCGCCACTACGCCTCCCACAGGGGGTGCTCTGTTGCCGGTCTACAAACCTTCGACCACCGCGGGCGCGCTGGGAACGCTCAGCAGCGTCAAACTGGCCGGCACTGCGCTGGCTCCAGTGGCCGGTATCTTCTCCCCCGATAACACCATCTTTTTCACCGGCACCACGGGCGATAATCTGCTGCACCTGATCGACACCACCACCCTGCTCGATACCCAGCAGATCAACCCCAAACTTACCGATATCAATGGCAACCCGCTGCCGCCGGTGTTTTTGGCGGTCAAACCGCGGCCGACTACTTAGCGGGGAGCTTCTCTCACACAGGGACTCATGACGCTTTAGTATTGCCCGCGCTCAACCCGGATTTCCTGAATGCTGCACTGGACGCGACCGCGCCGGAGCCACCAAACTGCACAGGAAATCCGGGGAAGCGCGTGATGAGAGTTGAGATTGTTTCACGGAGCGCTCAAGCGTTTAGGGTGTTTTTCGTCGGAACTCCACAGACTCGTCTGTGGGAGAACTAACGGAGACCTTTGTGAGGGAGCCGGGCACTCCAGATCCCACGGCTGCGCTCCCTCGGTAACAGTTCATTTGGAAGGTGGAGGTCCCCCAGGATTGCATCCTGGTAATTTTCATCCGTCCCTACGGAGGAGAGTATTTCTCACGCAGGCTCTTAGGGGTTGATCAGTCGCCGGCGAGAGGAATAGGCGCGGGCCCGCTGCTGCCGGCGCCATCCAGGTTCCAGCCCAGCACTTCGGAGATCTGGGCGGCGAGCGTTAAAGGATCAAAGGGTTTGGAAAGGATCGCGGCCGCACCCAATTCATCCAGCTTGCGCCGATCCTGCCCCTGCACTTTCGCGGTCAACAGCAACACGGGAATGTGAGCGGTGTTTCCGTTTTGTTTCAGGATCTGATAGGTCGTCGGGCCATCGATGTCAGGCATCATGACATCCAGCAGAATGGCATCCGGCTGCTCCAGCGATGCACGCCGTATGCCTTGCGCTCCTGAAGGCGCCAGGATGACCTGCCAACCGGCAATGGTCTCCAGGCTGAGCGCCGTCACCTCACGAATATCGGCTTCATCATCGATGATTAAGATGCGAGGAATCATGCCGCCTGCCTGCTCCCGGTGTTGTTATCACTCTAGGTTCGGCGCTCCGCAGCGTACATAGCACTTGCTGTGCATTACCTTGATAACAGGACATTTAGGGGATTCCTTCGGGCGGTTCGGGGTAGCTTCGCACGGGGATGACGAGATCGGGTATGCTAAAGCAGTTTCGCAATCACTGTGGCCTGATAGAGATCGCGAGGTATGGTTTTCCTTGGGAGAAAACCACGGAGGAGCCTATCGCTTCGGTTTATACCAATTGCGAAACTGCTAGCCATTGTCCGGCCAACCCCGGTAAAGACGCGAGGAACAGAATGACGAGATTGCTCAGAGTGTGCTTTGGTGCGATGACCCTGCCGGCTTTGCTGGCGGTTTCGGCTTCGGCGGCGCGAAACAAGGGTATTGAAGTGGACTTCAAAACCAGCGATGGCCAGAACGCGGGAACAGCAACACTTACCCCCGACGGCAAGGGCGTTAAGGTCAAGCTCAACCTGACCAATCTTCCCGAAGGGGAGCATGCGCTGCACGTCCATCAGAACGCGAAATGCGATGGGCCGGATTTCAAGAGCGCAGGCCCGCATTTCAATCCCGACAGCAAAGAGCACGGAACCAAGAATCCCAAGGGAGCGCATGCCGGCGACATGCCCATTAACCTGCAGGTGATGGCGGACGGCACGGACCACGTCTCCTTCGTAACCGACAGCATTTCTCTCAAGAAGGACGCCAAAAATTCGGTCTTCGCCAACGGGGGCACAGCGTTCGTGATTCACGCGAAGGCGGACGACATGATGACCGACCCTACAGGCAATGCAGGCGACAGAATCGCGTGCGGCGTGATCGTGGCCCCGTAAGCAGATCGACTGAGTCCCGGATATCTAGTGGCGCGAGTGCCGGGCCACGAGAGGCGCGGCCAAGGCCAGGTATTTGGCAACCCCCGCAGCCGGAAGGGTGGGGGCCAGTAGTTGACCCTGCACAAAATCGCAGCCCAGGGTGCGCAGGCACTCCAGTTGATCGGCGCGCTCCACTCCTTCGCCTGCGACCTTGAGGCCCAGGCCGTGGGCCAGCGCAATGATGGCCTGCACGATGGTATAGGTCCCATTGGGTTCCGAGATGCGCTCGACGAAGGAGTAGTCGATCTTGAGCGTGCTGACAGGAAGCTGATGAAGGTGGCTCAGGCAGGAGTAACTGGTGCCAAAGTCGGCCACGGAAAAGTGAACCCCCAACGCGGCCAGACTGCGCATCTGGCTCGCGACCTCAGGGCGGTTGCGCATGACGGTGCTCTCGGTGACGATCAGTTCGAGCAGGCGCGGGTCGAGCCCGCACCGGGTCACGGTGCTGAGTACCCGGGCGGAAAAATCGGAGTGCAGAAACTGCAGCGGAGAGACGAAGAAGGATATGCGCAAGGGGGCAAGGTTCTTGCTTTGCCATTCCATGCTTTGGCGGCAAACCTCATCCAGAACCCAATCGCCTAAGGGAACAATCAGGCCGCGCTCCTCGGCCACGGGCAGGAAGCGATCGGCTGCGATGGTGCCCTGTTGGGGATGGTTCAAGCGCAAGATTGCTTCCAGGCCGCAGAGATTGCCCACCATGGAGTATTGCGGCTGGTAAGAAAGCTCCAACCCCTCACCCTTGAGCGCGCTGCGCATGAATCGCTCCAGCTCGCTGAGCTCGCTGGCCGAGGAACTGATCTGCGAAGAGACCAGAAGATATTGGCCCCCGCCCGCCTGCTTGGCGCGGTACATTGCGGCATCGGCCGAGCGCCGAAGCTGCACGGAGTCGGTCCCATCATCGGGATAGATGGAAATTCCGATGGATCCCGAAATGTCGAAGGAGATGCCCTCGGCTTCGATTGGCTTGCTGATGCTTTCGAGCACGCTGCGCGCGACCGTGAGGGCGCTGCTCTTGTTGGCCAGCTCGCCCAGCAGGATCACGAACTCATCTCCGCCGGTGCGGGCAAAGGTATCCACGGCGCGCAAGCGCGCCGAGATGCGTGCCACTACCTGTTGCAGGCATAAGTCGCCGGCGGCATGACCAAAGGAATCGTTGATCTGCTTGAAGCGATCCAGATCCAGACAAAGGACGGCGGCTTGTTGTCCATAGCGCGCGGCCTGGGCCAGGCTCTGCTGCATGCGATCCTCCAGCAGAAGCCGATTGGGCAGCCCGGTGAGCGCGTCGTGGTGCGCCTGATAAACCAGTTGCTCATGTAATTGCTGGCGATCGGTGACGTCCTGGACCAGGACGAAACTGCATCTGCGTCCCATGTAGTCGATGCGATGGGATGCCATATCCACTTGAATATAGGAGCCGTCTTTCCGGCGATGACGCCAGGGGCCGGAGAGTTTGGTGGGATTGGGATTCTCCATGAAAATCGCACCCACCTCCTCGCCAGGCCGCAGATCGCGCAGGGTCATGCTCTGAAATTCTTCTCGCGAGTAGCCGTAGTGGGTCACTGCGGCATCGTTGACCTCGAGAATGCGGAAGGTCACCGGATCATGCACCCACATGGGGTGGGGGTGAGCCGCGAAGAGCAAGCGGTAGTGCTCCATGGCCCGCCCCGCAGCCAGGAATTCGTCCTCCAGCAGGGTCAGGATCATAGCGAAAGCCACGAAATACTTGGGCACGTTCCACAATTCGGGCGGAATCTGCGCGGCGGGGGCCAGATAATGGCAAAGCAGGCCAACGGGAAAGACTGCAGCCCAAGCCACCAAGCCCAGGATGGCGGTCACGACCCCGGTCGAGGTGCGCCGGAAGTCGAACCAGTAGAGCGCGGCGAAGGTAAGGAAAACCTCAAAAAGGAGTGCCAGGATGCCTTGTTCCGGGGCATGGTGCGCGAGCGCGACGACGCTCCAGGTTCCGCCGGTCACAAAGGCCACGGTGATGACCGCCCATACCCGGCTGCGCTTGCGGCACAAGCTCCACGCCAGGTAGATACCACTGGCCGTGGTCACCGCCGCGGCGGCATACAGCGGCCAGGCGTGGGCACCATCGAAGGCGACGTAATTGATATAGAAGAGCGCTGGGAGACCGAACCCCAGCGCGGTCAGAACCCTGCCGGCGAAACTCCCGAGGATGACCGGGGTGGAGAAAAGGAAGCACAGACCGGAAAGAAACAGCGCGCTGACGCTCAGGCTGCCGACCAGATCCTGTCCCCGGGCGGATACGGCCGGAATCATCAGGACGGCGAAATGCAGCAGGACCAGGTTCCACCCGGTGACCCAGCAGCGTAATCGCGCGGTCGCACGTTTGCGGTAGATCGAGGCGAATATCACCACGAGCAGGCCCAGTATCAGAATGTCGAGCACTTCGTTTTTCATAGGAGGCGGCAGAAAAAAATTCAAAGAAATACAGTGGGAAGCACAAACGATCAGCTTTTCCTGGTGTTCAGTATCGCTCACCGCAGCAAAGACTCAAGGTCACTGAAGTGTGACCGAATTGGGGAGGCGTGGTAGTCCGCCTGCACCTTCGCACCCGGTCGGATGCCCATTACGGCGTCTCATGTTCAGTCTGGGTAGACTTTCACCGTCAGACCGGCGAGGGCCCCGGCTTTTGCAGATTACAAGAAAATGCGGTGCGCGGGGGAGAGATCATGCCTTAGCAGCGAAGGCAACTCTCCCTTCGGGCACAGCCTCGCAACGCAGGGCAGAACCCGTGCCTCCTGGTTGCAGGGAGTTTGTCCGCAAGATGTTTCGTCCGTCCGAAGATGAGGAACTCAAGCCGCTGAGGGACGGGCTGGCGAAAACGAGGTGACCGACACGCCGGTAGATCGGCTTCCCTAACCTTTACGATGCGGTCTTCAGTTCCTGTTCGGCACGCAGCCAATCCTGCTCAGGCGAACCTTCTGGCCAGCCACGCTCAGCCCAATACTTCTCCGCCAGGCGAGCGATCTCCTCCCGTGAGGGTGTGGCGGCGGGTGTCTGCTTCTTGGCTGCCGGCTTCCGTCGCTTGGCAGTCCCGTTCGCCGCTTCTGCGCTCTTGGTAGTCATCTGTGTCTCCTTAATCCAACCACATTTGTTCGCCCATCGATCCATCCTGGGACATCTCCATGATACGGAGGAACGCGAGCAGTTGTCAGCCGGAGAAGTAGTAACTCTCGGGTTACCTTGGTTAGAGTCTTGCTAGCGTGCACCGCCGTGGGAGCAGTCGACTCGCGGCGGAGTCCTGCACCGGCAACCAAGACTGGGTTATCCGTCATGCCCCCGAGGCGGGGCTATCGAAGCGCTCCTGGCGCCGGGAAATGGCGTTGGATAAGGAAATGGGCGGTTCGGATTGCAATAACTGGATACTCCATTCCTTCATTGCCGGCTTGGCCTGCTGCAGCTCCGCGAGGTCTGCTCTCCAGTTTCGGAGATGGACCTTGTTGTCGAGCATACGGATCCAGAAGGCACGGTATTCAGCCAGATTGAGCCGCTCGATGTTGGCGAAGAGCTCGTCGTCTCCGAGCAGCCATTGCCATAAAAACCGATCCTGGGAGGTTGGCTGGCGGGCCGCGAGTGCCTCGTCGGCCAGCTCCTCATCGGTTGGGAAGGCATTCAAGGCATAGCCGAAATCGGAGAAATCACTCTTTTCCCCGGTCTGCTCCGCAATCCGTTTGAGGGTGCGCACCAGGTTGCGTCGCGACGGTCCGCGATATGCCCTCTCCTCAATCAATCCCTTATAAAGACCGACCGCCCGGCGCAGGCCGCGGACAAACAGATCGCTGCGCGAGCTGTTATCGGCAGCCTCCTCGGCAAGATAAAAGCGGCTGCAAAGCAAGGCTTCGACAAACGTCGCATGCCGCCATTCCGGGTCCACGGACGAGGCGTGGGCGATATCCGCAAAAGCCTGTTTGGATAAGGATTCGAGCTGGGAGCGCTCTGCTTTGCGCAGCCAGGAGGGTTCCTTGTCCTGAGACTCCAGTACCTGGTAGGCGGCCAACGCACGGTAGGAATAGCCCTGCGCGATACGGCGCCGCTCCACCGAGTCGGGGAAGCGGGTCAACTGCAGGAAAAACTGATCCAGCCGGGCGAACGCCGTCCAGGGATCGGAGCGGGTCAAGTGGGCTACTGCGGAAAGCAACAGGCCATTCAGGTAAACCGCCGCATCCGTCTCCGAGGGAAGTTCGCGAAAGGCGAGACGTCCCTCGCCCACGTAGGCCAGATGGTCGATGTCATCGATAATCGACAGCGCCCGGGGGGTAAAGGCTGTTCCCTCTTCCTGAAAACTCAAGGGTTGCTCGCCCACTTCCTGCAGCAGTCCGGGCAACGCGGTCCTGGCTTCCGTCTGGTTGTCGCGCAGAACTTCCAGCTGCGAGCGAACGGTTTCGACTTCGGCGACCGCGTGAGATTGATCGCTATCCCAGGCGCGCGCCTGGCGGTAGACCTGGATCACAATCAGGGCAGCGATGACCGCGAAGACAGCCAGAAACAGCGCCGACGCAGTGCGGGTTCGGCGCTGCGCCGCAGCCGCTTCGCGCATAAATTCCTGAGACTGGCGCAATTGGTCGTGAACCGTGGTGAGCTCGGCCTGGAGCTCATCCGCGACCAGATCGGAGTGCGAGGGGGTAACGGACGTCTGCCCCAGCGACGCGGGATTGGGCGCAGCCACGGCTGCCACGGGCGGCGGCTGGCGGCGGTACGACGGGGTATAGGAAGGAGCCGGAGTGGGGGCAAGGGCAGGCTCGGTGGTGGAACCACCCACCGCCTGCGCCTGGGCGGGAACGCCAATCAATATATACAAGCAGGCGAGCAAGCCGGCGGCGAGCAGGCCCAGGGCCAGCGCTGTCATCCAGCCGTTTGTGTGCCCGCGTGGCGTCCTGCGTAGGGGATCGCTATCCATTCTGCCTCCGGCAGTACGAACTAAAGCATTCTCGAAGCTGGTGGAAGGCAATCCCCGTGATAGCCGTTTAGAACGGCGCCCGGGGGCATCGCGTAACGCACGCAACTCGAATAACGCTCCTAAGTCTCTGCAACTTCAAGCGGCATCGCAATCCCACTTCCGGAACAGCAGCAAGCGGAGCGAAAGCAAATTCGGAATTCGCTTCACTCCGCTCCCGCTGTTGCCGCTCATTGACTTTGACTTTCCATCACCACCGTGAGGGGCTCGGAAAGGTTGAAAGTGACGACGCTTTCCGCGGGTATGGAAACGTCTTTGTTACCGGTAAACGCGGCGCCTGCAGTGCCGGCGCCGGCTCCCAGCAGGCCGCCGATCAATGCGCCCTTGCCGCCGCCGGCAAGTCCACCGATCAACGCGCCTCCGCCAGCGCCGCCACCCACGAAGCCGGCGGTACGCTTGCCCTTACCTTTGGTCGTGGCTTCATAAGAAGAGGTCGCTACCGAGTAGCTGCCTACGCGGTTGACCGCTATGACCAGGTCTCCAGCGCCCTTGAACCTTCCCTGTCCCTTGGCGGCAACCACGGTGCCGGTTACCGGAGCTCCTGCTTTGATGACTTTGACTCCATGGACCACCAGAGACTGTGACAGTGTCCCACTAAAGCTATCGCCGACATTGCTGCCCTTGGCAGTGATGGTCTGCCCCACGCGGACGACCAGTTGGCTGCCGGCGGGCACGACATACTTTTTGGGCGGCGGCGGGGGAGGGGGAACCGCAGGAGCCGGAGGAGGCGGTGGAGGTGGGGCGGCACTCTGTGCCGGAGCTGGAGCGGGAGCTGCGGCGGGGGCGGCATCTGGGGCTGCAGCGGGGTTAGGAGGAGGCGCCGCCTGGGCCGTGGCCGCGGGTTCCGCAGCTGGGGCGGCGGGCGCCGGCGTCTTATTGCATCCACCCAGAAGCAGCAACCCGGTCAATCCGAGGGACAGCATGCCGCCAAGAGAGTACGTCATCTGCCTTTGCCGGTGGCCGATGGTGGAGTGCCCCGGGCTCAAGAACGCGTGCTTTTTCATGATTCTCTCCCTAGTTACGAAATTTGTTACGAAATTTTCTGCCTTGCCGAAGCAAGGTGCGGTTTTCCTTAGGAAAAGCCGCTGCCGATTGGATGAGGCTTCAGGCCAGAAGTCTTTCGCCGGGCCTTCGTGAGACGGAGAAGCCGAAGTTGCGGCAGATGTGATTCTGTAGAAGCTGCTTCCTCTCGTCGTCGGTCGAGGGCCCGTAGTCGTTCTCCGCTCCGCCGGACCGATCCTATGTACCAACCAAGGTACCGGCTAAGCCCGCACGAGCGTGGCTTGCGGAAACGGACCGCCCGCATCGGCGATGCGGGGACGTTGCGTTGAGAACGACTCAAGCTTACACCAACCAGGATGGTTCGTTGCGCGCGGCGAGCTGGGTGGGGACAAGTGGGGGACCTATACGCGTCCGGCGCTCGCGGACGCGCAAAAGAAGGCGCATCCCGATAGTAGGAGATTTGCTTCTCTCGTGCCTGACACATACCGATAGAGAGAAGCAGGCCGGTGAGGTATTCAGGCCAGAGCATTTCACTTCCAGGCTGGAACCCGGCGAGATGAAGTGCGGCTTTTCCTGGAGAAAAGCCGCACTTCTGTGTTGGTTCAGACCTGGGCTTGCTCAAGCCGCCGGCGCAGACTGCCGGCAAGCTCGGCCATCAGCTCTAACTTGCCGGCGACCCTGGGGGGTAGTTCGGGTTCGGCAAGCGCGAGCTGGGACTGCAACAAGAGTCCGGTCAGGGTAGATTTCAAATCGTTTTCCAGCAGCATGGCGGCAGCACGCAAAGCAATCACATGCTGCTGCTCCCGCCGTCCGATGGCCGCTTGCACCTCGCGCGCCAGCCTCGCACCCCCGGAGAAAGCGAAGTTGATCTGCACCGGGACAGCCATGCCGAAGCTCTGCCACAACAGCTCTGCGGCTGCGGGATTGGCTTCAGCAAGGCAGTCGTCGACCACCACGACCGAGTATTCGCGGTGGCGAAGGGCCATCAACCCGGCGCGATGAGTGGGGGCAATATGAACGAAACATCCCAAAGTGGCGGCCAGGGAGTCGCCTATCCGGGGCGCCTCGGCCATGGGACTGATAATCAGGACACTGTGCTGCACAGATGGTTGCACAACTACCTCCTTAGAGCTGCAGGGGTGGCAATGGTTCACGTTTGCTTGGGGTACCGCCAGCCACGGGCCGGGGCAGCGGCGCAGTGGATTTAGTGAGCGTGTTCTCCGGCATCATTCCCGGGAGCATTTCCAGCTTCGTTTCGGCCGTCGGCGGCGCTGATGCCGTACTCCTTCAGTTTGCGGTAGAGCGTAGTCTTGCCAATGCCCAGCAGGCGCGCGGCCAGAAGCTTATCGCCATTCAGCTTGCGCAGGGTTTCAAGGATGGCATCTTTCTCTAACTGCGCCAGGGGAAGAACCGGTCCCCGCGCCGCGGGGGCGACACCGGGAACCTGCGCTGCCACCACCAGCGAACGGCGATGCTGCAGGTGAAAGTTCTGCAACTGCGTGGGCAGATCGCCCAGGTGCAGTACGGGACCGGAGGAAAGGGTACAGGCCCGATCGATGGAATGCTCCAGCTCGCGCACGTTACCCGGCCATTGGTATTCCACCAGGGTGCGGAGAGCGTCGTCGCTGAGGGTGTGCGGAGTGCCGGTTTCACGCGCCATCCGTTCCAGAAAGTGGGTGGCCAAAAGGGGAATGTCCTGCTTGCGCTCGCGCAGAGGAGGGATACGCAGGTTGACCACGCTGAGCCGATAGTAAAGATCCTTACGGAAGCGTCCCTGCTCCACCATCGCCGGCAGATCGCGGTTGGTGGCGGCCAGAATACGGACGTTGATGTGAATGCGATGGGTGGCGCCCACCGGGCGCACCTCTTTTTCTTGCAGGGCGCGCAGCAACTTGGCTTGCAAATCGAGCGGCAACTCGCCGATCTCATCAAGAAAGACGGTGCCCCCCTGGGCCGAAGCCAACAAACCCTCTTTGGCGCGATTGGCGCCGGTAAATGCGCCTTTCACGTAACCGAAGAGCTCACTTTCCATGAGCGTGGGCACGAGCGAACCGCAATCGACGGGAACAAAGGGCCGATCGGCGTGGGGGCCGTTGGTATGAATGGAGCGCGCAACCAGCTCCTTGCCCACCCCGCTTTCGCCCAGGATCAGCACCGGATGCGAACTTTGCGCCACCTTGGCCAGAATGCGGTAGAGCTTGTCCATCTCCGGGCTGCGGCCGATCAAGTTGCCTAGGCCCTGGTTGGAGCGCAGGGATTCGCGCAACTGACGGCTGGCGCCTTCCACCGTACGCTGTTCGTTGGCCCGTTCGAGCGCACGCTCCAGCACCGCGGCCAACTCATCCATGGCGAAAGGTTTGGTCAGATAATCGGCCGCCCCGGTGCGCATGGCCTCAACGGCGGCAGGCACCGTGGCATAGGCGGTCATCACCACCACGACCAGGCCAGGATTGAGCGCTTTGATCTCGTGCAGCAGGCCCAGACCTTCGCCCAAGGGAGCGCGCAGATCGAGCAGCAGGACGTCTACGCCCTGATCACGCAACAGGGTACGGGCCGCTGCGATGGTGGAAACGGTCTGCGGGACAAAGCCCAGGTCAGTCGCTATCTCGCAACAGGCCGAGCGAATGGCTGCGTCCTCGTCGACCACGAGGAGATGAAGCTTACCGGTGCGCTCCACGGGACGCGACATAGTTGCCACAGACGCTGTAACTGAAGTTGTTATCGCCATTGTACGCAGATTCCTTCCTGGCCGGATAAAAGAAACTCCCTGCCTGCTGTATCGACATTTATGACGGCAACTTTCGCCGTCCCGCGGGGAAAAGCTGCGCCCGATGCATTATCAGTGCAGCGCGTGCTTTTACCCTCCTGCGCATCACCCGGATTGCTCAGCAAAGAAAGCTGCTGCACCATCGACTCGAGGACAAAAATCATGCTCAAAACCTCCTGATTCAGGGCCGCTGCTCACACCCGCACGCTGGACCTTTGCTCGCCAGTTCCCACACCCGATTGCAGTTGCTTGACGCAGCTACTAGTGCATGTATCGTGCCAATTGGGTACGGTTGGCGAAAGGGAGAAGTAAGTCATTAGATAAGCACCACTTGCAAGCAAAAGGGCGACTGCCCGGGATGCTGCCCCTGCTTTCTCCCTTGGCCGGGGGAGTTCTGAAATGGAACTACGGGCGCGGTCTTGGCATGGGTAACTTCCCCCCAATGTGCGGCTTAGGGTCGTGATTCCGATTTTGGGGCGGGTCCCGAAATGGGAACGCTCGCGGAACAGGGACCGCACTTGAGAACGGAACGATGCCTCGTATTGGGAAACACCGATCCACAGGCGCGGCTGCAGCTCTCATACAATCAGGAGATGAACGCACAGCAAAAAACCGCGGCGACTTTCTTTCGCCCTAACGACCGGGCCCCGGGCACGATGCGTCCGGTACGGCTCACGCCGCATTACACCTCCATGGCCGAGGGTTCGCTGCTCATTGAGGTGGGCCACACTCGCGTGTTGTGTAATGCCACCATCGAAACCGGAGTGCCGGGTTGGTTGAAGAACAGTGGGCGGGGATGGGTGACCGCGGAATATGGCATGCTTCCCCGGGCCACGCTCACGCGCACGCCGCGCGAATCGGAGCGCGGTAAGGTGGGCGGCCGCACCCATGAAATCCAACGGCTCATCGGACGTTCGCTGCGTTCCGTGGTCGATATGCATGCCTTGGGCGAACGCACGGTGATCCTGGATTGCGACGTGCTGCAGGCCGATGGCGGCACCCGCACCGCCGCTATCACGGGCGCCTGCGTGGCCATGGCCATCGCCTTCCGGCGGCTGGTGGAGGCGGGAACGTTGAAGAAGCTGCCCCTCACCCAACTGGTAGCCGCTACCAGCGTGGGGATTGTAGAGGGAGTGACCCTGCTCGACCTGGCGTATGAAGAGGACTCCCAAGCCGACGTCGACATGAACGTAGTTATGACCGAAGGTGGTGGGTTAGTGGAAGTACAGGCGACCGCGGAGCGCAACGCGTTCCCGCGGGAAAAATTATTGGAGATGATGGATCATGCCGAGCGCGGCATCATCGAACTGGTGGATGCGCAACGGACGGCGCTGGCGCAGCGCTAGCGCGTTGCGGAATTTTTCACTGCTGGTGATTACCAGGCAATCGCTCTCGCAATGGCGTTTCTTTGTGAGAAGGCCCATTTAGTCGCGCTTCTCCGTTCAGAGTAGAAGCGAACATCCTCTAGAAACCGGGAATGTTTTAAAATGAGCCGCGGGAACAACGGGCAAAAAATGAGAGGAATTGAGCAATGACAACCACGAAGCTGACACCTGGAAAACTGGCGGGACTCAAAGCAGTCTCCGATGCACGCGGGGTAATTGCCGCGGCTGCTATGGATCAGCGCGGATCGCTGAAGAAGTCGCTGGCCAAAGAGAAGGGCGTTTCCGATTTGCCGGACTCGGCCCTGATCGAGTTCAAGGAACTAGTCACCGACGTTCTCACCCAGTACGCATCGGCCATCCTGCTCGATCCCGAGTTTGGCTTGCCGGCGTCCAAACTGCGTCACGGCAAAGGCCTGCTGCTGGCCTACGAAAAGACCGGCTACGATGCCGATCAGCCGGGGCGGCTGCCTGACCTGCTCAACCACTGGTCGGTGCGCCGGCTGAAAGAGGCGGGTGCGGACTGCGTCAAGGTGCTGCTCTACTACACCCCGTTTGAGAAGAGCGATATAAACGATCAAAAACACGCCTTCATTGAGCGCATTGGCGACGAATGCCGGGCCCACGACATTGCCTTCTTTCTGGAATTTGTGGGCTATGACGTGCATGGCAAAGGCGAGAAGTCCATCGAGTACGCCTTGAAGAAGCCGGAGATCGTCTCCGGTTCGATGTCCGAATTCGGCAAAGCAAAGTATCTGATCGATGTGCTGAAAGTAGAGGTTCCGGTGGAGATGGAGTTCGTGCAGGGCACCAGGGCATTCAAGGGCGAGTCCGCTTACACCCGGAACGAAGCTTTGCAGCATTTCAGAGACGCGGCGACCACCTCGCATAAGCCGTTCATCTACCTCTCGGCCGGGGTGAGCAACGCGGTCTTCACCGAGACCCTGGAACTGGCCGCGGAAAGCGGCACCACGTTTAACGGTGTGCTCTGCGGCCGCGCTACGTGGAAGGACGGCATCGCCATTTATGCCAAGGGGGGCGCCAAGGCGTTTGCTGACTGGCTCAACGACCAGGGAGTGAAGAACATTCAGAACGTGAATAAGAGCCTGGAAGCGGCGCACTCCTGGTTCCCCAAGGTTGGGGTCACCGCTGCGGAAGTGTTAGCACTGGCGTAGTGGACGGCGCCGTGGGCGCGCAAGATAGACACATGTGCCGCGCCCACGGCGCTCTTGAATCTACTTCGACGCTACCCCAGCCCTTCCGGGCTGGGCTCACGTTTGGCTGCCGGGCCTCTGGGATCAGTACCTCAACTTAGCCGGGTTGGGTAATGCGGAAAACTTCAGGGTTCAACCAGCGAAAGGAAACCAGGTCTCATTCTCGGGCCTGGTTTCTTTCGCTATTCCCACTCAATGGTTCCCGGCGGCTTGGACGTGATGTCATAAACCACGCGGTTGATGCCGCGGATCTCGTTGACGATGCGGCTGGAGATTTTTTTCAGCAGATCGTAGGGCAGCGGCACCCAGTCGGCGGTCATGCCGTCTTCTGAATGCACGGCGCGAATGGCGCAGGTGTAGGCATAAGTGCGTTGATCACCCATCACGCCGACGCTCTTTACCGGAAGCAACACCGCAAAGGATTGCCAAATCTGCTGATAGAGCCCGGCGGCTTTGATCTCCCTGACCACGATGTCGTCCGCTTCCTGCAGCAACGCCACCCGCTCGGGCGTCACCTCGCCCAGGATGCGCACGGCGAGCCCGGGGCCGGGAAAGGGCTGGCGCTCCAGGATCTCGCTGGGCATCTCAAGGTCGCGGCCGATGCGCCGGACTTCATCCTTGAACAAGTCGCGCAATGGCTCGATCAGCTTCAGCTTCATGCCGGCCGGCAGGCCGCCCACGTTGTGATGGCTCTTGATGGTCTGGGACGGACCTTTGACGGAAGAGGATTCGATCACGTCCGGGTAGAGCGTGCCCTGCACCAGCCAGGCCACTGCGCTTCCCTGCTGCCCTTCTAAAATGCGCTTGGCCTCATCGTCGAAGACTGCGATGAATTCACTGCCGATGATTTTGCGTTTGGCCTCGGGATCGGTGACCCCGGCCAGCCGGGCCAGGAAACGGTCGCTGGCGTCTACAGCCACCAGTTGCAGGCCCAGCTTGTCGCGCATGTTGCGCTGTACCTGCTCAAATTCGTTCTTGCGCAGCACGCCGTTGTTGACGAAGACGCAGGTGAGCCGGTGACCGATGGCGCGCTCTACCAACACCGCGGCCACCGACGAATCCACGCCTCCGGAGAGGGCGCAGATGGCGTGGCCGTCTCCCACTTGCTCGCGAATCGCTGAGACGCGTCGATTGGATGAATTGGGCAGGGGTCCAGTTGGGCTCGGCGTGGCAGATGCGGAAGAGGAAGTTGCGCAGCAACTCGGTTCCCCTGGGGGTGTGCCTGACCTCGGGATGAAATTGCACCGCCCAGATGTTGCGCGCGGGATCGGCGATACCGGCCACGGCATTGGCGGTACGCGCGGTCAGAGTAAATCCGGGGGGCAGCTCCAGGGCCTCATCTCCATGCGACATCCAGACGTCGAGGGACTCCGGCAGGCCGGCAAACAAGGGGACTTGGGGGCCAGGCACGATCGCCACCTGGGCAGGGCCGTACTCGCGCTTTTCCGCGGAGCGCACCTTTCCACCCAAGTGGTGGGTAAGAAATTGCAGGCCATAGCAGATGCCGAGAATAGGCAGTCCCAGAGTCAGCATCTCCGGGTCCGCGGCCGGAGCATCCGAGTCGTAGACCGAGCAGGGGCCTCCGGAGAGGATCAGCCCGATGGGATGATGCGATCGGATCTCGGCGACGGACGCGGTGCAGGGGAGGACTACCGAGAAGACATTCTGTTCTCGTATGCGGCGCGCGATGAGTTGGGTGTATTGGCTGCCAAAATCCAGGATGACGATCGAGGAGGTATCCACGTTTTAGTTTTTCAGTCTTTGCGGATCTCAGTCAACAGGATGGTAAAGCCGCCAGAACTGGACGAACGCGGCTAACCGCGCAACCTGGAAGAAATCGCTGGCCACCAGATAGAGCAGGGAGACGAACGCCCACCATGCGTAGAGCGCCGTTCCTGTCATGTTGGTCTCGAAGGGCAACGGGATCGCCGAGAAGACCAGGGCGAGCACAATCAGCGCCAGCCGGACGATGCCCAGCACCAGGTTCACTTCGACCAGCTTGGCGGTGAGGGAGCCCTGGCGAAGACTGCTGGCCAAACTACGGAAGACGCCTGTGCCTTGCAACATCGCGAGCAAGGGGGCGATGGAGAAGATCCAGCTCAGCAATGCCCACAGAACAAAGATGCCCAACGAGAGGCAGATGACCCAGGCACTCCAGGCCACCAGGTTGGGCGAGGCGCTGGTGAGCGTCGCGTCCGCTGCCCAGCTTATGGCGCGGTACCAACCCACACAGGCAGCGGCCAGGGCGGAGATGCGCAGTAGTTGCAACAGGACGAGAGTCAACGGAGCCGGGCGCAATGCCGGGTCGAGGCGCTGCAGCAGTGCGCTGCGCCCCAACCCGGAAGCAACCGCCCATGCCACGGCCAACAGTTGGTCCCAGCCAGAGTGCGGCATGCAGCAACGGCGGAGAGAGGGCCGCGGCTGCGACCGTCAACTGCTGTCCAGCTGCGAGAGGGTCGCTGAGGGAAAGGTTGGAGAAGCTTTCCTGGTTTAACGAAACACTGGCTGCGATGCGGGCGGCCTGATGATAGAGGATCGCTGCTGCGGGGACGCCGAAGCCCCAACGCCAGAGCAGCTCCCATCCCAGAAGACCAGGACGCTTCCAGCAGAACGCGCAGATGTGCACCAGGGACTGTGTTCCGCGCACGGTCGTTTACTTGACCACGATGCTTATGAGGTTATTCACCGGAGAAAAATTCGTTCTCACCTTGACTCTCATTGACGGCTACTTGACTACGATGTTGATCAGCTTGCCCGGCACCACCACCACCTTGACCACCTGCTTACCGGCGATGGCTGCCTGCACTCTGGGTTCCGCCAATGCGGCCTGCTGCATGTCTTCGCTTCCGGCGTTGGGCAACAGTTTGACCACAGCGCGCAACTTGCCGTTGACCTGCACCGGCATTTCGATCTCCTCTTCGCGAGCAAGATCGGGATCAAAGCCCGGCCACGGCTGACGAAGCAGCGAGCCCGTTCCGCCGGTTTCACCCCAAAGCTCGGCGGCAAGATAGGGGGCAAAGGGCGCCAGCAAGAGGATGAGCGCAGGCAAAAGAGTGGCCACCAAGGGCGCGGAAACCTCCGCCGGCATCTCTGCCAAACCCGGCTCGGCGGCGGTGATTTCGTTGACCAGCTCCATGATCGCCGCTATGCAGGTGTTGAAGTGCCAGCGCCCGGCGAAATCCTGGCTGATCTTGCGGATGGTCTGGTGCAGCTTACGTAACAGCGCCTGGGCCAGAGGGGAGGTGGGTACAACCGGAGCGTGGTTCTGGCAGCCGCGCACTGCTTCGCGGTAGCGCATGCCCAGCCGGTAAACCCGGCCGAGGAAGCGGCTGATGCCGGCTACTCCATCCTCCTGCCATTCCAGGTCGCGATCCGGCGGCGCGGCAAACAGCGCGTACATGCGGGTGGCATCGGCGCCGTAGCGAGCGATCATCTCGTCGGGCGAGACTACGTTGCCCTTGGACTTGGACATCTTGGCGCCATTGCGGATGACCATCCCCTGGGTGAAGAGGCGGGTGGCTGGCTCGTCATTGCCAACCAGGCCCAAATCGCGCATCACCTTGGTCCAGAAGCGGGAATAGATCAAGTGCAGAATGGCGTGTTCCACCCCGCCGATGTACTGATCGATGGGAAACCAATAGTCGATCTTCTGCCGGCTAAAGGGAGCGGTCGCGTTATGCGCGTCGGTATAACGGTAGAAGTACCAGGACGAGTCGACGAAGGTGTCCATGGTGTCGGTCTCGCGCCGCGCCGGTCCACCGCACTTGGGGCAGATCGCATTCACAAAAGCGGGAACCCGGCTCAGCGGAGAACCGTCTTGCTGGGTGATCTCGATCTGCTCCGGAAGCAGGACGGGGAGCTGGTCGTCGGGCACGGGAACAATGCCGTCTTTGGGGCAATAGAGCACAGGGATCGGCGCTCCCCAGTAGCGCTGGCGGCTGACACCCCAATCCTTCAGCCGGAAGGTTACGGTGGCCTGGCCAAAGCCATGTTCCTGGGCGAAGGCCGCCATCTTAACCTGCGCCTCCTGGCAACCCAACCCGTTGTAGTCACCGGAGTTCATCAGCAGGCTGTCTTCTTCGGTGTAGGGCAATACCGGCTCGTCGGGCTGGCCGGGGGCGGGCGGCTCAACCGTCCGGCGGGGCAACACGACGATGCGGACTTCGAGGCCGTACTTACGGGCAAACTCGTAGTCGCGGTCGTCGTGCGCGGGTACAGACATGACGGCGCCCGCTCCGTACTCGAGCAGAATGTAGTTGGCCACCCAGATGGGCAACCGCTCACCGTTAAAGGGATTGATGGCATAGTGGCCGGTGAAGACACCGTGCTTTTCTACCGCCCCGGGATCGCCGGCCTCGCGCGCCTTCTTCTGCTCTTCGACCAGGGTCGCGACCTCGGCAGCGAGCCGTTCGTCGGCTTGGGCAAATTGGTTGACCAGCGGGTGCTGGGGCGCAAGCTGCAAGCTGGTGGCGCCGAAGATGGTGTCCAGACGGGTGGTGTAGACGGGGATCCTGGTCGCATCCGGAGGGAATGCCGCGCCGGCAACAAAATCCTCTGCGGGCGCAAGGGTCTCTTTGCCGTTGCGGTTCTCCCGCTCAGCCGCGGCCGGATCAAGAACAAACTGGATGGTGGCCCCTTCGCTGCGCCCGATCCAGTTGCGCTGCATGGTGCGCACCTTCTCCGGCCAGCCGGGCAGGTGATCCAGCCCGTCGAGCAGCTCTTGCGCGTAATGGGTGGTGCGCAGAAACCATTGCTCCAGATCGCGCTGTTCGACCACCGTATCTTCGTGCCGCCAGCAACAGCCATCGATCACCTGCTCGTTGGCCAGCACGGTGGCGCACAGCGGGCACCAGTTCACCTTGCTCTGCTTGCGGAACGCCAGTCCCTTCTCCAGCATGCGCAGGAAAAACCACTGCGTCCAACGGTAGTAGTCGGGCAGGCAGGTGGTGATTTCGGTCTGCCAGTCGTAACTCAACCCCAGCCGGCGCATCTGGCGGCGCATGTGCTCGATGTTTTTGAGCGTCCACTCGCGGGGCGGGGTGTCGTTCTTGAGCGCCGCATTTTCTGCCGGCAGTCCAAAGGCATCCCAGCCCATGGGATGGAGCACGTTATAGCCCTGCATCCACATGTAGCGAGCCAGGGCATCGCCAATGGCGTAGTTGCGCACGTGGCCCATGTGCAGCTGGCCGGAGGGATAGGGCAGCATTTCCAGCACGTAATACTTGGGTCGGCCGCTGCCTTCGGGCTCGGCGCGATAAAGATCCGGTTGCTCATCCCAGCGCTGCTGCCAGCGGACTTCGATCTCCGCCGGGTCGTAGCGAACCTCGTGCGGCCGAAGGAGGGGAGAGGGCGACCGTCTCGGAGCGGGCGCCGGGGTTCTTCTTGGTGTCGGTCGGAGGCATCTTCATTAACGATTGTAACTGGCCGCGGAAGAGGATCGCGCGATGAGCGAACGCAACACGCTGACGTTACGCAGGTCATCGTCAGGTTGATCGACCGGGGTTTCGGCGATGAAGGCGGCGTGGGCAAAGCGCGGGTCGTTGAGCAGGCGGCGAAAGGGCGCGATACCGATGGCGCCTTCTCCGATATGCTCATGGCGATCGAGATGGGAGCCGCGGGGAGTCTTGGCATCATTCATGTGCCATACCCGGACGGTCTCAAAGCCCAACAGTTGTTCGATCTGGCGCGCGGTCGCCTCGTAGCCCTTGGCGCTGACGATATCGTAGCCGGCCGCGTGGGTGTGGCAGGTGTCGAGGCAAGCTGCGACCGGAACCACAGGCTTCAGGTGGGCAATGAGCTCGGCCACCTGCTGCAGAGAAGCACCCAGGGAGAACTCGGCGCCGGCGGTGTTCTCGATCAGGAGGGTGAAGGGTGTGTGGGTCCAGGGTAATCCGTCGAGAGCGCGGCCACTGACTCGACCGCCAGGCGGAGGCCCTCCTCCCGGGTAAGGCCCTTCCAGGAGCCGGGGTGGAGCACCAGATATTCGGCGCTGAGGGCCAGGGCGCGCTCGATCTCTCCGCGCAAGGCTTTGATGGAGTTGGCTCGCACTGGGTCCGATTGGCTGCACAGGTTGATCAGGTAGCTGGCATGGATGACCAGGGGCGAGCAGTTGTAGAGCGAGCGTAACTCCGCCATGCGGTCACAATCCGCGGTAGCGATCACGCTGCCGCGCCACATGCGGGGACTGGAGGAGAAGATCTGAAAGGTGTTGGCGCCGATGACGTGGGCCCGCTCCGGCGCGCGGCAGAGTCCACCTGCGGTGGGCAGGTGAATGCCGACACGTCGCGGCGTTGCTGGCTGGTGGGCTCACCAGCCCCGAGGCCTGCGCGGTGTCTTCGGATTGATCGCCAGATGGAGTTGAGCGCGTACCTTGAACCCCAGCTTTTCGTACAAGCCGACGGCGGTTACATTTTCCGTTCTCACATGCAGAAACGGTGTCTCCCCTCGCTTGCGTGATGCGGGATATCAAGGCGGAGAGGAGCACGTTTCCATAGCCTCGTCCCCGGTATTGCGGATGGGTGCACACGGCGCTGATTTCAGTGAAGCCGGGAGGTGAAGGCGCTCTCCTGCCATGGCCACCAGAGAGCCGGAATCGTGAATCCCGAGATAGGCGCCGAGTTCGATCGTTCGGGGGAGAAAGGGACCCGGCTCCGTCAGCTTGGTTAAGGCCAACATCTCAGGGACGTCAGCCTTGGTCAGTTGGCGGAAGACCGGCTTGTCGTCTGCATAGACCGGCGTCTCACAAACCATCTGGTACATCTCTCCGCTGTGTACCATCTCCCATTCGGGCGGGCAGGACTGGCTCGGCGTCGAGAGCCAGGCCGGTGACCGCCCCCGGAAGTATTTCCTCCAGCGCGTCGTAAGCGGCGGCCGATTGATCGATCAGACCTCCAAATGGGGCCACATCGCTGGGGAAGCGCTTGGCGAGACCGTTGCCCAGGGCCAATGCGCTCTGCTTCGTGGAGAGGGCATGCCAGATGGGATTGTCGAGCAACAGAGTGTCTGACAAGGATGGGTTTGTGTGCTTCATCAATATAGGTAGATGAGGAAGCACCTCTCAAGATTCGCGGGTTCGGGATGGGTACAGGCTTTTGGGGAGGAGATCGTCCCCCCAGCGGCTAAACAGGGCTGCGGAAAACTCTCGGACGAGGGCACGGCTCCAGCCGAAAAGCTCCGAGCAGCATGGGTAAAATAAGCATCGCCGAGATCCTTCGACTCCGCGCCACAAGCGCTGTCTCACGCGATGAATCCGCGAGGCGCTTCGCTCAGGATGACGATTCTGTGGGAAAACTAACGGAACGGAGACCTTTGTGCTGGAGCCGGGGCGCACTGTAGGTCCCTCGGCTGCGCTGCGCTCCGGTTCCACGGCAAGCCGGGCGGGGTGACAATTTCGTTTGAGCTCGATGACTTCGTGCGAAACATCAACAAAGTCACAGCCGCCCAGGATGACGGTTGTGTGGGAGTTTGACGAAAACCATGGTTTTCCCGCCGGCAGTTAGGGCGCATCTTCCTCGGGTGGGTTTTTCAGGATCTTTGAGAGCACGTGCAGGCTGCCGTCGACTTTAGGGGCGTCCAATCCCAGGATGCTCGCCAGCAGCGGATACACATTCACGTTCTCGAAGGGTTCAAGGGTGGAACCGGGACGAATATCGGGGCCCACGGCGACGAAGAGGGCGCGCATGGACTTCATCGCCCGCGGGTCGTATCCATGTACGCCCGCCTCCGGCGGCTTATCGGCTGCACCACTCGCGGGACCATGGGCGCGAATGGCATAGGGCCCGTTGGGCACGATGACAGGATCGCCCTCGCGGGGATTGTCAGTCGTACTCGAAGGCCGCCGGAACCCGCTTGCGCCGATAAACGGTAAAGGCATCGCTCTTGATCTTCAATTCCTGGTAGGCCTTCTCCGCCGCAGCCTCGGAGTTGGGATAAAGCAGCCATCCGGCAGTAGTGAAGTTCGACAGGTCGGCGTACTTGTCCAATCGATCCAGGGTCCCTGCTCCCGCTCCATGCCGTGGTCGGAAACCACAAACAGGTCGACCGGCAGCTGCAGCCGGCCAAGCTGCGCCCATAAATCACCTACCAACTGATCGACGTGCTCGACCGCCGCCGCAGTCTGCGGACTGTCGGGGCCGTATTGATGCCCGGCATGATCGACGTTGGAGTAATAAAGCGTGATGAAGTGCGGACGCTGCTCGACCGGCATACGCAGCCAGGCCATGACCTGTTCAATCCGTTTGGCATCGGGAAAGTGGTCGTCGAACTTGAGGTAGTAGGTGGGCCGCCCGCCATCAATCTCCGCCTCCGAGCCGGGCCAGAAAAAGCACGCGCTGCGCATGCCCTGTTTCTCCGCCAGCACCCATAGAGGCGTGCCCTCCGTACCAACTTCCGTCGCTGGTGTTGGCCGGATCGGTGTTGGCGTAGCGCTGCTTGCGGATGGGATCATAGAAGCTGTTGGCCACGATGCCGTGGTGCTCCGGATAAAGGCCAGTGACCAGCGTGTAGTGGTTGGGAAAGGTGAGCGACGGATAATGCGGGATCATTCCCTGGCTGGCGATTGCACCCTCTGCGCCCAGCTCCAGCAGATGTTTGGCGCGATACTTTTTGGCGTAGTCGTAACGGAAGCCGTCGAGCGAGACCATCACCACGTAGGGCTTGGCTTGCTGCGCGGCCGCATTCGGCCCGTGGTCGACAGTAATTACCGGCGCAAGGTTCTGGGCGGCTAAACAAAGCGGCAGGAAGAGGGGTAGCCAAGCCAGGCGACGCATTTCTACCCACCCGCCGAGCGCAGCCGCTCGGCAGCGGTTTCGGGAGTGATGTCCCTTTGCGGCATACCCAACATTTCAAACCCGACCATGAATTTGCGCACCGTCGCCGAGCGCAGCAACGGCGGGTAGAAGTGACCATGAAAATGCCATTCCGGATGCGCCTCCCCATCTGTTGGACGCTGATGAAAGCCCATGGTGTAGGGAAAACTGGTGGCGAACAAACGGTCGTAGCGCGTGGTCAACTGCTTGAGGATATCCGCCAGCCCATGTTGCTGCGCGGAGCTGAATGCGTCCATGCTCCCAAGGTGGGCACGGCTGAGCAGCAGGGTCTCGAAAGGCCACACCGCCCAAAACGGCACCAGCACCACGAATTCCTGGTTTTCGCAGACGATGCGCTGGCGCTGCTCGAGTTCGATCTTGAGGGTGTCGCAAAGCAGGCAGGAATCGTGCTGGCGGCTATATGTCGCGTTGGTTGGCCAGCTCGGCCAGAGGCTCGTCGGGAATATGTTCGGTGGCCCAGATTTGGCCATGAGGATGGGGATTGCTCGCTCCCATCATGGCGCCGCGATTTTCGAAGATCTGCACGTGACGGATCTCCGGGCGCGCACCCAACTCGATAAACTCCCCCGTCCAGGCTTCTACCACGCGAACGATGTCGGCCACCTCCATGCCTGCCAGAGTCAGGCTATGGTCCGGATGGAAGCACAAGACGCGGCAGACGCCACGCTCACTCTCCGCCCGCAGCAACCCACTGCCACTCTCCGCCACCGCTGCGGGGGAGTCGGGCAGCAGCGCCGCGTAGTCGTTCACAAAAGCAAAGATGCCGGTGTATTGCGGGTTATGCTGGCCGCCGGCGCGCAAGTTGCCGGGGCAAAGATAGCACTCCGGGTCGTAATGCACGGGAGGCTTGGTATCGGTCCGGCTGACCTCGCCCTGCCAGGGACGCTGCGTGCGGTGCGGGGAAACCAGCACCCAGCGGCCGCGCAGAGGATCGAAGCGGCGATGGGGAAACTGCATGTTCTGGTCGTTCATGCTTCCTCGACGGGGCCCGCTACTTGCTGCGCTGCCCGGTAACGCCCTTACCCTCTTCGACGGTGAAAATCTTGTCTACTCCGGGCAGGTTCACTTTTTCCGTAACACCGCCCGGCCAGTGAATCTCCACCGCGTCGACTTTGTCGCTGTCGCCCAGGCCAAAGTGTACCCGGGGATCGTTGGAGGAAACAAAGCTTCCCCCGCTGAGCACATCGCCTCGCTGCCGCAGGCCGCCGGCGGTGAGGTAGACCGCCGCGCCCACCGCATCTCTCGGACCCTTCGCTCCGCCCACCAGGCTTAGCTCCACCCAGTGGTGATGGTCAGGGTCGACGTTGCGCAAGAGGGTAGGAGTGCTGTCCATGTTATTGATCACCACGTCGATGCGGCCGTCGTTGAAGAGATCGCCAAAGGCCGCACCACGCGCGGGGATGACCAGTGCCAGCCCGGAGCCCTCGACCGCCGGCATCAACTCAAACTTCTTGCCCTTTTGATTGTGAAACAACAGCGGCCGCTCGGCGTAAGTGGTGCCCCAGTTGTTTTTGTCTACCAGCGGGTAGACATGGCCATTGGCGATAAACAAGTCTTTCCAGCCGTCGTTGTCGTAATCGATGAACTCGGTAGCCCAACCCAGGAAGGGCACCGTCGGCTCGGCCACCCCGGCGGCGTAGCTGTCATCGGTAAAGTTGGCATCGCCGTCGTTGCGGTAGAGCACATCGTAGTCGTCGGAAAAAGTGGTGTTGAAAAGCCCCAGCCGGCCGTTGTTCTGATAATCCCCGACCGCCACCCCCATGGACGCGGTCTCGCGGCCATTCTCGTTGAGGGCATATCCCGAGGCATAGCTATCGTCTTCGAAGGTGCCGTTGCCTTTGTTGATGTACAGGTAGTTGGGAGTGGAGTCGTCGGCCACCAGCAGGTCCACTTTGCCGTCGTTGTTCAGGTCCGCGAAGACGGAAGTAAAACCGTAGTAGCCATTGGGATCGCTCACCCCGGCTTTCTGGCTGACGTCGGTGAAGGTGCCATCGCCGTTGTTATGGAAGAGATGGTCGTGTTCTCCCTTCAGCCCGCGCGGACCGCACATCACGCTCACCCCACGGAACTGGCAGAAGTTCGTGGCCACCGTATTCCCATCCAGCGTAGGCGGCTTGTCCTGATCGTAGTGCACATAGCCGGAGACGAATAGATCGAGCCTTCCGTCACCGTCGTAGTCACCGAAGGTCGGGCCGCTCGACCAGCCGCCCAGTTGCACCCCTGCCTTCTCCCCCATGTCGGTGAAGGTGCCATCGTGGTTGTTGTGATAGAGACGGTTATGGCCGAAGTTGGCGACGAATAGATCCGGCCAGCCATCGTTGTCGTAGTCGCCTACGGCCACTCCAAAGCCCCAGCGGTCGTTGGTCACGCCGGCCTTGGCCGCCACGTCGGTGAAGGTGCCGTCATGGTTGTTGTGGAAGAGGGCCGCATGGGGCGAAACGGCCTTGCCCGATAGCGCGTCGTAGGTCGTGCCGTTGACCATGTAGATGTCGAGCCATCCGTCCTTGTCGTAGTCGAGCAGCGCCACGCCCGACCCCGGCGCCTCCAGGATGAACTGCTTCTGCGGAGTCCCCATGGTGTGATGCCACACCGTCAGCCCGGCCTTGGCGGCGACATCCTCAAAGACCACGGGACCGGCCTTCACGAAGCCGCCGGCGGTAATGGGCCGCTGCTCGGAGTCGAGCACCGGCGCATGGGTTCCCCCCGTAGTTACGCCCATGGCCTGTGGTTGCGAGTCTTGCGGGGCCGGAGACGGGGGAGTGCTCTGGGCCCACACATGGCCCGGAGAAACCAGCAGCAACAGCACAACGAGACTACGACAGGACAAGCGGTTACTCCTTTTGCGCGTCAGGCCAAAGCATAAAGGATTTGCCGCCCTCTGTGATTTTTGCGCCCCAGCAATGCGAGGCGTGGCCGAAGCTTATAGTGGCATGGACCCGGCAAGGATGGAGATCTGCTTGTGGACCTATCGGCGCGCATGAAGACCCGCGGCCTGCTCCGGGATACGACTCATCTCTCCATTGGGCAGGGTTTCCGGTTGGTCATTCAGGCGGCCTATTTCGTTCTCGTCGCCCGGGCGCTCGGCCCGGATGCCTATGGCGGGTTCGTGACCGTGGTGGCCATGGCCGCTCTCCTCGGACCCTTCTCCGGTCTGGGCACACCGAATCTTTTTATCAAGAATGTGCGTTCCGGCAAGCGGGCGGCGGCCATTTGCTGGGGTAACGGAATCCTGCTCACCGTCCTTTCCGGCGCCATGCTGGCAGCGGTCGCGGTGGGACTGAGCTTGCTCCTGCGCCTGAAGACGGCACCTTTTGCCGTCCTGCTGGTTTGTGTTGCAGATATGGTGCTGATGAAAGTGACCGAACTGGCCGCATTCGGCTTTACGGCTTCTGACCGGATGAAGCAAACGTCCATGCAAAACGTCGTCGTCAGCCTGTTGCGGTTGGCCGGCATCGCGGGCCTGATGGCGACGGTGCGCCGAGTGACGCTCGATCGCTGGGTGCTGGTCTATCTGTTTACTACTCTGCTGGGAACGATCTATGCCATTGCCCGGGGTTCGCAGTTGTGGGGATGGCCAGAGACAGATCTAACAGCATTGCGGGAAGATGCTGCGGAAGGGGTACTTTTCAGCATCGCCGGTTCGGCCACCACGGTCTATAACGACATAGACAAGATCATGCTGAGCAAGCTGGCGGACCTTGCCTCCACTGGCGTGTACGCCGCGGCCTATCGGGTGATCGACGTAAGCATGACCCCCATCCGCTCGCTGGCTGCGGCCGCGTACCCGCGCTTCTTTCGCAAGGGGATGGATGGCATTGGTGCAACCTATGCTTACGCGCTGGCGCTGATGGCGAAAGCCGCCGTTTACGGCTCCGCGGCCTCTGCCGGACTATGGTTGCTGGCGCCGATCCTGCCCCACATTCTGGGCCCGAAGTACGATGCTGTGGTTCCGGCAGTCCGCTGGCTGGCGCTGATTCCCTTCTTGCGCTGCCTCCACTCCTTCCTGGCGGATGCGCTTTCGGGCGCGGGACTGCAACGCACTCGCATGGTGATCCAGGTACTGGCTGCGCTGATCAACATTGCGCTCAACCTGGTTATCCTGCCGCGCTATTCCTGGCGCGGAGCCGCCTGGACGAGCCTGGGTTGCGATGGATTGCTGGTAGCGATGTTCTGGTTCACAGCTCTTCACTATCGCCGGCGCACTCCGCTGGGTCCTTTGGCTCGCTAGCCCTGGCCAGACATTTCCCCGCTTCCCTTCCGGGATGACTCAGGTGCGAGCGGGCCCAGGTTTAGTACCGCGCCCAGGCCGGGCCTCGCATTCATGGCAATTTTGCAGTGTCATTCCGCCCTTAACTCTCCTCGGGACGACTAATTCGTTTTAAGGCTCGATATCTTCGCGCTAAAAAGTCAATAAAGTTACAGCCTCTCTGCGTGCCGCCGGTAACCTACTTAATACCCGGCGGAAACAAGATGACCAGAAGAGGATATGGCTAAATCGTTCAGCTCAGCTGTACACTTCTGGCGTAGCGACCCAAAAAGATGCAATCACAGTACGATTTCCGGTTTTCCACGCCGGTACTGGCGGTGCGCATTCGTCCTGTTCCAGTGCTTGCCGTAAGATCAGTCGAGTCGCACCCGCTCGAATCGATTTGGCTGCCAACTTTCCACAAGGGGGCAGCGATTCGTGGCGTGGCCATGGATTACGCGGTGCTATATTCCTGATGACCAAAAACGCGAACAGCTTGGCGCAGCCGTCTCTTATCCCCGGGAGCAACAAGGCAAGTTCCAGCGATAACAGTCGACGGTTGGATGTCGCCGTGGGCGGCATGGATGTGGGAGCTGTCTCCCGGTTTGATAACAGCGCGCGAGTTCCCCATCTGGTAATCGGCAACCGGAAACTGCACTCCTACCTGGCCGAGATTCGCGAACTCCGCCGACGTTGTGGGCAGGAAGATGATCTGACCACCGAACCGGAATATTTCATCGCGGCAAATACCCTGGCAAATAGAAGATGTGCGGCGGTGCTGATTCGCCGGGAGCAGGAACTCGAAGCCTGTGTCCTGTTTTATGAGCACACCAGGCTGGGCATTGGGTTAGGGCTGTTCCGGGGCGGGGACTACATCGGGGAAAGTCTGGTGGCGGCCCCTGAATCATACCGTGTGCACTACGTGCATCAGGCCACGGAGGCGTTGCTGAGAGAGCGGCGCATTCACGGTGTGAGCCTCAGCATCAAAGCTTCTCTCGATGCATGCCTGGAAATCATGGGACCGGCGAGCAACTTTCGCCGCTTCAGCGGAACGATGGTTCAGCACACGCTACCCCTGGAGAGCACTTACGAAGGCATGCTGGCACGGCTGGGACCACGCACCCGGCGTAGCCTTGCGGGCAAGCGCCAGCAGTTGGAAAAAAGCGCGAAGGTCCAATTTTTACCGGCGCTGGATCCCGATCAGGCGATGGAAGTGATGTTGGCGCTGGAAGCGAAGTCGATGCCGCAGCGTGCAACCAAGTTCTTACACGCCCGGTATCGTTTGCTGCGGGCCAATTCTGATTTTTTTTCCATGGGCCTGCGCTTGCCGGATGGACGGTGGTTGAGCCTCCTGACCGGTTGGCGCCTCAATGGCGTGACCTATGTAGACCTGCAGATGAACGACATGAACTACAAGAAGGAATCCATTTCCGCCGTGATGCGAGCCTTCATGCTGGAACATGAAATTGGGCGCAAGCAGGAGCTGATCAACTTTGTGGGCGGGTCTTCTTTGTTGCTCAGAAGATACTGCGAGCCAATTGAACCGTGCACAGAAATTTTTATCTGGAAGCAGTGCCTGCGCGCACGCTTCTTCGAACTGGCCGCCACGCGCGTGGCATCGGGAAGCGTCTACGAGCGCTTGAAGCCCGGCGACGGTTCCCAGCTTCCCGTGGAGCCAGTCGACTAGCCTGGATTTCTCACAGACCTGCCGCTCTCTACCGGTAACGAATGTGCCAGCCCCGGACTACTTTCAGTCCGGGGAAGCGGGTTTCAAACCCGCGTGAAACGCTCCGATATATCAATTGGGGGCTTTATGGTCTGTGTGAGAACTGCCCTTGCCAAATCGAGCCCCGTAGGGACGGCTGAAGTTACCCTGGAAATCGTCCGGGGTTGGCTGCCCCGAATCTCGAATGGTCCACTTCAGAATTGGAGGCACCCCAGGATTTCATCCTGGGGCATTTTCAGCCGTCCCTGCGGGACTGGGTCGTTTCTCGAACCTCTACCCAGGACTACGTCCTGGGCTACTCTCAGCCGTCCCTTCGGGACTGATTCGGAGAGGGAAGTTTTCACACACCCTCTTTAGATGGGATGAGACGGCTGGCCCTGGTGGCGGGGCGTCCAACTCCGTCCCCAAAAGACGTTAGGTCACGAAAAACGTGCGTGTTGATGGGCAGCTAGAGGCATTCTCACCAGGACTTCTAAAGCCCGGTCATGGCGAGATCAAGCCCTCTCGCGGGTTTGGAAACCCGCTCCCCCGGACTGAAGTCCGGGGCTGGCACATTCGTTACCGGTAGAGAGCGGTAGGTCTGTGAAAAATGCAAGCTAGGCATTTTCAATGCTTGGCTGGAATCAACAGTTCCGTTCCCGACGCAAGCTTGTAGGTCTCGGAGAAGTTTCGCTGATTGATCCCCAGGCTTAGCCGCCCCCGCGAATCGATATAGAACAAAGGTGCGCCCACCGGCACATCACTGAACGTCTTTACAAAAGGAAAGTGGTAATCCTTGCCGCCCAGCGTAACCGGTACGGAGTCGCCGAGCGTATAGCCCAGCTTGGCGAAGGTTTCGGCAGGCACGTTCAGCACCAGGTTTCCGAACGGTCCATCGACCCCCAGCACCTTGCCATGCAAACCGGCGACGTCGATGGTGGCGGAGTGAATTTCCAACCGCACCAGCTTAGCTACGTCGAGGGAAGGCCCCGCTGTGGTCCAATCATCACCCCGTGCGAGGTGCGCCCCTGCAGGAGAGAAGATATCCCTGCCGTGGAAGGTCGAGGAGAGCGCGGCGCCAATCATCCAGGTGGGATTGGTAATTTCCCGCGCTGCCACAATGCCGTCGCGATCCGCAACCAGGGTGAGCAAACCATTGTCCGGCAGGACAAAAAACTGGCCCACTCGGGACTGCGCAATGATCGCCTTGCGCTTGCTGCCAACGGTGGGATCGACCACCACCACAAAGACAGCATTCCTGGCGAAGTAAGGCGCCGAACCGGCGAGAAAGCGTGCTCCCTCCGCTATATCGAAGGGCGTCACCTGGTGGGTGATATCGATAATGTTTACCCCAGGAGCAACGCCTTCCATGACCGCCTTGCAGATGCCGACCGCGTCATCTTTGACATCAAAGTCGGTCATGAAACCGATGGTGCGCAAGGGAGCCTGAGCGATCGCGGCCGGAAGGGCCGCGACCATCAGGAGCGCGAGGAGAAGGGCACAGCGAAACGGCGGAGACGTACGAGGCAAACGCTAGCGTCCTCACAGAGCAAATCGAAAAGCAACCCCTAGTGTAAAGGCAGTCTACGTACCTGGCTTCTTTTCGACGTGGCCTCCGAATTCAAAGCGCATGGCGGAGAGCAGTTTATCGGCGAAATCGGCTTCACCGCGCGAACTGAAGCGTTCGTAGAGCGCTGCGGTGAGCACCGGTGCGGGCACGCCTTCATCAATGGCCGCTTTGATGGTCCAACGACCTTCGCCGGAATCAGAGACGTGGCCGGCGAACTCCGATAAGGCAGGGCTCTTGGTCAAGGCAGCCGCGGTAAGGTCGAGCAACCAGGAGGAGATTACGCTGCCCCGCCGCCATACCTCCGCCACATCCGACAGGTTGAAGTCAAATTGATAGTCCTGAGGATCGCGGAGCGGCGTGGTTTCGGCATCGACATCTCCGGTCTTGTGGCCGACGTTGGCGTGGTGCAGGATGTTGAGCCCCTCGGCATAGGCCGCCATGATGCCGTACTCCATGCCGTTGTGCACCATCTTGACAAAGTGACCGGCGCCGCTGGGTCCGCAATGCAGGTATCCCTCCTCCGCCGTGCCGCCCATCTTGTCCCGTCCGACGGTGCGGGGAATATCGCCGACGCCGGGGGCGATGGTTTTGAAAATCGGTTCCAGGTGCTCCACCGCCGCCGTGGGACCGCCGATCATCAGGCAGTAGCCGCGTTCAAGGCCCCATACACCGCCGCTGGTCCCCACGTCGACATATTGGATTCCTTTGGGCGCGAGCTGTCCGCTACGACGGATGTCGTCGATGTAATACGAATTGCCGCCATCGATCAAGATGTCGCCGGACTCCAGGTGAGGCGCAATCTCGGCGATGGTTTGATCCACCACTGCGGCGGGAATCATCAGCCAGATGGCGCGCGGCTTGGAGAGCTTGGCGACCATGTCCGCGAGCGAAGAGGCGCCCACGGCTTTTTGCTTTTCCAGATCCTGAACCACCTGCGCCGACCGGTCGTACACCACGGCGGTGTGACCGTTGTTCAGCAACCGCTTGACCATGTTGGAGCCCATCCTGCCCAGACCCACCATTCCTAATTGCATCGAATCGCTCCTCTTTCGGTTATATGTTCATCGTCAATTGCGCACGCTTACTTGAGCTTGCGGTAGCGGCGGATAAGGTTGTTGGTGGAAGCATCATGCTTCAGACCTGCATCATCCGGGGCCTCAATCTCGGCAATGATGTGTTGCGCCAGCACCTTGCCCAACTCGACGCCCCATTGATCGAAGGAGTCGATCTGCCAGATGGTGCCCTGGGTGAATACCGAGTGCTCATAGAGCGCCACCAGCTTGCCCAGCGTTTCTGGTGTGAGCTTATCCGCCAGCAGGACGTTGGACGGGCGGTTGCCCTCAAAAACGCGGTGCGGAACCAGCCAATCCGGTGTTCCTTCAGCCTTTACCTGCTCCGGCGTCTTGCCGAAAGCCAGGGCCTCGGCTTGGGCAAAGACGTTGGCCAGTAGCATGTCATGGTGCCGTCCAAGGGGATTGAGGGTCTTCTCAAAACCGATGAAGTCACAGGGAATCAGCCGGGTCCCCTGGTGGATCAATTGGTAGAACGAGTGCTGCCCGTTGGTTCCCGGCTCGCCCCAGTAAATCGGGCCGGTGTCGTAGTCGACGCGCTCGCCTTCGAGGGTGACGTGTTTCCCGTTGCTTTCCATGGTGAGCTGCTGCAGGTAGGCGGGAAAACGCTTTAGATATTGCTCATACGGCAATACTGCCACGGTCTGCGCGCCAAAGAAGTCGTTGTACCAGACACTGAGCAGCCCCAGGATCACGGGCAGATTGCTCTCGAAGGGGGCGGTCCGGAAATGCTCGTCCATCTGGTGGAAGCCGTCGAGCATAGCGCGGAAATTTGCCGGGCCGATGGCCAGCATGGTGGAGAGGCCGATGGCGGAATCCATGGAGTAGCGGCCACCGACCCAATCCCAGAAGCCGAACATATTGGCGGTGTCGATGCCGAATTTCTTGACCTCAGTGCCATTGGTGGAGACGGCAACAAAATGCTTGGCGACCGCAGCCTCGTCCTTAAGACCCTTCAGCGCCCAATCGCGCGCCGAGTGCGCATTGGTCATGGTCTCTAGCGTTGTGAACGTCTTGGAGGAGATGATGAACAGGGTCTCCGCTGGATCGAGATCAACCACCGCTTCAGCGAAGTCAGTACCGTCCACGTTGGAAACGAAGCGAAAGACCATCGATCGGTCGCTGTAGTATTTGAGGGCCTCATAGGCCATGACCGGCCCGAGGTCTGAGCCTCCGATGCCGACGTTGATCACGTTGCGAATGCGCTTGCCGGTGTGGCCTTTCCAGTCGCCGCTGCGCACGCGGTCGGAGAAGGCGGCCATTTTATCCAGCACCGCGTGGACTTCCGGAACTACATCCTGGCCATCGACCAAGATGGCCTCCCCTTTGGGAGCGCGCAAGGCGACGTGCAGCACCGCCCGCTTCTCGGTGATGTTGATCTTGTCCCCGCGAAACATGGCGTCGATGCGCTCCCGCAGGCCGGATTCCTGGGCCAGTTGGATGAGGAGGTTGCGCGTCTCCTGGGTGATGCGGTTCTTCGAATAATCGAGAAAAAGACCGGCCGCCTCGATCGAAAAGCGTGCCGCACGTTCGGGATCGTCGGAAAACAGCGAGCGCAAAGGAACATTGCGCACTTGTTCATAATTTGTCTCGAGCGCCTTCCAGGCTGCTCGTTGGGTGAGAGACTGCACTTTCAGCGCAGTTGCCATGGCATTGCTCCTCTTCTCTGATCTAACTCAGCAGGTTTGATGCCCCACCAGCACTTTGGATCTTATCCTCCAGGAATTCTCTCAGACTTGGACCGGCCCTGGAGGCGGGGTTGGGCTGGGCGATTAAAATCGGGAGAATATTGGGTGGGTGGGACCGTTCGGAGGGATGAAGCGTCTGCGCCCTAGCAGAACCAACTAAGAGTAAGATCTTTTCCCCTGGTTCCCAAACAAAGGACGGGTGGGCCATATCTCGCTCGTTTTTCGCGAGATGTGGGAGACCACAGCTCCTTCCCTCTGGCCTTCGATTCACCGCTGCGCTTAGCGGTCAACATCGGTGGCATCCCACCCGTCCTTTGTTTGGGAACGAAGAGCAGACAGTCTAGGCCATCAGGGCGGCCAGGGAGTCCTTGATCGTGGGCGTTCCCCCGGCGCCTATAGCGTGACGGCGGAGGCTGTGGAATTTTGAAAGGATACCGTTCGCTTTGGCCAGGGCCTCGATCCGCCGCGCATAGGCCTCGAGTTTGGTTCCCGGAATGGCAAAAACGGCCACGTCGTCGGTGAGCACGTCCAGGTAGGCTCGCGCCCCGCAGCAGCCCAAACTTAACGCCGCCCGGCCGGTGTTCATGACCTGGGGAACGATCGCGCAGGCCGGCCGCCCCATGGCCGGAGCATTCTGGTTTTCCACCTGCTGCGTTGCCTCGGAAAGGATGAGGGTTTGATTCGCGTTTACGAATAGAAGCACTACGTCCGGTGGCAAGGGAGAATCTGCCAGAGGGGCGTACACGACGTATCGTGGCTGCGAGGCCAGAACGGGAATTAACGCCAGATCTTCCTGTCTGACATAGTCGAGGTCGCCGAACACCTTGAGAGCATCCATCAAATCAGTCTGCTGAGCCGGAGAGGTTTGAAGGTTATGCGTGTAAACACCAATGGCGCAGAGGCTGTGGTCGGAAGCGGAGGTCGCAAATGCGGTGACCGCGCCGTCCTCCCAGAACCTGCATCCTGCGGGAACACGGCCGGCGTGGCTTTTCACGCCGGCCGGCAATGACTCCGCGAAGGAAATCGCTACCGGTGCCTGCTGAAGATCCAACGATGCGGCAAGAGTGGCGGCCAATTGTGAGTAATTCCTTCCTTGGGACATGTCTCAGCCTTTCGGTTCAAGTTGCACGGTGAAACCCAGATCGGTGATGAAGGCGATGATCGACTGCTCGGTTATCTGGTGGGGATCGAAGCCGACCGTCACCTTGCCTTCCGGGTAGGTTGATTTGCTCGAAGTAATGCCCTTTTGTTGCCCAAGCATGGTATCGAGACCGGTGGCGCAGGTGATGCAACTGAATCCCTTCACAAAATAGATCACGGTCTTGCTCGTTCCCGCTGACATGCCATCGAGTGGAGCCAGAGTGCCAACACTCGCCATGGTCACTAATTGAAGAAATCGTCTGCGAAACATTTTCGTTACCTCCTTACTGGGCTGTGGCTGTGCCGGGTTCATATCTCCAGGGTGTCTGGATACTGGCTTTGTCAGAGAAGCGGGTGTCGGTGTACTCGCTGAATTCAAGCTTCTTATGCAAGACACCGGTTTCGATCATCAGATCGCGCACCATATCGAAGTCCGCCTTGCGCGGGGCCAACGGGCTATAGGTGACCCGGTCCATTGGCTTGGTGAGAGCCCAGCGGAGCAAGGCAGGTTTCTGGTTGTAGTAAAAACGGCCCACGAAGTCGGCGGCGTCCTCACGGTGAGGCTTGCTGGTGTCCAGCCAGAGCCCCGAACGGGCAATGCCGTCCACCAAGGTCTGGACGACGTCTGGACGTTTGTCAATGAGGTCCTGCCGAACGACAAGAATGCAGGACATGTAGTCTGGCCAGTAATCCCGGGCCTGAAACAGGACGCGGCCAAAGCCACCGAGTTCCGCTTGGGAGGGAAACGGCTCGCCCATCACGAATGCGTCGATGGCATGAGCCGCCAGGGCGCCGGAAACATCCGGGGGCGCCATCTCGACCATCTTGACTTCGCTGGGCTTGATTCCCCATACCTTCATGGCGCGAAACACCAACAAGCGCTCGTCGGAAAAGCGGCTGGGAATGGCGATGGTGCGGCCGCGTATATCGGCAAAGGTTTTGATGGGACCGTCTTTGCGGACGACAAACGCGCTACCGTACCGGTGGCCCAGGTACACGATCTTGATCGGAACTCCCTGGTCGTTGAGAGCCAGGGCCAATGGAGCAACGATGAATGCGGCCTGTACGCGGTTCGAGATCAGCGCCTCTTTCATCTCAGGAAAGCCCTGAAACAGTCTGGGGAGAAACATCTCGCCGGACAGAGAGTACTTGGAAATATAGTCCGTAACCGGGCAAGTGAGCTGGCAGGTGGCGGGGAGATAGGCCACGGTGATTTTTCGTTTCCCGGGCGGTTGATAGTCATTCAGGACCGCAGCCCAGTTCACGTTCAGCCACGCGTGCAGCCCGGTGATCAACAGCACCCATGCGAAGACACCGGCAGCTATCCTGGTTCTAAGACTCATCGCGAAATCCCCATCGAACGGATTTGATTTTTTCCAGGCGGCGGAAGCAGGCATCAAGGATGAGCCCGATCAGGCCGATGATCAGCATCGCGGCCACCACCAGGTCGTAACGCTTGCCCGAGTTGCGCGAATCGATGACCAGGTAGCCGAGGCCGGAATCGACCGCGATCATCTCGGCAGCGACGACGACCAGCCAGGCGATACCGAGGGCGATGCGCAAGCCGACAATGATTTTTGGCAGCGCGGCCGGAAAGACAACCTGGGTAAGCAGGCGGGCCGGGCTGAGGCCGAAGTTGCGCCCAGCGAGGCGGAAAACAGAAGGCACATTGGACACGCCGTCGACGCAGGCAACGATGATGGGGAAAAGCGCTCCGAGAAAGATAAGCGAGGTGGCAGCGTGGTCGCCCACACCGAGCAGGATGATGGCGACCGGAATCCAGGCGATGGGACTGATGGGGCGAAGTATCTGCAGCACCGGGTTCACCACCTGGTTGGCCGCCGGATACCATCCCAACGTCAATCCCAGCGGAATACCGATGACGGCCGCGGCGCCGAAACCGATAGCTACGCGGCGCAGGGAATCGATGATGTCGCGCCACAACACCTGCTTCCGAATCAGCTCAGCGATTCCCTTTTTCACATCGAGGGGCGAGGGAAAGACCCTGGTCGCCGTAAAGACGACGGAGTAGTGCCACAGCGCGAGAAGGAGCGCGCAGGCCAGCACCGGCCAGAAGAATTTTTCCCATTTCCTCGGTTCTGCGAGGGAATTCATATTCTGTGGGCCAAACCGATCTGTTGAAAGATGCCGTCGCGCAGTTCCAGGTAGCGCGCCGAGCTGATGTCACGTGGGTGCGGAATATCGATGGTTACAATCTGCTGGATGGTGGCAGGGCGGGCACTCATCACCACCACCCGGTCGGCAAGCTGGACCGCTTCATCGATATCGTGAGTCACGAAGATAATCGTCTTGCGCTCGGCCTCCCAGATACGCAGCAGCTCGCCGCGCATGATGAGCCGGGTGATGGAGTCGAGGGCTCCGAAGGGTTCATCGAGAAAGAGCATGTCGGGATTGACGGCCAACGCGCGCGCCACCTCGAGCCTCTGCTTCATGCCCCCGGAGAGCGCGGCTGGATAGGCCTTTTCGAAGCCCTCCAGCCCCACCATCTTGATGTAGTGGGCGACGCGCTGCTGGCGCTCTGAACGGCCCAGGTGGAAGAGACCGAAGGCTATATTTCCCTCGACCGTGAGCCAGGGAAAAACGCCACGCTCCTGAAAGACGAAGATGCGGCGAGGGTCTGGACCTTGCACTACTTGCCCATCGATCTTTACCGCTCCGCTAGTGGGAGAAAGAAAACCGGCCATGGTGCTTAGCAATGTCGACTTGCCGCAGCCGGAAGGTCCGAGCAGGCAAACAAATTCCCCCTCGATGACGTCTAGGTTGATGTCATTGAGCACAGGCGTAGTTTCCCCGTCACGGGTAAACACGGTGTGGATATTCTGTGCCTGTAACTTCAACTTTCCCAACTAATCCTCCGAGTAACTCCAGCGAAGCGACTTCACATGTTCCAGAGATCGCATCCCCATATCCAACAGCAAGCCAATCAGGCCGATAATGACCATTCCAGCGACCACGAGGTCATAACGGTTGCCGGCGTTCCGAGCATCCACGATGAGAAAGCCCAGCCCGGAGTTGACCGCGATCATCTCCGCCGCCACCACCACCAGCCAGGCAACTCCCAGGGTAATGCGCATGCCGACCAGCAACTGTGGAATCACCGCAGGAAAGAGGACGCGAGAGACCAAGGCAGCCTGGCTCAGACCGAAGTTTCGCCCGGCATTGAGATATACCGCCGGGATGCCGCGCACCGCGTTGATAGAAGTCAGGAGCAACGGAAAGAAGCAACCCAGGAAGATGAGGAAGATGGCGGAGAGGTCGCCCACACCGAACCAGAGAATCGCCAGGGGAATCCAGGCGAGAGGAGAGATGGGGCGAAGGATCTGAAGCAGTGGATTGAATGCCATCTCTAACCTGCGGTTCCAGCCGATGAAGAGCCCCAGGGGAACCGCCAAAAGGACGCCCAGCATGAATCCCCAGGTGACGCGGAAGAGCGAAGCCACCACATACTTGAAAAGCAGCCCGTGCTGCAAGAGATCGCCGATTCCTTCGACGACTCCCCAGGGCGTTGGCAAAATGTGAAGGGGGCTCCGGGTAACGGCAACTTGCCAGAGAACCAGCAGGACTGCGATGAGCGCGATCGGGCGAAGACGAACAATCAAGCCTCTCGACCTCTTTCTTTCCTGTCTTGAATCCAGTTCTGATATTGGCACTCGGATTTTAGCGCCATTACCCAGAGGCTACCTCAACCAAAAGGTTGAGGTAGACGCCCACCTGAATCTAGCTGGCGACTAACTGCATATTCCGCAGCACACTGGCGCGTGTACAATTCCGCGAAAGGATCGAAGTCATTCAGCAGACAGGCATGCACGAGCAAGAGAATCCTGTGGCCGGGAGTGACGTCACCGTCATCGGCGGCGGCTTGGCGGGGATGGCCGCCTGTATACATCTGACCAAGGCGGGACTGCGGGTCCTTTGTGTCGACGCCGGCGGAATCGAAAATGACGCGGTTGGCGAGTCGCTGGACTGGTCCGCACCGGGCTTGTTAGCAGACCTGGGCCTGACCATGAATCGGCTGATCGAGGAAAAGACTGCCACTTACAAGCGCCACGTCACGTTGAAACTAGGAGACGGGTGCGATCAAAGTTATGTTCCGGGGGAATGGTTAGGACGGCCGCCTTTCAATGTCGAACTGCGTACCCTGCATGTTGATCGAATCCAACTCAACCGTCTGTTGCGGAAAATTGTTCTCAGCTGCGGCGTCACGTTTCTGGAGGATCGGGTGATCGCGGTGGAAACCAACGGGAAGCGCGTGGAGGCGGTTAGCACACAGCTTGGCAAGAGAATCTCCTCGCCCTGGTTTATCGACGCTTCCGGCTGTGCTTCAAGCTTGTTTGCCCGGGCTTTCCATTTGCCGGCTTACGAGGCAGGTCCGCGGAAAGTAGCCATCTGGGGTTATTTCCCGGTCACCACGCCGGTGGAAGGAACGACGCTGTATGCGGACGGAGTGAAGCCACCCTACATGGAATGGGTTTGGGAAATACCTATCAACCCCAACACCATCAGCGTGGGATATGTTGCCACCGGGGAGACGATCAAGGCCGGCCGACAGCAGGGGGAAAGCGTGGAAGATATTTTGAGAGAAAAGTTGGGCCGGTTTCCCCGCTTTGAGCCTCTCTTGCAGGCTGTGCCGGCCATTGCCCCATCGGTCACATCGTTCATTTGCCGCATGCATGGCGGGGTCGCCGGACCGAACTGGCTTATCGCTGGAGAGGCTGCAGCTATGGTGGATCCGATGACCGCGAATGGGGTGACCGCTGCACTGCGACATGCTGCGGAAGCATCTCGCCTTCTGATTGAGTCTCGTCACCGACAGAGAATCCCATGGATCGGAGCAGCCATGTACAGCCGGAGGATTCTCGATCTGGCGATGTTCTTCAATTATGGGATTGAGAGAGTGATTTACGAGTCGCCGATAAGGAACCGCATCGGCATTTTGAGAGCGGGTGATGTTTATACAGTGCCGGCGTGGAGCCTCAATTCAATCTATTCCCGATTCCGGCCGCGCGGGGTTTTTAAGACACTCTTGTATTGCTCTTTGCTGAATCTCTCGCGCCTGGGAACGTTCCTTTTTTACAGCTTTTGCAAATGGCAGCAACCCACTCGCCAAGCCGCAGCCTAGACCCTCCTCTGAAGAGGGTGTGTGAGTACGGTGAAACCGGTTCCCTTCGTTCAACGTGTTTCTCATCCGGTTTTCCGCGTGAGCTCCACCCCAGGGTTGAGACAAATCCCAGCCTCAGGGTGGTTGACCACGGGCGTTGATTCATTAATGCTTGCGCCACCGATGTTTGTAAATCCTGCAGAGATCCGGTCTCTTGCGATCGATCGCTTTTTCAAGAAGAAATCTTGTCCATACAAGTTGAGAAATTAATTGCCGCAAAAGCCTTTTGGAGGTAAGTGTGCGTCGTTTTTTTTGCTTTTTTCTCTTGTTATCGAGCGCGGCTGCTTTGTGCGGCCAGACGCCGCAATCGCCACCAGGCCCGCATCCTGTGCATTTTTTTGTGTATGAACGGGGGCGAGGTCTCGGCTGGGATTGGTTCAAGGCCCCTCCCGACAACACTTATGGTTACGGCGAATCACTATTGCGTTTTGGGCTTTCACAGACCATAGCGCGCTGGGACTGGAGAGTGGAGATTACACAAGCCACGGTTCTGGACGCGCCTAACACTGCGGTCAGTCCATCTACAGCACAGGGGCAGTTGGGCCTGGGCGCCAGCTATTACGTTGCAAACAACAATTCTTATCCCGCGGCGGCCTTTCTCAAGCAGGCATTCGCTCGTTATAGCTTCGACGGAGACAAGAATATTCGTCTCGGACGCTTTGAATTCTTTGATGGACTGGAGACGAAACCGAAGAATCCAACCCTGGCCTGGCTGCAGCCCAACCGCGTGGGGCAACGCCTGGTGAGCAACTTTGGCTTTACCGTTGCGCAACGAAGTTTCGATGGAATCGATGCTCACTACGGCCAAGGTACGTGGGACATAACCGCGATGGCTGCACGCTCCGACCAGGGCGTCTTCAACATGAACGGCAATCCGGAATTGAACGTGGATATACAGTACCTTGCCTACACCAAGTCCGACTGGCAGAACCGCTTCCTGTGGCGTGTGTTTGCAATTGGCTATCACGACGGCCGCACAGGAATTACGAAGACGGACAACCGTCCGCTGCCGGTGCGGCAGGCAGACCATCAAAACATTCGCATTGGCACCTACGGTGGAGACTTTCTGACCGCCATTCCCGCCGGCCCGGGCCAATTCGATTTCGTCGGCTGGGGTGCGCTGCAAAACGGCCAGTGGGGAGAGCAATACGACCGCGCAGGCGCCGCCGATGTGGAGGGAGGGTATCAGCTTCTGCACGTGGCGAGCACACCATGGCTGCGCGGCGGTTGGTGGCGCAGCAGTGGAGATAACAATCCCTCGGATAATAAGCACGGCACTTTCTTTGAGCTGCTGCCCACCCCGCGCGTCTATGCGCGATTCCCTTACTACAACCTGATGAACCTCACAGATGAATTTGTGCAGATCATCGATCGCCCCAAGCCCCAGTGGGAACTGCGCAGCGACCTGCACTGGCTGCGGCTAACTTCAGCCAAAGACCTCTGGTACCAGGGCGGCGGGGCCTACGATAACAAGGTCTTCGGATACCAGGGCCGGCCAAGCGGGGGATTTAATTCTTTCACCAGCGTTGTCGATATCAGTTCAGACTGGCACGCCACACCGCATCTGGACGTCGGCGGGTATTATTCTTACGTGTGGGGCAAGAGGGTGGCCAGCAGCGTCTATCCCCAGGGCCCCAACGCTCAGCTTGCTTTTATGGAGTTGGTTTTCCACTGGGACGCACCGCTCAAACACTGAGCGCTCCAAGTTCAGTCGGGCGTCGATTGCGCTATCCTTGACCGAGAGAACAACGGTCGAGGAAATGATGCAGCATCAATATATTGAGCGCGTAGTTGATCTCACGGAGCCGGAAGCGAACCAGATCTATCGCCTCTCTGTCGAACAAGCAAGAGAGATCGTTCTGAACGGGTCTGCGGAAGAAGTGGGGCGCATCGCGGGTTCGTTTGCACTGGTCGCCCGCGCAGGCAAGACAGTGAAGCTGGCACGTTCGCTGGACCGGCCCCTGCGCTACTTCCTGGCCAAGCGCCAGGAAGGGCCGGTGCTGATCGTCGCGGCGCGCATCGATGCGATTTACCACTGGCTTAAGGCGGAGGGACTCGCAGGGCAGTTCCATCCCAGCTACACCAGAATGGTTCCGGCCCACTACGTGGTCGCGTTGCAGCTGATCGGTTGCCCCGATCCCGATCCGGTCTACACCCGTTTCTTTACGCCCTCGCAAGGAGTGATGAGCACCGATCTCGATCAGATTGGAGTAGCCTACATCGGAGCGCTGGCCGGCGAGATCGAGCAATGGTTGGTCCGTGTGCCTGCGGATGAACCGGTGGGCGTATGCTTTTCAGGCGGCATCGACAGCGGCAGCGTCTTCCTCACCACCTACCACGTCATGCTCAAGCTGGGGATGAATCCTGCGCGACTCAAAGCCTTTGTGCTCGACCTTGGCGATGGTCCTGATGTTGGCCAGGCGCGCGCCTTTCTCGAGGCTCTCGGACTGGGACTATTCCTGGAACCGATCGCGGCGGATGCGTCGTCGCTGAATGTCGATGAGACGATTCGCGTGGTGGAAGATTACAAAGCGCTCGATGTGCAATCAGCCACCATGGCGATGGCGTTATGCCGGGGAGTGCGGCAACGCTATCCCACCTGGCGCTACCTCATCGACGGGGACGGCGGCGATGAGAACCTCAAGGATTATCCCATCGAGCAGAATCCCGAACTCACCATTCGCAGCGTCATCAACAATCCCATGCTTTACCAGGAAGGATGGGGGGTGGGCAAGATCAAACACTCCTTGACTTACAGCGGCGGACTGAGCCGCTCCTATAGCCGCACCTACGCTCCGGCCCACCATTTCGGCTTTCGCGGCTTCAGTCCTTTCACGCAACCATCGCTGATCGCGGTTGCGGAAGGCATTCCCTTCATTGATTTGACCGACTACGATGTGGAACGGCTCTATCAGCTGAAGGGCGAGATCGTGGCGCGCGGAGTGAAGGCAGTCACCGGCTTCGACATGCCGGTCTTCCCTAAACGGCGTTTCCAGCACGGGGCCGTTTCAGAGACCACCATGCACTCCGCGCTGCCCTTTCGCGAGGCGGAGTATCGCCAGAAATTTCTGTCTCTGTATTCATGAACGTATATCCGGCCAAAACGTCGGAGCGCGATGCCTGGATACTCAGCCGCCGCCCGGCGCGGGAGATCCGCGATCCTTATCTCCCTTATCAGTATTTCGTAGAAGAGGAATGTGCAGCTGGCGGCGCAGTGGAACCGGTTGCCACTATCTTTCTTACCAATCGAGAATGCCCGTTCCGCTGTTTGATGTGCGACCTGTGGCGCAATACGCTCAGCGAAACAGTACCGCTGGGGGCTATCCCTGCACAGATCGATCACGCGCTTCTTAGCCTTCGCCCCGCGCGCCAGCTCAAGCTGTACAACAGCGGTAGCTTTTTCGACCCGCAGGCAATTCCTCCCGCGGACTATGCCGCGATCGCGCAACGCGCCAATCGCTTCGAGAGATTGATTGTTGAGAACCATCCCGCGCTCATCGGGGATGCCTGCCTGCGCTTTCGCGACTTGCTTAGCGGCAAACTCGAGATCGCTATGGGACTGGAGACGGCGCACGCGCAAGTTCTCGCGGGATTGAATAAACGCATGACACTTGATCAATTCTCGACCGCGGCAGATTTTCTGCGTCGCTATGGGATCGATCTTCGGGTCTTTATCCTGGTGCAGCCTCCGCTCATGCCGGCGGCGGAGGCGCTGGAGTGGGCTGAGCGCTCTTTGGCATTCGCCATGGAACTTGGCGCCACAGCTGCGACCCTGATCCCAACGCGGGCGGGAAACGGGGCTATGGAAGCACTCAAGTTTGTGCCCCCGTCTTTGGCAACCCTGGAAGGAGCAATGGAGTACGGTTTAGGGCTCAAGGCGGGCAGAGTCTTCGCCGATCTATGGGATCTGCGCGAGTCATGCGCACACTGCTACGCGGATCGCACCGCGCGGCTGCGGCAGATGAATCTGCAGCAGGTGATGCTCGATAGGATTCCGTGCACGCGTTGCGGCGGTGCGAGTTGATTCGCGAGTTTGATCTTGCCATCGTCGGGGCCGGCTTCGGCGGTAGCCTGATGGCGATGATTGCCCATCAGCTAGGGCTTTCGGTTGTCCTGCTCGAACAAGGCCGGCATCCCCGCATGGTGATCGGCGAATCAACGACCCCGCTCAGCAATCTCCTGCTGGAGAGGTTGAGCGCCACCTATGATCTGCCGCGAATTGCTCCGCTGGCAAAATGGGGAAGCTGGCAGCGCACGTACCCGCAGATCGCCTGTGGGCTAAAGCGCGGCTTCACTTTCTTTCACCAGGAAGATGAACTCTTGGTGGCGGCGAGCCCGCATGATGATATCGCCGACACCCATTGGTACCGGGCCGATGTGGACTACTTCCTGGTTCGGGAGGCGCAGAGGCTTGGGGTCGACTATCGCGAGAGCGTCCGGATCGAGACGCTGGAATTCGCTGAGGATGGCGTAACCGTCGTGGGCCGCGCCGGTGAGGAGGCGTTCCAGCTCCATGCCGGGCTTCTGATCGATGCCACTGGCCCGCGTGGCTTTCTGCACCGGAGTTTGCGGCTGGAGGAGTCTCCGCTGCCTGGAGTTCCTCCCACAGAAAGCCTGTACAGCCACTTCACGGGAGTTACGCGCACCGAGACTAGCGGAGATACACCTCCCTATCCGGTGGATGACGCCGCGGTGCATCACGTATTTGACGGTGGATGGGTGTGGGTGCTGCGATTCAACAATGGCGTCACCAGTGCTGGGGTCGCAGCCACTCGCCGGGTGGCTGCAGAGCTGGCGCTGAGCGAAGGCGAACCGGCGTGGCAACGGCTTCTGGACCGGTTGCCTGGTTTGCAGTCAGAGTTCAAGCAGGCATCCGCGTGCCAGCCGTTCCGGCATATGCCGGCAGTCAGCTTCCGCAGCAGCACCATGGCAGGAAGACGGTGGGCGATGCTGCCGTCCGCAGCCGGTTTCGTTGATCCTCTGCTATCGACCGGCTTCGCTCTCACGCTCACCGGGATAGAGCGGCTTGCGCAGATCATCCAAAAGCGAGGTAGCTCGGCTGACCTAGCGGCCCGGCTGCAAGGCTATGCGCAGGAAACGGACAGCGACTTGCTCGCTGCCAGCCGGCTCATCGGCGCGTTATACGCGACCATGGCTGACTTTTCGGCTTTTACCGCTGTGTCACTCCTGTATTTTGCTGCGGTCAGCTTCGCCGAGACAGCGCGCCGGCTAGGCAAGCAGGAGTTGGCGCCGGGATTCCTGTTGCATCGACATCCGTTGTTTGGGCCGGCGTCGCGGCTCTTATTGGAGCGAGCGCACAAACCGGATGGAGCGTTCGCGGCTGACGTTCGGCGGCTCATTGAGCCTTTTAACGTGGGTGGCTTTGGCGATCCCACGCGTCGTAACAGATATCCCGTGCGCGCCGAAGACTTGCTCGACGCGGGACACAAACTAGGAGCTAGCCGGGAAGAAATTATTGCCATGCTGGAGAGGGCTGGATTTTTTGCGCAGGCTTCGGTGAATCGTTGAGGGAGACCGCAGGTCCTTCCACTCTGCGACAACACTGATTGCAGGTGGAGAGACCGCTCGGCTTCGCGTGTAATGACACCGGTGGGAGCCGGCCCAGGCTGAGTGCCGCGCCTACGGCGCTCAGATCATTCTTCGGGGTTGATTCCCAGCCCTTCCGGGCTGGGCTGACGTTTGGCGACCGGCCCTCCGGGCCTCGCATCGAGGGCGCTTTTTCCTGTGTCATTTTTGCTCCCGACTTGTCATAGGCAAGTCGTCTCCTCCCACGGCACGCCGGGGCAGGCGGGATGACCAAGGAGACGGCAGCGCTCACCTCAGCAGCCGTTACCGACGGACGGACAGACCCGCAATTGCTCCGAACCAGGCGCCAGACCAGGGATTCTTTCAGCAACTAGATCCCTCATGGACACACCATCCGCACTTTGTCATCCCGGCAATCGACTTGGCTGTGTCAACAATGCAAAATCGATGCGAGGCCCGGAGGGCCGGCCGCCAAACGTCAGCCCAGCCCGGAAGGGCTGGGGGATCAATCCCGAAGATGATCTGAGCGCCGTAGGCGCGGCGCTCAACCCGGGCCCTACAAATGTTTTCCGGCAGAGCGTAACACCGCGCCAAACCACATTAACGAGAAGCCTTCGCAGGCACAGTCCTTGCAAACACGATTGCGTGTGCTGCGACGATTCCCTTCCCTTCCTGCACCGTGATGGCTTGATTGGGCTGAATGTTTGGGACAACGTCCTTATGCCCGCTAGGCCATGCGATGGTAAGCCGCATTCTTCTGCTTGGGTCAGGCTTGCCCAACCCGAAGGTCACAGGTAACTCACTTTGCGACAAGTAACCGGAGCCGGTCTTCACCATACGTAACAGCTGAAGATGATTATCGACCTGAAGCGTGAGCTTGGCCCCAATGCCGTCCCGATTAGAACGCGTACCGGACAGCTTGACCCGGAGCATATCGTTCTGGTTGCCGTTGTCGTTACGAAGCAAGCGTGCCGGGCCATTGGCCTCAGTAATCACCAGGTCCAGATCGCCGTCATTGTCAAAGTCCCCGTAGGCAGCACCGCGCCCCACGATCGCGCGTTGCAGCGCAGGACCTAACTGGGTAGACATGTTTTCGAACTGACCCTTTCCCCGGTTACGAAATAACAGGGCGGGCTCCGCATACTTTAGATGCGGTTGGGTTACGCTGATGTCGTCGGCCACGTGACCGTTCACCGCCAGTACGTCCAACAGACCATCCAGATCGTAGTCGAAAAAGAAAGTACTGAAGGTCAGCGACTGCAACGACCAGCGGTCGAGCCCCGTCGCTTCGGATGCGGAGGTATACAAACCGGAGCCGTCGGTGCGATAGAGCGCCATGCCTTCATTGGTGAAATTGCCAATGATCAGGCCGGGATGGCCTGAGTTTTCGTAGTCGCCGTTATCTACCCCCATGCCTGCCCGCGTGGCACCCGCATCGCTGTAGGCCACACCGGCCTGCACGCCGACATCCGTGAAGGTGCCGTTATGGTTGTTGCGATAGAGCTTGTTCGGCTGAGTATCATTGGTGACCAGCAGATCGAGCCAGCCATCGTCGTCGTAATCAACCAGAGCAATGCCGAGCGACTTGCTGGTGGCATCGTATAGACCGGCGCGCCTGGTAACGTCCTCAAAGGTTCCGTCGCCGCGATTGTGGTAAAGCCTGGCGCTCTCGCCCTGGTAAACCTGGGGCGTGCAATACGATTTGTTCTTTGTGTCGAGTGAACAAAACTGATCTTTGTCCGCGGACCAAGTCGACGTAGTGCGCCACAAACAAATCCAGCTTGCCATCGTTGTCGTAGTCAAACCATACCGCGCCGCTCGAAAACCCGCTGCCACCCACTCCCGCCCGAGTGGTCACATCCGCGAAGCGGCCGTTGCCGAGATTGCGGAACAGATGGCTGGACCCGACTGCGGTGATGTAGATGTCATCCTTGCCGTCGTTGTCATAATCGCCGACCGCGCACCCCATGCCATACATCTCAACTGCCAAGCCAGCCTGCTTGGTGCGGTCGGTAAAGGTTCCGTCGCCATTGTTGTGGTAGAGGGCAGGATAAGACTTGGATGAGCCATGACCCGGCCAATCCATGGAGTTCACGAACAGGATGTCTTGCGCGCCGTCGTTGTCGTAGTCCAGAACACACACGCCACTGCCCATGGTCTCGGGAAGGTATTTCTTTCCAAAAGCACCGCTATGGTGACGAAAGGAGATACCGGACGCGGCCGTCGCATCGACAAAACGAATGGGGCCGGAAGGCCGTTGCGCGAATGCACTCGCAGTCAGGATCACGAAGAGACAAGAAATAAAACAGCGACGTACTTTACTTTCAGGCATGAGCGACCAGAAGACGGGCACGCCGCGAATCCATCCACATTTCCAGAAGCATGGCCGTAGGTCCCACCAGGAACAGCGCGTAGAAGGGGGCGTAGACCGCCTGGTGCAGGCGCAGGACCATCTCGACTGCGGCCACGAGAAACACGGTCACACACTGGCCGGTCTTCGAGCGCACGGTCGTTTTGGGATCGGTAATCATGAAAAAGATGAACAACTGATACATAGGTCCGGTAATAGGAGAAATCTCCGACCGCCAGGGGTCGCCCGTGATCCAACTGCGCAGCAAAGCAAACGCCAGGAACGACACGACGTACGTCGCACTGATATGAAAGCGCCGCAGGCGCCAGATGATGGCCGATCCGAGCGTCCAGATCACGATCATCGGCCAGACAAAGTTACCCCACTGAATGCTCAATCCCGCCACCGTGCCGGAAGCGAGGATGAACATGGCGACGATGCCGAAGTTGGACGGGTTCCAGATATGCCGATCGTGGACGCGCAGCACGTACTTCGAGGTAATGGAAATCAGCGCGCAAAGAGCATAAGGCCAGAAGGCGGGAGAACGCACCAGGATGCCCACGCTGATGCCGGTAATGTAAGCACTGGCCAGGTTTGGCCACTTGCCCAAATAGATGCGCGACAGAACAAGCTCCGCGACAAGGCTGGCGCCAATGGCCAACAAGGTACGGGTGTAACTCTCAAGGATGCCGTAGGAGAGCTGGCCAACCAACAGAACGAGGGTGATGAGCAGAGGAGAGAGATAGCGGTTGGAGGCGCTGAAGAACCGCTTCCACCCCGCCTCACGCTTTACCGGTTGCCCGATACTCACCCCGTGACTCATTCGGCCTCCCTGACATTGTAGAGCTTTCCGGGGACCAGGTTCTCGACGGTCTGCACCTTGCCCGATGGCCAACGGATCACTGCTTTCCCCATCTGCGGATTCTTCCCCAGCCCAAAATGCAGCCGGCGATCGTTCTGCGCCGCAAACCCGCTGCCACCGGAAACATGCTGTACCTGCTGCTGCCCATTCCAATAAAGAGTGACCTGAGCACCAATCGCACTCCGGTTGCTGCTGGACCCCTGGAGCGAGAATTCGATCCACTCATTCTGGGGGTTCACGGTGTTCTTGTAAATCAGTAAGGGACCACCCTGGTTGGCTACGACTACATCGAGTACCCCGCGATTCCATAGATCACCCAACGCAACCGAACGCCCGTCATAGATATCGGTCGCGCCGACAGCCTGGGCTGCATCCACAAATTTCGCTGCCCCATCATTGATCCAGACTTTCTTCTGCTGATATCCCGACAGGCTGCGTCCATTGAAGGCGGGCCAATCTGCCGCGTCGCCGATAATCTTGCTGTTGCCACCGGCGACTCTGGAAAAGTCATACCAATAACTCTCCTTGCGGCTGAGGGAGATATAGCCGTTGGTGAGATAGAGATCCAGGTAGCCATCGTTATTGAGGTCGCCAAACTGCGCGCCGAAGCTCCAACCACCCAGTTCCACGCCCATATCGCGAGCCAGGTTCTCGTACTTCAAGCTTGGCCCCTCCTTGGGTACCCAGAGATTATTACCCTGGATCAGTACCCCTTCCTGGGAGATATTGGAGACATAAATGGCGTACTTGCCCTGATTCAGGATGTCTCCATAGGCAACGTTCATGCCGCTCTTGGGAGCAAATCCTACGCCCGTCGCCTCGCCTGCCTCGCGAAAGTGTCCACCCTCATTCAGGTACAGCTCAGAGACGCCGTAATCGTTGGCAATGAACAGGTCGGGATGTCCGGTGCCACGCAAGTCCGCGGCAGAAGCCGCAAGCGCCCACCGATTGCTCTTGATCCCTGCCTTTTCGCTGACCTCCTCAAACTTGCCATTGCCCAGGTTGTGAAACAAGAACTTTCGGCCGCCGTTTTTGGCGTACTCAAAACTCTCGGGCATCATGCGCGTGTTATCCAAATGCCACAGATCCAACTTTTCGGAGTAGTACCCGCCAACGAACAAGTCCAGCAGTCCGTCGCCGTCGTAGTCAAACCAGACGGCTGTATTTGCATTGATCCAGGGGGGTAGACCGGCGGCGGCGCTTACGCGCGTAAAGCCATGGCCCTGGTCGTTGTGAAAAAGCTCCGGCTTGCCCCACTTGATGAGAAACAGGTCCTCGTAACCGTCATTGTCATAGTCGCCCCATACGGCTCCCATGGAGACTCCGGTTCCTGCCTGGTTCACATCGGCCAGCCCCATCTGCGGGGCAACATCCTGGAAAGTGCCGTCGTGCATGTTGCGGTACAGGTGATTCTGGCTGCCGATGGCGCTGTTGGTGGCGTAGAGATCGGGCCAGCCGTCGCGATCGAAATCGACGATGGACACAGAAGCGCCCATGGACGCGACTTCCGGCATAATGCCTTTGAGCTTGGCGTCCAGGGTCGGCGCCTGGTGGATAAAATGAACGCCGGCTTGTTGCGAGACCTCCTGCAAATGGAAGCCGTATCGCGCGATCGCTTGGCCCTCGTCCAGTTTTGCCTGGGCCTCTTCCCTTCGCGCGGAAACCTGCTTGATGGCAAGGGGCGTGGCTAACATCCCTACAAACAGAATGGCCAGAACAACTCTCGCGGTGATGCCAGCTTTCATTGCGCTGCACCGCTCCTGAGTGCCTCGGCAACGGGTTCGGAGGTCACGTAACGAGTCTGGTAGTTCTGCCAGTCCTCTGGATGTTGGCGGTACACCCACTCGCTCTCCAGAGTGTCCGGAGCCTGGTTGTACTGAGTCTTTGCGTGGTAGGGCAAGGGTTGTACCGTTCGAGAGTCGACCGTGTTGTAGTCTCCATCCTTGATCCACCCGTCTCCGGCGATCACGTAATCCCGAATCCATCCAGCAGGTGGCGGAGGTTGCTGGGCAAAATGTAAGGTAATCTCGTCGCCGGCGTTCATGATTACATAACGGTCATCGATGCCCGCCAGCAATTCGCGCACATCGCCGTAGCGAGTGTAGTACCCCTCGAGGTCACGCCAGATCTGCGTGCTGGCTGCAATCCGGTTGTAATCGGGTAGCTCGGGAGAAGAAGCATTCGCCTGATGGACCACCGAGTATCCCCGGTAATGAAGATCTGCCAGCGAAGGATCCAGGCGCGTGACCTTGAGCTGCGTACTGGTGAGACCCTGCGCCCACTCGATGGAATCCCAATAGACCTCGAGATTTGTTCGCAGGCGCAGCTTGTGCGGTGTGCCGGGTAGAAAGACATTCTCCAGGTCGATGAGGCAGGTCTTCTTGCGGCCCGCCGGGAAGCCCAGGTTCGCCTTAGCGGTATGCCATCCGCCGTGCCCATCCGGAACCTCGAGGCTAAGAGAGCGCGCCTTCTCTTGGCTTCCCTGGCTGATGGCAACATTCACTGAGGAGTCTGTCGGGTGTACCCATCCCTTGGCAATCAGCCACAGGGGCCCTCTCGACGGCACATCGTTGCCCAGGTCAACCTCTACAAAGTGATCACGGGTAAGACCCTGATACTGGCCGCGTCCAAAAGTATCCAGGTAGCGGCCATCGAGCTTGCTGACGATGTCGGTCACATCGGTGCCTCGATCATCGACGGCTTTTGCGATGGGGTGCGGCGGAGCAACGGCAGTCATGGCCAGCTTCACCGGTGGAATCACAAACCGCTCGTCGGTAAAAATTTCGGTGCCCACCGGATGGTCGACCACCATCAACTTCAGGTAGTCGTAGTAGTAGGTCTCCCATAGCTCGCCGGTAATGCGCAGGTCGTAGTAGCCATCGTGGGGCACGAGTTGATCGCGGCCGATTTTGTACCATTCTTCGGTGGCTGCGATTTTAGAGGAGCCCACAGAGTCAATCTGCAACCCGATTGCCGACCCCCAGGGCACAGCATCCTTTACGAAGCCGATCTGCTTACCGTTCCAGGCAAACAGGAAAGGACAGGAACCCTTAAGACGCTGCTCGGTCAGCACCTCCTGATCCGCCTTCAGCGCGAACTCAGCGTTCTCCATCCCATTGGGCCATAGGATTTTTACTACGTCGGCGCCTCCCTGCTCCCCCAATCCAAAATGCAGTTGCGGCGCGGTTATCGGCTGCTTCTGAAGCATGAGGCCGGAGCGAAGCTCCATCTCCCCGCCAATGCCGAAGGAATTGATACGCTGGTCGCCCGTAGCCTGCCTTGCTCGTGGACGAAGAATCTGCCACTGATACGTTTTGCTTCCCTGGTTGAGTGCCAACTGCGCCTGCCCGGATGCGGAGAGTCCCAGCAGGTCGAGTCTGCCATCGCCGTTCATGTCGGCGACATCAAATACCCGCACGGGACCGGCGGGTTGAGCCAACGGAGTAAACTTCTGGCCGCCATTGCCCAGCCATATCAAGACCCCAGACGGGTCGCCGGCATTCGGCGCAACCGGAGCGAGCAACAAATCGACCGCTCCATTGTTATCGAGATCGGCGGCGTGCAGGCGCGCTTCTCCGGCAAACCGGGGCGCGTTTCCTAGCTCGGCAACGTTCCACCCCTCAGCGTCGGTAATTGCCACCAGTGCGCCCGTCTCTTCCAGTGCCACCAGGGCCAGCGTTCCTGCACCGCTCACATCGGCAACCGTCACTGCTTTCACATGGGAAAGACTCTTGGGGAGCGCAAGCTCGCGAAATATACCTCCTCTCTGGTTATGAAAGAAATGCAGCGTGCCCGAGCCGTCGATCATGAGCGGCATCGGGATTGCCGTCGCCATCCAGGTCGACCCAGGCAAAACCGCGCAGGCCTGAGATCCCAGCAAACGGTTGTATCGCGGTAAACGATCTATCGCCGTTGTTTCTTAGCACCACTGGCGGTCCTTGATGCGCGCCCAGCAGGATGTCCATATCCCCATCGGCCTCCACATCGATCGCCCAGGCGCCGGTGTAGGGGGCATGCAGCAAGGCAGGCGGCAGCTTGGTCTGCGCGGTCACATCCGTGAAGGAGCTTGGGCTCTCCTGGCGCAGGAAGTGAACGCCGCCTTCCCCGGCCAGCACCAGGTCGGTTTTGAAGTCGTAATTAAAGTCGACAGGCAGGACGGACTCGGGGTTAAGAACCTCGTTCGCGGATCCTCCAGGAAATGGAAAGCTCGCGCCGGTGGCCAGCCTTACGGAATGGCTATTGGCCTCGGTGATCACCGGCGCGCCCTCCCCAGTGAGCGAGATGGCCCCAATCCATGAATAGCCTTCCCCCTCCTGCGCGGGCGCTTGGCTGAAAGCGGATGGCAGTATCAGCCGGCGGCGGAGCAAAGGTTGGCGAGGGCAGCAGCAGGAAACGGGTAAAGGGCGGAGCCTCATTGCCTGCAGCCGGTTGAATCACGTTCAGGCTTTGGCGAAAGTCCGGCAGGCGCATTAATGAGTTGCGCAGAAACGCGATGCGTACGGCAGCCGCTCGAGGATCGGGCCCGGCAGCCGCTGCCTGCAAGGCTGTCCACTGCGGCTGGACTTCCGGCGGCCAGCTCGCGGCGTGGGCAGCGATCTGTGCGATCACGGAGTGCAACGTCTGCCCATCGCCACGCTTGGCGGCCACCCGGCCCAGTTCAAGCAAGGCTGCCGGATTACCTGGCTGCTGGACGAGAATCTGCTGCAGCAGTTGCTGAAATTCGGCCTCGCTGTTGGGGTCGCCCTGGCGCTCAAGCTCCTGCGCCAGCAGATACATGGCACGCAAACCATGGGGGTTGATCTGCACCGCTCTGCGCAGTTCGACGATAGCTTGCGCCGGGTTGCCGCGTTTGCTTTCGAGCACACCCAGCAGATAGTGAACCTGATCGTTCTCCGGCACCAATTTCTGCGCTCGCCCCAACCGTTGCGCCGCTAGCTCAAAGTTTCCCTGGCGCAACGCGAGCAAGCCCCAGTTTGCCCAGCCTGCCGGTTCACCTTGGGCTAACTGTGTGGCCCGCTCCAGAGTGCTATCAGCCCGCACATCGTCTCCCACTTGCAGAGCAGCAAGGCCTACGTAAAAAGCCCTGACCTCGTCCAGATACGCCTTGCTCGCCGGCTTCGGGTAACCCGGACGAGCGGCATCCACTGATCAACAGCGCGAGCACGGCCGCCAATGCCACACTCTGCAGCCTGCGACGGTCCTCCCGCCTTTGCCCTTTTGCTCGCCACATATGGCCCTTTACCCGCAAGCGGCACCCCCACGCTAGCTTACGCGGTTTGGGAACCTCATCCGGCGCCCCGGGCGACTGGTCAAGGCTAGCTGAAAGTGAATGGACTGTCATCGCGTACGGGGTGGAAGGAAATCTCAACCTTTTGGTTGACCCGAGCAGAGATCTGTCACGGTCAATGGGCTACCGGCTGACCGGCGTGGCCTGCTCCTTCAGGTACGAGGCGGAGAGCGTGCGCTTTTCGTTGGCGATGGGCAGCAGGGTCGGATAGAACTGGAGAAAGGTGGTGTCCACTGCCGCATGTTGCGCGTGGCAGGTGTAGCAATCGGCGGAGGTGGGGATTGCCTTTGCCGTCTTCTGGCCACCAAAGGCGAAGAAGGCCCACTTCCCCGGGAAGTGCGCCTCATCCTTCACGTGGAGCTCAAGGTTCATGACCCCCGCCTGAAAGTTGCCGCTCTGGTTGATGGAGCCTTTCGCCTGGGCTGCACGCCCCTCAAGAACCAGTATCGTCTTGTCCGGCCAGGCGCCGGTGTTCACAAAGGCCCTGTACGCTTCGGGATTTACAAAGACATTGTCGAACATGTGCATATTGCCCATCTGCATCGCAGGGTTATAACTCATGTCGAACCCTGAGGTCAGGTAAACCCACTCCCGGTAGTCCTGGGGGAGTTTCAGTTCGCCGCCCTGGGTGAATTCCGGACCGTTTCCCAGCGCTCCGGATTCGAGAACAACTGGCGGTGACAGAAAAGCCGACGCGCTAAGGAGCAGGACTATCGTTCTGGCGATCATGCAGGCAGTATCGCGCTTTGCTTCTTAGATAGCCAGCGCGCCTATTGCGATGATGGCGGCTGCCGGCACGGATACGGTTTACGACCTTCGAAAAGCATTTATCTTGGTGCTCCGGGGTAACCTGGGGTCTCAGTGGACGGCCCCTCCTAAAATGGAGTCGCCGGCGGCTGGGAAATAGACGCCCGAATTTCATCGAGAGGAAATGTGGTAATGCAACCCCCATTGGAGCCATCCGAGCAGCACCGCCCGCAGGGAATTTCGCGGCGGAAATTCGTCAGTTATGCGGTTGGAGCCGCGGCGTTGACGATGGTTTCCAGCCGTAAAATTGCGGCTTCGCTTGATCAAGCCGCGACAGCGGCATCGCGTGGCGCATTGTTGCGGGTGGATGCGAGCAAAGCTGTGAACAGCTTCGATCCGGATAAGAGTCTGGGTTCTTCGATGGACGAGCTCTCGGTGCCGGTGATCGAGAAGATTTACACCCCGGAAATGGTTCGGCAATGGCTCTCAGCGGGATGGGGACCAATCACGTATCGCAACCACACAGAACTCGCCGTCGAGGCCTGGCATTGGAATAGCAACGGAAAGTGGAGCGACGCCGCGCATCAGAGGGGCTACTTTGTCGGAGACGCGGAGCCCACAGGGCTTATTCACGATTCATTTGGATACCCGCTGCCGCATCGCGGCACGACAGCGGACGGCGGCGCCTCCGAGGGTTATGGGCGGCTTACGGATGGCGATCCGGCCACGTTCTGGAAGAGCAATCCATACCTCACCAAGGCGTTTACCGGCGAAGACGACGCGCTGCATCCGCAGTGGATCATCGTGGATTTGCTCGCTCCCCTGCAGATCAATGCCCTGCGTATCGATTGGTGCGAGCCGAGCGCGCGCGTGTATGAAGTGCAACATTGGACCGGCGTCGACCCCATGAATTGGGAGGCGCAGTACGCGCCCACGGAAGGCCAGGGCGTTAGCCAGCAGGCCAATGGGCGCTGGAATAGTTTCCCCAATGGCATCGTGCATGATGGCAAAGGCGGAACCGAGACGTTGAAGCTCGCTGAACAGCCGGTCACGACGCGCTGGATTCGTGTGGTGATGACCCAATCCTCGAATCAGCCGGGGCCGCACGGAACCGGCGACCTGCGGCATCGAGCCGGCTATGCGATCTACCAGGTGTATGCCGGCATGCTCCTCGACGACGGCACCTTTGTCGATCTCGTAAGACACTCACCGGATGCGACACAGACGCCAACCTACTGCTCCTCGACCGACCCGTATCACTCGGCCACGGATCTGAACAAGGAGGGCGATCAGACGGGTCTCGACCTTTTCTTCACCAGCGGTATTACCAACAATTTGCCGGCGATGATTCCCGTCGCAGTTCTCTTCAGCACGCCTGAAGATGCTGCGAATCAGATTGCTTACCTGAAAAAACGCGGGTATCCCGTCGCCTGGGTGGAGATGGGGGAAGAATGCGACGGCCAGTACATGATGCCTGAAGATTACGCGGCGCTCTATATTCAGTTTGCCGACGCAATCCATAAGATTGCTCCGGAGACCAAGCTGGGTGGGCCCGTATTCCAAGGCATCAATCAGGATGTCTCGGTTTGGCCAGACGGGGAGAACCGTACCTCCTGGTTCGGGAGGTTCCTGGATTATTTAAAGTCTCACAATCACATTCAGGATCTCGCCTTTGTTTCGTTTGAACATTATCCGTTCGATCCGTGCGCGGTAAACTGGGCCGATCTTTATCGCGAACCTGACGTGACGCGTAATTGCCTCGACGCGTTTCGCCAGGATGGCTTGCCCGAAGGCGTGGCCCTCATGAACACCGAGAGCGCGCTGACCTACAACCTCTCGAACTACATGACCGATATTTTTTCAGCGCTGTGGCTGGCCGACAGTGTTGGTTCATTTTTTCTGTACGGCGGCTCGGCGTATTATCATTCGCCGATTCAGGCCGAACCGCTTCGGCCGGGCTGTCACGGTGGCTGGGCGACTTATGGGAATTACGTGGCCGACGCCGATCTCAAAATTCGCCAGTTCACCGCCCAATATCACACTGGCCGCATGATCAACAACGAGTGGGTCACGCATCGTACCGGGATGCATCACCTGTTCCGTGTGGACGGCTCCGTCCATGATCCTGCGGGTCACGCGCTTATCACCTGCTATGCGGTTCGACGCCCCGATGGCGACTGGGCGCTGCTGCTGGTTAACAAAGACAGGGAGAACCCGCACAAGATTGAGATTGCCTTCGAGGGGGCCGGTGGCCAAGCCGGTTCTTTTGAGGGCGAAGTGAACATGGTGACGTTCGGAGGCGAGCAATACGTTTGGCACTCAGCCGGCGCTCGATCCAACGCGGAGCCGGACAACCCTCCGGTCGCTTCCAGGATCGAGGCTGGAAGAGGCGCCGTGGTGACATTGCCCAAATGTTCTGTCACCGTACTGCGCGGCAAGATTCAGGGCTTGGCGTAGGACTTGGCTGGCTGCTCCGTGATCCGAAAAATTTCCCCCGAGAAATAGTTGAGCTCGTGTCGATTTCGCCGTCCTCCATTCGACGTGTAGATAGAGACGGGATTCAGGCTCGAGGCCAAGCCCACTCCTAAACTTTAAAAATGGAGAAAAAGACAATGCGATTCTTATGTTTATACAAATCCGCCAAGCCTGAGGGCACCCCTCCTACTGAAAAGGAGATGGCCGAAATGGGCAAGCTTATCGAGGACTCCAGGAAGTCCGGCAGGTTGCTCGCAGCCGAGGGCTGCCTGCCCAGTGCTCTGGGCGCCCGTGTTCGCCTGTCCGGCGGAAAGTTCAACGTGGTCGACGGCCCATTTGCCGAAGCGAAAGAACTGATCGGCGGCTTCGCTTTGATCCATGCAGAGAACAAGGCCGACGCAATCGAATTCATCAAAGAATTCCTCAAAGTGGCAGGAGACGGCGAAACCGAAATACGCCAGGTGTACTAGCCGGGCCAACAAAAGGAACCAGGATTTTTCCGCTAACAACTCGAAATGAAGGAGACAAGTTCATGCGATTCATGATGCTGATGATCCCTAAGGGATATGAGAAAGCCGAGCCTGCCGCAATGCCCACCGCCGAGGCAGTGGCGGCAATGATGAAGTACAACGAGTCCTTGCAAAAGGCGGGGGTCCTGCTCGCGCTCGATGGGCTGCATCCACCATCCCAGGGGGCGCGGGTCACATTCCCGGGCGGCAAACCGAAGGTTGTCGACGGACCCTTTACCGAAGCCAAAGAGGCGGTGGGTGGCTACTGGATGATTCAAGTGAAGTCAAGAGAGGAAGCCATTGAGTGGGCGGCACGCTGCCCCGGTAATGATGACTGCGTCGTAGAGGTGCGCCAGGTGCAGGAGCTTTCGGATTTTCCTGCTGACGTGAGAGAAGCCGCGGCCGGATTTGAAGATTTGCGGGCGCAGTCTGGGCAGCGCAGTATGGCATGACGCGTTGCCGCCTCCGCTTGCACCGCCGGATTGAAGATGGTGTGATGGTTAGCTGTGACTGTGGCTAACGACACCCATCGGGCAATCGACGCGGTCTGGAGAATCGAGTCGCCCCGGCTCATCGCCGGGTTGACCCGGATGGTGCGCGATGTCGGCGTTGCCGAGGACCTCGCCCACGACGCCCTGGTAGCAGCGCTGGAGCAATGGCCGAAGTCAGGCGTTCCGGACAATCCGGGCGCCTGGCTCATGGCCACCGCCAAGCATCGTGCGATCGACCGCTTCCGGCGAAGCGCACTGCAAGAACGCAAACTGGATGAGTTCGGCCGCGAACTTGCATACAAAGAGATGGCCGTCCCGGACATGGCCAGCGCGATGGACGACGACGTCGGCGATGACCTCCTGCGCCTGATGTTCATCTCCTGCCATCCGGTGCTCTCCACGGAGGCCCAGGTCGCGCTCACGTTGCGTCTCCTGGGAGGCCTGTCGACGGGAGAGATCGCGCGCGCGTTCCTGGTCCCGGAGGGTACCATCGCGCAGCGCATCGTGCGCGCCAAGCGCACGCTCACAGAGGCGCATGTGCCTTTCGAAGTGCCCCGCGGCGCAGAACTCGCGGCTCGTCTTGCGTCTGTTCTGGAGGTCATCTACCTGATCTTCAACGAAGGATACTCAGCGACTTCGGGGGATGACTGGATAAGGCCTGAGCTTTGCGAGGATGCGCTGCGCCTGGGGCGAATCCTGGCTGAGTGTCTTTCACAGGAGCCTGAAGTTCACGGCCTGGTGGCGCTCATGGAGATTCAATCATCGCGCTCCAGGGCGCGCGTGGGACCCACGGGAGAGCCCATCCTGCTGCTCGATCAAAACCGCGCGCAGTGGGATCAACTTCTGATCCATCGTGGCCTCGCCGCATTGCAGCGGGCGGAGCAATTAGGCGGGGGCCTTGGGCCGTACGGGATACAGGCTGCCATCGCGGCCTGTCACGCGCGAGCCGTCACCGCCGACGATACGGAGTGGACCCGCATTGTCGCGCTCTATGATGCACTTGCGCAGCTCACGCCTTCCCCTATCGTGGAATTGAATCGCGCGGTCGCGGTGGGCATGGCGTTCGGCCCGCAAGCCGGTCTTGAGCTAGTCGACGCCCTCCGTCCCGAACCCGCGCTGAAGAATTACCACCTCTTGCAGAGTGTGCGGGGCGACCTGCTCATCAAACTCGGCCGCTTTGGAGAAGCACGCGCGGAGTTCGAAATCGCGGCGGCGGTCACTCGCAATGCGCGTGAGCGCAACCTGCTTCTGGCGCGTGCCCGGGCATGCGAAGCGCCTTCCGAAGCGAGATGATGGATATTAGTCCACCATCAACATAATCTCGGTTGACTTGATGATTGCCGTGACCTCGTCTCCTACTTTGATGCCCAGATCCTCCACGCTTTGGCGAGTGATGACGCTCTCAATAAGATTTTCACCCACGCGAACCGCCACCTTTGCGGTAACGACTCCCAGAACAACGGTCTCTACCTTGCCTCGCAATTGATTACGCGCCGATATCTTCATGCTGGGGATTGTATTGACGGCACAGCATCGAGTCCAATGAGAGCCTATGACAGTGAAGACAGCCGAATATGAGATCGCTCCCGCGCGCTGGCCAGAAGATCTGGAGCTGGCGCGCACTCTGTTAAAAAACTACGGGGAGTACCTGGCATCGTCATCCTCGAGGGCAGCCGGCGTGTGCATTCCCGGTTATGAGGCAGAGCTTCGCGGGTTACCGGGCAAGTATGCGGGGAAAGAGGCAGACCTGCTACTTGCACGGGTCAACAACGAAGGAGCGGGTTGTGTCGCGATTACGCGAAGAGCACTGAAGGATGGAATGGATGCCGCCGAGATGAAGCGGCTCTGGGTAGAGCCAGGTTTTCGTGGGCACGGTCTGGGGCGCAGGTTGGTAGGTAGCGCAATCGATTGGGCACGAACTTACGGATGCAGTGCCGTGGTCCTCGACACGGTGAATGAGGCGATGCCGGAAGCCGCCCAACTTTACAGTTCCCTGGGATTTGAGGAGATCACCAGGTTCAACGAAAATCCCATCCCCGGAGTTCGGTTCTATCGGTTGATGCTTTCCAGCTAGAAACCCCCGATTGTTGGTGTTCCTTCTAATAAAAGTCACCACCCTCCACTTCTCATCGCGAGGAACCGACTTGCCTATGGGCAGTTGAGAAAGGAATGACACGGCAAGAATAGCCATGGATGCGAGGCCCGGAGGGCCGGTCGCCAAAACTGTGCAGCCCGGGAGGGCTGGGGATCAATTGCGAAGATGATCTGAGCGCCGTAGGCGCGGCACTAAACCTGGACCCACTCCCACCTTTGTCCTTAGGAGAGACTGTGACCTTATTGATGTTTCGCACGAAGCATCGAGTTTTAAACGAAATTATCATCCCGGCCTCCCTGAAACCGGCGCGCAGCGAAGTGGAGGGACCTGCTGGTTCTTTTCTGTCCATCCGATTTAACCGCCCCTAATTAAAGACACCACCCTCCACTTTGTCATCCCGCCTGCCCCGGCGTGCCGTGGGAGCGCAGCCGAGGGATGACACTGGTGGGAGCGGGTCCGGTTTAGTGCCGCGCCTACGGCGCTCAGATCATCTTCGGAATTGATCCCCAGCCCTTCCGGGCTGGGCTTACGTTTAGCCGTCGGCCCTCTGGGCCTCGCATCGATTTTGCAGTGTCATTCCTTTCTCAACTTGCCAGAGGCAGTCGGCTGCTCGGGATGATAAGTGGAGGGGGCTGCTCTTAAGGGATCGGATGACAAGTTGCTGGCGCGATAGAGTATAAGATTCGCCAGAGGATTACCGCATCCCGTGACTTCCAGCATCAGGCACCTTATCCGAATGGCCGGCATAGCGGCCTCCATCCTGCTCACTCCACACGGCTTACTGAGCCAACTCACGGCCGCCGAGCAGAGCCCCTGGGTCGGCGATACGCCGGCGAAGGCGCTTCCGTTGGCGTCTGATCTGTCGCCCGAGCTGACGCGAAAGAACGTCAGCCATGCCCTAGAGAAGGTTGCCGATTGGGAGCTAGCCCGGTCCCAACCGCATTTCAACCAGGATTGGACCTTTGCCGCCCTCTACGTCGGCTTCATGGCGGTACCCAAAGCGGCTGAGGGTGAGAAATATCAACAGGCTATGCTGCAAATGGCAAAGAAGTTTAACTGGCAACCCGGTCCCCGAGTGCCGAATGCAGACGATCAGGCCATAGGCAAAACCTACCTCGAGCTTTATTCCCGCTATCACGATCCGGCCATGATTGCGCCCATACGGGAGCGCATGGATGCAGTCATGGCATTACCAGATGACCCCGGGGCGCCACTGTGGTGGTGGTGCGACGCGCTGTTCATGGCTCCGCCGGTGCTCGCAAAACTGAGCGGGACAACCGGCGAGCGCAAGTACCTGGACTTCATGGACCACGAATGGTGGATCACGTCCAGCTTGCTCTACAGCCCGTCGAACCACCTCTTCTTTCGCGATAAGTCGTTCCTGGACAAACATGAAGCGAACGGCAGCAGCATTTTCTGGTCACGGGGCAACGGATGGGTCTTTGCCGCCCTGGCGCGAGTGCTGGCACTGATGCCGCCCGACTATCCTTCGCGCCCCAAGTACATCGCCCAGTTCAAAGAGATGGCCGAAGAACTTGCGTCCCTCCAGGGGACGGACGGGCTCTGGAGGCCGGGCCTACTGGATGCGGCTGCCTACCCGCTGCCGGAAGCCTCCGGCTCTGCTTTTAATACTTATGGCTTTGCCTATGGAATCAACTCGGGCATTCTGGATCGCACCAAATACCAGCCGGTGGTGCAGAAGGCCTGGCAGGGGCTGCTGTCACACATTTATGAGGATGGCAGGCTGGGCTGCATCCAGCCGATTGGCGCCGCTCCGGGCGATTTCACTGCGGCTTCCAGCTATGTTTTTGGTACGGGCGCTTTCCTGCTTGCGGGCTCAGAGGTTTACCGTATGGCGCACTGAGCCGGCTCAATATTTGTTTGAGCGCAGGCTGCACCTCGCATATCATCATGCCGTCCCTCGCCGGGGCCAGGAGAAGGAAAACGTGTCTCGATTGGTGCAGAGCATAGCTGTGCTTGCTATGACGCTTTTTACCCTGGCATTGGGCGCGCAAAAAGATCCTGATTCGCTTGACGGCTATTTCACCGGCAAAGAAGTGACGCTGAAGATCGACATGCCGGGTACCCAGCAGGGCGTCGACTTGCGTTACAACAAAGACATCCCCATGAATTGGAAGGAGTACTCCAAGCGTCTGAAAAGCAATGGCGTCGCCATCCCCAAAGGCGCCACTGCAAGGGTTACCGCGGTCGTAGTCAAGGATGACCGAATCGAGTTTCAGCTGGACGGCGGCGGCTTCGGCACCTTTCTCGACGACACCAACACTACCGTGGCCGCCAAGACGGTCGACAAGAGCGCCTACGAGAAACAATTGGAAAAGCAAATCGCTGACACCACCGACCCCGATAAAAAAAGGAGTCTGCAGCGGGACCTCGATCGCGAACGAGCGCGCCGGGAGCGTCAGGATGCCAACAATCAAGCTGCCGCCCAGATAGCCAGCCAGATCAAGGCGCAGCAGGTTGCGGAGAATCGAACGCGCGGGGGTTCGCGATTCAACCTGCGCTGGTCGGGCTCGATACCGCCGGACCAAAAAACTCCCCAAGGTTTGATGAAGCTGCTCGCTGACTACGTAAGTTTCGACGGTCTGCAGACGGCTGCGATTGCGCCCGCCGACCAGGCCCCCGCAGGCGATGCCGCTGTTCCCGCCACCGCCCAACTCAAGCGGGGCATGAAGATAGAAGAAGTCACAAACCTGTTCGGCCCGGGAAAGCAGTTATCGGAATCTGTCTCAAACGACGGCCTGAAAACGCAGATATTTCAGTACACGACCGGCGATCGCCGCGTGGAAGTTACTTATGTCGAGGGGCTTGTAGTCCGTTACTCGATTAGTTCCAATTAGCCGCGCAACCAGGACAGCTATCAGAATGGGGCGGCGCCCTTGCTCACGCTTCCTGGCTATGCTACCGTCGATTGCGTGTACTCTTCCCACCAGACACGCATGCTCCTGAACGGGCTCCCCGCCTGTTGTTGTCGCTAGTTCCCTTCTTTCTTAGCAAAGTTCTGTAACCCCCCGGTATTCCCAATCAAGCCAAGGAGCATCCATATATGCCCAATCCAACACCGGTCAATCGCATTTCTGTCGACACCTGGGCCGTTCTGCTGGCATTTGCCGCAGCTCTCCTCGTCCGTCTTGGCATCCTCAAGACGGTTCCCTGGTAGCGCTGCGAGAAAAGAGGAAAGACATGGTAAGCCCCGCCGTCCAAAGCTCCGCCGCTGCAGCACAAACGCCTCCTGCAGTTCCACCGGCCCGTGCCGCCGCAGGCCTGATTCCAGGAATCATCCTGCTCGCCGTGGTCGGCTATGCAGGTAAGTTCATTGAGCAATTCATCGCCCACTACGGCAAGGCGCACCACCTGGTGCTGCCGAATATTGAGTATGTTCTGTGGGCTATCCTGATTGGCTTGGCCATCTCCAATACGGTGGGCGTTCCTGCCATCTTTCGCTCCGGGGTCGCGACTTACGAATTCTGGCTCAAGGCTGGGATCGTCTTGCTCGGCGCTCGCTTTCTGCTGGGAGACGTTCGCCGGCTGGGCGGACTTTCCCTGGTGCTCATCGCCATTGAACTCGTCCTTGCCCTTACCTTCATGACCTACCTGGGTCGGGCATTTAAACTCAAGCCCAAGCTGATCAGCCTGCTCGCCATCGGATCCTCGATTTGCGGGGTCTCCGCCATCATCGCCGCCCAGGGAGCGATCGATGCCGATGAGGAGGATTCCTCTTACGCCATCGCCGCCATTCTGCTGCTGGGAGCGCTCTCTCTCTTCCTTTTTCCGCTGATTGGACACTTTCTGCACCTGAGTGACCACGCCTACGGACTCTGGGCTGGCCTCGCCGTCGACAATACGGCGGAAGCCACGGCCGCAGGAGCGCTCTACTCGGACGCAGCCGGCAAGGTGGCGGTACTGGCTAAAACCTGCCGCAATGCCACCATCGGCTTCATCGTCCTGGGATATGCCATTTACTGGGCGTCCAAAGGTCAGGCGGCTGACGTGCAAAATAAAGGCGCTTTTCTGTGGCGGAAGTTCCCCAAGTTCGTTTTGGGATTTCTGCTGATTTCCCTGCTGGCCACGGTAGGGTTCTTCACCAAGCCGCAGCTCGCCGCCGTGGGCAACCTATCACGCTGGGCCTTTCTACTCACCTTCGCCGGGGTGGGCCTGCGGACCAACCTTCGCGAGCTGAGTAAGCAGGGGGCACGCCCCCTCATCGTCGGCGCCGTGGGAGAGATCGTGATCGCCCTCATCACTCTCGGGCTTGTATTTGGAGCCGATCACTGGTATCACCTGTAACTGGTGTTACGAGAGAAATGATTTGAGACGAAGTCTATGGGTATGCGGGGCCCTGCTGTGCGTGGGGTATGTATGGGCACAAGCGCAGGGGATGCAGGCGCAACTGGACGATTGGCCAGACCTGGCTCGCTACCGCGCTGACAATGAGGCGCTCCCTGCGGTAAAGAGTGGCGAGAAGCGAGTAGTTTTTTTCGGGGACTCGATCACCGATGCCTGGGGACGTTCGCCAACCACCGGAGTCTTTTTCCCGGGCAAGCCGTACGTGAATCGGGGGATCAGCGGACAAACCACACCCCAGATGCTGGTGCGCTTCCAACAGGATGTCGTACACCTTCATCCCGCGGTGGTGGTCATCCTGGCAGGCACCAATGACATCGCCGGCAACACCGGTCCCTCCACCCAGCAGATGATCGAGGATAACTTTACCTCGATGGCGGAGATTGCGAAGCAGAACCATATCCAGGTAGTGCTGGCCTCGATCACGCCGGCGTATGCGTATCCATGGAAACCAGGCGTTCAGCCGGTGGAGAGAATTCGCGAACTGAACCAGTGGCTGAAGAATTTCTGCGCCAGGAATGGATACGTCTACCTGGACTACTACAGCTCCATGGCGGATGCCAAGGGCGCCATGCTCCCCGGCCTATCGTCGGATGGCGTTCACCCGACGGCGCAGGGGTACTCCATTATGGCTCCCCTGGCAGAACGGGCGATTGCCCAGGCTCTGGGCCACTAAGCAACGGGAAGTGTCACGTCAAGTGCCGCTATCCCACTCAAGCCCCAAAAGGCTTGACCCCGATTTCCTGCCGCGCTGCGCTAGAGAGATCCGCGTGTGCGCCTTTCGTTAAGGAAAGGCGCATGGAGTGTATCAACGCCACAAGCCTCCACAGGAAATCGGGGCAATGGGGCACCCAGCATTTGTTGCAGAGTTAGAGGGCCTAGGTCTTGGGCGCGGGCTTGGGCAGCACAAGCTTTTTCAGGCTGTCCTCGTCGCTGGGCAGATCCGTCTTCCCGGCTGGAAATTTGTTGAAGCTGAGAATATAAGCAAGCAGATCGGCGGCTTGCGGGCGAGTGAGCGAGCCGGGGGCGGTGGCCGGCATCAACTTTTGAATCATGTCATAGACGTTGACCGTGGGCTGGCCCTCGTATTTCGTGAGGAAATCATCCCCGCTGAGCGGCGGATACGGACCCGCGCCATCCAGGGCAGATCCGTGACAGGAAACACACTGCTTCTGGTACAGTGCTTCCCCGCGGTGGGCCTGGTCAGCGCTGTAGATGCCATCCGCAGCCGGGGCGGACTGGCCATGAAGAAGTTGGGATGAGAATCCAATCAGGAAAAGGCTGAAGCTAAGTATGACGGTCTTTTTTACGGGCACCCGCGTCTACTCCTCGAAAAGATTACACTACCTTGATCGTACTTCAGATCAGATCAACATGGGTCGGCCGGAGACAGGGATGACTTTCAAGCGCTCAATCATTGGAGTGTTGGCAGCAGCAGTGTGTTGTATGACCAGCGTCGCGGCGCATGCGGGAACACCGCTGGCCTGCGATCCAAATAACGCGGGGTTGACGCTGCCGGATGGTTTTTGCGCACTGTTGGCAGCGGACGGATTAGGCACGGCACGGCACGCGGTGGTGGCGCCCAATGGTGACTTGTATGTCGCACTGCAGAGCGGTAAAGGCAAGACCGGCGGTGTGGTGGCACTCCGCGACGAAAACGGTGACGGACGCTTCGAGACCAAGGAGTTTTTTGGCGACGGAAGCAGCACCGGCATTGCCTTGCGCAACGGCTATCTCTATGTGGCCAAGGTGGAGTCGGTAGAACGCTGGAAGATGACTCCAGGACAACTGAAGCCCAGCGGACCACCTGAGGTCATCGTCGAGGACCTGCCGACAGAGCATGAGCATCACGACAAGGGCATAGCGTTCGACGGTAAGGGCTCGTTGTACATCAATATCGGCTCGCCTTCCAATGCCTGCCAATCGTTGGATCGGCAAAAGGGCATCGCGGGGCAGGATCCGTGTCCGCTGCTGGAGACCCATGGCGGCATCTGGAAGTTCGACGAGAACAAGTTGCACCAGAAAGAAGCGGATGGCCAAAAGTTTGTGACCGGACTGCGCCAGGAGCCGGCCATTACCTGGCACGATGGGGCGGTGTACATCGTAATGAACAGCCGCGACCAGTTGGATGTTCTGTGGGCAGGGAAATTTACCGCGAAAGAGAATGCGGAGCGCCCTGCCGAGCCAATGTACCGCGCTACCCTGGGACTGAATTTTGGCTGGCCGTATTGCTTTTTCGATTACGGCCAGCAGAAGCTGCTGCTGAACCCCGAGTATGGCGGCGACGGCAAGACAGTTGGGCGCTGCAGCGAATTTTCGCTCCCCGTCGCCAGCTACCCAGCGCACTGGGCTCCGGTCGACGTGATGTTTTATTCGGGGAGCCAATTCCCTGCTCGCTATAAGGGTGGAGCATTCATCGCCTTCCATGGTTCGTGGAACCGCGCCCCTCTCCCCCAGGCGCCTTCCAATGTAACCTTTCAGCCATTCGCGGGGGACAAGCCATCTGGTCCATTTGAGATCTTTGCCGGTGGCTTTGCGGGTAAGGATCCACTTGATGAGTCCGACCGACGCGGCGGCGCGCGCCGATGGTGTTGCGCAAGCCCCGGATGGCACCATTTACATTACCGACAGCCAGGAAGGGAAAGTCTGGCACGTGTTCTATCGCAGCAGGAAATAACGATGGGAGCGACGATGAAAAAGTTGATGATGATTGCGGCGTTGATGTCCACCATGGGAGCGGTCGCGCAAACCCCGGCGGCTGCGCCTCCTCCGATGGCGAAGCCTGGACTCACGCTGACCACGACGGCGTTTGACGACGGCGGGATTATCCCTAACAAGTACACCCAGGCAGCGGAGAACGGCGCTCCAGTCTCGCCCCACCTCACCTGGACGAATGTGCCCGATGGCGTGGTTAGCTTCGCGCTGATTCTGCATTGATCCGGATACGTCGCTGACCAAGACCACCAGCGAGGTGTTGCACTGGATGATCTTCAATATTCCAGGCACAGCGCGCGAGCTTCCGGAAGGCGTGGCGGCGCAGGCGCAACTGCCCGACGGCTCGATCCAGGCGCTGAACCGGGGGCAAAAGGTCGGGTACATGGGGATGGGCGCGCGTGCTCCCGGGCCCTATCATCACTACACATACCAGCTGTATGCGCTCGATACCAAGCTAAGCCTGGGGCCCGACGCCACCCAGGCGGATGTGATGAAGGCGATGGATGGACACATCGTGGCCAAGGCTGTTCTGGTGGGTCGTTTTCATCGTCCCTGAATGAACTCGATCCCTCACGGGGCTGAAGCCCCAATAGGGCAGCAAGGTTGATGTACGGGCTAAAGAGGGTGTGCGAGTACTGAGAAGAAACAGCAGGTCCCTCCACTACGCTGCGCTCCGGTCGGGATAGCCTGTACCTTCATTGCACAACAATTTTGTGAGAGCTTGGCTTTTGAAGGGGACGGCCTTTAGGCCGTCCATCTATACCCGGGAAGAAAACGGCTTTAGCCGCTGAGGGACTTTAAGTGCGCAAGTCAGGCATTAGCATCGTCGCTACACTTTTCCTGGCGACAAGCCAGCTGCTTGCCCAGTCGACCAGCTGGACACTGGGTCCTTTTGTGCGCCCCGTCGATGCGCCGATCATCGAGCCCAACCCGACAGCCGTCTTCACCGATCCAATTACCAAAAACCCTGTGCACTGGGAGGCGCTGCACACGTTCAATCCTGGCGCCATCGTGCGGCAGGGAAAGATTTATGTGCTCTATCGGGCTGAAGATGACTCCGGGACCATGGTGATCGGCATGCACACCTCGCGCCTGGGCATGGCCTCAAGCGAAGACGGTATCCACTTCACCACCGAACCATCCCCTGTCTTCTACCCTGACGTTGACTCGCAGCAGGATCGGGAATGGCCGGGCGGCGTCGAAGATCCTCGCGTGGTCGAGAGCGAAGATGGAACGTACGTTCTTGCCTACACCCAATGGAACCGGCGCAATACCGATATCGGAATTGCCACATCGACTGATCTGATTCACTGGACCAAGCATGGTCCGGCGCTTCAGGGCGACAAATACCAGCACTTCGACTACAAATCGGCCAGCATCGTCACCCGCCTCACCAACGGCCGCCTCATCGCCGCCAAAATTCAGGGGAAATACTGGATGTACTGGGGAGAGGTGCAGGTGCGGCTGGCAACTTCGCCTGACCTGATCCACTGGACACCGGTCGAGGACTCGTCCGGCAAAGCCATCGTGTTACTGCACAATCGGCCGGGACACTTCGACAGCGCGTTCCCCGAGGTGGGGCCGCCTTCCCTGCTTACAGATCGCGGTATTGTCCTGATCTACAACGGCAAGAATGCGGCCGTTCACGGAGCACCCGGAATCGCGGCCGGCGCTTACTCTGACGGGCAGGCGCTCTTTGCCACCGATGATCCGCGCAAGCTTATCGCGCGCACCGCTAAGCCGTTTTTCAAGCCAGAGCAGAAATGGGAACAGAGCGGCCAGTATGTCGCGGGAACCACTTTCGCCGAGGGGCTGGTGTTTTTCCACGACAAGTGGTTCCTGTACTACGGCGGCGCCGACTCGCGCGTCGGCGTCGCCGTGTACGATCCGAAAAAACCCTGAGCGCCTGCTTCAGGCGCTCAGTTCTTCCTCTTCGTCCATATCGGCCTCCTCGACAAACAACCCCAGCGCCTGCCGCTCGAACAGACGCTTGTAGGTGCCTTCGGTTCTGCGCACCAGCGCATCGTGCGTTCCCTCTTCGACCACGCGGCCCTGCTCGAAGACAAGAATGCGGTCCAGCATGCGCACCGTCGAGAGCCGGTGTGCGATCACGATGGCCGTGCGGCCGACGATCAACCGCTGCATCGCCTCCTGGATGAGCGCCTCCGATTCAGAGTCGAGGCTGGATGTCGCCTCGTCCAGAATTAGAATCGGCGCATCTGCCAGGAAGGCACGAGCCAGCGCCACCCGCTGGCGTTCACCGCCAGAGAGCTTGACTCCTCGCTCGCCAACCAGCGTGGCATAGCCCTTCGGCTGGCGAATGATGAAGTCGTGCGCATTGGCCAGTTGGGCCGCACGCTCGATCTCCGCTAGCGTCGCTTCCGGACGCGCGTAGGCGATGTTCTCCGCCAGCGAGCGATGGAACAGCAACGGCTCCTGCGGCACCAGCGCAAGCTGCGAGCGCAAAGAGACCTGCGCGGCGTGCGCAATCTCCTGCCCGTCGATCAGGATGCGGCCCTCATTCAAATCGTAGAGCCGCTGCAGCAGCTTGACGAAAGTGCTCTTCCCGGATCCAGAGTGGCCGACCAGGCCCACGCGTTCACCTGCCCCGATGCGCAAGGTGAAGTCCTGAAAGAGCGGCTCGTTATGCGCGCCGTAGCGGAAGGTAATGCGGTCGAAGAGCACCTCACCCTTGCCGATCCGGATCGGCGCCGCATCCGGGCGGTCGGCTACGCCCAGCGGCAGCACGTGCATCTCGACCAGGTCTTCCATCTCATTCACGCTGCGCTGCAAGTTCGCCACATGTTGTCCGACGTCGCGCAGATATCCGTGCACGATGAAGTAGCTGGTGAGCACGAAGGTGACCCCGCCCGGCGTGGCGCGGCCTTGCCACCACAACCAGATCGCATACAGCGTCACCGAGGCCCGGAGACACAGCAGGACGATCATCTGCGTGGTTCCGCTCCAGGTGCCATTGGTCCAGTGGCGATAGGTGCGACGGCTCCACTTGTTGAGCACCCGGCCAAGACGCGCATCTTCACGCGCTTCGGCTGCGAAGGACTTGACCACCGCATTGCAGGTCACAGCATCCGCCAGGGCGCCGCCCACCAGCGTGTCTTGTGCATTCGACAGCCGAGCTGCAGGCGACACGAAGTTCAGCGACAGCGCGATGGAAAGTCCGACATAAAGCGTCGCGCCCGTGGCCACGATCAGGCCCATCGAGAGCCAATGCGAACCCAGCACCAGCGCGCTGCCGACCAGCACCAGCGACGCTGGCAGCAAGGCCAGGAGCAGCGTGTCGTCCATCAGGTCCACGGCCCACATGCCGCGCGTGACCCGACGGACAATCGAGCCGGCGAAGTTGTTGGCGTGCCAGTCAGTCGAGAACCGCTGCACACGATAGAACGCATCGCTGGCCAGGCGCGCCATCAACCGAATGGTGAGACGGCTGATGCCCATCAGCGATAAGTGGCGTCCGGCGACCAGGATGCCGCCCAACAAGAGCATGGTGGCCAGCGCCGACAATGCGGCGTGTAATGCCTGGCTGTGGGTACCGGCATGCACGGCAACGGCATCCACCATGCGCCCGGCGAAGACCGGCATGAACAGATCGGCAATCGTGGCCACGGTCATACAGAATGCGACCCTGCTCACCAGCCATGCCTCTCGTCGCCAGTGGCGAAGAAGGAAGGCAAGCACGTCACGCATCACGTTGCGGTTATTTCGAGAAACACGCATAAATCACTCACCAGGACAACTGGTAGATCGCGAGGCATCTGCACCTCAGCGAGGAGTGGGAGCCGAATGGCTCAACAAAGAAAGTTGCCCCTAGTGCTGTTCCCGAAATGAGAAAGGCCCTGAGGCTGCGCCTCAGGGCCTTCGTAAATCTGCTAACGAAGTGCGCTAGGGGCGCCCTACTTCCTTCAAGCCGGCAAAGTCCGATACGCCGTTAGGCTGGACTGGTTGGGCGAGGTGGGTCTGTGCGTTGACTATCATAGTGTTTGTCCTTCGTTGTGGTTCAGTTTACCGCAGCAGGTATGGTTTCGCTATTAATTTTCTAATTCGTTTTTCAACAGCAACCGCAAGCGTGCCCTTGCCAGGCTGATCGCCCCTCATGGACGAGGATGGGTACGGCAATCAAGGCAGCCAGCGAGTCGACCCACGGAATATGGAAGAGCAGCGTTCGCCGCCAGACCGGTCAGCGTGACCAGGGCCAGGTAGGCACAAGTAGCTGACTGAACAGCATCGGCCGCTAGCGCAACATTATGGGTGCGGCGCGCTTCTCTGCGTTTCAGGGTAGCTAAAATGGGCATCACAATCAGCGCTGCAATCGTAACCAGCATCCCCAGGTGGCTCGTTTCGGGCCGGAGGTGAAGCAGCACAGAAAGCAGAGCCGTGCATGCGACGATAACGGCAAGAACGAAAAGCAGGGCCCCCGCAATGCGTGCCGCTTTCTCTTCCGAAATTATTTTCAGTGAGGATAATTGCAGCAGCACCAGCGTGGCGGAGAGCAATTCAACCAGGCTATCCGAACCAAAAGCAAGCATGGCCGGGCTGTGCGCGACCGCAGCCGCATAGAGGGATGCTCCGCATTCAACCAGCATCCACGCCAGCGTCACGCCCTGAATCCACAACACTGCATGCGAACGCTGCACTGGCGGACAGACCGCGGTGCGGGCTTGCGAACCGATCTGTATAAGTTCGGGCATATCACCCTGGAGACTTTCTAATAATCAATTTTAACCCGTGGTATCTATCTGTGATGGCGCCACCAGCGCTAAAGCGCGTGATTTGATATCGAGACTCTTTCACAGAGCGCTAAAGCGCTCGTTCCCCCGCATAAATGCGGGGGCTTCCACCCAACGATTGTGTCACCGGCGTTGACAAGCTCTCTCTGAAACAAAAGAATGAGGTGGGCAAACGATGGGAATCCTGGATAAGTTTCATCTTGATGGAAAGCTCGCTCTGGTCACGGGATCTGCCACCGGACTTGGCGCCGCCATCGCTATCGCGCTGGCTGAGGCGGGAGCGTCGGTCGCATGCCATGGCAATCGCCGCCCTGCGCAGGAAACGAGCGAGAAGATTCGCTCCCTGGGGCGCGCATCCCAAGGCTTCGCGGCCGACCTTAGCCAGCCGGACGGCGCGGACTCACTCTATGAAGCGGTGTTGGGAGCGATGGGCGCACCGGATGTCGTGGTGAACAATGCGGGCACCATCTATCGAGAGCCGGCGGAGGACCATGACCTGCAGGCGTGGATGACTGTGGTCCAGGTAAACCTGAATAGCGTTTTCCGGCTGAGCCAGCTGGCCGGCCGCAGCATGCTGGACCGCCGCCAGGGAAAAATTATCAACATCGCATCCCTGTTGTCGTTTCAAGGTGGAATTCGTGTGCCGGCTTATGCGGCCTCCAAAGGCGGCGTGGCGCAATTGACCAAGGCGTTGGCCAATGAATGGGCAGCGCGCAATGTCCAGGTGAACGCCATCGCGCCGGGATACTTCCGTACGGAAAACACCAAAGCGCTGCGCGAGGACGAGGTGCGCAACGGCCAAATCCTGGCGCGTATTCCGGCTGCGCGCTGGGGAGAACCGGACGATATTGCGGGGGCCGCAGTGTTTCTCGCGTCGCCGGCGAGCGACTACATTACGGGCGAGGTGCTGGTGGTGGACGGTGGTTGGATGGCGCGGTAGACGTTTAACTCGGTGGAGGAGAATGCATGGCGTTGGACAGCGTTGAGGTATTGCACACAGAGGATGAATCCATGTCCAACCCGGAGCCGGGACTTCGCCGGCAGGTCATGTCCTATAGCCCGAGTATGATGCTCGTCCGGCATCGGATGAAGAAGGGTTGGGTCGGCGCCAGGCACAGCCATCCCCACGAACAGCTGGTGTACATCGTCAGCGGGCATCTCACATTTCAGCATGCTGGCGGGGTCATCGAGGCAACCACGGGAGACAGCTTCCTGGTCCCGGGCAATGTCGAACACCAGGCTTCGGCTCGGGAGGATTCCGAGGTTCTGGACATCTTTACTCCATACCGCGAAGACTACGCCTGAGGGAATCTCCGCCCCGTTGAGTGCTGCGTGTCCCATTCAAGCCCGGTTTTGGCTTGAGGGGGATACCACAGCACTAGGCGGCGCGCGCTTTTTTCGTTCCCGCTCACGATCTCGATCGATTACCAACCAAATGTTTCCGTTCTCCGCGATGAAAATTATTGCATCTAACCCCAAAGCCTATGGTTTGTGCGATAACAATGCGGAAGAAGGCCGGTCGTGCCGCTTTGTGTCGGGCTTCTGCTGACGGGCTGCGCCAGCCATGCCGCGCAGCAGCCGCCTGTTCATCCAGCCCAACCGGCTCAGCCGGAGATGAAACCGGCCCCCGCGACCCCCATTGCCGAGAAGAAGGACGAGCTGGGACAAGAGTCCTGGGATCCGCAGTGGGATGAAATTGTGGAGCGGGCGCTGTCACCGGAAATGCTGTCAAACGGCGTGGCCCGCCAGGTAAGAAGCTTCTGTCCCCGATTTGCCACACTGAGCGATGCGGATAAACGTGCCTTTTGGGCTTATACCTTTCAAGCGCTTGCTGGGGCGGAGGCAGGCCTGAAACCGACTACAGATGTACGCCATACCGAACCGGAAGTAGCCGTCAAGGATACGGTTAGCAAGCGGACGGTGCGACAGGAAGGTCTGCTCCAGCTTACCTATATGGACGCAACGCGGTATGGCTGCGATTTCGACTGGGAGCACGACAAGACGCTCACCGGAAAAAGATCCGGCGAAAACCATCCTGCAGCCCAGGAATAATCTGTTGTGTGGAGTGAAGATTCTGGAGAACCAGATGTCACGCAGAGGAAGCCGCTGCTCACAGCATCGAGCTACTGGGTTACGCTACGCCCGGCCACCCCAAGTTACCTGGTGTTCGCCAAGCAGATGAAGAATGTGCCCAACGCGTGCCGCGTGGGAACGCCTCCAGTGGAAGAGGCAAAGCACAGGCGCCCCGCTACTGTACCCGACGGCCGCCGCCGCGGTTCCTGGACACGAGCTCAGCTGCAGCGAACTAGCTCGCCATGAAGCTGACGCCGCAAGACCGCCTCTTCGTTCTCACCGGCGCCGGATCTCTGCGGAAAGCGGGCTTGCTACCTTCCGGGGTTCGGGTGGGTTGTGGAATGGGCTATCGGGTCGAGGAGGTCGCAACGCCTGAAGCTTGGCATGCCAATCCGCGAACTGGTGTGGCGCTTCTATTCCATGCGCCGCCGCGATGCCATGGCTGCAGAACCGAACGCGGCACACCTGGCTTTGGCGAATATTGAGCGGAAACTGGGCAATCGGTTTTATCTCTGCACGCAAAACGTCGATGACCTGCACGAGCGCGCCGGATCGCTTCGCGTCCATCACATGCACGGAACCCTCTTCCAATCGCGCTGCGTGGAATGCAATGTTCCTTTTCCGGACCAGTCCTTCTACGAGACTGCTGCAGATCTGCCTGTGTGCACGGAATGCGGTGCGCCGGTTCGTCCCCACATTGTGTGGTTCGGCGAAATTCCTCTGGACATGGAAGGAATCTATAGCTGAACTCGATCGCGCCACTCGCCTGCTGGTGGTAGGCACTTCGGGATCCGTTTATCCCGCCGCGGGATTGGTACACATCGCCAACCAGCGCGGCATAGGCACCATCTATGTTGGGCCGGAGGAGCCTCTCAACGCCGGCGCCTTTGAAGAGATCGTTCTCGGATCGGCAACTCAAGTGCTTCCGCGAATTCTCTAGGTTAGCTAGGCGGCGTCCCTGTGCTCCTCGGTCCAGATCGTGTATTCGCGACTGGCTTGGCCGAGGCAATACGAGGTGTTTTTTGTTTCCACAACATTCCGGTTTTCATCCAGGCGCCACGATCGGTGAGGTGAAGATGAAGGTGCCCTTCCCCTATTCTTGGATGGCTGAACACTTTCCCTGCCAACAAGCTTCCGGCCCGCAACATTTGATAGCTGGCGCAATTCGCACTTTCCACTACCGCCCAATTCTCGAGTCTGGCGCAAGGCTTTTGGTTTGGCATGCTAACGGCTCCCATTTGCTTGGATGCCAGGAGGCTAAACCCGCCGAACCAGTTGGTTCTAATAGATATCAGGTTCCCGGGTGTCATATTTCTGCCCGTATTCGTTGTTATGAGGCAATGGACCGTGGGGAATCGGCGGCAGGTGAATGACGCCCAAATCCGTGTGATCGGCAGAGATCCTGACTTTGCGCGTGGAGACAGTCAGTGCCCCCTGGCCCTCGCCCTCCACCCATACGTGCAGCATGTAGTCATCCGGAGGAACATTTGCAATGTGAAAATGCCCTCGCGGCCCCTCCACGCTGTAAAAGGGTGTGGATAGCGAGATCACGACCGCGCTCATCTGGGGATGAATATTGCAGAAGATATAAGAGACTCCTTCCCGGCCGAAAGTTATCTCCTTCGACGAGCCTGCCTCATAAAGGCCCAGGTCGAAGCGGCGTCCCTCGAATTCAGAGAAGACGTTGTGAAAGAAGGGATCAGCATTGGGAAAGTGCACGACACTGCCAACCGGCACGATGAGCAGGTGCGGCGTGAACTGTTTGTTCTTCTGCAGCAGGGTATAAGTCTTGCCCGTAGCGGGGACTGGGATGCTTGCCCCGTGGAGCGGCGTGAGCCAGATGGCAGCGGGTGGTTGTCTCCGCGTAGGTTCCGCTTGCGCAGTCACATCCAGCAGTTGCTGGGAATGCATCGTCAGCGCACTGGCGAGCAACCATCCTAAAATTATGCCTTTCACGCAGTGGCTATGGTTCGTGCGAGGCGTCTGCATGCTTAAAACCGGTAGCCGCCGGCAACGCCATACACGTCCGCGACCGAGTGCGGGCCGATCGCATAGGAACTAACGATTCTGCGGTACTCGAACGAAAAGAGCGTATAGGCTGTGGGACTATAGATCACGTTCGAGAACCAGGTCGCGTTGCGCGCCAGGCTCTGGTACGCGCTGGGTGCAGTAAGGACGAAGGGCCGTATCTGGTGCGCGAATGCATTATCGAGTCCATAGCCGGCATTGAACTCCAAGCGCTCATTGGCGCGCGCTTTCAATTGCGTCCATCCCCCAACATCATCGAGCGGGCTATAGATATAATTTTCGTTCTGTTGCAGATAGAGATAGTCTTTAAAAGCGCCGCCGCCCAATCCTCCGAGTGCTAACCCGCGATAGAAACTCCCGCTTGACTCCAGGTGTGCGAAGAGTGGGAAGCGATAGTCGACGGTCGCCGCCCAAGCGTCAAAACTGAAATATTCATTGTATTTGTGAGGACTGAAGTATCCTCCCACTCCCAGGCGTAGGCCAGTGAGATCATCGCCCCGGGCATATCCAATCCTGGCTTCGCTCCCCGGCCAGCGGCTCTGCTCCGCCAGGCTGGCAACTGGAGGCGGGGTGGTGCTCTGCAGTTGAGCGGGTGGATCAGGAACGTCCGCAATAGCTCCTTGCAGGCTTATGCGGGAAGCCTGGTTCAACTTCAGAGTATGCTCTGCGCCGACTTGCGGCATCCAGTTCCACAGATTCCCTGACCACGCGAGTTCCGGCTGGGCAATTGCGGTAAGGGAAGACGGTATATTGGGGCTGACGATAGGACGGTCCAGGGCAAAGAAAGCCCGCGTCCCATCCCAGGCCAGTTCAGCATGGGCGGTGCGCAATCGTGCTAGTCCACTATTTGGCGAGTAACCGCCACTTGGGTTGACCCCTCCGAAAAAGTCCATGCGCACATCCGCATCGGAGTTGGCCCCGAAGATATGCGGCCCGCGGGCATCCAGTCCGAGCACCGTCTGGCGCAAGGAAATGCCGGTCGTTCCACTTCCACCGGTGGCCCACGTTGGGGATGCAGGGACATCCACGGCGCCGGTGTTGACGAAAGTATTCATCAGGATCAAGCCGGTGACTTTTACCGGGAACTTTGAAGCGCTCTCGACTTTATCCTGTTGGTGAGTAGCGATCTGGCTCTCTTGCACCTCCTGGCGTTCGCGAATATTCTCCACGTCGGCGTTGAGTCGAGCCACTGCCTCCTCTGTTGTTTGTTGCGGGGGCTGTCGAGTCGCCACCAGCTGTCCTTGCAATGCGGCGACCTGCTGCCGGAGCAACTCGATCTGCCGTTGTGAAGATTCAAGGGCCGCTTGCTCCCGGTTCACCAGGTCCGCGAGCCGATCTACCTGCTGCTGTACCGTCTCGGTTACAGAAGCGGGATTATCTCGCGTTTGCTGCGCATCCACCAAGCCTGTCACCAGCAGCATAGGTATCAACAACCGGTATCCTGGGAGATTCACTGTAATATCCCTCCTGGTGTACGGGACGTCTCCGGCTGTTCCTGTGTTGTATTTGTGACTAACCCGGTAAAGTCGGTACACAGCGAAAGCCTGAAGATGGTCTCGCCCGGCTGTGTGCTTAACAACGTAACCGCACCGCCATGTTCCTTCGCTACCGAATTGGCCAGCGTCAGACCAAGACCGGTCCCGCTGTGCTTGCCATCGCTTACAAATGGTTCAAAGAGAGAATTACGAATGTGTTCGGCTACGCCCGGCCCCGAGTCAGTAATCGTCAAAGTAATCGTCTTCTCCGAGGCGGCGATCGAGACCAGCACCTCGCGCGGGCCCTCCGACTTGCGGGCCGACTGACAGGCGTTGAGTAAAAGGTTGTAAATCGCTCGCTGCATCTGCTTCGCGTCCACCAGTGCGAACCCTCCGGAGGGATCCGCGGACTCTATGCGGATGGCCACCCCTTCGGCTTCGGGATGAGCGCGAAGCAGGGAAACGCATTTCTCCACGATTCTCAGCATGGAGTTGCGCTCCCGATGATAGACGGCTCCCGTCTTGCTGAAGATCAGCAGCGATTCGAGAAGCTCGGTGGCGCCGTGTACCGCGATATGTATGTCGGCGAAGAATTCTCGGCGCTCTTGCTCAGAGAGACGTGGGGAGGAGAGAAACTCGGCATTGGCATAGACCGCGGCCAGGTAGTGCCTGAGATCGTGAGACACGGAGCTTGCCATCCTCCCTATAGTCACCAGTTTTTCTGATTCCAACAGGGCGCGATTAGTGTTAATTATTTCGCTGCGCATGCGGGCAAATGCGGCACTCAACTCCCGCACTTCCCTGGTGCCATCGCTGGGCAGCGCACGGGAATGATCTCCAAAACCAAAAGCGCGAACCCCCTGGGCCAGCATTTCCAGCGGCTGCGTGACAAAGCCGGAGAGTACCAGCATCAGCAGAGACCCCAGCACGATGGCGGTAACGCCCAGCAGCAAGACGATCTGATTGGTATCGTGAACCACTCGGTTCGCCTGCGCAAATGACTTCAGCACCACCAGTCGTAGCGGGCGCACGGCCTCCGCCGACAGGTCGGCCTCGGTGCCCAGGAATTGCTCTCCACCGAGCGTTATCTCCTTGGTGCGACCCCCCGCGACGGATGCGAGCGTCTGAAATTTGGTCGATAATTCGTGCTGAGCCTGGAGAGGCAGCGTGCTCGCCATGATCTCTGGGCCGGCGAGGAAACTGACTTCATTCCCGGATGCGCGGCTAATCAGATCGACCACATTGCGATCGATGACATATCCGCTCACCACATAGCCCAGGAGGGTTCCATGGCTTTCGTCGCCAAAGTACAGCGGCCGCACCGAGAAATCAAACAATCGGCCATCCGCTATCAGGTAGTGCTCTCCCGAGCGTGCCATCGCCCGCTGTAGTTCCTGTTCGAGATCGGGTGAAGGAGGCTTACCCTGCGTGTACACGGTAAGGACCCGTCCGGACGGGTCGGCCAGCGCAAAGAGATCGCTGCCGCTATCCTTCCAGAACAAGGTCGCGCCATCCTGGATGGTGCGCTGATCGTGCGTGGTCATCAGGGCCTTAAGGTCCGACAAGTCAGCCAGCAACGCGCTCTCATGAATCAGGGCTTCGCGGCGCTGCTGTTGCAGACTCTGCAGCGTGGCCAACGAATGGGTGAGATCGTCAGCCAGCTCCTGGCTAACGTGTTGGTGTATTCGGCTACGGATAATAAGCAGGCTGCCGCCGGTGACCGTCGTAGTAACCGCGATCAGCGCCGCGATCAGCAATACGCGGGTTCGGATACCACGGAATGACGGCATGAGGTCGCTGACTCTTCAGGGAGTAAATTTGTAGCCGGCGCCGTAGATAGTTTGCAGATGCCGTGGATTCGCCGGATCCGACTCAAGCTTTTGCCGTAGCTTAAGTATCTGATTATCAACGGTTCGCGTCGTCGGATAGGAGTTATAGCCCCAAACATCACTCAACAACTCGTCACGGCTCAGCACGCGCTCCGGATTCTTGGTGAAAAATCGAAGCAGCTTGAACTCATGGGCAGTGAGGGATATGACTTTGCCGCTCTTTCTGGCAATCATTTTGAGGAAATCGATTTCGCAGTCTCCGAACCTGTAGGTGGCGACCGGGTCCGTTTTGCGCCTGCGGCGAATGGAAGCCTGAACCCGCGCCAGCAACTCGCGGGGACTGAAGGGCTTGGTCACGTAGTCTTCCGCGCCCAGCTCCAGTAGCAGCACTTTGTCTACCACTTCGCTCACGGCGCTCAAGATGAGCACAGGCGTGTCGGGCGAAGAGCTCTTGATGCGCTTACAGACCTCGCGGCCAGACAGTTGCGGCAGGATCAGGTCCAGGACGACGGCACTGGGTTGATGGGAGAGGAAGGAATCAACTCCCGCTTTACCGTCGGACGCGACTTCCACCTGATATCCCTCGTCATGAAAGATGCGGTGCAGCACCTTCTGCATGCGAGGATCGTCCTCAATAACGAGAATGGTACCTTGGTCCTCACTCATAGCGATCGCTCCACCTTGCGTTCCATCACTGACTGCATCCTCTATCGTGCTCTAAAGAATGAGCCTTTCGGGCATCGGGGCGTCCAAATGACATTGTAATGACATTTCCTGCACCCTGGTCCTTCGTCCTAAAACGGAGGTTTTCGAGGGGTCCGCCGTTTTTCACCAGGCAGGTGCTAGCATGGGTGGACTTGAGGACATCTATGCCTAAGTTCATTATAGAGCGCAACATACCGGGCGCCGGCAAGCTGGACCGCCAGCAACTTGCCGCCATTACCCAGGCATCCTGCAACGTAATCAAGAGTATCGGCCCGCAGATCCAATGGATTGAGTCATACGTCACCGACGACAAGATCTATTGCCTGTACATTGCACCCGATGAGGCGACCATACGAGAGCACGCCCGGTTGGGGCAGTTCCCGGCAGATTCAGTGCAACCGGTGCGTTCGGTGATTGATCCTACGTTTGCCTGACGGGGTCATCCGTTGGCTGGAGCTTCCTCGATCGGGTGGGCAAGGTACGTAGCAGGTACCCCACAAGCGCGAACTTGTTTAGGATGTTTTTCGTCAAACTCCCACAGAATCGTCATCCTGCCTGCCCCGGCTTGCCGTGGGAGCGAAGCGCCTCCCAGATTGATCGGGTGACGCAACGCTTGTGCGCGGAGTGCGGGGGTCGAGGGAGGATCGAAGGACTCGCGGGTGGTAAAGAGATTGCCCAGCGCATAGCCCATCGGCTCGAAGATAAAAGACGCCGCGAAGTGCTGGGCTCCGTAGAAATCCTGTCCCGCGAACTGACCGACACGTGCAGTGATTCTTTGATCCCGCCATCGCTTCTCCAACCACCATGAATCGAGACGGCATGTATTCTCGCTGGACATGCCACTGGGACTCGTCAGAAGCCCCAGGTAGGTTCCAAGATTGCCGCCGCCCTGCCAGAGCGCGGTCGCATGGAAATACCATCCCTGGTGACCGGTCAACTCGCCAAGATCAATGTCCACCGTGCCGCGGAATCTGTTCCAACTCGCAAATCGCTCCTTCTGCACGCTCTTGAGATTCCAAAGGGAATCGCTGACATATTGAAAATCGAAGTTCACCCCACGCCGCGCAAGACGCGTCCGCGCTCCGCCCCAGTCTCCGAAGAGATGGCCGTGTGGACCCTGGCCGGTTTCGTGGCTATCCGGGCCGGGGAGCCGGCGACGCGTTTCGGGTGGTCTACGCAGTGCAGCTCGGCGAAGTTCCTGTTGCGTGGTCTGAGAGTGGGCCGAAAATGCACAAAGACCGCACGCCAGCACAAGAAGCCACAGAACCCAATGCCACTTCTCCAATCGCAACTGAGCTGAACCTGAAATGGAGATCGCCATATGCCTCAGGACCTTGCCTGCATCGATCTGTCGCTGAGGTGATCAATGACGATCTTGGGCAGGAGGAGACCGAAGCTCATGGCCAAAATGATTACGGTCGCGGTCATGCCATCGGCGATGGTCCCGCTTATGAGGTCCAGGTTGGGATGCGAGGCGCTGGCCAGTTGCGTCAGGCCGCTCGCCATCCTGAATAAGAAGACACCCGGAATCAGGGAAACCACGGAGGCGAAGCCGAGAGCCGCAAAGGGCATGCGGCGCCGGCGTGCCACTGGAGTGATGATCAGCCCGACGATGAGACAAGCGGCCAAGGCGCCGATCGCGGCGCTAGCACCAAGCTCGACCAGCAACCACCAGCGAAAAGCATGGGCCAACATGCCCACTGCCACCGGCCACACCATCATGGAGGAGGGCATGGAAAAGAAGACGCAGTAGGCGGCCACAGCAACGCCGGCAGCGATCGCGTCGAGCCACAGGGGCACGGCTCTGCCGGCCTCATCTACGGGCAACCCAACGCCCAGCAGGGCGAGCCCGAGCAGCAGTCCGGTCGAGATCGCCGCCACCACCAGCCCGGCGTAGATCATGCGCGCGGCGCCGAGATGGATACGTCCCTGGATAAGATCCAGAGCGCCGTTGAGCACAGCGGGGCCGGGCACCAGGACCATGCAGGGGCAAACTGCGACCAGGCGCAGGAACGAGCTCAATTGATACCGAACTGCCACCGCTCCGATCACGCCTGCCAGTAAGGCCGCGGCGAATGGTTGCAGGAAGACATTTGCGCTGTAGCGCGCTAGGCCGCGGCGAAGCAGGGCGCCCGCCGCCGCACTCACAAATACGAGGGCCGTCGCGGATAGATGTTGGATACCGAAAATCACCGCTAAGGCCGCGGCGCCCGCCGCCGCCGCAAGGGTGAACAGCCAGGTAGGCGCCGGTGGCGCTTGCGCGATCGCGTGGATGGACTCCTTTGCGACCGCCGGCGCAAGGCGACCGGCGCCGATGTCGTCAATCGCCTGCATCGCGGAAGCCACGCGACCCATACCCACGCCGCTGGGATCTGCCGCCACCGCGAGGGTTAGTCTGGCGCCGCTGTCCTGAGCCTGCAGCTGCAGCTCTCCCCAACGCGGCAAGATCCTGACGTCCATTCCGAGAGTGTTGCCCAGGCGCTCACCCGAAGCCACGGTCTGCTCCGTCGATTGACCGTTGACGAATAGAACGCGGACGAAGGCCAGGACAAGTTCAGAGCGCTCCTCCAGTGTCATATCAGTGAGCAAGCGATCAATGAGTGGCCGCCACCTTCGCGTCGTCAGCGGCGACATACGGCCTGACCATCTTGGCCGGATCGACCACGCGATCGAACTCTTCCTCGCTAACAAAACCGAGCCGCAACGCGGCGTCCTTGAGCGTGAGGTCGTTGTCCATCGCGTAGTGCGCAATTCTGGACGCCTTGTCGTAGCCGATGACCGGCGAGAGCGCGGTCACCAGCATCAACGAGCGGTCGACATATTCTTTGATCTTCTTGAGGTTTGGTTTTGTACCTTCTACGAGAAACTTGCGGAAGTTGGTGCAGCCATCGGTCATGATCGTGATCGAGTGAGTGATATTGAAGATGATGAGCGGCTTGTACACATTCATTTCCAAATAGCCGCCTGCACCACCGAATCCCGCGGCAACGTCGTTGGCCATTACCTGCACCGCAATCATGGTGAGAGCTTCAGCCTGGGTTGGGTTCACTTTGCCGGGCATAATCGAAGAGCCAGGCTCGTTTTCCGGGATCAGCAGTTCAGCAAAGCCCGCGCGTGGCCCGCAGGACATGAGCCGGATGTCATTGGCGGTCTTGTACAGCGACACCGCAAGGGTACGTAAAGTACCAGACAGTTGCACCAGCGCATCGTGCGCGCCTTGCACGGTGAACTTGTTGGGCGCGGTCACGAAAGGCAAACCCGATAGCTTGGCGATTTCCGCCGCAACCGCCTCGTCGAATCCAGGTGCGGAATTGATCCCAGTACCAACCGCCGTGCCACCCAGTGCCAGGCGATACACACCCTTCAGCGCATCCTCGATTCGTTCGAGATCGTCCATCAGCATACCCGCATAACCCGACCATTCCTGACCGAGCGTCAGGGGCGTAGCATCCTGCATGTGGGTGCGGCCAATCTTGACCACGTCTTTCCACTCCTCAGCCTTGGCGTTGATTGCGTCATGCAATTGCTGTACCGCGGGAATCAGCCGCTGCTTGACGTTGACAGCCGCCGCGATGTGCATGGCCGATGGAAACGAATCGTTGGACGATTGCGACATGTTCACGTGGTCGTTGGGATGAACCGGCGTCTTGCTGCCCAGCGCCGTGCCCGCCAGCTGGCAACAGCGGTTGGAGATTACCTCGTTCACGTTCATGTTGAACTGCGTGCCGCTGCCCGTCATCCAAACATGCAGCGGGAACATGTCCTGATGCTGTCCCCCAAGGATCTCGTCGCATACGCGCACGATCAATGCGTGGCGTTCCTCGTCCAGTCGCCCGCCGCCATGATTGGCGTTGGCTGCGCCTTTCTTCAGAACGGCGTATGCCGCGATCATCTCCCTGGGGATGAGGTCCGTTCCGATGGTAAAGTGCTCCAGGGAGCGTTGGGTTTGCGCTCCCCAGAGCTTGCTGGAAGGCACTGACACTTCGCCCATGGAGTCCTTCTCTACACGTACGTCCGCATTGCTCATGGCTTGTCCTCCGCGTTACTTGCGTTCGTAGGGTACGTAAGCTGGTTCCCAGATATTGGCCTGTAGTTCGCGGTTCAAGGCATCTTCGTTTGCAACCTGCGCTTGCCCATCTCGAATCGCCTGTTTGCCCACAGCCAACCCGATCAGCCGGCCGAGCTCACGCGCTTGTGAAAGTGGCGGTAGAAGGCTCGCCTGCTTATCCTTCTGTGTGGGCAGCTGACGAACTAATTCCTCAGCGGCGGCCTTGATCATCGTATCGGTGACGCGCTTCGCTCTGGAGGCAACGATGCCCAGAGCCAGACCAGGAAATATATACGAGTTGTTGGTCTGGGGGATGGCAACCTTCTTTCCGCCGACATTCACCGGCTCGAACGGACTGCCGGTGCCGATCAGCGCCCTTCCATCTGTCCAATCCATCAGGTCCTGAGCAGTGGCTTCACTGCGTGAGGTAGGGTTCGAAAGCGGGAAGATGACAGGGCGGTCTGCATACTTTGCCATTTCGCGTACTGCTTGTTCAGTGAAGGCTCCCGCTTGACCAGATACCCCGATGAGGACCGAAGGCTTCACGTTGCGGATCACATCGAGCAACGTGATCTCTCCATTCCCCTGCTTCCAGCCCTGGACTTCCTGCTCCTTGCGCGCATAGGGTAGCTGCTCGGGCCGCACACCTTCGCCTTTTTCCGTTACCAGGCCATAGCGATCGATAGCAAAGAAGCGTTCGCGTGCTTGTTGTTCCGTGAGTCCTCGATCCTGCATGAACTGGATCAGCAGGTTGGTGATACCTATCCCCGCGGTCCCAAAGCCAACCATCACGATCTTCTGTTGCTCGAGCGGTATGCCGGTTACGTTGATGGCGGAGATCAAGGTGGCGGTTGCTACAGCCGCAGTGCCCTGGATGTCATCGTTGAACGTGCATAGCTGGTCTCGGTAACGGGCCAGAAAGCGGGCGGCATTCGACCCGGCGAAATCCTCCCATTGCAAAAGAACATGTGGCCAGCGCTTCTTCACGCTCTTCACAAAGGCATCTACAAAGGCGTCGTATTCTACCCCCCGGACCCGGTTGTGCCTCCATCCGATATAGATCGGATCCTTCAGCCTTTCCTCGTTATCCGTTCCTACATCAAGCAGGATGGGAAGACAATTCTCCGGATGAATGCCGCCCAGGGCGGTGTAGAGGGCCATTTTCCCGATTGGGATGCCCATACCTCCCGCGCCTTGATCGCCCAGCCCCAGGATTCTTTCCCCATCGCTGACCACGATGCATTTCACATCGTCATAGCGGGAATGGTTGAGAATTTGATCGATCCGGTCTTTGTTGGGATAGCTGAGGAACAGACCTCGCGGCTTTCTCCATATTTCGCTGAAGCGCTGGCAGCCCTCACCCACGGTCGGCGTGTACACCAGGGGAAGCATCTGGTCGATATTGCGCACCAGGAGGGCATAGAAAAGCGTTTCGTTTGTATCTTGCAGGTCGCGGAGCAGGCTGTATTTGGTGAAGGCAGTCGACTCATCCGCGAGTGCCTCCTTCCGGCGCCTGATTTGTTCATCAAGAGTCCCGACGTGCGGCGGCAAGAGACCGTGCAGGTCAAATATGTCGCGTTCATGATCGGAGAAGGCTGTTCCCTTATTGAGACGTGGAGAGTTGACCAGGTCAAATCCCGAAAGAGAAACCTGGCGGCTCAGTTCACTGGATGTCTGCTCTAATTGCTGGCTCATTCGCGTACCTCTCCAGATGAAGTTGTTGTGGAGCAAAGCAACTTCCCTGGGTGGTAGATTCCCGTCCTGATGGTTCGGGCGCACGTAGGGGGTCCAAATCCGCCCCGCCCATCGGCAACGAAGGCCGGGTGCCCCGTTCAAGCCGTACTTTGGCTGAGTGGGAGACCACGGCACTCAAGGCTCTTTGGATTCCCTCGGGACGACCAAGATGGCCCGTCGAGTGCTGTGGTCTCCCACTCAAGCCAAAGTACGGCTTGAATGGGGCACCCAGGCCTTCGTTGCTGGGCTACGGTTTAGCCAGAGGCGCATCTTTGCCGGCTGGGGCGCCAGACCGGGCCTTCCTGGCAAGCCTCATCTTTTTTTCAAACTGTAGCTGCTGGAGTTGGCTCAAGGTGATGCCGAGTTTGTCGGCCTGAGCGCGAAGACCGGCCCAATCGGTCGTGGCTTCTCCAGGCTGTCCTTGTTCGGGCTCTTTAGTTTTCTCTTCTTGCATCGCCACCAATTTTACGCCTCAGCCCCCCTGTCCGGCGATGGAGACTGTTACCTCCCGTCTGAGCATGAGCGCCGGGGCATGAACCTTAGTTACCTGATCGACGGTTACCGGGGGAGTGGCCATCGCAAACAAGACAGTTTCGGGTGTCGCAATTAGGAAAAGGGGTCTATGCTGAAGGCCCCCCCGAACGCAGGTAGGCTCCTCGACTGGAATCTGGGCAAGGGAGTGCCACGACGTGGTTGCGCAGGCCTGCTCTTTTATAAAGACCCTGCACACCCGCATATTTCCTCGAAGCCCGGAACCTGCATCCATTCTTTGAGTGCGCGACTGCGCAAGAAGTGAGGTGAGCGCATTGACACCCCAACCAAGCCGAAAGTCAACGTCCAGGAAACTATTGAGAATGCGAAAGTCTTCTGCAAGCAGAATCCTGGGAGCTTTGTCAGTCTGCGGGATTATAGCGGTGGCATCTACAACCAGAGCTGCTCAGACTTCGCAGCAGAACAGCGCGCCACCGACCCCACATACAAAATCGGCTCAGATTGACCCGCGCAGCATAGACCCCGTATTGCTGGCGGCAAATGGGTCTACGGGGCGTTCTTAATCACTGGAAGGGTGGCGGCCAACATGGACCGCCACCGCCCGGACGATGTTGGCCTACTTGCCTGCCGCAGTTCGAGCCCACGTGGCTAAGGGCTCAAGAAACGGGTAGGTGGTCGAGGGCGCGTCGATTTCACCATTGAGTGAAGTCTGAAAGGGCACCATGCGTCCATAGAAGGCTCGTGTGCTGTCCTTGTCTTGCTTCATGGTCCCGTGCTCCAACGTAGCCCCGGCAAAAACTCCGCGGGAACGCGAGTAACTCAGAACTTGCGCGCGCATCTTCCAGTCCGTCTCAGCAGCAGACTGGCGGCCCACCGGGCCTGCGGCCGCGCTGACCTGTGCACCCAGCGCGTACTTGCTGGAGAGCAACTCCGTCATCCCGCCGTCATTCATGATCAACATGATCCTATCCACGGCTTGCCCGCCGAACTGCAAACCGAAGCTGCCGCCCCACACGACAAAGAAGGCTGGTGCGCTCCAGCCCTTGGCGGTGCGGCAGGTAGCCACCCCACGCCCATAACGCAGCCCCAGGACGAAGCCGCCATTCAACATAGCGGGCACAACCGCCACGCACGCAGCCGAAGCTAATATGTCCTGCGGAATGCCTTGATCCGGAGCAGATTGGATGACGTGCAGAATTGTGCCTGCCGCCTCAACGCGGGCCTGAGCTTTCTGTGCATTCTCGGCCGACCATGCTGCGGGCACCAGAGACACCACCAAAACCACGTGCAGAAAACGTGTCATTTGTTGGCCTTTCTGAATTTGATTTTAGAGGCGTTCGGCACGATGGCAACGGGGCGATGCAAAGAGCTATTAGCTACGACGGCACCCGGGACTGCACACTTAGGGCGGAAGTATATCTATTCAGCAACTGTAACTATTCCTGGATCTGAGCTATTTAGACAGGCTATAGGCGTAGAGGCTGTCGCCGGCGCCGGCCAGGATCCACTGCTTGCCGTCCAACATGTAAGTGATCAGCCCATTGGACTGATTCGCACTCTCTTCGCGATGCCAGAGAATCTGACCCTTATCGGCACTGTAGATAATCAGGTTCTTCTGATCGTCGCCAGTGATGAGCAAATTGGCCGCCGTGGTAAGGAGACTTGGACCTACCGTAGTAGGCGCATTGTTCAGGTTCGGATATACGTGCGTCCAGACGGGATTGCCGGTAAGCGGATCGATGGCCTTGAGCACATGCCTGGAGTGGCCGATACCTCCGCCGGTGCCTCCGTAACCCGAGGGATGGGCGCTATCGTCGGTCAGGTAATAAATTGCCTTTCCTTCGACTGCGTTCACATAGAACAGAGCAGCGTGCGGGTTATACGCGGGCGACTCCCAATTGGTGGCATTCGCAATATTGATCGAGCCGCCGATACTCGGATCCTTATCTGGAATCGGGATAGGCTCGCCTTCCGGCGAAAGGCCCGAGTAATAATCCAACGGGACAAAGGGCTTGGCCACAAGATATTTGCCAGTGACGCGGTCAAGCGTCACAAAGAAGCCGTTGCGCGCCGCTTGCGATACTAACTTGCGCTTCTTCCCGTCGATCACCGTATCGATCAGGATCGGCGTGGTTGTATTGTCGAAGTCGTGCGTGTCGTGCGGCGAGACCTGGAAATACCATTTCAGTTTGCCGGAGTCGGCGTCCAACGCGACAATCGATTCCGTCCACAGATTGGCCCCGGGGCGTCCCTGGCCCGCGAAGACAGGATTGGTATTGCCGGTCGCCCAAAATAGCAGATTCAGTTCGGGGTCATAGGTGCCCGGCATCCAGGTCATGCCGCCGCCATGTTCTGACGTAGCTTGATTGGGCCAGGTCTGGAGCGCCGGATCACCAGTCCGCGGGGTTGACCACCAGGTCCATTGCAGATTGCCGGTCTCAGGATCAAACGAATCCAGGAAACCAGGCATGTCCATCGCGTCGCCGCCCACCCCGACAATTACATGGTTCTTTACGATCAGCGGCGCGGTGGTGGAGAAATATTGCTTGCGAGCGTCGGCAAAATTCTTCCGCCATAGCTCTTTGCCGGTTCCGGTGTTAAGAGCAACAAGCCAATTGTCGGGGCTGAGGAAATAGACCGTAGTCTTCCAGATCGCGACCCCGCGCTGGCCGATCAAATGGCCGCCATGATCCATCCAGTCGTAATGCCACAATTCCTTGCCGCTCCGAGCATCGATGGCAAACAAATGGTCTGGGATGGTGACGTACAGAACGCCGTCGACCAGCAGCGGTGTGCATTTGATCACCGGCTGGGACGCACCACGCTGGGCGCCGACCCCGGAAATTTTGTAAACCCATTGCTGGGCGATTCGGTTCACATTCGCCGGCGTGATCTGGGTTAGCGTGCTGAAGCGTTGACCGCTGTAGTCGCCATTGAAAGTGGTCCAGTCGTCGATGGGCGCTTTTCCGATGGCTTTGGGATCGAGCGAGACGCTGGGTGCGGCCAACGTCGGCCCCGCCAGAGACGCGGTCACAACGGCTGCGCAGAGCGCAATGGCGAATCTCATTTGAGCGTCTCCAAGTAAGCCGTGACGTTGTGCATGTCCTCATTCGTAAGGGTCATGATCATCGCCTGGTGTGGCGCAAGCGGATCGTTCATCTGCACATCTACCCCGGCTGCCCTTTCAATGACATGGGTCTGGCCGCCTGCGTCCACCACCGTGATGCGGAAATCGCTCACCTGGGTGACGCGGCCATTGATCGTAGCGCCGTCCGCGGTCTTTACTGTGGCAGTGATGGCGAGCGAATTGTCAGCGGGACGTGTAGGCCAAATCCAACCGCGCTGCAGTTGGTCGGGGGAGTGGAACTTGCTGGATATATGAGCGAAAGCGCCGGCAGTATGGCACGAGGTGCATTTAGCCGCGACGTAGGCCTGGCCTTTGGCGGGATCGCCGACCAGGATGTTCAGCACCTTATAGGTGCCGCGGTTGGCGACATCCTCAACCTGGAGATGGAGGAATTCGGCAATGTCTTTGAGTTGGCTGTCCGGCAAGCCGGCAAAGGATGGCATCCCCTTATCGGGTCGCCCGATTTTCAGAAACGCCACCAGATGCTCACCATGATCGTCACCCAGGACGACGTCCGACGTAATCAGGCTGGGGCCTTCCGCGCCGCGCGCTTGCGGCCCGTGACAGAAGGCGCAATTCTGCTGGAACAGCGGCGCTCCGCGTGCCGCGGCCGCGCGGTCCGGCTCCGGGCCAAGGCCGAGAAAGACGCGCGTCGCAGCGGCCCGCTGGTCCGGCGTGGCGTTGGCGCCCGTGCGGGCTGCCGGTGCATTGGCTGGCGGAGGGGCGTTCTGTGTTTGCTGACTCATTGCGATGGCCGCAAGAAGCGCTAAGCCCGCGGCGGAAATCGCATTAAAAACTGGATGGCGCATCCCCCAAAAATCCCTCATGGACTAAGCTCAGCAATGGTGGTGCGGCCGCATACTCAAGCAAGCCATGGAACTGCCAGGTTGTCTCTCCCCCAATGCAGGCAGAGTCGATTATTGTCTTCCTCACGCGCCAACAACTGATCCCGTGACAGGTCGTCGGTTTTTGGCATTTCTTGCGAGGCGTAGTCGTCTAAAAGTTTCATAATCGCAGGCAGAGCAGTGGCGCGGCGTTCCGGAAAGGTGGCCCAATAGACATCCGTCTTCACTGGAACCTTGAGAACGTGGTTGGTTATCATCTCCAGATTGATGTGGACTTTGGGATTTGCGCGACGGCAAAGGGTGACCATGCCTTTCACGTCTAAAAAGCCTCTCCCGCAAACCACCTCGGAAAGCAGAAAGCCCTGATCGTATGGCATTACCGCCATGTCCTTCAGGTGCATGCTCTTCGCATAGGGCGCCAGCTTGCGCACCACGCTCATTGGCTCCTCACACAAGGCGATATTGTTGCCGAAGTCGACCAACGATCCATAGTACTCACTGGATATGCGCTTCAACAACGCCGCAAACTCATCCGCGGTTCGGTCCTTATGATTCTCCATCGCCAGAATGACCTTCTGCTTCTCCGCCAGGGGCACAATCTTCTCCACCAACAGCGTACTGCGCTTCTCCCAATCCTGGTACTCCGCCATGGACTTGAAGAACTCGTAGCGCCGGTGGGTGGTGCTGGTTACACGCATGCAGGTCGCGCCTACCGCCTTGGCATCCTGGAGAGACTTCTCAAAGCCGGATAGATCGTCGGTGTGATCGGGCAGCCCGTACTGATACTCGACAAACATATTCAGATCCTCGGCCCGGCGACGGAACGCGGCCAGGTCGCCCTTGACCGCCATCTGCACACCGATACCGCCGAGGCTGTGGCAGTACTCCAGGTAGGCGATGGAATTGTCTCGCAGTGGTTCGGCAGGACTACCGTAGCTGCCCAGACGAACCGCCAGGCTGGTGGAAGATAAACCCATTCCCCCGCCGATCCAGGGATCAGCCGTTGATGGAGAGTGATTGCCGGCAGGAGGATCGCTTTGCGTGAAAGCGTCTACCCTTGCCGCACGGCTAGCCGCGGCCAGGCCGAACACCGACGCCGCCTTCACAAACCTTCTTCTTGTGATCACAGTTCGCTCCTTCTCCGTACCCCTGCGCATGACCTATTCGGAGACGATGCGATGGCGGCCCCAGTTTCGAAATACTGCCTTTTCAGTCTGACAAGAAAGAGGGACGGCGGATTACCGCCGTCCCTCTTTTGAAATGCCCTTCCAGATTCTGCTCCTAGAAGGAGAATCTGCCTGTGAGCATGATCGTTCGACCGGTGATGGTGGTTGCTGTGACCTCTCCGACGCTTGGATCCGGAACCCCGGTGGACAGAGCGGTTGGATTGAGTTCATTTTTGGGATTTTGGAAGCTTGGATGGTTAACGATGTTCTGCGCATCCATCCGAAGCTGCAGTTTGCCTGACTCCCACCCCGGTATACTCCAGCTCTTGGCTAAGGAGAAGTCGATATTCGATAGATCAGGCCCACGGAGCGAATTTCTCGGGTTGGTGCCGAAGGAATTCACTGCCGGCGCTGCATACGCGAGCTGGTTGTACCACTGGCTGAGGGACTGTATCCCCGCATGCGGATTCCCTACTCGGTTAGGATAGAGAGCCGCCTGACCATTGCCATCACTTCCACCCAGTGAGCCACTCGGGATCGAGCTATTCATAACCACCGTAAACGGAACTCCCGATTCGGCCTGGAAGGCACTTGCTACTTGCCAACCGCCCAGCGCCGCATCTTCCCAGGCCGAACTCATGTATTGGTGTCCTTTCCCGAGCGGCACCGCATAGATCACTGACCCCTTGAAGACGTTTGGCCGGTTGAAATTCGAGGGACCATAGTTGGCCGAGGGGTTATAAGCGTCCTGATAGTAAACAGCACCGAACTGTTCCCCCCAGCCGGAATCGTCCATGTCGTCATACAGGTGCGACCAGGTGTAAGTAAATTCGACAGCCAAGCCATGGGTGGTGGGTTGGTGAAGCAGGAACTGCGCTGCCTCGTAGTTCGAAACAGCATTGTAGAGGCCGGTGCGCGAGCCGCCGGAACCGACACCAATGCCAGAGAACTGCGGATACGGCCGTGCTGTTTGGCCTTGGCCGAGCTTATTCGCGGGAAGCTGGTTGACATCAGCCTCGAACATCATGTTGCCCCAGTGGCTGCCGACATATTGGGCCTCGACGACCATATTTCCGAGCAAACGCCGTTGGACACCCGCCGTCCACTGCCAGCCGTTCTGAATAGGGAGATGGTAAGGGGTATAGGGGATAGTCCCGCCGCTTCCCTGAGGATTTGCCGGGGTGATGTAAGAAAGAGGGTTGCGGGCTGCAGCACCTGTAACCACGGGCAGATTCGCCCCACTCCCCGATAGCTGCACCACAGGTAATGTTGTGCTGGAAGTGGACGAACTGCCCACAGCGCCACACAAGTTGGGATAGCCGCAGCCGGAGCCGAAGCCCATCACTCCGCCCACCGTATCCTCGCTCCACAGGGTAGCGAATTGCCCCACGCCGCCGCGGAAGACCCAGTTCTGCGAAGGTGTGTACGCGAAACCGAGGCGAGGCATCACGATGGTCTTGGTCGCGTAGCTTTTACTCCGCGCCCCGTTCAGGCCGGCAAACCAAATCGAGCCGGACGGGTTGGTTGGAAAAGCGGGGGAACTGGGCACCGGATTGGGAATGGTCGGGTCAAATCCGCCCGCATTGTTGTACTTTTCGCTCGCTCCGCCATGCGTTTCTGAGCGCAACCCGAGGTTGACGGTCAAGTTCGGCCGCAACTTAAGGTCGTCCTGTGCAAAGAACGAAGGGTTCTTGGCCCGCATGTAGTGTTTCGGTTGAGTGGCTGTATTCCATGCCTGCACATCTCCCAATAGAAAGTCGGCATAGCCAACCTGGACCATGGGGTTGCTGGAGGTGAACTGGCCGGTAAAGTTCAAGGTTGCCCCATTCACGGCGCCCCACGGAGTCGAGTTATCCTCCTCCATCAGCAACTCACCACCAAAGTGCAGGATATTCTTGCCTTTTATCCAAGTGAGCGTATCCGAGGGGGCGTAGGTGTTCTGGATGAAAAGTGCCTCCGTGCCCGGGCCCAGATTCGAGGGCGCGCCGGTTCCAGTTATGGCCACCGTGGGAAAGACATCCGCGGTCGAGAACTGCAATCCAAGCTTGGCCGGGATACCCTCGCCAAGGGACTGTTGCGCATAGTAATCCGCCTCCCGGTTCCACGAAAAACGAAATTCGTTGACCATGGTGGAACTGATTGTGTACACGTCTGAGATCTGTGCGTTGCCACCGTCGGACGAATTATTCTGGCAATTGACCGGGCAATTCGGACTGCCATTGTAAGACACCTCGACCGGGGCCCAGCGCTCTACGATCGAAAAATTGAGGCGGTTGGTCGGAGTAATGTTGTAGTCAAATCGGCCAAACATCTTGGTTTGGTTATTGACGGCCGGCGGCAGATAGCTGAAATTGTTGGATAATCCAGGAAGATTGGGATTAACGTAATAGCCGTTCTGGATGTTTACAGCTACCGGATCGAAATCCGTTGTCGGAATCGCCAAATCGGCGCCATTGTTATTATCGTAGGCCCCGCACTGAGCGGGATTGGTGGTTAACGGCGTGCCGCCATGGCGAGCGTCAAGAGTCAGACTCGATCCGAAGAGCGCAGGATTGAAACAACCTGCCTTCATGGCTGGAGTTGGCTGCGAGTTCTTGGCGATCGCGTTTTGCGGGTTTTTTAACTGCTGAAAGTTGTAAAAGAAGAACATTTTGTTCTTCAGGATCGGCCCGCTCACCGCACCGCCGTAGTAGTTGTAGCGCACCTTGTTTTTGGCGCCAGTGCTATTGAAGTAGTCTCTTGCATCCAGGGCGTCGTTCTGGAAATTGTCATAGAGTGAGCCATGAAATTGATTACTTCCACTCTTGCTGATGACGTTGAAGACCGCGCCACCTCCGCCGTACTGGGCGGGGGCGTTGGTGGCAATCACGTTGACCTCAGACACGGACTCGCTTAGACCCTGATCAATGTTGGCGCTGTGCGGCAACCAAATCGAGCCACCGTCCACCAGGAAGCTGGAGAAGTAGGGCATGGTTCCGTTGATGGCCTGATCGGCCGCGGGTTCCGCATCACCACTGCCGCCGCCGTTGCTGCCCATGGGCGTGCTGGTAGCGCCGGGAATCAGCTTCAGCAGATAGGTCCAGCCATTCTCCGGATCGATGTTGGGAAGGTTGGTCAACTGGGCCGTTGTCAGAGTGGTTGACACCTGCGAATCCTCCGTCTTGAGCAGAGGCGCCTGGGAATTCACTTCCACCTCTTGGGTGGCCGTCCCAACATTCAAGGTGGCATCCACGGAAACGATGCCAACTTGGAGCGGGACCGACTCGCGCTTCAATTTTGCGAAGCCTTGCTTGCTGAATTCAATCGTGTAGATTCCGGGCAGAATCGAGTTAGTGTCGTATAGACCGTCGTGATTGGTCACGTAATGATTGACCACACCGGTATCGGTATTAGTGACGGTGACGTCCACGCCTGGCATCAGTGCGCCGGACGAGTCGGTCACAGTGCCGCGAATATCACCGGAGTTTGAGTTTTGCGCGCGACCTGTACCGGCCACACACAGCAGAAAACAAAGTGCGAGAACAACCTGAACTGACTTTCTCATGACCGTCTCCAGCACTGAAACAGCAGTAAAGCCCCCAAGATGACACCTATTGTGTCGGCTGTGCTCTGCGCACGCCGTTGACCCTTATGAACGACGACTGATTCCTATAAACCCCTGCCGCCCGCTGCGAAGTCCCCATAGAGTCCCGCTTTTATCCAAAGGTGGTTGGCAGGCGAAACGGTAGTCTGTGCCTCCGGACATTGTCAAGGGGAAACTTTAAGGGTTCCTGACTAGACAAACGGTTGTTCTTTCATCCAGCGATTCGCGCCTTTGGTTTCAGCATGCTATATCCATTTAGAGCCGCAAACGGGATTTGCCGGATAACCACTGCGCCAAACGCTGGTTCCGGAGGCCGAGACGGGCCGCGAGGAGTCCGGCTGAGCCTTGTCAGGAGGGGATCGTTTGCAGACAGGTCACCCCGAAAACGAATACGATGCGGCCAGGAGGTTGCGCTCATTGCGTAAGCACGGCCCCCCTCACTTAATCAAAGTCAGTAACATTGGGAAAGGAATTCCGCACACATGAATAAATCAATAAGATTGTCCCGCTGGTTCATTCTGCTCGCTAGTCTTTGCCTGCCTGTGGCCACCTTTGGCCAAACCAGCCAATACCAGGGCAAGCCGTTCCACGACAGCGTATATAAGGGTGGCCCGCAACTTATTCCGGGAAAGGTTTACTGCGCTTACTACGATTCAGGCGGAGAAGGGATCGCATACCACGACAGCGATGCAAAGAACAACGGAAGCGGTGGTTTGAATCCTGCAGATGGAACTTACCTGAATCAGTTCCGCATGGGCGAAGGCGTGGATACCTCCTACACCAAATATCACGATCAGATCGACAACAATTCTTACCAGCAGGTACACCCACCCGAAGGTCTGCTCTATGTCGGCTGGACGGTACCGGGAGAATGGTTCAACATGACCGTCGACGTCGAACAAGCCGGTACCTACACCATTGACCTTTTGTACACTTCCAATGCTGGAGGGGAGATAGCGTTTGATTTGAACGGGAACAAACTCACCGGGCCGCTCAATATCCGGTCGACCTACAACGCTGCCGACCCGATCGCCTGGAGGCAGTGGCACCACTGGGATGTTATGAAGGATCTCGCGCAGGTCACCCTGCCGAAGGGAATCAATGTATTGACTCTGCATGTAGAAAAGACGGGCAACATGAACTTCGCCTATTTCGAATTCAAGCTAAAGAACTAAACACTCGTATTTATCCGCTTATGCAAATCAGAAGGACGGCGGCCACCGCCGTCCTTCTGGTTTGTAGGCAAAGCAGGCAATTTCGGCGATATCATTAGCAACGATGAAGACAAGAGAAGTCATTCGCTCGGTCCCGGCGATCCTGCTTTTTCTGGGCTCACTTCAGAGCGTTGCCCAATCGGGCGCTAGCCGCCAACAGCAGATCGAGGCGCACAACCGTCAAGCTCAGCAATACTTGAAAGAAAATCGAGCCGATCTCGCCTCAACCGAGTTGCGGGCCATCATTGCTCTCGATCCAAACAACGTCGATGCGCGCGGCAACCTCGGTGTGATGCTCTTTTTCCAGGGTGACTACGCAGACGCGATTCCCCAGCTACGAGCTGCGCTCAAGCTACAGCCTGGTCTGTGGAAGATTGAAGCCCTTCTGGGCATGAGCGAAAAGCGAACCAGTGATGCTCAAGGCGCCCTCGACGATCTGGAAAAATCCTTTCCCAAGCTACAAGAGGAAAAGATTCGCATAGAAGCTGGTATGGAGTTGATCGAAATTTACAACGGAACCGGCGACCTCGATAAAGCTGCAGCAATCGTCAGCGTCCTTCGCGGGTCATACCCCACCAACGTGGACATCCTCTACGCTTCTTACAGGATCTATTCGGACCTTGCCGGCGAATCCATGCTCAGCCTGTCTATGGTGGCTCCTGACTCCGCACGAATGCACCAGGTCATGGCTCATGAGATGGAGCGGCAGGGAGACACGGAAGCAGCCATCAGGAATTACCGCGAAGCTCTCAAGCTTGCTCCGCAACTTCCTGGACTGCATTTTGAACTGGCGGAGGTGTTGCATGCCTCGTCAAGTCCCGCAGAGAAACAAGAGGCTGAAGGTGAGTACAAAGCTGCTCTGGCTGTTAACCCTTTTGATGAGGAATCCGAACGCAGGCTGGGTGAGATCGCTGCGGAGCGGGGCGAGCAGAAAGAAGCATACGAGTATTACTCGCACGCCCTACAGCTTCAGCCCACGGACGCAGAAGCGAACATCGACCTGGCAAAAATATTGGTGAACCAACCGGAGAAGGAACAGGCCCTTTTGCAAAGAGCGATTCAACTGGACCCGACGATCGCCGTGGCCCACTACCGTTTAAGCCTCCTATATCGGAGTGCGGGACGTACCGCAGATGCACAGCACGAATTGGAGGAATACCGCAAATACAAGGAGATGAAAGAAAAACTCCGCGGTGTTTACAAGGAGATGCGCCTCAAGACAGCCGACGAGACCGATGCGCCGAATAGCCCGGACCAGCCACCAACCCGGCAATAGCTGGTTACCCAACTCGGTTGTATAGTGGACCGATGCATTTCGGAACCTCCCGGCGATGAAACATCCCGACTGGTTGGTGGGGTGAAATGGTAAACCAGGTCTTCGACGTTTGTATCGTTGGCTCAGGCGCAGGTGGGGGCACGCTCGCTGGTCATCTGGCTCAACGCGGAGTAAAGGTTGCGCTGGTAGAGGGCGGGCCAACAGTGAATACCCGCACCGACTTCAACACCCATGCTCTTCCGTTTGATTTTCCTAACCGCCACATCCCCACAATGAAGCCAGGTAAGCCGGGTTTTGGCTCCGAACGTGCTCGCGGCGTCGGAGGCAAGACGATGCTCTGGAACGCCGTGGCCCTGCGCTTGAGTCATCGGGATTTCAAGGGATACACCATCGACGGCGCGGGGGCCGATTGGCCTATCGATTATCCCGACATGGCTCCCTACTATGACCGGATCGAACGGGAAGTCGGCGTCTGCGGAAACCGTGACGGTCTGGAAGATCTTCCCGACGGCATATACATGGAGCCGCCGCCACTGAAACTGGGAGATCTTCTGCTGCAGCGCGGTGGCAAAGAGTTAGGAATTCCCATCATTCACACGCGCAAGGCGACCCTGACCCGGGCGACCCAAGCCCGGCCTGCCTGCCACTATTGCGGTAATTGCATGGCGGGCTGCGATGTCGCGGCAAAATACAACTCTGCTGACGTCCATCTGGCCCCGGTCATGAAGACCGGTCACCTCACCGTCTTCCCTAACTCGATTGTGCGCGAAGTGGTGGTCTCCAATGAGAACCGCGCCACCGGCGTTCGTTATCTTCATCGCGTCACCAGGCAGGAGGGCGAGATCCACGCGCGCTCCGTCGCCGTTGCCTGCGCCTGCACACAAAGCGTAGGGCTGCTCCTGATGTCTGAGTCCAGACTCTATCCCCAAGGGCTGGGAAACTCCAGCGGCCAGCTCGGCCGCAACTTCATTCCTCACTTCAACTCCGGGGTGGAAGGGTTTTTGACCGGGATGATCGGCCGGCCGGTGGTGAATGATGAGGGTTTCATTGATCATGCCTATCTGCCCTCCTACATGCACACTCAAAAAAGAGACTATGCACGCAGCTACGGGGTGCAGATCTATACCGGTATTCGCCGCACCACGGGATGGGCCAAGCAAGTCCCTGGCTTTGGCGCCGCCTACAAACAGTCGGTCAAGCAGCGGTTTCCGGCTTACGCCAGCTTCCAATGCTTTGGCGAGATGATCCCCAACAACCAGAGCTTTATTGCGTTAGATAAGTCGCAGAAAGATGAGTACGGCCTGTACCAGGTGAACGCAGTCGCGGTGCAGCAGGAAAACGAAAGAAAGATCTATGAGGCCATGAATAAGGCGTCGGTCGCGATTCTGCAGCAGGCCGGCGGAGAAGTGCTCTCGGTTTCCAATTTTGACCAGCCCACCTTTAATCACCAGTTAGGCGGTTGCCGCATGGGAACTGATCCGCGCACCTCGGTGCTCGACGCGTTTTGCAGAAGTCATGACGTACCCAATCTGTATGTGGTGGATGGCAGCGTTTTTCCTTCCTCTTCGGAAAAGAATCCCACGTTGACCATCATGGCCCTGGCAGCGCGCACCGCCGATCACATCAGTGATCGTTTGCAAAAAGGGGAGATCTGATGAAGAGCCGGCGTGAGGCCCTCAAAATTATTGGAGCCGTCGGTGTCACCTGCGCGTTCCCGTTTTCGGCCAACGAACTATACGGTCAGCACGTCCATCCGGCTGGAGAAGAGGCGCACCAGCAAATGAAGCCGGACGCGCCGTATGCTCCACGGTTCTTCAGCCCGGCCGAACTGCTGGTGATCTCCCGCTTGACCGACCTGATTATTCCCCCGACCGACACCCCGGGCGGCGCAGCCGCCGGCGTTCCCCAGTACATCGATCTGGTGGTGAACGAAGATCCTAAATTGCAAAGCATCTTCCACCAGGGCTTGCCGCGTTTAGACAACATAAGTGAATCCAGGTTTGCCACCAGCGCCTTTCTCCAATTGAGCGAAGCGCAGCAGGTCGAAATCCTTACGTCGCTGAGTCAGGCCGAGAAGCGTAGCCGCGGATGATGCTGCATTCTTCAACGCCATCAAGAGCCTGACTGCGGATGGCTATTACACCTCACGCATCGGCTTAGTACAAGAACTTGGATATGACGGCAATACCTATCTTGCGGCCTTTCCTGAATCCAGGATTCCGGAACACTGAGCGAAAAGCGTAAGCTGCATGAATTGCTGTTAACGGAAGGATTGATCGTACATGTCTCGTAGCTGGTATTCGACGTTCGCTTCGTGCGCCCTGTTGTTTCTCTGTGCGACCGGCCGCTCCGCCAGCCGGCCCGACGAGATCCCGTTTGAAAAACATACCATCGACCTGGGCGCTTCAGAAACCGCGGCCTTCGCCGACATCAATCGGGACGGAAAGCTCGACCTGGTCTCCGGTGAGTACTGGTATGAGGCGCCACGCTGGACCAAGCACCATTTCCGCGAGCTGCTGTTCACCAACAACTACGTCGACGACCTGACGACGCTACCCCTCGATGTAGATGGGGACGGCTATGTAGACCTGGTCACCTCAGGATGGTTTAGCAAGGAGCTGGCGTGGTGGCGCAATCCGGGACGCACCGGCGGGATGTGGAAAGAGCATCCCATCGCCACCGGCTCGCCCATCGAGTTTTCTTTTCTGGTTGATCTTGATAACGACGGCAAAGCCAATGAGATTCTGCCCCAGTTCGGAGACAATCGTCCTCTTGCCTGGTACGAACGGGATAACCACGGCGGAATGGTAGAGCATATCGTCAGCGACCACAGCTACGGTCATGGGATTGGAGTGGGCGATATAAACGGGGACGGCCGCAACGATATCCTCACGCCTAAAGGCTGGCTGGAAGCTCCCGCCGATCCGCGGCAGAACAATTGGAAGTTTCATCCGGATTGGAATTTTGAGGACGCCCTCGGCTTCATGTACGTGCGCGATGTGAACGGGGATGGCCGCCCGGACATTATCACCTCGATGGCGCACGGCTACGGCATTTTCTGGCTCGAACACACGAGTGATGGCAAATGGGTCAAGCATGTGATCGATGACAGTTGGTCGCAACCGCATGCCGTCGCGATCGTGGATTTTCGAAAAACTGGAAACATAGGCTTGTTGACCGGAAAACGCTACATGGCGCATAACGGGCACGATCCCGGCGCGCGCGAGCCGCTAGGCGTTTATTGGTACGAGCGGTTGCTCGATCCCTCTTCCCACTCCGTCGACTGGGTGAAGCACGTGATTGATTACGGCGGCCGCACTGGAGGCGGCATCGAGATCGGCGTCGCAGATATCGATGGAGATGGGGATCTCGACTTCGCGGTGGGCGGCAAGAGCGGACTTTTCCTGTTCGAGAATAGGACGATTGCCAAGTAAGGATCGGCGCGTCGAGTGCATAATCTGTATCTGCTACGCTCTTAGTTGGTCTCTCTGCGAGCTTCTTCCCGGAGGTCAGGGCTTTGTTGTCTAAGACAAAGATCGGAATCAGGCGTCTGCTGTGGAGTCCTTCGATTGCCCTGATGCTCGCGCCCTTCACGCTCTGCGCTCAGACAAAGACGGCCGATATTCCGGCTGATTTTGTTATCAGGAACGCCACCGTGATGACTGTCTCGCACGGCACTATCGATCGCGGCAGCGTCTGGGTTCACCAGGGCAAGATTGCCGGGGTCGGCGTCACTGTCAGCGCGCCCGCCGATGCCACGATCATTGATGCCGCAGGCAAATTCCTCACCCCTGGCATCATCGACCCGCACTCCCACTCCGCCCTCGGCGATGATGTGAATGAAGCCACCAGCCCGGTCACTCCTTCGATGATGATGATCGACGCCTTCGATAACATGGATAGCGCGCTCTATCGCGCACTAGCCGGCGGAGTTACCACGGAACTGCTGCTCCATGGGTCGGCCAACGTGATTGGCGGCCAGGCGGTGGTGATCAAGAACAAATTTGGTCTGCCGCGCGATCAAATGCTCTTTCCCAACGCGCCCCGCTCCATCAAGTTTGCCAGCGGTGAGAATCCCAAGCGCGTATACGGCCGCCGCAACGAACTTCCCTCTACGCGCATGGGCACTTTCGAAGTCATGCGCCAGTCCTTTGAAGATGCAAAAGCCTATATGGCAAGCTGGGACGCGTACAACGCCAAGGTTGCCAGAAACGACAAAGACGCGATCGCGCCCAAGCGGGATTTGAAGCTTGAAGCGCTCGCCGACGTGCTGCGCGGCAAACTTCTGGTCCAGATCCACTGCTACCGCGCCGACGAGTTCCTTACCGAAGAGGCGATCGCCAGGGAGTACGGCTACAAGATTCGCGCCTTCCACCACGCTCTCGAAATGTACAAGGTGGGCGATCAAATTGCGCCGACGGGCACGGCAATCGCCACTTTTGCCGACTGGTGGGGATACAAGGACGAGGCTTGGGACGCCATTCCATGGAATGCCACCATGAGCATGCGCGAGGGTGTGCGGGTAGCGCTAAAAAGCGACTCCAACGACTACATACGGCGCCTCAACCAGGAAGCGGGAAAGATGATTCATTACGGCGGCGCAACTGAGGAAGAGGCGCTGCGGATGATCACTCTCAATCCGGCCTGGATCATCGGCGTGGACGACCGTGTGGGCTCCATCGATGCCGGCAAGGATGCCGACCTCGTTCTCTGGAATGTGGATCCACTCTCCACCTACGCGCGCGCAGAAAAGGTCTATATTGATGGCCAGCTCTTCTTCGACAGCAGCCTTCCCGGTTTCGGCACCACCCAGTTCCACGGCGTAATGCATAGCAGCGGGTTCTCCGGCGCTGATGACCAGGATGGAGGTGGACTGTGACCTTCCAGCAATGGCAGCACGCACGACGGATGGGTGCAACCACGCTCGCGGCGGCCAGCCTGGTTGCTTGCCTTGGTCCCCGGGGCGTGCAGGCTCAAGCCCATGCGAACGCGAACGCCGCAGGCGCCCCGGCTGGTCCCAATACCACAGTGGTTGCTCCCCCAAAGCTGGTAGCGATCACCGGTGGCAAGCTGCTCACCATCACCCATGGCACGATTGAGAACGGGGTCGTCCTCCTGGAGGATGGCAAGATTACCGCCGTGGGCCCCGCTGCTTCGACCAAAGTGCCCAAGGACGCGCAAATTTTCGACGCCAAAGGGATGACCGTGTATCCCGGTCTGTTCGACGCGGAAACCCAACTGGGGCTGATCGAAGTCGAGTCCGACGAGAACAGCAACGACCGGGTGGAGAAGAGTGATGAAATCTTCCCCCAGATGCGTGTCGTCGATGCTTTCCACGCCGAGACGGCACGTATACCCATCGAACGCATTAACGGCGTCACCAACGCTATCGTCGCGCCCGCCTCAGAGGATTCCGTTGCCGGCCAGGACGCACTGATTCAGCTTTATGGCAAGGACCGCAATGCCATGATCCTCACCCCGGATATTGCCCTGGCCATGAACTTCGAAGGTGACGTGCGGCGAAGAGGGAGCGCACCTCTAAGCGCCAAATTTCCCGCTACCCGCATGGGCTTGGCCTCGCAACTACGCCAGACCTTCCTGGACACCCAGAACTACATGGCCGAGAAGGCTGAAGCGGCAAAGCCTGACCACAAAGGCCCTCCAGCGAAAATAGACCTGAAGTTCGAAGCCCTCATACCTTACTTGAAGGGGGAAAAGCCGGTGGTCTTCGGCGCCTATAAGAGCTACGAGGTGGAAGTGGCCATGGGCATTGCGCAGGAGTTCCACCTCAAAGTCATCCTGGATCACGTCACGCATGCGCAAGACGTGCTCGACACCATCGCCTCCTACAAAGTGCCGGTCATCGTTGGATCTATTTATGACGCGCCCGAAGCCAACGAGCGCTACGATGCGGTCTTTTCGCTTCCGGCAGAGTTGCAAAAGCGGGGAGTCAAGATCGCGCTCTCCTCTTTCAGCAATGGCCCCTCTGCTGACAGTCGAAATCTACCCTATGCGGCAGGTTACGCGGTAGCCTACGGCTTGCCTTACGACGAGGCGATGAAGGCTATAACGCTCAACCCGGCAGAGATGTTTGGCGTCGACGACAAACTGGGCTCTCTGGATGTCGGCAAGGTTGCCAACGTGGTGATTGCGAACGGCGATCCCTTGGACGTTCGCACGTCGGTCCAGCAGGTCTTTATCGAAGGGGTTCCTATTCCCATGACGAGCCGTCAAACGCAGCTCCGCGACCAGTATCTACCGCTTACTCAAAAGCCAAAGTAACTCGCCGGCTGAGATGACTAGCTCCTGGAAAAGCAATAATAGCGGCGAAAGCAGTTTGCGCATCGTACCGGGTGGAAGGCCAGCAATGTAAGCAGGCGATCGCGCGATTGATGCTCCGCCTCGGTGAACAGCATCGATGTGCACAGAGGGCACTTTTGACCAAACCAGAGGAGCCCCGAAAACCGGCTGAGCCAGCGCATACCCGATGAGGTTTCCGGCTGCTTCGATTTCAGCATCTTGCCTTCTGTGAAGCGGCAGAGCAGCTTCTCGTCGCGGTGAGAAGGTTCATCCTGTGAAGCGGTTCAATCTCGCGCGAGAGCACGAACGACGTGGTTTGCTCCGCGTAACACAGTTTTACGCTACGCAAGCGGCCACCCCGATTCTGGTCAAAATAGCTCACTATCGATGAAGAGCCGTTTCGTCCGCACCCTAAGTGCAGACGAAACAGCCATCCACGCGAGGTCGTCAAATCAGGCGGCGCAACCGTTATTGAGCCTTCAGAACTTGGCCGCGAATCTCTCCGCCGGGGTTTGCGGCTGTGTGGAGATTGAAATACCACTTACCATCCTCCAGATCCTTAGCCTGTTCCGGTGTCAGGGTCGCCGTACCATCAATGGGGCTGGTTATCGGGCTGCCTTTTATCGGAAGCTGTGGCTTCGCATTCGCCCCCGCGGCCGCCGGTCCGTGAAAGTGCGCTGCGACGACCGGACCACTCAACCCACTGAACTCAACGTGATATTTGAACTCGTTGGTCTCAGTATTCAGCGTGGCGGTCAACGTTCCGGTACCCGCGCTGTCCTTGGCAGGAACTTCTGAGGAGGCCTTCAAGTCTCCCGTCAGGTGAATGGTGGCAGCGTGCGCTGCAAGCGACACCAGCGCAAGAGCGGATACGGTGACGACGGTTCGGAAAGCACGCTTTACATGTTCCAATTTAGTTCTCCTTTTTGGCGGAAGGTTAACGTCGCAGAGTGACACGGGACAGTTCTCCAGGAAAGGGCAACGACCCACGGAGCCAACTATCGATCTACAGGGTCCTAGCCGTCTAGACTGACACTATACAACCCACGGCAGCAGGTTAGATGCGAACGGGGGCGATCCCGATCACGGCAAGCATGGTGGACGCGGGTGGAATCGAACCACCAACCTGTCGATTAAGAGTCGAATGCTCTGCCAGTTGAGCTACGCGTCCGTGAGGGGTGAAGGGGCCGAATGTTGAACAACATTCAGAGAGGCCAAAGGCGCGCACCTGGGTCACGCCTAAGAAAAAATATAGCATAAGTAAGAAACCCGGTCCTGCTCCGAATCTTGCTTACGTTCTGATTGTTTTGGGCTTAAAACGTGAAGGAAAGTCCGCCCAGAACCGAACGCTCGTCCTGGGCAAAATAGAGCGTGCTGCCATCGCGCGTAAGGAACGGCCGATAGCCCTGCGCCAGCAGATTGCGCACGTCCACTAACGCCTCGGTCCCGTTGGGCAGCAGGTGGCCGCAGTGGATCGGCTGACGTATCAGTAGGTTGAGGTAGGCGCTACGTCCGAAGTTGTCGTACACCGCCACCGGCGTCACCGTATTCGCAGGCTGCCAACGGTAGGAAGCACGCCAAGCCGTGCCCGTGCGCTGCACGCTGCCCTCAAGAGATGCAGTGACGGCTTCCGTCCTGCTCTGGTAGAGACCATGCACAGCCCCAGGCACCGAAACTGCGGAATCGGGAGTGTCGAAGGCCAGGGCCTTTCCGTTAGCAAAAGAGAGCGTCGCCCAGGTGGATGAAGTCACTTTCTGTGCGTATACCGCCCTGAACCCGCCACTGGTGTAGCCAGGACCAGTCACGTGAAAGACCTGCGAAACCGGATCGTACAGGATGTTCCCGAAAGCCAGATCCTGCTGCTCTACAGAACCGCCTCCGCCGATCACCGGGCTATCCACCTGATCCTGGTAGACAGCCACCATCGCCCGGCGCGTCGCAGTGTTGTCCTCAAGCCGGATTTCCTGGTGAAGACCGTGCTGGATTCTCAGTTTGCCGCCTTCTTCAGAGAACATGGGCGCCAGCGTGCGATCTTCGGCGAGCTGCCCGGCGTCTTGCATTTCTGGTGAGGTAGCAAGCCGATACGATATGACGGCGCCGTCGGAGTGCCAGGAAAGATTGACGAAAGGCAGACTTGAGGTGACATCGGAAGGCCCATGCACGGACTGGACCTCGTTGCCCACCTCCATCGACGCATTGGGACCCAGATTCACTGCCTCCGCGCTGCGCAAGCGGAAATCGTAGAGGCCCTGGCTTCCTCCGGCGCCTTCTACCACATTCATCTGCTGCACCGTGGCCACGTTGCGAATTTGCCGTTCCGGGCCCAGCGCCAGTTCATATCCCGCCAGGTACTCCGAGCTGTCCGCCGGTTGCGGGCTCAGGTTGGCGCGCAAAATCAGATGGCCGCCGGTCGCGCTGGAGCGCTCCATGGCAAAAGCATGATGAGGACCGCCTTGTCCAAAGGCGCGCCCGAAACCGGCGACACTGACCCGGGCTGCCAATTGCGGAGCTGAACCGTTGTCATCCCCGGCAAGAACTACCAGCGGACCGTCCTCGAGATAACGCAACAGCGGACGGTTGGCCGAGGAGCGCAATGTCCACTTCCAGTCTTCGGTCGACTCGTCGGGCGAACGCGGCTGGGCAGGAAGCCATTGCACGGCCTCAAACAGAGTACTGAGGGTGAGGTTGACGACTATTTTGCTGCGGGCTCGCAGTTGCAGACCTTCACGCAGGGTGGGAAGGAAGGAGTCTCCGGTCGCCTTGACCTGGTAAAGGCCAGGCAAAACATGATCGAAGGCGTAGCCTCCACGCATGTTGGTATAGACTCTCGCGACCACCGTGGCATCGGCGGCCATCAACTCGACCACCGCTCCCATTTGCGGGATGCCCCGTGCATCGCGCACAACTCCGCTCACGGTTGCAGGGAAAGGCGCACCCGAGGCAGGCAGGAGGCCTGCTACGGCCACCACGACGAGAGCTGCGATTTGGCAATACCTTCTACGCACTCAGTTACGCTACTCACTCAAACGCAGTGCAGGAACCCAGTTCCGCGATCGCCGACGCTATATGCGTTCTATATGCTCTACTCCGGCTACTAAAGTCACACCTTGCAGCTTACCAGAGCGCTAGTCAACCGTAAACGGGGCCGATTGCGCCACCTGCTGCTTAGACACATGATCGTTGACCGTAATGGTCACCTGGTACTTCCCCGGCTGCAGGCTGGCCAGGGATACCGACCTTCGCACCGTTAACTGATCCGAGTTGGCGCTGTTTTCTCCCGCCGCCGCACTGTTCTCCGACGTGTCCAGGATGGCCTTGTTGTTCGCCATGTCCATAATCTGGTATTGGATCGTGGCCGCGTTTTGCTTGCTCTTGTCGTCGATCCCCAGATTGTAGACCTGCATCCAGAAATTGAGCTTCTGGCTACGATGGAAAGAAACGGGAACTCCAGGCCCGGAGCTTACCCGGGGCCGGACATAGGTTCCGGCGATGATGAACTGCCCGGTGCCGATCTGCTTGGTCGGCACTTGTTCCATTTTGTCGGCCAGGATCAGGGAAGACGCCGAGAGCTTTTCATCGTCGTACTTTGGCACCACGATTCCCTCGGCCCAGGTGCCGATGTGGTCGGGGTTGTTCACGTCTTTGATCGCAATATCCACACGATACCGGCCCGGCTTCAGCGGCAAAGCCCACCAGTGGACTGATTGCTGATCGAGTGCCTTACCCAGCAATTCGCTCGGCTCTTCCACTTCCAGCGTCTGCTCGAAGGTCTGCACCACGTGATCGGTAATGGTCGCGACCCGCCCCAGAACGTTGACCTCGCCCTTGGAGACCCCATCCTTGGTGTTGAAGGTGATATCCCGGTTCCTGATCTGCAGGGTCAAGGGAACAAGAACAGTATCCTCAGTGACCTTTACGTAGTCAGTGCGGACTTCGAAGGGGAAGAAGGGCCCGCTCAGGACCTTGTGATTCACCAGGAACGATTCCAGATCCTTGAACTTGACTACCGGCGGGGCTTGCAGCTTGGAGAACTGCTCCAGGCGGTCAAATTCCTTAGCCTGATTCGAGCTGGCCATGGGCCCGCCGCCAAGGTTTTCCAGTCCGCCATTGAAGCGATCGGTTCGCTTGGAGGTGCCCATTTGCTCGCCCAGGGTAGCGCCCGCGCCCGGTACGTGCAGCAAAGCGTCCTTCTCTGAACGGTCGAGGGTCATGTGGTAGTCGCCGCACATGCAGGTATCAACGAACTCGATATCGATGTTCTCGCCAATGCCCTCGATATAGCGGTAGTGCCAGGTTTCGAAGGGGAAGGTTGAGGTCTCGCCGCCGCCCTCTTCCATGGGGCGTTCATAGGAGCCGCCGCTGGGGTGAGACTCAATGCTGTCGGGCTTGCCGTACGCGATATACATGTGTCCGCGGTCAGTCTTCCAACCCGGTTTGCCGGCGGCAAAATGCTCGTTGGCGTAGGCAATCCGCCGGTAGTTTTCTTCGCGGTATTCGTTTTCAGGAGAATCGGGATCGGGGTTACGACGCTGCCAGAATTGCTCGATGAAGTTATCCCGCTCCTCATCGTTCGACAGGCTCTTGAAAGCCTTCAACTCCTGGTCGGTGATGATCCAGCGCACGTCTTCGTCGACCCACCGCTTGTAGGGCCCCTTCAACTCGTTTCTGAGTTCTTTCTGCTGCTTGAATTTGTCCTTATCGCTCTGTGGCCGGTGTAGCGGGTCCGGCGTGCCCTGGGGATCCGACGCGTTTGGAGTATTGGCCTGCGACGGTTGACTCGCAGCTTGGGCGATGAGCATGGGTGGCAGACCCAACGACAAGAACAGAAAAAGGGTGGAATTAACCCTCAGCGAAGCCCTCAACATAGGTTGCGCGATACTCCCCGTACGGCACATCAAGTTTAAGGTTCGGTAACAGCGAATTCAAGCGGGGAATGTCATTTCTCCCCTTATCTTCCAGAAGATGGGGGGCACGGTAACCTGGAATTGTGGTACCAGCACGGATTTGCCGTCGTTTACCGCCCGGAGCGCCCAACCGAGCCCGCAGGGTCGGCTGAAAGTCAGTCTTGTCCAAATCAGCCTTTTCTGATCGGCTGATTCGTGTAGCAGCAGTTAAAACAAATCAGCTATTGGATAGATCGCGATCAGTCCCATAGGGACGGCTGAGAATGACCCAGGACGTCAGTCCTGGGTGAGCTGGACCACACGGGACTGCAATGGCAATCCTCCAAGGCCAACCCGATTCGTTAAACTCGATGATTTGCGCGATAAATCAATAAGTTCACAGCCTTTCAGGATGACGATTCTGTGGGAGTTTTTGACGAAAACCACCCTAAACGCCAGCGCTATGGGGCCGGGTACTGGGGGCCCTAATTCCGGCAGGCCGCGCCCCGGCTCTTCACCTGCTCACCCGAAAGTGAGGAGCTGCCCGTTAAACCCGGAACCCCGACGGGCTCTTCCACGTATGATGTAGGCAAGGGCGGAGGATACCGTTCTACCCATGAAACTTAGGAAGATACTGATTATCTCAGGCGCGGTCCTGGTGGCGGCCGGCGTCACGACGTTTACCATCGTTCGGGCCCAATCGGGGTACACCAAAGTACTCACTGCCAAGGTGGTGCGGGAAAACCTCGTCTCCATCGTCAGCGGCACGGGCCAGATCAAGCCCAAAACCTACGTCAATATCGGGGCTACCTCCTTTGGCAGGATTACCCACCTCTACGTCAAAGAAGGCGACCGGGTGAAGAAAGGGCAGGTCCTGGCCACGGTAGAGAGCGTGCAGGCCGAGGCCGGCGTGGTGGCCCAGCAGGCCAGCATTGAATCGGCCCATACCGACATTGCCTCCTTCCTGGCGGCGGAGAAGACCGCCGAAGCCACGGTTGCCCACTCGGAGGCCGATCTTAATCAGAAGCTTCTGGATTGGCAGCGGGCCCAGGCGCTTTATAAGGCCGAGTTGATCGCCAAGTCAGAGTACGACTCCAAGAAAGCGGCCTACGACACGGACATGGCCACCCTGGCGCAAAGCAAGGCGGCGCTGGTACAAGCCCGGGCGCAGACGGCGTCAGCCCGGGGTAAGCTGGGTACCGCCATGGCCACGCTCACCAGCGACAAGGATCTGCTGAACAAGACGGTCAGCACCGCGCCCTTCGATGGCATAGTGACCAACATGCCGGTGCGCGAAGGCGAAACCGTCGTGGTGGGCATTCAGAATGCCGAGGGCAGCACGCTGATGACGTTGGCGGACCTTTCCGTCATTACCGCCGAGGTCAAGGTCGATGAGACCGATATCGTCAATGTCGCCATGGGGCAACCGGTGGAAGTCTCAGTGGATGCCTTGCCCGGCAAGCTCTTCCCAGGACGGGTGACCGAGGTCGGTGACCAGGCGATTCTGCGCTCTACGGGCATCGCCACCAGCCAAAGCACCACCGGTACGGAAGAAGCTAAGGACTTCAAGGTGGTGGTCACGCTCACCAATCCGCCGCCGGAGTTGCGCCCCGGGCTTTCGGCCACCGCGAAAATTACCACGGCGCGGCGGCAAAATGTGTTGGCGATTCCCATCCAGGCTCTGGCCATGCGCACTGCAGCATCGCTGAAGGGCAACCCCTCGATGCAGACGGTAAACGCCGCGTCCACGGGAGACGGTGCACCGCCGGTCGCCCAGGATCCCGGCACCCAGGGGGTCTTCGTGCTGCGCTCGCATGGCAGCAAGCTGGAATCGCAGTTTGTCCCGGTCACCACCGGCATCACCGGCACCACAGACATCGAAGTGACCGGTGGCCTCAAAGCCGGGGATGAAATCGTCATCGGGCCCTACAAAGTGCTGCGCACGCTTAAGAACGATGTCAAATTGAAGCGGGATAATGCAGCTGCAACCCAGGAGACGGAATCCTCGTAAATGGGTCAGCTTGATAGGCTGTGGTAGGCACGCAAGCGCAGAGTTTTACCAGCAGCGAAACAGGGAGCGGACGATGGCACTCGAATCCACCAGCGCAACGCCGGCCGGCACAGCGCAGGATGTCGCCCAGGGAGAAGTCATCGTCGTCGAGGATCTGTGGAAGACGTACACCATGGGCCTGGATCAGCAGGTAAACGCGCTCTGCGGCATCACGCTGCGCATCCGGCACAATGAATACGTCGCTATCATGGGTCCCTCGGGTTCGGGCAAGTCGACGTTAATGAATCTGATTGGCTGCCTGGACACACCTACCAAGGGAAAGTATTGGCTGAACGGCCACCTGGTCAGTGAATTGAACGATGACGAGTTGGCGCGCATCCGGAACCGCGAGATCGGTTTTGTTTTCCAGACCTTCAATTTGCTGGCCCGAGCGACCGCTTTGCACAACGTGGAGCTGCCGCTGATTTACAACGGAACCCCTTCCGATGAGAGAATCGAGCGCGCCAAGGCGGCGTTGCGTTCGGTGAATCTTGAAGCGCGCATGAATCATAAGCCCAACGAGTTATCTGGCGGCCAGCGCCAGCGGGTGGCGATCGCACGCGCGCTGGTGAATCGGCCTTCGATCATCCTGGCGGATGAGCCGACGGGCAATCTGGACTCGAAGACGGGCGATGAGATTATGGCGCTCTTCGATGACCTGCATGCGCGGGGCAACACCATTATCCTGGTCACCCATGAACCGGATATCGCGGAATACGCCCATCGCGTGGTCCACATTCGCGACGGAATGATCGCTTCCGATGCTGTCTCCTCCCGCGGGCGCACGGTCAAGGCCTCAACCTAACTTCCTCAATTCCCCCCAGCTCAACTCTTTTTCCACACCGCCGATAAAGCGCCTAAGAGCCATCCGGCAATGAAGATGGCCGCGAGAGGTGTGGATCGATGAACCAGACAATGCAACCAGGCCGGGAACCAAGTCGTTGGGCGCCACCACGCCGGCCGGCAGCCGGCCCGTTACCCGAGTTGGTGTCGCGATCGTTGGCCATGCGCCGCGTCTGTGAACAGCTTCAGCAGGTTGGGCCACGCGTCCGGCTGGCCCTGATTGAGGGCGAAGTCGGCACCGGGAAACACCTGCTCGCCAGGCACATCCAGGCGCGCCATGCTTCTCCCGGCATCCTGGTTGCGGAAGAGGCAGCGGCGATGTTTTGTCCCGAGGCCGCTCCCCATAGCGAGCTGCGCCCCGAACCCCTGCGCGCCGCTGTGCGCAGAGCCGCCGACGGCATACTGCTGCTACGCAATATTGACGAATTGACGGCCGAACAGCAGGGACAGCTCTTGCGCTATATCCGCTCCTTTGAAACTGCGCTCTCCGCGGAAAAACCGGGCGTCCTTCCCTCCCCCTCGCAGGTGATCTGCACTGCCCGCAAGCCCCTGCGCACGCAGGTGCTGGCAGGGGCGTTTCTGCCCGAAATCTACTATCGGTTAAATGCCATCTCGTTCTCGCTGCCCGCTTTGCGTGATCGCAAAGAGGACATTCCGTCGCTGGCACAAATGTTTATCGATGCCGTGTCGCGGGAGCAGCAGAGGCCATTGCAGGGCCTCGGTCCGGGTTCACTCCCCATCCTGCTGCGCCACTTGTGGCCAGGCAATGTGCGCGAACTGGAAAGCGTGATCCGTGCCGCGTGCTTGTCAGGCGAAAGCCAGTGGCTGCGGCCGATCGATCTGGTCATCCTGCCGCTGGAACCACCGCACGCCAAAGACGGCGAACCCGCGATTCCCGAAAACTACACTCTCGATGGCGTCATCCGGCGCCATATCCTGCAAGTCTTGAAGGCCTGCGATGGCAACAAAGCACGCGCCGCCTCCAAGCTCGGGATTAGCCGGTCCACGCTCTATCGCATGCTCGAAACCGACATCGCCATGCCCCTGGAAACGCCCGAAGTGAAGCACGACGAGCTCATGGCATAGCGATAGACGAGTCTCTTTCTCCCGGTAACAAACGATGGGTGCCCCATTCAAGCCGTACTTTGGCTTGAGTGGGATTCCACCGCGCTGGACCGGCATGATCATCTACACCCTGTACAGTCAGCGGTCGAGGTCCGTGGAATCCCACTCAAGCCAAAACCGGGCTTGAATGGGGCACCCGTCGTTTGTTACCGGGAGATTCCCGCGCCAGTCCGCTCAGGCCATCCACCCTGTTCGCCCGCACGAATTGTCGATACACTGCGCTTAGACCCTAACTGCGCCTTGCGAGTCCAGGAATCCGTTTGTCACGCATATCAAAGCCTTTCGCCCTTCATCTTGTCTTGATCGCTCTCGCCCCCGGCATCCTCTTTGCCGCCCAAAGCACACCCAGCGCCGCGCCGGCTGTCCCTCTGGCCAGCCGCGTGAAAACCTTGAACACCATCTTCTCCGACGCCTGGGAAGATCGCCTCAAGCACAATCCCGAGTTCGCCTCCTCGATCGGCGATAAGCGCTACAACGATCAGCTCTCGGATTTCTCCGTGCAGGCCTATAACGACTCTCTTGCGCGCGATCGCGCCTTTCTGACTCGACTGGCCGAGGTGGATACGACTGGAATGTCAGATCAGGAGCAGTTGAGTAAAGAGTTGATGGTGCGCGAGCTGATCCAGGATCAGCAGGAAGCCAGGTTCAAGCCGTGGGAGTTGCCGGTCAACCAGTTCTATGGCCTGCAAGTGGATCTGCCCCAGCTCGTACCCCAACTTAGCTTTGCTTCGGTAAAAGACTACGACGATTACATCGCTCGTCTTAAGAAGGTCCCACTCGCCTTTCAACAGATCACCGATAACATGTCCATCGGCATGGACGACCATCGCGAGCCGCCCGCCTACCTGATGGAAAAGGCGCTGGGAGAAGTCAACGGCATTGCTAATCAAAAACCGCAGGACAGCCCATTCGCCCTCCCCATCCAGAAGTTTCCGGCTTCGGTCTCCGCGACCCAGCAGGAGCGGATCAAGCAAGAACTACTCGCGGCCATCACAGGTCAGGTGATACCGGCATACGTCCGCTTCGGCAAGTTTCTGAAGTCGCAATACATCCCCGGCGGCCGCAACGATCCCGGCCTATGGGCTCTGCCCGATGGCGAGGCCTATTACCGCTTTCTGGTAAAGCAGAGCACCACTACCGACATGACGGCGGATCAGATCCACCAGATCGGCGTCGACCAGGTAAAAGAAGACGAAGAGCAGTTGCTGGCCATTGCCAAGAAGCTGGGGTTTGCCGACATCAAGGCCCTCCAGAACGCGGCCGAGAACAACCCCAAGCTCTACCCAACCAGTAAAGACCAGCTTCTGAACGCCTATCGTGGGTACCTTGACCAGATGCGGCCCAAACTTCCCCAGCTCTTTGGGCGTTTGCCGAAGGCGCCACTGGTGGTCATGCCGGTGCCGGATTATGCGGAAAAGGATCAGGCAGCGGCCTACTACATACACGGCACTCCGGACGGCTCCAAGCCGGGCACAGTGTTCATCAACACCTACAAATTCGCCACGCGGCCACTCTATGGGGCGGAGTCGATCGCTTATCACGAAGGGCTGCCCGGGCATCATCTGCAGATCTCGATCGCGCAGGAGCTGACCGGCCTCCCCGAGTTTCGCAAATACACCTACTACACCGCATACACCGAGGGATGGGGACTCTATGCCGAGCGTCTGGGCAAGGAAGTCGGCTTCTACCAGGATCCCTACAACGACTATGGCCGTCTGGAAGCGGATATCTGGCGCGCAGTGCGCCTGGTAGTCGATACCGGCGTCCACTCGCAGCACTGGACGCGCGAGCAGATGGTCGACTACTTCCATCAGCACTCAGCCGTGCCCGAGACCGATGTACAAGCCGAAGTGGATCGCTACATCGCCATGCCGGCGCAGGCTCTGGGCTACAAGGTAGGCCAACTCGAGTTTCTCGCGCTTAAGGCCAAAGCGCAGCAGGCGCTGGGGGATCGGTTTGACATCCGCGCCTTTCACGATCAGCTGCTTGATTCCGGCGCGCTGCCCCTCGACCTACTGGAGCAGCGTATCGATACCTGGATCGCGGCACAAAAGACACAAAGCAAGTAAGGAGATTCGATGGGCGCATTTACAGCCAGTCAACCGCTTGCCGGCCTCCGCGTCGCCATTCTCGGAGCCGGAAAAATGGGGGGGATTTTGCTCCAGGCCTTCCTCAAATCCAAGGTGCTGGAGCCGGAGCAGATCCTGGCTACGGTAGAACACGCGGATCGCGCCGGCCAACTCTCCGCGCAGTGGGGGGTCAACGTATCCACCAACAATGTGGCTGCCGCCGAGGCAGCGGACCTGATCCTTATCGGGCTTAAGCCCATCACCGTTCCCGAGGTCATCCGGCAGATTCGTCCCGTGCTTACGCCCCAGAAGCTGCTGATCTCGATTGCTGCCTCGGTCCGGACGTCGGCGATCGAGCATGCCGCGGACATGGACATCGGCGTGGTCCGAGCTATGCCCAACACGCCCTCCATGCTGGGGGCGGGCATCGCCGCCCTTAGCCGCGGACGCCACGCCACCCAGGAGCAACTCGACCTCTCCTCCTTGCTCTTTGCCACTGTCGGCCGGACCGTGATAGTGGAAGAAAAGCACCTGGACGCGGTTACCGGCCTTTCCGGTTGCGGGCCGGCATTTATCTACATCATCCTGGAATCGCTGGCGGAAGCCGGGGTCAAGGTTGGCCTGCCGCGTGATATTGCCACCTTGCTGGCGGCGCAGACCACCTTCGGCGCAGCCAAGATGGTTCTCGAAACCGGCTACCATCCGGCATTGCTGAAGGACGCCGTGACCACCCCTGCGGGCTGCACCATCGATGGCATCCTGGAATTGGAAGAGGGCGGCCTGCGTGTAACCCTGATCAAAGCCGTGATGCGTGCCACCCAGCGCGCCAAGGAACTGGCCGGGTAAGATAAATCAAGATGAGCTCCGCCCAGGCGTTTCCGGCTGCGGCCTCGCCCGCAAAGAGATCCCGCACCTCGACCGTGCTGCCTCGCTTTGCCTGGTGGTTGCTGGCGTACAACGTCCCCGTGATCCTATGGGGCGCCGTGGTCCGCGCCACCAGGTCCGGCAACGGCTGCGGAGACCATTGGCCCCTATGCAACGGGGTGGTACTGCAGACAAATCCGCATCTGGCCACGTGGATCGAGCTGGCTCATCGCATGAGCAGTGGGCTTACCCTCCCTGCGGTTCTTTTGTTGTTGGTGTGGACATTTCGTGCCACTGATTCGGGCCACCTTGCACGCATAGCCTCTATCGCTGCGGTGGTGTTTACGTTCAACGAAGGTCTATTGGGCGCATTGCTGGTGCTGTTACGGCTCACCGCCGACAACCGTTCGCCGGCGCGCGCGGTTTACCTTTCTCTGCATCTGGCCAATACGCTGCTTATGCTGGGCGCACTCACGCTCGCGGCACACTTCTTATCGCGGCCTGAGGCGTTCACCCGGCGCACGATACGCTTCACGCAACTGCCTCTCGCGGTCACCGGAATTACAGCGACGCTGCTTCTGGGAGTGACTGGAACCCTGGCAGCGCTGAGCGATACGCTCTTTCCCGCAACCTCGCTCAGCGCTGCCTTTGCGCAAGATTTCTCCGCCAGCGGCGGTTGGCTACTGCGGTTGCGCATTCTTCATCCACTCACCGCGGTGATTGCGGGTCTATTCATCGGCTGGCTGCTCCTGCGCAGCATCAAGCACCCTTCGGAGCGCAAGCTGGCCCTGCTGGTGCTCGGACTGCTGCTACTCCAGGTTGCGCTTGGCCTCGCAGATGTAACGCTGCTGGCGCCGCTGTGGCTGCAGATCCTCCACTTGCTGGGAGCCGACCTTCTATGGATCGCCCTGGTCGTGCTCTCAGCCAGGGTCTGCGTTGTGAGCAAGGCTCAGACCGCGGCTTGAGCTCGGCCAGTCCTCGTCAGAAGATGATTTTGTGCATCGGAAGTCATTTTCGGTGGGTGGGGTGCAAAGTAAAACGCAGTGTCGCGAATGATGGATGACGCCAGATCATCCTGCAATTTCAGCCCATCCTGCATCTCTGACTCGTAACAGCCCGCCCATTCATTCCGGTCGGTGGACGTATCAATCAAGCGCGCGGTAATCCTCACCCGATTTCCCGAGTGCAGGACTGCGCCCTCCAGCACCCGCTCTACGCCTAGTTCCCTTCCGATCTTTGACAGCGACTTTTCCGAGTGCCTGTACTTCATGGTGGAAGTCCGGGAGGCAACCCGGACCGAGCGGTTGGTGGAGAGATAGGTAATCAGCAATTCGGCGAGCCCTTCGCTCACGGAGCGGGCCTGCGAAGGACAATTCAGCTCACTCAAGGGCAGCACGGCCACGGTCATGGGCCGGTTCAGCCCGGCTTCATGGGAGAGCCCAGGGCCGGCGGACGCCCCAGAGCGCGCACGGCACACAGGAACCAGGAAGCGATAGCCTCGCCGGTGCAGCGTTTCGATGTACCGCGGTCTTCTCGCATCTTCGTCGAGCGCTTTCCGGATCTGCCGGATGCAGAAGTTGAGGCTGCCCTCGAAATCAACGAAGGTCTCATTGCCCCAGAGTTCTAATCGGATCTCTTCTCGAGTGAGTGTTTGACCGGCCCGTCCGGCCAGCAAGGCCAGTATCTTGAAGGGCTGGGGCTGCAGGGATACCCGCGTGCCTCGGCCGCGCAATTCGCCGGTTGATAGATCTAATTCGAAGCCGTCGAACTGAAGCACTTCCACTTCTCCATCAGTCATAAGGGCTCTCCGGGGGGATCTCTTCGAGAAGGAAAGAACAGGCCCTGGTGGTGAATTGGTCATACCATCTGATGTCTTGTGCGGAGAGAATAACCTGAGATGAGTCTTAGAATCAAGGCATTTAACTACGATTGGTCGGATGATCTGCTATTATCCGAGTGATTTTGCAGGTAATCCCATCTATGGCTGAACAGATTCCGGCTCACGAATTTCTCACTCCTGTCAGCAGGACGACGCTCAGCGGCGACATTTGCCGCAAGATGGTCACGCATCTTATCCGTGGCGACTGGCAACCGGGAGAGCGAATTCCGCCCGAGCGTGAGTTGTGTGCCCAGCTGGGTGTAGGCCGTGCGTCGTTACGCGAGGCGCTGAAGGCACTTGAGATCATGGGCATGATCGAGACCCGGGTCGGTGACGGAACCTACGCCTGTGAGCGTTCTACCTTCCTGTCCCGGCCCTTGATGTGGGCCATCATCAGCAGCTGCCAGTCGGAGGCCCAGGAACTGCTGGACGCCCGCAGGCTCATCGAGGTCGAACTCGCAGGCTTGGCCGCCGAACGAGCCACGACCGCCGATCTCGAGGAGATTGGCAAGCACCTCGAAGAACTGGAGAGAATGAGCCCGCACGTCAGCGAAAAGAGGATCCTCCAGGCAGACCTGGATCGATTCTTGCGAGCTGACATAGGATTTCACCTGGCGATTGCCGAGGCTTCGCACAATAACATCCTGAAGAACGCCTTGTTGCTTATTCGCAATTTGCTCCAGCGATGGATCGCCGACACGGCGCAAGACGACGATGCGCTGGCCAATACGTTGGCGCAGCACCAGGAAATCTTTATGGCCATCGCCAAGAAGAATCAGATGGCCGCTCGGTCCTCGATGTTGCGCCATTTGGAGCAGGTTCCAAGCTTCCTCCAGGAGTCTACCGGCGGGATGATTGCGGAAGAGCAGAATGAAGTGGTTTCCTAGGTTCCTCATTTCCCTCCATTCCCTGGCCCCCCAACGGCGTAGAGGCGGGGAATGCGTTGCTCGAGAGAGGGCAGCGCCGGGTAAGCGGCGTGAGGCTCGGTTTGATACCAGTAGGCAACGGAGAAGTAGTCATCGGAGCGATGATTCGCGTGGCCATGCTCGATGGTGGCGCGCAGTGACTTGTTGAATGGGATCGGGGAATCCAGGTGAAAACGGTATACCGACCACCGCGCGCCGGCCTGGTTACTTCCCTTCACCGGAGCGCCTGAGAGTTCATACGAAAACGCGTGGCTCCCGAAATCCCAGGCGCCGAGAAAATAATCCTCCGAACCCGTTCCGATGATGGATGGCGTGGTCTCGCCGTCGACAAAAAACATGTCATCCCCTTCGCCCCACCAGTCGCTTTGATTTTGCAGCACGGACATGGTGACTCCCACAAAATGTCCCCGCCCGGTCGCATCCATCCAGACATAGTTCCCCTCGCCCTTAGGATTCTTTGCATCCTCAGTGAGCGGGTCTTCGTTCCGCTTCCAATCGTTTGTCCACCCCTTCGCCGGATTGGCCTGGCGATACTGCGCATGGAAGTAAAGCAGATCAGGGTCCAGCGGTTTGGGGTAGGTGCGATAGTCGATGTTGAAGTAGAAATACCTGGTCTTTTCCGCACCCTCATTGGTCACGGTAATCCGGGCATGTTTTTGGAATGGCATGGGAAAGAAGCTATTCATCGCCTTGTCCGCGCCCACTGCTAAAGGCGCCGACTGGTAAAGAAAATAATCGCCCAGGCCGAGACCGAAAAAATCTCCGATAGGCGCTTCTACGCTGGGCGTCGATTCACCGTCCCAGTACATGCGCAGGACCAATGCCTTGAGGTGATTGCGATCATCGCTGTCGATGGTGACCCAGATGTGGCTGATCAACGCGGGTCCAGCTTCGTCAAGCAAGGTGAGCGTTTCTCCCGCTCCGATCTCACGATAGTCAGCATTGCCGCCGCTGCGGTCGTAGCTCGAAGCTCGCTTCTGCACATAGTTTTTCGCCTGGGGAAGACTCGAAAGCCAGGTAGACGGATCCTGGGCAAGCGCCGCTGAAGTAGCTGTACAGAGAACCGCAACAAGGATTGTTTTTTTCATGATCCTCTTCCGCGATGGTGAGCAAAATGTAATCGCTGGCCAGGAAGAGAACTATGAGTTTTGTGTGAGTTTCCAGAGACCCTGATCGCAGGCGCATAATCCCCACGAGGACAAAGATCACGCCCACGGCGCGAACCTCGTCGTGCTGGTATTGCTGACCAGCCATTCACTCGTTTCAGGACAGGCTACGCAATACCCCGGCGTACCACCTGTGCTTCTGGGCGCCGCATGGTATCCGGAGCAATGGCCGCAGTCGCGGTGGGATCCGGATCTCGACCGCATGGCAGGCTTGCCACATCTCACCTCGTGCGGCTCGGCGAGTTCGCCTGGAGCACCATGGAGCCCGCGGAGGGCGAGTACGATTTCACCTGGCTCGACCGTGCCATCGCGCAGGCCGCCGCGCCACCACATCTATCGTCGTGATCGGCACGCCGACCGCTGCTCCGCCCGCGTGGCTCACCAGCAGTTATCCCGATACCTTGCGCGTCGATGAGGACGGCCAGCGCGCGGAGCACGGCAACCGCGCAACAGTTCTCCTTCTCCAGACCCGCAGCTATCGCGAGCTGGCGCACGGCAGATCGCCGAGCAGCATCGCCGAAGCGCTACGGCCACAACCCCAACGTCATCGGCTGGCAGATCGACAATGAGATACGGCAATGCCGTCGTTCGACCCCGAGACGCAAACGCCAGTTCCACGCCTGGCTGCAAGAGCCAGTACGGCAACGATTGCCAGCCTCAACCGGCTATTGGACGACCGCCTATTGGAGTCGAGACCTACGACAGCTTCGATCAGATCCCGATGCAGTCGCAGCGACGAGAATCCCGGCGCTGCTGCTCGACTTCGAAGCGTTTCGTGACCGACACCTGGGCGAGCTACGTCGCAGAACCAGGTCGACGCCATCCGCCCGCACGCCGATCCGCGGCAGTTCATCACCACCAACACGATGGGCTGGTTCGATCCGTTTCGATCATTACATCGTCTACAGCGAGCTCGACATCGCCTCCTGGGACGACTACGTCGCCCGACCCGTGTACAACCTCGCAGGCTCAATGAGGCGCCACGCACGATCTCGTTCGCGGCTTCAAACACAAGAACTTCTGGGTGATGGAGACGCAGCCGGCCTTCGTGAACTGGAGCCCGATACGAACAATCCCCTGCGATCGCAGGCCAGATGCGCGAGATGGCCTGGCAGGCCGTGGGTCACGGAGCCGATGCGGTGCTGTACTGGCAGTGGCGAGCGGCGCTCAATGGCCAGGAGCAATATCACGGCACGCTCGTCGGCAGCGATGGAATGCCTGTGCCCGCCTATGCCGTGATCCAGCAGATTGGCGCGGAATTCGACGAGCGCAGCGTCCGGCGCTTGCCGGCACCTCTCCGCCATTCGCCGGTGGCCATCGCTGGCCAGCCTACGACAGCCGCTGGGCGATCGACTTCCAGCGCCACGCCGCCGACTTCGAGTCGGTGAAGGAGTTCGTCGAGCTTCTACGCGCCCGCTCGAGCGTCTGATGCGCCAGTCGGTGGACATCGTCGCGCCCGATGCGCCGCTCGATCGAGTATAAGCTCGTCGTAGCGCCGGCGCTCAATGTCCTCTCGGAGGCCGTAGGCGCAGCACCTGGTCGACTACGTGCACGCACGGCGGCCATCTCGTGCTGGGCCCGCGCAGCGGCATGAAGGACAGCTACAACGCGCTCTATCCCAACCGCCAGCCCGGACCTCTGGCAGAGCTGCTTGGCGCCCACGTCGAGGAGTTCTACGCGCTCGAAAAGCCAGTACCCATCAGCGGTGAGATCGGATCCGGTTCGGCAAGCGTCTGGGCGGAGATACTTAATCCCAGCAGTGCGGAGACCGGAGTGCTGATGCGCTATGGAGCCAGTAATGGCTGGCTCGATGGGCAGCCCGCTGTAATCACCCGCAAGGTGGGCCGAGGCAGCATCACTTATGTGGGCGCCTGGCTCGACGACGGATTGATGAGCAAACTTACCGCGTCCTGGATTCAGATGAGCCAGATCCAGCCCATTCTTCTCGATGTTCCTGAGGGGTGGAGGTCTGCCGGCGGAGCGGCAGCGGAAAATCCATCCTGATCCTGATCAATCACACCACCAGCAGCCAGTCGATCACGCTGCCCTCTGCATGAAGGACCTATTGTCGCGGCTCAACTCCGGCTTCTCCACTCACCTTACCTACGCACCGAGTCGCAGTGCTGGAATAGAGCGCGTTAGCTCTGGCCCCCAGAGACGGGTGCCCCATATCTCGATCGCTTTTCCAACGTGGGATACCAATCTTAATAGTTTTGCTTTAAACAGTTGTTTGGGTTTTGTTTGCCGGATGGAGGCTGGGTGCCCCACATCTCGCGAAAAACGAGCGAGATATGGGGCACCCGTCCTCTGCTGAAGGGATAAATTTTTAAGCCACTGTATGTTCCCGTGGGACTTGAGTCGGGCACCAGCGTTCTTAGCCGGTCTTGCGGCCGCGCGCGGGCTTGCTGTCTGTAACTGCAGCTGATTTCGGCGCTTTCTTCTTGCCAGACTCGACCAGCGTGGGAGCGGCGGCTGCGGCAGGGGCGCCACGCTCCGCAATGCTCTTTTTGAGCGCCTCCATCAGGTCGATGACAGGAGCCAGTTTCGCCTTCTGCGGCTGCCCGGCAACCACCTGACCGGCTCGCTTGGTTTCGACCAGCGCCAACACCCGGTCCTGATACTCGTCCTTGTACTGCTCGGGCGCAAACCCGGCGGTCAGCTGCTTAATAAACTGCTCGGCCAGCTCTATTTCAGGCTTCTGCAGGGTCATCTGTTCGGTCTTGCCGTATTCGGCGACTTCCCTAACCTCAGAGGCAAAGTAGAGCGTGTGCAGCACAATCCCATTATGGTACGGACGCATCAGGACAATCTGCTCCCGCTGGTTCAGCGTGACCTTGGCGATCGCCGCGACATTGAGCTTTTCCATCGCCTGCAGCAACAGTGCATAAGCGCGCCGGCCCGGATCCTCGGGGGCCGAATAGTACGACGACTCGTAATAGATCGGGTCAACCTCGCTGAGGCTGACAAACTGCGTAATCTCCATGGCCTCCGACGACTCGGCCTGCAGGGTCTTGAGCTCTTCGTTGCTCACCAGCACATAGGCGTCGCGGTCAACCTGGTATCCCTTGGTAAGTTCGCTACGCTCGGCCACGCGCTCGCAGGTCGGACAGAAGATCTGCTGCTTGATGCGCGAGCCGCATGGTTCGTGGATCTGGTTGAAACTGACGTGTTCTTCACGCGCGGCAGCGTAGAGCCGCACCGGCACTGAGACCAGGCCAAACGAGATGTAGCCCTTCCAGACTGTCGATGCCATGGCTCCTCCGAGGGGATAAGATACCTTTCCGGCGGCAACGCGTGCAACAAAAAAGGTGCAACCGGGACCGCTTAGCGCATCATCTCCTGCGCGGTGTTCTTGCCTGCCGCCTGGTGAATCCGGCGCAGGATCGTGGAGGCCACGTAGGCCGCGCCGAATCCGTTATCGATGTTAACCACGGTTACGTTAGGCGAACAGGAGTTCAACATGCCCAGCAGGGCCGCGATGCCGCCGAAGGAGGCGCCATATCCCACGCTCGTGGGTACCGCAATGACCGGCGCTCCCACCATGCCCCCCACCACGCTGGGCAATGCGCCTTCCATCCCGGCGCACACAATCACCACCTCAGCCTCACGCAACTCCTCGCGGTGGGCGAGCAGCCGGTGCAGGCCGGCAACTCCCACATCGTAGATGCGCCGCACCTCGGCCCCCATCACCTCGGCCGTCACCGCCGCCTCCTCAGCCACAGGCAGGTCGCTGGTGCCGGCGCAGAGCACGGCGAGCGAACCGGCGCCGCTGCTCTCGCGTGGCGGTGTCTGGCGCAGCGCAACAATGCGAGCCACGGGGTGATATTGCGCTTCCGGGACCAGGGCTTTCACGGCGGCAAACGCAGCCTCATCGGCGCGGGTGGCCAGCACATCCCCACCCATCGCGGCCATGCGGAAAAAGATCTCTCCCACCTGCGCGGCGGTCTTGCCGGCTGCGTAAATCACCTCCGGCAACCCGGTCCGCAAGGGGCGATGATGGTCAATCTTGGCGAAACCTGTTTCCTCGTAGGGCAGGTTGGAGAGGCGCTCCATTGCCTCCTCCGGGCGCAATTCTCCATCGCGCACGCACTGCAGCATTGCCAGGATGGTTTCTCCGGTCATGGCCGCGCTCCGGTAGTGGCCATTTGCCGCGTACGCCATGCATTCATTGCCGCCTGCATGACCGTCTTGAGTGGTACATCGAAGGCCGCCGCGGCACGGCGGCAATCCTCAAACTCCGGCGCAGCGTTCCATTCTTCTCCCTGCCAGGAGCCGGTCTTGATATGAATCACGCCAAAATCCGTCTCCACCGGAGTGCTTTCCCGGGCCAGGATGACGCGATTCTCCTCCCGTACCCGGATGCCCAGCGTGGTCGTTTCCCGAAAGATCAGCTGCTGCAGGTCGGCCGCATCGCCTGGCTTGCAAAGGACGGTAAGCAGCGTTCCCAATCGGCCCTTCTTCATCGTCACCGCGGAACTCATCACGTCCAACGCGCCTCGCTCCAGGGCCAACTGCGCGGTGTGGGCCAGGACCTGGGGACTCAAATCATCCACTGCACACTCCAACACGGTCACCTTGTCCTCGATGAACGACTGCGCTGCCGCGATCTCACCAATGCTCACGCGTAGGACGTTGGGGAAGCGCTCCGGGTTGCGCGTACCAGCTCCGTAGCCAATGGCCTGGGTCCGCATCACCGGGGTGGCATCAAACCGGCAGTTCAGGGCCCGAAGCAAGGCCGCGCCGGTCGGCGTGACCAGTTCCATCTGCACGTGGGCTGAATAGGTGGGCAGATTCTTGAGCAACTCCGCCGTGGCCGGGGCCGGTACGGGAAAGCGTCCGTGAGCGCAGTTGACAAAGCCACTCCCGACATTCACCGCGGAGCAATACCACCCGTCCAGATCCAGGGCATCCGCCGCGGCGGCGCAGCAGGCAATATCGGCGATAGCGTCGATGGCCCCCACTTCGTGGAAATGAACCTGCTCCGCAGGAACGCCGTGGATACGGCCCTCTGCCTCCGCCAGCAAACCAAAAGCAGTCAGGCTAAAGTTAAGGGCCCGCTGGGTCAGATCCGCGCCCATGAGCAGGCTGCGAATCTCGGGCAGACTGCGCCCGTGCTCGTGTTTGTGGTCATGGCGGTCATGGTCATGGTGCTTGTGGTCATGGTCATGTTCATGGTGGTGGTGGTCATGGTCGTGATGGTGCCCATGACCATGAGTTTCCTCTTGCTCAACCGGTCCAGTGGCAGCGGCAGGCTCGTGGACCTTATCGTTGACCATCACGTCGATCTTGGTCGATTGAATGCCGCTCCGGCTCACCTTGGTGACGCGTAACTCCGCTCCCAATGCCAGCGAAGCCGCGGTTCGCTGCAACAATTCGATCGGTGCGCCTGCGTCGACCAGCGCGCCCATCAGCATATCGCCGCTGATGCCGGCAAAGCATTCCAGATATCCGATCCGCATGAGCCTATTTTGCAAAGCCGGTCAGCACCTCGATGGGCAAAACCTCGTTCATCGACCCGGAGCGGTATCCCTCGCAATCGAGCGAGACATACCTGAATCCGGCAGCGCGAACCACGGCGGCCATCGCCTTCATTTTCCCCACCTGCAGGACGGCGGCCATCTCTTCTTCCGCGATCTCGATGCGCGCGATCGTGCCGTGATGGCGAACGCGAAAGCGCTTGAGCCCCAGCGCGCGCAGCGAATCCTCTGCCTGCTCAATCATGCGCAGCGACTCCGGGGTCACCCGCCGGCCGTACTCCATGCGCGAGGAGAGGCAGGCCGAAGCGGGCTTGTCCCAAACCCTCAATTGCGCCCGCTGGGCCAGCGCACGGACATCCGCTTTGCTGAGCCCTGCCTCGGCCAACGGGGCGGCCACGCGATGTTGCGCCGCTGCTTTATGGCCGGGACGGAAATCCTGCCCGTCATCCAGGTTCAATCCGTAGGCCAGAGCTTCGAAGCCAGTGCGCTCCAGCTCCTGCTCCAACACGCTAAACAGTTCGTCCTTGCAGTGGAAGCAACGATCGGGCCCATTCACGGCATATTCTTCCCGTTCCAACTCGTGGGTTTCGATGGAGCGCAAAGGGATTCCGTGCTCCAGGGCAAAAGCCTGGGCATCACTGTACTGTGAGCGTGCGAGGCTGGCAGAGTCCGCGATCACCGCCAACATCTGCTGCCCCAGCGCCACATGAGCCGCGTATGCCAGGTAAGCCGAATCGACCCCACCGGAATAGGCAACAATGACGCTACCCAGCGAACGCAACCGCACGTGCAGGGCTCGTTCTTTGTCCTCGAGGCTGAAGTCCTGCGAAAGGTTGTCTGTGGTGCGGGTTGGCTGATTCATTCCTGAGTACACCCCTGCTCACAACACATGAGTTTCGCCGTCCACGGAGCAAGATGATCGCTTACGGGGTCGGCGATTTCGTAGCTTGGACATTATTTCCAAGTAAACTGGATGCTGATGTCGTTCATCGCTCTTAAGACCCCACTGACTGCCAGCGACCGTATTCAACGGCGCCGTCTGATCTTCGCAGATACCCTGGCTCTGGTCACGCTGTTTGCGATCACGGCGTTGCTGGCCGTAATGACCAATTATCTCTACCAATCTTACGCCTCCCACCAGGTGGAGCTGGCCAATCGCTGGCTGGCACGGGGCGAACAGGCCATGCGGGATGGCAAGCCCCAGGCTGCGATTGACGCCCTTAGCTCCGCGCTGGCCTTTGCCCCCAGCGACCGCAACACAGAAATCAAACTTGCCGAAGCTCTGGCCTCCGCCGGCCGCCTCCAGGAGGCCGCCGTTTACTTCAATACGCTGCTCGAAAGCCAGCAAGGGAGCGGACTGATCAATCTTCAGCTCGCCCGGCTGGCAGCTCGCCAGGGAAACGTGAGCCAGGCCACCGAGGACTATCAGAGGGCGATTTACGGGAACTGGGAGGGCGACGGCTACGTGCGCCGGCGGGACGTGCGCTTTGAGCTCATCGACTATCTTATCGCCCATCAGCTCCTGGACCGGGCGCGTAGCGACCTGCTGGTCGCCGCCGGGAACGCCCCCGAGGACGACATCAGCGTGCAGCTGGAAATCGCTCGAAAGATGGAGCAGGCGCAGGACCCGAGCGACGCCTTGCAGCTCTACAAGACGATTCTCCGCCGTCACCCGTCCCTGCGCGAGGCCCTCGACGGTGCGGGGCGCACCGCCTTTCAAATGGGCCGCTACCTGGAGGCCAAGCGTTATCTTTCACGTGCCCTGGAGGGTCCCGGGGTCGACCAGGAACCAAAAGCCGTTCTCGATGAAAGTCGTGAACAGCTGAGTGAAGCAACCCGGTTGCTGCTCCTCTACCCGTCTTCGCGGCTAAGCCTGAAGGAGCGTAGCGCACGCATTCTTGCCGACAGGGAGCTTGCCATGGCGCGCCTGGAGCAGTGTACGCAAGAGAGATCTCAGGTGCAGGCGAAAGACGCCGCTGCGGCCAGCGCCCCGGCGCCGGCGGTCGCATCCCGGGGCTCTAATCCGCTACAAAGCCTGAAATCCCGTTTCACGGGCCAACCAGCCGCGACCGCCCCAAAGCAGGCCGCTGCCCCTCCTCCAGTTGATCCTCTGCTGGCGCTGACAGCGCGGTGGAAGCAGTTGCCCGCCAAACTCAAGCTGCGCGACCTTGAGGAGGATTCCGATCTGGCCCAAACCCAGATCCAACTCATCTATGACACTGAGCTCCTTACGCAACAGCTCTGCGGAGCTCCCGCGGGTGACGACGCCCTGTTACTGAAAATTGCCCAAGCGCCCAACCAAGTGGAGGAAGAATGAGCACGGCCACGGAAAAGCCTGGCGTAAACCCGCTTCCCGTAAATCCAGATTCAGAGGTCGACCTGGAGGCAGTCGCGGCGGAGAGACGTTATCGGCCTAACCGGGCGGATGTTCACCGGTTGGCTCCTAATCGGGACGAGCGGCTCTTCCTGGTCCTCTCTATTTTCATCGGGGTCATTTCCGGCCTCTTGGTAGTGTGTTTCCGCGTCGCTATCAACTGGATCCAGGTGCTTACTCTTGGGTCGTCGCCGCACCCGGGACAGCTGCGGCTGTTTTTTGTGCCTATGGGGGTGGGCCTTCTGGTGGCTGCATTGGTCCAGCTGGTTTTCCCCGCAGCTCGGGGCAGTGGCATCAACCAGACCAAGGCGGCGCTCTACATCTACAACGGCTATATCTCGTTCAGAACGGTCATCGGGAAATTCATCACTTCGGCGCTCGCCATCGGCGGCGGCTTCTCGCTCGGTCCTGAGGACCCTTCGCTGCAAATCGGGGCCGGCGTAGCCTCCATGGTCAGCCGCCGCCTCAACCTCTCGCGTGAACGGCTACGCTTGTTTGCCCCCATTGGTGCAGCCGCGGGGCTGGCGGCCGCGTTCAACGCGCCTATCTCGGCCATTCTTTTCGTAGTCGAAGAGGTGATCGGACGCTGGAGCGCGGCCGTGCTCGGCTCCATCGTGCTGGCTGCGATCTCCAGTGTCGTCGTCGCGCGCGAGTTCTGGGGCGCGGAGCCGATGTTTCGCATTCCCTCGGTAGTCCTGAAGGGTCCGCAGGAGCTTCTTGCTTACGCGGCGCTTGGGGTGGCGGGCGGCATCGCTTCGCTCATCTTCTCCAAGGCCCTGGGCTACTCCCGGCCGCGGCTTCGCCAGCTTCCGCGGTGGACCTGGTATATTCAGCCCCCCATCGCCGGACTCATCGTGGGCGCGATCGCTTATTTTGGCGTTCCCCAGGTGATGGGACCGGGGTACAACGTCATCGACCAGGCCATGCATGGCCAATTCACCTGGAAGTTTCTTCTGGTCCTGGCACTGTTCAAGATTGTGGCCACGACCATCTCCTTTTCCAGCGGCACCCCGGGCGGAATGTTCGCTCCGACGCTCTTTATCGGCGCCATGCTGGGGGCATCGATTGGCACCTTCGAGAAGGTCTTCTTTCCCAGCCTTTCGATCTCCGTCGGTTCGTATGCGCTGGTGGGCATGGGAGTTCTCTTTGCCGCGTTCTTGCGCGTGCCGCTGACCTCGGTTTTCATGGTTCTCGAAGTCAGCGGCAACTACACCATCGTGCTGCCGGTGATTCTCGCCAACACCATTGCCTACCTGGTCTCGCGCAGTCTGCAGCCGTACCCTATCTTCGAGACCTTCACCCATCAGGAGGGCCTCGACCTGCCATCCATGGAGGAGCAGCGCGAGGAAAGCGTGCTGCATCTCGAGGACGCTTTGCGCCCGGTGAACTATCCCATCTTTCCTGGGACTGCAACCCTGCAGGAGGTCTCTGCTCAGTTGGCTGTCGCCGATGCGCCTAAATTGCTGGTGAAGCTTCGGGATGGCTCGTGGTACTCCATGGATCGAAATGAGTACACCTCGACTGCGGCCACACAAACCCCGGATACTCCTTTGGAACGCACCCTCAAACCGGATCGAGCGCCGCTCCTATTTCCTGACTTGCCGCTCGACAGCGCGATTCCCTACCTGGCCCGTTGGCCCGTTCTTCCTATTCAGAATCGAGCCAGCAAGGGCACCCTCGAGGGGATAGTGTCGCTCGAAGATGTGTTGGGCCGTTATCAGCAGCAATAGGTGAATCGGCGAGAGACCGGGCGAGATGGGTTGCGACTGGAAAGGAAACAGCAGGTCCCGACCGGAGCGTAGCGCAGTGGAGGGACCTGCTGTTTCCTTTCTCACCCACAAGCCCGCCGCCACCATCGCGCTGCTCACGCCCGTGGTGCTTCTGGTCCATGGTTACCATCCGCTAGCCGATGACGGCGCGGTGTACGTCACCGGTATCAAAAAGCTGGCGGATCCGGGCCTGTACCAAACGGATGCGGTCTTTGCCTTATCGCCCACCCGTCTCTCCATCTTTGCCCACGTTCTTGCCGGGCTTCTCCGTTGGGGACACATTTCCCTACCGGTCCTGCTGCTAGCCTGCCATGCGGCTTCGATCTTTCTCTTCCTTCTCGGCTCGTGGAAAGTGGCGGCAAGGGTCTTTCCCGGCCGGCAGGCGCGCTGGGGAGCGGTATTGCTCGCTGCCTGCTGCTTTACCTTGCCGGTCGCGGGCACATCGCTTTCCATCATGGACCCCTACGTCACTGCGCGCTCCTTCTCCACTCCGCTCATGCTCTTCGCGCTGGCGGCGGTTCTCGACCAGCAGTGGATTTCTTGCGCACTGTGGCTTGCGCTGGCCGCGCTGCTGCATCCCTTGATGGCGTGTTATGCAGCCATCGCCCTGCTAACGGTCGTGCTTACCAGGCGCAGGATGTGGCGCTCTCTCGGTCTTCTTGCCGCACTCGGGTGGGTGCTCTGCGCCGTCATTTTCCTGGCCACGCGTCACGCGGACCCCAGCCTTGCTTATAACCAGGCGGCCCTCAGCCGGTCGTATTTCTTCCTCTCCAGCTGGCAATGGTTTGAGTATCCGGGTTTGTTTATGCCGCTGCTCCTGCTGGGCATTGCGGGCGCCCTCAGACGCGTGCCGTGGCCTGCACGCACACTGGCCATCGCCGCGACCATCCTTGGCGGTTGCGCGCTACTCACGTCCGTCTGCTTTGTGCATCGCAGCGGAAGCCTGCTGCTGGCCCGGCTGCAGGTGCTGCGCGCCTTTCACTTTGTCTACCTCGCCGGCGTACTGCTCGCCGGAGGCATGTTGACCAGGCTGGCGCAACAGCGTAAACGCGTCCTCGCGCCACTCTACCTGGCCCTTCTCCTCATCATGTTTGCCGCCCAGAGGGCCACCTATCCCGCCTCCAACCATGTGGAGTGGCCGGGGCGGACTCCACGCAATCCCTGGCAACAGGCATTCCTGTGGATTCGCGACAACACCGCCGAGGATACGATCTTCGCCCTGGATAACGACTACATTGAGTGGCCCGGCGAGGACGCCCAGGGCTTTCGCGCAACCGCGGAGAGAAGCGCCGTCGCCGACTATTTCAAAGACGGCGGCATCGCCAGTAACTTTCCTCAGGCTGCTATTCCCTGGTGGCAGGGGTCGCAGGCCACAGCTCACCTCAATGGCGCTACCGATGAACAGCGCGTGGCCCGGCTTCGGCCCCTCGGTGTCGCCTGGATCGTCTTGCCCGCGCAGGCCAAGACCGCCTTCCCTTGCCCGTTTACAAACGCCGGCGTGCGCGTCTGCCAGCTACGCGAAACTTTGCTTCAGGGCACAGAAGGCGCAAAATAGCACCTGAACCCCGTCACCCCGGAGGAGTAAGCACGTCCATGTTGACGCTGTATCAGAGACTTATTTTCGGTTATGTCCTGTTGCTCTCTCTGTTGCTTGCCGTCGGCGTGCACGATGCTCTTTCCCTTCATGAGGCGGCCGCGCTCGATCACCAGGCGTCCGTTTCCGCCGCGTCTGCAGCGGAGGTACGCGCTGGACTCGCCCGCCGGGCCACCACCATCACTACCGTTTGCACCCTGAGCGGGGTTGTGATCACCATCGCCTTCCTCTTCTCCATCATTCGGCCCATCCGGCGCACCGCTGCTGCTGCCCGCCGGATCGGGCAGGGAGAACTGCAACAACGCATCGAGTGGCGAACCCATGATGACCTGGGCACCATTGCGACCGAACTCAACCGCATGGCAGTGCGGCTGCGCGACCTCCGCGACACCGAATTTGGCCGCAAGCAGATGGACCAGCAGCTTTCCGATGCCGTGGTGCAATCCATTTTCGAGCCGGTGATCGTCACCGATGCCAAAGGGCATGTCCTCAAGGTCAACCAGGCGGCCAGCGAGGTGCTGGGCGAAGCGGCCGGCGATCGCATGGCCCTGACCAACACCCCCGGCGGCGAGAGGATCCTGCGCGCAGTGCGGGATGCGGTCTCCATGCGCGAGTCCATTACCACTGCGGATGACGCCGCGATGTTGCCCATGAAACTCGGCGAGGGACAGCGCAGTTACCGCCTGCGCACCACGCCCATGCGCGATCTCGAGGGCAAGCTGCTGGGAGCGGTCAGCGTGCTTGAGGACATCACCGAGATGCAGGATATCGATCGCTTCAAAACCCGCTTTCTCAGCGTCGCGTCCAAAAAACTCCGCCAGCCTTTGGAGCAGCTCCGGCTCAGCCTGTACACGCTTACCTCCGGTTTCGCCGGCGACTTGCGGCCCTTGCAGGCGGATGTGATCCATGGCGCGGAAGAGGAAGCAGAACGCCTCAACGATCTCATGTCCGATCTGATCGAGGTCTCGGAACTCGATACCGGGCGGCGCGAGCTCCGCATGGATCGATTCCGCCCTATCGATATTCTGCGCGACACGCTCTCCCGGGCGCGCGACGAGGTCCGGGCCAAGAATATCGATGTGCAGATCCAGGCATTTGCCGATCTCTCCTATGTGAATGGAGATCGCCGAGCCCTGCGCAGCATCATGGACAACCTGATGAGCAATGCCGTGCGTTACACGCCGGAGAACGGAACCATCCTGCTGCAGGCCAAGGAGCAGAAAGACAAGGTGCAATTCTCGGTGCGCGACTCCGGCCGGGGCATTGAAGCCGAGAGGTTGCCCAACATCTTCGGCCGCTTCAATGCCGCGCATGACCAGGGAACGGGCCTGGGCCTCGCCCTGGTGCGCCGCCTGGTCGAATTGCTCGGTGGCCAGATCTCCGTGGAGAGCCGGCTCGGCCACGGTGCCACCTTCAGCTTCACTCTCCCCGTAGCCACCACCGTTGCCACCCGGCATCCCATCGAAATAGGTTAGGCTCACCCCAAGGGATAATGACAGACCTCTCCACCGACATCACCCTCCCCGCGCCCGAACAGGCCAAGCTGCGCGTCTACATCGGGGCCGCTCCCGGAGTAGGCAAGACTTACCAGATGCTCGAAGATGCCCACCTCATGAAGAAGCAGGGCATTGACGTGGTCATCGGGCTGATTGAATCCCATGGCCGGAAGGATACCCAGGACCAGGTACGGGATCTCGAGATCATTCCCCGGCGCGCTATTCCTTACCGCGCCGTGGTCCTGGAGGAAATGGATCTCGATGCGATTCTCGCCCGGCATCCCCATACCTGCCTGGTCGATGAGCTGGCCCACACCAATGTGCCGGGATCGAGAAACCGCAAGCGCTACGAGGATGTACTGGAACTGCTGGACGCGGGCATCAACGTTTGGACCGCGGTCAATGTGCAGCACCTGGAAACCCTCAATGACTCCGTTTCCCGCTCCGCCGACGTGCAAATCCGGGAAACCATCCCGGATAGTTTCCTGAAACGGGCCGACGAAGTAGTGAACGTGGATATCACGGTGGAGGAGCTGCGTTCACGTCTCAAGCAAGGCAAGATCTACGCTCGGGAAAAGATCGAGCAGTCGCTGGCCAACTTCTTCCGCAAGGGCAATCTCAGCATGCTGCGCGAGCTGGCGCTGCGCACCACTGCGGCGGAGGTCGGCTCCCGGGCGGCGGAATACCGGCGAAGTGAGGGTCTGGAACAGGCGCCGATCCCGGAGAAGGTAATGGTCTGCCTATCCCCCCGGCCCGGAGCGGAACGCCTGCTGCGTGTCGGGGCGCGCATTGCCGGACGCCTGGCTACCAACTGGTACGCGGTGCGGGTTGAGTCGCCGGATGAAGACTCGCGTCATGGGGATGCGGAGGAGTACCAGCGCATGGAGGAGTACCAGCGTCTGGCCCGCGAGTTGGGCGCCGAGGTGATCGTACTAAAAGACAAGAACGTCGCCGACGCGCTGATCGAGTTCGCGCAAAGGGAAGGCATCTCGCACGTGGTCTTCGGGCAATCGGCGCGGTCCCGGCTGGACATTCTTCTGCGCGGCTCGGTGATCAATCGCTTTCTAGCGGAGATTCGTGACGCCACGGTGCAGGTGGTCCCAATCAGCAAGGGCAAGCGCTAGAAGAATTTTCTACTGCAGACGGGGGAAAGCAGTTCCCTCAGCGGCTGAAGCCCCGTACCCTTCAAAAAACTCCCGGCACGATGGGTATCTTTTGAAGGGTACGGCCTTTAGGCCGTACGTAAATGCTTTGAAACGAAGGCGGCTTCAGCCGCTGAGGGATGGTTTCCACTAGGGCCCGTACCTTCATCTCATGAATCCCTTCCCGATCTAGCGTCCCGCGCACTGGGGAGCGTTGTTGCGGTACAGAGGATTGCGCGGATACGCAACCGCCAGTTCGTGCAGCAACTGACACCCTTGGGCATCGTTCTTATCCCGCAGCGCGGCCACCGCCAACAACAGTTTGGCGAAGGGTTTCAAAAGGTCCCCATGCTCGGCGGTTAGCTGGAGCTCGTGAATGCCCTGCTCCTTATCCGGTTTGATGCCGCCCAAGCGCAACACCCACCGCACCGGCGCCGGCTTGATCCCGGTCAGATAATTTTCCACGCCCACCGCCAGGAGAGCATCGTAATCGTCGGGCTTCTGCTGCAGCAGGTGTTGGGCAAGGATGCGCCCTTGCTTCATATAGCTCAGCGCGGCCAGATCCTCCTTGTCGATCATGGCTGCATAATCGGATCGCAGGCCCATGGCCAGGCACTTGGCAAACAGCGCGTTGCTGTCGTCGGCATGAACCTTTAAAGCTGCGTCCGCGAGCTGGTCACCGCGATCCAGGGCGGCATAGAACTGCTCCCGTACCTTGGGGTCTGGACTGAGCTTGGACCGTGCTTCAAAGTTCTTGTCGTCGGTGAAGAGCTGGCTTTCGAGGATGTCGAGCCGGGCGAACTCCGCAAACAGAAAGCCGGCAGCTTGCGAGACCGGTCCCATGGGGTCGTCCGGGTGCATCCGCTCCCAGGTGGAAAAATCCTGATGGGCCATTTGAAAATCCAGATTGTACATACTCTGGAAGCCCTGTTCGATCTCGGCCGGCGCCAGGGCATCTGCCGTGTGGGTTGGCCAGGGCATCAGCATCAGCAACCCAGCGGCGAGCCAGGTCCGCGCGGGCGCCAGCCGTCCGTGGCTAAACTCCTGATGAGTTGTTTTCATGAACTCATGGGTTAGATGCGCCGGGGGGAGGAATAGTGTGGGCCGGATCTAGCGCTCGCTCCAACGCACACCAGTGTGTCCCATCGCAGCCGGCGCAACCATGCTGCGCAGCCAGGCGGCCAGATGCATATAGTCTTCCGCCACCGTCGACCCGGGCGCGTAATCGATCACCGTGGTTCCTTCGGCCAGGGCCTCACTCACCGCGGAGCTGCGCCGCAGCACCAGGGGTAGGAGGCGATCGCCCAGTTGCTGCTGCAAAGTCTCACGCACGTCGAGGTGCAGCGGCGATGAGGCATCGAACTGGTTCAGCAGGTAAAAGACGGCGCCCGTTTGCCTCTCCCGGTGGGGCTGATTGGCGGGATTGAACAGAAATGCCTCCAGCGCTTGCACCGTGGCTACCGAGCTTATGTCGGGAAGGATGGGTATCAGAATCGTCGGCCGCAGCAGCAGCAACCGCCTCGTGACCTGCCGGCTGGCCGTGCCAATGTCTACCAGGATCCGGCTGGCGTCGCGCCCGTCGCGGCCCAGCTCTCCCAATAACGGGTCATGCTCATCCGCGCCGTCCCCCGGATAGCGCTCTGGCTCCAGGGTCAGGACCTGTACCGGTGCATCGTTCTCTCCTCCGGGAGGAGAAAAGGTCCGCACCACGCCGGGTTTAAACTCGCGCGAACCGAAATAAAGCGGCAACGGCCCGTAGGCGGCCGTATCGGCCAACAGGACGTGCTCCCCCATCGCTGCCAGGGCACGCCCCAGGGTGGCTACCAGGCAGGTCTTGCCCACTCCACCGGCGAGCGAAAACACGACCACCATGGGTGGCCGGTCTTCCAGGCTGGGCGTGGATATTTCCTCCGGCGGAGCGAAAATAGAGTGCAAAGCGTACCAGCGTGTGACCCCGCCGCCAATGGATTGCGGCCCCGTCTGCCGCATGGGCTCGGAGGGGTCTGCGAAGGCTGAGGACACGAGCCCCGGAGCCTCGTCCCTTGTCTCCTCTTTCGACTGGTGCGATGGGCGCGGGGAGGAAATGTCCGTGGGCGGCGCAGCGCTGCCGGGTTCTGCTGGTTCACGCGCGATCCGGTGCCGGAAGTGCCCCAGCACCTCCTTGCGCGACGCTGAAAAGTCCCAGTACGTGCTCTCCGGCGTACGGGCGCGAGCGTAGAGCCCCGCGATATTCTCCGGCGGTGTGCTCTGCTCCGGGTCAGATGGTTTTTCTGTCATGGCACTCCCTGAATTCTCCCAACTCAGAACTTGGATGGGCCGGTCCTTCTTCAAACTTCAAACGGGGGCGGCACACGGGGGAGTCCTACTGCCGTCTTTCGACAGGTTCCAGGGGGAGCTTTAGTTCCTTAACATACTCCGGATTTCGTCTCGAGCGTGAGGGCACAATCAAAAATTGATGCGCAGCCGGCCGGCACCAGCCTGCTCTGCCCATTGTGGTACTTTGGAACTTAAGTAGAAATGAGCTCGTAGCTCAGTCGGTAGAGCAACGCACTTTTAATGCGTGGGTCGTGGGTTCGATTCCCACCGAGCTCACCACGTTTGGGAGCTACCTGAGCAGCCGGTTGGCGCGCCCTCGACGCCAGACACGCTGCTTGCGACTAAACCCCCATGACCACCAACCCTCTTTGCGCCCCACCACTCAACTCCTTACAGATCACGGGGCTGCAGGACCGATGCACTGCGGTCTGGCATCACGAGGCCCCGGTCGTGAGCCCGTCTCTGACCGGCTTCGAGCGCACGGTGGCCGAGCAGCACCTGGCCAACTTCGAACTCTGGCACGCGGAGGATATGGCGCGCGCGCCGGATGCCCGTGATCACGACTTGGCCCGCATCAAACGTTTTATCGACCACGCTAATCAGCGCCGCAACGATCTTGCCGAGCAGTGCGACGTGTTTCTGCTGGACTTTCTCAGCCGGCAGAACCTGCCCGCTCCAGATGCCGAATTGCATTCCGAGTCTCCCGGCCTGATTCTCGACCGGCTGTCGATCCTCTCGCTCAAGCTGTTTCATACCCGCGAAGAGATCGACCGCCCCCAGGCGCCCCAGGGCCATAGCGAACGCAATCTGCAGCGTTTGCAAATCCTGGTGGAGCAACGGGACGATCTCGCCGGGGCTCTGGACCGGCTGTGGCAGCAGGTACTTGACGGGCAGCGCAGATTCAAGCTGTACCGCCAACTAAAGATGTATAACGACCCGGCGCTCAACCCGGCAGTCTATTCCCCGCGATCGAAGCCGTAGTCAGAGACTCCACCGTCACGGGACCTAATTTGGCTTCCGTGCTACAGTCTTGCCAAGGATGCGGATTCTACCAGCCGGGGTTGACGTACGTCGGTTCTGTGCGTATAAAGACGAATCTGACAGCCGGTTGTGGTTCCGTATCCAATGTTCCGAGCAATGTCTCGGTCGATGTCGAGACCTGTTTTTTAGCAGGCGAAAGAAGAGTGGGTTATGCAAAACACAGGTCAGGGTATCCCCGCTCGGCGCAATCCTCGCACCATAGAGGGCAAAGCGCGCCCCATGCCGAATGCTGGCCACCAGAAGGCGCTGAACGAGTATCAGAGCGCCCTGCAGTGGATGCATGAAGGCAAGTATGAGAAAGCCCGGCTGGTCTTTGAGAAGCTCAGCCAGGATGGCCCAGTTGAGATTCTGGAGCGGGTTCGGGTCTATCTCTCTGCTTGCCAACGACATGCGCAACAAAGCGGTCTCTCCTTCGACAACACCGAGGAGCAGTACGACTACGCAATTTCCTTGTTGAATACGGGCTTCTACGAGGAGGCTCGCGATCAGTTCCAAAGAATTCTCAAGACCAACCCGGCCGCCGATTATGCATATTATGGGCTGGCCATTCTGGAAAGCATGACCGGGCTGGCTGAGCCCTGCCTCGAACACCTGGCTAAGGCGATCGAACTGAGCCCCCGTAATCGCATTCAGGCTCGCAGCGATTCCGACTTTCAGGATATGGCCGATGATCCTCGTTTCACCGAATTGCTCTACCCCGAAGTTCCATAAGCGAAAGCCCCGGGTTCTGTGCCAGGCATGGCCGGGTTCCATGCTTCCGCTTTCAGGGAATCGCCGGAGTTTGCCTGGCGGCGTAGGCTAGCTTGGTGAGCGCATCATGGTGAAATCCCTGTCTCCCACCCTGGCCAAGCCAAGCCGAAGGAAAGCTATTCCCGCGCGACGGAGCACCGACCGTTCCAGCATTCGTGCTGTCGCCATTGGCGGAGGCACTGGTCTTTCCACCCTGCTGCGCGGTTTGCGGGAGTATGTCGCATCGCCCCACCCCCCTTCCATCGAGTGCGCGCCGGGGCCATGCCTTATTTCGGATCTGGCTGCCGTGGTGACCGTAACGGATGACGGGGGCTCGAGCGGGCGGCTGCGCCGCGGCTTCAACATGCTGCCGCCGGGCGACCTGCGCAATTGCATGGTGGCTCTTTCCGAAGACGAGCATCTGATCTCCCGGCTCTTCCGCCATCGTTTCACCGCCGGCGAGGGCCTGGAAGGCCACAGCTTTGGCAATCTCTTTGTAGCCGCACTGCTGGAGATGACCGGGGATTTCGCCCAGGCCATCAAGCTCTCTTCGCAGGTGCTCGCCACCCGGGGTCACATCTATCCGGTAACCAATGCCAACGTCTCCCTCGCTGCCCTCATGGACGACGGTTCCCTGGTACACGGGGAGACCAACATCACCGCCAGCCGGCAACGCATCGTTGAACTGATGCTGGACCCGGCGGACGCCGAGCCACTGCCCGAGACCCTGGAAGCGATTGCGCTGGCCGACCTGATCACCGTTGGACCTGGTTCGCTGTTTACCAGCATCATTACCAACCTGTTGGTCAAAGGCGTCTCCGAGGCCCTGGCTTCTTCGCGGGCAGTCCGGGTGTACATCTGCAACCTGATGACTCAGGCCAACGAAAGTCTGCGCCTTACTGCATCGCAGCATATTGAGCGCATTTATGAGCACGCGCACCAGGCCGTCTTCGACTACGCCCTGGTGAATACCGCTCCGGTCTCAAAGACTGTGCTCGATCGCTACGCCGGCGAAGGGGCTTCGCCGATCGTCGCCGACATCGAGGCCATCGAAGCCCTCGGTGTGCGCTGTATCGCCGGCGACTTTGCCGCCGAAGGCGATGTCGTGCGCCACGCAGCGGATCGAGTAGCCGATGCGGTGGTGCGCCTGGGCATCACGGGCCGCCGATAAAGGGCAATAACAGGCCGGGCAGGTTTAGTGCCGCGCCTACGGCGCTCAGATCATCTTCGGATTGATCCCCAGCCCTGCCGGGCTGGGCTGACGTTTAGCGGTCGGCCCTCCGGGCCTCGCATCCATCGCAATTTTGCAGTGGCATTTCTCAACTGCCAAGGCAAGCCGGTTGCTCCTCGGGATAACAAAGGGGAGGGTGGCGCTCACCTCAGCAAAGGTTACCGGAGGGATGACCAGCTTGCTTCACCGGCAACGAAGGCTGGATGCCCCATTGCCCAGATTGCCTGCGAAGGCTTGTGGCGTTGATGCACTCCATGCGCCTTTTCTTAATGAAAGGCGCTCACGCGGATCTCTCTAGCACAGCGTGGCAGGAAATCGGGCCTGCCGTGGAGCGTGCCGGGGAAGCAAGCGGCTGGCTTTGGCAGTTGAGAAAAGACACTACAAAAATCGCGATGGATGCGAGGCCCAGAGGGCCGACCGCCAAACTTCAGCCCAGCCCGAAAGGGCTGGGAACCAATCCCGAAGGTGATCTGAGCGCTGTAGGCGCGGCACTAAATCTGGGCCCGTCACAACGCCGCTGGTTGAATCTCCTTGACGGTGCGCTTCAACTGGCCGCAAGCGGCGTAAATATCTCTGCCCCGCGGCCGGCGCACGAAGGCGGGAATGCCACGCGCGATAAGTCTTTGCTGAAAGGCCGCCACCTGCTGTGGCTCCGGCATCGCATAGCCAATTCCGGGACCGGGATTCCAGGCGATCAGGTTCACCTTCACCGGCATGGGCGCACTGCGCGCCAGCGCAACCAACTCGTCCGCATGTTGTAATCCGTCGTTCACACCGCCCAGCAGCACGTACTCGAACGTGACTCGCTCCCGTGGCCTCAAAGGCAATTGACCAGCCGCCTGGATCACCTCATCGATCTTCCACTTGCGGGTGATGGGCATGATCGCTTCGCGAATCGAATCATTGGGGGCATTGAGGCTGATGGCCAGCCTCGGCCTCACAGCCTCGCCGGCCAGACGCAGAATGCCGGGCACAATGCCGGACGTAGAAACCGTCATCCTGGATTCAGCCAGGCCGGCTTCATTCACCAGCAGACGCACGGCGGCCATGAACTCGTCGTAGTTCAGGAAGGGTTCGCCCATACCCATGAAGACCAGGTTGATGCGGTCCCGCCCCAGTTGCACTGCCTGCCGCTCCAGCACGGCGATCACCTGGCCGGCAATCTCTCCGGCCGATAGGTTGCGCTGCAATCCCATCTTCGCTGTGAGGCAGAACTGGCAGTTGACCGCGCAGCCGATTTGGCTGGAGACGCAGATGGTGGCTCGCCGCGACCCGGCACTCGCCGCCTCGAGCCCGCTGCCATCTCCCTGCTCTCCCCCGTCGCCGCCCGGCATCCAGACCGTCTCCACCGTCTGCCCGTCCTGGCCCGCAACCAGGTAGCGTTCGGTGCCATCAACAGAGCGAAAGGTTTCGACAATCCTGGGACCGGCAAGGATCCAGCCCTCGTCCGCCATGGCAGCCCGCAGCTCGCGCGGCAAGGTGTGCACCTGGTCGAGAGAGGCGATCCGCTGCTGAAATATGGCCTCCAGCAGCTGGCCGGCCCGGTACGGGGGCTGGTGAAACTCCAGCATTAATTCGGTAAGTTGTTGACGGGACAGGCCGAAAAGATTTCCGGCAGCGGGTTTAGCTGCCCCGTCTACTACGGAGACGAGATTTTCCCTACCAGGCATCGACAGACGGCTCTTCTGGCAGCATAGCACCCAATACTTTGTTGCATTTGCCATTAGCAATTGCACCAACAAGGGTGCACGAGCGAGCAACTTTTGCCCCTGGGAGGCCCACCCGGACCGGACCGCATTTTGGTAATCGGGCGCAGGAAATCCGCTTTAGCCCAGGGAAAGCCGCTACACTGGAATGGTGACAGAACGCAGCATTCGACGCACGGTCCTACCTTCCGGCCTGACTATCCTGACCGAGCGCATGGAGCATATCCGGTCAGTTGCCATGGGTGTGTGGATCCGGGCCGGCTCCCGTCATGAACTGCCGGAAGTAAACGGCATCTCTCATTTCGTCGAACACATGGTCTTCAAAGGAACGCAGTCACGCTCCGCCAAGCGCATTGCGCGCGAGGTCGATGCGATCGGCGGCAACCTGGACGCCTTCACCGGCAAAGAGACCATCTGCTTCAACCTCAAGGTTCTCGATCAGCATGTCCCCACCGCACTCGACGTTCTCTCCGACCTGGTGTTGAACCCGGTGTTCAACAACGATGACATCATGCGTGAGCGTGGAGTCATTCTTGAAGAGATCAAGATGGACGAGGACAACCCCGACTATCTGGTGCACGAGATTTTCACCCAGAATTTCTGGAAGGACCATCCTCTGGGAAAACCTATCCTGGGGACCAAGGAGACAGTGCGCCGCTTCGAGCAGGATATTTTGTTCGATTACTATGGTCAGCGCTTCTCCGGCAACAACATGGTTTTCTCCGCCGCGGGCAATCTGGAGCACGACGCGTTTGTTGATCTGGTAACGAAGCGCTTCGACCACATTGCGCCCGCCAAAGGCTCGCTGGCAGAGACGGAGCCGCGCACCGTTTCGAAGATCGTCCTGCGCAACAAGAAAGCCTTGGAACAGGTGCAGCTTTGTTTGGGCGTGCCTTCTCCGCCGATCGCGCACGATCTCCGTTACGTAACCCTGCTGCTCAATACGGTGCTGGGTGGGGGTATGAGTTCGCGGCTGTTTCAGACCGTGCGCGAAGAACATGGCCTGGCTTACTCCATCTTCAGCGATCTGAACCCCTATCGCGATACCGGCTCGCTGTGCGTCTATGCAGGTACCTCGTCGGCTCACTGCATGGAGGTGATCGAATTGATCATGTGCGAGTTCCGGCGGCTGAAGTGCGAGGCTTTGCCCGAAGACGAGCTGCAGCGCGCCAAGGACCAGCTTAAAGGCAACATCATCCTCGGCCTGGAGAGTTCCATGTCCCGCATGTCGAACCTGGCTCGTCAGGAGATGTACTTCGAGCACTTCTTCGGCGTGGACGAAATCATGGAGAAGGTCGATACCGTCACCAGCGAAGAGGTCATGGCCATGGCCAACTCGCTCTTCGACCCGGATAAGGTGGCAGTGACGCTGCTGGGCCGGCTCGACGGGCTCAAGATCAGCCGCGCCCAGCTGGCCTGCTAGCTTCGGTGAGCGCTTTCGCTGGCCTCTGCGTCCATATCATTTGTAAAATAGGGCCGTCATGACTCAGACCAGCAATACCAGGATCCTCCGCAAAAACCGCCAGCACGGCTTCACCCTGATGGAACTGCTCATCGTCATGTCCATCATGATCATTCTGATGTTGATTGCTATCCCGAACTTCATCAGCATGAAGGCCCAGGCGGACGAGACTTCAGCCATCCAATCACTGCGCGCCATTTACCAGGCGCAGATCCAGTACCAGACGAACTTTCCCGCCAACGGCTTCGCCTGCGCGTTGACCGCGCTGGGCGGAAACGCCAGCGCCGGTCCGCCCAGCGCGCAGGCGGCGCAAGTACTGCAGGGAGACCTGGCCACCGGGCAGAAGTCCGGCTACACCTTCAACATCGTCAACTGCACCAAGGTCACGGTCAACAACCAGGACATGTACACCTCGTATGAGGCAACGGCAGTGCCGCAGTCGATTGGGAAGTCGGGCCATCGCGGCTTTTGCATCGACCAGGCGGGAGAGATCAAAGCTGACCCTGCGGGTGGCACGAATTGCTCGCAGCCGATTCAGTAAGCGCCCGCTGCTTCTTTCTGCTGCTTGGGCTCTCTGTGTTGCTGCCAATTCCGTCGTCTGCCCAGACTGAACCCACCGCACAGCAGCTAGCGCAGCGCGTGGACAAGTACTACAACGGCCTCCATTCGCTGCGCACCACCTTCACCGAGAGCTTTCACGGCATGGGCATCGATCGCCAGGAGAGCGGGGTTCTGCTGCTGCGTAAACCGGGAAAAATGCACTGGAGCTATACCGATCCGCCAGGAAAGGTGTTTCTGCTCGACGGCAAGTATGCCTGGTTCTATTCGCCAGGAGATGCCCAGGTAGAGCGGTTGGCCGCAGCGCAACTGGACGATCTGCGTTCGCCGCTGCGCTTTCTACTGGGACATACGCAATTGCAGAAGGAGCTTGAGGGGTTGACGCTCACCACCACCGACACCGGCCTGCAACTCTCGGGAGTGCCCAAGGGGATGCAGAAGCGGGTGGAGAAGATTGTGCTCGGGGTGAGCGCCGATGGGATGATCCACTCCATGGTCATCCACGAAACCGATGGAGCCCAGACTGCATTCACTTTTAAGGATAGCCAGGCAAATGCACCGGCCCCGGATACAGATTTCGTTTTCCATCCTCCGCCGGGCATTCCGGTGGTGGACGGCTTGCCTCCGGTGTAGATCGACGTTGGAGCGGAAACGACAGATCCCGTACCCTTCGAGAGAGAAGCTAAGCCGTAAGCGAAAACCGTATCTCAGGGGCTAAGCCCTTAGTCAACCCGAGCCGTTTACGGCACGGCGAAAAGCCGTGTCCTTCGTCCAAAGACTTGCTTCCACCTGGTTCACTCTGCAGCGAGAACCGTACCTAAGGGTTCTGCCCGCGTGAGAACTACATGAATGCCTTTAGTCTTCGATTATGCGGATCACAGTCTTCCTGGCTTCAGCGGCGTGCGTGTTGGCAGTCCTGGCTGCCGGGGCCGCAAACCACGAGTCATAGCGGCCCGTGGGAACTCGAGGATAGCGGGTCCACCGCCGGGCTGCGGGGAATCCATGCTGTGGGCGGTGGCGTGGTTTGGGCCAGCGGCACCGGCGGCACGGTATTGCGCAGCGAGGACACTGGCTACCTCTGGCAGCAGTGCGCCATACCGCCCGGCGCAAGCAAACTCGACTTTCGCGGCATCTGGGCCTGGGACGCGCAAAGTGCCCTGACTTTGTCGAGCGGACCTGGCGACCAGTCCCGCCTCTATCGAGACTACCGATGGGTGCAGCAGCTGGAAACTGCTCTTGACCAATCCCGATGCAGCCGGCTTCTGGGATGGGATCCTCTTCCTCAACCAGCAGCAGGGTGTCCTCTACGGTGATCCAACGCAGACCCGCCGGACGTACTGATCATGTGAGGTTTGCTTTACTGGTGACCCACGACGGAGGGAAAACCTGGAGCCCGGCCACTGAACTGCAGCCTCTCCCCGGGGAGTCCGCTTTCGCCGCCAGCAATAGCGCCATGGCGACGCGCGGAGGCTGGGTCTGGCTGGGAACCAGCAAGGCGAGAGTCCTGCGGACCAGGGATATGCTCACATGGCAGAGCACGCAGACTCCGTTGGCAAGCGGAAATGACTCCTCCGGCGTCTTCTCCGTAGCGTTTCGCGACCCAATGCACGGAATTGCTGTCGGTGGGGACTTTCGTAAGCCGAATGACGCGACTAACAACACGGCCTTCACCTCCGACGGCGGAGAACACTGGAGCGCAGCCGGCAAACCGCCCCATGGCTATCGCTCGGCTGTCGGCGTGGGATGCGGGGGAGCAGGCGTGGATAACGGTGGGCAGCAATGGCTCCGATATCTCCTATGACGATGGCAACACATGGCAATGGCTCGATAGTGGTAATTGGAACGCTCTTAGCCTGCCCTGGGCGGTCGGTCCCAAAGGTCAAATTGGCAAGCTGGGAACGCTTCCGGCCAAGCCCGCCGCAGCGGTTGGAGTATCCCGGTAAACTACTAAGGGGCCCATGGCAGAGTACGTAGTCAAGTTGGCAGATGAGCGGGGACGCATTCAGGAGCAGGTGCAGATCGCCGGCTCCGCGGAAGAGCTGCGCAGCCGTTTCTCCCAGGCCGGCTACTACGTCTACTCGGTGCGGCCGCGGGGCATGCGCGGCGTCGGTGGCAGCCGCAAGAAGGCCAACCTGGAAGCCTTCATCATCTTCAACCAGCAGTTCCTCACCCTGATCCGCGCCGGCCTGCCCATCGTCGGCTCGCTGGACATGCTGGTCAAAGGACAGAAGAACCCCACCTTCCGCGCACAATTGGAAAATGTAGCCGCGCGGGTGCGCACCGGGGAATCGCTCTCCGGCGCCTTTGAAGCCCAGGGTGGCTTTCCCCTGATCTACACCACTACCCTGCTGGCAGGAGAACGAAGCGGGCAACTGGAAGATGTTCTATCCCGCTATCTTGCCTTCCAGCGCATCTCGCTCTCCTTCCGCAAGAAGCTGATTGCTTCCCTGCTCTACCCCTGCCTGCTGGTTACGATGGTGATCGCGTTGTTCATCTTCCTGATCAGTTTCGTGGTGCCGCGCTTCGCCATGCTGTACGACCAGCTGGGCACCAACCTGCCGGCGGCGACGCGCATGCTGCTTGGCAGTAGGCAACAATTTTCAGCATTACATTTTGTGGCTGCTGGCCGGCATCGCCATCATCGTCTACGGGCTGTACCGATATAGCCAGACCACGGCCGGCACTGCGCGCATTGATCGCATGCGCATTGGTATGCCGATCTTCGGCAATATCTGGCGCAAGTACCAGGTCGCGCTCTTTGTGCGCACGCTTTCCAGCCTCCTGGTCGGCGGACTGCCGCCCGTGCCCTCGCTCGAAACCGCGGCAAAATCCATCTCCAGCGACACCATTGCCAAGGCCGTGATGGCCTCCGTGGGCAGCGTGCGCGAGGGAAAAAGCCTGGCCCAGAGCCTGGAAAAAACCGGCGTCTTCCCCGACCTCGCGACGGAAATGATCGACGTCGGCGAATCCACCGGGGCTTTGCCGCAGATGCTCAACTCGGTGGCCGAGTTTTTCGAAGAAGACGTACAGACGGCGCTGACCGCGGCGCTGGCGCTCATTGAACCCGCTATCCTGATTGTGATGGGCTCGGTCGTTGTCGTCATCCTGATCGCGCTTTATCTGCCCATCTTCTCCCTGGGTCAAGCAAGCACCATGGGAGGCCACTGAGGAGGCCCTGCCTCCGCTTTGTCCATTTTTGCCGTTAGGGAGTTTCCACCGTTAGGAGTTTCCAATGGCCGACAGCACCGCCCTTCTCACGACCGTGGTTCCAGAATCCGACGAGAGTTCGCGCGCCCAGGCGCTGGCCCATCGCTATCGCTGTGAGTTTGTCGATCTGAAGAACTTTCGCATCCAGCACGAACTCTTCCGCAGCGTGCCCGTGGACATGATGTTTCGCTATAACTTCGTGCCCCTGGAGCAGATGGAAGACCGGTTGGTGATCGCGGTCAGCGACCCCAGCCGGCTCATGATCCTGGACGAGATCAGCGGTCTGCTGGGACAACGAATCACCACCCGGGTCGCAACCCTCTCCCAGATCACCGACCTGCTCAAAAAGACGGAGCAGTCGCAGCGCGTGCTCGACGAGGCCTCCGAAGGGCTCACGTTCGACGTGATCTCTGCCGAAGACAACCAGGATGAGAACATCTCGATCGAGAAGCTCACCTCGGAAGAGGACATCAGCCCCATCATCCGGCTGGTGGATACCACCATCTTCACCGCGCTCGAGCGCCGCGCCTCCGATATTCACCTGGAAACCTACGATGATTCGCTGGTGGTGAAGTACCGCATCGACGGCGTACTGCAGGCGGCCATGGCGCCGATCGCGCGCGAGCATCACTCCACCATCCTTTCCCGCATCAAGGTCATGAGCGAACTGGACATCGCCGAGCGCCGCGTGCCCCAGGACGGCCGCTTCCGCGTCCGCTACAAAGGGCGTCTGATCGATTTCCGCGTCTCCATCATGCCCACCGTGCACGGCGAAAACGCCGTGCTCCGTGTGCTCGATAAGGAGTCGATGAGCGAGAAGTTCCGCAAGCTCACGCTCGACGTGGTGGGTTTTGGAGAGGAAGATCTGCGCCGCTTCCGGCGCTACATCCGCGAGCCCTACGGCATGGTGCTGGTCACCGGCCCACCGGATCAGGCAAGACCACGACCCTCTATGCCGCGCTCAACGAGATCAAGAGCGACGAGGACAAGATCATCACCATCGAAGACCCGGTGGAGTACCAGATTCGCGGCATCACGCAGATTCCGGTGAACGAGAAAAAGGGACTCACCTTCGCCCGCGGCTTGCGCTCCATCCTGCGCCATGATCCGGACAAGATCCTGGTGGGCGAAATCCGCGACCAGGAGACGGCGCAGATCGCCATCAACTCCGCGCTCACCGGCCACCTGGTGTTCACCACCGTCCACGCCAACAACGTGGTCGACGTGCTCGGCCGTTTTCTCAACATGGGTGTGGAGGCCTACAACTTTGTCTCTGCGCTCAATTGCATCCTGGCCCAGCGGCTGGTGCGCACCATTTGCGAATACTGCAAACGCCCGGTGCGCTACGACGATGAATTCTTGCGCAACAGCGGACTGGACCCTGAGCTGTGGCGCAGTTTCGACTTTCTTGAGGGCGCGGGCTGCATTGAATGCGCAGGCACCGGCTATCGCGGCCGAACCGCGATCCACGAGTTGCTGGAACTGAACGATGCGATTCGAGAGATTATTTTGGAGAAGAAGCCCTCCTCGGAGGTGCGCAAGCTGGCCCAGGCAGCAGGGCATGCAGTTCCTGCGCGAATCGGCCGTGGACCGCGCCAGCCGTGGCTTGACAACACTTAAGGAAATCAACAAGGTCACCTTTATCGAGGCCTTCCGCTAGACATGCTTTCAAACATCGCCAACCGTATCTTCCCCTCCGAAGCCGATGCGCTGCGTCCCCGCCTGGCCTGTGAAATCACCAGCGCCGGCGTGGTTGCGGGCCGGCCAGGGGAGGCGGAACAGGAAATTGTCTCCTCCTTCGCTCCCTTGCGCCCCGGTGTGCTCGCCGCCGGGCTGAAACCCCCCAACTTCACCGATCGTGCCGCCGTGGCCAGCGCACTGCGCCAGGCCCTGGACGAAATCAGCGTCAAAGAAGGCGCAGATCACCGTCGTCATCCCCGACGCTGCCGTGCGCGTCCTGCTGCTGGACTTCGACCTGCTGCCCCCGAAGGCTGCCGAAGCGTTGCCCATTATTCGCTTTCGCCTGCGCAAGCTGGTTCCGTTTGAGGTGGAAGATGCTGCCGTCAGCTACCAGATCATGCCCGGCAAACCGGGGCTGGTGCGGGTGATCGTCGCCGTTTCCCCGGCCGCTGTGCTGGCCGAGTATGAAAGCGCGGTGCGCGAAGCCGGCTACGAGCCGGGAGTGGTGTTACCCAGCACCCTGGCTGCTTTGGCCGCGGTCAGCTCGGAGGAACCGTCGCTGGTGATCAACCGCAACGGCAGCTCCGTCACCACCGCCATTACGCGGCAAAATGAACTGCTGCTGCACCGCACTCTGGAACTCACGGAAAAGGAATTGCTGCCCGAGGAGAATTCTTTCCATGCCGCCGAAGAGCTGCAGCAATCGGTAAGTGTTGCGGTGGCTTATTTTGAAGATACGCTGGAGTCGCCACCGCGGCAGTTGCTATCCTGCGGCCTGGGCGGCCCGGAGGAACTGATCCGCCTGCTGGGCGACGAGAGCATCCCGGTACGCGACGTCGTTCCTACGCCCTACAAGAGCAAGGCTATGCCTGGCGGCATCCTTGCCGGGGTGGTGGGAGCCCTCGCTAACTAATGCGCATTCAACTCAATCTCGCTACCCGTCCTTTTGTCGAGCTTGGCCCGCTCTACCTGCGGCTGCGGATCCTGATCATCCTGCTGGCGGTGATCGCGGTGCCGCTCTGGATATTGCTGGCCACGGAGAAGCGCAAAGCATCCGAAGCCCAGGCCCGGCTGAACGCGGTGGAACAGAGGATCCAGGCGATCGAGTCCCAGCGGCAGGCCTTTCAAGCGCAGATGCGGGAGCCGCAAAATGCCGCCGTATTGTCGCAGTCACAGTTTCTTAACCAGATCTTTCGCCAGGAAAGCCTTCTCCTGGACCGCGGTCATGATGGACCTGGAAAATGTGCTGCCCAGCGGCGTGCAGGTGATGAACATTGACCCGGTCATCTCCCGCGATGGCAAAGTGACCATCCGTCTGCGCGTCAGCGGCGCCCATGATCGCGGCGTCGACCTGGTCCGCAACCTGGAACATTCCCACCGTTTTCTCGCCCCTCGCCTGGCCCGGGAGACGGCGGAGAGCAACCAGAATGGGCGGCCCGTCGAGCAGGTGAGCGCCACGTCCAATGTGAACTTCGATCTGCTGGCGGAATATAATCCGCTGCCCGATACTACCGAGAAACCGGCGGTTGCGGCCGCGCACAAGGATCACGGCCCAGCCGGAACCAAGCGACCTAAAGCCGGCCCCGGAAGCGCAGGGAAAGCCAGCCGCAAACCGCGGCCGGGCAAGGTGGGTGCGCCATGAAGAAATTCACCGGCAACCTGCTCAGCTTACTCAACCTGCATATCGCCGGGGTGGCCCTGCTGTTGATCCTGAACCTGGTTCTCGGAGTGCGCCTGTTTCTTGCCTGGAGTACGTTGCGTGCCGCCGGCCCCGAACAGCTGCAGCAGCGGCAGACTGCGTATCGCGCGCTGCAGCTGGAGATGAGCCCGTTGCGAGGACTTCCACAGAAAGTCGACCTTTCCCGGACCCAGGCGGACGAGTTCTACGCGCGCGCTTTCCCGCCGCGTACTCCACCATTTCCTCCGCGATCAATGACCTGGCAACGAAGAATACTGTTCGCCTGACCAACCTCGCCTACAGCCCCCGGCCCGCGCTCCCGGGGCTGATTGAGCTGCGCCTGGACGCCAGTCTCAGCGGGGAGTACGCACCGATGATGCACTTCATCAACGGGCTGGAGCGCAGCAAGACCTTCTTCCTGATCAACGGGCTCACGCTGACCGGGCAACAGGGCGGCCTGGTAAATCTGCGCCTTCGCCTGATTACCTATCTTCGTGCCACCGACCTTGAGCAGCTCCCTCCGCCCACCGAGGGAGACGAAGGCCCGCCGGCCGGAGAGGAGGAAGCCCGCTAATGGCCATCAAAGTCGGCACGGAAGATAAGAAGAAGGTGTACCTGGCGAGTGGCCTGGGCCTGGTGATGCTGATCCTGCTGGTGCGTTTCCTGTGGCAGAACTTCGGCCCTTCGCCGTCCGCGGCGCCGGCTGCGCCGCCCGCTGTGGTCACAACGGCTCGTCCGGCAACCACTCCTTCAGGCAGCGAACGGCGCAAGAGAACAGCAGCGCGGGGGCTTATGCCCACCCGGCGGCAAAGGTCGGCGGCTTAGCCGCGCTTGACCCTACGCTGCATCCGGAGATCATGCGCCAGGCCGAGTCGCTCGAGTACACCGGCAATGGGCGAAACATCTTCTCCCAGTTCTCGGCGCCTCCGGCGATACCCAAACCGATCGCTCCCATCCGCCAGGCACATGTCGATACCGGTCCTCCGCCGCCTCCGCCGCCCCCGGCCATCAATTTGGGGTTCTATGGCTACGCGGCAGAGAAGACCGGGCAAAAACAAGTCTTCCTGTTGCACGGGGATGACATCTTTATCGCTTCCGAGGGGGATGTGGTCGACCGGCGTTATCGGGTGGTGAAGATTGGCGCCGCCTCGGTCCAGGTCGAAGACATTCCTTACCACAACACGCAAACTTTACCGTTGCGCCAGTGAGCGCATTATGAAGCTGACCATGAGACCCAATTCGATACAATCCGGCTCTCGGCACCACTTTGGAAACCAGGAGGGATTTCTCCTGCTCGGCGTTCTTGTCATGGTCCTGCTGGTCACGATTGCGCTGGCCATCGCGGCGCCCAGGATAGCTGAATCCATCCGCCGCGATAAGGAAGAGGAGACGATACACCGCGGAAAGCAGTATGCCCGCGCGATCCAGAATTATTTCGCGAAGTACAACCGTTATCCCAACAGCATCGACCAGCTGATGAAGACGGACAATGTGCGCTTCTTGCGCAAGCGCTATCTAGACCCCATGACCGGGAAAGACGACTGGCGGCATCATCCACCTGGGCGAGGCCAAGGTTCCGGCCATGGGCTTGTTCGGACAGCAAGCGCCGATGATGCAGAACGGCATTACGCCCACGGGGACGGCCAGTGGCGCCGGGGGCGCCTCGACCGGCTCGTTTGGTTCCGGGTCTTCTTTCGGCTCCTCCAGTTCTTCGCCGGGTGGGCCCGGCTCGGCGTTTGGCTCTTCGGGATCCGCCTTCGGTAACAGCGGCGGTTCGTCGTTTGGCTCCTCATCTTCATCTTTCGGCGGAAGCTCCGGGTCGGCTTTCGGCAACAGCGGTTCATCCACTACTTCGACCATCGGCACCACTGACTCCGGGAGTGGCTCGAGCTCGGGTACAGGCTTCGGGTCCAGCTCAGGGAGTGGCTTAGGTTCCAGTGCAGGCAGTGGCTTTGGTTCGTCTACTGGCAGCGGGTTCGGTTCCTCTACTGGAATTGGCGGATCCACCACGACTGGCGGAACCGCCACGACGAATGCCCCCGGGACCACCGGGAGCAGCGGCGCCTTCGGCACACCCGGCGCGACCTTCGGCGGTGCGCCCATTGTGGGAGTTGGCTTGCTCGACAAGAAAACATCGATCAAGGTCTACAGGAAGCAGACCCACTACAATCAATGGGAATTTGTCTTCGATCCCACCCAAAACGCTCTCGAGGCGACGGCCGGCGCCCCCACCAACATCAATGGCAGCACGACCGGCACGGGTGCGAACGGGAGTACCGGGTCAGGCTTCGGCGTCAAGCTCGGGTTCAGGTTTCGGATCGAGCAGCGGGTCGGGATTCGGATCCAGTTCCGGGTCAGGATTCGGGTCTAGTTCGGGTTCTGGTTTTGGCTCTAGCTCTGGTTCTGGATTTGGGTCGAGCAACGGCTCTGGATTTGGATCCAGTAACGGCAATGGCTTCGGTGGATCACCGGCAAGCCCTGTGAGCCCCACGGCACCGGTCAACAACTCCCCTCAGTAGGA
>CAWAUX010000014.1:0-1459509 GCA_963785315.1 uncultured Acidobacteriaceae bacterium | reverse complement strand
GAATGCGTACGGCGTTCCGTCGGTGCTCACCATCAACGGTCCGGCATTGGTGTCTCCAACGGGAATCGCCATCGACGGCTCGGGAAATCTCTATATTACGGATGCGGATCCGTCCAATAGCCATGTGGTAAAAGTAACTTCCTCCGGAACCGGCTCGGTGATAAGTACGGGCGCTGTGACGTTGAGTTCTCCGAAGGGCGTCGCGCTCGATCAATCCGGAGATATTTTTATTGCGGATACGGGCCACAATCAGATTGTGGAAGTGACCTCCGCCGGAACCGCCTCGGCCTTGACGATTTCAGGCCTGACCAGCCCCACCACTCTCAATACACCCATGGGCCTGGCAGTGGATACCGCAGGGAATCTCTACATCGCCGATTCGGTAAACAATCGCGTGGTAATGGTTGCGACGGGAGGAACAGTCGGTTCGGTAGTCAGCACCGGCGAGTTGGACCCTGCGCTGGTTAATCCGAGCAGCGTAGCCGTAGACCACACAGGGAACATCTATATTGCGTCTACCGGCAGTAACAACGTCGCCGAGGTAGACACCTCGCACTCCGGTACCTGGCTGTTTACTTCTTCCCTCTACATGGAGACCTTTTCTCTGAGCGGGCCCCTCGGGGTTGCACTGGATGTTTTCGGAACGGTCTATGTTGCGGATAGCGGCGCCGGTGCCGGTCATGACCGGGTCTTGATGGTCGATCGAGCCACCTATTGGCCCTCAGATACATCGTCTTTAAATGGTTCGGCGGTCGGGTTTGGTCATGTCCAGTTGGGTGCGTCCACTGGAGTGACTCTGACGCTACCCTTTGTCCCGGGGGTCAATTTCAGTACGACGACGCCTTTCAAGGTGTTCACCGCCGGCGTGCAGAATCAAGATTTTACTGTGGTGACGGGCGCCAATACGAACTGCAGCAGTACGAGTGATTACCTTGGCTGCACCATCGAGGTTCAGTTTCTGCCCACGGCTCCCGGCCTGCGGCACGGCGCTGTGGTGCTTTATGACGCAAGCAATAACCCGATCATCACTGCCCCGCTGTATGGGTTTGGCGATGCTCCGGTAACGGCGTTAGCTCCGAATACCGGAACCGTCGTAAGCACCGGAGGCGTGGCCCTGCCTTTTCCTTTCCAAATTGCTCTGGACGGTGCGGGAAATATCTATGACGCCAATAACGGAGGCAATCTGGTCAAGATTCCCGCTGGGGGAGGCACGGCATCCGTGGTATCGCCCAGCGGTTTTACCTTCAGTAGCGAAGTCACCGGCGTCGCTCTCGATGGAGCCGGCAATTTGTTCATTAGCGACCATCTCAATCGCCGCATCATCGTGATCACGCCGGGTGGCGTAGCGTCTGCATTGACCATCAATGGCCTGGTCACCGCCTTGGGCTATCCTACGGCGCTCGCTTTCGATGCTGCAGGCAACCTGTACATCTCTGATTACCAGAACGGCCGTATCGTCGAAGTCTCGTGCCTCTTAGTGGCCGGAACGACTTCCCAGGGGCTTGGGACAGTGGTTGCGACGAAAGGTTACACCACCAGTGCAACAGGCATTACCGGGGTGGCGGTTGACTCGATGGGAAACATCTATATCCCAGATGGGTACGCTGGCACCGATCCAAGCCGCATTATTAAGGTGACGGCAGCCGGAGCGGCTTCGCTGCTGACTCCGGCCGGGATTACCTTCAGCCGGCCTGAAGGCGTCACAGCCGATGGCATGGGCAACCTCTACGTTGCCGATGGAGGCCACAACCGCATCGTCGAAATCACCACGGCGGGCGTGGCCTCGGTGTTGGCATGGAACAGCCTTCCCAGCCCCACTACGTTGGGCTCGCCCTTTGGGATCACCGTGGACCCGTTTGGCAACCTGTATGTTCCGGATTCGGGTAACAATCGCGTCTTGTTCTCCAACGTTTCAGGCAGCGCGCTGACGTTTCCAAGCACCGCTACCGGCGCGACCAGCGCGGCAAAGACAGCAACCATAAGCAACCTGGGAAATCAGCCTCTGGTTTTTTCCACCAATCCCACTTACACGCCAAACTTCTCTAACAATCCCAGTGACCAGAATCCATGCACGTCCTCTACTTCGCTCTTGGCAGGCACGGCATGCGACGTATCGGTGGTTTTCACTCCGCAATCCGTGGGCAGCCTGAGCACCGGCATCATGACGACCGACAATGCTCTGAATGTCGCCGGCAGCATCCAGCAGGTCTCCGTGAGCGGCACCGCGTTTAGCGGGGCCGACACCACCTCGACAACTGTGACAGCAATTCCAACCTCTCTGGCCAACGGACAAGCGGTCAGCATTACGGCAACGGTGGCCGATCAAACCCACACCGGCACCCATCCCACAGGCTCAGTAACAATCAACGATACGCTGGCCACCACAACAACCACGTTAAGCAGCGTGAGCCTGAACTCCGGCGCAGCGACGTTGAGCGGTTTCGTGTTGCACGGCGTCGGCACGCACACGCTCTCGGCAAACTACGCCGGCGTCAGCGGCAGCTATGCGGCCAGCGGCGGTACCGTTACCGTCCTGCTAAGTAAAGCCGCCGTTACGGTGAGCGGTCCAACGACGCAGCCGGTAGCGGTGTCCTTTGGACAATCGGGCTCAGTGACGATCACAGTCGCCGGAGCATATAGCACCGTTGCAGCGCCTACGGGCACCATCAGCTATAGCATCCTCAATTCATCCAACGTCAGCGTTGCATCGGGAACGCCCGCCTTGACCGCAGGCACCACCAGTTCGTCAGCCACCATTCCCATTCCGAGTACGCTGGCCAACGGCATTTATACGATCAGCGTGACCTATAGCGGCGACGGCAACTACAGTGTCAATCCCACGGCCACCTCGATTCAATTGTCGGTCGGTCAGATCACTCCGACGATCAGTTGGAATCCGGGGACAACTGCGGTCACCTACGGAGCCACGTCGGGCGGAATTCTGAATGCTTCCGCCTTGAACGGAACGACGGCGGTTCCGGGAACCTTCACCTACACGGCAACTCTCTCTGGGGGCGTTGCGGTCCCGGTGACCAGCGCAAGCGTTCTGGGAGCGGGCAGCTACACGTTGACGGCAACCTTTACGCCGACGGATACGACGGCGTACAAGACCGTGAGCGCGTCGGCAGCCCTAACCGTCAATCAAGCTTCTCAGACCATAAACTTCACGCCGCCTGCCTCGCCGGTAACCTATGGAGTTTCTCCGATCACCCTGGCGGTGTCGGCAGGATCCTCCGGCAATGCGGTGACCTTTACCGTGACCGGGCCGGCAGCAGTGAGTGGCAACACTCTGACCATTACCGGCGCAGGTACGGTAAGAGTGACCGCCAACCAGGCAGGCAACGCTAACTACACTGCGGCCACGTCTGTGACGCAAACCATCGTGGTCACCCAGGCGTCGACCTCCGTGAACCTGGTCGCCAGCGCAAATCCTGTTCTGGTCACCAATGAAGTTACATTTACAGCTACGGTGGCTTCCCCGGCCGGTACACCGGCCGGTTCGGCGAGCTTCTTCGACGGAACGACGCTCTTGGGTGCGGTCACACTCTCGAGCGGAGCGGCATCGTATACCACCTCGTCGCTGGCTGCCGCCACGCACAGCATTACGGCGGTCTATAGCGGCAGTTCGAGCTCTGTTTCGAGCACCAGTTCTGCGCTTGCTGAAGTGGTGCAGGACTACACGTTAAGTATCGGCGGTGGTGGTGGAAGTGGCGGCGGCGGTGGCAGCAGCGGCGGCGCTTCACAGACGGTGGCTCCAGGAGGGGCGGCTACGTACACTCTGGCGCTTGGCCCGTCCAACGGCGCAACCTTCCCCGCGCCCATCACTTTAACCCTGAGCGGCCTGCCTCCCGGAGCAACAGGAAGCATAACTCCGAATGTGCTGCCGGCTGGTTCCTCACTTACCAACGTGACCTTGAGCATCCAGCTGCCGCAGGTGACGGCGAGCCTGGACAAAAAGCAAGCCCCGAATCGGCATATACCGCCTGTCATTTGGGGACTTCTGCTCTTACCATTTGCCGGCGGAACGCAGCGTGCCGCTAAGCGGCTTAGCCGGGTGATTTCGGTGCTGATGTTGATGATCGCGGGTCTGACCGCCATAGCGGCTCTGAACGGGTGCGGATCTTCGAATGGCTTCTTCGGGCAACAGCAAAAGACCTATATCGTGACGGTAATCGCCACTTCCGGCACACTGTCGCGCTCCGTCAATCTCACGCTCACCGTGGAATAACCAGGAGAACTCGACATGCGTCTCTCGATTCGCGTAAAGGTGCTCCTTGCAGGGGCTTGCATGATCGCAGGACCTATCGCCTGGGGACAAGGGGCTCAGGATTCGGCGAAACCAACAAGGAGCTCGCTCGAGGTAGCTCTGGTCTACAATCCGCTGATGTCCAATCTGGTTGGCAGCAGCGGCTTTTGGATGCAGGGCGGCAGCGTCCAGGTCCACGGCCAGTTCTGGCGCGGGCTGGGTGTAGTGGCGGACGTTTCAGGACTACATACGGCAAATGCAGGCGGCTCCTCAGGTGTAGGACTTGACCTGGTAACGGCGACCTTCGGGCCGCGCTACACCTGGTCGTCTCCGCGCGGGCGTTACGCTGTCTTCGGCCAGGTTTTGGCCGGAGAGGCCAACGGCTTCGATAGCGTCTTTCCTGGCCCGAGCGGCGCCAACGACAGTGCAGACGGCTTGGCGGTGTATATCGGCGGTGGCCTCAACCTTCAACTGAAACACCGTTTTGCCGTCCGCGCGATCGAAGCGAATTGGCTGCGTACACAGCTGCCCAACGCCACTACCAACGTGCAGAACAACCTCCGACTGGGCGCAGGTTTGATTTACAGGTTCAAGTGAAAGGTGCGATCGAACCAGGCTGAATGTTGGCGTAGCTCAGTACCTTGTCTGCGACAGCGAGCGTATTGAAAGCGAGTGATCTTAGGGCTTGTACTCCCGTGCCGAAAACGCATCTCGCCACTTACATGAAAGCCTGGAAAGCTATATCCTCAGAACAGATGATATCGGCAGGCGACGGCTACTCACGCGACCGCGCCTGGCCGGCAATTGCCGGTAGTTTCGGCCTGAGCGCGAGCGAAAGATAGCTTCACCGCTGTCCCGTACCACACCCTATCCCCGCCACAAATTCATCAAAAAAGAGAACCTCGGGTGCCCCCTCCCTCCAATCTCCTGCAAACGAGAAAGAGACTCACTATGCCCAAAAATCCCGTCACCGGTAAGGAAATGGCCATCCACCCCGAAAGGCTGAATCCCGTTCCCGCCGCTGCCGGGTTCAACTTCGATGCCGTTCTTGATATATCCGGCCCCCTCAAGCTGCCCAAGTTCCCCCAAAAAGGCCGCTTAGCTCGCGGCCGCTGAAGTCAAGAAAAGGCCAAATTTTATCGAATTTTATGTAACATCTTTGCCCTCGCACGGGTTTTGGCCTCCCCCCTTATTCGAAATAGTGGGGTAAAGCAGGTCAGCAGAAGTGCTCTCTCCCTAAACTATTATGCCGTGTTTAGATGATTGACCGGCTTTATCCGCTAATGACAGCAGATAATCCCCTATAATGGTATGGGACCCCTTTATATGCTTTCATTAGCAGATTAAAGCCACTTATCAGCTAAAGATGGAAGATAACAATGAAGACAAATCCTTTACGCGAAGCCCAGCCCTATCCGGTGGAGCAGGCACTCCGCAAAGTGGGCGCTAACCTCCGCACAGCGCGGCTGCGGCGCGGTATCACGATTGAGGATGCAGCCGCAAAAATCGGTACTGGCCCGCGCCTGGTCGCGGACGCCGAGCGCGGACAGCCCAACACCGCGATCGCCGTGTACGCCGCGCTTCTGTGGCTCTACGACCTTCTCGGACCACTCGAAGAGCTCGCCAATCCCCTTAAGGATGAACAGGGATTGATCCTCGCGAGCCGGCGTGAGCCGACGCGCGCGCACGGTAAACGAGGACTGAGCAATGACTTCTAAGCGCCCCACGCCCACAGAGTGTTTTGTCTACATCACGCTGCCCGGCACGCGCGCGCCGGTCACCGCGGGCAGGTTCGTTCTTGAGCAGACGCCAAACGGTGATCCCGTTGGGCGCTTCGTCTACGGTCGCTCTTATCTCGATAACCCGGACGCCGTCGAGATCGACCCGGTTGAGCTCAAACTGTCGGGTGCAACCTATGAAACCGCACGCCTGAACGGATTATTTGGAGCAATTCGTGACGCAGGACCGGACTATTGGGGTCGCCGGGTCATCGAGAAGCATGCGGGCATCACCCAACTCGGCGAGCTCGATTACCTCCTCGAATCTCCTGACGACCGCGCCGGAGCTTTGGGCTTCGGCGCAAACGTCAAGCCGCCGGCGCCTCGCCGCAAATTCAATCAGACGCTGGATCTCGCGCACCTTCAGGAGACTGCTGAGGCGCTGGTTCGGGACGATCTCCCCGACAACCCGAACTCCCCTCAGGTGCAGGACCTCCTTCTGCTCGGCACCTCGATGGGAGGAGCCCGTCCCAAGGCCGTCATCCAGGCCCAGGGAGAGCTCTGGATTGCGAAGTTTTCACGGCCCGATGACCGTTGGAATGCGGAACGCGTCGAGGATGCAATGCTGCGGCTGGCGCGGCATTGCGGCATCCGCGCCGCAGAAAGCCGCGTCGAGCGAGTCGGCGGCAAAGACGTGCTGCTCGTCAAGCGCTTTGACCGCGCGCGCGTCGACGGCGGGTACAACCGCAGCCGCATGATCAGCAGCCTCACCGTCCTGCGCGCCGACGATGCCGTCTCAGATAGGGAGCGCTGGTCCTACATCCTTCTCGTTGAAGAGATGCGCCGCGTGGTGTCCGATCCGAAGGGGGATGCCCGCGAGCTGTTTCGCCGCATCGTCTTCAATGCGCTCATTTCCAATATCGACGACCATCCGCGGAATCACGCACTGATCGCCCCTGGCCGGGACTGGATGCTCTCACCGGCCTATGATCTGACTCCTGCGCCTCTGATCAGCCAGGACCGAAGGGACCTGGCGATGCAATGCGGTGACCAGGGACGGTTCGCGAACGCTGAGAACATCCTCTCGCAGCACGCCCGCTTCCTCCTCGAACGCGACGATGCCGAGAAGATCATTACCGGGATGAAGGCACAGATTTCCAGGACCTGGGAAGAGACCGTGCTCGCCGGCGGCGCTTCGCAACGCGACGTAGCGGCGATTCGATCCGCGTTCGTCTATCCCGGATTTTCGCGTTAGATGGAAGTGGTGGCCAGAGACGGGATCGAACCGCCGACGCCGGCCTTTTCAGGGCCGCGCTCTACCACTGAGCTATCTGGCCTCGGAGAATCCAAGGACGCTGCTTCCGCTTACGGTTGTTTCTGAGTCTGCAGCTTCAGGCGGAGGGCCCGGCCAGGTCAGCAACTGCGCACAAGCAACAAACGTCAGTATAGCAATCACTTCGCTGTGCGCAAACTGTGCCCACAAATAGTCGCCTCCGAGGCCTGCCTTCTGCCAAACGCACCTGTCGTACACTGGACGCTCACCCGGATTTCCTGTGGAGCTTGTGGCGTTGACGAACCTCATGCGGCTTTCCTTAATCAATCCATGGAAAGCCGCAAGGCTCCATGTTGCTGTTCCCACTCTGTTGCTCTGTCTTGCGCCGGCCGCCATCGCGCAGCCCCAGGCCGTCGCGCAAAATAGCGAAGCCCGCGCCGCTCAAGCCTTCGAGCGTGCCCGCCAGCAAGGGCCGCTTGCCCTTTACGCCTTTCTCCATGACATGCCCAAGGGCGCCGATCTGCACACCCACCTGGCGGGCGCCGTATACGCGGAAAACTTCATCCGCGAGGCCGCGGAAGACAATCTCTGCGTCCAGTCCAAGACCCTCACCCTGTATAAAACATCGGCCACAACCCGTAGTCTGCCCCCCCAGCCGGTTTGTGGCGACGAGGGCGTGCGGGCCGCCGACGCACTCACCAACCAAAAGCTCTACGACCAGCTGATCGACGTATTCTCCATGCGGACGTTTGTTCCCACCACCGAGGAGTCGGGGCACGATCACTTCTTCGCATCCTTCAATCATTTTTTGGCGGTAGAGGATCCCAAGCATGTGGGTGAGTGGGTCGATGAGTTGGCCAGTCGAGCCGCCCAGCAAAACGAGCAGTACCTTGAAATCATGAATACCCCCAACTTCCGGCCGGCCACTGCGGCGTTGGCCGAGAGCCTGGGCCCAATCGACCCACAGACGGACTTTGCCCACCTGCGCCGGCAATTGCTCGATGCGGGCTTATCGAAATATTTGCCCGCGCAGCGCGCGGAGTTCGCTGAAGGCGAGCGCCGCCGCCGCGAGTTGGAGCATTGCGGAGCAGATGGAGCAACGCCGGCCTGCAATGTCCAGGTCCGCTTCCTTTACCAGGTGTTGCGTGCCCTGTCTCCTCAAGATGTCTTCGTGCAGCTGGTCTGCGGCTTCGAGCTGGCCTCCACCGATCCTCTCGTCGTGGGCATCAATATGGTCCAACCGGAAGATGGGCGCGCTGCCATGGCCAACTACCAGATGCAAATGCGCATGGTCCATGCGCTCCACGTCCTTTATCCACGGGTTCATATCACCTTGCACGCCGGCGAACTGGCGCCCGGGATGGTTCCCCCGGATGGGGTGCGCTTTCATATCCGCTCCGCGGTCGAAGAGGCAGATGCCGAACGCATTGGCCACGGGGTCGACGTGATGTACGAGGATCGCGCCTACGATCTGCTCCAGCAAATGGCCACCAGGCGTGTAATGGTCGAGATAAACCTCACCAGCAACGACGTTATTCTCAACATCAAGGGCGCGGACCACCCTTTACCCATGTACCGCCTGTATCACGTGCCGGTCGCGCTCTCCACCGATGATGAGGGAGTCTCCCGCATCAACCTCACCCACGAGTATGTCCGCGCCGCGATGACCTACCCGCTCACTTACAGCGATTTGAAGCAGATGGTGCGGACGGGGCTCGAACACAGCTTCCTGTCCGGCGATAGTCTTTGGGAGCAGCCGGGCCCCTGGGAAAGCTACACCCACGCGCGCCCCGCATGTCGCACCCAACTCGGTCGCGACCAGGCTTCGGGAGCATGCGCGTCCCTGCTCCAGGCCAGCGAGAAGGCCAGGCAGCAGTTCGAGCTCGAACACCGGTTCCACTCTTTCGAAAATACATTTTGACGAATCCAACCCAGCAGGATTCAATCTGCTAACAGAACCCAATAGGGACTGGTTCCTCAGTTCTTACGCAAGGATTCAGCCCTGAGTGAGGACTGAGGAAACCTGTCCTGTTCCTATTGGATTATGTTCAGCAGACGGACTTCCTCCGGATTGAACCTTAACCAGCGACCTCTTTACGCCCCCGAAGTGGAAAGATCAGCAGCCCTCCTTTGGCGCCTCTTTCATCTGCCGCATTTACACTGCAGAGGCAGCGCATGCGCATTGTTCTCTCCAGCTTCGGGACTCTAGGCGATATCCATCCGCTGATAGCCCTGGCGCTCGAGTTGCAGCGGAGGGGCCACGCGCCGGTGCTGGCGGTTCCCGAAATCTTCCGTGCCAAGATCATTTCGCTGGGGCTGGAATTTGCCCCCGTCGGCCCTATCCTCGATCCGGAAGACAATCAGCTCGTAGCCATGTTGATGGACATTCGCAAGGGAACGGAACGCACCCTGCGCGAGATCCTCTTTCCCGCCATTCGCCAGAGCTACCGGGAGCTGCTGGCAGTGGTCGAGGCCAAGGGCGGGGCCGATCTGCTGCTTGCTGGAGAGCTGGTCTACCAGGCCCCGATCGTGGCCGAAGTCACCGGGATCCCGTGGGCATCGCATGTACTCGCGCCGCTCTCCTTTTTTTCCCGCTACGATGCGCCCGTGCTGCCGCCTTACCCAATGCTGGCCCGTCTGCAGCCTGCCTTGCCCGGGATGGGCAGGGTGATTGCCCGGTTCGCACGCTGGGTAACGCGCAGCTGGCCGGAGCCCATCTATCAGCTGCGGGCCGAGCTTGGCCTGGGCCGCGGGCCCGATCCCATCTTCGAGGCCAAGCACTCTCCCTACCTGGTCTTAGCTATGTTTTCGCCCTTGCTGGGCGAGCCCCAACCGGACTGGCCGGCTGCCACCAAGGTGACCGGCTTTGTCTTTTACGATGGCGACGCGGGCCACCGTGATCTGCCCCCGGCGCTTGAGAGTTTCCTGCAACAGGGCCCGCCGCCCCTGGTGTTTACCCTGGGCTCGGCAGCCGTTCTGGATGCAGGGGATTTTTACCGGCAGAGCGCGCTGGCTGCCGAATTGACCGGTCAGCGTGCCGTGCTCCTGGTGGGAAGCGACCCGCGCAATATTCCCGCGGAGGTTTCGCAGAACCTATGCGTGGCCAACTACGCGCCCTATTCCAAGCTCTTTCCCCGAGGCTCGGTCATTATCCACCAGGGCGGTGTGGGTACCACCGCACAGGCTCTGATCTCCGGCAAGCCAATGCTGGTCATGCCCTACAGCCACGATCAGCCGGACAATGCACGCCGGGTACGCCGCCTCGGCGTCGCCCGCGTAATACGCCGCCGGCGTTACACCGCGGAACTTGCCGCCCGCAAGATCACGCTGCTATTACAGAAAACGGCAATGCGGCAGCGCGCGGCCAGAATCGGAGAGCTACTACGCCGCGAAGATGGGTTGAAGGCTGCGTGTGATGCGCTCGAAGCCTTGGCTAACGTCCGTCCGCAAAAGATTGTCTAAACCAACAGGGCAAAGCAGCTTGCGAAAAACTCATGTTTCCGAAGGGTACGGCCTACCTCGCCGCAGAATGGACAACAACCTTTGAAACTTCACATTTGGAGTTCGTGTGACAACTACCCTCGCGAAATTGAGTCCCGTAGGGACGGCTGAGAATAGCCCAGGACGCAGTCCTGGGTAGGGTTATCCACCGAGATCAGTCCCGTAGGGACGGCTGAGAATGACCCAGGATGTAAGTCCTGGGTGAACTCGACCACACGGGAATGCTATGGCAATCATCCAAGGCCAACTCGCGAATGATCCGTTTCAGAGTTGGAGTAGCCCAGGATTCTATCCTGGGCTACTCTCAGCCGTTCCTACGGGATCCATTTGGGAGCGCAGTTCTCACACCGGCTCTTTAGCCTGTCCGTAAAGGCTTTCGTAATAAATACGGCTTTAAAGCCGCTGAGGAGCGTCTTCCACTCCAATGCACTTTTCCGCAGCCTCAGAGGCGCGACAAGTGCTGAAGGTAAACTGCAAAAGAGATGTCTGAAGATATTGCATTGCAGTTGCTTGCCCGCGCCCTGCCACAGCTCGAAGCATCCTTTGGCAATCTGCCGCAGCAGGCCGAGCCTGCACCCGCAATCGACGCCATGGCCGCGGTGATGAGCCAGGTGGCTGAAAGAATGGCGGACAACTACCCCTACTTTCATCCTCTGTATGCCGGGCAGATGCTCAAGCCCCCGCATCCACTGGCCCGCGCTGCCTACGCGCTCGCCATGGTAATCAATCCCAACAACCATGCCCTCGATGGCGGCCGCGCCAGCTCACGCATGGAGGTGGAAGCGGTTCGCGAAATCGCCCGCATGTTTGGCTGGACGGATCATCTTGGCCATCTCACCAGCGGTGGCACCTTCGCCAACCTCGAGGGGCTCTGGATCGCCGGCCAGCTTGCTCCCGGCAAGCGCATCGTCGCTTCCGAACAAGCCCACTACACCCATGGCAGAATCAGCGCCGTGCTCGGCTTGCCTTTCACTAGTGTGCCTGCCGACAAGTTGGCCGTATGGACATGGCGGCGCTGGAGTCCACGCTCCGTGAGGGCGACGTCGGAACGGTAGTGGTCACGCTGGGCACGACCGCCACCGGAGCCGTCGATCCGCTCCATAAAGTGCTCGCGCTGCGCGATGCTTATTCATTCCGCATTCACGTCGATGCCGCCTACGGCGGATATTTCAAGCTCGTCTCCACCCTTGGCGAGGAGGCAATGCGCGCTTTTGACTGCGTGGCCCAAGCCGACTCCATCGTGGTGGATCCTCACAAGCACGGGCTGCAACCGTATGGTTGCGGCTGCATTCTTTTTCGCGATCCGGCCGTAGGCCGCTTTTATAAACATGATTCGCCCTACACCTATTTCACTTCGCATGATTTGCATCTGGGCGAGATCAGCCTGGAGTGTTCGCGTGCCGGCGCTTCCGCCGTAGCCTTGTGGGCAACCCAGCAATTGCTGCCGCTCATCACAGACGGTAAGTTTGCTACTGGGCTGCGTTGTAGTCGCGAGGCCGCCGTGCTCTTGCATGAGAAAATCTGCGCCGATGGGCGTTTCCTTTCGCCCTTCCCACCCCAGCTCGACATTCTGGTGTGGGCGGTGCGCGCCGCCACCGCCGAGGCATCGTCCCGCCTGGCGCAACAAATCTTCGCTGCCGCCGCGCGCCAGGATCTTCATCTCGCCCTGGCCCAACTACCCAGCACATTTTTCCCTTCCGGTTTGTGGGCAGACCAGGACCAGCAAAGCAGCGTTACCTGCCTGCGTTCCGTACTCATGAAGCCGGAACACCTGGATTGGCTTGAGTAAATCTGGAACAGATTGAGCCAGGTCACGGGGGAAGTGCTGGCCATTCCTACCACGGACGACGGTGCAATTGTAGTTGGATGAACAAAGGTCCTCGCTTATTCACGCCTGACAGGAAAAATGTTGGAAACGTGCTCCCACATAAGCACTAGATCCCTCGACAGAAGTGTCACGCGGATTCGTGATAAAAGGCGGGCGGTCGATGGTTAGAATAAGAGCACTGGTCAAACAGGAAATTTCGTCGAGTTTTCATGGCAAGAGCTCGCGAAGGGCACACGCTAGGTGTGTGGCTGGAGCATCACCGGCGGTGCCGGCTAACAGGAGATAAGCAGGATGCATTTTTCGAACCAGCAACGCGATTTTTCTTCGATGTCCCTTTCTGAGCAAAGAGGCATAGTTGCGTATTTCTCGATGGAGATCGCCATCGCTCCCGACATGCCTACCTACAGTGGCGGATTGGGTGTGCTTGCCGGAGACACCATGCGGTCCGCAGCCGATCTGGGGCTGGGGCTTTGCGCCGTCACCTTGCTGCATCGTCAGGGATACTTCCAGCAACATCTCGATGCACACGGAATTCAGACCGCCGAGGACCAACCCTGGCCTTTGGAGGAATTTCTCGTCCTCGAAAACGCCGTGGTCGAGGTAATCATTGAGGATCGTCCCGTAATGGTCCGGGCGTGGCGCTACGATCTCGAGGGAGTCAGCGGGCACACTATCCCGATTTACCTGCTTGACACAGATCTGCCGCAGAATGATGCCCGCGATCGAAAGCTTACCGATCATCTCTATGGTGGCGATACCGATTACCGGCTACGCCAGGAAGCCGTTTTGGGAATCGGTGGCGTGCGCATTCTCGAAGCCCTGAATTACGACGTCAACGTCTACCACATGAATGAAGGTCATGCGGCGCTGCTGACGGTCGGCTTGATGGAACTGCAGTTGGGCGGCGACATGAGCCGGATCATCGAGGAGCGAGATACGCAGGCAGTCCGTAGCCGGTGTGTATTCACCACCCACACCCCGGTGCCTGCTGGTCACGACCGCTTTACCATGGATCAGACCTACAGAATTCTTGGCCGGGGTGTCGCCAACCTGCTGGAGCGCATGGGTGGCTGCCACGACGGCATGCTCAACATGACGTATGTGGCGCTGGCTTCATCGCGCTTTGTCAACGGCGTCGCCATGCAGCACGGCAAGATTTCCCGGGAGATGTTCCCCGACTATTCGATCGATGCCATCACCAACGGCGTGCACGCAGCCACCTGGACCGCCGCCCCAATCCAGGCCATCTTCGATCGCAACGTTCCCCGCTGGCGCAAAGACAACTTCCAGTTTCGCTACGCAATCGACATCCCACTGCGCGAGATCGAAAAGGCGCACGCACAGTCCAAGCGCATCCTCATCGACGAGGTGGAGAAGAGGACTGGCATTACGCTGCGCAGCAACGTCTTCACCATCGGCTTTGCCCGCCGGGTGGCCACCTACAAACGAGCCGACCTGCTTTTATCGGATCCCGAGCGCCTGGTGCGCCTGGCGGAGAAGTTCCGCGGCATGCAGATTCTCTTCAGCGGTAAGGCTCATCCCCACGACGAACCAGGCCAGAAGCTCATCCGTCAGATTTTTGAGGTCGCCGCCAGGCTGGAATCAGACGCGCTCAAAATCGTCTACCTGGAAAACTATGAATGGAAACTTGCATCCATGCTCACCGCAGGGGTCGATTTATGGTTGAACACCCCGCGCCGCCCATTCGAGGCCTCGGGCACCAGCGGCATGAAGGCGGCGCTCAACGGCGTCCCCAGCCTCAGCATTCTTGATGGTTGGTGGGTCGAGGGCTGGATCGAGGGGGTTACCGGCTGGGCTATTCCTGACAGCGACAACCAGGACGATGAGGTTGCCAGTCTTTATGAACGGCTGGAGTCAACCATTCTTCCCCTCTACTACGGAGATCCCGAACAGTGGCGCGCCGTCATGCGTTCCACCATCGCGCTCAACGGCTCATTTTTCAACACCCATCGCATGCTGCAGGAGTACATCTCGAACGCCTACTACCCGGATAAGGAAGAGATCATGCCCAGCGTCGCGCTGGAGTCCGCTCTGGCCAAATAGGGCTGCGGCTTTTCTTCTCGTTGTAACGTCTTCCACTTATCCCCATGATTTATCCCAAGCCCATCACAACCGGACAAGCATAACTTGTCCGGTTGTTTGCTTTGCATCCGCCGAACCATTAGCTTCTGAATCGAATCCCCAGCGCTGAGCATCCAGAACGTTGGCGCACGAGAAACCTCATCGGGGAGAGGCCGCTACGACGGCCCATCTTGCCAAAGAGCACCGAAAGGGATCTCCGAGTGCCGATTCGATCGCACAAAACGTATAATTTAAGTGTGGCTGACAAATTGCCTTGGCGTTTTCACTTCTGGTCTTAACAGTAGAGACGTTCTTGTCGCTGTTTTCGTCAAGAAAAGCAGCACTTCGATACGCTTGCCTGTGCAGAGTAGAAGTGAAAATGTGAAAACCCCATGCCCTGCAGAGGGTATAGCAAGAGTCTCGGTTTCGTAAGAAACGCTCGCAAACTATCAGCCGATTCCTCCGCTCGAGTGTGGCCAACTCGTCTATGACGGAGATTCACCCCCTCTCTCCGGGGTCGTTGTGACTTCCGGATAGAACGTTTCTAGGAGTGAGCTAGCAAATGTGGATTGTTCGTCTTGCGCTGCGGCGTCCTTATACCTTCGCCGTCTTTGCGCTCCTACTGCTCATCATCGGCCCGCTCTCTATTCTCAACACGCCCACCGACATTTTTCCGAATATTGATATTCCTGTCGTTAGCATCGTTTGGCAGTATCAAGGCCTCTCCGCTCCGGATATGGCCAGCCGCATCGTCACTCTGACCGAACGCACCTTAACCACTACGGTCGACAATATCGACCATATTGAATCGCAATCATTGGTGGGCGTTGCCGTGGTGAAGGTTTATTTTCAGCCCAAGGTGACGATTGCCACCGCCATTGCGCAGATCACGGCCGTGTCGCAAACCCAGTTGCGCCAGCTGCCCGCAGGGACCACCCCTCCCTTAATCATCACTTACACGGCTTCGAGTGTGCCCATTCTGCAGCTTGGGCTCTCGGGTCAGGGCCTTTCCGAACAGCAGCTCAACGACTACGGCCTGAATTTCATCCGCACCCAGTTCGCCACCATCGAAGGTGCTGAAAGCCCCTATCCCTATGGCGGCAAGCAGCGGCAGATACAGGTAGATCTCAATCTCAAGGCCCTTCAGGCCCGAGGACTTTCCCCCAGCGATGTAGTCAACGCCATCAGCGTGCAAAATCTGATTCTGCCTTCCGGAACCGTAAAGGTAGGTAGCTTCGAGTACCAGCTGGCCACCAACAGCGCCCCGAACTCAATCCAGGGCCTGAACGATCTACCCATCAAGAGCGTGAATGGAGCCATCGTCTATATGCATGACGTGGCTCACGTGCGCGACGGATTCCCGCCGCAAACCAACATTGTGCGGGTCGATGGCCAGCGCGCCAGCCTGATGAGCGTGCTCAAGAACGGAAATGTCTCTACCCTCGACGTCATTTCCAGGATCCGGGCGATGTTGCCGACGATCGCGCAGCAACTGCCGCCGCAATTGCGCATAACGCCATTAGCGGATCAATCGATTTTTGTGCGCGGCGCTATCAGCGGCGTGGTTCGCGAGGGTATTATTGCCGGCTGTCTCACAGGTGTGATGATCCTGGTCTTTCTAGGCAGCTGGCGCAGCACCCTCATCATCGCGGTATCTATTCCACTCTCCATTCTCGTCTCCTTGATTGTGCTCGGGGCGCTGGGCGAAACCATCAACATCATGACCCTCGGTGGCCTGGCACTGGCCGTCGGCATCCTGGTCGACGACGCCACGGTGGAGATTGAGAACATCAATCGCAATCTCGAAGAAGGCAAAGAGGTGGAGCAGGCCATCCTCGATGGCGCCGCGCAGATTGCCATTCCGGCCTTCGTCTCGACCCTGTCGATTTGCATTGTCTTTGTGCCCATGTTCTTCATGGGAGGCGTGGCCAAGTACCTGTTTGTGCCTTTGGCTGAAGCCGTGATCTTCGCCATGCTGGCTTCATATTTTCTTTCCCGCACCGTGGTGCCGACCATGGCCAAATACCTTCTTCAGGAGCATGATCCGGCCGCCGAAAAGCAGAAGCTGCGGAGCCGCAATCCCCTGGTTCGGGCCCAACTCGCCTTCGAGCACAGATTTGAGCAGCTGCGTGTTTTCTATTTCCGCGTGTTGCAGCTCGCCATCGCCCACAGCACGGTTTTTCTTATCCTCTTCTTCGTTTTCTCCATCGGCTCGTTTGCGCTGCTATACCCCTGGTTGGGTCAGGATTTCTTTCCTTCGGTAGACGCAGGCCAGTTTAAGCTTCACATACGCGCCCAGACCGGTACCCGCATCGAGGACACGGCACTCCTGTGCGATCGAATCGACAATGCCATTCGGCGGGAGATCCCCAAAAGCGAACTCGTCAGTATCATCGACAATATCGGGATCCCCTATTCCGGTTTGAATCTCTCCTACACCAGCACCGGTGTAGTGAGCGCTGCGGATGCGGATATCACCGTCGCGTTGGCTGAAAAACACCATCCCACCGACGGCTATGTGCAAGATCTGCGCGCCAAGCTTGGGGTAAAGTTCCCAGGCGTTATCTTCTACACCTTGCCGGTGGACATGGTGACCCAGATTCTCAACTTTGGATTGCCGGCCCCTATCGATATCCAGGTCATCGGCCAGAACCTGCAAGGCAACCGCGAGTTCATCGACCGGCTGCTCAGGGATATCATCTATGTACCCGGCACGGCGGACCTGCACATCCAGCAGCCTTTCAATAATCCGCACTTTTTCATCGATGTGAACCGTTCCAAGGCGCAAGACATCGGATTGACGCAACGGGATGTAACCGGCAGCCTGCTGGCTGCCACCAGCGGCAGCTATCAGACCAGCCCTACCTTCTGGCTTGATCCAAGAAACGGTGTCAGTTACAACATCAACGCGCAATCTCCGCAATACGATTTGCAGTCCATGATCGATCTGGAAAATATCCCGCTGACCACCGCCAGCGCAGCGGCCTCCGTCATCCCCAGTCCTAATCTTTCGGTAGGCGCCTCGAGCCTTACCCCCATCGGGACGGGCGCCGCTCCCTCCACCGCGGAGGGAGTCCAGCCCATCCAGATCCTGGGGAATGTGGCCACGCTGGTGCGCGGACAGGAGCCGGCCACCATCAGCCACTACAACATTGCTCCGGTCCTCGATATTTACGGCAATGTGGTCAATAGCGACCTGCGCAGCGTGTCCGATAAAATCTCTGCCATCATTGAACAGCATCGCAAAGAGCTGCCCCGCGGTTCGCAGATCGTGTTGCGCGGCCAGGTGCAGACGATGAACTCCTCCTTTATTGGGCTGACCAGCGGTCTGGCCTTTTCTATCCTGCTGGTTTACCTGCTCATCGTGGTGAATTTTCAGTCCTGGCTCGATCCTTTTATGATCATCGCCGCGCTGCCGGCAGCCTTGAGCGGCATCGTGTGGATGTTGTTTCTCACCGGCACTCATATCAGCGTTCCGGCGCTGACCGGTTCCATCATGACCATGGGCGTAGCCACCGCCAATTCCATTCTGGTCATCAGCTTTGCCCGCGAGCAGATGGAAGAAAACGCTGGAGATGCCCAGGCCGCCGCGCTCAGTGCCGGATACACCCGTTTCCGTCCAGTGCTGATGACCGCGCTGGCCATGATCATCGGTATGGTGCCCATGGCGCTGGGTCTGGGCGACGGCGGCGAGCAAAATGCGCCGCTGGGTCGTTCGGTCATTGGCGGGCTGTTGTTCGCCACCTTGGCCACGCTATTCTTTGTGCCGACATTTTTTAGTGTGGTCCATGGCTGGCTTGGGAAGCGCAGCAAGAGTGCCGCAGAGCGCACGAGCGCGACTGAGCTCGAAGATTAGAAACCAACACCAGAGAGAGAGCGTAGACATGAATCAGGAAAATAGAGACGAGCGGCCGCAACCGGCAGGTGAGGGGCACGGCGGCCCCCCCGACGCGCCGCCCCTATCGGGCCGCGTCGCCGCGATCATGATCGTGGTTCTCCTGGTGCTGGCCGTCCTGTTGGCGGTGGGCGGCATCGTCCCCAGGGTGCGCGCTCGCACCGAGCTGAAGGACCAGACCAATGCCCTCGCTGCTCCCACGGTGATCGCGCACCCACCGCAGGCGGGCCAGATCGGGGAGGAAGTGATTCTGCCCGGCAACGCCTATGCCTATAGTGATGCCTCGCTCTTTGCCCGCACCGACGGTTATCTCGACAAGTGGTATTTCGATATCGGCGCCCACGTCCACAAGGGGCAGTTGCTGGCCGTCATCAGCACCCCCGAAGTGGACAAGCAACTGCTTCAGGCACGCGCCGACTTGGCCACCGCGAAAGCCACTGCGGGCCTGGCAAAGATCAACTCCAGCCGCTATCAGGGATTGCTGACGCAAAACGCCGTCTCGAAACAAGACACCGATACCTTCGTCACCCAGGAAGCATCCACCAATTCGACCGTGGACTCGGCCCAGGCGAATGTTCAGCGGTTGGAGCAGCTGCAATCGTTTGAGAAGATCTATGCCCCCTTCAGCGGCGTGGTGACTGCTCGTAACGTCGATGTAGGGCAGCTGATCAATGCCGGGGCCGGCACGCTCATGTTCCGCCTCTCTGCCATCGACGTTTTGCGCGTCTACGTCAATGTTCCGCAGATTTATTCTCAATCGGCGGTCCCCGGCAGCACCGCCAAGCTCACCCTCTCTGAATTTCCCGGACAGTCCTTCACCGGCAAGCTGGTGCGCACCGCGCGGGCCATCGATCCCGCTTCCCGGACCCTGCTGGTCGAATTTGATGTCGACAATCGGGACGGCAAGCTTCTGCCCGGCGCTTACACCGAGGTTCACATGAATGTGCATCGGGGCGTTGCGCCGCTGATTATCCCTGTCTCCGCCCTTATCTTTCGCAATCAGGGATTACAGGTAGCCACGGTGGTGAAAGGACCCAATGGCGACCAGGCAAAGCTGCTGCAGGTGACCTTGGGGCAGGATGATGGATCCACCGTGCAAGTGATTCACGGGCTCAGCGCTGATTCCCAGGTTATCCAGAATCCGCCGGATTCTTTGATCGATGGGGAACCGGTGCACGTTGTTACGCCGGACAAAGATGGGGGTGCGCAGGAATGAGGCCCGGCACGACCCATTTGAGCTGGACTTCGCACCAGGGATGGCTGTTTCTTGCTGGGGTTGCGTTGCTGCTCTCCGGTTGCACGGTAGGGCCCAACTACCATCGGCCCGATGCGCCCACCGCACCCGCCTTCAAAGAATCGGCCGCGCCTGTGCCTGTGCCACCGCCCAACCCGCCCGGTGGGGGATGGAAGCAGGTGAGCCCAAACGACAGCGCCCTCCGGCCCAATTGGTGGGAGATTTATCAAGACCCCCAACTGGATAAGCTCGAGCAGCAGGTCGCGGTTGCGAACCAGACGCTCAAAGCCTCCTACGAGCAGTACATGCAAGCCCGGGCGGCCATCCAGTTCTATCGTTCGCAGTACTTTCCCACGATATCGGCCGGCCCCTCGGCCACGCGGGAGAAGCAGTCGGCCAACCGGCCCTTGTATGTACCCGGAAGCAAGACCAACTATAACGATATATTTCTTACCGGCTCGGTTAGCTGGGAACCGGACTTGTGGGGCAGCGTCCGCAGATCGGTGGAATCCCAGAAGGCGACTGTGCAGGCCACTGCGGCAGACCTGGCAAATGTAGATTTGAGCATCCGTTCAGAGCTGGCAACTGACTATTTTGAAATGCGGGGCTTGGATACCCAGCAGCGTTTGCTCGACAACACTGTGGTGCAATATGAGGAGTACCTGGCGCTGACCCAGGCACGATTCAAGGGCGGTGTGGCCACGGAAGAGGACGTTGCTTTGGCGCAAACGCAGCTGGACCAGACAAAGGCCCAGGCCATCGATGTCGGCGTCGCGCGGGCCCAGTTCGAACACGCCATCGCGACCCTCACCGGTGTCCCCGCGTCGAGTTTTGGTCTTCCTTTCGCGCCGCTCGATCTGCAATTGCCACAAGTGCCGGTGGGTGTCCCTTCGCAGTTGCTGGAGCGCCGCCCGGACGTTGCCGGGGCGGAACGGCGTGCCGATGCGGCGAATGCGCAAATAGGAATTGCGATTGCAGCCTATTACCCCACGGTCAACCTCACTGGCGCAGGGGGATTTGAGAGCAAATCTGGCGGTACGTTGATTCAGGGACCAAGCTCACTCTGGTCGCTGGGCGGGTCGGCGGCAGAGTTGCTATTCGACGCCGGCCGCCGTCATTCCCTCACCGAACAGGCCCGCGATGTCTACGAGCAGAACGTCGCCAACTACCGGCAGACGGTGTTGCAAGCCTTTCAGGAGGTAGAGGACAATCTTTCCGGTCTACGGATTTTGGGTAGCGAATCGGTGGCCCAGCAGCGTGCGGTTGACTCCGCGAATCGCTCGCTGCTCATTTCGACCAACCGCTACAGGGGCGGGGTCACCACTTATCTTGAAGTGATTACGGCGCAGGCGACCCAACTATCCAACGAGCGCACCGCTGCGGATATCATCACCCGCGAGTTTGTCTCCAGTGTGCAACTCGTCGAGGCTTTGGGCGGCGGTTGGGATACCACCAAGTTGCCCAAACCCTAGGCGCGCCGAAAAAGTCAGCTCTGGGCCAATCCCGGACTTCAGCGGCTGCGGAAAAATCTGTTTGAGGGGTAAAGCCGTTCCCTCAGCGGCTTCTAAAGCCGTGCCTGTCTTTGATGACTTACGTACGGACTGAAGCCCGTAGCCTCCAGGGACCGGAGTTTTTCCGTAGCCTGTTTAGTCGACCTGTGCCAGCCCCGGACTTTCAGTCCGGGGAAGCGGGTTTTCAAACCCGCGAGAACGTTCTATTTCGCAATGATCGGGCTTTTAGCCCTGGTGAGAACGGGAAGAGAAACCGCTGACACCAAAAACCATCACGACTGGGAAGTTGAATTTGGCAGCGAACCAGTGGTGAAAACCTGCTCTGCCTGTCCGCCGGATATACGGTAGATCACGAATTCACGATCGCGGCTGCTGCGTAGTTCGAAAACCAAATCTCCCCGGTTATCGGCCCGTGCATCCACTGCATCGACCAGCCGCATTTTCGGTTTCTGGTCCAGGTGATCGTCGTCGGTCACCGACTTGAACAGCACCTTGGGCACGCCGTTGAAATCCGGCTGAGCGATCAGGGTTACATATTTGACCTTGCCCGCGTGATCCAGGGTTTCTCCAGAGAAGACCAGCGTCGCCCCTCCGTTATAAGTCAGCTCATAGGCCTTGAAGCGCTCGTTGGTAAAGACCAGCTTCGGGGGAGGCGCCGGGGCCGCGGCTGCTTTCCGGCGCTGCGCAGGCGTGGTGGCACTGTGCGCCGTGGCGGCACTGTGCGCCGTGGTTGCAGTGTGCGTTTTCGGTGCCGGCTTTACCGCCGGTTCACTGGCCGCGACCGCGCTGCTGGCCGCGATCTCCATTTGCGTCTGCATGTTCGTGGCATCCGCCGGGTCATTCCACAGATACACGAAAGGATGCGTTTCGCGATCGCTGGCATCAGAAACCGCGATCATCTGCTCCAGCCCGGACGGAACGCCGGTGAGCTCGGCAGGTTTGTAGTCGTCGGTCATGCTCTGCTGGCCATGAGCCATGTGTGGCCGGTCCGGGTCAGCCCCCCCGATGGCCGTCTCCGGAGCCGGCGTGTTCCCACTGCTCGCACTGGATGCGCTGGGGGTTGAATCGGAAGAGTCCGACCGCCTGCGCAGGGTGGGCCGGTCGGGATCGCCAGCAGGTGGATTGCTGGAAGTCTGGGTGCCCGAGGAAGACGAGGTTGAGCCGGCGGAGGTCCCACTGTCCTGGCTCCCGCTGCCATCCTTTCTGACCAGATGCGGGTGGCCGTCCCCGGCCCCACCCACTACCTGGGGTATGTTCCTGCCTTGCTTTGGTTTGGCTTTCTTGGGCGGCGCCGCCATGGGCTTCCACGCGCCATAGCCAAACCAATACCCGTCCACGTCCTGCGCGGTGTTGATGTCAAAAAGTCCCCGGGAAACGCCCGCAACCTGCAGCACGTATTCTGTTCCCGGTTGAAGTGCCAGCGGCTCCGGCTTGGCCAGGTAAAGCCCACCGGGCTGATACTGTTCGCCATCGAAGACCGAGATCGGGATGATCCGGCTGGCTTTCGGCTTCCCCATCTCGCCTGTCCACTCGAGCACCGCGATCGCACGCACCGACGGCGCAGCTTTCTTGTTGGATTCGAGGTGTCCGGGGTACTGCGCCCAGGTCGGTATGGCCAGCGCAAACCACAGGGCGAGGGAGCGGCTCATCGTGGAATAATCTCGTTGAGGGCGCTCAGGCTCTTCTGCGTTGCGGCATTGCATCCCGTTTTTTGGAAGGATCTTTCTCATGGAAGTGAACGACAAAGTTGCTGACTTCACCTTGCAGACCGAAGAAGACAAGACCGTACATCTTAAAGATTTCGCCGGCAAACCCGTGGTGCTTTTCTTTTATCCCAAGGCCGACACCCCCGGCTGCACTATCGAAGCCTGCGGCTTTCGTGACGTCTTCAAGAAGATACAGCAGGCCGGGGCCGTTGTTCTGGGTATCTCGCGCGACACGCCCAAGGCCCAGAAAAAGTTCAAAGAGAAGTATGACCTGCCGTACACCCTCCTTGCTGATGTAGACGAAGTAGTCTGCAAACAGTTTGACGTTCTCAAACAAAAGAATATGTACGGCAAGAAAGTGATTGGGATTGAGCGGACTACCTTTCTCATCGGTCCGGATCAAAAACTGCTGAAGATCTTCCCCAAAGTAAAGCCGGAAGGGCATGCTGAAGAGGTGCTTGCCGCCGTCAAAGCTGCAAATGGCTGATACTTCGGCCTGCGCTCAGGCGACTCTGGTCCCCAGGGACTTCTATGACGATCCTCCCGACGTGGTCGCACGCAAGCTCCTGGGAAAGTTGTTGGTCAGAGTCAGCGAACCGATGGTGGCCCGCATAGTCGAAGTGGAGGCCTACTTCGGCGAGCGGGACCCGGCGGCGCATTCTTTCGCCGGCAAGACAGCAAGAAACGCCGTGCTCTTCGGACCGCCGGGCCATGCCTATGTCTACTTCATCTACGGCATGCATTTTTGCCTGAACGTCTCCTGTGAACCGGACGGTCGTGCCGGCTGCATTTTGGTCCGCGCTCTGGAGCCCCTCTGGGGCCTGGAGGCCATGGCCCTCGGCCGCGGCTTGGCCGCCCCAGGCCACACCCGCAAAGCAATGATCCCCCTAACCTCCGGCCCCGGACGACTCTGCCAAGCCTTCGGCGTCACGCGGGAGCGGGACAACGGCGTCGATCTGACCGCCTCAGTATCCGATTTGCAGATTCAGGATGACGGCTTTGTCACCAGGGAAGTGCTGGTCACGCCGCGGATAGGCATCACCAAGGATGCGGAACGTGCAGCCCGCTTCCTGATAGCCGGCAACCCCTTTGTTTCCGCACGGAAGGGATGAAAATCAGCGAGAAGTGTACGGGCTTCAGAGGCTGCGGAAAAACTTCGATTTCTGAAGGGTACGGGCTTCAGCCCGTACGTAAGTGATTAAAAGGAGGAACGGCTTTAGCTGTGAGGGAAAAAGATTTTCGATCAAATCTTCAGGTTATCGATAAGCCGTGTGGCGCCAACCACGGCCGCGACGGCCACCAACGCACCGTGGCCCACGTCACCCACATCCTCCAAAGTATCCGGGTCGACAATACGGCAATAATCCACCTGCACCGCCGGTTCCTCCATCAGCACCCCCATCGCCGTGGTCAGCAGCTTACTCGACTCCCGCTCGCCACCCTGAACCTGCCGCTGGACAGCCAGCAATGCCCGCGAAAGAACCAGCGCCTGGCGCCGTTGTTCGCCTTTCAGATTACGGTTGCGTGAACTCATCGCCAGTCCATCCGGCTCCCGCACCGTCGGGCATACATCCAGCTGGACGGGAAAATGCAAATCCCGCACCATCTTGCGCAGGACAGCCACCTGGGCGGCGTCTTTTTGTCCAAAAAACGCACGCTCGGGAGAAAAGATGTGGAACAGCTTCGCCACCACAGTGGCCACTCCGCGAAAGTGACCCGGCCGCGATGCTCCGTCCAGCCGCTCGCTCAACCCTGTGACTTCGACGAAGGTGCTGGCGTCCTCGGGATACATCTCCTCGGAGGAAGGCGCAAACACAAGCTCAACACCCGCGGCCTCGAGTATCCGGCAATCTTCCTCCAGGGCTCGTGGATAGGCGGCAAAGTCTTCTTTGGGTCCGAACTGTGTTGGATTCACGAAGATGGAAACCGCGACCACATCGCAGGTTGCCCGCGCCGCGCGCACCAGGGAGAGATGCCCTTGGTGCAGCGATCCCATGGTGGGCACCAGCCCCAGTGTCTTACCAGCAGCACGGATGCCGGCGCACGCACTCCTGGTTTCAGCGATGGTCTTCAGCACTACCATTGCGCTAGGCCTTGAGTCTGGCCGTGCCTTCTTCCCGGAGCAGGGCTGCCAGCGCCTCTTTGCCCAGATGGTAGCTTTCCTCTTCGCCGGGGAATTGGTGCCCTTCCACATCGCTGCGGTAGCGATGGACCGCATCCGTAATCAAGGCCGCGGCGTCACCATAACGGCGCACGAATTTCGCGGGAGCGGAGAAGGACAGGTTGATGAGATCGTGCAGCACCAGTATCTGCCCATCGCAGTGCGGCCCGGCGCCGATCCCGATGGCCGGGATGTGCAAGGCAGCAGTGATGCGCTGCGCCACTTCCATGGGAATGCCTTCCAGCACCACCGCGAAGGCGCCCGCCGCTTCCAGAGCGAGCGCATCTTTCACCAGGTGATGGATGGCGTTGACTGACTTGCCCTGGACCCGGTAGCCGCTCATGCGGTGGACCGACTGTGGCGTAAGGCCCAGGTGCGCCACCACCGGAATCTCAGCATCGGTGAGCCGTCTGACCAGGTCAAGGCGGCTTGCTCCGCCTTCGATCTTGACGGCCTGGGCCCCGGCTTCTTTAACGAAGCGTGTCGCGTTGGCTACCCCTTCCACCGGGCTCACCTGGTAGGAGCCGAAGGGCATGTCGGCGACCACCATCGCGTGCTTGACCGCCCGGCGCACGGCGCGGGTGTGCAGCAGCATCTCGTCCATGGTGACAGGGAGCGTGTTGTCATAGCCCATGACCACCATGGCCAGGGAATCTCCCACCAGGATGAAGTCGACGCCGGCCTCATCCACCAGCCGTGCAGTGGCGTAGTCATACGCGGTGAGGGCGACGATGGGTCTCCCGTGAGTTTTCTTATCTTGAAGGGATTGAATAGTTACCGGGGCGATCCGGATAGCGGACGCGGACTGATCCGCGGTGCGGAAATGCGTGAGGCTCATGGCTAACTCCAGTGCAACTCCCATTACGGGATGCTGCCCGATCGATAGCCCAGTCAAAAGCTACCGGAGCCGAGTATACGCCTCGGGCTACACTCCCGGCAAAGTCGGTGGGGGTAGGAAATACTGCTTTCCCTTGATCGGTTCGGAGAGCCGCTTGAGCAGCAACGCCAGGTCTTGGGGGCGGTTTACGAAGTCGATTTCCGAGGTATCGACCACCAGCAAATCGCTGGCCGTGTAGTGGAAGAAAAAGTGCTCGTAGGCCTTCGCCACCTGCTCGATATAGGCGTCACTGATGGCTTGTTCCTGGCTGATGCCCTTGCGCTTGAGGCGCTGCTTCAGCACCTCGGGCGAAGCGTGCAAATAAATCACCAGATCTGGGGTTGGCACCTCGCTCCGGAAGATCTGGTAGAAGCGGTTGTAGAGAGCCAGTTCCGCATCCGTTAAGTTGATGTAAGCGAAGAGCTTATCCTTTTCGAAGAGGTAGTCAGCCACCATCAGCGGAGGCTCGCTGCCGGCCAGGTCTTTGGCCGCCTGCCGCATCTGGTCGTACCGCTCCACCAGGAACCACATTTGGGTAGCGACCGCCATGCCGCTAAGTTCCTGGTAGAAGCGGTCAAGAAAGGGGTTGTTCTCGGGCTCCACAATGTGGAGCGCCCGGAGGTTTTCGGCCAGAATCCTGGCCAATGTAGACTTCCCAACGCGAATCGGTCCCTCGATCGCGATGAATCTGGGCGCCTCAAACAGCTCTGCCATGACGATGCCCTTTTAAAAAGTATTCTTAGCGAAGAAAAGCCGAAGATACCATGAGCCGATACATGCCGCCAGCCTACATTTACACTCGGGAAGCATGCTGACGAAGCTGGTCTCCGCGGGTCTGCTAACCGGGCTTACGGCCGGGGGATACGCCTATGCCGCGAAATGGCCTACCTCGCAGCTCTTCGGCCGAACCGTTGTGGCTGGCTCCGATATTCACGAAGTCGCACTCACCTTCGACGATGGCCCGAATGATCCCTACACCCAGCAATTGCTTGATTTGCTTGCTCGCCGCCAGGTACGTGCGACCTTCTTCCTGATGGGCAGCTATGTACGACGGCACCCTGAGATTGCCCGGGCCATTCACCAGGGTGGTCATCTGCTGGGGAACCATACCATGACCCATCCCTCACTCCTCTGGGAGCGGCCCAAGCGGGTCCGGGAAGAGCTTGTAAGTTGCAGCACTGCCATCGAGGATGCGACCGGCGAAGCAGTGAAATGGTTTCGACCGCCTTTCGGTGCCCGCCGCCCCGATGTGTTGCGCACCGCCGCAGAGCTTGGCCTCACCCCGGTCATGTGGAACGTTACCGCTCACGACTGGGATGCGACGGACGTTGAGGCCCTGGCAGCACGAATCCAACGTGGCATTCACCTCAACCAACGCCTTAACAGGAGCAGCAACATCCTGCTGCACGACGGAGGCCACCGGCGGCTGGGAACCGACCGCTCCCTCACGCTCACAGCCACCTGGCTCCTGCTCGAAGCCTGGGCAGGCAGCGGCCTGCGCACGGTCACCGTAGACGCCTGGCAATAGCAAAAGTAGACCGGACACGGGGATTTAGGACCTGCTGTTTCTTTCCCCGGCACTCACGCTGGGTGCCCCATTCAAGCCTTCTGTTGGCTTGAGTGGGATACCAATGCTGTCCAGGTAAATATCTTCACTAAACACGCACCGAAAGCATCGCCGCGAACGCCTTACGGGCCGCCTCAACCGTGAAGTTAATGTCGGCGTCAGTGTGAGCAGTACTGAGGAATGCCGCTTCAAATTGCGACGGAGGAAGCCACACCCCCTGATCCAACATCGCCCGATGGAACCGCCCAAAAGCCTCCGTATCCGATGCTGCCGCACTAGCAAAGTCGTCGACCGGGGTGGACGTGAAGAACCAAGTGACCATGGATCCGGCCCGATTGGTTTCGACCGCAATCCCGGCATCCCGCGCTGCTCCGGCAACGCCCTTAGCGACTGCCGCCGTATGTTTCTCCAGCCCGCCATACACTTCCGCCGCATGACCTGCCAGGTAACCCAGCGTAGCAATCCCGGCCGCCATCGCCAGCGGGTTCCCGCTCAGCGTTCCCGCCTGGTAGACAGGACCGAGCGGCGCCAGCAAATCCATCATCCTGGCTTTCCCGCCAAAGGCGGCACAAGGGAGCCCCCCGCCAATAATCTTTCCCAGGCACGTAAGGTCAGGGTCGATGCCAAAGACCTGCTGGGCTCCACCCAGGGCGAGGCGGAAGCCGGTCATGACCTCGTCGAAAATCAGCAGACTCCCCGTCTCCCGCGTAATTCGACGCAAACCTTCCAGATATTCAGCAGCGGGAGGAACGCAGCCCATATTGCCCACCACCGGTTCCACAATCACGCAGGCGATCTCATCCGGATGTTTGGCGAAAGCCTCTTCCACCGCTGCCAGATCGTTGAAGGGCAGAGCAAGCGTCCAATGGGCAATCTCCTCCGGCACCCCGGCCGAACCCGGCAGCCCGAAGGTAGCCAGGCCTGATCCAGCCTTGACCAGCAGCCCGTCCGAGTGCCCGTGATAACACCCCTCGAACTTGATCACATATTTTCGACCGGTAAACGCCCGCGCCACGCGGATAGCGGACATGGTCGCTTCCGTGCCCGAGCTGACGAAGCGCAATTTTTCGATCGAGGGCATGGCGGTGATCACGAGCTCCGCCAGGTCAGCCTCCGCGGCGGTCGATGCTCCGAAGCTTGCGCTCCGCTCCGCTGCCCGTTGGATCGCCTCCACCACCAGAGGATGGGCATGCCCCAGGATCATGGGCCCCCAGGACCCGAAGTAGTCCAGGTACCGATTGCCATCGGCATCCCACAGGTAAGCACCCTCAGCCCGCACCAGGAACGGCGGATCTCCCCCCACCGCACGAAAGGCACGCACGGGCGAATTTACGCCACCGGGCAAGTAGCGCTCTGCGCGCCGTTGCAATTCTCTGGATCGACTCAGTTCTCGGTGCACAAGCAGTCCCCTTGCGCTCCAGTATAGGGGAATGGGTATACCTGCCTGCGCCCCGCGAGCGATGTTAAACTGGCAGTTCTCGGGGATAGATTTTCATCCAATCCAAACGCGCCTGCCTCTTGGCCGGTACGCTATCCCACGCGAAATTGGAAACGCCTTGCCAGATTCGACCCGCAAATCCGCCCAACCCCCCACCACCTATGCCTCGGCGGGAGTAGATCTTTCCGAAGGAGACCGCACCAAGCAGCGCATCAAGTACCTTGCGCAAAAAACCTTCAATAAACAGGTATTGGGCGATATCGGCGGCTTCGGCGGCCTCTTCCGCCTGGATATCGCGAAGTACGCTGACCCCATCCTGGTCTCGAGCGCCGATGGTGTGGGCACCAAGCTGAAAGTCGCCTTTGCCCTGGGGATGCACCACACCGTCGGCGCCGACCTGGTCAACCACTGCGTGAATGACATCGCTGTGCAGGGCGCCACGCCGCTTTTCTTTCTCGACTACCTGGCCATTGGCCAGCTGGACGGCGAAGTAGCGCAAACCGTGGTGAGCGGCGTAGCCGAAGCCTGCCGCGCCAACGGCTGTGCCCTCATCGGAGGCGAGACAGCACAGATGCCCGGCTTCTACTCCGATGGCGAGTATGATCTGGCCGGCTTTATCGTCGGTGCTGTAGACAAGGGAAAACTCATCACCGGCAGCAACATCCAGGTGGGCGATGTGCTCATCGGCTTTCCTTCCACCGGCTTGCACACCAACGGCTATTCCCTCGCCCGCAAGCTCTTTTTTGAGGTTGCCGGCTACGCGCCCAACCAGTACGTCAACGACTTGAAGGACAAAGCCGGGGCCGCCCTGATGAAGGTCCACCGCAGCTACCTGGCGGTGATTAAAAAGCTTACCGCCGCCGACCTGGTGGTGGGCATGGCCCACATTACCGGGGGCGGCATTACAGAAAACCTGCCCCGCATATTGCCCAAGACGATCTCCGCTGTGATTGAAACCACCGCCTGGACACCACCACCCATCTTCTCCCACTTGCAACAACTAGGCAGCGTCGAGAAGGAAGAAATGCTGCGCACCTTCAACATGGGTATCGGACTGATCGCCGCAGTGCCGGCGGACAAGTTCAGGCGGGCAAAATCGATGCTTGACCGGGCCGGAGAGAAGTTCTGCGTCATCGGCCGTACCATCAAGGGGGACCGCAAGGTCCTCTACACATGACCCAGGGGACCCAACCGCTTGGGGATCCTGCTTTCTGGCCGGGGATCGAACTTTCTCGCCATCGCAGAGGCCATCGCCCAAGGGCGCCTGGAGCACGCTGAGATCGCGGTGGTGATTTCGAACCGAGGCGACGCGCCCGGAATCGCCGCCGCGCAGAGCGCGGGATTCGCCACCCAGGCGATCGAGGCGCGAGGACGGAAACGCGCCGAACATGACGCCGAGATCATTGCCGGCTTGCAGGCGCATCAGGTCGATCTGGTCTGTCTCGCCGGCTATATGCGACTGCTGTCAGCGCAGTTCGTGCGCGCCTTCCCCCAGCGCATCCTCAACATCCATCCTTCGCTGCTGCCGGCCTTTCCCGGCCTCGACGCACAGCGCCAGGCGCTCGAGTACGGAGTCGCGGTCTCCGGATGCACGGTACATTTCGTTGACGAAGAGCTGGACCACGGCGTCATCGTGCTGCAAAAGGCGGTTCCAGTCCTCCCGGAAGACGACGAGCGCGCACTTGCCGCACGCATTCTCGCCCAGGAGCATGTGGCTTATACGGAAGCGATCGCTCGTGTGCTCTCCGGCAAGTACCACATTGCCGGACGGCGCTATCTGCCGCTCTGATTCAGACCGAAACCGAGTGAGCTTCCCCCAGCGTGAGTTTGGCCGTCATCTTTCGCGATCCGCGGAAGAAAGTCACGGTAACTGTATCCCCTGCCTGGTGGTGGTCCATGATCTCCGAAATATCCTGCGGACTGGTCACCCGGTCCTCGTCAATCGCGACGATCAGATCGCCGCCCAGATAAATCGGCGTATTGCCCAGGTACGCCTGCTGAGTGCCGCCCCGCAATCCAGCGTGCTCCGCTGCTCCTCCGGGAATGACCTTCTGCACTAGCACGCCGTAATCTGCCGGCAATCCGATCTGCTCCGCAAGATCAGGCCCGATCGCCAGCGAAGCGATGCCCAGCGAAGGCCGGCGCACCCGGCCATACTTGGTGTAATCCGACAGCACCGCTTTGATGGTGTCCACCGGGATGGCGAAACCGATGCCCGAGCTCTGTTCCGCGCCGCCTGTGGCGATCAAGGTATTCATGCCAATCACCTCGCCGCGTGAGTTCAGCAGCGGGCCGCCGGAGTTGCCGGGATTGATTGCCGCATCAGTCTGCAGTGCGTTCTCGATCGTCGCGCCCTGCGGCTCGCGCACCGAGCGGATGGAGCTGATGATTCCCGTCGTCATGGTGCCGTTCAACCCAAAAGGATTGCCGATGGCGTAGACGTTTTGACCTACCTGCAGGTCCTTTGATTCGGAAAGCACAGCCGGGGTGAGATTGGGGGCATTGATCTGCAGCAGCGCAAGATCATGGGCCTTGTCCTGCAGAACAACCTGCGCCGGATACTTGTGCTTGTCGCTGAGCGTCACCTCGACCTTCTGCGCATTTTCGATCACGTGGTAGTTCGTGAGGATACGGCCGTCTTTGCTCAGGATGAAGCCGGAACCCTGCCCCGACTGAGGCACCACGCCATAAAAGAAGTCGAAGGCCAGGGCGGAGGAAGTAACGTTGACCACCGAAGGCAGCGTCCGCTTATAGACCGCAATGCGGCTGCTCTCCTCTGCGGTATAGGCCGGCTGCGCGTCCGCCACAGTGAGCTGCAGAGGAGACTGGTGCCAGATATTTGGCAGCGGAAGATTGCCTGTCCCCCTGAAGTTGCTGTACGAGGTGAGATAGACGAATGCGCTTACCAGCAAGACAATCAAAATGATCGAACGAATCTTCATAACCAGCTAACTTCCATTAGATCATTTCCGTCTTATGTTGGGCGCACTGCGCCAGCTCCTGGTAGATCGCTTCCACCCTCTTGCGTGTCTCCTCAATAGAACCCGAATTGTCAATAACATACTCGCAGCGGCCGGCTTTTTCCTGGTCGGGAATTTGCATCGCCATCCGCGCGCGGGCGTCCTGTACAAGCGCCTCTCGACGCCCATCAGGTCCATCGTTGGCCATCATGCGCGCGACGAAACGAGCAATCTTCACTTCATCGGGCACGACCACCAGAATGATTTTGTCGAATCGCTGCACCCAGCCCGGTGCCGTACCCCACTTTTCCGCTTCGAAGATGAGCGCGGATTCCACCATGGCGACACGCTGCGCATCGGTGGCGAAGATCTCCCGCATCCACTCCTCTTCCGCCGCGATCACTGCCGGATGAACGATGTGGTTGAGCCTGTCCGCCTGGTTATGTTGAAAGGCCAACTCGGCCAGTGCCTTGCGATCGAGCGAGCCATCGCCGCGAACCACGCCCTGGCCGAATGCCTCGACGATGGCCGCGTAGACCGGCTCCCCTGGCTGCATGAGCTGGCGTCCAAGCTGATCCGCGGAGATCACCGCCGCGCCCAGCTCCGCAAAGATGCCGGCAACCGTGCTCTTACCGCTGCCCAGACCGCCTGTGAGTCCGACCCGCAGCATCCGCGCGTCCTAAACCGGCAGCCCGCGCCGCAGCTTGGCCGCACGCACCGTGTTGGCCATCAGCATGGCGATGGTGAGTGGACCGATGCCGCCCGGCACCGGCGTATAGGCTCCCGCCAATGCGAATGCGTGGGGATCCACATCGCCCACGATCGTGGAGCCCTTCTGCAGAAACAATTCCTCGCGGCGGGCATCCCCGGCGAAATATCGCTCAAACTCTGCCCGGTCGGTAACCCGATTAATGCCCGCGTCCAGTATCGTGGCCCCCGGCTTCACCATGGAGGCCGTTACCAATCCCGCCTTCCCGATGGCGACCACCAGGATGTCCGCTTGCCGGGTGAACGAGGCCAGGTCGCGCGTCCTGGAATGGCACACGGTAACGGTTGCATTCTCCGCCAGCAAGAGGATTGCAGTGGGTTTGCCCACGATGTCACTGCGCCCAACCACCACCGCATTCTGGCCCGCAATCGGTAAATGGCTGCGTTTCAGAATCTCGATAATCCCCGCGGCCGTGCACGGCGCGAGTGCCGGTTGGCCGGTCTGCAGGCGGCCCACATTGACCGGATGAAATCCGTCGACGTCCTTCTCGGGACTCACCGCTTCGAGCAGTGTCTTGGCATGCACTTGCGACGGCAAGGGCAGTTGAATCAAAATGCCGTCGATATCCTCGCGAGCGTTCAATTGCCCGATCAGGGCCAGCATCTCCCCGGTAGTGACCGTCTCCGGCGGGGTAATCAGTTCGCTAAAAAGTCCAAGCGCCTCGCAGGTCTTGACCTTGCTGCGCACATAAATCTCTGAGGCAGGTACATGCCCTACCAGCACTGCTGCCAGCCCGGGCCGTATGCCCTGGAGCGCCAGCCGCTCCACTTCCGCCTTCACCTCCGCCTTGATTTCAGCGGCGATCGCGGTTCCATCCAGAACTTTAGTCATGCACCATCCTTGCTGCTGCGCTCATGGTAAATGGCCCGGCCCGCTGGCGAGCGCGAGCCGCCTGCCAGGGACTGATCTAAACTCTTGGCAGGTCGTGCCCATGCTTTCCCAGACTTTGCTCGAAATCCTGGTTTGCCCAGTTTGCCATCACTCTCTCACCGCGGGTCCTGACAGCGCCCTGCATGCATGGCTGCATTGCACTGGCTGTGGCCGCTACTATCCAGTGGAGGATGGCATTCCGGTGATGCTCGAAGATCGCGCGACGCCCCAACCGCCGCACGCCTAGGGCCGGCCGAGGACATCCACTTTTCTCTGCTCACCCCTTGCCTGAAAACCAGTCTATTTCTTCATAAGAAACTGATGTGAGGAGAGTACGGAGAGGAAAGCGAGTCGGCTTGATTCCCTGCATCCGGGAGGGGTCGGCGGGCAGCGCTATCCAAATTAGCCTTGGACATGCCACTTTTGGAACCGCTTTCCCAGAAACGATGCGTCGCATGGAAATGTGCGATTGCTAGCCACGCCGTTCTCGCCCAAATCTTCCAGCGTCCGATACATCCAGCAGAGCACTTCCGCATCAAATGATCAGGGTTAAGGTGTTGTTTCCTCTGCTCAGGCGACGCAACGGTGGGATTTCGCAACCGATCGTGTCGTTGCGGGTTCCTATATACAGCTCGTAGACATGGAACGGGTTAGTTTCTGCCTAAGATTGGTTGCACACGCGCCGGTTGACTGGTTTTGTATGCAGCGGTCAGGGCAATGCTGTAGATCGTGCCTGGGTCTCAAAGCACCAAGAACCGAGAGAGGACAATACAATGCCGCCAACCACCAAGATCGAAAAATTTTCCGCGCGCGAGCTGTTGAATCTGCGCAACGAGCTCCTGCAATCCGGAATCGACTCCTGGCAGGCAGCTGAAGTCCTCAGCGGCTTTCTCACCGGTCGCGGATACGGCGTAAGCGCTCCAGACGCTCGTAACGCCGTATCCCGCCTGGAAGAAATGGGCTGCAACCTCGATTGCATGCAAGCTGAACTGGAAAGCCTCGCCTTCGTCATGTAGCTCACGCGGGCGCCGGATCTCACCTCAGCGCCCGTGCTTTTCATTCCCTTCTCTGATTCACCCACTCATAAGCGCTCACCCTAATAAAGTCGCCACCCTCCCCTTATCATCCCGAGCGCATCCGAGGGGCCTGCGGTGCGCCCGGCTCCCGTACAAAGGTCTCCGTTCCGTTTGTTCTCCCACAAAATCGTCATCCTGAGCGAAGCGCCTCGCAGACCGATCGCTTAACAGGGGACTTACGGCGCGGAGTCGAAGGACCTCGGCGGTGCTTGCTTTACCCATGCTGTTCAGAGCTTTTCAACCACTGAAGCTCGACGACAGGATCTGCTTGCGATACGCCTTTGATGGTCATGGGTACATCCCCGTGGCAGCTCCGGTGGTGAAAAGCTCCAAACAGCATGGTTAAGATAAGCATCGCCGAGGTCCTTCGACTCCGCGCACCGAGCGCTTTGTCACGCGATCCATCTGTGAGGCGCTTCGCTCAGGATGACGATTTTGTGGGAAAACAAACGGAACGGAGACCTTTGTGCGGGAGCCGGGCGCACTGCAGATCCCTCGGGCTGCGCTCGCCGTACCCCTCAGAAAAACGAATTTCCCCAAGCCTCTTAAGCGCACTGTTCCGTACCCTTCATTCAGGGACCTATAAACTGTATGGTTACAGACGGCGGCAAACTTCCCGAGGTGAGGACTACTGTGCGCGAGTTGAATCGTAGAAGCTTTCTTAAAGTGGCAGGGGTGGCGGCAACGGCGGAGACGTTGCTCGGATCGAGGACCCATTTGCTGGGCGAAACTCAATCCGAACCCACCCCCCCAGTTGCAGCCAACGATCATATTCAGATCGCGCTGATTGGCGCCGGTGGTCAGGGCCAGGGAGATACCAAGGTCGCGCTACAAGTTCCCGGGGTGAAACTCGTAGCCGTGTCCGATTGCTATGACGGCAGGCTCGCGCATAGTAAGGAACTCTGGGGCAATGACCTCTTCACCACTCGCGACTACAGCGAGGTTCTGGAGCGTAAGGACATCGATGCCGTCATCATCGGCACGCCCGATCACTGGCATAAGCAGGTCGCTGTGGACGCCATGAAAGCGGGCAAGGATGTCTATTGCGAGAAGCCCATGATCCACCTGTATTCCGATGGCCCGCAGATGATCGAGACCGCGCACGCCACCAACCGGATCATCCAGGTCGGAAGCCAGCGCGTGAGCTCAGTAATTTATGCCAAGGCCAAGGAACTGCTCGCCGCCGGCGCCATCGGAAAACTGAATATGGTGACCGCGCGTTGGGATCGCAACTCGTCCATCGGCGCCTGGAATTACACCGTGCCGCCCGATGCCTCGATCGAAACCTGTGACTGGACGCGCTTTCTAGGCACCGCGCCCAAGATTCCCTACAACGGGGAACACTTTTTTCAGTGGCGCAAGTGGAAGGCCTACGGAAGCGGTGTCGCGGGCGATCTTTTCGTCCACCTCTTTAGCGGAACCCACTTCATCACCGGCTCGCATGGGCCTACGCGCGCCATGGCAACCGGAGGAATACGCTTCTGGAACGACGGACGCGATGTACCCGACGTCATGGTGGGTCTCTTCGACTACCCGGAGGGCTTTAATCTGAGTCTGCGGGTGAACTTCGTGAATGGAGGCGAAGAAAACGAAGGGCTGATCTTTACCGGCTCCGAAGGCACGATGGAGATCGCCGGCAACAGCGTCATCGTAAGCCGTGTGCCGCTGGAAAAGGAGCCGGGCCTCATGATCGGAACCTTCACCAATGCGATGCAGGCGCGCATCCTTGAGGAGTACCACCAAAAATATCCGCGTACTCATCCCATGGGAGCGCCGCAGTTGGGATACGAGAAATATGTAGCGGCGGCCGGATATAGCGACAGCTATGACCACTTCAAAAATTTCTTTTCCGCGGTGCGAACCCGGCAACCCGTCGTAGAAGATGCGGTGTTTGGCTACCGCGCCGCGGGAGCGGCCCTGCTCAGCAACCTGAGCTACGACCAGGGCAAGGTCGTCCATTGGGATCCCGAAGCGATGAAGCTGGTGTAGACTTCGCGCATGAATTTCCGCCTTCTACTCCCACTGTTCATGGTTTGCGCGACGGGCTTCGCCCAAGGGCCGCGTGCCCGCGCTCTCGGGGTGCCATTCGACGGCACCCCCGGCCCTCTGGATGCAATCACCGACGTCAAAGGGGTGGAAGTAGGCGACACAACTCTCATCCGCGGCGAAGGCAAGTTAGTCGTCGGCCAGGGTCCAGTACGCACCGGTGTGACTGTGATCTTCCCCCGTGGGCGGGCCGATGCCGAGCCGGTTTACGCCGGATGGTTCTCACAAAACGGAAATGGCGAAATGACGGGCACCACCTGGGTGGAAGAATCCGGCTTCCTCGAAGGCCCCGTGGCCATTACCAATACGCACTCAGTGGGTCTGGTGCGCGATTCCGTCATCGCCTGGTCGGTGCAGACCGGCCGGCTCGCGCTGCAGCCCTGGTCCCTTCCCGTGGTCGCCGAAACCTGGGATGGCTACCTGAACGACATTAACGGGTTTCACGTGCAGCAATCCGACGTATTCTCTGCGCTCAACTCCGCCCGGGGCGGGCCCGTTCCTGAGGGCAACGTGGGCGGAGGTACGGGTATGGTCTGCTACGGATTTAAAGGCGGAGACGGAACCGCCTCCCGTGTGCTCTCCGCGGAGGCCGGTGGCTATACCGTCGGCGTACTGGTGCAATGCAATTGTGGCCGGCGCCCCCAGCTCACCATTGCCGGCGTACCCATCGGTAAGCTCATCCCCGCAGCTCCAAGCAAGGCGATGCTGGAACCCGAAGTGAGGGGCGATGTCGGCTCGATCATCATTGTGGTGGCCACGGACGCCCCGCTCCTGCCCACACAATTGAAGCGGCTCGCTCGCCGCGCAACGATGGGCCTGGCCCGGACCGGGTCCAGCTCCGGCAATTCCTCTGGAGACATCTTCATTGCCTTCTCCACTGCCAACCGCGGTGCAAACAAAGAACCCGGTCCGAACTCCGTGCTCACGGTTTCAAATGAGCGCATCAGCCCCTTGTTTCAAGCCACGGTCGAAGCCACTGAGGAGGCAATTGTGAATGCCATGGTTGCTGCCCAAACCATGACCGGTGTGGATGGTCACACCATCGAAGCCCTGCCGCATGACAAATTGACCGAATACATGCGGCGTTCACCCCAAGCGCCGTAAAGTCTGCCTGTGATCAGAAGCACGAATTTTATTCCACTCATCGCTAACGCGCGAAGCTTTGCGTCACGCACGGCTGTCGTCGATGCGCAGGGGGGCTTTACTTATGACTATCTGCTGGACACGTCCGCGCAGGTAGCAGCTACGATGCTCGCCGGCCGCGACGACCTCCGGGAAGAGCGAGTGGGATTTCTGGTGACCCCGGGCTTTCCCTGGGTGGCGATGCAGTGGGGCATTTGGCGGGCGGGTGGAGTTGCCGTCCCGCTACCGCTTAACTCCACACGCCCTGAGCTGGAATACCTGGTCGACGATACCGGGGCATCGGCACTGGTGTTCGATACCGGAACAAATGCGCTTCTGGAGCCGATTGCCGCAGCCCGTGGCCTCCGCGCGTTTCGCTATGACCAGCTTCCGATTTACCCATTAGCTTCATTGCCAGAGATCTCCAGCGAGCGGCGGGCCATGATTCTCTACACCAGCGGCACAACCAGCGGGCCCAAGGGCGTGGTCACGACCCACTTCAACGTTGCGGCGCAAATCAAGAGCCTGGTGGAGGCCTGGGAATGGTCAGTCAACGATCGCATCTTGCTTTGTTTGCCGCTGCACCACGTGCATGGAATCATCAACGTGGTTGGTAGTGCGCTGTGGTCGGGCGCCACCTGCGATATGCTGCCGCGCTTCGAAGCCAATGCGGTGTGGGATCGCATCGCCGCCGGCCAACTGACTTTGTTCATGGCGGTGCCCACGGTTTATACCAAGCTCATCGCCGCCTGGGATGCGGCTTCGCCTGAGCGCCAGGAGGAGCTAAGTCAGGCCTGTCGCAGGCTTCGCTTGATGGTCTCTGGCTCAGCGGCACTTCCCGTGAGCACGCTGGCGCGATGGCAGGAAATCAGTGGTCACACGCTGTTGGAGCGTTACGGGATGACCGAGATTGGCATGGCACTCTCGAACCCATTGCGCGGGGAGCGTGTGCCGGGGAGTGTAGGAACGCCGCTACCTGGCGTCGAGCTGCGGCTAGTCGAAGAGAATGGCAATCCAGTTCTCCCGGGTACACCAGGCGGGATCGAAGTCCGCGGTCCAGCGGTCTTCACGGAGTACTGGGCCAGACCAGACGCGACCCGGGATGCCTTTCGCGATGGCTGGTTTATCACTGGCGATACCGCGGTCGTCGAGAACGGTTTCTACCGCATCCTTGGTCGAACGAACATCGACATACTCAAAACTGGTGGCCACAAAGTATCCGCTCTTGAGATCGAAGAAGCACTGCGCCGGCATCCCGCGATTGCCGAGTGTGGAGTGGTCGGAACACCCGATGCAGAGTGGGGTGAGCGCGTCGCCGCGGCGGTGGTGCTGAAGGAGGGCGATGTTCTCGATCTACAATCCCTGCGCACCTGGGCGAGGGAATTGCTGGCTCCTCACAAGCTGCCTTCGCGGCTGCTGGTAGTCGATGCGCTTCCGCGCAACGCGATGGGAAAAGTAATGAAGCCCGCCCTGGCCGCGCTCTTTCGAACCAAAGGCGATCCCGTCGCAGGATAGCCTGCTAAAAAATTTACTGAACGGTGCAGGCTTAGTGTCTGCATGAGAACCTTCGCGTCCGGAATGAGCCGACAAACGAAACCGGGCTGGTTGGTTGCTGTAGGTGGGAGCCCCCTGCTTCAGCAGGGGGAGCGACGCTTCAGCGTCGCGGAAAGAGTCGCATCTCGATCAATCGGGCTTTAGCCCCGGCTTCATTGGCCGGTGTGATAGCGTCGGCTCTGGAATGTTGATTGCGCCGCAAGAAACTCGTACGTTCTTCACCTCAATCCGACCAAAACCCCGCGGCTAAAGCCGGAGGAGAATAGTCCTACGCGAACCGCTCGGCTTTGAAAGCCGAGCTCCCCCGCATGAATGCGGGGGCTCCCACCACCCAATTTTGACAGACGGCCGGTTCGTCTTGATATAGCTTTGGTTGGTCTACATTTCGCACCGAGGCGATAAACAAACATGAGCGATCTTTCCCGTCGCGACTTCATTCTCACAGGCAGCGCCGCACTCACTTCCTACTTGGCAAAGGCAGAAGGAACACCCACTCCATTGACTGCGGGCGAAGTGATGGACCGTATCCGCAAGCAAGTGGGAATTCCCTGGCGGGCACAAACCGTCGATCAAATCGTTGCCGGGAGTGAGAGCACGCCGGTGCACGGAATCGCCACCACCATGATGGCGACTCTCGATGTTGTGGAACGGGCTGCAGCCGCAGGTAAGAACATGATTATTACCCATGAAACGCCCTTTTACCTCCACCAGGATCACACCGAAGACATCAAAGACGATCCAACTTTGAAGTACAAATTGGACTTTATACGCAAGAACGATATGGCCATTTTTCATTTCCACGACCACTGGCATGCTCGCAAGCCCGACGGGATTGCAACGGGAATGATGATGCAGCTCGGTTGGGAGAAAAATGTTGATCCGGATAATGTGAAGCAATTCAATTTCCCTGGAGTCCCTCTGGCCCACTTCTGCAAGGAGATGCAGTCCAAGCTAAAAGACCGGACGATAAGAGTCGTTGGCGATCCACGCATGCCGGTCAAGCGAGTTCTTGTGAGTTGGGGGTTCGTGAGCAGGATGCCGGGCATCTCCCTTTTCGCGCGTCCGGATGTCGACGTGTTCATCGCTGGAGAAACACGCGAATGGGAACTGGTAGAGTACGTGAGCGACAGCATAACCGCAGGCAATAAGAAGGCGCTCATCCTGCTCGGGCACGTGGTCTCCGAGCAAGGCGGCATGATCTATTGCGCCGACTGGTTGAAATCCTTCATTACCGAAGTGCCAATCGAGTTCCTTCCTACGAAGGAACCCTTTTGGACCCCCGATCATCCGGTTGAAATCTGAATAACAAGTCGCCCCCGCAGCTCTCGTGCGGCCTCAATTATCCCGCCAGAGCATCGCCGAAATCCTCCCCTCGTCCTGGAAGGTCTGCAGCACGTCGTCCAAACTGGTAATCGCGACATTGTTCACCACCAGCTCGTAGACCAGCTGCCTTCCACTCTTGGTGGTGATATACCCTCCGAATGCCTGCCCCTTGAGGACGAGGCCCGCCTCGTTGCCTTCAACGAAGGTCCCTGTCTTTGCGGTCACCTGCCCGGTTGCGCCGGCGAGGGTGGGGTCAGATTTATAGTCCGTGACGAAACCCAGTGACCCATCCACGCCCAGTTTGGGCAGATCGTTGAAGAAGGTTGGGAACGAGGATTTGGCTTTCATGTCGATGAGCATCCTGGTGACCGCTCGGTTTGTCGCCGTGGTCGATCCTCCCCCGCTCCCATCGACAAAGTGAATTTCATCCTCCGTTACCCCATACTTCGCGGCCAGGTTCTTGCGTTCAACTTTGAGCGCGTCGTTCATGTTGTCGACCCCTTGGGTAAGCCCGAACAGAACCAGGCTGGTATCCGCCCCGATGTTATAGCTCACTTTCAAAATCAGCTTCGCAGTTTCGGAATAGGGCAACCCCTGCAGCTCCGCCAGTTTTGCATTGGGCGCGTACGAGTCTCTCGCCGGAAGCAACTGTGCCGGGTTCTCGGCTACCACGGATGCGTGGACCGTTACGCCCGCATCCTTGAGCGCCTCGATGAATACAGTGCGCGCATAGTTCGAAGGCTGTGTGATGCGGAACGCCTGCACCAGGGGATACTTGTTCGTAAGAGGAGGAACAAAATCGACTGGAATCTGCCCGGCTATGGCCGCCGTGCAACCGGGCTTGCCGACGCACTGAGGCGCTACCGGCTCTAAGGTGAGCGTTCTCTGCGAATGTGCGGCGCTGGTAACCAGATGGTTCTCGACTCCGAGCGCGGCGGAGACAGGACGCCACTCCACCGATGCGGGTTTATCGGGAGACGTGGGCCGTATGCTCAAATCGACCAGGTCGCCATTGACGAAGATGGGCTTTACGTCGAACTGGCCTCTGAAGTTGAAAGGTTGGAAGAGCCGGTCATCGATGATGACGTTGCCGGTAATCTCCTTTACCCCTGACTTTGCCACCTGCTGTGCCAATTCGATATACCCGGCTAACGGATTAGGCTTGGTCAGCGTAGCGTTCCCCAGGCTGTCGGCCTCGTTGTGGTCGAAATTAGCGACTGCGATCGTACCGTCCGGATTGGTTCGTCCGCCCATAGTGAGGTCGCCGGATGCGACCAGTATCAGGTCGCCCTGCAGCACGCCGGCGCCATTCAACTCTCCGCGGCGGTAGACGGGTGTGTTGTATCTGTGGTCAGGACCTACCTGGTTCAACAACTCCCCTACAGAAAAAATCTTGCGCACCGACCCGATGTAGAAGTGGCAATGGGGTTGCAAATCCATCAGCTCTTTGCCGGGGCCGAGATCCACGACGCGAAGTCCCCACGTGGCGCTTTTATAGGCGGGTTTGTCGAACACCGCCTTGACGTCGGCTGGGACGTTCGCGGAGTTGTCGCCGCAATTGCCAGTGGCTTGCGCCACGCCGAGCATGGCGGGGAAAACGAGAAAGCAGAATACTGAAATGCGAATCTCCAGGCTGCGCGTCATTAAGGGATGTCCTTCTTACTTTTTAGCTTGGGCATCCACTATATCGCCTCCCTTTGGCATCCTAACTACTGCTTCCGAAATGAGTCAGGACGATATCCCGCATGATCAACGATCTTTGGTACAAGAACGCCATTATTTATTGTCTATCGATCGCCACCTATCTGGATGCGAATGGCGATGGTATCGGCGATTTCCAGGGGCTCATGAGCCGTCTCGATTACCTGCAGGGCATCGGGGTTACGGCTCTCTGGCTGATGCCCTTTCAGCCGTCCCCGGGCAAGGATGGCGGTTACGATATTGCAGATTACTACGGCGTGAATCCCGGCTTCGGTACCCTGGGAGATTTCGTCGAGTTCACCAAGGGCTGCCGTCAGCGTGGACTGCGTGTCATGATCGACCTGGTAGTCAACCACACGTCGGACCAGCATCCCTGGTTTCAGGAAGCGCGCCGCGACCCCAGGTCCAGGTATCGCGACTGGTATGTGTGGTCGAAGAAAAAACCAAAGAACGCCGCCTCAGGGGTCGTATTTCCGGGTGTCCAGAAAAGCACCTGGACCTATGACGAAGTCGCCAAAGCCTACTATTTTCATCGCTTCTATGATTTTCAACCGGATCTCAACACTGCCAACCCCGAAGTCCAGGCAGAGATCCTCAAGATCATGGGCTTCTGGATACAGCTTGGTGTTTCCGGCTTCCGGATGGATGCGGTTCCCTTTGTCATTTCCTCAAAGGGAGCCAAGGTCACCAAGCCGGAGGAAGACTACGAAATGCTGCGCACCTTCAGCCAGTTTCTAAGCTGGCGAGAAGGAGACGCGATCATCCTCGGTGAAGCCAACGTGTTGCCGGACACGGATATGCGCTATTTTGGCACCGCCGGCGAGCGAATGCAGATGATGTTCAACTTCGACGTCAATCAACATCTATTTCTGGCCATGGCCACCGCGGATAGCCGGCCCTTGAAGAAGGCCATGCTGTCCACAAAGCGGAGGCCGGCCACCGCGCAGTGGGGTCAGTTTCTTCGGAATCACGACGAGCTTGATCTCGGCCGTCTCGAAGAGAAGCAACGCAAGGCCGTCTTCGCGGCCTTTGGACCAGACCCGGATATGCAGTTATACGAGCGCGGCATTCGCCGTCGCCTGGCGCCGATGTTAGAAGGAGATCGCAGGCGGTTGGAACTTGCCTATAGTCTGATGATGACGTTACCCGGCACTCCCGTTATCCGCTACGGAGACGAAATCGGGATGGGCGACAACCTCAAACTGCCGGAGCGCAATTGCGCCCGTACGCCCATGCAATGGTCCACGGAGCCGCATGCAGGCTTCACCAAAAGCGACAATCCAATCATGCCCGTAATCAGCTCCGGTCCTTACGGTTTCGAGCATGTCAATGCCGCTGCGCAGCGCCGCGATCCCGATTCACTGCTGAATTGGATGGAACGCATCATTCGCATGCGTAAGGAAGTGCCCGAGATAGGATGGGGCGACTTTTCCTTCATCTCTGCGCAAGCCTCGGAAGTACTCATCATGCGCTATGACTGGCGCAACAATTCGGTGCTTTGTGTCCATAACCTTAGTTCTGTGCCTCGCGAGGTAAGCTTTTCTGTTACTAATGGGCAACACGAAGCCTGTACCTTAGTAAATCTCCTATCGGAAAACCACAGTCAGCCGGTGGCCGGGGACAAACATCGCATTCTACTCGAACCATACGGTTACCGGTGGTACCGCGTTTGCGGTCTTGATTACCTGCTCAATCGCAGCTCAACGTGACCAGATTGAGGACAAAATCAAACGAATGGCTGGCCGCCGTCGAAAAAACCCGCATCCGAGTACTTAACGGGGGCGTAGGTTGACTTAGAAAGCCTCTTGAAGGAAGGTCGAGAATCCGCATGAAAAATATTCTGGCTGCTTCGCTGGTCGGTATCACTCTGGTTTGCGTTAACCCGGCAAAGGGGGCGGACATTTCCAAGCTGGACGCACGAATCGACGCTGCGCACAGTGTCTTGCACGAGTTAATGACTACGCCCGACAAGGGTATTCCCTTTGACATTGCGGCTAAGGCTCATTGTGTAGCAGTTATCCCTGGGTACAAGAAGGGCGCTTTCATCGTGGGTGCGCAGTACGGTCAGGGTGTAGCCACCTGTCGCACGGCCACCGGTTGGAGCGCACCGGTCTTTATCCAATTGACTGGAGCTAGTTTTGGATTGCAGGCGGGTGGTCAGTCCACAGACCTCGTCCTGGTTGGAGTCAATAGTCGAAGTCTCGATGATCTGCTGAAGGATAAAGTGAAACTCGGTGGCGATATTGCCGCGTCGGCAGGCCCCGTAGGCCGCGATTCGCAAGCTTCCACCACAGAACTCGCGAATGCCGAATTCCTCACCTATTCTCGCAGTCAGGGACTGTTCGCTGGAGTTGACTTGACCGGCGACGAGGTTCACCAAAACACAGCTGATACAGAAGCCTATTACGGCAAAGACCTTCCCTATAAGACCATCTTGAGTGGAGCCGTTCCCGCTCCTGCTTCCGCGCACCATTTCGTGGCCACGGTCAATGAAATGTTCCGCAGAGGCAAGGCTGACAGGGCGTCGCGATAAACAAGCGACTTGTTCAATCGAAGTTAGCATAACCAGGGGGAGCGTAATCTGCTCCCCCTTCCTTTTGTTCAACGCTCGAACCGTTCCGTTATTCCCACAGAATCGTCATCCTGAGCGGAGCGCCTCTGCATTGATAGCGTGACACAGGGCTTGTGGCGCGGAGTCGAAGGACCTCGGCGGTGCTTAATTTACCCACGCTCTTCAGAGCTCTTCAACCACCGAATCCAACAACACGATCTTCTGCGATACGCACTGATGGTCACGTGTACATCTTTTCATGCACTGTAATCAGCTTCACACCACCTAATGGGAAACGGCATTCTCCAACGACGGCGTCACCTCGGGTACCGAGGGAGCACCCGATGCCAGGCTGGTCTGCAGAAGAGTTTGAGCCAACGTAGTGCACACCAGTTTCTCTTCGCCTCCGCTGATCTCCATGGCAGCTTTGACCGGATCTTCCTGGTAATTCCATAACCCAATAATAATTTTCAGCTTTGGCTGTTGCCTGCGCAGTCTTCTATAAACACCGCGTGCATGTGAAATGGCGTACGGAGGGAGGGCAGATAGACAAACGACTTCAGGTTCGGCGTTGATAGCTTCTGCCAGCATTCCATCTACGCTTCCAATCGGGATCGCTATCGTTGAGTAACCAGCTCGCTCCAGCAATTGGGCCAGCATGATGCCGACGATCTCATCCGCGTCGTCGCGGACGGGAAGGCAGGCAATTCTTTTAGAAAGTATGGCCGCGATACCGACGGTACTGAGGCCGTCTTCTCTGAGGCTAAATTCTTCAACCAGGTCTTTCGTCGTTTGCGTGATAAAGTCGACCGTCGAATCGTCGAGTGCGTTACGATGACGATCCTGTTCAGCCAGGTTGAGCGCCGGAATCAACACCGTGTCATAAAGGTCTTCGAGCGAATTAACCTTCAAGTGGGCATCAAGTACCTGGCTCGCTTCGCGCTGGTCATTAGCCAACAAGCGCTGATAGTAATGCGCTCCCGGTTTCATGACCGGCTGATCTCCGAGAAGAACAGCCAGAAACTGCAAACTGGGGACGTATGCGCCCACGACTACCAGGCAAACGGTGAGAGGCACGGAGAGGATCAAGCCAATGGGTCCCCATATGAGCGCCCAGAAAATCGCGGCAACGAGAATTGCTAGTGAGGACAGTCCGGTGTGCTTACCGTAAATTAATGGTTCCAGCAAATTCGCGGTGACTAACTCCAGGCAAAAGAAGATACCCATGATAAGCAGCGTCTTTGTCCAGCCGTTGAAAACCGCCAAAGACAATGCGGTAGGAAGCAGAGCGCCGATGGGCGCGCCAATATAAGGAATAAACCGCAGAAGCCCGGCCAGCGCTCCCCACAACAGAGCGTGAGGCAGTTCGATGAAGTGCAGGGCAACAAAGACGATCAAGCCAAAGCCTGTATTTACCAGCGACTGTAACGAGAGATACCTGCTGACACGACGGCTGGTATCGTCCATTGCCTGCGTCATGATCTGCAGATGTCCTTGTCCGCTCAACTGGATAAGGCGATTGCGCAAGTCCTCCCTCTTTAACAGCATGAAGAAGGTGAAGACTACGACCAGAATGACAGAAACGGTCGCCCCCAGCGCACCGCTGAGCGCGTCTAGCCGCCCTTGACTGCCCCCCACCTCCCGCACAGAAACGGGTTGGCTGGGTGATCCTAGTTCCGTCGCCACATGCCCTTGATCGCCGGTAAAGCCTAAACTCAAATCGCTAATCTCTTTGCTTAGATTATCCAGCTCTCTTTGCGCCCGGGTGAAGTTCGTTGTCTTTGACTGTTGGAACGATTGGATCTTGTCCTGAATGTTTGTCGTATACGCCGGTAGAGCGTCGGTCACCTCAACCAACTGCATGAAAACGGTCCAGCCGGCGGACCCCAAAACCACCCCCGCCGCAAGTAAGATCACTGGAATGGCCACTATCCGGGGAATCCGAATTCTTTCTAGACCTGTGACCAGGGGAGCCAGCACGAAAGTCAGCAGCATGGCGAGGGCCAGAGGCAAGACCACCGTTTTCGCCAGGTAGAGCACGGTGATCAGGACCACCGTAACTACGACAGCCAACAATTGCGAGAGTACGCGAGATGAGTTCGAGCGGACCATGAACAACCTGACGAAAAAGATGTGGAGGACCGGTTCAAGAGATGCATTTCTTAGGCGCGGTGTTGCCAACCGGATAAATCTCCTTCACCCGATCAGCCAGGGAAGGAATGCACTGCCGGCCTGGGCTCGGAGATAGCTTCCCGCATGAGTGTAGAGAGTGTGGAAGAGCTGTTGCAGGACGAATGAAAGGATGACCGGATCGCCTCTCCGGTGGAGGAAGAGAAGCCGGTTTTAATCGCAGCGTTCGGTTAGTTCATATTCTCCTGGTCCAGCAGATGCTGAAACTCCGGCGTGGTTCGCAGGGTCGCGAAATCCTTGTCTTCGATGAGGCGTTTGCGGTCGTTGAAGCCCTCATCCATCGCCTTACGAAGATAGTTGAGCGCCTGTTCCTGCTTTCCCGCCCGGGCAAACGTCGCCGCCACGAAGTAGTTCATGGCGATCCTTTGTTCACGGGAGCTGCCGGCTTCTATCATCGCCGACCGATTAGGAGCGAACACCGACTCATCGATCTCGAACGCCTTGCGATAGGCCTTCATGCCTTGCTTGTATTTCCCCTCGGCGAAATAGGCGGTGCCGAGATTGCAGAAGATGACCGCACTTTCCTGGGTATGTTTCAGGGCTCGCTTATAAAAGTGCTCGGCGTCACGAAAATCATGTTGGCCGTAATACACGGCGGCAAGGTTGTTGGAAGCAGGGGCGAAGCGAGGATTGATCGTAAGCGCCGTCTGGTAAGCCTTGCGTGCCTCGTCCAGGGCGAACAAATGGTGGTAGGCCATGCCTATGCTATTCCACACCAAGGCAGATTTTAGATTGCCTCCCTGGTAGGCGACGATAGCTGCAGCGTACTCTCCGCGGGCCATCAGAATGTCCGCCTTCATCTCAGCGGGCAGGGGTTCGAGAGACAGAGTCTTGCGTGGTTGGGCCGAGGCGGACACTTGTTGCGGGGCTGCAGCCGTGGTTTGGGCTGAGGGAGTTTGCGGCACTTCTCCCAACAGGCGAACGCTGGCTGAGGTGAGAATGGCCATCGCGCACCAGAGCTTCACGCCGAAGAACGGTAAACTGGGAATCTCACCCATCGCTCGCCTCCTATAAGTCACTTCTCTGATCGCGGCGATGCAATCAGACACTTGCGTGTTTCATTCTCCTCCCAATCACAATGGAGAGCAATAACCACTCTTAAAGAAATGGCAATAGCCAGTCGGCGAGCGAGGCCGGGCTACAGCCTGGGACGTAACTATCTGAAAATAGGTCGGGATTAACCGGTGGAGCGACGCTTCAGCATCGCGGAAAGAGTCGCACTTCGATACATCGGGCTTTTAGAGCGTGTGTGAGAATTACCCTCTCCAAATTAGTCCCGTAGGGACGGCTGAGAGTCGCTGAGAGTAGCCCAGGACGTGAGTCCTGGGTAGAGGCTCGAGAAACGACCCAGTCCCGCACGGACGGCTGAAAATCCCCCAGGATGAAATCCTGGGGGACCTCCAACTCTGAAATGGACCATTAGCAATTCGGGCAACAAACCCGGGAACATGTCCTGGGTAACTTTCAGCCGTTCCCTACGGGACTCGATTTGGCGAGGGCAGCAGTTCTCACACAGGCTCTTTAGCCCCGGGCGTCCTTCAGCCGATGTCCTAACGGACACCTCAAATTCGGCTTTTCTCTATGCCAACTGCGATCCTCCTCGTTCCCCTTCACAGATCTCTTCCCCCCGAAAGAAACTGTGAACGAGTTCGCGGAGAATCGCGGCCGGCAGGATGAAACTGGACCGTCAGACAGGCATTCCTGACCGTCGGTACCCAGCCTCATCTCTCTAACATCGACATAGTGGTGGCGATACTCCGAACGTTACAACCTGTGCTCTGGAAATTGTTAGGGCAGGTTTGCGAACACCTTAAAATCTGGACAAGAGTTCTGGTGCAGGGGGGGCGGTGCCTGATTCGCCAAGAGCCTGCGAGCCCTAAGTTGCAAACTGTCATATGACTGTAACCAGATTGCTATATTTCCTTCTTCATAGCCTCTAGCACCGGCGAATCTGGGAAGGAAAAAAGCATGCGAGGTTTTCTCGAAGCTCTGCGAATCCAGCGGTGGGACGACCACCGTTACTATCATCACAGTCGCATTAATCAGTCGCTCCACCTGCTGAGCGCACTTAGCTTTCTTACCGCCTACGGTCTGATCTTCAAGAATCCAGCGGCCTCGGCGTTGATTGGCTGGCTGCTAGCGATGGTCAGCCGGCAAGCCGGGCACTTCTTCTTCGAGCCCAAGGGATACGACCAGGTCAACCACGCCACCCATGAGCACAAGGAGGACATCAAGGTCGGCTACAATCTGCGGCGCAAGATTGTCCTGTTGTCGATATGGGCGTTGTCACCGGTGCTCCTGTGGCTAAGTCCGACACTATTCGGAATTTTTCCGGAGTACACCGATCGCGCCATCTTCATCCAGCACGTCGGCCAGATCTGGCTGGTTGTCGGCTTTGGCGCCCTACTATTCCGCACCGTGCAACTGTTCTTCATCCGGGACGTCCAGACCGGCCTGGTCTGGATGACGAAAATTCTGACCGATCCATTTCATGACTTCCTGCTCTACTATCGCGCGCCCTTTTATCTGCTGGGGGGCCAACTGATTGACCCCATGGACGATGTAGACGAGTCCGAAACATTCCTGGCAGTACGCGACGCCTAGCAACTTGGTTGGTGGGGGCTGCTTTCGCCCACCACGGGCTCAACAGCAGCCCCAGCAGGGTCAGTGCCTGGCGGAATCAGAAAGGCTGCCCGCACTGATACAGCTACCTGGGAACACCCAGTTGTTACGATCCAGCTTCGCGCGCCACTATCCTCAACATGAGCAAGGATGTGAAGATATGCCCGAGGTGCAATAAGACAACGCTGGAGCCCACCCTGGACTGCGTAGTTCCGCCCGAAATGATCGGATTGCTGCAAAAGCCAATTCCTAACGGCTCCAACCCACGAGTGATGCCTTACTTTTGTTTGAGTTGCCGCTGTGTCGAGTTGTACCCAGTGGGCACCTGAACGACCTGCTCAGTAAATCCTGCTGGCGATCACCTGGCCGCCCAAGGAATTCGAATCGAGGCTCGTAGAGCGCAGCAATATCTCGAAAAAGCGGAGCGAGCCATCCGGTTGCGTCGCCTGCCGAAGAATAGGCGCGATGGCAGCCGGATGAAACAGCGTTTCTGCTGCCGCTTGCGTTCCCGCTACATCCAGCCCTTGTAAAAGCAGCAGATGGCCGTTGCCGTCCAGGTTGGGAAGAAACGCGATCAGGGCGAATGTCTCATGCGCCGGCTCATTCCAGTGGCTAGCGTAGGACGCAGCTTCCCCGGGTTCGGGCTTCGCATTGACAATCGTAGCCCCCTCCATTGCCTGGTGATAAACAATGCGGAAGTTGGCGCTGTTCTCTGCGATGGCAGCCCAGGGATTGCTATCGACTGAACCAATGAGTACGGCGTTAGCCTTCTTCAAATCGTCGAGCCGAAGATCGCGCGGGAAGCGCAGGAAAGTCCGCTGTGGACGGTACTCCGGCAGTCCGGCAAGAGCGGCAACAATCTGCAGATCGACAAAGCTGGTGAACTCCTGGGAGCGCATATCAGCGGCACTATGGGCATCGACTCCCGCAAGTGGCAGATCGAGATAGCCGCCCTTGATATAGTCCGCAAGCGGCACCGGACGACGCGACAGGTCCTCGAGCAGATTGAACCCCGCGTCCGCGGGCACGATATAAGTATCTGCCGTGCCACTGAAAACCTCTGACCATAGCGCATCAGCAGGTCCTGAAGGACGGTGCCACTGCCGGAATCTCGCTTGGGCAGCCCACGTGAGGAAGATGAGCGCCGCACTGTACGCGGTCAGGAGCGATGCACGCAAAAGCCAACGTTTCCCATCGCTGCGCAGAGCAAATCCTTGCTCTGAACGGTCCGGGTCCGCCAGTGCCGATTGTCTTTCAAGGCTGGCTGGCGTCGGCAACCCTTGCGATTCCTGAGCGACGCCACTCTCCGCGACCTGAACAAAAACCGGGACGTAACCACCAACAGGAATGTCGATGCGCAGCGGTTCCAGGCTGCCCTCGGCCGCGAAGTGCTCAGCCAGCCTTTTGCGCAATTGGCGAGCGTAGTTGCGAACGATATTGTCCTCAGCTGTGCGATAGCCGGGCAGCCGGTCAAAGACCTGCACGCCGATCTGCTGCTCGGTAATCTCCCCCTCACGGCCTTCGAGGGTTTCAGCGACGACAAACAGGAGGAACTTCGACAGCAACGGAGATCGGGCGAAGTGAGTTCCCGCAACCACTCGCTGGGTGAGATTCCATCGCGGATCGCCTTGCAACCAATCCGGCAATACCTCCTGGGAAAACGGCAATTTCTCCTCGCGCTGCATAGTGGTGAAACGCTCCCTGGTGGTCGCCTCCAATCGAGCGTGCGAGTGCGAACATTTCCTTACCTCAGGGTACGATGTTGGCGGTGAACGAACGATAAATCGACCGGGTGACGCGGGTTGAAACCGGGCCGTTTACCAATATTTAACACAGCCTGCAAACCCCTTCCAATCAGTACGATAAGCGGCCTTGATACTAGTGTATACACCCGCCTCCTGCGGGGTAAACACCTCCACGCGCAAGCCGGGATGACCTACCCTTTCCTTGGCCCGGGACCCGCAAACGAACCAGATTCGACAAGTAGAAGTTTTTTACTGGAGGGCAATTTTTTTGAGAGCTCAGACGCATACCAGACCGAAAGGCACATGGCTTCAGATTCTAGGCTTGCTGCTTCTTCTGTATTTCCCCTATCAGCTGACCGCTCAGATCGATAGTGGCGGAATTACCGGCACCGTGCATGACAGCTCCGGAGCGGTGATGGTCGGAACGCGGGTCACCCTGACCAACGAGGCGACGGGCGTAAACACGACCACGCTATCCACCTCAACCGGCACCTATGTATTCGACGCCGTCAAACCTGGTTCCTACACCATTGAAGCCAGTGCGCCCAATTTTCAGACGTACCTCACCAAGGGCGCAATTGTGCACGTTCAACAAACGTTAACCATCGATATCACTCTCGCTCCGGGCAGCGCGAAACAGGAGGTGACGGTGACGACCACCGCTCCGCTCCTGCAGGCGGAGAATGCTGCAATCGGCCAAACCATCGATACCAAAGCGGTGAACGATTTGCCGCTCAACGGGCGCGATTGGGTTTCGCTGGCGCAACTTTCCGCCGGGGTCGCGACCGCGCCTCCGGCAAACCCCAGTACCAACGCCGGTCAGACCGGGAGCGCCTATTTCTCCGTAAATGGCGTCAACCTCTGGCAGAATGACATTCGCCTCAACGGCATCAACGACAACATCGAAGTCTACGGCGGGAGCAAGATCGGCACCAACGCCACCATCACCCCACCGCCCGACGCGATTGAAGAGTTCAAGCTGCAATCCGGCGATTTCAACGCAGAATTCGGCCACTCCACCGGGGGCATCGTCAACGCCGTGACCAAGTCCGGCACAAATCGCCTGAATGGAGACCTGTGGGAATATTTTCGCAACGATGATCTTCAGGCCAATGACTACTTCTCCAAGTTAAACGGCAAACCCATCGGAGAATATCGCCAGAACCAGTTCGGCGGAACCGTTGGGGGTCCCATCTCCATTCCGGGTCTCTACAACGGCAAGGACAAGTCATTTTTCTTTCTCGCCTATCAGGGATTGCTCAACCGGCAGGCCCTCAGTGTCTTCAGCCCCAGCACCAGCTTGCTGAGCACTGTGCCGACCGCCTCCATGCAGAGCAGCCACTTTACCAATCTCCAGGACTTGATCACCGACAACAACGGCGCGCCGACTGTGGACGCTCTGGGGCGTACATTTCCTCTGGGCACGATCCTCGATCCCGCCACGACACGTTCAGTCGCCCCCAACGCCCCCGATCCGGTCACCGGCCTGCTCAACAGTTCCTCCAGCACGGTGTATGTGCGCGACCCGTTCTACGCCGGCAGCATCGTGGGCAAAACCAATTACGTCGGAGATACGGCAAATCTGAACCAGTTGCCGGCGGGACGCCTCGACCCCAACGCCATCCGGCTGCTGCAACTCTATCCCCAGCCGACCACATCAGGCTTTGCCAACAACTTCTTCTATAACCCGGTCTTGACCAGCAACGAGAATCAAGCCGACGGGCGGTTCGACCAAACCCTCGGTGCTAAAGACACTGTCTTTGTGGCCGGCGACTATAGCCACATCATTTACGATATTCCGCCGCTAATCCCGGGTGCGATCGGCCAGACCTACGGCCAGTCGCAGAGTTATCCCGCATATGCGATCGCCGGCGGTTACAACCATGTCTTTAGCTCATCGCTGATGAATGAATTCCACGCCGGTTACGATCACTTCATCGAAAACGTACGGTCCATCTACGGAAATACGCCCGGCATTCCGGAGAGCTACGGAATTCAGGGCATCCCGCAAGTTGCCAATAACGGCGGCTTGCCGCCAATCACCATCACCGGCCTGCATAACATGGGCGTAGGCAACTACACTCCAACGCTGGAAACCATTTACGCCCTCGAGATCATGGACAACGTCACCAAAGTTCATGCTAATCACACCTTCAAGGCCGGCTTGCAGTGGGACAGTCTGGAAGGCGACATCGTCCAGCCGCCCAGCAGCCGCGGCAACTTCACCTACAGTGGTCAGTACTCAGATGTGGTAAACAAGGCTCGCGGCCTGAACGGCATCTCCGATATGCTGCTCACTCCCGTGGCCGCCACCGTTCCCAATGGAGTGGACTTTTCCGGCGGTCTGTCCACCTATAACGGATCGAACTACGCCGCCACCGACGACCACCGCTATTACTGGGGAGCTTACTTCCAGGACGACTGGAAAATTACCCCCCGTCTAACGCTCAACCTTGGTCTTCGCTGGGATTACTTCTCGCCCTATGCCGAAACCAACGGCAGGCAGGCGAACCTGGTTCTGGCCGGGGGAAATGGTTCGACCGGCATCTATTACGTGCCCAATCAAGGTTGCCAGGTTCCACGCGCGGCTGCCTTCAACTCGCTGTTGGCGGCGAGTGGGATTACGTTAGATTGCGTGTCAAATAAATCGGTGGGCCAGGCGCAAAAGACCAATTTTGCCCCGCGCGTCGGATTTGCCGAGCGGCTGCGGCCCGATCTCGTTCTTCGCGGCGGTTACGGCATCGCCTACGGCGCCCTGGCGAATATCGGCTACGGTGGCACGCTGGGACAGAACTATCCCTTCATCTACAACATTGCTGCTCTGGGCACAAACACGCCGGTTACCCCCATCACTTTGTCCAATGGGCAGACGGCAACCATTGAAAATACCTTCGGCACCATCAACCTCAGCGATCCCACGCAGATCACCGGCCTCGGCGTCAGCCTCTACGGACGCCAGTATAACTACCAGACGCCCTATGTACAGACCTTCAATCTGACCCTGCAGGATCAGTTCACCGCTCACGATACCTTCCAGATCGGCGGTGTGGGAGCCCTCGGCCGTCACCTGGATAACTACTACAACACGCTTAACTCTCCTTCGGAGATTCTGCCCCCTGGAACAGCCATCGCCAACTACCTTCCGCTGCCCAAGTTTGCCGCCAACACCACTTACGAAACCACCAATGGCGCAAGCGCTTATTACGCATTGCAGACTACCTATGAGCACCAGTTCAGCTACGGTCTCTCGGCATTGGCTAACTACACCTGGAGTAAGTGCATGAGCGACCAGAGAACCCAGGCCAAGACGTCGCCAAACTATCGCGCGCCATGGCTCCCGAACTTTGGCATCAAGGCCGACACCGCACTCTGCGACGTCGATGCAGCCAACGTCGTTCATCTGTCAGGCAGCTACGAGCTGCCCGTCGGACAAGGACGCATGTTCGGAGGCGGGATGAACCGCGCCGAGGACGCGCTTCTGGGTGGCTGGTCGGTCAACTTCATCTACAGCTACCAGAGCGGCCAGCCGTTCAACATCCCGTGCGCCGTATCCACCACGGCCGACTTCGGCTGCAACGCGCTGGTCGTGAACAACCAGGACGTTTATGCCGGCCCACACAACCGCACTCAATGGGTAAATCCAGCTGCTTTCGCCACCCCTCCCACGGCAACTCAGATTGGACAAGGCGACTACTCGCCGCTGGGCAGCGTCGGCCAGCAGGCTCGTGGCCCGGGCTTCAACAATGTCGACTCGTCGCTATTCAAGAACTTCACCCTGACGGAAACGTTTCGGCTGCAATTCCGCGCCGAGGCCTTCAACACCTTCAACAACGTGCAGTTTGGTCAGCCCAGCAGCGTGAACTACACCAACACCACCACCTTCGGCTCCATTACCAGCCTGCGCAACGGCCCCCGCGTACTTCAATTGGCGCTCAAGTTGTTCTATTGATCGTGGGGGTTCTGTTGCGCTTCAAACCCTGCATCCTGCTGTGGAACACCGCTGCCGGATGCAGGGTCAAAGGCCACCCTTGCCCACTCTGGTCTTGGTGAGATCGCGCTTGATCTCCACTACTCGGTAATCACTTTGTCGGCCCATTCCACGAGAGAAACAAAGATGGTGGGACTTCCGTACTTCGCTCCGTAGTTGCTGAGATCGGCCTCGGTTACGCCACGAGCCCGGGAGCAGGCGCCGCAGGCATAAATCGGAGTGTGCCTGGCTGCGAGTTTGTCCAGTGTCTCGGCTACCTTCGGCCAACCCACGGGCGTCACATTCTCGGCCACAACTTTGCGCATTAGAACGACCGCTTCTCCAAGGAGAAAGATCTGCACCTCGTGTCCCGCCTCGGCGAGGGCGAGCCCGTGGGAAAACGGAAATGCCGCCTTGGTCGGGTCGTCCGAGCCCCAGGCGCTCTTCATCATGATCTTGAGCGGCTTGTGGGTTTGACCCTGTATTTGCGCCTTTACCCTGTCCGCCGCGGCCATCGCGAGCAGTGGTAAACCGGCTAGGCGAGAAAGAAAAAAGCGACGAGGCTCCATATAGCGCGCTCCTTAGCAGAGGTTCTTAGTCCCTGGCGAGTGGCCCACACCTGATGCCGAAAAGTTTCACATCGGAGTTTACTTCGGATGGGCCGGTCTGCATAGCGGACGTACTTCACCGGACGGATTAGCCAAAGAGCACGCTGCCCATAGCCATCGATGGAAACGCTTTAGCGGCCTCTGTGGTGAAGCGCCTGCGCACTGCGCTGCGCTTTGTGAAAGGGGCTCGACTCGGATCACGCGCGTTAGCGCCGGCAATCGGCATCACGAACCAGTCCCGCAGGGACGGCTGAAAGCGCTGACAATACCCCAGGATGCAATCCTGGGATAACCCTACCTCTAAAATGGGCTATTCCGTGCCCATTTACGTTGGTCATGCCCTGGGTGAGGAAGGGAAAGATTCTGACTCAGAATCTTCAAAGACCTGATCTAAATAACGAGCGAAATCGAACTTACACGTTTGTCATCGCGGGTGCGGAAACGGGCACGCTGAGAATAACCCGCGTGCCTTTCCCTGGTTGGCTGGCAATTTCCACCTTGCCGCCGTGCAGCAGCATGATGCCCTGCACGATGGCCAACCCGAGCCCCGTGCCGCCCGAGACTTGTGAACGCGATGGATCCACACGGAAAAAACGATCAAATACTCGGGGCAGTGCTTCCGGCGGAATGCCGATGCCTGTATCGGTGACCTCGATCCGAACCACTGCACTTTCGGAACTAGCTGCAATCACCACCGATCCGCCCGATTGTGTGTGTGCCACCGCATTCGAGACCAGGTTTCCGACCGCCCGCTGCATCAGCGTCCTGTCCAGTTCTGCGATCACCGGCTCATCGCCGAACCTGGTGCTTAAGGAGATTCCGCCGTCAGCGGCAGAGGCTTCGTAATACTCCTGCACCCCATCCAGCAACTCGGCTACGTCGACCCGCTCGCGGCGCACATGCGCCAAGGGACTTTCTGCGCGGGCCAGAAACAGAAGGTTGCCAATCAAGTCCGACAAGCGCACGGCTTCTTCCAGAGACGACTCCAGCGCATCCCGGTATTCGTCAATGGTGCGAGCACGCGCCAATGCAACTTCGGCTTCACCGCGGATGTTGTTCACAGGGGTGCGCAGGTCATGCGCAATATCGGCAGAGAACCGGGATATGCGATCGAAGGAATTCTCCAGCCGATCCAACATCTCGTTGAACGTGCCGGCCAGCGATGCCAGCTCAAAAGGATAACCTTCAGCGACGATTCGCTCCCCAAGATGAGTGGAGCTGATGCGCCTGGCAGTCGCTGCCATTTCTTCTACCGGCCGAATGCCCTGGCGCGCAATCTGATAACCAACCAAAGGGAAAATCGCCAGGGTCCCCAGGATGATCACCCAGAACACCCATCGAAAGCGCGCCAGGAAAGCTTCTTTCTGCGAGACATCGATGGCAATCTGAATCGTAATAGTATGACCTGGAGTCGAGCCGACCGGCGCCACCGCAGTGGTAACGCGAAAGGCTCGCCCTTGGCTGCCCTTCATCGGGATCGACACATCGGGATGTCCTCGTGTTCGTTGGGCGAGCCGCGAAAGATCTATTTCTTCCGCCATGCCGGGCGTTGTCATTAATGGCGTGTTTCGTTCATCAAGCAGCCGAATATAGAAGTGTTCATATCGCCGCGCCGCCGTCTCCAGCTCAACTTCCTCCCGCAGCGCGTCCGTATCATCGGGCCGTTCCCGCAGCATAGTGCGGAGCACGTGTATTTTGTCGCCCAGGAATAATTCCGTGCTTTTCTCTAATTCCGATACCAGCACGAAGTAGAGGCTGGCGGTCGCCAAAATCACCAGAACCAGCCCTGCCAACGCGTACCCGGCGGTTAACCGGAAGGCCAACGTCCGCCACAGCCGCGATATCGGCATCAGGCTACGAGCCGGCTTCCAGCACATAGCCGGCGCCGCGAATCGTCTGGATAAGTTTGTGCGCGAACGGGTCGTCCACTTTGCTGCGGAGTCTCCTCACGTTGACGTCCACAACATTCGTGTCGCTGTCGAAGTTCATGTCCCAGACCGCTTCGGCGATCAGAGTGCGGGACAGGACTTCGCCGGCACGGCGCGCGAGCAGTGACAGCAGAAGGAATTCTTTCGCAGTCAAATCGAGCCGCTGGCCGGCCCGCGTCGCGCGATGGCGTAACAGGTCGATTTCCAGATCGGCCCTACGGATCGTATCCTGCGGCCGAGCGGGCGTCCGGCGTAACAACGATCGCACCCGCGCCAATAATTCAGAGAATGCGAACGGCTTCACCAGGTAGTCGTCGGCCCCCAGTTCGAATCCTCTTACCCGCTCGTGGACTGCGTCCCGGGCCGTCAACAAAAGGACCTGGGTAGCTCGGCCTGCCTGACGCAAGCGGGTGAGAACCTGCCAGCCATCCAGGCGGGGCAGCATTACGTCCAGGATAATCAGGTCGAAGTCCAAGTCGTGCGCCAACTGGAGTCCATCCACCCCATTTGCCGCCACATCGACAACAAAGCCTGCTTCGCTCAGACCCTTTCTCAGAAACTTTGCGGTCTTCGCTTCATCGTCTACAACCAGAATTCTCATAGGTGATCCACGTCGGCTTACTGCTATTGATATCTATCGCTGTCACGAGCACGAATTATTACGTTCTGTGCCAGCCGGAGACGTCACGACTCCCGACGTATATTGTTGTCGGCCCACGATGGAATTGTGTTTATGGGAGATGAATTCTGTCCCGCGCCTCGCTGCAAATAGCAACCGTGTGTGTTTTAAACAAAAATTCACCTCGCATATTACGGTTTCGTAATCATGCCGTGAGATCCTCGTTGAGTTGCAGGGCGTTCTGCTGCCTACGCAGCGCAAAGAGACGAATCAGGCCATGACACTAATAGCTCCATCAGGTTTCTCTGCCTACTTCTTCTCTACAGCCGGACAACGCACCACCCGCGAAACGGTGACCCACGAGGTCCCGGCGCTGCCAGTTGGAGACTAATACCGTCACCTTCTGGACCGGAACAGTTTTCGTCAAGATCACTCTTAACCATGTAATGCAGATCGAAGATCGCACCCGTACGCTGGGTTCATAGCCCGTAAAAATCAATTATGAAACAGCGGATTCTGGTCGCCAGCCACTCGGCGCAACTGGAGTGCTGATCCGCGCGAGAATCGTTGAGAAAGCAGATTCGTCGAAGCTCCCTGGGAGCTCGAGCTACATCTCGCTTTACCAGTCACCGATACACATCCTTCGAGGCCAAATGCAAAGGTTCTGCTCATTCTTCTCGCCGTCTGTCTTTACCCTCTTCGCAATCTTGTCTCTTTCTTGTTCCGTCCCCTGCATCGCGCAAGTGGATCGAAGCGGTTTGACCGGCACGGTTACAGACCCGTCGGGTAGGCTGCTGGGGCAAACACACATCAATGTTGTGGAGAACTCGACCCAGTTGCGGCGTGAAGGGGTTTCAGACAACGCTGGAAGATACGATATTCCGGAGCTTCCGGTAGGTAAATACACCATCACGTTCGATCATCCCGGCTTTCAGACGCTGATGTTCCTCGATGTGGACCAGGTGGTCGGCGGGACGCGCACCTTGGATGCGGCCTTGCAGATTTCAGGCGGCGAGGAGCAGGTGGAAGTCTCGGCCAGTTCCGAGTTGATCGACCGCGACACCGCCGCGGTGACGGGCTTGATCGAAAGAAAGCAGGCCGATGAACTGCCCTTGAATGGCCGCAATTGGGCATCACTGACGGCATACATCCCCGGCGCCATCGATACCGGTGGCAGCAACCAGCGATCGGTCCGCTTCGCCGGCCGAGGCCTCGACGACAGCAACTTCACCTATGACGGCATTGACGAAACCAGCATCATCAATCAGACACAGCGCCCATGGGCGCGGCTCTCCATTCCGCTGGACGCAATCGCGGAGTTCCGCGTCGATACGCTACTGGCAACCGCCGATGAAGGTGCGACCGGCGGCGCGCAACTGGCCGTTACTTCTCCTTCGGGTACAAACCGTTTCCACGGTCGCCTCTTTGAGTTCTTGCGCAACAACTATTTTGACGCGCCCGAGCCGTTGTGGGCCTCCCAGGGAGAAGCGCAGCAGCCGCTGCGTTTGAATCAGTTCGGTGGATCGGTGGGCGGACCCATTGTGCATGACAAGACCTTCTTCTATCTCGCTTCTGAGGCCTACCGCCAGGTCTGGGGCTATCCGGTGAGCGGCGACGTGCCGAGCGCAGCTTTCAAGGCGACTGTTCCGAGTTCCTCCCCGGTCTATGGGATCGTAAACGCCTACCCGGGAGCAGGTCCAAAAACATTTCTGACCCCCTACACGCCGGCAAACGACCCGGGCGACCCGAACTACGCGGACTATGACCTGCTGACCTGCTCCTGCACGCAGGTGGTCAACGAAAACTCGGCACTCCTGCGAATCGACCAACATTTTTCATCCAAAACCAGCGGCTTTATGCGCTTCAATTACGACCGGTCGGTCGATACGCAGCCCGTTTCGACTTCCGCGACGAACTTGGAGCAGAGGGTGAGCACGCCGGTCAATGGCGTGCTCGAATTGCTACATATGTTTAGTCCAACCCTGACGAATGAGGTCAAGTTTGGCTTCAATCGCTCCACCGACAACACCTACAACTCCAGTCCAGTCGACTCCATCTATCAGATCGCGATTTCCACGGGGCCTGGGCCGGGATTCGGCGTCCAAAACTACAATTACAACACCATCTACGTGGGCAACACTTTTTCTTATATTGACAACGTGACCTGGCTCCACGGCCGGCAGACCATCAAAGCCGGAGCGGAACTCCGCCGCGTCCAATTGAACCAACATTACGGGCAACACGGAACAGTTACGTTTTCAACCCTGCAAGCGCTGGCAGCGAATCAGGTGGCGAGAGCAAGTCTGTCTGGTGCTTTGCCGATCAACGATTTGCGCAAGTACGATATCTTTGGCTATATCCAGGACGAGCTCAAGCTGCGACCCAACTTTAGCCTGAACCTCGGCGCGCGGTACACCGTCTTTCAGTTGTTCCATGAGGCGCACGGCAAGGCCAATCCCTTCGATTTCGACACCTGCGGGCCGCAGGGATTCTGCGGCGTGGGCGCTAGCTTCGGCCAGCAAAACTATGGCGACTTCGATCCCCGCGTGGGCTTGGTCTGGTCGCCTGGGCAGGACAGAAAGACGATCCTTCGCGGCGGATTCGGAATGTACCACGAAGATGGCCAGCTGGACGATCAGAATCTGCCGGCCAAGAACGAGATTCCCTCCTACTCGGTGACCAAGGTGACCTATCCACCCGACCCGTATTTCACCACTGGAACCATCTCACCGAATGCTGAACAACGGAATCGCAAGGACACGTATGTTGAGCAGTGGAGCGCCTCCGTACAGCGGGAGTTTCCTGCCGACCTGGTGGCTTCGCTCACCTACATGGGAAGCCATGGTGTGCATCTGCTGGAAACCAATGTTGTGAACCTGATTAATCCGGCTACGGGGATTGCGCAATATCCGGCCTTTGCGCCCGCCATTGGCTGGCGCGGGTCCATCGGCGCCAGCTCATACAATGGCCTCTCCGTATCCGTGCGGCGGCCGTTCGCGAGGGGGCTCCTGTTGGCGGCAAATTACGCGTATACGCACGAGATCGACAACGGCTCCAATGGCAGTGGGGATGGCGACGAGATATCGCCGCAGAACCCACTTTGCCTGTCTTGCGAGTGGGCTAGTGGAGCCTGGGACGCCACGCATGTGGTCAATGGCAACGCTGTCTATGAGCTTCCTTTCGGCCTGGGAAAGCCGATGCTGAACCAACGCGGCATCGCCAGCACCATCGCGGGCAATTGGCAACTCACCACGACGGCGCTGGCTCGCACCGGTTTCCCCGTCAATGTGCTTTTACCCAGCAGCTACACTGCGCCGGATGGTGCCTCCGGCACGCAGCGTCCTGATTTGGTTCCAGGTGTCCCGCTCACTCCGCCCGGGGGTAGGAGTATCAGAGGGTGGATTAATCCCGCGGCGTTTGCCCTTCCGGCTGGAGAATTTGGCGACGCGCCGCGTGGCCTCTTTCGCGGGCCGGGCACGTGGCAGATCGATATGGGCGCCGCTAAAACCTTTCCCATTTCAGAACGCATGCAATTGGAATTCCGCGGAGAGTTCTACAACATCTTCAATCACCCGCAGTTAGGCCAGCCGCAGCTCACGTGTGGTCTTTCAGCTTCAAATCCTACGGGCTGCTCGGCGGGCTTTGGCGCCATTACCAATACGGTGAACTTGAACACGGCCATCGTAAATCCGATCACCCCAGTAGGCTCGGGAACGCCGCGCGAGATCCAGTTGGCGCTGCGGCTGGATTTTTGAGAATCGATAGCGCAGTGGAGGGATCTGTGGTTTCTCTTCCGGCTTTTTGTTTGTGCCTCAAACGCAAAGCGCATTCGGTGATTAGCCAATTGAACACGGCTGGATGAGAATCGTTGCCTAGGTCACACTTCCTGCTCTTCGATCGAGCGCTGTTTGTCCCCCGGTTGATTGACCCCGTGGGGTATGTAATCGAGTCCGCAACATCTCTATCAGTACGCGACGCCTGATGGCCTTATTGGTGAGGGCCGGGTTCGGCCACCACCAACCATCCTGCTGCATTTGTCGCGCCGCCGCTACGAAATGGTCGGCGACTGCGGCGAAGTCCTGGTCGGTGTAATTCAGGCTAAAGATGAGCCGGCCCGTTCCCACCCAGCTCAGCGCCAGGTCTTCTGCCCTGAGATAGTACTGAAACATCCAGTGATAGCGTGACGGCTGCAGATAGCAGACGGTCCATACTGAGGAGAGATTTGCCACCCGGACCTGGACTCCGGCTTCGCGCAGACGCTCATTGAGCTGAGCCGCCCGGAGGTCCCACACTGCATCGAGCTCGCGATAGCAGGCCTGGATTTCCGGCGTCTCCAATCGCTCCAGAAACTCGGACATTGCACCCATGACATACGGGTGGGAATTAAAAGTACCGCGCGCGAAGCAGACATCTGCGGGCCTATCTTCGCGAAAGCGCTTCATCAGATCGGCGCGCCCGCACACCACGCCGATGGGCAGGCCGCCGGCTACGGTCTTACCGTAGGTCACCATGTCGGCGCGGACCCCGAAATACTCCTGGGCTCCTCCGAGCGCCAGCCGAAAGCCAAGGAAGACCTCATCGAAAATCAGCGCGATGCCGCGGTCGGAGCACACCTGGCGAAGCCGTTGCAGCCATTTTGTATAACCTGCGCGGTCATAACTGGTGTGTGGGCCGCTGTCCACCAGCGTTGAATCCGCCGCCGCGCCGGCGTTTGGGTGCAGCGCCTGGATAGGATTGACGAGCACGCATGCGATGTCGCGCCGGCTGCGCAGCACGCGCAAACTCCGCTCGTCCATATCCTTGAGCGTCAGCGTGTCCCGCTCGGTCACGGGGTTACCGACCCCCGGTTGCACCTCGCCCCACCAACCGTGGTAGGCGCCGCAAAAGCGGACCAGGTAGCGGCGCCTGGTGTGGTAGCGGGCCAGGCGCACGGCCTGCATCACGGCTTCGGTGCCCGACATGTGGAAGGAGATTTCATCCAGTCCGGAGATCGCGCGCAGGCGGTGCACGTTCATCGTCGTCACCGGGTGGTAGGCGCCGAGCACCGGTCCCAGGTCACGCACCCGCGCGCTCCCGCGTTCAATGCAGTCCTTATAGAAGTCGTAGCCAAATACATTCACGCCGTAGGACCCGGTCAGGTCGTAGCGCCGGTTGCCGTCCAGATCGGTTGTGGTCGCGCCGCTGGAGGAGACGGCGAAAGATCCGCTGCTCAAGTGCTGGCGGACGTAGCGGCTGAACTGGAAGGGTACGCGATAGCGCGCCGTAAATTGCAGGTCGGATATCTCATCCTGGACTTCATTGGTCTGCCGCACGGTATTGGCAAAGCGTTGCGCATACAGTGCGGCCAGGCGCCTGAAGGCCATTCGTCGCTGTTCGCCGATGTGTTCTGGGGCGTCGTCGGCCCGGAAAAACTGCGCCTCGTCATATTCGTAGTAGGGCACGAAACGGGCTAGCAACCGGCCCAACCGCGCGTGGCCGGCAAGCGAGCGGTGTTTGGCGCGAGACAGTTGTAGGCGCAGCACCACCCGGCGCCCGACAAATAGCAACACGCTGAGTCCAAGGAGCCACTCCAGGATGGCTATCGTCACACAAACCCTCCGTGGCCACCCTAGCGCAAGCGAATGAAAGTAAGATGACGCAGGGACCAGGATCGACAAGGGGCCCAAAGATGCCCGGTTAAAGTCTGCGGTTTCTCTCTGTCCATCTGACCAGAAAGCTCCCAATAAAAGCCACGACCCTCCCCTTTGTCATCCCTCGGCTTCGCTCGGAGGTTGTGACTTCTTTGGATTTCAACGAAGGCTGGGTGCCCCATTCAAGCCCGGTTTTGGCTTGAGTGGGATACCACAGCACTCGACGCGCCTTTTTTGTGCCCTGCACGCACCCGAGGGATCTGCAGTGCGCCCCGGCTCTCGCACAAAGGTTTCCGTTCCGTTAGTTCACCGACAGAGAGCGCCTCGCAGATCGGCTCCGCTTCGGGATGACAAAGGGAAGGGTGGTGACTTTTATTAGGGGCGGTTAGATCGGATGGGCAGAAAGAAACACCGTTCCGTTAGTTCTCCCACAGAATCGTCATCGTGAAGCGAAGCCAAGGGATCTGCAGTTCTCTTTCCCCACCCACGGCCCCCTGGGACCCCAGGAGTTCGAAATGGAGGCGTCTCGCTGCATTGGATTCCCGCCGGAGGTAGGCTGAATTCTCCTATAATGGTCCGGGAGAATCAGGAATTCACAACAGATCAGAGTTCGCTTTTCATCATTTTGGACTTGCGGTACGGAATCTGCAGCAGGCAATTCCAGTCTTTGGAAATCTTTTCGGCTATGAATTGACGTCGGGCCCATTCGACGATCCCATCCAGAATGTCTCAGTTTGCTTTATGAGCCGGGGAAACGGAGACCCCGCGATGGAACTCGTGGCTCCTCTTGGGCCTAATTCTCCCATCGACCGCACCCTCAGGAAAGGCGGCGGAATCTACCATGTTTGCTACCAGGTGCCGGATATCCGTGAGGCCATCGCGCATCTCACCGGGCTTGGATCTTTCCTTCTGAGCGGTCCCGTTCCCGCCGTGGCCTTTGGGATGCGCGAGATCGCTTGGCTCATGACCGAGGCGGATCTGCTGGTGGAACTGGTGCAGGCATAGAAAACCGCCTTAAAAAGCTTGGGTAGACAATCGAAGGACCGGGCTGGTGGGCGAGGCGGGGCTTGAACCCACAACCCCCGGCTTAGAAGGCCGGTGCTCTATCCAATTGAGCTACTCGCCCGTTTCTGCCATTGTACCGTCATCCCGTGCCGCGTCGGCGCTACTTCAGGGGCACATCCATGATCGCGGCCAGGGCGAGATCGAACGCGCCGCCCCAGGCTTGATCGGCGCGTTCCGCACTTGCGCCGCAGCCCTCGACGAACCACGTCACTCCATAACCAGGAACGCCGTCAACCACTGCGCGCCGCAGCACAAGTTCCACCCGCGCCGCGCTCGCCCGAATCCCGCGCAGCCTTTCGGTCACTGCCCGCAGCCATCGCTCCTGGCCGTCGAAGCGCTGGCTGATCTCTGGATCACGGGGTAACAAGTCGATATACGACCCGGCCCCAAAAGCTGTCTCTCCAGGCTCGGCATCCATCTCGTAGGGATCGAATGGATCGTCGTCCTGTTCGGGGCTGCTGCTCCACGCGTCGCACTTGGCAGTCCACAGATGCGAAGTAGAGCCATTGAGCAGCAGCAATGCAGTCCGCAAAGCCACGCTCCCCTGCGCTTCTTCGATGTCCATGACTAACTGAGGATACTGGCGCAAATCGACGAACCTGCACTGGGCTTCGTCATCTCCAGACGCAGCCCAGGGAACGATGATCACAGGATCCGTAGCGGCAAGCTCCACCGACCAATCCGCTTCCATCAGGGTTTCGTCACCGATAGTACGAAATCCAGCAGCATCTTCTCCGCCCAATAGCCGTCGTAACCGACGGCCGGGGCCAGAAAGGCACAATGGCCTCCATGCGCCGTCACCACCAGCCGAACCCGCGAGTTGGCCAGCAGAGCGGCGCGGGTTGCTGGCAACATCCTGATAAAGGGATCATCGAGCGAATGCAGGATCAGTGCCGGCACAGCAATCTGCGCCGCCCCATGCGAGCTGGACGCGCGGTCATAATAGTCGTCCGCACCGTGGAAGCCAGAGTAGCGGGCCGTGATCTGATCATCAAACTGGCGTAAGCTTCCAATCCTCTCCAGTCCTTCCGTGGAATAGATGGCGGGAAAGAGTTCTGCCTTGCGCCGAAAGCGCCGCCGCAAACCGATCAGAAACTTCCACTCGTAGACCCGGTTGGCGACGTTGTGCAGCGCATCCGCGGAGGCGGCCAGATCCATCACCGGCGAAACTCCAACCACGGCTTTCAGATAGGGCGGTGCGCCTGCACCCAACTCACCCGCCAGCTTCAACACCAGGTTGCCCCCCATGGAGTAACCGATCAGCGCAAAGGCGCGCAGACCTTTCTCCGCGGAGAGTGTCCGCATAATGGCTGCGACATCGCCCGAGAGCCCCGAATGGTACAGCGTCGGTGACAAATCCTCGGTGCCCCCGCAATTGCGCATGTTCATGCGAATCACATTGCATCCCGCGGCCCAAGCCCGTGCTGAATTTCCCAGCATATATTGCGAGCGCGTAGATCCTTCGAGACCATGGATCAGCAGCACCGTCGGCCTCTCGCTGGCGTTTGCCTGCCAATGGCAATGGCAAAGCACATAGCTTGCGCCCTGTGTGCGGACGTCGCCTTGCGCTTGCGTTAGCCGGCCTGCGGCCCTAGAGTCGGATGCATACGCTGCGTCGCCTTCACCTGGGTCCACTTGAATGATGTGCGCCTCGGGCTCAGGTAAAACATATTGCCGCGGCAGAAAGTTGCCTGCCAGTGTTTGCAGGTGCCCGTTGCGCAAAAATCGCCGGGGAAGGAACTCCGCCGTGTCCGCGAAGTTGCTTACCGCTTCAGCCAGAAGTTCGCTCGTATCCCTCACTGCGCTTTCAACCTCGCCAGCAGAGAAGCCGCCTGCAGCGCGCCCTTGGGGGTGTCCTCATGCTTGATATAGGCGAAAACATCTCCCTGCGTCGCCTTATCTGCGAGCTGCTTTTCGATCTGCTGCAAGTCAGTCGGCCCGTAGTCGCTTTTGCGCAGCCGGTAGCAGCAGAATGGAGCGGTGACTACGTCCGGCGTTTGCAGTTCGTCGCTCTCGGCCACGCAAAGCGCGGCTCGATGCTGGCGCAGCAGCTCGAAGATCTCGCTGGCAAACCAGGAAGCGTGGCGGAATTCAAAGGCGATGCGCAGTGTGGCCGTGCTCTCCGGCGCGGCTTCTTTGAGAAAGCTGGCAAGTCTCCCCGGGTCTGCTTTGAGATTCGGAGGCAGCTGGAATAGAACCACGCCCATGCGCCCGGCGCGGATGACCGGCAGCAGCGCAGTGTAGAAGGCGCTGAGCGCGTCGCTGCACTCCTTCAGCCGCTTGATATGTGTAATGCGCTGCGGGGCTTTGAATGAGAAGCGAAAATCCGTCCCCGTCTGTGCCAACCACGCATCGACGGTGGCTGCCGAGGGCAAGTGGCGGAAGGTGTAGTTCACCTCGACCGAGTTAAGCAGCGTCGCGTAGAACTCCAGCATTTTCTTCGCCGTCGTTTTGGCCGGGTAGAAATCTGGTTTCCAGGTTGGATAAGCCCAACCGGAGCAGCCGAGCCAGACAGGGGGTGTGGAAGGAGAGGCTTGAGTGGTCACGTCGGCGTTTTCCACCTGGGACTTTAACTCCACCCGTTCAAGCTTCTTGGTTCACGCGACGGGTAAAAGGGCTGCTATTGGGGGTAGAATCTGCCGATCAACGGATTTTAAACCACTTACCGTCATCGGGCGGCCCCCAAAAGACTGGCCAGAATTACAAGTTTCTGGAAGCTGACCCTTGATTGACCCCAATATTCATGCACCACTGCCATTCTAGCAGGCCCACCGAGGGCAATCTGCGGCCATCAGCCATCAAAGCTGCTCCTGTACCGGCATCCGATTGAAGCAACCGATACACGTCGTAGTAGTGCCGGGAAACACGCTGGCCACCTCCTTTCAGTTCATGACGATGCTCCCACCAGCGCCGGAGACCATGGAGAATTACGACCTTGTCCCAAAACTTCCGGCCGTCGGGATCTGTTTCCAATCGCGCGCTGTCCGGGGGGCACGTTTGCGGTTTCCAGTGTCTGTTGCAAAAGGCTTGCAGTTGTTCGAGGAGATGGCGTTGATATAGCCTTGGTGGACTGCCTTGATGGCATCTAAGCATGCCGCGCCGGATTTTGCGGCTCAGCGCCTCTAACTCTTCGACGGTAGCCGGCTGATCGATGTCCTCGCGAAAAACGGTGATGTCGATTGGACTAAAGCGGTGAAACATTTTGAACGGGGAGACCATGATCCCCTCGGATAACAAGCGACTTCTGGCAACCTTAAACGAAAACTGGCAAGCCGAGGTGGAGGGGTTCTCCACCTACTCCGCACTCGCCAAGAACGAGAGTGATCCACGCCGTCGCAACGCATTGCGTGGCCTCGCAACGGCGGAGAAACACCACGCAGACCTCTGGGCTGGGCGCATCAAAGCGCTGCCAAAGATGGAACCGAGACCGTCATTGACGCCATAAATAGCGTCGCCAACCCACCCACAGATTGATGAAGGCCGGGACATCGCGAAGTACGGCAAGCAGCTTAAAGCGGGAAATCTACGAAGCCGAGTTTGCGCGCGAAAGGGAAGCGGTCGAGGACAATGAAGCCGAAGGCCGGGAAGTGCTGTCGCTTAGCTACCACATTCGCGGTCTCCCTGAAGAGGACGCAGAGCGCTTCGTAGAACATCTGGCGAAAGACAAAGAGCAACTCATTCGCGCACTCGCTCTCCAGTCGGCGGAGTGCCAAGTCGGGTCCGCCTACGCGGTTGGCCAGCGACGCGGCTTGACCTGCCGGGTCGCCGCTGTACGGGGTGGGCGAGTGGTTTCGAAATGACCTGGATCGGCGCTCTTGAAGGAGTCGTGAACTACATCATCGGAATAGGCCTCGGAAAAATAGGCGGAGGTTAAAAACCATTCTAAGAATCCTTATGCGACGTATTCCCCTCTTCAGGAATAGAGAACCGATGGGGGCGCTCCTCCAGTCAACCTATGGGTTGGTGACCCTCCTTTGCGGAGGGCCGCGCAAGCCTTTCTGCTCTGACCTACATTCAAAGAGAGTTTATTTAGTGGGAGTCGCCGTCGTGATCAACATCGCCTGCTGGGGACGCTTGGGGAGTGGCAGAACTCAAAGTAACCTTGTCGGCGGGCGCGGACGGCGCAGATGGCGCAGATGGCGCAGATGGTTGCGATGCCACGGTGGCGGATGCTGATTTCTGAACCTCAGGCGCAATTGCGGCAGTGACCGCAGAACTGATAGACACGCTCATGGATATTACCTCTTTTACTCTATCGGTCAAGTCGGCGGATCCGTTCGACAATGGTGGACGCCCGGAGGTAACAAGAGTAAGCACAATGCCTCCAAAGGATCGAAGCCCCGCACCCCAGCCAAATAACGAATCTGGCCCCACGGTGGCGCAGGCAGATGACACAACTGTCCCTGGCGATAGGGATCTGCCAAGCGTTCGGTGTTGCGCTAATTGCGATATCGACGCGGCCAAAATCAGGGCTAAGTATCGGCAAGCGACCTGAGGCTATCGGTTTTGTGGCTCACGGCAATTCGTCGATGATTGGGTTGGGAACAATTGATGAGACAAACGAAATTATCAGGAAAAATTTTCCGCAACATATACGATCACGAGCCGCATAGGATCTCCGATCTGTTGCAGTGGAAGCTGGGGAAGAAGACTGCACCGGACAGGGAGTCTATCGATCTCTCAGAGTCTAAAGCCTTTGATCCGAGCTATAGGAGTTCGCCAGTTCCGACCATCTCCAGCAGTTCAGCGACTGAGAGAGTTCGCCTCACCTGGATCGGCCACTCGACATTCCTCATCCAACACTTGGGAAAAAATATCCTCACTGACCCGATCTTCGGAAACTGCCAGCCGCTTCCAATTCGCAGCCTCAGGCGTGCGGTACCTCCCGGAATCTCCATTGAGGACCTACCCCGAATTCACGATGTTCTGATAAGCCATTCGCACTATGACCACCTGGACCTGCCGAGTGTGCGGGCCCTGGGTAAAGATGTCCGCTACTGGACGCCTGAAGGTCTATCCCCGTGGTTTCGGCGCCGTGGCATCCGCGATTGCTCGGAGTTGAGCTGGTGGAGGTCTGCACAGCTATCACCTGAAATAGCAATCCACAGCGTTCCGGCGCAACACGGGTCCGGGCGAACTCCGTTTGACCGTAATCGGTCGCACTGGTGCGGCTGGGTCATCGAGAGCGCAAAGAGAACGGTCTACTTTGCCGGCGACACCGGATATTCCGCTTCGTTCACTGACATCAGAGAGCGATTTGGGTGTTTCGATATGACGATCCTGCCGATCGGCGCATACAGGCCTCGTTGGCTGATGAAGCCTGTCCATCTCGATCCAGCAGACGCTGTTCAGGCTCACCTTGACCTCAAATCCAAGCTCTCCGTTGCTTGTCACTTCGGCACCTTCCAGCTTACGGATGAGCCTCTGGAAGAACCGCCAGCCTTGCTTGCTCGTCAACTCGGTCTGAGACGAATTGACCCCGCAAGTTTTCGCGTGCTGGACGCCGGACAAACAATCGACGTTTGATTTGCAGGGGAACACCAGGCGCGGTATGCGGCATCTTCCCTGCTTAGCTGTTGACGAGATATCTTGCCAAATTGGAAGTGCAACTTTCCCGCTATATAACTCTTAACGTATTAAGATTTAATCTGTCAACTAGTCTTAATGGGTTAAGATATTAAGGGGAGATCCCGAAGATCACAGAAAGCTCGGGTCCTTTTTCCCTGCTGGTAACGTGCCACGACGGCCTTTCAATTAGAGGAATGACCATTTACCGATTACCTCGCTTGCCGCTTGTGTTGTTGTTCTGCGTGGCCTCTGTTTCGAGCGAGGTTTGGTGCGCAACTGCACCACTTCAAATTCAATCGCAGGCGACACAGGAGGTTGACCGGATGGTGCAGGCCGAAACCGCTGCAATGAAAAATCGCCAGCGCTTCCAATACACGAGGGAGTCGCGGTCGACGCGCACAAAGGGTCATCTTTGGAACGAGTTGGTGGTAGAAACCCCAGAGGGTCGCATGCACCGTCTTCTCTCTGAGGATGGTAAGCCGTTATCCGCCGAGCAAGCCAAGGCAGAAGATGACCGTATAGCAAATCTCGTAAATCACCCGGAAGACTTTCGCCGCGAAAGCCAGGGGCGGAGAGAAGATGAGGGCCGGCTGGCGGGTTTACTGCTGGTTCTTCCCAGAGCTTTTCTATTCAAGATCAATGGTTCCCAGGGCGACTGCACCCGTATTACATTTCAGCCGAATCCGTCGTTTGAGGAGCAGAGCTATGAGGATCGGGTAATTCATGCCATGTCGGGGGTATTGTTCATTCACAGCACCGACATGCGGCTGTGCGGCATCGATGCACATCTCGAACGCAAAGTGGAGTTCGGCTTTGGCCTGCTCGGCGAGGTGAGCGGCGGTAGTAGTTTTTCGATCACTCGGGAGGAGGTCTTACCCGGACAATGGAAGACAGTGAAACTTCGCATCCATATGAATGGAAGCATGCTTCTGTTGAAAAGCTTCTCCCGCGATGAAGACTCATCCCATTACAGTTTCAAAAAGGTCGCGAATAACCTGTCGGTGGCCCAGGCGGCAGCTATCGCTTGCTCAAACGCTTCGAACCGCGTCGGCTCCCTCGCAGGCCCTTCCGGCAAAATCAGGCCCGCCGACGGATGATCATCTTTTCGTCGTCCAGCATGCCCAAGATGCACACGCAACGTCTAATCTCTGTAGTCCGGGCCGAGGATTCTGCGTATTGAGTACGGCTTACCTGAACCGTATCGCCACTGCTGTACCCGGGCACGATGTGCATAACGCCTTCGTCGTCTTCGCGGAGAACATGCTCGCCGACCCGCGGCTGCGCACGGTCTTCCGCCGCATGGTGAGGCGCGCCAACATCGCGCATCGCTATTCAACCCTCGAGCCGCCGAACAGTTCCGGCGATTTCTCGTCACATGACGCGCTTGAGTTTTATCGGTTAGGCAGGTTTCCCAACACGGCGCGGCGTATGGAGCTGTTTGAGCAGAGCGCTCCGCTGTTGATGCGGAAGACCGTGGACCGGCTTGCGCTCAATGAGAAGGAACGCTCCGGTATTACCCATGTGCTGGTGACCTGTTGCACGGGGCTCTATGCGCCGGGGCTGGACTTTGAGATCGTCGACCATCTTGGGCTTTCGGCGGGCGTGGAGCGCACGATGGTTGGATTTATGGGATGCTCTGCGGCGATCAATGCGCTGAAGTTAGCGCGGCACATTGTGCGCTCAGATCCGAAGGCTGCTGTGCTTATGCTCAACCTGGAGTTGTGCACGCTGCACTTCCAGGAGACGCAGGAACTGGAGCAGGTGCTCTCGTTCCTGGTCTTTGCCGATGGCGCGGCGGCGAGCCTGATAACCGCACGCGAGCAGGGCTTTGCTTTGGACAGCTTTAAGGCAGTGAGGGTGCCCGAGACGAAGGGTTTGATTACATGGAAGATCCGCGGGCTGGGATTCGACATGCTGCTCTCCGGGCAGGTGCCGGCGGCGTTGGGCCGCGCGTTACATGATGGCGAGCTGCTGGCCGAGCGCGATGACATCGACCTGTGGGCGGTGCACCCCGGCGGACGGTCGGTTCTGGATGCGGTGGAGAACGGACTGGAGCTGCCGGTCGATGCGCTGGCCGCGTCGCGCGAGGTGCTGTCTTGCTTCGGCAACATGTCATCGGCAACGGTGATGTTTGTGCTGAAGCGGATGATGCAGCAAGCGCGGCCGGGGCAACGCGGGTGCGCGATGTCGTTTGGCCCAGGGTTGACGGCGGAGACAATGCGCTTCCATGCGGTCTAGTGCGGAGATGGGATTCAGTCTCCGGGGCTCTCCGCGCAAGCTGCCGGAGCTGATCCGCGCAGTTAACAGGAATCGACTTGAATCCTTAGGCGGCGCGTGCGGCAGCGGAGTCCACGCCGAAGGAGATTGAAATCACTTGGGTGAGCGGTGAGGCTCTGTTCTATCGGCCGAAAAACCCGGTGGGTCTCATCGTGAGTTCGTTGAGGTGGGGCTTGGTGCTCTCTATATTCTGCATGCTGAAGCTTCTCGTTAGACTAAGACCCTTCAGGCGTTTCGCGCCCCTCGGAGCGCCGCTCAGCCCGTCTATTTATCTGAGAGGGGAATAATGGCAACTTCTACGCAGCACCCAACTCGCCCCACTCGTTCCAGATCTAAAAGCCGTTTCAGATCAAAAACCGTTCTCTGGATCTCCCTTGGCCTCACCACGCTCTTCGTCTTCATCACCTCAGAAGTTCTCCTCATCACCGACTATTCGATGTACCACGCCTACCGTTTGCAGGTCATCGCCGACCGGCAACTCCTGATCCCGCATACGCTCTTCGGCATGATGGCTCTCCTTATCGGCCCGATCCAGTTCTCATCACGATTTCGCCAGCGTCACCTCAAGATCCATCGCGTCCTCGGCCGCATCTACGTCATCTCTGTCTTCATCGGCGCCGCAACCGGGGTCGCTCTCGCCAGCGGACGACCGGGCTTCCCCGGAACTTCGATGCAGGCTGCGGCCTGGGTCGTCTGCACCACCGCCGCCCTAATCACCGCGCGCAACCGCCAGATCATCCAGCACCGCCAATGGATGGCCCGGTCATACGCCGTCACCTTTACCTTCATCTCCAGCCGTGTGCTGAACCTCTGGCCCCGTTACTGGAGCCACCTCGGGGATTCCTTAGCCGCCGTCGGCGTGATCGCCTTTACTCTTGCCTCGCTGCTTATCGTGGACCTCGGCCTTAACTGGCACGAGCTCACCACTCGCCGTGAATGATTAAGGTTCCCGTATCCCATCTCGAAAAGGAGTTTCCCATTACAACGTCCAATCTGAACCAGATTCCTGCGCAGGTCGAAGTTCTCGTCCTGGGTGGTGGAGTGGCGGGATGTGCGGCTTCGATCGCGCTGGCCCGCAAGGGGCGAGCCGTTACCCTGATTGAGCGCGAGCCCGCACCGCGCCATAAGGTCTGCGGAGAATTTCTAAGCGGTGAGGCCCTTGAAGACCTGCATGCGCTCGGCATCGATGTGGCCTCGCTTGGCGCTGTCCCCATCGGCCACGTTCGCCTCGCCGCTGCCAGGCGAGCCGCGGAGGCTCCCTTGCCCTTCCTTGCGGCCTCCCTCACGCGCAAGGCGCTTGATACAACGCTCATCGCCGAGGCCATCGCCGCAGGCGTCCGGGTAGAGCGCGGCCGTAGTGTACAGGCGCTCGGCCGCACCACATCCAACGTCTGGCAAGCTACGCTTGACGACGGCACCACCTATGAGGCTCCAGCGGTCTTTCTGGCGACGGGCAAGCACGATGTTCGCGGCCACCTGCGTCCGAAAGACCCACAGCGATGGGTCGCGTTCAAGATGTATTTTCGCTTATCGTCCGCGCAGGCCTCTGAGCTGGCAGGCGCCTCTGAGCTGATGCTCTACCCGGGAGGCTACGGCGGTATCCAGCCGGTGGAAGGCGGCATTGCAAACCTGTGCTGCGTCGTGCAACAGCGGCATCTCGCACGTGCGGGTCATCGTTGGGAGAATTTCCTTGCGAAGATGCAGCATCACTGTCCACACCTCGCTATGAGGCTTGCCGGCGCGGAGCCGTTGCTCGCCAAGCCGATCGCCATTACGCATATCCCATATGGTTACATCCGCCGCACAACGGAGAATGGGCTCTACTGCGTCGGCGATCAGGCAGCCGTCATCCCCTCGTTCACCGGCGACGGCATATCCATCGCGCTGCATACGGCACGTTGTGCCGTCGCTGCGTATCTTGCAGAAGAGCCGGCATCGCTCTTTCAGCCTAAACTACGCTCCGCACTGCTGGCCCAGATGCGCCTTGCCGAGCTCGCCGCCGATGGCTTGAACAACCCACTCGCGCGCGCAGTATTGCCTTTTGGCCTCAGGGTTTGGCCCGGGGTGATGCGCGTAACGGCAAGACTGACACGCGTGGCCCAGCACGGCGCTGTGGCTTTCCCCGCAATCGCCAACTGAAACCGAGCCACGCCAGGATAACTCTTAGTTGTCAAATGCCATATAGGAGACGCAATGAAATCCTTCACGGTCTTCGCCCTCGCGGTCCTAGCCGCTCCAGTCGCCCTCGCCCAGCACCAGACCTTCGTCGCCAACCCCGATACGAGCGAGGTTAAGATGACGCTGAAAACGACCCACGAGGTAGTCAACGGCACCTTTCACATCCAAAGCGGATCGCTCGCGTTTGACCGCAGCGCTGATAAGATGTCGGGTTCAGTGGTCGTTCTCGCCGGCAGCGGCAAGACCGGCAACGGCAGTCGCGACAAGAAGATGAACAAGGACATCCTTGAAGTCGAACAGCACGCAAGTGTTTCGTTTGAGCCCAGGTCCTACGCTGGCGCCATTGCTCCATCAGGAGACTCGACCATCCAGGTAACTGGTATCTTCACACTGCTCGGCACGCCTCACGAGATCACCATCCCCATCCTTGTCCATGTTGACGGTGCAAGCGCAACGGCCAAGGCTCACTTTGTCGTACCTTACGTCCAATGGGGTTTAAAGGACCCAAGCTTTTTGTTCTGGAAAGCGGACAAAGACGTCGCGATTGACCTCTTCCTTAACGGCCGGCTATCACAATAGAGGACCGTCTTCTGTGTACACAATGATGTCAATGCGTCAGCATTACGGCCCTATTCAGATTCCTTTCCGCCCCCGGTTCGCTGGTTTCGCGAGAACCTTGTCCGAAAGCCATTGTTCCCGGAAGCAAACCAAGATGAAGAACCAGTGCTGTGATCGATACAATAAGCAGTCGCCGAATTGCCATATTCTCTTAGGAACTCGTCTTAGCCCGCTGAGTTCGCAGGCTTTATCGATCGATGGGCGGCGGTTGCTGCACTTCTGCTGCGTGGAAAAGGCTCCGGCCAGGCGATGTTGTCACTTCAATGCGGGTATCTTTGCGGAAAACCACATCGTGTCCACGGGCGATCCATCGATCGTAGAAAGATAGAGCCGCTGCATAAAAGCCTATTCCGGCAGCGAGATTACGAGAACTCGCAACGATGCCGACAACTCGGCCTACGATGCCAAAGCCGTTCGAGGCTACAGCGCTGTTACCAGCCAAGCTCCCATCATCATCTAAAGCGCGACCCGCCAGAAAAGTCAGTGCCAAAGGAATAGCGGCACCGCTCCTCGATTTCGGCTGTACACCGCCTTCGGGATCAAGTTGCAAGTCTGAAGACTTAGACGCATCTGCACCCGTGAGGGTGCCATCCACGTGCTGAGAAAGACCGTCGGGTAGCTTCAGCTCTCGAAAATTGAATCGCAACTTGCCCGAGCGGCCAAACCATCGCGCCGGTCTAGCCTGCGTGACTGTTCCAATCAGTCGAGACCCCTGGGGGATCTCCAACGTTTGGCCTGCGTCAAAGACCGGTTCGGCAACGACAGCCGTGAAACTGTCTCCGGGCTTTCTTTGTGCCGAACTTATTGTCTCTTCGAGATAAGCGTGTAGTTGCCAGGATCGCTCGCGCAAGACAGGAGCGTCGACTCGCTGAGACAGGAAACCCTTCGCTGGCTCTGCGCGCAATTCGGCAGCGAAACTGTTCGGCCTTAGAGACAGGGGTTGCTCCAGAGATACTGTCCATTCGGTTTCAGACTCAATTCTCTCCGGATGGTACGGCAGCTGTCTGTAAATGGTCTGGACCAACCGATCACCACGGCCAGGCGCAGTCACCAAGGCAGCCGTATCTCTGACTTGCTGCTTCGCGCGGTTTAGCAGCTGGGCGAAAAACGAACGCCGAGTCGCGGAAGTTGCAGCGGAAAGGTGCAAAACTGGCGCCCCATCCGTTGCATACTGACTCACGAAGGATTGCAAGGATCCGTCCGGCAGCACCAGTTGACTAAATTGCACAACAGGAATGTGAAATGGAGTGAAGTCGCCTCGAAGCCAGGAATGTATACGACGGCTTCGATCTGGATTGAGCTTGACTACATGGCCGAGTAGCGTGGTGCCCGCAGGAATCGCCACTCGATTTTCGACGTACACCGGGTATCGCAGATATCCTTTCAAGGGCTCGCCTTCTTTCATGGGAACATGTTTCCCAAGCTCTATGGGGAGAGGAGTGGAAGGCGGAACGTCAAGCAAGGCTTGTTGAGCTCGGGATTGAGCCCGAGCAAAAACGAAAACCGGTATGATTAGAAGATGAATCAGGGCGTAATTAACTTTCAAGCGAAATCTCCAATGCTCCCCTGTTCAGCCCTAAATTGCTACGCTTCCTTGGCCTTGCTGACGCGTAATACGAAATTGCCGGGACCTTCTGGCCCCGCATTTGGTAGGCTGTCTCGATGACGGCGCCTCATGCGCTTGGCTTGATTGAGCTGCCCGAAGGCGATTGTCGTCGCCTTCGCCCCGATTTTAGCCCTGAAGTCAATCGGGGCAGATAAGAGCGAATATGCGTTAGTTACGAATCAGAATTATGAACGCCCCCGCCGCCGTAACTCCGATGAAAATTATGGCCGCAATTGTAAAGAGGAAGTACGAAGCCGGAAGATCTTCCTCGTCTGTCACCATCTGGTTCTTGCTGACGTCACTCTGGCCGCCTGCCAAACTCCGTCGCAGGGATGAAGCGCCGAAGAACAGAGAATATGTTAGCCTTAATTAGTCTTAATCTATTAAGACTGTGTGTCAAGTACCATCTTGATCGAAAGCTTGTTCTTCCGCCTGTCCCGAGAATCATCCTTGACCATCACGATCAGGCAATCCCTGGACCCGCTTCCGCATCTGATAGGAATTCAGATGTGGTGCGCCTCTGCGATAGTGCCCATTAAAAGCAAGGAACGGGCTCAGAATTTGTTGTCGTTAAGGCAACAGGAGAAGCAAATTCGTGCAAAGACGTAGCAAGCGAATCACGAGTGGAGCTCTCGCCTTCGCGGCGTTGGGCGCTGTCCTCAGTTTCGTGGGTATCGTAATCGATGCTCCCGGTCAACGCATGATTGTCTCTCCGAAACATCCGAATCTCGAAAACGGTAAGGCGGTGTGGAACCGGGGCTGTATCGCCTGCCATGGGGCGGATGGCAAGGGGGCGCCGGAAACTTCTACAGTGTTTGTCCGTCCGGATACGTGGCCGGATATGACGCGCTGCGATCAGACGACGCCGGAGCCTGATTCTGCTTATAAGGCTGTCATTCTGCATGGCGGCAGGGGGCTTGGGTTTTCTCAGATCATGCCTGCTTTTGGGGACCTGCTCAGCAACGATCAGATTGATGATGTGATTGCGTACCTGCGCACATTCTGCAAGAACGACCACCATTACCCCCTGGGAGTCCTGAATTTGCCACGAGCTCTGGTCACGGAGAAGGCATTTCCGGAAGATGAACTGGTTATTTCAACCGCGGCGAGCGTGAGTGGTGCTGCTTCATGGACGACTGATGTGATTCACGAGCAGACATTCGCCGGGAAGAACCAGCTTGAAGTGGACGTTCCAGTCAATTACGCGCGCCTGAACGACAGTTGGACGAGCGGAGTTGGCGACATCACGCTGGGGCTAAAGCGCGCATTATTTTCAAATGAGCGTGCAGGATCAATCCTGAGCGTGCAGGGCGGCATCCTTCTTCCGACGGGGGATAGTAAGCGGGGCTTTGGAGCGGGTACAACGCAGTTCGAGCCGTTTGTGGCATATGACCAGTTGATTACGAACAGGACCTTTGCCCAGTTTCAATTGGGAGCTGATTTGCCGGTGAACACTGACATCGCGCCGCGCAGCCTCTTCTTCAACTCGGCATTCGGCGCCTCGCTTGCTCCCGATCACGGCCTTGGCCGGCTGTATTCGCCCATGGTGGAGTTCATTGCGAAGAGAGATTACATGACCGGCGCGAGCACGGACTGGGACGTGATGCCAGAGATGCAGGTCACTGTGAGCCGGCGTCAGCACATCCGAGCCGCGGTTGGTTATCGCAAGCCGGTTACGGATGTGAGCGGGCGGGCGCCGCAGCTTGAGTTCTACGTCTTGTGGGATTGGGCGGAAGGTCATTTCTGGGAAGGTTGGCGATGAGGATACTGGCGAGCGCTTTGATGATGATGGGTCTCGCTGCTGCAGGTTCGTTGGTTGCGATTCCGCAGCAAAAAACCGTGCCTGCAACGCCGTCGGTTGCGTCACAGGTGGCCGCGGATAAGGAGACACCAACCCAGGAGAAACCGCGCATCGCTTACAAGAAGGGAGTTGCCACCGCATTTCGTTCATCCGATCGATGCATCGCGTGCCACGTCGGGATGAAGACCAGCACGGGCGAGGACTACTCGATTGGCTTCGATTGGAGAGCGAGCTTGATGGCGAACTCGTCTCGCGATCCCTACTGGCAGGGGAGCATAAGACGGGAGACGATGGACCATCCTGAGGCAAAACAGCACATTGAAAATGATTGCTCGTTCTGCCACATGGCGGGTATTCGCCTGGCAGATCGGGATGCTACGCGGGATACAAACGTTTTCTCTCATTTTCCCTTCCAGAAGCTAACTGGGAAGACTTCGCAGTCGCAGCGCCTTGCGCAAGATGGCGTAACGTGTTCGGTTTGCCACCAGATTGAAAGCGAAGGGCTGGGCACCGGCGCTACGTTCAACGGCAATGTGGTGGTGTCGAAGGCAGTGCGTGAGGATGAACGGCCGGAGTATGGGCCTTTCGATCCGGATCACGGACACCAGACGATAATGCACTCCTCCACCGCGGGCTATCTGCCGGTGCACAGCGACCACATCCGTGACGCGGCTTTGTGTGGCAGCTGTCATACCCTCTATACCGATCCAATTGTGGCGGGCGGGGCCAAGCTGCCGCGATTTCCTGAGCAGATGCCCTACCAGGAGTGGCAACATAGCGACTTCGAGAAAAAGCAGACGTGTCAGCAATGCCATATGCCAGAGGTGGAGGAGGAGACACCAGTGACGGCACTCTACGGGCCGATGCGCGAGGGGGCCAGGCGACATGTATTCGTGGGAGCGAACTTTGTCATCGAGGGAATGTTGAAGGACCATTCAGAGGACCTCGCAGTGGCCGCGCTGCCTGAGGAACTGATGGCTGCGAGCGCGAGAACGAGGGAGTTCCTGCAGACGCAGGCGGCCAAGGTGACGATTCAAAGTGTGGATGCGAAGCCGGGCAGGATTGCGATCGAAGTTCTGGCCGAAAATCTTTCAGGCCATAAGCTGCCAACCGCATTTCCATCGCGGCGCGCGTGGCTGCACCTGATGGTGAAGGATGCGAACGGGAACGTTGTATTTGAGTCGGGGAAGCTACGTGCCGATGGTTCAATCGTGGGGAACGTGAACGATGAAGATCCGCTGAAGTTTGAGCCGCATTACCGGGAGATCACGAAGCCGGATGAGGTGGAGATCTTCGAACCCATTCTTGCGGACGCGCAAGGGCGGGTGACCACCGGGATCCTGAGCGCGGCGCGGTATGCGAAGGACAATCGGCTGCTTCCCTCGGGGTTCGATAAGGCCACCGCGGATGGGGACATCAAGGTTGTAGGAGATGCGGCGGATGATCCGGGATTTACAGATCGTGGAAGCTTAGTACGGTATGTAGTGCCTACGGGGAGTGCCGTAGGCAAACTGACGATCGTCGCCGAGCTTTGGTATCAGCCCATCGGGTACCGTTGGGCGCATAATCTTGCCCCGTATGAGGCTGCCGAACCGAAGCGCGTGGTGAAGTATTTTGAGGATGCCGCCCCGGATAGCGCGATTGTGCTCGCGAAGGCTGAGGTAATTCGTTAAGCCTGACTGAAAGAAAAGGTTCTCGGCATAGGGCGTTGCTCGAGCGCTTCTGTCCATCGGGACGTAGGTTGTTAAGGCAAGGCCGACGCACAATGAGCGAGTGGTTCTGAGAATCCCGCGGTTAGTGAGATTATGGAGTTTGTGCATCCCGGCGCTTGGGTGAAGGTCCACCAGGACGGGACATAAACCAGTTGGGTACTCCCAGAACGTGGGCTTCCGCTACCACCGTGAACCCGAATTTCTGATAGAAATGAATGTTTTCTAGTCGATCGGTCTCAAGATAGGCGACTGCTCCATAGGCATCCATATGCACACAGAACGCGGTCAATAAGGCGCTTCCAATTCCACGGTGTTGGACGCAGGGTTCGATGGCCACTGGTCCCAGATGCCAGTGAGGCTCCGCAGGATCGCGATGCGCCCATGCATCGGTCCAGTTCCGAACGCGAAGGACCGTGCCGAGTGGATTGCCGGACACGACCGCGGGTAACAGGCGGAGCTTTTCAAGAGGAGTGGGCTGACAAAAGCCGGGCCGTGCAATGCCGCAGATTCCTACAAGCGTGTTGTCGCGATAAGCCGCGTAAATCAATCCCTTCTTGTGGAGACCGAGCAGTACCGGCCGGAAGAACCGTTCCAGCGCCTGACCGCGGCGATCCGCGTTTGATATTGCGAAGGCTCGAACGTGCACGGGATTGTCGCGCATGGCACGGCCAAGGATCAGTGCTGCAGGTCGAAGGTCGGTTCGTCGCAACTGGCCCAGTTTTACTCCGCAGTTGGTTTCCATTCAGATACCCGCGTACTATTTGCGGCTCCACAGGGGCTCCTTGCGTGCCGTGGCGAGCCCCCCAGGCCACCAGTTCCAATCGCCTGCAATCCGGAGAAGTGCGGGTCCGATCACAATTCGAACCAGAGTCGCATCAATAAACACAGCCACTGCCAGCGTGAACCCGATCATCTTGACCACCAGGAAGCTTCCGAAGGTGAATGCAGCGAATACCACTATCATGATCGAAGCGGCACTCGTAATCAGGCCGGCTGTCCTGGCCAACCCCTCCGGTATTGCCTCCGCTTCACCCAGTCCGCTTCTTCTTGCTTCGAGGACCCTCGCGACCAGAAACACTTCGTAGTCCATGCTTAGCCCGAAGACAATGGCAAACGTGACGATAGGGACAAGGGGAAAGATACTGCCCGTACCTCCAGGGATCCCAAAGAATCGGCTTCCATGTCCGTCCTGGAAGACCAAAACCAATGCTCCAAAGGAAGCCGCTACCGAGAGCATGTTCAGTACGATTGCTTTCACGGCAGCGAATAGGGATCGAAACCCGGCCAGAAGAGTCGCGAGCGTCCCTACCACCACAAGTGCCATAACCGTCACAAAGTGATCGCTCACAATCTTCTGATAGTCGGCATTGAGTGCAGGGCCGCCGCCAACAATGAGCGTGGCGCCAGGCACTCCTGTGAGAGCTGTCGCGCCGGTCTTCCGAAGCTCCCTCACCCAGTCGACCTGACCGGGCAAGGAAACCGAAGTCGCGGGTATCACCTCTAGCAGCGCCGCCCGTCCGTCACTGCTCAGAAATGTTCGCCGCGTCTCCCGCGGGAGATCATTGAGGAAGGAACGGTTGCCGGCCGCAATCGTTGTGATGGAAATGACCCGGGCGCAACGAGGGTCGCTCGCGAGGCGCCGGGAGAGACGATCGAGTGTGTTCCACCCCGCATCGGTTTGTGCAATCGAATTCGTCGGCAGTTCGACAATCACACGCAACGATTGAACAACGCCGACCCGATCCATTTGTTCAAGGGTGTGGAACGCATGAACCGATTCCGCCGCCCTCGGAAGCCAATCTCCTCTGGGTAGATTCGTATCCAGTCGCACGGCCTGCCAGGAGAGCAGAAGCAAGGGGGCGCCGGCAAGAAAGAGAGCAAGCCATGGATGGGCGACAATCACCTTGCCCCATCGCCTCCAGCGATTTCCGGTTCGTGCCGCCCGATCCGCGTCCAACTTCGGAGTAAAGGGCATCCGGCCCATATCGATCCGCGGCCCGAGCAGGGCCAACACTGCCGGCACAAGCGTATTGGCAAGTAACACGCTCATTCCCGCCACCAGCACTCCGGCAACGCCGATGGAACGAATCTCACTGATGGGAACCGTCAAGAGAGCCAGAAATCCGATGGCTACCGTAGAGGCGGAAATTAGGAGCGTGCGACCCGCCTGACGTGCTGCCATGACCGAGGCTGTAGGCCCATCATGCCCCGCGGAAAGCGCTTCACGGAAGCGGCTGACCATGAGAAGTGCGTAGTCGATTCCCAAACCCAATCCGAGCATCGTGGCAAGATTCTGAACAAGAATGGATAGGTGCCAGCGCGAGGCCAGTAGTCCGGTAATCGCGAGAGTAGTCGCGATCGCCAGTTGGCCAACAGCCAATGGAATCAGCGCGGCGACGATGCTACCGAAAGCCACCAGCAAAAGTGCGAGCGTGGCTGGAATCACCAAACTCTCACCGTGCTGCACGTCGTCTGCACTCGCTTTCCGCACGTCAAAATTCAACGGAAGCTCGCCGGTTAGTTCCAGCTTCACGGCCGGATAACGACTCCGAAGTTGATTTTCAAGAGAGTGAGCCCGATCGCGAAGGATAGGAACCAGCGACTCCGGCGAACCCGTGGTTGACGCGAGTCCCACGAGAACAAATGTTCGAGCGCCCTTGCCCAGGAAAATCGGATCGCGTAAGTCCAGGTAGGATACGACAGCGGTTACGCCCGGTTCCTCTTTCAGATTCGCCACAATGGTGGCTAACACTTGCGAACCCTCATCCGAATCCACAGAGGGAAGACCCTCAACCACCAGGACCACGCGGTCAACGAAAGGCGAATGAAAACGACTGCCCAGCTCCTGCTGGACGGTCTCTGCCTGGCTCCCTTCGACGCGGGTTGCCGTCTCCAGATGGCGCTCGACGTTGAAAGAGAATGGAAGAAGCGCAACAACGGCAGCAAGGACTACACCGGCCAACCATAAACGGCGCACATGCATGAGACTCATGATTTCACACCAAATCGCCGTCGGTTGAGAGAACTTGATACTCTCCTCCGGCAATTCTCTGTGTGACCAACTACACTAGAATCCGTCCGCAGAGGTGCATTAGGAGGACCCATCCACACATCCCTGTTGCTTGCACTCGTTTTCGTCGTTCCACTTGGAGCTGCCGCGAATCCTGGAGCGCAAGATCCTCGCGTTGGCTCCTGGACGCTTGTGTCTGCGCTGTCTACTCTGGATCCTCCGAATAAGCTCACCATCACATCTCAGCTCAACCGAGTGCATGTCGTCATGTCGGGCGAAACACACGTCGAATTCACGGTGAAATCGGACGGGCACCCTATGGCCGTTCCGTCCAATCCAGTGTTCAACCAGGTGGAGCTGCGCAAGATCGACAAGAACCAGGCCGAGATCAAGGAAATGAAGGATGGAGCTCTCGTGGCAACGGTTCGGCAAAAGCTTTCCAGTGACGGGAACGAGCTGACGACCACGGCTGCGAGCATCGGTCATCCCGACCGAATCACCGTCTGGACGCGGAGCGGGGGCAATAAGGCCCACGGTGACCGATTTGCCGGCGAGTGGACGCAGGATCTTAGCAAGACTCGTTTGCGGCAGGGGTTGATGCTCAGGATCGAGGCCAACGGAATCGATGGGGTCCGCTTTTCGGGCGACTTCAGTTATACTGCCCGATTTGACGGCAAACCCTACGATCTCAAGAACTCCCGCAACGATACCGTGACGCTTCAGCTCGTCGAACCTCACACGGTGGATTCGATCTACCGGCGCGACAATCAAGTGGCTGAAAAGGATCGGTGGGTGGTCTCCACCGATGGGCAGCAGATGACGCGGACCACCACAGGCACGTTGGAAAACGGCCAGCGCATCTCTGAGAAGCTGGTATTCAAAAGGCAATAGCACAGAGCATGCACGCGGGTCATTGCATCAGTCCTAGGCGTCAGTCCAGGCTGTAAGTTGAGGGGTTATTGTATCGGTATACAGGAAACTCAATGCCCCGTTTCTACTTATTGCGCATAGAGCTTCCTACTCAGTCAAGTCACATCTTCCCTCGCCAGAAGTGTACCTCCCGCGGCAGCAAGCGCTACAGTCCGTTAAACCGACTTCGGCTGTGTGAGGATTTCTATACAGAGACCTGGGGCCTTTGGCACGTTATAGCCTCAGCTGAGGCTGGCAGGCCGCGCAGGCCGCAGACTGTCCGCATCCACCTTAGTCCATTCAGTGCACCCCCAGGGTCGTGACTCAGGAGCCTCTGATCCGGGTGTGACTCCCGTCACAGCCAGCTGAGGTCCGGACCACTATCTTGTCTGGTAGCACAGCCGCTCAAAAGCAAAACGGCGCGGCCATTCAACAGATCAGCAAGAGAGGCACTTATGGCGACCATGAATCCCATCACTGTCACGTTTGAGCATATCCTCGTCCCCACAGATTTCTCTGAAACCTCCCAACGTGCCTTGGAATACGCCAAAGTCATAGCCAAGTTGGGAAATTCGGAGTTGCTGTTGGTTCATGTTAATCCCCCAATTAATCCTATTACTCCGCCCGAAGCAGCATGGGCAGACCTATCTGAGGTTCAATCACCGCAGGAAGAACAGTTGGAGCAAAGTGGCGCCGCTTTGCGTTCCGAGGGTTTCCGGGCCCAGGCGATCTCAGTTACGGGGCCTCTTTACGATGAGGTTCTTTCGGCCGTCAAGCAGTATAAAGCGGACTTGATCGTCCTGGGAACACGCGGTAAGAAGGGCTTGGAGCGCTTTTTGCTTGGCTCCGATGCCGAAGCCGTCCTAAGGCAGGCGCATTGCCCCGTCCTTTCCGTGGGTCCCGCAGTACCGAATCTCCACGACAAGACGTGGCGCATACGCGAGATTCTTTGCGCAACGAATCTCGACCCACGCTCGGCTGCGGTTGTTGCTTATGCGCATAAGCTCGCAGCGCTGTATGAAGCAGAGCTGGTTCTCTTCCACGTGAGGAGTTCCAGCGAGCCGCAAGACGACATTGATTGGGCGTCGTTCGAAGAGGCCCTTCATCACTTTGTCCTCGATGATCTTGGGCAACGTTCGTGGTTGCGGAGTCGACTTGCCAGTGCCTCTCCGGGCACCAGCATTGTTGATCACGCGAAGCAGCGTGGCTCCGATCTCATTGTCATGGGCGCCCATCCGGCATCTTCTGTGGCAACGCACCTTGCGCGCGGGACAGCGGCGAAAGTGCTGGCGGAGGCTCCTTGCCCGGTGATGACGATTCTACAGTCCTAGATTCCCGGCGCGGGCACTCGCAGATGAGCGCCCGCGCTCGGAACGCCTACTGTGAACTCGATGCAACCGGATAACAGGAGGCAAAGCCGAAGAGCCTGTCTGCACGCTCAGACACATCCCAATCGATTGCTCCCTGGGAGAGGAGTGTGGAAAAGTTTATGGACAACGCTATGCTGCATCGATGGGGCAGGTCGGACACGATTCCAGTCGCCACAAACTTGCTTGATGCGCCTCATATAGGACCACATGTCTGGACTGTTTAGGGCGATCGTCCTGACAATCATCATTGTGGGCGGCACCTATGTGCATTCACCGTTATCCCTTGGATATGCAACGTTATGCTTATCGTAACTGAGAGCGTCTCGGAATGCGGTTGTTGCCGGGATGCCACCATCTTAGCGAGCGAATCGGAACGAGCGCCTAAGAAGAGACGGTAAGGACCGGGCACGAAGCTGCCGCGATAGTGTCAAAAGCAACTTTCGGCGAGAGGTGAGATGCAATCGATGAAACTCGCTTCACCCCGAGGACCAGGAGATCCGCTTCAGTCCTTTTGGCGTCGCATATCAATGCTCTGCTCACCGACGATCCATGGAGCACAGCGCATTCCAGTTCAATCTTCGCGTTGCCGATGGAACCCTGCCGGAGTGTTTCGATGATTGGCTCGAAAAGCACCGAGACTTCCGCATCTGAAGTAGGGTCAGTCGCTACATGAGCAACCCGCAGCGTAGCACTCGTTGCAAGGCAGAGAGCAGCGATAAGCGGCATTGCGCCAAGAGAAGCTGCGCTGAAATTCGTTGCGAACAAAATTTTACGAAGGTACGTGTCAAGTGCAGCCCGTGACCATGCCGGAGGTCCCACGGTGATTACAGGACAACTCCCTTTGCGAAGCACTTCTTCCGCCATGGAACCCAGAAGGCACCGCTCCATCCCAGCGACCGCATGCGTACCCACAAGCAATAACGGTTTGGAGAATACTTCAAGAAACAATGGGATTTCTTCGGCGGGTAGTCCATCACGAATCATGATCGCTGCGTCGATCCCCGACTCCCTGAGCGTCCGTTCGATCTCGACGAGTTTTTTCATAACATCTTTGCGGATTTCGTCCACCATGCAATCTACGGGTGCTTTGTACGCATGGCGACGAATGTACTCGAAGACATGGAGGACTGTGACCCTGGCCTTGAGGGCTTCTGCGAGTCTCGCTGCAACATGGAGAGCGGCGACGGAAGCGGGTGAGAAATCGGTAGCCACTACAATCTCGTTCGGCAATTCGCTCGACTGTGTCTCTCTCGCCATGCCATAAACGCTACCAACTTGCAGTGATAGGGTCTGTGACAGCCATCACCCTCACCTACATCGAAGCCCAATCAGAGTCCCGGTCGTTGTCAGAAGAAGGTCCTCAAGTAGGTATGCTGGGAGGAGGCGAGCTGTCATCGGCCAGGATCACTTGAAATGTGCCGATTGCTATGGCAGTCAAGGGCGCGGCGAGTGCCAGGCCAAAAGGACCGGCAACAACGGCTAGTAAGAGTTGAGCTGTAATGGTGAGTGCTGGGGGCAAACGCACGATCTGGCGTTGGAGTAAGGGCGTTATGATGTTCCCCTCGAGGAAATGCACAAGAAGGAACAGGAGTATTACCAGGAAGCCTTTGATCGGACTGATCGCCACTGCAAGCAGAACCGCAGGCACAACTGAGAGAATTGGTCCCACGTTTGGAATAAAGGTGAGCAACGCGGCAATGATACCGAGCGTTCCAGCCAGTGGTACCCCTAGACCCCATAAGCCGATTGTAACGATCATTCCTACGGCGATCATGGAGAACATTTGTGATATCAGCCACCGGCGAAGAAGCCTGGCGGCACTTCCAGAGCACGCATCGAAGATGGCACGATCGCTTTTCGGGACAAATCGACGAATTCCAGAGAGATAGACCTGAGGTTCGGCAGCCAGATAGAGTCCCAGAAAAATAACCAGCCCAAGACCGCCGATAAGGCTTGCGGTGGAGAGAACAAAGCCTCCGATTCGACTCAGCGCGGAGTTAATATTTCCGGATGTCTGAGTATAGTCAGACCATTGAGCGAGTAGCCACCGGCCCCATTGATAGCCGTTCAGCCGTTCCAAAGACTTATGAGCCGCTTGAGGAAGGTCGGTCTGAAGGTCTGCAAGTTGTTCAATGATGCGTGGACCTCTGATCCAAAGCGTAAAAAAAATGACAGCGAAACCTGCCGCGAGCAGCAGAGCAAACGCTAACCCTCGCCGAATTTTCAATTTCGTTGTCACCCAGTCCACGACTGCAGACAGCAGAACCGCGAAGACCACGGCCGCAAGAAGCAGCATCACGATTACACGACCGACCCAAGCGACTAACAGCCATACGATGATGCCAACTGTCAGCAAAACGAGGCGAACCGCTGGTCGCATGGTGATACCGTTCGTCGAGGAAGATCCGGCTTGGTCCACGGGTCTTGAGTGTACTCTTGGTCGATTTTGTCTTGTGTGACGGGGAGCACAGTGCCAACGGGAATAGCCTTATATTCTCTTTCTGGGAGTTCCATTTGAGAGAGACGAACCCAGCGACGAAATGGCTGGACACGCCCGCCGCGCACATCGCGACGGCAAGTTTCATCGCTTCAGGAATGGTGGTGGCGCTCGCCATAAAGCTGTTCTTGCACAATCAGCTGCTGGTTAGCACCATCCTGGGCTTCGCAATTGCCGGTGCAAGCATCCCACTTCTGATTTCACTGACTCAGCAAGTCTTAAAGGTAAACTTCAGCGTCGATATACTTGCCCTTCTGTCGATCGTGACTTCCATTATCCTCGGTCAGTATTGGGTCGCCGCAATTGTAGTGCTCATGTTGTCGGGCGGTCAGGCGCTCGAAGCGTACGCGACAGGCCGGGCTTCATCGGTTCTTAGTGCGCTGGCGAAGAGGATGCCGCAGACCGCCCATCGGGCTGGAGAGCCAGATTCAAATGTCCCGATTGATGAGATCGCCATCGACGACCAACTCCTGATCTATCCCCATGAGATTTGTCCAGTTGACGGCTTGGTTGTCGCGGGTCAAGGCAGCATGGACGAGGCCTACCTCACGGGGGAACCGTTTCTTATCGCAAAAGCTCCTGGCGCGACGGTCTTGTCGGGATCGATTAATGGCAACGCCGCATTGACGATCCGAGCCACGAAGAGGGCCAGCGATTCGCGCTACGCAAAGATTGTCGAGGTACTCCACGCGTCGGAGGAAAATCGCCCACGGATTCAAAGACTGGGAGACCGGCTCGGATCCTGGTACACACCAATCGCAGTGTTGATTGCACTGGCGAGTTGGTATTTCAGTGGCCAATCGGAGCGTTTCCTTGCCGTGCTGGTGATCGCAACTCCTTGCCCACTTTTGATTTCGATTCCCGTTGCAATCATTGGGGCAATTTCCGTAGGCGCGCGGTTCGGGATCATCATCAAAGATCCATCCATTCTCGAGAAGATGGAAACGTGTCATGTGTTGATCGTTGACAAAACGGGAACCTTGACCTACGGGAAGCCAAGTCTCACAAAGATCGAACAGTTTGGAAACATTAGCCGGGAACTGGCACTCCAGTTTGTCGCAAGCTTGGAACGTTACTCCAAGCACCCCTTGGCTAGCGCTGTGCTCGCCGCAGCTAACGCCGAAGGGTTGTCTCTTCTGGAGGTCGAAGATGTATCAGAGGCACCTGGAGCCGGTTTGAGCGGACATGTCAGGGGTCGCCTGGTAACGGTTACGGGGCGCGGGAAATTGCCGAAAGAACTCGTTACCATGATGCCACCAGTAGCACCCGGTCTCGAGTGTGTGCTGCTTGTGGACGGCAAGCTCCGGGGAGTCTTTCATTTTCAGGATGAACCACGAAGAGAGACTAAATCCTTCCTGAGGCATCTGGGGACAAAGCATTCGATTGAAGAGGTCATCTTGCTTTCTGGTGATCGTCCCGCCGAAGTCGCTTTCTTCGCGGCAGGAATGGGCATTACCGAGGCTTATGGCGGAAAAAGCCCCGAGGAGAAGTTGATGTTCGTCCGTGAAAAGACACAGAGGTCACCGACCTTATACCTCGGAGATGGGATTAATGATGCTCCGGCAATGATGGCTGCTACCGCTGGGATTGCACTAGGCGTGAATAGCGACATTACCACGGAAGCGGCGGGAGCGGTGATCCTGCAATCGTCACTGACGAGCGTCGACGAACTGATCCACATCGGGCGAAGAATGCGGGGTATTGCGCTCACTAGTGCGGTCGGGGGAATGGGACTGAGCCTGCTCGGAATGGGCGCCGCGGCTCTCGGCCTCGTCAGCCCAATTCAGGGAGCAATCGCCCAGGAGTTGATTGATCTTCTGTCTATCCTCAATTCGCTTCGGATGATCTTGCCTACCGGTTCGCTGAGCGATTTTCAAGTTCCCGCAGCCTTCCAGCGCCCGAGCATGCAGACGTCAATTCCTGCCGAGAGCCCTGGTCATTTGTGATCTTTGTCACTGCAATGAGAAGCCATCCGCGCCAGGCTTCTGTTTGAAACGGTCGAGGTGTGAAATGCGCTACGAACTCAGGCTACATCGATTGCTGCTTTCCATGATGGTCACATTGTTAGTTCTGTTTGTCATTGGACTGCTCTATTTGAACGCACGGCCGAACGAAGAGCATCTCGAGGCCGTAGTTTCGCTTGTTGTTGTGATCCTCGTCGCAACCATTTTTGCATACATGGGAACAGCGGAAGGGATCATCGGCTTTTGCTTCGGCATTAAACATAGCCGGGAATTCACCGCGTACCTCTTGCTCGGCCTATTGTCGATCTCTTCCGGCCTGTACCTGGTGATGTCTCAGGCTGCATCGTTACAAATCGTATCCCTGATCGTCTCTCCCCATGCGTTTCTCTTCGGTCTGGCTGAACTTCGCATAAATGCGGAAAAGATCAGAAGTCATAGAGCATTGTATGAAGTGACCATCATGCGGGTCGATCCAGTGGCTGATTTCCGGAAGTTTACTCATGGTTGCGGCTTATGCGACGTACGCAGGAATCACTTGAATCCGGTACGGACAAGGAAGGCATAAGACAACGGACAATCGGTACAGAACTGCACGATGTGCCACTATTTCTCCCGCTGTCGTTCCGTCTTTAGCAAAATGACCTTGCCATGCCGTCTTGAATAAGCTATATCTACGTAATGCGTAGTACGCGCCACGTAGCTTCTTCCCGCCGGGACCCGGATGCGGGACACTACTCCGATCCCCCACTGCTTGTGCTTGCTAGCCTGGCAAGTGGACCCAAGCACGGACACGCGATGATTGAAGATATAGAAAGCCTCTGTGGGACCCGCTTAGGTCCAGGAACGCTTTACGGGGCGATTTCCCGCCTTGAACAACAAGGTTGGATTGAGCCGCTCCCGGCAGAAGAGCGCCGCCAGCCCTATCGCATTACCCCTCAAGGCCTAAAAGTCCTTCGCGCCAAACTAACGACATTGCAACATTTCGCGAGAGCCGGATTGCGGAGATTGGAACCTTTATGAATCCAAGACTTGCTCGCTTCTTAACACGGTTGTATCCACCACCTTGGAGAAGGCGTTATGGTGAAGAATTCGAAGCGCTTCTCGAGACTGAACGCACCGGCTTCGGTACGCCGTTCGAGGTAGCGTGGTCGGCGCTTGCGGAGCGTATCCACCCAACGCAAGAAGTCGCGAAGGAACAGTGTTTCGCCATGCGTCCAGTTGGTTGGCGGTGGAGCTCGGCTCCATCGGCAATGTTTTGCCTCGCACCCATGCCGATGCTTGCTGGTGCTTACGCGATGGCCTGTTTGATTCTCTGGGTGGGCTGGAGAATGTTTTTGCCGGGATCGGAGTCACCTTTCGGCGCGAGAACCCATGGACTTGCAAATCTCTATTTCCAGGCTGGCAAATATTACTACGGGGCCGCTCCCGTCCTTGTTGGCTGGTGCTTCGAAGTCATCGCTGTACGCTTGCGAGTAAAAGCCGTATGGCTGACCGTCGGTTTGTTATTGGTCTCTTGGACGGGCTCCGCGGTCCGAATCGACGCAAACCGCAGGACTGTCCACAGGGGGATTGGACACATCTCGATGTCCTTCGAGTTTTTCTCGTTGACTCGGAACGCAAATGAGGGCATGCTTCACGCCGCCATAATTCTGCTGCTTGCAGGGTGCCCGTATCTTCTTTGGAGGCTACGCAGAGGCCGAACCATCAGCTGACTGCTGAATCAGAGACAGAGGAACGCCGGACAATGCTAAAACGCATTCTCAGACGCGCTGCTAAGGTCGTCGCTGTTCTGCTCCTATCTGCTCTGATCGGCGTTTCCGGTTTGCTTGGATGGCTCTGGATCGACCATAGCCGGGTGACAACGCTACCCGCACCGACCGGGTCCTACAAGGTAGGTCGAGTCACCTACGATTGGACCGACGGAGCACGATTAAATCCTTATGCACCTGTGGCCGGCACCAAGCAAGAACTTGCAGTTTGGGTCTGGTATCCCGCAACAGTAACGCCCTCAAACCGGCCTGCAGAATACCTTCCAGGATATTGGAGAAGCGCTATACGGCATCACGAGGGTTTTGTCCTGGAGCGATTGCTCAGCAGGGATCTCAGCCGCGTCAGTTCTCACAGTTGGACCGACGCTGATATTTCGCCGCAGGAGGCGATGTATCCAATAGTCGTCCTGCGCGCGGGCGGTGGTGCTATGAGCTCGGATTACACATCGATTGCCGAGAACCTTGCAAGCTACGGCTATGTCGTGGTGAGCATGGATGCCCCCTATCGAACAGTCATTACTGCCTTTTCAGACGGGCGCGTCGCTTACAGAAACACGCAGGGTGACTTTGATAGTATGCCCTACGCAGCAGGAGAGAAGTTTGCGACTCAGTTGATGAGAGTCTGGATCGAGGATGTAAAGTTCATTCTCTACCGATTACATGAATTGAATGCGAACGATCCTTCCGGCCGATTCAAAGGCAAGCTTGACCTATCGGATGGCGCATGGTGCAAATCGCTCTTCCCAAGCCCCAGGATGCTACCGTTGCGGTTGACGTGGATTTCCTGGGCAAGCGTCTTCGCCTCTTCATCCATACCGTGCATACAGACGAAGCGGGCGGCTTCGCCGGCCAGACAATGAGCGGTCCGGCAAGCCTTGCATGTTGTGTACTTGTCTGGACAGGGTTATCGCTCGCCATCCGCCGTCTTCGCGCGTAGCGTGCGATAGTGCCCGGAGCCCGGAGCAGGATGCAGCTAGCGATGGTTTTGCTTGCATGATCGTCACGAGCATGCTCACTTTTTCGAATCCCGGCTGTAGGTGCGCTTGGCTTGCCGCGGATATTGACAGCTACAACTGCGTTTTAACACTTTGCAGCGAGAGGACTTAACTTGATGAAGAGGCGTACGAGAGAAGCTGAACGAAGCTGGAGTTAGAAAAGAAGTAAGCGCCAGTCATGGCCGCCTCGATGTGGCATAGCTCGGACCTTCTAACCCCTTGGAAGGCGGGCACAACGGAGCTCTAAAACTTAGAGCCGAGCAGGCTCGCCCGAACGCCGGAAGGATTAGCGGTCATATCCGTCCCTCTCGAAGAGGCGGTTGGGGCTCGAGGCGTGAGTCCCGGCGGCCCTGCGTCAGCCGGTGCCCCAGGACCGCGCTTGGAGCCGTCACCGTCCGGTCGAAGACATCAGCAAGTGCGATCGATACCGGGACAACAATCAGAATCAGCAGGAATAGGGGTAGCGTGCCATGGGTGAGAATTGTCAACGTCAGAATGACAGGGACATGAACCAGGTACAGACTGAACGAAAGCCTGCCGAGATAGCGCGGGAACCTTTTTAAGAGCATCGTCTCAACATCCCCTGGAGCCAGCGCGGCGCACAAAACCAGTACAGATCCAACGGCTACCATCAACTCCTGTACGGCATGCCACTGCGACCAGTGGCCTTGAAACACTAATAAACCGGAGCCCAGAAGCACAAAACCCAACCAGGATCTTGCACCCGAAAAAAGGAGGCGTACTTCGCGGAGTCGGGTAGCGAGAAGGCTCCCAAAGACAAAGAAACAGGAGTAATAGGCAGTCCACTGCAGCTCAAAGGCCAGCTTGTTTGCGAGACTCTGACCGTGCCTCAAAATCAATAAGTCGCCGACCGTGGTGATGTCTCCATAGAGCAGCTGCATGCCCACAATAATCACCAGGAGGCAAGTCAAGACACCTAACGCACCCCGTACACCCCAGCGACAAATGGGCACAATGAGCAATGGGAAAAGAAGCGATACTCTTATTTCCCAAATCAACGTGTGGGTGACGCCGTTGATCGAAACATGATGTCCTATGATAGCGAGGTGATCGAATATCACTAAAAGAGTGACCGGATTTGTCCAGGTCATCTCACTCACCCACTTACTTGCTGCGCTAACGTTCGCACGCTGCAGTAACACAGTGTTGAGTATCCCAGCGACTGCAATTGCAACCAGGTAAGGAATGTAAAGCCGGCATAAACGTCTAATGGCGAACGTTCTGTAGTCGGTGGGTCGTCCTTCAACCCACGGCAGCGCGAGCACAAATCCGCTCAGAACATAAAACAGTGTGACTGCCTCGTAACCCGCCCACGCAATGCGGGCCGGAGTATGAAGAAAAAGCCACGAGACTAGCCCAGTTGCATTGGTCTTCCACTTCGAGAAAAAGAAATCGCTGTAAACCGGCTGTGTCAGAAAGCAGTGGTGTATCACCACGATAAACGCCGCGATACCTCGGACCGAGTCCAGTGTCTCTATCCTGCCGGTCTTACTCAATGGTAATTTCCCACTCGCGGCTTTCATGCCGCCACCAGGTGCACGGACTGCTCGCTGCGCGACACCTTCGGCCGCCTGCCGCCATGGTCTGTAACAGCTATCAAGGTGTTAAGGCATTCAGCGACTAAGTCCATGTCGGGTGGTCCGGCGAGGAAGTCCGCCAACGTGAAATCCGTACTGTCGGAGTTAAGCACCCGCGGATGGTTCCTTTCCCAGGGGAGCTCGACCGCTCCACGACAGTTGAGTCAGCCAGACGCCTGCCTCTATGCGCCGCGAGCAGGAGTGCCGTCCCGCGGTGGCCTCGTCGATAACGGGTACACCTGTGCGACCAAAGCTCAATGTCACCTGCTTCGGCGCAGCCCAAGGGGAAGAGCGCCTAATACATCAACCAGGCGAAGGGGGAAATACAGTGGTTCGTCGGGCGTCTGGTCTACTGTCGACCTTCGTGCGGCCTCTGAAACGTACAGTGCGCCACAGTCAGAGCCATGGGTGTTATATTCAGGGCAAATTATTGCCACTTTTTGTGTTGCCAATAACAACACCCGCCTGCCTTTCCACTCAAAATCAGTCGATCACAACGAAGATATTTCGTTACCAGCGCTCCGCCTTTTAAGTGGCTATCGCACGGGGGAAGGGCAGCGGCATTAAAAGACGTGCCGATAATAGCTCATTTCGAAAACGAATGGAAGTGATAATCTTAGCTGATTAAGACAACCGTGATTTCGGATTTATTACAATGGTAACTGCCATGGACACCGCTGTGGCGCCTAACGGGGTAAAGCTAGCCTTACTTCTGGGCCGGTTTTCCGATCGTTGGAGACCCTGACCGTACTTTGTGATCTCCCGGGCCTCGGAATTTGCACCAGTGCGGCCGAGATGGGTTTGCCGGACCAATCTTCCCAGGTAAGTCCTCGAGAACGTCTACTATCCGTTAGGCTGCTTCGCAATGAAGTGAAGGCCAGCCACCACCTACGCAGGAGCGCCATCCTTGATTAGATTCTCTCTCGCCAGCAGTTCCAAAACTCGCGTTCGGATCTCTTCGCGAGTCTTCCGAACGGAATCAATCCCTTGTCCCTTGGGATCTGGCAGTGGCCAGTCGTCACGGCGGAGACCGGGTATGTACGGGCAATCGTCTCCGCAGCCCATCGTGATCAGCATCTCCGCCTCCCGTGTCAGCTCCTGGGTAAGCTTCTGCGGTTTCGCGCCACGCAGGTCAATTCCAATTTCGAGCATGGCTTCCACAACTACCGGATGAACGTGCTCCGCGGGCTGGGTCCCCGCGGAGATTGCAATTGCGCGTTTCGGATCCGCAAACCGATTAAAGAAAGCAGCCGACATCTGCGAACGTCCTGCGTTGTGCACACACGCGAAGATTATTTTTTGCATGTTGTCTCCATCTGTTCCGAACTAAGGGTAGCCATCCAATGGTGAGCGGCCATTTGGACGGGGTCCCAGGGGCTACTGAGGGGCGGCGTATAACTGAGATCGAGGTCACCCAGTTCGTCAACGAGCATGCCGTGGAAAAGCGCCGTCGAGAAGATGTCTGCCCGTTTTGATATCTCCGCTCCCCACGACCCCAGGATTTGAGCACCCAACAGACGTCCCGTCTGATTATCTCCGGTCACTCGAATGCGAATTTGGTTTGCACCCGGGTAGTACGCTTTGTGATCAAAGCTTGTGTTCTCGGCCGTATATGCGGAATAGCCTTCGTGCAAAGCTTCATCCTGTCGAAGGCCGGTACGAGCGATCACCACATCGAAGATCTTTACCACCTGCGTTCCCATAGACCCGGCAAATTCACGATTGCCCCCGACAGCGTTTTCTCCACTGCATCTGCCCTGCTTGTGTGCTGTCGTGCCCAGGGGGAGATAGGTATAGCGGTGGAGGAGACGATGCCACGTCTCCACACAATCGCCAGCCGCATAGATGTCTGGAATCGCAGTTTCCATCCGCCGGTTGACTCGCAGCGCACCCTTGATCCCAGTTTGAATGCCGGCCTCCACCCCCAGGCGAGTATTTGGCTTTACGCCCACGGCCATCAGAACCATCTCACAGTCTTGTTCGAAGCCGCCGCTCCCTGAGACGTGCAAGTGGCCTCCGGCTCTCGACACAGCATGCGCCTCGACACCAGTGCGGATCATTACATGATGACGCTCCAATTCCGCGCTAACTGCGTCGCCGAAACTTGGTTCTACTGTTGGCAAAACGGACGGTGTTCTGCTAGCGATCGTTACTTCAATCCCCCGATGGGTTAGCGCGTCCGCCATCTCAAGACCTATATATCCCCCTCCCACGATGACCGCTCTCCGAGGTTTTTGAGACGCAATAAATTCGTTCATCGCAAAGCTGTCCTTCATCGTGTGCAGGGGGAAAACGCCAGGCAGATCCATACCATGGATGGACGGTCTTACGGGGCTGGCTCCTGTTGCGATCACGAGTTTGTCGTATGCATGAGTTACGACCCTTCCATCACTATTCGCAGCCAAAACCATTTTTTCGGATACGTCGATGTGGGTCGCCTCTTGGCCCCGGAAGATTGCAATTCCATCGAACTCGGTTCGATGCGCGAGAGCCTTCCAATCCGGCGTCTCACCGCTAAGATAAAAGGGCAACCCGCAGATGCTGTAATTGGGGAAATCGTCTGCGAGGAGAACCGTGACCTCGGCATTTTTGTCCCGTTCGCGTGCCCGGAGGGCTGCGCTGATGCCGGCGTCGCTACCGCCTACGATAAGCACTCGCATCGTCATCCGATCTCCAATCCAAATTCTTGCACGCTAGGTACTGCACGAGTGTGAAACTCTTCACTCTCTGGCAGAAAGTCTGTCTTGTCGGCAGCTATGTTGGCGAGTTACCGGCGCCCAATTTCGTCGAGTTCCTTTTGCAGAGCGAAGGTGTCCAGGCTGTGGAGAGGCAGTGCGACAAATAGACTGATTCGCCTGTCCAGCGATGTAAACGCATCCCGAAAGGCCCGTTCAACCTGCTCGGGTGTTCCTTTGACCGCGGCAGGATCGGGTATGCCCCAGTGAGCCGTCATCGGCTGGCCAGGCCAAAAGGGACATACTTCTTTAGCGGCGTTGTCGCACACTGTGAAGACAAAGTTAAGAGGCGGTGAATCGGGCCGCGAGAATTCATCCCAGGATTTACTACGCAGCCCCTTCGTGGGCAAATGGGCGGTCTCAAGCTGTTGTATTGCTTCAGACCGCACAGATCCGCTCGGGTGGCTACCCGCGCTATAGGCGGTAAAGTTCCGCCCTCCCTTGCGGTTCATGATGGCCTCCGCCATGATGGATCGCGCCGAGTTGCCCGTGCAGAGAAAAAGTACGTTGTAGTGTGACTGCATACCCGGTATCCCTTCACTTTCTGTTCGGTTCGTAGTTCTTTGGCGAAACCACTTGAGCACGCTTGAACGACTTACGAACAGCAGCTTGGCCCACAGCAGGTCTTGCTTGTCGAGGCTGCAGGCTTGACCGCATAGACTTTGACACTTGCCGCAGCTGCATTGACGTCGTAGTCAGACAGAAGGGTTGCCAGTTCCTGATGAAGAGTTGCGGGCTTGTCCGTCGAACAGCAAGACTCTGCAATCACCGACAGGCCATTCGACGTGTCCATGGAAGGAGAGCAGCAGGCGGCCTGGTTTTCGACTTTGGCATAGGCGTTGAGGTCTGCCCCACTGTCGACGATCTCAACGTGTTCAAAACCAGCCGACAGCAAGCCTTCACGATAGGCGTCTATGTGGATCGCTCCCGCGATACATCCGACGTAGGCCGCCAGGCTTTGCGCAACAGCCGAAGGCAACTCGCTCTTGAGCGCGATGTCGCTCACGGCCAGGCGTCCGCCCGGTTTCAAAATCCGGGCAATCTCCTGGAAGACAGCCGGCTTTTCAGGTGCGAGATTGATAACACAATTACTGATGACGCAATCCACGGATGCGTCAGCGAGAGGGATCTTATCGATAGTGGCCAAATGGAACTCGACGTTCTGATATTTACCTGCCACTGCATTTGCCTGGGCGCGTTCGATCATCGCGGGAGTCATGTCAATACCAATCGCGCGGCCTGTTGGACCTACCAGCTGAGAGGCAAGGAATACGTCCAACCCTCCACCGGAACCAAGGTCGACGATTACTTCGCCGGGCCGAATAGAAGCAATTGCCGTCGGGTTCCCACAAGAAAGCCCCATATTCGCTTCGGCAGGAATGGAAGAGAGTTCCTCTGGGCTGTACCCAAAGGCCTCGGCTACCGCTTTGACGCCCGCGTCTTTGCTCGAGAGCGTGCTGTTGGCAACGGCTGCGTACTTGGACTGCACCGATTCAAGCAATGGATCTGTCATCGTTCCCCCTTTGGAATATATGCGTTGAGGCGACTATATGACTCACTGGACACATTCGTCAATACGTATATAATTATTTCCATGAAGGTGAAGGACAAGAGTTTTAATATGGAGCGCTTCTTTCAGGCTCTCGGTGACCATACGAGGCTACGGCTCCTGAATCTCATGGGCGATCAGGAGATCTGCGTCTGTTACTTCGTTGAAATTCTGGATCAACCACAGCCCAAAATATCGCGGCATCTGGCTTACCTGCGTAATGCCGGAATCGTGGCCGCGCGGCGGGACGGAAAATGGATACACTATCGCATCGTGATACCGCCGAATATCGGAGCCGCACAAGTTCTTCAGCAGACGCTTGCGTGGCTGAGAGCAAGAGCGAACTATGCTGTCAGATCGTTCCCGGCTTTCCAGGGCGTGTTGTAGTCCCGGGAAGTTTGAGGCCCTGCAAGGCGCGCCCCTTCCCACTTCAATCGATCTGATCACGGCCACCACATCGAGGTAACTATGTCCAGTGTCCCCTACACCCAGGGCCAGGTCTGCGCACCGTTACCGCGCAAGCATCTGTCTTTTTTGGATCGATTTCTCACCCTCTGGATCTTTCTGGCCATGGCCATCGGAGTTGCGCTGGGACATTTCATTCCTGAATCGGCGTCCTTTGTAAACCGCTTCCAGGTCGGGACAACCAATATTCCAATTGCGATCGGGCTCATCATCATGATGTATCCGCCGCTGGCCAAGGTACGCTACGAAAAATTGAGCGACGTGTTCCGCAATCGGAGTGTTCTCGGCTTATCGTTGGCCCAGAACTGGTTGATCGGTCCGGTTCTTATGTTCTTCCTTGCCGTCATCTTCCTGCGCGGCGAACCAGCCTACATGCGCGGCTTGATTCTCATCGGCATCGCTCGCTGTATTGCAATGGTGCTGGTGTGGAATGAGCTTGCTGGCGGCGACACAGACTATGTCGCTGGCTTGGTGGCGCTCAATAGCGTTTTCCAGGTGGTGTTTTACAGCCTCTACGCCTGGGTGTTCATCACGATTCTTCCCACATGGTTCGGCTTGAGAGGCGCCGTAGTCAACGTAGGCATCGGTCAAATTGCCCAGAGCGTGTTTATCTATCTGGGTATTCCTTTTCTTGCCGGAATGTTGACCCGGTTTGCGCTTGTCCGCGCCAAGGGGGAAGAGTGGTATCGGACGCAGTTTATCCCGCGGATCAGCCCGTTTACGCTTTTCGCTCTCCTCTTCACGATCCTGGTGATGTTCAGTCTGAAGGGCGACCTCATCGTCAAGCTCCCGCTCGACGTCCTGCGGATCGCACTTCCGCTGCTGATCTATTTTGTAGTCATGTTCCTGGTCAGCTTCTGGATGGGCCGCAAGTTGGGCGCCGACTATGCACAGACGGCCACGCTCTCTTTCACAGCGGCAGGTAATAATTTTGAGTTGGCGATCGCGGTTTCGGTCGCCGTCTTCGGATTGAATTCAGGCGAGGCGTTCGTGGGGGTAATTGGCCCCCTCATAGAGGTCCCGGCGCTCATCGGCCTTGTTAATGTAGCGTTTTGGCTTCGCCAGCGCTATTTCCTTCAAGGAACCAGCCTCGCTGATCAAGGAGCTACCAGGGCGTGAACGCAGGGTAATGCCTGCAACGTCTTAGTTGTCCAGTCACGAGGCCGAGTTGTGATACCGCGCGCTGTGCTGCCTTGTCGTTTCATACGCCGGTTCGCTGAAGCCTGCTCTTCTCGATAGCGGAATAAGGCTTCCACTCGCTGATCGTGCAGGATCCGCTGGCGATCGCATCCTTCAAACGCCTGGTGTCCTGTTCGAGCTGGTCTTCGTCTTTGAAGATCTGGCGCAAGAAATCGAATAAGAGCTTCCTGTTGGAAGCTTTGGGGTTCGCAATGCGATAAAAGACGCGGTAGCCGTCACGGCGATCCACAACCATTCCCGAGTTTTTTAGATAGGCAAGGTGCCTGGAGATATTCGGCTGTGAATTCTCCAGGACGTATTGGATGTCACAGACGCAGAGCTCGCCATGCAGCAAAAGGTTTACGATCCGTAATCGGTTCGCGTCAGCAAGCGCCTTGAATACCTGTTCTACATTCATCTTTTCATCAAATTCGCTGCAGGCAGTGAATCGGCTTCCCGAGAGGTCCCGATCAGCTTTCAACTCCTGCCAGCTTCTTATCTCTCAATACTGATATTCGCATAGAGGCATAGTTCTTGGGGCTTGGCCTTTTGCGGAGTCACCCTGGCCACCTGGAAATTCATCCCCTTTTAATATTCAGCCAATTAATGTGTCTATGCGTACAGACGTATACACAAATGCGAATCGTAAATGTGAATAACGGCTGTTGGATGCATGAGAGGGTTCGTATGAATACCAAGTTCCTTCCAGGGCCTGCACTCGCGACAACATTCGCTCTTCTCTTGGCGATCGGCTGTACCAACTATTCAGAAGATGGAAGGCCCCCGGCCGAGCCTGCGTTCGCCACTACGCAGGTTCGGACGTTCGGTGCGGCTGGGAGCACCTTCATTGCCCCACTGATATCCCGTTGGAGCGCCGATTATGAGAAATCTCACAACGTGCGGGTCAACTATCGCTCCATCGGTAGCGGAGCCGGACTCAGTGAACTGAAACAGGGCTTGCTGACCTTCGCGGTCAGTGATGCGCCGCTGGGCGATTCTCAGTTGAGAGACCTGCCTGCGCTCGTTCAGGTGCCCGTCACTGCGGGTCCGGTCTGCGTCATTTACAACCTGTCCGGCGTGAATGCTCCGTTACGATTCAGCGGTAGAACCTTGGCTGACATCTACTCGGGAGGCATCGCTAGCTGGCAGGATCCCGCCATCGCCAGGGAAAACCCAGGCATCAAATTACCCCACGCGGCGATCATGGTCGTCCATCGCGCGGATGGCAGCGGAACCACCAGTATCTTTACCAGCTATCTCAGCAGTGTCAGCCCAAGCTGGTCCGCAAAGGTCGGTCATGGTCTTGCCGTGAATTGGCCAACCGGTATAGGTGGGGTTGGGAGCCAAAACGTGCTCCGAGACGTCCAGAAGCAGCCCGGAACTATTGGATACCTTGAACTCAGCTATGCGAGACAAGCGGGGCTTCCGGTCGCCTCAATTCAGAACAAGGCAGGGGAATTCGTTGTTCCTAGTCCAAGCAGCGCCGCTCTCGCAATTAGCGCCTTCAATGACGCACTGGCACAAGACCTTCGGGCATCACTCGTGGATCCGCCTGCGTCTGCTAAGGGGGCTTATCCCATTTCAGGCCTCACATACGTTTTGATCCCTCGGGACAATCGCAGTGCTGGAGAGCAACGGGCATTTAGGGATTTCATTAACTACGCTCTCTCCGCGGGCCAGGACGCTGCCGAAGAACTTTCTTATACGAAGTTGCCCACGCCGGTACAGCAGAAAAGTCAAACGTTGTTGACCCAACTGACTGAGAACGGCCAACCGCTGAAGTGAGACGCACCTCGCTGTGGCGATTCTACGACCATCTCCGCCGCACTGGCGGTGTGCCGATCAACCAGGAGAACGACATTTCCCTGATATGGCTGAGGCCCGTACCCTTCAGACTCCAACACAATCGAAGACTTGGTGATGAGGGGTGGCAGGTAGCGTAAGGCGAGCAGCCAGAGCGTCTTCTTCGATGACACCATGCGGGAGTACAACGGGAAAGTCGTGAGGATGGCTCTCAGGGCTAGTTGACTTGACCCCTTAACTGACCCTCGACCCGCTAAGTTGTTGCAGCATTGGGGCGGCTAGTGGGGATCGAACAAATCCCAGCATGGTGGCAAGATAGATAGCCTGCCCGGGGAAGAGTGCTGCGTTACCCTGCGGCCGCCTAGGAATGTTGCCTGGCGTTCCGAGATCTCGGGCAAAAAGTCGACGAAGATGGTGGCCACGGATACGCCGGCAGCAATGGAAACCCACCGCCGGTGATGGGAACGGATACGCAGTTTATAGCCAAATACGTAGACGCTGGCTAGTACCAACGCTGCAATCAGCGTGTATGGGTAGGGCAAGATAGGTCCCCTGGTGTCACTTTTCCGCTCTTGGATTCATTTAAATTGGCCCTTAGAAACCTGGCCTGTAACCCGGAGAATCATAGGCGGAACGGCAAGGTGGCACAACCGTCAGAACTAACGGGCCACTCCGCTAACAAGTGGGGACGAGGAACTATAAGGAATGCTCGTGTGACCTAACTGTTTGGACGATGAGTGGCGCTGTAGAAATCTAGCTGTACCGTCAAATCTGCCCGTTGTTACGACCTGTACAAACACTTAACTTCTTGTGAGTACCATAAAACGACCATAAGGTTGTGACGAAAAATGAACACAACAACGCCGATTCCGCAGCCACCCGACTTCTCATTAGTCCTGGGCGGACCCCTGTTTCAGCTATACCGTCGCACGCATCTGTCTGGAGACGCACTTGAACTGCAGTGGCGCCGAGTCCTGGTTATCACTCTGTTCGCCTGGCTGCCGCTCCTTTTCCTGTCGGTGTTTGGCGGCCATGCCCTGCGTGGCGGCATCAAGATTCCATTCCTGCGTGACATCGAGGCTCACGCTCGATTCCTGGTAGCGTTGCCGGCGCTCATCATCGCCGAACTTGAAGTGCAAACACGCGTTACTCCCTTGGTCCGACGGTTTGTGGAAAGGGATATCGTGGTAACCGAAGACTTGCCTGCATACTACAAAACGGTCAACACGGCGTTGCGGGTGCGCAATTCGGTCGCTGTGGAATCGTTGCTCCTGGTTCTCGTCTACACAGTGGGGCAATGGATCTGGCGCAGCCAGGTTGCGATCGGAGGAGCAACCTGGTACGCCACGCCCGATGCAACGCACTTGAACCTCACGTTAGCCGGCTACTGGTTTGCTCTCGTGAGCATACCGCTCTTTCAGTTCATCTTGTTGCGCTGGTATATGCGGTACATGATCTGGTTTTGGTTTCTATGGCGAGTTTCGCGACTCCATCTGCACCTTACAGCCGCCCACCCGGATCGAGCCGCTGGAATCGGTTTTCTGGGTACGGTTTCCTATGCCTTTGGACCCATTCTTTTTGCTCAGGGAGCACTTGTGGCGGGAATGATCGCCGACCGGGTCCTGTATGACGGACAAAGCCTACTGTCTTTCAAGCTGGCGGCCGCCGCATGGATAGGTCTCTTCGTCTTAATCATTTTCGGTCCCCTGGCGATGTTTACTGCACAACTTTCACGCACCAAACGGCAGGGCTCAGCCGAATATGGTTTATTAGCCAATCGATATCTGTTCGGCTTTGAAGCAAAGTGGTTCGGAGGAGGCTCACCGGAAACGAGTGACCTGCTTGGCACCGCGGATCTGCAGTCGCTGGCCGACCTGGGAAACAGTTACTCGTTCGTGCGCCAGATGCGCCTGGTTCCTTTTGGGCTGGACGATGTTGCCCGGCTGGCGGCCATAGCTGCCGCGCCGCTTTTGCCGCTGACACTGATGGTCTTATCGGCGGAAGAAGTACTAACTCGCCTGGTTAAGGTTCTTTTCTAGCGAAAAAGAACACCATCTGGTTAAGCAGCCGGCTGCTGTCCCCTATGGCGTGCCCCGTCACTTTTGACGGTTACCCAGCTTGATCTCACAGAGTAGCTTTCCTTTTAGAAATGGGCTGGCCCTCTTTGACCCGGCTTGTCGGGCAAGTGCTCTCACCAGGCGGCCATCACCAGAATGGAGATCGTGTTACATGGCTAAGTCAGAAAAACCAAACATCCTGATCATATGGGGCGATGATATCGGCTGGTTTAACGTCAGCGCCTACAACCATGGAATCATGGGATATCGCACCCCAAACATCGACCGCATCGCCAAAGAAGGCGTGCTGTTCACCGACTGGTACGGCCAGCAGAGCTGTACCGCAGGCCGGGCAGCGTTCATCACCGGTCAGTCGCCGATTCGTACCGGTCTAACGAAGGTCGGACTTCCTGGATCGAAACTCGGCCTGCAGCCGGAAGACCCGACCATCGCGGAACTGCTCAAACCGCAGGGCTACGTCTGCGGCCAGTTCGGCAAGAATCACCTCGGCGACCGCGATGAGTTCCTGCCCACCGTGCACGGCTTCGACGAATTCTTCGGTAATCTCTATCACTTGAATGCGGAGGAAGAACCAGAATGTCCGGATTATCCGAAGAATCCTGAGTTCAAGAAGAAGTTTGGTCCCAGAGGGGTGCTGCATTGCTGGGCAAACCCGGATGGCACGCAAAAGATCGAAGACACCGGCCCATTGAACAAGAAGCGCATGGAAACCATGGATGAGGAGATCACCGCTGGTGCGCTCGACTTCATCGAGCGCCAGCACAAAGCCGATAAGCCATTCTTCTGCTGGTGGAACTCAACCAAGATGCATATCTGGACTCATCTGAAGGAGGGTGTTGCGGGCAAGACCGGGCTGGGCGTTTATCCCGACGGCATGGTGGAGCACGACCGTCAGGTGGGACAACTCCTCGCCAAGCTCGACGAGCTGGGCATCGCGGACAACACCATCGTGATGTATTCAACCGACAATGGAGCCGAGGAGCTGAGCTGGCCCGATGGCGGCACCACGCCGTTCCGCGGCGAGAAGGATACGAACTGGGATGGCGGTTGGCGCGTCCCGTGCGCGATCCGGTGGCCGGGCGTGCTCAAGCCCGACACGGTCAGCAACGAGGTCTTCTCCCACCAGGACATGCTGCCCACGCTCGTGGCCGCGGCCGGCGAACCCGACATTGTTGCCAAATGCAAGCAGGGCTACAAGGCCGGTAACAAGACCTTCAAGGTCTACCTCGACGGCTTCAACCTTCTACCCTATCTAAAGGGTGAGGTGAAGGAGAATCCGCGTCCTGGTTTCCTCTACTGGAGTGATGAGGGTGACCTGATGGCGCTCCGTTACGGCAACTGGAAGGTCCATTTCATGGAGCAGCGCTCTGAGGGAGCTGACGCCTGGCAAGATCCCTTCACCCCGTTGCGCTTCCCGAAGCTCGTCAACCTGCGCACCGACCCCTTCGAGGAAGCGCCTACCTCCGGTCAGATCTTCTACTGGAAGTGGCGCGCAGACCGCGTCTTTGCACTCGCGCCGGCCGGTGCACTTGTCGGGCAGTACATTCAGACCATGGTCGAATTCCCGCCACGGCAATCGCCGGAAAGCTGGAGCGTCGGCAATGTGATGGAGAAACTCCGGCGGAACCAGGAGGCATTGGAAGCTGGCTCAGGAGCCGGGGTGAAGTAAACCTGCCGGTAGGTCACGCTATCGAGCGGAGGCAAGCAACCTTCGTTCGAAAAACGTTAGATAGAAAGGTTTCCGGCCGGCGAAATCCGGCCGGGGAACCTAGTCGATCGAGAAAGCTGCATGAGCAAGACTTTTACCATTCTGCACACCAACGACCTCCACTCGAACCTCATCGGGATGGGGCCGTCCTCGGACTACACTCCGTTCACGCTCAACGACGACCAGACCCGAGGAGGGTTCGCGCGCCTCGCTAGGTTGATCGAAAAACGAAGGACGGAGCGACAGGCTCAAGGCCCCGTGTTGACCCTCGACGGAGGTGATTACAGCATGGGAACCGCGTTTGGCGCGGCCATCCGCGAGACTGGCGGCGAACTGCAACTCCTCTCCCGCATGGGTTACGACGCCACCACCTTCGGCAACCATGAGTTCGACCTTGGGCCCGACGGCACGGCTCAGGCCATCGCTGTGGCCGCCAAAGCTGGCCGGGTTCCAGCGGTGGTGGTGTCGAATACTGACTATTCAGGGAGTGATGCCACGTTGGACGGCTTCAAGCGCCTGGCCAAGGAGGGCGTGATCCGCCGACACCTTGTGATCGAGCGAGGCGGCATTCGCTTCGGCATTTTCGGAGTGATCGGCAAGGAGGCCATCACTGTCACTATGGGCGCCGGCGCGACCAGGTTCGCCGACTCCATAGAGACCGCTCGGGAGATGGTGAAGATCCTCCGCGAGAAGGAAAAAGTGGACGTGATCATCGCGCTCAGTCATGGTGGCATGATACGAGGCGAAGACGGGCGCTATATCGACGGTGAGGACGTGCGCCTGCCCCAGGCCGTGCCCGGCATCGACGTGGTCATCGGCGCCCATAGCCACACCGAACTGCACCAGGCGATCATCGTCAACGGCCGCACACCCGTCGTCCAGACCGGGAAGTATGGCCAGAACCTCGGCGAATTGGTCATCACGCTGGATGGGGACAAGCTCACGGTCGAGTTCTACAAGCTCCACCCGATCGACGACACCATACCCGGCGATCGGGCCATGGCCGACGAGATCGAGACGTTCAAGAAGTCCGTTACCAGCGCGGCGTTCGCCTCGCGCGGTTACAGCGTCGATCAGCCCCTGGCAGTTGTTCCGCGGGACTTGCCCAACACGTTCACCAATATCGCGGCCGGCACCATCCTGGCCAACCTCTGCAGCGACGCCTTCAGGCACGCGACGAAAGCGGATATCGGCTTCACCGTCAATGGGCTGATCCGCGCGCCCCTGACTCGGGGTAAGTCGGGCGTGCAGATCGTTTACGACGTGTTCGCCATGACGCCTCTCGGAGCCGGTGTCGTCGATAGGACGGCCGGCAGCGCGCTCGTAACTGCCTGGTTCACCGGCCAGGAGCTCAAGCATTTGCTCGAGTACTGGCTCGTGGACAACCCAACCCATCCCGGCGAGTGGTTCCCGCGCGTATCCGGCATGAGATTCCGTTACGATCCATCGCGGCCCCAGTTCGACGCGGTGACCGCCATCGAGATTGGAGACTTCGACCGCGGCTACGTGGAAATCGACATCAGTGGGAAAGACGCGCGGCTTTACAGCCTCACTTGTCCCGTGATGCTCGCGCCGATTGTGATGGCCATACCAAAACTCAGCAAGGGTAAGTTGACGCTTTTGCCCAAAAGCCAGGCAGGTCAGCCGCTCAAGTCGAAGGTCGATGCGCTTGATCTCCCGGGCGGTCACACGGCCCAAATGATGTTGCCTTCGGGCACGGTGGACAAGGAGAGCGTCGCGACCGTGACGGAGAATGGTGCCGTCCGCGAGATCAAAGAATGGCAAGCGATCATGGATCACCTTCGCAGCCTGCCAGTCAAAGATCCGGGGCAGCTGCCAGTGATCCCGGTGGATGAGCGCGCCAATGAGGCCCGGGCAATCAAAGTCGGTCGATAGGGTATGAAGTGCTTCATCCCAAGCGAAGGAAGTGGATTGTGAAGAAAACCGCTTTCATGTTTCTAAGTCTCATTGGATTGATTTCAGGATTAGCCCAGCAGCGGGCGTATACCCAGGAAACCACGAGTCAAACACCGAACACGCAGAAGGCAGACATGCAAACCCCACAAGAAAAGCTCATCGCCATCGACGTCCTCCTCGAACCGGACCGGGCAATGATAGCCAAGGCCGACGCCGTCAACGCTCGCTTGCGAGAAAGTGTGCCCACCGGATATGAGTTGGACTCTACACACGCGCCGCATATCACGCTGTTGCAGCGGTTTGTGCGAGCCAAGGATCTGGACGCGGTAACGGCTGCGCTCACCAAGGTCTTCGCCGCCGAACGGCCAACGGAATTGCAGCTAAAGGCGAAGGGTTACGAGTACGTAATGTGGGGAGGAGTGGCGGTGACAGTCTTCGTCGTCGAGCGCACTCCCGCATTAATGAGCCTGCACCAGAAGGTGGTTGAGGCCGTGGCGCCGTTTTCGGTGAGCGGCGGAACCGCAGCAGCTTTTGTCGGCACCGGGATCAACGCCGAGACCATTGGGTGGGTCGAGAAATTTGTTCCCAGGTCCAGCGGGCAGAGTTATCTGCCCCACGTAACCCTGGGGGTTGCAAAAGAAGATTTTGCGAAACAACTGAGAGCGGAGCCTTTCGACGACTTTACTTTCAAAGCCGACAGAGTGGCTGTCTGCCAACTGGGAAACTTCGGCACCGCCGCGAAGAAACTCTGGCAGTATCAGGCGAGCGGAACGCTGGCTTCGTGGAACGACGGCAAGGCGAAACAATCAATCGTTGATTTTGTCCGCCGGGTGACCACTGAAGGCAGTCCGGATTTCGTACCAGCGTGGGAACGAATCGCCGTTTTCGACAACGCCGGTACGCTCTGGTCCGAAAAGCCGTTCTACTTCCAGGAACTCTTCGTCTTCGATCGTGTGCGTGCGCTGGCCCCTCAACACCCTGAGTGGAAGAACAAACAGCCATTCAATGCCGTGCTTGAAAACGACACGAAGTCCCTGGATGCGGCCGGCATGTCTGGTCTGGTGGAGTTGGTAATGGAAACCCACGCAGGCATGACGACGGAAGAGTTCGAACGTATCGTGAAAGATTGGTTGGCCACGGCCCGGCAGCCGAGGTTCCACAGACCGTATACCGATCTTATCTATCAACCGATGCTGGAGTTGCTGTCTTTTTTACGAGCGAGTGATTTCAAGACCTTTATTGTTTCGGGTGTCGGCATCGAGTTTATGCGGACATTCAGCGAGCAGGTATATGGCATCCCCCCGGATCAGGTCGTTGGCAGCAGCATCATTACAAAGTACGAAGTACGAGACGGAAGGCCGGAGCTCGTGAGGGAAGACAAGATGGATTTCATTGACGATAATGCGGGCAAACCTGTGGGGATTAATAAGTTTATCGGGCGCCGTCCCATTGCCGCATTCGGCAATTCAGATGGTGATTTTCAGATGCTCGAATGGGTCACTAGCGGCACCGGGCCGCGTTTTGGACTTCTGGTTCACCACGACGATGCCACGCGCGAGTACGCATACGACCGCGTATCGGACGTGGGCAAACTTGACCGCGGGCTCGACGAAGCACCGAAGCGCGGTTGGACAGTCGTGAGCATGAAGGATGACTGGAAGACCATATTCCCGTTTTGTGAAGATCCTTGCCCCACGGCAGAGGTCGCCGAGCCCAGCCAGGGCCAGGCTGCTGTCGCTGTTAGCCACTAGAAAGACGTTCTGGAAACAGCTACACATTAGGTGAACGGCTGCGAACGAGGGTACCGGCGCGCCTCAGTCTTCTTTCATTGAGGCGCCCTGGGAGCAAACTCTATGAGCAGTCGTCACCTGCGTTAGGCGTTGCAATCCTCTTTTCTGTTCTCGGCCCTCTTGACTTCGGCGACATCCTGGGCACGTCCGAAAATAGACGTGCTCATCATGAACAACGGCGATCACATTACCTGCGAGATCGTCCGCGTCGAAAAGGATATCTCTTTGTGAAGCCGCCCTACGGAGACGGCACGGGCTCACTCGACTGGCCAAAAGTCTTTCACCGCCTGGCAGAGCTTCGCTGGTTTGTATTGCGCTGCAACGTACGATACTTCGTTCGAAGTTCTAACGCTGATCTGGATATTAAGAAGAGGGTGGAGGAGAGACGACGTTCAGATCATCGTCTTTGTAGTACTTCGTGCTCTTGGCGGTGATTTCGGCGGCCAGGCCGGTGTCGGTGAGCTGGTACATCCAGACGCCGTCCGACACCGACGACGCTCCTGCCATCGATCCACCCTTGTCTCCGGCTTTCGCGGCAGCCGTAGCTTGTCCGCCGAATTCCCAGCCGGAATTAACGAAACTATCGAGTACCTTCTCGTTGTCAAAGACGAAGATGACGCGGAATTTCTTTACCCCCATTCCAAGCCCGGCCTGGAGTTCGATCATCTTCATGTAGGTCTCTTTCTTGCTCTTGTTGTCGACCGCGATGCCTTTCCCCGTACCGGAGCCGGCGAGGAGAATTTTTACCCCCATGTTGCTGAAGACTGCATACCCCGCTGCGCCTTCGACGGCCGCCTGAGCTTTTGGATCAACTTTGTAGAGTCGCTTGAGGGTGTCCTGAGACATGGTGCGGATTTCGGTCTGTTTCTTTTCGATTTTGGGATCGGCGGCGTGCACCGGCAGAGCCAGCGCACAAACCAGCGCGGAGGCGAGGAGGCTAGCTTTGGCCATGGTTTTCATTGGTTGTGTCCCTTCCGTTTTTCATTGATTGCAACCACCGCCGCGGTGCCCTTATTTGACCGAGTATCCGCGCGCATCCATGCAGGCCGAGAATCCCCGTTTGAAGGTATCCATCTGCTTGTTGTAGGCTGCCTGCGCCTGGCGGGATTGCTGCTGCACTTGCGCACCCGCAGACTGCGCGGCCTGCTGCTGGGACTGCTCGTTCGCCGCCCGCTGCCTTCTTCCGCCGCGCACTGTACCGACAGTCGCTCCGATGGCCGCACCCCGGCCGGCATTTCCCGAGATAGCGCCGACCATTGCTCCTCCGGCAGCACCTTTGGCCGCGCCCCGCACTCGCCCTCCCTGGGCTTGCGGCGCGTTGGCTGCGGCCTGCTGTTGGGCAGCCTGTACTTGTGCGCTGGATGCACCCGCAGGCGCCGCAGCATCGGGGTCTATTCCCGTCTGCTGCTCAACGGTGGTATAGCAGGCATACTCGTCGCTGAGTTGCTGGTCGTGGCTCTGATTGTTCTGGGGGTAGGCAAACATACCGAGTTTCTGCGCTGCAGAAAACGGAGGCGGCGGCGTCACAGGTACGGCCGGTGCTGGGGCCGCGACGGGTGTCGCTGCCGGTGCAGGTGCAGCGGGTTCCGTCTTCTTGCACGCTGTGCCCAGAAGAAAGACCAACGAAATACCTAGTGCTTCAAATTTGCGACGGTTCATGACTTTTTTCTCCTCTGTCTAGCGTTCTATCGTTGGGCCGGCCATCAGCCGTGCGCTCAGCTTAAGCAAACATACAAGTGCTCATTAGTTAGCCTATGCGCGCCCTGGCGCTTGCCGTAACCGTCAAAACTGACGGTTCTCATGGGAAGGGTGCAGGCGTCTACTGTGATCGACGGGCCGCGGTCCGGCGGCCACAAATAGTGCTCATGAAAGGAATTGGCGTAACTAACTTTAGGGAAATACAGGTCGCAGGTAGCTTACAGCCAGACGAACGATCGAAGTGAACATCAATATCTCGACGACGTTCGATGGGTAACTTAGTGAAATCGGCGCTAACTTGCCCCTCGATCAATGCGTTCATTCAACCCTCATTCGCGGAAAGTAAAGAAGAGATGAAGAGAGCTCGCAAGGCTCTGGGAGCGGTATGGAGAGTCACAACCCTCCAGGGGCTATTGGGTACTCTGGCCTTGGCGGGCGCCGCCGCGCATGCGCAGCAAACTGCGGAAGACCTCGAAAAACTGGCCAGGAACCCCATGGGTGACGCAATCAAGATCCCTTTCACGGAAAGCATCAATTTCGACGCTGGGCCCTACGGACGTACCTCAAATTCTCTCCAGATACTGCCGATCATTCCGTTTGAAATCGCCGGAGACTGGCTGCTGGTACCCCGCATCGTGGCGACGTTTCCGGCTTACGAGCCCGAGGTAGCACAGGCCAGCGGGGGCTACACCGGCCTGGGTGACACAGTTGCGACAGTCTTTCTTACCCCCGCTCATACCCGAAGGGTAGTTTGGGGTGTAGGGCCGTCGTTGCTGATACCCACCGCAACCGACACCAGCACTGGCGCTGGTAAATGGGGCCTGGGCCCCTCGTTTGCCGTTGTGGCACAGCCCAGTTGGGGATCCGGGTATGCCGTTGTGCAAAACATCTGGTCGGTTGCCGGTAATTCGGCCCGAGCATCGGTGAACGAGTTAGAACTCGAGACCTCCCTCTCGTATAACTTGCCTGGTGGGTGGTATCTTCTCACGGCGCCCACGATCGACAGTGACTGGACGCAATCGAGCGGAGATCGCTGGGTCGTCCCTTTCGGGGGCGGCATAGGAAGGACGCGGAAAATTGCTAAACAGGACGTGGACTGGAACATCGCATTGTATTCGAACGTAATCCGGCCGGATCGCGAGCCTTATCCGAAATGGCAAATCAGCTTGCAGTTCACACTGCTCTATCCGCGTGGTGGTCGAGCGAAATAAGTTTCTTGCTCACGACCATCGGGAGACGAATACGCGCCCGGCAAGCGCTTCATTCACTGCAGGAATTAAGTCGGTGTCCATCTGTTCTTTTACCACGTAACCCAGACCGCCAGCAGAAAGACAGCCAGCCAGAACACGGGGGTCCTCGTGAACGGTGAGAAAGACAATTCGGGTATGATTGCCACGCTTTTTTAACTCACTCGCTACTTCTATTCCGCTCTTGCCAGGCATCGAGACGTCGAGGACGGCAAGATCAGGATGGAGTTTCAGCGTCGCGTCCAAAGCAGCTTGCCCGTCGGGATACAACCCAACGACATCGAAGATATCCTTCAATAATTCGTTGACTGCGCTCCGGATGCGGCTGTGATCATCGGCCACGAGTATGCGCCTACGGGTCGCTGGGATCCTATTTCTGAGCTGTTCGTCAGATCCTGGCGTTCGAACTGAATTTGGGAGCATAGTTGGCCTTCTGTACTGTTTCTCACTTGGACCCACGTCATCCGCCTGCGGGCACACCTTTGCATTAACACTGCGCTCCATCAAGGAGCACGTCTATAGGTTGTTTTGACGGTACGGGAGGAGAATCGACTGAAGCTGACTAGAGAGCGATGATGCCGTGCTTGATGGCGTACTGGACCAACTCGGCGTTGGTTTTCAGTTGCAGCAGGTCCATAACGGCGTATTTGTGTCCAGCCACGGTTCGTGTAGTGATCTTCAACGCATCGGCGACCTTCTTCATGGAGTTTCCTTCCGCCAATAGTTGAATCACTTCCCGTTGCCGAGGAGAAGGTTGCGGAACGTCGAGCCGCTTTCTGGGGTCACGCAGGGAGATTTTGGCCAAACCATCTTTTGCGCTGGGCGTTACATACGAGCCGCCCTTCAGTACCTGCTCAAGTGCGTCGATCAACTCCGATGCGGCAGCTTCCTTCAGTAGAAAGGCGGAACCTCCGGCCCTAAAAGCTTCGCCCACAAGGTAGGGGTCATCCTGCATTGTCATGAAGATAAGCTTTACTCTCGGCATCTTGATTTTGAGTTGCCGGCCAGCGTCAAGTCCATTCAGCCGAGGCATGGCGATGTCCAGCACGACAACATCAGGGATCAATTTGGCTGCAGTTTCAAGTAGTTCTCGCCCATCGCCCACCATGCCCACGACTTCGAAACGTGGTTCCAAAACGTTCTTCAGCGCGTCCGTCAGCATGTGATGGTCGTCGGCCAAAAGCACCCGTGTGCGGCTCATGATTCCATCTCCCATTCTGTGTGTGCTACCTTTGCCTCGTCTTCGCAGCCGGAGATCCACAGCGGTATCTCGGCGACAATTTCTGCCCCTTGCCTGGAGCTTGAAGATACCGACAACCTTCCGCCAAGCAGCCGAAGACGTTCGCGCATGCTTATCAAACCAATCCCTTCACCATGCTTTTTCGGGTCGCGGTTGAATCCACTGCCAGTATCCGAGATGCGAAGACGGACACTGTTGCTGTCGGTACTGAGTTCAACCTGCGCGCTGCTGGCGTGACTATGCTTAACCACGTTGGCCAGCGCTTCCTGGGCGATTCGGAATAAGCACAACGCCACACTCTTAGGGAGATTGAGGGGGCCTTCCGGCTCCGTGAAGCGGACTTCAATGTTGCACTGCTTGGTAATCTCTTCACAAAGGCCACTGAGCGCGGGCTCCAGGCCCACAAGCTCCAGCCTGCTGGAATGAAGTTCATGAGAGAGGGCGCGCATGTCCGCAGATATCTCCTTCGTTCCCTTCAGTATTTTCAGTGCCTCCGCGCGTGACCCGACTTCCGACTCGGGAAGGTTCTTTTCTAGCTGCACCAGTTCGATACATTGGACGGCCAAGCGCTGGCTGAAGTCGTCGTGGAGCTCCCTGGCGATACGGGCTCGCTCCTCCTCCTGGGCATGAATCAGGCGTCCGCCCAGCTTCTCGAGAGTGTAGTTCGCGGACATCCGTCGAGCGCGTTGCCAGATCAGGCCGGCGATCAGCAATGCCTGGATGATAATAAGAACAACCCCGGCAACGATGTACCCCTGGTAGCGTTCCCACACGGTCGGTTGGCGATAGAGAGTAAGAGAGCCGGCCGGCAGCGCCGATTGTGGGATCTTCCAGCGGCGAAGCTGCCGCCAATCGACTTTGGGCCCAACCTTCACCCCATGGATCACGGAAAGGTCATCGGCTTTCTCACCCGAAAGAACGCGGGCTGCGAGTTCGCCGCCTCGCAGCGCCTGCTCATTGGGGTCTGGGTATGATCCCCCAATCGCCCCATGATCAAGACAGTAATCATGGACGCAATACGTGGGGAACCGCTGGGCGATAGCTCCGAGAACGTCATATGTGCCGATGGCAAGATGTGCCGAGTCCTTGGGAATAACCCCAAAGAAAACGATGGTATGCGCGGGAAGCGCGGATATTCTCTGCAGCAACTGTTCTGTACTCAATCCAGCGAGTTCGATTACGTTCAGCCGATCGGCGTGACGCCGAAGTTCCTCGACAGTCGCTTCCAGCCAGTAACGCTCGAATGCTGAGTCTCCGGCGACCACAGCGGCGTTCCCCGCCTCCGGGTTGAGTCTAAGGGCAAGATCCACCGTACCTCGTACATCAGAAGGAAAGGTAATGCCGGTTACACCTGGCCAGAGCTTTTGCCCTTTAAGCCTGGCCGGTGCAACCTGCATGAAGACGATGGTGATGCCGGGAAACATCCGGTCGCGAAACTCGGCTGCAAATCGAAGCGCCGGATAAGCAACCGCAATGACCAGGTCGAGTTTTGGTTGAGCATAGGCCTCCCGCAGGGTTTCGCTTAGGCCCTGCTCAAAGTTGGGGGTTGTTCCGAACCGTTGCGATTCCAGGTATTCGACGTGAAAGTTCACGGGCGTCGACATCCTGGACCTGATGGCGGTTTCAATAGCCTCCAAGGAATTGAGAGTCTGACTCGGTGAGAAGCTGTAGAGAATGAGAACGTTCTTGGGCTGAACCGAATCGGCAGCCAGCGCGGGTGGGCAACGCGCGACGAACAGAAAAAGGAGTGAGAATTGCAGCGTCCACGCCGAGATACAGAGGCGGCCTTGGTATCGCCGGCGCAAGCCGGTTCGCCATAGTCGTGCACGTTCCATACGATGCTTGCCTTCCGACGGCCGCCTCAGGTGCCGGTAGTGATGATCGTGTACATTCCAACTCTGCGTGATCGGATCACTCGCTACCCTATCCTGGAGAGACTAACAATTTGTTGATATAGTGCGAATCTAGCAAAAGTGCTAGCTTGCAGCTACAGCGTTCAAATCGCTGATAACAATAGCTAGAAAGATCGCATAGTCTCTTCAGATCTATCTGTGACCTACATCACATGTGATCACGTCAAATAAGTACCGCAATCGAACTTAGTTCGAGCCGGTGCAAGCTTCTCGGGCTCAAGCAAGGCGGTGCTTCCTTCTGACCAGGGTTTATTTGCACCAGAGCCGGCTGACCCTAAATAATAGAGACATCTGGCCAGGGGGCTCTCCATTCCTCAGGTGACGATTAAGACCGGCATCATATCTCTGGATGGGCGCGAAGAACTTCTCTCGGAATACCTTTGCGACCACCCAGGCTGCCCCAATGTTGCTACGCGTTGGCTTGGGTGTCTGCCGCAGCTCCGCCTTCGCGCCTTGGTTTGCGAAGCGCACGCTCCAAAGCATCCGCTCTAGAACCGCTTCTCGCCAACGATAAGCCACAGTTAGAGAGTCGGCTATCCCCAAGAAAGCCATTTTAGCAAGCATGCTCCCGCTTGAGCGACGTAGACCCACCACGAGGTTCCAGCGGGGTGGAATTCAAAGCTCGGAGCTCCTGCTGTTGTTCCCGCGCTTCTGCAGTGGTCGTTTACGGGGGCCCTCCGGATCCCGGCAACGATTTCTGCATGAGACCGAGGATAAAGACGCGGTGCGCGCATTCAACGGTTGTGCTGATGACGACGTTGGTGAAGTGAAAAACCACAATCCTCCGGCCGATCACCACCGTTGTGGGTTGGAGCGGCTATGGATGCTGAGGGCTGAGTTTATCCACTTTTTTCTTGAAACGTTCCCCGGCGTGAAGAGCATGTAGCGTTCTGTTGAAGCCAAGCCAACGCGAACAGGTGCTGGCCAGGGACCGGCATCGTTGCTGCTGTTACCAGGCCGCTGCGATGCTGGATAGCGCTTCAGTGTACGAGAGTGCCGATCTGCCAGTCCAAATTGGCAACAGCCCGTGCCAAATTGAGGGTTGAACCTTACGTGAGAATGGAGCCTTAGGCTGTTAACCGAAGCGTTGTAGGTTCGAGTCCTACCTGAAGAGCCACTAAATCAATAACTTACACGCCAGCCGCTTTCAAGCTTGGTCCGGTTTGGTTTAGTTGTTGCGAGACCTCGATGGGGCGCCGCCAAAGGTTCGCCTCTTCCCGGATCCGCCAACGCAGAAAGTCTTTCCCCACCGTGGCACTCCTTCACCTTACGTTCCCCGCGTCCAAATGAGGGAAACACCAACGCCTCCGGTGAAAATTTTTGATGCAGAGTGCTGAACTCTGGTCGTTGCTCGTCAGCAACGACCAGACCCCTTCTCTCTGTGTAACCTTTGTGAATTATGAGGATTGTTGAAGTAGAAGGATCTCTACTGTGACTGACCAGAGGACTCGTCGGGAGTCAGGCATGGGGTGCAAGTCCTGCGGAGCAGTCAACCGGCGCACGTTCGCGGCGGAAATCGCCATCCATTGTCCCGGGCCCGGACTGAAAGACATTGACATGCCCGTCGTGTGGGTATTCCCTGATCTTGCTGTCTGCTTGGAGTGCGGCATCGCGGAATTCGCCGTGCCGGAAGCTGAATTGCGCCTACTTGCGAAAGGCGAGGCCGATGCAGGATGACTTAGGCTTCAGTTCCCACCGGTTAAGCCGCTACTGACAAATTGCTTACCCAGCAGAACCGCGTCGACAGCAGGCAGGAGTTCCTTTTGGGCTTTCATTTTATAAACGTAGCCTAACGCGCCCGTGCCCAAAGCTGCCTGCACGACTTCGAGCCTTTTGTTCTGACTCAGGAAGAGTATTTTGGAGTTGGGAGAGAGTTGTCGTATCCGCCGGGCGGCTTCGATTCCATTAACCTTTGGAAGACCGATGTCCAGCACAATCAAATCCGGTTTCAAATCGTCGGCCATCTGAATAGCTTCTGATCCATCCGACGCTTCGCAGACGACTTGTAATTCTGGCCTCTGCTGGAGCAGCAGACGGACTCGGCGTCGCCAAGCTTCGAAATCATCGGCTAAGAGTATGCGAATCAATGCCAAGAGGTTGCTCCGCGATCTAGTCCCAATTTTGTCAATGGCAGCCGTTAATGCTGGCACCCGGACCCTGGTTGCAAAGCAAACCCACGGAAGAGCGTTTGGACAAGAAATCGCCTTCCTTTGTACAAATGTAGTTGAAAATTGAAAATCTATGAGATTGGCTTGGTAGTCCAGGGGATTGTTGGCGATGTAGAGCCGTGCCTCATTGCTACGCCTGAAAATTTGGCTCCAGAGGCAAACCTGGTTCTTGTCTGCCGCACCGGAAGATGCACCATGGTCCTCGAAGTAATTTGTAAGCTGTGCCGGTAATTCCGATCATCGGATCACGAAAGATATCTCAACTCCAGGACATTCTTGCGAGCTTGGTTTGTCCCACGATCTCTAAGGGAAATGCTAGTTGCTTTGTGTATGGCGGAATGCGTGATCGTCTCAATCGCCAATCTCCCGCGAGCAACGGGCGCACGATGGTGAGCCGCTAGGCGCTCAGCTCCGAGATCAAGCTCTGATCACCCTATTTTAACATTACGACTTCAAGACCAGAGATGGATCCGGGGTCCACCCCGAACCACGAAAAGGTCCACTCGTAGGGTCACTCTTGCTCGCGGATTCTATAGTAGGATCCTAGCTACCAGGGGGCTTGTTGGGATCGAAAGGTGAAAATCCCGTGCCGATGAACTGCTGGTCGCGCAAGACAGTTCTGATGGCGGGCAAAAGCTCACGTGAGGCATTCAATTTCAAAACAAAACCCAGCGCGCCAACGCTCATCGATTCGTGCACAATCTCTGGCCAGCGGTACGAGGTCAAAAGCAGAATTCTTGAAGCGGGTGCAACCTTGCGGATTTGTCGAGCGGCTTCCACACCGTTGAGATTTGGAAGCCCGATGTCCAGCAAAACCAGGTCGGGTTGCAATTCTTCACTCTTCTGGACCGCCTCTAAGCCGTCCGAGCATTCGCCAATAATCACCAGATCCAAGTGTGTTTGCAGAAATAAGCGAACAGTTTGCCGCCACGCTCGCGAGTCATCCACGATTAAAAGTCGACTCGATTCAATCTTCAGAAGGCTCCTCCAGGGGACGTTTATCGACTGCCGTTGTTGGCCCAGCCGAACTTAGCTACTTCTGAGAGTGACGTTAATGCAGACTTGGATCGTTGTTCATGAGCAATGAAGATCCAACGCATCGGGTGTACTGCTCGTTCATGCTCCATGGGAAGCGAGGTACCGTCAACTTACGAATTCGTACTTGTAACCGGGGGTATTGCGCGGTATAGGCTGCTCTCGACCTGACGCCGCACGTCATTGAGAGGTCGCTTCACACCCCAATGCGTGTCGATTCCGGCACTCTTTTATCGTGTGCCTGAAAATGTGGTTTCGGTAATTTGCCGAGTCCGGCTCGATACCCAGCTTGTCGCTGTGTCGCTGACCGCGTGCACGATCTTCTGCCGGGAAACAAGGCGCCTCTCCGCCTTTCCGTAGTCCCTATGACCGTTGTCCAACCAGGAACTGAATCGGCTCAAGCTCTCAGAGCAAAAAACGTACATCAAGCTTGGGCCGCGGTGGCCTGGATCAAATTTTACCTAAGCCAAGCTGAGGCCGTGGTCATCGTTGTGGAGTTCAATCACACCAAAAAGAATCTCATGCACAAGTCGGTCGGTCACGATTTTCCACTCCGCGGGCATCGCGCCCGCTCCATCGTGATGCACACCTAGCACGACCTTGTTGCGCCAGAGCGCGAGGGGGCCGTTGTTCGGTCGAGAATCAATCAGCGCTGCAGGATCCATGTGCATCATGACAATTCTTTCTTCTTTCTTCTGGGGATTCCTATTTCTCCTAAGCTGCGGGAGCCTCCCCAGAACAAGCGAACTCAGTGAGCTCGAAGAAGAGCTACAGCAACCAGATATAGCACTGAGACGATCAGGGTTCGTTGTTTCAGAGCAAGGAGGCGAAGTTACTATAACCCCTGTACCCTTCCCGGGTGGGAGTACCACGTAAAACCCCAGTGAGGGACGGATTCAGCGCCTAAAACGGAGCAGCGCCTCGTTGGGTGACCCGTAGCCGAAAGTCCAGTGGCCAAATTGAGCAATGGCAGTGAGACAGGCACTAGCTGTAAACATCAAACCGACGGCATAATTCGTAATCGACACAGGAATCAGTCCCCAACCTGGCTCACACAATTATTTCAAGGCAATGCTCGGTGCCTTTCCACTAGGTAAACCCCTAAGATGGACTAAGGCGGGACACGATCTCAATAACAGAATTCCTTGAAGCGGGTGCAACCTTGCGGATTTGTCGAGCTGCTTCCACACAGTTGAGATTTGGTTTAGAGCGCGGCGCGATCATTTTTGAGTGAATGGCTTCTATGATGGGATGTCTGGTGGAACAAAACGGCCGAAAGGCGTTCCTTCACTAAACCGCGCGTTTGCCAGGGGCTCTTAACGGGATCCACGCATCAATTTTGGTCCCGCCCATGGCTTGCGACGTAATTAAGAGTTGTCCTCCCAGCAATCGCAAACGTTCCTCCATGCTGTGAATCCCGATGCCGCTCCGCGGTGAGCGATTGTTCACATCGAACCCTCGTCCTCGATCCGCAACTGACACATGCAGTTTCTCTCCTGAACCTTCCAGACGAACTTCTGCCCTATCGGCGCCGCTGTGCCGTTTGATATTCCGCAGTCCCTCCTGGATGATGCGAAAAAGACACAGAGCCGTATCCGGCGGAACGTTACGCGGGATATTCTCATCGGCAAAGTCGACCCGTATTCCCTGTTGCTCCGCGAACTCTGTACAAAAAGCCTTCGCCCCTGCAACCAGACCTAGAGAGTCCAAAGTGGAAGAATGCAGGCTGTGTGACAAAGAATGCAGGTCTGCGCCGATCTCGCCGATCCCATTCCAAATTTGATGTAACTTCTCATTCACGGAAGGGTTTTCGATTTCCTCGTCTAGATTTTCCACGTCCATCGCGAGCAACGCCAGATGCTGACTGTACTCATCATGGATCTCGCGGGCAATCCTCTTACGCTCTTCTTCCTGGGCACTAATCAAGCGTCCGCTCAGGCTGGCAAGGTCCTCCTCCACCTGCTTGCGGTCGGTGATGTCTACCGCCATACCCAGCATCCGCTCGGCGCCGCCATGGCGGTCGTAATAGAATTTTCCTCTGGCAGAGATCCACCGAACGGCTCTGTCACTCCGAACAAAGCGCAATTCGGCGATGAACGGCTTCCGGTTTTCCCTGGCATCAGCGACCACCTTCAACATGTGTTCTCTGTCTTCCGGGTGCACCTTGCGGCGAAACTCGTCCCCGGGCCCGACGTAGCCGTCCACCGGGATTCCAAACACCGTTTCCAAGTCACCGAACCAGTGATCTCGGTCGCTCTTGATGTCCCATTCCCATCCTACGGACCTCCCGGCCTCCACCGACAGGCGCAGCCGCTCGTTTGTGATCGCCAGGTCAGCTTCTGCCTTTCTTCGTCTTGCTCGCTGCCACGCCAGTCCGCCAATCAGCAACGCTTCCAATAAGATCAGGGAGATGCCGCTAATGATGTACCACTTGTAGGCGTCCCAGGCGGTGGGCTGACGGTAAAGTACGGTGCTGCCGGGAGGAAGATTGCTCTCTTTGAGCCCCCAGCGCTTCAGTGCGCGCCAATCGAAGACAAATTCGTGGGGCACTCTTGCAACAGGAATGTCGTCGGGGCTCACTCCATCGAGAATCTTCACCGCTGCACTGCCCGCAATCGTCCCTTGTGCCCTGATCCTTGTAAGACTGCCTCCAACCTCCCCCTGTCCGAAGAACACATCGAAGAGACTGAATACAGGGGCGTTCGCGGCAGAGCTGACCAATGGACCAGACTCCCTCGAAGTGTAGTTCACGCCGTGTGCATCGCGGCCGAACGAGGTAAAAAGTACGATGGAAGCCGGGGGCAACCGGCTGAGCCGTTTCAGGAGCTCCGGAAATACGAAGTCTGTGACGTAGGTGATGTCGAGACGCTGGTTGTAATCCTCCAGCTGCTGCTTCACTTTCTGACCCTCTTGACGATCGAATGCAGCGACACTGCCGCCGATGACAAACACATGTTTGGTACCGGGCACCAGGTGCAAGGCCGCCTTTAGCGTGGTCGCAGCGTCGATGCCCATCGTCACTCCTGTATATCCTGGCTCGTGCTTTAAATCATCCTCGAGACCATTGGCGAGACAGAAGACTACGGGGATACCGGCAAAATGCTTGCCACGCTCTTTCGCTACGAATCCCAGGGGCGAGCTGCCCACCGTGATAATCACGTCTGGCCGGTGATACTGGTATTTGCGTAGGTAAAAATCACGAAGCTGCTTCTGATCGGCCTCGTCCGGAAACAATTGGGTTTCCATGTATTCGCGATAAATCTCGATGTGATACTTGGTGCCCTGAAGCGATTCTCCGAGCGCATCGTTGATGAGGGCGACGGCGGGCCACTGAATGCCTGCTTCGTACAGAATCAGGATCCTTCGCACTTCCTTCGTCTGTGCGGCTGCACGCGGGTGAGATTGCAGACTGGCCGCAAGCAAGGCGAGCGACACGCAGAGGCAGCGTGCCCACCTATACGCGAATCGGCACACGCCTCGTCTACGACGCCAGGCAAGGAGGCAGGGCACGACGGCTTCAGGGTCTGCGGTCATCACTTAACCAAATCCACTCAAGAAGATATCAAGGTACGGAAAACTCCATTACTGGTAAAACTAACAGGTGTGACGCTAGGGACACCGGAGGTAGAATCCGCCAAGACGTTTACTCTAGGATTCCGCGCAGTGGAGCGTACATTCCTACTTTATTCGCACTCGCCGTCGTTGCGATCGAAGAAGAGAAGCCGGTGGTACCACTGAGCGGCAAGGCTGTGCACTCCATAAGTCTACAGATATCGCGCGCCGGAGATCGTCATGGGCGGTGGGCCACACAAACGTCATTCAGTTGGCCATTCCTGCTGGTCCCTGACCTTGGTCGCCCTGATTTTGGTGCTTCTCTCCTATAGAACCGCGCATAGCCAGACGGCCTCCACGGGTGCATTGACGGGCGTGACCGTGGACGCCTCCGGAGCGTTGCTCCCGGGTGTCATTCTGCACCTCACAAAGCAAGATGACTCTGAAGAGAAGTCCGCCGCCTCGGACAACAGGGGCCGGTTCGACTTCTTATTGCTGCGGCCTGGCACTTATGCGTTGCAGGCAAGCAAGGCTGACTTCAACCTTGTGACTCAATCAGACATTCCTATTCATGTAACTGAGACACTTCGGCTCGAACTTCATCTCGCTCTCGCGAACCGCGTCGAACACATGCAGGTCTCAGCCGAGCCGCTAATGCTTCAACTCGATACATCGGCATTGGGAAGAGTGGTGAACCAGGATACAGTGAGCGGCCTGCCATTGGTCACAAGAAACTTCACGCAGATAACCGGGCTTTCTCCAGGAGTAGCTGCCGGAGTCTACAACGCCGGAGAACTGGGAACTGGAGCGACAGCGGACTCACAAATCGGCCCATCGAATGATGGGATTTTCGTTCATGGGGCCCGATCCTATGACAATAACTGGCAATTGGACGGAATCAGCGTCAGTGACGTGATGAGTTCCGGCTCAATAAGCGGGGGAATTCCTATTCCCAATCCGGACATGCTGGAAGAATTCAAGGTCCAGACCGGACTCTACGATGCATCGTTCGGGCGCGGTGCGGGGGCAAATGTCAGCGTGATCACCAGGTCGGGGACCAACGTATATCACGGGACGATTTTCGAGTTCTGGCGCAACAATGTTCTCAACGCCAACGACTACTTCTTAAACACCACTGGGCAGCCGCGGCCCAACCTCAAGCAGAACCAGTTCGGATTTGCGCTCGGCGGACCCATACAAAAAGACAAGCTGCTTTTCTTCACCTCTTATCAGGGAACGCGGCAGGTGAACGGAACCGCGGCTGGTCAAGCCCGGATTGCTTGTACTGCCACTTTGTACGAACCACCGCTCACCAATGACAGATCGGCCACGACACTTGGGAAACAATTCGGCGGCTTGCGGGGTGCATTGGGAGGCGTCGCGATTAACTCTGCCGGATCGAATATCAATCCCGTGGCTCTGGCCCTCTTGAATTTCAAAATGCCCGACGGCACCTTTCTGATTCCGATACCTCAAACGGTTGATCCCTCGAAACCGTTTACCAGTAGCGGTTTTTCAGCCTTCACCAAACCATGCGACTTCCGCGAAGATCAGGGATTAGGAAATCTCAATTACCTCATCTCGGAGAAGAGCCAGCTCACGGCGAGATTCTTTGTCGCAGAGAGCGATCAGTTGGTAACGTTCCCGGGCGGCGCCTTGAATCCCGCCGGTAACACGCAAGGGTTCGACAGCCCGGGCGGTTCTGAGTTCGTCGTTTCCTCCCTTGCTCATACTTACGTGCTGAGTAATGCCTTGCTTAATCAGGCAAGGATTGGCTTTGTTCGTACAAGCACCAACACGGAGGCCGACGCCCCATTCAAATGGTCCGACGTCGGGGTGTCTGAAGGCGACCTGAATAAGAATAACGAACTGCCCAGCCTCAATATTCTCGGTTCCCTGAGCATGGCCAGCGTATTCCCTCGAACGTATACGCAAAACAGCTTTGTCTTCAATGATGTGTTTAGTTTTCTCAAGGGCTCGAACACCGTGAAAGTCGGAGGCTCGCTCACCCGATCGCAGGATAATCTTGACTTCACCGGAACGGGCTCATATGTACATTTTCTTAGCTGGCCAGACTTTTTACTCGGCCTCGATGCGAGCGGCAATGGTACGGGACTGTACAGCAATGTCTTTCAATCCAGTGATATCTTTGGCCTATTGAATCGGGAGTATAGAGTGTGGGAAGGCTCGGCATTCGTGCAGGACGACTACCGGGTTAGGCAATCGTTGACCCTAAATCTCGGAATGCGCTACGAACGATTGGGGCAATTTGGCGACGCGCTGGGCAGGAACTCGAGCTTCGATGTCAACCAGGCCGATACCAGCCCACCGCTCACTGGAAGTCTCGACGGCTACATCGTTGCCTCCAATTTTCCGGACACTCTACCTCCAGGGGTAGTCCGTGTCAGCAATACGTTTGGAACCTACGGTGATGGGCAGAACGCTATTGCTCCGCGAATCGGCTTCGCGTGGCAAATCTTGCCCACGACCAGTCGATTGCTGTTGCGAGGAGGGTACGGCCTCTATTACTCTCGTCCGACCGGCCAGGCCGCTGCTAAATCCGTGCTCGGTGCGCCATTTTCCTTGACCCGGCTCAACCGCGGACTGACGAATGCGAACGCCTCATTTCAAGAACCCTTTGCAGAGCCTTTTCCAACGCCGGCTTCATTTCCGCTGTTTGTACCCTATTCTCCGAACACGACGTCCTCGGTCAATGCGCTTGCCCCCAATTCTAGGCCAGGGATCGTCCAACAGTTCTCGCTAAACACCCAAGGAGAACTAGCCAAAGACCTGTTGCTCGAGGTCGGGTACGTAGGTGCCCGGGGAACTCATTTGCAACGTTTGCGTTCTCTGAATCAAGCCCTAAACGCATCTCCGGGGAATCCGATCAGGGCTGTTAGCTCGAACACGTTGGCTAATATTGGATCGCGGGTTCCTATTCCTGGTATACGCCCCGATTCTCTTGTCGAGATGGAATCCGCCGGAAACTCCTGGTACAACGGGCTCGAAATTAGCCTGACAAAGCGCCAGAGCCACGGCCTTCAATTTCTCGCCTCGTATACCTTCTCCAAGACTCTGGATACAGATGGTGCCGATATCAACGCAACGTCAGGATCAGTCGCAATAACACTCGGAGACCAAAACTCCCCTAGACAGCGATGGGGGCGTGCCAGTTCCGACCGAACTCAACGATTCATCTTTAGCGAAACATGGCAACTCCCCAGCCCGTCGGCCGGGTTCCAACGAGTGCTTCTGGGAGGCTGGAACCTTGCTGGGGTACTTACGATTCAATCTGGAAGTGCTCTCACGATCTCCGACACTAATGCCAACAACGTCTTCGGAATAAGCGAAGACCGGGCGCAACTGAGTGGAACATGCTCAAAAAACCAGTTGGTCAACCGGGGGTCGGTGGATTCAAAACTGGGAGGATATTTCAATTCCACCTGTTTTACGAATCCGCCAATTATCGGCGCTGATGGAATCGGAACGGCGTTTGGGGACAGTGCGACCGGGATTGTAGATGGTCCCGGACAGGCGAACCTGGATTTTGCCCTGTCAAAGACCGTGGCGTTGAACCGCCCCATTGAGAAGAGCACCCTTCAATTTCGCGCCGAATTTTACAATGCGCTGAACGATCCGCAGTTTGCTAACCCCGACAGCAATTTCACATCACCGACGTTCGGCGTCATCAGTAGCATGTCCGTGAATGCTCGCGTCGGACAGCTAGCACTGAGGTTTTGGTTTTAGATTTAGAAAAATCTCATCGTGCGTGAGTCTTAGCAAGTTTGGCGGACGGATTGCACAACTCGAGATTCGGTGACAACCCGTATAGTAACTCTTGAACGTTGTGTCAAGATGAGGCTGTTAACTACAAGTTAAATACCCCTTTTCCCTCATCTTTATTCGCAAACGCTATCGACGCCACAAATACTCGGTTATACCTTCCTAATTAAGAGTCCCCCACTGGTAGATCCTCCGGCACCCCACTTGTCGGAGGCATGGAGACGTGCGGACAAAGATGAGAAAGAGCCCTTCAACTATCGAATCGACCCACCGCTCCACGGTCGATAGAACACCGCCCTTGAGCCCGGCAACCTCATCTATCTCTGCCTATCCGGCCTTCGACAAAAAAGTGAACCGGCCAACGACTTCCAACACCAATGCGAAATCGTGCAAGCGGGGAAATCATGATATCTAATGCTTTCGACGGGATAACCCGTCCATCCCTACCGACTCCGTCCGACATACAACGTCGCATCGCCGAACTCGAAAGCGTTCAAGAGCGGCTCGATACACAGACACAGTTGCATATCGGCCCTGTGCAGCGCACACCGCCACCGCCCAGTGTGCCCACGAATCCAATCCTCAGCGAAGCCCCGCTTTATGGCGTCGCGGGGATGGCCGTACGCGCCCTGGCCCCGCATACCGAGGCCCATCCCGCCGCCATCCTCCTCCAGTTGCTGGCCGCATTCGGCAACGCCGTCGGTCCCGCGCCCCACTGCATGGTCGATGCCACCCGCCATGGTCTCAACCTTTTCGTGGTGCTGGTCGGCGAATCCAGCAAGGCCCGCAAAGGGACAAGTTGGAACCAGATCCGCCGCCTCTTCGCTGAAGTCGATCATCCCTGGGTCGCCGAACGCGTCACCACCGCTCGCTTGACGCCCGCCGCCCTTATCTATGCTCTGCGCGATCAGCAGCCAGCCACAGACCGCCGCCTGCTCGCGTTCTCAGAAGAGTTCGCCGCCGTTCTCCACTCCTTGCGGCGTAACAAGGGTCACCTCTCACCCCTGCTCCGTTGCGCCTGGGATAGCGGCGATCTCCGCTCGCTCGATGGTCGCCACCCCATCCAGGCCACCCGCACGCATATCAGCCTCATCGCCCACATCACACAGCGCGAACTCACAGAGAATCTCCACCCCACAGAAGCCCACAACGGTTTCGCCAACCGTTGTCTCTGGACTGCAGTGCAGCGCAGCCAATGTCTCCCGGAAGGCGGCAACCTGGACGCTCATGAACTATCGGCGGCCGCCGCCGAACTGCGCCGCGCTCTGGATTGGGTCGGTGATGCGTACACCATCTGCCTCAGCCGCGACGAGCAGGCACGAACTCTCTGGCACGAGTGCTATCCGGTCTTAAGCCAGGCCCGTCCCGATCTCTACGGTGCCGCCACCAGTCGGGCCGAAGCCCAGGTCCTGCGCCTCAGCGCCATATACGCTGTTCTCGACTGTAGCTCTAGCATCGGACTGCCTCACCTTCAGGCTGCCCTTGCGGTGTGGGACTACTGCTCTGCAAGCGCCTCCCTCTTTTTCGGCGCATCGACTGGCGACCACACCGCCGACCGTATCCTCGATGCCATTAACGCATCCACCACCGGATTATCCAGAACCCAAATGAGTACCCTCTTCCATGGCCACCTCAGCAGCAACCGCATCGATGCCGCACTCGAACCACTCATATCGTTGGGTGCAATCGTCCAAACCAACCAGCCCACCGGGGGACGGCCCGCTACCCTCTGGTCCGCCACAGCAGAAGCGCAAACCATGGGCGGAGAAGAGACAGCTGATGAATCGACGACCGAGGACGGGACAAATGAAGAATCAATACAGGAGCAGACTAAGTTCGCATAGTTCGCATAGTTCGCTTAGTTCGCACATGTCTGCACGGCCTTTCATCTCCTGCCCAGCTCAGCCGTCTTCGGCGCAGCAAGGGTATCAAGTCCTCGTCCATAACGCTCGAGTAGTCCTGCCCTCGCGCTAGGGTTTTCCCTAGTTCTCGCCCAACAGCGTTTTCGCTAGCCTCTCATGTAGGGGGTAATTCATGCCAATAAAGAATCCGAAAGAACTCTTCGTCGCCCTGCTCAGCAATGTAAGGCAAGGCACCGAACGGACAAACACGATTTATCAGGAAATTCTCCAAGCCGTCCAGCGTCCGGATGTAAAGGAGGCTCTAGAGGCCCGGGTCTTCATATCAGCAGACATCCTCGCCAGGCTCGATCAGTGCTTCAAAATCATCGGGGAGCAACCGGTGAAGCCCAGCGCCCGTTTGCAGGATTTGCGGGAGGTTTTCGTTGATGACTTCCGCAAGGAACTCGCTGAGATAGAGTCCCCGGTGGCACGGCACCTGTTCATTCTGGCCAAAGCCAACCACCTCATGCACCTTCGTATAGCCGAGTACGAGGCCCTGATTCAAACTGCCGACGTCACGGGCCACTATGCAGTCGGCGTACTGCTTGAAACCTGCCTTGCAGATAAACTGGCCTTTGCAGATCGTGCTAAACGTCTGATCAGGCACATCGTCAAGACCGAGGTCACGGAGAAAATGGCTCGGGCGGCATGACGCTTCGCGCCACACTTGGAAAGATCGGTGTGGGCTCATGAATCCTCGGGTCATCGGGCTTGCGGCGCCTGGGCGGGTTCCTCGCTCAGGCGCCGCACACAGCGGAATGTTTTCACCGAGTGACGAAGACCCCCAACACGCCAGGAAACAATGTGCTCTAAAACCGGGTAGCTTGCAGAATGTCTGTGCGAGCAGTCCGGTCCGGGAGGCGAAATACTCATGATCCGGACATGTACGTTTTGGAGGATTCGGACTGCGCCATAGTACCTATGAAACGACCCAACGAAGAGGCGAAAGCTTCCGCGGAGGCGGTGGAGGGAAGGGTGCGGACCAAAGAGAATGACGTCGAACACCACACGCAACCAACACTGAGCGGAGAGCGCGGGTCCGAGGAGTTAGACGGTGTGCGCCAAATGGCGCACGCAAGGAAGCGGGAACGGTTCACTGCCTTACTGCACCATTTGACGATCGATCTACTGCGGGGAAGCTACTACGCCTTAAAGCGGAGTGTGGCCTCGGGAGTGGACGGGGTCAACTGGCGGGAGTACGAGCACGACTATGAGCACAACCTGGAGGAGCGACTCGCTAGCCTCCACGAGCGTGTTCATTGGGGAACGTACCGGGCGCACCCTTCGCGAAGGGCATATATACCGAAAACCGACGGACGGCAACGTCCGTTGAGCATCGCGGCGCTAGAGGACAAGATCGTTCAGCTAGCGGTGGTCCACATCCTCAACCACATCTACGAGGTAGATTTTCGGGACTTTTCCTATGGGTTTCGTCCCGGACGCAGTCGATACCAGGCGCTGGACGCGTTGCGTGTGGGCATCACCCGAAAGCGTGTGAACTGGATACTCGATGCTGATATTCATGGCATGTTCGATCACATGAGCCATGAATGGACCATGAAGTTTATGGCGCAACGAATCGCCGACAACCGCATTCTCCGGCTGATTCGGAAATGGCTGAAAGCAGGCGTATCGGAAGAAGGCGAATGGTCGGAGACTAAGGTAGGCATTCCGCGAGGAGCGGTGATCTCGGCGTTACTGGCCAATGTGTATTTGCATTATGTGTTCGATCTGTGGATCGAGGTGTGGCGCGAGAAAATAGCCAGCGGCGACGTCGTTGTTGTCCGCTATGTTGACGATTTGGTGGTCGGTTTCGAGCATCGTAACGAGGCGGAGAGATTCCTCGGGGAATTCCGGGAACGGCTGGCTTGTTCTCGCTGGAACTCCATCCGGAGAAGACGCGACTGATCGAATTCGGTCGCTTTGCCCGGTTAAACCAGCAGCGGCGTGGTGAAGGTAAAGCGGAGAGCTTCAAGTTTCTCGGGTATACGCATTACTGGGGAAGCAGAGGGGAAAGGCGAAAGGTATCCCAATGAGTGGGCGCCTTGCCGCCATCGCTGATACGACTCGCCACTGCTTTCTCCTGGGCTTGTTCGAAGGCGATGCCGCTTCCGGCCATCCAGAAAGCACCCTGTAAGCTCAGGCTGCCGGCACTCCCGCGATGGCCTTGTTCTGCAGGACGCGCACGATAACGCGGCGGTTCGCTGCCTGGCCTTCCACAGTCTTGTCAGTGCCCACCTGCTCGCTTTCGCCCATCGCTCCGGGGGCAAGCATTCTGGTAAGAGGAAGCTTGCCCTGCTGAAGCAGAATGTCGCAGACGTTCTGCGCGCGCTCCTGACTGAGCTTCTGGTTCACCTGCGGGCTGCCCACAGCCGAGGCATAGCCTTTTACCTCGATCATGTAGCCATCGACCTTGCTTGCGTTCTGAGCCAGCGTCGTGATCTGGGAGATGTACTTGGGATCTACATTGGTCTTGCCGTTGGCGAAGTAGACGGTGGTTTCGTCCATGATGTAGTAGTCGTCAAGCTGGCCGAAGCGGGCGATAGCTGCGTCTACGGCGGCTTTGTTGGCTTCGATGGCTTGCTGGTGCTTCTGCAGAGCCTCACTTTGCTTCGCGAGCTCTTCCTGATTCTGCTGCACCTGCTGATTGGTATCGTGCATGCCGGCTGCGATCGCTTTGGCGTTCTTCAAGTCGCTGCCCTTGAATCGTATTTTGCTGGCAACGAGGACGTTCTGGTTGTTGTAGTCGCCTTCAACGGAGATGGCGAGGCCCGGGATGAGCGCAGCCATGGACATCTGCTTGCTGCGCGCTTTGAGCAGACCCTCCTTCTGGCCCACGTCAGTGCTATCGGTGAGCATGACAATCATGTTCGGGTCCTGGCTTGTGCTCAGGATTATGTCCGGGCCGCTGCGGCTTTTGATGAGTCCTTGAACCTTCGTCGATTGCGCCGCGGCTGTTCCGGATGCAATGCCCAAAAACAATAGCGTTATGATATTGGCCATCCCGAGTAGACGAGTTGCTTTCATTGTCCTGCTCCTTCCTGACGCGCTGTATAGCTTTTCCAGATGTAGATTGTCACAAAGACAGCTTCCAATGCTCTCTCGAACTCGACTCCAGGCGCAGCCATGGCTTCAAGTACGGCGACATGGTCGTCAGCCAGCAATACCTGCGGACGCATCAAAAGTTCACCTCGGTTTAGGGAAGCGCAGTTTCGTCACACGCCAAAGACCCTCGGATTCATTCCTAAAGCAATGTGCGGTCTTCCGCCACTGGGGAAATCCCCAGTAAGGGGACAGATGTTGTGTAGTTCCCCGGCCCTCGTGATCGTTGGCGCGTTGCCCTGATCCTAGGGATTTCCCGAGTGGCAAAGTGCCGCGCATTGGCCTTGAATCATTGAGCTGGCTGGTTCGCTAACTCATTCGCACGATACAAGAGTGTTCCTGGTACTTCCGGGATTCTGTAAGCGGTAACTGCCCCAAGGTCTCCCCCTCCGCAGCGGTTCCGGGCCTCCGTTTGAGACCGGAGGATTTCAATTCAAAAGGAAGAGTTATGAAGCCCTTTGCAGCGGTGATGGCTGTTTTGACTCCCTTGGGTCTCGCCTGGGCACCAGCATGGAATCACGACGCCGCTTTGCTCATCGGTCCCTTTCACCGGGGCAACGTGAAGCAGCTGGTGCTCACGAATGTCATTGAGTCTGCGACTCCTCCCCGCCCGCAGCTCAAACCGGCCCCGCCGACGCCGATTGCGGTGAAAAAGCAAGAGCTGGGAGAGTCGTCCTGGGATCCGCAGTGGGATGAGACTGTGGAGCGGGCATTATCGCCGGAAATGCTATCGTCTCGGATTGCGTGGGGAGTAAAGAGCTACTGTCCCCTATTTGCCTCGATGAGCGAACCCGATAAGCGCGTTTTTTGGGCTTATACCTTCCAGGCACTGGCCGGGGCGGAGGCAGGGCTCAAGCCGACCACTGATGTGCGCCACACTCAACCCGAGGTGGCCAAGGTGGACACCGTGACCAAGCAGATAATCCACCAGCAAGGGTTGCTGCAGCTGGCGTACATGGACGCGGAACGCTACGGATGTGATTTCAATTGGCAGCACGATCGGACGTTACCGGAAAAAGATCCAGCCCGAACCATCCTGCAACCCGAGAACAACCTGCTCTGCGGTTTAAAGATTATGGAAAACCAGATTGTCAAGCAGAGAAAGCCTCTGCTTTCCTCAACCAGCTACTGGGTAACGCTGCGGCCCGCGACGATCAGCTATAAGGTTTTTGCCAAGCAGATGAAAAATGTGCCGGTTGTCTGCTCCAACGGTATGCCGCCGGAGGAATAAGAAAAAAAAACGATAGCCCCCGAGTCACGCAAAGTGCCGGCAGCTACCACGGTTACTGCTCACCGATCTCCGGCCTCCAGATAACCGGCGCGCTTAGTAGATCGCTACACCGATGGTCCACGTCCCCCAGTTCCAGGCTTCCACTAGTGCTTTGGTAACTGCGGGTGGATCAGGTGATAGCTCCAGCAAGCACACTGGCCGGTAAGACGCGCCGGCCAGGGGCGGATTTTCCGCGTGTTCGAGATCTCGTGTCCTCAATCTCAAGTGCTTGTTTTGATAACCCTCCTTTCAACAGAGCGCCACGTTTACGAGGTGCACGCCTTCTGCGAATCGCCCGGTTGCCGGGTGGAACACTAAACTCGAAATCCCATATTCCTGCGAAGTAATGCCAGTCCAAACGACGCCGAAATGAATAGGAGCCCGAGGGTCCCCACGAGAGGCCAACCTGACGCCGTCTTCGGCAGCTCTGTCGAGGCAACCGTGGTTGTGCCTGCTTCATGCGAAGCGGTCACTGTTCCCTCAGGAGTCGGGGATCCCTTGGCGATCAACACAGGCTCACCAGCCGGCATGGTTCCGGATACCTGCCGATGCTGCGACACAGAAGTCATGGGCGTCTCCACGATCTTCACGGCGTTGACTTTCATGCCCTTCTTCAGGCCGAAGGCATCCGTTTCCACGCCATCCACAGTGAACTTCTGTCCTTGGGGGATTTTGAAAGATTGATTTTCACCATTCTCCATTGTGAGAATGACGGAGTTCGGTGGGGTCACGTGCCAGACTTTGCCGGTAACCGTGTGCACCTCTGTGACTATCTGGGGCGTTGTAGTTGTTATGGTCGCGCGCTGCAGTTTCATGCCCGGCTGGAGTTCGCTGATGCTCAGTTGCTTGCCATCCACGTCGACTTTGGCGCTGGCGGGGATATTGGGAAAATCTCGAAGGGTGCCGTCTGACATCTTGACGAAAAGATCGTTCCCCTCGACTGATACAACCTCACCACTCTCGATCTGTACCGTCTTGGTTGAAGGGGCGGATGTGGTGATGGTTTGGGTTTGCACTTGGGCGAAGGTCGGGACAGCGAATATGAAACATGCTATCCTGGCCACGATTATCAGACTTTTCCTGATCACGATGGTTGAATTCATTTTTGTTCTCCGATTTTGAAATAGGTGAATAGCCGTGGACAGAAGCCAGGCACTTTAGAACCCAGAAGAACCGGCTCCTGTCGCCTCCGCCCTAGTCGTGTTGACAAACCCCGGTCGGTTTGTTCTTCTTTCTGGCCCTTGGAATCGATGTCCGGCTGCTCTCAGCACTATTCAGCGGTTCATATCGGCAGCCGTGGCATGAACGATGTATCGCGATGGGGCACTACCTACGAAGTAAAACGGATAGCAAGTCACCAATGTAAGCGAAGGTTTCGCACGCGCCTCCAGAACGGAAATGTCGGCGGGTGTAACTATCTGTATTTCATCGACCAGATAACGGGAGGTGCCACTCTGCGAATGCAGATCGATCTCATCTCCAACGTGAATGTCCTTAAGCACGCGAAAAAATCCGTCTCGATGTCCGGCAACGCCTATGTTTCCCGAGCCCCCAAGGGGAGCGGTGCCCCGAATGTGCCCGACCGCCCGATCCAGTGTTAGATCGTCTGTTCCCTCTAAGACCGGCACCCGCAATCGAAGAGAGGGAACGTCGAGAACTCCCAATGGCGGTGGGACGTTGACACGCAGGCTGGCCTCGTACCCCTTGATGCGCTGTATTGACCAAAGGCTGACATCTGGCATGCCACTCTGCGAGTGAGCCCGTGCTTCGAGCGCCGCCTGGCCAGATGCTTGCGAGGCCCAGAAGTTTTGCACCATGGCGCGCGAGTAAAGCGCGCTATATTCCTGATTACCAAGGTAGATGAGAACCAGGAACAGGCCACACCACATCAGCAGGTGCTCAAGCCCACTGAAACACCGCCGTCTGTTCTCCGGCAACCGAGTTACTCCATTTGGGCACACTAGCCTTCAGTCCTCCACACAATTGTGGATAGCTGATCCCGGGGTGTCGACTAGGAAAATACCTAGTTTTTGGCAATGCCCCAATCCGGGATGATGGTCGTTCGGGCCTTCGTGTGCCTATATGCGATAGCCAATTGAAAGCCAGTAGGCGGAGTTAGGTCGCCTGCGACGGGCGAAATGGAGAGGCTTCAAGATGGGGCCAGTTCCGACGTTGATAGCAAGCGGTGAAGAAACTTCGCAGTCATTTTGATGGATGAGAGAATCTCGATATCTTTGAGTGAGGACGTGACCTTCTATGAGAAACGTCACTGGATTCATTGTTAACAGGTTGATTACCGGGGTCCTTGTGATCGCGCCGATTTATCTGACTGTGCTGCTACTTCTTAAAGCCGCGAAATCACTGCTGAGTCTTGTGCAGCCCATCGCAAAGTTGCTTCCAGAATGGATGCCGGCTGCCCAAATACTATCGTTGCTAATGATCGTGTTTTGTTGTTTCTTCATTGGGCTCGGGATGAAAACTCCGATAGGACGGGCAACGTGGGAGCGAATGGAAAATTCCCTATTTCAGAGACTGCCAGGTTACGCTCTCCTTAGAAGTTTCACCCAGCAACTAGCTGGGAAAACTGAAGACAAAACATGGAAGCCGGCACTAGCTGAGATTGAAGATGCCCTTGTTCCAGCCTTTATTATTGAGGAGCTGGAAAACGGCAGCTTCACCGTCTTTGTCCCTTCCATCCCGACGCCTCTCGCTGGGGCGGTTTATATCCTTACATCGGATCGTGTGCATCCTTTGGATGTTCCTTTTACGCAGGCGATAAAGACCATCTCCCGGTGGGGATCGGGGTCGAAGGATCTTCTCGCTGCCATGAAAAAAGAAAAGGGATTGATCTGAAAATAATGAAACATGGCCGTCAGATTCTTTAGTCTCAGCGAACGTAGCACTACGCCGCAGGGATGGCGAACTCCTTCGGTGCCGGGGTGACGCGTCGGGGCATAGACCGCCGGAGCAGGATCCACAACACCAGAGAGCACAACCCCAGGGTGAGTAGCATCAGTTGGAGAGCACGCAGGAAGAAATGATCGATCAGGCCGCGGCCCCGGCTGTCGAGATCCTTAAGCGTCTTTTCGCTTTGAACGTTGACGTCGTTCATGACTGCCGCTTCCTCGATGTAAAGAGCGGCCAGGACTGCCTTTCGTTCTCCATGGAGATCCTCGGTCGCGGCCAGCCGTTCGTTATGCAAGGCGGCAATGGTGGCGATTCTCTCTTGCCGCACGGCATCGAGAGTTTGCATCCGCTCCTGGTGAAGGAAGGACTGAGCAGCCAAGCGCTCGCCCTCAACGTCCGCCTTGATTGCTTCCCGAGCCTGCCCCATGGTTTCCGGCATGCGTTCCATGCCGGTTGACGTTTTGGCGAGCGCGCTCGACAGAACGACGACATTGGATATGACCGCGTCCACCTGAGGGTCGCGCGCGATGTCCATGAGGAAAAGTTCGCCTTGCCAACGGGCCTGTTTGGGGAGGTAAAGGTTGTACGAATCCAAGCGCGCCGTAAGATCGCCCACGCCTTCCGCTAGTGCGTTCAAGGAGGCTGTGGTTCCCAAGTCGGATTCCCCGACCTTCTGGATCATCTCCGGATCGGTCGATTGACGGCCGGTCAGACCGGCTTGGACGGGATGGGCTTCGGCCCATGCGCCAAGTCTCTGACGCATGTCTGCGACGTTGGCTGATGGAGCCGCCACCTGGATAAGTCGTTCCATCTCGGCGTCCATGTTTTTCAGGGTTTCGGCGACAACGAAATAGAACTCGCCAAATCCTTGTTTCACGGCGGGCCGTTCCATGTACGCCTTCATTTGAAACAGGAACGCCCAGGTATCGACAACGGCGCCCACCGGGTCGGTGTTCAGCAAAGTCGTCTGCAAGACCGGAATCGCCTCGGCTTTCCACATCAGCGCTTGTCTGCGGGCTTTGGGTGATTGCGATTCCAGGATAATCCTGTCGGCCGCGACTTCAATCTCTGCCGAGTAAAAACCCAGCAGGGAGTGGTTCCGCGAACTGAGTTCCGCCACCGACGACTGGACATTCTTGGCCGATTTGATCGATGAGGTTTTTCTTGTGGATGCACATCCCAACCCTAGCAACACCAGGCTCAAAAGCACGCAGCTTAACCGCCGGCGCGCAGGTCCCGCGGGTGTATTGGTGTGATGATTCTGATGCAGCATGACATGCTCCCCAGTTGGCAAACCAAGCCACGTTCCAGCTGATCTAAGTAGGATGGTTTGACGTGCATCCAGCCCCAACTGAGGCAAAAGTGGGGAGCGAACTTGCGCGTACCTTCCCGACGCCTGATCCAGGCGGCTCTGCGCATTGCGGAGAATGGAGTTCTTCGAGAGCGCAATGCAAAACTAACGGCGGTAGAGGCGTGCCCTTTCACGGCGTACGGCGATCTCGAGCGCCTTGAACTTAGTCCTGACCTCGTCCATCGTGTCATCCAATTGTTGGGGTTTATCTTTCAGCTGTTCCACCTGGGGATCGGGCTCGAAGGGACTAAATCCAAATGGAGCAAGGGGCAAGATGATTTGTATCCAAGGAATCCGATGGGTCGCTCTCATAAAGCGTTCTCGCCCCCTAGAACCCATTTGCAAACCGCTGACGGAACTTTAAGATTTTTCACGGTTAGTCAGTCTTACGCCGAGCCAACCGGTGAAAACAATGAGGGAAATCCCTAGGTATGTAGATTCGAGACTTGAAATCATCAAGAAACAGAGTCGGATCACCGGCTGGCTAAGATCTCTTTCGTAGCCCAGCGGACTCAGGATCGAGGCAACCGCGATGGGCCGGCAAGGTTAGCTGCCAGGGTGTAAGCCAATCCGAATGCCTAGGGATTTCCCTCATTGTTTTCACCGGTTGCCCGGCGTAAGAGTGACTGACAGGGGAAACTCCCGAAGTTCCGTCAGCGATCTGCAATGGGTTCCTAGAGGGCGAAGGCCCCGTGCTCACCGGACGCCATGGATCCTTCTCTTCTTATGAGGCATTCATCCACGTCATTGATCGTCAGCTGGTCGAAGTGAGAATCAAATCCTGGTAAGCGGGTTGACAACCTGTGAACAAGATCTCAGAACATTAAAGGAGTGTGATCTATGAAATTCAATCGGTTCCGCATCGGATCTCGGTTTGTAATTGCATCCCTATTTTGTCTATTCGCAGTGGGCAGCTTTGCCGACAGTGAAAAAGATAAGGAAGAAGATAGAACCGAAATCCGCCAGATGGCGCAAGAAACACTTGCTCGCCTCTACAAGGCACAGCCCTCCGCCCAGGCAGTTGTTCAAAAGGGTTACGGATATGCCGTTTTCAGCAACACGGGCGTCAAGATCCTTTTTGGCGGCTCGGGCCATGGTGAAGGCGTGGCCATCAACAGCCAGACCAAAGCTGAAACCTTTATGAAGATGTTTGAAGTCCAGGCCGGCCTTGGTATGGGCGTCAAGAAGTTCAAGGTCATATTTGTATTCGACACTCAAAAGGCGTTCGATGACTTTGTGAATTCCGGATGGGAGTTCGGGGGGCAGACCTCGGCTGCTGCCAAAACAGCGGAGAAAGGCGGAGCGATGGAGGGTGCGGCCTCGGTTTCCGACGGTGTTTGGATGTATCAAATGACCGACAAGGGATTGGCGCTGGAAATCACAGCTAAAGGCACCAAATACAAAAAAGACGACGACCTCAACAAGTCGTCGTAGGCAGACGAAACGCGAGAATGTGGGCTATGGCATCGGCCTGGGAGGATGAGTTGATCGCCCTCAACGACACGATCCATTGTCCTGAAACTCCCCGCTGGCCGCCATTGCGGCCAGCGAGTGTGCGCAATTCAGGATTTTCAGGTCCAACGGATCATTCTTCACACTGTCCGGAGTAATGTAGTCCAACTTTTTGCGCGCCGTAACAACCTTATTGTTGAGCTCTTGCATATGGTCGAATTCCTTGCTCAACAACTGAAGCCCATCGCGATCGGAATTGCTCGTGGTTGCTATGCGTGTCAGATGAAGGTTCTTGGCAGCTTGTGCACGGTAATCATCCATCGACGCTTCCGTCACCGGGTGGCCATTCTGAATAGACATCAGGAGTGCGCTTCGCCATTCCCTGATGTCGCTCAGGGTTTCAATGGTGGCATTTAAGAAATCTTTGGAGAACCCCGAAGCCGCTGGCTGACTGGCCAGAGGAGCGGTGCTAGCGGCACTCGCAGCGGTCGGCAGCGTCAGTGTGATTTGACTTCCTTCATAGCTAAGGGAACCACTCATTAACCGGGCCAATGCGTCGACCGCTATGTAGGGCCGGCCATTCAATTGGATTAACGGCGCTTGCCCGGAATGGCCGCTTAGAATAAAGCTTCCGCTCTGTTGGTCAACTTGTGAAAACCCGGGATCCTGCGCTAATAGAAGCCCAGCCAGTAATACGCATTTACTTTTTTCGATTCCTCGCATGAGTTCTCCCTGCAACATCGTACCTACGCTTCGGCGAATTGGATGACGATCTTGCGGTCAGTGATGTTAGATCCCGAGCCTGACCCGCACTCATCGGAATGCGTGGTTGCCGGAACGTACAAGCGTGATCGTCCTAACTAAAGCAGCGCAATTTTAAAGGAGCGTATTGCTCCGCGGTGTGATCCAAATGCGTTGAGGTAGTATGGCAAGGTTTTGGGGCGTCCGCGACAATGCGCCTGAGTTCATGCCAGCTTACCTCCACGCAATATCACGTGCAAGCCCCATTGTTGTAATCTTGAATCCTTTCCGTGACGACCAAGCACATGGTTGGCCGCACTCAGCGAGCAGAGAGCATAGATAGACGTCCCAGGCCCTGGTGGTGCTACTAACGGAGCGTTCGTCTGTGATTGTGTCTGTCTTGTGCTAGTTCTCAAAAAGCAGATCGGCTCTTACCTAGGGATTGTCCTAGTTGAATTGCATTCTCCGATGGCGTCGACTGGTTGCGTCCCATCGGGCCTGTTTGAAAGCAGGAAAAACACCTACACGAAAGTGTTTCTTCACACGCCGGCGTGTTACGGCTTCACGATCATCGCGGAAGTTATCCCCGGAAGAGAGCCGATGTTTTATGAGCACTCAGGGCAATCGAAAAAGCAGTCTCCATACTGGACCGGATGCAGTGAGATGACAATGCTCACCTTCGGCAATATCCAGCACATCCTGGTAACCGGCTCACCTGCGTTGACTGGGCGGTACGAGTTTCCGCCGTTTCGCAGCCCTGCCGCCGGACGAGCGTGGCCCGCTGCCATCCTGGATAAGGTGTATTCCGCGGAAGGCGTGCGCGCTTCTATAGATAATGGCAAACGTTGGGCAGCAGTGGCCTTCACCCGGAATGGTCTACGTCTGCCCGGTGTTATCGAACCGTCGCCGGTCTCGTTTCCAGGGGAGTTCCACCAAGGCATAGTGGCGCAAACGCAGATTCCCGGTGATACCGGTACAAATCACTTCGGCTACAGTAACCAGTCCTTCCAGCCCGTCATCAAAGGCTCCGACGACGAACCAAGGGGTCACGGGGAGGTGGGCCGCTATCTGCAAAGTGTCTCCAAAGAGATCGTCGACACGATTGCGGCAAGAAGTCTCAAAGATATGCCGATTGTGCGAGGCGCAAACGCCTACATGTTTGATTCGGGCGCACTGAGGAGCCGGGGAGTAGGAGAAAGCGAGCTGCCGCCAGGCAGCACGGTCGCGTTGCGTCCGTCGACTTTGTGGCAGCGCACCAAATCGAAATGGGTCGTTGCGTTTGCTATCGCGGGCTGCCTAAGTGCCCTTGGTTCGTACGTCCGGCTGAAGCGGAGAAGAGACCGGCAACTGGCGCTCGGCGGCATGTTGATTCGTGCACAGGAGCGAGAGCGGAGTCGCATTGCGTCGGAAATCCATGACGATTTTAGCCAGCGTCTGGCGGTGATGGCACTCGAATTGGAGAATGCGGAAGAAGCAATAGCAGCCTCGCCGGGTGAGGCTGTCCGGCAGGTTCACAATATCTTGAATTCTGCCAGCGAACTTGGCGCTGATCTCCACACACTTTCGCACCGGCTGCATTCCTCTACACTAGAGAGATTGGGCCTTGTTCCAGGAGTCACTGCTTTGTGTAAGGAGTTTGCGGTCCAACAGGGCATTGAAGTTGATCTGCTCACTCACGATGTCCCTCGTTCTGTTCATCCGGATGCGGCTCTATGCTTATTCCGTATCGTCCAGGAAGGACTTCGCAATCTGAAGAAACATAGTGGCGCCACCAAGGCCCGGGTCCGATTGGGTAGAACCGGCGGCAAACTATATGTATCTGTGTCCGACGAAGGCATCGGATTCGAGCTACATGATCTGGAGGAAAAAGCGGGTCTTGGCATCCGTAGTATGGAAGAACGCGCATCCCTAATGGGGGGAAGATTCGAGATTCATTCAAAGCCTGGGAAAGGGACAAGAATCGAAGCCTCGATCCCCATTATCCAACGCAAAACGGCACAGCGTGAAGCCCGTCCTGTAGCCGACCAGTTTACCGGCTATGGCAGCGATTGAATTGTCAATTTCTTTTATTGACCCAGAATCGAGGTGTGCGACCCTTATCATTACATGCACTCCGTCACACTGACTTGATTGTTTCCAGGAGCTTTTACGGAGACAGTTTCGAAAAGCAGATATCCTGTTTCGCCTTAGGGGCCAGATCTGGAGAATACAAGGGTGCCTCATGGAAAGTGTCCACACAAGAGCGTCTCGCCCCCGCATCCTTATTGCTGATGACCATGCGATGTTTGCCGAGGCTCTATCTGCCTACCTGGAACCAACCTTTCATGTCATAGGCAAGGTAGTCGACGGCCGGGCCATGGTGGAAGAATTTATCAGGCTCAGGCCAGATGTAATCGTCGCCGATGTCGCCATGCCACTCCTCAACGGACTGGACGCGGCCCTCAGAATTAGGGAACAGACCCCGAATGTGAAATTCATGTTCCTGACAATGCTCGACGACCCGAATCTTGCTGCCGCGGCGCTTGAACTCGGACCCGTCGCTTTTCTTCTAAAACGCTCCTGTGGATCGGAGCTACTTAAGGCGATGGAGCAGATTTTGCAAGGCCGGCCCTATTTGACACCAAAGCTTAAAGCTGAGGATTGGGTCGCCGCGAAGGCCAGGGCTCGACAGTTCTCAAGGGACTTGACCAAACGACAGCGCGATGTTGTGCAGTTATTCGCTGAAGGCCGGCCGATGAAAGAAATTGCTGCGATCCTTGACTTGAGCGAAAAGACTGTGGAATTCCATAAGCATCATGTCATGGAGGCGTTCAATATCAAGAGCAACGCGGATCTGGTCTTGTTTGGTTTGAAACGTGGTTTGATTACAGTAATCCCGAACGACTTACAATCCTAACAACCGCAGACCGAATAGGTTGACAGCTTTCCTTACATTGTGGCTGTCTTGCATCCTGGGGATTTCCCCAGTAGCGACGAGCCACGTATTGCCCTAGGAATAGTCCCGAGGCCTGAAACTGCATCCTTCGGTTTCGGCAACGAAAGCGTCTCCATGCCCTGAACCGAGGAGCTTTTATGCGTCCACGGATATTACTAGCCGACAACCATCCCGCTGTACTTAGAGCCGCAACTGCGCTTTTGAAGCCTCAGTTCGACATAGTGGGAAGTACAACGAATGGCGCAAGCCTCGTGTCACTGGCTCTTTCTCTTTATCCTGACGTAATTGTAACTGGTATTACGCTGCCAGTGTTAAGCGGAATCGCTGCTGCCTATCGGCTTCGCGAGTGCTCCTTGCCAGCCAAACTTGTGTTTCTGACAATCCGCTCTGAAGAGGACTTCATCGAAGCATGCATGGCGGTGGGGGCATTGGGATACGTTCTCAAATCTCAAATGAAGACCCACCTGATTCCAGCGATAGAAGCGGCCCTTGGCGGGCAGTCCTACATTTGTCAATTTATTCCATTTGACGTTGGAGTAGTTAGCGGACTAACGCTCGTGTGCCGGTTTTGCGGGCGGAGCTGAGAGCAACGCACCAGTTCCGCTTGATGGTATCTAAATGCTTGCTCGCTGATCTCGCGCTCCATCGGCAGCTGGAAGGCGAAGAACGTACCCGGGCGCAAGAAATGTGCAGCAGGGGTTCAGCTTTCTATGATGATCATCACCGCGGACTGGGGATTATCCTAGTAGCGCCGAGCTGTCGAGAATCGTAAAAGAAAGAGTCGCGAGCTTAGAAAGACGATCAGCGTCTGAAACTCGAATATGTTGGCGTCTTCTCATAGCGTCCGCAACCTCATCGTAATGCAGGGAGCATCACGATGATGGTAAGCAGGGCCGGGCGGGACCTACGAATGTGATGAGGGTGAAAAGCGGTCGCCCGGCATTTACGTGGAACTGGAATCCAGGAACTATCACTCTGTCCCGTGTCTGCGGGTGAGCAGGAACTGGGATCGATCTACACAAAATTCAAGATTAAGGATAAACCGATGAGCGCAAAGGCGAGCCCGAAACCCCACACTTCCTACCTTGAAAGCACCGAGCAGCACAGACTGAATGAGGCCCGGGAGAAGGGAATTCCGTGGAAGAAATGGGGACCCTACCTCAGCGAGAGGCAGTGGGGCACGGTTCGCGAGGACTACAGCCAGGATGGAAATGCATGGGACTACTTCAGCCATGACCAGAGCCATTCGCGTGCCTACCGCTGGGGAGAGGACGGTCTGGCGGGTATCTCCGATGACAAACAGCAACTGTGTTTCGCGATCGCCCTGTGGAACGGCCGGGACCCGATTCTGAAAGAGCGCTTGTTTGGTTTGACCAACGGCGAGGGCAATCACGGCGAGGACGTGAAGGAATACTACTTCTACCTCGATAACACTCCGACCCACTCCTACATGAAGTACTTGTACAAGTATCCGCAGCAGGAATTCCCATACCGCAACCTGGTGGAAGCGAACAGGAGCCGCTCTCGTGAAGAATTGGAGTATGAACTACTCGATACTGGGGTGTTTGACCTTGACCGGTATTTCGATGTGTTCGTCGAATACGCCAAGGCCGATCCGAAAGACATTCTGATCCTCATCTCAGTACACAACCGCGGTCCGGAGACGGCGGAGATTCATCTGCTTCCCACCCTCTGGTTCCGCAATACCTGGTCGGGGGACAAGGATTCGAGTAAACCGACGATACGTCAGGTTGAAAAAGGATCAGTCCTGGCATCGCATGGCCAACTGGGCGACTGGACACTTGACTGCGATGGAAGTCCCGATCTGCTGTTTACGGAAAATGAGTCGAATACCAGCCGGCTGTGGGGGCAGTCAAACGCATCGCCTTACGTGAAAGATGCATTTCATAATTATGTAATCTCAGGTAATGGGGAGGTTGTGAATCCCAACAAGACGGGCACAAAAGCTGCAGCGCATTATCTTCTGAAAGTACCCGCGGGTGGCAGCAAGGCGGTTCGATTGCGCCTAAGTGCGAAGCCTTCGGCCGATCCTTTCACTACTTTTGACAAGACAGTTGCCACGCGCCTGGCGGATGCGGACGAATTCTATGATCGGATCACTCCGCACTCGTTGAACGAGGATGAACGTCGCGTGCACCGCCAGGCGCTCGCCGGAATGCTGTGGACCAAGCAGTACTACTACTTCGATCTGGACAAATGGCTGCAAGAGCATGGGGCTCATCCGCTAATTGGCGCTAATCAGCGCAACATGCGAAATACCGAGTGGTTTCACATGTTGAACAGCGAGATTATTTCCATGCCCGATAAGTGGGAGTATCCCTGGTATGCGGCATGGGACCTGGCTTTTCACACCATTGCCCTGGCGCTGGTCGACTTCGATTTTGCCAAGGACCAACTTCTGCTTATGCTGCGGAGCCTGTATGCTCATCCGAATGGGCAGATTCCGGCGTATGAGTGGAACTTCAGCGACGTGAATCCTCCCGTGCACGCCTGGGCGACATTATTTCTCTACAACATTGAAAAAGATCTGGGCCGAGCGGATATAGGTTTTCTGGAACGGTCGTTTCAAGGCTTGGCGCAGAACTTCAACTGGTGGGTAAATCGGAAGGATCCTCAGGGAAAAAATGTTTTCGCGGGTGGCTTTCTCGGACTGGATAACATTGGCGTTTTTGATCGCAGTGCTCCCCTTCCGACGGGTGGTCATCTCGACCAGGCGGACGGCACGGCGTGGATGGCGTTCTACTGCCAGAACATGCTCGAGATCGCTCTCATCTTGGCTGCGCACGATGCAATGTATGAGGAGAGTGCCTACCGGTTTTTGGAGCACTTCCTCTGGATTACGTACGCGATGGATCGGGTCGGGGAGCACCACGACGAAATGTGGGACTCTGAGGACGGGTTCTTCTACGACCTGCTCCATCTCCCGAATGGGGACGCGATGCGGCTGAAGGTGCGGTCCTTGGTTGGGTTGTTGCCGCTGTGTGCTTCAACAGTGTTCGAGGCCAGCATACGAGTCCAGCATCCCCGGATGGTTGAATTGTTCGAGATATTCAAGAAGCGCCATCCCGAGTTACTGAAACAAATTGCTCCGGCAGATAGCACGTTCATCGGCTACGCAGAGCGTCGGCTGTTGTCGATCTGCAACAAGAACAAGATCCAGCGGATCTTGGCTTATATGCTCGACGAAAAAGAATTCTTCGGTCCCTATGGCATACGGTCCATCTCCCGCTACCATTTGGAGCATCCTTTTGTGTTCAATCTCGACGGGCAGGAATACAAAGTGCAATATCTGCCCGCGGAGTCGAACACAGGGATGTTCGGCGGCAACTCCAACTGGCGTGGCCCGGTCTGGATGCCGGTGAATACTTTATTGATCCGGGGTTTGCTGAACCTGTATCAGTTCTACGGCGATGACTTCAAGGTCGAATGTCCCACGGGTTCAGGAAAATACATGACCTTATTTGAGGTCGCAAAAGAGCTTGCTCGCAGACTGTCGAGTATCTTCCTGCGCGATGTCAACGGTAAGCGGCCCGTCTATGGGGGAACGAAAAAGTTTCAGGAAGATCCGCATTGGAAAGACTACATTCTGTTCTACGAATATTTCCACGGTGACAACGGCGCGGGACTTGGTGCGAGCCACCAAACGGGATGGACCGGAATCATTGCCCGTACCCTCGATCTGTTTGCGCGTACGCAGTCCGCCGATTGGCTTGAGATCTCCAAGGACGATCTTGCTGCCAGGATGACTCGTGAGCAGACAGCCGGGGAAAAAGTCAGTTAGAAGCTTATGCACCCCCAGACGCACCTTGCTCTCGCAATCCGAAGGACGTAGGGCTGTAATCATCCCTCGGTCCGAGCGATCAGAGATTCTTGGCTTTCTAGTGGGCATCTTGGATGGCCGAATCACAGGGGTTTTCAGGTCCTTGGTTACTACTGTTTTGTTGATTGCGTGGAACGTGATCGCCGTGGTGATCAATGTTCTGTTCGGCTTACTACAATTGTTTGAATAAGGGCGCCCCACGTTCCATTTCCGAATTACCTCAATGGACTTTCCCGTATGGATCGGAACTTGAGGGCAGGAAACTGGACACCATGTGAAAGAAAACCTTTAGATTCACAACTTTCCTCATTCTCTCTTTCGTGATGTTTGATTGTGCAGCTCTCCTCCATATTTCGCGCAAGTAATTAGGCTTATATCAGGTATGATCTATATTTGCGCCATCCGGGGGCCCATGGCGGGCAAATTTCCTATCTCTCCCTCTCCCTCTATCTCTTAGTCGAATCTTCGGTGAACTCAGTGCGGCGTGAGCAATCGCCGAATTGCATCAAACAGGAGAAGCACCGCGTGCCGGTGGATGGAGCGGAGGTCTCCCGATCGCTTTCAAACACACTGGGCGTGCAAGGCGCTCAGTGCGTCGCTTCTTCGGCTTGCCATGAGCGATCCTCAGCTCGTCTCGTGCCGTTATTACTATTGTGCTTGGCCCATAGGCACAATAGTGCCATTCAAAGCTGCTTTATGATAGTTCATGAGCAATAATCTAGTCGAGATTAAGAACTACCTTCAGAAGAAGTAATTGGTTCGGGGCCGGCCAACAAGGCCGTGGGTAAACGTTCCACTGGAGAAGTCCGCTGAAGATTGAGTCGAGACGAATTTTGATTGTGGATGACTCACTTGCGTGGCGGCGATCTGTTCGCTCACTTCTGCAAAAGCATCTGGATCTGGTGATTATTGGCGAATGCTCGGACGGCTTAGAGGCGGTTCAGAAGAGCCAAGAATTGCAACCCGACCTGGTTTTACTGGACATCGGGCTTCCAAACCTCAACGGTGTGGAAGCCGCTCGGCAAATCCGGAAGGTTGCACCCGTCTCAAGAATTCTGTTTTTGACCTCGTACAATGGGCCAGAGATTCTGCACGAAACGATGAGCGTCGGCGCATTGGGCCTTGTTGTGAAATTGAAAGCGTCACGGGAGCTTTTGCCCGCTATCAGAGCCGTCTTGCGCGACCAACAGTTCATCGGTAGTGGAGTTTTACCTTTCGATCCCACCAAACCCCCTCACAGCTAAGGCCCTCAGATAGCATCTGGTAGCATGGGCTGCCCTTCGAGTGGTGAACCCCGGATCATCCCTAGACGCGAGGCGGCAGCAGCTTTCTACTCTTTATCTCTTGAATGCTTCAGTGACCCATCGCGGGGCGGGGTTTCCCCTAGGCCGCAATCAGGGTACACCCGATTGCGTCGCCTAACGAATGCTCTCTATATTGAAAATGTTCCGCCAGCTAGACTGTGTGCTCTCTCCTGATGGGGAGCATTGACAGGTGACCCAGCGAAGTAGTTGTTTTCAGAATCTCGCCGTGAGGCACCAAATCTAAATTGCTTTCTACTTCAAGCCTCCTCAGACGAATTTTGATTGTGGATGACTCACTTGCGTGGCGGCGATCTGTTCGCTCACTTCTGCAAAAACACCTGGATCTGGTGATTATTGGGGAATGCTCGGACGGCTTAGAGGCGGTTCAGAAGAGTGAAGAATTGCAACCCGACCTGGTTTTGCTGGACATCGGGCTTCCAAATCTCAACGGTGTGGAAGCAGCCCGGAAAATCCGCAAGATTGCACCCGTTTCAAGAATTCTGTTCTTGACCTCCTACCATGGGCCGGAGATTTTGCACGAAGCTATGAGTGTTGGCGCTTTGGGCCTTGTTGTGAAATTGAAAGCATCACGTGAACTGTTGCCTGCCATCAAAACTGTCTTGCGCGACCAGCAGTTCATCGGAACTGGACTTTCAGCTTTCGATCCCACTAAATCCCCCACAGCTAAGATCCTCCCATAGCACCCTGTAGCCAGGGCGGCCCCTCGAGTGGACCTCCTCGTGGTTCCCGGGTGAACGCCGGATGGTCCCAGATGCGAGGTGGCAGCAGCACAGCAGCTTTCTTCTCTGAATTTCTTATTTCGCTGGAGTCTCACGCTTAGGGAGTTTGCTCCCTGGCTACCTGGCCTTTGAGCGCGTTTTCAAGCAGCCATATGTGGTCGTCGGAATCAGACAGCATGCCTTCGGCGCAATCACGGATGACGGACTCTCCGCAAACCTGGACAGTATTCGCGACATACATCGCATGATAGATCAGGATCATCGAGACTGCGGTGCCCTTGCTATCATAGATCCCCATCGTAGCAAGCCTAATCTGCCATCCTTGAGGATTGTCAACAGCCTCCTGGTATCGGGGACTCCTCGCCACAGCCTCCCGGAGCGCGGTACAAAGCTGAGCTCCTACTACATCTTCAGGCAACGAGACGCAGTGAATAGCTATGTCGGTCTTGGTGGTTTGACCGAATGCGGCGGAGGTCAGGAAGAGAGCGAGCATCAATATTTTCATATATGGACACGATTCATAGTCTGTCGACGCTGAAGACTCTTTGACAATGAGCCCTTCGCCGGAATGTAACAATCAGGTATTTTCGTCACGGGCTGACCTCCCTTTCTTAAATCAGGCAGAAGTTGAAAGGTTATGCCACAGCCGGTTCGGAAAGCGAAGCAAGACCTTACCCCGGCGCTTCAAAAGGATGCCCTCGCGTTGCCACGCGCTCAACAGGCGACTTGCCGTGAACACAGAAACGTTGGCTTCATTAGCTAACTCCTCATTTCTGATGTCGAGTTCAACACCTCCGGGGACCTCATGGCCTATTCCCTCGGCTAAATTGGCTAGTATTCGAGCAAGCCGCTGCGGAGCGGAATTACAGATCAGAGAGACGTGAGCGGCCCGGTAATATATAAGATAATCAACCGAGCTCGAAAAAGAGTTTTGCATTAACCTCGGATACCGCTCACATAGGCTGCGGATTGTGCTGCGATTCCAAACTAACGCGGTGCTGCTGGTCATCGTCTCTGTACTAACAAGGTAATTTGCAGGCCTATCCAGCAGTACCATTTCACCGAAGATGTCTCCTGACAGGACGCGAAGCAAAACAATCTTTTGGCCATCATGAGTCAAAAAAAAACGGCGGGCACGGCCGGTCACCAAAAGAAATAAATGCCCGGCAGGATATCCCTGGCGTATCATCACGGATCTTGCTGGGAACCGTTGCAGGGTTCCGGCTCGGAGGATCGTTTGGACCTCAGCCGCATCCACTCCTTCGAGGAATCGTGAATTCCGCTGTCTTAGCAGCGCCTCAACGGGTGCACTCATTCTTAACGTTCCTTTATGGATCCCATCACTTCATGCTTGTGCGAAGATTGACTAGCAGTTGGTCAGCCGTCTCAAGGCGGATCAGACCTGTGCGTGGAAATTCGACATCGAGCATGACGTAAACCAGGATTACCGTGATGACCGTGAACCCGAGAATGTGGAGCCAACTCCGGTATTGGCCGCTTGACATCCGATAACCAGCCAGCAGGGAACAGATAAGCCCCAACCCGAACAGGAGGGCATAAATGATTCTGGGGGGGTGCATTTGCAACACCATCGTACGGGTCGTGGCGATGTCGATCATGTTGTTGAGGGCGGGCAGCAGCAACTTACCCGCGTCGGGATGAGAATTTGGGAGGCGCGTGGCAGCCACCGCTTGCGCCCAAATTTCCTCCTGGAGCCTCTTCGATTCCGCAATCTCCATTGCGGCTGCCTGCATGTCTGGTAGCCTGCGATAGGTCTCCAGCCGTGAGTCCAAATACCGGCGAAACAGGTCTTGAAGCGGAACCTGTGATTCCTGTGGTACTAAGTGCAGCCGTAGATAAGCGGTTTCGATGTGATTCACTTCCTCGGCGATCAACATTCTTTTCTCGCTAAAGCGCGTTGCCGCTCCCGAAAAGGTGAATGCCATTAACAAGCCAAACAGGGCGAAAACCGCGCCCTCGACCGCGCCCAGGCTGCTCCGTTCCCCTTCGGACTCCTTTGGACGGCGCCTGATTCCAAGACGGCGGCCAGTCTCTAGCAGGATCAGCATGCCGACCAAGAGCAGCAGAGCAAAGAACAAAGGGGGTATGGGAGGTTCCATGACACGTGGGGTCCTTCCGACAATTTCCTGCACAATCTCGATTTCCCGGGGGTTACCGTTCTACCCGACGACATTGTGTGTTTGGCCACACTAACGTGTCTTGCCATGAAGCCCAAGATGCTTAGTGTTCTCCTCGATGTCCTTGCTGTTCTGATCCGCCTGCTGTTAGTGAGCCGAAGGCTCCACAGTTAGATCCCAGTTATGAAAACAACCCTAAGTCTGGCTCAGTACTTGCACAACTAGGGATATCCCTAAAATGGCTCAAGCCGCGGCGAATCCGACGATTTCCGGTCCAAGCGGGGAAAAGATCTTAAAATATTACCTTTACCAACCGGATTAGCAGCTCCTCTAATGAAAAAATAATCAGGCCGAGTGGAACAAGGGGGGCGGCCGTCGCTGCGGCGAGCAGCATCATGTCCCGCATTCCGAACGGGACAGCGCGCATCTCGCCAATAACGGCATAGCTATGGCCCAGGTCGGCCAGCGATTGAATGTCCGCACTCCCTAGGAGGTCGTTAGAAAGCGAACCTCTTCGCTTCACCCACTTATGGTCAAATTCCTCGACATAGCGGCTGGCCAACAATCCATAGTCGGCGAATCCCTTTCGCTTGGCGCGCGAGAGCATCGGCGTAAAGACGGTGAGTGGGCCGAGGATGGCCAGCATGAAAACGGCGATCAAGCCAACTGCTTCCATTTTGAAGGACAGCAAGCTCTCGCCCGCGTACAAGACGCGGTTTGCAATCAGACCTGCGAGCATAGCGCCCTGAGCAAAAAGAATGGGTGCGAACGCGTAGGAGGCTACGCCCAGAAACGCAAGGCCGCCGGCTCGATCGGGGTGAGTGGGAATGATGTTCAGATTTAGTCTCGAAGCTTGCCAAAGGAATCGGAACCAGATAAAAAGCCGCAAATACCAACGCAGGAGTATGAACTGGAAGATCGGAATACTGACGAAGGCAATCCAATAACCAGGCGGAGTGAGACGCAAATGCCCACTCTCTGGCATTGCATACCAGGTTGAGGCGTCCAACGCGATCTGACTTCGCCAGAGCCAAGGTCCTACGGCATACACGAAAATCAGCAGTCCAAATTCTAGCCGGATAGAATCGCGCCAGTGTATCGCCGAAGTAATGGCCTCGTGGAATTGTGGCATTTCTTTTGCAATGACGATATCCCGGTTAACAAAGGTCTGAACTACCGGGCGTAGGCGTATATGGACGATTAACTCGGCGGCAATCAGGGTCGGCAGCGCGATCAGAAACCGAATCTGGGTCTCGATATCGTTCAGGAAGGGTAGTGTGACACCACGGACAGCGTGACCCTCCAGTGATGACAGGATCAGCAGTGGCAGCCACGCGACGGTGGTGATCATCAAAATACGACGGTGCGGTAGTTCCAACAGGCTACCCGATAAGTGTGCACGACAGAAAAGGCGAAAGAGCGGACCCCCGAGAACCAATGAAAAATCGGGCTCCCTCTGCAGAATCGCGCGTTCATTCATAGTTCCCCTACTTTCAGACCTCCGTGAAATCGCAGGCTCTCTGCGATCTGGCGTGGCTTGTCTGGGTCTGACACAACTCACGTAGTAGTCGCGGTTTGTAACGACCGGTATTCAGGTCAGGCCGTCTTCCCGGTAGCCAAGAACTCGCCATCAGGACCCTTCAGTTGATCGCGAAGGTAAAAGGAAAAGATTTGCATTTGCAAATCTGGATTGGGGTGTAACACCTGAACGAGTGGCGTTCATGCCCAGGGGGGTACACGCCCCCAATCTGTGCCCCAGCAGAAGAAACGACATCGGAAACCTTGAGGACCAAACCGACCGAAGAGATCCAAGCAGGGATAAGATTCGTTCTCACCGATCTACACTGATTTCAAATCTTCTGCGGTTTGTCTGACCTTCGCCAGATCGGGTGACAGGACCACCGCAGGTAGTGGAGTGTGAGGACAGCCAGACAGTCGGGCTGTCCCGGCACTGCTTTCTCTGATGTTCTTTGAGTCCTCATAGAAACCGGCGCCCAACCGATGATTTCCTGCTTTGTGCCAGTCCCGCAGGTTGAGACGGAATGCAACCAGTCGACGCCATTTCCGAATGGAATTCAATTAGGGCATTCCCTAGGTAGGGGGGCTGATTCGCGTGTGTCATAACTTGCATGAGACATGGAACAGCATTCTGAAGAGGGCCCGCAAGCCGGCTAAGCAACCTAGGCGTTTCCCTAGTTGCGGAGACCGGACCGCCGACCTAGCATCAGGCCTTACAGGAATCCTGGGGGGGAGGGCTGCTCATATGGGCCAGATGCACTGCGCGAATGGAAGAGGACTGCATGCTTACTAAGATAAAGATTATAAGAGTTGCCAATGGAATCTCACTCATGATTGGTCTGCTTATAATCGCTAGTGTCCCCGGCTTTGGGCAACGGGGAAGTAGCGAAACGATTGACGCCACAGCCTTTGGCACAAGCACACAACTCGGGAGAAACTTCGGAGTCAAGATTATTATTTATGAGTTCTCGAGTCCCGAGGACCGAGACATCCTAGTACAGTCATTCCAGAAGGGGCAGAACGACGGACTGGTGAATGCTCTTGAGAAAATGGAGAGCGTGGGCCGGATAACGATCCCCGGTATGCTCGGATTCGATCTTAGCTACATCCGGGAGATTTTGACGCCGACGGGCAGGACCATCCGTTTTGTCACTAACCGCAAGATTGCCTTCGGCGAATCCTATTGGAGTACCCAGACGAAGAGTTTCAATTTGACCGCTGGAGAGATCCACTTGAATGATAGCGACAAGAGCAAGAGTGATGGTGTTCTTTTCCCTGCCGCGCAGCTCATCATCAATAAGGAAGGAGAGCTGCAGTTCGAGCTTAACCAGAATGCTTGGAAGCTGACTAACATCATCGAGTGGAAGTGAAATCAAGCAATGGTGCCGGCCTTCGCTTGTGCACTCGAGTGTCTGATCGATCAGACACTGCGCCAGCGAGGCGGTTTCAGATTCGCACTTCTCTTCCGTGTGTCATTCTGGCTCACACCTTGTCCACTTTTCAGAGAGTTCGTGCGGTAGGTTGATCCAACTGGACGCTATCGCGTGCGGATCCCCGCGGCAATCGTAGGGTGCTGTTGAAGGTCAACCACTAGGCCCCAACAAGCCAGGTGCTGGTACTGACAAATTTATGCATGGGTACGGTATTCATGTCATCTAGAATCATTCTCAGCGTCGGCGAAGATCTAATGCTCTTAGAGACTCGAAACATCCTCCTTCGAGCCGCCGGATATATAGTCGAGTCGGCGCGATCATTGAAACAGGCGATCGATCACTGTCTGGCTCGCGAGTTCGACGTCGTCGTTATATGCCACTCTGTTTCTTCAAAAGATAGAGACTGCTTAACCTGCTGGATTCGTGCCTCTGGGGCGCCTACAGCTGTGGTTTCTGTACCGGGAAATTGCGGTCAAAGCGATTTCTTCGCCGATGCCAACCTCGGGCATGAGCCCGAGAAGTTTCTCAGTGGTATCAAGGATGTTTTAACCAAAAGGGTCAGAATGTTGCCGAGGACAGCGACTCCTGAGGATCGCAGGCGCGCTCAAGGTAATAAATGGCGCAAAACAATTCTGTGCATAGATGACGACCCGATTATGTTGGCTCTTCGACGCCACCTGCTTCAAGAATCCGGATACGTGGTATTAACGGCGAATGGTGGCCCGAAGGGGCTAAAGCTATTTTCTACCCGAATGGTGGATACAGTCGTTCTCGATTACTCAATGCCAATGATGAATGGCGGCGTTGTTGCTGCGCAGATGCGCCAGATCAAAGGGGATGTTCCGCTCATCCTCGTTTCTGGCGGCTCAACTATACCTCAAGAAGATCTTGCTCTGTTCAATCGATCCATCACCAAAGCTGAGCCCCCATGCGTGCTGCTTTCAGCAATCAAGGAGATTCTCGGCGCACCGGTCGAGGAGAAAGTAGCTGCCGGGTCCGCAAAGAGTCGCCGAACCTATCGCTCCTCGCAGCCAACAATGTGAGGGATGTGACCTGCGGGCGTACCACGGGAGGAGTTCTTCTCAACAATAGGACCTCGCTGTTACAGCTCCTCCGCTTGCGGCATTCGGAGGCTGGAGCGTGCGTTGTTCGGCCGGTTGATGAAAAACGTCGGTGTCAATCTAAAAGTGGAAAACCGGCCCCATCTCGTATGTCAAGGTGGATCTATTCGTATAGCTGTCATGAGAGAGCCAGCTCAGATAGGGCGGGCTCCCAACACCTGGCGGTGTTTCTGCAGCATTGCGATAGCGAACCATGAGAACTCCGAATGACGAGCGCAATCCAACCGACTTGGAAATCTTGTAATCGTTCGACAGCATGATGGTTGTCGCCGTGTGGGAAAGGGTTGCCTCCGTCTGTTCTGCGTAGCTGCTTTGACTCAAATCGCCGGTCGCCGAAACGGACGCATGTTCCTTCAGAAAGCCGGGCCGCACGGCAAGCGAGAGGGTGTTGTAGGGCCGATCGTATATCAGACGCATGCCAAGGCCGGAAGTTACTGTCGAACCGTTCGTTGTTTTTTTACTCATAACGTCCTGCTGTTTGCTGATGGCAAAGCTGACGGCAATCCATCGAGCCAGGGCAAACTCGGCTTCCACGCCGACCCCCGGATTTTGCATGCAAACCGTGCAAGGGTGAGCGGACGTTCCAAACGGCATCGCAGTGAAATACGACACGAGAGCAAATCTACGAAAATTCTGGGACTCCTGGATCGATTCGTCCGACGGCAGAAAGTGGATCCCGTACGTGTTTTCCAGGTCGGGACTATGTTGGAAGTCGCGATACCAGGGAGCCTTGAAGCGCAACGCGTTAGCCATCGTCCTGCTTGGATTCAAGCCGCCCCTCAGGATCTTGGGCAAGATTCGGGACCGATTTCCACCTTGCACCCAATCACTGACAAAGCGATCCAGTGTGTCCTCAGCGATCAACCACAGAGATCCAACCGTGGGAGTGATGATGAAGTCGACCCATCCAGTATTGTTGGTGTACTTCTTGTAGGTACCGGGCTCTGTACAGCGCGTCCGGCAGTGGATGGGGTAAGTCCAACCGCCCTCATTTCCAATGCCCGCTTCGCCCAGCGGACTAATCTCGGAATGCGTGCTATACGCGGTCGCCCACACGAACGCGTTAAAGCGGCTCATCCAATAGGCGCGGGTGGCACTGATTTCCTGCTCCCGGCCGTTAGGATCGTTCTGTATCTCGATGAATCCGCTCACCGCACCCTGCATCGGATGGCCGACGTAATTCACCAGAAAGTCATCTCCGTCGTTCCAACGTCGCATATTGAACTGATGGATGGAGGCGACGTAGTCGTGCCAAAAGGGCTTATGGGCGAGAAGAGTGCGGATCTGATCATCGCTCGCAGAGCGGAAGCCGTTCTCAATCACGTTAAAGAATAGAGATTGAGCCAGCAGACCACTCCAATGATACCGCTCGCCTGCATTGAAATCATCGTCGCTTTGGTCGGTCAGCGGCTGATCCTCGTTATGCTGAGATGCTCCCCGCCGGAGCAAGCCGCGATGCAGCGCAGTACTTGTCGCAGTAAGATCTATGCCGTCGAAGGCGACGCTGACACCACGGGACGGAACGGCCTCCGTTGTGTTCGTTGGCAGCTCACGGAACATTTCCTCCTCTAGCGGCGCGTCAACGGGAGGCCGGGCCCGCGCAGAGCCCTGGGAGTTATAAAGTAGAAAGCCTCCTGGTGCATCAAGAGTGGGTACCAGCTGGTTGCGGAGAAGTGGCTGATCTATAGTGGCGCCATATCCGGTCAACGCACGGCCTTTGGCGATCAATTGCGCGCAACCGAAGGGCGAGAGGCCGAGAAGTAGTACCGTTACACTTAGGCAGAAACGAAGATTGAGCTCCCTTGGCGTGGTGAAATACATGCCTCTCCCTCTTCGACCATTCTTTATGGCGGCCGCTTCTGCCTGGCCCCATCTCTCGCCTGAAAAGCCCCATCGTCGCATGTTGGATGCGACTGTCGCGACTGCGAATACGCCGACCCATTCGCAGTCAAGCAAACCCTACGTGTGGCTCCACGCATCCACAACTAGGAGAATCCCTAATAAAGCTTAACGAAAGCGACACTGTTTCTAATTGGCAGGCACACCACGCTCACCGAAGAAAAACAGGTACGCCTGCTCGGAGTCACACACAATACCGCGAAGCGCCGAAGAATGCCTCTGGCTTTGATTTAGAGCCCTACAAAGTGGGCGACGCACTGCGGTACCTTCAGTCACCTGAACTCCCGCCTTCACAAAGCTAAGAAGGGTGTGCGCCCCTTGATTACATCCAGACACGACAGTGGCATCGCGCGGTACAGGTCACTCGTTGCTATTGTTGGTGCGCCACTTGTTACCGAATGTCCAGCTGAGTCCCGAACTGGAGCCGTAGTCACTCCCGGAAAGACCGGGCGGCGGCCGGCTGTCCCAGTTGTCGTAGATCGAGACATTCCACGATAGGTTTCCAGTGAGTTTGATGTAGTACGTTGCATTCAAGTTGAACTTTACGCGACTGGGGTCGGAGATGCCAGGCATGACCACTGCTTTGACGCTACCATTGGTTTTGTCGAACCGGAAGAATTCCAAGTTGGCTGCGACTACGCCAGCCGCCAGATTTTGGGAAACGATATGCTGCTGATATGCCGTGTTCTGCCCGGAAAAGCCGGCAAGCATGGAGATGCGCGCCACGTTGCTGTTCTTCAAGTAACGTCCGACGCCCCCCCCGAAGGTCGTTTGATGGACTATCCCTTGCTCAGAGCTTTGGAGTATGCCACCGAGGCCTTCGTAAAACCAATTCTTCCGCATAAGACGGTAAACGTCGAGGTCCAGTTGGTTTCGGGTCGAGGCAGTAGCGCCCGTACTGGCGGACAAGCTGGAGTTTAAGCTCGCCCCCGCCGCCCAGCTCTCTCGTGGGTAGGCGATCTGAGAACCCAAGCTGTACTGCGTTGACTCATTACCCTTCGAGTAGATGACCCCCGTATTTATGTTGCCGTTAAAGCGCCGGAAGAACCTGGCTGAGGTCATTGCCATCTCGACAACTTGGGAACTCTCGACCACTGCTTTTCCTGAGCTTTCCGTCACCGCAATCTCCATAGGTTGGTTCCCTGGGGCGCGCGTGGTGTTAAGAGACCCTGTGTACACCGCCCCGACCTCCGTTTTTACGAGAAACAATCGCTTGCTTTCGAGATGAGCCACTTTGGCCCATTGAACCTGGCTTGTTCCTAATATCGATTGCACGCTTATATAGAGCACACCGCCACTGAGTCCTTTGATTTCCCCGGTGAAGCGATCGCCATTTTTCATCACAATCACGTCAGAGTTGTCTGCGGCAAATAGAGGAGTGGCCAGAAAAAGTACGCAACATAGAATGACACCTTGCATTGTCATGACGGATCGTCTGTTCATGCCATTATCACCATCCATTTCCAGCATCATCGTGAGCAGTAGGGATAAAAGCGGGAAGGCGGCGGTGACGACCAGTCATGTAACGTCGTCGCGGGCGAACAGTACTGGCTTCATCTTGCGCGTGACACCGTAGCTATTGGCATGGCCGGCGAGCAACTGGACGGATGGTTCCGTCAGTTCCTGCCGTTGGGCAGGCGTAGCCATCGAGAACACCCTCCTTGTTCACTCGCCCATCGCCAGGTCTTGTCTTGTGATTTCGGAGCGGCGGGTGACGAACGAGCCTACGGTGGCGTTGCCCTTGTGTCCGTTGATGCCGATGTCCTCAGAATGGTAATTCAATCGTGTCGGCGCCGCGAGCCGGGTACCAGAAGCTTCGATAATTTCTACTATCTTCAAAATTACCTCCTGACGAATTGCGGTGAATTGTATCCAGTCGCCGGTTGTGACATAGGCGAACAATTCCAATTCAAAGGCAGCGCCGACGAAGCCCATGATCCGGACTCTAGAGGTGTGGGATTCGATCGCTGGGTGTTGGTCGAGCATGCTCTGGACGCGATCCAGTACGAATCGTAACTGTTCGAGTTGAGACTCAATGCGCAACGAGAACCTTTGGTTGATGAGCAATTTGGGGCGACAGGTCAGGTTCTGGAATTGCATTCCCGCGAGCGATCCGTTAGGAACAATCGAAAGCCTCTGGTCGAGGCTTCGCAGCTTTAGAGACCGGAGGCCGATGTCTTCGACGGTTCCAACTTGACCGCCAATCTGACACAAGTCCCCTAGACTTACAGCTTTGTCCATTAACAATGAGACTCCTCCTATAAGGTTTTCCAGGGTCTTTTGCGCGGCCAGCGCGATCGCCAGGCCTCCGATGCCCAGGCCGGCAAGCGTGGTCTTCACGTTGATTCCAAACAGGGCCAATGCGCAGATTACGGCGATGATCAACATCACGACGCGAGTAAGTCGCTGCATGAGAATCAGGATCGACTCCCCACCTCTGCGGTACATTCGCGTCCGATCGACTGCGCGGTCGAAGCCTTCGTCTGCGAGCCTGCTCACGAACCACACGAAACATCCCGCCAACAGGCCTGCGATAAAACGAAAGTAATAAGCACGATACAAAAGCGGCAGGCCAAGCTGGTAGACGAAAAAGAGGTGCGCCAAGATCGCAAGGATGCACCGGAGTGGCATTCCAAGTGGCGTGTCCCAAAGAGTTCTGAAGGGTTGCTTGTGGAGTTTGCACCAGACCCGCCTGGGCGCACTCAACAGAAATGTCGACAGCCAGGCCAGCACCCACGAGATCAGGATGGAGAGCAGCCACCCAAGCCATTGTGCAAGTGACATCCCCAAAAGATGCCGGTTGGTGAGAGCGCTGGGCATGAATAGTTCGGTTCTCGTTGGTTTTTCGCTTTGTAGTTGGGCATAAAGTTTCGGGATTTTCGCAACCGTCTCTTTTGAAAGTAGCCAGATTTTCCCCACAGCCGGATCATCTACCCGCACCAGGACTACGTCGGTGGTCGTGCCACCTATTTCCAAAACGCCGGCCCTTACCTGGCCGGGCGGAAGCCCGGCGTCTATGGAGCCGTTAGGATCATCACTCAATAATGCGATGTTGCTGTGGATTTGTGGGTAGAGCGCTTGAAGCTCCTTGGCCCGCTGCACCAGGTCGGTAGCTTGCCCGGGAGGCGGTTGCAGGTAACGAGCGGCGGTTGCGAAGTCCTGCAGTGCCCCATACTTTAATAGACCCATCAGCGCATTGTGCGGAGTTTCACGTCCAAGTGGGTCGTGGATTGTTACAGGGGGTGTTGTGGGAGTTTGCGCAGGCTCAACTGTAGTCGCCGCGGCCGCAGCTGTGGGTAAAGCAGGCCCGGCTGCGGACGGCGGAGGCGGCGCGGCTTTCGGTAGCTGCGCACCCAGATGCGCACGTAAGCCTGCGAATAAGAAGATAGTGAAGATGACCCGGAGAGCGTGGGTTAAGTGAACCGACTTGCTCCTCACCTGCCGATAGTCTGTTGTCGAAGGCATTCAGATTTGTCCGATCGCGCCGTATTATTTGGCTGTCAACCCGCTGCTACGGCGTCAGTCAAACGAGTCCAGTCATTCACGAAGACGCCTGCTTCGCCGGTGTACCTGCCCGCCACGACCCAGTGCTGCGATCTCGTTAGACCCCTTCGGCAGTGTGACGGTCTTCCCTGGCATCTGGTGTTCGCGGGAAGCCAAACGTAATAAGGAGGAAATAGAGTTGAGTCGCGCCCGCTTTCCGATCGTTAGATAGTCTTGAAATAAACCAAGCTCCGATTGAGCCAGAAGGGAAGGACACGATTGCGCGTACCCTAAGGATGCCTGCGTGAGTGGGTTCCGCGCGGTGTGGAGAATGGAGTTGGTCACGGGTGCAATCGCTATTGCTTGAAGTAGGGTTAGTTGCCGGGGCAGGCCATGTCGGTCCGCGGTGCTAACCACCACAGAAAGGAAACTGAGTAGCATCGCCGCGATAAATGAAGAAAGCCATACCATAGATCCCATCCACAACGGTATCAAGCCGAACGTGTGCCCGGCTCGTAACCTCTTCGGCAAAGCCGGTACACGAGCGTTAGTCCGCTAACTACCCTCCACCAATATGTAGAAACAAATGAACAATTGTACGGTCGTCCGGCAAGGACCGCTTGTATCGCTGGAATCAGGTGGGGTCTCATGTGGGACTTGAGCACATAGCCCAATGCTCCCTCTACCATGCATGCCTCGACCAACGGCTGTTCTGAGTGGATCGTCAGGAAGACGACCTTAGGAGCCAGGCCGCACTCCCGCAGTTCATGGACGACGTCGATCCCACTCAAAACCGGCAAGGTAATATCAGCCACGATTACGTCGGGACGAAGGCGGCGGGCCTCCGATACCAGGGTTTCACCATCCTTTACATTTCCCACTACCTCAAACTGCGGCGTTAAAAGTGCACTTGTGCCCCTAAGTAAGGCCGGATGGTCATCGGCCAGCAGTACCCGTGGTCGGATCAAGGTTGTCCTCCATTCAGGGTGAAGGGACGCCCTTTTCGTTGCGCCAAAGCTAAGGGTGCAATTTCAAGCCTTCGGAACTATTGCTAAAGTAATGGCCGGCCCCTCGCAACTGGGGAAATCCCTAGCATGCGAGAGAGGGCGCAGAGGGAGACCGTCGGGGTTTCTTGTGCAAGTCCGGTAGCCGCATGTTAAATCTCCAAACCAACTGGAAAGCAAATCGAACAGCAACCTGCTGGACTTGATATCTGCGTTTCTCATGATAACTGCAAGTGCAGACGATTTACCTACTTAGGGATTTCCCTCATTGTTTTCAATTAGCCCTCAGCATAAGAGTGTTAGCAGCTTCGGAGCTTCGGGAGCGATTTTGGGCAGGTCAGATGGATCAGGAGTTCTTATGCGATCGAATGTGTCGATTTCTTGGAAACCAATCAAGTCCGCCGTGCTATTGGTATTTGCCTTTTGTGCTATTTGGATGGAGCCTGCTCGGGGGCAAGCCAACGATGGCCAGCAACAAGACATACAACAACTCAAAGACAAGCTCCAGCAAATGGATCAAATGATGGAGGAGGTCAGGGCGGAGATTAGCGCGATGGAACTGCAGGGACAGAAACACGCCTTGGTCTCAACCCCCACACCAGGCCCGGCCCAGGCGAAACAGAAGCCGGCACAACCAGAGCCCCTGGTCGGCATTGCTGTCGAGGCAACTAGCCCTCAGCCCCAGATGGACCCCGTGCCGCTGGAAGGTGAAATAACAGAACCAATGGATAGCTTCAATATATACGGATTCACCATGCTTGACGCCGGATACGACTTCGGCCAGGTGGATCCAAGTTGGTACGATGTAGTTCGTCCCACGAAGTTGCCGGCGTACAAAAATGAGTTCGCGCCGAGTGGAAATGTCTACGCTAGCGTGCGGCAGACCCGTTTCGGCGTGAAGACATCCAGCCCCACTCCTTTGGGCGATCTGAAGACAGTATTCGAATTTGAACTATTTGGGACCGGAGTGGATGCCGGCCAAACGACTTTCCGTCTGCGGCATGCCTACGGCGAATTGGGCGCGTTCGGAGCCGGACAAACCTGGAGCGCGTTCATGGACATAGGCGTCTTCCCGAATACTGTGGAGTACTGGGGCCCCAACGGGATGGTCTTCTTCCGCAATATACAGGTGCGTTGGATGCCGGTCCGAAGCAAAAAGGGCGGCGTCACGATCGCTCTAGAGAAACCCGGCGGCAGTGCTGATGGAGGGGTTTATGCCGACCGCATTGAACTAAGCAACATAAGGCCTCACTTCAATTTTCCCGATCTTTCGGGGAATGTACGGATCGAAAGGGACTGGGGCTACGTACAAATAGCCGGCATTGTCAGAAAGATCGGGTGGGTTGACACCAGCGCTAACACGACCAATCTCGGCGGCAGTACGGTCGGCGCGGGCGTAAACCTGACCTCCAATCTCAACTTATCAAAGAAGAGTGTCGCAAAGCTGGCATTTGCTTACGGCGATGGGATTGAGAATTACATGAACGACGCACCCGTGGATATAGGCATTCAGACCACCGCCCCGAACTCCCGCTATCCCATTAAAGGGGTTGCTTTGCCGGTGTTGGGCCTGGTTGCGTTTCTCGATCACACGTGGTCCGAGCATTTTACCAGTTCAGGCGGCTACTCCTTCCTGGACATCCAAAACTCGAACGCACAGCTTCCGTCGGACTTTCACCAAGGTGACTATGCAATCGTGAACCTGCTGTATCACCCGATTCCGAAAGTTATGGCCGGCGCCGAGTTTCAGTACGGCAAGCGGGTGAATTTTAGCAATGGATTTGATGCAAACGATTATCGCTTACAGTTCTCATTCAAATTTGACTGGGATAAGAGTTTCAAGTCCCCGACGCTGTGAACGTGTGCTTGCGGGGAAACATTCGAAAGGAAACCGAAATGTTGATCAAAAACTGGCGTTTAACGTTCTTTCTCGTTGCGGCCGTCATGGTCGCGCCTTTACTTATGATATCCGAACCGGCAACCTCGATGAGGAGCCCGGTGTCCCCCCGCCGCGAGCTCGTGGCGTCAGCGGTTCAGCAGGCCTACGACAAATTCAAAACCGATACCCGTGGGAAGAATGCCGACTACATTCCCTATCTCGCGCACGTGGATTCCAAGTTATTCGGTATCGCAATTGTTACTACCGATAACGATGTCCTCACCAAGGGTGATGTTAGCTATTCGTTCTCTATCCAGTCGATCTCAAAAGTCTACACGCTGGCGCTCGCCATGGAGGCGCTCGGGCCTGACAAGGTATTCGAAAAGATCGGCTCCGAACCCACCGGACGCGCCTTTAACTCTCCTATAGCGGTGGTAGATATGGGGACACACACGGCCAATCCTCTCGTCAACGCAGGTGCCATTGCCACCGCCAGTTTGATTTCCGGGAAGGATGCCAATGAAAAGTGGAACAAGATCTTAAGTTTCTATGGGCGAGTGGCCGGTGAAAAGTTGCACTTGATTGATGAGGTTTATAAATCCGAAGCGGCCACGAATACCGGCAACAAAGCGCTCTCCATGCTCCTGGCCAAGTATGACCGGATTTACGCCAATCCGTTTGAGTCCGTGGACGTCTACACAAAGCAGTGCTCAGTGGGCGTAAACGCACTTCAGCTTGCGCGGATGGGCGCGACTCTCGCGAACAACGGGATCAACCCCGCCACGGGCGAACAGGTGATCAAGGCCAGAGATGTTCCGTACATCCTGAGCGCAATGACAATGGCCGGTCTGTATGACGGTTCCGGGGGTTGGGCGTGGCATGTGGGGCTTCCAGCGAAGAGCGGAGTTGGCGGCGGAATCGTGGCGATCGTCCCTGGCAAGGGTGCGATTGCCGTATTTGCACCTCCCCTGGATGAGGCTGGGAACAGCGTCAAAGCGCAAGAAGTCATCGAGTACGTCTCTGACAAGTTGAACTACAACCTTTATTCGCCGGCTTCGGTCGGGTGGAAGTAAGTACAGGATGTTCGGTTGCTGTAAGTGGTATGAAAAGCGGGAACGTAAGAGCCCAAGCGATTGGGCAGGTCGACTTCAGATTTGGAAGAGTCCATGGAGAGTAAAAGATGAAAGGCCGTGACCGGAGTGCCACACCAAGCGTGGTTGCGGTGTTGCTTGTGCTGTTGACTGGTGTGCCTGACACGAACGCGCAGGCAAGAAGCGCGCAGGCAACGAACCTGCAGCCAACGATCCCGCAGCAGGACGATCCCCGGATCAAACCACAAATTACACTTGAAACATTAAATAAAATCGACCGCCTGGTCGAACAGAACAAAGAGCTTGAGAAGCAAAATCGCCAGTTGGTCGACCAGATTGAGGTTTTACGTCAAGCCTTCGGAGAGGCGCCCCCGGCGTTAGCAGAAGCAGTGACGGTTCGAACCGAGTCTGACACGAGTTTGGCCGCGGCCAGCCTTGCCGCTCAAACCGCGGCGTTAAGAGGTACGGAGAATCTTTCAGGGAGTCCATCGGTATTGCGGGCAACGTCTGTTGCTCCTCAAGCTGCAGCGGCCGGCCAGGGGGAGCGCAAGACCTGGGGCACTTACACTCCGAATTTCGGCTTCAGGATAGCCGATACAGAATACGGTGTCGCGAATCTAAGCATCTATACCTACGCACGCTACCTGAACCAAAAGGGTTTGGAGCCAACCTACACGAACGCATTCGGCGTCACCAGTAATCTTCAGCAGCGCCAGGATTTCCAGCTGAACAAGCTGCAAATCAAGTTCATAGGGTGGATGATGAATCCTAAGTTCACCTACTTTCTCTACGCCTGGACTTCCAATGCTTCGATGGGTTTGCCTGCACAGGTAGTGCTTGCCGGCAATATGAGTTACAACTTCAACAAGTATCTCACCATTATGTCAGGAATTGCGTCGTTGCCCGGTACGCGGAGCGTCGAGGGTAACTTTCCGTTTTGGCTGTCGGTGGATAGCCGTCTGATCGCCGACGAGTTCTTCCGCCCCTCGTACTCCTCGGGCGTCCGGGCCAGCGGCACTCTCATGAAAGGGCTCACTTATCAGACAATGTGGGCCAATAACCTCAGCACACTTGGAGTGAGCGCGGCCCAACTGCCAAATTTCTTCAAGACCAGTGCCAGTGCGCTCGTCTGGATGCCAACTACAGGTGAATTCGGTGCGGGTTTTGGCGACTTCGAAGATCATCAACACGTGGCCACCCGCGTGGCCGGCCATTTTACCTATAGCAAGGAGGACGCCCAGGAGCAGCCGAACACCGAGGCCTTCGAGAACACCCAACTCCGGCTCTCTGATGGCAGTCTTCTCTTCTCGCCCAATCTCTTCGGCCCCGGCATCGACATCAACGATGCGGTTTACAAGATGGCATCGATCGATTTTGGTGTTAAGTATCACGGCGCTGCACTCGAGGGAGAGTATTACCCCCTGCACCGGTTAAGCAACTTCACGGGCACCGACACATCGCACCTGCGGCCAAATACTGACTGGGGATACCAGATCCAGGCCTCAGCGATGGTAATACCCAAAACGCTCCAGGCCTATGCCGGAGGATCTGAAGTGATTGGGGATTATGGGCGCCCATGGGACTTCCGCACAGGCGTCAACTACTTTCCTTTCAAAAATAGAGTTATCCGCTGGAACACCGAGTTTCTCTATACGTACAGGTCCCCGGTCGGCTACACATCGGTTCCGTTCGCGCTCGGCGGCACGGGACCAATCTTCTACACAACACTTGAGATGGCGTTTTGATATTGCGAGCTGAAGACCAAGAGTTGATGTCGCGAATATGACCACAAACTTCTCTTCAAGGGGAGGACTTCGGTGAGAAGTAATTGCGAGCTTTGGCGCCATAGAGCCGGTACGTTGTCGGTCTGTCTGTGCTGCTTGCTCTTTATGTGTGGCGTCCTTGTATCCGCCCAATCCAACTCTTCAGACCAGTTTGAACTTAATGACTCACACTTTCATTTGACGAATTACATTCAGGAAGGCACAAACATTCACGACTTTCTGAAGATCATGGGTACGCGAGTCGGACGCGTGGCGATATTTGGCATCCCCTTGCAACAGGAATGGTCGTACCAGAATTCCGGCGACCTCGCTCCGACTTACTATCTGCAGACTGATGCACCGCTCTACTACTACTCCTTCACCGATGCTTATATTGCGATGGCGTACCGGTCGCTATCGAAGGAAGAGCAGGCGCGCTTCGATCCGATGATCACCGGTTTCAACCCGGCCGATATGTACGCCGCCGATCACATTCGCCGGGTGCTCGAGACTTTCCCGGGGGTATTTTCGGGTATCGGCGAGTTCTCAATTCACAAGGAGTTCGTGTCAGCTAAAGTGGCGGGTGAGATCGCCAGCCTGCTCAACCCGGCGCTTGACCGCGTTCTAGACTTTGCCCAGACGGTTGGGCTGGTCGTGCTTATACATAACGATATGGACGTGCCGTTTGCCAAGGAAGGCTCGCAACCAGCTTACCTGAACCAGATGAAGGCCCTTTTCAGAAGGCACCCAAACACAACCATTATCTGGGCTCACACAGGCATGGGCCGGGTAGTTCGGCCGATAAACAATCATGCCGCTCAGCTGTCAGAAATCCTGGCTGACCCGCAGTTCAGCCACATCTATTTTGATATTTCCTGGAACGAGGTCGCCAAGTACGTGGTCGCCACTCCGGAGTCGATTCGCATTACTGCCGACCTGCTCAATCGCTACCCTGACCGTTTCCTCTTCGGCACTGACGAGGTGGCGCCCTCGAATCAGGAGCAGTACCTACGGGTCTATAACCAATACGGGCCGTTATGGAAGGCTCTCGACGAGAAAACGCGCCAGAAAGTGCTCAAAGGGAATTATGAGCGCATTTTCGATGAGGGTCGAAAGAAAGTGAGAGCTTGGGAGACGGCCCAAGGCCTAACCCCTGCGGAGAGCCCAAGATAATCGGCATAAGGTCGGGCAAAAATTCGGGTGTACGGCCGACCTGGGGCACTTGGGCTCCTGTTTCGTGGTTTGTACGCAATGGGCAGATTTGGCATGTGTTCGGCGACATATGTCAGTGTTGTGGTTGCGCTCGCTGAGTCTGAGTCGAGCCGCGAAGGGAAACGAGACAGTGGTCTGTAGAAAGCAAGGGGTAGCGGCTGTGAATTGTAAGCACAGTATCAGCGACATAATTATCCGCACCGTTCGGCAACTATCAGCGCTCATTTGCATTGCGGCGCTCGTGCCCGGAAGTGCGATAGCAGAGCAGGCACAGCAACCTGCAGCCCCAACGCAGCAAGCTGAGCCGAAGATACCGCCGGAGCAACTGGACTCGCTGGTGGCTCCGATCGCTCTCTACCCCGATCCGCTGCTGAGTCAGACACTCGTGGCTTCCACCTATCCGTTGGAAGTGATTCAGCTCAAGCAGTGGCTGGATCAGAACAAGGGTCTTAAAGACAAAGCACTCGTCGATGCGGTGCAGAAGCAAGACTGGGACCCCAGCATTCAGGCCATGGCGGCACTCCCCGATGTAGTCAAGCAATTGGCGGATAACATCAAGTGGACTACAGATTTGGGGAATGCATTTCTTGCCCAGCAAAGCGACGTCATGGACGCGGTGCAGCGCATGCGCAAGAAGGCCAGCGACGGTGGGAAACTGAAGTCTTCGGAACAACAGGTAGTTGAAACCAAGGTTGTTGAGAACAAGCAGGTAATTGTGGTGGAACAGGCAAATCCGGAGGTTATATATGTGCCAAGCTATAACCCAACTGTAGTATACGGAGCGCCGTATTATCCTTACCCCGCAATAGCCTATCCCCCCGTGGGCTATTACGCTGCGGGCATGGCGATCTCATTTGGTGTCGGTATAGCCATGGGAGCGGCTTGGGGCGGTGGTTGGGGGTACGGTTGCGGCTGGGGTGGCAATAATGACATCAATATCAATCAGAACAACAATTTCGTCAACAATAGTAATAGACAGAACCTTAACAACAGACAAAACGCTAACAATCGCGCATCCACACGGGGCAACAGCACGTGGCAGCACAACCCGCAACACCGCGGGGGCGCACCTTACTCCAATCGAGCCACCGCAGATAGGTTCGGTGGTACTACCCGCGGTGATTCCATGGCTAACCGACAGGCGAATGCAAGGCAGAATGTGGGTGCGCAATCTCGGCAGCAATCTGCGGCAAGCCGCAGTATGTCGAGTCGCGGAACGAGTCCAGGCGCGGGCAGCGGAAATCTGAATCGCGGAGGCGGAGACCGGGTCGGCAATCGAGAAGTATCGCGAAACGCAAGTGCAACGAACCGAAGCGCCTTCGGTGGCGCGTCTGCTGGCAGTAACAGGTCCCAGGCTCGCGCAAGCAGCTCGCGCGGCTATTCCAGCATGGGAGGGTCTCGTGGAGGAGGCCGTTCCGGCGGCGGACGGCGAAGATAGCTACAAGCTAATGAGCGAGGAAAACATGATACCGAAACCATTTCCCCACAGAACGCCGGCTCCACTTGTCCTTTTTGTTGTAGTCGTCTGGTTGCAGATTGCGCTGTTGAATACCATGGCACACGCACAGGCCGCACCCCAACCGGTAGCGCAGGGACCGAAAGCGTTTGCAACTCCACAGGAAGCCATGGATGAACTAATCAATGCTGCCGCAAACTACAACGTGCCGGAGTTGATGGCGATCTTCGGTCCAGATGGAGAAGATTTTGTCTCCTCTGCCGACCCGGTCCGAGACAAGAACAATGCGGCTGCGTTTGCCCAGGAAGCGCGAGCCGCTCATTCAGTGACGGCAGATCCGTCTAACCCGAATCGAGCGACGATCATCGTTGGGCAAGAACAGTGGCCTCTACCGGTGCCCTTAGTCAAGAAAAATGGGAAATGGTATTTCGACGCTAAGTCAGGCCGCCAGGAAATCCTGTTTCGGAGAATCGGAGCCAATGAACTGGACGCTATTCAGGTCTGTCGCGGTTTCGTAGAAGCGCAGGAAGAATATGCGTCGCAAGTTCACGACCATTCGGGCATCAACCAATACGCCCAGAAGATCATCAGTAGCCCCGGCAAGCAGGACGGTTTGTACTGGCGGAATGCTGACGGCTCATCCGCTGGGCCTATCGGCGAGGCTGTGGCAAAGGCATTGGCTGAGGGCTACTCTCTCGGGGAGCCGGGATTTCACGGGTACTACTTTAAAGTTCTCAAGCGCCAAGGTCCCGCGGCGCCGATGGGACGATTGGACTACGTCATCGAGGGAGTCATGATAGGTGGATTTGCTCTGGTCGCTGTTCCCGCCGAATATCGGGTGACGGGGGTGAAAACCTTCATTGTGAGCTACGAGGGAATTGTCTACCAGAAGGACCTGGGGCCCGACTCGCTCAATATTGTGAAAAACATGGAGCTCTACAATCCAGACGCAGGTTGGAGCCGGACGAATGACGAATGGCCCCAGGAGGTTGCGCAGCGCTAGCTAAGTATGAGTACGTGGCGCTTTGCGTGACTTTCGTCGAGTAAGGTACCCTGCCACTTCCCGGCCAAACACCTTAAGCATTCGCGCGGATTGACAATTGACAGATGAGTCACGGAATCCAGGAAACCAACATACCTATTGAATGGGCACAAACGTGGCCAAAGTTTCATGTTGTCTTCGAGTCCGGAGGTGATGTTACGACCTTATTTCCGCTAAGTTGTGCCGCTCCGCCGGACGTCGAGCCGAGCTGCTGGAGCGTATCGCTGGCGAAGCGCTGCATTGACGTGATCTTTGCCGCTGTGGGGCTTCTTCTGTTGTGGCCCCTGCTCCTGGGCGCCGGCATCTTAGTCCGCTGCGAGTCCCCGGGACCGGTAATCTTCCGCCAGAAACGTGTCGGTCGGCATGGAGTCCTCTTTACCGTCTTAAAGTTCAGGACTATGGCGATGGCGGGCCGGAAAGAAGGGCCCTCCCTTACCAAGCGGGGGGATGTGCGCGTGACAAGGATTGGGAGATTCCTGCGCGAGTATAAACTGGATGAACTTCCCCAGCTATTCAATGTACTGCGTGGACAAATGAGCTTAATTGGGCCGCGACCTAAGCTACCTCATTTGGAAGCGATGCCTATGCCCTTTCGTCCCGGGCTGACGGGAGCCGCAACGCTCGCTTTCCGACGCGAGGAGGAGATGCTCGAAGACGTTTCCGATGATGATCTTGAGGTTTACTACTGCCGCATGATCAAGCCGTTGAAATTTAAAATCGATTGGGAATACATGTGTGGGGCCACCCTCGCCAGTGATTTGGCTCTCCTCTATAAGACGGCCCGTTGTTGCGTCTCCACCCACGCCAACTCTTGGGCGGTTGAGTTTTCTGAATCTGTCAAGAGCCTTTCCCGGTTTGGACCCCCGTCTGTACCTGAGAAGCAGGTCGAGGTCAAGGAGATGATCAGAGAAACAGACAAAGTGGGCCAGGCATGGCCCCAGGTCTAGTGCCTGAGAATAATGTGCCGCAATTCCGAGCTGTGATTACCTTCCTTCACAACGAAGGCAATCAACAGATAACCAGATATGGGTTGTTATGAATAACAATCGCCGCTACTTCCGGTACCGCGAGCGGTTCTATGACCGTACGCCAAGGGTTAGAACAGTTTCCAGGTTCTGACGACCGCAAGGTATGGCTGATAGATAACTTCTAAAAGCTAAGCGTGTCCTAGGTCGCTTTGCTCTCATATCATTTGTCTCGAATTTAGGGAACCGAGGTTAGGTCTTGTTAGAGCTTCTTAGGGATTTCCCTAGTTGTGCACCTAGGAAGCCAGACGTAGGGTGTGTTTGCCGACGTAATGTTTCACTGAATTCAGAAAAGGGAGAAGAGGGAGGCAGCTATGCACCGAAAGAAGATTGCAACTAGTCTGGTGGCACTCATCGTCCTCGCAGCAATACCTGCGTTTGGCGATGATGCCCAAGTTAAAGGAATGATCATCAGCAGAACCGGAGACACCTTGATGGTGAAGTCAGGGGCGGAAACCACGACGGTGGTGCTCACCGATGATACGACGACGAAGGATGACAGGGGGCTTTTGGGCCTGGAAAAACAGCAACTGTCCGATACGGTGCTTATACCCGGACTTAAGGTGCTAATTGATGGAAAGTCTGATGACCAGGGCCGGTTTGTAGCGAAAACGATCACCACCGATGGCGACGACCTGGAAACGGCCGAGATGGTCCAGTCCGGCTTGCATCCGACCGCACAGCAAGTCGAGGCTAACATGCAGGCCATCGAGGCCAACCGGCGGGATATCGCCGCCCAACAAGCCTTACTGGCCGCCCACATGGAAAGCCAACCAGGCACCCCGCAGGAGACGCCGCAGAATATCTCTTACATCGAGGAGACCACGCATCGCTTTAGCGCGTTGAGCGAATATGACGTTAAGGGCGGAGTAACCCTTAAATTCAATAGTGGTAGCTCCGAACTCTCGGCGGCGGACCAGGAAGAACTTAAGAAGCTGGCGGAAACTGCCACGAGCCTAACTGGATACATCATCGAGGTGACCGGCTATGCCGACTCCACCGGTGATGCTGCGATGAACACGAAGCTGAGCGAGGAGCGTGCTAAAGCGGCGATCGTTTTCTTGATGCAGCAAGGGAACGTGCCGGTACGGCATATCGTAGCCCCGGGCGCGATGGGTGAATACGGAGCAGTTGCAACGAACGAGACTGACGCCGGGCGGGCCGAGAACCGTCGCGTCGAGGTTAAAGTACTGGTCAACAAGGGCATCGCCGGTAGCGGTATCTAACAGGATCAAATGACCCCGACGCAATTAACGCCCAGAGGATGGTTGATCTCACTGTCTCCGCTTTTGATTTTGTTAGGTCTCCTTGGAATATCCTGCGCCCCTCGGTGCGCGGGATATTCTGTTCTTGCGCACGAGGCTATCATCGATGCCGCGTGGGAAGACAGCATTGTGCCCGCACTCTTGAGCCGCTTCCCCTACGCGACTCCGGAGGAGCTGCTCCAGGCTTACTCCTATGCGTACGGCGGCGCAATCATTCAGGATTTGGGTTACTATCCATTCGGCGATCGCTTCTTCAGTGACCTTACCCACTATGTGCGAAGCGGTGACTTTGTCCTCGCCTTGATCGAGGAGGCAGAGAATTTAAATGAGTACGCATTCGCGCTGGGTGCGCTGTCGCATTACGCTGCCGACGTCTCCGGTCACCAGCTCGCCACCAACCTGGGGGTTGCAATCATGTATCCCAAGCTGGAGAAGAAATATGGTCCGACCGTTACCTATGAGGACAAACCGCCGGCACACATGAAGGTGGAGTACGGTTTCGATGTGGACCAGGTGGCCGAAGGAAACTACGCGCCCAAAGCCTATCATGATTTTGTTGGCTTTGAGGTTTCAAAGGCGGTCCTGGAAAGAGGGTTCGCAAGAACTTATTCGCTCGATCTGTCGAGCATCATTGCCCGAGTGGATCTGGCCATCGGCAGCTATCGCCACGGCGTTTCAACGGTCATTCCACGCATGACCAAAGTGGCATGGCATCTCAAGAGAGATGAGATTCAGAACAGCCAACCGAACGAGACCAGGAAGAAATTCGTCTACAACATCTCAAGGTCAGGGTACCGCAAGGAGTGGGGCCACGTCTACGAAAAGCCGGGCGTTTATGCTCGCACACAGGCTTTGTTCTTGCGGGTGGTGCCCAAAATCGGTCCGTTCAGCGGGCTCGCGTTTCATCCACCCACACCGGCTGTTGAACAGTTGTATATGAACAGTTTCAACGACGCCTTGGACCACTATCGAGCGCTGCTTCAGGCGCAAAAGGAACACCGGCTCCAGTTGCCGAACGAGAACCTGGATACAGGAGCAGCTACCGGAGCAGCGAAATATCGACTCGCTGACCAAACTTATGCCAAATTGCTTCGCGAAACGAGCGGCAAACCCATCTCCGAAGCCCTGCGGCAGGACATCCTTTCCTTTTATGCCAATCTAGAAGAGCCGATTGCAACCAAGCGGAACTCGAAGGCTTGGCAGGAACTCATCAGGGAATTGGATACGCTGAAAGCGACGCCAGCTGTGGGAATGGCGCGCTCCACAGAGCTTGACCTCGTGTCCATCGACGGCATCATCCGTGGTTGCGAGTGACGGATCGATTCCACGCGCGGCATGCGTGATGGCGGCCCGGCGATCATACTGTCTTGTCGCTGTGTCTATTGCGGATCGGTAGACTGCTGCTGATTCGCTGCCGCGTGTCGCCACGTCTGCGGGTTACCGGAACCTCGAAGACATCAAGCAGGAAGCAGGTCACGGACCGTCGCCACAACAATTGTAAGGAATCTCCGGTCCGGCCAACCCGGCTAAGGAGTTCTCACAATGACAGCCTGCACGTGGTTCGCTTCCTTGGTCCTCGCAGCAACCATTGTTCCCGCGCCTGCAGTTGAAACGTTGCAGAGCGCTTTAGAAATGGATCGCGCCCTGGACTTGGATGGAGAAGCCTTCGTAGGTCGAGCGATCTGCGAATTCGTCGAAAACCTTAAAACCCAGGCTTGCCTTTTGCTTCGGGAAGGCGGCGCTCAACGCGAATCCGAGGGAGTTGACTGCGTAGCGCGTTTCCGAATCGGCTAGAGTGATCTGGGGGCCGGTCCTGGCTGTTACCTGTCGCGCCTCGTATCCGGCGAGCCCGAATTGGAGCCTGCGATTTGTGCGCGGGATGGGCGTGAGCAGCGAGTAGTCGAGGTCGAATGTATCGCCCGGATGAGTCCGGGTCTCTTCCTGCGTAGTGTGGAATTCGTACATCTCAAATGAAGAGAAGGTCAGCATCTTGTTTTTGGTCAGATAGAAAGTCTGCCCTGATGAAAGAGCGTGGGTCCAGTACCCTGAGCCGACGTTGTCGGTTCCTCCTGCAACGTAGCGGCCGGTCGGCGCGAGGAATCCATAGATGGCGCGTGCTCCGAAGCGCTCGCCGCTCCAGCCGAGGATCAGTGGCATGTAGTAGGAGTCTGCGAAACCAGCCCCTCCGCTGATGTTTCCCTGCACATCGCTGGTGAGATCGTTCTTTGCGAATGGAAGTGTGGCCGTCGCGGAGTAGCGCGCTCCCAATATGGGCTTGTTGCTCGTGACCCAGACCAGCGAGTTCATATCCATGGCAACGTAGTTCTGGCCGGTGACTGGGAGCGTGTTGCCATGGTCGTCTGTGACTTCGTCGCGCGCGTAGTAGAGAAACTGGTTCGTGTAGGTGAACCCAGGTGCGGGCGTGATGCCGGAGTTGAGCGCGCTCATCCCTAGCGGATAGACGCCTCTGTTCTGCGCGTGCGCTCCACCGGCGGTAAACAGGATACATGCTACTGCGAGAAATCGCCGGCATGTGTTGCTTCCGCGTTGCGTCAATTGATTGCTAGATTCTTCCAGAAACATTCCAGGCTCTTGTCGCCGCCAAAGAGGGTGGTGAAGATGGTCGAGTCTGCCAGCAGAATGTCGCCCGCGCGATCACCGCACGGAGGCATCCAGAGGAAGCAATTGAACTCCTTGTTTCCCGCTTCTATGAAGGGATGAGGCCTTGAGAGATCAACCGGCTGCGTGGCCAGGAGACGAATGGATTTTGTGTCGCTGGTGGTGAGCGCGTAGTGAGGCAAGTGGGGATGGAAGTTGAAGGTCGGAACGTCCTTCAGCCAGTTGCGGGTGTCGAGGTCGCGCACAGCATTGAGCGGCTCAGTCTGGTTTGCGGTCCCCTTCACCACGGCGGGGCGAAGCCCGTAGCGATTTTCGACGGGAACGCCGAGGCCTTTCATCACGGAACGCGTGTACTTGCCGAAGCGTTGCTGCCGGGGCACGAGAGGATCGCCGTGATGAGCGTACTCCATGGCGCGCTCGTTCAGATTGGGGGAGACACCGACGTCATGGTGGGGACCGATGATGAGGCAGGTGCCTTCGCGCTTGAGAAACCGCCGCACGGCCTCTATCTCTTCAGGGGACGCTTGTTGCTCAGTGACCATGTGATCGAGGCCAAAGATCATGAGTGTGTCGGTGTCTTCGAGGATGCGCTCGTCGATCGGCAATCGCTGGCCAACCTGGTCGATGCGCTGGAAGACGGCGACCGGCTGTGTGGTGGCTTCGCCGACGAGTTGCTGGAAGCGCAGTGTCGAGAGGTGGAAGAGTTCAAGCGTGCCGGCGATGCCCTGCAGGAACATCCTGTCTGAATACTCGGGGGTTTCGTACGCCGGCCACAAGACACGGCGCACTTCAGTGATGGTGGAGAAGCGGTTGTCCATCTCTGTTATGTCGCGATTGGATTCCCATGGGTAGCTCCACGTCCAGTAAATGCTGAAGCGGCGTTTGCCTGGAGCGTATTTTCTGGGAAGGTGGGTCTGGTTGTAGGTGCGAGCGCCGGCTTTTGAATTGCTCATATCAGTTGCTCTTCCTTTCTGTGTGCTATCGGCCATTGGAGAGCGACGTGAGATAACGCATCGCTTTGATGCCGGGCAGAAAAAAGTAAGCGCCGCCGCGCACGGTGGTGAAAGACGGCAGGCCGCGGATCTTCATCTTGATGGGACGCTTCGGGATGGTCATGTCGAATGTGCCGTCCTGGGTGCCGAAAATCGGGTCACGTTCATTGCCGAGCTCATGAAAACTGGCATCGTTGGCCCAGACATTCATGGCGAATTCAAACTGGCGGACGAGGCTTGCGCAGCCGATGAATGCGGCGATGCCACGTTCGATGCCATCGTCGGGCATGCCCTCCGACAGGAATGCGCCGTAGGTTCCTCCGCGGCGGATCATCTTTCTCCTATTCATGTTGTGTGCTGTGTCTCGTGGGTTCATACGGCGTATGTGGGCGCCAAGCGGGCAGGCGTATCCGTAGGGGTCCATGGTGCCGTAATCGAAATCATTGGTGCGCTGCGGATCCTCTGCGACGTGGGGATCGGGTTTGTCAGGTGAAAGGACGAGCGGCGTGCCATCGCGCCATCGGCCCATCAGCTTGGCGGCTATCCACTCCTGCTTTTCGGGCGTGTCGCCATGCTGGCGCAGGAAATCACGAAATGCGCCGACGTGCTCCTCGAGCCTGAGATAGGCGATGTAGCTGCCATTGCGGGAAAGAATCTCCGGTTGTGGCAGATTGGCGGGCGGTCCGTCTTCGTCCGGATAGCCGAGAAAGAATTCGCCGGGTTTAAGCGCTGGGCCCGAGCCGGGGGTCGGCTCGGGATCTACGCCTTCAATATAAGGTTGCGTGAGGCGGTCGCGATATCCGAAGTGTTCGTGAGGGTAGGTGTATGGGGGAATGGCTTCAAGGTCCAGAGAGGAGAGGACATTTACACCGTCGCACCGTTGAAGATGCGCTTCGTGCTCGAGCCTGCATCGCTCACGTTCCTCAACGTCGCGGGCAAAGAGGATCACGATGGCATGGAGGTCCGGAGTGGCGAGGCCACCCACCCAGTGATCCGGATGGCTGGCGCCGGTGGTGCCGAGGATGGCGGCGCGGGCCGCCATACCTTGGCGGAACTCCCCAGGAAAGGTCGCGAGCGAAGACTCGTCGACGCCGAGCGCCCGAAAGCCGTTCCACGTAAAACCGATGCTTAGCCATCGGGTGTACGACTCGTTGGCCTTGAAGCTTTCAGCGGTGCCGACTTTTTCGAGGAGTCCCTTCAGCCACTCACGGCCGCCTCCGGGGTGCTGAAAGGAGAGGAATTCGTATCGGGCTACGAGCGCGCGTGGACGCCTCATCAGGAAATGCTGAATATCGTCGAACTCAAGCATTGGCGCTTCCTCAAGTGCGTCCCCATGATTGCGCGGCAGCGGTAGAGCCTGCAGTGAATCAGACCGTGGGCCTACTGCATCTGGTCGAGCATTTCTGAAAATGCAGCCTTGAGTTTCAACGCCTTCTTAATCTCGTCGGCGCTCACATACGGATACTCCCCATACTCCAGAAAGCTCGGACATTGATGGTCACGGAAGAACCTGATAACGGCTGGAACGTTCGCCTTCCAGTCCTCCGGCCATCCTTCGAGGTTTGTGAAAACCGTGGTTATACCGGTCTTAACGAAGAGCGCCACCGCATCCTCCAGGTATTTATCGAAATCGGTGTCGAAGATCCCTTGATACATGAAGTGCAGCCCCGAGCCGACATCGAATAGGATCCAGCGAAGGTAATGGAGCTTGAGCGGAGCGAGGACAGTGGGGTCGGCCCTTACCGCATCTTCTATGTTATTTCCGTAATCACGTATCGCCTGTTCCCGGCCAGGCTTGACCTTGGCGACGACTGAAAACCCGTAGCATGCGGGCGTCCCTGGGAAGATTGGGCCATATCGTCCTTGTTCCACTGTGAAGTAGCCTTCCTTGGGAATTGCCATTGCCGCGGGTTTTGTCCAGTCCTTTGGCGCTGGAGCGTTTTGCGGCGACTTCTGATCGGATGCGGGTACGGTTTGTGTGGCCATATGGTGCTCCTTTACAAATTGGGCAGAGATATTGAGTGTGAGCGGCGGGAATCGCCCCCATAGAGGCCAATCGTAGGAGAGTCCCCAAAGGCCGTCTACTAGGGAAATGGATAGGGAACAGGTGGTGAACTCACATTGCCGCATACGCGTTGCCTCGCGCCCACAACGTAGGTGCGATTTCACCAAAAACTGCAACTCGGGCATGCTTCGCGTTCGCCGCCCTAGCCGAGGAAGAGACTAGATTGCCCAGGGAACTTCGGGTATCGGACGGAGTTAGCCAGATTATTCGCCATGAATGTCGAGAGCGCCTGGTCCACATCTAAAGGGAGATACGAACTCTGTTCGATGGCAGCTGCACCATCCACGCCACGTGCGAGCGCAGTCTCAAGAAGACGCTTTCGGTGTGACTCGTGGGAAGGGTTCATTGGGGTGGTCGAGAGTTTTGGAATCCAACGCGGAGGCGAAATAGTGACCCGATAACCCGCTGCTGACAAACTGCCTGCCTTGAAGAACCGCTTCCACAGCAGCTAACAGTTCGGCTCCGGCATGCGCCTTAACCACGTAGCCCAGTGCCCCCAAGGCGAGCGCTTCCTGCACCACAACGGCAGAAGATTCTTGGCTCACGAAGAGTATTTTGATTTTGGGAAACAGCTTGCGGATTCGTCGAGCCGCTTCCATTCCGTTCAGTGAAGGAAGCCCAATGTCGAGCATAATCAAGTCCGGGTGGAGTTCCCCGGCTTTCTGAATTGCTTCTAATCCGTCTGTGACCTCTTCGACGATCTGAAATCCAGGTCTCTCTCTCAACGTCGAACAAATGAAGCGCCGAACCGGTTCATAATCTTCGACCACGAGAATCCGGCTTAATGGCGCTTCCAAGTTTGTCCTCTTTCCCATGTTTCCGCAATTCAGGTCGTTGCGCACGCGGCTTGGACAAACCAGCGACAATTCTGGCTAGAGTGCCTGGTACAAAAAAAGTGATTCAATACTATAACTCTTCTTCCTCGCTATGCTGTCTGTCCATTTTCGCTTTTCCAAAGGGCAGGGTCTGCTTCCCTCCTTGTCTTTAGACCGGCAACCTCCCCTCCTCAGCGCAACACGACGAGCCGCTGGCCTGGTCCTCGCCGGCCTTTAGCTTGTCGAGAGTCCGCCCACTGCTGCATCATTTTCCGCCGTTCGAGCAGATGTGCCGTTCAAGTTGCCAGCGCGTCCGTTTGGATCTGGAACAGGATGCGCCATCTGGTGCTCGATAAGATGAGCGGGGAATCCAAGCCCTTCATCGAGACTGGATTGAGCCGGGCTTAAATATATAAAAACCAATAACTTAGAGACAGTTCGCGCGCGCCGAAGACACCCTCAATCGACCCTTCAAAAGGCACGCACATGCATACTCTTGAATGCTCAGGTTTAGGTAAGTTCTGCCCTCTCGCGACCATGTGGCAACAACGGATATGGCGCCTCTGCCATCCATCATGGCTGCTATACTCGCAACGATTTGATCCAAGGAGGATGCGCCGGCTAGTCTGCATGGAATAACAAAGCTAAAACGAGTTTCACTGAAGGAGATTCGGGGGGGATAAAGCTCGGAACTTCACGCCCTGGCTCGCAACCGATGAGGCTTTGGGGTTGTTGAGCGAGGTCATCGGACGTGTACAGCGCCGGCATGCTCGCAATCATTTCGCGACCAAAGCGCGGCACCACCATCCACGCTCGTGTGCCTCTCAATTCGGGAGACAATTCGATGTGTGCAACCGGGTAACGAATCTGAACTGGAATTGTCTTTGCATTTGATCGGTGGCTTTATGTTGAGAGGTCTCCTTGGAATTATGGGGAAACGATTCCCGTCGAATCTCGGAATAAAGTTAAAATTTGCTTCCTGGCCGACGGCGTTAATCGGAATTGTAGTCATTAAAGCCGTCCTTTCGCTCGCCGTGAAGCCGGGCTCCTTCCTACTCTCATACAGCGGGATCAGTTACTTCCTCCTCCTGCTGCTAGCGACTGGTTTCGCCATGCACAACGGAATACAGCAAACGTATGGGAGCCGCCCGTTCTGGGTGCTCCTCGCAATTGCCTATGGCCTCTGGGCGCTCAACCAGGGTCTTAACCTGTACTACGAGCTTGGCCGGCATATGGACGCGCCAGACAATTCGATCGCTGATCCGGTTCTGTTCTTGCACATCGTACCGCTCATGGCAGCCGTGGCAACCCTCCCACACCGGAACGTATTCGATCGCAAGCCATACGGCGCGATCTTAAACAGCCTACTCGTATACCACTCGATCTTAAACAGCCTACTCTTATTGTTTTTCTGGGGCTTTCTGTATGGTTACATTGTTTTCCCATACCAGTACTTGTTCTTGTCCAGCGCTTCGCATTCTAGCTATGGTCGGCGTTTTGACGTTCTTTACCTGTTAGAAAACCTCGCGTTGGTCTTAGCTGTAGGTATTTTGACCCTTCGCGTGCGGGCTCCATGGAAGTCAATCTATTTCCATCTGTTCGGCGCCTCGATCCTCTACACCTTAAGTTCCGCAGTCGCCAACCTTGCAATTGACTCGGGTGGCTACGTCAACGGCAGGCTGTATGGTGTGGGCCTGACCGCCTCTGTTTGCTGGTTTGTGTGGGTACCGCTACGCGCACAGCAGGAACTGGGACCAGAAACGACAGCAACGCGATTCGATAGCGGCGAAGGCTCACGAGGGTCGATATGGGCAATGCTCGTCGTTGTAATGATCTCTATCCCGATTATCTGGGAGCTGTACCAACGGGATGAGAGCAGTGGTCTGCGAACGCTCCGCGTGCTTATCGCAATCGCCGCGATTGTGTGTCTGGCGAGTGCCGCCTATATAAAGGAGTACCTCGCCAGACGTGAGCTGGATTTCCGTTTTGGTATGGCAAACGACAGGTTACGTCTGGCAATGGACGCGAGCGCATCGGTAGGGTGGGACCTGGACGTCAAAAGCGGACGAGAAGTTTGGTTCGGCGACCTGCAAACTCTCTTTGGAATTTCTTCCGATACTTATGTAACAACCGGGGAATATTTCATTCGTTACGTACATCCGGATGACCGAACGAGAGTCTGGGAAGCGGCCGCCGATGCAAGGAAAAACCAGAAGCTGTACGCCGTAGAATTTCGTGTCGTACTGCCCGACGGGACAGTTCGCTGGCTGGGATCGCGAGGCAAGTTCTACTATGCAAGGAACGGTAACCCCGAGCGAATGCTCGGCGTGTCGCTAGATATCACGGAGCGCAAGCGGGCAGAAGAAGCTCTTTCCTGCATGAACCGCAGAGTGATTGAGGCGGAAGAACGGGAGCGTAACCGGATCGCGAGGGACCTTCACGAAGACGTCGGTCAACGTCTTGCATTATTGGCAATTGCGATCGAGCAACTGAAGAATGACTTCCCCCATCAGGGCGTTGAACTTCTCAACCGCCTGGACGCAGTATGGAGGAAAACCTTGGAGATATTGACCGATGTCAAAGCTTCGGCGCACGAATTGTACTCTCCGAGATTGGAGTATCTCGGCATTGCTGCGGTCATGAAAACCTTCTGCGAAGAGTTCGGTGAGAGGAAGAGAGTGGCTATTGACTTCAGGAGCCATGGAATCCCTAGCCTCGTGCTGCCGGACGTTTCTATTTGCCTCTTCCGGGTTCTACAGGAAGCGTTGCACAACGGGGTGATGCACAGCGGGGTGCAGAGGTTCAGTGTGCAATTGTGGAGGGAGTCGAATGAGATTCATCTTAGAGTGACCGACTCGGGTGTTGGCTTTGACCTGAGAGCGGCAAGGACAGGCCGAGAGCTTGGTCTGATCAGAATAGAGCAGCGAGTAAAACTAGTGGAGGGAACGTTTTCGATCGATTCGCAACCCGAAAAAGGCACTACAGTCCACGTGAACGTGCCTTTACGTTGAGCAGGCGATTCCATGCGTGTGGCTGGCTAAATGCGTACGAAATGTCGCCCATTCACAGAGAAGAACCGCCTGTGTTCTGCACAGATTCTTTCGTAGATGTAATGTTGTTCGCGCTGGAAGCTGTTCAACACATACCCGCACAGAATGTCCACGTTGCGCGTCTTGGCTAACTGCTCCGTGGCCTGTTCGAACTGAATCGCCGCATCCGCGTTGCCTCGCGCCCACAACGTAGGCGCCATTTCGCCAAAGACTGCAACTCGGGCATGCTCCGCGTTTGCCGCCCTTGCCGATGAAGAGACTAGATCGCCCAGGAACTTCGCGTATCGGACGGAGTCAGCCAGATTATTCACCATGAATGTCGCGAGCGCCTGGTCCACATCTAAAGGGAGATACAAACCCTGTTCAATGGCAGCTGCACCATCCACGCCGCGTGCGAGCAAAATCTCAAGAAGACGCTTTCGGTGTGATTCGGTCGCGATCACGATAACCGGCCTTCCGGCTTTTAGAGCAGCTTCGATAAAACAAGTGGCGCCAAGGAGAAAAGCTGCGTCATCAGAATAGAACTGAACCTCGTGGCCGGGTGTGATCGTCCCCGCTTCCGATACGAGCGGTGGCAGAACTTCCTGTTGGAAGAGGTGGCCGGGAGCTTGTGCATTGGTAGTGCCGCTCGGATTGGGGTCCGATAGTCCCTTACTGACAAACTGCCTGCCCTGACAAACTGCTTCCACCGCGGCTGCCAGTTCCCTTCGGGCGTATGTTTTAACAATGTAGCCCATTGCCCCCAAGCTAAAAGCTTGTTGCGCCACATCGGCAGAAGACGCTTGACTCAGGAAGAGTATCTTGCATTCAGGGCAGAACTTGCGGATTCGCCGAGCAACCTCAATCCCATTCAGTGTGGGAAGCCCGATATCGAGCACAATCAGATCCGGTTTCAGTTCTTCAGCTTTGCGAACCGCTTCTAATCCGTCTGAGGCCTCGCCGATCACTTGCAGGTCCGGTCTTTTACCCAGCGTTGAACATACGAAACGTCGGAACCATTCGAAATCATCGACAACGAGAACCCGGATGATCGTCGCTTCCAAGTAGCCTCCGCTCCCCTGTTCAAACCCGACTCATTGAGTGTAGTTTCTGAAAACTGTTAGCCTTTCATCTGCCGCTGGGCCGGTCGTTGCGCAAGCACAAACTTTGATTATAGTACCGAATACCGGACGACCGAATACAATACTGTGGAGAGGAAGGACTACCTTTCTTAATGCGGAAAATGGCTGAGTGCCTCATCGAAGCCTAGGGCGGATTTTCGGTTGCTTCGTACCCTTGTCAGGCGACGTAAGGGAAGTTACCAAAACACCGTCCCGCCGGCGCATCCGAAGTAATTGGGAACATAGCATCCTCCTCCGCCCCCGCTGCAGCTCCCCTCAGCATCCTGCCCTGAGGCATTTCGGATCAAGTGAGCGCACTAGATGTTTTCACATCCTGCAGTCACCGAAACGTTCACTCCAAAGTAATTACTGTTTTGATGCCGTGCAGGCGTCGTAAGGGGTAGTGCGGTGTTGAAAAGCTTCCACCCACTGCCAGTAAGCGTGTGCATCAAACTTCGCTGGGAAGTGACAATCGGCATACGCGTCCATTCTCGCCTCTTCCATCTTTGTCATGTTATGGGTCGCCGAAGCACGCAGATGTGCCAACGTGGACTGGGTTTGCGCGTCTACGCATGCAGCCCATTCGCTTGGCTGCACGCTCTCGTTGGCGTTGGCAGCCAGTCCCGCTAAGGTTTGGGAGCGCCAGTCAGCGCATTGTTCAGCGGACATCTGCATGGCTTGTGACCAAAAGCTCACCACTACATCCTGCGCGTTCACGACTGAAGCTGAGATCGCGATAATGAACGCTGCCCCGGTTCCTTTTAAGTTCATACGTTTTCTTTGCAACGGGAAATACACCTCGAATGCTTGATTATTTGTCCTGTGAGACTGGGTCACTGGTCCACTCATTGTCATGCCGCTTTCTCAAGATTGCCCCCCCTGATTTGCGGAAAAGCACCAAGTAGGTAAATGACTCAGGCAGTTATCTTCCAAAACTTTTTCCTGTTGAGTTAGTGCATGGTCGTGCTACGAATACCCACCTCGCGCAACGGTCACGTTTGTCTGTCCCGCCCCTACCAAGATGATCTAAATAATTAATTGATCATCCTGGCTGGTGGGTGTTGGGGTTTCGTGGGGAACGAGGGTGGTGTGCGCGCTCATTCCCCGGAGGAGACCGTCCTCGGGGATGGTTTGCCGAATAAATGTGCGCTATAAGCGCTAAAAGCGCTAAAAGCCCCCCTTCTCATGTGCCGGCTCGCCAGTCCTTTGCCGATCGGGCCTTCTCTTTCTTCGTGTTCCCCGGCGGCTTGTTTGACCTTGCGCAGAAATCTGCGAACTAAGCGAACTAAGCTAACTAAGTCACCGCGACACCCTTTTTCTCACCAAGATGATCAAGCAATTAATTTGATCATCTTGCCCGGCGTGGGGAATTTTGCCAAATCAACGTGCGCGAAAAGCGGAAAGTTTCTTTTCATATGCCCGCTTGCCGATCCTTTACCGATCGGCGAGGCTTCTGCATGGAAATTTTGACAGGCCTCGCTTAGGCTGGTGTCCGGTGGTATTTTGCAAGTTGTCAAAAGTACTCAATCAAGAGGACGCACTGGGCGCACCCTGCTTGGGTTGTGATTTCTGCTCTCCGCAAGCGCCCTCGCGGGGCGCAGGAATGCTGCGGACAGGCGTTATCCGTCGCTGTGGTGTCACATTTATTGCTGGGATCACCGGGTCATCACGCCGACATGCGCTGATGCTTCCCGGTGGTTGGCGGCAGTGCACGGGTAAAGCGCCCCGGTGCAGGGCCAAACAGGGCCGTCGTGAAGACGGCGCTGACATGTGGATCCTTACTTCCATAGTAGTACGGTTTTTGGGCGTTTCGAAAACGGAAGGAATTCTTTGGTAACCATGGTGCCGCTTTGCTCGTTCATCATCGCGCGATTTCACCGTCTGCCATCCCAGAGGGACAGGAGGGTGTCTACTTGCTTTTTAGGTGAACGGCGCGTTGCGCGTGCCGACAATCAGGCATTTTCTTACGTGGTGTATCCGACCCCAAAGAAATGATTCACACCAGTCAACCCAAAGAGAATTTCGAGAACAAGGCGGTCGGTCACGATTTTCCGCTCCCTGGGCATCGCGCCCGCTCCATCGTGATGCACCCCTAGCACAATCTTGTTGCGCCAGACGGCGAGGGGACCGTCGTTCGGTCGAGAATCAATCAACTCCGCAGGATCCATATGCACCATGTCAAATTCTCCTTCCGGCGATTCATATTCGTAAGCTGGGGGAGTCTCCCCCAGAACGACCGATCCCGGCATAGCTCAATGAGCTGAAATAGGAACTGCAACGAGCAGATATAGCACTGAGACGATCAGAGCTCTTTGCGCGAGAGCAAGGAGGGTTGCATGACAGTCAACTATCAGATGGACGGGTGTCAAATGGGCGGGAACGTCAGCCCGGTACGCCACTGCAACCTACCTTGACAACCTGACTCTCACCTGCTATTGACCATCCAGGTTCGCCGGTCATCTGCCAAGCGAACTGTGGAGCCGGGGATCGGTGTGTACCTTTGACTGTGGCAATTGGAAGCGTGTAATTACCGCCAGTACCGCAAAGTATTTTTTTCCCCACCTGGGCACAATTTCTACGAACGGCGGGAAAAACTTCCCGGATTAAGCAATATTGCCCGAGCGCAATTACCTGCGGCGAAGAATTATGTATGATTCGTCGTAGAAAGTTAATTGAATTGTTTGCCCAAAAGCTTTGAGGCTGGATCGAACACAGATTACTTGCGTCAAAGAATTATGTATGATCCGTGCTAAGAAATCTTAATTGAATTGTCTGCCCCAAACGGCTAGAGATCGAGGCGACCCTAGTAGTGTAGTGCGTTCCCGCTCGTATCGCTCATAGCCGGTATCGGTCTGTGGTCAATTGGCAGCGGACCATGCAATAGAGAGGTTGTTGAGTTCCCATCAGGTGCGCCGCGCCTCGTTGCTCAGATCAGCCCAAACAAGACAAGCAATTCGAGTCGGCTTCACCACTGACTGTGTGCAGTGGACGGAGCCTTACGCAAACCCGAAAGCATACGCGGGCCAGGATTTCTTTTGGCCGAGGAAGATTTGATGAAGCTATTCTCCAGTGTTTTTTTGATCCTGTTGCTCTCCACAGCGTCGGGATTCGCAACAGTAATTGTAACCAAACCCAGTAGTGGTACTGAGGTCACATCCCCGTTTAGCCTTTTGGCTAATGCCTCAACCTGCTCCTCTCAGCCGGTTGTTTCCATGGGGTATTCTCTTGATAACAGCACCGACACCACGGTCGTGAGCGGCACTGATCTGAATGCCCAGGCCTCAGCCGGAAACGGTCCCCACACGCTGCACGTAAAAGCATGGGGTAATAAGGGCGCGGGGTGTGTTTCGGATGTCGCCATCAACGTCAGTGGAGCAGCGACTGCTTCTGTTGTTCCGTCGGATGCCGCCAGCATCAGCAATATTGAGAGCCTGGGTAACTGGATCGCGGCCAACGACAGCGCCACCGGGGGCACTGCAAAAGGCAGCATGAGCATCGTCAGTTCGCCTTCGCAAAGCGGACACGCGCGAGAGTTTGTGACCAGCTTTGGAAACTCAGGCGGTGAACGATACAGCGTCTCATTCGGAGACGACGAATCATCCACGAACTTCCTTTATGACACGTGGGTGTACCTTACCAATACTTCCAGCAAGATAGCCAACCTGGAAATGGACCTTAATCAAACCATGGCAAATGGCCAGACAGTGATCTTTGGATTCCAGTGCGACGGTTACTCCAGCACCTGGGATTACACCAAGAACGCTGGCAGTCCGACGTCGCCGAACGATCAGTGGGTACACTCCTCTGCATATTGCAATCCGCGCGCCTGGAGCATCAATACCTGGCATCACGTGCAGATTTCCTATTCTCGCGACGAGTCCGGTAATATCACTTATCACTCGGTGTTGCTCGACGGCGCCCAGTCGAATATCAACGCTACCGTGAACTCGGCATTCGCGCTTGGATGGGCCCCGGTGCTGCTGGCTAACTTCCAGGTGGACGGGCTAGGCCCATCGGGTACATCCAGCGTATATCTGGATAACATGACCATAACTCGCTGGTAACACCTTCCTGGTAGATTACGACGCGGCTGGAAAAGCATTTTGCTGTTCCGGCCGCGCTGGGATACCAGGATCTCCGTCAGGAACGGGTGTTTCCGCCGGTTCCCTTTTCAGTCCGGCTGAGATAGAAGCTCCGCCAGGTGTTTCCATATCTGCCGTTGTACATCGTGCACCGGCATGGGAGCGATCATAGTCATCGCTCCTATGGCATCGTTGAGAGCCAGATAAGATGCTCGATTGGCATACAAGAACTCGACCGGGTATTCAGGCTTGCGTGCACGGGCCTGAACCGGATCCGCATCCAGCAAATAGCTGATGTCCGGCTTTGGAGCGAGCTTTATGATCAGCCGGACGTAGAATCTTGCGACGGGATGGCGCAACGATAAATTGGCTAATTCATCGTAGATATATCGATCGAAGATCACGAAATCGGTGTGGAGCTTAGACACCTTCACAGCTAGCAATCGAAGCGAAAGAGTATCTGCGAAATAGAGAAAAAGCCTGACCGGGGTCATAATTCCTGACTGAACATTCTTGTCTCGCCGGTTGATTGGCGTGGCTGGAGATCCAACTCCTTGATCGCCCTGGAAGAGAGTGTGTCCGGCCGCCTCCCGGATGCGGGTCAGCCGTGCAATATCGTTCCAGAAGGTGACCAACTCCACGCGCAGGCCAGCTTCTTTGAGCCTGGCGCAAAGACTTTCGATTTGGGTGCTCTTGCCAGCCCCATCGATGCCAGAGAAACTGACAAACCTGGGTCGCCGGTTCTCGAGTCTTGTGGGCATCCTCTTGCTCTCCATTGCAGTCTGAGCGCGCTCTCTGTTCAGTGGGGTTTGCTGGAGCTGGCAGTCGAGAGTGCTACCACGGTTCCAATGGCAACGCCTGCCGCCACAATAAGTCCCACCTTAATCAGCATCGAGCGCGTCCGCTTTTGCTTGGCCGGCGCAATGGCTGCTCCCGCCGGCCTGGAGGCTGGTACACCGGTAACTTTCTCATACGGCGCGGCCGCGGTACCAACCGGTTCGTGGGGAACAACCGGGGGTTGCGGCGGACCAGCCTGGGGGCTATCGGATGGTGTTTGGGAAGGAGCAGAGTTTGCGTCCGGTTCCTGCGTGCCACTAGCGGGAGCCCGCGGTTGTGACTGTCCTGGTGGGGCGCTTTCCACTTGCTGTGCCCGTGTTGCGCATGTTTCCGCGCAAGCCACCAGCGAAGAGATCAGAAGGCAACCGGCAATCTGCCGCAGTAGCCTGGACGAGAGTCTCATCGAGTTCCTTTCCTTACCTGTGGAGGCTCGCAGTTCCGAGAGGATTCCTATGCCGCACTTTCTGACCCCTGCTCCGAGTACCCAGGCAACTGTGCAGGCGCAACCTGTGTTCCCCGGTGGAAAGTAACGACTGCGTCAACCACCGTATCAAAGATCTCAAACAGATGGCTGACTCCCATCTGCTTGAGGCTTTCTCTCACCTCCCGAGACATGGCTGCAAGCTTGATATCGCCATTGCGCTTCATGGCTTCTTCGAGGCAAGTGAGCAGCAACTGTATTACAGGTTTATCGAGTTGGCGGATCTCAGAACAGTCGAGCACCACACGAGGACGATCGACATGAAAGAAACTCTCCATCTCACGGAGAAAGACTCGCTTTTGTTCTTTGCTCACGTTTCCCGGTAACTGCCCTACAGTCACAGCACGCATTCGCATTGTCATATGTCCGGTTTGGGTCAGGTTCGTTTATCGATCAAGTTCTATCTTGCGTTAACATTTCACCCTGTAGTTTGCAAGAAGCGCTCCAGCTCCGCTTCTGGATTGCGTACCAGGTATCTCAATACATGCTTCCCGTATCGGAGGAGCGTGACCACGTTGCTGTTGTACCAGCAGCACTCCGACATTCTTGGGGAGAGGCCGCATAAAAATCTAAGCTTCTGCACCCTGCTCGGCGATGCCAGCATGGCTGCGACAAGCCGATGATTCCCATCAAGCACTGTGAGCGCTTCGTTCTGGTTGATACCGATCAGGAGCACGGCGCCCACAACATTCTCCTGCACCAGCCAATCGCGGATGGCGGTGATTTTTTCCGCGAATTGCCCTTCCATAGCGTTTCGACGAGTGCGTATGCGTTCCGCAATCCCGTTGATCGAGAAGTTCCCATGTGCCAGATTGCGCCACTGAGCCCGGGGGAATACCCTGATCCGGCTCAAGTCCTCCGCACTGATTTCCACCTCATACCATTCCGTCTGTTCAGGGAGCTCTTTCCATAAAGCAAAGTGTCGAACGAAAAACAGAGCGCGTCGCGTTGCGTTCTGGTTCGTATCTTCCAGATCAGGCTTGAGGACAATATCGTGTAGAGACTGGTGATGATTCTGGAAAAACGGATTGAGGAAATCACTCCTCAGAAACTCGGCGATCACCTCGTCTTCCGAAGCCCGCCGAATCAGACGAATCGGGCGAGCGGCTGCATCGTATCCCGGCTTCCCGGCGTTGGTGAGCGAGTCGATCAGGAACGGTATCGCCACCATCAACAGCAGGACGACCATCAACAGCAATTGGACCAGGACGACCTGCCTTAGGGAGCCATGGAAGCGGTAAATGCCCGCAATGAGGACCCCGCTGAACGCCAGCTGTATCCAGCTCGTATTCGTAATCTTGTATGACATCTCGTAGGTGATGATCACCACGCTGAGCGAATACACCACGGTCGTGATGGCGTATAGCGCTAAGAGATATGGAAGTCCGTACTCTCCCGATATGTTGAAGCCGGCCCCAAAGCAAGCTGTCCAAATCCCAGCCGGTACGAGGCGCAGGCCGAGGGCCAAAACAGAACCGATGCCCAGCACCAGCAGCAGAGAAGTTGCAATGACCCTCAGGTCCTTTCGCTCTTCATCGCGGGTACCAGCGACCAGCGGGAACATGCTATTCACCACCGCCGAGGAAAAGGCAAAGATCACTCGACCCACCATCGCTACGGCAGCATAGCGACCTGCCGCGGCCGGCAGAAAAAAGTGCTTCACCATCACAATGTCACAGTTGTTGATCAACACCTGGCCGGAAAAGAAAACCAGAGCTTGCAAGGTTTCCCGAAGAGCGTAGCCCAGGGCAAGTGGGTTACGAATTGCGGCGGCGGCCTTCGGCGCAATCGCAAGATAGGCAGCCGCAATGGCCGCGGCATTGGCAGCGATCACTCCCTTGACGCCGAAACCAAGCAGGATCAAAAGGAAAGATCCACCGAGCCGCACCGAGCCTTCGAGAACAAGATTTTTGGCCAAACGGCTGAAGCCGTGAGCTCCCTGGGTAAATCCTCGCCGGCTTCCCAGCGGAACATAAAATGCTGCTCCGATGGCGAGCATGGCAACAAGGACGGGGCTTGGCAGATTCAGGTAGTTTGTAATCGCCGTCTGATACAGCAACAATCCGGTTCCAATCAATATGCCGCAGATCCAGCCTCCGGCATGGAAGCCGCGGTAGACGGCAAATTTTGCCTCCGGCGAACTCGCTTGCGCCACGAACTTCGCGCAGATGATTTGCAGGGAGAGCGTTACCGCAGAGATCAAAGTAAGGATGGTGTAAACCGCGGTAGCATGCCCGAAGCCTTTTGGGCCGAGAAATCGAGCGACCGCAATGTTGTAGGCGAGGTTGATGGCAGTCGTAAGTCCAGAGCCCGAGAGCAGGATTACACTTCCCGCGACGATGCGGGCTTGCAGCGTTTTCGGCTTCTGCATCTGATCAGCCATCATGTCTGAAACTCCAACTGACAAGCGGATCGCTTTGATCGATCATGTGATCTCAAAGAATCAGCACGGTCCGGGCCGTAGGACTCAAGAACAGTGTGTTACTCATCCGATGCTCGGATCTCGAATCCGGCTGCTCTCAACCTGTAACTAATAGTTCAGAGCTGACAACCTAAAACAGTCAGAAGTACTTCTAATGGTCACTCTATGTTATTTCGCGCACGCGCTGCTTTTCTTCTTTTTCTTCTGCTGCCGCACGGATGCTCCTCTCCGGGAGTTCACCAACCGCTACGGTTGAAGTATCGCGCCACAAGTTCCTCGCCAGAAATTCTGGCTCTCTATGAACCCTGGTTTGGACACCCCAGGCATATCTCCATTGGTTATTCATCTCACGATCCCGCTGTGATAAGCAACCAAATTCACCAGGCTACAGCGATGGGCATTTCCGCCTTCGTGGTGGATTGGTACGGGAACCGTGAGCCCTTTAACGATGCCAGCTTCGCCCTGATGCAAACCATAGCCGCCAAGCAGAACTTCCATGTCGCAATCATCTATGACGAGACCAGCCAGGAAGATGGAGCGACGGACGAGACAATCGCAGATTTCAACATGTACCACGACACCTATCTCTCCCCCAAGGCGCCGGGCAGTCAGGCTACCCTGATGTACGCCGGGCGGCCCGTGATTTTTATTTTCCCCAAGGGAGGACACACCAACTGGGACAAAGTGCGGGCGGTGGTAAATAAGTGGGCCACTCCGCCCTGGCTCATTTACGAGAACGATCCGGGCCAATATGCCAACGCGTTCGACGGTTTTTACGCCTGGATAACTCCCGGGACGAAAGGGTGGGCCGCGGATGGAAATAACTGGGGAGAACAATACCTGGGCGACTTTTATCAAACGATGCGGTCGAAATATCCAGACAAGATTATCGTCGCAGGGGTATGGCCCGGTTTCGATGACAGCAAGGCCTCCTGGGGTCTGAACCGCCACATATCTGCGCGCTGCGGGCAAACCTTCAAAGACACATTCAACTTATGGAAGAAGTATTATGCAGCGGACGATCCCATTCCTTTCCTGTTGGTCGAGACCTGGAACGACTACGAAGAGGGCTCGGCCATCGAACGGGGAATTCCCGGCTGTGGTTCGGGTCCACAACAGAACGTTCTGCCCAATCTGGGCGCGGGCAGCGCGGCTGCGCAACCAGCGAAGCCCTGAAGGAAATAACCTTCATCAGGGATCTGCCTGCAGAACGCGCACTCTCCATCGCACTTCGGAAGGGGTGAGGACGGCGATGTAGTGAGCCCGGACTTGCCCGCTGCCTTCCACCTTGTCATGGTCGAGGATCTGAACGTCATACTCCACGTTGTCTAGCAACTGAATCGACAACCCATCCGGCGAGTAGAACGTTATCTTGATATCGTGAGCACGATCCTGATAACGGGTGCGCACACTCAATCTTGCTTGCTCCTGGATGACGCCGGCAAGCTTATCCTTTGCCGTCCCCACAAAGTCTGCATCCAGCAGATCCGGGCGGTTTTGCTCGAGCGCCCCCCGCATGGCTTCCCAGGCTTGCAGATAATCGCGGATGGCTGCTGTTTCCGTCTGCTTTTCGAGCGGCCGCGGCCCATGCAGGTTACTGGGCTCCACGTGGATCGCGCTTTGATCAGCCGCCAAAGCCGACAGCGCAAAAGCGCAAGCAGCGGCCAACATAAGTGATTTTTTCATAGTCATTTTTGCCAATGAATCTCATTTCCCATGACAACACCGCTGGCCACGGAGATCTTTGCTCCGTTGTGAGCCGGCATTTGTATCTGCGCAACTCCGTGTTTGAGCGGTACGTCTACGGTCGCCTGGCCGCCCGGGTACGTTTCAGTGAAGGTGACGATGGTCCCATCGGGCACCGGGTTGCCGCTACAGTCGCGCACCAGATCGGTGGCCAGTTCGATTCTCTGGCCCGACGGCCGGACATTTATTCTCAGCCCGCAGGGGTCGCCCGGAACCTGCTGGATCACGCGCGTGCTGGAAACTCCGCCCACGCGAACCACAAATTTAGCCGTGCCTTCCCTGGTGGACGAATCCATTTCTGTCCACGCAGCGCCATCGCGGGTGACTACTGTGCTTGCCTCGGGCGCGCTGGCCTGGTTTGAAAGCTCAAAAGAAACCGGCAGTGGAGATGTTACAAGGTTCTGGTAGGCATCGAACGACATAGGCTGCGCCGCTGATACCTTTATGCCGGCCAACCGGAAGACGCGAAGGCTTGGCGAGGAAGCTAATCGCCGCGGGCCGCTCTGCCGGCACCACATCGAACGATCCGCTCTCTTTGGTAGATACTCCAACGACAAGAACCAGATAATGACCGGCGTTGTATAGAGTTCCGGCAGGAAAGGACTCCGTCTCCCCCAGCTGCACATCGCGCTTGAGCACTTGCCCGATTCCTACCACGTACAAGACTGCCTTGCCGCTTCCCGCACTCTGCATGGAGAAGGCCTCGCCCGCTGTGACGGTTTTGGGCAGGCGCAGCTCTTGCGCCAGAGCAGGCTGTATCATGCAGAGGGCAAAGCTACTAACCAGGCCCGCTAGCCTGAGCCTCATCAGAGCCCTCCGGAACTGTAGGACGCGGTCACCGCGCGCTCGCTGGTGATCTGACGGGCCAGGTCCTGGGGAATATGGATATTAAAAGGAACCGGAGTCTGAGGCAGCAGTGCACGGTCAATGTATTGATCGGCCACCCAGACCGGCTGTCCGCCTTTGCCGTAAAAGGTCGCCAGCACATGTGCAATATTCACTACCTGGCCACTTTGGTTGACCAGCTGCCCTGACAAGGACGCATCGGGCGCAGGGTTCAACTTCTGGTCCTCGATCTCAATGACCGGATCCGCCGAGGCCGACACAAGGGTTGAAACAGGATCCATGCGGACGCTGGCCACATCGGATAAAGACGCATCAGGGAACTTAATGAGAAACGGAGTGACCTGCTTCGGCAACAGAAGGTGCGAGATCTTATCGAAGCTTTCTTCTGTCGCGATGGCCGAACCATTCTTCTTGAGCAGCGTGGCCTTGACCGATACGTATGCTGGCACCACATCCTCATTGAGCAGTTCGCCCAGGATAACCACCCCATCGCTGCGCTCTGCCGGGTGCATGTCCACGATCCGCACGTGGGGCGCTTCCACGTCTTGGGTTCCCCAGTCATCTCCGGCCCCGCGGTAGATCACATCCCAGCGCAGGTAATTCACCGCGATCACCTGCGGCGGCACTTTCGCCTCCTTCACCAAGGGCCACTCGGGTTCCCAGCGATCGCCTATCTTGACTACGCGTAGACTGCGTGTCTCTGTAAATGTGCCAACCACGGTAGACCAATGCAAACGCAGCTGGAACTCGGCCTCATTTGCGGTGGCGTGCAGCGGCCGCAGCTCGTAGTTTTGCAGCGTCGCATAAGTACGCAGGCTCGGGTAGTATCCGGTCAAGTCGTGCGCAAATTGCTGCTCAGTCAGTTCAGCCCTGTTGCTGAGGCTGGAGTAGGCTCTCCCCCACTCCTGGTGGCCAATGCTCTGCGCCAGGTTCTCGGCTGCCGCTTCGGGCGTGGAAGGACCGAGTAACGCGTTATCCCCACCGGCGAAGGCCAACGCGGATGGATTTGGCCACAGAGTGCCTGCCACAATCAAAGCGACAGTTATGCCGGCGACCAGAATCGCAAGTACCCTCCTGGTTTTCACGACGCCAGTCTCCCCGGCAGCAAATTCTCATCGGTGGCGTAGGGATAGACCTCGCCATGCCGGTTTCGCCGTTTTTCCGGGATGAGAACGACCAGAATGGCCAGCAGGCTGCTGCCGAAGGGGAGGGTTCCCCACAAAATGCCCTGCCAGGCAGGCGGTATCTGCGGTGCGTTGACCGGCGTCGCGGGTGGCACCCCGTCCTTGCCCCAAACGATGATAGTTTTGTCTTCCAAGTCATCCACGCGGCGCCATCCAGCAAAAGAAAGCAAGGGATCGTAATATGGATCCCTCACGAAAACCCACCTCAGCCCATAACGATCGGTATGCTGCAGCATCGCCCGCAACGCATCCAACCCTGGTGCGCCGTAGTATTTCGAGCTGGTAAGCGGGCCCGCACCATAACGGGTCAGTTCCGGAAGCATGCGCCCGGAATTCCATTCGCCATCGACGCTGCTCGCATCGGTCATCATCGCTAACCGCGCAATCTTGTTGCCAAATCCCAAAGTCATGTACCGGTAATTGTCATGACCATCGCGATTCAGCCACGCGGCGACCGAATCCACTTTAAAATCTGAGGCATCCGCCGGCCGGTAGGTTGACCATGCAACCGCTACTGCGCAGCCGAAAGCCGCAGTCACCATCAAACCGACGGCCGCCCGCAAACGATACCGCTCAACCAATTCAGCGGCCAGAAGCCCTACGAACGGAAGGGCCAGCAAGGTTGCCCAATAGCTGAAACGCTCCATCGTCAGCACCTCGTAAGCTCGGCCCAGTAACAGATGTCCGACGGGTGTCGTTCCGCCGAGACCCACCAGAAACGCAACCCAGAAACCCAGCAGCAAGGGACGGAGCCTTGCCACCGCGGAGCCCCGCAACACGATGAATGGCAAAGCCAGTATCAAAGCTCCATAGGGAATCACGAAGTAGTTCAGGCCCCACTGCGGACTAAGTATGTAGTTTGCCCGGCTGGCATGCGGGATGGGAGTTTGGGTCACGGGATAATGAATCAGCGCAATCCAGAACGGCAAAAGAACGAGGGCGATTGCGGCACCCACGATCACCGAAATGATGAGGGTACGAAGCACAAAACCCGGTATCAAAACCCGCGGACCGTCTTCCCCGTCCAGGATCACCAAGGCCAGCACCGGTAGCGCAAAAAACATGGACCCGAAAAGCAGGGTCGCGTGGTGAGCGGCGGCAGCAGCCGTGAACAGCACGCTGCCCTTGATAAAGGATCGCCACGCGCCACGCCGGGTCCACCGGTAGAGATAAGGCAGGGCATTCAGGTATATCGGAGCTGCAGACGTGGTAGCTAGCTGCCCTGCGGAATAGACCAGGAAGCTTTCCGATCCGAGAAAGACACTGGCCAGGGCAGCAAACGATGCTGCTCTTGGGTTCACCCAAAGTAAAGAAAACCGATAAACACCGACTGCCAACAACAATATGGCACCCAGCTGTACCGCCATATATGCCATATCCAGGCCTGTGATGCGTGATATCAAGGCCACCCATTGCTGCGGGAGAGGAGTATAGGTCGCTTGGGAAAACCCCGCATACCATTTAGGGTTCCAGGGATTGAACCAATGGTGGACATAATGAGAGGCGAAGAAGATATGGAAGTTCGTGTCATACGACTTCAACGGCAATCCCATGAGCAGAAGAGGCAGGTGAACTACCAAGACCGTCATAAGGATGAAGCTCATGGGTATCGGACGAGCTGAAGCGGCAACTTCAATTCTCTGCACGGCGCCCCCGCGAAGACTCAGATCGACAATGTTCCGGTAACGGTTGCTTTTTGCCAGGTTCGAGCTTTCTGCGGAAGCATACAGACGAGGTCCTCGCCTGAATCCAGCGTCGCATGAGGGAGTCTCCGATCTGGCACAGACCTACAGTGTGATGGGCAGAAGCGGCGAGGCCGAGCCGATTCTGGTGAACCTCACGAGACGAGCCTGGGGCCTATTAGACCCGCAATCGATTTCTACGTTGATTGAAGTTTTGCAGAAACTAGGGAAATCCCTAGTTCTTACGGCCAGCGTGGTCTTGCCTGGTCCACAGCATTCCAGCTAGCGCCTGGTGGTGGACGTGACGTTCATCCTCGTTTAATGAACGAGGAGTGATCCGATCGGAGAACTCGTCCGCTTCCGCCAGACGGGTAGCAAATGTCTCGTCATAGACCGTCTTCTCCCCGGCGGTAGGCGCGCGAATGACTCCGGTCACGACTGAAGTAGTCCCACGCCATTCCATCCTTGTCTTCGCGAACCGCACCCCACTGCCTCTCGCCGAGGTGGGGTCCCCACTTCTTCCACGGAAGTCCCTTCTCGCGGACCTCATTCAGCCTGTGCTGCTCGTTGGTCTTAAGGTAGGCAATGTTAGGTTTCGAGCTCGATTTCGTGTTCATCGGTGTATCCTTAATCTTGAATCTTGTGAAGATCGATGACAGTTCCAGGGTTCCAGTTCCACGTAGAGGCCTGGCGATCGCATTTCACCTCCATGACATCAAATAAGTCGCCCCCCGATACGACTTACCCTCATCGTGATGCCCCCTGCATCACGATGAGGTTGCCGTCGCCCTGGAAAGACGCCGGCATAGTCGAGCTCCAGACGCGCTGATCGTCCTTATAAGCTCGCGATTCTTTTTACGATTGTCGACAGCTGGGCGCTACTAGGAAAATCCCTAGCCGGATATGACGATCGTCAGAGCCAGCTAAGACTCTTCTATACATTGCGTGCGCCCTGTCAAGTTATTCGTCTCCTTGGCAGTCACTCAATACACTTCGAACCCTTGACATTCAAGTCCTCAAAGGACACGTGCTCTTCGCACCTAGGGATTCCCCTAGTGGCGAGAAGCTGCGTCTCGCCCTATCAATGAAATGGCAGCATGTCCGTACGCTTAGGAGGATTTGGTGATGCGCAGGCTCAGCATCGGATTTCAGATCAACTCCGGTACATACAAACGGATCGCCTTATTGAGCAAGAACTATGACCGCGATTCTCACCACGCGACGCCCGGAAACGAATATCTCTTTCATTTGAACGATCGTTTGTGATCATCCCTGACACCTTTCACCACTCGCCGACTAGCGTGAAGATTTTGGCAACATCGATAACGACCGGGGAATTATTCGCATTCTGACGGGATAGCGGAGTATTAGGAGGGCTTTAAGGCCTCTATGGAAGCAAACTTTAATCTACGCCAATACGAGCATTCGAGGAATCCTGATATAGCGGAACCAACCGCGCCTATTGGGCATCCACAGCATCTTCGGGAGGGAGCTCTCGACGGGATCATCAGGTTTGTGATAGTTTTCGGGTACCTTTGGGTAGTCTTTACATTTCCGTCTGTCCACAAAAGCATCGTGCTTTCAGAGTATAACTTGAACTTACCCGAGTACTTATTTGCGATCGTCAACTTATTAGTTTTTGCCAAGGTGCTGCTTAGTTGTAAAGTTTTTCATTTGCGGACGCGCGTTTCAAGACAGGCCCCTCACAAATCCCATCCTCTGCATCTGAGGAAGAAAGTTTTGCCGCATTCACCCAAGGCGAGTTGAGGGAGGACGTCACGACACGATCACTGTCTCATCAGGATGAAGACCGGGGGCATCTTCCTTCAAATCCTTGCCGTGGTTGCCCTCGCCGTTAGTCAGACCGAACAAACGTTCTTTTAGGATTGGGTCCCGACCGTTCCACAGAGCGATCGCAAAACATAGTTGCTGTTTGTCATCGGAGATCCCATCCGGTCCGTTGACGAAAGACCGGGACCCATTTGCATCGCTAGACATCCTCGGCCGGTGCTGCATGTTTCGTGTTTATATTACTTTTCTCGCCTTGCTTATTACACCTGTCTGCCCCACCCCAGCGCAGGTGTTCAGCGTCGCGCCTGACGCACCCAACAGTTCGCAGTCCCCGGATGTCCAGGCGCCGTCGGGCGGCCAACAGTTAGGGTGGGGATCGAATATCCAAAACGCACGTCTGGCTCGCGCCGCGGAGCTCGCACTCGAGCACGGCGACCGTGCGCTCGCGGTGGACTATGCGCAGCGCGCCGCCCAGGCAGCGCCCGGGGATCCCCAGCTATGGTTCCTGCTTGGTTACACCGCCCGGATCGCTGCCAGGTTCGAGCTTTCCGCGGAAGCATACAGACAAGGTCTTCGCCTGAGCCCGGCCTCGCATGACGGGCTCTCCGGTCTGGCCCAGACCTACAGTGTGATGGGCAGAAGCGACGAGGCCGAGCCGATCCTGAAACAGTTGCTGGCCCATAACCCGTGGCGCAGAGAAGATGCGGTGTTGCTCGGCGAGCTCTACATGAGGTCGGGGGACTACCCCAACGCACTGGAGTGGTTGGGCAGAGCAGAGCACCGTGAACCTGCCCCACGATCAGAGTTGCTGATGGCGCTCACGTATCAACGCCTGAAGCAGATGGATCTTGCTCGCCGTTATCTCGACATGGCGAAACGCCATGCTCCAGATGAGCCCGATGTGCAGAGATCGCTGGCCGGGTACTATCGCGAAGTTGGAGATTATGCGCAAGCTATCGCGGCCCTTACCTCCATCGCCCACCCTAACCCCGACGTCAAGGGTGAACTCGCGTACACCTATCAGCTCGACGGCAAATTGAAGGATTCTGCCCGGATGTACGTAGAAGCCGCCGCCTCGCTCCCCCGGGACCTGGGGGTGCAGCTTTCCGCCGCACAGGCTCAGGTTGCGATCGGTTCCATCGAACGCGCGAGCGAATTTGTCCAGCGCGCTACCGCGATCAACCCCGATTATTACCGGCTACACGTCATTCGCGGGGAGATTGCACGGCTCGAGGAACGCGACCGCGATGCCGTGCGGGAATATAGTGCCGCCCTGGCCAGCTTGCCCGAAAGCCCGATCGAGGGCCCCCTGTTTGGCATTCAGCTGCATATGGATCTGATGCAGCTTTATGAAAATCTCAAGAACCCGGACGCAGCCCGCAGCCAGCTTGAAATAGCGCAGGCAGCCATCGGCGCTCTCGACGAACAGGGCTCCGGCCGGGCATCGTTTCTGCGCCTGCGAGCGCTCATCAAAATGAATACCGGCCAGTTGGGTAGCGCCCTGGGCGATATAACCGAAGCTCTCTCTCTCAATGCTCGCGATTCCAGCAGTCTGCAGTTGGAGGGAGACTTGCTGATCAGGCTTGGGCGCACCGCCGAGGCGATTGCGACCTACAAGCGAATCCTCGTCATCGATCCGGTCAACCGGTTCGCGTTGACCTCCCTGGGTTATGCTTCTCGGCTTGTGGGAGATGACCGGGAAGGGGAGAAGTATTTTCAGAGGCTGGCGCGAGCGGACCCCTCTTTGTACGTGCCCTATTTGGCCCTGGGCGATTTGTACACCGCCCGCGGCGATCTGACCACGGCGCAAATTGCTTATTCCAAGGCATATGCGCTGGCTCCCCGCAAGCCGCTCATCGTCGCTGGAGGAATGAACGCCGCCATCGAAGCGCATAAGCTCGCTCTGGCCGAAACGTGGCTAAGCCGCGCCACGGAGGAAATGCAACAGGAACCCCAAGTCCTTCTTGAGAAAGAGCGGTATCTGAGTTTCAAGGGAGAGTATCAGCGGTCGGCTGACGTCGGCCGTGAGGTCATCAAGGTGCTCCCTAACGACAGAGATGGGGTGGTCTATCTCGGTTACGATCTCCTCAACCTTCATGATTACAATCAGTTGCTAACCCTCACCTCGGAATACAACGACCTCTTACCGAAAGAGCCGGATATTCCGCTCCTGGCCGGCTATGTACACAAACACGAAGGCCAGCTTGTTCTGGCGCGGATGGATTTTACCGAGGTCCTCAAACGAAATCCTGAAGTGGTGACGGCATACGTAAACCTCGGGTACGTGTTAAACGACTTGCACCAGCCCCAGCCTGCTGCTGCCGCTTTCGAGGCTGCCCTCAAGCGGGAACCGAAAAACGGCGAAGCACACCTGGGCCTTGCATTCTCTGATCTAGACCTGAAAGAGCCCCAGGCGGCCCTGCGGCATGCTCAGTTTGCAGAATCGGCGATGGGTGACTCCGAACCCATACATCTGATCCGGGCAACTGCTTATGGGCGAGAGGGCATGCTGCAGAGGGCCATCATTGAATATCGGGCTGCCCTAAGATTCTCTCCCAGGGATGGATCGCTCTACCTGGGGATGGGGAATGCGCTTTTCGCCGAGCGCCGGTACCACGACGCCATCAATCAACTGCTCATCGCGGAGAAGCTTTCTCCCCGCGATCCCGTGGTGTACGCGATCCTTGCGCGCGCCTTCGCAAACGTGCAAGACCGCGAGGAAAGCCTGCGCTACGTGCAGCTAGCTGAGCTGCATGCCGAACAAACACCTGCCGTCTCGAGCTACGACAATCTGGTCCGAAGCGGCATTTATGTATCCACCGGGGAGGCCCTGAATACGCTCGGAGACCAGAATGCAGCCATGGAGCGTTTTCGCAAAGCGCTCATCACGCCAGACGCCGATCGCGTCAGTGTGCGTCTGGCGGTTGCCACCCTCATGACACAGCAGAGCCGTGAGGATGACGCCAGCAGGCAAATAGCCCTCGCTTTGATGGAGGCACAGGCAGGGGAGACGACACCGGTCACCGGTAACCAATTTGTTGAGGCTGCGGATGTATTTCGCAACATGCATGAGTACCATCTGTCCCAGGCGTACCTGCAGCGTGCCAAGACCGCGGGCGCGACCGATATGTCCGTGCACGTTGGCTTGGCCAATAATTACCTTGCCCTCGGGGATACTGCCAGGGCGCGAGGCGAACTGGCCGCAGTCAAGAGATCAGCGGACAACGAACTGAATTACCAGTACCTGTTGGCGAAGGCCAACGTATTTCGCCAGGAACATCGCGGTGCGCAGGCGCTGACCGCGTTTGCTCAGGCCAACGATGCTTCGGGGGAAGATCAGAGCGTCGAGCAGAGCCTGCTCGCAGCCGGCGCAGATGAGGGGTTGAGGGTCGTCCCCTCGGCGAGCTTTCTTTCTAATGTATCCCTCGACCCGATCTTCGAGGACACGACAGTCTACGTTCTTGATTCCAAGCTGGATACAACCTTCCCGGTGCCGCCCTCGCAACCCTCCCTTCTGCCTCCGCCGCGCTCCTCGCTGCAGACCCAGGGGACCGCCGCCTATCATCTGCACCTTGGCGATATGCCCACGGCCAGCGGCTTCTTCCAGGTGCGCAATGCGCAGGGACAGATATCAGTGCCCAGCACAAATTCGATTGTGAACCGCAACACTACCGATTACAGTCTGAGCTTCGGGCTGAATCCGACGGTTCATCTTGGCACCAATGTGCTGACGTTTAACAGTGGCGTGCAGGGCACCATTCGCCGCGATTCAGAGTCTCCGGTGCAGATGAACCAAAACCTCTTTCGCGTCTTCACCTACGTGTCGACGAGCTCCTTTTTTAACCTGGTTGCAGCCAGCGCGTACGTCATACGGGAATCCGGCCCATTTACCGAGAGCAATCTTTCCTCTCATACGCTCACCGGCGCAGTCGACTTTCGCGTCGGAGAACCCTGGGGAAAAACGGCCCTGGTCACCGGATGGGGTGACACTGACCAGACGTTCTCGCCAGACGGTTATAAGAACCACTACACCTCTTCTTATGCCGGCCTCGAACGGCGGTTCTTTGACCGGCTGAATGTGAGAGCGGTCGCAGAATACCTGCGGGCATGGCGGATAGTAGAACCAAACTCTGGAATCGCCCAGAACCTGCGCCCCGCGGGCAGCGTGGACTTCGCCCTGACCCGCAACTGGGATTTACAGGCATCCACCGCTTACTCCAGCAATCGGGGTTTCCACGTCTACGACGCGACGCAATATGGCTTTTCCATCTCCTATACAAGACCCTTCCACCGCAAGTTCAACGACGAAAGTGGAGAAGTCACGTTGCAGTATCCAATTCGCATCTCGGGCGGACTGCAGGCAGAGACTTTCTTCAATTTCCCGGGCGGCCACAATCAACAGCTCAGACCGTATGTAAGCCTCACCCTGTTTTGAGGGCGATACCGATGAAGATCTGCCTAGTTGCGACGTTTCCCCCCAGCGGGCGGCAGTTGAACGAATACGCCTTCCATGTTGCCCAGGAACTTCAGCGCAATCCCAGCGTCAGCCTGACCATTCTTGCGGACGAGCTGACTGCTTATGATTTTGCGACCGATGGCAAAGGCACCCCGCTGGACGGCCAGCAACAGCAGGAGTTGCCTGGGTTTAGCGTCATCCGCTGCTGGAAGTTTGGCAGCATGGCAACTCCCGTGTGCCTCTTGAAGACGGTTCGCAAGTTGAAGCCCGATGTAGTGTGGTTCAATCTTGTCTTCTCCAGCTTTGCTACGCCGGAAAAACCATTCGCCGCCTTTTTGGGTCTGTCTACGCCTGCCCTCTTGCGAGCCTCTGGCTTTTACACCCATGTCACGCTGCACCACATCACCGAACACGTCGATTTTGCCGGCGCCGGAGTTCAGGCATCGCGGGAAAAACTGTTTCGCATAGGGAGCGAGATGGTCACCCGCATGTTGCTGAAAGCGCATTCAGTTTCTGTTTTGCTGCCCGGCTATCGCCGCACTCTGATTACCAAGTACTCGGTCCGCAACGTTCTCTTATCAACGCACGGGACCTTCGCCTCCACGCCAACTCCCCCGGATTTCAGCAAAAGAGGCAATCCTGAACTGCGTATCCTTGCCATCGGGCATTGGGGCACTTACAAACGCCTGGAGACATTGATGGAAGCGTTTCCAACCGTCTTGAAGAAGATTCCGAATGCCAGGTTAATTGTCGCCGGCGCAAATCATCACACTAAGGCCGGTTATTGGGAGTCGATACGCGAGGCGCAACCCCCAGATCTCCCAATCGACTTCAGGGGCTACGTTTCCGAAGAAGACATTCCTGAACTTTTCAAGACCACCTCGGTTCTGGTGATGCCCTACGACTCTTCTACAGGCTCGAGTGGCCCGGCCCATCAGGCGTGCGAATATGGAGTGCCGGTCGTATGCGCCGACATTGGTGAGTTTCGTGAGATGGCCCTGGACGAAGACATGGCCATGAAGTTCTACAGAATAGGCGACGCCGGCGAACTCGCGGATCAGCTGGTTACCATCCTGCAATCTCCTGAGCTGCAACGCAGCATGTCCGAGCAGAACTTCGCGGCAGGCCTGCAGATGGCCATGGCAACCGTCGTTCGCAATTATCTCCGCTGGTTCGAACTCAACAGATATAGGCAGGCCTTTGAAGGGCGCAGGCGAGAGTGGCTGCCTGCTCCCTCTTCGCGCGATCGCAGGGAAGCTGAGGCCGGCGAGGAGACCCGGCCTCATTTGGAACCGGTCAAAACCGACGCTTCATCGTTCGATATCGCACAAATATAAGTGACCGCATGACGAACAAGGTGAACATTCTCCGGTCTCTCTCGCGGACGTTGCTTCCGGCGTCACTGATCGCCATGCTTGTGCTGATTGCCGGGTGCGGTGCAAGTTTCAAAAACAATGAATCCAGCGGCTCCAGTGGTCCGGCTGCGACGCCAACGGTCAGTATTATTGCTAATCCCACTTCCATCAACGCCGGTGGTTCCTCCACCCTGACTGTGAATGCGACGAATGCGACCCAGGTGACGGTTAAGGGCACCGACGGCAGCGCGTATACCCTTTCGGCGGCGGGGGGTACGCAGACGGTCAGCCCCATAGCAACTACAACGTACGCCGCGGCCGCGACTGGGACTGGGGGCAGCGCCTCAGCGATGGCGACGGTGACGATGACTCCGGCTCCGACGCCGACGATCACCATGGTTGCCAACCCCGCTTCAATCGGCGCCGGCAACTCGTCTACCTTGACGGTGACTGCAACAAACGCCACCCAGGTGACCATCACCGGAAGCGACGGCGGCACCTACAGCCTCCAGGCCAGCGGGGGTACGCAGACGGTCACCCCGAAAGCGACGACAACCTACACAGCCGCCGCAACCGGAGCAGGAGGAACGACTTCCGCCACTGCCACGGTGACGGTGGTGCCGGCTGCAGCTCCAACCGTCACCATCACTGCGAAACCCACTTCCATCGCATCCGGAAGCTCATCCACCTTGATCGTGAGTGCAGCCAATGCGGGCCAGGTCACGGTTAAGGGTACCGACGGCAGTGCATATACCCTCCAGGCTGGTGGGGGCAGGCAGACGGTCAGCCCCATAGCAACTACAACGTACACAGCCGCCGCGACCGGAGCCGGAGGGACGACCTCCGCCAATGCCACGGTGACGGTGGTGCCGCCGGCGGCTCCAACCGTCACCATCACTGCGAAACCCACTTCCATCGCATCCGGAAGCTCATCCACCTTGATCGTAAGTGCGGCCAATGCGACCCAGGTGACGATCACGGGCACAGACGGCAGTGGATATAGTCTCGCGGCCGGCGGGGGCACACTGACGGTGAGCCCGGCCGCCACCACCACTTACACCGCAGTGGCTACCGGAGCAGGGGGAAAGACGTCGTCTACGACCACGGTGACGGTGGTGCCGCCGACGGCAGCGACTGTGGCCATCGTTGCCAATCCGGCGGCGATTATCTCAGGAAACTCCAGCACCCTGACGATAACCGCGACCAATGCGACCCAGGTGAAGGTGACCGGGACAGATGGCAGCGCCTACACCCTGCAGCCCGAGGGCGGCACGCAAACCGTTAGCCCCACTGCCAACACCACCTACACCGCGGTTGCAACCGGGGCCGGGGGGAACGCCTCGGCCACTGCGGCCATAACGGTAAGTGCGCCGGGAAGTATTCAATCCATTGACCATGTCATCTTCATGCTGCAGGAAAATCATAGCTTCGACGACTACTTCGGCATGCTGAATCCCTACCGCAAAACCAACGGCCTGAACATCGGTGATGACGGCAGAGACTATGAGGTGGATGGGATTGACGACAAATTGAGCACCATCAGCAATCAAGACGATGAAGGGGATACCTATTCCCTTTTCAAATTCACCAGTAGCTGCATCGACGATGAGACCTCAGATTGGCTGGCAAGCTACGGGCAGGTGAATCGCTACGACTTTCTTACCACGCGGCCGATTTTGATGGACGGTTTTGTCAGCAACGCAGAAGGATACGCGAAGAGCTGCGCAGCTCCTGGGAGCGGTTGTTCCGGCACTTTCACCGATCTTACCGGCAAGCGTTCTATGGGGTACTACGACCAGGGCTTTCTCAACTATTACTACTACATGGCATCTCAGTTCGCGCTCTCGGATAGATGGTTCTCGCCGCTTTCGAGTAAGAGCGTCAGTAATCGCATTGCCACCTTCACTGGAGGAACGACCCAGGGACTGGTCAAGGATCCGAGCAAAGACGACGGTCTTACAGGTCAGCTGAATATCCCGAACATATTCCAGGAGCTTGACCAGGCCGACGTGTCCTGGAAAATCTACTACACGGTCACCAATGACCTCTGCCTGGATGGGGATGACTGCTCCTCCTCACCGAATGCCAACTACCCGGCAACCAATTTTTCTTCTTTGGTTTACTCGTTTCGGTATCTCTATCAAAACCCAACTGGCGCTCCATGCACGGGTACAACACAGCCCTCCAAGGTGGTTGGCGACGCGTCGAACTCTTTCTGCATCGATCCCAATCACATCGCCCCTCTCTCTTTCTTCTTCAGCGATCTGGCCAATAGCACGCTTCCCAGTTTTGCTTTCATTGAAGCCGGCTACGGAAATAACGACGAACATCCCGGCTCAGGCCAATCGATTCTGACCGGTCAAGCGCAGGTGGCAAACATCCTGAATACTTTTATGAATAGTCCTCAATGGAAAGATTCTGTGTTCTTTCTCAGCTATGACGAGGGCGGCGGCCCCTACGATCACGTTCCACCGGTGCCCGGCCATTCGAATGACAAAACCGATGCCTCATTGGGAACGATTCCGGATATCTCACAGATTGCAGTGAATCCCGATGCTTATGGCCCTTGCTTGCCAAGCGGCGAGACGCCTACGCTGCATTGCGACCTCGCCTCCAATGACCCTGGTGCGAATCCCGGCGATGCGGCAGCCGTGAAAGGCTTTGGTGCACAACTCGGATTCCGCCTGCCGAACATGATCATCTCGCCGTTTACGCGGCGGCACTATGTGTCCCACACACCTATGGATCACACCGCAGTGATCAAGTTTGTCGAGAACCGTTTTATCGGGAGCACGGCCCACCTAACTGCCCGGGATGCCGCGCAGCCTAACTTGCTGGAGTTCTTCGATTTCAACAACGTACCGTGGGCGACCCCACCCATCCCGCCGGCTCCCGTGACACCGGCCTCGTTGGGCTATGATCCGTGCAATCCCAAGAATATGGGGCCGTAAGAATACGCACGGGCGAACGTGGGTCACCCGTCCAATTCTGGCGCTGAAACCACCTCATAGGGCCGCATCATGTCGTTATCTTCATGTTCAAGCATGTGGCAGTGAAAAACATACCGCCCCGTGTAGCCCTCAAACCGAACCAGAATAGTGAGCACATCTCGCGGGTTGACGACCGCTGTATCCTTCCACCCGGCTTCGTTCGCCGCAGGTGGGCGTGGCGTTCCCACGAATCTGAGAGCCCCCTTGCTCATAGCCGCGGGATCGAATCCCTGACGCTCGAGAATCCGGAACTGCACCAGGTGCAGGTGCATCGGATGAGCGTCATCTGTGGTGTTGATAAATCGCCATTTCTCAAGCGAACCGAGCTTCACAAACTCCGTCACTGGGTCGTCGTAACCCTTTCCGTTGATCCGCACTCCCAAGGATCGTCCCCCGCTATCCAATTTCTCTAAGAGGATGAAATCTCTGCTGGTAGTGATGGATGCGCTCGCCGCCAGTCCGGGTAGGGGTCGAGGTGGTGGCATGCTGAACGACTTACCCTTGCTCGAAAGCGGGCGAGTCACTCGAAATTCCATCAACTCGCTCAACGGCGCATGCGGGGTCACCTGCATCTCCCAACCAGGAAAAGGAGAGTGCGCGTCATTCGAAAGAGTTACAGTTTTTCCCTCGAGTCCGGAAAAGTCAACCATCAGGTCGGCGCGCTCTGCCGGCCCCATCAACAGCTTGCTCAACGGGGCAGGGCTGGGAAGAAAACCGCCGTCAGTTCCGATCTGGTGAAACGGAACCAGCGCAGGTATGTCGGTGGCATGCTTTGCCAGGTTGAGGTAAAGGCTGAAGAAGCGGGAATTTGCCCCATTGAGCACGCGCAGCCGATACCAGCAGGGTTCGACCTCTAAGTAAGGGTAGATACAGCCATTCACGGCAGGAAGCTGGCCAAAAAACTCCGGCCCCCACTTACCCGGAGGAAGGCCTTGGCCATCCTCATAGGTCGGGCAATAGACGAGCTGGCCCTGGTTGTTCAGAGTACGGTCCTGGAGGAGAAGCGGAATTTCGTAATCCCCCGACGGCAGCTGCATGTTGTGCTCTTCGGCATCACGCAGAAGAAAGAACCCTGATAAACCCGCGTATACATTCAGGCGCGTAATCCCTACGGCATGATCGTGGTACCAAAGCGTCGCTACTTCCTGCTCATTGGGATATTGGTAGCGTGCCGAAGATCCTGGCGGGAACCACTTCTCAGGAAGGCCATCGCTCTCCGACCGGGTGCGGGAGCCGTGAAGATGGGGTACGGTCCTGACCGAAGGAGCAGGCGGCATTGCGCCATGGATGCGAGGATCAACGGCGAAGATATGATCGGAAGGCAGCTGGTTCTCCCATAGGATTTCAATGGGCTTACCTCGTTGTGCCTCGATGGTGGGACCCGGATACTGCCCTTCGTACCCCCATAATTTGGCCGGCGGAAGCTGCGAGTGCATTTGCTGTATGAACTCAAACATGCGGATCCGGTATAGAGTCCTGTCCACGCGTGCTCCGTAGGGCGGCAGTCTCCTTGGAATTCGAAGAACGTATCGATCCAGCGAGCCAGGCTTGCGATAAGCCGGCTGCGCGATTCTATCCGCAGCATCGGCGCCATGCGCGAAGATGAGAGTCGAGGCCGCAGACAGCTTAAGGAAATCACGCCTGGTTGTTGAAGCCATCTCACCTCAATCGCCGTTGGAACAGTTTCGCCAGGGCGTAGACCGAAGCAATCGGCCCTTTCGTGGTTTTCTCTCAAGGAAAACCACTCCTCGTGATCTTTATCAGACCACAGTCATTGCGAAACTGCTCTACTCGACCGTGATCACACGGGCTACATACCGCGCGCCGTCAAAGTCTGCAGTCACGGTTACGTGGGAGCCTTGGTGAAGGTCGCGGCTCGCCGGGAGACGGGCGGGATCAAAGGATACCTGGTAGTTCTGATCGTCACGTGGATCGATCAGAACTAGCCGGCCGGCGTGCAGATCGAGAAAGCTCACGTTTCCTGTGAACACAAATGCAGATCCTGGCGTGGCCAAAATCTCGATTTGGCTGGTTACACCACGGCCTTCGTTGCCCGGCTTGAATTTGATAGCGACCAGAGTTCCTGAGTGGAGATCGGACGGGCCAGCGGCGGCCTGACCCGCGCGAATTACCGGAGTTCCTGTGGGCACCTGTAATTCGACGGGCCCTCGAAATAGCGGGTCGCTCACCGTCAATATGCTCGTGGAAGTGTTGTAATTGAGCACCTGCCCGTGGACCTCCCCTTCGGGCGATTGCGACAATATACGGATACTGACGGCAAAGACGTTGGTTCTATCAAGAAGCGTCTCGACGGAAGCATGATCGTACGCGCGCAGGTCGCGCAGGGGGATTTTCACCCCGTCAAGATAAAGTTGTGTACGCTCGTCGTAGAGTATCTTCATGGGCCGGGCGCCGAAGATTTTGAGCGTAAACTGATCACGTACAGCGTCTACATCGCGAATCGCGCCCCCGATGACTGTACTCTTTCCATGGGGAGTGGAGGGTAGGCCAGCCGGCGTGTCCGCGGTCTGTCCTGACCGTGCATAAGACAGCTGCGCAAGGACAAAGCTGGTCACTACCAGAATTGCGAGAGAGCGACCCATTTTGTTCCTCCTTACTCTTGAACATTTGCTGGCACTTGCTCGATGTAAGAACTAAAAGCCGGTGGCGACTTCAAAGCCCTTAGGTGAGAAACCACATGTCAGGTATACGACCAGTGCCGCTCACATGCATGGCCTTCATCGCAACATTGCTTTGCCAAAATGCGTGGCCACAAAACCTTAGAATCACCCTTCCTAAGTATAGCGAGCTTACACCGGTTCAGCGCCTCAATCGCGAAGGAGTTATTGCCATACAGAACCACCAGTACGAGAAGGCTGAGGGTATTTTCTACAAGGCCTATCTGTATGATCCTGCCGACCCTTTCACCTTGAACAATCTCGGCTACATTTCCGAACTGCAGGGAAAACTGGATCGTGCCCTCAACTTCTATGCACTGGCCTCGGAACAGGGCACCGGCGCACTCGTCGACCGCAGCAACGACTCGCAACTGGAAGGCAAACCGATGAAATTTGCCCTCAGCGGTTTGAAGAACGTTCCTCTGCAAGTAAATCGGATGAACGTGCAGGCGATGGAACTCCTGTCCCAGGGGCTGAATAGCGAGGCCGACGTTCTTTTGCGGCAAGCTTTGGCTCTCGATCCGCGGAACCCATTCACCCAGAATAACCTGGGAGTTGCCGCGGAAGGTGTGGGAGATTACGAGAGCGCGTTGAAATTTTACATCGCTGCGGCTGCTTCCGGCTCTGCGGAGCCAGTTATTGTCACCATGAAGGACTCATGGAGAGGAAGGCCGGTGGTTGAGCTGGCTGCGGAGAGTGCAAGGCGTTTGAAGAAGCGCATCAACGAAACCGATCCCGCACAGTTGCAGGCTGAGAGGCTCACGCTGCGCGGAGTCTCCGCGACCAACAGTAACGACTGGCAAACTGCCAAACAAGACTTCCTGCAGGCTTACTCGATTGACCCAGATAGTGCGTTCACGCTCAATAACCTGGGTTATGTTGCAGAGAAGGACGGCGACCTTGAAACTGCGCAGCTTCTATATGCGAAAGCCCGAAAAGCCGGCCGCGCGGACGTGCGGATTGGCCTGGCAACCGATCGTTCAGCTGAAGGGAAACATCTCGCGACTGTCGCAACCGACAGCGACCAGAAAGTGGATAACGAAATTGATCAGAACGCTCAGGCTTTACACCGGGAAACGGGTCCGGTTCAACTAATACGCCGCGACAGTACTCCCGTCGCGCCACCTGTCAAATAGGTCCATACGATATGGTTAGTCCGATTGCTCTGCCTTCGTCGAAGTCTCTGGCTATCCTCTCCCGCCTGCTCTTCGGGGAGCGCAACGAAGATTCAGGAATTACCCGGATCAGCCGGGACGAACGCGAACACTTGCTGACTTTGGCGAACACCAACCACGTCCTGGTGCGCGGCCTGGAAGTCGCGGTCAACATCCTGCCTGACCCGGAGTGGGCGCTGACCGCGCTCGAAGCAGAGCGAGCACGCATCACCAACGCGACTTCGTTCCTGCATGAGATTTGCGGTGCGTTCGAAGAGGGCGGCTACGAGATCCTGGTTATCAAATCGCTGGATCATTGGCCCGATCTCGGCAGTGACCTTGATCTGTATACCAGCGCGGATGCGCAGGAAGTTTTGCAACTGATGAGGAGGCGCTTTCATGCACAATTAGCGCCCCGTAGCTGGGGAGATCGTCTGGCGCACAAATGGAACTTCCTGATACCAGGGCTACCCGAGGCGGTGGAGATTCATATGGGCCGTCTGGGTCAAACGGGAGAGCAGGTGACTCTCGCCTCTCGCCTCGTTGGGCGGGGCCGCTCAGTCCGCGTCGCGGATTATATATTTCCCGTGCCCGCGGCCTCCGATCGTCTGATGATCTCCACCTTGCAGCGCATGTACCGCCATTTCTACTTCCGGCTGTGTGACATCCTGGACACGGCTACGCTCGCTGAGGCAGGCGCAATCGACTACCAGGACCTGATATCCTCGGCGAAAGACGCGGGTATCTGGGAAGGGGTGGCAACCTATCTGGCAATTGTTTCGGACTATCTGAAGCAATGGCGAGGCCCTGGTCTCGATCTTCCTGATTTCGTACTAGCTTCTGCGCGGTTCGGCGGCGCTGAAGTCTATTTCAACCGGGGCTTCCTGCGGGTCCCGATCGTGCCCCAATCGGCTCGCCTGTATGGAACTCAACTGACGGGGTTACTCTGCAAACGCGAGTTGCATAGCAGTGCCCGGCTGGGCTTACTGCCATGGCTAGCCACCGCGGCCGCGGTTGGACAGAAAATCACTGGAAGCGACAAAGGAATCTGGTAATCCTGAAGATCACGGCGTCGTGCCTGCAGTTTGTACCGGCCGCTGCGACTGATCGGGATAGTACTTGGTGCGCGTCCTGACCACCAGCCTGCGGTGTTTCGACGTTTTCGCCTCCACCCGCACGGTTCGATACCCCCCCAGGCTCGCTGGCTTGGTCGAATGATAGCCGATCGTATACTGGTTCCGGATATCGCGCGCCACCTCCTCCGCGATCTGGTTCACCTCCTGTAGCGAGCTTGGGAAGTAAGCGATACCTCCAGTATCCGCCGACAGCGTCTCCAGCGCTTGTCTCGCTCGAGCTGACTTATCCTTATTTACGTCGTCGAAGAGTAATCCGACGGTGTACACCACCGGACCGCCGAGCCGCTGTACTCTGTGAATCGCTTGCTCCAGGGTCAACCTCGATGCGTTGTCCACTCCATCCGTAATGATCAGCACCACCTGCTTGTGCTGTTTGGCGTGCTGAGCTAATTCATCCGCCGAAGCCACCACGGCGTCGTAAAGTGCCGTGCTTCCCTTGGAATCGACCCGTAAGAGCCCACGCTCCAGCTCATGAATGTTTGAAGTGAGGTCCTGATCGAGGTAGGCGTGGTCGGAAAAGTTCACAACAAGGGCAGCATCGTCCGGGTTCGAGATCCTTACCAGCTCTAATGCAGCCGCATTCACTGAAGCACGCTTGTCCCGCATGGAACCCGAGTTATCGACCAGAATCCCGATCGAGACAGGAACGTCCTCGTGCCGTACGGACAGGATGGTCTGGGGAACATCGTCTTCCCAGACGTGGAAGTCACCGCGATCCAGATCTTTGACCAAGCGGCCTTCTTCATCGACCACGGTGCAGTTCAACTGCACTTCATCCACATCTTCACGTAAGGTATAGACGCCGCTCTTCTGTTGCTGGATCTCGCCCGGTCGAAGTGTGTACCCGGTAATATCCGGGCTCGGCGCCGTGTTTTCCGGATCAGGGGAGCGAACCGGATCCCGGTCGACAGACAGAGGCGGTTGCACTTCCCGCTGCGTGGGGTCAAACATAACTTCGCTTGTGTTGGTTTGCTTCTGCCCGGCGGGCTGCATTTGCGCGAATAGTGACGGTCCGCTGCAGCAAATTAAAATCAGAACGGCAAACGCCTGCAGGTCGCGCAATCTCATGCGGAGCATAGGCCTGTCCTCGGCAGTTCTTCACCCGGTGCGGGACAAAATTCCATCTGGCACAATATGTGAAAACTGCGGTTGTGGTCTCAAACCTTCACCGCTGGCGTTTGCTTCCAGCATCTCTCTGACCACAAACAACGGCCGTTGTTTAATTTCCGTGTAGATGCGGCCAATATATTCCCCGAGAATGCCGAACCCGAACATCTGCACTCCGCCCATAAGTAGAATCGCCAGGATGAGCGTTGCCCATCCGGGCACCCAATTTGGTGTGAAGATGCGTATGATCAGGGAATAGAGGATACCCGCCGCTGACAGCACCGCCGTGCATATACCCAGTGTAGTTACAAAACGCAAAGGCACGGTGGAGAAAGAGAAAATCCCGTCCAGTGCCAAGTTGATCATCTTACCCAGGGGATATTTAGTCTCCCCGGCAAAGCGGGCATCGCGGGCGTATTTTAATCCGAACTGGCGAAAGCCGATCCAGCTCGACATCCCGCGCAACAAACGGTGCCGTTCCGGCATCGCCAGCATCGCATCTACTGCTCGTCTGTCAAGCAGACGAAAGTCTCCAGTATCCAGCGGAATCTCCACATCCGATAACTTGTTGATCAATCGATAGAAGAGTTGAGCGCTTTTCAATTTGAAGCTGCTCTCACCCGCCCGCATCTCACGAACGCCATAAATGACTTCGTATCCCTCATGCCATCGATTGACCATGCGAGGGATAACTTCCGGCGGATCTTGCAGGTCGGCATCCAAAATGACGACACACTGCCCCCTGGCAGCAGTGAGACCCGCGGTTACCGCCGCCTGGTGGCCAAAATTCCGCGAGAGCATTATGACCCGCGTCTGAAGAGAATCCCGGTGAAGGGAGCGAAGAATCTCTACGCTGTGATCCGTCGAACCGTCGTCGATATAGAGGATCTCGAATTCGTTACCGTAATTGCTTTCAAGGACCCGCGTCAGCCTTGAGTGGCAATGGCGCAAGACCGCCTCCTCGTTGTAGCATGGAACAATAACACTCATGAATGGATCCTGTGGCATTGCGACCTCAATGCTTTCTGCCCAGCCTCTTTCCGCAAGGATACTCAGTCCCCTGTTGGGAGGGAGACCATCGGTCCGACAGAGTTTGCGACAGCGCCAGAACGCCCCGAAATCGCATCAGGATGCCCAGGACGCTTCGATGGAGCTTTCAGGAACAAACCGAAGGCAAAGTTACCTATAACCCGTTTTACAGTCATTCATATCGTCTGTCCCACCGTTTTACAAACCTCGGCTACGCGCTGGCGCGGGCAACGGAGACAGTCACACCGCAACGCTACTCACCATGGAAGCTTCAGGGCTCAGCTTCGCCCTAGAGGGATCCGATCGGACGGGCAGGCAGAGGACGGGGCAACGGACTTTGGAGATTACCTGAAGGAACGTACTCGAGTGAAAGTCTTCTTCTGCGAGTTCCCTAGCGGGGGAACCGAGTACCAGTAAATCTACCTCAAATTTTTCGGCATACTGGTAAATGAGTTCGTCGGCGTTGCCAACCTCAACAATGTGTTCCACAGGGACGGTGCCGGATTCTTTCAGCGGTGCGAGATAGCGCAGCCACTCTCGGCCACGAGCGGATTCCGCCATGCGTTCGCCTTCTGGAACATGCAGAAGTATTAGTTGCCTCAGAGCCACCTGGTGCGCACATTGCAAGGCGCGGATGGAAGCAAGCGAGAAATCGGTCGCCACGAGAACGCGCCCCCAGCAACAAGCCCAGGGCAGGGATTTGGCGACGTCCGACGAAATGATCAGGATGGGGCACCGTGACCTGGCCAGAAGTTGCCGCGCCACGGTACCCAATACTACCCGGCCCGTTTCGCTTTTCGCGCGTATCCCTAATACAAGCAAATCCGCGTTGTAGGCTTTTACTGCCAGGCAGATGCGATCGCAGACGGCTCCATTTTCTACTACCGAATGAACCGGAATGCCGAGCGCACTCGTTTCCTCTTCTATCTTCTTGAACTCCGCAGCAGCAGCCTGGTTTGCCGACAGGTGCAACGGATCAATGACATGCACAACCACGAGTCTCGACGGATACATCCGGGCCATCGTCTGGGCGTAACGGAGCGCCGCAAAAGCCGGGTCGCTCAGGTCACTTGCTACGGCAATCGTTCCGAACTTCAGAATGTCGTGGTTCATCGGGGGGCTTACTCCTTGATTCCAGCAGGCTGCTGCGACCGGCACACTCCCCACTTATATGAGGACGGCATAAGAGCGACAACTAGGGAAATCCCTAGAGGCAGGAACCTCGCACCCAGGGGTTCAACGTAGCGCTCGACATCGGCATCAATCTTGTTTCGCGAGGCTCTAACGGCGGTCGGCAATCATCTACTTTCAAGCACCGTGCGGCCGTTCAGGGGCTGAGTTGGCCGCTCATCGTATGGATAGATCTCAGCAAACGTCGCCACTTGTTTGTTCGAAATCGTTAGAGGCGTCTTGAGGACGAACCAACTGACGCCTTCGGCGCACGGCGGAGTCGTCAACGAACCGGCGAAAGTGAAATAGCTACGATTAGCAGGCAACAAGTCCGCAACATTGATTTGCAGGCTATCCTCGGTCTTCACCGGACCCGCCGTCTTCGGAGCAAGCCCCCACAGCGTTTCAACGAGCGGATTTGCAGAACCCTCTTCCAACAGCACGGATAGCACGGCCAAATTCCCGTCGGCATCTGAGTGCACCAGGTGGACCTCCATGGGATACCGCTTGCCCTTGATTGTCTCCTCGCTGGGATGGTGGAAATGGAATTGATTTAATTCGTAACGCCTGTCTCCGATTCTGATAAAACTGCCGGGAGCGTAGTTGATTTGAATCGTGTGGCCATTATTTATGATGTGGAGCGCGCTGGGCTTGTATTCGAATTGAATTGCAGGCAGGTCAGCACTTCGAGCACCTACAATATTGATCGGGGACTGGTGATGGCCCGTCTTGCACACGGAAAATTCTGGTTTTAGTTCACCCCAGTGCGCAGGGCCTTCACTTCCGCTGTAACCCCATTCATGCGCAGGGTGGTCCTGTGCCATGGCCATATACGGTACGGATCTGCTGCAAAATATGAGTAGCGCCGCGACGGCCGGTAGCGATCCTCCGATCGTGAAGACCCTCGGAAGTGAATTCACTTTACATCCTTCCGCCGTGGGCAATCCTTGAGCCACATCAGCATTCACTGCGCCGTTCAGCCATCGTCTGGATTCAGCTAACAATAGAGGCCCCGGTAAGGACCGCCCGAGCAAACAGAGTGTGCGCGGCTGTATCCTTATTCGAGCCTCCGCGTCATGCCGGGTTTTAGACCCAGTCTAGCCGCCTATCCCGAAGAACATGTAGCTGCCGGCGAAGGAGGTATCTCGAATTAGATGGCAATTTCAGACCTTATTAAGCCGTCTTGGACTTCGCCCAACGAGCCCTTTGCGCCGCCGCTATTCTCGCTCGCCCTTCAGCGCTCATTCTCGGCCGTCCTGGCTCGGCAGCACCATTACTACCCACACCGAAGGAGGTAGCATCGGTCCCTCTGGCGGATGCTCGCCCACGTTTCATCCGTGCAGCTTGACCGGTCAAGAGGGCTCTTGCCTGCTGAAGTCTACTTATCTCTGCGTCTATTGCCTGAAGGATCGTTGTCGTATCCATGCGCGAAATTGTAGCAACGCTACCTGATTCCAACCGCTAGGGATTTCCCTAGTTGCTTCGCAAGTCTTCCCACGCGAGCTTGCTGCTTGTGGGGGAATCTGCTGATGATCAGGTCGCTTTTGTATTTTCGTATTTTCCGCTGGGACTGTGTCTGCAGCGGCACGATCTCGACTACCTGCCGCGCGGATGCAGCAGCGTACATTGCAAACTCATTTGCCATTTTGGGGAGTCCTGTCCAAAGGGGCGGATCGCATTGGAATACAGCGCGATGTTCCAGTCCACTGCATTTTTAGCAATCTCCACAGTTCTGCCTACGCCACCTCCCAAAGGGATCAGCCAGCGGTCCCCCCTCGATTGAGTCCAGTCAGCGCTGAACGTGGGCGCCGTCAGGAGGTACCAATCATGCGGCAAGTTATAGGAGAGGGAGGTCTCGATTTGTAACTGGTTCACCGACGTTCGCTGTGAACTCCCAGGAAGAGACCAGACATTTTGCACCGCCGTGGTAATTGATCCCCAGTTTGGCTGTACGACAAAGGCGAGCGAAGGACCCAAGCCCCATTTGCCCGCGCCAGTAGCCTTGTCAGTCGCGGTGGGAATCAGCAAAGACGGCCCCAGACCCCAGACCACAGTCCCGGTATGAGCCGGTGTAAGAAAGAACGTCGCAATCGTGTCCCCTAGGGCAGTAGTGCCGCTGTTTGCCTGAGAAACCTTCGGCTCGTAAGCCGCGATGGTCCCTATGATGCGGGCTATCAGCAGCCAGTCCTCGCCTATCCGAAACGGAATGGTCGGCTGAAACTGAAGAGAATTTGAAGTGCGACCGTAAGGCCCGGCGTCAAAGTTGATGTCCTCCTCGAGGGGAATCTTGACCGCGTCACCCACTGGGTTTCTCGCCATTTTCTCGAGACTTTCAGGGGATTGTTGCGCATGCAGAGCGGCGGCCGCCAAGAGTAAAGCACCCCAAAGCCCATAGAGAGTCCATGTCACCACGATCTCTGTGGCTTTCAGACCTGGCGACAGCCAAATGACTCGAGGTCTCGTCATCTGCTGAGACCCTCTCGCTCAATGGTGGAAGGAACTCTGTGAATCGATTGATATTGCAAGGTCATTTTGCTTATAAACGCATCGTTGTTTCATTACGACTGGGGATTTCCCCAGTTGCGAAGACCCGGCTGGGTCCTTAGGATCGGGCTGGCAATACAGGAACAGTTCGTGCCAGGCCGGACGCGTTCGGCAGGCCAGGAGGTGCGTGGTGAGACCTCGGTTATCCGGGAATGTTTTACAGCTGCGGCCGCGAGGAATGTGTTTATGACCATGAAAGCTCAACAACTGTTCGACATTTGGAACGAATTGCTTCTATTATTTTGCCTCGTTCTACTTAGCTGCGCAGCCGCGCAGGCGCAAAAGAAGAGCAAGTACATATGTGATCAAGAGCAACCCGAAAGCATGTGTAATGTAGCCAACACCTGCGGTTCGTCTTCGTCTCCGTGCAAGGTTGACGTCACCAGGTCGGCCAACTACGCGAATGTAAAACCTGTTATTGGCGACGCCGAGAACAATAAATTGTTCTGTATCAAGGCTGGTACGGCAGTGATATGGATGAGTTCGAACAAGAACAACGGCTTCATGGTCTCATTCGGCACCGACTCGCCGTTTGAACCGGACGGCCCCATCATCGGAGGCGGCAAGAAGTCGGTGAGGACAACCGCAAGTACTCCAGGATGCTACAAGTACGATGCGGGCGCTTTCCGTTCTGGGACGGTTTATGGAATGAGCGGTGGCAGTAAGCCGGAATTAGTCATTCTGCCCTGACGCACCAGGAAGCGCGTCACTCATTAATCTGCAACAGACAAACGTTTGCCCGAACGACTCACAAGGACGAGACGAGTCTCGACCACGCAGCGCTAACGTGTCAAGCAATATTTATTGTGACATTAGAATCCTTTGAGCCTCCCTCGGAAACGCCTTCGAACAGAGTAGATCTATAGCGCAAGATTGACCATTCGATGCCTGCTATCGAAAGACATGCTTCATCTCATCTAGCAGGCGTCTGTAGTACCACTCGCTGACAGACGGACGTATGAGAATAAGTGCTGCGCGCCGTCATTTCGTTTCACCACCGCGCGTATTTTTCTGAACCTAACCCTGGAACAAACCAACCGGGCGCCGCTCCACGCCCAAGCCCAGGATGATAGATGGTGTTGCTTATACGCAACATATTAGTGTCAATCAGATCATTCTAATGAACTTAAACGAACGAGGATCTAGCAGAAATTAGTTTCGTATACACAACAATGACACCTGCGTCCCTCCCGTTCCCGGCCCCCTCAGACACCGCAGCCTACGGAATCCACATCGAAGGGTCGCTATGCGCTATGTAGACAAGCGAGCTGTCTCCGCGACTCTGACGTTTGCTGTCGCACTGGCGATGATAGGAAACGGGCCTGTCTAGCCGGCTTTTACCTCGTAATCGCAGGCACAGAAGAAGAAAAATTGAAAACCCCCCTCTCCGTTGGAAGCGGCAGAATCAGTTGCGCCAGTTTTCTGTGTGGTGAGAACGACGACATGTCCACGCAAAAAGCAGCCCCGAACGGGTCAGGCACCAACCCAGTTAAAGCAGCGGTGGAAGCCGCCTGGCCGCAAAATAACAGGACAACCCGCCCCTGTCAGGAGGAATGCCGACCTTCGGGAATGCCGTGGGCAGTCCGCATGCGAAGCGTTACCCATCTGTCGGCCCCGAAGGCGACGCGCTTCCTAAAGCTGAGAATTGCCACCGTCCGCGGACCCAACGTGGCTTGTTGTATGGCATAATCCACTCAGCTGAAAAAGAATAGCTATACGCCATAACTACTGAGCTGAAAACCAGCATCTAGATGCTATAGCTGCTGAAAACCAGCAGGGCCAAGTCCGCTTGCAATTATTTCATTTTTGACGAGAAGGGCCCCCCGGAGGTCTCTCGTGTCGGCTGCGATTGAGCGACGTATCTTGCGCCCGTCACTGCGCATTGGAATGCCCAGGCGGGGACAAGGTCATCGACCGCCACGCCGGCTAACCGCAAAGTCTGCCCTCGCGATTGTTACGGCTTGTTTAATCCTTCTTCCACGGTCAACGGTAACGGCAGCAGATGTAAAGGATGTCCGGCGTGTCCTTGTTTTTAATGATCTCGGGTCGATCTCATCACCCGGATTTGCTGTCATCGATCAAGCCATCTTTGCTGGCCTGGAGAAATCGCCATACCAGATCGAATTCTATAGCGAGAATCTAGAGACAACCTTATTTTCAGATAAGGATTCCCAGCGCCAGTTTCGTGAGTGGTACGTTCGTAAGTATCGAGACCGCAAACCAGACGTGATCATTGCCGCCGGCCGGGGTTCTCTCAAATTCATGATCGACTGGCACGAGGCGGGCTTTCCCAACATCCCAGTCGTCTTCTGTGGAACTGAAGAGTCGATGATTGACGAACTCAAGCCCGATTCCCACTTTACTGGTGTTTGGGCGGTCGCGCAGCCGGAAATGACCCTGAAGGCGGCATTACAATTGCAGCCTGGCACTAAGCATGTGGTGGTGGTTGGGGGTGTGGGAGAGTTTGACCGGAATGCCGAGGCCATTGTCAAGAAGAGCTTGAGCAGCTACGAATCAAAGCTTGAGTTCACATATCTTACAGATTTAACGATGCCCACGCTGCTCGAGCGCCTGAAGCACTTGCCGAGCAAGACTGTCGTTATTCACACATCGCTCATGGAGGACGCCGCGGGCGCACACTTCATTGACGCAAGCCAGTCGTTACCCATGGTTGTCCGTGCCGCCAACGCGCCTGTCTTTGTCTTGGAAGATGTTGATTTCGGTAGCGGAGCAGTGGGAGGCAATGTGCTGAGCTGGGCTGCCACCGGGCAGATCGCTGCCAACATGGCTTTGAAGATTCTCAACGGGGAAAGGCCAGAGGGCATCTCAATCGTAAAGAGCGCCAACGTGTCCGTGTTCGATTGGCGAGCGCTGCGGCGCTGGGGGTTCAAAGAGAGTAACCTTCCGCTCGGGAGTGTCTTGCTTTATAGGCAGCCGAGTGCCTGGGAATTGTACAAGGCGTACATCATTGGCGGCATTTCTCTGATCTTGGTAGAGGCGCTGCTGATTTTCGGACTGCTGTGGAGGCAGCGAGCGAGAAAAGTGGAAGCCGAACTCGCCCTTACCAACGAGCGGCTTCGTCTGACCGTGGCGGCCGGGAAGGCGGTGGGATGGGATTGGGACATCCTGAGCGGTCAGGATCGTTGGTTTGGTGACCTGCAAACCATGTTCGGAATTCCATCGAACACCCATTCCGAGCACATCGAGGAGTTTCGCCGCCGCATTCATCCGGAAGACCGAAAGCTTGTCTGGGAAGCGGTTGCCCACGCCATACGAGATCATAAGCCATTCATATCGGAATTCCGCGTCGTGCGTTCTGACGGAGCCGTGCGCTGGATCACGGGTAGCGGAACCTTCGATTACACCGTAAACGGTCGCGTCAAGCGGATGCTTGGCATAGCGGTGGACATTACTGAACGCAAGCGAAGCGAAGAGAAGCTTCGAGAAAGCGAGGAAAGGCTACAAGGAATTGTCTCCTCGGCGATGGATGCCATTATTGTCATCGACCAGGAGCAACGGATTGTCCTGTTCAACCCTGCCGCCGAGAAAATGTTCCACTGCAAAGCAGACGAGGTTATCGGACACAACAGTAGATCGTCTCATTCCACAGCGTTTCCGCCACGAACACGCGGGGAATATCCTCCATTTCGCCGAAGGCGGCGTGACCAATCGGAAGATGGATGGTTCGTGGGCATTGCGAGCAACTGGCGAGGAATTTCCCATGGATGCGTCTATCTCCCAGATCGAAACCGTTGGGAAAAAGCTTTTCACTATCATAATCCGGGATGTCACCGAAAGTCGCCGGGCAGAAGAAGCGGTACGCGAAAGCGAGGAGCGCTTCCGCTTGGTCGCCAATACTGCGCCGGTTATCATTTGGATGTCCGGTCCGGACAAACTCTGCACCTATTGCAATCAGCGTTGGCTGGACTTCACCGGCCGGTCCGTTGAAGCAGAACTTGGCAATGGCTGGACACAGGGCGTGCACCCTGAAGACCTGAAGATTTTCGTGGACACTTACACCAGTGCATTCAACCGGCGCGAATCCTACGAGATGCAATATCGAGTCCGGCGGTATGACGGAGAATACCGCTGGCTCTCCGATTTCGGGGTGCCGAGATTCAATCCGGACGGCTCATTTGCTGGGTACATTGGCTCTTGCATCGATATCACCGAGAGCAAAATGGTCGAGGAGGCATGGGCCAGTTTGAGCGGTCGCTTGATTAATGCACAGGAGGAAGAACGCAAGCGGATCGCCCGCGAGATCCATGACGACTACACGCAGCAGCTAGCGGTGCTGTCGGTGGACCTGGAAGGACTAGCCGAGGAAGTTGGAGATTTCCCTGCCGGGGCGGCCCAGAGGTTCCACAAAATCTGGAATCAGATCAGCGAGCTCGGCTCAGATCTTCATTCTTTGTCACACAGGTTGCATTCTTCCACGTTAGAGAGTCTAGGTCTGGTTGCAGGGGTAAAGGCCTTCTGTGAGGAGTTCGCGAACCAAAAGGAATTACAGGTCGACTTTATACACGGGGACGTTCCGCGTGGCATTCCGGCGGAAGTAGAACTTTGTCTTTTTCGGATAGCGCAAGAAGCGCTTCGAAACGTCAAACGCCACAGTGGCGCGAAAAGGGCTGAAGTCCGTCTGGAAGTTTCAGGAGAGGATCTCCACCTTTCAGTTGTCGATCGAGGAAGAGGGTTTGATGTGAACAAGCTCTCAACGCGAAATGGCATCGGGCTTCGGAGCATGGAGGAACGGCTACGATCACTGGGAGGGCATCTTGAAATTTACTCGCGACCAACCGAGGGAACTAGAATTGACGCTTGGCTGCCGTCAAGAGTTGTTTCCGCGTATAGTGTTCAATAACTTCGCGGCCTGGGAGTTATTGAACACTATCTCCGACGTACCTCGGGGTGAATCTTCCTTGACAGATAGCTGGGGGCCCTAGAGGCTCGCGCGCCAGTTATCAAACAGTTGATTCCCGCTTAGAAGGATGAGCTTCAGTTGCTAACCGAAGGCCGTCGCATCAGGGAGATGGCGGACATACTAAAGTTCAACGAGAAAGCGGTTTTGTTCCACAAATATCACATCAAGCAGTCCCTTCAATCTCAGAAGCAACGCGGACCTGGTCTTGTTCGGGCGCAATCACTGGCTGATCCCCTCATGGATTTGCGTTACCGAAACCTATCACTTCTACTAGTTTTCGCAGATTCCTGAAGTGCGGCGCAGATCCCATCCGAGGGACCATCACTGAGCTAATTGCATAAAAGAGCCAATTGCACAAATTATCTTTCGACAAGGCCATATCTTTGGTAGGATTGACCCCGTGGGAGTCCGGGGGTTTTTCCTTCCCCTGGAGCCTACGAACCTCGGGAATTCGCAAGGCATTTAGCACTGGATGATAGCCTCTGTTTCGGGCGTTCGTGACCATGCGTTGTCATCGCTCGAAGTGTGAATATCGCGTAAGAGAGCCCGCTCGTCGCATCGGGGGCGCTTGCCCCCCGCCGGCCAACCTTATCTTGCTCAAGACGCCTGCTCTCTCGCAGCTAAACTTTGAGGCCCTCGTAGCACGTCACAATGCAGAGGTAAGGAACCCTCAGAGGGTTAGAATTCCGCAACTTGTAACGAGGGTGAACAATGGAACGGACAAAAGACAGGTCGGGTGCGCGCCTTTTGATCGCCGACGATCATGCCATCTTTGCAGAATCGCTCCGGATCCTGCTGGAAAAAACCTATGCAGTGGTGGGCATCGTAACGGACGGCCGTGCGCTGGTGTCGGAAGCCACCCGGCTTAAACCGGATGTTCTGGTCGTCGATGTCGCTATGCCGCTACTCAATGGTCTGGACGCTGCTCGGCGAGTGAGAGAACAAATTCCAAACATCAAAATTGTTTTCTTGACGATGAAGGACGACCCGAATCTCGCGGCAGCCGCCCTGGAATTGGGAAGGGTAGGGTTTGTCCTCAAGAGTTCGGCGGTGCGAGAACTGCAGACAGCAATCGATCATGTGCTGCGCAATGAGTCTTACTTAGTGCCCCAGGTTAGGTCTGAGGATTGGGTCGCGCGCAAGGCGCGGGCGCAGCAATTCTCCAAGGCATTAACGCCCCGGCAGCGCGATGTCATCCAATTGTTCGCAGAGGGCTATTCCATCAAGCAAATCGCCGATCAGCTGAATCTGAGCCAAAAGACTATCGAATTCCACAAGCACCACATCATGCAGTCGTTCGATCTGAAGAGCAATGCTGGGCTGGTGCTATTTGCCCTCAAGCACGACCTGATCACGATTCCTTCTGAAACTCCGCAGTCCCCTAAAGAAGCCTGCTGAGGACTGGCCAAGCGACCTCACTCAGCTAGGGCTTTCCCCAGTTGCAGAGACTGGACCGGCTCTTTAGCATTGGTTCGTTGGCCGGAAGCCGCTTTCGCTTGGCGAAGACGCCTATTCGATATTTCGAACAGAATGGTCTTAGACAGGTGACGGCTTATCCCGAGGTCGGTTTCAAACCACATTCGTTGGCTTGCTGATATCCGGATCGTTCCTGAACCGGCTCCAATTTTAGGATGTCGTCGCTCCATGCTGATTATCATCAGCACTCGAAGCGACACCATAAGCATGCGTTGATATCGCCTGATCGAGGAGATAAGTAAAACTGTCTCCTTGACTGATTCGAAGGCCTGTGGCATTCGATCACAGCTCTGGGCACAACCATGCTAAAGTGCGTTGCACTTGCGGTGTGTGGAGATAGTCGTTGAATCATGCGCGTGTGCTCCTTGCCGACGACAACGCGGTCGTACTTGACCGAGTGGGAGTTCTTTTGAGCCCAAGCTTTGAAGTCGTGGGGGCCGTCACCAACGGACAGGAGCTGTTTTATGCAGGGATGAGTCTCGTTCCCGATGTGATCGTAGCAGACATAACAATGCCGATACTGGGCGGTATCGAGGCCGCTCAACAACTCCGCGAAGCAGGCTCCAGGGCCAGGTTTGTCTTTCTGACAATCCACAATGAATGGGAATTCGTCGATGCGTGCGTGGCCCAAGGTGCCTATGGCTACGTACTGAAAGCCCACATGAAGACGGATCTGATCCCTGCTATCAAAGCGGCTCTCCTTGGCCGCGCTTTTATATCTCCATTGATTTCTCGGTGATTGCTTCTCGAATTCTCGAATCAACTTGCCAGGGCGCTCTCACGCGGTCCGCGTGCATCAGCGTGGCGAGCTGGGAGTGAAGATAGGGATTTCCCTAGTTGCCCTGACGGATCCGCTGGTCTAGAACGAGGGTGAGCCCAATTCCCGGACCGAAGGGGAGCTATAGTGCGATCCTTATCAAGTCACTGGCGTATTACCGCTTCACGATCGTTGCGAAGGTCCTACCGGAAGATGACGGTCTTTTTACGTGTATGTAAGGAACATTGGTTCGTCAGCGCCGGCTAGATCAAACAAGAGCCGCGTTTCCCCAACACGCTGGACCAGACGCGGTGAGCTGGTAGTGCTCGCCTTCGACGACTTCCAACACATTCTGTTGACCCGTGCCCCAGCACTGACCAGACGGTACGAGTTTCTGTCGTTTCGCAGCCCTGCCGGCGGAGGAGCTTGACTCGCTGCCATCCTCGACAAGGTGCATTTCGCCGAAGCCATGCTTGCTTTTATCCATACTGACAAACGCTGGGTGACGGTAGCCTTTACCTGGAACGGTCCACGTGCGCTCGGTTTGCCCGAAACGTCGCTGGCCACCTTTCCCGAGGAGTTCCAGCAACCCGTTCGAAGTACGTGAGCGCGCGTCTAGCGCGCGGACGCATCTACGCGCTTAGGGATTTCCCTAGTTGTTTCTGCCTGCTGGCCGGCGTAAGACTCATTGCAAGAGACCCGTATGAGCATGAATCTTCGGATCCCCTGGAAAATAATCCGCTTCGCTGCGCTAGTGCTCATTCCCTTTTCCGACAATTGGATTGGGCCCGGTCGAGCGCAATTCCAGAACATCTGGAATCAGGACATATAACAGTCGAAAGATAACCTGAGCTGAGCATGTCCGAGCGGGCCACATCAAAGCGCAAACATACTTACATTTGGGAGGAGCTTTCATATGTCATTGAAAGGGAAAGCCGTTCTCTTTATGGTCACGCTGCTCGTTGGGGTGACCGCGCGGGCGCAAGAGTTTCCCCGGCATGAAATTTGGGCGGGCTACTCTTATGCTTACTATTCGCCCAGCACAAGCTATAGCAAGGTAACGAACCAGAGTCTGAATGGCGGTGGCCTTGCGTACGTGTTCAATTTCGTCCCGCACTTAGGCTTCAAAATTGATCTCCAGGACTATGAAAGCTTCACCAATAGATTTGCGATTCCGGTAACGACGAACTTTCCCCTGGGTGGCCAAGTGAATGTGCATGGTGACCTGTTCACCTACCTCTTTGGCCCACAGTTAAAACTTCGCACGCACTTTATGCAGCCGCTGGGCGACCTGCTGGTCGGTGGAGCACACTCCAACCTCTACAGCAACGCCTATAAGCAATGTGACGTCACGCTGGAGTGCAGTTTTCACAGAGCGCCCTCAGGAGACGCTTTCGCTTTTGCCCTCGGTGCTGGGGTGGACATTCCGATGGGACACCATATCCAGATTCGACCAGCGAAGTTTGATTACTTGCTTACCGACTTTTCGAATCCGTTCAACCATGGCGCCCAGAGTAACTGGCGCTACTCAGCGGGACTGAATTTCACTATCGGCGTCGCGGACGCGGGCCAATAGTGGAACAGCCGCCTACCTGGTTCGCGTGTAGTACCCCTTCTTGTAGGCCGGCGTGAGCGGATGTTCGGTGGTGGACGAAAGAACCTGTACCTTGACCTTATGCCATTCGCCACTGGCAGCAGTATGGGTTGGGCTATAACCCAAGACATACTGCTGCCGCAGTTCGCGACTGATCTCAGCGGCCGCTTCGGGAAGTTCCTCGAGGTTATCCACTGGGACGGTGCGCCCGCCTGAGGGGTCGGTGATCTCACGAAGCCACCGTTTGCCCATGAACTCTTCATAGGGCTTGAACAGTGCACTATCGAACAGGCCAATGGCATACACTTGCGCGTCAGATTCTTGAACCAGGTTCTTGATGCTCCGCAGCGGATAGCGGCTGCTATTGTCACCGCCGTCCGAGATGATGATGAGGGCGCGGCGCTGATAACGCGTAGAACGCATCCTTGCCAATCCCATGGCGATTGAATCCAGTAGTGCCGTACTGCCTTGCGGAGGCCTCTCCCCTATTTTCGACTGGAGCTGGTCGAGAGAATCAGTTGCGTCTGCGATCAACTTAGGTTTGCTTGAGACCGCAATGGCGAAATAGTCGTCTTCGGGATTGGCGTTGTTCAAGAACTGAACTACCGCCTCGCGCTCGCGCTCGATCTTATTTTCCATACTCTTGCTGAAATCGAGAATCAGGCCGATCGAAATCGGGGCAGTTTCAGCGAAGAAATACTTGATGTCTTGCCGCTCGCCAGAGTCGTACAGGCTGAAATCCTGTTTGGACAGTTCAAGTACTGGCCGATTCCCAGCATCTGCTACGGTTACAGGAATCAGCACGAGGTCCACATCGACCCGGAGAGGTCTCCCCGAATAGCGCCCTGGGCCGGCGCCAGTTGGAGACACCGACGTTGCTTCCTCGCGCCGGTCGGGAATCGGTATATTCACATCGCCAGACGATTGAGCCCGTGCGGGACTGCCTGCACCTGCGATCAGGAGCAAACCTAGAATAATGGAATAAGAAAGACCGAGGTTGACACAGGGGAGGCGAAAACTGTGATCAGAAACTGGACTCTGAGAAAACATGCTTACCTGCGTGCAGCGCGGATCCACGACCTCTGGGAACCGGACCCGGCTTTGGTGCCGCAATTATAATGGGGGAGAGCTGCCTCGATCGATCGTCGTTTGATATCCGCAAACAACCGAACCAAACTTGCACAATTATTTGCCTCCAAAGCTTAATCAGCGACGGTCTGTCCCACACCGATCCGGGCTGCGGGCAGTCCTCATAAGCTCTTTGATTGCCTCGTTCTACTGAGCGCTCTTCACTGTCATGCCCACGATCCGGTGGAGCAGAGAGCCAGGTGCCTGAGCTAAACCTGGCGGGAGCACTGAAAGGCGTCGCTTGCCAGAGAGTGGAAGAGGCTGGCCAATCGGGAGAACAGTACCGTTGCCCATGCCCTAAGTGAGCGCATACGCTCCCAGTGTAGGGCCCTATCTCCGCTCAAGGACTGCGAAGTGATCGCCGTTGTCGATGAAAACGCGACGGAAGAGCCCCGTGGGCAGGTCACCGTCGAACCCCTTGGCACGCGCATCCTTTCGGATGCCAGCGAGACCGAAGAAGTGCACCTGGGGCAATTCGAGTGGGCCGATGTTTACGTCCAGCGGTGGCAAAGCTGAAAAGATCCGCTGCATTCCATCCACACCCCTCCCGCGTGCTGGCACGTCGTAGGAGAGCTGCCGGGTCATGTATTCAAAGGTGTTGAATAGGATCGCCACGTTCGCGCCGGAGTCGAGCAGCAGATGAACGGGCCGCAGCCCGGCGGAGAGACGCGCCGTGATGATGAGCAAACCGCCGCCATCCGCCTCAGCCCGGGCAAGCAGCGGGATACGCGGACCCTTCACCTCCGCGCGCATCGTTGCCGAGTTATCGAGACAGAGCAGGCGGGTTGCATTATCGATCAGCAGATCGAAGTGTTCGAGAAAATCGTCACCCAGAATGCCCTGAAGGTGGAGATCGGCTGAATCGAGGTTATCGAGGTCATAAACGAGCACCTTTTGGTTGGCAACAGCGTAGGCGCCGACCTCGATCAGGTCGACTTGGGCTAAGGAGGCAGAGTTACGAGATCCGACGCCCGCGACCTCGGCCGCCCCTTGAGTATCAACATGAAGCGCCGCAGCGAGAGAGAGATCGATCATAGTGCTCTGGGTACCGCTATCCAAGAGGAAGTTGTAGGGTCCGGTGTGATTGATGGATACGGCCAAAACGATCTGCGGGCCATTGACGAAGCGGAAGGGTACACTGGCGACACTTCCTGGGCACTGGGTTTCTGCTGCAGGGCGCTGGTGCCATTGGCCTGAATGATCATGGACCGTATTGGGTTGTTGGTGCCGCCCGAACTGGCGCTCGGCGGCAGTACTCCGGGCAGCAGCGCTACCAAACCTTGATATGTTCTTGTAGGTTGTGGCAGTTGCTCCAAGTCCTCTGACGTCACTTCCGTGAACATCCGGCCGATCGGTCTGCAGCACAGCAGCCTCCGCCGATACATTGACTGTCTGCGTTTCCGCACCGACATTAAGGCTCGCATCCACGCGGACCGTCGTGTTGATGAGTACAGCGACGTTGGCGGCATCGAAGAGCTTGAACCCTGACTTCGAAACGGACACATCGTAGGTCCCAGAAGGAACAGTCGAGATGATATAAGCTCCGCTGTCGTTGGTCACGGCTGACCGTGTTTCGCCCGTCTGTGTCTGTTTCACCTTAACCGTCGCTCCGGGGAGCACAGACCCGCCATTATCTGTGACGGTCCCGACGATGGATCCGTAGAGAAGCTGGGCATTTCCCTGTTTTGTCGCTGCGAGAATGAGGAAACTGAGAACAACGGGAAATGTGAAAAATCCTTGGAAACGATGTTTGGGAAATAAGCGGCAACGTGCTTTCTCTTTACCAGCTGCGGAACTCTTCATAGAGCCTCCAATCGTTGGGGCCGCGCCTGAAGGCTGTCCGGGTTCATTGCGCTTTACATGCGCCTGCATCGTCGTGCCGGGCGATACCGGTTTCCTCGGCGATGACTGCTCCTTGGATATCTGGCTGCTTCAGTAATGAAATCCGGATAGACGCTCTTCTGGGGCCTCGCTGGAATCGGTATAGAATTTAGAGGGGGCGCCATGCACGTTGAAAACAGAAACATTCGGCGCGCCGCAGATCGTGTCCTACTCTCACGAGCCGGATGCGTTTGCATTAGGGGGCATCGTTAAGCACTGGTTGCGGGCTCGTTTTCGGCCACAGCTTTCGGCGTAAACATGTCTCTTGGCCAAATCACATCCGGCGACGCGTCCCGCCGCTCAAGCCGTTCGCGTTATTGTGGCTGGACAAGTGGAATCTGCAGTGCCAGCTGCACATCAATCAGCATTTGCGTCTTACGCTCGACCTGTTCATAGAGGGCTGTCTTTTTCGGCGAGAGTACCTTGTGAAATGCGGGCAGGTACTTCAGCCGCAATGCTGCTACCTTTGCGTCCAGTTGCAACACACGTTTGGTCCAATCGTCGGCCTGCGCATCGGTCATCGTGTCGTAACTTTGCGCGTACTCTTTGATCAACGCGTACTTGTCGTTGTTGGTCTTCACTAAATCGGCTGTGTACTGGTCGTACACTGGCCAAAATGCCTGCGCCTCAGCGTCTGTCAGTTGCACATTCGCCGCAATGATCTGCTTCTTCTGTGAGCGAATGTCCTTTCGCAGGAGGTCGATATCCTGATCGATGGAACTCGTGGAACTTTGACTTGCAGCTTGCGGAGTACTGTTCTGCCCAACCGCTGAATCGCGACCGAATATCGCTGCCCCGCCGAAAATCACCACTGCAACCAGAAATTTCTTCATTACTAGCTCCTTGTCGTTTTCGCGTTTTTGGAATTCAGCAGCCAATAGCGAGACCGCAGGCTCCACAGCACCCCCGGGAACGGCATACTGTCGAAACTGACAGTGCCGGACGAACGATACTCTGAGCCTCGCGCGGCTGCTCCAAAAGGCTTACTGCGGTACGCCCTGTAAAGGTCTCATTCCGTGAGCGGAAAAGTGGCGCCGTGTCATGTTCCGGAACCAAATGGTTCTGGTAATGAATATTCCGGTGGCGACGCCAATCGTAGTTCCTGTAGCGATGCCAATCGAAAATGTCGCTATCGCTGTCTCGACGGGGTGCCGTTGCAGGCGCTTGATTGTGTCATCCATAAGCTCTTCGGCAGTGTCGCCGCCTTGTTTTGCGATGCGACGCGTGGCCCCTAAGCTCTCCTCAACCGCATCTGCAACGGCAGTTGCTGCCCGCGAACCCTGCCGCGCTGCTTCCGCAATTTGGTCGCCCGTCCATTCCACCACTGATTGCGCCATGATGTATTGATCCCCCTCGACTCTCAGTTCGAACTAGCTTTTGCCTGGTTCTCCATAACCTCTTTGCCTTCACGTGACGCACATTGCTGAAAGCCGCAGATTCTTGTCGAACTAGCTACCTCAACTATTCAAGGCCAACGCGCGGCACTCTGCCACTCGGGAAAACCCTAGGATCAGGTTAGCGATTGAGCTGGGTTGCGGCGTAATCGGGCTACCGGCGATTCGAAGGTGTAGCGATAGAATCGCTACTTTCGTATGGGTCCCCAGGCAGAGGTTTTGCTTGTTTATGCACAGGCGTGCACAACAACTTGAATTGCGGAACATGCGATGATGAATGCCATGAGCAACTAACTTAATAGAGTCGGATTTGAACTTCTTAAGGTGCAAATTGGAAAAACCATCAAGCCGGGTTCTTGTAGTTGAGGATGCAGAGCTCTTTCGGAAAATCATTTGTTCGACACTTGGGAAAATACCGGAATTGCAGATCGTCGGGGAAGTCTCAGACGGATTAGAAGCCGTTCAGAAAGCCGAGGAACTTCAGCCGGACTTGATTTTGTTGGATATCGGGCTGCCAACGCTCGGCGGAATCGAAGCGGCTCGACGAATCCGCGAGTTCTCCCCTCGGTCCAGAATCCTCTTTGTGAGTCAAGAGACCTCTGTCCACGTAGTGCAAGGAGCGCTTGCCGAGGGAGCAAACGGTTACGTTGTTAAGACGGATTTGAGACGCGAGCTACTGACGGCTGTGGACGCCGTTCTTCGGGGCGAGCAGTTTGTCAGTAGCAGACTTCCTAGTTACGCTTTCGTTGGAGCTTGAGATGCATGGGTCTCCGAAGGCGACCCCAATCAAGCAATTTCCTCCGCTTCGGCAGAGGCCCGTTTATTCCCGGTAAAAGTCTCAGGGAACTTTTCGGCGGTCTTCCGTTTCTACCCTGCCGCCCGTGCAGAAGCGCTGTTTGAATCGAAAGGAATGCGAGCGTGGATCGTAGCACCACCCCTCGATTGCGAGCTGATTGAGAGCTCTCCATGCACTAATCTCAGGCGCTCCTGCATGCTGGTGAGGCCAAGCCCAGGGTTCTTCATTGCGGTTTCTGTATCAAAACCTGCACCAAGATCGCTGATGGAGAGGTGAATCTCTCCAGTGCTTCCCCATAATCGGACTTCGAAGTGTCTTACCCCACTATGCTTCGCAGCGTTGCGCAGGGCCTCTTGTAGAACTCGGAATAGAGTAAGAGAAAGCTCGGTTGGCAAGCCAGTAGGTAGATCCTGACTCTGGAAATCAATTTCCACCTTCTGGCGCTCACTAAACTCTTTGCAGAAGTTCATCGCCGCTCCAAGGATGCCCAAGTATTCCAGTTTCGAAGAGTGCAAGTCGTGCGATAACAATTGAACATCGTCCACAATCTCCGCGGTTTGGTTTACCAGGTCTCCGATTCGGGCGCGGAGTTCCGATGCCGCGTCTGGGACATCTTCCTGGACTCCTTCGAGTTCTAGCGACAGAAGCGCAAGTCGTTGGACAACGTCGTCGTGAAGCTCTCTTGCAATCCGAGTACGTTCCTGCTCGTGTGCTTCAATCAGCTTTCGGCTCATACCGGAAAGTGCCTCTTCAGCGTGCTTGCGGCGGGTAATGTCTTCCGAGAAGATAAGAATCCCTCCCGGCAGCCCGTTGCGATTCTGCCAAGGGCGAACCTCCCATCGGAGCCATATGGTGCGGCCCTCGCAATCCCAAGGGTCTTCCTCGGCTCGCAACGTTTCTCCAGCAAGAGCACGGCGGTGAATTTCTTTCCCCAAATCGGGAGTGTCAGGAAAGATTTCGTAATGCGAACGGCCTAAACACAGCGAACTGTCGAGCGAATAATCAGCGCACCAGCGGTCACTCACTTGGAGATAGCGCATGTCTCGGTCGAGCATCGCCACTGCGGCTGGTACGTGTTTGACGAAGGTCTTCAGTAGTTCCTCTCGTGTTTGTAGCAACGTCGTAAGGTCACGCAGTTCCGCGTTTCTTCTCTCCAGTTCTTGAGTACGGAACTGCACTTGGGTTTCGAGTGCATCCGCCAATGTGCGATAACGGTCTTCGCTCTCGCGCAATTCTCGTTCAATTCGTATACGTTGCGTGATGTCTCGAGCGATTTTTGATGCTCCGACAATCTTTCCGCCGGCATCCCGGACGGGCGAAATTGTGAGCGAAATATCGAGCGGTGTCTGGTCTTTACCCATACGAACGGTGTCGAAGTGGTCGATTCGTTCGCCTTTCTTGATTCGTTCGATGATGACTGTTTCTTCGTTCCTGCGATGGGTCGGGATGATCAATGAAATGTGCTGGCCTACCGCTTCGCCGGCTGTGTAGCCAAACAATCGCTCCGCACTGACGTTCCAACTGGTTATGACGCCGTCCAGCGTTTTGCTAATGATGGCATCATCGGATGAGTCCACTATCGCGGCCAGCAAGCCAATGGCTTTATCTGCCTTGAGCCGTAGGGCCGGCAGCTCGTCCACGAGTGACCGGCTGGTGATGTTCCTGGCCTCCGGGTCATTCAGGATGCAATCCGCCAGTGCCTCGTTTGTCGCCAGTAGTTTTTCGATGTCAGCTTCCATGGCGATTTCAGGATGGGTTTCAGTCCAAGCGTGCGCTGCCCTGACAAACGCCAGGAACAACAGCAAGTACTGAAGGCGAGCCGGACCAAGTAGCCGCGCCAGCGCGTTAAAACACAACCAATAGTCAGAAGTGTTCAAGAACACATGCGCTGCCAATACAAAGATGGCATCTTCCATCTGCGTGTCCGCCATCGGCATTTCAACAACGGGTGCGGGGCAGGCTGCGCACAGTGACAGACGAGACTGAAGTTCTTGTCCGCGTGGGAAAGGCCGTCGAAGGAGTTTAACAACGTCTGCGACACTTTGTGTACACACGTTCGGGTCGCCGGCAGGGCGGCCAAGGCCTACCAAGAAACCAACATGACGGGCAATGCAGTAGCGGACTGCGCAAAAGCGCGACAGGTGGACGAAAAGACGCTCCTTAAAAAGGGAGGGTAGAGGATTGTCGAGGTAGGCAGCTTGTGAGAATCGCCACCACCACAGCTTCTCAGTGATCTCGGGACCCTCAGGTGCGAGGAGGACGAAATTGGGAAGAACTCCAAATCGCTCCTCTACGCGCTTCTCCAGTTCCGACATGGCACCCCCAAGGCCCCCAATTATATGCCCGTTTTGCTTCAACGACGGTATCCCGGCGAGTCTCCAAGAGGAGTAATTATTTTGCACTCGGATTCCTCAGATTCCAGCCGCTGCCTCAATTTTTATCGTAAGTTAACAGGCGAAATGGGCCCATCGAGCTACCCGGATGGATCTACATCTTCAGCAAAAGGGGCGAAAAACCGGCTCATCGGGCAAATGCCTGCATTAGTCTTGGGTTTCAGTAAGTTCCCCAATCCCAGTGTGGTCAGGGCGGGGCAACTTACCTATAATTCCGTTTTCGGCCGGGCATGGATGACGCCAATTGCGTATCAGTGCGAATGCAGTATGCGATGAGTAACTTCCGGATAGCCGGTCACCCGCAATGCCGATTTCGCGGCCACCCTCACATCGGACGACTGGCTGCTGGACTTTACTCGGCGGGCATCCAGGTATTGTCGGGGTTGTATTCCGACATAGCCTGCGCCACTTTGGCCGTGTCCTGGCCAAGGTCCTTTTCAAACACCCTGCCATCCTGGTTGACGATGAAAGTCATCACGCCCGACGTGCGGTACACCGCGGGATAGGCCATAAACGCGATCCCGCGGGTCATAACCCCATTCACCTTGTAGTCGCGCGCACCGCCCCGCGCGGCCGGTCCCTGGCGGGTAAGAAGGCGAAAGATGTAGCCATGGAACGGCGCGCCCGCCTTCCGGGTATAGCCTTCGTCCGACGCGTCTGCAAGAAGGGGCCCGATGGGACTCGGCGGCTCGTTGCCGGCGGTTTTCCAGTAGAGCCCGTCGCGCTTTCCTTCTGTGCTGAACACCTTGCTGGCATATTGCATCACCTTTTCGTCATCGTGCGTGGTGGAGGCATATTCCTTCTGGGCATCGATCAGCGTTTCCAGGACTTGGATGGCGCCGTTCTCGTTATTGCCGATGCGCCGGTAAAGAATCTCCTGGATTCCGGCTTCCGTGTCGAAATACCACGCCCCCGAAGTGTTCTTCACCAACGAGATCGGCATGGGCCAGTTGTCGGCTCCGATATAAAGGGTGGCAGTCTGGTCCGGCTCGATGACGACGCGATGCATCTGGTCATAGTGTGAGGCGAACCTCGAGAGCAGATTCTTGTCCGCTACTTCGTCGCCGGTGTGCAAGACCTTGTCCGCATTCGAGCCGAAGATCGCATTCAGGCTGCCGGAGTCATCGGACTTGGCCGCCACGTAAAGTGCCAGCGCCGCATCGCCGGGAGAAGAGAAAGTCTTCTCATTCGCCGACTGCGCACGGGAAGCGGAAGGATAAGCGAGACCGAGCAGGATCAAGATGGCCAGACGCAGCACCACTGCGCTCAGGTGATGGGGCGATGGCCTTTTGTAAGGATGCAACGTGCGTTTCACTGAAATCCTCCTGACTTTTGGGCTGCGGATACAGCCTGGATTCAAGCCGGTACTGAGGGTTTTGAGGGAGGCTGGAGCTGGCGTCCTGCCGATTGCCACCAAGGTGGATGGAGCGCTGGGACTCACGAATCCCCTCGGCGTTACCTTGGACGACGGCCGCCCCCCCTGCCTCCACCACCGCCACCGCCGCCGCGGTTGCCGCCCCCGCCTCCTCCTCCACCACCGCCTCGATTTTGGGCCTGGGCTGTATTGCCACCGCCGCGGCTGCCGCCATTCACGCTCTGGCTGCCTCGCGCGCTATCGTTGCGGGCGTTGCCGCCCTGTTGGTAATTCCCCATCGCATTGCTGCTAGCTCCACGGTTCGGCTGATTGCCGTAACCCCGCTGCGCCGTGCGCTGGTTGCCGGCCCCCTGGTTCCGGTTGGCAACACCCTGATTGCGATCACCGACCGCCTGGTTCCGGTTGGCGACACCCTGGTTGCGATCACCGACCGCCTGGTTCCGGTTGGCAACACCCTGATTGCGATCGCCGACCCCCTGGTTCCGGTTGCCCGCGCCCTGGTTGCGGCTCTGATCGAATTGCGGAGTGTTGCCCCGGTTCAGGTCGTTGCGATTACCGGCCCCCTGGTTCCGGTTGCCGACGCTCTGGTTGCGGCTCTGATCGAACTGCGGAGTGTTGCCCCGGTTCAGGTCGTTGCGATTGACGTTGTTCGCGTTGATATTGTTCCGATTGACGTTGTTCGCGTTGATGTTGTTCCGATTCAAGTTGTTGTAATTGGCGTTGTTGTAGTTGCTGCGATTGGCGAAAGTGTTGGAGTTGGAGACGTAGACATTCTTGTTGTAGTTCACGCTGGAGTTATTCCAACCGGTGTTCCAGGAGTTATAGCCCCATCCGCAGCAATTGTTGTTGTTGTTGATTGCCGCGCCTACCATCATGCCGACTCCGAAGGAGACCAGGCCGGTGGTCACCATGGCTCCGGTCGAGTAGCCGGGGTAAGCCGGCACCGGCGCGCCGTACACCACGGTGGGATTGTAGCTGGGCACATAGACAACGTCGGGCTGCGATGGCTGGATCACGATCGTCTGCGGCGGAGACTGCACCACCGTCACCTGCTGCTCCGCGCCTGAGGATGCCGCAATGGGCTCTGTTCCCGCAGGCTGGTTCTCGACCTGAACATTCTGCTGGGGAGTTGATTTCAGATTGCCGGCCTGGTAGGCCTTCTGTCGCATCACTTGTACGGCGTTCATCACGTTTTGCGGCGCGTTGAAATACGCATCGCCCAGGGACGAGGTCCATGACAGGTTCGTGGCCATCTGTTGCAATACGTCAGAGAACTGGGTCAACCCTTTGACGCTGGCGTCCCACGGCTGCTGATCCACCGCCTGCATCAGCTGCGCGCCCTGGAGCCCCCCGTTCTGCTGCACCCACTGCCAGGACGCGGTGATTTGGTCCGGGAAAGTCGAGCTTGCAAGCACTATGGCAACCAGGTTGTCCGGGAACAGGGCTATCGGAGCCACGAGCTGGTAGAGCTGATCAGCCGTAGGCATGGCATAGGTGGTGGCGGGCGCCTGGGCCTGCTGCGTGGCCGATGTTTTCTTTTTACAGCCGTCGAGCCCCATCGAACTGACGGCAAGAGCGACGGAAACCGTAACAGAGATGACTTGCTGGGAGTTAGGCATCGAAGTTCCCCCGAAACGAACCCTCTAGTCTCCTGCGAAGCGTTCATTGCGTACTTTGCGCCGACTGGACATCTTCCAGGATAGGCACCATCCCAACGCAGAAACGTCGCGAAGGGTGTTGTTCGTCTCGTTGCATTTCGAGCATGAAAACTTCAAGGCTCATGCTTAATCGGACGAATTTTCACAAATGATGCAAAGGGGGAAACGCTGGGTTTAAGTTCCGACGTTCCCGCTGTCAACGTTCCCTCCTGGGCAGTAAGGTCACGTTCGTTGGTTGTCTTATCGTGTACGGCGATCCGGAAGCCTGGCTGAAGCTTGTCGGAGTCGTTGTAAACACGAACAGTTTGCCCGAAGACTGGCTGATGGCATACAGGTGATTGTCGTTATCCCAGAATAATTGACTGACATCGTCCGTCGTTAGCAGGCCGGTATAACGCGTAATCGGATCACCTCCATTGAAATGGAAAATCTGTAATCCTGCCGTTCCGCCCACGGCCAAAAGCTTGCCTGACGGGGACACCGCAATATCGGTCACTGAACCCACAGCGGTCTCGGGCATGTCATCGCGCGTACTTTTCGTGGTCAGGTTACCGGAGATCTCGGCCGTATAGGTCGCAAGCTGTGGCGGACCATCCGGAGCGAACGTTACTCCGTCAACTGCCTGAAGCGAAATGACGACGTGATTTGCGTGGTCCGCAGAAGTCAGGTTGGGACAATAGAAATCCTCTCCCCTCGCAGTAGGCGTCGGCACACCGACATTGGCCTCAGTCAGCATGCCATCGCTTTGGCGCTGGAAGCCGTAGATCTTCCAGTACATGTTGTAAAGACACACCGCTCCGTAGGCGTAAATATTATTTCCAACAAAACTTAACGGATTGTGGAACCACGCATCGGCGCCATCACTCCCCAGAAATTCGAGGTCGCCTGTAGTTTTGTCGATCCTGAAAGATTGATATATGTTGTTCGCGCAAGCATTGCCGTCAAAATCCAGATCATACAAAGTCGCGCCGGTTTGGTCGAGAAACAGCGGACCCAGGCCGCCGCAATCTCCACTGTTGTATTTTTGGGCGCTGAACGATGCGATCTCTTTCAAGGCGCCATCCGGCTCGACGGTGAAGGAGTGGATGTAAACCTGGTCTCTGTCTGTGGCGAAAAGGTATTTTCCGTTCACAGCCATGTTCGATACGTTGCCTGGAAAAGGCGAACCTTTCACTTCCGTCAGCTTTCCGTTTGACGCTGCAGCGAATGCATAAATCTGGTTGGCATCGGCGCTCTTGCTCGCTGCGACATAGACGTAGGCAATGGGCCCGCTGCCCGTTGAGTCTGGGGTTGAGCGCTGCGCGAAGGCTGCTCCCGTGCATAGGGTGGTCACCAGGCAGAGAAGGAGTTGCAAGTGGCGACTCGTTGTAATGCGAATTCCCCGGTAGGGACGCCGCGTTCTGACGTCCGGAGTAAGCAACAATGATTTAGGATCCGACCCTGTCTTTTGTGTGCTATACCCACAACGCCGAAAGATGAAATCAGATTTGTCGCCCTCAATTTCGATAGTGAGCGTGTTTTCGTCAGTTAGCGAAATCCGGGCATGATTCATGGTTTGTTGAACGCTGAATTACTCTTTGACAATGAGCCCTGCGCTGGAATGCAACAACTAGGGATTTACCTAGCGCACAGCAGCGGCGAAAGACCCTTTCGGTAGGCGGAATCGGATGTAGAACGGAACGCCGGACGGCGTGCAACGGACATAAAACCATGAGTCGAGGCATCTCGACATGCTGGGAGTGAAGCTTAGTGCGGCGTCACCGGGAAACTTGCTCCTGCCCTAAGTCCGGCTGCTTCATCACTGCGACGGCAGCTTGCTCAAGCGTTATGCCCGAAGGCCCGAGCTGAAACTTTGAATATTCATCGTCTTCTTGGAGCGAGACGCTCTTAAAGAATAGCGCGTTTCCTTGAAATTGAACCTCGATTGAGGTCAATTGCCAGAGCGAAGGCCCCACCTGCTCTTGCTTGAGGGAAAAAGAGCTACCCTGTTTCAATCTTCCGAGAAGGCCACCACCGAACTTGACATCGTGCAAGAGATGGCCCTTCATGCTGCAGACGCGGTGTTGTTGGTTATCTACAACAAGGTCGCCCGTCATGCCACTAAAAACACGAGCTTCAAGCGTAGGCGGCTGGAACTGTGGAGCCGGGTCGAAGTGTAAGGAGGTCGTGGTTGCTGTCGCATCCGTTTGTATCCAAACAAAGGCAACCGGCAGAAGTTTCAGAAGGTCAGCGATCTGCCGATAGTCATGATCGATCGTTGAGAGCTGCTTCTTCTGGGCTTTGGTATCGTGCAGAAACTTCTGAATGCGATCACGCTGCTCGGGCTCGGATAGCCGTTGGCCATCCTTCTCTAGTATGCGTTCGATATTGCCCTGCTGGGTGGTCGCGACCCACTGTTTAAACTGCACTTTAGGTTTTTGAGTCTCCTGAAAATAAAACCACTTTGAATGGTCCTTCTGGATGGACGCGAGTTCCGCATCGACAACCTGCTGGATCACCTGTTGAGTGCTTTGTGCGTGCACGCTCGAAAATGAAAGCGCGAATGCACTCAAGAGGAAAAAACGCGCTCTTTGTTTAAACATTCCCATCCTCGACTGATCAGGAACTGATGTTCTTCTAATACAGAAAATCTGATGAACGGTTCGACAGAATGAGGGTGATTTGGTCCGGGAAAGTCGAGCTCGCAAGCGCTATGGCAACGAGGTTGTCCGGGAGCAGGGCTATCGGAGCCACGAACTGGTAGAACTGATCAGCCGTAGGCATGGCGTAGGCGGTGGCGGCCGCCTGGGGCTGTTGTCCGGCCGATGCTTTCTTTTTGCAGCCGTCGAGACCCATCGAACTGACTACAAGAGCGACGTAAAGCGTAACAGAGATGACTTGCTGGGAGTTAGGCATCGAAGTTCCCCCGAAACGAACCCTCTAGTCTCCTGCCAAGCGTTCCTTGCCTACTTTGCGCTGACGGGAGGCGATTCGATTGATAGGTCCGCGGAACAGAAGATAGGGCACGATGGCAAGAATGATCGCGACTAGCGCCGCCTCGCCTGGATAAACGGTCCACCGGTGTTCGATGAGTTGATAGACCACGTCAAGCACCATGGCAAGGATGAACACCTTTCCTACGGACTTCCAACCGTTCTTCATCATCAATTCGCGTTCGACTTTGTCGGTGAAAAGGCCCCAGAAATAGGGTGGCTCGCCTTGGCGAGCGTCTCTCAAACCATCGCGGATGGCAAAGAAGGTCGCTACCCCCGGCTGCAGAAGAAGCCGGAAATGCATTGGGCCAGTTACCCGAGCTACGAGGTTGTTCGAAATACGCGCAATTAGGGGGTCCATCGCTGTTTTCTCCTCTCATGCCACCACTTCGGGGTGGCTCGTCGGTGCCGGTTGCCAGGGCCATCGGCCTTCCATCTCAACCGCAGAGACCAGCTCAAGAAGGTCCGGGTCACAATCACAGCTGCCAGGACCCCAATATTTGTAAAGGTAGCCCTATCGTGACTAGATGAACTCGCAATCGCACAATGATTCCCTCTGATTCCACTCAATATTCGGCCTGCCCACAACTCCAGCCAACTAGGGAAATCCCTATTAAAATCGTCCGTTAGCGCCGGACATGGCTGTCGGCGCGGTTCTGCTGGGTAAGCAATTTGTCAGTAGTGGCTTAACCGGTAGGAACTGAAGTCTAGGTCATCCTGCATCGGCCTCGCCTTTTGCAAGTTCGCGCAAATCATCTTCCGGCACGCCGAATTCAGCAATGCCGCACTCCAAGCAGACATCAACCTCGGGGAATACCCACACGATGGGTATGTCAATGTCTTTCAGTCCCCCCGGAAAATGGATCCCGATCTCCGCCGTGAACTTGCGCCGGTTGACTGATCCGCACGACTTGCACCCCATGCCTAGCTCCTCACGAGACCTCTGGGCTTAAAAGGCCTCTGGTCTTTTCGGAGACTAGAGCACATTTGGTCATTCGTCTAATGCCATAGAAGTATTTCGACTATACTCTGGGCGTATGCCGATCGAATTGCGTCTTCTACGTTGCGCTCTCGCAGTCGCCGAACATCACAATTTCGTCCGCGCGGCGCGCGCCGTACGAATGTCCCAGCCCTCGCTATCGCGGAACATCCAGAACATTGAGCAGCGAGTTGGGGCGCGGTTATTTGAGAGAGGAACTGGAGATGTGGTCCCCACAGACGCCGGTGAAATCTTCCTGAAGCAAGCCCGAGAAGTGGCTGCGCGTTCTGCCGATCTTGACCGCGAGATGGATCTTCTGAAAGGCCTTGCGAAAGGCGAACTGAACATTGGCTCGGGCACCTATCCATCCGCCATGATGGTTGACCAGGCGATTGTGCGGCTAGTGCGTGCACATCCCACCGTCCAGCTGCGAATCTGGAACGACAATGCGACAAACCTGCTACCGCTGGTCCGTAAACGCGAATTGGACCTTGCAGTGGTAGGTCTGAATGAGTTCAGAGTTGAAAATGAACCGGGGCTGCACATAACGCGCCTGAATCAACACCAGGGCTACTTTGTAGTCCGCGCCAAACATCCCTTACTAGCCTCGAACCGGGAACCCACTCTGCGGAGCATCTTGCGCTTTCCTGTGATAACGGCTTCTCGCATTTCGGGTCCCATTCTCAAGCAATTTCTCTTAGGCGGGCGGAGGGAGAGTCCTAGATGATTCCGCTGCGAACCCGTTTCCGGCAATCACCTGCGACTCGGTTGCAATGATGAAGAAAATCACCGCGAAAACGGATGCGGTGGGCTTATTTCCGCTGAATACGATTACCGCCGAAGTCCGAGGCGGCCAACTGGTTGTGTTTTCTCTCGCTCTTCCTTTCCCGAAGATTACTTGGGCCATTGTTCGGCTGTCGCATCGCACTTTGTCTCCACTCGGAGAGACCTTCGTGCACTTGCTGCTGGACACCGATGCGGAACTTCTCGACTTCGAGCAGAAGAATGCGCCGAAAGTGCTTGTCGCGTCGACGCGTGCCCGCTCCAATCCAAGCTCCGCAAGCAATGCCGGGTGAACTTCTGAAAGGCTGGCCCTTTGTACCCAATACCGTTGCCGTAAGGTAGCAACTATGCTATACACCTTGTTCTATGGGAGAGGCAGCAGGAGTTCGGACGCCGGACATCGAGCATTTCCGTGATGTTTTCAACACGAGTCCCGTTGGCATCGCAGTGGAAACTTTGGAAGGGCAGCCTCTTTTCGTCAACCCCGCGCTTTGCTCGATGCTGGGTTTCAGCGAGGAGGAACTCCGCTGCAAACACTGTGTCGATTGTTCTCCTCCTGAAGATGCTCAGAAGGACTGGGCTCTCCTTCAGCAATTAAAAGCAGGTTCCATCGAGCACTATCAGTTGGAGAAACGCTATTTCCGAAAAGACGGCTCTTTGGTTTGGGGACGATTGAGCATCTCTTTATGGAAGAGTCATCCATCTCCGCTCGTACTGGCGATAGTGGAGGACATCACGGACAAAAAGAAGGCAGAGGACGCGCAGTTTAGACATGCCGCAGTTATTGAATCATCTGACGTTGCGATCGATTCGGGGGGGCTAGATGGAATTATCAAAAATTGGAATTCAGGTGCGCAGAAGATTTACGGATACACGGAGGCCGAAGCTCTAGGGAAGCCGATTAGCATGCTTATCCCGCCTGAGCTACCGGGTGAAGAGAACAAGATTCTCGAAGCGTTGAAATCAGGGAATCGCGTCGAGCATTTTGAAACGGTACGTGTTACCAAAACGGGGAAACGAATTAACGTATCCCTGACTATTTCGCCGATCAGGGATTCAACTGGCAGAACCGTGGCTGCCACTGGAATATCCCGTGACATCACAGAGCAAAAGGGGGCCGAAGAGGCGCTACGCGCCAGCGAGGAACGGCTACGATTGGCGCAACAGGCGGCAGGCATAGGGGCGTTTGAAAGGAATGTTCGAACGGGACTTGTTACCTGGAGCACAGATTTGGAGCCGATGTACGGTCTGCAACCCGGCACCTTTGATGGCAGACCGACTGCTTTCTTTCGGAATTTGATTCATCCCGATGATCAGACACGAGTTATGGAGTTGATTGAGGGTGCCCTGAAGACGGGCCAACAGACGACGGGAGAATGGCGCGTTGTCTGGCCTGATGGAAGCATTCACTGGATAGCCGGACGTTGGCAGGTTTTCATGGATGAATCGGGCGAGCCTTCGAGAGTACTTGGCGTCAATATCGATGTAACCGAGCGCAAGCGGACAGAAGAGGTGCTCTCTGAAGTGAACCGCACTTTAGAAGTCCAAGCAGTATTACTGCAATCGCGCGAAGAACTGTTGAAAATCTTTGTTAAGCATGTACCCGCTGCGGTGGCCATGCTCGATCGTGACATGCGTTATCTGCAAGTCAGCAACCGATGGTGTACTGATTACTTACGTGGCAGAACGGAGGTCCTAGGGCGTTCGCATTATGACCTTTTTCCAGAAATGCCTGAGCGTTGGATGGAGATTCACCGCCGCGGCCTTCAAGGAGAAACCCTGCGAGCTGACGAGGACCGTTGGGATGGGCAAGACGGCCCTCGTTGGGATCGCTGGGAAGTTCGCCCTTGGAAGACACCTGAAGGTACTGTGGGAGGAATTCTCATCTTTGCAGAGGACATTACCCGCCGCAAGCAGATGGAAGAGGCGCTTTTGGAACTGAACCGCAGGCTGATAGAGGCGGAGCAGCAAGAGCGTAACCGGATTGCCAGAGAACTCCACGACGACATTGGTCAACGTCTTACCTTGTTGGCAGTGGAGTTGGATCAACTCCACCTGGAACCTCCTGAATTCCCTGAGTTCCTCGATCGAATGGGCGAATTACAGATTCAGGCCAGTGAGATAGCAACAGATATTCAAGCCCTGTCGCGAAAATTGCACTCGACAAGGCTGGACAATCTGTGTCCATTTTCCGCGATGCGGGGCCTATGCCATGACATGGGGGAGCAGCTGAAGGTGAAGATTGACTTCCAAAGCCACGACCTACCTGGCTCAGTGCCGCCTGATGTTTCTCTTTGTCTCTTCCGAGTGCTGCAAGAGGCCCTCTGTAACTCTGTAAAGCACAGCGGGGCCCAACAAGTCGACGTCGGATTGTGGGGGACATCTGATGAGATCCATCTCAGTGTGAGGGACCGCGGCGTCGGTTTTGACACCCAAGCAGCGAAGGAGGGTCGAGGGCTGGGCCTAGTCAGCATGGAAGAACGGCTGAAACTACTGAAGGGAAGCATTTCGATCGAATCGCAGCCCAATCGTGGTACAAGGATCCACGCCCGCTTGCCTCTGAGTTAAAGAGGCGATTCCTTGGGTGTTTAAGCCGCCGATAACCCGTCACTGGGAACAACCGTCCGTGTGTGCTGCACAGATTCGCTTATAAATGTGATGTTGTTCGCGCTGGAAGCTGTTCAACACATACCCGCACAGAATAACCACGTTGCGCCTTGGCTAACCAGGGACTTTCAAAACTCCCGCCGTCTTGGTTCGCGGCTGTGGGAGTCGCCCTAGCGATTTCCAAGCCTGGGTCTTCTTCCCAGGCGTCATCCGCAGGCCGTTTAAATGGTACCGCAACTTAGTGGCGGTGGCCGGTAGGCTTCATTCCTGGCCAGCACTGCCCAGACCACCAACCTCTGCCTGCGGAGCACTGTCGATACGGCACTAGAGATTTATCGCCAACTGACATTGGGGCCTTCGAGCGAGACTCGCTCTTGGGTATAGACGTTGTGCGTTCCCCGGCCTGCATGATCGCCGGCGCGTTGCCCTGATCCTAGGGATTTCCCGAGTGGCGAAGTGCCGCGCATTGGGCCTTGAATAATTGCGGTAGCTAGTTTGCTAGCTGCTGGCAATTCTGAGGAGTCGCCAGTCGCATTCTTGAAAGTAATTTACCAGGGCAGCAGCAGTGGATGTCGACTGCCGTCGAACCACCTCGGGGGGTTGGCTAAGTCGACCGCATTGGAGACGGGAAGCGTTTTCGAAGAATGAAATTTCTTCACATTATTACGTCGGTGCTTCTCGCGCTTCCTCATCCAAGAGCCGGGCAACCCATGGCCTCCGGCACCATCATTGTCGTCGCGAAGACGAAAAACCGTGTCATCATCGCAGCCGACAGTCGGACCGAAACCACTGTGAACGGAACTGTCATTCAAGGCATCGACGATAGTTCCTGCAAGATTGCCGCACTTAGCGGTGACGTCGTGTTTGCTGCCGCGGGTCTTTTAAGCGACGGTAAACGTAGCTGGACAGCTGTTTCTGAGGCAATTGCTGCTGTCGCCAATACGCCGCACGGGAGTAGGATCAGCGCCGCGGAAAGCGATTTGGTGCTAGTGAGGTGGGCTGAAGCAATGAAGCAGAACTTTAGAGAATTCTCCAACGAGCAACTTTCTGCATACGCCTACGCCGGCGATGGCCATCTCACCACCGGTCTCTTAGCGGGGGTCGAAAAGACTGGCGGCACATGGATTCACGCGATGATGCTTAACTACGCCAATGGGTTCCTGTCTTCCCTGGGCTATGTGCTTAATTCCGACGATCCGCCCACTGCATATATCTCGGTAGGCAAATACGACATATTCCATGAATTTGAAGGCGAGAAGAAATCTAATCGCGCTATCGCTGAGCGCACGGCGTGGGAACACACGGGCCTGCTGGGAACCACGTTCGATGAATTCAAGGCGCGTCGCTTGGTCGAGCTGACCATTATGTACCATCCCGACAAGCTTGAAGTTGGAGGCCCTGTGGACGAAATTGAACTTGATGCCAATGGGGTCCGCTGGGTTCAGGTAAAAAAAAACTGCGAACGCAATATAGCAACCGAGAAGTAAGGAGGAACATGAAAACTATAGGAAGAACAAACCTGAAAACTACGAGCATGCGTGGCGACAATGCGACTATCCACCGCATGTTGTCGGTCAGTTTGCTGGGAGTGCTAGTGTTTTCTGGATGCAACAAGACACCGCCGGCGGAGACCAGCGCCTCATCTTCGCCGCCAGCCGAGCCTGCGGCCGCACAGGCGCTTGACCAGCCACCGCCACCAGCAGCCAGTGTACCGTCCTCTGCGGTCCCGGCGCCCGCGGCTTCCGTGCCCGCTCCTCCTCCACCGCCGCCGCCCGAGGTCTACACCGTACCAAGCGGTACTACACTTACCGTCCAGCTTTCCCAGGGGTTGAGTTCAAAAACGAATAACATCGGCGACCCTTTTAGTGGGTCGCTCGCGCAACCCGTACATGTCGAGGGAGTGACAGTACTGAAAGCTGGCCTGCCTGTGAGCGGTACTGTTGTCGCGGTGAGACAACAAGGCAAATTCAAGGGGGAGGGTAACCTTGGGATACAGCTCAGCCGCGTTGGTGCGTACGAAGTAGCTACTCAGGAATATGAGCAGACCGTCAAAGGAAAGGGTAAACGGACTGGCGCCATGGTTGGTGGTGGGGCTGCTGGAGGTGCGCTGATTGGTGGGGTTGCGGGCGGAGGCAAGGGCGCGTTGATCGGCGGCCTTGTGGGCGCAGGCGCAGGAACGGTGGGCGCAGCAGCGACGGGGAACAAGGGCGTCTCGATACCGGCGGAATCGGTCGTGTCTTTTATTTCGGCTTCGCCGATCACCGTGACCCTAAAGCCCAAGCCGGTTGAGGAGTAGCCGCTAGCCAGAGCCCACGCAGAGAAGTCTTTCGATTGCTCCCCATGCGAGCGCGCTGGGCAGCTTTCCTTCTGGTGTTTGGATCGCGGGAGAGGTATTCACTTGTCGAGGGTGCTTTTGTGATCCTTGTACTGCGCGCTTTTAGATGGATGTGATTCGCTGTTGAAGCTAAGGTCATACGATGCCCAGTGTTCACGGAATTACATTCGCATGGGGGTTCGAATCGCTGGGGAGAATGAACCGCAGTTCTTCGCGCGGCGCCTGCCCAATAAGGCTCCTCGCAGCTCGTACGAGCATTCTTGCTCTGCTGCTTCTGGTTCCCTCATGTATAGGGCAAGAACCGGCTAGCGCTCCGGCGACTGCAGGCCCCTCGGTCAACAGCACCTTACCCGTCAACTGGGTGTATGGTGCGTATATTCCCAAAGATGCCCCCATAGAGCCGCTTACCGGCGACCAGCGTTTCAAGCTCTATCTTCGACAGACCTACACAACTCCCGGAATCTACGTGAAGACCGGACTCTTCGCAATCCATGACCAGGTCGAGGAAACCCAACCGGAGTGGGGAGATGGCATCTCAGGTTTGGCCAAGCGCGTCGGCTCGCTCCAGGCCGGGAACATCATTCAGAACTCGTTAACAGCGCTGGGCAACGCAGCGGTCGGATTCGAACCCCGTTATGACCGCTGCCGTTGCGAAGGCGCGTGGCCAAGAATTCGCCACGCTGTTGTGCGGAACTTCATCACCTACGGCGGGGGAGACAACAAGGCAATACGACCCCAGATCATGTCCTATGCGGCAGCGTTCGGCGCGGGGGTGACCGTCGGCTCTTGGGAACCTAACACTCCCAGTGCACTGACTAAGGGGTATCAAAGCGTGGCCACTCAGGCCTGGGTGGGCGTGGTGGTCGACGCGCTGGCGGAGTTTGCTCCCGACATCAAGCGCATGCTCAAGAAGAATAAGACAGACGATAAATAGGGTGCCTCCATAGGGGTGACCTGGCCCGAAGAACTGATGGTTTCTCGCCGCCAGCGAAACGCCAAATACCGCCATAGCCCGATACCGAGGGGCTGGAGGGATTTCACCCAAGTGCAACCATGACACGCAGCAAACGCCGCAGGCCCCTGCCACTGTGGCTCGAATCGCGTTGCGTCAACTCACCAGTCAACCGCCATAATCGAGCCGATCGGTGATGCAAAGTCGGCAGAGTGTCCAGCGATCCTGTCGTTCGAATCTCAACTATTGCGTACCGGCCGAGTCACTCGTTGAGGGTCAGGAATTGGCAGGATCACTGGAATACAACGGGAAGGTAGTGCGGCTGGCTGTCAGGGCTTAACTGACCCTCGACCCCTTAAGTTGTTGCAGCATTGGGGCGGCTAGTGGGGGTCGAACCCACGACATCCGGAGCCACAGTCCGGCGTTCTGCCACTGAACTATAGCCGCCATATAGACTTAGATTGTAACATCCGGGCTCGGCGCTCCCAGCAGCTCGGACAGGCCTTCCACGCTACAACAGGCTGCCTTATTTTGCCTATGCCGACCAGTCGCCAGCCCGAGATTCTGCCTCCCCGGAAGCCGGGGCCGCCCCCTCGTTTCCAGAAGGCCAGCGGCTTGTTCGCGGACGAAAATCTCGACTTCCTTTCCCACGTGCTCGACGACTGGTTTCGTGTCCCCGGAACCTCTATCCGCTTCGGGCTGGATGGCATCATCGGCCTCGTCCCCGGCCTGGGAGACATTATCGGCGGACTTGCTTCTACGATCCTCGTTCTAGCGGCCTGGGTACGGGGCGTCCCCTATATCACACTGGTCAGAATGGTGGTCAACATTGGCATCGAGGTACTGCTGGGGACCATTCCCCTGTTGGGCGATGCCTTTGATATCGCCTGGAAGGCGAATCGGCGAAACTATGCGCTCATCGTTCGCCATCTGGAACAACAGCGGCGGCAAACCTGGAAAGACTGGGTCTTCCTGATGCTGATCGCCGGCACACTAAGCGCTATCTTTCTAGCCCCCATCTTCCTCCTCCTCTGGTTCCTGGAGTGGCTCGCCCATCAAGCCTGACGGACGCTGATTGCGGTACAATCCGGGAATCGGGGCGTAGCGTAGCCTGGTAGCGCATCTGCTTTGGGAGCAGAGGGTCGGGGGTTCGAATCCCTCCGCCCCGACCAAAAGAATCAGTTAGTTGCAGGATTCTTGCCCTTTCCTGATACTCCTCCCGCTAATCAGAAGGGAATTCGGAGCCGCCGTCTTCAAAGAGGAGCCGCGCCTGTCCAAGCACAATTTCATCTCCGTGCCGCAGCGCGACGCCCTTGCTCGCGCCTTGAGGGACTGAAATCACGGAGCCATCCCGGATGACTGTGGTTCCATGGGCGCTCCGATCATCGAAGAGACGGAACACAGCCTTCTCCGGATCGAACTCCATATGGGCATGCGCCCGCGAAACAGATGGGTTGGGAGCCTGCCCGTCGTCTCGGAATGCTACGTCATTTTTTCGCGTAAGCCGCCCATCCGCGTCGATCACCTCCGCAAGGCGTCCCAGGTGAATCCGCTTCTTCTTCAGGCAGATCTGTTGTTCCTCGGCAGATCCGGTGATGACGGTAAGCCGGACCTCCATTACCTTCTCCGACGGCTGCGGTGTCGGAATGCTTCCGTAGTGAAGATCAAATCCTCGAGCCGCCGCATCAGGCGGTAATTCCGGCGCCAGTTCTACCTGCACAGCCAGATGCACCGGGAGTTCTACCCGCTGATCCTCAAGGAGAAGGCGGATGTCGCGAGCCAGAGCATCGCCCTCAACGAAAACCAGTTCATAAGAGCGTCGAAGCGAAGGATCCGGCAGAAGAATCCGCACGTTCAACTGCGTATAAGGGAATGTCTGCTTGCCGCGCCGCAACGTGTCCACATGCGCTGCGACATCGTCGAGCAAGGCGCGATGAATCTCCAGCAGTTCGCGTTTCTGGTCTGGGGACGAGGAGCGGAGCATGCCGCGCAGTGTTTCATCGATGCGCCGCTCCAGATCGTGCAGTCGACTCATGGCCCTCCTTGCAGATAGCCCAGTGCCTTGGCAGCCTGCATGACTTCCGCGGCCAGTGGAGCAGCAGCAGTACCGCCATACTGTCCATTCTCTATCAGTACGGAAAATGCCAGTTTGTGTGTTCCGTCATACGGGGCAAATCCGATGAACCAGGCGTGCGACGGAGCATGCTCCAGCTCCGCTGTCCCTGTCTTGCCCGCCATGGCGATATCCGGCAGCTTTGCGCTATGGCCAGTCCCCGAGGTGACGGCAGCGCGCATGTACTCGCCCACTTGTCTGGATAGCTCCGGATTGAGCATCGCTTGCGGCGGGTCCAGCCGAGGGTTCGTCTGGTCGGTCACCCAGCGGCCAAAGGGCATGGAGCCACCCTGGGCAATGGTGGCCGCCACCCGCGCCATTTGAAAGGGACTGGCCACCACCTGACCTTGGCCGTAGGACGTTTGCGGCATCTCTGAGCGCAGAGTTTTCACGTCCGACGGGTTTGCTACCGAGATGCCGAGCCGCGTGGCAGTATCAAGCAACGCTTCCGGACCCACTTTGTAAGTGCCCAGTTGCGCGAAGTAGGCATTACACGAGACCACGATGGCAGTACGCATCGCGATTGCTCCGTGCGGCTCGCTGTCTTTGACGTCGTCATGGATCGGCCGCTTCCAGCCCTGTATGAAGGCGCCCGTGCGGCCATCGGGAAGACGCTTGCATTCATAAATCTGATCAGCGTTCTTTGCATCCTTTCGGAGTGCCGCGATGGCGGTCACGATCTTGAAAGAGGAGCCGGGCGGATACAGTCCATAGCGCGCCCGATCAAGCAGGGCGCCATCCTGATCCGGCTCTGCGACAGAGAGGGACAGGTTTGGCCACGGATAACTTACCGAGGCGAGCAGGTCGCCATTTGCCGGGTCGAGCACCACGACCGCGCCTTTTGTCCGGCCAAGCTGGCCGAGTTGGTGTTCTAGCAGTTCCGCTGTCTTCACCTGCAAGCGAGCGTCGATGGTCATATGCAGATTGCGATCGCGCTCAAGAACCTTCCTCACCTCAGGATTGTTGGGTTGCCAGCGATGCCGCAGGAGCGGCAGCAACTCGCGAAGGTCGTATCGGACGATACGCTGCGAAGTCCTGCTACGCGGGTCGAACACCACGACAACGGTTGCACGATCGTCATAGCCCTGCAACGTCTGCATGAAATCACGCTCTGCGTAGGAGCTATTGCGTGCAGCCCAGTTGGCGCGCGTCCGCAGATCTCCAAGCAGATGGAACGCCGCTGGTCCGAGCGGATAGTAGCGAGTTGCCCCCGGAGCAGGCTGTTCACCTACGGACAAGCCCATGCCGCTATAGCGGTCGCGGTTCTGCGCAACTTCATTCCAGTTGCTGGTCGCGAGCGGGATTCCGTTTCGGTCATAGATCGTGCCCCGGGGGATAGAATGCGCGACGGCGAGCAGACGCGGGTTGTACTCGTACCGGCGCTCTCCATCCGCCTGCAGCGCGAGAGCACCAGCCCCCGCAGTGGCGTCTGCATGGATCACCTGAATGTAGAACGCCTTCACCAGCAGGCAGGCGCCGAGCCCGGCGATCACGTAGGAAATCTCCCGCACGCTCACGCGAAAGGGCTCCGTCGTATTCTGCGCAGGCGAAACTTCCCGGCTGAGAGAGAACAGAATGCCGATGATCGCGAAGTTGGTGATAAGACCTGTTCTGCCGTAGCTGAGAAACGGAACCACAACCCCGGAGAGAGGGATTAAATCGAGCACACCTCCCGCAATCAGTACGATCTGGAGAACGAATGCCAGGGTGAGCCCGAGCGCGAGGAAAAAGTTGTAATCGGAGCGGGCACGGAGCGCCACCCGAATGCCAAACCAAACCAGGGCGGCATAGAGCGCAAGCACTCCAAGGACGCCAAGGAATCCCCATTCCTCGCCCAGCGCAGCCAGGATCAGATCGGTATGAGCCGCGGGCATCCACTGCGGATCGCCCAGTCCGAGACCTGTGCCGAAGGGCCCGCCGGTGGCGAACGCCCAAAGCGAATGCGCGACCTGTTCGCCCCCGCGAACAGAATTGTCCCAGGGTGACAGCCACATCGAGACTCGCCCCGCCACATTCTGCGGAAAACCGAGGAAGTAGCCAGACGCAAACCCGCAGAGGATCACAATCAGGCCGATGAACGCAAACAGATACCGGTCGCGGGCAACCGCGTACATAGCGAGAAACAGGCACGCGATCAGCAGCGCCGGGCCAAGATCCTTCTGCAGAAAGAAGAAGGCGAGTGAGACGGCCACACCTCCCAGTACCGGCAGAAGGTACTCGAGCCTGGGCACCTCCACCCACCGCGAGATTTTTTGGAGTGCTTTGCGTTCGTCGCGCAACGTGCGAAGAAATTCCCATCGTTCCGCAAAGTATCCGGCGAGAAAGAAGACGATGAGAATGCGAATGACCTCGGCAGGTTGAAATCCCAGGAGATTGACCTTGGCGTCACTGCCGGTTGGTCCGGAGCCGAAGAGGATGAGTCCGGCCGAGAGCACGAAGCTCGCAAAGAGAAAAACGTAGCTTAGCTTTCCGCTGATGCGCCGGTAGTCGAGTGTGCTGGCAAGAGCCAACACGACACAGCCACCGGCCACTCCCTGGGCAAAGGTCGAGAAGGCAAGCGTGTCGCGCACCGGGTCGCGCAGGGTGATCATCAGCGTCATTCCGACGCCACTCAGCAGCAAAACGGACGGCAACACGTATTGCGGGCCGCCGGCTCCGCGCACCGACCAAAAGATGTGTACCGCCCAGAAAGCGCAGAAGACGAGAAGACACCACAGGATGAGCTGAGTGCGAAACTCAGACTTGTCTCGCACAACAAAGAATGGCTTCAGCCGTGCGAGCTCCGCGGAGTCGAGCAGCAGAATGGTCTCCGCCCCGGGCCGTGCAGATTGCACCTGCTGTGCGCGCGCCTGCAAAACGGTGAGTCCGTGAGTCCTCAGCACATCACGGATGCCCACGTGGATCTGGCCGATCTCTCCTACGTGCGACAGCGAACCCTCGCCGCTGCGCGCACCCTCGAAAATCTTGCCCGCAAGGTACTGGCGCTCAGCAGGAGAAGAAACCCACTGCAAGAAGGGCAGGAGTTGTTCGCGTCTGTCCAACGTAGAGAGGTTCAGGCGCTCGTTACCCGAGCCATCTACCCGGGCCATCTTCGCTGCCGCCGTGAGGCTCACCGCCGCAAAAATCAAGGCCGATGTCAGCAGTAAAAAAACGCGCTCCCAAGCTCGGCCCCGCGCCTCCATAGGATGGTGAGGGTTCTGGGCCCGCTCAGCCAACGTGCTGCGGGTTACCGCCATGCGTTTCCCCTTCAGGCTACTGAGAAACCAGGTTTGTGAAGGGTAGGGCCTACAACTACCCTTTCCAAATCGAGTCCCGTAGGGACTGTTCTACCCATCCATCAGCGACGATATTGCGTGGAAGCGCAAGCCCCCACTTTCTCAGCGCCCGCCTTCCCCTATTGTAGGGTTGAGATGCGGTTTATCGAATCATTCACCCGTTTGAGACTGTCGGCTGCGCCGTCCCACGGCAAGATGCTCTCGTAGAGATGGCGCGCACGTGCAAGGTCAGGAGCTGCCATCCGGTAGTAGTGCGCCGCTTGGATCCTTGTGCCCGCCTGATCTCCCACAGCGATCACCCGCTCAGCACGGTAGCGGTAGAGATCTGCGAGTTCCGCTGTTTCCCGCTTACCGGTCGCATAACCGAGACGGCTGGCCTGTCGAATCGCTGCTTCGCCATGTGCCAGGTCGTGCAAGGAGTAGATGTAAAGGGGAGCCAGGCCAAGCCATGGGTCGGGCGATTTTTTCAGCACCAGCGCCGCTGCCAGAAAATCCTGGCGTGCGTCTTCCAGCACGCGAGGGTCCCGTTCGGCGGTACCGCGCAATCGTGCCAGATGACCATCGACCAACCGGATCTTCCCATGCAGTGTCTTGTCGCTTGGATCGAGTTCGATCGCGCGAGACAGGTCGTCACGGGCGTGGGTCCAGTCCGCCTCTGATACCGGAGGCGCGTCCGGAGACCGAAACTTCACGATGGTGCTGTCGGCATCTTCGATCAGGTGTTTCTGCAACTCGTCTCGGGCGGCCCACAAGCTAATGGGGAAGTGGGAACGCGACGACAGCTTCTGGTATTGGTGCCAAGCAGCATCCAAATTCTGCTGCTTCTCGCTGGAGAGATCCCGCGCGAGCTGGTGAGCGCTCCCCCAGACCAGGTACTCGTTCACCAGGAGATAGACAGGGAAAAGCAAGATCGCCAGAAGCAATGCGCCGAGCGAGCGCATAATTATGCGCATCACACTCGGCCTGCGGCGCGCCGGCGCCGGTGGTACTGCTACAGGTGTCCATGGCGTTGCTACGGTCTTGCGTGTCGCGTCCACCGGTGGTGGATACGGGGCGGCCTCTGGCCGGGGCGTGCGTTTCGTCGCGTCGTCATTCAACGTCACCCGGCGTGTGCCTTCCCCATCAACCGGGGCAGATACAGCTTGGCCATTGCGAAATGCCTGCAGGTCTCGCGCAAACTCTGCAGCCGTCTGGTAGCGCACTCGCACATCAGGATGGAGAGCTCGCCGCAGAATGTTGCGCAGGGTCTGGGGCCACGTTTCCGGCAAAGGCAGCACGCGGTCATAGCTGCGGATCGTGTGCTCGAGCCGCGAGCCGTTTTCCGCCTGGAAGTACGGATGACCCGCAAGCATTTCATACAGCATCACGCCTGTAGCCCAGAGGTCCGCGCCTGCATCAACCTCCCCGGTGAGCAGACGCTGGGGCGAAGAGTACTGCACACTGCCAAAAACGTTCTGCGTGAAGTTGCGCGTCAGCGAGAGTGCCTTCGCGATGCCAAAGTCAAGAACCTTCACCTCTCCCGCCGGAGTCAGGCGGATATTGCGCGGCTTAAGGTCACCATGAACAACGCCCCGAATGGAGCGGCCGTCCAGAGTAGTTGAAAAATTATGGGCGTGATCCAGAACCTCGAGAACGTCCTGGGTGATGCGCGCCGCCAGCATCGGTTCCAGACCCGTCCCGGTATACAGCTCCGACAGGTCGCGGCCATCGACGTACTCCATCACGATGTAGAAGTAGCGCGGCATCTCGCCCGACTCATAGATCGCGGTGACCCGCTTGTCGATTGCGCAGAGCCGCGTTTGCAACTCCGCCCCAAGCCGTTCTGCGCTCACGATCTGAAGGCTATCCGGATCGGTGCCGAGATCGATGAGTTTCAACGCGACCCGGCGTGGGCCAACCGGATCCTCCGCTTCAAAGACGCGGCCCATGCCGCCGGCCGGTAACTTCCGGTAGAGAGTGAAGCGGCCTGCTGTTTCCCTATCCACGGCGTCTTTGTTCACTGCGAAGTTACCTTCACCTGATGACTGTTATCCCGCATCTCGGGAGCCACCACATTGTCAGTCAGCAGACTGCCTGCATCATAAGATGGCGAGGCCCATATCTGCTCTGCTCCGCTCTCTTCGATGATGTTCCCGAAGAGAATAGGATCGGCTGAACCTTCGATAAGGATACCGGGCAGCATCGCGGGGCCATGTCCATTGTGTCGGATCAGGTTGTGTTCAAGCCGCGGCCGAGCGTTTTCACGCACAGAAACTCCCGCCCCAGGGTTATCTGCAATCTCAGAAGCCTGAATCACAGATTCACCTGCGCCGCTGATCTCGATACCGGCATTTTGCATACCGCTCACGCGCACGTCCGTAACGTGGAGATCGGAATTTGCAATGCGAATGCCGACTCTCCCTGGACCCGCAATGTCAAAACCGGCGAAACGTGCGTTGTGAATGTCCTCAGCCAAAACCGCCACGTTCGGCGAAAGGATCCGGGCGCCGTGGAGCGCCGTGCTCACCACAGAAATACCGCTCCGCAGATGTAGATCCTCGTGATATTCGCCAGGACTTACTTCAATGGTATCTCCGGGCCGCGCCCGGTCCAACGCAGCTCCGATGGTGGTGATCGCATCCGGACCGACCATCCAGCTTCGTGGCGAGCGCACCACTCCAAATCGAAGCTTTAGTCCCGATGTGGAGTGCTCCCAGTACGGCCGCGCTGCCAGAAACACGGCAGATGCCGCAAGCACGCCGAGAAGAAACCAGGTCCAACGAGAAAAATGCCTGGAAGAAACCTGCCCAGGCTCTGCTGCGGAAGATGTTCTCGCGTAGTCCTCTGTTTCGACCAATATGACCGTAACGTTGTCCTTCCCCCCGGCTTCATTCGCAGCTTCCACCAGTGCGCGGGCTGCCTTGTCGGGGTCGCCCGCATGGTGCTCGACCAACTGCCGAATATCGGCAGCTGTCAACTGATCGGTAAGGCCGTCGGAACAAAGCAGGAGCGCCGCCGGCTGAGGAAGAGTGAAAGAATGGATCTCGACAAAGTCAGCGTCGTTGGGCGTGTGCGCCGTACTTCCAAGATCTCTATAAATCTCGCTTCTGCGAGGGTGGTGCATGGCGGCGTCTTCGCTGAGCCGTTGCGCGTCTTCCAACTCACCTACCGGCGAGTGGTCTCGCGTGATCTTCTCCATCTTGCCGGGAGTGAGGAGATAAAGCCGCGAGTCGCCGATATGCCCGACCGTGACCTGGTCCGCCTCGATCAATGCGACGGTGGCGACGCATGCCATTCCGGCCCACTCAGGGTGGCGAGATGCGGCCTCGAAGATCTCCGTGCTGGCAAGCGCGAATGCTTCCTGGATGCGCTTGTCGCTTGCACCCGTGCGGCGGGACAGTCGTGTGGAGATGATGTCCACCGCAATCTCCGCTGCTCGCTCGCCCGCTGCATGTCCACCGAGCCCGTCCACAACCAGGAAAATGCCCCGTTGCGCATCGATAAAAAAGCGGTCTTCGTTCTCCGGCCGCTTCCGCCCTACGTCGGAATGGCCGCCAACCAGTAATTGCGACGTGGCAAACATGGTCTAGTCGCTGCGGCGCACGAACGCCCACACCAGGAAAACAACGATGGTGACGAATCCGAGAAGAAACGGAATCCGCAGCCAGAACAGAGTGGAGGTCAAGGCTCTGCCTCGAATTCCAACGTGCATACATCGGCGAGCGTGATCCTGGCGGGTGACGGTAAAAGCACCTCGCGGTTACGATCAACCTTCTCCCCGCCTTCGACTCGATCCACGCTATTGGGAATGGGAGTCCCGTTCACTGTCGTCCCGAATTGACTAAGATCCCTGACGAAGAAGGTGCCTGTTTTGGGATCGCGCCGAATGCGGCAGTGTTCGCGGGACACATCCGCAGGGCCTTCCAGCTTCAGGTCCACCCAGACAGCTTTTCCGCCGCGGCCAATCACAATCTCTTCGCTGGTCATCACGAACGTCTTGTCCATTCCAGCGTCCCGATAGCGCACCCGTGCAAGAACCGCCCTTGCAGCAACCTCGCTGTTTCCAGCAACTGAGTCCCCAGCAGGATGTCGGGTGATGAAAGTCGTCATAGCTCCGGCTCCGAACTCCTTCGGACGAGCGCTGCCCAATTCCGAGTAGATCTCGATCTCACCCGGCCGGAGCCGATCCTCCTGGTCTCCATGGAACTGGATCACCCACTGCTTCTCAAGAATTTTGTATTCAGGACGCGGTTCGCCGGCTGAGCCGAAGCGCTTGCCGAAAGGACGTGGAGTGCGGGGTTTGTTCAGTTTGGAGAGGTGTTCCGTGAGAGCACGGACGGCTTCCTCTCGAATGAGTTCCGCGATGGGCTGGATGAGTTCGTAGTCGCGTGGATGGAGATATACGTTGAAAATGCAGGGCACGAGAACGGTATAGCGGACCTTGAACCACCCAGCATCGGCATTTCGGATCAGCTCGGAGATGATGTCGTCGCCCGTGATCTGGTTCGCAACCGTCTGGGTCATGCTCCATAAACCTCAAAGCGACTTCTTGATTGCATCAGATGTCACTTATAGCAAGACCGTGGCCCGAGGCTCAAATGCGCATAGAGCTGCGGCAGATACGACGATCCCGAAATCATGTGCTGAGGAGGAGCAAGCAAAGAGAGAACCCAAGGCAGAAGAAAAACAAGTGATGCATGTACGTCGCCGAGTTGCTACTGCGAAGCTTCCAGCAGATTGACGCAAGCGGTGGCAGCCGGCAAACCCGAGCGGATGCAAATATATCCGCACGCCGCAGAATCCGCTAGCAAAAATTTGCCACCCCGCAGTGTCCGCAAAACGAACGCCGGCCACCGCCTTTAACGGCGTAATATGTACCAGGAAAAATGCACTGCAAGCGCAGCATCAAGTCAGATGGAATCCTAGGCAATCCGTGCCAGCCCGGACTTTAAGTCCGTGCAGCGGGTTTTCAAACCCGCGAGAACGTCTCCGCCTACAACGACGGGGCTACCTCGCCGCAGCAAGCATTAGCCCCGGTGTGAATGCCCAATTTCGCGAACTCAACCACAGCTGGACGAGCCACCTCTCATGTTTTGTATCAGCGCACGACTTCAGCCGGGCCGCAAACGACTGAGAGGGTTGGAGTTTCAAACGAACTTGTCATCCCGTCTGCCCCGGCGTGCCGTGGAAGGAACCGACTTGCGTATGGCAAGTTAAGAAAGAGATGACACGGCAAAAATCGCCATGGATGCGAGGCCCGGCGGGCCGGTCGTCAAAACGTGAGCCCAGCCCGGGAGGGCTGGGGATCAATTCCGAAGATGATCTGAGCGCCGTAGGCGCGGCACTAAACCTGAACCCGCTCCCACCGTTGTCATTAGGAGTGAAGCCGAGCGTCTGCTGTGCGCTCCGGCTCCCGCTCAGGTCTGGGTTTCGCTAGCTCTCGCCCAGACACTGAAGACCCTAAACCATCGCTTTCCAGCTCAGCGCCACCCCTTTTTCACCGCAACAATCCAGGATTTTCTCCCAGCTCAGGTTTACGAAATCCGCTCCCCCTGCATCTAACTAAACCGGAATGGAAGAAACGCTCTCATTCCAAGCCGGGCGTTCGGGGGAACGCCCGGCTTATTGTGCCCTGCTCCGCCGCCAGCATGGCGGCTACTTTGGCGCGACGGATTCGCTCCCGCAGTTGCGCTGTGACCAATCGATGGCAACGCAGGCACAGGGTGCGGATGTTATCCAGGTCGCACTCCCCGCCGCCTTCCGTCACCGGCAAAATGTGATCGGCATCCCACAGACTCTTGCGCATGCGCGTGTTCAGTCCCCAGTGTCGCATCAGGGCCACACGTGTATCGCCGCGCGCTCGCTTCAACCTGCGGTGCTCTTTGACCGTGTCCAGCCTGCAATGAGCGCAAACGCCTCCGTCGCGCTTCAAAATCTGCTCCCGTAAATATCCTGGCTGAGAGCGCAACTTCCATTCGTGCACGCAGTACTCTGAGCAGAAGGTAAATCGGCGCGCGGGCACTTCGAGCGAGCACCACCGGCACAGACCGCGCCCATTCGGACCGCGCGGAATATTCTTGCGGTCGACCCAACCTCCGGGCATGGTTCGAGCTGTACTCATATACATGTTTTTAAATGTGCGAGTACGTTCGACGTAAGTGCCGCCGCAGGCTCGACAGGAAAACCGGACCCCATGCCCCTATAATTTTAGATATGCGCGCTGCCCTGGTAGAAGACTTCAAATTCCCGCCTCGCTACCGCGAGATCCCTCCTCCCGTGCCGAACCAGGGAGAAGTCCTGCTCAAAGTGCGCGCCGCTGCTCTGAGCAATCTGGTACGCGGTCAAGCCAACGGATCGCACTATAGCAGTGGCACGGCACTTCCGTTCACGCCGGGGAACGATGGGGTTGGCGTCGCTGAAGACGGTGCGCGCGTCTACTTTATCGCTCCCCGCGCGCCCTTCGGTTCCATGGCCGAATACGCCGTGGTTTCCCGGGCCATGACCATCCCGCTGTCTCCGGGTATCGAAGACGCCGTCGCCGCCGCACTGGGAAATCCAGGCCTCGCGACCTGGGGTTCGCTCCTCGGCAGGGCGAAGTTCCAGACCGGCGAAGCGGTGCTGATCAACGGAGCCACCGGAATCGCCGGGAAGCAGGCCATCCAGGTGGCCAAATATCTGGGTGCCTCGAAGATCATTGCTACCGGCCGCGGCGATCAACAAGCGCTGGCGGGATTGGCTGCTCTGGGTGCCGACGAGATCATCTCTCTCAGCCAACCGCGAGAGGATCTGCTGCGAAGTTTTCGCTCAGCACTGCATGAACCCGGCGTACAGGTTGTTATCGATTTCCTCTGGGGACCTTCCGCGGAAGCAATTTTAGCCGCTGCAGCCGGCCATGGATCTCTCCAAGGAGAGCCACGCATCCGTTTCGTCCAGGTAGGAGCGATCAGCGGGAACACGATTACGTTACCCGGTGGACTCCTGCGTAGCTCAGGAGTGGAGCTGCTCGGAAGCGGCCTCGGCAGCCTCTCCTCACAAGCCATCTTGCAATCGCTGAGCACCATGTTTGAAGCCCAAACCAAAATGCGGTTCGCGATAGACATCGACCCCGTGCCCTTGAGCGAAGTGGAAGAAGCCTGGACTCGCCAGGAGCCAGGCAGAATCGTGTTTATACCGTAGTAGTCCGAGTCCTCACAGATTCCTCCACCGGAAATGGTCCGTCGGCAAAAACCTGGGCATGATACCCCTTCGATCCCACCAGCCGTGCCAGAGAGCTGCGCACCTCATCGTCTTCCTTCAGCCGGTCGATGATGGACTGGAAGTCATACCGCGGCATCCAGCCGAGTTCGTTGCGCGCGCGCTCATTCACATAAACCCGATCGATACTCGGGAACATCTGCCATTGCCGCCGGTCATATTCAGCCTCATACCCTGGAACCCGCCGCCCCACGACTCGCGCTGCGTCTGCCCGCAGCTCCGCCAGATCGCTGCGGCGAAACGGAGTGGTCGCACTGATGATGTACTTCCGGAACCCGATCGCGCCCGCCTGCTGTGAAGCAAGCAGATGCGCGCTCACAACATCTTCCATATCGACTCGCCGGTAGAGGAATTCATTCACCTTCGCATTTGCGTCGCTGTAAGCGTTTCGCACCTGCACGCTGTCATCTTCCTCAGGAAAGAATCGCGAGGTTCGCAGCACGATGCAGGCAAGGTTCTGGTTGCGGTGGAATAACTCACACAGATCTTCGGCAGCCGCCTTGCTGACGCCGTAAATATTCTTGGGAACGGGCGCAACCTCTTCTGTGATCCACGCCGCGGGCGCCCCTTGAGGGGGCACGAGCGCGTCGCCAAAAACGCTGGTAGTGCTGGTGTAGACAAAGGATCCGACCCTTGCCGCGACCGCTTCTTCCAATAAATTGAGCGTGCCGGTGATGTTGGTATCGACAAACTCCTGCCGGCGATGGGTAGCAACATGCGGTTTGTGTAGCGTTGCTGCGTGGAAGACCGCCTGAACACCCTTCATGCACTGCTGAACAAAGCCGCGATCTGCGATCGATCCGGCATGGGTTGTAAAGGGCGACGCCAGGATGTCGAGTCCAACCACCTCGTATCGCAAATCCTGCAAGGTTCGCACCAGGGCCTCCCCCAGGTGCCCGGCACTTCCGGTAACCAATACCTTCATGGTGTGTCATCCTATTTCGCCGGCTGCGAAAAGCCTCTTTTCATTCTAGAACCGCTAGGAGTAGAATTCGGCGCCTCACCGGTTTTCCTGTTGGTATCGGTGGCGCTGGCGATTTCCATGCGGCTTTTCTTAATGAAAGACGCACAACTCGGCAGCGTCCAGCGTAGCCAGGCAGGAAAATCCGGTCACCGGGATGACCGGTTTCCCAAGGCCCTCCTGGTCCACCGCGATCGTAGACCTGATCGATCGCCCTGGAAGGCGGAACTATGAAGATGCGCGAAAAGCGGATGTTCCTGGCGGCACTGGCCATGGCCCTTTCCATGATTGTCGGCGGTTGTGAGCGCCATCAGAAATCTGAGCACTACTTTCTCATCGCCACCAACATCAACCTGAGCTACTGGCAATCGGCACACGCAGGATTCAGCAGTGCCGCCGCGCAGTATGGCGTTACGGAAGACATGCGCGGGCCCGATACCTTCAATCCCGCGATCGAAGTGGATGAGTTTCGCGCCGCAGTCGCCAGGAAGCCCGCCGGCATCCTGGTCTCCGTCTCTGATCCCAAATTAATGGGGCCCGAAATCAACAAGGCAATGGATGCCGGCATTCCCGTCATCACCATGGACTCCGATGCTCCAGACAGCCAGCGGCTCTACTTCATCGGCACCAACAACCTGGAGGCCGGGCGCTTGGGCGGCAATTTCGTGGCCGCCCAGTTGAACGGCAAAGGGAATGTCGTCTTTTTCACCATGCCTGGCCAGCCCAATCTTGAGGAGCGGCTCAAGGGCTACAAAGATGTATTTGCCAACAGTCCTGGCATCAAGATCGTCGAAGTCTTTGACATGAAGGGCCAGTCGACCGCGGCCATGGACAAGGCGGTGGAATACCTGGCGCGCACCGGCCCGGCAAAAATAAACGCCTACATATCTCTGGAGTCATCGTCAGCCAAGGACGTAGCCGAAGCCTTCAAACGCGCCAAGCCGCAAGACGCCATGGTCATGGCCATGGACGTCGACCAGCCAACGCTTGAACTGGTCAAGGACGGCACCATCAAGGCCACCATTTCCCAGAAGCCTTTTACCATGGCCTTCCTTGGTCTCAAGGCTTTGGACGACCTTCATCACTATCCGCTCAAGCCCCTGGCTCGGGACTACGGGTCGGATGCCCAATCGCCCATCCCGGCCTTCGTCGACACCGGGGTATCCCTGGTCGATCAAACCAATGTGGATAAGTTCCTGGCTCCGGCCGCGAAAACACCGTAAATCCTTCTCTTTGCGGGTGTTCCCCTTTCGGGGGATGACGTGCGCTCCAAAAACTGTCTATAGCTTGGTATGCCTTGCGGTGAGATTGGGCTGAGGAGACTATGGACTTAGGTTACGGAAAAGCAAGATTGGTGCCGACTGGCAAGGTCGCACCGGTCACTTATGTAAGCTACAAAATCAGCCACCAGCTGGTGGAAACGACCAATGACAACGGCTCCTTCCTGAGACAGAAAGCCATCGTTCACTCCATTGATGCTGAGGTCGGCCAGAACATTGGCCTGGGTGACTATGACCTGCTTGTCGGGGACGAAATCGTCCGCCTGAAACACGTCGCCGACGATCCCGCTTGGCTCATTCTTTCCTCCAATGTATCCGCGATCTGCGTCTAAACAACCCAGCGTTGTCTTTGTTTTAGCGCCCTGTTAAGACAAAAAAACGCTACCGGCGCCGGTGCCGGAAAGGGAATGTTTAGTGACGTCAAACATGGTTCTCGCGTTCCCTGAGCCGAAGGTGCTAACATCCGTGACGTTACGCTGGCGCGCAGGAAGCCAGTCGGGAAAGCCCCCTTTCCGAATTAACTGAAGACAGCCAAAGTCCCCTGCCGGAATAAAAGAGGAGGCGGACATGCGAACCATTTCTGGAATCAGCACCGCGGCTCTATTGACATGGATGCTTGTCGGACTATCGTCCGCAGCACAGGAGCCGGTCGCATCTGAAAATACGACGGCGAGCGACAACGCTAGCGCCACTGACACTCCAGGTTCACAACCTTCCACCGAGGTTTCCAGCCATTCCAAAATCCGCATTGTGCGCCTCAGCGAGGTAAAGGGCGAAGTGCAACTCGACCGGCAAACCGGTAAGGGTTTTGAAAGTGCAATGGCGAACCTGCCGGTGATCGAGGGGGAGCGGCTGCAGACCGGCAATGGTGTTGCTGAGGTTGAGTTCGAAGACAACAGCACCGTGCGCGTGGCACAAAACTCCCTGGTCGAATTTCCCCGGCTCGAACTCCTCCCCTCCGGCGCCAAGGCATCTACAATCAATGTGGTGCAGGGCACGGTCTATGTGAGCCTGGTGAAAACCAAGGGCAACGAATTCGCCGTGAATGTCGGCCAGAACAAGATCAACCTGCCGCCGGACACGCACATACGCCTGCAGCTCGCGGCGGACCAGGCAAGCCTCGCGGTCATGCACGGGGACGTGACGCTTGAGCAGCCCTCGGGCACGAGCACGGTTGGCAAAGACAAGACCATGACCTTTAGCCTCGCAGGTCAAACCCAACCGGTCGTCGCCAAGAATGTTACCGAACAACCCTTAGACTCCTGGGACAAAGATGCTACGCAGTACCACAAGAGCTTTGCCAATGCGAGCTCGTATGGGAACTCGCCCTACTCCTATGGCATCAACGATCTGAATTACTACGGAAGCTTTGCCTCCGGGTGCGGCGCCTCCATGTGGCGTCCATATTTTGCCAGTGCGAGCTGGGATCCATACGGGAGCGGTGCATGGGCCTACTACCCGAGCGCCGGCTATTCCTGGGTTTCTCCCTATCCCTGGGGCTGGACACCCTTCCATTACGGCAGCTGGGCTTTCTGTCAAGGCATCGGTTGGGGTTGGCGGCCGGGCGGCACGTGGATGGGGCTGGCAAACAATTCGTTCGTCTCTTCCCCCACCTCTACGGGTGGAGGTGGAGGTATAGGTATAGGGCGCCCCCGTCCACCGATCCATGCCCCAACCGCTGCTCAAACCAGCTTAGTGCCAGTGAATCTGAAGGCCATCCCGGCTTCGACTCTCGGTGAGCACGACACCTTTGTCTTTCGCAAAGATTCTGCCGGATATGGTGTTCCGCGCGGCAGTCTAGGCAAGCTCAACAGTTTCTCCAATCAGGCCACCCAGCACGGAATGGTGAGGACAAACGTCTATTACAACGCCCCCGGTCCCCAGCGAGGGGAGCCGGGGCGTGGCGCTGTCGGCGGTGGATCCTATTCCGGCGGTCCAGCCAGGTCCGTCGGTTCGGCGCCCGGCCCGTCTCACTCCGGCGGTATGTCCAGTGGTATGCAAGGTGCATCTGGGATGGGCTCCCACGCAGCCGGTCCGGTCGGCGGAGGGTCTTCCGGAGGCGCGGGGAGACACTAAGCCCAAGCAGTCCACAGGTTGCAGTCCATAGCTAATCCGGGCCAGCCCCGGACTACCTCGCCGTAGCGAGCATCCTCGCCGCAGCGAGCATCCTCCCGCAGCGGCTTCCTCGCCGCAGCGAGCATCCTCGCCGCAGCGAGCATTAGCCTTGGTGAGAACATCCAGATCTCGCGATCTAAACCACAGACGGCGAAGCCAGCTTTGTAATCAGGACACGACTTTACAGACTGCGGCAAAACTCAGCTTTGGGTAGACGCGGATTTTAATCGAGCTGTGCCAGCCCCGGACTTCAGTCCGGGGGAGCGGGTTTTCAAACCCGCGAAAACGCTTTATCTTGCAAATCTGGGCTTTAGCCCCGGTGAGAACGCCCAATTTCGCGACCTCAACCATAGCCGGACGAGCCTGTTTAGTCGGCCCCCTGCTACGACGCATCCCACGCGCCAAACGCCAGAACCGCCTGCCCCTCCCTCAAGGAACCCCCGCGACAAACGTCGACGCCGGCAGTGCCGCTCCGTTATAAAGATTGGCGTCCGTGAACGATTCCCAAGCATAGCGGACCTGAGCTGGCTCAACCCCCTCAGGAGTTGAGACCACCACCGACATCCCCTGCACCGAAGCGCTCGCCGGGACGAAATGGCCATCAGCGCCGGCGACCTCAAAACCCTTTAGGACCTCGCCGCTACTATGCAGGCCTTCCCCGTGATCGAACCAGATACGTAGAGACCCGGGCTCCCGGGTAGTCTGGCGATAGAGCGGGCCATTGAATGTCACCGTAGGCTCTCCGTAAGCCAGGGCGCGGGCAGCAAGAACAAGCCGGGCGGCCACCGTTTGTTTATCCGGCGGATGCACATTATCGCGCTGGCCGACATCGAGGCTGACGGCCATTCCTGTGTTGGCCACCTGGAGGGTACGGCGCTGGCTATCGCGAATCAGTCCCCAGTTCTGTTGCGGCGACTCGAAGCTCGAGATCTGAACAAACAGGAAGGGTAGGTTGCCCTGCCGCCACTGCCGTCGCCAATCCGCGATGAGCGCCGGGAGAAGCTTCGCGTACAGCCCCGCGCGATCGGGGTCGCTGTCCGTCTCGCCCTGATACCACAGGAAACCCTTGATGGTGTAGGAGGTGAAAGGCGCAACCATGCCGTTGTAGAGCCCGGCGGGGATCCATGAAGATGGGTCGGGATGCCAGGGATGTTTGGGTTTCGGAAGGTGATGGCTGGCGGCCTCGTCGTCGGCGCTTTTCTCGGCAGATTCAACTTGCTCCAGGTGCGTCTGCATGTCCGCGAAGTGGGCCCGTGCGGCAAAGGCGGGCATGAGTGACGCGTCGGAGGAGAGTGCGTCAAGGCTGATCCAGGAATCGATCGGTGTGCCTCCCCAGGAAGAGTCGATGACGCCGATGGGGATATGTTCCCGCTTGCTGATCTCGCGGGCGAAAAAATAGGCGACAGCGGAGAAGTCCTTTGCCGTTTCTGGTGTACAGATTTGCCAGGCTGCGGAGATACCGGCCAGCGGGGAATCGGAGGATTTCTCCTCCATGCGCAGCAGTCGGACCTGCGGCAGGTCGGCCCCGGCTATCTCCTGGGCAGCGTTCGTTATATGAGCTTGCCCAGGGAACCCCGCAAGTGGCATTTCCATGTTTGACTGGCCTGAGGCAAACCACACATCGCCCACCAGCAGGTCAGACCGCCTGAGCTCGGAGCTGCCGTGCACCGTGAGGGTGAAGGGGCCGCCGGCGGCCTCCGGCATAAGCCAGGCCTCCCACAGGCCCATGCTGCTCGCGGTAGTTGCGACGGACTGATCGTGAAAATGGATGGTGATCTTCTCCGCCGGCGAGGCCTCGCCCCACAGATGGATAGGTGCGTCGCGCTGCAGCACCGCATGGTCGGTGATCACGCTGGTAAGTCGTACTTCCGCCCGTACGGTTGTAACTGCCAGGCAGACCATGGCGAGGGTATACCTAAGTTTCATCGTGTGTAGCTCCTGAGATACAGAGACTCCGATTGTCCGCTCTATCTTCCGGCGGTGTCCGGAAATAAGTCCAAAGCATTACAACTTATAGGGTGCAGAATGCCTCTCATAGGTCTAGGATAGGGCGATATCTGAGTGTCCTTGCTTCTACCCCGGGGATTTCATTCCATTGCAGGATAAAGGAAGGAACTATGTTTGGATTAATTTGGTGGATCATCGTAGGTCTCATTGCAGGTTGGCTCACAGGCAAGATCATGAGTGGCGGAGGCTATGGCCCTTTCATGGACATCATTATCGGCATCATTGGGGCACTGGCAGGTGGCTTCATTATGTCGCGCCTGGGCTTTGCGGGGTCTGGTGGTCTCATCTACACCATCATCGTCGCCGTCATCGGGGCTGTGATACTGACCCTGTTACTTCGCCTGGTCACTCGCGGACGTGTTCGACAGATCTGATTCCAACCGGCCATTAACCCGAAAAGGCGTAAGCCAAACAACGAGCCTGCTCCCTGTGGAGCAGGCTCGTTGTGTTTCCAGTGATCGCCCGCGTGTTTCAGCTTTGCGGTGCACTGCACTTGCTTCCCTCGAAAGCTCCGAGCAGAAGGCCCAGTAGCATGTCGAGACCGTCGCGCGCTGATTCGATAACTGACTGATCATCTGCGTCGACACCGGGCGACGCCCCTCCGAAACACCCTCTTTTGATCAGACGCGCCGGGGGTAGGGTTCCAGCGAATCTATCCCCTCCTCCGGCGCTGTGTCGACGGCCGGCGCCGGCGCCATGAGTACGGACAGGGTGGTAATCAGTGCCAGCACCATCATCAGCACTGCGACCGGCCACCACGCCCCGCCCGCTGCGGCGACCGCGGCCGTGGTGACGAGCGGAAGCGGCCCGCCGACCAGCGCCCCCGTTGTCTCCCGCGCCAGCGCGATGCCTGAGAAGCGAAGCCGTGTCTCGAACAGTTCGGTGTAGAAAGCGGGCTGCACCCCGAACACAGAGCGCAGCCCAATCGAGAACCCGGCCACCATCGCGAAGATAATGACCAGCGGCTGCCGCGTCTCCAGCAGCCAGAAGAACGGGAACGCATAGACGGCGGAAAACAGCGAACCCCACAACATGATACGGCGGCGGCCGATGTGGTCCGACAGGTTGCCGTACAGGATGCTGGCGAGAGCGCCGCACAAAGCAGCGATCACCACCGCGAGCAATGCCGTCCCCTGCGGGATGCCAAGCTGCTTGGTCATGTAGCCCAGCGCAAACACGGTGAACACGTAGCCGATGCTCGGCGCGACATTAACGCCCATGGCGACCAGAACGCGGCGCGGATGTTTGGTGATCAGTTCGAGCGCGGGGATGCGGGTGTGGCGCGCTTCCTCTTTCACCGCGGTGAACTCGGGCGTCTCCAGAATATGCCGCCGTACGAAATACCCCACCGCTACGGCAACCAGGCTGAGCAGGAACGGAACGCGCCAGCCCCAGGCGAGGAACTGATCGTCGGGCATCAGCTTAAACAGCGCAAACACCCCAGCGGACAACGCGACCGCGATGTCGGACGCGGCCGGTGGCCAGCTCGCAAAAAAGCCGCGGCGGTCGCTGTTGTATTCGGCGGAGAACAGGATGGCCCCGCTGTATTCGGCCCCCGCGCCCAGGCCCTGCACCATGCGCAGTAACAGCAGCAGGATAGGCGCCGCGATCCCGATGGAGTGGTACGTCGGCAGCAGCCCTATCCCGGCGGTAGCGAACCCCATCAACAGCAAGGTCGCGATCAGTATCGGTTTGCGCCCATATTTGTCGCCGAAATGGCCCAGGATCACGCCGCCGAGGGGCCGGACCAGGAAGCCCGCTGCGAAGCTCGCGTAGGACGCCAGGATGCCGGCCAGCGGATTGAGGTTGGGGAAGAACACCCGGTTCAGGACCAGCGCGGCGGCAGTTCCGTAGAGATAGAAGTCATACCACTCGACAATCGTGCCGATTGTGCTGGCGCCGGCCGCCTGCCATCGCGTCGTACGCGCCACCCTCATGTATATCCGCCCCGCCTACTTGACAGGCTGCAACGCCGGCTTCGCCGTGGCATTCTCGAAGTAGCGCTGCATCATGCCCTTCTGGTTCTCGTAGATAGAGCCCTGCGCCGCGGCTGGCGGCAGCGGCAGGCGAACGGGCACCGCCTCCAGCCGCGGCTCGATTGTCCCGCTGCCGGACACCAGCAGATTCTCATACGCCTCCAGTGTGTCGGGGAAACCGAGCAGCGGCCACGCATCGGCGGCGCGATACTGCAGCAGGAAGAGCCGTCGTTCCTTAGGGGACGTGTTGGGCGCGGATCCGTGTACGGCTCGCACATGATGGACGGTGATCGACCCAGCCCGGCCCGTCAGGGGCAGGGCCTTATTGAAGTCGACGTCGCCTCTCGATGGGTCCATGGCGCCGCAGAATCGTCCATTGGCGTGATGGTCGAACACCGGGCCTCGATGCGTGCCGGGGACAATCATCAGCGGCCCATTCTCCAGCGCCATGTCGTCCATCATCACGCCGACCGCCGCCAGGTCATCATTGGTGTGCGGGTAGAAAGCCCAATCCTGGTGCCACTCCACCGGGGCGCCGAAGCCAGCTGACTTCATGTTCAGCTTAGCCGTGTCGAAGCGAATATTCAGCCCCCACAGGTCGCGCAGCACCGAGACGATGGCTGGGTGCCTAACCAGGCGGCCATAGGCGGGATGCTGCGTGTGCGCCGTCTTGATGCGCCGCACCCGCGGCTCGTTTGCTGAGTGGCTGTCCTCCAGGTCGTAGATCTCGTTGTGGGTACTGACCGTGCGTGACTTCTCCACGAACTCGTCGGTCACCCGGCGCAGCTCCTGCACCTCGTCTGCGGACAGCACATCTGGCACGACAATGGCGCCGATGCGGTTGTACTCGTCGATCTGGGCCTGGGTGAGCATCGCTTCCTCTGGCGATCCCATTCTACTTCTACAAAGTTCGGGAACTGTTCTGCGCTTTGCGTACGGCTCCTTCGATCCCACTAGCCGATTCCTGCTGGAAGCGCCGCCCTACCACTTTGTCATCCCGGAGCGAACTCCGGATTTCCTACTACGCGGCACTCATCAACGGCCGCGTATGCGGCTTTCAGCAAGGAAAGCCGCATGAAGTTTATCGACACCACTAAGCTTGACAGGAAATCCGGAGCAAGCCGAGGGACCTGCAGTTCTCTTTCCCCGCCCACGAAGTCGAAGGCGACCCGCCGTTTCCCTCTGTCCGCAAACTCTGAATTAGCCTCACAAGTGGTAGAATCCGAGGCATTCAGCTCCGATAGAAAACTCCGGGTGGTTCTTGATCACGGAGCCGATCCGAAGACTGGCAAATCAAGTTAAGAATCGAAATGTGGGGGTATTGCCCGCAGGGCTTTCCCGCCATTCTCACTTACGCTCGCATTGGGCATGTCGGTCTTTGGTTGAGCCGCCTGACTTCAATACGGAGGATTTGATGCCATGACTCAAGCTGAGATCTCGAATCGACTTCCTCTCACCTTCGAACGCGAAGTAGACGAAGCTCCCGGCACGGTGGTCTTCCATTTCTCAGGCCCCTTCACCGCGCGCACCGTATTTGAATGCCAATCGCCCGACGCCGTAAGCAAGATGTTCGATTTGCAATTGATGTTGCCCACTGGTGAGACGCCGGCCCTTAACATCTTCGACCTGACCGACGTGCCCTACATGGATTCTACGGGCCTGGGCATGGTCGTCAGGCATTATGTCCGGTGCCAGGACAAAGGCGTTCGGTTCATTGCCGCCGGAGTGAGCCCACGCGTCCTGGAACTATTCAAGCTCACGAACGTGGACGAGGTCATTCCCATGACCGCCACCTATGATCGCCACAGTTGAGGAAATCCGCTCCACTTCAAAAGCTGGCTTGTTTCTACGCCAGCGGCTGTTCTCACAGGTTTGGAATCTGTCTTACCGGCAATGGTCAATTCAGGCAAACATTCCCGATTCAGAGGTCTTGCGTAAGGATTTTTGTTGTCGATCCAGTGTGCACATGGCTTTCTAGCAGATCCAGATCCCTTTGGATAGATCGAACCACATCATCACTGATAGCCCCGTCATTTCGGAGTCGGATCAAAGACTCGCGCTCGACTTGCAGAATCTCCAACCATAGAACGCCCCGTTGGATCCGGCTCCCGGCTTCCGTGCCGGCGTCTTCCACCGGCAACGCTCCAAGACGACGCTCATACATCGACATCATCTCTCGAACCAGAGCAGCTTCGAAGCGCTCCTGCACTCGCCGCCGGTTTAGATAGCGGAGAGCGTCTTCGATAAGCGTACGCCGTGCATGATTCTCTTCTCGTTCCTCTTCGTCGGTTCTGTCGATGGCCATCAGCCGGATAATCCAGGGCATCGATAGTCCCTGAAGCACGAGGGACGTCACGATGAGGCAGAAAGTCAGATACACAATCATGCTGCGCTCTCCGAAATTCGTGCCGTTGGCGAGCGAGTACGGAACCGAGAACGCCGCCGCCAGCGAAAGAACGCCCCGCATGCCTCCCCAACTTAGAACCAGCAACTCCTTGGGGCGCGGCGGCCCCCCGTGATCCGGGTCATTCCGAAGCCAGCGATACCAATATACGGCGTAGGTCTCCGCGAAAATCCAAACCAGCCGAAGCACGACGATCGAGAGGCTGAAGATGGCGCCTGCCTGCAAGAGCTGCCAAATTCCAATACCCGATAACTGCGACCGTACGAAGGGAAGCTGCAGACCAATGAGGATGAAGACCAACCCGTTTAATACAAAGGTCGTAACGTCCCAGAAGCCAGTAAACTGCAACCTTACTTCTGGTGACATAAAACGATGGCTCTCCCGGCTCATCACCATACTGCATGCGATCACCGCCAGAATGCCCGAGGTATGAAGTCGCTGCGCGAGGATGTAATCGGCATAGCAGATCAGGAGGCTGATCACGATCTCGATCGGGCCGTCATCGATCCAGCGCTCCAGCTTCGAAGCGAAGTAACCGGTCAATACTCCGATGAGCACGCCTCCGCCCGAAAGGTAAACCAGCCTTCCGACTCCTTCGAGCATGGTTGGAGTATGACCGCTGAGCAAGATTCCAAGGCTGAATTGGAATGCAAGCAGACCGGTTCCATCGTTGACTAGGCTCTCCGCCTCGAGAATGTCCACAATCCGCCGTGGCAGGCCGAGCCGGCGAGCGATAGCGGTTGCAGCAACGGCGTCGGTCGCCCCCACGATGGCTCCGAGTAGCAGCGCTGACTTCCAGTCAAAGCCAGGCAAGAGCCATCTGCGCCCAACAATCAATACAAGAATCGTAAAGATCACGAGGCCAATGGCCAGCCGAAGGATTTTGCTGAAGTTGGCTTGGAATTCCCGCCAGGAGAGCTGCCAACCTGCGGCAAAGAGCAGCGGCGGCAGGAAAACAAAAAACACTAGGTTCGGGTCCAGCGCGATGTCAGGGAAGATCGGTAAGACTCCGAGAATTCCACCGATGATGGTCAGCAGAATTGGATAAGGCACACGGAGCCGGCGCGCCGCTCCTGCAAAGACGGCGATGCAAAGCAAGAGGAGTAGCAAAATACTCTCTCGTTTGATAAATTCTGCTTCCATCTCCTTTCAATTCTATCGACCGCAGATCACGGCTGACGATTCGGCATCTCGGACAATTGGTTCCTGCCCCCGAAAGCGGCCTTCGCGATGACTGGGATGTGCGGATCTCGCGTCTTTGCCCGGTATCGGAGTGTCCTCGTCCGCTTCGACTCCGAAGTAGCCTGCCCCAGCGTCCGTTACTCCGTCATCCAGCCTGAAGCGAACATCATTGCCGAAGCCCCTTGGATTGCTACTGTTCACGAGACGGTTGGTAGCCCCACGCTTGGATCACGCGTGGTATGCACCCAATCGTGCCCGGTGTCTGAGCATATTCGAAAAGCTCCGCAACCAGACCGGCGACCTCGGCCTCTGAAGCCAGGCCTCCGGCAATCACGGCGGGCCCGATGCTCTGCATCGTAATGGGGGTCATCAACTTTACCTCGCCCACCATGCCCGCGAGCTGAACCAGATGCATCTGCACATTCTCAAAGCCCGCGTCGGTCAGCAGGGATGGCACGCGAGGTCCGATGTTCGGGTCCGCGCCCTTGCGTCGCACGATCTCGGAGTAAAGTTCCACGTAGCGCGTCAACGCCGCGCTCTCCGGGTAAGCAAAATGGCCTCGGAAATCGATGTCTTCCACTAACATCACGCCGCCGGGCCGCAAGGCTCCGCGCATGTTGGCCAAAGCTCTCGCGGGATCAGCCAGGTGCGTCAGCACAAACCGCGCATGCACCAGGTCAAACTCCGAAGCGAACGTGCTCTGAGTGATATCGGCAACACGAAATTCGACGTTGTTGAGCTGTAGACCTGCAGCTTCGCGCCTGCCGAGCTCAAGTGCCGTTTCATCGATATCCGTTCCGACCACCCTGCCCAGAGGACCGACCATGCGCGCCATGTCGAAGGCCACATCGCCGCCACCGCAGCCGATCTCCAGGCAAGCCATCTTTTCTTTGATACCGGCTCGCACCAGGCAGGCAGTCGTCGTGTGCTGCATCACGCGCGAGAGAATACGCAGCCGCTCTCTTCCCTCAACGCCCCCGCGAATAACGTAGTCAGTAGTTTTCATGATTGCGATCGTCTCTGACGGCATGGAGTAACCACTCAGGTAACAGCCCGCTCATGGAACGAATCGAGTCGCGATCAGGCGATCCAGACTGAATTTCCCTGGACCGGAAAAGATCAGCCACACAAAAAACAACACGTAAAGAACTTCAGGAAAATAAAGAAAATCGTCCACCCAATTAAGAGGGGAAAGCGTTTTAATGTCGCCCGAAAGCTTAGTGGTCAGGATGGCGACCAGCATATTGACCAGCAACACAAAACAAGCCAGGCTTGACAGAAGTCCCACAACCAGCAAGCAACCGCCGACGAATTCTATCCCCGACACACAATAAGCCATCGACCGTGGAAACGGGATCTTGGCCGCGGCCAGGGTTTCATACATAACTTTCATCCGCCCAGCGACGAACAGCTTATTTCCCCCCGAGATGGCGAAAAACACTCCTAACGCGACCCGCACCAGCAAAATCGCCCACGGTTCCAGATTCGCATCGCCCAGCAGCCCAAATCGAATCAAGCGTTCCCATTCCATCACGCTTCTCCTCTGCGGCAATTTGCTTCAAGGATACCCCGCGAATTGCCGTTTCGAGCATCTCATTGCGGCGTTCGCTGGTGATGATCCGGCGGAAGGCACTGTAGGGCAAAACTAACAGTTTGGTTCAAACGCGCATCTCGTCACATGGCCGAAGCAGGCTTCCCGGACGATGGTCGGCGAACAAGGTGTCGCGGCTTCATTCTAGGAAAGCCGGTTCTTTGTCGATACACATTGCTTCCGGTTTAAGCTTGGCCTACCTTCGTAATCAGGAAGGTCCAGATCGAAAATCCTTTGGAGTATTCCGCCGACGGGCGGGTGACCGCCCAAAAGTTAATATGATCGGCTAGAAGACGAGCTCCCAGACAGCGGTTGAAATCGACAAGGAGATACTTATGAAAACAGCGAAGCTACTCATGATAGTCGGCGACTATGTCGAGGACTATGAAGTCATGGTCCCTTTTCAGGCATTGCAGATGGTGGGGCACACGGTGCATGCTGTTTGCCCGGACAAGAAAGAAGGCGAATTCGTGCGCACTGCCATCCACGATTTTGAAGGCGACCAAACCTATTCAGAAAAGCGCGGACACAACTTTACGCTCAACGCGACGTTTGCGGAGATCCAGCCCTCCGCATACGACGGGCTGATCGTCCCGGGCGGCCGGGCGCCAGAGTACCTGCGGCTCAATGCGAAGGTCATCGATTTAGTGAAACACTTCCACAACTCCGGCAAACCGATCGCCGCGCTGTGCCACGGGGCACAACTATTGGCCACCGCCGGCGCGCTCACCGGAAAGAGAGTGAGTGCTTATCCGGCCTGTGCCCCGGAAGTAGCGGCCGCCGGTGGGCTGTTCGTCTCCGTGGGGTTCACTGAAGCCGTCGTTGATGGAGTACTCGTCACCGGCCCGGCGTGGACTGCACACCCTGCTTGGCTTGCCCGATTCCTTGAGGTACTGCAGGAACACGTCTCCCCCGGCCAAAGTCCCACGAAGACAACAACTGCCGTCATGGTAGGTAATTGAAGAGGGGCGGCGCATTTGGCCGACCATCGGGAAGCTATGGGCGGTCATTAATTGTTCCCGGCTACAGATGGCGGCGATAGTGGCTGGGTGTCACGTGCAAATCTACAGCATCCAGAATTTGCGAATTGCTGACGGCTCCATCATGCCCCGGGGAACGACCGGTAACACCATGGCTCCTTGTGTGATTATTGGCGAGCGCGCGGCCGGGATGCTATTGCAGGATCATCGGCTGTGACAAGTCAGGACAAGCTCGTAGAGCCGCTTCCGGCGCGGCGCCGCCTCTACAACGACCATCCAGGGACTCGTTTGAAGAGTACTCGCAGCAGAATGCTAAAACCAGGCCGGATCGGCCAGGAAGTTCCCGCAGAACAAAAGGCGGCCTCTCGGGAATGAGAGACCGCCTTCCGTTATACGTGACTGTGATTGTCTTAGAAGCTCGGGGTGCCGAACTCGAAGGTTCCGGGTGTGAGCGAGACGCCGCGGAGAACTTCGCCGAAGCCGGCGCTGCGCAACGTGACGAACTGCTCGTGGGCGGGCAGGGTTGTGCTCTTCAGGTTGTCGATAATGGCCACAAGTTTGTTGGGATCGGCGCCAGTGTCACCACCGCCGCTGGTGGTGGAGGTGATCCCCCAGACGGTCACCGTGCCGTCGAGGTTGACCGTGCCCGTGAGGTTGCGCAGACCGTCGGTGGTGGGAGCCCAGGGCTCACCGGTCGCGCTGTTGGCGCCGGTGGGATAGCCGGGAACCGTGTAGGGCGTGCCGATGTTGAGGCCGCGGGTGAGTGTGTAGGCCAGTTCCCACTTGCCGGCGGCGGAGTTGAAGGTCCACTTTTCGAGTCCGGCGAGGGTCTGTCCAGCGGCGTGGGTGTAGATATCGCCAGGGCCAGTGAACCCGTCTCCTTCATCTGCTACATAGAGGGTGTTGGCGTTCGCGAACCAGATGCCGAACGGAAAGTTAACCGGGTTGACGGACTTATTGGAGGTGGTGGGAAAGCCTTCCAGAACGCACATGTTGTTCGGCAGACCCTGGCTCTGGATATCGGAGCTCGACTCGCCATTCAGGTTGAGCGGCGTGGTGGGCAGCTTTGCGCCGGGCGCGGGCAGGCCAATGCCGTTGGGGCAGGCGGTGCCGGTGGTGTCGACGAAGTAGACGGTGTTGACCCCGTTACTGCCGGAGCCCTTGGTGTAGTAGAGAACGTTGTTGAAGACGGTCATGCCGCGGAAGTTGTCGTCCTTGCCCACCTTGTCAGCCTTGTTGCCAAGCTCGGTGACGGAGAAGCTGGCCAGGGGCGTGGGCGCGCCGGGCGCCTGATCGACCTCAAGCTGATTCACTGGGCTGATGAACTGCGCGCCCGCGCCGAGAACGACGCCCGTAGGCTGGGGATTGCTGCCGTTGCCGGCGTTGCCCGCGGTGTAGTAAACGTCGTTGCCGAAGGTGTCTTGCAGGATGGCGGAACGTCCGTTGTTGCCGCTATAGGCGTTGGTCTCAGTGAAGCTGAAATTGCCCAAGGCGTCTATGCGCGTTACGGCGCGTAAGAACGACGACGGCACCGGGTTGGTGGAGTCGAATGCGGCGGGTGTGTTGGAGTTGGAAACGTCCACGGCGTTGACCGGGGCGACGTAGCCCATGAAGGTCAGGTACTTGTTGTCGGTGGAGCGGTGCAGACCGAGCTCGGACTTGGAACTGAAGCTGGTGACCAGCTGATTGCCCTTGCTGCCAACGCCGCGGTCAAGGCTGTTGGGGACTTCGATGCTGTTAATTCGGAGACCAAAGGGAGTGAGCTGGTCGAGGAAGATGCGCGAGGTGATGCCGAAGCTGGCATCGGGGATGACGTTATTAAATACAAACGGGTAGGTCCCGTTGTTGGTGGCCTGCGCGCAGCCGTTGGCGATGCAATTGGGCGGAAGAGTTTCGCCGACGGTGACGTTACCGGCGAGGTTGTCGTAAACACTGCGGCTGACGACGAGATTCCCGGGAAAAAACTGTGGCTGGCCGAAGAAGAGGGAATCCTGAGCGGCGAGGCTCGTGGGAATGGCGAGTGCAGCAAACGTGGCTGCCGCGGCAAGGCGCGCAGAGCTGCAGAGCGAAAAGGTCACAATATACCTCCGTGGGTTGTTGGGGAAACGCAGATGTATCTAGAAGTGGGCGCAGTTGACGCCGCGACTGAAATTAACAGGGCTGTATGAAAGGACCATGAATGGAAGACGGCCTGCGCATGCGGAGGTAACGCTTAGAGCAAAACCACACTGGCCTGCACGTCCCCTCGGAACAATTCACTGCGCTCTGAGCTTAATGTGACCAACACTCCATCATATACGCAAGGAGTACACCTAACCTGATTACGGCCGCCGTCTCGACCTTGGGATTATTGAGAAGCGCGTTGGCGGCTACTACGACGACAATGGCTCCTATCACAATCAGGTGCATGTTGCGCCGTATAACAACGTCAATCTGTTCCTGAACTACACCCTCCACACGAGAGCCAGGTGTTCGACCAATCGAAGATCAGTTTCAGCATCAATAACCTCTTCAACAACGAAAACATCACCGATGTGTTTACCCATAGCGGAATAAACAACCAGCCCGCGTGTTTCAACAAACAAGTCAATCAAGAGTTCCTTACAGGAGGCGAATGGCAAATTTTGTCTTGGTTCACGCAGGATGGCGCGGAGGTTGGACCTGGAAGCGAGTGGCTCGCCAGCTCCGGGAAGATCGACATGAGGTCTACACACCCACGTTGGCTGGATTGGCGGATCGCAGTCATCTCTCCCACGCCCCGATTAATCTCACCACTCATATTCAAGACATTCTTAATCTCATCAAGTATGAAGAACTCAACGAGGTCATCCTCTGCGGCGCTTCGTACGCCGGAATGGTAATAACTGGCGTGGCCGAAAGATCCTGCATGGATCGCGAGGACGATCGACTCCGGGCACGAAGTCATGCTGAATCACCCTAATGAAGTAGCAAGCCTCTTGAAGGAAGCCGCTGTTTTGGCGCATTCCGAGTAATCCAACGCTGCCGCGGTGCCTGCCCGGAGCCGAGCCTCGCCGTGCGCCTGGCTCGGGGTTGTCGCCGCAAATTCATATCCGCTATTCTCTGGTTAAGGCGACGGCACAGCTCTGCCGGCCATCCCTTCCGAAGACCGATTCTGGATTATCGACGAGTGGTTTCCGCGGGCCATGGAATGCGGTCTGCGCTTTGCCGCCAGTAAAAGGCCTGCCTCCTATTTTGGCAAGCTCTCCGTCAACCATATCCAGTGGAGGGACCTGCTGTTTCCTGCTACCCATCCGATCTAACCGCCCCTAATAAAAGTCACCGCCCCAAAATTGTCATCCCGAGAGGTTGTGACTTTTTTGATTCTTTCGTGTTTTGGCACACCCGGCCGGACCTTCGAAAATCCCAAACAAAATCGTCATCCTGAGCGAAGCGCCTCGCAGACCTACCGCTTAACAGAGGACTTACGGCGCGGAGTCGAAGGACCCCGAGGATGCGTCATCAACCTATGCTCTGCAGGGCTTTCCGGCCACCAAAACTACGAAGGAATCAATAAAGTCACAGCCTCCGAGCGCACCCGGATTTCCTACTTCGCGGCTCTACCAGCGGCAATGTATGCGGCTCTCCGTAAGGAGAGCCACATGAAATCTATCGAAGCTACGGTTTTGACAGGAAATCTGGGGCAGCCGAGGGATCTGCGGTGCGCCCCGGCTCCCGCTCAAAGCTCTGGGTTTCCCTAATTCTCACACACACTCTTAAGCCCGGATTCTCTGTGCAGTTTGGTGCCTCCGGACGCTCCGTCTCAGGATGGCGATTCCGTGGGAGAACTAACGGAGGGCCGAACGCCTGACCACGAAACTCATCGCCCAAGCGACCATTTACCGCGCTATTGACCTTCGACGATCTTTCCGCGATCGGGGCGATTCGTGCTTTCGACCGCTGTCATTGGAGCATCCCTGGTGATTGTTCCGTAATAGGGTTTGACGCTATTCCGTACGCCCAACTCGTTCGCCCTTCGCTGACCACTATGCGTCAACCTCTGGAACAAATGGGAGCGTTGGCGGTAGACAACTTACTGTTACAAATCAAGAACGGACCGAACGGTCAGTCTACCAATTTGCTGGCAAAGACGGTGCAGGCAGAATTGGTAATTCGCGAATCCACAATGGCGCGGCCTTCGGATAAGTAGTCCCCACGCCCGAACTGACTCGTCAATCCGGGCAAAGACTTTAGCGATAAGGTCCTGCGGGCGATACCGATCGCCCGGGCTCTTTAGTCATCATCGTCATCGCTCTTATACTTCATAGCCGCTTTGACTAAGGGTTCGGGCGATAGGATCTTGTCTTCGCCCGGATACGGTCGATTCCAGCCGGTAGTGACATACCAGGTCACATGATTGAGAAAATTCGGATCGACGGCGTCTGCCTTGTCGTACTTGCCCTTCATAACCTTTTCCGTTGCCTTGAGCCAGGCCTTCGCCATGGGGCTGGTGGCGGCAACTGCGTCCCCCGCCAGACCGGGACCTCTATCGAGAGGAATGACTGCAGCCAAATGATCGTAAGGCGTCAGGTCTGGTGTGTTCTGGAAGGCGTCAAACATCGGTGAGGCCACGAGATCGAACTGTGTGAGTGGCTGAGTGCCTAGAATGTTCTCGATGGTACGGTTGATATTTTCAGCCGTGTAGGTCGTGTGAATCGTCTTGCCCTGGCCGGTAGCCTGCGGGGCTGCAGTGTACGGACTGATGATATAGACAGGCTGACGGTGCCCATCGACATGATCGGTCCCGGCCTGAGAATCATCCTCCTCCACAAAAATTGCCGACTGACCCCAGATCTTGCTGTGGCTGATTACGTCGACCATGCGGCCGAGCGCGAGATCGTTATCCGCCTGGTAGTTGATCGGATAAGGATGACCTTTTGAGGTGCCGGCAGTATGGTCGTCTGGAAGCCAAAGAATAGTCAGATTCGGAACCTCGTTGGCGGCATCCAGTCGTTGAAACTCCTTCGTCCAGTAATCGGCGCGATACTGATCAGGAATGTCGAGGTTGAACGGCGGGAAATGCGGGTCCATTATTTTTGCCGCCGAAGGAATGGCAGAGGTCACATGGATCGCGTCATCCGGCACCATGCAGCTTGCGGCGGGCGCCTTGCCTTCCTTGCACAGAGAAGTTTGGTAAAAGTCACTCCATGTATACGCTGAACCGTCCGCCTTGTGGGCTACGGTAGTGCCACTGCTCCACTCCCCGTACAACCTGGCCGTGAGCCCTTTCGCTTCGACCCCTGTCCATAGGAAACCTTGGGGCGTGTTGGTGAGAGCATCCTCCGCCTCGCCTCCCGGATAAGAGCGAATCCAGTCCGGGGAGAGAATATCGTTGGAGTAGAACGATCCTGACATCCCGATCCACGTATGGCCGTCTGCTGACTGGCGGCTCGGCGCATAAACGTTATCGAGCAGAGGAAATCGCTTTACAAACGCATGTTGATTCGGCACCGCGGAGGCGAAGACGGCAAGTTCTCGAGCGCCATTGCCCCATGCCACATCGCCCAGCATCTGGTCATACGTACGGTTCTCCTTGATGATGAGGAACACGTATTTGATCAGCGAGGGCTCGCCAATGTGCTTGGGAACCGCGACTGGCGTGGCAGCGGGATCGATGTACTCCTTTCCCACTTCAATATTGGTAGTCAGGTTCCAGTGATTGTTATCGAAGACCTGCTTGCTAAATTTCGCGAGTTCATGCGCGTTAGGCTCCGGGATCAGGTTCACCACACCCATATCCGCATGGGTGTAATACCCAATAACGCCGCCTTTCATAGAGGGGTTACCCCGCGATCCAAGACCCTTGTCATCTGCAATCACCAGCTGCTTTCGAACCTTGTCGTACGTGATGGAAGTTGGGAAATACGCGGTCGGGATATAGCCAATCACCGGATTGGCCTCACGGCCTTGAAGGTTGACGACAGCGACCGCATTGGCCTGGCCCAGCGTCACGTAAGCCTTGCCATCCTCTGTTACAGTCACGCCGTTGGGGCCGGAACCGAAGACGCCGCCGCCGATCGGAACGCTGAGACTGACGGTCCGCACGACCTTATCCGTTTTGAGATCGATGATGGAAAGGCTGTCACTGTAGGAGTTGGCGACATAAAGACGGGAGCCCGATATCGTCATGCCGGCCGGGTGCAGTCCCACCGGTATCGACTCGACTTGCTTACCCGCCGCGAGGTCCACAACGGACACGGTGCCAGTGAGAGTGAAGGCATCCTTGCGGTCTACAACAATCGGCGTACCGTCGGAGTAGTTTGTGAAGTCAGCGCTGCTGGCTGGCCTTCCTCCCTCGTTGCTGACGTAGGCGTAGTTGCCCTGGACTACAACACTGTTCGGGACGTTGCCAACGGCGATCTGCCCAAGAAGCTTGGCCGGAGAGGCCGCCAGGTCGATCACGCCGAGCGTGTTCGCCGCATTCAGCGCAACATAGGCGCGCTTGCCGTCATTAGAAAGCGCAATGCCACCTGGATTGATGCTCTTCGCATTGTGGTACGGACGGCCGTCAGCGGGTGGCTCAGGCAGACGAACCCGCTGTTCATTGCTGAGAAGGCCTGTCTTGCTGTTCACGTTCGCGATCACAACATAGTTATTGTCCTGGCTGAAGAGCAGCTTCGAGCCGTTGGCGGAATACGTGATACCCGTGAAAGAACCGGCGCTCCGGTCTTTGGCGGAGGCGGCCGTTGCATCCTCTGGGATGAAGCGCTGCAGGACCTGTCCCGTTGCGGTGTCGAATACGAGGATCGGTTGCGGCGAACCCATCAGCAGCACAGCCGCGCTATGGGTCATCCCATTTGGATTAAGCGCAATCGCCTTGGCACGTACCGGCGCACCAAGTTCAACGATCTTCCCGGCTGGTGTGAGCGTCTGGTTATCCGACACGACAATCGAACCATCCTGCTGTGGCCCTACCGTTCGGTTCGGACTGCTCACCTGGGATCTCGGCTCTTTCTGCGTAGCCGCATCCTTTCCCACGACTTCGTCCTTTGGCGGAGCTACACTAAAACCCGAATCGCCTGTTTGAGGGTGCGGCGTCTGACTCACCCCCAGCGCAGAACCAAAAAGCATACAAACCAACAGCGACCCCACGGCACGCAGGGCGAACAGACAATTCGGACCCATGAACAAACCTCCTCCTTAACGGTGTATACACCAGACCGTGACATCTTTTGGTAAATTGGAGGCCGGTTGCGGATTAAGCCGGGATCTTCCCGCCGGAAAGAGTGCGGACAGGTACTGTTACGCTAAGGTCTGATCAGTCACAGCGAAAATAGGCTTAGGTTCGCCGATCTTGTTTTGCAATCAGCACTTCAGGGGGCGACGAGGTGCAAATCCATCCATGCGAGAATCTCCCGCCGCATCTCCGGTAACTCCTCGTGGGCGCAATCGAAGAGTTCGATCTTGCAGTCTTCGGCTTTCCCATAAGTTCGGTAGAGAGCCAACAGCTTATCGCGGACCAGCTCGACGCCTGATGGTGGAGTGAGTTCGTCCAGTCGCCCATTCACGCTCAGGCGTGCGCGCGGCACGATCAACTCGTTAATTTGAAACGTGTCGAAGTGTTTCAGTAGAGCAGGGACAAAATAGTACACACCGTGCTTGCTCAGCCCGTGTGTCTCAATCAGCGATTCATAATTCGTCAGGCAGCAAACGTCCATAGCGACCCGGACGCGCGGATCGAGGCCAGCCAGCCACCAGGCCTTCGTAGCCCCCATGGACATGCCAAACGCTCCTAGCCGCGCCGGATCCACTTCCGTACGATTCGCCAGGTAGCCGAGCGCGCGCAACTCATCAAACATCATCATTCCCCACAGCACCTGGCCTCGCCACAGCATCAGCTTGAAAGTGTCTTCTTCCCCTTGGCGTCCAACCTCTTCCCGCCTGCGTTCGCCGAAGCACCAGCTATCAATGGCGAGGGTCACCAGACCTTTTTCCACGCAAATCGGCGCGTATGCCGGCTGCGCGCTTGTGCCACGCAGCAATTGCTCTTTGCCCAGGTCGTACTGGCCCGCGTGCCAATGCATAAAAAGCATGCCGGGTGCCCGTGCCTGCCGGCGCTCCGGAATGAGCAGCACTGCTGGAACCGGTTCGACCCCATTAAGGTCGAGAATCAGTCGTTCGAGTGTGTACCCGTCATGTTTCTCCGTTCGCACCAACCGCGGCGCGGCGGGCTTGTGGTCCCAGGGCAAATCACCCAATAGGCTCCAGAGTTCCGATCGACGGCGTTGTTGATAAAGGGCAAATTCATCACTGGCCCCCGACGAAGTAAACTGATGGTTGTCCGCCTGCATTGGTAAGGTCTCTCCCACAGCAGCCATTTTCCATATCCGGGTCAAATTACGCTACTCAGGGGGCACCCTTTTCAGCATTAGAGCACCCGACAGCAACCGCCCCCCGAGGGCAAGGAGCGGGTCGCCTTCTGAATTCGCAGTCGCCAATCTGTCACAAGATTCGAGAGACCTGGACCGGATGTCACAAGTGCGACTCCAGCTTTACCGGTCATCCGCCCGAGCCCGCTCGCGATGAACGCCGCATTCTGTTCATGGCGGCACACTATGGTTTGAATTGTGGGATCCAGCAAACGATTCTGTCGATCTTTGCCCCCAATACGCCGAAGACGTGGGTCGTGCGCCGGCCTTCGAGGGCTTCCACAACCACATCGGCGCCCGTCTTCGCGATTTGCTTTGCCATGGTGCTTCTCCTTATTGATTGACTTTCATTCAGCGTTCTTGAGCTCCTCAGCGGGATCCCTGCTTAGATCCGCGCTCAAAAAGGAGCCTTCGTTAGGAAGCACTATGTCGTACTCGTACAGTGTCTGCATCCCAACCGTGAGATTTCTGGAACTGCATCCCAGGACATGACCACCCTTTGTGCGATCTTTCGACACGAAATGGAAGTGATATCCAGGCACGTTAAATGAGCTCGAGTAGGTGGGAGACCAGATGCAAACCAAAGTTCCCTCCGCATCCGTGAAGTGAAACTCTTTCTGTAACTTCGCGGCGTCAACCAGCCGGGTTCCCGGTCCCACACCCCCCACCGCGCGCGTGTGGATTGTGTCGAACATTCCATCGATCCGAAAGGCATAGAAGAGATTGTCGGATTCACGATAGGAATCGCATGCCTTTTCAAGCTCCCTTAACGATTGAGCCTGCACGATCTTGAATGCAGTCTCCTCAGCGAAACGAGTCGCGACTGCGAACGGAACTCTGAAAGAATCTTCCCGGGTGAGTACATGGCCGTCGCCAAGGATTTGGTAGATCTGGCCATCGAGAATCACCATTTCACCTTCGAGATTCTCGAATGTTCCCACTCCGAAATCCCCATGCTGCAAAAGAACCGTTGAGCTAACAACTCCCTGATATACACCCTCAACTAACGCTACGGACGTCGAAATCTGGTACATGCGGTGAGCGTCCGCGTTTAGATATGCCCCCAACGCTGCGTTGATCACACTATCAAGTGACGTGCCCCGCCTTGTCGCATCATCTTGTGATCTTGCCAGTAGAGCTGGAGGAATAGTGACTGCTACCTTTGGCATGGCGGCCTCATTTCTCGGAATCGAGATCCGAACAGCTGACGTTCTTTAGAACGCTTTCTTGGATGGGATCTAGGGTTCAACCCTCCGCAAGGTAAAGGTCCCCTCAAACTGAATTCGGAATGTCCCAAGCTGAGGAGGACGATAGGGCCAACTCGCCGTGGCGGAAACCTCATTCTTGTATAGCGCCTTTGCATGGTGGTTGTATCTAATACAAACACCATAATCAACTGCTTCCCTGCAGAGTTTTGCCTCACTTTGGGCCCCGTATCGCTCTGAGACTTGGGGAGTCGTGATCCATGATTACCCAGGTCACGCATGCCTGGATCGCGAGCGAATTTTCGTACGTGGTGCTATGCATGAGCCCCTCGCCGCCTGTTGAGGGAAGTTGAAGGATCTCGCATCGCCCGATGGGCGCCGCCTCTGCGGCCATCTGCAGCGGTCCCATGAGGAATGCATCCAAAGGACTGAAGGGCAGAACGGCGATGGAGAGAATGGCTAACAACGGTAGGATCAGCAAACCCAGGATGAGCGTGCAGACGACCAGCAAAAGAAAAATAATAATTCGCACGTAGAAATAACGAACAAACAAGGCGGTCACAGCCAATAGGAGCGGCCCTTCGATCCACTTATGTCGAAGACCATCAAAAGGATTTTCTCGGGTCAGCCAGAATGAAAGGCCCGTTATGCTTAAGGCAAGCAGATAGCTCCAAAACTTGTGCCTTTCGGTCCAGGCCGCCCACTCCTTCAATGCCGAGCGTAGCCGGGTTTGCACCAGTGCGACCACCTGCCAGGAGCGAGTCGCGAACCATGCAACAAACTGCGTTGCCGTGAGCGCACCTGACGCTTCGTCGGCTGGCGGCCGAATCACCAGCAGGTTAAGATCGCTGACTGGTCGGATCGCTTGCGTTTTCGTGAATCTTTGCGCATAAGTACGCCATAGCTTTGACGGAAAATAAATCGCAGTCCAGGCGACGAGAGTCTCCGCGGCAAACAGCAGTAGAAAACTTGCGTAGACCAGACCTGAAGTCTTGGGAAGAAACGCGTATGCGGCGAACCTTCTTAAAAGAGTTACCTTCAAATCGATGTAAAGCGCTACAGTCCCCGCCAGTCCCCAGTGAAATACATTCGTATTAAAACCCATGGAGGAACCGAAGTTGCGCGCAGCGACGGTGAGAAACGGCGTGGAGAGGCAGATGGCGGTGCTGATTCTTGCCCGTATGAAGCCGTCCTCAAGGGCTTTTAGAACGACGTTGCCGCCGTGACTATGCGCGATAATGGAGTGCATAGCATCATTGGGGAAGAGTTGAAATCCCTCCTTCAGAAAACCCCTGAGATCTTCGCCTGCCGTTTCGCGGGCGGCAAACGAGTTGCTGCCGGACCAAATGAACGTGCGAAAAAAAACCTGATCCTTAAGCGCGGCCTCGAAAGCTCCTCGCAAGCGCGAACCTTCTTTTATCCACTCCGATTGTCGCCCCCAGGTGCCGTGAACAAGAGTAATGACGACGGGCATGAAAGGACCTCAACTTTCAGCAATCGTTTTCCATTATGAGCTGGGAACAAATGAAAAATTAAATATAGCCTTGAGCATAGCAACGTTTGGATCTAAGCTTCGATCCATCCTTGCCATGAGCTCTAGACCATGACGGAGCGAGGGAGAAGATCGATGACGGTTGGTCCTGATGTCTCACGCCGTACCGTGCTGGGCATGATCGCGGGCCAGCTTGCCAACGCTTCCATTGGCAAGGCGCTTGCTGCAGGTGTGGGCGACCAGAAACAGCCCAACGTGGTTTTTGTGCTCGTCGACGACGCGGGCTACGGAGATTTTGCCTGCAATGGAAATCCCGTGATCAAGACCCCGAACCTGGATAAGCTGCACGACGAATCCGCCAGGTTTCGCGAGTTTCACGTAAGCCCAACCTGCTCCCCGACACGCGCCGCTTTGATGACCGGCCGCTACAGCAATGCGACCGGGGTATGGCACACCATTCACGGTCGAAGCATTCTAGCCTCAGACAATGTGACCCTGGCCGAGTGCTTCAAATCGTCCGGCTACCGTACTGGAATTTTTGGTAAGTGGCACCTGGGGGACAATTATCCCTACCGTCCCCATGACCGCGGTTTTGACGATGCCGTCGTCTGCGGCGGAGGCGGCCTCTGGCAGACACCCGACTACTTCGGCAACGACGACACCGACGACACCTACCTGCACAACGGCAAGTTCCAGAAATACCAGGGTTTCAGCACCAATGTCTTCTTCGATCTCGCCATGGACTTCATCCGCGGCGCGCAGGCAGACCATCAACCCTTTTTCTGTTACCTGGCCACCACCGCGGCCCATGTGCCCTATTGGAGCCTGGAGAAAGACAGCGCTCCTTATGAGGGTGTCACCGGCCTTTCCGCCAGCGGCTTCTATGGAATGATTGCCAACATCGATGAAAACGTGGGCCGTCTGCGAACCTTCCTCGAGCAGAACGGTTTATCTGAAAATACGATCTTTCTCTTCTCATCTGACAACGGCACGGCAGAGGGCGAAAATGTCTTCAATGCCTCCATGCGTGGTTCCAAGGGCTCTCCTTATGACGGCGGCCATCGTGAGCCCTTGTTCCTCCATTGGCCCGAAGGAGGTCTGGGCCATGGCCAGGAGGTGGAAGCCCTAACCTCGCACATCGACCTGCTGCCCACGCTGGTCGATCTATGTCAGCTAAAGAATCAGGGCAAGGATGTGGATGGCAAGTCCTGGCGGCCTCTGCTTTACGGCGGCGCTCCGCATTGGCAGGACCGCACCATCGTCGTCGATTCTCAGCGCGAGGAATTTCTCGTCAAATGGAAAAATGCCGCGGTGATGACCCAGCGCTGGCGTCTAGTGAACCCCTCCCTCTATGGGAATCCAAACCAGGTCGAGCTTTACGATATCGAGAAAGATCCCGGTCAAAAGATCAACTTTGCCGGGCAACATCCTGACGTCGTTGCCGCCTTGAAGGCGGACTACGAATCCTGGTGGAAACGGGTTTCCGTCGCTGGCGATGGATACGTGCGCATCGTGATTGGCAGCGACCAGGAGAATCCTTCGTTTCTAAATAGCATGGACTGGCACGGGGACGGTTCGGAGACTAGCTGGAATCAGACTCAGATTCGCTTGGCGCCTTTGGCCAACGGCTTTTGGGCACTCGATGTGAGCCGGGCCGGACGTTATCGCTTCGAATTGCGCCGTTGGCCCCGAGAGGTCGACCTGCCGATCAACGCTCCTTATACCAATCCGAAACCGAACCGGGAAAAAACCCCCGGCGCCGCCATCGCAGCGACCAAGGCAAACATCATGATCCGCGATGTAGATCTAAGCAAGCCCGTCCCACCGGAGGCAAAGTTTGTCCACTTCGAATTTGATCTGCCCCCGGGCCCGGCAGAGTTGAGGACGGCATTTTACGATGCCGTGATGAATGAACGGGGAGCCTACTACGTCTACGTCGAAAAGCTATGAGCTCTGGGCATCTGCCGATCGAAAATAAACTTCCTATGCGCTAATCGAAATCGCCCTAAATCGAATCTATACCTGCAGCAACCCAAATACTCGCTGAAGCTTCTCCATAGACGGAGTGTCTTGATGACGATCCTTGGACCAGACTCCCGGACTTCCATCACTTTCGGTTCTCACGTGACCCTTAAGGCGCATATGGCGCACACTTTTCCCCCGCCCAACACTTCCCGGGAAATGCGGCAAGACCGCTCCGTAATCAGCGGTAGGAGAAATAAGGCAAACCCATGGTAATCGCGAAGTAACTTATCACGCTTATCACGCTTTTTTTCGCTCTTTTTTGGGGGAACGCATTCTGGCAACGCGATAAGAAATTTGGACTAGCTTCTCCCCTTGGACACCCTTAATCTAGCCAGACATCATCGCTGAATCGGAGCGTGGACCCTCTTGTATCGTGCCCTCACTGTTGCTACCCGTCTCGCCCTCCCGGTCCTGTTTCCTGTCGCCGCGGCACAGACACGGGGTGTTTTCGTAACCCCGATTCCCAATGTCCCGTTGCTCGCCGTGGTGAACACACAAAGCAGTCAAATCCAAAAGGACGGAACGATCGTAAACCGCACGACCCTGAGTGCAATTGCGCGAGATGGGCACGGACGCATTTTTAACGAACGGCGTCCGCTCATTCCCGCCTCGGAAACGGTCACGCCTCCGATCCTTTCCATCCTTATCTACAACCCGCAGACCAGGATGAGTACCTTCATCGATCCCCGGAACCGGGTCGCTTCGCAAAGCACGCTCAACCGTCCGCCCTCTTCCGTGCCGCCGGAAGCAGGCTCAATCCCATTGGTCGGCAGCACACTACCCAGCCAATACCTGCGCCTCAACATGCTCGCCATCCACAGAGATCCGCGCACCGGAGAGCAAACCACGGCTGTAACTCAGCTTGACCGCGGAGAACCGGATCCCGCCATCTTCGAGATTCCGTCAGACTACAAGATCATCCAGCGCGGGGCCCAGTAAATCGATGGAGCAGGCCATCCCATCGAAAACCGCGCTCCGCGTAGCCTTGCGTCGCGCGGCTCACCAGATTCATGACTCGCCCGTGGTGTTTGACGATCCGATCGCGGTTGCGCTCCTCGGCGCGACTTACGCTGAGGAACTGCGGCGAACCCCGCTGCGGGACGACCGGCCGTTCTCAATCGCGCTTCGCGCGTTTCTCGTTGCTCGCAGCCGTTATGCCGAAGACAACCTGAAAAAGGCGGTTGAGGGCGGAGTTGAACAATACGTTTTGCTTGGCGCCGGACTCGATACCTTTGCCTACCGAAACTCGTATGCACAACTTCGCGTCTTTGAGGTCGACCACCCTGCTACCCAACAATGGAAGCGCGAGCTGCTGCAGCGCAACGGCATCGCGATTCCAGAAAACGTCACCTACACGCCAGTCGATTTTGAGCGCCAGTCGCTCTCATCACAGCTGCGCGACGCCGGTTTCAACCACGGCGCGCCGGCCTTCTTCGCCTGGCTCGGTGTCGTTCCATACCTCACTCTGCAAGCCTTCCGCGGAACGGTCAGCTTCATCGCCGCCCAGCCTCCCGGAAGCGGCCTGACGTTGGACTATGGACAACCACGCGCTGTACTCCCCTTGCTCGAGCGGCTCGCGCACGACTCGCTTGCCTCAAGGGTTGAAAAAGCAGGCGAACCCTTCCAGCTTTTCTTCACGCCGGCCGAGATCGCTTCCGAGTTCTCCCGCTTCCACAGCCTTGAGGACCTTGGAGCCCCAGAGATAAACGCGCGCTATTTTAGTGGACGTGCCGACCAACTCGCCGTTCGCGGAACCGCCGGGCGTCTCTTCAGCGCGTGGCTCTAGGCAGCCTTTTCCCGTTTACTGGATAGCAGCAATTCGCAAAGCGCGCGCTTCCACATTCCACCCATCAAGCTTAATCTCGACCTCTTCCTTCGCGTCGGGCAGACCAGTAACCGTCAATGTCCTCGAGTCCCCAGGCAGGAGAGAAACGAAATTATCGCTCCAGAAAATCGGCGCGATCTCCTCATCTGTGCCCGCCTTGACCGCGCGTAGGTGCAGAAAAAACGCAACCGAGCTCCCGCCATTTTTCAGATCCACGGCGACTTCCCCGTGACCTCTTCTTGTGGACCCTTGGACCGAGGTTCGCGGTAAACTCGCGAGGTCGCGCATGTCGGCATAGCTGAGCGCAGGGGTATTCACGTAGGTGGTCTTGGCCCAGTCCAGCTGTGCCAGCTTTGCCGGGATCCAGTAGAAATTCTGGCTTACCATCTTTCCCTGGGCGTCGTGAAGTTCAAGCTTGAGGAAAGAGGTAGCGCCTTGCGCAGGAACAGCGAAGGCCATGGCAACACCATCAGCGGCTACGTTCAAAGAGGACTCCTGCGCAAAACGCTCCTTGCCGGCTAAATCGAGCACCTCGGCCTGAACGCGCAGGCCCTGGTAAGCCGCAAGGGTGGAGTTCACAACCACGATCTTGCGATCGTCAAAGCGGTACTGGACATGCAGCGGCTCATTAGCCTTCCGTGTGCCAAAGTACCCGCCTCCTGGAACCAGGTAGTAGTCGTACAGGTGCCAGTAAAACGAGGGCCACGCATTGTTGAGCATCCACTGAATCACCCCGGTCGAGCGATATTTGTTGGCGCCATAGGCTTCAAACATGGCCCGCTCACCGTCATAAGCCATGAGCTGTGCTTTCAAGGTGTAGTCGGCAAGGCTCGATGCCGGTCCGTAGGTAGCCGCCATGGCATCGCCGAAGTGGGTATACTGCGCAAACTTGCCCGACGCAGCGTGATAATTCCACTGCTCATCGATCGGCCACCAGCTCGTCCGCGGCAGCGTGCGGTGGATGCCTGCCACGCCCGGCACCGCAGCCCCCGGGCCAGTCTCGGTGTTGAAGCCGAAGGCGCCCCCGAACCGGTCTTTATCCAGGTACCAGTATTCCGCCGGAACGTAGTCATAGGGTCCGCTCATCTTCACCCCGCTGGGCCCGCTGATCTTCGATGTGCGATCGGCCGCGCTGTTCATGATCGGGTTCGGCCAGTCGCGCTCCTTCAGCACAGCAAGGTAGTCCTTCTCCACTTGCGCTGCCGGGATTTCGTCGCTGCCATTGAGCCACACAAACACACTGGGATGTCCGCGAAGCCGGCTGATCTGGCTGTAGAGGGAAGCGTTGGCGATCTCATGGTCCCTTGCTGTCCACTTATCCCAGTGCTGCCAGAAATCGCAGCATTGCCAGCCGGGCATGATGAGGATCCCCATCTCATCCGCCAGGTCGAACATCTCCTCGCTGCCCAGCTTGCCCTCCAACCGGATGGTGTTCAAGTTCATGTGCTTCACGTACGCCAGCTCCTGGCGCAGCCGCTCCCGTGGCTCACGATAGAACAGATCCGGGTCCCACCCACCGCCGCGAATGAGGATATTACGGCGATTGATACGAAACTGCAGAAAACCCTTCTCGTTGAGTGACGCCTGCACCTCCCGGATCCCAAACCGCATGCTCCTGGCATCCGACTCGGCGCCATTCACATCGACCGTTACCGTCAACCGCTCGAGACGAGGCTCACCATACTGGAAGGGCCACCAAACCGCAGGATTCCTGACCCGGAGCTGCTTAAAACCGTCTGCGTCGAAAGAGACGACCCGGGCTTCCTTTGCCGCCAGCGTGACTTGCTGTTGCATGCGCATCGATCCGATAGCGGCGGTTACCGTAGCCTTGACCGGATGCTCCGCATGATTGGCGACATCTGCCACCACGCGTAGCTCGGCCTCGGTTAGATCATCCTGCAGGAAGTGCGTGGACACGGAAGGATTTCTTATGGTCACGGGTCCGGTCGTATCCAGGGAAACGTCACGCCACAGTCCAAGACTCTTGTCCGCGGGCGCCGGATTCCAGTCCAGAAAGTCGATGCCCAGGTCGTGCTCAGTCTGAGCGAAGACCTCGACCGCCAACACGTTCTTCTGGCCCCGGGCGACGTACCCGGAAGTATCGAAATCATAAGACCGGAACGCGCCCGCCACCTGATCGCTACCCGCGATCTGCTTTCCGTTCAGCCAGATATTCGCGCGGTAGTTAATCCCATCGAAGTGCAGCCACGTGGTTCTTCCCGGCGTCGCCGGCAAAGCGAACTCAGTGCGATACCACCAGGAGCAGTGATACGGGCTCTTGTCGCTCATGGGCAGGTAACCAAAGATTTTCCCAACCGGATAGTCCATGCCGGGGATCTTGCGCAAGTTCATCCCGAAGAATGGATCGCGGAAAACTCCCGCTGCCACCTGCGAGCCAAGAACCGTGCCCGGGACGGTCGCATCGATCCAGCCGTTGGTACGGTAATCCGCCAGTGAGATGCGGTCGCCTGAAGACTTCGCCACGCAGCCGGACTGCAGCTTCCAGCCTGTGTGCAACGGGACGGAAGCGAAGGATGCCGGAGCGGATACCCCCAAAAGCACGGCCAGAAGCAGAAGCCGTTGCCGGAGAGCTCTGCCACTACTCATATTTTAGGGATTCGACCGGGTCCAGCTGCGCCGCGCGCGTAGCGGGAAGCGTGCCGAAGACGACGCCCACTAGAGTCGCCGCCGCCAGCGAGATAATCGCGGACAGTCCTGAGATCGGGATGCGGTAAGAGGTAAAGAGGCGGACGGAATAGGGAACCGCCAGACCGAGGATGGTCCCGATAATGCCGCCGCTCAGCGAAATGAAAACTGCCTCAATCAGGAACTGCAGCTTGATTTCGCGATAGGTTGCCCCCAGCGCCTTCCGAATGCCGATCTCCCGGATCCGTGACCGCACATTCGCCAGCATGATGTTCATGATGCCGATGCCCCCTACGGCGAGCGTGACCGACGATACCAGCAACAGGACCAGGGTCAGGGCATTTGCGATCGAGGCAGCCGTACTCAGCAATTCGGTCAGCGTCTGTGTCGTATAAACCGAAGTGCGCTGGTGGCGGGACTGGATCACACTCAGGATCTGTTTGGTGGCCAGCTCCACATCGCCGGTGTCGCGGATGGAAAAGAGAAGCATCTTTATGTCATCGGTGCCGGTAAAGTAGCGCGCGACCGAGTATGGGATCAGGATGGTTTGATCGGCGACCTCGGTTTCGCCAAATGTATCCACTGCCTCTTTGAAAGTACCGATCACAGTAAACGGGATGCCCTTGATCTCAAAGGTACGATTCACGGCTGCGATGGTGCCGAACTTTTGCCGAGCAAAGGCCTCGGTTATCACCGCGACCTGGGCATGGCTGGCATCGTCCTCCTCGTCGAAGAAACGCCCGGCAATGATGATCAGGTTGCGTACCTGCCGGTATTGCGGTGCCACGCCCAGCACAAGAATATCTTTCACCACGCCACTGCCGAAGCTGATGCGGTCATGCATCTGCAGCATAGGCGAGGAGTAGGCCACGGAAGGAACTTGCTCTAGGACGGCTGTCTCATCGTCGCGTTTGAGGTAGTCGTTGCGGAAATTGTGTTGCGCGTTCGATCCCGGTCCGCCGCCGGAATATTCGATCTCCACCATGTTGGTCCCGATGGCCTGGATCAAACGGAGAATGTACTGTTTGCCGGTCAAGCCAATCGTAAAGACCAGAATGAGTGAGGCCGACCCGATGACCATGCCCAGAGAGGTCAGCATGACGCGCACTTTATTGGCGCGAAAGCTGTCGATGGCCAGGCTGACGATCTCGCTCAGCACCATGGTTCGCTTGGCGCTGGCGAGCGTGCGTTCGAAGGACCGGCGGCTGGCTGAGCGGGCGGCTGTCATCTGGCTTTATGGTAAATGGCCCGATGGATCATGGTGGGAGCCCCCGCATTTATGCGGGGGAAGGAGTCGCATACGCGGTCGCGTCCTGTGCAACGTACAGGAAATCGGGGTTTAGCGCTGGCCACGCCAAAGCCCCATGAGTGCGTGCGCGTGGGAGAACCCATGAGCTCTAGGCCCAGAGAGCCGGCGGCCAAATGCAACTCAATCCTTTTCAATCAGTTGCGCTCTTGTAGTCAGATCTATGCAGATGTGCCAAGCTGGCGGAGCAGTCCCTATAAAAGTCCCTAATGCGATTTGCAGGAGTAATTCCGATTCAGTCTTGTCCAAATTAGTTTTTTGCGGTGGTTCTACCCATCCATCAGCGAAAACATTGCATGGAAGCGCAAACCCTCACTTTGTCATCCCGAGAGGCTGTGACTTTATTAAGACAAAATTGTCATCCCTGACCGGAGCGAAGCGTAGCGGAGGGACCTGCTGTTTCTTTCTGTCCATCCAATCTGACGGCTCCCAATAAAAGCCACCACCCTCCCCTTTGTCATCGCGAGCGTAGCGGAGGGACCTGCTGTGTGCCCCGGCTCCCTCACAAAGGTCTCCTCCGTTAGTTCTCCCACAGAATCGTCATCCTGAGCGAAGCGCCTCGCAGACCTATCGCCTAACAGGGGACTTACGGCGCGGAGTCGAAGGACCCCGAGGATGCTTAACCAACGAATGCTCTGCAGGGCTTTCCGGCCACCAAACTAAGAAAAATCAAAAAAAGTCACAACCTCCGAGCGAAGTCGAGGGATCTGCAGTGCGCCTTGACGCCAAACCAAGGCCCTACCAGTGAGTTCGCAAGTCTTAACCAAGCGTTTTGTTCGCCCTAAACAACTTACCCGGCGTGCAGTGGCGAAGCAAAAATGGCCTTTGTTTGGCGTCAAGGCGCACTGCAGATCCCTCGGCTTCGCTCATCGGGACCATCAGGGTGTGCCTTCCTGATAACCCGGTCCCCGCAGAACGCGGCCGGGAAGCGCTCCGGTCGGCGATCCATTTGAAATGACCGCGGTTCCGTTGACGAACACCCACTCTATGCCCTTGGAATATTGGTCGGGTTTCGCATACGTAGAGGTGTCGTGCACGGTGGTGGGATCGAAGATGACGACATCCGCCTTCATCCCCTGACGCAGGATGCCGCGGTCGCTGACGCCCAACCGGTTCGCCGGCTGGGAGGTCATCTTGCGGACCGCTTCTTCCAGGGTAAGGATATGCAGATCGCGAACGTAGAAGGAAAGCACACGTGTATGGGTACCGAAGGAACGGGGATGCGGTTTGCCGAAGGCGGTATGAACGCCGGCCGGAAGCGCGATGCCATCAGACCCGATATCCACCCACGGATTCTTGAATGCGGCGGCGACACCCGCCTCCATGCTCGGATCGGGTGGGCCAATCTGGAAGCCTTCGGCTTTCTGCTGGATCAGGAAGTCGACCATCGCTTCCTCTACAGAGACATGCAGACGGTCGGCGATCTGCTGCAGCGTATACCCATCAAATTCAGGATTGGCCGAGCTGATGGTCCAGGCTCCGTAGCGCTTCGGCTGCGCCTGTAGTTCCTTGATCACGCGTGCGCGAACCTCGGGGTCTTTCAGGCGCGCGGTGATGGCGGCGGCATTGCCGGCCTGCGCCCAGACTGGTATGAGCTGGCGCACGTAAGTCCAACCTACGGTGTAAGGATAGGCGTTGGCAGTGACATCGATGCCTTCGCTTCGTGCCTGCTCGATGAGATGTACGAAGTTCGGATTGTGGGCGATCGTTCCCCCGATATGGAAGATCTCGACCGGAATATTCGCGCCTTTGGCAATCTGGAAGGTTTCCAGCAATCCTGCGTCATCGCCAGTGCGCATGTGGACCGAATAGATACCGCCATAGCTCGCCGCAACTTTGGCGAGTTCGATCATCTGCTCGGTCGTATCGAAAGAGTTCGGCACATAGACCAGGCCCGCGGAGAGCCCGAAGGCGCCTTCTTTCATCGCCTGGGCAATGAGCTCCTTCATTTGCTCCATTTCGGCAGTCGTGGGCGTGCGGTTCTCATAGCCCATGACGGAGGCGCGTACTTGTCCCGCCCCGACATAGGAGACAACGTTCAGTCCTACGCCTTTCTTCTCCAGAAAGGAAAAGAAGCCGCCCAGCGTTGTCCAGGTTCGGTGAACGGGCGGCGTGATCATCATAGGGTCGTCCACGGCGGGTCCGAGCACCGGGCCCGCCGAGAGGTGTTCGCCCAGGACCTCGGTGGTTACGCCCTGCGTGACCTTGCTGAATGCGCGCCCGTCCAGCGAAAGACCGAATTCGGAATGGGCATGCATGTCGAAGAAGCCCGGGGTCACCACTTTCCCGGTGGCATCGATGATGCGTCTGGCTTTTACCGGGGCGCGTCCGACGTAAACGATCCTGTCGCCCTTGAGGGCGACATCGGCGCGCATCCACGGGCCGCCTGTGCCATCGATAACGTGGCCACCCTTGATCAGAATGTCCGCTTCCTCAAGCGGCGGGCGTTGCGCGACTCCATGCGAGCTGAGTAGCCTGACGAGGAGCAGCAGCGCGAGGGAGGCAGCCGCCAGGAAACAGATGTTGTTTCTCAGACGACGATTTCGGGCGATGATGGCAATGCTGGTCGGATGAAACATTCGATGTTTGACCCCTCCTTGCGCGCGCTCTTGAGCAGCCGGACCGTATAAGCAAAGTCATCAAGAAGCGAGGAGAGCGTATCGCAGAGCCGCCGGAATTCCTTGGCGGACAGGCTGCCAAACAGGTGATCATTCACTCTCTGTCGTTCGGGGCCAATACTCGCTACCAGGGTTTCTCCGCGACGCGTTAGGCGCAGAAACACACCGCGCCGGTCCTTCGGGTTCGGCCGCTTTTCAATCAGTCCGGCCTGCTCAAGACTCCCTGCTTCCAGGGTGATGAACGCCGTGCTTACATGCAGTCGCTTGGCAACATCGCTGACGCTAATCCCGCCGGTATTCTGGTGGTTCGCCAGAATCATTGCGATGTTGTACTGGGGAGGAGAGATCCCCAGTTGAGAGGCCAGATAAGACCGGGCTACTTCCAGGGAAGCCCCTAATGTGGAGAAGTCATAAAGCAGCTGACGAAATCGGTGATCCGTCTGGCCGCCCTCGTCCAGAAGATCCACCAGGGACGCAGAAAGCGCTAGATGAAACGGAGAGGTCTTCGCCGTTTCAGCGCGCGTCGCCTTCTTAAGCTTTCCGGAGAAGGCACTTCGTCTCGGGGATTTCCCTCGGCTTTTCGTTGGTGGCAACACGAGCCTGGCCATGGTTCGGTAGATAATAAACTTAATTAAGCTACTTGACTACTTTCTTTTGCGTCCCTATCCTACAGCCACATCGTAAAGAGAAAGAGTCTTTACGCGCTCGGTCCCTATGTCTAAAAATGGAAATGATCACATCTCCAGCCTCAGGGATGGCCGTCAAATCTTTATTGACGGCCATCTGGTCGAGGACCACGTATGTCATCCCGCCTTTCGCTCCAGCATTCGGTCTGCGGCGGCGATGTACGACTATCAATCGTCCGCCGAGAACATAAGGAAAATGACTTTCCGCTCTCCGGCTACGGGGAAATGTGTCAATCGCATGTGGCAGCTTCCCACTAGTTTCGAGGAGCTGCGGGAACGGCGTGCTGCGCTTGAGGCGTGGGCCACGCTCTCTTGCGGATTTCTTGGCCGATCGCCCGACCACGTGGCGTCGGCGCTGTCTGGCATGTACATGGGGCTCGATATTTTTCACGAGCATGGCAAGAGACATGGCGATGCGCTCTCAGGCTACTTTGAATACGCCCGCGACAACGACCTGTTCCTGACCTACGCCATCATCAGTCCTCAAGCCAATCGCAGCAAGGACCTAGGAAGCCAGGCGGAGGATTTCGTCGCCACGGGTGTTGTCGATGAGGATAGTGAGGGCATCACCTTGCTGGGCGCAAAAATGCTTGCCACCGGCTGCCCTATGGCCAACGAAGTGATGGTGGCATCCATTCAGCCGTTGAAGCCAGGCGAGGAGAAGTACAGCTTCACGGCAATGGTTCCGCTGAATGCCAAAGGACTCAAGCTGCTTTCCAGAAAGTCCTATGAGGCTGCGGCCGCGTCCACATTCGACAACCCGCTCTCTTCGGCCTATGACGAGAACGACAGCGTGCTGTATTTCGACTCCGTCAAAGTTCCCTGGAGCCGGGTGTTTGTTCATAACGATGTGCGCATGGCGTCGGCACAGTGGCACGTCGCGCCCACCCACGTTTACCAGAACTATCAGTGCCAGATTCGACTGATGGTGAAAATACGCTTTCTGCTCGGCCTGGCAAGCAAGATCGCCGAAATTAACGGAATCATTGGCATCCCCGCGGTGCGCGAGATCCTTGGCCAGATGGCGGCAGAGGCTTCCATGGTCGAGGGGTTGGTCGAATCCATGGAGATCAGCGGCTCGCACTACGGCAAATACTTTGTGCCCAACAGTCGCCGCCTGTACTCCGCGATGGTGCTCACGCAGCAGTTGTACCCCAAGTTCACCAACCAGATCCGTGAGCTGGCCGGTGGAGGCATGATCATGCTTCCATCTTCGGCGAACGACTTTGCCAATCCGGAGATCGCCGGGTTGATAGGAAAGACTCAGCATTCGGGGGCGACAGATTCGCTCGGCCGGGTGAAATTCTTTAAGCTGGCCTGGGATGCCGTGGGTTCAGAGTTCGGTTCGCGTCATCTGCAGTATGAGATGTTCTATGCCGGCGCGCAGATGGTTACGCGGGGTCACGCCTTTCGCACCTGTGATTGGGAGCGGGCAACCGGCATGGTCGATCAATTCATGTCCACCTATGGTCTGCCCGGTTCCGAGGCTGGAGGCGCTGTATGACACCGGAGGCCGGGCGCGCGTTGCGGGATGTACTGGGATGTTACGCGACCGGTGTCGCCATCATCAGCACCCGCACCGGTAAGGGAGAGCACGTAGCGGTTACTGTGAACTCCTTCGCGTCCTTGTCACTCAATCCACCGCTGGTCCTCTTTTCGCTCGGGAAAACGGCCAATATCCTCGCCCACTTTCAGCAGGCGCAGTGTTTCGCGGTGAACATTCTCGCTCACCAGCAAGAGTCTCTCTCGAACGCTTTTGCCCGGCCCTCAAGCGCCTGCTGGGATACATGCACCTACTCTGAAGGCGACAACGGATGCGCCCTGTTTGCAGATGTGCTGGCGCAACTCGAATGCTCGCGGTATGCGGAAATAGACGGCGGCGATCATCGTACTTTTTTCGGCCAGGTGACACAAATGCATCTGGGCCAGGGCGCCGATCCGCTCCTTTTTTATCGCGGACGCTACGGCACGTATGCGCGCAGCCCCTTTGAAAAAACGCCCGCGCCTGACGGCTCGCTTTCTGACTTTGCCCCCAATGGATGGAGCTGAAAAACGCATGTCTGCAATCGAATTTCTTCTTCATGGCGAGCCGGCGATGGCGGCGATTGACGATCTGGTCATCGCCGGATGGACCGGTCGCGATAGCGCCACGGTCGAACACCACATCGCGGAACTTCAGGCCATAGGAGTAGCGCGGCCGCGAAGCGTTCCCTGCTTTTATCGTGTGGGAGCCAACCTTCTAACGACACAAGCAACCTTGGATGTTACCGGTGGCGATGGCAGCGGCGAAGTAGAGTTCGTGCTCGTTTCTCTTCCTCAGGGGTTGTATGTGGGGGTAGGGTCAGACCACACCGACCGGAAAGTGGAGGCGTATGGCGTTACGGTGTCTAAGCAAATGTGCCCTAAGCCAGTCTCCCGTGAGTTGTGGGCCTTTGCGGAGTTGAAGGATCATTGGGATAGTCTTCTGCTTCGTTCCTGGATTACACGGGATAACCAGCGAATGCTTTATCAGGAAGGCAATGTGGCGCGCATGCTGGCGCCGGAGGATCTCATCGCCCGCTACTCGGGTGGCAGCCAACTTCCCGCCGGTACGGCAATGTTCTGCGGTACGATGCCGCTACTGGAGCCGATCGGCCCCGCGGCTGAGTTTCAAATGGAACTCGAAGATCCGATACTTCACCGTACGCTACGTCATCGCTACAGTGTCCGAGAGCTCCCCTATAACGACTGAGTCAGAAGAGGCTACAGATAATGATTCAAAAGGAACACAAAGAGTTCTATACCGTCGACCTGAGCGCGGGCTGGGAGACACCACCGGGATATCCGAAGGGGATCGAGCAACAGATACTGGCAGGCTCCCTGGATGAAAAAAACAAGCGCGGCTTTCGCACCCGGCATCTCCGCTTTGCTCCCGGTGTTTACACCACCGCGCCCTTCGTCCACGACTATTGGGAAGAGGTTTACCTGGTCTCGGGCGACCTGATCGTCGGCAATGACGAAAATGGTAACGGTGGCGTCAGCTTTCCGCCGAATACCTACGCATGCCGGCCTCCGGGCACCTTTCATGGTCCGTTTAAATCTGAGCATGGGTGCCTGCTTCTGGAGATTCATATCTACGACGAACCGGCGGCGCATTCCGAGTGAAGAAGCTAATTCCCATCGAGCACACGTTGAAAGGTCTTGCCGCGGGAGAGCTTCGCAGCAGCGATCTCGTAAACGCGTGCCTGCACGCTATCGAGGATGCCTCGGGGGAAGGGAGCCGAACCTTCATCCGCACCTTCTCCGATTCCGCGCGGGCGGCTGCGGGTCAATTCGACCTCCATCGTGCAGCGGGGCCGCTTGGCGGTTTGCCGGTTTCCATCAAAGATCTGTTTGACGTTGCCGGTGAGCGTACAACGGCTGGTTCCGTTGTGCTTGCCGATGCTACGCCTGCCAATGCAGATTCGTTGGTGGTCGCAAGGTTGCGTGCAACAGGCGCTATCTTGCTGGGCAAGACAAACATGACCGAGTTTGCTTACTCCGGTCTGGGGCTGAATCCGCATTATGGTACGCCGTGCAACCCGTACGATCGTGGCAGTCAACGGATTCCGGGCGGCTCTTCCTCGGGTGCGGCGGTATCGGTTACTGACGGCATGGCGCATGCAGCGCTCGGTTCAGATACCGGCGGGTCGGTGCGCATTCCCGCTGCTCTCTGCGGCCTCACCGGCTTCAAGCCGACGGCGAGGCGGGTTCCGCTCGAGGGCGCATTGCCCCTTTCGTTCACCCTTGATTCGATCGGTTCCATCGCGCCCACGGTTGCATGCTGCGCCCGCATCGATGCAGTTCTGGCCGGCGCCGCTTTGTCGCCGCTGCCTCCCATTGATTTGAAAGGGCTGCGTCTCGGGGTCTTGCAAGGCTATGTGATGGAGGGGATCGATCCGTCAGTCAGTGTGGCATTTTCTGCCGCAGTGGAACTCGCATCACGGTGTGGAGCGCAGGTGAAAGATGTGACCTTCCCGTCGCTGAAAGAGATTCCCATCGCAAACCAAAAAGGAGGCTTCGCTGCCGCGGAGGCCTATGCCTGGCATCGCTCCCTCCTGGAGAAAGACGCATCGCGCTACGACCCGCGTGTCGCCTCACGCATTTTACGCGGGAAAGAGATGAGCGCAGCAGACTACATTGACCTGCTGCAGGCGCGGCGCCAGATTGTTGCCGAAGCAAGCCGCGCCTTCGCCGGATACGACGCAATTCTGCTGCCCACGGTCCCTCGCATCGCCCCGCGCATCGCAGATCTGCAGGCCACGGATGCCGCCTACTTCGAGGCGAACGCGGCCATGCTGCGCAATCCCAGCGTCATCAACTTCCTGGATGGCTGCGCTCTTTCCATCCCATGCCATAGGCCGGGCGAGGCTCCAGTGGGATTGATGATTGCAGGATTGGCCATGCAGGATGAGAAGGTTCTCAGCGTTGGCGTTGCCATCGAGTCTGCGCTTGCAGCCAATGGGCATGCAGTGCACGGTCTATATTTCAACGCTCGTTCCACGACCTTCGTCTAAGAGGTTCGCCATTGGCCCGTTGCTTTGCCGCCGCAATTGTTCGCTACCTGGCGTATGCGACCGTCTGCGCGGTGGCCACGACCTCGCTGCTGCAGGCGGAGACACAGGTCACCATTCGTGTGGCCAATGATGCCATGGAGCGCTGGCCTGACGGCCACATCGGCAGCAACGCTACTCCCACGGTTTGGGGTTTTGAGCTGGGTATCCTGCTCGCCGGGGTCAAGGCGGTCTGGAGCGCGACCCGTGACCCAAAATATTTTGTCTACTTGCAACACGCCGTCGACCAGTTTGTGCAGCCGGACGGTACGATTGCCACCTATGATCCGCAGGCTTATGCGCTAAACAATATCCTCCTGGGGCGTGAACTGCTGTTGCTCTACGAGACCACTCACCAGGAAAAGTACCGTCGCGCCGCCGAGACCCTTCGCCAGCAAATTGCCCATCAGCCGCGCACCGCCTCCGGTGGTCTTTCGCATTCCAAGGCCACAGGCGAACTGATGGTACTCGACGACCAGTTCATGCTGGCGCCTTTCTACGCGGAGTACGCGGCCACGTTCCATGAACCACAGGATCTGGACGACATTGTGAAACAGTTCACGCTGCTCGAACAGCACACCCGCGATGCAAAAACCGGGCTAATGTATCACGGCTGGGATGAATCGCGCAGGACGCCGGGAGCCAATAAGACTACGGGTGTGTCAGCCAGTCTCTGGGCTCGCGCTATGGGCTGGTATCTGATGGCGCTGGTCGACACCTTGCCGTACATACCAGAGCATGACCCGCACCACGCAATACTGCTTGGTATGTTTCGCCGCGCGTGTGCAGCGGTCCTCAAGGCCCAGGATGTACCAAGCAGCTTGTGGTATCAGATTCTCGACCAGCCAGGAGTAAAGGGAAACTATATAGAGTCTTCCTCGGTGCTGATGTTCACTTACGCTTTCGCCAAGGGCTCCCGGTTGGGATTTCTTCCCGCGCAATATGGTAAGGCGGCAGGGGATGCATGGAAGGCCATCCAGGTGCGCTTTGTGCGCACCACCGTGTCGGGACAGACGGAGATCATCGGCACGGTCACGCACGTCGCGCTCGGCGCTACGCCCGCAGATGACGGCAGCATCCGCTACTATCTGCATGCTCCGGTAGTTGCCAACGATGCCAAGGGTGTGGGAGCGTTTCTGTTGGCAGGCAGCGAGATGGAATTGGTGCACTCATATCATCGGTGAGATTCGGGCCAGAAAAAAAATAGCACTCAAAGGAGATTTGCATGATTCGTTCTAACCGCCGCCACTTTCTGTCTACTTCCGCCGCCGCGGCGGCTTGGTTACTCAACCGTCGAACCTCCTTTGCCGCGCCCAACCCTACGAGTCACACGAAGAAGCCGGTGCTGATGAAGCTCGGTTGCCAGTCTGCTCCGACGAATGATGCACACCTGAAGTACCTTGCCCGCTACAGCGTTCGCAATATCTGCGGCTACCCGGAGATTGCGGATGGCCGGCTCTACGCTACTGTGGAAGAGCTGCACCGCATGCAGGACCTGGCGTCGGCCAACGGCATCCAGGTAGACATGACCACCCCGCCCTTTCTGGCCTCTATTTCGGTGGATGAGGATAAGCATGCCTCCATCATGCTGGGCCAGAGCCCGCAGCGTGATCGTGACATTGAGGATCTGCAGACGCTGATCAGGAACTGCGCCACTGTGGGTATTCCTGCCATTAAGTACAATCTGCAGTTGGTTGGCGATCTTCGTATCGGTCGCACGCCCGGACGCGGAGATTCGACCTACAGCACCTGGAAGCTCGCGGAGGCCAAGCCAAAGACACCCTTGACACGGGCCGGAGTGGTGAGCGCAGACACCGCATGGGAGCGCATTACCTACTTCCTCGATCGCGTCATTCCCGTGGCAACCCAATACAAAATCCGTATGGCTTTGCACCCGGACGATCCCAGCGTTCCGTCCCCGGGCTACCAGGGAGTGGAACGGGTGTTGGGCACGGTCGATGGGCTCAAACGATTCATCAAGATCCAGGAGAGCCCATATCACGGTCTCAACTTCTGCCAGGGAACCGTCTCAGAGATGCTGCAGAATCCGGGCGCCGAGATTTTCGACGTGATTCGCTACTTTGGTAGTCGCGATAAGATCTTCAACGTCCACTTCCGAAACATTCGCGGTCATGTCAACGACTTCGTCGAAACCTATCCCGACGAAGGGGACGTCGATTTTGTCAAGGCTCTTCAGACCTACAAAGAGGTGGGCTACAAATACATGCTTATGCCCGATCACGTACCGCAAACACCACACGATCGAACCACCGACCTACAGTCCTTTGCTTTTGACTATGGTTACATCCGCGGACTTATCCAGTCGGCCGCAGAACTAAGCTAACGATGACCAGAGACATGCAATCGCTTCTCCGAAATGGCTGGGTTCTGATCCTGTTGGGCTGCATGTCTCCGGGCCTGCCTTCGCGTGCATCGGCACAGGATCATGCGAGGAAGGCCGGCGTCGCGGAGGGCCACACTACATGGCGCAGCTATGGGGGCTCCTCGGATGGCACGCAGTATTCCGCGCTGCGCCAGATCAACCGTTCCAACGTCAAAGAGCTGCAAGTAGCATGGACCTACCGGACAGGAGATGACAGGAAGTATGCGTTCAACCCGCTCGTCATCGACGGAACGATGTATGTTCTTGCCAGGAACAACTCGATCGTGGCGCTGGATGCCGCGACCGGCAAGGAAATCTGGACGCACCCGACGGATCCGGGCACCACACTCATCACCAATCGCGGAATTGACTATTGGGAGAGTGTGGACGGTACGGATCAGCGACTGCTGTTTTCGATTCGGAATGAACTTCAAGAACTCGATGCTCGTACCGGCCGTTCCATTCCGACGTTCGGCACCAATGGCATAGTTGACCTGCGCGCCGGACTTGGACGTGATCCAAAGCGCCTGACACTGGTGCAGTCCTACAATCCCGGCCGCATTTTTGAAGACTTACTCATTCTGGGCTCCGCCACGAACGAGGAATACGACTCTGGCCCGGGTGACATTCGCGCCTACGACGTACGCACCGGCCGCCTGGCGTGGAGCTTTCATACCGTTCCCCATCCTGGCGAACCTGGTTATGAGACTTGGCCGAAAGATGCGTGGAAGTCGGTTGGAGGCGCCAACGACTGGAGCGGCATGGCCTTGGATGTAAAGCGCGGCATTGTCTACGTTCCGACGGCGAGCCCTAAGTACAACTTCTACGGCGCCAATCGACCAGGAAAGAACTTGTATGGCGATTGCCTGCTTGCGTTGAATGCGCGGACGGGCAAGCTGATCTGGTACTACCAGATGGTTCACCACGATATCTGGGACTACGACAACGACTCGACTCCGATGCTGACCACCGTGCAACACAATGGCAAGAAGGTCGATGTGGTGGCGCAGGCGGGCAAAGTTGGTTTTCTGTGGGTCTTCAATCGTGAGACCGGCGAACCGTTGTGGCCAATTGAGGAACGGCCCGTTCTCAAGTCCGACATGCCGGGAGAGGAGACTTGGCCAACGCAACCCTTTCCCTCCAAGCCGCCCCCGTTTGCGCGCCAGTCCTTTACGGTCAAGGACCTGAGTCCATTTCTGGAGCCTGGAGAACGCCAACAATTAACGAGCGAGATGATGAGCGCTCACAATGAGGGTCTGTTTACTCCGCCCGGGCTGGGCAACACGGTTGAGATGCCTGGAAACAACGGCGGCGCCAACTGGGGCGGAGCCGCTGCCGACCCAACCAATGGCGACGTGTACGTTGTTTCCAAAGATCTCCCGGCAATGTTGAAGCTGGAGTTGCCGAGTAAGATCTCTCAGGCCGGCTCGCCGGAAGAGCAAGGCAGGTCGATCTTTGCAGCGAACTGCAGCCTGTGCCACGGCACGAATCGGGAGGGAAAACCACCGGCGATTCCGTCGCTCGTCGATGTTGGGTCCAGACTATCTGACGATCAGATTCAGCATGTTGTGCAACAGGGGAAAGGTCCGATGCCGGCTTTTTCCCAGTTATCGGCCGCAGAGATCGCATCGCTGTTGGCGTATCTCAAGCATCCAGAACTCGCGCCGGCGTCTGCTTCCGAGGTAGAGGCTGTCACGCCGGGCGCATTGGATCCCATAAGTGCCCACTACAAGAGCAGCTTCGGATTTATGTTCGCCAGCAGCGGGCTACCAGTCATTACACCTCCCTGGACGTCATTTACAGCGTATGACCTGAACACAGGAACCATTCGGTGGAAGATTCCGCTGGGCGTTGTTCCAGAACTGGCCGCCAAGGGCTTCACCCGCACTGGCTCCCAGTTTCCCAAAGTGAGCCCGGTCGTCACAGCGGGAGGTGTGATCTTTACGGGTACGCGGGATCGCAAGGTGCGTGCGATTGACTCCGACACCGGCGAGGTGCTCTGGGAGGCGCAGGTGGATGCCGCGCTCGAGGGGATGCCTGCGGTGTATGAGGTGCAGGGGCGGGAGTATGTCGTCTTCTGCGCCGCCGCACAAGCCACGACCTACACCCACAGTGTTCCTGGGCGTCCGGCATCCCAAGCTCCCATCCCAGGCGCTTATGTTGCGTTCGCGCTTCCCGTCGCGAAAACCCCGCGCCGTTGAGTAGGTGTATGGGTGAACAACAAGACCGTCTGTTTGGCGATGCCGTCGAAGCTGGTAAGCTATTGACAACACTCACGCGGAGGGATGTGTGAGCGGTTGAAACAGGCGGTCTTGAAAACCGCTTTACCCGAAAGGGTAACGGGGGTTCGAATCCCTCTCCCTCCGCCATCAAACCAGGAGTGCAGGGTCAACAGCTCCCCACTCGGGAGCCATCAACCAAGCAAGCCCGCTTACTCTGGCCTTCGCCAGAACGGCCTGATCAGATGACTGCGCGGAAGGCAACAGCTACGCTCTCGCGTGCTGTCCTGACAGCATCCACGACCGTCTCCCCTGCGGCCAGGGTGTGTGCGAGCGCTGATCTCTTCCGTGTTCCCCGATGCTTGAAAGCGACGGTCTCGATTCCACCACCGAAAAGTGTGTGCTTCTCTTCCAGCCGATCGAGCGCGCTGTTTAACTCCGCGACCACTGCCTCGGCTTCATCGGCGACCACCACCAATTCGACATTGATCTTTTTGTATAGCATCGGAATTTCCCCCGGTTTCAATCCTATGCCTCTCCGCCTCCAAAGCACAGCTTGTCTTCCGAGTCGCTGGTAACCTTAACGACCGGCACGTGGTCGATTCTGGATAAACGGTGACCTTGCGATCGACGCGCGGGTGAATCGCCGTTGCCCCACCCCTGTCGTTGATGACATTGGATATTTCGCCGTGGTCGCCGAGGCAGACAGTGATCATGTCGTGGAACCTGACATTCGGGTTACTCGGGGTCTCGATGGCCCGGGTCAGCACCACGCCGGGCTGCTGAAAGACACTGTAGATTCCAAGGCCCCAGGCTTCATGGGTGGTCACAGAGCCGGCGACCTTGTAGGATGCCCAGCCGTTTACGCCTGGTGCGCTCGAAAAGCTCGCCTGATCCGGTGGGTCATAAGGAATCTCGGATTGATAGAAGTACGTGCGACCGGCGTTGCCGTTCCAAAGGACCTGGAACTGTTGATGATGTTCGACCAACAGACCGTAGATCGTCACGCCATTACCATTGACCACGATTCCGTTCGCGCTGGTGTTTAGGTTCCAGCCTACGCCGGAACCATGATCTGCACGCCATATCCAGGTATGGTCAACGATCGTGTCATTGCTGTTGATCTTCAAGTTGACCAGTGTGCGGCCAACCGCGGCGCCGCCTACCCGGAAAAAGACATCGTGAAGAGAAATCGGATTCTTCGTATGGCTTGCGCTGCTTCCATCCGGTCCCACCTGGAGCAGCACCGGCGATTGAATCGGTCCCGCATCGAAGAGCAAACCGGCAATGATGATGCCGTCCACATCCGCAGCCGTCATCGCAGCAGTGCCGCGGATGGGACGCAGCGTGGCGAAGCCGAAGCCCAGCACTACAGTGTTGGGGCGGGTGATGCGGATGGGAGCAGTGAGATCGTAAATACCGGGCGTGAAGAGCAGATTCTTGCCATTCGCAAGCTGCGCATTGATGCTATCCGCGGTGTCGACGCCGGCTCGCGCGATATAGAACTGGCTGATCGGGATGGAGTAGCCAGGTGTTTCGCCGCCCTTCCAGGTGATCCCCGTACTGCCGGTGCGCAGTGACGGAATGCGGACGCTGAAATCTCCGGCCTTGTCCACTTGGAGAAATGGCTTCTCGCGGACGATCGGAGTTACGGGGACATCCGTATAGGGCGGGGACGGCCACTTACCCGCAGGCGGATGAACCACACCGACGAAGACCATGTTCCAGTTTGAGCCCGTCCAGCTACTCCACTCGCAGTTCCTCGAGATCCATTGCTGCTGGGTTCCGGAATCAACATTCCCGTCGACCAGGTCATCTGACATCCACCCCCCGCTCGCCCAGCCGCGATGTTGATGGAGAACGAGGTTTCCTGCAACGTGCATGCGGCGCAAAGGAACAGCCTGTGAAACCGCCCACTGCATGGTTCCGCCCGCTGGCGCGACCGAAAATCCTTCCGCTGCTCTCCAGAAGGTAGTGGTGGCATTGTTATTCGGCAGGCTGGCATCGACGTGCACGTTTCCGGCGATGCGCGTGTCGTCGGGCGAAGCGCCCAGCCCCATCACCTCCGTGTAGTACCCCACCGGAACGTCCACATGGTAGCTGCCCGGTAGAAACAAAAGCGCATTGCGTTGAGGTCCAAATTCGTTGTGCTGCTGTACGGCGTAAACTCCGTCGATCGCCTTTTGGATGGCCGCCGCCGGCATGGATGGATTAAAGACCAGAACATTAGGACCGAAATCCGGACTTACCGTGCGAGCCGCTACAGCCGGGAAGGAAACATAGGCGAACAGGGCTAAAGCGGCTCCCAATCGAATCAGCGCGACGGCGGTTCGGCAATTACCAGCCCTTGTTTGCCTGATGAACCTACAGGCCCGTCTTCCGGCCGTGTGCTCACCAGACATAAGTTCCTACGGATTCTGCAGGCACTGTCGTGGTAAATACTCTGCCGTGATACCGGACGTTCACGGTCTTGGGAAAATTGCTGGTGCTCGACAGGACCAGGACGATTTTTCCATCAGTAGTACGAAAGGCGACATCTGCCAATTGTTCCATCTCGGTTGACCCAATCCGGACAGAACCGGGAGGCACAAACTTGGAGACGTGGGCAACCGTGTAATAGGCAATGTTGCGTTCTACTTTGTTGCCGTCGAGCGTGACCGCACCCTGGCATCCGGTGCATCCGCCGTCGTTGGTATGCGGTCCGTTATTTGGGTCGGCGGCAAGATTCCACAGGAGCGCGTTTCGGCTCCAATTCCGGGTCGGGCCAACGATGACCCAAGTGACGGCCGCAGCGATCCCGAGCGGTTCGCTCGTAGGCCCTGTCACCGCCTGCTCGGTGAGGTACAAGTTCTTGTTCGGGTATTCATCATGCACCTTGGTCAACGTGGAGATGTCGCCGCCGTACAAGTGAAAGGCGGTGCCATCGACATACTTGCATGCGTCGGGATCTGCCAGGATCGATAGAGGATATGAGGGAACGTCCGCATTATGGTCGTAGAGGAGTATCTTGGTCGTGATTCCGGCCTTCTGAAAGGCAGGCCCTAGATACTTCGCGATAAATGTACCCTCTTCTGTGGCGAACATCACCATGCTGGGCGTATTTTTCGGGTTCAGGGGTTCGTTCTGAACCGTGATCGCGTTGATGGTGACGCCTTCGGCCTTCATTGCTTCGATGTATTTCACAAAGTACTTCGCATACGCCCCATAAAACTCGGGTTTCAGATTCCCTCCCTTGGGCTTGCCATTCGTTTTCATCCATGGCGGAGCAGACCAGGGCGAGCCGAGTATCTGGATACGGGGGTTGATGGCCAGAATCTCTTTAATGATGGGGACCACGTCCTTCTCATCAGGGCCAAGGCTAAACTTGGCCAAATCTACATCTGTTTCACCCGCCGGCAAGTCATCGTAGGAATATACCCGGGCATTCATGTCCGAGGATGCGATGGTCAGTCTCAGGTAGCTGACCCGGATGCCCTCCCCGGAAGTGGCGAAGAGTTCCTTGAGCAATGCCCCCCTCTGCGCAGGGTCCATGCGCATGAGAAGTTCCGCACTCCCGCCGGTCAGGGCGAAACCGAAACCGTCGATGGTTTGATACTCCTGGTCATCGTTCACGTCGATCGTCGGTGCGGTATCGGTAGATCCAGAGAAGCGTAGAGGAGCTTTCTGGAGGGTCAGCAATTGAGATCGATCCGGAGTCGTCAGCCACAGCCTAACCTCCCCCGGCTCTTGCGCTTTCGCAGATATTGCCGGCCAGGATAGGAGCACACACAACAGGGACAAGACCACTCTCGGATTCATGAAACCTCCTCTTTCGACAACGCTAACGCTTGAGACAAACGGTTGTTTAGATTGCTATAGGGTTCCCGCGAACGATGAAAACAGCGAATAGCCTGGTTTGTCAAGGAATCCGAGGGCCGTCCCCAAAAGCCCGAAAAGAAGGCGATTTGGCATGCCCACTGGGCAGTTGGCCGCCCATCGGCAGCGAACGGCCGATCCTCGCACTGGCCTCCCGCTTTGACCTGTTCAAAGTTTCTTTTAGCCACAAAAATCTCTCCTAACCGCACTCCGCAGACTGCGGTCTAATGTTGCGCATGGATAGGGACGACCAGTCCGCGATTCAGGCAGTTCTTGCCGGGGATAAAGAGGCCTATGGAGCATTGGTCGTGCGTTATAGCGGGAGACGGAGGCGGTGGAAGCTCCGGTGGCGGTTCAGGCGGCGGAGGCTCCGCGGGTGGCGGGGGCGGCCATCGCTAGCAGCAAAAAATATGTTTGCAAATGGCGTCCAGCCTGTGATCGGGTAGAGTCATTAATATTCACCTGGATATGTCTGATGAGGACCGACACCGGCTGTTCCGGCAGATGCTGCTTCTTCTGCTGGTCCTGAGCCCCTGTCTGTCTGCAGTGTCGGCCACCGTTTCGCTCTCCGAATACCAAAAGCAGGAGTGGCAGGTAGAGGACGGCTTACCGCAGAGCGAGTTGCGCGCCATTACCCAGGTGCCCGGCGGCCGTTTGTTAATCGCGACCTACGGCGGAGTGGCGTCGTTTGATGGCCTGCACTTTAGCCCCATCCATGTAGATGCGACCGATCGGGCGGCCAGCGAGGCCGTGAATTCATTGCTGGTAAGTCGCCGCGGCGACCTATGGATCGGTACCGACGATCGGGGAATTATCCGTCAGACCGCGGGCGCCGCCATCAACGTCAGCGAACAGGCGGGGCTCTACCAGGAGCGTATTCGCGGTCTATTCGAAGACTCGACGGGCACCATCTGGGCGGCTACCGACAATGGAATAGAGCGAATCACTGTCCACGGCGGGACGCAAACTGTCCAGCTGTTGGCCAAACTCGGCCCGGTCTCGGGCGACATCACTACGCCGTTTGCCGAAGATGGGCACGGCGGCATCTTTGTGCTTACCTCTGATGGAGTCTTTCACCTCACGTCGCGGGGCGTGCATACCCACGTTGTGGAACACCATGAGCGGCACAACAAAGCCACCGGGGATGCGGTTGCGATCTACTACGACCGCCGCGGAGTGCTGTGGATCGGCTTGCGTGACGGGTTGGTGCGTCTGATCCCCTCCCCAGGAAAGGCGGTCCGCAACGCCGGGGACGAGTATACGCAGGAAGCGGTGGCGGGATTCAAGAAAGAGGTCACCGCTTTGGTCGGCGACTCCCAGGGGAACATGTGGGTCGGTACGGACGACCAGGGACTTTGCCGCGTCTCGGGCTCGATGTTTTCCTGCTGGAGCACCAAGGACGGCCTGGCTGACAACAATGTGCGCTCGCTGTTTGAAGACGATGAGCACAACCTGTGGGTTGGCCTCGCCAGTGGCGGACTGGCCCGGTGGCGCGTAGCAGCTCTGATCCCGCTACGGGATGAGCCGCAAGAGATGCGAGACGTCCAGCCTGCTGCCATCCTCCAGGACCACAGTGGAGATTTATGGATTGGGACCTGGGGCAGCGGATTGTTCCGGCTGAAGCAGGGAAGATTCCTGCGTGAGCCTTTGCCGGGAAACTCCGCAGCGACTCGCACCCTGGCGGAAGATGCTGCCGGAAACGTATGGATAGGTACCTGGTTCAACGGGCTGTTCCGGTACAACGGGGCTGGCTTTCAGCACTTCCTCCTGGGGCGTGAGTCGCTCACGGATGCCGTGAGCGCCCTGCTAAGCGACAAACACGGTGGTCTCTGGGTCGGTACCTACACCGGATTGCTGCATTACGCGGACGCGATGCCCGCAAAGGACAAAGGCACACTTCTGCTCAAGGACAAACTCATCACCTGCCTGGCGCAGAGTGACGATGGGGCCGTTTTGGTGGGAACGTCTGCCGGGCTCTTTCGCGTGCTTGGTGATGAGGTCCGCATGGTGGAAGGTCTTTCTCATCCCTACGTATTGTCCATCTCTATCGACAACGCGAGGAACGTGTGGGTGGGCACCAAGGGTGGAGGACTCGACTGGCTACAGGGTGACCACGCCTTTCATCTCGATACGCTCAACGGCATGATGGGCTACACCACTTTCTCCGTGCTCGACGACGGCCAGGGATTTCTGTGGATGGGCACTTCGCGTGGTATCGTCCGCGTGCGACGACAGCAACTGAAAGAACTGGCGCAACAGAAGCGGAAGAGGTTGGATTACGTCTTACTGGGCAAGGCTGACGGTATGCCGAGCAGCGAATGTCTTGGGGTAGCTCAGCCAAACTCCACCCGAACCAGGGATGGCAGCCTATGGTTTGCCACCGCCAAAGGTCTGGTTCATAGCGATCCTGAGGGGGCGATACTTCCGGCCGCTCACCCGGCGCAGTTGACCGGGGTCTTGTTGGACGATGTCAGCGTTGCTACGAGTGACAAACTGGAGCTGTCTCCGGGCCTCGAGGATCTGGTGTTTCAGTTCAATTCGCAGAATCTGGCAAATCCTGCGCAAATGGAGTTCCGCTACAAGCTGGATGGGTACGACCGCGACTGGACCGTAACCCGGTTTAGAGGGGCACATTATCGCAAGCTTCCCCCTGGTCATTATCATTTCCTGGTGGAGGCGCGCAATGCCGGCTCGGCATGGAACGACACGATAGCCAGCACAGCTGTTTATCAGCAACCGTATTTCTATCAGGCGTGGTGGTTTTACGTGCTCCTGTGTGCCCTCACGGCCGCCGGCGCCGTGCGCTTATTTCATTGGAGGCTGGTTCGCGCCAAGGGAGAACTGGGCGTGGTGCTCGAGGAGCGGAACCGCATCGCGCGCGAGTGGCATGACACACTGATGGCCGGCTTTGCCGCCATCTCGTGGCAAATGGAGACCACGGCGCGTCTGCTCGGAAGCGACACCAGCCCTGCAGCGAAGGCGTGTGAACTGGCCAGGAGTATGGTTCGGCACTGCCAGGCCGAGGCCCGCCGCATCCTGTGGGATCTACGAGAAAACCAAGAGGCGACAGGACCGCTCTCCAGCGCGCTGTCGAACGCCTTGCGGCCATTGAGCGCCAAGCAGGGCATTGACATGCGGTTGCAGGTGGAAGGCCAGGAGGTGGCGCTGGCGCCTGGTTTCATCCATCATCTCGTATGCATTGGGCAGGAGGCGGTGACGAATGCTCTCCGGCACGCCGTGCCGAATATCATCTCGGTACATTTGCAATACCACGCGGACTGGCTAAGTCTATCCGTCAAGGATGACGGATGCGGCTTTCGTGCGTCAGACAAGCACGCGGAGCTGCACGGTCACTTTGGCATTCCGGTTATGGAGGAACGCGCTCGCAAGCTGGGTGGAAGCTTGCGGGTAGAGACCTCGGCCGGCAATGGCACCGAGATACTGGTGCACGTGCCGTTTCAAATGCAACTGCACGGAGGGTGACGATTGGCAATCCGGGTGCTTCTGATCGAAGATCACTTTCTTGCGCGCATGGCATTGCGGTCGGTCCTGAGCGGGCACAGCGACATTGTGTTGGTGGGTGAGGCAAGCGACGCAGCTGGCGGTATCGAACTGTACCGGGAGTGTACTCCTGACGTCACTGTCATGGATCTGCGCTTGCCGGGCATGAATGGGTTCGACGCCATTGCCGCCATACGTAAGCTATGTAGAACGGCGAAGATTGTAGTGCTCAGCAACTACGAGGGCAGCGAGGATATCTATCGCGCTATTCGCAACGGCGCCATGGCCTATCTGACCAAGAATACGAGTGGAGATGAGTTGGTCGAGGCCATCGTCGCAGTGCATCGGGGTATGCGCTATCTTCCGCCCGTGGCGCGCGACCGCCTGGCAGAGCGGACCTCTCTGGTCGAGCTAACCCCACGCGAGCATGAAGTACTTACCTGCATCACCCGTGGGCAAAGTAATCGCGACATCGCCGAGCACCTGCGTATCGCCGAGAAAACCGTACGCATCCACGTGAGCAGCGTACTCGATAAAATGTGCGTTCGCGATCGCACGCAGGCCGCCATCTACGCTATTCAAAGTGGGCTGGTGCATTTGTAGCAGGACCGCGTCAAGTCGATCATTGCCCCCTTGAACCTGTTCTCCAATTGAGCCGTCGCCCTCGAGCGGCCGCTCCTTCCATCCTTCATTAACCGCTGCTAAGGTGAGCGCAGCCTTCCTCTTTCTCTAGGTTCTCCCACAGAATCGTCATCCTGAGCGGAGCGCCTCACCGATTGATCGCGTGACACAGCGCTTGTGGCGCGGAGTCGAAGGACCCCGGCGATGTTCATCTTACCCATGCTGCTCAGAGTTTTCATCCACTGAGCCCGCACCGGATGGGCCGTAACCATCAAGTGGTATCGCAGGACATCGTTGTCGGCCTTAGGTCGTCGAAAAGCTCCGAGCAGCGTGGGTAGGATAAGCACCGCCGGGGTCCTTCGACTTCGCGCCACAAGGGCTGTGTCACGCGGGCAATCGGTGAGGCGCTTCGCTCAGGATGACGATTTTGTGGGAGAACTGACGGAACGGAAACCTTTGTGGCGAAGCCGGGGCGCACTGCAGGTCCCTCGGCTTCCTCCGGATTTCCTGTCAGACTTGGTGCCGTCGCTCTTTGTTTTCTGTACGTATTTTTCCGTGGAACCAATAAAGTTACAAACTCTCAGGAAGACGACTCTGTGGGAGTACCAAGAGAGAAACAGCAGGTCGCTCCACGGCACGCCGGGGCAGGCGGGATGACCCGAAGCCGAGGGATCTGCAGTTTCCCCCCCTGCGCGTAGGACATTTGTCCTACGTCCGTGCAAGGCAATAGCCTCATGACATCCCGGCTTTCCGTGGCTGATACTTACTAATCTTTAATTTCCAAGGCCAGTTCGCTTGATATGCTCGCGGCGCGAAAAGTCTGCGCCAGCGCTCCATAGAAGAAGTTTCCCACCGGCCGCACATTTGTTTGCGTCCCAACCTGAAGGGAGCTCAAGAAAATGAAACGTTCGTTGGTCCTCCGCACAGTGCTGGTAACAGTCATAGGTGCCATAAACTTTGCTGCTTCCGTGCCGGCCCAAGTGGCAAATAATACCGCGGTAGTGGGAACTGTGCTGGATGCGTCCGGCAGCGTAGTCGCAGGGGCCAAGGTGACGGCGGTTGAAGAATCGACGGGCGTGGCCTTCCCGGGCACAACCAACGACCAGGGCTACTATTCAATCAAGTTCATTCCTCCCGGCACCTACGACATTACCGTTGACCAGGCAGGTTTTGCCAAGTTGACCAAGACCGGCACAATCGTGCCCATTGACCAGGCGGTACGCACAGACTTCTCGCTTAAAGTGGGATCCGAGGTTCAATCGGTGAGCGTCTCAGCATCGACGCCGCCGATTCAAACGGACGACGCGACCCTGGGCGAAACCTTCGATACCAAGACGGTGCAGGATGTACCGCTGATGGGGCATAACGCGCTGGAGCTTGCAGCGACCGCTTCCAACGTCACCATTGGGCCGTCGTCAGGCTATTCCAATGTGCCCCCGGGAGAGGACTTCATTGGCGCCGGCCAACGTGAGATTCAGAGCAGCATGACGCTCGACGGTGTTTCGATCATGAATAACCTGATCACCACAGCGCCGGCCCGCCCAAGTTCCGACATGATCTCTGAGGTGCAGATGCAAAGCGGGAATTACCCCGCGCAATATGGTTCGTATCTCGGGCTGCACGTCAACATGGTCAGCAAGTCGGGAACCAACGATTTGCATGGGGCGGCTTACGACTATATTCAAAACACGGCCCTGGATGCGCATGATTTCTTCGATGCGCCCGGCAGCCCTAAGCTGATTAACCATTACAACCAGTATGGATTCGACCTGGGCGGCCCCGTCTACTTTCCAAAACTTTACAACGGCCGCAACAAGACATTCTTCTTCGCATCGTGGGAAAAACTTAACGAGATATCTCAAGCCACCGGTATTGCCTCGACGCTTACAGCGGCGGAGAGGGCGGGGGATTTCTCAGCCGTCGGTGTACCATTGACCGACCCGCTCACCGGCCTTGCCTACCCCAATAACCAGATTCCCGCCTCAGAATTAAACAGCCCGTCCGGAATGATCTCGCAGAAGCTGGAGTCATACATGACCCTGCCTAACCTAACCGGTGTGCAGAATAACCTCCAGAACAGTTTCCCCAGCAACCTGATCATTACCCAGACCCTGGATCGAATCGACGAAAACATAGGCGACAAGAACCGTCTATTTTTCCGTTATCACTGGCAGGATATTACTGTCCTTAGCGGCTCCAATTTCCCCATCAACGACTCTTACGGGCCGACCAACTCACGGAATTATGCGGCCGGGTACACCCGTATCATCAAGCCGGACCTGGTGAACGATTTCCGCATCGGCCTGAATACAGTACTCTCCAACAGCCTTGATTATTTTGCTGTTAACGGACCGAAGGATGCGGGGACCGCGCTCGGCATCCCGGGCTTTAATTCCGACACCATCTATGGCAACCCAGGGATACCATCGTTCTATGTGGACGTTCTGGGTAACAACAACGGCCCTACGCTGGGAAACACAACCGCCAACTGGTTTCAGGATGATCGAACGATCGACGGCTACGATGAGTTAAGCTACACCCGCGGCCGCCACAATATCATGGCCGGCCTTGAACTGCGAAAGCTCACCCTTGGCCGGGAGGCGGCCAACGATGCGCGCGGCCTTTTTAACTTCAATGGAATGCCTGGCAGCGCAAGTGCAGGGTACACAAGCACGGGCTATGGCCCAGCCGATTTTGTTTTGGGCCTGGCTCAGTCGTCCACTACTCCGGTTTTCCCCACGAAGGGGTCGGTCGGCGAATGGCGGGACGGGTTCTTCGTGCTGGACAACTGGCAGGTTCTGCCTAAGCTGACCCTCAATTATGGTCTGCGCTACGAACTGCCGACCGTGCCCTATAGCCTGAACGGATACACCCGGATTTTGAATGCAGACGATACTGCCCTGATTCCGGCAAGCACTGCAACTACGCCTGCGACGTTTACACCAACACCCGGCTTTAAGTTCATTAACCCCACGCATAACGATTGGGCACCCCGGCTTGGCTTTGCGTATCGGGCCACAGAGAGAACAGTATTGCGGGGCGGCTTCGGCATCTACTGGAACGCCAACCAGCTGAATACCTATACCCTGACAACACAGAACTATCCGCTCTCTGCCTCCGTCGCCTACAACGGCCAGTCGACCAACCTTTTGACGCTCGTCAACCCCACTCCTGGCGCGGGCGCCGGTTCCCCCATGGCAGGTACTCCCGGAACCTACGTAAGCGCGGTCACCATGGGCCCGCACCTACCGACCCAGGAGCTCTATCAGTGGAACCTGTCATGGGGACAAGAGTTGTGGAGGGGGGCGGGCGCCGAGCTGCAGTACATCGGGTCTCACGCGATCCATCTTGACCGCGACTTCTATAACAACTCACCCCAGCCCGGTGGCCCAGTGGGAGACATCAATGATCGGCGCCCAAACCAGCTCTTTGGCCGAATCCGCACCATCCAGAATGACGAATATTCCCACTACAACGGTTTCACGGCGATTCTGCGCCAGCGTCTGACTCATGGGCTGTCCGGCCAGGCCAGCTATACCTGGTCGCATGATCTGGACATCTCGGACAACTCAAACAACGGCGGCACGACCATGGATCAGTACAACATCAACCTCGATTATGCGAGCTCGAACTGGGATATTCGCAACCGTTTCGTTGCCATTGCAACATATGCGTTACCCAAGTTTGACGGCGACAGCGCTTTGCTGAAAAACACCTTGGGCGGTTGGCAATTGAACGCGATTGTGACTCTGCAGACCGGCCTCCCTTACAACATCTACCTGGACAACGATCAGGCCAATGTTAGCCAGCCGAATGGGAACACGCAACGGCCTGATTGGTTGCATCTGCCCTCTGCGAAATGCAGCGCCAAGTTCTACATTAATAACCCGGCTGGCTCCTGCGTCGATGGCTCGGCATTTGCTTATCCCGCGTTGTTTACCTTCGGCACCGGAGGACGAAATCCACTGTACGGCCCTGGTTTTGAAAACGTGAATGCATCGGTCTTCAAGGACTTCGGGATTTGGGAGCGGGTACGGTTCCAATTCCGTGCCGAGGCTCAGAACGTCTTCAATCATCCCAACCTGTCGAACCCGAACTCTGACATGCAGGGGGGCTGGAACCCCAATGATCCTACGACCTGGGGCGATTTCGGCACTACGACCAGCACACAAAAGAACAGCTCTGGCAGCAGCGGGCGTCTGATTCAGCTTGCAGGAAAGATAGTGTTCTAACCGAGGCAGGCACGGCCGCTCAGAACGACGGCGGCTGTGCCTGGTCTGTTCCGCTAATCGGCCGCGTTGTGCCGATCCTTCAAGGGGTACCTTATCGTGAATTTCTTTTCTGCCATTCGAAAACAAACTACTCATCGCGAGCCGGCACCCTTGCTAAGGTTTTTCCTGTTGCTGGGCGTTTGGTCTTCCGTAGCGCTTCACGGTCAGGCGTCGTACGATCTAGTGCTCAAGGGTGGCCACGTCATTGATCCCAGGAATGGGATAGATGCAGTACGCGACGTCGCGATTAAGGACCACAAGGTCGCCGCGGTCGCCGAGCATATTCAGGCCGGCACCGGCACGAAGGTAGTCGATGTTACCGGTCTCTATGTGACACCTGGCCTGGTAGATATCCATGTACATGTATACGCGGGTACGGGCGAGCGCCACTCCTACGTAGGCGACCACGGTGTGTACCCGGACGGATTTACCCTGCGCAGCGGAGTGACGACAGCCGTGGATGCGGGCAGTTCGGGTTGGAAAAACTTCCCGGACTTCAAGGATAAAGTGATCGACCGCTCCATCACACGCATCCTCGCTTTCATCAATATTGTCGGCAGCGGCATGCGTGGGGGCAAGTTTGAACAGAACCTGGAAGATATGGATCCTCAGGCAACTGCGGCCCAGGCCATGAAATATCCGCGGGTGATCGTGGGGATCAAGACCGCTCACTATGACGGCCCGGAATGGATTCCGGTGGAGCGCGCGGTGCAGGCGGGAACCATCGCCAAGATCCCGGTAATGGTCGACTTCGGAACCTTTCGCCCGGAACGGCCGTATGAGGAGTTGGTGTCGAACAAATTGCGCCCAGGCGATATCTCTACCCATATGTATCTGGAGGATGTCCCAATGCTGGACGCCGGTGGAAAGGTCCGCCCATATCTCTTGGCGGCAAGAAAGCGCGGCGTCATCTTTGACGTTGGCCACGGCGGCGGCAGCTTTCTATTTCGCCAGGCGGCGCCCGCTGTGCGCCAGGGCTTTGTCCCGGATTCGATCTCGACCGATCTGCACAACGACAGCATGAATTCCGGCATGAAAGACATGCTGAATGTGATGTCGAAGTTTCTCAACCTGGGCGTTTCGCTCGATGACGTGATCCGCATGTCCACCTCCAACCCGGCCCATGAAATCAAGCACGACGAGCTGGGGAATCTCTCCGTGGGTTCAGACGCGGATGTAGCCGTGCTGAGGCTGGAGAAAGGACACTTCGGTTTTGTGGATACCAACGGTGCACGCATGGCAGGCAATGAGAAGCTGATTTGCGAACTGACGGTCCGTGATGGCCGGGTCGTATGGGATCTAAACGGCATAACACGCCCGGACTGGACAACCCTGGGCCAGTATTCCCGGCAGGGATCACCGGTCTGGGATGGAACAATCATTGATCCATAACTCAAAGAGTTCAGCCCCAGCCACATTCGAGGCCAATTTGCCCTCCCGAGAAGGAAGTCGACTCCCGCAGATGTCATAATCTTGACAGGGTTCCAGGCCTCATCCGTTGTTAAGGCGCACCGTGCTGTGGTTCCTGACGGGAGATGCCCGCAGCTTGGAGGTCATTTCCTGGCGGAGGCGCGGATGCATCGTTTTGTGTGGACGGCAGTCATCTGCTGCTTGGTGTGTACCTGCAGTCGCGCACAGCAAACCCAAACCGGCACGTTGCCGGATGCACCTGCGGGCGCCGGACCATCGCAAACGCCCCCCCCGTCCAATAATCCGATACAAAGTAGCGTCGCCCTCTTTCAAGTACTGCAGCAGAAATCAAGGGTTTTTCCTGACCTTGCCACCAATGTCGAGCCGTTCGGCGCCTGGCAGAAATTCAAGCTGGCGGCCAACAACAGCGTGTCGTTGTCCACCATCAGCCAGGCATTGGTGGCTGCCGGGTTTAGCCAGGCGATCGATAGTGCTTCGGGGTATGGGCAAGGATTCGACGGCTACGCCAAGCGCTTTGGGGCCGACATGGCTCGCAGCGCTTCGGATAATCTATTCGGAACATTCCTGATCGCGTCCGTCTTGCACGAGGATCCACGCTTCTACGTACGGAGGGGGCTTTCCTTCAAGGAAACATTAAAGTATGCCGGCCAAAGGTTGGTGTACACGCGCAGCGACTCTGGCGACAGAGTGATCAACTTTGCCGGATTGTTGGGGCCTCTGGCGAGCGAAGGCCTGGCCAACACCTACTATCCGAATACCAACCAGGGAATCGGCAGCACGTTGGAACGCTACTCATCCGACCAGGGCTGGAGGTTCTGTGGGAACGTTTTGCGTCAATATTGGCCGCGTATCAACAGGAAGCTGCGCATATTGCCCGAAATGCCGGCGAGTCAGCCGTAGAGCGACCAAACCACGAGAGATTGAGTCAGTCTATGGCATCTGTGGAGAGCTGGTGCGTAGCATTCTTGCGGTCCACGCCGCACCCGGTAGACCACAGGAGGACAGGGCCTTTAATTCTTTTTCAACGTCATACCAGACCCTCTGGATCGACGGAATATTCCCTTCGAAAAGCAGATAAGACGCGCGTGGGTCGCCATCGTAAGGAAGTCCAACGCTTCCGCTATTGATGAGAAGCCGGGGACGCCCGGTGATGTGGCGGATAGAAGGGTGATGAGTATGCCCAAAGACTACGATGGCCCTGTCGAGCGGGCCATAGATGCTTTCGAGCTCAGCGTCGGTCGCCTCATCAGCAGGTGCTCGCCAGCAGTTCTCAGGACTCGCATGGACCAGTGCGAAGTCATCTCGCTTTCGCACCAGCGGCTGTTCGCGCAACCACGCCAACCTGTCCTCTCCTAAAGCGGAGCGCGTCGCTGAAGCGATTTCCCGGATTGCTGTCCATAGAGCTGCGGGAGCCGAAGACTGGCTGGCAAAACCTTCCAACGAATCAGGCCGGATAAGCATTTCGTCGTTGTTGCCCATCACACCCTGCCAGCCAAGATCTCGTATGTGATCAACGATCTCGGCCGGGCTGGATCCGGGGTCGGCCAGATCACCTCCGTGCAGTACCAGGTCTGGAGATACGCGCCTGAGATTCGCAAGCACCGCTTCAAATGCGGTGAGATTCCCATGAATGTCGGATAGGATGGCAGTCCGCAAGGCGCTCCTTTAATGACCGTCCTTTCACCATTTTAGTCGCGGTAGCCGGCTGCTCGGATTTTGCTCAGCGCCAGTGGTACTCTTGGCTCCGCCGTATCCGTCCAGGCCGGTCGCCGGCAAAAAGCCGTGGACAAATCATGCGCAAAGTCGTTTCATTTGGTGGAATGAAAATCAACCTCAAGCCCACATGCTGGCTTTCGGCCGCTTTGTTCCTGAGTGGTGCGATGGCCGTCCTGGCCCAGTCGCCGGCGCCCGCCAAGGTCAATGACAGTTTTCGTCCCCGCGGCCGGCACCTGATCTATGTCGCGCTGCCGGGTTCGCTGGAGCGGGCAGGCTGGCTCAATGGAGTGGGTATCGTAGTGCTCGATGCCAACGACAATTACCGCTTCGTCAAGCGCATCCCCACCTGGGAATACGCCGGCAGCATGAGCCCTGAGCAGGTCTCCGGAATGGCCGCCAGCCCGGTCACGAACCTGATCTATGTCGCGGCGCGAGGCCGGTTGGGCGCGATCGACATGGGCACTGACAAGATGGTCTGGTCGGTGACGCTGGACGGTAAGTGTTGCGAGCGTCCCCAGGTCACCCCGGATGGCAAGATCGTGGTGGTCGGCGGCGACCTGCAGGACTATTGGTATGAAGTCGACGCCAGGACCGGCAGGCTGATCGGCAAACTCGAAGCGCCGGAAAGCCCTAATTCCCACAACCTGAACCTGAGCGCGGACGGCAAGACGGCCTTTATGTCACCTAACAACAAGGTGCTGACGATTTCCGATATTCAGTCGCGCAAGGTCATCAAGACCATCCGCTTCCCCGACAATGTGCGCGTCTTCGTGCTCAACAAGGATTCAACCAGGATCTATGCCAACAACAATAATTTCCTGGGCTTTTTGATTGCCGACGTCGCGACCGGGCAGGTCATCAAGACAGTAGAGGTTACCAGCGTGGACTGGAAATCGAAATGGAACGCGGACCCGCGTCCGCACATTCCCCATGGCTGTCCCAGCCACGGTATCGCGTTGACCCCGGATGAAAAGGAGATCTGGCTTGCCGATGGCATCTTCAAGAAAATCCATATTTTTTCCAACACCGATGATCCGAAGGAAATCGACACCATCGATACTCCGGCGGGCACCTACTGGATAACGTTCGGCCTGGACGGCAAGTATGCCTATGCCTCTTCAGGCGACATCATCGAGGTACGCACGCACAAAATCGTCGGCCAGATGCAGGATGAATATGGACACACCATGTACAGCGAAAAGCTGCTGGACATAACCTTCGACAATGGCCACGCCCAGCGGGTCTCGAATCAGTTCGCCAATGGTTTCGGCGACTATAAGACCGCGGAGCAGCTGGGCGTCGGTCCGCACGTCACGCCGATGCCGGGCAGCGCGCCCATCACCTTGACGGGTGTGACCGCCGCCCATACAGCCCCCACGCAATAATCATTCGCCCATGGCATTTTTCTCGAACCCGATCTTGCCTACGTGCGTGGGCGGGGTTCTGCTCGTGGCATCCTTATTTGCCGCTGCCCGGGCCGCCGAGGTTGAGCCTCCGGCTCCCCGCCTGGCACGGGAAAGTCAATCGCTCAAAGCGGTCTGTGCCAAGTGCCACAATCTGCAAATCGTCATGGACACGCCCATGAGCTACGAGGACTGGCACGACACGGTGCAGAAGATGGTGGATCGGGGCGCGAGCGGCACCGACGAGCAGTTCGACGACATCATGGACTATCTCCACCGCACCATGACCACGATCAATGTGAACACGGCTCCTGCAGACGAACTCGAGATCGTGCTGGATGTTTCGGAAGCGACCGCGCAGGCAATCATTGCACGGCGCAGCAGCCAGAAATTCACCGGCCTCACCGACCTGAAATCCGTTCCCGGCGTCGATGCACCCACGCTGGATGCGAAAGCCCGGTTGATCTTCTTTAAATGAAGAGAGGGAGGGATGACAAATTCAGCAAGTGGCGCCGTCCGAAAGGCCGTTCGCGGCTAATTTGGATAGCTCTGGAGGGATGATGAAAAGTGTTTCCGGTTTGGATCGCAGGCAATTTCTCGGGGCTCTCTCGCTAGGAGCGGCTGCGTTAGTGGTTCCACAGGTTATGCGTGCACAGACGGCGGCTCGGCGCCTGGCAGGCGTTTTTCCGATTGGCTTCACCCCCGTGGACGCGCAGAACGAGATTGATTTCGATGGCCTGGCTGCGCAGGTGCAGTTCTGCCGGCGAGGCGGCGTGCACGGCCTGGCTTGGCCGCAGATTGCGAGTGGATGGACGATGCTGACCGAGGAGGAGAGGATGCGCGGTGCGGAGACTCTTCTCTCTGCTGCGCGCGGTGGTACGACGGCGATTGTAATCGGCGTGCAGAGTCGCACCGCAGATTTTAAGGAAACCGAGCGCTATGCCCGGCAAGCGGAGAAGCTTGGTGCGGACGCCATCATTTGTATCGCTCCCCCAGGCGTGACCGCTCCCTCCGAATTGCTGCTCTTCTATCAGCGGCTCGGCAAGGTGACATCCTTGCCCCTATTTGCACAGACCGGCGGTGACTTCAGCGTCGACCTGGTGGTCGAGATGTTCGATACCATCCCCACGTTTCGCTACGTGAAAGATGAAGCGGGCGATCCGCTGGTGCGGGTGACGGAAATCAGAAGACGCACCAACGACCAACTCAATTGCTTTTCCGGCAAGGGAGTCACCACCATGATCACAGAGATGGAACGAGGTTTTGTTGGCCATTGCCCGTTCGTGAGCCTTGCCGATCTCTACGCTTCCGCCTATGACTCCTATCACGCGGGTAAGGTCAGGGAGGCGTTCGATGAATTCGGCCGCATCGAGGCGGCCAGCTCAATGTTTCCTCAAAGCGATGTCAACGTGTTGATTGCCCGGGGGGTCTTCCGCCCCGGCACGACCACGCGCGTTGCTCCGCCGGCGCCCGGCGCTGATTCCCGCCGCAAGGTCACAAGTCCCGAGGAAATCAGGCACGACCTGGACACGTACTTGAAGCCATACCTCCGGGCATAGACCAGGGATTGCTAGCGGGAGGCCAGTTGGGGAATTACCAGCGAAAATACCGTGCCCCGACGCGCAGGATTTTTGCTGCTGCGCACTCGGATCTTCCAGCCATTCTTTTTGACGATTTCCGATGTAACCCAGAGGCCCAGCCCGGTTCCGGTTTCACCCTTGGTAGTGACGAAGGGTTCGAATATCGTGGGCAGGACATCCGGCGGAATACCCGTTCCATTGTCGGCGATAGTGAGCCGGACGCAGCAGCCGGTGAGTTGCCACTGCTTTCGATTCGAGATGCGGATCGTCAAGCATCCACCCTGGCGCATAGCATCCGTTGCGTTCCCGATGATGTTGGCAAGGATCTGGCGGAGCTCCCCCGGGGTCGAAAGCACCGTGACTGTTTCGGATAGAATTTCGCTATGCACCTTGACGCCCGCAGCCCTGAGACGCGATCCGTGAAGCCGGAGGACGGAATCCAACACGGCTGAAACGTCTGTTGCCGTCGGCTGCGAAGGTTCACGATAGAAGCGTAACGTCTGCTTGGTGATCTCCGTGACGCGAGCCAATTCCTGTTCGGCCTCCGCAAGAAATTGCTTCCGTTGCTCGGGCGTGAGGTTGCCGCGCATAAGATAGAGAAGGTTAGTAACCGACTCCAGCGGATTGTTAATCTCATGCGCGATGCTGGCGGCGAGACGTCCTGTAACTGCGAGCTTCTCTGATCGAATCAGGGCTGCCTGCGCAAGGGCGTATTGTTGAATTTGATCGCGGATCTGATATTGCCTTTGCCTGCCTCGAAGGGCGATCTCCAATGTGCTCAGCAAAGTCTCCGGGCGAATCGGCCGTTCCAGTAGAAAGAGATTTCCCAGGGGCCGGCGCAATTCCCGCAGACGCTCACTCTCGAGCGTGACCCGCCCGCTGACCGTGAGCAGGATCACGGGAAAGTCGGACCATGGGGGTTGATGTCGCAGGATCTGCAAGAGAGGGCGAATGGAACCGCCAACGAAAGCCTCTTCCGAAATGATTGCAGCCCCAGCCCCCTCAAGAATGGCCTCGCAACCCGTGGCAACGCTGTCTGCGATATGGCAGGCCATGGACTGGCGCTCGAGCAGACCCGCAATGAGACGCCCGTCTTTGCCGGTGGGGGCGACGATGATGGTGCGCAAGTCTTGGCCAGTAACCACAATCTCAGGAAGCAGAGGAATTCTCCACCTTCGAAGCTTGGCCAATAAAGCTGGGTACGCCGGTGAGCACTCCTTCGAAGTCTTTTAAAGGCTCGCCGACATTGATCTCACCCCGACCGAAGATAAGTTCCCGTATGGCTCGTTCGTGAGGGCCGCTCCTTTTCTTGATCACGGAAAGTACTTGACGGATCTCGCCGGCGTACTCGAAGTAGCGGAAGAGCAGTACAGTATCGGCGAGATAGCTAACGTCGACAGGTGTTTGCATGGTGCCGATAAAGCCGTGCTGGGCCAAGGTGAGAATGGTGGCCACGCCCTGTTGGGCGAGATAGGAAAGCAACTCATGAAGCTGCATGGCAAGAAATTGCTCATGCGGCATGGCGTTAAGAAAGCCGTTCATGCTGTCCACCACGATTACGCGCAGATTCTCGTCTTCGACCAATCGCCGGACGCGCGCAACAAATTCACCCGGCGCCAACTCCGCGGGGTCGACTTGTTGGATTTCCAGTGTGCCCTCCGCCAGGAGCGTGGCCACCTCCATGCCAAGCCCCTTGGCGCGCTCGACGAGGGTGGCAAGGGCCTCGTCAAAAGTGAAGATGACAGCCTTCTCACCGCGTTGTGCAGAGGACACGGCATAACGCATTGCCACGGTAGATTTTCCACAACCCGCCGGTCCAATAAACAACGTGCTTGTACCCGTATCGAGGCCTCCCCCAAATAACTTGTCCAGCTCCTGTATCCCACTCAACACCCGCTTGCGCTCGAAACCCGGCTTATGTTCTGCTGCGATCAGCCGTGGGTAGATGGAGATTCCTCCGGTCTCGATGGTGTAATCGTGGTAGCCCTCACGGTAAGAGGACCCGCGAAGTTTGCGAACCTCCACTCGACGGCGCTTGATGCCGAAGTCGCGTTCCAGGCTCTGCATCATCACCACGCCGTGCGCGATGCTTTGCAGTTGCAGATCATGGCTCCCCTCCGCCGTACGGTCGTCTAAAAGCAGAACAGTACAGTTTCTTCCCGAAAAGTGGCGCTTGAGGGCCAGGATCTGGCGCCGGTATTTCAGCGGATCCCGCGCCAGCATTCGAAGCTCAGAAAGAGAGTCGAAGACGACTCGTTGCGGTTTTGTGGCGTCCACCTGCTCGAGGATGGCAGTGATGGTGTCGGCGAGTTCGACCTCAGAAGGATGAAATACCGTGTACTGGGCTTCGGGATTCAACTCGTCTTCGGGCGGGACCATCTCGTAAATCTGAAGTGAGTCTGTAGACCATCCATGCGAGTGGACGACCTGTTCGAGTTCTTTTCGAGACTCGGAAAGTGTTACGTAGATCACACTTTCGCCCCGTTGCACCCCTTCCAGCAGGAACTGCAGCGCTAGCGTTGTTTTCCCTGTTCCCGGATCGCCTTCGACGAGAAACAAATGTCCCTGCGGCAGGCCGCCGTTCAAAATATCATCCAGGCCCGCTATGCCGGTCTGAACGCGCTCCTGGTCGTTCTCCGCCGTGGTAACAGTGGCTGACCTTGAGCCGGTAGCCGTGGCTTTCGCCGGCTCTCTGTGTTTTTCCATGTTGTCCCCCGAACTAGCCCGCAAGGGTCGCGACCGACGCGACAACGTAATTTGATTCAACAGTATTTGGCTGTGGTCCTGCCGGACGCCGGTCCTTGCCACCTGGATGAGGGTTATGATGGGTCCATCCTCAAATCAGATGGATGAACAATGCTGACATCGATCGAAGGTCGCTCGGTCATCGTGACCGGAGCAAGCAAGGGAATCGGGAAGGGCATAGCCCGGGTCTTTGCCGGCAAGGGAGCTCGTATTCTCATTGCCTCGCGGAACCTCTCCCAGGCCGAAGCCGCAGCCGCCGAAATCAGGGCCGGAGGGGGGATCGCGAGCGCTATAGCCGCAGACGTTTCCCAGGTAGAAGACAACGTCCGCATGGCGCAAACGGCGATCGAACGGCATGGCGGCATTGACATCCTCTGCTGCAACGCAGGTATCTATCCATCCGCAACCCTCTTCGAGATGAGTGCGGCCGATTGGGACCAGGTCATGGATGTCAACCTGAAAGGCACTTTTCTCTCCGTCCAGGCGTGCCTGCCCGCGCTCAAGGCTCGGGGCAAGGGACGCATCGTGGTGACTTCTTCCATCACCGGCCCGATCACCGGCAATGCCGGCTGGAGCCATTACGCAGCCAGCAAGGCGGGGCAGCTGGGCTTCATACGGACCGCCGCCATTGAGCTTGCCCCCCACAACATCACGGTCAACGCGGTGCTTCCCGGTAACATTCTTACCGAAGGCCTGCACGACCTGGGGCCCGAATACATTGCCAGGATGACGTCAGCGATTCCCGCGCGCAGACTTGGATCCGTTGAGGATATCGCCTATGCTGCGCTCTTTCTTTCGAGCGATGAAGCAGCCTATATTACCGGGCAAACCATCGTCGTCGATGGGGGACAAGTGCTTCCCGAGTCTCAAAGCGCGCTTGAAGATCTGTACTAGCAGGCGAGGAACGGATGGCACGACTTGGTTTGACAATGCGAATTGCTCTCAGCGCGGGACTTCTTGTGGCTTTTGGCTCGAGCGCTCTCGTGGGCTCAGAATGCCCCTGACCCCAAGCCGGATAGCTACCGCGCCAACAACCGGCCGCCCGACCCGCGCTATAAAGCCGACATACTGCTGGTGGTGGCTCATCCCGACGATGAAGTGATGGCCACGGCGTATCTGGCGCGTGAAATCTATGACAATCACAAACGGGTGGCGGTGGTATACCAAACCGCCGGCGACGAAGGAAACAACGATGTGGGCCCGGAGCAGGCCGCAGCGTTGGGCGACATTCGCCAGATCGAGGGCCGCCGCGCCGTAGGCTCTTTGGGTATTACAAATGTCTGGTTTCTCGGCGGCCACGATACCGTGAGCCAGAACGTCCTCACATCCCTTGAGCACTGTGGCCACGGCCGCTGCTTAGACGAGTTGGTCCGCATTGTTCGCATAACCCAGCCATCGGTGATTCTTACCTGGCTACCGGATTTCGCCACGGGCGAGAACCATGCCGACCATCAGGCATCTGGAGTGCTCGCGACCGAGGCCTTCGACCTGGCCGGAGATCCGACTGTATTTTCAGAGCAGGTCTCTCCCGCCTCGAACCCGGACAAGAATATGAATCTGACCGAGGGCCTTCGGCCGTGGCAGCCGCAGAAGATCTATTATTTTTATAACTCGACCCACGACATTTCCACCGGCCAGGGCCCGCAGTATTCGTCGCAAGAGATCTCTCCCTCGCGGCATGTGAGCTATGGGATGCTGGCTGCTGAGGTATTTACCAATCACCTGTCACAAGGTGGCACGAAAGTTGCGAACGAGATAGCCGGGAACACGCTAGGTTCGTCGTCAGATGAGATCGCGAAAATCGCAACCGGGCCCGTTCAATTGATTTTCGGAAAATCTCTCGTGCCTTCCGCTGTTACTGATGATGTGTTCACGGGCATAGTGCCTGCGGGCATTGCTTATCCAGCGTGCTCCCGGATTTACCGCAGCCGGGCATTCGGAACCAACCCTGGAAATCGGCGACCCATGGAGCTACTACCATAAGTTTTGGCAGGCCCATGGACTCGATCATTTGATCCGTATTGTTCCCGTAGAAGTTTCAGTTCACGTGGATGGAACCCTGGTCATTCCGCTGATTGTCGAAAATCCCCTGGATTCAGCGATCGACGCAACCTTCTCTGTGAAGGCGCCAGACGGATGGAAGGTCACACCCGTTGCTCCTGCCACCATCGCTCCGCACAGTCAGTACTATCTTCGCGTTCTGGCTGCGGCGCCTGCCACCAAGCTGCCCGGTTGGCAGCAATTTGCGGTCTCTGCCGAGTCCGGGCATAAGAGCATTGGAACCATACCGCTTCGCGCGGAACTCTCCGACGGCTGGGTGGCGCCCCAATGATGGTCTTTGGCTACAGATACCAGGGGATGTTCACCACCACGATGCGCTGGTTTCCCCGCACCAGCAGCAATAGTTTCAGCACCTGGACCCGTTGATTGTGCAGCAAGTTTTCCCACCAGTGCCGCACCACCAGTTCCGGAAGTAATACCGCAACTTTCCTCCCCGGGTTTTCCGACTCCAGGCGCAGGATGTAATCCATCAGTGGCGTGATGATGAAGCGAAAGTTTGAAGGGATGGTCACTAACTCCGGGTCAGGCATGCCGTGCTCGCGAATGGGAGCAAGTATTTTTTCATCCCAGTCCTGGTCAATTCCGTGCGCCTCGTCCTCGGAGTGAACATGCACGACCTTGATTTCTTTTGAAAGCAGCAGGCCAAATCTCAAGGCCTTTTCTGATATTCGGTTCCACCCTGCCATGGGAATGACAACCAAGGGCGGCTCAAGATTGGCCAGGTTGAGCTGGCACATGTCCCTCATTTCTTCCTTGAATGCGCGTGTAGTGCTTCTTCACGGAATACATCAGCAGAATCAATGTCGGAACCAGCAGCGCGGTTACCCATGCGCCCGCCCTGAATTTCGAGGCCAATACCACCAGGGTTGTGATCCCTGTAGCGACCGCGCCGGTGCCGTTCACCAACATGTGCCATGTCCGGCCCTTGTGCTCGCCTTCCTGCTTCTTCCAGTGCACGACCATGCCCGCCTGCGAGAGCGTGAACGCCAAGAACGCTCCGATCGCATACAGCGGAATCAATCTGTCCGTTACGCCCTTGAACAGGATCAAAATCACTGCCGTCAGGCCGGTCAGCGCGTAGATGCCGTGGGAGAACAGCAGGCGCCGTCCTCTCAGGATGAAGACGTGCGGCAGGTAGTCGTGCAAGGCGATCGCCCGGGTCAGGCGGGGGAAATCCGCAAAAGCGGTGTTCGCGCTCAAAGCCAGGGCCAGCAGCACGCTTCCCATGGTCAGGAAATAGAACCATCCGCGCCCAAAAACCGCCGTCACCAGCAGGCTCAGAAGGCTCTGATAGCCCGTCTGGTCAGGGTCCATGGCCATAATTTGATAGTGCTTGGTCAGCCAGGCCGTGCCGTAGAGCAGCACAATCAAAATGCCGATGATGACCGTAAGTGCGTATTGTGCGTTTTTGGCCCGGGGCTCCCGGAACGCCATCACGCCATTGGAAACCGCCTCCACGCCCGTCATGGCCGCGCAACCGCTGGAGAACGCCTTCAGCAACATCCACAGGCCCAGGTATTGGACCGTTTGCGGCAACGGGGTGGGCATCGCGGTCACAGGAAGTGGGTGGCCCCCCGCCGCAAATGTCTTGTAGACGCCAACCGCAATCAGGGTCATCAAGGTACCGATAAACAGAAATGTAGGCACGATGAATGCGGTACCGGTGTCCTTTACTCCACGCAGATTCACCGTCGCGAGGATGGCCAGGATCAGCAGACAGAGTGCCAGCGTATGGGGCTGTAACTTGGGCAGCGCCGAGGTCAACGCAGTCACGCCTGCCGAGATACCTACCGCCGCGGTAAGGATGTAATCGATCATCAGCGCCGCTGCGGCCAGCAGCCCTGCTCGTTCGCCCAGGTTTTCCGTCGCCACGGTATAGCTGCCACCACCGTTGGGGTAGGCAGCTATGGTCTGGCGATAGCTGAAAAAGACGATTACCAGCAGGATCAGGATGGAGGTGATGATCGGCAGCAGGTACTGCGTTCCCGACCATGCCTAAGGGGATCAACAGCGCCAGCGCGGCCTCCGGGCCGTAGGCGGCGCTAGTTAAAGCATCGAGCCCGAAGATGGGGATGCCGGCTCCCACCCCAATCTGTTCGGCGCGTTCTTCGCTCGTCGCCAGTGGTTTGCCAAAAATCCTGTCCTGAATTGCCATGTCCGATGTAGATACTACACCTGTCAAGTGTTCTTCCTGGCGGATGGGTGTCCATCCTGTAACAATTGAAATCGTCCAGGTTGCATTGCTTTGACCGAACCAGGAAATTTGCCAGGCGAGGAGGTTTCGTGCGACGTCGAGAATTTCTAGAGATAGCGGCAGCAACTTTGGCGGCCAGTGGCCGAGGGGAAGCCATGAGCGGGTCTGCGGCGCAGGTGGTCACCGAGCGATCCACCCCCGGCCAGCCTCATCGGGGAAAGGTCCTGGCGCTGATTACCCCGCATCTGGACGATGGCCCGATCTTCGCCGGCGGTACGCTGGCCAAGCTCCTGAGCGAAGGCTACACCGGCTACTTTATCCGCACCAGCAATGACGAAAAGGATTCCTACCAGCTGTCGCTGGGGGAGACAGTGCTGGCCAACGAGCGTGATACGGCGCAACTGGTCAAGACCCTTGGCTTCAGAAAGGCTTACGACCTGAGCTATCGCAATCATCGCCTCGACGACGTATCGAGAACCGAACTTCGCGGCCGGTTGATCTTCCTGTTCCGCTTACTCAAGGTGGATACCGTTCTCAGTTACGACCCCTGGGGTCACTACGAGGAAAATCCGGACCATTATGTGACCGCTCAAGCGGTAGAGGCAGCGTGTTGGATGTCCAGCGGCCTGCTCGATTTCCCCGAACAGTTCGATGCCGGCTTGAAGCCGCACGCAGTCTCAGAAAAGTACTATTTCGCCCGTGGACCGCAGCTGGTGAACCGCGTGGTCGATATTGGAGACTGGGTGCCGCAGAAGATCGCAGCCATTGCATCCTGCCAGACCATGATCGTACACATGGTGAAGGACCTTGTAGACAGCCTCACGGCGCGCGGGCTGCGTGTTCCCGCCTTGAGCGGCAACCTCGATACCGCAACGAAAGAGTTCATTCAGGCTGCATTTGTCACCCGCGATCACACCATCGGAGGAAAGTACGGGCTGCAATATGCCGAGGAGTTCCACTACATCGGCCCTGACGCCTCACTGGACGAATATATCTCGCGCAATGCGCAGCGCATCTCCTAGCACACTGAACCCGGCAGAACCAAAAAAAGGAGCGGTTTTGCGTGAATCAATTTTTCCGTGCCTGCACTCTAATCCACGAGTCCAGCACGGGGATAGTGATTGCTGTCCGCTAATACATTTTTTACCGGAGATTAACGATGACGACGTCCGCGCTCTTTACACCGCTCAATCTTGGACCGCTTACGCTGAAGCATCGCGTAGTGATGGCGCCGCTCACACGCTCACGTTCCCTACAGCCCGGGGATATTCCTGGAGATCTCATGCTCGAGTACTACACTCAGCGCGCTTCCGACGGCGGTCTAATTATCTCGGAAGCCACCACCATTTCCGCCACCGCACGTGGTTGGTTTGGAGCTCCCGGTATCTACACCGATCAGCAGGTCGAGGGCTGGAAGAAGATCGTGGACTCTGTCCATGCCAAGGGTGGCCGGATGTTGTCCCAGCTTTGGCACACGGGACGTTCGTCGCACGTTGAAGTTACGGGCGGAACGCAGCCGGTCTCCGCATCTGTTAATCCGTCGTATTGGGTGGATGCTTCGCACCTCACTTCCACGCCGAACGGTTGGGTTCCCCCTTCCCCACATCGTGCCCTGGAAATTGCTGAGATTCGCGGCATCGTCGAGGACTATCGCAAAGCTGCTGAGCGCGCCAAGGCCGCCGGCTTTGACGGGGTCGAACTCCATGCCGCCAACGGCTATTTGCCGGATCAGTTCCTTCAGGATGGAAGCAACCAGCGCACCGACGCCTATGGTGGTTCCATTCCAAACCGGTCGCGCTTTGTGCTCGAGATCGTGCAGGCATTAGTAAGCGTGTGGGGCGGTGATCGCGTTGGCGTGCGCGTGGCCCCGAGCGGCAGTTTTAACGGCATGTCCGACAGCAATCCCAATGCACTCTTCGCCTACTTGACCGGACAGCTGAATCCGTTTGGACTCGCTTATCTCCACGTCGTCGAGCCACGCGTCAAGGGCAACATCGTTATCACGGAAGGGCAGGGACCGATCGCGGCACAACAACTGCGAAGGATCTTCAATAGCAAGATCATTGCAGCGGGCGGCTTCGAGCCGGAGACGGCAGAGGCGGTTGTAGAGAGTGGCGATGCCGATGCGGTTGCTTTTGGCCGCCTCTTCTTGTCAAACCCCGATCTGCCCAAGCGCATCCAGCTGGGACTTGCGCTCAACGAGTACGATCGCGATACCTTCTATACTTTTGACGCCAAAGGTTACATAGACTATCCGTTTTACGGCGACGCAATGAACAGTGTGAAGCTGGATCAGGTAACGGCATCAGCTTAGAGCGCTCGCTGGTAGACCGGAGCGCGTCGAAGGCTGTGGTATCCCGCTCAAGCCAAAGTACGGCTTGAATGGGGCACCCAGCCTTCGTTGCCGGTCAAGCAGGCTGGTCATCCTGCCTGCCCCGGCTTGCCGCGCCTTTGCCAACTTGAGAAAGAAATGACTTTGCAAAATCGATGCAGGGCCCGGGATCGATCGTCATCGTCAACAAACGCTGGGTGCCCCATTCAAGCCGTACTTTGGCTTGAGTGGGATACCACAGCACTCGACGTGCTCCGGTTCCACGGCGGCCCGGGACAGGCGACAACATCCAAAATAGCCGCTCGTCAGCTAATTCGGACAGCTCTGCTGGGTTTCAAATGCTAAGGCCTAGCACTCGGGAAACCTCTCCTTCCTCCTGCGCAGCACTTCCTCTTATCCGTTCCCTTCGTATTCGCCACTGAACGTAGCGCAAGGCAAAGTGCGCTGCGATGATGAGGAGTGTCGTGACGATCAGGTGGCCCGCACTTACCTCGATCCACCATTCGTAGTTCACGGTTGCGACTATTAAAGCAGGAAAAAAGACAATGTAGCGCAGCAGGATAAAGGCCAGGTCTGTGTTGTGGGGCACCCGCGCTTCGGTAAATGGGATGGCCGCTGTCTGGAGCGAAAAAGCGTCGGTCAGCAAAAGACAAATACCCGCCGCCACCACGACCTGGGTAATCAGTTCCCGCGGACCGCGCAGTTCGGGATAGGAGATGATTTGCAAAACAGCAACTGCGCCCAGGGTCATGGTCATTGCCCAAAGCAACACCCAAAGTTTAGTAGCGCTCAGATGATCCGATGCGGCCTTGCCGTGGATCAACCGAAAGACCCAGCTGCCTGCCGGATCGGCGGGAGAGAGGAGCGAGGTGCACAGCCCCGCGACGATCCAGAAGGCAATCGCCGGGACCGCCAGGCGTACCCCGGTGGTTGAGATAGCGATCCTGATATGGTTGCCCTCTACTCGTAAGGCGAGGATCCACACACATGCCAGCGCGATGCCCACCCCCGCGTACATTGCCAGGTAGAGACGATGACGTTGTGAGCGAAACAATGTCTGGCTAATGAAGTGATGAACGGCGCGCCGCGGTGGAGTCCTTACCAGCGTCGCATGCAGGACGCGGACGGCAGGCGGAACAAGCAAACTTCTGGATTGGGCGCGATGGAGCCCTCCACTGCTTGACGCGTGCTGCGCGCGTACGCGAGCGGATAGGTGACGATTGCGAGCACCATCAGCCAACCTGTTACCTGGTAGCCGGTATGGGCGAGCTGGGTGAATGCCGGCAAGGCCGACGGACCCGCGGATATAGATTCGTAGACGCCCAGAAACCAGAACGGAGGAAACCAGCGCACGGCTGTGTTTCCGGATTGGATCAATGCCTCCAGAGACCGCGAAACAACCGGGAAAAGAAATAAGACGATTGCGAGCACCATCACGACAAGACTTTGGAGAAACGAAGAGATCGCGCGAAAGAGTCGCGCACCCAGGAGACTAATGAGCAGTCCCTGCAAAGCCAGGACCAGTGAGGCAGCGCAAAGGCCGGCGGCTGTGACAGCGAAGAAGTGAGCGGCGTAAGCCCGTGGCACATCAGCCGGCTCCGTAGCCAGGGGGAAGAAAATGATTCCCAGCGAACCCGTGCCGAACAGAAAGAGGCCCAAAAAGATGAGAATGGCCGCGACTCTTGCCAGAAGAAGTCTTCGCTCCCCAATGGGCAGCACGGAAAGAACGAAGACATCCAACACATTGGGAACCAGAAGATCCCATTCAAATACCGTGATTGCGCCCATCACAACCCAGGCATACATCACGAAGCCATAATGATCTGCGACACGGCCCCAGAAGGGGGGAGTGGGCGGCTTCGGCGGGAAGCCATGATAGGCAGGGAATAGAAAAATTGTGGCGACCAAGGTCGGAAGGGCGATGGCCCACGCGACCGTCATGATCAGCGGCAAGGTCTCCCCATCCACGGAAACAATCTCGTTGTTGAAAAACCGGTCAAGGAGATGTCGAACCAGAAGCTTGAACTGCTTCTGCCCTGCCGATGAGAGTAACGAATCGTCCGGTTGCCAGATCAATGGAGGGGATTGGCTATGCATGGCCCACCCTCATGACGTCGACGAGCTGCCGGGCCAATACTCGCGTGTCCTCCTGCTGAACCAGCTGCGCAAAGACATCCTGCAAGTTGGCTAACTGCATGACTTTCGCAAGCTCGGCGGGTGCTGCGTCGGCCAATATCTTACCCTTCGCAATCACGATCACCCGGTCGCAGACCTGTTCTACCACTTCGAGAACATGTGAGATGTACAGAATCGCCTTGCCCTGTGCAGCCAATTCCTGCAGCAGGTCCTTGAAGAGCCGCGCGGAGACGACATCCAGCCCGGATAGAGGTTCGTCGAATACCAGTAACTTGGGGTTGTGCATCAGGGCGGCGGCAATCAGGACCCGCTGCTTCATGCCTTTCGAGTAGAAAGAAATGGGCGAGTATCGCCACGATTCCAGCCCCAGGAGTTTCAACATCTGGGTAGCCTTGCGCTCGATATCGCGCTCGCCCAGGCCGCGCAGCCTGCCCACTAGTTGCAGATATTCCAACCCGGAGAGGTAGGTGTAGACGTGCGCTTCTTCGGGAACATAGCCTAGAGTGCTGCGAAAACCGACCATATCCTTACGGATATCCTTGCCTTCGAAGAGCACACTTCCCTCGTTCGGTTGCAGCAGTCCGGTGATGATCTTTACCGTTGTGGACTTTCCCGATCCGTTGGGTCCGAGGTAGCCCACGATCTCACCCGGCTGGACACGAAAGTTGATGTCCTCGATCGACGGGATACCCCGATATCGCTTGCACAGGTTCGTTACCTCGAGCACTGGCGCACCTCCGATACCTACCTATGTAGCAATCTACTTAGTAAATTGTCAAGTAGTTTGCTACATAGGTATAATTCGCTGCATGGCAGGGGAACCAAAGCTCTCGCATACTGCTGCGCTGATTCTGCAAGCTATCCATGCCGGTCATATTTATGGCTTCAGCGTGATGGAGGTAACCGGTCTGCCCAGCGGAACCGTGTACCCGGCGATGCGTCGCCTGGAGCGGGACGATTTGATTGTCTCCCGCTGGGAGCGTCAGTCGATTGCGGATGCGGAGCAGAGACCGTTGCGCAAGTACTACAAGCTCACCCGGAATGGGCGAACGATTCTCGATACAGCATCCAAGCGTTACCCGCTTCTCACCAAGCTGATTCCTTCGCCCGAGGTGGAGAACGCATGAAGGTGCGAGGGCTGGCCCATTCACTCTTCGTTTGCACCGGCATTCTAAAAGTGGCAGCAATCCTTGTGCCCCGGAAAGCCCGTGCAGAATGGCTTGACGAATGGCGCGCAGAACTCTGGCATGTTTGGCACATTTGCAATCAGAACAATGGGCCCGCGGCGTTGCACCGAAAAAAGGAAATAACTGCGTTCAGTCTCGGCGCTTTCAAAGACGCGCTCTGGCTGAGGAAAAACCATGCGAATTCGGCACCGGCTCGGTGGTTCAGGCAGGGGATGCCTTCGCGGTGCATCCTGACTTTTACGGTCCTGGCGGTGGCAAGCTTGCTGATTGCCTATGACTGTCCCAGCGTTTGGAAGGTAGTGCGGCCGAACTCGTATCGGGATGCGAGTGACCTGGTGATAATCTCGCGCGGCGGCTTCGAAAGCTCACCCCACCCAACCGTAGAATTCTCAGACTATGAAGCGTGGACCCGGAACTCAGGACGATTGTTTACCGGTCTAGCCTTCTATCGGTTGGTGACAAAGCGAATCACCATCGGGACAGGCTCCTCCGCAGAGTTGCCGATCGCTCGGGCAAGCTCGAATCTCTTCGAGCTGTTGGGAGTTCCCATCTCATTGGAAGCTCGAGGTATGGCTGATTACCCCACAAGACTCGTCCTCAGCCGGAATGCGTGGCTCAAGTACTTCAGCGGGGATGCTCACGTCTTCGGCCACATGGTGGAGGTGGACGGGCAGAAGGCAATGATAGCGGGCGTCATCCAGGACGAAGACTGGCGGCTTCCAGGGCAGACGGATCTCTGGCTACTGGAGGATGACCGGCTTCTGTCTATGTTGCAGCCTGACACTGAGGGATACGTACTGGCCCACGCCTCGCCTTCGGTTTTCCATGCCGGGTCAGACGGCCGGCGTCAAATGTATGTTGCTCGAAAAGAAGACGGGTATGACTGGTTCGTTTGCGAGTCCCTCGCTGAACGCATTCGCGAGCCATTCTCGATCTTTTCATTTGCTCTGCTTCTTGCCTGCCTGGCCTTACCTGCGACCACTTCTTTGCCGCTCGGAGAATACCCGGCCCATAGCAACCAGGTCCCTTGGACCACGAGAGTCCGGCGCTGGGCTTTCCTGGCCTCTAAGTTCATCCTGATCGTCCCCATCGTTTATTTTGGGTCGCTCGACCTCGCGTACTCGAGGAGCTCTATGTCGGTTGGCACGTCTGAACTGCTTGAGGCGTTCAGCTCATTCTGGGCGTTGCTCTTTGCGTTCCGCTGGGCTTTGCGCGATCAGCGAAGACGGTGTCCAGTTTGCCTGTGCACCTTGACCAATCCGGCGCGGGTCGGGCAATTCTCAAGAAATTTCCTCGCCTGGAACGGGACCGAGCTTGTTTGTTTGAGCGGTCATGGCTTGCTACACGTGCCCGATATACCGACAAGCTGGTTCAGCGATCAAAGGTGGCTTTACCTGGACCCTTCCTGGAGCGCTCTGTTTCCTGTGGGTACCTGACTAACCTGTAACAAATGACGGGTGCCCCCGCGCTGGACCGGCAACTTTCTCTACACCCTGTACAATCAGCGGTCGAGCTCCGTGGAATCCCACATCTGCCAAACCGGGCAGATATGGGGCACCCCTCATTTGTTACGGGTAGAGAGAGGCAGGTTTGTGAGAAATCCAGGCTAACGTTGGGTTCAGACCTCGCACATCTTGCCTCGTCTATGAACGAGCATACGGATGGCGAGCAAATAGAGCATCGGCGCGATCAAGACGACAGCCGTGAGCCAATGAGCCATTGCCGACGGCCAACTATCTATGCGCCCCGCTAGTTGCACCAGGGTGAGCGGCGGCGCTCCGCGGCTCCAGTTGTCCATCGTGGGCTTACCCCATCCTTGCGTCCACAACGCCAGGCTGGCGACCACTGCTGACCAAATAGCCAAAGCAGCAATCCACTGGAACTTAATATTGGGAGACTTGGCACTTTGGCAAAAGCCACTATACGCCGGAAGCAAAACAACCACGAACTCCACCAAAATGGGAAACCAGGCGTGCGGTGTCATCCATAAGAATCGAACAGCATAAAAGCCCTGAGAGGCCCCAAAAGCCAGGCACACGATAGAGAACAGAACGGCATTCGCCCCAATCGTCTTGCGAGACAGTGCACCCAAAGAGAAGGCGCAAGTCCAGGACAAAGTAACTAATCCAATCGACTGGAAACAGAAAGCCGCTAACATTGCACCCGGCGACAATCCCATGGCGTACGCGATCCTATGATGTGACCACGACACGATAATCGGAAAGAGTCCCCGGCATAGGTCGTCCGATAGCAATGCCAAGATTGGACAGACCGGCAATATAACCGCAAGCAAGCAAAACCACGGTTCCCAATGTCTCCATTGTCTGAGCTGGCGTCTTACCACCAAACTCAACATATTTCTCATAGCTTGCCCGTCAGTCATGCCTAGTTCGACAAGATCTCCAAAGACAGCTTCTCGTTCATCCGCATCGAGCAATCTGGAGAGTGCGTTCGTGGACCGGGTCCAGAGACTACTCATTTTCGCGCTCCGTTTTGAACAGCCTCCCACGATGTCCCGCGACTCACCTTTAGCATTGCCTGGTAAAAGGCCGTCGCTGCCTCAATACCTTTGGCGTTCACCCTTACCATCCGCTTTGATCGACCGCCTCGTTCTGCGGTGGGTTGCCCCATCCACGTCTTGATCATTCCCTTTTCCTCAAGGCGATCCAACGTTGTGTAGAGGGCCCCAATGGAGCACTTTCGAGTAGTAGAGCGTTCGATCTCTTGCAGCATTGCCGCGCCGTAGGCCTCGTCTCCGAGGCGGGCTGCGGCAGCAATTAGAAGATATTCAAATTCACCGAGCATGTATGCTTACATTGTGATAGTAATGTACGTGAAAGTCAAAACATCGCGCCGGAGCCCAGTATGAAGCCACTTCGTTCGTTCGCGGCATTTCCTCTTAGGGCACGACTCGTTGCGACCGCCGGCTTCCTGGTTTGCGCGTTCGGATTGTCATCGATGCAGGCGCAGAGTCAAAGTCCGGCCGGTGCCCGGGACACGTTGATTCCCAAGACGGCACGATCGATCGCGGCAGATTTCACTCTCACGGACGCCCACGGCGAACGGATAGACCTATCCGATTTCAAGGGCAAAGTAGTCCTGCTGGATTTCTGGGCGACCTGGTGCGGCGGCTGCAAGCTTGAGATCCCCTGGTACATCGAGTTCGATAAAAAACTCCGAGGACAGGGGCTGGCTGTCATCGGAGTTTCGATGGATGAGGATGGATGGAAAGCGGTGAGGCCATTTCTTGCGAGAAAAATAGATACCGAAACGGGTGGAAACATTGCGATGGAGTACCCCGTCGTCATCGGTAACGACAAACTTGCGAAAGAGTACAACCTCACGTCCATGCCGATGACACTTCTCATCGACCGGGATGGAAGGATCGCTTTGTCCCACACAGGCGTGGTAAACAAGGCCGACTTTGAAAGCCATATACTTCAGCTTCTTAAGTAGGCTGGTTACGAACGGCTGGTGAGCACCTCCCGGATACGGCGGCCGACGATCGCATCTTCGCCCGGTTGCAGCATCCAGACCCCGACCACGAGTGTGTTTGCGTTCGATGGAATGCCCTGATTCGCTGGTTGTCCGCTATTGGGGTTCAGTTCGATGGAAGGCGTGCCTTCGCGCAGCGCGGTCAAAATTTCTTGTGTCGTTATGCCTCTCACCGAGGGATCGAACCGTATGAGCACATGAGGAACGTGGTTCGCGATCCTGGGAACGACCGTCTCGGTGGTGACGGAGGGTATCCCGTTGACTGCTGCGATGATCAAGTCAGCGCGTTTTTGATAGTCCCCCTGCATCGATTCCTCGGTATGCGAGAGAACCCAGTCGACGGCTGCCACCATGCCGACGATCTGCTCCTTGGCCACCTTCATGCCACGGCCCACGCCCTCGTTGGGGTTATTGTTCTGCTGAGCCAGATCGGTGAGATGTTTCTTGCCCAGCAGCAGACCTGCGTTCTGCGGTCCGCGGATCCCTTTGCCTCCGGAAAAGGCAACCAGGTCGAAGCCCATACCGGTGTACTTCCATAGATTGGAAATCGGAGGCATATCCGCCGCTGCGTCGAGATGGCAGGGGATATTGTGCTCGTGTGCAACGCGAAGCCATTCCTCGCGGCCGATCTGCGCGGTGCCGGCCTCGCCGTCTTCCTCTTCCGCGGCATTGAAGAAATTGGTCATGACAGCATTGCCGGTGGCGCAGGCGCGCTTGTAGTCGTCAAGTGTGACCACCTCAGTCACCCGGGCGCCACAGAGAAACATCGCGTGATCGTAACCGTAGCGGTGTGCACGCTGCACGATCACCTGGTTTTTCATGCCATCGATCGCTTGCGGCATGGCCATGGGCGAAATGTTATTGGCAGCTTGCAGGCACGCGGCGGTGGCGAGTGTAATCGCTCCTGCCGCGCCTGAGGTCACCACCGCACCTTCGCACTTGAGGCGCTGAGCGAGATACTCGCCCGACTTCGTTTGCAGGTCGTGCAGACGTACCGGATGGAGAGCTGCCTTCTGCACGGCAGCCACGACAACCGGGGGCATGCAGGCAGCGGTTAGCGTAGTGTAGGTGCCGGCCGCATTGATGATCCTGGGCACACCCAGCTTCTCGTAATAGTCTTCCCCTTCCACTTCTTCTTTCGGTGTGGAGGCGAAAGACCGGGCCACGCCAAAACTGGCGGCTAGCCCACCAGTCCAGCGAAAGAAGCGTCGACGGGAAAATTGTTTGTCTGCGAGTTCAGTAATTCTTGACATAGGAAGCCCTTTTTCTTTGCAAACCAGTGCGAGTGGGTTTTGGAGGAGTCGATGTACCAACCACTTTAGCTTCAGGGCTTGCGTGGCCGCAACTGCCTCCCGTCGCTCCAGTCTACGGCTAACTGCTCGGGTAACGCAGCAACAAAGGGCCGGAGCGGCTCATGAGGACATCTGCTTCCACGACGTTGTAACGTTCGAGACGGAGCGTGTCCCTGAAGATGCCTGAAACTGGGACCTGATGGATGCGTGTGAGTTCAAAGCTGTGGTGGCCAAGGTGTACGGTATGGACCCCACCCGTCGCATTCATCATACGCAGCCGATATCGCCGGCCCTGCTGCAGAAACAGAGCTTCCGCAGGGTGGGATTGGCGATCGATGGTCCATTGATAGATGCCGTCGCTTCTTTTCTCAAGCAACATCTCAATCATCTGGTCGGGCTCAACGGCTGAACGGTGGCTGGCGACGAATCCGGCTTGCGACGCGTCAAAGGCGGCCCGGGGCGGCTCGCCCACTGCTAACGACAGTACGTCGGCGGCTGCGGGTTGAAAGGTTTGTCCCTCGGTAAAAGATAAGGCAGAAGAGTGCCGGACCACCGCCGCGGCAGCGGCACTGGCGGTCAGTTGAAGGAAGCGTCTGCGCTTCATCGTCCACCCTCGAAAACGGAACTTGGGTTACCGATTCCGTCTGAACTTTGTAAGGAAACGTTCTATAGTACAGTGGTCGAAGTGTAGCATCCCAGCTTGCTCGGAGGGCACAACCAAGTGGAATTTCCGCCGCCAAAACCGCAGGGCTCGCAAACAGATCGCGCACTCGGTATGGATGCGGAGATGGCCCGGGCAGATTTCCTTGACGGGCGTCCGTTCGCCGGTCCCGCGGGCGCACCAGCCACGATGGCGAAGGAGGACTGGGACGGTTACGGCGGCGTGGGAGATTACGCTACAGCGAACGGAAATACCCATGCGGTAATGACCGCGGGCCACGGCATTCGCGATGGGCTGTACGCCGGAGAGCTCAAAAACGCGCAAGCGACCGGAGAGACCTTCGATTGCGTGGTGGTCGGCGGAGGCATCAGCGGTTTGGCGGCCGCTCATCTTTTTTCCGAGAAGACCGGGCGGTCGAAACGCTGCCTGGTGCTGGAAGACCACTCCATCTTCGGCGGGGAAGCGCGCCGTAACGAATTTATGGTGGATGGGCACCGGCTGATGGCAGGCCAGGGCTCGGCCACGTACTTTCCTTCCCTTCCGTCTTCGCTCACGCAAAGGTTTTACGAATCGATCGGCTTTGACGGTAAGCCGTTGGAGTACCAGAAATGGGGCGGTGGCCAGCCTGAACTGGATGTAAACACTCTTCCGTATGCGCGGGGCAGCAAGAATTCCGGAATGTTTTTTGGAGCGCGCTTTGGCCATCCCGAGGGTTTTTGGCTCTACGATCCGTGGGGCAAAAAGCTTGCCGGCGCCCCCGTCCCCGAGGCGACCAGGCAGCAGCTACTCAGGTCGCGCGCAGGCAATCAAACCTTTGCTCCACCTAAGGTCGACGGCGATGAGATTTCGCGGGCCCTCGACCGTATCACCCTTGAAGAGCACCTGATGCAGCGCGACGGCCTGACCCGTGAATTTATCCGTAGCTATATGCCGGTTGCGGCAGACTGGGCGGGTTCTTCAGCCGACGAGAATTCCGCCTATGCGTATTACGCTCCCGAGGTGCTTTTTCCCTGGAAGAACGAAGTGGGCGAGCAGATATTTCCCGGGGGGAACACCGGTGTAGCGCGTTTTATTGTGAAAGCGATGATCCCGGAGGCGATGCCCGGACCCAATACCTTGGCCGGCATGTGCCTTGGGCCGGTGGACTTCACCAAGCTTGATCGCGAAGGTCAGCCGGTGCGGATACGGTTGGGTGCGACAGTGGCGGATGTGCGGCATGAGGGCGACGGCGTGCGGGTTAGCTACGCGGTGGATGGCCGGCTACACACCGTACACGCGCGATCGGTGGTGATGTCAGCGGGCTGGACGACGGCGAGGACCATTTCCGATCTGCCGGATAACTACCGTGCTGCCTACCAGCAGTTCTATCGCATGCCTTGCGCTGTCATCAACGTTGCTATCCGCAACTGGCGCTTCATGGCGAAGATGGGGATCACGGAATGCCAGTGTTTCGAGGGGGTCTACCCCTGGCTCGCGGTCCGCAAGGTCGCCTTATGTGGGGACGTTCCACCGACGGTCACCCCCGACGATCCAACCGTGCTCCGTATGAAAATCACGTTTACCGAGCCGGGGGTTCCGCTGCCGCAGCAGTGCACCCGGGGAAGGATGCGCCTGCTGAGCATACCCGTACTCAGAATATGAGCGGCAGATTCGCGAGCAAATGACGCTGATGTTTGCGCGCAGCGGGTTTGATGCGCGGCGGGATATCGCCGGCATTATCGTGAATCGCTGGGGCCACGCGTATCTCTGCGGCCAGCCGGGCTTCTTCTTTGGATCTGAGGGCAAGATCGCTCCCCGAGAGGTAATGCGGCGCGCTCCTTTTGGCAAAATCGCCTTCGCCAATTCCGATCTTTCCGGAATCATGGATCACCGGGCTTCCATCGCCGAATCGGATCGCGCCGTGAACCAGCTGCTGGGTTAACGACCGAAGGCTCGTGGTCGAAGTCGGACTCACTGAAGCAGTTGCGTTCGGGAAAGGCGCACAGCAGGTCCCTCCACTACGCTGAGCCCCGGTGGGGATGACATTCTGGTGTGCCCGCAAGAGCTTCAGAGAGAAATACTTGACCCTCCATCAGAATTGTCAACCCGACCGGAGCGCAGCGTAGTGGAGGGACCTGCTGTTTCTTTCCGCGGCAAGCGGAAGTTGACGAACTGGCGCAGCTTATGAAACAAACATTAGAAACTTAAAAGGGCGGAACAGATCTTGTCTAGTCGGCGCATCGGCATCATCATGCATGGCATTACCGGAAGGATGGGCTATAACCAGCACCTGGTCCGTTCCATCGTGGCGATCAGAGACCAGGGCGGAGTGACGCTATCCAATGGCGACCGGGCCATGCCCGACCCGATCCTCGTAGGCCGGAACCTGGAGAAGGTTTCCAGCCTGGCGGAGCGCCATGGCATCAAGCGGGTCGCGAAAGACATAGATTCCGCGCTTGCCAATCCCGAGGACACCATCTTCTTCGACGCCGGCTCGACCCAGATGCGGGTTCCTCTGCTGACCCGCGCTATCGAGGCCGGTAAGCACGTTTATTGCGAGAAGCCGCTCTCCGAAACCCTGCAGGAATCGCTTTCCCTGGTGCGCCTGGCCCGCAAGCACGGCGTGAAGAGCGGCGTGGTGCAGGACAAGCTTTATCTGCCGGGCCTGCGCAAGCTCCGCATGCTGAAGGATGCAGGCTTCTTCGGCCGCATCCTCTCCGTGCGCGGTGAGTTTGGCTACTGGGTATTCGAGGGCGACCTGCAGCCCACGCAGCGGCCCTCGTGGAATTACCGCAAAGCAGATGGGGGAGGCATCATCCTCGATATGCTGCCCCATTGGCGCTACGTGCTGGACAATCTGTTTGGCGCGGTCGAGTCCGTCAGTTGCATTGGCGCAACCCATATCACGCAACGCGTCGATGAGAGTGGGGCAGTGTACAAGGCCGATGCCGACGACGCAGCCTATGCCACTTTCCAACTCGCGGGCGGCGTGATCGCGCACATCAATTCGTCCTGGGCGGTGCGGGTAAGGCGGGATGACCTGGTGACCTTTCAGGTCGACGGAACGCATGGATCCGCGGTGGCGGGTTTGAGCCGATGCTATACCCAGCATCGCGTAAACACCCCACGGCCGGTGTGGAATCCTGACGTTCCCCAGACCATGAAGTTCACCGAGCAATGGGACGAGGTGCCCGACACTCAGGTCTACGAGAACGGCTTCAAGTTGCAGTGGGAAGACTTTATCCGTCACGTGGTGGAGGACAAGCCCTGGAGCTTTGACCTGCTTGAAGGAGCGAAGGGCGTACAGTTGGCCGAGCTTGGATTGAAAAGCTGGGCCGAGCGTCGCTGGGTGGATGTGCCGGCGTTGTCTCCCGACTCCACAGGCGGGGCCGTGTGAGCAGCGTGAGCATCCCCGATCTGTCCATCAATCTGGCCACCGTGCGCCAGCAATACACGATGGGTCAGGCGGTGGATGCTTGCCTGGCTCAGGGCATTACATCCATTGCGCCGTGGCGCGACCAGGTGCAGCTTACCGGTCTCGCGGAAGCAGCGCGAAATCGTTCGCTCCAACAAGCTTCGGGTCACCGGGCTTTGTCGCGGCGGCATGTTTCCCGCCGCAGACAAGGCAGGCCTGTGCTGCCGCCATCGATGACAACAAGCGCGCCATCGATGAGGCGGTTGCCCTCCAAGCCGATTGCCTGGTGTTGGTGGTGGGAGGCTTGCCAGGGGACTCGCACGACATCGGCGCTGCACGCGAGATGGTGGCCGATGGCCTGGCCGCGATCCTGCCCCATGCGCGTGCCGGCCACATGCCGCTGGCCATTGAACCTCTGCATCCCATGTATGCCGCTGACCGCTCCTGCATTAATACCCTGGAACAGGCGCTCGATCTTTGCGATCTGCTGGGCGATGGGGTGGGCGTGGCGATTGATGTCTACCATGTCTGGTGGGATCCGAAGCTGGATGAGCAGATCATGCGGGCGGGCGCCGGCGGCCGCATTCTGGCTCACCACATCTGCGATTGGCTGGTGCCGACGCGCGATCTTCTGCTGGACCGCGGGATGATGGGCGACGGAGTGATCGATCTGCGATCCATTCGTTCCCTCATTGAACGCGCCGGATACCATGGGCCGCAGGAGGTGGAGATCTTCTCCGCGCAAAACTGGTGGAAGCGCCCGGGCGAAGAAGTGCTCGCCACCTGTATTGAACGCTTTCTCAGCACGTGTACCTAGTCTGAACAGTGTTTATGAAGAGGTCCTATGTCATTCGAATCGAAAAATCCGACTACTGGAGAGCTTCTGGGCACCTATCCGGAGCATAGTGCCCACGAAATAGAGCAGCGTTTGCAGAGCGCCTGGGATGGTTGGAAGCACTGGTCGCGTACTCCCCTCTCTGAGCGCACAGCGTTTCTCCTTCGCCTCGCGAATGTTCTGGAGAGCCGCGTGGAAGAGTACGCGCGGCTGATCACGCTGGAGATGGGCAAGCCCATCGGTGAGGCGCGTGGCGAGGTGAAGAAGGCCGCCTTCGGCGCGGCTCATTTTGCCCAGGAGGGCGCCGCATATATCCAGCCCGAGCCCATTCCAGGAACGCCGGGCCGCGTGGTCTACGAATCGCTTGGTCCGATCCTCGCGATCATGCCCTGGAATCTTCCCTTCTGGCAGGTACTGCGCTTCTTCATCCCTGCGGCACTGGTGGGAAACACCGTGGTGGTGAAGCACGCTGAGACCGTGCAGGGCTGCGCGCTTGCGCTCGAGGCCCTGGTGAAAGATGCCGGTGGCTCCTGAAGGGCTCTATGTCAATCTCTCAGTGCAGCGTGGCGCGGTGCCGGCTATTATCGCCGATCCCCGCATCCGCGCAGTGACAGTTACGGGCAGTGTGGCGGCTGGACGGGCCGTCGCGCAACAAGCCGGCCTGCACGGCAAGAAGGTGGTGCTGGAACTCGGCGGCTCCGATCCGTTCATCGTGCTTGAGGATGCGGATATCGCAAAAGCCGTGCAACTGGGCGTGACGTCGCGCTATTCCAACAACGCGCAGAGTTGCATTGCGGCCAAGCGCTTTTTCATCGCCGAGCCAGTCGCGGAGGCTTTCACAAAAGCCTTTATTGAGCAGGCATCTGCGCTTAAGGTCGGCGACCCGCTCTTGCCAGACACGAAACTCGGCCCCCAGGCTCGCGAAGACCTGCGTGCGACGACTGAGCGCCAGGTCTCTGAGGCAAAGGCCGCCGGTGCGCGTGTGCTCACCGGCGGCAAGTCTCTCGATGGACCCGGGTTTTTCTATCCTCCAACGGTACTGGTTGATTTGCCCCATGACGCTCCCGTGGCGCGGGAAGAGTTCTTTGGGCCGGTCGCGCTCTTCTTTACTTTCAAGACCGATGAAGAGGCGATCCGCTTGGCCAATGACACGGAGTTCGGCTTAGGCGCGGCCGTATTCAGCAAAGATGCGGCCCATGCCAATGCTGTAGCTGCGCAGATCGAGGCCGGCGCGGTGTTCATTAACGACTTTGTGCGTTCGGATCCGCGAGCACCCTTCGGCGGCGTCAAGGGCTCCGGCGTTGGCCGGGAATTGGGTGCGCTCGGCGCTCGCGAGCTTACCAACGCCAAGCTCATTTGGGAACCGGTCTAACCCGCATTTCTCACCGCCGGGTCCGTAACGAATGGTGGGTGCCCCATTCAAGCCCGGTTTTGGCTTGAGTGGGATTCCACAAACCTCGGCCCCTGAGTGTAAAGGGTGTAGATGACCACGGACCTTAAGACCTGTTGCCAATGGAGAGTGAGCGGTGGACAGCCGTGGAACCCCACTCAAGCCAAAACCCGGCTTGAATGGGGCACCCATCATCGGTTACGGATAGAGATCTCACTCATGGACCATCGCTTTCCCAGTGAGAAATGCGGTTTAATCGGGAGGAGTCTTGACCAAGAAATTGTGGCTGCCGGCGGTCGTGTGTTTCTTCCTGGCCGCGAACGTGTCGGCAGCATTCGCCGGTAACGAGATACCGAAAGCCGCCTGGAACCGCCCCATCGGACTTCCGCTGGAGAACCCGGGCGTAGCGAAAAATGGCACCGACATTGACGACGGCTATTGGCAAGGCGCGCCGGTCGGCGGCATGGGCGCAGGGACGTTCTCCCGTACGTACCGCGGCGACTTCGCCCGCTGGCACATCAAGGCAGGCGTACACAAGTATGAACCCGTTTATGTAAATCAATTCGCGATGTACCAGAAGTCGGAGGGCGATGCCCAGGGGACCGCGCAGGTCCTGATGACCGGCCATCCGAATAAAGGGGAATTGGCAAGCTGGGCGTGGGACTATCCCGTGGGAGCGGGACAATATTCCGCCCTATATCCAAAGTCCTGGTACGACTACCAGTGGAAGAAGTTTCCTGCCCATGTGGTGCTGGAACAGTTCTCTCCCGTGCTTCCCAACAACTACCGCGAATCCAGCTACCCGGTCGCGGTCTACCGTTGGCATGCGGACAATCCGACCGATCATGTGGTAACCGTCTCTGTGCTTCTTTCCTGGGCAAATATGGGCGGATGGTTTCGCACCTTTACCCACGACTTCAACGGCACCCCGAACCAGGGCAACTACAACCAGTTTGCCAGTGAAGCGGTGGGATCGGCCGGCACCATGAAGGGGATCGTCTTCGACCGCGGCCGTGACGACAAGGAGCTGAACGAGTGGGACGGCCAGTTTGCCATTGCGGCCCTCGAAACCCCGGGCGTTGAGGTCACCTACCAGACGACTTTTCTCGCGCAGGGGGACGGCAAGGCCGTCTGGACGCATTTTGCGAAAGATGGCCGGCTCGCCAACAGCGATACATCCTGGGTCAGCGACAGCGAGAAACTGGCAGGCGCCATTGCGCTGCGCTTTACCCTGCAACCGGGAGAGAAAAAGATTATCCCCATGGTGATCTCGTGGGATCTCCCCGTGGTGCAATTCGGCCAGGGACGCAAGTGGAACCGGCGCTACACGGATTTTTATGGCACGACGGGCAGCAATGCCTGGGCGATTGCGCGCGACGGTTTGCTGAATGCCGCCCAATGGAGCGATGCGATCGACGCCTGGCAAGCGCCCTATGTCAATGACGAAAGCAAGCCACTCTGGTATCGGGGGATGCTCTTTAATGAGCTTTACACCCTGGCCGATGGCGGTACCTTCTGGGGTAGGCAGGTGGGCACAGACAAGAAGCTTCCTGCATCGTTTGCCTTGCTGGAGTGTTTTGATTACGCCTATTACGCCACCTTGGATGTTCGCTTTTATGCTTCGCTTCCCGTGCTGAAATTCTGGCCAGACATAGACAAGCAGGTGCTGCGGGAGTTTGCGGACACGGTGCCGCAGGAGTGGCCGGAGAAGGGCCTCTGGGTTTGGAAAACCGAGCAGACGGGAGAGCCCGTTCTGCATAAGCGGAAAAAGAAGGGCGCGGTGCCTCACGACCTTGGCGTGCCCGAAGGCGATCCCTTTGTTGCCGTCAATCAGCCCGGCTGGCAGGATACCAATGACTGGAAGGACCTCAACTCAAAATTTGTACTGATGATCTACCGTGACTACGTCTTTACCGGGCGAAAGGACACGGCATTTCTGCGCGAGACCTGGCCGGCTATGAAAGAAGCGATCACGTATCTGCGCCAGTTCGACCATGGCGGTGGAATACCCGAGAATAGCGGCTACCCTGACCAGACTTACGACTCATGGGTTGTGCGTGGGGTGAGCGCTTACTCAGGCGGCCTGTGGCTTGCGGCCCTGCGCGCGGGCGAAGAGACGGCGCTCATTCTCGGCGATAAGGCCACCGCGGACGACGTATCGCCACCTGTTCCAGAAGGCGCAGCAGACCTACATCAGCAAGCTCTGGAATGGGGAGTATTTCCGCTACGACACAGAGAGTGAAAACCGGAACGCCATCCAGGCAGACCAGCTGGCCGGCCAGTGGTATGCCAATATGCTTGGCCTGGGAGACCTGGTACCGCACCAAATGCAGCTGTCTGCAGCAAAGAAGATATTTGACGTGAACGTCATGAAGTTTGCCGGTGGGCAGATGGGCGCCGCAAATGGCATGGCTGCGGATGGTTCAATCATCGACAACGTACAAGCAAAAGAAGTGTGGGCGGGAACCACGTTAGGCTTCGCGGCTTTGCTGGTGAGCGAGGGGATGAACGAGCAGGCCTATAAGACGGCCTGGGGGCTTTATCACGTGATTTACGAGAGCAAGGGCTATTGGTTCCGCACGCCCGAGGCCTGGGACATCACGGGAAACTTCCGCGCCTCGATGTACATGCGGCCGGCTGGTGTTTGGGCGATGGAGATGTCGCAGCCTCCAGCGAAACCTTAGCCTCAATTTCTCACCGCCCGTCCTTCGTTACGGATTGAGATCTCACTACCGGACCACCGCTACCGCCTACTTATAGGCGTGAATCAGCTCCACGCTTACCCCGCCAATGGAGTCGGTATCCATGTAGTCGTACTGGCCGGAGTCCTTCTTGCCTACGTCCCCCCATGCTCCGGACTGCCACACGTGGTAGCCGAGCTTCTCATACGCAGCCACGGCCTGGTTCAAGTCGTCCACCGGCATGCCCAGATGCTGAATGCCCTCCGTGTGCTTTTTGAGGAAGTCGGCATAGATGTTCGGGGGCGTTGCGGGCGCGGAAATCCATTCGTAACTGAACTGGTCGTAATTCTGATAGCCGACCTCAAACGCAAACCACAATGGTTTGCCCCGGTAGGTAGAATCCTGCCGCGGAGTCGCATGCTCCGTGCGAAATGCGGGAAAGCCCAGCTTCTGCCAGTAGGCCGAGACAGGCGTTAAGTCGCGGACTACCGGCGCCAGGTGAGAAACCTTTCCCGGCGGCCCTGGAGCAGGCGCGCCTCCGGGCCAATAAACCAGCCCTAGAACAAACTTGCCCTGCGGCTCGGTGTCGAAGTAGGTGTAAGTGACCCGCTTGCCGTCCCGGTCGAAGCTCAGTTGCTGCAGCACGCCGACGCCGAGACTATGCATGCGTTTGATTTCCTTTTCCATCTCCGCCTGGGACTTTACCTCGTGCACGATGGAGAAGATCCCGTCGCCGTGCTTGCCCAGGAATTCGTTCCAGGAATTCAGCTGCCCCTCGGCCGGCTGAATCATGTTCACGGTCAGGTTTCCCAGCTGGCCCGTGATCTCCCAAGCCCACATCTTCACCGGCTTGCCGTGGTCCTTTCCGGTCAGCACGACATCCGGGTATTCGTGAATGTCAGACAAGCCAAGCGCGATCCAACCCTGTTTGGCCAGATCGACATTCTGCACCAGCCAGGTCACGCTGTTTACCGACTTGTAAAAGGCGGGCATTTCCCCATGGGCAGTGCCTGCCAGCGCGCAAAAAACAGTGAGATAGCGCAAGAGCTTCATTCCGATTTACCCTTCAATCAAAAAAAGATTGCCTGGCGGATTGCACCCGGTCCATACTTGATGGCACATACTAATGAATCGTTCCTAATTAATCAAACGAGTGGAGTGGGGATGAAGCGGGCACTGGCAATAGGAGCATTGCAGCTTTCGACCGCGGCATGCCTGCTGGGGCAAATGGCCGGCATGGCGAGCCACACGCCAGACCCGGCTGCGAAAATTCCCGTCACCCATCCATCGAATGTGACCTTCTCCAAGGATGTTGCACCCATTGTGCAGCAGCACTGCCAGGGCTGTCATCGCCCGGGAGAAGGCACGCCCTTCTCGATGATGACCTATGAAGATGCGCGCCCCTGGGCGCTGGCGATAAAGCAAATGGTGGTCACCCGGGCCATGCCGCCATGGTTTGAGGATGGGCACACCGAGAAGTTTGAGAATAACCGCTCGCTGACCCAGGCGCAGATCGATACCATTGCCGCCTGGGCGGACGCGGGTGCGCCCAAGGGCGACCCCAAAGATCTGCCGCCGCCGCTCGACTTCGTCACCGGCTGGACCATTCCCAAGCCAGACAAGGTCTTCCAGCTGCCTCGGCCTTTTCCTATTCCAGCCACCGGGATCCTGGAATACCAGTACGTGATTTTGCCCACTGGGTTTACCAAGGACACGTGGGTTCAGGATGTGGAGGCCGCGCCGACCGATCGCTCCGTCGTGCACCATATCGTCGCCTATGTTCGTAAACCGGGATCGAACTATTTCAAGGGGCAACCGGAAGAGCAATTCTTTGAGGCTCCGCCCGCCAAGACAGGAGAGAAGGCTCCCCAGGATGACGTGCCCAATGACTGGCTGGTCGGTTACGCTCCGGGTCAGCCGCCGGACATGTTTGAGCCCGGGCCAGGCGAAACTGATTCCAGCCGGCTCAGACATTGTGCTCGAAGTGCACTACATGCCCGAAGGGAAAGCCACGACAGACCAGGCGAACGTTGGGCTGGTGCTGGCGAAAGAGCCGCCAAAAGATCGTGTCATGACATTGTCCACGGGCAATGAGAAATTGAAGATTCCCCCCGGAGATCCTGACTATCGCGTGGATGCCTCGTTTACCGTCCGCCGTGAGGTGACCCTGCTGGGTATGCACCCCCACATGCATATGCGCGGCAAAGATATGTCGTACCGTCTGGTATTTCCCAACGGCGAGACGCGCGCCATCCTCAACGTGCCGCACTATAACTGGCGCTGGCAGCTGTGGTACAACCTGGCAAAACCGATCGTGCTACCTGCCGGCACCAGGATCGAGTGCACGGCGCACTACGATAACTCGACGAACAACCCGGAAAATCCCGATCCCACCAAGACAGTCACCTGGGGCCAGCAAAGCACCGATGAGATGATGGTTTGTTTTTTCAACGTGGCCTTTCCGGCCACCACGCCGGCCAAAGAGCTGCTGCCGCTTCCGAAAAACGAAACAGCTTCCGGTACCCAATAAAAGACCTTTCCTGCCTATGATCACGCGCAGAACCTTCGTTAAGACCACGGCTGTATGCCTAGCGGCGAACACGTTGCCCCTTTACGCGTTAGCGCCTTTGACCATCGGCATCGGCACCTTCAGCTATCACGCGCTTTCCTTCGACGACATGATGGCGCAGCTAGAGATTCTGCTGCCCACTAACGGTCTGCACAACCAACAGATCGAGATGTCGCGGGGCGAGTTCATGGTGATGAGCCATCCCAGTGACGAACTGGTGCGAACGTCGCGAGAGAAACTAGACAAGGCACGCATACGCTGTGTCTCCTACTACGCGGCCACACTTAAAAATGAGCAGGATGTAGCCAGTGCAGTTCGCATCGCGCAATTGCTGGGGGCGCACAACATCACCGGCGACGCAACGGGCGGTGACCTGCTCAAACACATCGATGGCAGCGTTACCGAGGCCGGACTCACCTTTTCCATCCACAACCATTTCTTCCCCGGCGTAAAGTTTCCCTATGAAAGCCCGGAAGACGTGCTCACTGCGCTCGCACCCCTTTCGGCGAGTTGCGGCGCCACCGCTGATACGGGCCACTTCGCGGCTTGCGGATACGATCCGGTGGACGCGGTTCGCAAACTGGCGCCGCGCTTGAACCTGGTTCATCTCAAGGACGTCAAGGCAGTGCACAGCGGGGAAAACGTGCTGCTGGGGAGCGGGATCGCCAAAATCCCCGAAGTGGAAGCGGAACTGCACCGGCAGAATTTTCGCCGTCTGGTCGCCATCGAGTACGAGAAGGAAGGGGACGACGATGTCAGGGACGACATGCGTACTAACGTCGCGTTCGCCTGGCAATATGGCTTCTCCGGAGCCTAGTAGAGGAGTGAGGAATGTTTAAGCAAAAAGCGATCTGGAGCTTGCTTGTTTTGATGGTGTTGCCTGTGGCCGGTTTAGCCGCGGAGCATCCGATCCTGCCGTTAGGTTCGCCCGCACCGGACTTTGCATTGCCCGGCGTCGATGGAAAGATCCACAAGCTGAGCGACTACGCGTCCAGCAAGCTTCTGGTCGTGGTATTTACCTGCGATCACTGTCCCAACGCGCAAATGTACGAAGGCCGGGTCACCCAGCTCTATAACGATTACAAAGACAAAGGTGTGGCTGTCGTAGCCATCAGTCCCAACGATCCCAAGGCCATCCGCATCGACGAACTCGATTCTTCCGACGTGAGCGACACCCTGGAGGAGATGAAGATCAGGGTCGCGTACAAGCATCTACCGTACCCCTACCTCTACGACGGTGAGACCGAGAGTGTCTCCCAGGCCTACGGCCCGCAAGCCTCCCCGCACATCTTCATCTTCGACCAGCAGCGTAAGCTGCGTTATGAAGGAGCCATCGACGACAGCTACCGCATTGAGTTCGTCAAGAGGCACTATGCGCTGGACGCGATCGATGCGCTGCTGGCGGACAAGGAGGTCGCGGTCAAACACACGGGAGCTTTCGGTTGCTCCACCAAGTGGAGCGATAAAGAAGCCGCCAATGTGGCCTTCATGGAGAAGCTGAACGCGCAACCGATTGCGCTTGAGATGGTCTCAGCAGATGCACTGAAGTCTCTGCATACGAATGCGGATGGCAATGTCAGGCTCATTCAGTTCTGGTCGACAAAATGCAGTGCCTGCCTGCAGGAGTTCGCCGGCATCCAGGACATCTACCGGATGTACAGCGATCGCAACTTTGAACTGGTGGTCGTATCGATGAACAAGCCGGGTGAGAAGCCGGCGGTAACGCAGTGGTTGAACAAGGCGCACGCCACCAGCCGCAACCTGCTCTTCGACTCGGATGACACCGCCGCATTGCAAAAGGCATTCGATCCCAAGTGGGGGTCCGGCCCTGAGGTCCCTTACACCATTCTGCTGGACGCCGACGGCAACGTCTTATATCAGACCGACGCGCCGGTCGATACGCTTCGGCTCCGCCGCACGATCCTTGCCAATCTGCCCTCGGCCTATATTGGGCTAAACAATTACTGGCTGCAAAAATGAGGTCTTTTTTCCCCGCAGGAATAGCTATCCTCGGCATCACAATCGTTCCGCTGACGTCGCCCGCACAGACGGCGATAGCGACCGTGCCCGTAGGCAATACACCAATAGGCGTCGCGTCGAATCCGGTAACGCACAAGACCTACGTGGTCAATCACGGCAGCGACTCGGTGACCATCATCGATGGGGCGACACACGCAACCTCCACCGTAACCGTGGAAAATCGCCCCGAGGCCGTCGCGGTCAACCCTGTAACCAACAAGATCTACGTAACCAACGCGGGCGCGGATTCAGTCTCGGTGATTGATGGAGTCACCAATACGGTCAGCGCAACCGTGCACGTAGGAAGCTATCCGCAGGCGCTTGCGGTCAATATCTGCCACCAATAAGATCTACGCGGCCAACAATTTCGGTCATAGCGTAACGGTCATCGATGGCGCCACCAACGCAACCACTACCATCCAGGTAGGGCAGGGACCCCGTGGCATCGCTCTCAATCCCGCAACCAACAAGGTGTATACGGTCAATTACGGCAGCCAGGACGTAACCGTCATTGATGCGGCGACAGGGGCTACGACTAGCGTACAGGCCGGAAAGCACCCCTGGGCAATCGCGGTGGACACCAAGTTAGACAAAATCTATGCGGTGAATGAAGACAGCGCCAGCGTGACGATCATCCAGGGGGCAACCAACGCCACGACTACCGTGGACGTGGGCCCTATTCCCTTTGCGGTGGAAGTAAATCCCGCAACAAAGAAGGCCTACGTTCTAAGCTATGGCAACGACACCATGACGGTGATCGACGAGACTACCGATTCCGTGAGCAAGACGGTTAGTTTGGGGACGCATCCGCAGGCTCTCGCGATCGATGAGCAAAGCGATCAGATCTATGTGGGGAATCAGCGCACAGCCAGCGTGACCGTGATCGACGGCAAGACCAATCTCCCCGTCAAGAAGGTAGATGTGGGCACAATTCCATATGCTATCGGTATCGATGCGCCGGCTCATCTGGTGTATGTCGCTAATTTCAGCAGCAACAACGTTACGGTGATTCTGTTGCCTGCGGGCAAGCAAGGTGGGGCTACGCGATGATCGGATTTAAGAAGTTGCCTTTGAAGATGCTCATGTTTCTGGCGGTTTCGATTGCGGCCGTCACGGCGCATGCTCTGGATACTCCCAGTCACCCAGTCAAATTTCGCGTAGTGGCGATCGCAGAGTCGGGGAATACCCCGCACAACGAGTTCGTAGCCGCCGCCAAGGTGTGGCTGCAGCAATTGGCCGATGAGAATGACTTTGCCATCGACTACATCACCAACACCGATCCCATCAACGATGCCTTTCTGGCCAAGTACAAGCTGTTTATTCAGCTCAACTATCCGCCGTATCGCTGGACTCCGGTAGCCAAAAAGCTTTCGAACGCTACATCACGCGCGGCACCGGCGGCTGGATCGGCTTTCACCATGCCATGCTGCTGGGTGATTTTGACGGATACAAGATGTGGCCATGGTGGTCGCACTTCATGGGGGATATCAGGTACACCAGCTACATCGCGCAGTTCGCTACGGCGACGGTAAAAGTGGATGATCCCAATCATCCGGCAACCAAGGGGCTGCCTTCCTCGTTCGTCGTGCAGCAGGAGGAGTGGTACACCTGGAGCAAGTCCAACCGTTCGACCGTTCATGTTCTGGCCAGTGTTGACGAGTCGACCTACGACCCCAAGAGCATGATCACCATGGGAGACCATCCCGTGGTTTGGACCAACGAACACGTTAAGGCGAGGAACATCTACATCTTCATGGGGCATCACCCGGACCTGTTTCAGAACAAAGACTTCACCCAGCTTTTCAGGAACGCCATCTTCTGGGGTGCGGGCCAGTGAAGAAGTATTTCCTCGCGCTGACCTTGTGCGTTGCCCTCGTCTCTGCAGGCGCCAGCGCCCAGGAGGCGAAAGCCTCACAGCCAAAGGTATTGATTTTCTATTCCCTGAACGTGGAGAACGATCACGTTCTCTTCGCGCTGGATGCGCTGCGGTTCTTTGCTGCGCTGGCCCAGAAAGACAACTTCGCGCTGGAAGCAACGACCAACTGGGAAGATCTGAACGATGCGAATCTGAAATCCTACCAGCTGGTGGTGTGGCTCAACGAGTTTCCGCATAACCAGGCGGAGCGGGAAGCGTTTGAGAGATACATGACCGGAGGCGGCGCGTGGCTTGGCTTTCACGTATCCGCCTACAACGATAAGACCACCAAGTGGCCCTGGTTTATGACGTTTATCGGCGGAGGCGTCTTTGACAACAACAGCTGGCCGCCCTTGCCGGCGAAGCTGATCGTGGACGACCGCACCAGCCCCGTCACCCGCAATCTGCCGAAAACATTTGTCTCGCCTACGAATGAATGGTATCGCTGGAAGCCCAGCCCTCGCCTCGACCGCCATATCCATGTACTAGTAACGCTTGACCCGGCAAATTACCCACTGGGAATCAAGAGTCTTTTAACGGACGGTGATATTCCGGTCGTGTGGACCAACACGCAGTACAAGATGCTTTACATGAATATGGGCCATGGAGACAAGATCTTCACCAGCCCGGTGCAGAACACGCTCATTGAAAATGCAACCACATGGCTGCTGGGCAAGAACTAACAAGTCTTCTCTTTGGGATTCCGCCGTGTGAACGGCCCATGGGTGCCCCATGTCTCGCTCGTTTTTCGCGAGACGTGGGATAACCACTGTCTTATCCTTGCCACTGCTAGTCTCGATTCCGTATTAATGGGGAACGGTTAAGGTTCGTGGTATCCCACATCTCGCGAAAAACGAGCGAGATGTGGGGCACCCGTCGGTTTGTGGTTAGGACAGAGTTTGGAGTCGATAATGAACCGGATACCTGCCGCTTGCGCCGTTGTTTTCACCGCAGCGTTGACGGCATCCACTGTCTTGCATGCTCAGGCATGCAAGAGCAGCACGTTGCCACGCCGGTCCGACTGGCCCGTCTATGGCGGCCAGCCAGAAGGCGACCACTACTCTCCTCTGTCGCAAATCAATCGAGGCAACGTACACAAGCTAAAAGAAGCGTGGAAGTTCGATGCAGCGGAAGAGGGTGGTCTGGAAACAAGCCCGATCATCATCGGGAGGACGCTCTTTGCCTATACCGCCTCGCAAAAAGTGATTGCGCTCGAGGCCTCGACCGGTACGCTTCTCTGGAAATTCGATTCCGGGGTGCCCAGCAAGCAACCGTCCCGCGGTCTGGCCTACTGGACTGACGGCCAGCATGGTCGAGTCCTGGCCGGCGTGACGCACTATCTCTACGCCCTCGATGCACAAACGGGCAAAGTCATTCCATCCTTTGGCGAGCACGGAAGGATCGATCTGCGCAAGGGACTGCGCGGAGATTACCTTACTCAGTCCGTCGACCTCACCAGCCCCGGCATGATTTACCAGGATTTGATCATCGTTGGAGGCCGGAATCCCGAGACCTACCCATCGCCACCCGGCGACATTCGCGCATTCGATGTGCGCACGGGCGAGCTTCGCTGGAGCTTTCACACCATCCCCCATCCCGATGAATTCGGTTACGGTACGTGGCCTCCGAATGCCTGGAAGACCGCCGGCTCGGCCAACAACTGGGCCGGTATGGCGCTCGACGAAAAGCGCGGCATCGTCTACGTTCCTACCGGGTCTGCGGTCTTCGATTTCTACGGAGCGGATCGCGTGGGAGATGATCTCTTCGCGGACACCCTGCTCGCGCTCGATGCAAAGACCGGCAAACGCCTTTGGCACTTTCAAGGAGTGCATCATGACATCTGGGATCGCGACTTTCCGTCGCCACCCGCGCTGCTCTCGGTAGAACACAATGGCAGTTGCGTCGATGCGATCGCGCAAACAACCAAGCAGGGATATCTCTATCTCTTCGATCGAACCAGCGGAAAGCCTCTCTTTCCCATTGAGGAACGGCCTTACCCAGCGAGTCAGGTTCCCGGGGAAGTCACCGCGCCCACCCAGCCGTCACCGGTGATGCCCGCGCCGTTCACCCGGCAGATGCTTACCCAGGAACTACTCACCACGCGCACCCCGGAAGCGCACGAACGTGCAGAGAAGGAGTTTGCCACATTCCGCAGTGGTGGCCAGTTTCTACCCATCGGCCTGGACCAGGAGACCGTCGTCTTTCCTTGTTTTCTTGGCGGCGCCGAATGGGGAGGGCCGGCAGTGGATCGCACCCGCGGCGTGATCTATGTGAACGCAAACGAGGCGGCGTGCGTTCTAGGCCTGACGGAGAATCATCCCACTGCCAGTACGGGCGGGAGAATCTACCATAACCAATGCAGCCTTTGTCATGGCAAGGACCTGACCGGTTCGCCCCCGAACTATCCTTCCCTGGTCGACGTGGGCAAGCGTCTTTCGCCCGCGCAGATTGAAGCCAGGATTTCCCAGGGAGGCGGGCGTATGCCGTCCTTTCCCAACCTTCGCGATGAGCGCTTGCAGGCGCTTATCGCGTTCCTGACCAAACAGACTCCGCAAGCGGCTGCAGCCGATCCGGACAAGGGAGCGATTTACTCCAGCGCCGCCGACGGTACGACCATGAAGTACGAAGTCACGGGATCGCGCGATTTTGTCGATGCAGAAGGCTACCCGGCGATTACTCCGCCCTGGGGCACACTGAATGCAATCGACCTGAACACCGGCCGCTACCTGTGGAAGATTCCACTGGGAGAATATCCCGCACTCGCCGCCCAGGGCCTGACCAACACTGGTTCAGAGAACTATGGCGGCCCGATCATTACCGCAGGGGATTTGCTGTTTATCGCTGCGACCGTCTACGACAAGAAATTTAGAGCCTTCGACAGCAGGAACGGCAAGCTGCTTTGGGAAACCGTTTTGCCCTTTGCGGGCACCGCCACTCCTGCCACTTACATGATCGACGGCAGGCAGTATGTGGTGATCGCGAGCGGTGGGGGCAAAGATCCAAAGGCCCCTTCCGGCAGCACGTATGTCGCCTTTACTTTGCCTTGAGGTTCATCAGCTCGATGGCTGGGGAAGCAATACCGAGGGAATCATCTCCAGAGCGATGGCAATGGCTCCCCAGAGCACGGAAGTGTTCCCAAGCTTACCTGCGCCAATCTTGGTCACCGCGAACTCGCTCTCCTGAAGCTGTTTTTGCACGGCGCTGATGAGCGCGGGATGGCTGCCCACTTCGCCCTCCAACAAAATAAGGCCAGGGTTCAAAATGAGCGAGAGGTTCACGATAATGTCCGCCACGATGCTGGCCCGGTGCTGGACGATTTTTTCGGCGCGAGCATCTCCGGCTTGCGCCATGTCGAGGACCCCCAACGCGTCCGTCTTCTCCAGGTCGGCTGCATCATGGCTGGGCTTCTTTCTTCCCTCTTGCCAGCTCTCCAGAATTCCGGAGCTGGTAAGGAGCGTGTCGAGCTCACCGAACTCATGCAGGGTGGGGCGTTTGCGCGAAGTATTGGGCAAACGGAGGTAGGCAATTTCACCCGCGGACCACTGCGATCCATGGTAGATCTGCCCCCCCAGAACAATCCCCGCGCCCACATTCGGGCCGATATGAATCAGGATGAAGGTCTCTTCTGCCTGCGCAGCGCCGCAATATCGCTCGCCCTGGGCGGCCAGGTTGGTATCGTTTTCAATAATGACCAGGCAGTCTACGATTCTGTTCAGCTTGGCGCGCAACGGTACGGAACGCCAGTTTTCCAGGGTACTGATCGATAGCACAACGCCTTCATCCACGTTGGTAATGGCCGGCACACCCACAACCAGCGCGAGCAACTGCTCCCGCTTCTTGCGATGCTTGCGCAACAGCCGACGCACCTCTTCTCCGATGTAGATACAAATGGCGTCTGGGGTGGTTTTCCGGTCGGCCAGCGGGATTGTATGGCTGTCCAGTTCGCGCCCGTTCAAGTCCGTAAGCAGGAACGAAAGGCTGTCGGCGGTAATTTTCACCGCGAGCACGCAGCCGCGCTCCGCCTTGAACGAAATCATGTCTGGAGGCCGGCCCCCGTTTGACTCGCCCTCACCCAGAGGCTTGATCAGGTCGGCCGCCAGCAGATCACCCACCACGTTGGTGATGGTCGGAGCGCTCAGGCCGGAAGCGCGTACCAGGTCCGCTTTGGAACAGGAACCGCTCTCGCGCAGGAGCTTCAAGACCCGAAGCGCGTTGGTATGGCGGAGAAGTGAGGGCCTGCCGACCGGAATAGTTTCGTTCTTCAAAGAAAAACCGACTTAGAAATGCGGGACAGATTACGGCGTTGTGAATCCAGGATTACAAAGCGGGCAAGCGAGCCGCGCAGCTGCCCCGATACGCAACCACCCTTTATATCACCTGACAAAGTATCAGAAACTCCCGCCATGGTACCGATCATTGTAACTAAAGATTATGAAGTATGCTAGGATTTGGATTCGCGCCGGCCCACCCCTGCGAGGACATAACCACTCATGATGAGCGCCAAGACTTCTCTCTGCAGCATGATCGCCTTTTCCGCCGCACTTCTCATGACCGCTTCGCTCCGTGCCCAGACCCGCACGCCGCAGCATCCGCTGGATGCTCTCACCACAGAAGAATATTGGACCGTTCATGATGTGCTCCAGCAGAGCGGCCATTTGACGGATAAGACGCTCTTCTCCAGCGTGCTGCTGCACGAGCCGGAAAAAGAGAAAGTACTGGCCTGGAAGCAGGGCGATCCCATCCCTCGCGAGGCCGATGTCATCCTCGAGGACCAGGGCAAGACCATCGAGGCGCGGGTCGACATTCCGGCGCACAAGCTCGAGTCCTGGAATCAGGTTCCCGGGGTGCAGGCCCCCATTACGGAGACAGAGCTGGACACCATGAATGACGTGGTCAAGAAGGACCCCCGCGTGATCGCGGCGCTCAAGCGTCACGGGGTTACCGACTTGTCAGGCGTGCGCTGTGAGCCCATTCCCATCACGTGGATGATCTTTCCCGAGCAGGCAAATGGCCGTATCGGCTTTGGCGATTGCACCGATTCGCATGGCGTCTATCATCCCTGGGGTCGCGCGATCGAAGGGGTCTATATCCTCGCCGACCTTACCAGCGAAAAGGTCCTCAAAGTAATCGACAACGATCCCGTTCCCATGTCATCGGGAGATATCAACTACGAAGAGGGAGCAGCAACGCCGCGCCCGGGCACCAAGCCCCTGGTAGTGACCCAGCCCCTTGGCCCCAGCTATACGATCGACAAGGGCGAAGTCGTTTGGCAGAACTGGCATTTTCGCTTTCGCCTGGATCCTCGTGTCGGTCCCGTGATCAACCTCGTGCGCTACCAGGACGGAGACCGGCTGCGTTCTGTTATGTACGAGGGCTCGCTCTCAGAGATGTATGTGCCTTACATGGACTCCGACGCGGGCTGGGACTCCCGCGCCTTTGTCGACGCCGGAGAGTTTCTTCTTGGCGGCCTGATCAAGCCTGTCGGTCCGGACGATTGCCCCGCCCATGCGCAGTACTTTACCGGGCTGGTGCCTTCGGATGCGGGCGCTCCGGTTATGAAGCCACAACTGGCATGCCTCTTCGAACATGCCACTGACAGCCCGGCATGGCGGCACCTCGAAGGGGATGTGATCAGCGCCCGCCCCAGCCGTGAGCTGGTGCTGCGTACTGCCGCGGTCGCTGGAAACTACGATTACCTGCTCGATTGGATATTTCAGCAGGACGGGACAATCAGGGTTGCTGTCGGTGCGACGGGCATCGTCGAGACCAAAGGAGTGAAGGAGGAGACGGTTGCGCACTCCATGGGGGAGGGGCCCGGCAAGCTCGAACACGGCACACTGGTTGCGCCTAACCTGCTGGCCGTCAATCACGATCATTATTTTTCCTACCGGCTGGATCTTGACGTCGATGGCCAAAACAACAGCTTTATGGTCGACCGTCTGGTGCAGGAGCCGCTTTCCGGGCATTCGCGCAAGGTCATCTGGGCGGCCCAGTCCTCCATCATCCATACGGAAAAGGACGCCATTCTTGACCTCGATCTGCGTCATCCGGCCATGTGGCACTTCATCAACCCAAGCCAGCATGACGCGCGCGGATACCCGACTGGATGGGAGATCATGCCCGGAGCCACGGCAGTCTCGAGCATCCCGCTCGACGACCCGGCGCAGCGCGTGGGAGCTTTTTCAGGGCACCAAATGTGGGTTACGCCTTACCGGCCGGACGAACGCTATGCCGCGGGCACTTACGTCACCAATAACGACGGGCTTCGCGGGCTTCCCGAATGGACCAAGGCGAATCGTTCCATTGAGAACACAGATATTGTCGGTTGGTACACACTGGGCTTCCACCACGTTGTCCGTCTGGAAGACTGGCCAGTCATGCCGACGCTTTGGCATGATTTCCTGATTCGCCCGGTGAATTTCTTCGACCAGAACCCGACCCTCACCCTGCCACACCAGCCATAGGAGAACGGAGAAAACCGTAGATCCCTCCACTACGCTCCCCCTGAACGAAGGGCATGGCTTCAGCCGTGCCGTACAGTATGCGGTTGGAGAGGGCTTCAGCCCCTGAGGTACGGTTTTCCATTGATTCACTGCTAATTCCTTTGTGACCACCCGGTACCTCAGGGGCTAAAGCCCTCATAGCTGTGGCTTTTTACGGCACGGCTTTACAGCTTCAGCCGTGCCCTTTGTTCAGGAGCGCAACGGAGTGGAGGGATCTGCGGTTTCACTTCATGGGGCAGATCGGCTTAGGGGTGGGGGCTACTGTTCCATCACCCCGTACTGGAAGCGCGGAGTAAGCCTGCACCCGGTCCGCTCGACCATCGCCAGCGTCAGTGCCTGCGGGACCAGTAGCGATGTGATGCCCTCCCAGGGTTCCGGAACAGCCTCAATCCTCACTGGAAACAACTTCTCCGTGGCGTTGTGCTCTTCGCTCGAAACCAGCACCACCTTGCCGCCGCGACGGTTACATTCCTGTGCCAGCTTGACGCCCAATTCAGCGGCCCGGCCGAGGGCAAAGATGATGGCGACATGCGATGCGTCCACGTCAAGATTGGGCCCGTGCTTGAAACCAGCGCCGGTGTGCGCAGCGGCGCGATGGCCGCTCATTTCGCGGATGCAGAGCGCGCTCATAAAGGCGCCCCCATAAGCCGCGCCGCGGCCAATGATTTCGGTATTCGCCGCGCCTCTGCAGAATCTCTCCAGATCACCGCGCATAGCGAAGATGGGACCCAGATGAGCGGAGAAGACCCCGGCCGCGCGCTCGGCCTCCTGCTGCCATGGCCGGCCTACGATCTCAGAGGCCAGGATGATGGCGGCTGCCGTAGCGTTGGTGTAGGTCTTGGTGGCGTTGCCATACTCCGGCCCCGCCAGGATGGGGAGCTTATTTTTCGCCAGATGCCAGCAGGCGCTCGCGGGATTGTTACAGATCAGGCCTAACGCCCGGTTCCCGCCTCGCTTGAAGAGTTCCACCAGTTCCGCACTCTCCCCGGAGGTGGTAAGCAGAATAGAAAGCGCCGCGTCATCCCATACCGAGGACGCATAATGCAGCCATTCTCCAGCATCGACTGAGAATGCCGGTCGCCCGTGGGATTGCAGCAGAACCGATCCGCTGATGGAAGAACAATAAGAAGCGCCCATGCCGATAAACAACACCGGACCCTTTTTCACAGCCAATTCACGAAATTTCCTGAGCTCAGCCTGAATGGTAGAATCGCCCGCGTATGCCTCGAGCAGCCGGCGAAGCTGCTCCGGCTGTTCCCGGCACTCGATTTCCAGGATTTGGGTTCCCGTCGCGGTGAGCAATTCCTTAGCCGGTTCAATGCCGGCTATCCAGCGCGGCGCTTCCGTTTTGTTTTCTGCCATGACACCTTCCTCGAACAAAAAAAACCTACTTTGTTAGAAAAGATTCGTTAAAAAGAGGGGCCAATATCCGTGCTTAAAGGTTATCATTCGGCATAGGTGAAACCTATTGAACGACCCATCCATTAGCCAGCCGTACGTGAACCAGGCCTTCATTCGGAGGGTCTCTTTCATCGCTGGATTGGGGGGTATTCTTTACGGCTTTGACATGGGTGTCATCGCCGCCGCCTTGATCTTCGTGCGCGACCAGTTCCACCTTTCGACCATGATGCAGGAAGTCCTGGTCATCTCAGTGCTCGTCGGTGTGATGATCGGCGCGCTGATAGGCGGCACCGTCGCCGACCGCATCGGCAGACGCAAGACCCTGATCTGGGGGGCTGTCCTGTTCATCGCCGGGTCCATCCTGGCGCCGTTAGCCCCCAACGTATACGTGCTGTTCATTGCCCGCGCACTGCTCGGAGTGGCCGTGGGTTTCACTTCCGTTACGGCCCCCGTATACGTCTCCGAGCTTGCTCCCCCGAAAACGCGCGGGATGCTTATCGGCTTGTACCAGTTTGCCCTCACCTCAGGGATTGCCGTGGCCGATCTGGTGGGTTACTGGTTTGCCGGACCGCAGGGATGGCGGCTGATGTTTGCTTTCGGGCTCCTCCCCGCGCTGCTTTTTCTCTTCATGGTTCTTACTGTGCCGGAGAGTCCCCGCTGGCTGTACGCGCAGAACAGGTTGGCTGAAGCCGAAACCGTGCTCAAGTCCTATACAGATGAGGCCGGCGCGAGACTGCTATTGGAAGACATTCGCCTCAGCCTGCTGACGAAAATGGAGCGTCGATGGAGCGCGCTTTGGAGTCCGGCGGTGCGCGGTTCGCTCTTCATCGCCGTCGGCTTTATGCTGCTGACGCCTGCGACCGGCATCAACGCCGTCCTCTACTACGGCCCCCAGATATTCTCACTCGCCGGAATCAGTTCTGATAAAAATGCAATCTTCGCTACGCTTCTGGTGGCCATTACCAATGTGCTTGCGACGGTGATCGCCCTGGTGCTGGTGGACCGTCTAGGCCGGAAGCCTCTTCTCTATGCGGGCATCGGCGGCATGACGACCGCGCTTTTCGTGCTGGCTATTTGTTTTCACGATCAGGCAGCGCTGGGCAAGTCGTTGGGCATCATAGCCACCGCGTGCCTGATGTCTTTCATCGCCTGCTACGCGTTCAGTATCGGGCCCATCGCATGGATCCTTGTCTCAGAGGTATTTCCTTTGCGCCTGCGCGGCCGAGGCGTTGCTGCTGCTACATTGAGTTTCGGCACTTCAAATTTTCTGGTTTCGCTAACGTTTCTGTCTCTCATCAAAGCCGCGGGCAATTCGCTGACCTTCGTCATCTTTGGGATGTTCTGCGTCCTGACCCTCGTCTTTGTGCGCTTCGTTATTCCAGAGACCGCAGGGCGTGAGTTAGAGAGTATCAGCGCGCGGCAGTCCGTAGTCGCGCCGTAACACATTAAGGTAGGCCCAGCAGTGCATTCATCCGTACCCGAGGTTATTGAGTCGATGCAGCAACAAGAACCCTCCAGCGCCAATGGGAGTCCGCAGGAGATACTAACGGCGCCGGAGACGGGCTATGTCGTAGGCGCCGACATTGGAGGCACCAGCCTGCGTCTTGCGCTCGCCGGCATGGATGGCGAAGTCCTGGCTAAGTGGAAGGTCTCCACTGCGGGCATTCGTGACCCCGAGGTGGTTGTGCGCCTGATTCGCGAAGGCGTGGAAGATCTGCTACAGCAAAAGTTTCTATCGCGCAGCTCGCTGCGCGCGGTTGCGGCTGGGGCGCCCGGGGTCACGGATGTGGACGCAGGCATCGTGCTTGCGACCTCCTATCTCATGGGCTGGCGAGACGTTCCGTTGCGCGCGTTGCTGGAGGCCAGCCTCGGCGTGCCGGCGGCGGTAGAGAACGATGTGAACACGGCCGCCATTGCAGAAAGTAGGATCGGCGCCGCACAAGGAATCCGGGACTTTGTCTTTCTCGCCGTCGGTACTGGCATCGGCGCCGGCATCGTGCTCAACGGAAGCCTCTTTCACGGTATGAACTGGTCCGCGGGCGAGATCGGTTACATGCTGGTCCCGGGAACCTCGGTGGAGCCGGTGGACACCGGGGAACCGGGAGCGCTCGAAGGTATTGTCGGAGGCGAGGGCATCAAGGCGCAGTGGCAGAGCCTCTGGCGCGAAGACCGTACCGGGCTTCCGAGAGATTTGGTCGCCACCCAGATATTCGACCACGCCCTTGCCGGTGAAGCTTTGGCACAGACGGTTCTTCAGAAGTCCGCGCAAACGCTGGCCTACGCGATTTACAACCTGGCGGTTGTCCTCAACTGCCCGCTGTTTGTATTAGGCGGCAGCGTGGGCATGCATCCCGCCTTATGGAAGTTAACGCAGGAGATTCTCACCCACAGGGATAAGCGGGTGCAGCCCGAGCTGTTGCGCAGCACTCTTGGGCCCGACGCGCAGGTAAACGGAGCCATTCACCTGGCGATTGATGCGGCCTTATCGCGCGTGATTTCAAGCTGAACCGCATCTGCGGTCCCCACTGTCCAAACCGCGAACGCCGCCTAGTTGTTCTTCCAGTACTGGTTGAAGCCTTTGTAGTCAGACGGCAGGTTGGCCAGAATCGTACGCTTAAGTTCAAGCAGATCTACAGACCCCAACTGCTTGTACAGCACCTTCCCATCTCCTGACAGGAGAATGGTATAAGGCACAGCGGAATCCCACTTCGGATCAAACGCAGTCTGCAAGCTAGAGGTATCCTGCGAATCAAACAGATAATTCTTGCTGGTCGCATGCTTTTTCTGGAGAAAGCGCAATACGCTCGGCTGCTCGTCCGGCATATTCGCCGACACCGTCACTACGGAATAATCACGCGACCCATACATCCGCAGCGTATCCTGCAAATCGGAAAACTCCACAATGCACGACCCACACCAGGTCGCCCAGAAATCGACCAGCATCATCTGATGCGTAGGGTTGGTACGCAGTTTGGTCAGCTCCGACTTTGAAATCGCTTCGACAGTAACGGGTTCCTGATTAATCTTTTCCAGCGCCGCCTGCCTCCCGGCCGCTTTCTCGCTCCATTTGGTCGAACACCCAAAGACGCCGGTGTGCTTCACCGCTACTTCCTTGTGGGCCAGCAGCGCATCGATCGCGTTACGCGCATCCTGGGTCTTGACCAGCTCCGTTCGGTAACTGTTATCGATACGGCCCTCATACCGAAGATGTCTCTGCTGATCGAAGATGAACGCGTGCGGGGTCGCCTGGGGTCCGTAGGCACGCGTCACCTTTTGCGTGTCGCCGTCATAAAGGTACGGATACGTAAGGTGCTTGTACTGCACCCGAATTTTCATCTCGGGCAGAGTGTCGCTCACGTCGGACGAGTCCAGTTCGTCGATGCGGATAGCTTGAGGATCGTTCCCCTGGATCGCGACTACGGCTACACCCTTACCCTTGTAGTCGTCCGCCAGTTGCTGGATGCGCTTCTCGTACATCTGCGCGATGGGACAATGATTGCAGGTAAAAACGACCACCAGGACGGGGCTGGACGCATAATCGCTCAGCTTGTGTATCTGGCCATCCACCCCGGGAAGCGAAAAGTCGGGAGCGGAAGCGCCGAGCGCAAGAGTCGGATGAACTTCCTCTGCTGAAGCAGCGCCCAACGTTATCAATAAAACCGCAAGCAACTTCCACATGGTTGTCTACCTCGTTGTTCTCAGATTAGTTTAGCGCTACTTGCAGGCCATATTAGCGGCTGGCGCGGGCTGCGGCGTAATGTCAGCGGATTCCAATCCCATCGCCCACTTGATGGCCTCGGTGTACATCTTCTGCAGCCGGGGATCGTCCCAATTGTCCTTGGATGCCCCAGGGTCGAGTAGTACACGCGGCCCTTACCGTAAGACTTTGCCCAGGTAACCGCAAAATCGTGATCCGGCCGATGCACCTTGGGGTTCTTAAGATCCAGCTTGCAAGGATCGAGGCGCATCAGCACGCGCACCTTATCGCGAGAAAAGTCCTTTATCTGGTAGATCTCGTCGTGAAGGACGAACTCATGTGGCCATTGCTGCATGCCGGGAAACGCGGGGTCTTCGACAATAATGGGCGCATCGAAGGTTAGCCACGGGTGCTCATCGAAATCCCCACCCAGCATGTCGACAAACTCAGGCCACTTGACCCAGGTGATCGCCGCGCTATGCACCCCGATCAACCCTTTTCCGTCGTCATGAATAAAAGAGAGGAAGTCCGCCTTCTGCTGCGCGTCCATCTCCAGGTCGCCGCCGGTAAACATCAGGATCGCGTCAAAGTCATTCAGATTCTTGGCGTTGTATTCGAGTTTCTTCTTGGTCAGCACTTCCGTGTCGGTGCGGATGGTTGTATCCCACAGGCCGGTCTGCTCGCCGAGATGCTCGATGACCGCCATGGCATGAGAGACCGACTCGTGGCGATATCCCTTTTCCTCACCCAGGACAAGCAGGTGCTTTTTAGCGGGTGGCTGCCCAACAGCGAGGTTGCACAGGAACGCAACAGCGATAAACCAGGCCCAACGAGTCATTTTCATAAAAAACAGTCTCTCACAAACAATTCGCAGGCTCCCGATTGTGGCTGGGAGCCTGCGTGATCTGCTAACACGTCCTTACAAGACGCGGCTTAGAAGATGATCTTGCCACTTATCTGACCGATGCGAGCGGATGCGGTGTTAGTGGACTGACCGAACTGGCCGCTATTCGCATTGCCAATCACGTCCGTAAAGTTGGCGTGGTTAAAGACGTTGAACATCTCAAGGCGCAGATTGAGGGCGGTTCTCTCGGTAATTTTCGTGTCTTTCTCTATACCCATATCTGTGTTGATCGTTCCCGGCCCGTGGAAGAGGAACTGCTTCGCACTGCCACTCACGCCACAAACTTCGAAGCCGCAGCTGAGGTCACTGGCGAAGGCCGAGGTGTTGAAGTAGGCATGTCCGAGAGCACGCGGATTCAACTTCTGCAGGGGAGCCACCTGGTTCGGATAGTCGAGATTGATGTTGGTCAGAGCGGCATCGCCGCTACTCTGCAAGCTGACTGGGAAGCCGGTATTGAAACGGCTGATGCCTGTGAGTTGCCAGCCGTTCGTGTACCGGTGGGACCCAAAGAAGTGGGCAAAGGGAAGATACCAGACGTAGCTGGCCACAAAGTTATGGCGCATGTCCCACGACGATTGGCCATAAGCACGGTTGGGATCGCGAGGGTCCCACAGTGCGCCCACGTCATCCAACGATTTGGAGTAAGTGTAGGACAGCAGGTAAGTGACGTCGCGAGCGCGGCGTTCGGCTGAGATCTGTAGTGAGTTGTAGCTGGAGTTTCCTGAGTTCTGCACGTATTCTGACTCGGCGAAGGCCGTAACCGGGCCGCCGGCAGAATTGTGATAATTCGGACTGATGGTCTGGTTGTCGATCGGTCCCACCAAGGTGCCGTAGATGTTCTGGCCATTCTGCGTATAGACGCCAGGCTCGCCATACGGGCCGCACCCCGCCAGCGACAAGCAGAGCGATGAATCGCCGTAGAGCAAGGGCACGTTATGCTCGATGTGGTGCGCCAGCGTTGCCACATAGGCCACGGTCAGCACCGTCGCCTTGTCCAATTGACGCTGCATCGAGAGGTTGAAGTGCTGGGCGGTGTCGGTCTTGTTGTTGTTGTAGTAGCCAGGCACATAGAGAGGCATGAGGTTTCCAAACTCGAAGTTGGGGAATGGTCCTGGACCCGATGGAAAGGTGAAGGGAAAGTGTTCACCTTGCGAGACACCATTCGCACGGGTGATGTAAGGACTTCCGAGTTCGACCGGTTGTGGCGAATCCCAGTAGAGGCCCCAGGGAGCATCGCCGAGAATACCGAAGTTGCCATTATCCGCGACGCCCAGGTAGTAGAGGCCGTAGGCCGCGCGAATGCTGGTCTTGCCCGCGGCTCCCCACAGGCCGCCGGAAGGCGCGTAGGCGATACCGAGGCGTGGCCCAAAGTTACGCCACCGGGTGGGCGAGATGGTGCTCGGAACTCCCGGATCACCCGGAACCAGGTTGCCCGGGGGGGAGTTGGGAAACTTAACGGACTGTACTCCCGGAACTGGAGTTGTCAGGCGGCCGTAGACGTCGCTCCAGGGTCGGGCAACGTCCCAGCGGAAGCCGGCGTTGATGGTGAGATTCGGTGCTGCCTTCCACGAATCCTCGATGAAGAGTCCGCCGTAACGGCTACGATTGTCCAGCAATTGGATGGAGCATTGGATGAAAGAGGCCGGAGCTCCGATAAAGAAGTCAGAGACGTCGGCCCCTGTCTCGACGCCGTTAAAGTTGAAATATCCGTTTGGTCCGCAGGTGTTTCGGGCATTTAGCTGGTAGTACCGGAAATCGCCGCCAAAGCTGAGCGAGTGATTGCGGATCGTCTTGCTGACGTTGTCGCTAACGCCGTAATTGGTTTCAGGCTGATAGAGATTCAGCCAGTTATTGCCGACCGCAAAGCTGTTGAAGAAGAAGGTCGGCACGGACGATGGGTAGCCTGGGGGCCCGGAGTTGACCAGTCCGCCGGTCGCGCCATTGGTATTAAAGCCGTACGTGGAGTAAGAACTAATCGTCGACGCGGAAGAAGGCTGCGCTGTGTGAACCGCGGAGCGGAAAAATTGGATGCGGGCAACGTTGACCGTACTCACCCCGATGGTTTTCGTGTTGCTCATCACGAACAATTGGTTCCGCGACGGCTGGGTGATTGGAGAGCCGGGTAGAGTCGGCAGGCCCGGGTTGGTAGTGGCCTGGGGATAGACGGGATTGACCGCCGTTGCGTCGTCGTAGTGGTAGTAGAACGACCAGTCCCCGGTCTTTTGATTCACGAAGTCAATCCGCTCCGCCATGTTGGTATCGACGATAGTTCCCACGTGGCTCGAGTCTTCGTAGTTGAACCCACCCGGCTGATTTGCCTCGGGTATGCGTGACAAGGTCAACTTGGACACAGGGTCCATATAGGCGCCAATATTATGGCCGGGCACGGTATTGCCGCTGCTGTCGGTGGTCATCACCGCCGTACCGAGTTGGTTATAGAGAGTCGGGGTGCATGTCGGAGGCTGGCATACTCCTCCTGCGCCGTTGATCACTCCGCCGCCTCGAGCCTGGAGTGTTGCAGCCCAGGCATCCCCCTGAACGGGGGTGTCCAGGATGGCATCGGAGAAGATACCGTTGCGCTCATCATTGCTGAGAACCTGTACTAGCCCAGTGCTCGCTCCCGCGTTCTGGCGTGTTTGCTGAAAGTCGGTGAAGGTGAACAGCTTATCCTTCAAGATCGGACCACCGAAGACGCCACCGTACTGGTGGCGCTTCAGCTCCGCCTTGGTGGTATCGAAGTAGTTGATCGCATCCATCTTCTGATTGCGATAAAACTCGAAGAGAGTTCCATGAAAGCTGTTGGTTCCAGACTTAGTCACCGTGTTCATCACTGCGCCGGTGAACTTGCCATATTCAGCACTGAAACTGTTGGTGATCAAGCGAAACTCAGCCACTGAGTCGGCGTCAGGAATCATGCCGGCGCCCATATTTTTGGTCTCATTGACCTCCGCGCCGTTCACCAGGAAGGCATTGGCCCACTCCGGCTGGCCATCCGTGGAGACATTCCCCGACGAGCCGTAAAGTCCGGAGGCGGGCGCACGATCGTTATAAGTGCTGACTGTATTCGAAGGAGCAACACCGGGCTGAAGCGCAAGCAGATCGAGGTACGAACGGCCGTTGAGCGGCATGGCCAGAATCTGGGAGGACGTGATCGTAGTACCCATCGAGGTAGTGGTGGTATCGACCTGCACTGCGCTCGCGTCCACAGAGACGGTCTGGCTTACGTTACCTATCTTGAGAGTGAAGTCGAATTTCAACGCATCGTTGACGTTGAGATTGATATTCTCCACCACTCCATTCTCGAAACCGGCGTCGGAAGCAGTCAGGCGGTAAGTTCCAGGAGGCAGTGCCAGGATGGTGTACTGGCCTGACCCATCCGTAGTCGCCGTGCGGGTATAGCCGGTGGAAGTCTGAGTTATGGTCAAGGTAGCGTTGGGAAGTACGCCTCCGGAATTGTCACGAACATAACCAAGGATGGATCCGGTCACGTCTGCCCGCAGGGGAACGGTGATGGCCAGTAAGGCCCAACAAAGACAAAGCGAACGGCCAGCCAGCGCCGCGGAGGAAGGAAAAAAGAATAACTTCTTCAGCTCTCGGAGAAATTGCATATCTAACCTCGCAAAGTCGCAGGAGTCCGGGGCCGGCAGGCGCGCTTTCGCGGCCTGGGGGTTTACTTTGTAAAGTTCCATAAGGATGTAGGAAGATCCGGCGTAATGCAACTACTTTTTACAAGCTTTTCAAAATTAGGTCTGTCCTTCGCTAGCTGAAGCGCTGGGAAAGACCTTGCTAATTCCAAAAAAGAGATTTACATAATAACTAACTATTACTAAGTGTATTTTTCTTGCACAATCGATCACGAATTCATTGCCGTTGCTCCCGCCGGTCTGAATCCAGGGCAGTGAAATTGCGCGTGTTCGGACTACCGCGCAAATATGGATGGAGCCACCAACTGGATGGCCCCCAGCTTCGATCCCCAGACCAGGCTCTTTTACGTCAATGCGCAGACCGCCTTGAGCCTGTGGTACCTGGTGTTGAATGAGGATAATAAGCCCCGATGGCCACCAGGGCGGCACATTGAATGACTTTTGGTCTTACTCACAGTTGAAGGCGCTGGATTGCGAAACCGGAAAAACGGTCTGGAAGCGAGAACTCGGACCTGGACATAGCTTCACCGGCGTTCTTACCACCGCCGGTCATCTTCTCTTCTCCGGGGATACTTCGGGCAACATCTTTGCCCTTGATCCGGCGGATGGGAATACGCTCTGGAATGTATACGCTGGGGGCACCCTGAACAGCTCGCCCATGACCTACCAGATCGCCGGCCAGCAGTATGTGATCACGGCTATCGCGTCGTCTACGCCCGAACGCTGCCGTCAGGCCACTAGTACCGTTGGCGAATGAAGCTCTCCGGTGTGCCGTCTGCAGGATTTACAAAGATGATGTCCTTAGGGTCGCGTCTTGGCGTGTCGATGGCAAGAAAGACGACCGGACCCTCAAGGATGGCGGGCAGAGCATGAATAATACGGCGTTTGAAGAAGAGTAAGTCGCCGGGAGCGAACTCTGCTCCATTCGAGGCGTCTCCCATCCAGAATGTACCTCTGCCCGAAAGAACGTAGAGATACTCATCGGAGCCCTCATGATAATGGGGCGGTGTCTCCCGATAGACCCGAAAAACTCGCGCGCTGGCGGCATCTTCATCCGTAAGGTATGTATCCAGCAACAGCGTCTCCGCGGTCTCCGGAAAGGATCGGGCGACTTCATGCGGACGGAAGCGCTGGAACGTCTGTTTCTCTGTCATGACGGCTCTCCACCAGGACGGCATCACTATCTTAAACTGCTGTCCAAACCCACAGCTATGAGGGTTTCAGTGTTAGGAGACTGACTGCTGACGGTACGGGCTCTAAGCCAACGTAATGGTGAATCGGGTCACGGAAGAAGGCGGCAGCGTGCACTGCACCACCTTCCCCGAAACGGTTGCCGTCGCCTTCCTGGTCACGACCGCGTTTGGCTGCTCGAAGGTATTGTGGGCGTGCACGTCCTCTCCACCCAGCACTTCCGCTTCTGCCGCTGTTGCGCTGGCTCCGCCGCGCAGGACAACCTGCGCCGGATGAGCCTCGATGAGCGCGGTGCGAATGCCGCCGGTATTCGCAATTTTGGATTTCTCGCCCACCCACACCCCGTCTTAGATCACGGCGCCCAGCTCTTCGGTGAAGTGACTGTAGATCAGTGGCGAGATGGTCCCCAGTGGTTCGTCCAGCATGATCTCAATGGTGGCGTCGCTGGAGACTGTTTGTGCGGAAGCCAGGGTGCGGGAAAGGAAGAAAGCGGAACCGGCCAACGCGCCGGTCTTAAGAAAATTGCGTCGTTGCATGGTTCGTCCTCGAAGAGGCCTCAGGTCAAACGGAAGGGCTTAGAGCATTTTCACTTCTAATTTGCACAGTCGGGTTCAGCGAAGTGCGACTTTTCTTGAGGAAAAGCCGCGTCGAATGCGGTTGCACTGTATGCGCCAAAAGTGAAAATGCTGTCGTGGGCAACACGAGAAAACATTTACTCCATAGCTGTCAATCGATCCTCATTCGATTAACGCAAAACTCTGGCGGAGCGCGGTCTTCGCCGCATCCAGCACGGCGGCGCGAACAAACACGTAGTCCGTATCGAACGTAGAGAGAGAAAAGATGCTGATGCCCGCCTCCGCCAGAGGACTGATGATGGCGGAAAGAACGCCCACGGCGGAAAACTCCAGCTTCCCTTCGACCGTGAAGACCCGCCAGCCAGCCTCGCACGCAACGGTCGGGGGAACCATAGCCGACGGACAAACAATCGACAACTCGTACGCGGTACGAGTGACAGACACCAGCGGTTCAGACAGAAAGCTTAACCATGCAGGAATCGCCGTATCAGGCGGGAGTCGTACGATGGACAATTCACCGTCAAGCAGCCTAAGAACCCGGTCCTCATCGCGCAGCACCGGGCTACCTCGGGGGAGTGGCGGGCGCTGGAGCCGGCCTCGCAGGTGTGGCCGCGGGATTGCTGACCGCGTTGGCGTTTCCAGGTCCCCCCACCTGTTGCACCACGGGCAGTCTCTGGTCGACCGGCGGCAGAGGAGGAAAAGGAGCGTGTGGCTCTGCCTGGTACCAATACGCAACAGAGTAGTAATTGTCGGATCGATGATTGGCGTTTCCGTGCTCGATCGTAGCCTTGAAAGACCGCCGGAAGGGGATGGGAGCGTCAAGATGAAAACGGTAAACGCTCGATCTGCTGCCTGCCAGTTCCGGGCCTACCACCGGCGCCCCGTAAAGCTGATAAGAGAATGGCTTGCCGCCGAAATCCCACGCGCCCAGGAAATAATCCTCCGAGCCGGTGCCTGAGATCGCAGGGGTCGCGTCATCATCGACAAAGAACATGTCATCCCCTTCGCCCCACCAGCCATCCTGGTTTTGCACAACCGACATGGTGACACCTACGAACTGGCCGCTGCCCTTGGCCTGCATCCAGACATAGTTGTCTTCTCCATTGAGATTCCGCTTGTCATCCACCAGCGGATCGCCGTTGCTCGTCCAGTTGTTTGTCCATCCATGGTTGGGCTGGGCCTGGCGATACTGGGCGTGAAAATAAAGGGTGCCGATGGGCAGCGGATGGGAGTCTGTCTGGTAATCGATGTTGTAGTACAAGCTGCCGATCGGCTGCTTACCCTCATTCGTAATCGTGACCTTGGCATGCTTCTGGAAGGGCATGGGGAAAAAGCAGTTGAGACTGTTTTCGCTGCCCACCGACAGCAGCTCCGACTGCCAGGAGTAGTAGTCTCCCAGGCCCAACCCGAAGAAGTCACCGATCGGTGCTTCCACACTGGGTGTGGTCTCGCCATCCCAATAGATGCGCAGCACAATGCGTTTGAGATGGTAGGGCTCATCGCTCGCGATGGTGAACCAAAGATGGGAAATTCTGCCGGGGCCGTCCGTGTCCAACACGGTCAGCGTAGAGCCGGGCTCAACCCTGCGGGCATCTGCATTGGCGCCGGTTGGGTCTGAACTCGAAGCCCGGTGCGAGGTGTAGGTCTGCTGGCGAGTCAGATCCGGTTGCCACGTACCGTTCTGATCTTGAGCCACGAGCGATAGGCTCGTCGCCAGAAACACCAACCCGATAAATCGCCTCACGATAGCTTCCTCATTCTGAAAAACCCCGCACAGCGCCCGTCTACTCAGCGATCTCCTCGAAGGAGAGAATCGGCTTCAGACGCTTATCTGTCAAAATCTTATCGTGCGGTCAGCTTCCCAGGGCAATTATGTGTTGCAGGATGACCTCTCCCGTCCGGGCATCTGCGCTGTTGAAGCGGAAGGCGCGGGTGCTCTTCTCGAAGCGCAGATTCTTTACCTCCTCGATTTTTCGCAGGATGGTGAGCCTTCCAGCACGCTCGAGAGCCGCATCGACCGCACCGGGCTTGCCGGCAAACAGGCTGTAGGCTGGGGTCCCGAGGATTGCGGCCTCGCGCGCCATGGTGCCGCCTCCGCTCAAAACGGCGTCGGAATGTGCCATCAGGCTGAGCGCGTCCACAGACCGGTCGGAAACGAGGAAGGGGGCAGAGCGCATTCCGTAGGAACTCTTCAGCGTTTCTCCCTGTTCCTGGGTCCGGGGCAGCACGATGACTTGCGCGTCCTTATCTCCGCGCAGACGTTCCACCAGCGCCCGGAAAAGAACTTCGGAAAAAGGATCCTGGTAATGAGCCCAGGTGGCGGGAGGGCGGACGGTGATAATCAGCCGGCCGGGGTCCAGTTTCAGCTCATCCATCACCTCGGATGAGTTGCGCCAGCCGCTCAGATAGACGTTTTCCTTGAAACCCGGATAGCGGATGACCTTCTTCATATTTACGTGCTGGCGCTCCAGGGTCAGGGATGGAATGGTCTCCGGCAGGAGGAGTTTGGTCGCCATTCTTGAAAAGAGTTCCGAGTAAACGAACTCGTAGTCGTAAATAGTCATGACCGGAATGCGCAAGAGCCACGCAGCCAGCACCTGGGCGCGGGAGCCGTGGTTCACCGCCATGTCGGGACGGTTCTTGCTCCCGTACCAGGCAAGACGCAAACCCCGGACTACCGTGGCCAAGGCCCGAGTCACAAAAAAATGAGGCGTGCGGTGCCGGCCGATCACCACGTAGTGCAGACCATGCGATTCCGCAATCTCTTCCACCTGGCCGAAGCGCCTGGCGGTAAGCAGAACCTCGTAGCCGGCCCCTTCGAGTCTCTCGATGAGAGGGGGGAAGAATTGGGCGTGGGGCGAGTTATCCAGGTCGATCCAGATGCGCATTTTGCTTCCCGGGAGAATCATAATCCAACCCGGTGGACAAAGCTCACCCCGTGGCGATGGGGACTGGATCCCGATCGAAACGCTCGCCAGCAGTAATTTGGCGAGTGCGTGCAGCATCCAGGCTTGCCCCCACCGCATGTAAAGCGCGCGGTTGGTCCAAAGGCGGTGTCGCTGATAGTAAAACGCGCCCTCGGGAGCCGCCATGTTTCTCATCGTCCAGTGGAAGGTCTTCCAGGCAAGCTCCAGGGCTTGCGGGTCGATGGAAGAGAATGCGATGAAGTGCAGTATGGCCTGGGAACATGCGTGAATATCAATGGGAAATGTCCGGTCATGGAAGTACTTCGGTGCTCCGTCCTCGGTGAAGAAGGTGGCTTTGTAGTAGCGATGCCCCAGGAGCATGGCGTCTTTGAAGCTGTGAGTCGCCGGTGGTCCGCTGATAGTCGAGCAGCGCGCAGACATTGTATGAGGTGTGAAAACTGTCGATCCAGCGTTGCCGGCGAAGCCGCCCGTAATACCATCCACCGGTTTCCAGCTGGCCCCTTTGCAGAAAGACCATGGCTTTGCGGGCCAGGGAAAGGTACTCCTGGTTTCCCCGCAAGCTGCCTATGCGCGCCAGAAAAACGGCGGCCAGCGCGCTGCTGTTGTAGATCTGCGTGTTGTCCCCAGGCGTATAGCTGAAACAAAGCTCGTCCGGGGACTCAAAGGAGCGATTCAAACGGGTAGCCAGAAAGCGGGCCACAGACTCGGCGATCTCTAAAGCCTCAGAGTCAGCAAAGACGCGGTGCATCTCCATCATCGCTGTCGCCGCAAAAGTAAGACGCGATACAGTTAGGGGCAAACGCCGGCAGCCGCGGACCGCGGAGCGAGACGTAATCCCAGTCGTAGCCCCAGCAATATTCCGCTTCACTGCGGCGAACGAAGCCGAATCAGCTCGTCCTTGAGCCAGGCGGCCTCTGCGGAGACGTCGTAACCGGCTTGCGCCAGATCGCAATAGGCCGAAAGGCAAAGACCCAGAGCCTTGGGGTTGCGGCTCGGGGGGATTTTCAAGGCCTGGCGCAGTCGCAGGCCGGCGAAACGCTTGCCGGCCTGGATGAGAAGAATCGCGGGCAGGGCTTTCCGCGCCCAGGCCCCGCTCAGATAAGGCGAGTTGAGCAAGTCAAAGGGCTCATATCCCGCGAATTGCCTGCTTTCGATCCATGTGCGCAGCGCTTCAACCGCCTGAGTCAGGCTGGAAGACTCGCTCAGGGCGCGCTCGCGTCACAGAGGCACAGGCTCCGCGGCACCGGCCAGACGGCGCTGCCAGGCCTGCTTGAGGATATGCACGATTCTTGGAGCAGTCTGCCCATCCCATAAAGGAGGGCGCACAGAGCGAAATCTTGCCTTGGAAGCCGCGTTTTCCAGCAACTCGAGAGCGCTGTCCAGTAAGCGCCGAGGCTCGCTTCCAACCACTCTGTTTGTGCCCATGGATACGGTCACCGGCCGTTCCGTGTTGTCGCGATAGGTCAGGCATGGCACCCCGAGGAAGGTGGTCTCCTCCTGCACTCCGCCAGAATCCGTGATGACCATGACGGCATGCTGGATGAGGTCAAGAAAATCCAGGTAGGAAGCCGGTGGCATCATCCATAGACCCGGCCCAGGAATTCTCCACCCTCCCAGGTTCTCACCGCTCTAAGCCCAATCGTCCTGCCGTGCCGCTTCAATGTTCCGTGCCGTTCTCGGATGCGCCGGAAAAACTACGGGAATGCGCTGCGCAAACTGGGCGATGGCGTCGAGCGTTCGCGTCAACTGTTCTTCGTCATCCACGTTAGAAGGGCGATGGAGCGTGAGGACGGCGTAGGCCTGTGCCTTCAGACCCAACTCCGAGCGCAACGAGGATGCTCGCGACTGTTCTATGGCCCCGATGAGGGAATCAATCATCAGGTTACCGACGAAGAAGACCTTGGCCGGGGTCGACTCCCTCGTTCGAAAGATTCCGGTTGGCGCTTTCCTCGGTGGTAAAAAGAAGGTCTGACAGCGCATCGGTCAGGATGCGGTTGATCTCCTCTGGCATAGTCCGGTCAAAGCTGCGCAATCCCGCTTCGACATGCGCGACTGGAATTCTTTCCTTTGCCGCCACCAACGCGCATGCGACGGTCGAGTTCACATCGCCCGCGACCACCACCATGTCTGGGCGGTCCCGCTCGACAAGCTCGCCAAACCTGCGCATAATTTCTGCGGTCTGTGCGTAATGCTCGCCGGAGCCGACTTCCAGGTTGTAGTCAGGATGCGGCAGGCGCAACTGATCGAAGAAAACCTGCGACATGCTGTAGTCATAATGCTGGCCGGTATGCACCAGAACCGGCTCTATTTCTTTATGCAGGCGCAACTCGGCCATCAGCGGGGCGATCTTCATCATGTTCGGCCTGGCGCCGACGATGCTCATGATTCTCAAGCGGTTGTTGCCCATCCTGCCCTTTTTGCCTCTGATTGCAGCGGCTGCTCCGACCGATTCGAAAGCGAGCCCTACGTCTTGCGTGAGATTAAGTGTACCCAGAGATGCCAACCCAGAACACCCGCAAGCGGTTTGAGGAGAGATACCGGGACAGGGGGAGCGTGCATATGATCCTGATAGCTCTTCTCCAGCGCGAACCCAGGAAAATCCTTCTCTACAGCAGATAGATCGTAAACCTTACTGTACGGGTTGGCCGGACCGTCTGTATTGGCGTGAATGAAATTGGACATCTTGAGATACATTCCATAGGCCCATCTTCTTCGCGTTTTCGATATGGCCAGCGACGATGCCCGTCCCTCTTCGCTCGATCGATATATAGAACACCGATAGCCTAGACGGCGCACGACTCGAGATGGACAATAGATAATTGAGTGAGCGGCGAGCATACAGCATCACGATCAGGCGTCCGCCCGGCTTGAGCACACGGACAATCTCTTTTTGTACGCTCTAGAGACGTCAGGGATATGGTGAAGGACGCCATGAGAAAACACGATGTCAAAGCTGTTGTCACGAAACGGCATCGATCAGAGCGTTGCCACGCTGCAAGCCTCTCGTAAGGTAGCCTGCGAAGGCGTAACCTCGTTGCAACCCGGCTTATGGATTCTGGCGACAAGTCGAGGCCAGACCATATGGCGCCTCGACGGATCATCTGCTCGGAATCAGCGCCTTGTCCTAACCCAATTTCCAAGAACGCGCTTGCCCTCAAAATCGATCGCATCCAGGCGGCGCAAAATGTGCGCTTCCAGATCGGTAGCGAAAAGCATCGTAGCGTTGAAAAAATGCCTCGTGATCCGCGCTCAGACTCTCCACTTGGCTCTCACCGCACGGGTGAGTCGTCCCAGAATTCGCGGATCACCTGCTCAGTCACTTCGTCCATAACGGATCCTGCTGTTAGGGTATAAGCTTGGTACCTTCAGATGTGCGGAATTTCCGGCGTACTGGCATTCAAAAACAGCAACTTTGAGGTGACGGCAGAATATCTTGCCCGCATGCGCGACACGATGGTTCATCGTGGCCCGGACGGCGCCGGCTTATGGATTTCGCCAGACCGCCGCGTGGGTCTGGCACATCGGCGGCTTTCCATCATTGACCTTTCCGATGCTGCCTCACAGCCTATGAGTAATGGGGATGGGTCGCTGCAGATTGTCTTTAACGGTGAGATTTATAACCATGCGGAGATCAGGCGCGAGCTTGAAGAAACGGGACACCGCCACTGGAAAACGGACCATTCGGACACCGAGGTGATCCTGCACGCCTTTGAAGAATGGGGCATCGCATGTCTGCAGAAATTTCGCGGCATGTTCGCCATCGCCCTCTGGGATGCAAGGGTGCGCCGCCTCTGGCTTATTCGCGACCGCATCGGCATCAAGCCGCTCTATTACAGCATTCATCACGGGCGGATCACCTTCGCATCGGAAATCAAAGCCCTGCTTCAGGATCCTGACCAGGTTCGTGCAGTCAACGAGGAAGCTCTCTTTCATTACCTGTCCTTTATCACCACGCCCAGCGCCGGACACGCTGTTTGCAGGGATCCATAAACTGCAGGCCGGCTCGTTCCTGACCATCGACGCGGACGGCCAGCGCCGTGAAGAGCGATACTGGGATGTTCTTGACCACACCACGCCACTGACCGGCGTTTCAGAAGAAGAGATTGCTGAGCGGCTGCTTGCGGAACTGCGCACCAGCGTGGCGCTGCGTACCGTAAGCGATGTTCCGGTGGGAGTTTTTCTCTCCGGCGGAATCGACTCCAGCACCAATGCTGCGCTGTTTTCTGAGTCCGCTTCAGAAGAGAGTCAACACTTTTTCTGTCGGATACGACAAGGACTATCGCGGCTGCAAGAGTGAATTGCCGCAAGCCAGTCAATTCGCAGCCCGCATCGGCGCCGTTCATCATGAACGGGTTCTCACCCAGCAGGACTTTCTCGACTTCCTGCCGCGCATGATTTACCTGCAGGATGAGCCCATTGCCGATCCTGTCTGCATGCCTGTTTATTTCCTCTCCAAGTTGGCGCGCGATCACGGCGTGGTCGTCGCGCAGGCAGGGGAAGGATCGGACGAGCTGTTCTGGGGCTATGAGCATTGGAGACAAATCCTGAATTTGATTCGCTGGGACGGATATCCGGTTCCGCGCGGGGCCAAGAAGCTTGGCCTGTTGGGCTAAGCGCGCTCGGCAAGTCTCATGGCCTGGCGTACGAACTGCTATGGCGTGCGAGCGCCGGATTGCCGGTTTTCTGGGGCGGGGCTCATGCCTTCTCGCAGCGCGCCAAGATGGATGTGCTCTCGCCCCGGCTTCGGCGCCGTTTCCGCAATCAGACTTCCTGGCAGGCGATACGCCCCATCCATGAACGGTTCATGCAGAAAGCCTGGGAAAGACTCCGGTTAAGTGGATGACCTATCTCGACCTGAATCTGCGCCTGCCGGAACTGCTTCTCATGCGGCTCGACAAAATGGGGATGGGCGTAAGCCTGGAAACGCGGGTTCCCTTTCTCGACCACAAGTTTGTGGAGCTTGCGATGAGCATTCCGGAGCAGGTCATCACGCGGGGAAACGAATCGAAGCACATCCTGAAGAAGGCGGTCAGGGGAGTTATTCCCGATGACATTATCGATCGGCGAAAGCAGGGTTTTGGCGTGCCGGTTCAGGAATGGTTTCTTGGACAAATCGGGCGAGTTTGCCCGGCGCGAACTATCGGACTTCTGCGACAAGACCGACTTCCTGGACCAGTCCTGCGGTGATGAAGCTGATTCAGTCCGGCCGAGGACGCGATGCCTGGTTTCTGCTGAACTTCGCTCTCTGGTGGAAGGAATTTATCGAGGACGAGAGCCCGTCCATGACGCATCCGACAGAAGCGCTGGCTGCTACCCACTCTTTGCACTAAGCTGATCGAATCTCTATGCGGAATGCGTCACTTGCACTGTTGCTCGTATTCGCTGTGTGTGTGGCAACGCTCACGCTTTGGATTCCAACATACTGGCCGGTCGCGCTCTTCGAGATATCCGTTTTCCTGATTGCTGGAACAGCGCTTGTTTTAAAGATAACGCCTCCGAGTGGAGCTTATTACCCGTTGCTCCCTTTGAGTTTCATCGTTCTGTGGGGATGTCTTCAACTGGTCACCGGCTCGACCATCAATCGGTTTGCAACCGAGCGGGCAACCTTGCAATGGTCGACCTGGGTCGCGGTTTATTACGTCGGTGTGTCCACTCTGCAAGAGGAACGGCTGGCCAAGCGCGTTCGCACGGGCATTGTTTGGTTCGGATTCGCAGTCGCCGTAGAAGCCATCCTTCAGGCGTATCTATCGCCGGGAAAAGTCTTTGGTGTGTTTTCTACCGGCTATCATGATTTTGTGATGGGGCCAATCGTCTATCACACCCACTTCGCGGCCTTTATCGAGGCCATTCTCCCGGTTGCGCTTTTCCTCGCACTCAGCAAAGGCAGAGAGTCGTATACCTTCCTCGCGGTTTCGGCAGTGCTGCTCACGTCCGTGGTAGTAAGCGCTTCGCGAGGAGGTCTTATCATCGTCCTTCGCTGAGGTGCTTGGTGTCCTCATCCTGTCGTATCTGCAAAAGCCCGAAGGCGTCCGGAGAATCTCGTTCCTGGCACTGGCCCTCGCGGGTGTCACAGTGATCCTGACCCTGATTGTGGGATTTGAAACAGCGTCGCAGCGGTTCTATTCCGAGGCATTGACGGTGGGTCGCCTTCAGTTCGCCATCTCCACCCTGCACATGATAACGCGTGCATCCCTGGATTGGCTGGGGGCTGGGGTGTTGGCCTGCGGCATATCCCGCCTTTGCCACGTTCGATCCGGGAGCTATTGTGAATCAGGCACATTCTGACTGGCTGCAGTGGACTGCTGAAGGGGGCCTGCCGGTTGGCTCGGCTATGCTTTCTCTGGCCCTCTGGGCGGTCAGGCCGGCGATTCGCTCGATCTGGGGAATCGGCGTGATCGCTGTCCTGGTCCATGCGGCGTTCGATTATCCATTTTCGCGTCCGGCGGTTGGGGCGTGGCCTCTCCTGATTTTTTCGATGGCAGCCGCCACCCAATACAGACCAGAGCCTCGGCCTACTCAGGGCTAACGGTCGAGGATTTACCGCCCCCCAAACCCAGAGCCACCCCGACGACGGCTCCGCCCGCAATTCCCACGATGACCAAGATCTTCGTAGTATCGCTGTGCTTAGGTAGAGGAGGAGGAGTGGGGGCGTTGTTCGCCTCCGGAGGAGCTTTAGCTTCAGGATTGGCGCCGACTTCTGGTCCCGCACCATTTGATGGAACGGCTTCACCGGAAGGTGTGGGGGGGGCCGCTGCGGGAGTGTTTGCCGTTGGAGTATTTCCGCGCATCTCGTTCAGCGGCATCTGGTGAATATCGGAGACCGACAGCACCTTGGAAGCCCCCTCCGCAGCCGCTGTATCGAAAGTGCTACCTGTAACCTCTACCGAAGCTCCAACCAGATCATCGAGTCCCGATCCCTGGAGTTCGTAAGTAACGTTCGTTGCTAAATCGGTCAGCAGATAATGACCATAGCGTCCAGGATGGTCCTTACGAAGAATGCCATGCAGTGTCAGTTGCGCCACCTGTCGGCGGTGGGGCCTGCCCCGCAGTTGCGGGCGTAGAACCCTGCGGCACCGGTGTTGCAGTTGAGTTCTGGGGCGCAACCTGGACAACAAAGCTCAGTGCCTTGCCCGCCTCAAGTCGGGCCACTAGTCCCCCTGCGGGATTGCGAACCTCGGCGGCTCCCCCCTGCGCTGCTACCTTAAGGTGAGACCTGTCTTGCAGATCTATAAAGACCGCACCTTGCGGAGATAAAGAAGATACCCTCAGCCCATCGGCAACCAGTGTGTGGGAGCCCCGCTGGACGGCCGCTCCACGCTTCAAGAACGCCGATACTCGCGGAACACCTTGACTTTCGACCCAGGCTGCAGGAGTAGATTCGAACCTCCGGGAAACATGAGGTCGGATGTCCCATTTCCCGCCTGTACTACATTCCCCTGAAACAGAGTGGAGTTGCCGTGCACGACTGCTCCATCGACCTGCACCTGACCGTTAGTTACGACAAAGCCTATGCTCGACGGGGATGCGGCCACGCTCACCAGACAACTGCAGGTGAAAAGCGCAATAGCGGACTGTAGCTTGACGAGCATTCGTGCCTCTAGGGACAAACCAAGCCCCAACTCGCCCAAGTTTATCCTCAGGGGTGTCGGGTTCGCAATGGTATTCACGGCACCCGATGAGCTCTGACCCTATTTGGTTGCACGGGCTAAGATGTACCAGCCGATATACTTACCCGCCCGTTCAGCCCAGGATTCAGGAACGAAACGCCGCAGTCGTGCCGAAGTCGTTTGGCGTGAGATGTCGGATGTCAAATCGAACGTCTCGGAAGTCCTCCAATATATTTCGCAGCTGACTTCTGGAATACGTTTTGACCAGCGGCACGATGTTTATGCCATCGGCTCCAGATTCAATCCTGTGACATAAGGCACGATATCCCAATCTGCGAAGCTCTCCGCGGACGATGCCGTTGATGAGAACCGTGTAGGCGTGAAAGAAGCTGAATGTATGGTATAGACCAAGAATGAACTCACCGCCAGGCTTGAGGACGCGGTGGCATTCCGAGATGCAACGCACCGTGTTGTCGGTATGGTGCAGGACGCCAAAGCTGTAGACAGCATCGAACGAGTCGCTCTCGAATGGAATCGCAGCGGAGGTGGCGCACTGTAGGTTGGCGTGCATGCTGCGCACTGCGAAATTCCGCTCGGCAAGCTCAATATGACGCTGGGTGATGTCGATGCCGGAGACGTCCGCACCTCCCTTAGCGAACTGCACCAGATCGGTGCCCTGTCCGACGCCCACCTCCAGAACTTTCTTTCCTGCAAACGCGCTGAAGTTGACGAATTCGCGCATCCATGGAGCGTAATCTTCATAACGGTTGTGCTCGACGGCCTCGAAGTAGGCAAGGCTGAGTTCATCGAGGCCATCCAGTGCTCCACATGGACGGCTCGTCCACTGCTGGATCGCGGCGCTGTCGGCTGCTGTCAGCCCCGATTTAATCATAGGGAAACATTGTAATGGGCGCTGTTATAAAAGGATTGAGTATACGCCCGGGGCGAATTCACAAAGCCATGCGGAGTGAATGCCGGGCAAGGAAATTTATGTCAGAGGGGAACCCGAGAGCACCATACCTCCAGGAAAATCTCTGGGGATACGGAAAGCGGCTTCGTTTTGTCGACGGTGCCATGCGTCGGGAGTTTCCGGGGAGAAAGCGTTGTGAACTGAGGGTTCTGGATGTCGGATGCGGAAACGGATCGCAACTTGCAGGTCCGCTGGCAGATGCCGGTTACCAGGTGACGGCGGTCGATCCTCACCAGCCATCGATCGAGCATGGCCGAAAATTAGCGCCTGCGGTTAACTTCTTTCACGGAACCGTGAGTGAGCTTACACCGGGCAAGTTTGATTGCGTGATCATCTCCGAAGTCCTCGAGCATCTCGAGGCTCCTGAGGCACTCCTACGCAGCGCACTGGATTTTTTGGCCGAATCTGGAATCATGATTATCACCGTTCCAAATGGCTATGGTGAATTCGAGTTGGATCGACGGTCATATCAAGCTCTGCATATAGATAAGCTGATCGCGTGGCTGTGGGCAGCCCTCAAGAAGGACGATTCTCCAGAAGTCGTAGCGGGGTCAGACGAAGAAAGCCCGCACGTGCAGCGGTTCACCCTTCAGCGTTTGCGAAGGATGTTTGACCGGAATCATTTGCTGCTGGTCGAGGAGCGGGCGACCTCTCTTGCTTCTGGTCCCCTCGTTTTGCATCTATTGGGCAGATTTGAACCCTTTATCCGGCTGAATGTGGTCCTTGCTGACCATCTTCCGCTTTCATTCGCTGCCGGCTGGATGTTCTGTCTGAGAATCACTCGCTAGCTCGCACGTTTCGCACAAACTAAAGCGTTACCAAATCCTCTGCGGGTACCATTCTTATTTGCAGCTGGTAGATTATGCCCAGAATAAAGAGATACAACATATTGATGTCAGAGAAATAGACTGTGGCATAGTCCAACCCGGTTAACAGATAGATGACGAGACAATAAAGAAACGCCAGCCACCCGGCCGGATAGGCTTTGCGGATCCGCCACATTGCCCGAATCAAAAAGACCTGTGCAGCCACATAGAAAAGCAAACCGATCACGCCGTCTTCCGAGAGGACCGTCATCAGAGCGTTGTGCGGATAATTCATCGACTCGATGCCATTCCATTTCGCCATGTATCGTGGATTACGGGAGCAACATCGTGATATAGACCGAATCCCACTCCGAGTAAGGGATACTCACGCACCACGCGGAGCGTTTCCCTATGCTGGGCGAGCCTCTGATAGACATTATCGGGGCTGGAAACACGGTCATCATACAGCCGCGGATCGAGCAACTTCGCCGCAATGGCAGTAAGCAGGATCAAGGCGAAAAACGTTGCCCATAAGCGGCGCGAAATCAAGCGGTGTTTCGACCAAAATTCGATGATCGCAATCGGGACCAACGCAAATATCAGACCGCGATTGAGGGGTAGCAGTGCTGCGCCGAGTGCACCACGCATCCTGCCTTATGGAACACAGCCCGCCAGGAGGAAACTGGGGCCGGCATGACTCGTCGCAAATAGAGGATGAAGAAGAAAGCGAGAATCGCCACCATGGACAAAACAATCTGTTGCTCGAAAGGCCCATCGGCCCGCCGTATGTGCGTATCGGTGAACATCGGCGCGGACCCATTCCAGGGAAATAGATCGATATCCGTTGTCAACTCAATCAGCCCGGTAAGGAAGAGACCGAGTCCGAGGATGCATGCACCTGTGTGCAGCTTCCGGAGGTCTGTGAGCAAAGGAAAATAACGCATTGCGTACAGACCAAGCAACGCCGGCATCAGCATTCCCTCTACCAGCAAACGATAAAACGCCAACGCTTCAGGCGGGGCGTGCACCACAAGGCTCAGAAGACTGAGCAACAGATACAGGCCCCACAGATATCCGCTGATACGTATGTCGCGCGTCAGGGGCGCCACGTCGTAGGCCTGCCGCGAGAGGATAAGCATCTCGAGGACCAGCAAGGCGATGAATGCCCGGTCAACGGTGAAGATCGAACGCTCCGCCGGAAATGAAAGTAGATAGTAGCAGTAAGGGTAACGGCAACCCAGATGGGAACGAAGTAGTGAAAAAGACCCCGGATGATGGTGATCGCAATCCAGATAAGCGCGATCCACCCTCCGATGACGGCGAGGCCGACTTTAATGGGTGCCATCGGGAGCACGACACAAAGCGGCACCAAAGAGACTAAGACCAGCACCCAGTACAGCGGACGCATCGAGCCTGGCGATCCAATATCTGCTGCTCCGGAGTTTCTAGAAAATTCTATCGGCATACTTATGCGCAGGTGACGCGAAGTGCCTTTCGCTTCGATGACGCCTCTTAGTCCCGATTGGTCGCGCAACCACACGTTCGCCATCGAGGACAGGGCATGAGGGACCTCTCGGGCTCCGTTCAGATGAGACGTGCAATGAACGATTCAAGCGAGTGACACGGTCTTCTGCGTCCTGATCGCTTCCTCGATCAGCGAACGTCGCCTCCGTCACCTCGATCAATTCTGCGAAGGGAATCGGAGCGATCCGCCTTGCTTCATGGCCTCGACGGTCAGCTCCATTTCCCGGCGATGGCCCTTGTCCCGGCCGCCTTTCATTGTCTCGGTCTTGCCATTGCGGGAGAGGTAGAGAGCTTTGAAGTCGTCGATGCGCGCGATACTGCTTCCGCAGAATACTTCGAAATATTCCTTCGCAACTGCTCGATCCCCATTGGCAGGTACAGCAGATTCGCCACAGATCCATCCTCAAATGCGATAATGACCGTGACGTTGTCGCGGCTGTAGCGTCCAGCGTCGGGCAGAGCCGCGGCGGTGACTGTTTGCATGGGGCAGCCCACGACAGCTCGCGCCCAATCGACAAAATGGCATAACTCGCCAACGATCCTGCCGCCGTTCTCCGGGTCCTGAACCCAACTGCTCGCGGGGAATGAACCCAGCATTGCAGCGGATATGTACGAGCATGGGTTCGCTGCGGCCGGCGAAGAAATTCTTTAGCTTTTCTGTCAAGGGCGAGAAGCGGCGATTGAAACCCACCATGAGAAAAGGCGATCGGTGTTCCGCCAAGGCTTTTGCGTACGCGGTTCGCACCATCTCCAGCTGCTCGCGATCGATCGCCAGTGGCTTTTCCACAAAGACGCACTTACCTCGCTCCAGCGCGCCCTTCACATAGGCGGCATGGCTGTTGTGCCGGGTAAGAATGAAGACCGCATCCAGATTGGGGTTGGCGAGCAGTTCGGAGGGCGATTCCGCAATGGTGAAACCAAATCCCGTGCGAGCCGATGCGGCAGCCGCACCCGTGCTGGTGGCAACGGACTCCAACATAGCTCCGGCCGAGGAGCGCAGATGAGGAAAGATGACCCCGCGCGCAAATCCGCCCGCGCCGATGCATCCCACGCGCAATTTGTCCTTCGGTCTCGGTTGCGGAGCATGCGCCGGCGAAGGCGGCTCTCGGCAGAAGGCCGCACATCCCCAGCGCATGGTAATCGATGATGCCCGTGTAGGCTCCAGCCTCCACGGCGGCATATGCCTTTCCACCTTCTTCGACCGGAAAACGATGCGCAAGCAGCGGCTTGACCTGAAGCGCGCCCGACGGACAAGAGATCCAGAAAGGCCTCCATATTCCGCTTCTCCGTCCAGCGGACAAAACCGATCGGATAATCCTGCCCCCCTTCTTCATAGCGGGGATCGTAGCGGCCCGGACCGTAGGAGCGAGACATCGACAAGGAGATCTCTTTCTTGTACATGTTCGCTCGGGACACGCCCATGCCGACATCTCCAATAACGGAGATGCGCCCGCGGTCCCGCAACAGCTTCGCCGCCAATTCCAGCGGGTCGGCCGATTTGGTAGCAGCGGTGATCAGAGCCGCATCCACTCCGTAGCGCGAGAAAGAAGCAACCGCACTTTCCAGTCCGCGGATCGCTGGTGCACAGCCCGAGGTGCGCGCCAAGAGATACAGCCTGTGCAGCGCGGTCGCTGGAAAGATCGATGGCGATCACCCGGCAGCCGGCAGCGCGCAAGACCTGAATTGCCAGAACGCCCACCAGACCCACACCGATCACCGCCACCGTCTCTCCGAAGGTGACATTCGCCTGGCGTACGCCCTGGATGGCGATGGCGCCGATCGTCGTCAGGGACGCAGCCTCCAGACTCGACATTATCGGGAACGCGAACGGCGAGATTTGCGGGCACAAAATTGATCTCGCAGTGGCTGGCATATCCGCGCCGGCGCAAGCGACCCGGTCACCAGGCTGAAACCCGTTCACGCCCGCACCCACCTCGAGCACAAAGCCGGAGCAGGAGTAACCCAGGGAAGAGAGCGTCTCCAGCCGCGCCTGCACTTTCTGATGGGCAGCCTTGACGCCATTCGATTGCGCATATTCGAGCACTTGCTTCACTAGATCGGGACGGGCCATCGCTTTTCCAAGCAGAGATTTCCGGCCAGCCTCCACCGCCGCTTTCTCGGTACCGGAACTGATCGCCGAAAAAGCCGTACGCACGAGAATGCCTCCCGCCTGGACCTCGGGAGCAGGCACATCGTAAGCGGCAACCTGCCCCGATTTCATATCTTCGAGCAAAGCGCGCATTCAATGCCCCTCCATGAGGGGATGGCGCTCTCGCTGAAGGATGCGAGTACCGCTGGCCGCGCAGAAGGGAGTTGATGAGCGCCGCAAGCTGGCTCGCTCTTTCATCCCAGGTGCCATCTTTCACCACCGCCTGGCGTTGTGCCGCAAGCGCCGGAGTATCTTCTTCCAATGCGGCTTCGACCTGCTCGATGAACTCCTCGTGTACCGTGGTAGAAACGCAGGCCCGGAGTTTGCAGATATTCGTAAAGCGGCGCGATCACCACTGGCTTTCCCGTGGCCAGATACTCGCGTACCTTGATGGCGCTCCCGTAGCTGGTGAAAGTGTTGCTCTGTCGCCATGGCAGGACGCACACGTCGAACTGCCGGATGTAGCGGGGCAAGTCATGATAGGGCTTTGAGCCCAGGAAATGGATGTTAGGAGCGGAGATCCGCACCAGGTTGGATTTGAGGCCGAGCAGCACCCAGTGCCAACCGGGACGCAGGCGCGCGACCTCCGCCATCAGTTCGGTGTCCATCACATAATCCATCGCGCCGAAGTAGCCCAGGATCGGATGTGGGATGCCGTCAAGCTCCGGAGCAGGCTCTGACCTTCAGGTTGGAAAAATGTTCGAAATCCACAGCCTGCTCCAGAAAAAATCGATTTGGCTCCGTCGCTTCGCTGAAATAACTTGCGGCCCGAGTACAACACCACATCGGCCGCATCTTTCAGTTGACGGTCGTATCTGCGAATGATCTGCGCCGATAACGCGCTGTCTTCGTTGGCATCGTATTTGTCCGATACCTGGTAAAGAAGCAGCTTCTCACCCAGACGGCCTGCCATCTCAGCCGCTGTAGGGATCGCCACCCAGAGAATCGGCCGCGAGATACGCGAGCAGCAGCATGGCCAGCGCAGTTGCACGACCAGCAGGATGCGATTGAGCCACCGGCCAACCCTCGATCCGTAAAGCGGCAGATTCACCGGCGTCATCACCCACAAGCCTTCAGGAACCTTGCGCAGCCAGCGGCGCGTAGCTCTTGAGCTTCCGCCTGATCTTGAGAAAGAAATCCGGGTTCGCCATCGAAGGCAGGCCCATGCTGATGGAATTGACGAAGAGCACCTTGTTCCGCCGCGCATAGCGCTTGAGCAGATGATTCTTGGAGTGAGGATGGTGGTACCACCAGTCTTCGCCCGCAAAGCAGACGATGCTCTCACCCTCGAGCGCGTTCTTATCGTTCGGCTTCCACCGTCAGTCCCATTGCACCCTGGTCTGCACTTTAGCAGGCAGGCACGCCGTGGTCTGGATCCGGATACAACTCGCAGGTAACCCAGCGCCATATTCCCGCGAGATCTCGGCGGGTAGGATGCTCAGCGCCAGGGGCTCTCCGCCTCACACTCCAGGGACAGCCGGCGCGGTCCCGCGATGACGCAGCTGACCGTCTCTCCAGTCATCATCTCAGAAGAAACACGCCATTCGGGGCCCAGGATATACCGCAGATCAAGCAAATGCTTCTCCGCCCCGCTCACCTCATCGAGCACCTGCAATGAGCCCTCGGCTCAGTTGCACCGTCCTCTGGTGCTCGATGCCAATCCTGGAATAACCCTGATGCGATGCCCGCACCGCCATCTCGCCGCTTTCCGATAACGCAATCGGCGAAACAACCGCTTCGTTGCCGCATCTGAAAAAGCAATCCTGGATCGGTGCGGAACGTATTCTGGTCCGCGCCATCAACCATAAGGGTATTGTGCGCCCTGGTGGAGCGATCAAGGTTCCGCAGCTCCGCCGAACGCGTGTAGCATCGGCTGCCGCTATCGCAGAAAACTTCCTCAGCGCCAAGGCGAAAAACAACCGACAATTTGTCGCAATGGGTATGACTACCTTTCCCGCGAAGCCCATTCGGCATCGCGCAAAAGACAACCGAAGCTTCCCCTGAGCGGAGCACGGCAATTCCGGAGTTCGCGCATGAGCGAGACTGGCTTCTGCTCCGGTCTGCCGGCGTAGGCGCCGGTCGTAAGCCCAAACCATACCGCGTCCTCCCCTCGCCCCCCATCGGGATCTGGAGCAGATAAGATGCCAGCCCACAGAGGGACCCAACTGCGCAGGGAGTGCCTTTCGGCGGCCGGTAGCGTCGTCTGCGCAATATCGTCACATCAGCAGCTCGACCCTGCCATTATCGCAATCCCCGAGGTGAGGCAGCTTCCAGGCGTCATCGGCCAAAGAGGCGATCCACTCGAACATCAGTCTCAAGCGAGCCTCAAACTCCGGTGCGATCACGCATCCGCTTCGTTGCTGTACCACCAACGAATGCAGAAACATCTGCGCCACCAGAACGTGGTAACCAGTGGACGCCTCGCAATCGCCTCCATCCGCGATAGGTCTGAAGCAGAATCTCCCGTTGAACAGCTCGCGCATATTTTTGCAACCGCCGCTCCATTCCGGGACCCGTCGAGATATGCGGACAAGGTCGTCAATCCAACGATGTTGCTCAAGTAATGATTGCTGCGCAGCAGAAAAGAGAACTCGCTATGCGCCTCAATAAAACGAAGATGCTGCCAGAGCGAAGCGGTCATCTGATCGAGCCAAGGCTTTTCTTCGCGCTAAACGGCCATAACAGCTCCATGGTCAGGCAGAGGCTGATCCCCCTTAGCGCTGCTTCCATCGCGACCGTCCAATTCACTCCCTTTCCCATCGGATTGCGCTCGATCCAGTCTGTCAGCAAAGACCGGAGAGCCTCCCGGTATCTTGCTATCGCCGGTCAGCACGTAGGCCTTAGCCACCACCGGGCGCGAATTGCAAGCGTGAGAGCTCCCAAGGGGCCTTCACGTCCGATCCGTCGTGGCGAACGATTCGCATCTTTCCCGAATGCTTCGACCGGCCAGCTTTTTCCGGAAACCCAGTCGCATTGCCAGTCGGGGTTCGTCCCGAGATGAGGGGCTTCCGTACCCCATCAGCGGATACTCTCCGCGCAGGATCGCATCAGCATACGCGAGAATCGCCTTGCGGGCGTGCTCCGAAACAGATCCCGTCTGCAGCCGGTAATAGCCGATGGGATGGAAAATGAACCGGGCAAGTCGCCATCCGGCTCGCGCAAGCTTGAAAATCGATCTGCGTATGGACCGGATGCCGCGCCATCCTGCTTCCCCGATCAGTGCTGGCAGGGGCTCGTTACGCAAGGCGCTCGCGAGGTTGCGCAGCTTCACGCCGGATTTCCCGTCGAGCGTGGTGCGTCATCGAATGGCCCCTCGCTCAAGGCCATCGCCTGCTTGCGGGGCATGTCGCTCAAGGCCCAGGAGACGTTCCGGGCCCAGCTGTGGCGCTCGACCGCGGCACGCCGTGCGGCGGCGCCAAGCGCTTCACGTTTCGCTGGATCCAGGGCCAGACGCAGAATCGCCGTCCGCCAGCTCTTCAACATCGCCGGGGGTTACCAGCCAAGCGGTCTGGTCATGCTCGAGAACTTCGGCCAGCTGATCAAGCCGGCTGGCGACGATGCCCTTACCCATCGCCATATATTCAAAAAGCTTGGTCGGCGACCCGAAGAACCTGCTGCCGTCCGGCATGGGAATATGCGGTGAAACCAGGATGTCCGAGGCGTCGAGATACTCGGCAACCTTATCGCCGTGTGAGCGGTCCGGTAAATATCACCTCTCCCGTGTCTCTCGTACGCCGCCAGGGCGGAACGCATTTCTCCGTGGAGCAAACCATCGCCCATCAGAACAAAGCGCAGGCGGCATGGCCGCGCATTGCTTAACAGCCTGACGATTGCCTGCTGCAGTACCTCTATTCCATGCCATAGGCTGAACGAACCCACGAAGCCGATCAGCACCTCGTCGGCCTTCACATCAAGCTGCTCTGCGTCCCGCTTCTCTTCCCCGTCCAGGATAAAAATAGTCCGGATCCACTGCATTCGGATTCACCCGAATGCGATCTGCCCGAATACCTCTCTTTACTAAATCCGCCCGTAGCACTTCGGAAACCACGATGATCCTGGCCGCGCATCGCAGCGTCACTTCCTCGCACAACCTGATCCAACCGCGCAAAGGGGTTCGGATCCCAGTGATCTGCGATCCACACCTTCCGAACCGTTGTATTCAAGAATCAACGGGACCTTCAAACGTCTCGAGAGGAGCGCTCCGGCAATCGCAAAAGGCGACAATGCCGCTGATAGAAAACACGCGGAGTGGCCGAAGCGAGATGTCTTTGTACTCCCCGGGCAAAGACGAAGTTGTAGGAAAGCATGGCGGCTCCCCAGAAAAAGTAAGGGCGGCTTCGCGGAGCTATGATCTCGTTTTCGAAAGCATCCTGTGCCAATGCTGTGCCGCTGAAAACACGGCAGGTTCTGCCGGCTGCTCTTCAGGCCGTACAGGAAACCGCGAATGTGACTGATTGCCCCACCGCCTGATCCCATGCTTGCAGGACTGGGAATCAGATATGCGATCTCAGGTTCGCCGCTGCCTATGCCGAGGAGCGGCCAGCGTGGTCTGCATCAGCCATAGCTGGAGATAAACACCACCAGAAAATCAGTGTCTTCAGATCAAGCAGGATGCTGAGCAAGAACCTCGGGAGCCGACCGCAGGATATCGATGATTCGCGAATCGTTTCCCACCGGCCGCTGCTATCGCACAGCACAGTCTCCTGGCATCGGTGCAAGAAGATGGAATGCATTCGAGAATCTGCCTGTGCTTGAATTCATCGAGAGATTGAAAGTAGAAGACAATCGCCCGGCCGCGAAAGCCGCGAAGCAAACGAATCCGCTCCGTAGAATGCTGCTTGCTCGCAGTCTGCGATGCGGGAATTCCATGATCTCGATCCCGGGATAGTGGCTGCCCACCAGATCGCGGGCCTGTTCCGCGTCTCCCGACCAGACACATAGATAAACGATCTTACTCTTTGCCATCGGTATCGCTTTGCATCCTGCAGACTGTGCTGGTGGGCTTGAAAAGTGCGAGCTCATTCTTGGGAGGAACCTGCCATTTTAACTGAAGTCTTCTTAGACTGGTTACGCCCATCGGTCTATCAGACTCGTTCGCACTTACGACCCTAGCGATCGCGGGTAGTGTAGTGACTGTAATAGCGCGGGCTGTAGTAGTAATACTGCGAACTCATGTCCGCCCGGACTCCGTTGAGAACAATGCCGATGATATTGGCGCGCACTCGCTTCAGTTGTTCCACTACGCTGGCCACTGCACTACGGTTGGTGCGCCCCGCGCGGGCAACGATAATCACGCCGTCCGCCAGCGCGGCAATCTCCAGGGGTTCCGCAAAGCCAAGCAGTGGAGGCGAATCAATGACCACCAGGTCGTACTCCCGCTCGGCCTCATCGAGAATCGACCGCAGCACAATCCCGATCCGGTCGGCGACCCGTCGCGAGGACGGACCCGCCGACAAAACATCCAGATCCGGATAGGCGTACGGAGTCTGAACGGCTTCCTTCCAGTGCATGGTGCCATTGACGACATCGGAAAGACCACGGTCGTTGGAAACGCCCAGTTTGATGACCGGCCGGCGCATGTCGCCGTCAATCAGAAGCGTCCTGCGTTGCTGCTGGCTGTGAGCCGCGGCCAGGTAAAGCGCGATTGTCGACTTTCCTTCGGCAGGCGAGGCAGAGGTTACCAGGATGCTCCTGGGGTGATGCTCCAGCCCGGCGGAGAGCAAAATAGAGCTTCGCAAAGTACGAATGGCCTCATCGAAGGCTGCGTTCGGCGTCGCCAGCGTCTCCTTGGCAGGAGATTCCATTGAAACTTGCGTCCGGATCCGCAAGCAGATCCTGCATGGGCAAAGTTCCCATCGTGAATTTGCCCACGGGAAGCGAAGGAAGCAGGGGAACGCGCAGTTCACGCTGCAGATGCTCGCTATCCACGACCGTCGTATCCAGGGCATCCATGAGAAAGATGATGCTCAGGCCGATGATGGTGGAGCCCAACAACGCCAGCAAAGTGTTCAGGGCCGTCCTGGGAAAGGACGGATAGAGCGCGGGACGCGCGACATCCGCCAGCCGGATCGAACTGCTCTCAAAGCTGGCGTTGATGCCGGCTTCGCGAATTTTGCGGATCAGCTCCTCGTAAAGCGCTTTGTCGGTATCCGCTTCCTGCTTAAGCGCCTTGTATTCAAAGGACCGCGCATTCATCTGGTCGAATTCGGCCTTGGCCTGGGTCATGTCCTGGCGCAAAAGGTTTTCGCGGTTCACCGCCTGCTGGTAATCGATGCCCACCCTTTGCACGATTCGCCGCCGCAGAACGTCGATCTCCCACTGCAATTCGCTTACCTGGCTGGCTGCCTTCTTGTAGACGGGATGGGATGAGCCGAACTGGGTCTGAATCTCTGCGAACTTCTCTGTAGACTCGTTCAGCTTTGCCTCCAGGGTCACGCAACTGCTCCCCCTGGTCGGACGCTTCTGCTGCCGGCAACGAGCCGCCCTTCACCGCGTTGTATGCAGCTTCCTTACCCGCCCGGTCCACTTCGGCCGCCGTGAGGTCGTTATCCAGGTGCAGCAGCCGGGCGGAAAACACATTGGTTTTTTCCTCGGGATTGATCACATCGAGATCTTTTTCGAGGTTGGCCAGCGCGCCCGCGGAGCGCTCCATTTGCGCCTTCAGCTCTTCCAGCTGCTTTTCCATATAGCCCGTCATCTGCGAAGCTGCCTGATAGCGAATGTCGTACGTATGACGTATGTAGCTGCGGGCAATTTCGTTGACCACGTCGGCGGAGAGCTGCGGATCCGGAGACCGGTAACTGATCAAAAGGAGAAAGGTATGCAGTGGACGACGTGACTTTCAAGGCCGGAAGCTCAATCGGCGCGTCCTTGAGCCGCGAGGAGAGCAGCTTGTCATTCGCCAGCTTGCGCATCGCCGGGCGTCATGAGATGGTACTTCTCGACTACCGGACGCAGAACGGCGTCCGATTGCACGATCTGCTCCTGCGTGGTGAGATAGTTCTCCACATCCGCCGAGTTGGCCGCGGTCGTACTCTCAGCGCCCAGAACCGCGGCCGGCGTTTGGCGGTCGATATCAATGACCGCCGTAGACTCATACAGCGGGGTCAATCGTTTGGAAACAATGACTGTGGCAATCACGGAAAAAACTACGAAACCAACCAGCTTCCAGCGGTGCCGCTTGACGACCCACAGATACTGCGAAAGCGAGGGCCCATGGAGCGGCGCCTCCCTTTCGATCGCGGGCAGAACTAAACGCGGCGAGACCGGCCTGCGCTCCAAACCGTTTGTGCTCTCATCTGCCTCTCATTTGGGATCGCGATCTCTTCTCTACGCATAGTGCCAGTCTAGTGCCAGATAATGTAGTCGGTAGCGGTAGCGGTCCCTAACCCAGCGATCCGGTCTAAGGTCTCGGCGGTGAGACGTTTGCCGTTGTTGTCCGGGATGTAAAGTATGTCATTCGCCTGCAGGGGCACGTCGGGCGATTGGCGCTTCATGATTTTCGACAACGGCACGGGCACTTCCGTCTTGCTGCCGCCGGGCGATCTGCGATACACATACGCCACTTTGGCCGAGTACGGAGTCAGGCCTTCGGAGAGAGCCAGTAGCTGCAGGATCGTGGTCTCTTCATCACTCCTTACCGGGTAAGCTCCGGGTTTCTTGACGTTGCCTACCACGTAGATCTTGAGCGCCTCAGGAACCAGCACCTCCTCGCCCCCATGCAGCATTACATTCAGAGAGGGATCGGCATTGTCGATCAGTTTCCGCACCGGTATGGTCTGCGTGATCCGGGTAGTCTTTCCGTCCCGTATCACTTCCTTGCTGACGACAATATCGGAGCCGGCGTCTTCTCTTATCCCCCCAGCCCGCGCGATGGCATCCAGCAGCGGAATGGGCCGCGTCGCCTGAAAGACCAGCGGATTCTTGACCGCCCCGACCACGTTGACCGGCCGGCTCTGGTACTCGACGATCGTCACGGTCACGATGGGATCGACCAGCACATTGCCCTTGGTCAGCGCTTTGGCAATTGCCGCTTCCAGTTGCGAGGGAACCATACCCCGCACCTGAATGGGATCTTTGAGCATCGGCAGACGGATATTGCCATCCGCATCGACCCGTACGGTGCGCGTCAGTTCCGGCGAATCGTAGACGGAAAGCGCCAGCAGATCGTCGGGCCCAACCGGTTGGGTGGGCAAGTTGGAGTAGGCATAATCAAAATTCGCGGAAGTCGCTCGTTCCGGCTGTTGGGCGGTTCCCGCCAGCGCAAAACAGCATACTGCGGCCAGGCACACACCTGCGCGGGCTGCAGTGCGGCTAAAACGGAGGGGCGCCGCTTGCAGAAACCCAAATTGGATTGCGGCAATTGTGAGCTGCGTCATGACGGATGCGGAGGAACGTCTAATCCAGTTTCTGGCGGGCCGCTGGCAAGTTGCCGGTACCGGTTGCCGCAGTTATACGCCTCACGGTCCCGAATGTCATCTCTCGGTCCGTCTGCCAGGTAGACGTTCGATCACCCTCCATTTGCTGTTTCTTGAGTGTAGTCTCACAACCCAGGAGAAGCAGCCCCGGAAGTGGAGATTTTCTGCTCCGGGCAATGCTCTGCCGTAGCGCCGGTGAGTCTGACTTCTTTAAGCGTAAGCTTTCCCTCCACCCGCACCGTGCCCGGCTGCCGTTGGTAAAGCAAAGATAGACGTACGAAGGCGGGTCCTCCCGGGGCAGCAAAGCAAGCGTACGCTGCTCCGCCTTGCTCTGCGGAAAGATTCCCCGTTCTGGCCAGCACGGCGCCCGATCGATCGTCCGTCACCGACCATTCCACTCCACTTCCCGGAGGAATGCCGGTGGTCTGGTAATGGACGGCCAGCTCATATTTTTTCCCCGGCTCCACCGGAGCGGTTTGGTCCATGAGCAGAAAACCGTCCGGCTCGTCTCCGGAAAACTCGAAGCCAAGCGCATTCGGGCTTACATTCAGAAAGGAACTCACCCCCTCGACCGTCTTGAGATGCCAGTCGAAGCCTCGGGAAATGGGCGATTGGCCAAAGCCGCCATTGGTGATCACGTCTGTGGAGTCCGGTCTAAGCGGTGAATAAGCGATCTGGCCACGTGCCGCCAGCCCGTTCCACAGTCCTAATGCCAGATCGGGACGCTTGTTGGCGGCCAGCCAATCGCATACCCCCAGCAGGCTTTGCGTGTTGCCATCGCTCTTTGCTGCCAGCAGGTGCGATGCCGTCTCAGCCACGGCCTGCGGATCGGCGCCCTGAGCCATAAGGAAATTTACGAATTCGACTGCGAGCAGCGGCCTTCTGATTTGCAGACGGCCGGCAATCTCCCCCGCATTGGGACTCACGTACCAGGCCAGCCGGAATAACGGCGCAGCGTCGTCCGGATCCATCTGCGCCGCCTTCTCGGCCCAGTACCAGAAACGCGCAGGGTTCTCCCGGCGAAAATAAAAGTTGGCCAGCGACCAGCTGGGAAGAAAGGTGGCATCCACGCTCGCCGCCTGCAACAGAGCCTCTTCGGCCCCGGGTAGATCGTTTCCAGCCTCGGATAAGAGTCCCAGCTGGATCCAACCGGCCGCGTTATAGCGATTGAGTTGCACCGCCCGCTGCAGCAGCGATTTCGCCGCCACCGGATCGACCGCATAAATCTCATCGGCCAGTTGCGCCGGGTACGCCCCATTCGCAGGCATCCACCGCATGGCCAGACGGGTACTCTCCGGCTGATTGAGGCGTGCCCCAAGATCAGCCACCGCAAAGCGCACGTTCCAGACGATACCCAAAACCAGCGCCGCCAGGCAGCCGCTCTGGATCGCGAGTACACCCGGCCGTTTCAGGACAGCCCCCGTCTCATTTGCTTAGTTTGTCAATCTGCCGATCCAGTTCGGAGATCGCGTCAAATGGTTTCGCAAACAGGTTTTCCCAAACGATGTGCTGCGTTCCCGCTGCACTATCAAGGTTAATAACGCTGGCCGCGATCAGGTCCTTATTGAGCGGAAGGTAGACGGCTGCCAGGCATTTTGTATATTTGGGCGAATAGAAAACGGAATAGACCCGGGTTTCTTTCACCACCGCGGTAAAGGTCCTGCCCACCCTGGCGGTTTGCGCATCGCAATCGGCTTGCGCCTTGCGGGCCAAAGTCTTCTCGGCCGCTTTCTGTTGTACCGTCTGCCCAGGGGCAAAAACGCTGAATAAAAGTGCCGCCATGACCAAGCACGTGCGCATACTATGCAACCTCTCCTGAGAAGCATCCAGGGAACATCCCCATATCATACTGATCGGCGATTGCTGGCGGTTTAGATTGCGGCGGCTTGAGGCTCGAGGCAGGGGTGGCTCTCCCGCCGAATCAGCAGCCCGAGAAGGATCCAGTTGGCGGCGGCCAGGCTGCCATCCGTCGCCAGACTTGACCAGGCGGCTCCGTGCCAGGAGTAGGCAGGGATAAGCCAGAGGTTGAGGCCGAAGTTGAGCGCGGCCGCGCTCAGCTGCGAGGCGGTGCGGTAGCGCTGGTATCCGGCGCCGGTAAGCGTGTCTGCCGCCCCCACGTGGAGGCTGCGGAAGACCGGCAGCAGGCACAGCCATCGCAGCGCGGAGACGCTATTGGCAAAGCTGGGGCCTACCACGTGAGGAATAATTGGGGCGGTCAGAAACATGACGGCAGCAGCCAGCAGCCCAAAGGGCAAGGTCTTGCCCAGCAGTTTGCCCGTGAACGCAATCGAGCCCCGTGCGCCGTTCCTTCCCATCTGGCAAAAGCGCGGGAAGGCTGCTGAATGCAGCGCGCGCATGGGAGTGCAGCTGATATCAATGACCCGATAGGCCATGCTGTAGATGCCATCCGCAGCCAGCATGCCGTAGCGGCTGAGCATGGCCTTATCGATATCGTTGTAAATCGAAGTAGTGCTGGTAGCGACGGCAAAACCGAGGCCCTCCAGGGCTCGCTCCCGTAGCAGGCGAAAGTTGACTTTGGGCCAGCCGAGACGGGTGGTCACCAGGACCAGAGCCATTGCGCCAGAAAGACAAGAGACGAAAAGCGATGCAATCGCCCATTGACGTACGGTGGCACGGTGCAGAACCAGCACCATGCCGGCAGCGGTCGCCAGGCGCGTGAGGTTTGTGAGCGAGGTCAACACGGCCATTAGCTTGAACTGTTCAAAGGCCTGGAAAGCCTGGCCGCCCCCCTCGGCGATGCGCGCGCAGGTGCACTCGCCCACGGCGACCAGAACGATGATCGATGCGCTCGCCGGGCCGACCATCCACTTACCGAAGCAGGCCAGGGCCAGAATTACAAGGAAACCAACGCTCAGAATGGTGATGAGCACGTTGCCCCAATATTGCGGGAATTCGCTTCTATGGCGGCTCACCTGGCGGAGCATAACCAAACCTGAGCCGAGCATGCTGTACTGGCTCAACAGCGCAACGGCGGCCGTGGCCCCCACGAGAATTCCATATTGGTTGGCGCCGAGCAAGCGGGCAAGCAAGATGAAGTAACATGCCTGCACCGCAAAGTTGAGGCCCTGGCCGAGAAACATCCAGCCGGCGTTCTTGGCCAGCCGGCTTCGCATCAGATTGCGCATCAAGCCCCGCTTTGTATCCGGATATATACCTCCATCGGCCAAAAATCGATTGTGCGCCAACCTCTTTCCTTTCCGGCCCGGGCAAGATAGGCCACACAGCGTTCTGGATCAAACGCTGCCTAACCGGGATTTGCCTGATGAGCTTGAGTGGGATACCGCGGCATGTGACGCGCCTTTTTGCCATTAGGAGCGCAGCCGCGGGATTTACAGTTTCCCCTTCGGGCACAGCGACCGTGACGTTACTTATCAGACGGGCAAATGCCACTATGACTGCGCGTGGTAATCAATTTGTCGCTTAATGGGACGGCTGTGCATCAGATCAGAACATTGCTCCTTGGCGAGACATTACTTCGGTCAAACTAAAGTTGATTTCCACAGCACATTCTGTCACCGTTTGGCTTGCTACGGACTTCCGCAGCGTCAGGCAGTTGATCGAAGTCTATCGAAACCACAGGCGGTAGTGCATGGCGACCGACTTTCCTCTCCCCTCTGCAGAGCAGGTGGGTTTCCGTCCTCTACCATTCCCTAAGCAACCTTCCACGATTCTGCGCGGCGCCATGGGCGTGGCGATTCCAGCGTTGCTCGATTTCTCTTGCATTGCTGCCGCCTGCATTGCAGGCATCCTACTCTATGAGCTGCATCGTCCGTTAGGCGCACGTGGCGCATGGCTGCTGTGGGCGGAGCTTTCGCTTCAGTATGGTGTGGCGTTTGTCATTCTCGCCCAAGCCCATCACCTCTATGTGCAGCGCGCCACCCTGCTCCAGGTAGCAGACACGGCACGCATCCTCAAAGTTTCCGTCTACGGTCTGATACTTCTCTCGGTCGGCAATTACTTTACCAAGGCCGATATGCCTCGCTTGCTCCTAACCTATTTCTGGTCGTTTTCCACGCTCCTGCTGATCATGCAGAAGTACTCAACCAGAAGAATCATTCGCGATTGGACTTCGCTTGCGGCCCACCAGCGCCGGGTACTCATCTGCGGCACAAATCGCGAGACGCGCCGCCTCTTCTCTTACCTGTTGCATTCTCCCCACCTGGGTCAAATACCGGTTGGGTTTCTGGACGAAAGCGGCTTTGACAACCGCCGTGTCATCTACAGTCACGATTACAATCTAAAAGACCACGCACCCGTCATTTCCGAACCGCTCTCGCAATCTCTCCTGCGCTCTCTGGACATTCAAGAGATCTTCGTGGCCCAAACGGTTTCTCAGTCACGCATGCACGAACTGCTGGCTCTAGCGGCCGCCGCCGGGGTCAGAGTCTCGCTGGTGGGCGCAGGTCACCCCAACTTTGCCGAGCGCTGCACCTCGGTGCAGATGATTGACGGTCTCATGGTCACAACGTTCGATGGCGACGGTGATCACCCGCTCCCTTACATCATTTTCAAGCGGATTCTTGACCTGCTCTTGTCTTCTCTGCTCATTCTGCTCACGCTCCCCATGTGGCTGATTGCCGCCATCATGGTCAAAGCCACTTCCCGCGGACCGGTCTTTTTTCATCAGGAGCGAACCGGTCAATCGGGCAGACGATTTGTCATGTTCAAATTCCGCAGCATGTATATAGACACGCCAACCTATGGGCGCTCTCCCGAGAGCGCAACCGACAAGCGCATTACGCCCGCGGGAAGGTTTCTAAGAAGAACCAGCCTGGACGAACTTCCCCAGCTGCTGAATGTTCTGAGAGGAGAGATGTCTCTGGTCGGTCCTCGTCCAGAGATGCCCTTTATAACAGACACCTATACGCCGCTCGAGCGCCGCAGGCTCTCCGTCCCTCAGGGGTTGACCGGCTTGTGGCAACTTAGCGGCGACCGCAAGTTCACCATCCACGAGGCGCTTGAGTACGATTTGTACTATATCGAGAACCGCGGCAACTTTCTTGATTTTGCCATTCTTCTGCACACCTTGTTCTTCTCGATGAAAGGTCTCTAGAGCGTAGCGGAGGGACCTGCTATGCGCCCTTCCCTAACGCGAAGGCTGGGTGCCTCATTTGCCCCGATTTCCTGTCGCGGCTTGTGGCGTGGATACACTCCATGCGAGGGATCTGCAGCGCCCCTTCCGCCCTGCGCACGCCCTACATCCAATACCATGGAGCAAGCACGCGGCCTACACTGCGCACATAACACTTGAGAAGTTCGTTGCCCTTGGAGTAATTGTTGTTGTCCCAGCCGCGAACGCCGTCGATGAACGGTTCTTTCGCGAAGCGCGGAACCAGGCGCGCGCCCCGGGCCCGCTTCGGCAAATAATCTCGCATGTGCATCTCGTGTGTCCTGGCGTCAAGATCGTCGGCAACGCCCCGGAAAATGCGGTCGTATCCAGTTGAAGTCCAGGCCATCAGGCGCATGTCCATCCATCGCCTGGGGTGGTCCTTCATGTCCACGTACGCGTCGAAACCACGCGGGGCACTGGCGATCATCGCAGCCAGATTCGTTACTGTATATCGGCCCGTGATCTTCCAGACCACATGGTTCGCCCCAGCTTCGATCACCATGATCGAGGCCGTCATGGCGTAATCCAGCAGCTTGAACTCACCGTGGGCGCGGCCCTTTTCTGAATAAAGATGAACTCCGTAATTGCACAGGAACTCAACCCGCCCGCTTAACCCGCGGGCGGCAACCAACTGCCGCAGAGTGGTTACGTCACTGTCGGAATTTTCCACGAAGACGATCCCATGCAGCGGACGATCAATCAAACCAAGGTAGAAGCCAAGCGCTTCTTTGTAGTCCTGTAACCGTGCAACGGGATCGGTGCGCGCCAGGTTCCGCGCATTGTGCGGTGTGATGGTCGCGGTCATCAACAGGATGTGCTTGGTCGGGCTCGTCTGCTTGGCTACAGATCGTTGCTCGGAACCAACTCCGCCGGAGTGTGACAGCGAGGTCGATAGTGCGCGGAAAACGGAAGTGGCCTTGTGAGAACTATGACTTTGCATACCGTGCTTTCAGGCGTTAAGATGGCCGGCAATTTGAAAGGCAGCAACGTAGTGCCAGGATCTCGCTGGCGCTTCGTGCCATTTGAGCGAGATGGGACAACTCTTCCCAGACAAATCTAGGAGACGCAACGCGGAGTGTCCAGACAATTTGCCGAAGAACACAAGGTGGAAGTCCCAAAAAGACACAACAGCTTCTCAGGTAATGCAGATCAGGGCCGCGGTCAGCGCGGGGATGAAGCAAGTCGTCTGCGTACCCGTCGGTGTAAGTGTGCCGGGACTGTGGGGGAAGAAGGTACCGTCCGGGTTCACCGTGGCGCTTTGGATGGTAACTCCGGAAGTCGCCGCCAGACTTGCCCCCGTCATCGTTTGCAGTGTCGCTAACTGAATGTTCTGGTTGGTCTCTAGGGTGAGGATCATATTCTGTAGCGTGTCTTTGTTCACCACCACCAGGTTCAGGCCTCCGCTCGCGGTCCTCACCGCATAAGCCGTGGCGTCGACGGTCCCCGCCGAGAGCTGCGTTTCGAGCAGCGTCCCTTGACCAGCGAGGGCAAAGAGCAGCAGGCCGTAGTATTCCGGGCGGACTTCGACCACCCCGCCGTCGTCATCGGCGATCGGGGTATAGCCGGGCGCGCGGCCGCCACTATGCAAGTTGACCCCCGTCCCCCCGCCCAAAGCCACGTCGAAAAGATAATCAATCACCCACAGAGAGGAAGCGTAACTGTTGCTGACGCCGGGAACGCCGCCGTTGTTAAATGAGTTGCATTCGTCCATCCGGTAGGGAATGCTCAGCTGCTGGGCCCCTTCATCCAGCATCGCCAGCTCGCCGGTGAGTTGGCTGTCGGGGCTGATCAGGAAGGCGGCAGTCGGGCTCCCTCCGTTGCTATAGAAGTCGCGATAGTAGTGCTGGGTCAGCAATGTGATCTCGGCCGCCGTAGCTTCCTGGCCGAAAGGCAAGGTCCAGCTGGTGATGTGGTCTCCTCCGGCTACTGCTGGGCCGGTGATGGCCACCTTGGGCGCAGCTTGATGGATCGCGGAGCGAAACATATTCCAGCGCGCAACATAGTCCTCGAAAGTCCAGTTACCGGCAAAGACATTCCCTGGTATGCCATACTCATCCGGCTCATTGCCGATTTCGACGCCCAGAAGATGGGAACCCAGAACCGAGACCGCATAAGCTACTTCCTCGGCAGCCTGAGCGGGAGTGGACGTAGCGAAATTAACCCCGTAGATGCACAGCCAACCGGTCGCCTGCAAAAATCCGGCCAGAGCCTTGATCTCCACCGGCGTGACCTGTAAATGAGTTCCTGTAGCGCCCGGCGTCCACATTACCTGGTCCACCGATCCGCCCCCAATGCGAAGAACACCATCACCCAGGAGCCGAAAGAGCGCAATCATGTGGCGATTGGACGGACGAAAATAGGAATATGTCATCGCCGACTTCTCATAACTCAAGCCCATGAACCGCGGCGGAATTGTCCCGCAGGGAGTTGCCGTTACCGTCAGCGAAGCCTGGGCGACAGGGCCGGAAATTACCGGCAGGGGACTGCCGGTGGGTGGATGGTAGATGTAGTTCGAAGTGTAGCCGCAACCCTGAACAAAGGCCAGGGCAGCCCACGAAGCTGCTCCCTCAAGGAGGCGGCGCCGGCTTAGTCTCGAACTGTTGCTATTACCCATGATGACTCTAAGTGCTACGTTCTTCGGCAAATACCGTAGCAGGGTTGAGCAGTTTACGATGCAGGCTTTTCCGTACTGTTCGACTTTGGCACGGCATACGCTCGTGGCTGGGCAAACAACGCGAGGCTGCCAGCGAGAAAAAAGAAGCTCCCTTATCTAAGCGGACTTACGGCGACAATCGCCCGGGGGCCTCAGTGGTAATCAGATGTGTGCAAAGTGTGACGCCACAGTTTCAACTTGAAACGTGGTTCATGGTCGGTACCGTGTTTTTCAATCACCACCGTTGCTTTCCACAAATCGTTCTGTCATCTTCTGCCTAGATTAATGAAACGAACGTAATCACCCGATAGCACTATTGTCTTTCGCACTATCTCCTGTGTTGGCTTCCAAGGCTTGTGAAGTTAACGGATCCATCGAACAGCCGCATCTTGACTAGGAGAACCTCCCCCGCATGAACGGCCTAAGTACGCACCACGAACACGTCACTGATACAGTTGCGTTCCTCGGGCTCACGCTACAGCCCCGCTCGTTGCCGGAAATGAATAGGCTGGTGGAGCAAGGGATCAGCGAGCATCGCAACTGGATCATCGCCAACCATAACCTGCATAGCCTGTACCTTTTTCATCGCCACCCCAAACTGCGCGAATTCTATGCCCAGGTTCGCTGGACCCATATCGACGGCATGCCCCTGGTCGCCCTCGGCCGGCTCTATGGCTATCGTCTGGAACGCCGCCACCGCGTGACCTTAGTGGATTGGACCTATCCGTTGATGGAGCTTGCGGCTCGTAAAGGTTGGCGGGTCTTCCATGTTGGATCGTCCAAAGGCTCCGCCGAGAGGGGCGCTTCGCGCTTGCGCAAGCTCTACCCCACGCTGCAGATAGAAGTGAGCGAAGGGTATTTTGACGCGCGCTACGGTAGTTCCGACAATGAGGCCCTGGTGGAGCGTATCAATACCTACGCGCCCGATCTGTTGATGGTAGGGATGGGCATGCCGCGGCAGGAGTTTTGGACCCAGGAGAATTGTGCCCGGTTGAAGGCGCCGGTGATCCTGTCGTCCATTGGCGCCGCGTTCGATTACGTTGCGGGTGTGGTGCCGACGCCGCCACGCTGGTCGGGCCAGATCGGACTGGAATGGGTTTTCCGCATGGCCCATGATCCGACCCGGCTCTTCAAACGGTATTTCCTCGAACCCTGGTACATTCTGCTGCTGTTGCTGATGGATTATCCGCGCCATCGCAACGCGGGCAAGCTTAGAACCGATGCGCAGGGACTCAGTTAATCCGGGGGGGTGCTTATTCATCGCAGAGACTTCATCGCGGCCCTCGGCGGCCTGGCCTTGGCACAGGGGCTCCAGCCTACGTCAATAGCCCAGCCGGCAACCCGTTCACTGCAGCAGCTCGCCGGGCAAAAAGGTGTGCTCTTCGGCTCCTGCCTGGCGTTGAAGTATTGCGTGCAGGCCCCTGAGTATCAGCAACTGTTCCTGGCACAATGCGGCATTGCCACTCCGGAAGTGAATATGAAGTGGAGTTCGTTGAGCAGTCAACCCGGGGTATACGACTTTGCCACCGCAGACAGATTCGTTTACTTCTGCGCGCTCAATCATCTCCAGGTGCGGGGCCACACGCTCATCTGGCATGAAGCATTGCCCGCGTGGGTGGCACCGCAACTCAATGCAGCCAATGGGCGCAAGACAATGACAGACCACATCGCCAAGGTAGCCGGACATTTTGCCGGCAAGTTGTATTCCTGGGACGTGGTCAATGAGGTGCTCGATCCGGGAAGTCCACGTCCCGATGGAATGCGAGAGACTCCGTGGCTGCGCAGTTGCGGCGACGATTACCTGGAACTGGCCTTCCGCACCGCAGCCGCCGCTGACCCCAGGGCCCTTCTGGTGTGGAACGAGACTTACCTCGAAGTATCGAATGGTTTTGGACAGAACAAGCGCACCGCCATGCTGGCCTTGCTGGACCGCATGCTGGCGCGCGGTGTTCCCATCCAGGCCATTGGGCTCGAGGCCCATCTGCGGGCGGAGCAGGCCGCAGTCCTGGGCGACACCAGCTATGAGTCGTTTTTGGCCCAGTTGGCACGGCGTGGAATGAAGATCTTTGTCACCGAGCTGGATGTGCAGGATGTCACTTTGCCCGCGGATCCTGGAGCACGCGATCAGGCGGTGGCCGCGGTCTATAAGAAATTTCTCACTGCGACCCTGCGCCAGCCCGCGGTGCGGGGGATTGTTACCTGGGGTTTGGCGGATCGCTTTACCTGGATTGCGGGATACCGTCCGCGTCCGGATGGGCTACCGGTTCGCCCGCTCCCCTTCGACGCCAACTACCAACCGAAAGCCGCGTATTACGCCATCGCGGAATCACTGCAGTCCGCGCCGCCCAGAGGTTGACCACCACCGCGACCCGGCGACCACCCCATCCGTGAATCCATTTTGGGTTCATGGGCCAGATACCAGTATGCAGATTTGTAAACATCTCACTTGATCATTTGTCGGGTTTGACGATGAAGGAGTCAACCATGGTTACTGTTTCTGCGGTGATTCCCACTCGAGGACGGCCTGAACTGCTGCGCCGCGCAGTGGGCAGCGCCCTGGCCCAGACTCTGCGCGACATTGAGGTGGTGGTGGTCGTCGATGGCCCGGACCCCATCACCCATGGCGTCCTGCAAGAGTTGGTGCAGCAGGACGGACGGGTGCGCGTGCTCGCGCTGCCGGCTAGCGTGGGTGGATCGGACGCCCGTAACCGGGGCGTGGATGCCGCGATTGGGGAATGGATTGCGTTCCTGGATGACGACGATGAATGGCTTCCGGGGAAGCTCCAGGCGCAGCTCGATGCCGTGTGCGCATCGACCGCGCCGGTGTTGATCGGGACCTGCAAAATGATCGCCCGCACCCCGGGTCGAGACTATGTTTGGCCCCGCCGCATGCCGGCCAGCGATGAACAGATTGGCGAGTATCTACTGGCCCGGAGATCGCTGACCCGGGGTGAGGGTTACATCCAGACGTCGACTTTCTTTGTCCGCCGCTCGTTAATGCTGGCGCAGCCGTTCAAGAGTGGCCAATTGAAGCATCAGGATACCGAGTGGGTGCTACGCATGGGCCGCGTGCCCGGGACCCAGGTGGTATTTGCCGAGCAGGTGCTGGCAATTCACAACATAGAAGAGGAGCGGGTCACCGTAAGCGGCCAGTCCAACTGGCAATACTCGCTGGCCTGGGTGCAGCGCGACCGGCACTTGTTCACGCCCCGCGCTTTGTCCGGTTTTGTGCTCTACCAGATTGCCTCCGAGGCCTCGGACCAGGGGCAATGGCGCGCCTTTCCCCTGCTGCTTGAGCGAAGCCCTGCGCCATGGCAGCAGCACACCGCGCGCATATGCCATCTTCCTGGCTATCTGGCTGCTTCCTCGCCGCCGCCGCCGCCGCTTGCGCGATTGGATGGCGCGCCGCCCCGCGCTCCTTGGCTTGGTGCGTTCGCTATGAGAATTCTGCAGCTCACACGGCAGTTTCTTCCTGCACGGGGAGGCATGGAGAGTGTGGTCGAAGGTTTAAGCGTCGCTCTGCAGCACAGCGGGCACACGGTCCAGGTGGCCACCCTGCGTCTGCTCTTTTCCACCGGTGCCGTGGCGCCGGCGCAGTCCGTGGAAGCCGGGGTTCCGGTGCGTCGTATGCGTCACTGGGGTTCCCGCCGCTACCCCGTCGCGCCGGCCGCACTGGGGGCCATCCGCGGCTACGACCTGGTCCACATCCACGCCATCGATTTCTTTGTCGATTACCTGAGCCTGCTGCGCCGGGTGCATCGCATCCCGCTGGTGGTCAGCACGCACGGCGGTTTTTTCCATACCCAGCGCGCCCGGGCGTTTAAAGAATGGTACTTCAAGACCGTTACCCGGCAGTCTTTGGGCGGGGTGGGGGCAGTGGTGTGTGTAAGCCAGCACGATCGCGAGGTGTTTGCCGGGATTGTGCCCCCGGAACGTATCCGGGTAATTGAGAACGGAGCCAACCTCGAGTGTTTCTGGAGCCTGAAGAAAAATCTGGAGCCCGGCCTGGTGCTGGGCATCTCGCGGCTGGCCGAAAACAAGCGGATAGACAAAGTGCTGCAGGCGATGGCGGTGCTGAAGGTGCGCTATCCGCAGCTGCGGCTGGAGTGGGCGGGAGCCGATTTCGGCCGCCTGCGCACCACGCTCGAGCGCCGCGTAGTCGAGCTTGGTTTGGAGGGCCGGGTGCGCTTTCATGGTGCTGTCAGTGGCGAAGAGTTACGCCGGCTGTTGCAACGGGCGCATCTGTTCGTCTCCGCTTCCAGTTACGAGGGCTTTGGGTTGTCGACCCTCGAGGCCATGAGCGCGGCCACGGTGGTTGTAGTCACCGCGGTGGGCGCGCATCCTGACGTGGTTCGAAATGGCGTGAGTGGCTGGCTGATCGACCAGGATGCGATTGGACTCGCACCCGCCATGGAACGCGTTCTAAGCATGCCGCAAGAGAAGCTGGCGGAGATGGGGGACGCGGCGCGGGCCGCCACCAAGCGCTTTTCCTGGAGTCATATCGCACCCCGGTATGAGCAACTCTACCGCGAAGTTCTGGGCGCGCAAAAACCTTCACCGGCGCAACTGCCATGAGCTCAACCGCGATAAACCAAGGGACAATTGTGGTCTTCCGCATCCAGCTGCTGGCGCCCTCCGAGACCTTCATCGTGGCCCAGGCTGCAGCCATGCGGCGGTTCTCGCCGTTCTTCGTCGGCTGGCGCAGAACGGCTGGGCTCGCGTTGCCTGATGAAAGCAGTTGGACGGTCGATGGCGGAGGCCTGCGGGGAAAGCTGCGCGAGCTTCGCTTTCGCTATATGGGCCCCACGCGCGAGCAGTTAGCGCGCCTGCGGGCGCGCTCGCCACGTTTGGTCTATGCCCACTTCGCGCCCGACGGCTACGCAGCCATGGAGTTGGCCGAGCAACTCGGTGTGCCCCTGGTGACCGCCTTGCACGGATTTGACGTGACCATGAGCGATAAGGCCCTGGGCGCAACCCGGTTGGGTCGCGAGTATGTGCGTGGACGGGCTGCGCTGCAGAAAAAAGGCGCGCTCTTCGTGAGCTGCTCGGCCTATGTCCGCAAGCGAGGGTTGGAGATGGGATATCCAGCCGATCGCACCATCGTGCATTCCATCGGCGTCGATATCGAGCGCTTTAAGCCGCCCCTGGTGCGGCAGCGAGGGAAGCTGGTCTTGTTTGTCGGGCGCCTGGTGGAGAAGAAGGGTTGCGCCAGTCTGCTCGAGGCCATGGCCGAGGTGCAGCAGCGCATCCCGGCGGTCGAGCTGGTGGTGATCGGTGGCGGCCCCTTGCACGCGAAGTACGAGGCGCGGGCCGCCGCGTTGAAAGTGCGGTGCCGCTTCTTAGGCACTCAGGCCCCGTCCACGGTACGGGAGTGGATGGCGCGAGCAAGCGTCTTCTGCGTGCCCAGCGTGGTGGCCGCTTCGGGCGATACCGAGGGCTTTGGCATGGTGTTCATCGAGGCCCAGGCCATGGGCTTGCCGGTGGTCAGCACCCTGAGCGGGGGAATCCCGGAAGCAGTGAAGCACGGAGAGACAGGTTTGCTGGTAACCGAGCGCGACCCCGTAGGGCTGGCCGCGGCACTGCTGGTGTTGCTGGAGAACGACGAATTGTGGCGGCGCTACAGTGCCGCCGGCAGAACACGGGTGGTATCTCAGTTCAATCTGCTGCAGCAAACTGAGCGCCTGGAAAACGTTTTTTCCCAATTGCTGGAAGGAAGGTGACGAGATGGCGCAACTGGCTCAGGTGCTCGGTGAGCTTCCCCCCGCGATCGCGCATGCGCCGCGACGCTTTTATCAGCCGGAGCTTGACGGATTGCGGTTCTACGCCTTTCTGGCCGTATTCGCTTATCACACGTTACCCGACCAGCCGGCCTTTTATCGCGGCATACACTTGCCGCTGCCGTCGCTGTGGGCGGCGGCTGTCAAGTCGGGTGCGTCGGGGGTCGATTTGTTCTTCACCCTGAGCGCTTTCCTGATCACCGCGCTGTTGCTGCGGGAACGACGGCAGACCGGCGGCATCTCGCTCCGCTTGTTCTACATCCGGCGTATTCTGCGCATCTGGCCGCTGTACTTCGCCGTGCTGGCGGTGGCCGTCGTGCTGGCCCATACCGTTCCCAGCCAAAGACTTCCCTGGTACTACGTTGTCGGCTACCTGCTGTTCGTCGGCAACTGGATGAATGTAGCTTTCGGTCATCCATTGTCAGTGTGCGCTCCTTTGTGGACGGTCTCGATCGAGGAGCAGTTCTACCTGGTGTGGCCGCTGCTGATGAAGTTCTTGGAGCGGCGCGGCATGATCATCGCCGCCGTGGTTGCCTTCCTGCTCTCCACCCTGAGCCAGGTCGGCGTCGTGCTGGCCGGCCTGAGTCCGGGCTATATCTATTACGGCAGCTTCTCGCGCAGTGGCTCGCTGGCGCTGGGTATCTTAGTAGCGCTGTTCGCGGATCGTTTGCCCGGGCTATCTCGAGCCATGCGGGGGCTGCTTCTGGCAGCGGGACTCACGGGGTGGATCGTCGCCTCGGCGTGGCTTAGCGATCAGCCGGGGCCGTTCGACCGGCGCACCATGCTGGGACGAATGGGGATCCTGGTGGGGGAACGACTGCTGATCTCGGTGGGAGCGGCAGCGATTCTGTACGCGTGCCTGGGCAGCCGCTCCTGGCTGGTGAGGAACGGCTGGGTCGTGCGCCTGGGCAAGATCAGTTACGGACTTTACATGCTGCATTTCATCGGACTTCTCTTCGTGCTTGACCTGCTCCATCCGCGTTGGGGATGGACGCTGCTGGCTACCAAGGCGCTGGGACTGGTGCTGACGGTCCTGCTGGCGTGGGCCTCGTATCGCTGGGTCGAGTCGCCCTTCCTGCGGTGGAAAGATCGTTTTGCCACCGTGCTTAGCCGGCCCGTTTGATGGCCATGGGATTACACGCAGTTCCTTGTGTTCGAGCAGGTTCCGGCAGCCGGCGAATTTCTCTCCTGGCGCCGGATGGAGGTTTCATATTCTCGATAAGATAGCGTTTCAACCCTCGCACGTCGTCATTGCGGCCCCCTCGCCACCTCCCGAGCTCACGCTGCGCGAAGTCGGCATGATGCTGACCCGCCGGCGTGCCATCATCTACGTCAGCCTCGGCGCCTTCTTTCTGCTCGCGATCCTGGCTCTCACAGCGTCTACCCGGCGCTATCGGTCGATGGGCGAGATCGAGGTTCAGAAAGAGTCGACCGGTGCTCTAGGCATCCAGACGGATAGCGCGGATACTCCGTCCGACGCGCTCGAAGTAAACATGATTATCCAAACCCAGGCGCAGATCCTGCAGTCCGATTCGCTCGCCCTGGGCGTGATCGAAGATCTCCACCTTGAGCAAACCGAGGATTATCGGCAGAAATGGTCGCCGGTTAGTTGGTTGTTCGCTCTGCTGGGGCCGCGAGGCGCGGCCGACTCATTGGGCGCAACGCTCGAGAACTCACCCCATCGGCGCATGCGGGTGCTGCAGATCTTTCATCGCCGGCTTTCGGTAAAGCCGGTGGCGGGAACACGGCTGATCGACGTGGCCTATCTAAGTCCCGATCCGCAGCTGGCGGCAACCGTAGTCAATCACCTGCTGCAAGGCTTGATCGAGAAGGGCTATCAGGCGCGCTACGACGCCACCATGCAGGCTTCTTCCTGGTTGACCGGGCAGCTGGGAGAGCTGCGTGCCAGGACCCAGGAGTTACAGGCCAGGGTGGTGAAGCTGCAGCAGGAGTCGGGTGTCTTCGCTCTGGGTGAAGTGGATCGCGAGGGCCGCGACCAGGTGTATAGCCCAACCCTCGAGAAGCTGCAGATGGCGACTCAGGCCGAAGCCCAGGCGCAGTCTAACCGCATCCTCAAGGGCGCGATCAACGATGTAGTGAAGAGCGGCAACGCGGAGCTGATTTCCGGGCTGGGCGGAAGCGCGATGAGCGGCAGTTCTTCCTCCGCCGTCGCCACCTCCCTCAGCTTGATTCAAAACCTGCGTTTGCAGGAGGCGACCCTGCAAGGGCAGCTGCAGGCACTCTCCGCCAAGTTCGGTCCAGCCTATCCCAAGCTGGCCGAGCTGCGCGACAACGTGACTGCGATTCAGGCGGCCATTCAAGCGGAGGTGGAACGCGTAGCCGGGCGAGCGCACAACGACTTCATGGTGGCCGAGCAGACGGAGGAAAAAACGCGGCGCGATTTTAACGCCGACAAAAGCGAGGCGGAAGCACTCAATAACAAGACCATTGAATACCAGATGGTCCGCCAGGAGGCGGACCAGACCCGTTCGCTCTATGACGATATGCTGCGCCACTTGAAAGAGTCGGGGCTCTTGGCCGGCCTGCACTCCACCAACATCTCCATCGTCGACTCGGCCAAGGCCAGCGATAGTCCGGCCAAGCCGGTAGTGTTGGTCTACCTTGTGGGATCGCTGCTCGCCGGTTTGCTCTTTGGTGTCGTGGCCGCGCTGCTGCGCGATGTGACTGACACCAAAATTCACGATCCGCGGGAGATCTCCCGTGAGCTTGGCCCCCTGCCGCTGTGTGTGCTGCCCTATCAAAAGGAGCTGCCTGTCCTGTCTGGTGAAGTGAACCGGATCGAGAAATCGCCCTTGCCCGCGTTAGACCGCCCCCATTCCCTGTTTGTCGAATCGCTGCGCTCGCTGCGCACGTCTCTGTTGCTGTCGCGCAGTGGAGCGCCTCCGCGTTCGGTGCTGATCACCAGTTCCCTGGCGGGAGAGGGAAAGAGCTTTCTCAGCTGGAACCTGGCAATTCTGTTTGCCCAGCAGGGAAAGCGGGTCTTGTTGTGCGATGCCAACCTTCGTCATCCATTTCTTCACCGCAACCTGGAGGTTGACCCGCGCACCGGGTTAAGTACGGTGCTCGCCGGTCTTTCGCCCGACCACGGCGCATCCGTGGTGATTCCCGTGCGCGAAGTCCCCGGGTTGTATCTCATACCTGCGGGACCACTCCCTCCTTACCCTGCGGAGTTGCTGGCGTCCACTCAGATGGCGGATTTGTTGAAGGTTTGGGAATCGCAATACGATCTCGTGCTGCTCGACGGACCGCCCCTGCTGCAGTTCACCGACTCGGTTGTGCTCAGTTCCATGGTCAGCTCAGTGCTGCTCCTCGCCCGCCATGGCAAGACGCCTTTGCCGGCACTGGAAAAGAGCTATCGCATGCTCGAAGACGTGCAGTCCACCAGCGGACGCAAGATCAATATTGTCGTCAACGGCGTGAAGGAACTGCCGACGGAAGGATTCGTCCCGTATCCACAACGTGAAAGGGAGGCTGCGAAAGCCTTATGAACCATCTACCGCGGTTCTGCACCCTCTTACTGCTTCTCTCTTGCTTTGCGCCCGCCTTACGGGCGCAGAAGGACAGCCTGCTGATCGGACCCGGCGACCTGCTGCACCTTCTGGTCTACGACACGCCGGAGATGGAACAGCACGCCCGGGTAACCGATACCGGAAACATTCCCTTCAACTTTCTGGGCAACGTCAATGTAGCCGGCTTGACTCCGGAGCAGGCAGCTGCGCTCATCGACCATAAACTCCAGGCCGCCCGTATCATGCTCCACCCCCAGGTCTCGGTGACTGTAGAAGCCTACGCAACCCAGAACGCGTCCGTGATGGGAGAAGTGCAGAAACCGGGGACTTACGAGATCGACACCCCGCGCAAAGTGGTAGACGTCCTCGCGCTGGCCGGCGGACTCACCTATATGGCGGATCGCCACATTGTCATTCAACGCTTTGGTCCTGCCAAGGAAAAGGTCGATTACTACTATTCCAATGCGGGCGAAACAGCCTTGTCTACCGATCCTATGGTCTACCCCGGTGATTCGGTGGTCGTCTCCAGGGTCCCGGTGGTCTATGTGCTCGGCGATGTTTTGAAGCCGGGCGGTTATCCGATAACCACCAACAACTCCAAAATGACCGTGTTGCAGGCCATCGCGCTGGCCGGCTACGCGAACCACACGGCTGCCGTCGGCAAGTCGAGGCTGGTGCGCGAGACCAGCAACGGAGTGCAGGAAATCAACTTGCCCGTGGGTGCGATGCAGAAGGGCAAGATGCCGGATGTCGCCCTGCTGCCGGATGATGTGGTCTATGTCCCCTTCAGCTTCGTACGCAACCTGGGACTGAATAGCCAGGGGATTCTCGCTTCCGCTACTTCCGCTGCCATATACCTCCACTAATGGATTCGATCCGTCTTCCTCATCGGGTGTCTTTCTTGGCAACTGCCCAACCGTTCGGTGAAATCACGGTCAGAGATGACCGGAGAATGCAAAGCCCGGCCGCAGAGTCAGCAAGTATCTGGAGTCGCGCTTCGACCTGGGCCCTGCTTCTGCCGCTGCTCTATTTTGCCCTTGATGGCGTCTCGCCGTTCCTTAATTCCCCGACCGCCCTGCGCGCGGTCGGCACCGTTTCCGAGGGCGGGGTTTTCGGGGAGCGCCTCGGCAAGCTATTGATGTTTGTGCTTTGCATGATCTTTGTCGCTCAGCGGCACCAGGCCGTTGGCCGCCTGAGCATGCAGATGAAGCTGGTGACCAGTTTCCCTATCCTCGCGCTTCTGCTCTGCCCGGTCTCGCAGCTGGCCACCCGGACCATCAGCTCCGGCGCGTTGCTCCTGGCCGCCATTCTGCTCATGTACTACATCATGTCCCGCTACGCGTTCGATGAACTACTGGAGTTGTTTCTTATTCTGGGCACGGGGACGATCGTCGCCAGTTTCGTGTTTGCCCTGGCCCTTCCGCAGTATGGCCTGGATATGATGGGTGGGCATACCGGGGCGTGGAAGGGCATCTTCAGCGCCAAGAATTGCCTCGGCAACATGGCGCTCTTCTTTCTGACCATGGCGGTGTCCTACCGCGGCCGCACCTTGTTTTTGCGTTCCGTTCGCATTTCGCAGATCATCTTTTGCCTGGTTGCGATCGCATTTTCAAGGGCAGCCACCGCGTACCTGCTGACCGCAATCTACATGGTCTATTTCGTGGCCATGAAGATGCTCCATCGTTTTCGCAAGAAGGACTACTTTGTCCTATGTATCCTCCTGCTTGGAGCTCTTTCCGTCGCTGCAGTGATGATTGTCACTACGCCAGATCTGCTGTTCAGCCTGCTTGGCAAAGATGCGAGCTTAACCGGGCGCACCGCGATATGGAGCGCAGTCGCCGATTCGATCGCCAAGCGCCCTTTGCTCGGGTACGGCTACCAGGCGTTCTGGCTTGCGCTGGAAGGCGAATCCTACCGCGTGGTTCTGACTGTTTCGTGGGTTCTCGCGCAGGCACAGAACGGCTTTCTTGACGTCATGCTCGAGATGGGTGCGGCGGGGCTGGCAATCGTAGTGCTGATCTTCGGCTACGCCTTCCGCGATGGAGTGGTTTGTCTGCTTCGGTCTCGCGATCACACGCAGCTTCGAGCGGTGGAATGGTATCTCGCCATCGTCATGCTTACACTCATCTATAATCTTGATGAAAGCTTTCTCTTTGAACCCAAACATCTTGGCTCGATGATTTTTGTGATCGCCTGCGTGGGGCTCAAGCAGGAGTGGCTGCGTCTGCGGGTCACCGCCCCCGGGGCTCGCTGATTGAATGCGTGTCCGTCCATCCTCGCAATCTCTATGATTCCGGAGTCCTGGTTTGGCGGGCCTCGAAACATGCAGCAGCGATTCTTGGATTAAGCGAGAACCCCGCGCTGTCGATAGAGAAGGTGAGGAAGGGAATCATGAGATTTACCATCATCACCCCCACGCTCCAGAGAAGTAGCCTGCTTAGGGCATGCAACTCGGTCGACCGCCAGTCCCTTTCTGATTGGCAGCACATCGTCATGGTCGATCGAGCCAAGCTGGATCACGCATTGTTGGCCGGGATTCAGCACCCGCAACGCTCTGTCATCCAATGCCCTCGACCTCATCACAACTACGGCAATACCTGCCGGCATAACGCGTGGGAAATGGCTACAGGGGATTATTGTCTGATGCTCGACGATGACAATAACTTAACCGACGACAAGATACTTGAGGATATAGCGGCGAATCTCGAGGATCGTCCGCATTGGGCGCTCTTTCCCATCCTCCGCCGTGGAAAGCTATTCTTCCATGATCCGCCCGGCCTGAAGGTGACCGATACGGCTAATGTGGTCGTGCGAAGGGAGATTGCCCGTTGGCCGAATATCCTGGAGTATGCAGCGGACGCGCGTTGGATCGAAGGGCTGAAAGCGTATCCGCACAAGTCATTGCCAGATTTTCGCCCGATCGTCGATATGCCCGTCCAGAGCAAAGGCAGATCCAATGCGAAAAGGTGGGACATCCGCGAAAAATTGGCTCGGACTTGGCGCGATATCGGGCTGCTCTACAGCAAGCGCCGCACCACATCGCTATAGCCGATCCCGCTATTGTCCCAGCGCAGCTTCGATGGCCGCTGTAACCTGGGGCGAGTCCGGAGTGACGGCTGGTTCAAAGCGTTCGACCGGCTTGCCGTTGCGGTCGAACAGAAACTTGGTGAAGTTCCACTTGATGTCGCCGCCAATCTGCGGGTTCACCGACTTATCCGTCAAGAAGGCGTAGAGGGGAGCCTTATCTTCGCCCAGTACACTGACCTTGGCCATCATGGGAAAAGTCACATCGTACTTGTTATGGCAGAACGTTTTGATCTCTGCATTGGTGCCCGGTTCCTGCGATGCGAAGTTATTAGCCGGAATGCCGACGATCACCAGGCCGCGATCCTGGTATTTCTTATAAAGCGCTTCCAACCCGGCGTACTGCGGAGTGTAGCCGCATTTGCTGGCCACATTCACCAGCAGAAGCACCTTACCCCGGTAACTACCCAGGCTGACCGGCTGGCCATCGATGGACTTCAAGGTAAAGCTGTAAACGCTCTTCGCCGGTATGGCCATGCAGACCCCGGCGGCCAGCAACGTGACAATAAGGGCTAACTTGCGCACAGGCTCCTCCTAATATGTCCGCATAATACAGCACCCGCTTACTGAATCGATTGTCACTAAACGTCGCAAAGGTCGACGGCCTGCAGGAGTGAGGCTTTGGGATCGCCGGTGGGGACGAACTCATGCGCGACGTATCCTTTATAGCCGGATGCCACAATCCCCCGCATCACGCCATCCCATTGCACCTCCTGCTTATCGTTCAACTCGTGGCGCCCCGGAACACCGCCGGTGTGAAAGTGACCCAGCCATTGAATGTTTGCCTGGATGGTTGCAATCAAGTCGCCTTCCATAATCTGCATGTGATAGATGTCGTAGAGCAGCTTCACATGGGGGGAATTTACTTCCTGCATCACCGCCACGCCCCAGGCGGTGTGGTCCGCCATGTAATCCTTATGGTTGACCTTGCTATTCAAAAGCTCCAGGCAAAGAACCACGTTATTGTCTTCCACAATCTTCTTCATCCGGTTTAGGCCCATAATCACATTCTTGGCCCCCTCTTCATCGGACATTCCGCGGCGATTTCCGGAAAACGTAATCACATTCGGCACGCCCGCCTTTGCGGCCAGGGGGACGTTCTTCCGCAGTCCCGCCTCGATCTTGTCGTGATTGGCAACCACGTTGAGGGCATCAGGAATCGTTCCCGCGTCGACGTAGCCCATGGTACAGATCAGTCCATACTTCTTGGGTGTTTCAAAATCCGCCGGCTCCAGAAGGTCGACGCCCTTCAATCCGATCTGGGCAGAATAGGCGCACAATTCATCCAGGCTCATCTTGGGATAGCACCAGCGGCTGACAGACTGCCGGATGTTGCCCTTCCTTTGTGTTGGGGTTTCGGCAGGAGCCACGGCTTTTTCCTGAGCCCAGGACATAGAGGAACCGGCAGCGACTGCTGTGCCGGCGATGGTGCTTTTAAGCATCTTGCGACGAGAGATGGACGACATTGAGACACGCCTTTCGAACCTTGAGTGCACGCACGTATTTAATCATCTTTTCCTCCCCTGCACTAAAGTGGGTTCGGCGCGTAACGCGGATGTACAATTTCTGCGCGGACGCACCTCCTTCTTGGGCCTGCGGTTCCCCTTTCGGCATCACAAGCGCCTCACTCCGGAGGAACAGCCCCAGGGTAAAGGCCCGTGAGCGGCTTGGTCTGTTGCTCAAGTAGTTCCGGATGAGGCAAAGGTTTGCGTGGGATCATTTGTTCCCGCATGGCGGCGTTATAAACGAAGATGGCCTCCACCACAGCGATCTGCTTCAGGTCCGTGGGCTGCAGATGCTCGTAGGTATCCATGTTGGAATGGTGGGTGCGTGTCTCGTAGTCCATGGGATCCTGAATGAACTGGAAGCCAGGGATACCGACCGCATCAAACGATAGATGGTCTGTGCCGCCGGTGTTCCGGTTACTGATTGTAGTTACACCCAAATCCTTCAACGGAGCCATCCATTGCGCAAAGATGGAATCCACCGCGGCGTTGCCCTGGGTGTAGATGCCGCGAATCCTCCCAGTTCCGTTGTCCACATTGAAATAAGCGGAGATAAGTTTTTGCTCGGCTTTTAGCGTAAGCGGCCCCGCGGGCTTCCTCGCATATTCCGAGAGCAACATCTGATCCGGAGCCGTGGAGCGGGGGAAGCTGCCAAAATGTAGGGTGACGTAACCCCGGCTACCGAACAGTCCTCCCTCCTCGCCTGTCCATAGAGCGATGCGGATCGTTCGCCGTGGCTTCATTTTGAGCGCATTCAGAATGCGCATCACCTCCATAGCGACGACGGAGCCGGCCCCATTGTCCGTGGCGCCCGTGCCTGAGATCCAGCTATCCAAGTGGCCGCCGACCATCACCACCTCGTCCTTCAGCGCAGGATCGGTTCCAGGAATTTCCGCAACCGTATCGAACCCATGCTCATGGTCCCCGGTGAACTTGGTTTCGACATCCATCTCGATCGACACCGGTACGTGGTTCTCGAGCAAACGAAACACCCGGCCATAGCTCTCAATCTGCGCCACCACTACAGGAAATGGGACTGCCGTATCTCTGTGGTAAGGGGTGCGCGCGAGATCGGCGCCGTTGTCGTCGAAGAGGATCCCGGTACCCCCGCCGTCGTGTCCATCGCGGCTGGGTACAATCACCGCGACGACCTTCTCCGCGGCCAGGAACGGAACCAACTCACTGAGAAGCTTGTATCGTTTGATAGCACGTTCGTTACGCGCCTGCATCGCGGCCTGCTCGCTTTCGAGCGGTAGCGATTCCAGCTCTTTCAGGTCCTTGTCGCTGTAGCGCTCAAAAAAAGGCTTGTCGGGAACCGGAACATCGCGCATCGCGCCGAGCAAGACAATTTTGCCCGATAACTTCCCCTTGTATTTGGCCATGTCGCCGGTTTCGTTGACCACGACGGAGACCGCCTGCGCGGTCACCGGCCCGTTGGTGGGGGGCGACCACGGCGTGGCCTGGGCCACGAAGACGGCCGTATCCGGCTCTGTCATACGAACCCACGTGTTGAGTTGCTGCCAGCCCATGCCGAACTCGCCCCAGTCCTCCAGGTGCGCGTTGGCGCAGCCCATCTTCGTAAGCTGATCCCGGGTCCACGCATTGGCCTTGGCCATATTGGGCGAACCGGTCAACCGGGGGCCGATGCCATCGATCAGGCCTCCGGCGTAGTCCATCACATGCGAGTGCTGCAGTCCCTCCTCGCGGATGGCGTTGTAGGCATTCAGGTCGATTGACTCGGTAGTTGGCTGCTGCACGTCGGCCGCGTGGGAACCCAAAGCTGCGAGTACGACGGCTGCGGCGAACACCAGGTTTTGTCTTTGCATGTTTGTGGCCTCACACCACTTTTGGTTGTGTTAAACGATATAAACAAAGTTCGGTCCTAGAACGTTATCATTGGAAACGCATCCTATGAGTAAGTGGAGCCCCCCTCATGAGCGAGAAGAAAAGACTGCACCATAGGGATAGAAAAAATCCCTTAACCGGCCCCGTTAGCCGCCGCTCATTCCTCTCCTCGCTCGGCGCCGTCGGCGTCGCAGCGACCGCCGTTCCCGTAGCAGCCGGCGCCCAAACAGCGCCGCCCATCGCGCCCGCGGAAACCACCACCAGCGAAACGATCGAGGGCGCAATCCCCGTCAGCCTGCGTGTCAACGGCAAGCAGCTTGACCTCGAAGTCGACCCCCGCACGACTCTCCTCGATTGCCTGCGCGAGACCATCGGCCTCACCGGCACTAAGAAAGGCTGCGACCACGGCCAGTGCGGAGCCTGCACGGTGCACGTGAATGGCCGGCGCATCAACTCCTGTCTGACCTTGGCAGCCATGCACCAGGGAGACGAGATCACTACCATCGAAGGACTCGGCCAGCCCGGTGACCTGCACCCAATGCAGGCATCCTTCGTCAAACACGACGGCTACCAATGCGGTTACTGCACCTCGGGTCAAATTATGTCCGCCGTGGCCCTGCTCAAGGAGGAGTGCGGTCCCTCCGACGCTGACGTCAAGGAACTCATGAGCGGCAACATCTGCCGCTGCGGAGCCTACCCCAACATCGTCGCTGCCATACAAGACGTCCGCCACCAGGCATAGGAGATCGCGTCATGGAGATGTTCAAGTACACCCAGGCTGCCGGCATACCGCAGGCCATTCAGGCCGCGGCCCAATCCAGCACCGCACAACAGGGCGCGCAGGTCCGGTTCATCGCCGGCGGAACCACCTTGCTCGATCTCATGAAATTGAATGTCGAGCGGCCCACCCAGGTCGTAGACATCAATCGCCTGCCGCTCGATAAGGTCGAAAAACTCCCCGACGGCCGTCTGAAGATCGGTGCGCTGGTTCGCAACTCCGATCTGGCTCATAATCCCGCGGTTTCAAGTGACTACTCCGTTCTCTCCCAGGCCTTGCTCGCTGGGGCCTCTGCGCAGCTTCGCAACATGGCGACCACGGGCGGCAATCTTTTGCAACGCACTCGCTGCATGTACTTCCGCAACGATGCCATGGCCTGCAATAAGCGCGAGCCCGGCTCCGGCTGTTCCGCCATAGAAGGCGACAATCGCACCCTTGCCATCCTGGGCACCAGCAAAGACTGCATCGCGACCAACCCCTCCGACATGAACGTCGCCCTCACTGCTCTGGAAGCGACCATTCACATCCAGGGCTCGAAGGGCGAGCGCGAGGTGCCGATCGGCGAGTTCTTTCTGGTTCCCGGCAACACACCACAGCGGGAAAATGTGCTGGAGCCAGGCGACCTGATCACCTTCGTCACCCTGCCCGCGCCTAAGCCCAACCGCAAACAGGTCTACCTGAAACTACGCGACCGCGCCTCCTACGAGTTCGCCCTGTCTTCGGCGGCAATCGTGGCCGAGGTCAGCGGCGGCAAGCTGGCCTTTATCCGCGTTGCCCTGGGCGGCGTAGGCACCAAGCCCTGGCGCTCACTCGAGGCAGAGAAAGCGTTGCATGGCAAGGCCGCAGACGAGAAAGCATTCCGCCAGGCAGCAGAGGCCGCTCTGCACGGTGCGCAGCCGCAAAGCCAAAACGGATTCAAGGTCGAACTGGCTAAGCGCTGCATCACCCACGCTCTCACCCTCGCAACCCAACAGGCGTAAGACCGCAAGGAGAAAGACTCATGGCATCGACACTTAACTTTCCTCCCCGTACCAACGCCGGGCTGCCCCGCGTCGATGGTCCGCTCAAAGTCAGCGGCGTCGCCATGTATACGTCGGACCACAATCTGCCCGGCATGCTTTACGCCGTGCCGGTGTGCGCTACCATCGCTAAGGGAACCATCACAGCCATCGACACCAGCGGCGCCAAAGCTATGCCGGGAGTCAAGGCCGTGTATACGCGCCAGAATCTGGGCAAGCTTTTTCGATCTGCGCCCTCCCCGGATGGCTTATCGGGTTATGTTGACGAGCGCCGTCCGCCCTTTGATGACGACGTCATCAGCTACTACGGCCAATACGTCGCCGCAGTGGTGGCACTCACCTACGAACAGGCTGTCGCCGCGGCCAATGCCGTGAAGGTGACCTACAAGACAGAAAAGCCGGATGTGCGCGATCACCTCGAAACCGATGACAAGCTCAAGATTGACAGCCATCGCGGTCATCCAGACGAGGCCTTTCAATCCGCGCCGGTCAAGGTGGATGAAACCTACGTCACCCCGACTGAGACTCACAACCCGATCGAACTGCACGCCAGCGTAGCCACCTGGGACGGACAAAACTTTACCCTTTACGAAACCACGCAGGCGATCATGAACCACCGCGATGTGCTGGCCCAGATGCTTGGGGTGCCGCCAGAGAATGTCCGCGTCATCTCCCGCTTTCTGGGTTCGGGCTTTGGAGGGAAGCTTTGGCCTTGGACACACTGCATGATCGCCGCCTCAGCGGCCCGCAATCTGAACCGCCCGGTCAAGCTGGTGGTAACCCGCGACATGATGTTTCAGAACGTGGGCCATCGCCCGCTTACCCAGCAGCGAGTCCGCCTCGGCTCCACGCCCGACGGCAAACTTGTCTCCCTGATACACGAGTCGCTCAATCACACGTCCATACTGGACGATTACTCCGAGGGTTGCAGCGAGGCAACCGGGTACAGCTACAGCACCCCCAATCTTCGTGCCGCCTCTGGCCTGGTCCACCGCAACGTCGGCACTCCAACCTCCATGCGCGGCCCGGGCGCCGTGCCTGGCCTTTTCGCGCTCGAGTCGGCGATGGATGAGCTGGCCATTAAGCTCAACATGGATCCGGTCAAGCTTCGCCTGTTGAACGAGCCGCAAATCGACGAGGGCAAGAACCTGCCCTTCTCTTCACGGCACTTCGTCGAGTGTCTCAACGTTGGTGCGGAAAAATTCGGCTGGTCGCAACGCACGCCCCAGGTTGGCTCGATGAAGAAGGACGGCTTGACTCTCGGCTGGGGTGTCGCCGGCTGCTCCTGGATTGCCGAGCGCATGGCTACCGCAGCCACCGTGGACCTCCATGCCGATGGATCCGCCCGGGTCTCCTGCGCCACTCAGGATATTGGCACCGGCACTTACACCGTCCTTTCGCAAATCGTTTCCGAAAGGGCCGGCATTCCCCTCGACAAGATCGAGGTCGTTCTGGGTGACTCGGATCTTCCGCCCGGGCCTATCTCCGGCGGCTCCTGGGCAACCGCATCGGTTATCCCTGCCGTGGTCGATGCGATTGAGAAAGCGCAACAGCTTCTGTTCCTGATCGCCAGTCAAAGCAAAGAACCGGGACTGGCCGGGCAGAAACCCGAGTTGATGGATTTCACCAATGGATACATCCATCTTAAGGACAAGTCGCCAGACACCGGGGTAAGGTATGAGCAGATCCTTACTTCCGGCAACATACGCGGTGCTTCGGGTCAGGGAAAGTCCGATGGTACCCTCGACGATCCAAATAGCAAGCACTCCAAGCACTCTTTCGGAGCGCAGTTCGCTGAGGTGACCTGGCAGCCCGAGACCGCGCGCCTACGTGTCTCTCGGGTGGTAACGGTCATTGACGCCGGCCGCATCATTAATCCCAAACCGGCCCGCAACCAGATTGAGGGTGCGGTAGTAATGGGTGTCGGCATGGCGCTCTTCGAAGAAACGGTCTATGACCCGCGCTTCGGCGCTCCCATCAATAACAATCTCGCTGATTACATTGTGGTCACCAATGCTGACTCCCCGCACATCGACGTGACCTTCCTCGACTACCCCGACAAAGTGATTAATCCGCTGGGTGCGCGCGGGGTAGGGGAGATCGGCCTGGCCGGCATTGCGGCAGCCATCACCAATGCCGTTTATCACGCCACGGGCGTACGCGTACGCAAACTCCCAGTCCGGATCGAAACCCTACTTACTCCTGCCCCTAACTCCCTCGCCTGAGGGGTACAGGGCCTGCGGTGCGCCCAGGGCTAGAGTTGTATCGCCTCATAGATTCATACCCAGCCCGTCGGACCCCTCTCCATGGCACAAAGAGGTTGATCCGCGGCGATATAGCACATCTGTAACAGTACGTGGCCAAACTGCACAATACACCATAAAGGAATGCAGCCAAGGCCTGGATGCTCTGCTACTATGGTCGACTCAAAGGCCATTTGTCCGGGATAGCCAGGGGGAATCTCCTTGATCCAGACGAAGGTAGGACCAAAGAGCGCTCCAGATAGTTCGGCTCCCCGGCTCCGCGATATGGTTCTCCGGATGTTGCGAGCTGAGGGAGAAGGTCGTCCAGCGCGCACCGTAGAGCTCTTTGGTTGGCTGGATATGACCTTGGGGATCATCATCCTGGTCGCACCCTTCTTTGTAGAGTCCTTGTTGCAATTGCCGCCCCTCAACCCACAGGGGTCTAATTATCTTCGCCTCGTGGGCCTGCTGGTCTCAGGGCTGGGATTACTTTACGTAGTAAGCGGACGCCTGAACGCGCAGGGATTCGTCTTCGCTCCATGATCGATCGACCCATGGTCCCTTTGGTTATGGCCGTCCTCTGGTATCGCGATATCATTCCCGGCCCTCTGGCGCTGGCCTTCTCCATCTCCGATTTCGGTGGCTTCCTGTGGACCCTCTCTGCCTGGAAGGCCGAAGAAGCGCGCGCCGGCCACTACGCTGAGCCCATCGGCGCCGGCATAGCCTCCGATGTCTTCGGATTCACCAGTGGAGTGATCCGGAATGCACGCACGTTTCATCCCGATGGCAGGATGGTTCGTGGGACGGTCCATTCCCTGCAACCTCAGGACGCCGCTCTCGCGAAAGCCGCTGAGCAGCTCGCAGGCAGCGCCGCCCTCATGCGATTGGGCATGGGAGTCATGAAGACCGGCATGCCGAATTGGCTTGCGAACCTGGTTCCCGACGCTCCCAGCATCGCGGCGCGGTTCTTCTCGCCATCGGAGGCCGAGGTCCCGCTTCAGCGCCGCCCTGGGGAGGACCTCGACCTGCTTTGTACCGCGGGCCATTACTTCGGCACGGACTATATCGAGCCGGGCGAAACCAGAGAACAGGCGCTAAGCGAACGTGGTCCTGGCTTGAACGACAGCGACAAGCGTGCCTTGATTGAGTTCCTAAAAACCTTCTAGCCGTCATAGACCCGCCGCTCTCTACGGGTAGAGAGCGGCAGGTCTCGTCATCTTTCTTGATGAGGCCGGCAAGGTGTTCAACCTGTCTTGCGCCGTGGCCCCTGCGGCTGCGATCATGGCTGCGGTTTGAAAGGGTCCTTTATCCATGCCTCTGCGCCTTCTGGTCTTCTGCTGCCTTGTTGGCAGTCTCTACCGTCTCTTCGCTCAAACGCCCGCCTGGCCGCCCTCCCCCGATCATCTGACCATGCCCCTCTGGCCCAACGGAGCGCCAGGAGCGCAGCCGAGTGCGGGGCCGGAAGGCGACATGACGACTGCCAAAGATGGCACCCCGGGCGGCAAGCCCGTCATCCGGATCGGCAATGTTTCCAATCCCACGCTTACGCTCTACACGCCGAAAGCAAAGAACACCGGAGCCGCCGTGGTTGTATTTCCAGGGGGTGGATACCGCATCCTGGCCATTGATCTAGAAGGAACCGAAGTGTGCGACTGGCTCAATTCGGCCGGCATAACCTGCATTCTGGTTAAGTATCGTGTGCCCGAGCCGGGCCCATACCCCAAGTCGTCGGGGCCGTTGCAAGATGCACAGCGTGCCCTCGGTATCGTTCGCGCACACGCCGCCGAGTGGCACATTGATCCAAATCGCGTCGGAGTTCTGGGCTTCTCCGCCGGTGCGCATCTTGCCGCCGCGTTGAGCACACACTTCGACCAGAGACTTTACGATCCGCTGGACGCGGCAGACAAACTCAGTTGCCGTCCTGACTTCGCGGCCATCATCTATCCCGGCTATCTTGCGCTCGCGGACCAGAACTACGCACCGAATCCCGACATTCATCCGACCGGTCAAACTCCGCCGACCTTCCTGGTGCAAGCTGAAGACGACCCAGTTCATGTAGAAAACGCCGTCGTCTATTTCCTTGCCCTGAAGAATGCCAAGGTGCCCGCGGAGCTCCACATTTACGCCCAGGGCGGCCACGGTTACGGCCTGCGCCGGACCGCACTCCCCGTGACCACCTGGCCCCAGACCGCGGAAATATGGCTGCACACCATCCACATTTTGTCCGATTCCGACGCCTCCAGTTACCCGGTGAAATGAGCATCTGAGAACAATGAACAAATCCGCTTTGCTGCTCCCTGCGTTCCTATCGCTTCTGGCGGTTGGCCTCGCACAAAACGCTCCCGCTCCTATGGGAGTGCCCAAGCCTGGACCATCCACGGATGCTCCTTACGCTCCACAACCTATCCTGCCCGGCGGCATAGTGCTCACTCTGTATCCCCCCGGCTCCCCCTTCCTCAACAAGGACCGCGTGCGCGAGGCCGAGCAATACAACATGAGCCAATCCGTGCCCGGGCGAATCAACAGCATCGTCAACATACACAACCCCTCGATCGAAGTGCACACTGTTGACCGCGGACTAAATACCGGCGCCGCCGTGATCCTGGTGCCGGGCGGCGGCCACAACACCCTGAACGTTGGTTCGGAGGGGGCGGATTTCGTTCCCTTCTTCTATAACTACGGAGTCAACACCATCATTCTGCGGAGTCGCCTGCGCCGCGACGGCTACAACCCCCGAACCGATGAGGTGTACGACGCCCAGCAGTCCATTCGCCTGGTGCGCGCCCACGCCAAGGAATGGAATATCGATCCCCAATAAAATCGGCATCATGGGCTTTTCCGCAGGCGCGGAATTGGCCACCGCCGCGGCTGTGCTATACGACGACTTTGACAAGAAGAACAACGACCCCGGCGATCCCTTGGCCGGAATCTCTTCGCGTCCTGACTTCGTCGGCGTCATCTATCCCGGGCCCACCCCCTTCGCCCGCAATCGCGTTGCCCCGCCCATCCCGCGTAACGTGCCTCCCTCGTTCATCGCCTCTGCCGGCTCCGATGACCAGGTACACGCCATCTGGGCCGACGAATACTTCGCCGCCATGCTGGCCCTCCGCGTACCGAACCTCGAGATGCACATTTACGCCAATGGCCGTCATCCCGGCGACCTGTTGCGCGACGGCAGCCACATGACCGGCGGTCTCACAGACCGCAACGGAATACCCTTTGGCACCTGGCAATTCCGCTTCATCGACTGGTTTCGCGATCTCGGTTTCCTGCAGCAGCCCGGCGTGGAAACCAACGCAGCCAAGGACATCGCCTTTTATCTGAGTCAACCTCCCCCTGCCGCTCCTCATGTGCCCTAGGCGAAGTGTCCATTGATGGACATCGAACTGACTTTGTGGACAGTTCGCAGTTCGAATGCCTCGTAAGTTGCTGAAACGCACATGGATGCGGGTCCAGGCTTTGGTCACCTGCGTGCTCTCTAGACAAGCGAGCGCTTTACGTCTTTTTCCGAATAGGCGGATGAAGTAAGAGGTATGGAATATGTTGCGAAGAGTCTTTGCTCTCAGTCTGATTGCCTACTCGATTCTATTGCTCCAGGGGAAACAGCCATCGTCTTCGGTGGAGGCTCCAGCCGGAACCCAGTTGCTGCTCGAAGCCACAGGTGATGGCTCGCAGGTGTATACCTGCACGGATGGACATTGGATACTCAAGGCTCCGGACGCTAAACTCCTGGATCAACAAGGGCAGGTAATCGGCACCCATTTTGCCGGTCCAACCTGGAAGCTCCAGGATGGAAGCGAAATAAAGGGCAAAGCAATTGCGACCCGGCCTGCGGGAGATGCTTCCTCCGTGCCCTGGTTGCTGGTACAAGCCGTTCCCGGTAGCGGCAGCGGTAAACTGGCGAACGTGCTTTACATTCGCCGGACCGATACCCACGGGGGTGCGGCTCCCGCCAAAGCGTGTGACAGCGGCGAAGTACGGGTTCCGTATACTGCAAAATACAGCTTCTATACCGGCAAATGAACGAACGTTTGCCCAGCTGGAAAAGCGGGAACCCATGGCAAAGATTCATCACGCAGCGGCCCAGGGCTTTGCGGCGGGTGCGGCCAGCTACGTTGCCGGCCGTCCGGAATATCCGGCTGAAATCGAAACGTGGCTGAACCAGGACCTTGGACTCGACAGCAGCAAAACCGTTCTCGATTTAGGCGCAGGCACAGGAAAGTTCTCGCGTAGTCTTCTAGCCACGGGAGCGAAAGTTATCGCCGTGGAACCTGTACCGGCGATGTTGGAACAACTGGTGCGCCAGTACCCTGAAGTTGAGCCCAGGAGCGGCACAGCCGAAGCGATTCCGTTGGACGATGCATCGGTGGATGCGGTTGTCTGTGCGCAGTGTTTCCATTGGTTTGCCACGCCCGAAGCGCTTCATGAAATCCATCGCGTGCTCAAGCCGGGCAGCGCTCTTGGTCTGGTCTGGAACGTCCGCGACAATAACGTCGCATGGGTTGCAGCACTCACCCGGATCATGAAGCGGTTTGAGGGCGATGCTCCCCGCTACCACAGCCAGAAATGGCGAGCCCAGTTTCCTGCGGAAGGGTTTGGTCCTCTCCGCGAAACGCGATTTCCCAACCTGCACACCGGCAATCCCGAGCGGGTGATTGTCGACCGTATCTTATCGGTCAGCTTCATGGCGGCCCTCCCGCCTGACGAACAGGAGCGTGTCAAGGCTGAGCTCCGTGAAGTGATCGCTACCTCTCCGGAACTCGCCGGAAAGGCCCAGGTGACCTTCCCCTACGAAACGCTGGCCGTCGTTTGTAACAAGAGGATGTATACATCCGGGGCAGAAATGCACTAAGCTTCTCCGCGAAACGGAGGGGCGGGTATGTCTGAGGCGAACAAACTTCTCGTGAAGCGCTGGTTTGAGCAGGTCTGGAACCAGAAAAGCGAAGCAGGTATTGATGAGATGTTTAGCCCGCAAGGCAAGTCTCACGGCTTTCCTGACGCGGATGCGATCCTTGTTGGACCTGAAGCTTTCAAGGCCGTACACCGTACCTTTTGCGGCGCTTTCCCCGACGTGCATGTTGACGTGGAGGAGATCGTCACCGAGGGCGATCGGGTCGCCGTTCGCTGGCGAGTTTCGATGACCCACCTGGGCGATCATCTCGGCTTTCCCGCCAGCCGCAAGAAGGAGACAATGGCAGGCTCAACCTTCGCCATTGTCAAAGGCAACCAGATCGTCGAAGGTTGGAACTACATGGACCTTCAAGCGCTGATGAAGAAGCTCCAGACCGCTTGAGCGGCGTCTGTGCCCTGGCTGAACTAAACTTCCAACTTGCCTCTGTCAAGTTGAGAAAGAAATGACACTGCAAAATCGTGATGCGAGGCCCAGAGGGCCGGTAGCCAAACCTGTCAGCCCAGCCCGGAAGGGCTGGGGATCGATCCCGAAGATATCTGAGCGCCGGAGGCGCGGCACTAAACCTCGGTTCCCTCGCACCCGTGTCATTAGTTGCGAAGTCGAGGGACCTGCTGTATCCCTTCCCCCAATCAACTTTGAAGGGTACGGGCCTCCAGATCAGCAAATTTATTTTCCCTATCTGTCGATTCTGTATAACTCAGACGTCGTACTGGCAGGAGGAAGAAAACTATGCAATACCTAGTCCTGATCTACGAAGCCGAGAAGCGTTTTGCCAACGGATTTGACGAATCGGAGTTCGCCGAATATGGTGCCTTCGGCAAAAAGTACGCGGGCGCAATTAAGGCTGGGCAGGCGCTGCAGCCCACTGCAACTGCCAAGACAGTAAGGGTGCGGGACGGTAAAGCCCTAACCACCGACGGACCGTTCGCGGAAACCAAGGAACAGCTCGGTGGTTTCTACCTGCTCGAAGCGGCGAGCATTGATGAAGCAGCTTCGATTGCATCCGGCATCCCGGCTGCCCGCTATGGCTCCATCGAAGTTCGGCCCATCATGGTCTTCGGATAGCTCCATTCATTCCTGCTACAGCTGCCATGGAGGCAACATGATCGATACAACTTCGCCCTCAATCTCAGAGCGTGCATTGACAGCAGACCAGATTGCCAAAGCAAACCGCCATCTCGCGGTCACGAGAGACACTCTGGTCGAATCAGTGACTGGGCTCTCGCCTTTACAGTGGGGCTTCCGGCCCAATTATGATAGTTGGTCCACTGCGGAAGTCCTCGAACACCTGGCCCTCATGGAAGGCCGCGTCCATGTCATCATCGGCAATATGAGCAGTGCCCCTGAAGCGGAATCAACCGGCAAGCAGTTCGAAATGGATGAGGTCATCTTGAACCAGGTTCCAAATCGCTCTACCAAGCTCAAAGCTCCGGAACCAGTCTGTCCGAAAGGATGCTGGAGTGGAGAGGAAGCCCTGCAATGTTTCCTTACCAACCGGGAACAGACGATGCAACTCCTGACCGCACCTCTGCTTCGTGGCCGCGTCCGGCCGCATCCTCTCTTTGGGCCATGGGACGGCTATCAATGGCTGTTAGCCACCGGATCGCATACCGCAAGACACATCGACCAGATCCGCGAGATCAAAGCGGATTTCCATTTCCCGGGTTCACCATCGCACTGAGGGTTCGCCATGCGTTACATGATGTTGATTTACTCCCAGGAAGATGAGTCAGTAACGCACGATGACCTGAGCGCCGTCGCCGCGGCCCATCGCGCGATCATGGAAGAGGCTCGGCATCGCGGTGTATTCCGCGCCGCCGATCCTCTTCAGGCCAGTGCTACCGCCACCACCGTGCGCGTGCACGACGGCGGGACGATGGTCACCGATGGTCCATTTGCCGAGACCAAAGAGCAGTTAGCCGGATACTATATCCTCGACTGCGAGGATCTCGACGAAGCTCTCGCCTGGGCGGCCAGGATACCCACCGCCTGCGCCGGCAGGACTGGATGCGTTGAGATCCGTCCTATCCGCGAGTTTCCCCGTGTGCCCGTGAATGGATGATCATCTCGCGACCGTCGAAGCGGTTTTCCGGACCGAGTCAGGGCGTATTATCGCCGGCCTTATTCGTATCTCCCGCTCCTTCGACCTCGCAGAGGAGGCGATGCAAGACGCCTTCGCCGCCGCGGTCGTAAGCTGGCGGGCGGACGGTATCCCGTGCAATCCCGCAGCCTGGATCGCAACCACGGCTCGCCGCAAGCTCATCGACTACGCGCGCCGGGAACAGACACGCCGCAACAACGAGGGCCAGCTGCTGTATGAGTATGAGTCGCGCAGCAACACGATCGAAGAGGAAATGAGCCGCCCTTTTGAAGATGATCGGCTAAGCCTCATCTTTACCTGTTGCCACCCCGCGCTCAACCTGCAGGCGCAAGTCGCGCTCACGCTGCGCACTCTTGGCGGCCTCACCACGCCCGAGATAGCCCGTGCCTTTCTGGTTCCCGAGCCCACGCTTGCGCAACGCCTGGTGCGCGCCCAGCGCAAGATTCAGCAAGCACGCATTCCTTATCAGGTTCCTAGTCCTGTCTCTCTGCCTGAGCGTCTGGCTGCGGTGCAAGCAGTTCTCTATCTCATCTTCAATGAGGGCTATTCAGCTAGCTCCGGGGACAATCTCATACGCCGGGAGCTCTGTGCCGAGGCCATCCGCCTCGCGCGTACGCTGGTCGAACTCATGCCCGACAACCCGGAGAGCATGGCGCTGCTGGCCCTCATGCTCCTGCAGGACTCCCGCCGCGACGCGCGCTCCAGTCCAGACGGGCAACTGGTGACTCTTGAGGAGCAGGATCGCTCTCTCTGGCGACGCGATCAGATTGCCGAAGGTATCCGGTTGGTCGAGCGGGCTTTAGGCCGCCGTAACGTGGGCCCCTACCAGCTTCAGGCAGCCATCGCCGCCGTGCATGCCGAGGCCGCTACCGCCGGCGAAACCGACTGGAAACAAATCGCTGCACTTTACGCCATCCTCAGCACAACTCAGCCCTCACCCATCGTCTCGCTGAACCACGCGGTAGCCATTGCCATGAGTGAGAGCCTGGAGCGAGGCTTAGCGCTGATGGATAGTCTGGGCTCTTCCGGCGAACTAGATGCTTATCACCTTTACCATGCTGCGCGTGCCGACCTGCTGCGTCGTATGGGCCGCAACCGGGAGGCGTGCGATAGTTACCACCGCGGGCTGGCTCTCACCACCAATGCAGTCGAGCTTCGCTATCTCCGCCGCCGTATCTCCGAGCTGGACCTACTCGCGTAGCAACTGCTTTGGTAAATTCTCCCCAAACCGGGAACCACGATGCCCGTTGTGCCGTAAGTAAGCGATGAGAGCAAATCCGCCCCACCCGGAGAGAGCACCATGGCGGCCCTACGGCAAGATTTGACCTACAGCTTCCGCCGCCTCTCCAGATCACCCGGAGTGGTCCTCGCAGTCATCCTTTCCATAGGACTCGGCATTGCTGCCAACTCCACCATCTTCTCCATGGTCAGTCGCTTCGTGCTCTGGCCCGCGCCGGTTGGCGATCCGGCAACGCTTATGGCGCTTCATACGACGCATGACGGCGATCGTTGCTGCAATAACTTTTCCTGGCCGACGTACACTGACCTGCGCGACCAAGCCAGCTCTTTCTCCGGGGTTGCGGCTTACTATGAGCTTTTACCCGCGTCCATTGGCGGCTATGGTGAGCCGGAACGCGTGTGGGGCCAGTCCGCTACATCCAACTTCTTTTCTGTATCGCAGATTCGCATGAGCCTGGGCCGTGGCTTTCTAACCAGCGAAGAGCGGGCCCCCGTGATCGTCCTTAGCCATCGTCTATGGCAGCGGCGCTTTGCTTCCGACCCCGCCATTCTAGGTAAGGCCATCCCTCTCTCCGGCCATCCATTCACGGTTGTTGGAGTGGCGCCCCCAGGTTTTCGCGGTTTGGACCTGATACTCGATCCTGAATTCTGGGTGCCCCTCGGCAATGTAGAGCAACTTGCCTCAAGCGTTCCCGGCCGAAGCGCACGCGGCTACCATTGGCTCGCGGTCGTCGGACGCCTCAAACCTGGCGTTACCCAGTCTCAGGCTTCTGCCGAGCTCGCCACCCTCGCTCAACGGTTCGCCAAGCAGTATCCCGATACAGACAAAGGCGGGGGCTTCCGTTTCGAACAGGCCGGCTCGCTTCCTCCGCGAGATAAATCAACCGTGCTGCTGTTTATCGCAACCCTGTCGATCGTCGTGTTGCTCGTCTTGGGCATTGCGTGCGCCAATGTTGCCAATCTCCTGCTTGCCCAATCAGCCAGCCGTCAACGCGAAATGGCGGTTCGCATTGCGGTCGGCGCCACTCACGCACAATTGGTGCGCCAGCTCCTGTTGGAGAGCTTCCTGCTCGCCCTGGCGGGCGGATTGTTGGGCACAGTTTTGACCTTGTGGGCCACCTCGGCCCTTTCCGCATTTCGGATTCCCGCGCCCGTGCCCCTTGACGTGACCCTCCATGTCGATTGGCGGGTTCTGCTGTACACCTTCGCCCTCAGTGTCGGAACCGGGCTGCTCTTTGGCTTGCCGCCCGCATGGATCGCATCGCGGCCCATTCTGGCCAGTGCGCTCAAGGGCGAAGATGGTCTTGTTCGCCCCGGCCGCTGGATGAGCCTGCGCAATGTCCTGGTCGTGGCCCAGATTGTCATGTCTGTCGTTCTGCTCTGCGCCACTGGACTTTTCCTGCGCAGTCTCGAACAAGCGGTTGGCATCGACATTGGCTTCCGCTCGCGTGATCTCTTAATGCTGTCTGTGGATCCAAGGGTCCACGGCTATACGCCGGAGCGCACCGCGCAATTTCTCGATCAACTGCGGAGCCGTGTCGCAGCGATTCCAGGCGTAATCTCGGTGGCCGCTACTGACAGCGTCCCGCTTTCCGGGGGAAACCGGAGCGATGGTTTCCAACTGAACGCCGCCTCGAAGTCCAGTGGCCCCGATCCAATCGTGGAGCTGTTTATGGCCACGCCGGCTTATTTCGAGACCATGGGGATCACGCGGTTAGCCGGTCGCGACTTTGCCAACGAAGCGGCGAACGCTCCCAAGGTTGCCATCGTGAATCGAGCCTTTGCGGAACGATTCTTCCCTGGGAAGAATGCCATCGGACAACGAGTCACCGGGGGAGGAGTTTCCTACGAGATCATCGGCGTCGTGCAAAACATCAAGTCGCGTACCCTTGGCGAGGACACTCGCTATGTCCTCTTTCGTTCCCTTGCACAAAGCACGGAGAGCGATCCCTCTTTCCTGGGGTATGAACTGGTAGTCCACTTCGCGGGCAATGCAACAGCGATCGCGACGGCGGCGCGCGGTCAGATCCACGATCTCGATTCCACGATGGCCGTATACAACGCCGAAACCATGCAGGAGCATCTGCGCCAGGCGCTCTTTCTGCCCCGCCTGGCGGGCACTCTTTTCGGGATCTTTGGATTCATTGGATTGGTGCTGGCTGCCATCGGCCTCTATGGCGTCATGAGCTACTCGGTCAGCCGGCGCACGCGGGAGATTGGTATCCGTATCGCGTTAGGGGCGCAACTCAGCGCGGTTCATCGACTCATCCTTCGCCAGGGTATGGTCCTCGTTATCGTCGCCATGGCGCTAGGTCTGCCCGCCGCCTTTGCAGTCGCGGGCCTCTTGAGTAGTTTCCTCTATGGCATTCGCCCTCACGACGCCATGACCTTCACCGTGGTGCCTCTATTTCTCGCTGCGGTTGCCTTGGCAGCTTGCTGGCTTCCAGCGTGGCGCGCAACCAGGATTGATCCGCAGATCGCTTTACGCTACGAGTAATTGCTAAGCGCTAGCTTGGTTAGAGTGTTTTTCGTCGAACACCCACAGACTCTGAGCGGAGCGCCACATGCGCTGTATCAATCGATCAATCTGTGGGGCGCTCCGCTCAGGATGACGATTCTGTGGGGGTGACGAAGAACAACTAAGAGCCAGGATCGTCAGTAGCCCGAACAGTAGCGTGAAGTGGGCGGCGTAAAGCAATGGGGACTCCTTTAAGATTTGATTGATCCGTTCTAATCTGGCCGAAGGGAATGGGTGAAGTTCTACGGAGCGCTACAGTGCCCAGTTCGGATCGCAAGAAGTTAAAACCCGTAAGTGATGAAGATCCCCCGGTTTTCCTCTTCGAGCACCAGCAGGCGTGGGAGGATTGGTTGTCGCGGAATCATCGCGAGGCAACCGGTGTGTGGTTGCGGATCGCGAAGAAGGGATCAAAAAATCGCTCGTTGACCCATGCTGAAGCGTTGGACTCCGCGCTCTGTTTTGGATGGATCGACGCACAGAAGAAACCGGAAAGCGCCAGCGCATGGCTGCAGCGATTTACTCCGCGCGGCAAGCGAAGCATCTGGTCGAAGCTCAATCGTCAGAAGGCAATGGCGTTGATAGAATGCGGCCGGATGAGAGACGGTGGGCACCAGGAGATACTGCGTGCTAAAAAGGATGGACGCTGGGACCAGGCCTATGATTCGCCGCGCAACGCGGCTGTACCCGAGGATTTTCAAGCTGCGCTGGACAAGAGTGCGAGGGCAAAGGCATTCTTTGCCACTCTGGAAAGCCGAAACCGCTATGCGATCCTGTTCCGCATTCAAACAGTAAAGAAAGCAGAGACGCGCGCGCGAAAGATCAGCGAATTTGTTGCCATGCTGGAAAAACACGAGAAAATACATCCGTGATTGGGAGAGATGATGAACGAGTTAGAGCAGACCCTCATCGGTGACAGCGCAGCCGCACCGCCGGCCCACATTCTTGAAGGGATTGAAAGCGGACTTGCTCACCGGGTGATCGAAGGGGCACCGCACTCGATCTATCAGGAACTCTGGCATATCGCGTTTTGGCAGCAGGTCACTCTGGACTGGGTGAACGGTGTCGAGACCCCCTTTCCATCTTCTCCGTCCGCCGGGTTTCCCGCGGATAAGCGCGAGCCCTGGGACCACGTACGGCAACGCTTCTTCGCAGGTAATCAGCAAGCCGCCGCCCTGGCGCGTGACGAGCAGAAACTTGAGCAATCTGTCCGTTGCCCATCGCGGCCGGGCAATCCCGTCCGCATCATGTCCGTCCGGGAACAACTGGAGAGCCTGGCCGCTCACAACGCATATCACTTTGGACGCATCGTCCTGCTTCGCCAGCTCTGTGGAGCATGGCCACCTCCCTCTGGCGGCTTTAGCTGGTGACGGCGATCTATGAGTATGCTGAAAGAACCACTGTGGCATTTGCGTGGCCAGGAGTCTTGAATCAATGCGCTTTTTCTGTCTGCTGACGGCTGTCTTGGTTTTCTTGCTTGGGGCAGTCGCTTGGTCGCAAACATCTCCCGCGGCAGGATCGGCCACCTATGACCCGCGGGTGACCTTTGCGCCACTCACGCTGCCCGATCCAGTGAATGCCTATCGCTCGAGCAATGGTGCTCCGGGGCCAGCGTACTGGCAGAACGAAGCGGACTACGAGATGCACGCGACGCTCGATCCATCCAGCAAGGTACTGCAAAACGACGAGGTCATTACCTATACCAACAACAGCCCCGACTCGCTGACCAGCCTTTGGATCCACATGGAGCAGAACGCCTATCGCAAAGACTCGCGCGCGCGGATCGTCAACAGCGGACCACGGCCAGGGAAACCGGTAGCCGATACCGAGGACAATCCCAACGGGCGCACAACCGAAGGGTTTGTGCTGGAGTCGGTCACCATCGAGCACGGCAAGGAATCGCTGAAGGCCGACTACCTGGTGGAAGATACGCGGATGCAGATCCGTCTGCCCCAGCCCATGGCGCCGAAGGGTAGCGTGCTGAAGATACACATCAAGTATCACTACCAGATCACGGGCGTCTGGGGCGGACGGACCTCGTGGGGCTCATCGAAGCAGGGAGATATTTACGACATCGCGCAATGGTATCCGCGGATGTGCGTTTATGACGATCTCCACGGTTGGGACACGCTCCCTTACATCGGCAGCGAGTTTTATCTGGAGTATGGACACTTTGACTATTACGTAACCGTGCCCAGCGAAATGATCGTGGCCGGCTCGGGCGAGCTGGTCAACGAAAAAGATGTGCTTACCAGCACGCAGATCGCGCGCCTGCAAGAGGCCCGCAATAGCGACAAGACTGTGTTCATCCGCACCGCGGCCGAGGTAACCGATCCTGCGAGCAGACCAAAAGTGGGCGGCACGCTCACCTGGCACTTCCGCATGGATCACACTCGGGATGCGGTCTGGAGCGCAAGCCCGGCATTTGTGTGGGACGCGGCGCGCATCAATCTGCCCGAGGGAAAGAAGAGCCTGGCGGAGAGCGTATACCCGCCGGAAAGCGGTGGCGATGGGGCATGGGGGCGGTCGACGGAATATGTAAAGGACACGGTGGAGCGCTTTTCCCGGCAGTGGTTCCCCTACCCGTACCCGGCAGCCATCAACGTAGCCGGCTTCTCTGAAGGCATGGAGTATCCGGGCATCATCTTCGACGGCATCGACGACAAGGGCAAGACGCTCTTCTGGATTTCCGCGCACGAGATTGGGCATACCTGGTTTCCCATGATCGTGGGATCGAACGAGCGCCGTAATGCCTTCATGGATGAGGGTTTCAACACCTTCATCGACATCGGCGAGTCAGCCGAGTTTCAGGGCGGCATCTATGGACCGAAACGCGACTCGGAGTACTCCGCCGGAGGTGAGCCGCCCGACACCATCCTCAAAGTGCTCGATGATCCGGCCGCCCCAGTGCTGCTGATGCCGGCGGACGCCTACACCGTTGCGATCACGCACCCGGTGAGCTACTTCAAGGGAGCGTACGGAATGGTGTTGCTGCGCGAACAGATCCTGGGCAAGCAGCGCTTCGACTGGGCCTTTCGCAAGTACATACGAGACTGGGCATTCAAGCATCCCGCCCCTTCGGACTTCTTCCGCGAGATGAGCAGCGAGGGCGGCGAAGATCTGGATTGGTTCTGGCGCGGCTGGTACATGAACAACTGGCGCTTCAACCTGGCGGTCACCAAGATCGACGGCGACCAGGTCACCTTCGTGAACAAAGGCCAATTGGTGCTGCCGGCAACCGTAGAAGTACGCTATACGGACGGCGTGACCACGCGCTTCCGCCTCCCGGTCGAGACCTGGGAAGCGAAGAGCGAGGTGGTGTGGCCGGGAGATAAGCCCGTAGCCTCGGTGAAAGTGGATCCCGATCACGTGTTGCCGGATGATGATCGCGCCGACAATTCGCTGGAGGCGAAATAAGGAGTAGCTTATTCCAGCCCGAGCAGGCGAGCGGGATTTTCCTTTGCCATGCGGTTGATCTCGGCATCGGTGATGCCTTCTTTCTTGAGGCCTTCGAACATCGCGGCCAGGCCGTCGGGGTGTAAGGGATTGTCAACCTGCCCCATGTCGCTCGAAAGAATGCAGTGTTCGACGCCTACATAGTGAATCGCGCGGGCATAGTCTCTAAACGTGAACTCTTTCGCCGCGCCGATGAGCCCGTTGTAGACAAACTCGATATACGCGCCCATCTGCGCTGCTTCGAGCATCTGCTTGTCCGACATGTGAATGGGCGCGATCATGGCATGGGTCACCACCATGTGCTTCACACCCTGGGCGCGTGCTTCGCGGATCATCATGAGAGCCTCTTCCGGGCTCGGGTGTCCGGTTGCCATCACCAGGTGGCGCTTGGCGATCACCGCGATCACCTGCTTCACCTCGGGCAGCAGTTGACCATCGCGCGAAATCTGCACAAAAGGCCGGTCTTGCTTGGAGTAGCGCACCTGCTGCTCAGAATCGAAGGTGCTCATCCAGACAAAGCGGCCGTAGCCTCCGGTGGTCGCCGCCATATGTTCGACCGCTGAGGGGTTCATGCCGCCGACCGAGAGGTTTAGATCCACGCCGCCAAACACTTCGATTTCGGGGACCTCTTTGCGCACCACATAGGCGAGCGAGGCAGTCGGCTCGTAGTGATTCTTGAGCACCAGGCCAGCCATACCGCGCTTCTTCGCCAGGCGTGCAATGTCGATGGCATCGATCGAGCGTGGAGTGCTGTCTGGGGCGCAGTGCACGTGGATATCAATCACCCCGGCCAGCGGGTTTTCCTGCGCGCCCGCAGCCAGGCTGACGCCGAGAATCAGAAGCAGGGCGAGCAGGGTTGGTTTCATCAGGGATTGAGAATGCGATGCATATCAAGCGATGGCGGCTTGACGTTTGTCTGGCTGATCATCACATGCACCTGGCCGCGGTGATGCGTCTGGTGGTTGAAGAAATGAAGCACAGCGACGGGCGCTGTCTCCACGTAATCCTTGCCCTGATTGTTGGTGTAGGGAAGTTGTCTTTGCAGAAAATCAGTATCGGCCTGCGCAAAGAATGCTTCGATTTCCTCGTCCTGCGCCGCGCGCGCGGAGCGAAGGCCGGCAAAGTTGTCGAACAGGATAGAGTTCAGTGGCGGTGTCGTATTGCCTGCCCCGGCAAACCTTGACATCCAGATGCGATCCCCCAGCAATAAATGATTCAGCAGACCGTGAATGCTGCCAAAGGAGCCTTGGCGCTCCAGTCGATATTCAACCGGGTCCAATCGCGCGCACGCCTCGTAAAGTCGCTCATTCGCGATGCGGTTGTAGCGGGCGAGCATCCTGAACGCGGTTAACATTAATTGATTGAGTCGTAAGCAACCGAGGTCAAAAACTCGGGAAGCTCTTTGGCCGCGATCATCTGCTCGAAGAGTTTGGCGGCCGCAGTAAACTTGCTGGCGGCAAACCGCTCCTTTCCAAGTTCCTCCTGGATGCGGTCCAGAACGACCGGGATCGTTGACAGCACTATGGGCACATCGAGCGTGATGCCGTCGGTCATGCGTCCGCCATGGTGCGCCCATTGCCAAAGTTGAGCCCTTGAAATCTCCGCCGTGGCCGCGTCTTCCATCAGATCGTAGATGGGCACGCACCCCAATCCATCGAGCCAGGCCGCGAGATAACGCAAGCCGATGTCGATGTTCATCTCCAGACCTTTGCGCGTGATCTCGCCCTCAGGAACGGCCAGCAAGTCCGAGGCCTGGATATGGATGCCGGGATTGCGGCGGGCGATCTGGTTGGGTCCAGGCATGTATTCGTCAAAGACCGCCTTGGCCAGCGGCACCAGCCCGGGATGCGCTACCCAGGTTCCATCGTGTCCGGCCTTTACCTCGCGCAGCTTATCCTGGCGCACGCGCTCCATGGCGCGGTCGTTGGCCTCGGCGTCCCGTTTGATGGGGATCTGCGCAGCCATGCCGCCCATGGCATGGATACCGCGGCGGTGACAAGTTTCAATCAGCAGCTCGACGTAAGACTTGAGGAAATGCCGGTCCATGGTGATGGTGGAGCGGTCGGGAAGCGCCAGGTCCTCGCGATAGCTGAACTTCTTGATGAAACTGAAGATGTAATCCCAGCGGCCACAGTTCAGGCCTGCCGAGTGGTCCTTGAGTTCAAAGAGAATCTCGTCCATCTCGAAGGCTGCGGGCAAAGTCTCGATGAGCACGGTGGCGCGGATGGTGCCGCGTGGAACGCCAAGCGCATCTTGCGCAAAGTTGAAGACGCTGTTCCACAGGCGCGCTTCACGATGGCTCTCCATCTTGGGCAGGTAAAAGTAAGGAGCCGTACCGCGTGCTGTGAGGGCGGCGACGTTGTGAAAGAAGTACAAGCCGAAGTCGAAGAGCGAAGCGGAGATGGGTTTGCCCTGCACCAGGAGGTGTTTCTCCGGCAAGTGCCATCCGCGTGGGCGCACGAAAAGCGTAGCCGTCTTCTCGTTGAGTTTGTATTGCTTGCCTTCGGGGCTGGCGAAGCTGATCTCGCGTCGTATCGCGTCCCGCAGGTTCACCTGGCCATCGATTACGTTGCGCCAGGTGGGCGAGGTGGAATCCTCAAAATCGGCCATGAAGACTTTCGCGCCGGAATTGAGGGCGTTGATCACCATCTTGCGATCGACTGGGCCGGTAATCTCCGTACGGCGGTCCTCAAGATCGGCCGGTATGGGCGCGACGCGCCAATCACCCTGGCGCACGGAGGCCGTTTCCGGCAGAAAGTCGTAGAGCTTTCCAGTGCGCAGCGCCTCTGCCCTGGCCACGCGGGCGGCCAACAGGCTTTGCCGCTCGGCCTCGAAGTTGCTTGCCAGTGCGCCCAGGAACTCAAGCGCCTTCGGGGTGAGAACTTCCGCTTCCGCTGCGCCTTGCGAGCCTGCAATCGTTACCGAGGGAGCCGTTGCCGTCGAGTTTGTCATGATTTCTCCGCGACCGCTATTTTACGCCCCCCAGGGGAACGTTTCGAATCGATGCGTCCAGCAGCTCAACCATGTGGAAGGCGGGCATGTCCGCGAGGCCCCGCCGCCGCAGCGAGCTCATCAGTTGCAGCAGGCAGCCAGGATTTGCGGAGATCACCGCGTCGGCCTTGGTGGCAAGCAGGTTCTCTACCTTGCGGTCACCCAGCTGATTAGCCGGCTCGGGGTTGAGGAGGTTATAGACGCCGGCCGAGCCGCAGCATAGCGAAGCCTCTTCGATCTCCGCGACCTCGAGCTCCGGAATCGTGGCCAGCAGACGCCGCGGCTCAGCGTGGATGGCCTGCGCGTGGCGCAGGTGGCAAGCATCGTGGTAGGCCACCCGCATAGGGAGTGGGTGGCGCGGCGAACGCGCCGGCAGTTCGCACAGAATCTCTGAGATGTCTTTACATTTGGCGCTGAAGGCTGCGGCGCGGGCGGCCCAGGCAGGATCGTCGCGCAGCAGATGGCCGTATTCCTTCATGGTCGAGCCGCAGCCGGCCGCGTTGATCACGATGGTGTCCACGTTGGCCGCTTCGAAGGCGGCGATCATCTTGCGTGCGAGCGCGGAGGCCTGCTCATCGAGACCGGAGTGCAGCATCAAGGCGCCGCAACACTGCTGCGCCTGGGGGATGACCACCTCGCAGCCTTCCGCGGCGAGCACCCGGGCGGTAGCCTCGTTCACGTGTTGGAAGAAGACCTGTTGCACGCAACCGGAGAGCATCCCTACCCGGCGCCGCCCCTCTGAGACGGGGGAGACTTTGACGGGCAGGCCTCGCATAAAACCTGTGGGGACCCGGGGTAGCAAGGCTTCCATTTGCGCCAGCCGTTTGGGCAGCAGCCGCAGCAGGCCACTGGCGCGCACCAGTTTCTGCAGGCCGGAGCGCTGGTAGATCAGCATGGGTAGAGCCAGCAGGCGCAGGCGTTTCACGTAAGGGAAGGTCGCGAAGAGAAGTTTGCGGAAGAGGCTATCCGCGGTAGTACGTGGGATATTGCGTTCTACCTGGGCGCGCGTGTCTTCGATCAGCTTGTTGTACTGGACGCCAGAGGGGCAGGCGGTCATGCAGGCCATGCAGCCCAGGCAATTGTCCATATGCAGACGGAAGCGCTGGTCGAGGGGAGCGTCCCCCTGGGAGGACTTCTTCATCATGTAGATACGGCCGCGCGGCGAGTCCATTTCCTCCCCCCAGAGCACGTACGTGGGGCAGGCGGGGAGACAGAAGCCGCAGTGTACGCAGTCCTCGATCAGCTCTGTTTCGGGCGGCTTGTGGGTATCGAAGTTGGAGGGCTTTGCGGGTTCGAGCTGCGTGAGTTGGGCCATAGGCTATTTCTGTGTAGATTACACGGGCCCGTCCTGGGGAATTTTCGGCCGTCCCTGCATATTTTCCCCAGCTGGAATTTCCGGTCGATAGAGTAGAAGCTATCGTGGGCTTCGCCCATCGTTTCCGGCCCAGGTATCCGGATTTCCTGCACGGGGCGCCACCAACACCCGCGTGTGCGGCTTTCTTTAAGGAAAGCCGCATGAAGTGCGCCAACGCCAGCAGGGTCAACAGGAAATCCGGAGTACGCTAGGGCGAACCTGGGGCACCCGTCCTGTTCCTTCTGACCTTGCTATGACACAGACTCCTTCGGGACCGGCGGCAGCTAAGTCCTTCGCTTTAGCAAGATGATCAAGCAACATGATCAAATGTTAGCAAGATGATCAAATAAGTCCTTTGTTTTCCCAAGATGACCAAGATGATCAAGTAATTAATTACTGAGCTATCTTGCTCTCTTTGATCACGTCCCTGGGGAGTATGGAGTCCCTCTATCCATTTAGATCCCATTCACTGGAGTTTCGGTTAGGGTTCGCTCATTTTTTTTCGAATCTAGATTCCGCCTAAGAAATGACCCGGATTAAGAACACCCTCCGGATCGAACCTGCGCTTGATCTCCCGCATCAAGGAAAGGCTGTCGGGTAGGGTTCCCCAACAATCGAGTTTTCTCTCCTCCGGCTGCTTGAGGATCATCAGCGATCCGCCGGCTGCTTCCAAATCACGCCGCAGTTGAGGTAAGTGCTCACCTGCCGCAGCTGCGAAGCCCGCCGTCATGATCCCGGTCGCTTGGGTCACGGACCCGCCACCGAGGCTACGAACCCGTTCGGCGAACGACGCAATTTCCGAGGGAAGCATGGTCGCTTTGCAGACGAACTCATGGAAAGGGGCGAACTGTTGTTGCCGGGCATCCCAGACCGCCGCGGTCGCGCTCTCCATAGCAAGGCCTTCCACCCGCCCCAACGACTCCAGCAAGTCGGCTTGGGTGTGCAGAACCTCGGGGAGAGAGGCGAGCTGGATGTCGAGATGGAATCCCTCCGCCGAGCTTCGGAGCTGCATCGATAGCGTGCTGAGCTGTTCGTGCAGCAGCTTGACCAGCCACGCGCCCAGCGGTTCCGCGGTCGCCGCGGAGAAAGTAAAGCTCTGCGTGTGCTGCGGGCTGGAATGCAAACGAAAGTTTACTGAGGTAATAACGCCGAGGGTGCCGAGCGCCCCGGTCATCAATTTATGCAAGTCATAGCCAGCGACGTTTTTGACGACCTTCCCCCCGGTGTGGGCAACGGTCCCGTCGGCCAGCACAATCGTCATGCCGATGATCAGGTCGCGCAGGCCTCCATAACGCAGCCGGAGCACGCCCGAGTCGTTGGTGGAGACGATGCCGCCCACCGTCGCTCTCTCGGGCCAAAGCGGATCAAGCGCAACGCACTGGCCATGCTGCGCCAGGGCCGATTGCAACGACGCCCAGGTGCACCCGGCCTCGACGGTGCAGGTCATGTCCTGCCAGGTATGTTCCCGGATTACATTCAGGCGATGCGTCTCCAGTAACACCGCCGGCGTCACGGGATAACCCCAGCCTTTTTTCGTACCGCCGCCCCAGGGAACTACCGCGAGCCGGTTTTCGTGCGCGAAGCGAAGGATAGCCGCGACCTCTTCGGTGTTCGCCGGAGCGACGGCGGTCGCGTTCTCCAGGGCCAGCAGGTGGTCGGGCCCGGTAATGGCCGCCAAAGAAGCAGTGATGGTTTGCGAATTGGTAGAGGCCGCATTCATGGTGGCGAAATAAGAAACTGTTTCAGAGGCAGATCAGAAGAACTCTGCGACGCCTGCTGTCTCCAGTGGGTGAGGGGTATACTTGCCGGTTTTTTCGCCGCACAGCCGGGGGCGAGGAAAGACCTTATCAGGGTTGGCAATATTCTCCGGATCGAAGCTGCAGCGCACCCGCTGCATCGTATCCAGGTCGGGCTCAGAAAACATATAGCCCATGGCCTGCTGTTTCTCCCGGCCCACTCCATGTTCCCCCGTGATGGAGCCTCCATGATCGACGCACCGGTACAGTATGCGCATCGACAGGTCGATGGCAATCTCCTCCTGGCCGGGGATCGAGCGATCATAAAGCACCAGGGGATGCAGGTTGCCATCGCCGGCATGGAAGACGTTCGAAACGCGCAGTCCGGCCGCGGCCGCCATTTCTGCAATCTCCTGGAGCACGATGGGTAGCTTGGTGCGCGGGATCACTCCATCCTGCACGATGTAGTCGGGGGAAAGGCGGCCCGCGGCAGCAAAAGCAGCCTTGCGGCCTTTCCACACCAGCAGCCGCTCCTGGTCGCTTTGCGCCAGCCGATCCTCCCAGGCGCCATTCGCTTTGCAAAGCTCACGAACTCGCTGCATGTGCAGATCGACCTCGGCGGAGGGGCCGTCCAGTTCCACCAGCAACAGCGCCTCGCACTCGGGATAATGCGGGTGTACCGCGGCTTCAGCAGCCTGGATGGAGAGGCGATCCATAATCTCCATGGCCGCGGGCAGAATGGAGGCGGCAATAATATCCGAGACGGTCTGTCCCGCAGCCGAGATGGAATCGAACGCGGCCAACAGAACCTGAACTGTTTCCGGCCGGCGCACAATGCGCAGCGTCATGGAACTGGCGACCCCTAGTGTTCCCTCAGAGCCGACGAATACGCCGGCCAGGTCGTAACCGGGAGGGTCGAGCGTGGGCGAGCCCAGATGAACCAGTTCGCCCGTGGGCAGAACCACTTCGAGGCCCAGCACATGGGTAGTGGTAAAGCCGTACTTGAGGCAATGTGCTCCGCCGGAATTTTCCGCTACATTGCCTCCGATCGTGCACACCGTCTGTGATGACGGATCGGGCGCATAAAAGTGACCGGTCGGCGCCACCCGTTGGGTAACGTGGGCATTGATCACGCCGGCTTCGACGGTGATGCGCTGGTTGGGAATATCGGTGGCAAGGAATTTGGTCATGCGGGCAAAGCTGATCACGATGCCCCGGTCATCGGGCATCGCTCCTCCCGACAAGCCGGTGCCGGCGCCGCGGCCTACGAAGGGTATGTGATGCCGAGCGCAGATGCCTACTGCCTTCTGCAGTTGTGCGGTGGAGCGCGGCAGAATCACGGCCGCCGGCAGGCTGCGCAGCATGGCAAGGCCATCGCACTCGTAGGTCTGGAGCTGGTTGCGCTCGATGATCAGGCCGTCGGCGCCCACGGCATCGCGTAACTCGGCGAGGATGGCGGCAGAAAGCATGTAGCTACCATCCTAATGCAAGGGTTCCAATAGACTGACACCGGATGCGCAAGTAGAATTCGTACTGCTGATTCCAAAAGAGAGCCCGCCCAGATGAGCCCAGCGTGGTCCCAAAGCTACACCCTCTTCGGGCGTGGCCTCGCATTCTCCTCGGTCATTGCTTCTTTACCCATACTTACTCTGCTTTTCCTGCTCGGTGTGCGGCGCAAGCCGGCCTGGTTCGCCGCCCTTTGCGCACTGGCGGTCGCGCTGGTGGTCGCGCTCTTTGCCTACAAATTACCGCCCACGCTTACCCTGAGCTCCGCCGCCTATGGCGCCGGCTTTGGATTATTTCCCATCTCCTGGATCGTGTTTTGGGCCATCACCCTCTATCGGGTCACGGTGGAGACGGGCAAATTCGAAATCATCAAGTCGTCGATGGGGAACCTGACCAGCGACGCTCGCCTACAAGCGCTCCTGATCGCTTTTGCCTTTGGAGCATTTGTTGAAGGCGCAGCCGGCTTCGGCACCCCGGTAGCGGTCGCTGCGGCCATGTTGGTCGGCCTCGGCTTTTCTCCTTTTTACGCTTCGGCGCTTTGCCTGGTGGCCAATACCGCCCCGGTTGCATTTGGCTCGATTGGCATTCCCGTGGTCACCCTGGCCGGGATTACCGGCTTGCCGCTGGATAAACTCAGCGGCGCGGTGGGACGGCTTTGTGCTCCGCTGTCCCTATTCGTTCCCACTTACCTGGTCTGCATCATGGTGGGCTGGCGCGGCATGTTGGAGGTATGGCCGGCCGTGGTGGTGGTGGGCGGGGTCTTCGCCTCGGTCCAGTTCTTCATGTCGAATTTCGTGGGGCCGCAACTTACCGACATCATGAGCTCGCTTTCAGCCCTCGGCGGGCTGCTGGTGCTGCTGCGTTTTTGGCGTCCGGCGGCTACGTGGGACCGGGAATTGGAGCCGGTGCACCCGGAAGGAATAGAGCCCACCGCCGGCATGATGGAGTTTCCACCCCCCTACAATCCTACGCAGCATAAATATTCACCGGTAGCACCTGGATCAGGCGATCGAAAGCATGGGACGGGAGAGGTTTTTGGCGCCTGGATGCCCTACGGTCTGCTGGTGATCCTGGTCCTGCTGTGGGGCTTCAAGCCCTTCCAGGCGGTGCTGAACTCTGTCACATTAAGCGTGGGCTGGCCGCTCTTGCACAACCAGGTCATGATGATGCCGCCGGTGGTTGCCAAGCCAACCCTGTACAAGGCGGTCTACCAACTCAACTTTCTTTCCGCCGCCGGCACTGCTTGCATGTTCGCGGCGCTGCTATCGGTTCTGCTGTTGCGCATGCCTCTGGGGGCCTTTGCGCGGCTCCTGCTTGCGGTATGCCGCCAGCTCTTTTTGCCCACGTTGACGGTCACCGCCGTGCTCGCCATGGCCTTCGTAATGAACTATTGCGGCGCGACCGCCACGCTGGGGTTGGCATTTGCTGCATCCGGCAGGCTCTTTCCTTTCTTCAGCCCGTTACTCGGCTGGCTGGGCGTCTTCCTCACCGGCTCGGATACGTCGGCCAATGCGCTCTTCGGCAACCTGCAGGTGGTGACCGCCGGCCGGCTGGGCTTTGAGCCCACGCTCATGGCGGCGGCCAACTCCGCCGGCGGTGTCGTGGGCAAGATGATCAGCGTACAGAACATCGCGGTCGCTGCGGCGGCTACCGCGATGTCGGTCGCCGACCAGGCCAAGCTCTTTCGATTTACTCTGAGACATAGCATCGTAATGGCAACAGCCATCGGCGTAGAAGTCATGCTGTATGCCTACCTCTTCCATGCTCGTTAGCAAACCCCTACCAGGAGTAGTCACATGGCAAAGTTAGGATTTTTAGGACTCGGCATCATGGGCGGTCCCATGGCCCGTCATCTAGTAACCGGCGGTCACGACGTGGCGGTCTGGTCGAACAACCAGAAAAAGGCGAAGGCACTTGCTGATTCGGCCGGCGCGTTGTTCTGCGCCACGCCCGCGGAGGTGGCCCAGAACAGTGAATGTGCTTTTCTCTGTGTGGGCGATACGGCCATGTCCCGGGGAGTCATCCTGGGCGAGAACGGGTTGGTCAAAGGGGCAAAAAAAGGCTACGTCGTCGTTGATTGCAGCACTGTCTCCCCCCTCGAGAGCAGCCGCATGGCGGAGGAACTCGCCGCGTTGGGTATCGAATTTCTTGACGCTCCCTGTACCGGCTCGAAAGCCGGCGCGGAGGGAGGGACCTTGACCTTCATGGTGGGCGGCAAGCAAGAGGTCTTTACCCACGTCAAACCCTTCTTCGAGGCCATGGGCAAGAGTCTCTATTATTGCGGCAAGTCGGGCATGGGCTTGCGCGCCAAGCTGACCCAGAACCTGATCCTGGGCAATCTCTTGCAGGCCTTCAACGAGGGCCTGGTTTTGAGCACCAAGGCGGGTGTTGATCCCGAGCTGATGCTCGACATTCTGAACAACAGCGCGGCGCGCTCGGGGTTGATTTCCGTCAAGGCGCCGATGGTCTTCAAGCGCGATTTCTCCACCAATTTCTCGGTCAAGTGGCTGGAGAAGGATATCGGTCTGGCCATCGATCTGGGTGGCGAGCTTGGTGTTCCGTTGATGCTTACCGGGCTGACGCAACAGCTTTTCCGGGCTGCGATGGCTAAGGGTTATGGGGAAGAAGATATTTGCGGTTCGATTCGTGTGCTGGAAGACCTGGCGGGAACCGAAGTGAGCGCGGTCAAAGAAACGGCGGGCAAGGTCTGAGAGCTCTCGGTTTGAAGGTTCGGCGTATCTTCGATCCCACTCACAAATGTTAGGGTATGTAGCCACCCCACACTTTGTCATCCCGACCGAAGCGTAGCGAAGGAGAGGGACCTGCAGTTTCACTCAACCCAAATCAATGCTGGGTGCCCCATCCAAGCCGTACTTTGGCTTGAGTGGGATACCACGGCACTCGGCTGGAGTCTTTATGACAAACGGGTCGGGGAGGCATCCCAGCCCACTCAAGCCAAAGTACGGCTTGAATGGGGCACCCAAAGCTCTTGTTGCTGGTGAGGGGAAGGCGTGATGGCAAATAGCAGAAGAACTTTTCTCAAGCAGGCGGCGGGAGTAACCGCCGCCCATTTTTTCGGCGTTCCAGCCCTCACTGGCGCAGAGCCCAGCACCGTGGTCGGCAACCCGGGATGGTACGACCGTCCGATGCGCTGGGCGCAACTGGCCTTTGTCGAAGACGACCCGGGAAACTACGACCTCGCCTTTTGGCTGGATTATTTTCAGAAGATCCACGCCGACGCGGCCTGCCTCAGCGCCGGCGGCAGCGTCGCCTTCTACCCCACAGAGATCCCTCTGCACTACCGCAGCAAGTGGCTGGGCAACACCGACGCCTTCGGGGACATCATGAAGGGCTGCCGCAAGCAGGGCATGAACGTCGTGGCCCGCACCGATGCCCATGCCGCCCGCCAGGACGTCTACGACGCACACCCCGATTGGATCGCCGTCGACGCGAAGGGCAACAAGCGACGCCATCCCTCCGATCCGGACTTCTGGATCACCTGCGCCTTAGGCCCTTACAACTTCGACTTCATGACCCAGGTCCATGTGGAGATCATGACCAAATACACGCCCGACGGTATCTTTACCAACCGCTGGGCGGGCTCCGGCATGTGTTATTGCGAACACTGTCAGGAGAACTTTCATGCTTTTTCCGGATTGAGCCTGCCCCGCACGCTCAATCCTCAGGATCCGGCGCGGCGGCAATACATCATCTGGCACCAGCAGAGGCTCTTCGAACTATGGCGGCTGTGGAATGAAAAGATCCAGGCCATCAATCCCAACGCCAGCTATCTGGCCAACGCCGGCGGCGGTGCGCTGAGCGAACTCGATATGAAGACCATCGGCGAGCTGGCCCCCACGCTCTTCGCCGATCGCCAGGCAAGGAGCGGGCTGATGCCCCCGTGGGCCAACGGAAAAAACGGCAAGGAGTATCGCGCCACCCTGGGGCAAAAAGCCATCGCCGGCATCTTCAGCGTGGGCCTGGAAGATAAGTATCGCTGGAAAGACTCAGTGCAAAACGGCGATGAGATTCGGCTATGGGTGGCGGATGGAATGGCCCAGGATCTTCGCCCCTGGTTCGTCAAGTTCAACGCCAAGCCAATCGACCGCCGCTGGCTGCCGGTGGTGGAGGAGATCTATCAATGGCACTATGCCAACCAGGGCTATCTGCGCAATGAGAAATCGTTCGCGCGCGTAGCCATGGTCTACTCCCAGCAGACGGCGTCGTTTTACGGCGGAGAGGATGCCCGCGCCAAAGTGGAAGATCCCGCGCTGGGCTTTTACCAGGCGTTGGTCGAAGCCCGCATCCCCTTTGAAATGGTGCACGACCATTTGCTCGACCCCGAGCATATCGACCGTTTCAAGACGCTGATCCTGCCCAACATCGCCGCGCTCTCCACACAACAGTGCGATCAGATTCGTGCCTACGTGGACCAGGGGGGAAGCATCGTCGCCACCTATGAGACCTCGCTCTACGACGAGTGGGGAGTCCGGCGCAACGATTTCGGCCTGGCGTCGCTCTTTGGCACGTCGTTTACCGGCAAGGAAGAAGGCCCGTTGCTCAATTCGTATCTGACACTGGAAAAAGACCCGGCAACCGGGCAATTCCCCCCGCTACTGGCTGGTTTTGAAGATGCGACGCGGATTATCAACGGTACCCATTCCGTCTCCGTCACGCCCTTGGGCAGCGGCGGGTATTCGCCACTGCTCCTGGTCCCGCCCTATCCTGATCTGCCCATGGAGGAGGTATTTACGCAGCCGGCGAAGACACGCGAGCCGGGTGTTGTGCTACGCGAGATCGGCCGCAGCCGCGTGGTTTATTTTCCCGGGGATATCGATCGCACTTTCTGGGAGGTGCTGGATGTGGACCAGGCGAAGCTGCTGCGCAACGCAGTCCTCTGGGCCACCAACGAGCCAGCTCCGGTGACGGTAGAGGGCAAGGGGATATTGGACATCTCCATTTGGAGCCAAAAGAATTCCATGACCGTGCACCTGGTCAACCTCACCAACCCCATGATGATGAAGGGGCCATTGCGCGAGGTGATCCCGCTCCCTAACCAGGAAGTCAGCATCCGTATCCCCGAAGGGCAGCGCGTTAGCAAAGTACGTTTATTGGTCGCAGGCGGAGACGCGCATTACCGTAAGGAGGGTGCGTCGATTCGGTTGACGGTGCCCTCCATCGGAGTCCATGAAGTAATAGCGCTGGACCTTAGCTGACCGCTTCGACTCCGACAAAATCGCTCACCGCGCTCTGAGCGGCAGCCCGTTCCTTGCGTTCCACATTCTCGACCTCTTCCTGGAGGTGGTCGATCACGATCTTGGAGTAGGAGACGAAATGCTCTGCGGAGAGCAGCAGGGAGAAGCCCAGCCACATTTTTGCGGGTGAGCGCCAATAGGAGGTGACCATCCTGAAGAGGAATTTCCAATAGCTGCTGCGGTAGTTGGAGCGAATGCCCTGCCGCCATATAGAGGCAGAGAGGCAGCGCACGTTGTAGACCATGCCCAGGTAAGGCGGCTTCTGCGTCGCGATGGGCTTCCACACCTCTAAGGAGTTATAAGCACGCTCGAAAAAGGCATCCGGTTTGTATAGGCCCGTGAGCAGGGTGCAGAGACCGCGCAGCAGGATGGGCAGGGGCAGTACGGTGCGGAAATTCGGCAGGCCAAACTGGGTGATGGATTGGCTGTCCTCAATCAGTCGCCCTTCCCGTTTCATGCGATCGAATAGGGCAGTGGTCGGCGGCGCCATCAATATACCGGCCATAGCCCAGGGAATCGCTGTCCGGTCGATAAACTCCAGCTGCCGGGCAAAGATGGTCTCGTCGTCGGAGTCGAAACCGACAATGAAACCGGCCAGCACCCACAAACCCTTCTCCTGGATGATGCGTACCTGATCGACATTGTTTTTGCGCAGATTCTGGAACTTGTGCGTCTCTTTCAGCGCTTCGGCAGACGGGGTCTCGATGCCGATGAAGACCATCATGAAATTCGCGGCGACCATGGTATCCAGAAGTTCTGTCTTCGAGGCCAGGTCGATCGACGCCTCGGTACTGAATGCGAATGGGTAATTGTGCTGCTTTTGCCACTCGACGAGTTCCAGCGAAAGCGCCAGCGCTTGATGACTGTTGCCGATGAAGTTGTCATCGACAATGAACACCTCGTTGCGCCAGCCCAGGTTGAGCAATGTTTCCAACTCGCGAATGACTTGTTTGGGCGTTTTGGCGCGCGGCCGGCGACCGTAAATGGTGATGATGTCGCAGAATTCACACTGGAAGGGGCATCCGCGGGAAAACTGGATGGGCATGGAGGTGTATTTGTTGCGGTGCAACAGGTCGAAGCGAGGCACCGGGCTGCGGGTCATGTCGGGTTTGTCGATAATGTGGTAAAGCGCGTGTGCCGTGCCTTGTTCAAGTGCGGTGGCGATTCCAGGAAAGACCTCGTCCGCTTCACCGACCAACACATGATCGGCCACCTGCAACACGACCTCGGGCTGTGTACTCGCCCAGGGGCCACCCACGAACGTGCGCTTACCCATGGCGCGAGCGCGAGCCAGGGTAGTCAATGCGTCGGCGCGTTGCGCGTGCATGGCGCTTACCATCACCAGGTCAGCCCAGGCGAAATCCTCATCCAGCAACTCTTCGAAGGCATGATCCTTCAACCGGAGATCCCAAGTCGCCGGACAAAGAGCCGCGACGGTGACCAGGCCGAGCGGCGGCGTCATGGCCTGCTCGGGAATCATCTCCAGCACGCCCTCAAAGCCCCAGAACGACGGCGGGAAACTGGGCCACACCATCAAAACCTTTATGTTCGGGCCCAGGGGAGCGAAGGTAGCGTCGCTTGCCTCATCGGACAGCTTGGGTTCAGAGGCGGGAACCGGAAGAGACGATGTCGCTTGCGGCTGGCTGGGGAGGACGTTGAGTCGAGGATCTGGTAGTGAGGGCATGTCGCCCCTTTCTCAATGGGTCACAAGCATGGCACAAGGTTTAGAGTCATCCTTGACGCCAAAGGTATAGGGGGCCCATGGCACAGCTAAACAAGACACAAGCCGGGAGGTCAGCCGCGATGCCCGGCGCATCGACGAGACTTTGCCTATAACGCTATTTGGCGCAGTGGGCTTGAGTCTACGCCAAAGCCCTGGTCCTGTCATCTGAATGTGGGTTGGATCCGAGAGGCGAAGCTGGGCGCATGTGACGCCGAGGTGTCCCACATCTGGTGCAAGGTACGCGCTCGGAAATGAAGAACCCTGGTTGGAAATAATTGAGGGTTTGTTCAGGCGAGACGGTGGCCGTTCCATGGCGGAACGGCCACTCGTTTGGTTAACGGCCGTTGTGCTTGTCGCTGTAGATGCGGCGTGATTCCTGGTTCTGCTGCGCGTGGATGGTTTGGCGATCCTGTTTTGTCAGGTGACCGTTATCCTGCGCGCGCATACCGCGCTCTTCCTTATTGATACCGGCTTCCTGGTGTTCCAGGCGCGCGGTCTGGCCTGGGGTCAGCCGGCCGTTCTTAACGCCGTTGCCGATACGATCCTGCTGATCGACCTTGCGCTGGTGGATGTCATAGTCATGAGCGCCAGGAGTAGGTGTTTGGGCAATCATCGCCGCGGGCGCGATGACCAGGGTAGATGCAAGCACAGCCGTGACAAATCTCATTTGAGTCTCCTCTTTCTGGCGGCTGCTGCTTGAGATCAAATTCTTGCCGCTCGCTCCAGATAGACACAGCGCAGGAGAACGAGTTGCCCTATCTTTGGTACCTTAACTTGTAGGGACCTACCCCCGAAGTGCGGCACGTAGAGCGCAACTTTTTCGTAGCTATCGCCGCAACAACTCATCCCAAAGGAAGCCTTCCCCCTTGCAGAACTCCCGACGCCCTCTCCTCACCCTCGCCAGCTGCTTCCTGTTGCTTCTCTTTGCCCTGGGCCTTGGCGCCGGCGCCGCGCAAGAAGCGAGCAAGGACACTCCAGCGAAAGACGCCGGCAAGGCCAATACAGAGCCGGTTGTCCCTAAGGATTCCACCACGCAAGGGTCCGTCACCGTTGCAGGCCATGTCATCAATTACCAAGCGATCGCCGGAACCATCCTGGTGGCGGCCACCAACGACGCCGACGCCGCCCTGGGCGTAAGTCCGGCGGCCGGGAAAGAAACACCCGATTCGCCGCCTACCGCGCGCATGTTTTATGTGGCTTATTTCAAGAAAGATGTGCCGGCGGAATCGCGCCCAGTGACCTTTATTTACAACGGCGGCCCGGGCAGCTCCACCATGTGGCTGCACATGGGCGCCTTCGGTCCGCGGCGCATTGTTACCGCCGATGACCAGCACACCAGCCCCGCGCCCTATGAACTGGTTGATAATGCCTCCAGTCTGCTCGACGTCAGCGATCTGGTCTTTATCGACGCACCCGGCACCGGTTTCGGCCGTATTTTCGGCAAGGAAAAGGAGAAGGCCTTCTGGGGGGTCGATCCCGACGGGCATGCCTTTGCCCGGTTCATCGCGCGCTTCCTTTCCACCTACCAGCGCTGGAACTCGCCCAAATACCTCTTCGGAGAGAGCTACGGCACCACTCGCTCAGCGGTGCTCGCCGGCATTCTGGAGACGGAAAGCCATATCGATCTCAATGGCGTCATTTTGCTTTCGCAAATCCTGAACTTCGACGACAGCGCGGACGCGCCGCAATGGAACCCCGGCATCGATGTCCCCTACGAACTGGCGCTGCCCACCTTCGCTGCCACTGCCTATTACCACAAACGGCTGCCCACCCAACCCGCAGCGCTCGAGCCTTTTCTGGCCGAGGTAGAGCAATTTGCCACCAGCGACTATGCTTCCGCCCTGGCCCAGGGCTCACAACTGCCCGAGGCCACTCGCCAGGCCATTGCTGAAAAGCTGCACCAGTACACGGGGCTGCCCGTGGCCTACATCCTCAAGGCCGACTTGCGCGTCAACGTAGGGCAGTTCAACCATAACTTGCAGGGGAATGAAGATCTCACCACCGGCCGGCTGGACAGCCGCTTCTCCGGGCCAACCATCGATCCGCTGGCTGAGGAAGCGGCTTACGATCCCCAGGCTGCGGCGATCTCATCGGCTTATGTTGCCGCTTTCAATGACTACACTCGTCGCCAGCTCAAATTCGGAGACGGCCTCACCTACCTGCCGGAATCGGATGCCGTCAATAACGCCTGGGAATTCAAACACAAGGCTCCCGACGCTCCGGGCGATTCCTGGGGCGCCAATGTGATGCCGGATCTGGCAACCGCGATGAAGTTCAATCCGCGTCTCAAGGTCATGCTGAACGGAGGTTATTTCGATCTGGCCACGCCCTACTTCGCCGCCAGGTATGAAATGTCTCACTTGCCGATCCCGGCCAACTTGAGGCAGAACATCGAATTCTCCTGGTATCAATCCGGACACATGGTGTATCTCCACGAAGACTCGCTCAAGCAGCTCCACGACAAGGTTGCGGCCTTTATCACCAGCACCTACAAACCGGTCAAGTGAGCACTGAACGAAGGGCACGGCTTCAGCCGTGCCGTAGAGTATGCGATTGGAGAGGGCTTCAGCCCCTGAGGTACGTTTTTCCAATGATTCGTGGTGACGTTTTTGTGACCGCCAGTACCTCAGAGCCCTAAGGGGCTGCGAAGGTATGCAGATTTCGTTCGGCATATCCGAAAAGACGTACCTCAGGGGCTAAAGCCCTCATAGCTGAGACTTTTTTACGGCACGGCTAAACCCGTGCCCTTCGTCTAGCGAGTTTTCCGCAGCCTCTGGAGTCCGGGCTGGCCACCGAGCTGACCGAGCGAAGCGCCTCTCTTTCATGAAAAAGCTGCGACCGCATGAGTCACTTTGTAAGAACCAGGAATCAAAAAACTTTAACCAGCTGGCCGGAGGAAGTTCATGGCGAAAATGCGCGCAGTGCAAGTACCAAAAGCAGGCGGTCCATTGGAGTTGGTGGAACGGGAGATTCCCGAGCCCGAGTCCGGCGCTGTACGCATCAAGGTGCAGGCATGCGGAGTTTGTCACAGCGATTCCGTGACCAAGGATGGATTGTTTCCAGGAATTCAATATCCGCGTATACCCGGCCATGAGGTGATCGGGATCATCGACGCCGTTGGCGCAAACGTTCCCCGGTGGAAAATTGGTCAACGCGTTGGTGTGGGCTGGAACGGCGGCTATTGCGGCTACTGCGATAGCTGCAGGCGGGGGAACTTTTTTGCCTGCGAGACCAGCACTCTGGTCACCGGTCTCACCCGGGACGGCGGCTACGCAGAATATATGGTTGCGCCAGCCACGGCTGTTGCCGTGGTGCCGGAAGATCTGTCGTCCGTGGAGGCCGCTCCGCTGATGTGCGCCGGGGTCACAACCTTCAATTGCCTGCGCAATAGCGGCGCTCGTCCCGGTGACGTGGTTGCCGTGATCGGCTTGGGTGGGCTGGGCCATCTGGGTATTCAGTTCGCGGCCAAGAGCGGATTTAATACCGTCGCTATCGGACGCGGCCAGGACAAAGAGGCACTCGCCAGGAAACTTGGCGCCGCGCACTACATCGATAATGCGGTCCAGGATCCCGCAGCGGAGTTGCAAAAGCTGGGAGGGGCCAAGGTGATCCTCGCCACCGTGACCAGTGCGGACGCAATGAAGGCGGTGATCGGCGGTCTTACCCCAACCGGGACCTTCATGATCGTGGGCGCCGTACCTGCATTGGAGGTGCCCGCGCTCCAGCTCCTGCTTAAATCGCAACAGGTCAAAGGCTGGTATTCGGGAACGTCGCTCGATTCGCAGGAGACGCTTGCCTTCAGCGTACTTTCCGGCGTGCGTTCCATGAATGAAAGCTACCCGCTGGAGCAGGCGAGCGAGGCCTACGACCGTATGATGTCAGGAAAGGCGAGGTTCCGGGTTGTGCTCACGATAGCAAAGTAGCTCTCGCCGAGCTTTAATGTTTCCAGGTACTGATAACTTTTCCGTCCGCGCCCTTCATATCTCCGGGTTGCGTCCCTTCGGGGCAGCTCCCCATGTATTCCTGGTCCATGGTCATGTTCGATTCGCTTACCCCGTACAGGGGTGGCGAGTAGGTGGCGTGAGTCTGTGAGTGAATCGCGCTGTCGCTCCTGAAGGTGGCCGTCTCCGTGGTATCGATGACAGTATTTCCCACTGTGCAGTGCAGTACTGTGGTGTATGTGCGGCCACTATGACGCTCGCTCACCTTCTTGCACCCTGGCATCTTGGCCGCCAGATCCTTCACGTATTGGTCATAGGTGTGGCTGCGGCAAATGGTGACCGCGCCACCGTTTCTTTTGTTGCCAGGGTTGTCGATGGTTTGCGTTTCGCTCGACCAAAGACCCTCTTTCACATCCGGTGGGTCAGCAGCCTGGGCTGACGCAAAACAAAACAATACCGTCGCGCCCAAACTAAGGACGAGCTTCTTCATCTAGACTTCTCCATCGCCGTGATTGCAAACCAGTCGAAAAACCGGCATGAACAGGATCAATGTATCAGCTTCTCGGAGTGGAGAGATTTCGCAGAAATAGCGACAAGGAATAGTCCTGGAAGGAGCCAGGAAAAGCTGCGTTGCTTATTCTCTGGCTCCCACCGGAGTGGCACCGTTACATCGCGCGCCATTCTTCCCAATTGACCCGCCGGATGGCATCGTCCACCGTGCCGTGGGCCTGGTCGATATGGTGCACAGCGCGATCCCGCATGCCTCTCGCCTGGGGCACGTCTTCTGCCCGGGCGGTATCGTTATGCGCCTTATCCAGCAATTCCAAAGCCTTGCGGAAGCGGCCGTCGGGGCGCATGCGGACATCGATCGGAGGGTGATCCTCGAGATTTTTGCCATCATCGATCGAGGCCCGCTTGATCTCGCCGATGGCAGCATCAATCTCCTTGATCGCATGTTCTTCGTCTCTCTGAACCGGCGGCCATGCAATCTGGTCCAGATACGCGCGAGCCATTCGTAAATCGGAGAGCGCGTGCAGGTAAGCCGGGTGAGGCCCCGGAACCTGTTGCGCCGGAGCTGCCTTGGGAATCATAACCAACATTCCCAGGAGTGCGAGAAACATGGTGAAACCTGTTATTGGTTTGCGCACGATTTCGTACCTTCTTTCCGGTTAGGGGAGTCGTGACTTTGGTCATGCTGCAGTGAAGCCGCAGCCAACCGAGAAGACCCTAACAGGACAGTAAAAGTTGCGAAAGTGCTGCGAAGAAGGGAACAGCTACCACGATGGTTGTAGATAAGGAAACAATGACAGATAGTCTTTGCAAAAGTTCAGACGGGCTGAACGCTCAAGCGTAGCCGCCATCCCGATAAGTGCTCGCGGTGGCAGTTTCGGTGTTGATTTTCCAGTCTTCCAGTTGCGGCCCTTTCAGCTTCGCCACCTTGTCGCGAATCTGGTCGAGCTGGGCCGTGTCTAACGGCGTAAACTCCTGCGCAATGCGCACATCGTCTTCCACCTGTCCGATGGTAGTACAGCCGAGCGCGACACAGTGCACCGGCAGACTGAGGGTGTAGGAGAGGCACTCCTTCAACGCGATGGCTTGCAGCAATTTTGCATTGGCCGTGCTCTTCATCCCCTGGATCCCCATGCCGCGCGCGACCGCCACCGGCAGCACGTTCTTCTCGAAGCTCTGGTATCCGGGATCCGCCGCATGCAGGGGCATCAGGATGGTGTCGTAGTGATCGTACTTCTTGAGCATCGCCAGGTGGACCTGGGGATCATGGTGGCCGGTGAATCCAATGAAGCGGCATTTGCCCGCTTTCTTGGCCGCTTCGAAGGCTTCGATCGCGCCCCCGGGGGCGAAGATCTGCTCTACTTCGTCCTGCGTACTTACCTGGTGCATCTGCCACAGATCCACGTGGTCCGTCTTGAGCGCACGCAAAGACATCTCCAGATCCGCTTCGGCGCCCTTGCGCGTACGCTGCGCGGATTTCGTAGTCAGGAAGATGCTTTTGCGGAAGGGAGGCAGCACCGCGCCATAAACCTCTTCCGACTTGCCGTCCCAGTAAAGGCGCGCGCAATCGAAATAGTTGATGCCGAGTTCATAGGCGCGCAGGGTCACGGCTTTCGCGTCTTCGAAGCTGCACAAGGGGAACCGCCCGCCGGCCTGGCCGATGATCGTCAGGCGCTCGCCGGTTTTTCCGAAGGTACGCTTCGGTATGTCTCCCGTCTTGGCCTGTAGGGTCCGGCCGCTCCAGGTAAAAACGCCTAGCCCTGCTGCAGCAGAAGTGGAGAGAAAGGTCCTGCGTCGCATAGTCGATCCTCGTGCACCAGTATGCTACCGTTGCCCGTAGCCTACAAGATTGATCCTATGACTCATTTTCGGTCGTTGCGCCCGCTTCGCTGGGCTGCATTCCTGGTGTTGTTGCTGACCCTTCCGGCCGCGAGAGCACAGAAAAGCCCGGGCTTTCGCGTGGTGACCTGGTCTCCGAAGAGCCTGGAAAGCGGCTCGCCCGTGCTCTTCCAAATCGAACTTAGTCAGCCCGCGGATTCACTGCGCGGCACCTGGCTCAATCACCCGCTGGTGTTTAACCGGGCTCATCAGGGCAATAGCTGGTATGTGCTGGCCGGCATTGACGTGGAGCAGGCACCGGGAACTTATCCCCTGGAACTTACCGCAACCACTAGCAACGGCCCGGAGCTGCACGCTACCCAGCAACTGACCGTGTTGCCGGGTAGCTATAAGACGACCACACTGCATGTGGAAGAAAAGTATGTGCAGCCAGATGCCGCGACGCTGACGCGCATCGCAGCCGATAAAGCGGTGAAGGATGCGGCCTTCGCTCACCTCATCAGCCAGCCCTTATGGAACGGCAGCTTTCGCTCGCCCGTGCCCTTCACTCCGACCGATTCCTTTGGGACTCGCCGCATGTTCAACGACAAGCTGGCCAGCATCCATCGCGGAACAGACTTCCATGCTCCTTCGGGAACGCCCGTAGTGGCCGCGAACGATGGCGTGGTGATCATTGCCCAGGGAATGTTTTACGAGGGCAACCTGGTGGTGGTCGATCACGGGCAGCAGTTCTCAACCCTCTACATGCACCTGTCCAAGATAGAGGTGAAAGTGGGCGACCGCGTTCACAAAGGAGAACGCCTCGGCCTCAGCGGGGCCACAGGCCGGGTGACCGGCCCGCATCTCCACCTGGGAGTCCGCTGGCAGGGGATGTATGTGGACGCCGTTAAGCTGCTCAAGCTCACGCTGCCCACGCGCTAGCAGATTGCGGAAAAACCCTTGATTTTTCAGCTCGCGGCGTTCTCCCCAGGGCATCTAAAGAGGGTCATGGCGAGATGAAGCGTTCTCGCGGGTTTGAAACCCGCTCCCCCGGACTGAAAGTCCGGGGCTGGCACGGTTCGACTAAGGTTCGTCTCAACGCAACAGCGAGTTTTTCCGCAGCCGCTGAAAGTCCGGGGCTGACACGGTTCGATTAAGGTTCGTCTCAACGCAACAGCGAGTTTTTCCGCAGCCTCTGAGAGTCCGGGGCTGGCACCTTTTACGGATCCTGCTGGATTGAGATGTTACTTGTTGGTGTCTTCAAGCGCGAACCTCCCCAACTCGAAGGGACGGGAGGTAGGTGGCTTGTTCTGTAGGTTGCTGCTGGGATAGGACTGCGGTGCGAGCGTCGGAAATCCCCAGATTTTCCCCGTACGCATGTCCACCATCACCTTGCCGTAGACCTGGCTCGTGCCATCCGGCGCACGTAATAGCTCCGAGCCGGGCTCGATGTAAAGCGGATAGAGGGTCCCGGATTGTGCCTCCGCCGGGCGCGGGGCGAAGATCGGTTGCACGGCGATCGCCACCAATGCAACCGCGATGATCAACAACAAAGCGATAGTCAGGTTTTCTCGACGCATGGTTCTCCTATTTGGGGGACGAACCAAGTGTATTGCCAGGACCGCGTTTACGGTGTCGTGGGAGCAGCGGCCGCTGGGGTCTTGGGCTCAATCGAGAGCAACTCCACTTCGAAAATCAGCGTGGAGTTGGGGCCGATAGGACCCTGACCACGTTCGCCATAGGCGAGATCCGAGGGAATGAACAACTGCCATTTCGATCCCACCGGCATCAATTGCAGAGCCTCGGTCCAGCCTTTGATGACTCCGCTCACGCCGAAGGTCGCCGGCTGGCCACGCTTGTAGGAACTGTCAAATTCCGTATCGTCGAGCAGAGTTCCCCGGTAGTTGCAAACCACCCGATCGGCGGCGGTAGGCTTGGGACCGGTTCCGGCAACCAGGACCTTGTATTGCAGGCCGCTGGGCAAGGTAACCACGCCCGCTTTGGTTGCGTTCGCCGCCAGGAATGCTGCGCCTTCCTTCTTGTTGGTTTCCACTGCGGCTAACCTCTTCTCTTCCTGCCTTTGCCGCACCTGGTTCTGCAGGTCGGTCATCACCGTCTTGATCTCGTCATCGGTTAACAGGACCTTGCCATCAGCCAGGGCATCCTTTAATCCCTGGAGCACGAACTCAGGCTCGACGTCGACCGAGTCGCGGTGCAGGCTTTTGCCCACGTTCAAGCCGATGGCGTAGCTTTGCTTGTCTTTTTCTGTCACCAGCGCCAAGGGCTTAGGCTTGGCGGCCACGGTACTCTTGTGGGTGGTGGTGCTGGTCCTGGGCCTGGCCGGGGTTGTGGATTGTGTATTGGTCGCCGGCGTCTGCTGAGCGGCGGCGCTGCCCAGCAGGACAATGCCGGCAGCCAGCAGGTTTATCTTCGTTCCCCATAATTTTTGCATTAAGCCATTCTCGCATTGTCGCTTGCGGCTCCGCAAACCGCCGGTATTTGCAACCAACAATGTTCTATATAGGGAGCTTAGCGCGCCTGGGCAGCCGATTGCGCGCCCGGCAGCCCGGCATCAATCAAGGATGCAGCTTCTGCCCATACGCGAGGATCGTTGTCAATTTCGATCTGTTGTCGCAATTGATGGGGTGTTCGCTGACGCGAGACTGGCCGCGGCTAAAAGGAACAACCGCAGGAGAGGCTTCCGATATTGGCGTGCTTTCATGCGAAAGCCCTCTTCTCAATCATAGTCCCCGGTCTCAAGTGCGAAATAATGGAAGGAATGCAGCAGGCAAAAGATCAGGTCCCCGCCATCGGTATCGACTTCGGCACCACCAACAGCACGGTTGCGCGCGCCTCCGGCAGCGGGCACGTGGAACTGGTCCCTTTCCCCACCCATACCGGCGAGACGTTTTCCTTTCGCTCGGTGCTGTACCTGGAGCAGGTCAAGCATGGAGCCCGGAAACAAACCCATGCCTGGACCGGTCCGTCTGCGATCGAACACTACCTGGCCGCTGAGAACAAGGGCCGGCTCATTCAGTCGCTGAAGTCCTACCTCTCCGACCGCACGCTCACGGGCACGGCGGTATTCGGCCGGCAATACATGTTGGAGAACCTGATTTCCCGCATCCTCGTCGACCTGCGCCGTCAGGCCGAAAGCAAGTTCCAGACTGCTATCGGGTATGCCATGGTGGGCCGACCGGTGCGCTTTGTCGGCGCGGAGACGGAAGAGGACCAGGCCTTTGCTCTCTCCCGTCTCCGGCTAGCGTTTACGGAGGCTGGGTTTGAGCGGGTTGATTTTGAAATGGAGCCGGTGGCGGCGGCTTACGCCTACGAATCGACCCTTGATCATGACGAGCTCATTCTCATCGGTGATTTTGGCGGCGGTACCAGTGACTTCTCTTTGTTGCATGTTGGCCCTGGAGTGCGCAAGCGGGGCCGCAAGCCGCAGGATCTGCTGGGCAACAGCGGAGTCGGCCTGGCGGGCGACGCCTTTGACGCCAGGATCGTGCGCAAGCTTGTTTCCCCGGCCTTAGGGTCGGAATCGTTTGCCCGTTCGCTCAACAAGATTTTGCCCGCGGTGCCGGCCTGGATCTATGCCAACCTCGAGCGCTGGCATTACTTATCTTTCTTGCGCACGGCGAACGTGGTGGAGATTTTGAAGAGTGCCCGGCTCCGCGCTTTGGAACCGGAAAAGATCGAAGCTTTGATCACGCTGATCGACGAGGACCTTGGTTACCACCTTCACCAGGCCGTGCAGCGGGTCAAGTTCGAGCTTTCCCACGCCGAAGTAGCCGAATTCCATTTTCGCGACGGCAGCATGGACCTCAACATTGCGGTCACGCGCGCGGAGTTTGAAGGCTGGATTGCCGACGAGTTGCACGCCATCGAGCAGTGTGTCGATTCGCTGTTGGAAAGCTCAGGAATCAGCCGCCGCCAGGTCGACCGGGTCTTTCTAACCGGCGGCAGTTCCCTGGTGCCCGCCGTTCGTGGCATCTTCAAAGAGCGGTTTGGGGAAGAGCGCATAAGAACCGGCGACGAGTTTATTTCCGTCGCCCGAGGCCTGGCGCTGCGCGCGGAAGAAGTGCTCGGTGGAGTGGGTGCTGTTGGGTAGGTCCGGGCTGAAGCCCGGACCTACCCAACAGCGGCCTTTTCTCCGCAGATCCTCCCTAATCCCCATCAATCAGCAGCATGGGCGCAACAGCTGGCCGCATTCTTCATCGGAGGCAGATCGATCACCGGATTCTGATCAAAAAATCCGGATGGCGCCAGCGTGAATCCACAGACCACGCAAGACTGTACCGGATGATCCTCCGGACGGGGCAGATGATGCACACCGAAGCTATGCCACAGCACGACATCAGTGTTCTCGATTGCCCGGTCCTTGGCGGTCCATGCCGGCAGACCATCATCCCCTGTCGACTGGTTCACGAACTCGCCCGCCGGGTAGCGCTCGTTCTCATCAAACGGGGTCACCCACAGCTGATGTTGCAGGAAGCGTCCCCGCTTGCCCGATGGGCTATCCGGATGGGTATACGGGTGCACTGCTGATTTTGCCTCAAGCTTATAGGCGGTTGGCTTGCCCACCCAGTTGGTGGTATTGGGATTGGTAATTCTCCAGTAGCGCATCCTGGAAAAGTCAAAGTCGCGTTGCGCTTCGGCCTCCGTTTTCAGCGGCGTCTCCTGCACATAGTAGGCATTGCCGTAGGGGTTCTCGGGCCCCATCGGCAGGGCAATCGTGTCGCACTCCGTAACCGTATTATTTGGCCCGTCCACCTCCATATCCAGCCGGGCAGAAAAAATATGCTGATGAATGTGGCCGACGATGCCCGGCGCCACCTCGGTGCCAAATTTTCCCGGCTCGCCAGGACGGCAACCCGCGGTATTGATAATCCCTGTCGCCTTCATCTCGTACTCAATGCGTCCATCCTGATGCAGATACCAATAGGACGCATATTCGTAATTGCCAATGGTCGAAATGGAGGAGATCACCAGCTTCCTGGCCCGCCGCACCTCGGTCCGCTCCGTACGCAGATCGAAATGCTTCCATGACATACCGGCATCTTCCTCGTGCAGGCAGATGCACCGCTCGATGGTGCGCGGATGGCCAAACAGATCCGAGACCACGGCATCGAAATAATGGATCACGCCCAGGCAGTCGCAACCCAGAGTGAGCGAGTTCGCCATGCGGCCGAAGCCGAGTTCGCCGCTGTCGAATACGTTCTTGCGATAGTGGCTTCTCTCCGGCGTGCCGTAAGGCACCACCATTTCGGCAATGGAGGCGCGATAGACAATGGGCCTACGTTTGCCATCCTGGGTATAGCCGATGGTGTAGAGCACCAACCCCTCGCGCCCATTGAAGCCCACGCGAAAGTCCCAGTTTTCCCAGGTCACCTGGTTGCCGTGCACTACGAAACCGGCGCCATCCGGCTGCACGATATCGAGCCGGGAGGAAGGCTCGCGAAACTTCTGCAAAAGCTCGGCGTCGTAATTCAGCGGCGTGCGTGGAACAGGAATGTAATCTCCCTCGGCCTCGAAATGATCATGCACATCCAGCACCTCCAGCGTGCTCACGTCGATCAGCGCGTGCAGTCCCTCGACGGGGTGGGCATAAAAATTGTCGAGGGGAAACGTTCTCATAAAGACGAAGCAGTTGAGCACCCGGCGCCCCTGCTCGATGGGGATGTTGAAATCGCCGGTTGTCCAGGGATCGACGCACATATATTCGAGTTCGGCGAGCAGACCGCGGCGGCGCAGCGCTTCTTGAAAACGAGCATCCGCCTTGACCAAGGCTTCAATATCCAGGATCTCCTGGACGGCAAGCATAGGCCGGGCCTTTTCTCTAAAGGTCTTCGAGATAACGGTGGCGCTGCCGAGATCCACCAATCCCTGCCACACACCCATGGCCCCATGGCGATACGCATTGAAACGCGCGATACGCGGCGGCATGTTTTTGGGGTCGTAGTGGCGCACCACATCCTTGGCTGGCTCGTTGATGTCGATGGTCTCGACGCGCAGGTCCTTGCCCCATTGGAAGTGGTTCTCAAGAACACGCGTGACCTCGGTGATCTCAGCCGCGGTGAGCGGATCAAGAGGATGGTGGACCGCGACACCGGATCCATTCAAGGCAACGTCTGCTGTTTTCAAAGGCATCTTGTCATTCCTCTGGAAGTTATTGGCCCAGCGTGCCCAGGCGAGGAGTGATGGTCGATCGTAGGCAGGGGCAGGCGATCGATCCCCATCCCCGCATGTCTCTTACGGAGTTTGAAGGTTTCATGTTAGCTCGTTTCGGCAAAGCCAACACCGAATAATGGGTTCTGCTCTAAAAATGGAAGGCCAGTTCCGCCGTCAGCGCACGCGGAGTGACATAGTGCGTCCCGCTAAAGGTAGACAAGAAATTATAAAGCGCAGTCTTGTTCGCCATATTCACGCCGGTTAACTGGAGACTCCACTTGTAGCGATCGCCATTGAAGAGGTTGTCCTCTCCAATAGAAGCGTCAAAGAGATTCCGCTGCCGGATACGGGACGGATTGTGGTCGTTACTGCCCGTGCCCGGGGCTGGAATCCTCAGCAGCGTAGAGCCATATTCAGACGCGGGGCAAGGTGTAGGCAATGGTGTAGTGGGCGTTGCCTTGATCCCTCCGCAGGTGAGACCTGCTTCAAACTGCTCGTCGGCGGTCAACCCACTCAGGTCAACTGCCGGCTGCCCGTTGAGTGTGGTTGAGGTGTCTGCACACGCGGTGTTCGGATTGTTGGAGAGCGGGTTGTAACAAGGAGCCGATCCGGCAACCAGGCCGCTGTCGTAACGCCAGTTGAAGCCCACCCACGGGCTCCAGTGAAAAGGCAGTTGATATTGCACGTGGGTCGTTTGGTTGAACCGTTCATCATGATCGATCCGGAACGGCAATCCCGGTTGTCCGACGGTGGCCCCGGCTCCAGCAACCTGCGGCGGGAAGAACCGCGCCGCCACCGAGGACATCACGACAAACGCCGAGATGTGATGAAAGTTCGGCACATCGGTGCGCAGCGCGAACCCGGGAACCTTGGCATTGTGCCAATCGATAGGGAAGGTAATGGGAGTATTGCCCAAAACGCTGAAGTCGAATGCGTTATGCGTGTACTTCCAGATGTATTCGCCGCTGAAGACGATATTTTTGCCAAAAGCCTGTTGCAGTCCGGCGTGGAATTCATTGCGAAAGCCCGGCTGCAGCGTTCCCTGCACCCCGGGCGTGCAAGAGAGCAAGGGAGCCAGCACTTCGTTGGCGCAGCCCTGGCTGGAGAGCACGAGATTTTCGTTGAAGGGCGTCTCCAGGGTACGAGCATAGGAGATGCGCAGCACGGTGTTGGTGGGCTTAACGCTGTAGGAAACACCCAGGCGAGGCTCTGCCTGAGTGGCGCTGGCCAAGCCGTTGTACAGGTCACCGCGTATGCCTAAATTGAACAGCCAGTTGCCGGCCTTGATCGAATCTTCGATATAAAGAGCCAACTCTTTGATATCCGCGTGGCCAAAGTAGTTGTAATCGCCGCCGCCCCGGGTGAGGTCATAGGGCAGCAAAACCGGGTTGAAGGCGGAATTGGGCTGGTATCCCGCAACGGCGCACTCCCCCGGGTTGGTGAAGCCGTCCACGCCTTCTCCTGCGGCATTCAGGCAAGGTGAATTGAAGGTCGGATTCACGATGGCAAGACTGTCACGCTCGCGGAGAAAGGTCTGGTTGTAAAGCACTCCACCCTTGATGCTCTGGTTGCCCCTGTTATAAGTCAGATCGGAATGGACCCCGGCATTGGTGAGCGTCCGGTACTGTGCGATGGTCTGGTTTTGCAGATTCGGGGGCCCAAGATCCGCCAGCGGGTTTTCGCTGGGAAAGTACTGATAGCTATCTTTCCGGATGTAGGGACCGAAGTTAAAGACCGCACTCTTGCCCATGATCCGGGTGTAGGTGGGCGCGATATCAAACGTCTCGATCTTTGATTTCTGATCGGTATCGCCCACGTCATTGCCAAATTGATCGAGTACATTCAGGTTGTCGTAGCTGTTGGGCGTCTGAAACCAGGATCGGCTGTAGTTCAGGTTGAAGTGCAGGGCATCGACCGGCGTGAATTGATAATCCAGGCGATCAAAGGCGTTCTGTTCGTTTCCTTTGTCGTGAAACACCACAAACTCCGGACTATCCAGAAAACGGCCGGTATTCAATCCATCGAGCTCGAAGAAGTTGCCCCATGTCTGCGAACCATAGCCAATATCAACGCCACCCGTGGCTGAGCCGAACGACCCATAGGAGGAGCTGATACTCCCCGTGGGCTTGGTAAGCCCCTGGCCCGATCGCGTGGTTACCTGGATGATCAGGCTGGTCTTGTCCCCGTACTCGGCGGGCGGTGCACCAGCGATGACTTGAATCGACTGAATGGAATTGGACGGAATCTGGTTGGAGAACACCTTGCTCTGCTGGTCGGAGATCGGCTGGCCATCGACGGAAAACGAATTCGAGGCATGGTCGCCCAGCCCATGGAAGAGGCCATTGGAATCCGCGGCTACTCCGGGAGTCGAGAGCGTCACCAGCGAGCTCACCGAGGAGGAAGAGCTTTCCAGCGGCAGCTTCTCGATCATGTTGCGGTCGATGTCAGTGTGGAGTGAGGTGTCATTCTCCACCAGGTCGTCGCCCGTAACCGTAACCGTAGTGGAGGCTCCTCCCACTTCCAATTTGATGATGGGGGTGACGGCGACGGACGAACGCACCTGTACATCCGCGGTGAACGGTGAGAAGCCCTCCGCGTGCGCACTGAGGTGATAGGGGTTGAAAGGCAAATTGGTGAAACGATATTGGCCCGAGGCGTCCGTCTTGGCAGTCCGCGAAAGCCCGCTCACCGGATTTTCGATGGTGACCGTGGCGCCGGGTATCACAGCGCCCGAAGCATCGGTGACTGTTCCTGTAATGGTGCCGGCGGCCGTCTGGGCCTGAACATACATCGCTGGCGACAGCAAAAGAAAAACAAAGACGAAACGTCGTGGAAACGAGTACATATACCGACCCCCGGGCCATCCTGATCATTGCTTGCTGAAATTGCCTTAGGAGAAAGCAAGCTCAACGGGAGGGGGTCTGGTATAGAGCGAAAAGTCAAGGAATCGGCGCGCGAAGGTTGGTTGCAGATCGACGACCGGCACCGCCATCTGTCTCGCCGGCAGGGGAACGGTCATCGGTGCTGCTGGAGAAATAACTACGTGCGCGGTTGCACAAAGAGCGCACCCGGCGTGAGACGCACCGGCAGCGGTATGAATGTGCGCGAGCTGAACCGTTGCGCCGAAAACCAGTAGTAGAGCGCAGCAAAGAGCCAGAGCGATCTTCCAAGGGCGCCGCCCGTGCTCATTTGCTTGCTTATAGCGCATCGCTCTAACTATAACCTACCCTCTACCCCAGAAAGGGGAACGTTCCCGGTATACGGTCGAAAAGAACCCCTAAGCGCAGCATTCCACCGTGCTTAGATGACTTATTTCCACCTTCACAGGACAGGATAAGTTTGATGGCCAGAAAGTATTAAGCGATCGCCTTGGGAATGGCCTCTTCCCATCTTCCCTGGGCCTTCAGGATAAGTTCCACTACTTCCCGCGCTGAGCCAGCGCCGCCGCCTTTGGTGGTTACATAGTGACTGATGGCCTTTAGCTCCGGAACCGCGTTGGCAACGGCCACTGCCAAGCCGGCGCGCTTGGCCACCGGCATATCGGGCAGGTCGTCGCCCATATAGGCCACCTCGTCTGGCTGTACTTTGGCCTTCTGCAGACACTCGTCAAAGGCAGCCATCTTGGTCGCCTGGCCGAGGTAGACGAACTCCACATCCAGCTCGTGGGCGCGTTGGGAAACCGCGGGCGATTTCCTTCCCGTGATGAAGCCGGTGCGGATGCCCATGATGTGGGCAAGTTTCAATCCTGCGCCATCCTGAGAATTGAAGCCCTTCATCTCGGCTACTCCGCCATTGTTGGGCAGGGAAATGAGGTTGACGCTGCCGTCGGTCAGCGTACCGTCCACGTCCATGAGGAACAGCTTGATCTTCCTGGCGCGGTCAAGAACCTCGGGGGCAACGGGCTCAGTCAGTGACATGAAAACATCATACTGGCCAAAACCCAGGTAGATGTTTTTCGGCAGAAGACAGCGCAGTGGAGGGGCGCATGTAATCTATAGGGACTCCGCCCTATGGCAATTCACATTGCGCTGAATCATAAGACCCACTATCGCTACGACCGTCCAGTCATGCTGGGGCCGCAAACTATCCGGCTGCGCCCTGCTCCTCATTGTCGTACGCCGATCCTGGCCTACTCGCTCAAAGTGCTTCCCCAGAAGCACTTCATCAACTGGCAACAGGACCCCCAGGCCAACTATGTCGCTCGCCTGGTATTCCCGGAAAAGACGACGGAGTTTTCGGTTGAGGTGGATCTGGTTGCCGAGATGGCAATCTTCAATCCCTTCGATTTTTTCCTGGAGCCGTACGCGGAGAAAATTCCCTTTGTTTACGAGGCTTCCCTGGCTCGTGAGCTGCGCCCTTTCCTTGAAGCCGAGACGCCAGGCCCCAGGCTGGCCGCGTTTCTCACCCAGGTGCCTCGGATCAGCACGCCCACGCTGGATTTTCTGGTCAGTCTCAATCAACGGGTGCAGCGCGAGGTCGGCTATGTCATCCGCCTGGAGCACGGAGTGCAGAGCTGCCAGGAGACGCTCACCCTGGGCACCGGCTCCTGCCGCGACTCTGCCTGGCTGCTGGTGCAGGTCCTGCGCAACCTGGGGCTGGCGGCGCGTTTTGTCTCCGGCTACCTGATCCAACTCACCGCCGACGTGAAACCGCTTGAGGGCCCCGGCGGGGCCTCCAGCGACTTTACCGATCTGCATGCCTGGACCGAGGTTTATCTCCCCGGCGCGGGCTGGGTAGGCTTTGATCCCACCTCCGGGCTGCTGGCCGGCGAAGGACATATCCCCCTCGCCTGCACACCCGATGTGGGTAGCGCCGCCCCCATCTCCGGTCCCCTGGAATTCTGCAAGACGGACTTCAGCTTCTCCATGACCGTGCAGAGGATCTACGAATCCCCGCGGGTCACCAAGCCCTACACCGACGAACAGTGGCGGCAGATCGAAGCCCTGGGCCACCAGGTGGATGTGGATCTGCAAGTGGGCGATGTGCGCCTCACCATGGGCGGCGAGCCCACCTTCATCTCGCTCGACGATCGCAACGGCAGCGAGTGGTCGACCACCGCCATGAGCCCGGCCAAGCGCAAGCTCGCGGTGGAGCTGCTGTACAAAATGCGCGACCGGTTCTCTACCGGCGCGCTGCTCCATATCGGCCAGGGCAAGTGGTATCCCGGCGAAGAGCTGCCTCGGTGGGCGCTGGGCTGTTACTGGCGCAAGGATGGCGTTCCCATCTGGGAGAACCAAAGCCTATTCGCCGAAGACGGCAAAGATTACGGCTACGGCGCACCGGAAGCACGCAAATTTCTCGAAGCCCTCACCCTCCGCCTGCAAGTGAGTCCGGCCTTCACCATCACTGCCTATGAAGACATCTTCTTCCACCTGTGGAAGGAGCGGCGGCTGCCGGAAATCGGCGATCCCCTCGACCCTAAACTCAAAGAATCGCCCGAACGCGCCAAGCTGGCCCACATCTTTGAACAAGGCGCGGAGCACCCCATCGGCTTTGTGCTTCCCTTGCGCCGGGTCCCTACCCGGTCTGGTACGCCGCGGTGGACCAGCCAGCCCTGGTTTCCGCTGTCAAAACGCATGTTCCTGACTCCGGGTGATTCGCCCATGGGGTATCGCCTGCCCCTCGAATCGCTGCCCTGGACCAAGCCGGAAGACGTGACCTACGCCTTCGATACCGACCCTTTCCGGCGGCGGGACACGCTGCCCCCACGGCCCGATCGTCAGATGGGCCGGTTCTTCCATCCGCCGTTCGCGGACGAGCCGGAGTCCGCTGTCGATAAGGCCAAGCCCAAAAAGGATGACCAGCAAGCGGTCACGCTCACCCGCCCGGCGCTCTGCGTGCAGGCGCGCCAGGGCAAGCTCTTCATTTTTATGCCGCCGGTCGATTACCTCGCGGATTATCTCGACCTGGTCGCCGCGATCGAAGACACCGCGGCGCATCTCTCCATGCCGGTCGTCTTCGAGGGCTATACACCGCCCAATGACACCCGTATCTCGGTCTTCAAAGTCACTCCCGATCCAGGCGTGATCGAGGTGAACATCCAACCCGCCGCAAGCTGGGACGCTCTGGTCGAGAACATCACGTCCGTGTATGAGCTGGCGCGGGAGACGCGCCTGGGAACCGAGAAGTTCATGCTCGACGGGCAGCACACCGGCACCGGCGGGGGAAACCACCTGGTGATCGGCGGCCCCACGGCCGATGACAGCGCTTTTCTTCGCCGCCCCGACCTGCTGCGCAGCATGGTCAATTACTGGCAAAACCATCCTTCGCTCTCCTATCTGCTTTCCGGCTTGTTCATTGGCCCCACCAGCCAGCATCCCCGGGTTGACGAGGGCCGTGTTGAATCGCTTTATGAATTGGAAATTGCCTTCGACCAGATTCCCGAACGAGGTGGGACCCCGGTGTCCTCGCGCCTGGCCGATCGGTTATTTCGTCATTTACTTACCGATGTGACCGGGAGCACCCATCGCGCCGAGTTCTGCATTGACAAGCTCGACCCTCCGGAAGGCGCTGGAACGCGCCTCGGATTGCTTGAGCTGCGCGCCTTCGAGATGCCGCCCCACGCGCGCATGAGCCTCACTCAGCAACTTCTGGTGCGGGCGTTGATCGCCTACTTCTGGCGTAAGCCCTACCGGCAAAAATTGATTCCGTGGGGAACCAGCCTGCACGACCGCTTCATGCTGCCCTACTTCGTGCAGCTCGATTGGGAAGACGTGGTCAGCGATCTTGCCCGGGCCGGATATGGCTTCCGCAGCGAATGGTTCGCTCCCCACTTCGAATTTCGCTTTCCGCTCATCGGTTCAGTGAGCGCGCGGGGCATCCAGCTGGAGCTGCGGCACGCGCTCGAACCCTGGAACGTTCTGGGCGAAGAAGCCTCCAGCGGCGGCACCGCCCGCAGTGTGGACTCCTCCGTGGAGCGCTTGCAGGTCAAGGTGACAGGGATGATTGCGGACCGTTACGCAGTGCTTTGCAATCGCCGCCCTGTGCCCCTGCATCCAACCGGGGAAGCCGGTGAGTTCGTTGCCGGAGTCCGCTACCGGGCCTGGCAGCCGGCCTCGTGCCTGCATCCCGACATTCCCGTTCACAGCCCGCTGGTCTTCGACATCGTGGACACCTGGTCGGGGCATGCGATCGGGGGTTGCACCTATCACGTGGTCCATCCCGGCGGTAGAGCCAATGAGCAGTTTCCCGTGAACGCGTATGAAGCCGAGAGCCGGCGACTGGCCAGGTTCACCAGTTTTGGGCACACCCCGGGCCCGATTACCGTTCCACCGCAAGAACGCAACGTGGAGTTTCCCTTGACCCTGGATTTACGCCGAAAGCCGTAGAACCCTCAGGGGCTAAAGCCCATCGATAAGGTAGGGGTTATGTACGGGCTGAAGCCCGTACCCTTCAGGTGGGGTTGAAAGAGAGAGTGTGTGTGCTAACGAAACCGGGATCTGCGGTGCGCCCCGGCTCCCTCACAAAGGTCTGGGTTTCGCTGGGTGGGAGAAGGGGGATCATTGTTAAGGGTCCGGTCGTTGAAGGGGACGGCCTTTAGGCCGCCCATAATCATGCAAAGGAATGCGGCTTTAGCCGCTGAGGGACCTTTTGCGGAAGATGAGCTGAATTGCTTTGAGTGAGATCTACATGCCCGAGACGTTGGACGACCCGCTACTGACCGCCGACTATCGCCAGGCTCCTGGCGTGTACGACGAGATGTGCGAGGAGCCGGGCGTGCTTCGTCCCCACTGGGAACGTTATATCGCGTCCTTGTCTTCGCTGGGCGGCAAAGAGCTGGCCCACCGCTGGCAGACCGCACGCCAGCGTATCCGGGAAAACGGCGTCAGCTACAACGTCTATGGCGATCCCCTCGGCACTGACCGCCCGTGGAGTCTGGACGCGGTCCCGTTGCTCATCCCAGCTGCGGAATGGAGCTATCTGGAGGCGGGCCTGATCCAGCGTGCCCGCCTGCTCAACACCATCCTTGCCGATCTGTACGGTCCCCAGAACCTGCTCCGGAATGGGGATCTTCCCTCCGCGCTGGTATTTGGCAACCCGGCCTTCTGGCGCGCCTGCCATAACGTCCCGGTTCCTGGATCCACCTACCTTCATTTGCTGGCCGTCGACCTGGCCCGTTCGCCCGATGGCCAATGGTGGGTCATCTCCGACCGCACCCAAGCCCCTTCCGGAGCCGGCTATGCGCTGGAAAACCGCATTGTCATGGCGGAGACCTTTCCCGACCTCTTTCGCGAAGCCCAGGTGCACCGGCTGGCTGGATTCTTTCGCTCCTTTCGCGAGACCCTGCTGCGCCTTTCCCCCGCTCCGCGCAGCCACCCGCGCGTGGTGCTGCTCACCCCCGGTCCGCTGAATGAGACCTACTTCGAGCATTCCTATCTGGCCCGCTACCTCGGATTCACCCTGGTCCAGGGAGGAGATCTGACGGTGCGCGAGAACCGGGTCTTTCTCAAGTCGCTCGAAGGGCTCCGGCCGGTAGACGTCGTCTTGCGGCGCATGGACGATGGCTATTGCGATCCCCTGGAGTTGCGTTCCGATTCCTATCTTGGAGTGCCCGGCCTGGTAGAGGCGGTCCGCGCCGGCAACGTAGCCGTTGCCAATGCCCTGGGCAGCGGGCTGCTGGAAACCTCGGCGTTTATCCCCTTTCTCCCCGGTCTCAGCCGCAGCTTGCTGGGTGAGCGCCTGGCCCTGCCGTCGGTGGCTACCTGGTGGTGCGGCCAGCCCAGGGCACGGCAATATGTGCGCGAGAACCTGGATTTTCTGGTAATCAAGCCGGCTTTTCCTGCCAAGGGCATGGAGCCTGTCTTCGGGGGCAGACTCGAACCTATGGAGCGTGCGCGCATCCTTGATCGGCTGGAGGAGTGCCCCAACGAGTTTGTGGGGCAAGAGTTGCTCAACCTGTCCAGCGTTCCGGTATGGTCCGAAAACGGCCTGATGCCGCGCCGGGTGGTATTGCGAGTCTATATCGCGGCCGCCGGAGACAGTTGGGTCGTAATGCCCGGAGGATTGACCCGGGTTTCCCCATCGCCCGATTCCCCCATCGTCTCCATGCAGCACGGCGGCGGCAGCAAGGACACCTGGGTACTTTCCCGTCACCCGGTCGACCACTTCACCATGCGGCCTCCGCGGGATTTGCCCGTAGAGATCCATCGCGGGGTCAGCAGCGATCTGCCTAGCCGAGCTGCCGAACATCTTTTCTGGCTGGGCCGCTACGTTGAACGGTGTGAGCATCTGGCCCGTGTCCTGCGTTGCATCCTGGTCCGCATGACCGGCGAACCCTGGGCTCCGGAGACCGCCGGGTGGCGCTCGCTGATGCAGTTGTATGAGTGCCTGGAATCTCCCTATTCGCGCCTGGCCAAGGACGACCCGCAAGGCAAGCTGGACCAGCAGGGAGATCTGGAAAAAGAGATACTCTCGCTCATCTTTGAAGAGCAGCGCAGCGATAGCCTGAACTCCAATCTCAGCCGGGCGACGCGCGCCACGGCCCAGGTCCGCGACCGCCTTTCGACCGACCTGCTGCGTATCGTGAGCCAGATGGGCAGCCTTGCCCGGGCCTCGGACCGCGTCGCCTGGGGCTATGTCTCGCCGGCGGACGCGCTGGCGGTGCTTAATAGCTGCATCCTCACCCTGGCCGCCCTGCGTGGCATTGAAGAGGGCAACATCACCCGCGGACCCGGCTGGCATTTTCTCAACATCGGCCGGCGTATCGAGCGCTCGGTGCAGTTGATTGAGCTCCTGCGTGCGATCATCGTCCCCGTTGATCCGGAGAACTGGCCGTCGCTCGAGATGCTGCTTGAGGTGGCGGACAGCTCCATCACCTACCGCTCGCGCTACTTCACCGAACTGCAGGCTGCACCGGTGCTCGATCTGCTCATGAATGATGAAGCCAATCCGCGCTCTCTCGCCTTCCAGCTGAAGGACCTGGCCCGGCACTGCGGCGGGCTCTCCAGCATGCCGTCGGGGAGCGGATGGCCGCTCTTAAAGCAGAGGCAGATGGAGGCGGCGGCGGCCCGGCTGCTCGATGCGGATGTCGAATTACTCTGTGAATCGCACATCGGGAGCACCCGTGCCCGTCTGGATGGCCTGCTGGAAGAGCTGGGCGCCGCTTTACCCGCCTTCGCGGAAGCCATTGCCAACACTTACTTCAGCCACGCGGAAATGGAGCGTGCCACATGATTTACCGTGTCCGGCACCAGACCATCTACGACTATGTACAGCCGGTTTCGGTCTCCCATCACGTGGTCCGGCTTACGCCCCGCGATCTTCCCGGACAAAGATGCCGGGCCACTGAACTATCCGTCTGGCCAATGCCGCCTTACCACGCAACCACCCACACCGACTACTTCGGCAACACTGTCAGCTCGTTTACCCTACCCGAGTCGCACACCCGGATGACTGTGGAGGCGAGCAGCGAGTTGGAGGTCCATGCCGTTCAGTACTCTCCTTTCTCAGAATCTCCAGCCTGGGAGATGGTGCGCGACACGGTGCCGGCTGATCATAGCCAGGAGGGGCTGAACGCCTATCAGTTTGTATTTGACTCAATCCGCGTTTCCGCCAAGCCCGAGCTGAAAGCCTACGCCCAGGCTTCCTTTGCTTCGGGACGGCCGCTGCTCGAAGCGGTCTTCGATCTCACGGCCCGCATCCATCAGGACTTCCGTTTTGACCCCAAGGCGACCGAGGTGACCACGCCGGTGGAGACCTTCTTCGAAAAACGGCGCGGGGTTTGCCAGGACTTCTCTCATTTGCAGATCGCCTGCATGCGCTCGCTGGGACTCCCGGCGCGTTACGTAAGCGGTTATTTGCGCACGCTTCCTCCTCCCGGCCGCCCCCGCCTGGTGGGCTCGGACGCATCGCATGCCTGGTGTGCTGCCTGGTGCCCCAGCTTTGGTTGGGTAGATTTCGACCCGACCAACAACTGCGTGCCTTCCGACGGGCACATCACCCTGGCCTGGGGCAGGGACTACAGCGACGTCAGCCCCATTCGCGGGGTTCTGCTAGGTGGTGCAAAACATAGCCTGAAGGTAGGCGTGGACGTCATGCCGCTGGAGTAACTGCTGCCCGCGGTTCTACTCAACCCTTAAACCAATGCTGGGTGCCCCATTCAAGCCTTCTGTTGGCTTGAGCGGGGTACCACGACTCTGTTTCCTGAACTATTCATGGGCCGCAAAAGCGCCGGATTTTCCAACCCCCAGTACCCGCCGCCGGTAGTCGAGCGCGCCCCCGGCGTGCAAAACTGGAAGCTGGGCGTCTAAAGAAAGCCACGCGCGAGAATCCCCCATCGGAGAAATGAAAGTGAAGTTCAAAGCTCTGCTGCCTTTGCTATTCCTGCTAACCGTTTGCGCGTCGCGTCTCAACGCCGCGGACCCCAGCAATGTCACCCGCGCCACGCTATCCAACGGTTTGCAGGTAGTTATTGTGCGCAATGCGCTAGCACCCGTAGTCACGGTCGAGCTGAACTTCAAGGTGGGTGGGGATGAAACGCCGCCCGGCTTCCCCGGTTCGGCTCATGCCGAGGAACACATGGCCTTTCGCGGCTGCACCGGCATGACCGCGGATCAAACCGCCGCCATCTACGCCCAGCTGGGCGGCCGGGACAATGCCGATACACAGCAAAACATCACCCAGTACTTCACCACCGTACCTGCGGCAGACCTGGACGTGGCTCTCCAGGCCCAGGCAGCCTGCCTGCGGGGCGTAGACGACTCCGAGGAGGAGTGGGCCCACGAACGCGGCGCCATCGAGCAGGAGGTATCCCGCGACCTCTCCAATCCCACCTACAAATTCATTGATCGCCTGAATACAGACATGTTCGCAGGCACCCCGTACTCCCATGATCCCCTGGGGACGAGGGCGTCCTTCGACGCCACCACGGGCGCCATGCTGCACGACTTTTACAAGCAGTGGTATACCCCCGGCAATGCCATCCTGGTGATCGTCGGCGACGTGGAGCCGGCCGCCACCCTGGCCAAGATCAAGCAGTTGTACGGTGACATTCCCAACCACCCCATCCCGGCGCACCCGGCCATTAACCTCACTCCGGTCAAGCCGGAGACCTTCACCCTGGACAGTAATCTCCCTTACGTGCTGGGCTTCATCGCCTATCGCATGCCGGGAACGGATGCGACCGGAGATTACGCGGCGACCCAAATCCTGTCGGACATACTGGCTAGCCAGCGCGGCGACATCTACGGCATGGTGCCCGCGGGCAAAGCCCTGTACGCATCCTTCGGCGTGGCCGAGAGCTATCCCAAGGCCAGCGTAGGTTTTGCCGAGATCGCGCTCCCCGCCGGCGCCGATGCCACCGGCCCCATGAACGAGATGCGCCAGATCATTGAGAGCTATGCCCAGAAGGGTCTGCCCCAGGATCTCTTCGATGCTGCCAAGCGCACCGAAATTGCCTCCGCTGAATTTGAGCGCAACTCCATCCCCGGCCTGGCTTCGGTGTGGTCGGAGTCGCTTACCGCCGAAGGCCGCAATTCTCCCGAAGACGATCTCCAGGCCATCCGCAAGGTCACCTTGGCGGACGTCAACCGGGTGGCCAAGCAATACCTGGTGAGCAGCAACTCCATCACCGCGACGCTGAAGCCGTCGCCCTCGGGCGAGGCTGTTGCCGCCAAGGGCTTTGGCGGTGAAGAGAAGATGACCTCCGCCCCCACCAAGCCGGTTGTCTTGCCCGCCTGGGCCGCAAGCGTCGCTCAATCCAGCTGAAGGTCCCCGCCGACTACATCGTCGCCTCGGATTCGACGCTGCCCAACGGTCTGCGCCTGATTGTGAAGTCCGATCCCACCAGCCCAACCGTAACCGTAGTAGGTACGGTTAAGAACAACGGAGATCTGCAAACACCCAAGGGGCAGGAAGGCGTCTCCGACATACTCGACGGCCTCTATTCCTACGGCACGCAGACGCTCGACCGCCTGGCTTTTCAGAAGGCGCTGGATGACATCGCAGCCAATGAGACCGCGGGCTTCGATTTCTCCGTGCAGGTACTGAAGGAGCACTTCTCCCGCGCAGTGGAATTGCTGGCCGACAACGAACTGCATCCCGCGCTTCCGGCGGAAGCATTCGCTGTAGTCAAAGACCAGACCACTCAATTTGTTGCCGGCAATTTAAAGAGCCCCGGCTACCGCACATCGCGCGCTCTTGATATAGGCTTGCTGCCTCCCGGGGATCCGGTGCTGCGCGAGGCGACCCCGGCGACTCTGGGCACGGTAACGCTCGACGGACGTGAAGCAATATCATGCCGCCACCATGCGTCCGGATCTGACCACCATCGTAGTCATTGGCGACATCACCCCGGACGAGGCCAAGACGGTGATCAGCAAGTGGTTTGGCGCCTGGAAGGCCGAAGGGCCCAAGCCAGACACAACGCTTCCGGCGATTCCGGTGAACAAGGCTTCGGCCGCCAACGTCCCTGACCCGCAGGCAGTGCAGGACTCCGTGACCCTGGCCCAGCAGTTGAACCTGAACCGCTTCGATCCCGATTACTATCCCTTGCAACTGGGCAATCACGTGCTCGGTGGCGGCTTCTATGCCACCCGGCTCTACCACGATCTGCGCCAGGTAGCGGGCTACGTTTATAACGTGGACGTGAGCATGGAGGCATCGAAGACCCGGGCCAGTTATGCGGTCACGTATGGTTGCGATCCGGACAAGGTCTCGAAAGCCAGGGCTTTGATCCAGCGCGATCTCGACCAGATGCGTACCCAGAACGTCACGCCGGAAGAGCTGCACCTGGCCAAGGCGTTGCTGTTGCGTCAGATTCCTCTGGGCGAGTCGAGTGAGGAAGGGGTAGCGCAGGGTCTGCTGCGCCGGGCGGTGATTGGCCTGCCGCTCGATGAGCCGATTATCGCCGCCAAGAAGTACTACGAACTCACCGCCGATCAGATCAAGGAAGCCTTCGCCCGCCAGCTGAGACTGGACGATTTCGTCCAGGTGGTAAGAGGCCCCGCTCCGCAGTAGGTGGAGGCAACCGGCGGCCTCCGGTATTGAGTGCTGGGTGTCCCACTCAAGCCCAAAAACAGGGCTTGAATGGGGCACCCAACATTCGTCGCCGGTGTAGGAAGCCGGGTCATCACATTGCCAACAAAGGCTTTGGGTGCCCCATTCAAGCCGTTCTTTGGCTTGAGTGGGCTACGATGCCCTCCCAACCTGCAGTGCGCCTTTGTACAGGCTGATAGACTATAGACAAGGCATTGTCCGGTTGTCCTGCCTGTCATTTCCAGCCAGCACGTCAACGCACGGCTAGTCACTCAACCAACCGCTTTCCGCGAACCGGAAGAATAGGAATTCTGCGCCCGTGAGCACGCCCATCAGAAATATCGCCATCATTGCCCACGTCGACCATGGCAAGACGACACTCGTGGATGCCATGTTGCGCCAGGCCGGCACGTTCCGTGCCAACGAGGCCCTTACTGAACGGGTCATGGACTCGAACGAACTGGAGAAGGAGCGGGGCATTACCATTCTCGCCAAAAACACCGCTATCCAGTTCCATGACAGCAAGATCAACATTGTCGATACCCCCGGCCACGCCGACTTCGGGGGCGAAGTCGAGCGGGCCCTGAAGATGGTTGACGGGGTCATGCTGCTGGTCGACGCTTCGGAAGGTCCTTTGCCGCAAACCCGCTACGTGCTCTCCAAGGCGCTCGAAGCCAAGCTGCTGCCTATCCTGGTCATCAATAAAATCGACCGTCCCGACGCCCGCCCCAAAGAGGTTCTGGACGAGGTATACGACCTGTTCATTGACCTGGACGCGGCGGAAGACCAGCTGGACTTCCCGGTGCTCTACACCAACGCCAAGCTAGGCACAGCCAGCACCTCCCTGACCGAGCCCGGAGAGAACCTGCAGCCGCTCTTTGAAACCATTCTCTCCACTATTCCGCCGTCCAGCGGAGACCCGGACGGGCCGCTGCAGATCCTGGTCACCAACCTCGACTACTCCGACTACCTGGGGCGCCTGGCCATTGCCCGGGTGTTCAACGGAACCCTGCACAACGGCGACGAGGTGAACATCTCCCGCCGCGACGGATCGCTGTCCAAGACCAAGATCACCAAGCTGTTCACCTTCAACGGTCTGAAACGCACAGATACCGAGGTAACCCAGATAGGCGACATCGTCGCCATCGCCGGGGTCACCGGCATCACCATCGGCGAGACCATCACCAGTCTCGAAAATCCGGCGCCTTTGCCGTTGATTGTCATTGATGAGCCGACCATCGCCATGCAGTTTTCGGTCAACAATTCGCCCATGGCGGGCAGGGAAGGGCAGTATGTCACCTCCCGCAATCTGCGCGAGCGCCTGGACAAGGAGTTGCTCACCAACGTTTCGATCCGCGTGGAAGAGACCGGCAGTCCAGACAGCTTCAAGGTTCTGGGCCGCGGAGAGCTGCAGCTTGCCATCCTGATCGAGATGATGCGTCGCGAAGGCTTTGAGCTGATGGTGGGACGGCCCGAGATTGTCACCAAAACTGTCGATGGCAAAGTGATGGAACCGGTGGAACACCTCACCATCGATGTTCCTGACAATTTTGTCGGGACCGTGATCGAGCGACTGGGGCCCAGGCGTGGAGAAATGGTGAAAATGCACAATCACGGTTACGGGCGGGTACGTTTGGAATTCCGTGTTCCCAGCCGCGGCCTGATTGGGCTGCGCAGCGAGATGCTCACCGAGACGCGCGGCACCATCGTGATGAATTCGCTCTTTGACGGTTACATGCCCTACCAGGGTGAAATACCCCAGCGGCCCACCGGAGCGCTGATTGCCGACCGCACCGGCGCCACCACAGCCTACGCGCTGAACGGCCTGCAGGATCGCGGAGTTCTGTTTGTGACCGCCGGCCTTGATGTCTACGAAGGCATGGTGATTGGCGAGCACTCCCGCGACAACGATCTGGACGTGAATGTGGTGCGCGAGAAGAAGCTCACCAACATGCGCGCCTCCAGCGCCGACGACGCCATCCGCCTGGTGCCTTTCAAGCCCATGAACCTGGAGCAGGCGATCGAGTTCATCGCGGAAGACGAGATGGTGGAGGTGACGCCCAAGTCTCTGCGCCTGCGCAAGAAGATTTTGCAGGCAAATCGGAGACCCCGGCGCAACCCTACCCCAGCTTGAGGCCTTCTCAGCTAGGCGTGAAGCGTTCTCATCTAATGGCCGGCAGTGCCATGGTGGTTCTGGTGCTCGTGGCCTGCCTTGCCTGGTTTGCCGGAGTCAGACATGGCCGGCCGGCGCCGCAAGCAGCGGCCGCTGATCCCAGCCAAACCGTTCCCGCAAAGGTTGGAGCGGACGAGCCCTCCCCAACGCGGATATACGCCCACAACCTCATGCTGAGAAAAGGGCCGGACTTCCGCATCTACGTTCGCTGGCTCAACGGACAGATGGTACGGACGAAAAAGAGCGTCAACCCGTCTTTCGACGAGCCGGACTCGTTCGTGCTCGAGGTGCAGAGGGGCATCATCCATGCGAATATCGGCGATATTAGCCACTTTCTGAATGCGGGCAACGTCTCCGGATCTCCGCTCCAGAACATTTCGCTTACCGGGAACGGAAACCAGATATCTGTGCATGGCACGATTCACAAGTTTCATATTCCGCTGCCCGTCGGGCTGGATGGGACGATTTCCCCAGCGCCGGATGGCCGGATCCACTTGCATGTGGATCGGCTGTCGGTGTTGAAGCTTCCGGTCAAAGGCCTGTTAGGCGACTTTCACGTCAGCATTGCGGACCTGATGGGAAAGACCAACGTCGCCGGCGTTGAAGTCTCGGAAAACGACATTTATTTCGATACACAGAAGCTACTTCCGGCTCCGCATATCCATGGAAAACTCACCAGCGTGCGCGCGGTTAACCCGGATATTGAGGTGATGTATGGCGACGCGCAGAATGACGCAGCACGCACCGCTCAGTGGCACAACTTTCTGGCCTTAAAGGGTGGCACGCTGGACTTCGGCAAGTTGACCATGAACCATGTCGATATCGTCATGATCGATGCGTCGAAAGACGCCTGGTTTGACCTCGATCTCGTGAACTACCAGGCGCAGTTGGTCAACGGGTACACCCGCATGACGCCGCAAGCCGGACTGGAAATCTTCATGCCGGATCTTGATAAGGTGACCCCGCGACCTGCCAATCAAAGCATCAGCGCAGAGTGGCTGAAGAATCGCAACCTTCCGCCGCCTCCCGGCGTTCCCGTCAAGTAAGCAAAAGAAACCGCAGACCTAACTCTCTCTACCGGTAACAAAGGACGGGTGCCCCATTCAAGCCCGGTTTTGGCTTGAGTGGGATTCCGAGGACCTTCGACCGCTGACTGTACAGGGTGTAGCTGCCGGTCCAGCGCGCTCGCCAATACCGATGGAAGCGTAACCCTCCCCTTTATCCAGGACTCAGACCTTCTCCGCGACCGACTTCGCCTGGGTGAAAAGCAGCAAATAATCCGGGCCGCCGGCCTTCGAATCCGTTCCCGACATATTGAAGCCGCCAAAGGGATGCGCGCCCACCATGGCTCCAGTGCATTTGCGGTTCAAGTACAGGTTGCCCACAAAGAACTCGAGCCGCGCCCGCTCCAGGTTTTCCGGCGAACCGGAATACACCGCGCCGGTTAAACCATATTCGGTATTATTGGCAATCTCCAGCGCCTGATCGAAGTTACTGGCCCGAATCACCGCCAGCACCGGCCCAAAAATCTCTTCCTGCGCGATGCGCGCCGTGGGCGCCACATCTGCGATTACGGTGGGTTCCACATAGTAGCCGCCTTCCGGGGTCGAAACCGCGTGGCCACCTGTCAAGAACCCGTCCCTCACCCTTGCCGATCTCGATGTAGGAAAGAATTGTATCCATCGCTGATCGGTTTACCACCGGCCCCATATTCGCATTTCCCGCCGGATCACCCACCCGCAGCGTTTCCACCCGCTCGCGCAAGCGCTCCAGAAAAACGTCATAAACCGAGTCTTCCACAATAGCGCGGGAGCAGGCCGAGCACTTCTGTCCACTGAAGCCGAAGGCCGATGCGGCCACGCCCGCGACCGCAGCGTCCAGATCGCAATCCGCGCTGACGATGATTGAATCCTTGCCCCCCATCTCGAGGATGGTGCGTTTAATCCAGACCTGTCCCTTTTTTGTCTGCGCGGCGCGCGCGTGGATATCCAGCCCCACGTCCTTGGACCCGGTAAAAGCGATCAAACGCGTTTTAGGATGTTCCACGATTGCGTTGCCGAAGGTGCTGCCCGAGCCGGGACAGAAGTTCACCACTCCGGGAGGCATGCCCGCCTCTTCCAGCACATCGAGAAACCGCGCGGCAATGGTAGGCGATTCGCTGGAAGGCTTCAGGATCACCGTGTTCCCAGCCACGATGGCCGCGGCCGTCATCCCCGCCATAATGGCGAAGGGAAAGTTCCAGGGAGGAATCACAGCGCAGACGCCCAGCGGAATATACACCAGTTGATTGCGTTCTCCGGGCAACTGGATGGGCGTCGTCGCGCCGCGCCAGGCGCAACGCTTCCCGCGCATAGAACTCCAGAAAGTCGATGGTCTCGGCCACATCCGCATCGGCCTCAACCAAGTTCTTGCCCACCTCGTAGGTGAGCCACGCGCAGAACTCAAATTTGCGCTTGCGGATCAGCTCCGCCGCGTGCAGCAGCAGGGCAGCGCGCTCCGCTACGGCCACGTATTGCCAGGTCGCGAATGCCTGGAGCGCCGCCTTCATCGCCCTTTCGGCATGTTCCAAGCCGGCCTTCTGGTGCACCCCAACCACCTGCGCGGGGCGGGCCGGATTCAACGACTTGATCTTTTCCGCCGTGCGCGACCGCTCCCCACCGATGATGAGGTCATACTCATGCCCGAGCATATCGCCCACACGGGTAAGCGCGGTTTGCATGGCATGCACGTTTGCCGAGTCGCTGAAATCGATGAAAGGTTCGTTGCGAAACAGCCCCTGGGGGGCGACTGGCTGAATGACAGTGCTGATCTGTGCGGTTGGCATAACAAAGACAATTTTACTCTCGTCTTTATCGGGTGGCGGTAAGGCGCTCCGTCTGCGCTGACATCTTGGCCGTGCGTTCCAGCTTGTCCCAGTTGAACGGCCGCCCGTCGATCGCCCGCTTTACCGTCTTAAAGAGCACCAGCGAAAAGAGTTGACGGTAAGCAAAGCGCTGCAGCCAGATGTGGAAGAGCAGCCAGCCATCGCCCTTGTTGGCGGCATGCCGCCGTTCCAGGCTGAAGGCCAGGGCGGAAGTCACGAAATCGATAATCAAAAACGCCAGGAAGAAAGTCAGCAGTTTTTCGAAGTTGGCGGCGTTGGCCGCCTCCGGGTGGAAGTGGCGGTCGAGCAGGTAGTGAAGCACCCCGGCGACAAACATCAGGTCGATAAAGGGCGAGACCAACGGCAGCAGGATCTGGAAGACCAGGATGTTCGGCAAGGCAAACAACCCCATCGCCCTGTTCTTGAGAAAGGCGGCCTGGTGCTTGTACACCGCTTGCAAAGTGCCGAACGACCAGCGGAAGCGCTGCCGCATGAGGCCGCGCGCGGTAGCCGGAGCCTCGGTAAAGGCCAGAGCGCGATCTTCGTAGATCACTTTGTAGCCCTGCTCCAGCAGATTCATGGTCAGGTCGGCATCCTCGGCCACGGTATTGACCGGATAGCATCCGCCTTGCCGCACGGCCTCGGTCCGCCACGCGCCGATGGCGCCGGGAACCACCGTGACCACATCAAAAAGATCTAAAGCCCGGCGCTCGAAGTTCTGGCTGGTGATGTACTCGAGGGCCTGCCAACGGGTCCACAGGTTAACTCGGTTGCCCACCTTGGCGTTGCCCGCCACCGCGCCGATCAAGGGGTCGGCGAAATGGCAGACCAGCTTGGACACCGCATCCGCGGCAATCACCGTATCGGCGTCAATGCCCACGTAGAACTCTTCTCTCAGATCAGCGACCGCAAAGTTGAGCGCCTCCGCCTTGCCCTCATTGGCTTTGCGCAGCACCGTCAACATGCCGGCTGCGATCTCCTCGGGATAGGCTTCACGCGCCACCTCAGAGGTGCGATCCGACGACCCGTCATCGATCACGATGATGCGCAGATGGGGATAGTCCGAATTCAACACCGAACGGATGGTGCGCACGATGACTTTCTCTTCGTTATAGGCGGGGATTAATACCGCAACCCGGGGCAGAAAGCCGCCGGCCACTTCAAGCACTGGGCGTTTGCGCAGGCGGTCGATCAAAGCGAAAATGCCCACCAGGATGAGGCGAGCGCTCATCAGGATATCGCCCACGAAGAACAGCGTGACCACAAAGTGATTGAAGAAGGCCCAGGCGAAGAAGGCGACCGAGTCCACTCGCGCCTGCCATCGTTCGTGGGCGTTCAGAGGCGGCATGACCTCGGCTCGGGTCTTCCCCATCAGGTCGGAGACCTGCTCGAAGGCATAGCCATGCGCGCGCAACCCGTCGATCAGCACCGGCAGCGCGGCCACAGTCACGCTGCGGTTGCCGCCGCCGTCGTGCATCAGGATGATGCTGCCGCGGAACTGCGGCTTGGTCTTCATGGTCTGTAACTGTTCCAGTACGTCATCCAGGATGCTTTGCGGGGTCTTCCGCGTGCGCTCGTCCCAGTCCCCGGTGTCGATCCTGTTGCCCACGATGGTGTAGCCCATCTTCTGAATCAGATAGGCGGGCGCTGCCTGGTCGTTGGTATCCGGCTCCTGGTCGATGGAGTAGGGAGGCCGGAAGAAAAGCGGCTTGACCCCCAGCTTGCTGCCAAACAACCGTTCCGTCAGGTTCAACTGCAACTGCACCTGGCCGGGCGAGATCTCGCTGATGTCGGGATGGGTCCAGGTGTGATTGCCGATCTCATGTCCTTCGGCCATCACCCGCTTCATCAGGCTCACATTGTCCTGTGCCTGTTCGCCGATCATCATGAAGGTCGCGTGCACGCCCTTTTGCTTAAGGATGTCCAGGATCTTGGGCGTCCAGGTCGGATCGGGCCCGTCATCGAAGCTCAGCGCCACCACACCCGGCTTATAGCCGTAATACTCGATGGTGTAGGGCGAGGGATAGGTGAGCATGTGCTCATCGGTCACGGTCCAGTTGTAGGAGTCCATGTCGATGGTGCGCGAGCCCGGGTGCGGTTCTCCGGTAATGCGCAGGATATCGCCATCCCCGTCGTAGTCGACATCGTCTCCGGGCGGTATCTGCTTGAGCAGTTGCGGCGCCCCGATATTGCTGGGGTGGTCCCAGATCGCCCATAGCGACGGATCCTCTTCGCCCAGACACCATAGTGCAAAGGTCTGCAGCCCCATCTGCCGTGCGGCGCGCAGCTCATTCAACGCTGTCACCGCATCCAGCATCCACACCTGGTGGCGCACATGATTGTCTTCATCGTCGTAGGTGAAGTGCGGATTCAGCTCATCACCTGCCAGCCGCAGGTCGGCATTCGCGTCGGACGCTGCCCCCCATCCGGTCCTGCACCGAGATGTCTTCGGTATCCAACACCTTCGCCGGGTGATGCCTTGCTCGGCCAGGACATGGACCAGTTGTACCCGTAGTTGCCAATGGAGCAGATCAGCTTCTCCTTGGGCACAATCTTGAGCACGCGCTGCAGATTGTTTTCAAACCAGTCCTGCGCCGCGATGGGTCCGGGGTCGCCCGTTTCCTCGTGCTGGTCGTAGTTCATCAGCAGGATGCCATCGCTCTGCTTGGCCAGAAAAGCGAACTCCGCATCGTCCGCGCCGACTGCTCTGGTTCACAAACAGGCGCAGATTCTTGGGGTGCATTTGGCTGTACAACTCGGCGATCAGTGTGTTGTAGCCGGGAATCGCATCGTCGGGAAGATCCTCGAAATCGAGGCTGAGGCCGCGGTAGCTTGGGTTGGCGGCCAGAAATTTGCCCAACTGCTGTTCCAGGTTGCTGCGCGCCGCGGGATTATTCAGCATGGCGACCACGCTGTGATCCCACTGCTGGCTGATCACGTTGTAGTTTTTGATCAGAGGAAAAATCTCGATGTCCTCATGCGCGGCAGCAATCAGATCGTGCACCTTGTTCTGCGGGTCGACGCTGTGCACGCCGTGCGCGTCCACCACGTTGAAGTCGCGCAATGGAGCCTCCGCGGTCTGCGCGCCCTGCAGTGTACCGTCCGCCGTGCTCACGTACAGCCAAACCGGGAAGAGGATGTCGATCTGGTGGATGTGATTCTTCAACGAGGCGTAGCTGCCGGCGTCATCATCCACGTAGTAGGCGGCGCGCAGGCCTTCGCCGGAATTGAAGGGGATCTCCGAAGGCTTGCGGCTGGTCTTGCGCCGCGCCGGCTTCAGGTATTTGGCCTTGATCGCAGCGGCCTGTTCCTGGATGGCCCGGTAGTTCCGCTTGGGCGTGGGCAGCAAAAGCTCCGGCAGCTTTTGATTCTTCACCACGTTCAGAAAAAACAGCACCAGAATTACGGTCGACACGACCGCAACCGCGTCCAGAATGCGCCGGAGGCGTTTCCAGCGTTTCCGCTGCGGATCGAAGAAAATCTGGCGATTCATGCCTGCTGAAAGCTTACAGGAACTCCTGGGGACCGACTGCCGAGACTCACTCCCCGAAGGTACCCGGATCCCCTCCAGGGAAAGAGCCTACCCACTGTATGATGCTGATGCATGGGTTTACGCGGTCGCCGCGGATGGCTGTTTCCGCTGATTGTGCTGGCAGCCGGAGCCGCCTTGCGCCTTTGGGTGATCCACGCCCACCCGCAAATCCAGGGCGATTCGCTGATCTACGGGGACATTGCCGCCAATTGGCTTACCCATGGCGTTTATGGCCACACCGTGGGCCACGCATCGGGCCCCTCCACCATTGAGCCCACACTGGTCCGCCTGCCCGGCTACCCGGCCTTTCTGGCCCTCTGTTTTGCTGTCTTTGGCGTGGCCAACTATCACGCCGTGCTCTACCTGCAGGCCATCATCGACCTGGGTACGTGCCTGCTCATTGCCGGCCTGGCGGCGAAGATCTGCGGTCTGCGTGCCGGCCAGGTGACGCTGCTACTGGCGGCGCTCTGCCCTTTCACCGCCTTTTACGCCGCCGCCCCGCTGACCGAAACCCTCTCCATCTTTTGTGTCGCGCTGGGTTTCCGCGCCCTGCCGGAGGTGCTGGAAGGCTCGCGGTTAATTTGGCCTGCCATGCTCATCTTTTCCTGGAGTTATGCTGCGCTGCTTCGTCCCGACGGCGCCTTGCTGGCCGTGGTCTTGTGGATAGCGCTCATTATCTACGGCCGCCGCTCGCTGGGCTGGGCTTCCGCTCTCCGTCTGGCGTTGGTCGCTGCACTGCTTTCGCTGCTTCCCTTTGCCGCCTGGACGCTGCGCAACGAGCGCACCTTCCATGTCTTTCAGCCGCTTGCGCCCCGTTACGCGAACGACCCCGGAGAATTCGCTTTTCCCGGCTTTGTGCGCTGGGTCAGGAGCCTGGCTGCGGACTTTACTGCCACCAACGAGATCTACTGGAACGGTAACAGCGACCGCATTGATCCCGGCAATCTGCCTGCGCGAGCCTATGACAACGCCGCTCAATATCAGGAGACCCAGCGCATCCTCGAGCAGTACAACGCCACCACCACGTTGACGCCCGAGCTCGATGCCGGCTTCGCCCACTTGGCCGCCGAGCGGGCCCGTGCGCATCCCGTACGTTATTACCTCGGCCTGCCTCTGCTGCGCCTGGCGGATATGTGGTTGCGTCCCCGGGTGGAGACGCTGAATGTTCCCCTGCGCTGGTGGCAGTATGCCCAGCATCCTGCAGCGACGCGTGTGGCGATCTTCTACGGCGCCCTGAACCTGGCGTACCTGCTGGCAGCTTTTTGCGGGGCGCTCCGCTGGCCCCGTCTGGCCGGATCCATGGTGGGGCTAATTGCCCTGCGCAGCCTATTGCTAGCTACCCTGGAGGCGCCCGAACCGCGCTACACCCTGGAATGTTTTCCCCTGCTGATGGTGCTGGCTGCGGTTGGGCTCACAGGCTGCAAAGAGCTAACTGGACGGAGCACCAGCTTTACAGATTGAGGAAAACTCCCTGAACGAAGGGCACGGCTTCACGGGCTGCGGAAAAACACACTGAACGAAGGGCACGGGTTTAGCCGTGCCGTAAAAAACCACAGGAACGAGGGCTTCAGCCCCTGAGGTAAGCTTTTCCAAGCTTGTGCCCGCACGGAATTACCGTGAAAAACCGTACCCCAGCGGCTAAAGCCGTCCCCGCGCAGTACATTTACGGCACGGCTGAAGCCGTGCCCTTCGTACAAAGCATTTTTCCGCAGCCTGTTCAGCGACTGCAAGCGACACCAGAGGAACGCTATTTCACAACGCGGTTGGTGCCGGGCGCCGGCTTGATCGTGAAAATATCGTTGGCAATGGGTTGGTTATAGCGAATGTTCTTGTAGGTCGCTGTCCGCTTATCTCCCCCAGCCTCGAAGAAGATTTGCTTGTAGCTGATGCCCTGTATGGGATCGATCCAGATAGTCACGTGGGTGAACATATCCAGGACCTTCTGTTGCAACGGAACCAGGTCAAGCTTGTCGACCTGGACTCCGTTCATAGACTCACTGCCCAGCAAGCTCACCTTCCAATTAGCCTGGAGCTCCGTGCCGCTGCCCCCGAAGCCCAGGGTCAGAAAGCTCTCCCACTGGCCACGATTAGCTCCCGCCCGCAGGATGGTCAACTGCTTGATGTTGGGTTCATAAAACTGCGCCTCTCCGTTGTCGTACACCACCGTCTTGAGTGCTTCTGTCCCGTTGTCTTTCTTGAGATAAGCGGCGGTTCGGGTGGAACCCGCACCTTTCTTGCGTTCAAAATAGATGGTGCCCGTCTGCACATCATCTTCCTGCACCACTGCCTGGTACTGGTCCCATGAGAAATCTGCCTGTGCGCTCACAAACTTGCCGGCGGCCGTATTCAGTTGGGTGATGACCTTCTGCAGATCCGCGCTGCTGGCCGGCGATGCGGTTTGGGCAGGCGATAGTCCCGGCAGCAAAAACAGCAATCCCAGGCACAGCCGCCAAATCATCTTCTTTGCATCAACCATGGATCTCCTTACCGGGTGTAGACGACACGGAACCCCCTGGGGGTTTTCTTTTATTTGCATATGGGTGGAATCTTAGCGATGAGCCCAGACTCGATACTGGGTCACGTGGCCGCTGGCGTCTTTCTCCTGGCTATAGCGGTCAATTTGCACGTTGCCGGAAATGGCTTGAATGCGCTGCAGCAACTCTCCTTGCAGCTTGGCCTCGTTGCTGGTATCGGCAAGTTGGTCGGCGCCAATCTGGTAGGTCCAGGCATTTGGCCCATTGGCACGCACCAGGATGTCCTTAGTGGAGGTGAGCGTTTCCTGGGGCCGGTCGCGGTAGTTAATCAGCCGCGGCGAGACGAAGAGGAAAACCAGGATAAGGGTCACCATCACGTCGTAATGAAAACTGCCTCGCGGATACGTCCAGAACAAATAGCTTTTTATGATTCGCTGCATAGTTGTTATTTCCGGATCACTTCTTCGCCGCCCATATACGGCTGCAGTACTTTTGGTACCCGTACGGAACCGTCGGCCTGTTGATAATTCTCCAGGATGGCCAGCCACGTGCGCCCGATTGCCAGGCCGCTGCCGTTGAGTGTGTGCACCAACTCCGATTTGTTTTTGCCCTGTGGTTTGTAGCGAATATTGGCCCGCCGCGCCTGGTAAGCCTCGAAATTGGAGCAGGAAGAAATCTCCCGGTATAACCCTTGCCCAGGCAGCCAAACCTCGAGATCGTAGGTCTTGGAGGACGCCGCCCCGGTGTCTCCGGTGCAGAGCAACATTTTGCGATAGGGCAGCTCCAGCCGTTGCAGGATTGCCTCCGCATTGTTGGTAAGCCGCTCATGCTCTTCGTTCGATTGATCGGGGCGGGCGAATTTGACCAGCTCGACCTTTTGAAACTGGTGTTGGCGGATGATTCCACGCACATCCTTGCCATAAGAACCCGCCTCGGAGCGGAAGCAAGGAGTGTAAGCCACCAGGCTCAAGGGCAATTGGGCTTCTTCGAGCACTTCGTCGCGATACAGGTTAGTCACCGGCACCTCGGCGGTAGGGATCAGGTAGAGGTCCGTCCCCTCGCACTTGAAAAGGTCCTCCGCAAACTTGGGCAGCTGCCCAGTGCCAAACAACGATTCGCTGTTTGCCAGGAAGGGCGGCAGCACTTCGAGATAGCCATGCTCCCGGGTGTGGACATCGATCATGAAGCTGGCCAAGGCCCGCTCCAGCCGGGCGCCCAGGCCCCAGTAGACGGCAAAGCGCGCGCCCGAAATCTTGGCGGCTCGCGCAAAGTCCAGGATGCCCAAACCCTCGCCCAGATCCCAATGCGGCTTGGGAGCAAAATCAAACGCCGTCTGCTGACCCCAGCGCGATACCTCTACGTTGTCCGCTTCGCTCTTCCCCAGGGGCACGCTGTCCTGGGTCAGGTTGGGAATGCGTGCCAGGAGGTCGCGCATCTGCTCTTCCGCCAGGGCAGCGCTTCGCTCCTGCTCATCCGTTTCCTGCTTGAGCTCCCGGGTCTGATCCATGACGGCGGCTATCTGGGCCGCATCCACTCCGGCCTTACGGCTGCGAGCGACCTCCTGGCTGAGCTTGTTGCGTTGTGCCTGCAGGCTTTCGGACTGGGTGATGCGAGCGCGCCGCTCCCGATCCAGCTCGCGGAAGTCGCCCAACAGGAGCGCAGGGTCCAGACCGCGGGCACGGAGTTTCTCTTCCACCAGCTCCAGGTTGGCCCGCACAAAATTCAAATCCAGCATAAGACTCAAGTTTAGAGCATTTTCAGGTCTACCCTGCACCGGCGCGTGTAGCGAAGAGCGGCTTTTCTTGAGAAAAGCCGCGCCCCGCGGTTTTCTACAACATGCTGCGGAAAAGGTGGCTGGCTTTGTCCGGGTAGGTCCGGGCTAAAGAGGGTGTGTGAGAACTACTCTCAGCCGTCCCTACGGGACTCGATTTGGCGAGGTCAGTTCCCACACACCCTCCGAAGCCCGGTCCTACCCCCCTTGCCAGGCGGATCTATCCGCCCTCCCTGAAATGTCGAAACTTAATACTTCCAGCTCATATCAGCATCGGGCGGAGCGGTCTTCTGGATACGCTCCATGATCTTTGGCAGGTACATGGTGTTGTAGTGCAGGCGCGACAGCGCATTGGGCAGGTTGGGGTCGCCATTCCAGCAGTGTTCGGCCCGTTCGCCATACTTCACTTCACCCTCGTACGGAACCCCATAACCAGGGCTGCCCGTTTTGTCGAGAAAATCCTGCATGAGGTAAACAGCGTCGTTGAGGAAGTAGGTGTCGGCGGAGCCGACGTAAAGATGAATCTTGCCCTGGAGTTGGGGACCCAGCTTATTCCAATCACGCTGCAGGATGGCGTCCAGGTCATAGTGGTCGTGCCAGTAGGCGGCCACCTGGTGATCGATGACCCCGGTCTGCTTGTCGAAGATCTGCGCCGGATAGCCATCTGGCCCCACCGGGCCGTAGACCGCCTGCCAGATGTCTAGCTGATCTCCGGAGCGCCCGTGGTCGCCCAGGGCAGCCTCGTAGGCGGCGTTGTCTCGGGCCGACATCAGCGTCTGGCCGAGGTAGTTGCGCATGGTGGGCTGCTCGATTTGCTTGTGGGCTCCCTCCAGGTAGAAGAAATTCGCTTGGCTGGTAGAGGTCGGCGGTCATGTAGGCATGAAAGTCGACCGGATCGGGGCAGGCGACGAACGCGCCGTTGTAGTCGTTGGGGTAGAACATCTGCACCGCCAGCGACTCCCATCCACCGGTGGATCCGCCATAGAGGAAGTGTGCCCAGCCGCCGGTCAAGCCGCGAAACTGCTTTTCGATGGCAGGCAGCAGCTCGGTCTCGATGGCATCCCCGTAGGGACCGAGGTTAGCCGAGTTGACCGCATACGAATCGTCATAAAACGGATTGGCGTGCTGGATCTTGACCACCAGGATTCGGGGAAAGCCAGGACTGATCCACTGTTTGTACTGGTTGTACGCCTCCTGTTGCTGGATGCGGTTGTAACCCGCCAGGTGGAAGCGCTCCGAGTAATCCGGCTTCAGGTCAGGATCGGGCGGAGTGGTACGAAAGGAATCCATGCCGTCCACAAAGTGATCGTGAAAGACTGGCGATGGGGAAGTGAGCGTTGGGGTGCTCGTCGAAGCCCTCAGGCACCAGGACGATGGCGGAGAGATACATCGGCGTGCCCCAAAACCTGGTCAGCAGCTGGCTCTGGATACGCAGGTGGCGAATGTACTTGGTGTCCGGCTGCGGAGCAATGGGTGGGATGGTTTCGCTGAGCTGGATGGCAAGCTTGGAGTGATCGTCGATGTGGACCTTAACTGGCTTGGAGTAAAGATTGCCCGGGGCGAGGTTCCAGTGCTGACCTTCGCCGCGATCCGGCGCCAGCTTCACCGTAGTGCCATTCGAGCGGTGGAAGGTCTGGTAAACGTTGAGCACGGCCTGCACGTAATAATCGCCCGCAGGCACCTGGTCGAGCGAGCGGATGGGGTAACCGGCGGCCGCGCGGGTGAAGGTCACCGCCTGGCCAGGGGCCAGTCCATCGACCGTGGTGCCGAAGACGATCTGCGAACGAGGGCTGTCGTCAATCTGCATCCGCGGCTCTTGGGCGGGATCGGTCGAGAGCAGCAGCAGTACCCGGCCGTCAAGCGGCTTGGAGGAAACGCTGGCGGGAAAGCTAACCGTGATCTGCGCCGTGAGGTAAGGGCCTGTAGCCACGAATGCAGCGAGCAGGAAGGAGAGGGTGCGCGGCATAAGTGAAAGTATAGCGAGCCGCGCGGTCTCCGCTTGCTGCACCGGCCCCAGTATCGAATCGGGAGCACCGGCTCCCGTTGCGTTGATGTTTTGCGATACTAATCAGGGTTCCTATGTCCAAGTTCAAGTGCGGTATCTGCCGCCTGCTCGTCGCTTTGCTGGTGATTCCAGTCGCGCCCCTGGCCCGGGCCAGCGCCTACGATGCGCATCCCAAGCTGGTTATCATCCTGGTGGTTGATCAATTTCGCGCCGACTACCTTGATCGATACCGCGCAGATCTGAAAGGCCGGGGCTTTCGCCTTTTTCTCGAGCACGGCGCTTATTTTGAAGATTGCTATTACGACTACGCCAACACCAAGACCGCCCCTGGCCACGCCACGCTGGCCACCGGGGCCTACACTGACGGTCATGGGATCTCCTCCAACGAGTGGTGGGACCTGAGTCGCAACAAGCAGCGCCCTGTCTCCTCCGTCGAAGACGATCGCTACCGCATCGTGGGTGAGATCCATCCCAGCAAGACCGGTGGGGCATCCCCAATGAATCTTCGCGCCTCCACCATTGGCGATTCGCTGCGCCTGGCCACTACCGGCCAAGCCAAAGTCTTCGGGGTCTCGCTCAAAGATCGCTCCTCCATCCTGCCCGCCGGCTATTCCGCCAACGGAGCTTACTGGATTGACCCTGCCTCCGGCTCCTTCATCACCTCCAGCTATTACATGGACGCCCTCCCCGACTGGGCTACCACCTTTAACTCCGGTGACCGTATCGCCCAGGCTCAACAGGAAGCGGGTGTGACGGGCACCCAGCCGTTCTATCAGGCGGTCGGATCTACCCCAGCGGCCAATTCCTATGAGCTCGACTTCGCGCGCGCTCTCATCACCGGCGAACAACTCGGCAGCCACCCGGTGACTGACCTGCTGGTGGTTAGCCTTTCCGCCAACGACATCGTTGGCCACCAGTTTGGACCAGATTCGCCGCAGTCACGGCAAATGGTCGACAGCCTTGACCAGCAGCTCGACAGCTTCTTCACCTGGCTGGACAAGAACATACCCGGCGGCCTGGCCAGCACGTGGATAACGCTTTCCGCCGACCATGGGGTCGCGCCCGTTCCCGCGCAGGCGCTCACCCTGGGCATGCCGGCGGCCACCATCGATATGGCCAAGTTCACTGCCAACGTCAACGACGCCATGAATGCCAAGTTTTCTCCGGGAGAGAAAATCGAGTACCTGCTACCCCAGCAGGAGCTGCCTTACCTGGCGCTCAATCGTCCCTCGTTTGAAGTGGCGGGGATCAATGAGCAGGAAGCAGAACAGGCCGTGCAACAGGCAATCCCGGCCGCGGTCGAAGCGCTTCCGCCCACACCGCCACCGCCCACACCGCCGCCAAGCGCCCCGGTCTCCCCGCTGCCCACTCCTCCTCCGTTGTCCCGAACGCTCCCACCCGCCGGCTCCAGACAGCGCGCCGAAAGGTCGCGCGAGCGTCAACGCTCAAGTCGTCCAACTGCCGGCGCCGCCGCCGGTTCGCTTGCCTGTTCCCCCCATCGTGGTGCACACCTACACCCGCGAACAGCTGGCTTCGGGTCAACTGCCCCCGTCGGAGTGGGGACAGGTCCTGGCCCACAGTTACAGCCCCAACGGTGGCTGGTACGTCATGGTGATTCTGGCCGCCTACCAGATGGAGATGCGTAAGAGCGGCACCAACCACTTCAGCCCCTGGTCCTATGACCGTCATGTCCCGCTGGCTTTCTATGGAGCGCCTTTCACCCCCGGCATCTATCACGGCCGGGTGCAGCCGGTCGACCTGGCCGCCACCCTGGCCTCCTTGCTGGGGGTGACCCAACCATCGGCCTCGGTGGGTAATGTGCTCACCCAGGCGATCCACACTCCGAGTGTTCTCCCGGCTCCGAGACACAAGGTTCAGCAGGAGGGCGCGGCCAGCCAGTGAAGCCCGATATGAGTGTTCGCTTCGCCGGGATCCTGCTCCGCAACCCGGTCATTGCTGCCAGCGGAACCTTCGGCTATGGCGTCGAATTTGAGGATGTCGTCTCGCTCAACAAGATCGGCGGCTTCATCACCAAGGGTCTCTCCCGGGAGCCGATGGCAGGCAACCAGGCGCCGCGGCTGATCGAGACTCCTGGGGGCATGATCAATGCTATCGGGCTGCAGAACATCGGGGTCAAGGCCTTCATCGAGAAAAAGCTTCCCGCGCTGCGGCCTCACTCCGGCACTGCCTGCATCGCCAATGTCTTCGGTAACGAGATACGCGACTATGTGGCTGTGATCGAGGCCCTCAACCACGCGCCTGGCATTGCCGCCTACGAGTTGAACGCCTCTTGCCCCAACACCCAGCACGGGGGAATGGTCTTTGGCACCGATACGGGGATTCTGGACCAACTGGTCACGCGCGCCAAGGCGGTTTCGCGGCGGCCTCTGATCGTGAAGCTCTCACCCAACGTTACCTCCATTGCCCAAATGGCAAAATGTGCCGAGAACGCGGGCGCCGACGCTCTTTCGCTGGTCAACACCTTCTTATCCCTCTCCATCGACGTGGAGACCCGCCGCCCGCGCATCGCCAACAACACCGGGGGACTTTCCGGGCCGGCGATTAAGCCCATTGCCGTGCGCATGGTCTATGAGGCGGCGCAAGCCGTTTCCATCCCCATTTGCGGTCTGGGCGGTATCACCACCGGCGAAGACGCAGTGGAGTTCCTGCTGGCGGGCGCAACCACGGTCCAAGTGGGCACGGCCAGCTACGCCGATCCCCGCGCCGTGCAGCGTATCGCGGAATCTCTGGAGCGTTGGTGCGCCCGCCATCATATCGCCCGGGTGGCGGATCTGACCGGAGGCCTGCAGGTGAACCAGGGAACCGCGAACCCGAACTCACCCAAAGAAAAAGCCCCCTGAGCCAGGGGGCTTTTTCTTTATAGGCTCCGGAGATACAGGTTGCGGAAAAAGTCGGTTCGAGCGGGAAAACCCGCCCCTCAGCGGCTAAAGCCGTTCCTGCTTGTAATGACTTATGTACGGGCTGAAGCCCGTACTCTTCAACGACGGGAGTTTTTCCGCCGCTCGTTTAGTCGGTCCGTCAATGATTGCCAAGCTGTGCCAGCCCCGGACTTTAGTCCGGGGAGCGGGTTTTCAAACCCGCGAGAACGTTTATCGTCCAATGGATCGGGCTTTAGCCCTGGTGACAGCGAGGAAACGGCCTTTGTTTAGGCGACGTTCCGCATCAGCCGCTCGCGCAATTCTTCGGGAATGCGATCCTGGAGCACACGGGCTTGGGCCATCGCTACTTCGGCAAGATAAACAGGCGCCGGGGTGGCCACCGCGGTCAGAACCCAGATCAGCAGCGAAATCAGCAGGCCGGCAATCGCCGCCGCCTGCAGGCTCAACACAATCGACATCTGCCACAGGTGCAGATCCAACAGTGCCCAGTGCTGCAATGGCTGCATGCGATGAATGACCGCTAGCCCCAATAAGAAAGCCGCGATCGATACTGTGCTCAAGCCAATAAGAACCACATCGACGGTACGATGCAACCGTTGACGCGATCTGCAATGCGCGCATTCCACCAGGTGCTGTTCGTAATCTTTGCGCATCTCGGGAGTAATCCCGGAGATGTCATACCTCCAGCTGGAAAGTATGTCTCCTACCACTCGATCTGTGCATGCTGTCGTTTGCATTGTTATATTTAGCTGCTTAAACCATAGTAACAGCAGTGGCCGTTCCGGCCACCCAATTCTGCCTGCCAATGGACCTATCTGATTATAAACAAATAGGCTGCAGCGGCATATCCTGTTCCGCCAAAATCAACTTATTGGCCAACAGGCTCATACGGTCTCTCAGCGCCCTTTCTGCCGTAACTCGTGCCAGTTCAGGCAGGTTGTTACATTCTGATAGATGCGCCAGTACGACATAAGAAGCGTTTCCATCGTAATTCTTCTCTAAAAACTCGGACGCGGCCTCATTGGATAAGTGGCCCACGCGGGACATGACCCGTTGCTTGACCGACCAGGGATACGGTCCGTCGCGCAGCATTTCGAGGTCGTGGTTACTCTCCAGCATAAGAACGTCACAGTTGCGGATCGCCATCTTTACGTTCGGCGGCATATATCCCAGGTCGGTGGCGATCGCCATACGGACGCCGTCCGCCTCAAAGACAAAACCCACCGGGTCAGCCGCATCGTGGGGAATGGTGAAAGGGGTGATGGCAATGTCGCCAATCAAAAATCCAGTGCCCGCTGCGAAGTACTCCACTCCAGGCAACCGGCATGGATCTTCCGCCTTGGTCTCCTCTGGAACGGCCTCGGGAGCAGCTTGCTCACTCGGAGAATTCTCCGCACCCGGAGCGCCCTCGCCAGGGGGCAAAGCCGCTGCCTGCCGCTGGGCCAGATCCTTCTGCCGCTGCGCCAGCCAGGCCGCGTAGGTGGTCCGCTTTTGCGGCATCATCCCACGCATCCATGCCCGATGCGTGGCCTCGGTAAAATAAACCGGCACGCCCAGCTTTCGGGCCAGCACGGCCACCCCTTGCACGTGGTCCTGATGTTCGTGAGTGATCAGCAGGGCATCGATGGCCGCCGGATCTTCATCCGCCATCTGCAGCCGCTTGAGCAGTTCCCGGCAGGAGAGCCCCGCATCCACCAGGATGCGTGTCCGGCTGCTGGACACCAGTGTGCTGTTCCCCTTGGAGCCGGAGGCCAGCACCGTCATCCTCATCATGGGAAAAGCATACGCTCCCTGACTGTTGATTTTAGGGCGGTTGCAGTGGAGAGGTGCCACCCGCGGCACCCCCGCGGCACATTCCGGGAAGGAGTGATTCAGTACTGGTAAAATCCTCGCCCGGATTTCCGTCCCAGCCAGCCCGCATCCACCATGCGAATGAGCAGCGGGCAAGGCCGGTACTTAGGATCTCCCAGGCCTTCGACCATCACCCGCATGATGTCCAGGCAAACATCCAGCCCGATGAAGTCGGCCAGGGCCAGCGGGCCCATGGGGTGGGCCATGCCCAACTGGAAGACCTGGTCTATGGCTGCGGGCGTGGCCACACCTTCCATCACCGCGAACATCGCCTCGTTGAGCAATGGCATCAAGACCCGGTTGGAGACAAAGCCGGGAGCGTCCTGGACCTCGACCGGCGATTTGCCCAGCTTTTCGGCCAGAGCCTTGACTTGGGCGAAGGTCTCATCCGTCGTCTCCAATCCCCGGATCACCTCCACCAGCTTCATCATCGGAACAGGATTGAAAAAGTGCATCCCGATGACCTGGCCCGGCCTCTGGGTCTGCGCCGCCAGCCGGGTGATGGAAATGGAAGAGGTGTTGGACGCCAGAATCGCTTCCGGCTTTAACACCGCATCCAGCTCCATGAAGAGTTCCTGTTTCAGGACGAAGCGTTCCGGCGCCGCCTCGATGACAAAGTGGCACCCCGCCAGGTCTTGCCCCTGCAGGGTGCCGCGGATCAATCCCAGAGCTTTTTCCGTCTCGATCGCGGTCGCTTTGCCCTTGGCCGTCTCGCGCTCCATATTCCTGCGAATCGCTTCCAGCCCGCGATCGAGGAAACGCTGTTCGACCTCGCACAGCACTACCTGGAACCCGCCGCGGGCAAAAACATGGGCAATCCCATTACCCATGGTCCCCGCGCCCACCACTCCCACCACCTGAATGTTTGTCATCCTGAGGAGTCGACTCCAGGCGAGCTGAAACAGCAACCAACGTTGGGTGCCCCATTCAAGCCCTTTTTGGGGGCTTGAGTGGGATACCACAGCACTCGACGCGTTATTTTTGTCATTAGGAGTGAGGCTCTACCGCGCCCGGACCAGCACGCAGGTGATATTGTCGTGGCCCCCCGCCTGATTGGCGGCCCCGATCAGCTGCGCCAGGGTCTCTTCCAGGTTCCCGGCGGCGAACAGAATTCCGGCAATCCGCTCATCGTTCACCTCCCGCATCAGGCCATCGGAGGCCAGCAGGTACAGGTCTCCGGATTTCACCACAAATTCGATCAGGTCGGCATCCACTTCGTCCTGCGTGCCCACCGCCCGGGTGATCACGTTGCGCATAGGGGAGGTCTCGGCTTGCGCCGGGGTGAGTTGTCCCAGCCGCACCTGCTCGTCGACCAGAGAATGGTCATGGGTCAGACGCTCCAGTTTGCCGTCTCGGAAGCGGTAGCAGCGGCTGTCGCCTACGTGGGCCACCCAGGCACGATTGCCGCGGGTGGCCATGGCCACCAGCGTCGTTCCCATGCCTGCCCGGGATGGATCCTGGGCTGCGCTATGATGCACGCTATCGTTGGCCGCGTCCACGGCATGCTGGAAGCTTTCCAGGGTGAGCACGCCCTCGTCCATGGCGCGAAGCATGGCGTCGACCGCGAGCCGGCTGGCGACTTCCCCCGCTGCCGCGCCCCCCATGCCATCGCAGACCACAAAATTGCAGGTAGCTTCGCTGTTGCGGAGACTCAGACCGTAAGCGTCCTCGTTGGATTTCCGGGTTCGCCCCTGATCGGACGCGCCGGCCGCCTCGTACTCCAGCACTGCTTGCTGATTCTCTGGCATCTGCTCTTTCCTGTGAGGCTTCCGAGATAATTGTGCCACCATAATCTGTCCTGGAGCCGCCGTAAAGCAGCTTTTGGCCGCTTGAGGGAGAGCAGCAGGTGAAACTCTGGTTTGCAGGGAGTTTACAGGGGGGCTTGGGGGAAATCTACGAGACGCTGAGAGCATTTTCACTTCCAGGCTTCACCGAGCGGCCGCTCGGACAGCAGAAGTGAAAATCCCCTAGCTGGCCAAACCGAGGTCCTTCAACTGATCGAGGGAAAAAATTTGCCGGGCGCCCGTGGCTCGATCGATCAGAGAAGCGGTCAGGCCGGCACTCATGGTCCGGTACATCACTTTTAGGTGGAAAGGGGTGCTGCTGGCCACCGCGGATAGGCTAGCCGACAACCGCTCCCAATGGTCGAAGTGGGCCCGGCGGGGCTCCCCCGGTCCTTCTGGCAGAGCAATCAGCTCAACCTTAGGGCTGGCGGAATCGTCCGGCAGGTCCTTCACTAGTCGCAACTGCAATGAATAGAACATAGTGTCCTTTTCGTTCATAGGATTCTTGTGAGGGAGTGAAGGTCTCGACAAACCTAGAAAAACACGTTTCCAGGGTCAGGCGAAAGCAGAAGTTGTAGACGGGTGACTCTTTAGTGGTACACGAGTACGCATTCGGGTCACCACTTTCCCGTTCCGGAGTAACGAGCCAGTTTTTCTATGAGATGCTGACTTCCTGGTAAGTGCCCAAAACTCCGCGCATTGCGTCGCAGATCTCGCTCAGGGTGGCGTAGGCGCGCACGCATTCCAGAATGCAGGGCATGGTGTTAGCAGCGGAGAGGCTGCCGCGGCTTGAAGCCGGTTCGATGCTGAGTGCCCGCCGGAGCGCGTCAAGGCTATGGGCAACCGCCTGGTTGGAGCGCCGCGCGCGTAACCGCTCCAGCTTTGCCCGCTGCCAATCGCGGACCGACTCGCCGATATGGAGGATTTCCGGAGGCTCCTCCTCGACCACGTAGTCGTTGACCCCCACAATAATCTTTTCCCGGCTTTCCACCGCCCGCTGATAGGCGTAGCTGGCGTCGGCGATTTCCTTCTGGGGAAAGCCGCGTTCAATGGCCCGCACCATGCCCCCCATCGCATCCAGTTTTTCGAAGTAGTCGAAAGCGCCCTTTTCCATATCGAGGGTCAGCCGTTCCACAAAATAGGACCCGCCCAACGGGTCGACCGTATTGGCCACCCCGGACTCGAAAGCCAGGATCTGCTGCGTGCGCAAGGCAATGCGGGCCGCATCCTCCGTCGGTAGAGCGAGTGCCTCGTCGAAACCATCGGTATGCAGGCTTTGTGTGCCCCCCAGCACCGCGGCCAGGGCCTGGATGGCCACCCGAGCAATATTGTTCCGGGGTTGCTGCGCGGTCAGCGAGACGCCCGCGGTCTGGGTGTGAAACCGCATCCAGCTCGAGCGCGGATCCTGCGCGCCGAAGCGTTCCGTCATCAGCCGATACCAGACCTTGCGCGCGGCCCGGAACTTGCCGATCTCTTCGAAGAAGTCATTGTGGGCATTGAAGAAAAAGCTCAGCCGGGGAGCGAAATCATCCACCTGGAGCCCGCGGCGCAGGCCCCATTCCACGTACTCCACCCCGTCATAGAGGGTGAAGGCCAGCTCTTGCAGCGCCGTCGAACCGGCCTCGCGTATGTGATATCCGCTGATGGAGATAGGGTTAAAGCGCGGGGTGAAGAGCGATCCGAACTCCAGGGTATCGACCACCAGCCGCATGGAGGGCGCGGGAGGAAAGATGTACTCCTTCTGCGCGATGTATTCCTTGAGAATGTCGTTCTGCAGCGTGCCCGAAATCTTTTTCCAATCGCCGCCCTGTTTTTCGACGGTCACCAGGTACATGGCCCAGAGCACATTGGCGGGTGAATTGATGGTCATGGAGACGCTGGTCTTTTCCAGATCGATGCCGGAGAAGAGGGTCTCCATGTCTTCCAGCGAATCGATGGCCACCCCGCACTTACCCACTTCGCCTTCGCTCTCCGCGGCGTCGGAGTCATAACCCATCAGGGTAGGCAGGTCGAAGGCAACGGAAAGTCCTCCACCGCCATTTGCCAGCAGGTAGCGGTAGCGGGCGTTCGTCTCTTCCGGAGTAGCAAAACCGGAGAACTGGCGCATAGTCCACAGTTTGCCGCGGTATCCGGTACTGTGAATCCCGCGGGTATAGGGGGGCTGGCCGGGAAGACCAAGGTCCCAATCCTGCGGCAGGTCAGCCTGGGTATAGAGCCGGCGAACAGGAACGCCGGAGACGCTAGTAAAGCGTGCCTGGCCATGTTCGTCGCGGTTGCTGCCCCCGGGGGTGCCGATGGGCTGCTCCGGGTGGCTCCGGAGTGTGGCGGCAAGGGTAGTCTCGGCCCAATCCTGCTCCGCAGGCGACGGATGACGATCACGGAAGAGATCGGCAGAAATCGCCTCCTTGGCTTCCGCCGGCTTGCCCTCCCCCTGCGTCATTCGAGCACCTCACCCACAAGCGAACACATCAGCATACCTCTGTCCAGGCGGGCGAAGCCTCAATTGCTTTTAGCCCTGATTTCTCACAGACCGGCCTCCCTCCACCCGTCATTTGTTACCGGCGGAGAGAGGCAGGGTTAGTCCTGGCCACGACTGCCCTATCCGGCTGCAACCCGGCAGCTCTTACTGGCTGCGCGTCTGCTCCCAGGCCTTGGCATACTTCCAACTGACGTACACCGAGTGATACAGGTGCAGCAACAGACCCTGCCGTCCGTCGAGAAAGCCAAGCCGAAAAAAATAGTTGTAAACAAACGTGGCCAGCGGATTCAGAACAACGTTAACCACAAACGCCGGCAGCGCGCGCCCGGCCTTGCCGCTGCTCACTGCCTGCTGAGCCGCGAGCGTGCTATACCGGTCCATGTGTTCGACATAGGCAGCCAGGGTGGGATACGCATCGTGCACCATATCCCCCTTGAGCCGGCCGGCTTGCCCTACAAAGTGGATGGTTTCATGCACCGGGCGGGCTTCGAACTCAGCCGCGCCACGACGAAAGAGCCGCAGCTTAGGGTCGGGATAAAACCCGCCAAACCGCATCCAGCGCCCGAGAAAGAGATTCCGCCGGGGCAGCGCATAGCCATCGAACGGCGGATCACCCTCCAGCAACTCCCAGACCTCTTTGGCCAGTTCGTCGCTCAGGACCTCGTCGGCATCGAGCGAAAGTATCCAGTCGCAACTGCATTTTTCCAGTGCGGAGTTCTTCTGCGCCGCGAACCCCTTCCACTCCTCCAGGAAAAACCTGGAGCGGAAGCTGCGAGCGATCTCCTCCGTGCGATCGTGGGAGCCGGAATCCACCACGATGATCTCGTCCGCCCAGGCCACACTGCCCAGCGTGCGTCCGAGGTTGGCTTCTTCATTGCGGGTAATGATGGCGACGGAGAGCGTCTTACGCATCTATCGGCAAAGGATTTCCTGTTGGTCTACACCAGGACCACTTTACTTCATGTGGCTTTCCGTCAAGAAAGCCACATGAAGCATATCTTCTTGGTTCCTCGAAATAGGAAATCCTTTTTCAGTGGAGTGTGATCGGCTGCGAGCCCAGATGTTCCTTGATAACCCTTTCCACGACCGCGGGCAGGGTCTCCCCAGTCTTGGGGAGCACAAAGTTCCCAGCCGCATCCGACCAGTCGAGCTTGAAGCTGGTGGAAAGCGCAGAAATCCAAACCTGGCGGGGCGGAGTGTTGGGGGTGATGACAAACTTGCCCGGCGGCTCATCAAACAGAATATTGAGCACGCCACTCTGTTCTTCTACTTCAAAACCGCCCTCTTCCTCGGCCTCGATGAGGCTCTTCTTGAGGGCATCCATCGCGGCATCGCAGTGGCGGCGGAAGGTAGTCTCATCTAGCATGAGTAGAGTGTAACAAGGCACATGACTAGATCGATCCTCCCCCTGGCTGGGGCCCTGCTGTTATGTGCCGTCTCCACCCTCCGGGCGCAAAACCCGGCTGAGTCCCCGCACGACCTGGTCAAGGACGTGGTTTATAACGAGCTACAGGAACGCCGCCAGATCAGTCTGTGGCAATACCGGGTGGAGAAACGGGTGGGCTCTCAAACCACCATCCAGCAGGAGGTGGAGACGCGCTCAGGGATTGTTTTCCGGGTGCTGGCACGCCAGGGGCAGCCCCTCGACCCGGCGGCGCAAAAGAAGGAAACCGAGCGCCTCAACAACCTGGAGCGGAATACCTCCGAGCAGGCGCGAATGAAGCAGGACGCCGAGGCTGAAGAACAACGCTTGCAGCGGCTGATGACCGCCATGCCCGAGGCTTTCACCTACACCTACGATGGCATGGCCGGCGGCAACCTGCGGCTCAAGTTCGAGCCGAATCCGGCTTACACTCCCCAGACCTACGAGACCCGCGTGTATCACGCCCTGGCAGGGGAGATCTGGATCGAGCCGCAAATGAAGCGACTGGTGAAAATAGACGCCCACATCCTGACAGAGATCGATTTCGGCTACGGCTTGTTTGGCCGTATCGAAAAGGGGGGAACCTTTCAGATCGAGCGTGCGCGTGTCTCCCCAAACCGCTGGAAGACCACTGTCCTCGATGTCCACATCTCGGGCCGCGTGGTCTTCTTCAAAGCCATCAGCAAGGAACAGCACGAGGTGCGCTCGAATTTTCAACCGGTTCCCTCGGACCTTGGAATACCCGCGGCGGTTGCCCTCCTGAAAGCAGCGACATTTCCTTAACCGAATTCATCCTTTCACCGCGGCGCGAATCTTGGGGAAGCCGGAGACGCTGGCTTGCAGATCGGGCTGGTGTTGTAAAAACTCGAGCAGCTTGCGCGTGATCTTCTCGTCCGCTTCGGCAACCTGGTGCAACCCCACCGGATAGCGCACCACGTACTCCAGCCCGGTTTCCGTGTACTGCAGCTGCCCATGCGGCTCCGGCACTGTCATTTGAATATCGATGCGCCGTTCCGTGGTTCCCAATTGCCGCTGCAGTTCCTCGCCATAAGTGGTATGCACCGAGCGCACAGCATCCAGCAGTTGCTTCTCCACCAGGTCGTACTTCCCGCCCGCGTTTAACCCAACCGCCACCTCGTGCCAGGTGTACTCCGCGCCCGGCAACTGCTTGAAGAGGGGAGTCGTCGCCTGGAACAGAACGGAGTTGGAAAAGACCACGATGCGGCCGGTGGGATAGAGGTCCACGCCGGTTCCCGCCAGCTCCATCAGGTACAGACGCACCAACCCCACGTCGACCACATCGCCGGTCACTCCAGCGACGCTGATGCGATCCCCTACTCGGATGCCCCATCGCCCCACCAGGAAGAAATAGGCCGCGACGGATAGCAGAATCGTCTGCAGGCCAACCGCCAGGCCCGCGGTGATGAAGCCGGCAAAGGTGGCCAACGAACTGAACTCGCTGACAAATCCGAGGATGAGCACGATGCCCATACAGAAGCCCATCACGATGCGCCGCAGCAGCAGAAATTGCCGCCGCCGCCGCACATCCTGGATATAGCGGAAGGTGATCCTGCGCCATATCTCGGAAAGCAAAAGGATTACGCCGATCGCCAGGGCAATGCTCAACACCCGAAGCACAATGTTGCGCAAAATACGATTCGATTCATGGGCCACGGATTGCCGCCACTCCAGATAATTGGCGCTGCTCTGGTCGAGCAGGATGCTCTCCTCTCTCAAGGGAACCGCAGCAGCGGCAATTTGTTTGAAGCGCGCCGCCACCACATCGAATTGCTGCCGCTCCTGATCCGGTTGCGCATGGTTAGGGGCTGGCTGCGGGCGCAGGGCGAGCCGCGCTTTGGCTGGCCAACTGCTGCCCTTGCTGAATGGTCGCTCGTAGCGTGGTCTGAAGCGGGCTATGCAGTCTTGACGCCACGTCCTTCACGTGCGCAGTTTCCGCCATCATCAGGCTGATCTGGTGCATGCTATTAAGTTGTTCGTAGAGTTGCACCACTTCGCCAATCAAACCCGTGGAGGCCGGCATCGCCACCGGCGTGCTGGGCGGCTTGATCTCCGTCTTGGCGCCTGCGGTAAGTTCGGGAACCGAACGCTGCAGTTCGTTGATGCTGCCTTCCAGGCCGCCGGTCCCACTGGTGCCGTTCGTGTTCATGAACTGCGACATCTGCTGGAAGGTCTGCTGCATGGCCTTGTTCAGGTCCAACTCTCCCTGGGCTCGCTCTTTCTGCGCCGTAAGGTCCTGCAACTGCGCTTTGCGCGCGGACGGCATCTGCTGGTTCAGCGTGATGATCTGTGCTTCCAGTACGCTGATGCGTGCGGTCACGTCGCTCTGCAATTTGGCCAGATTCTGCTGCGAGCTGCTTGCGTTGTTCCCACTGGCCGGACTCGCGGCCGGGATCAGGGCCGCTTCGGCCTGCGCAGACTGAAAGGCCAGTTTCGCAACCTCGGCCCCCATGCTCTGGGCATTGAACTGATACATCGCGTCACTGGGCAGGCCCACCGTCTGCACCCGCGTCATCGCATGCCGGTACCAGTCAATGACTGCATTGAGATGATCGAGAATCGCATCCCCGCGCAACGCTCCCGAGTTCTGCGCGGTAACTATGCGGAGCCCTGCAGCGGCCAGCATCGCGGCACTAAAAATAACCAGCGCCGCCTTACTCCGCAGGTGAATCTTTTGTGAATCTCGCTTATCGTTCGCTGCCATTTTCTCTATCGGCCCTTCTCTCTGTTCATCTATGCTGCTCGATTGTCCATTCTTCCTCTCATTGCGCAGCAGTCCTCTCATTCTTTCAGATGCAGACCACCCGGCCGTTGCCCGTACAACGATTGTCTTCGCCACGCGGAGAGGCAATGGTTCTTACTTTGTTAAGATAAAGTTTGGTTACCCGGCGCGAGTTGCTCAAGCTGTCTGCCATGACCGCGACGTCTGCGGCGCTGGGCACACGCGCTCAGCAAGTCGTCCCTGCTGACTACACCATCGACATCGCCGCCCATGCGCTTGAAGTCTCTCCCCGAAAAAGCATCAAGACGATTGCATATAACGGTCAGGTGCCCGGTCCGTTGCTGCGGCTGAAAGAAGGCCGGCCGGTCACGATTGATGTCATGAACCACACCGAGAGCAGCGAAGTGGTTCACTGGCATGGTCTCTTTCTGCCCTCGCAGGTGGACGGCGCCATGGAAGAGGGTACTCCCCCCATCCCCGCCGGCGGCCATGCGCGCTATACCTTTACTCCGCGTCCCGCCGGTTTTCGCTGGTATCACACGCACGTCTTTGCCGGCAAAGATCTGCATCGCGGCCAATACACCGGCGAGCACGGATTTCTGCTCGTCGAACCGCGTGACAACCCCGGGCACTATGACCAGGAAATCTTCCTCGCGCTGCATGACTGGGACGCCGCGCTGGAGGCCAGCGCTGACGGTTCCATGGACCCAACCTATAACTTCTCTACCATTAATGGCCGCGTGCTGGGCTTCGGCGAGCCGCTGCGGGTAAAGGCCGGCCAGCGAGTTCTCTTCCAAATTCTGAACTCGAGTCCCACGGAAGTGCACTGGATCGCTCTTGCCGGACATCTATTCAATGTGATCGCACTCGATGGCAACAAAGTAGGCCACCCGCAGCTGGTCCCTATGCTTCGCCTGGCCCCCGCGGAGCGCATCAGCGCGTTGGTGGAGATGAACCATCCCGGCGTTTGGGTCCTGGGCGAAGTGCGCAAGCACATCATGGCGGCGGGTATGGGCATCGCGGTGGAGTACGCGGGCAGCAGCGGTAAGCCGCGCTGGGAGCAGCCCGAGGAGCTTTCCTGGGACTACCTCCGCTTTGCCGCGCCCGGTCCAACAGCCGCTTCGGAAACCGATACGGTTACGATTCCCCTGGTCTTCGCATCGAAGTTCGAAGGACACGGGGGCATGGATCATTGGACCATCAACGGCAAGTCCTACCCGGAGACGGACAGCCCGATTCTGACCGCCGGCCAGCGCTATCGTCTATCGTTCATCAATCGCAGCAACAACGATCATCCCGTCCATCTGCACCGGCACAGCTTCGAGCTGCGCCTTTTGCCCGGCCAGCCGGAAAGCCATGGCATCCTGAAAGACACCGTCTTGGTGGACGCGAATACCCAGCTGGATGTCGAGTTCACTGCCAACGATCCCGGGCCGACACTGTTTCATTGCCACCAGCAGAACCACATGGATGCGGGTTTCATGATGCTCTTTCGCTATGCGTGATCTGAAGTGGTGCTGGTCGGATTTTCGCTCTGCTCTGCGGTACGCTTCCGGCTTGCGCGCAGGGCAATTATGAGATTCAGGTGTACGGCGCGGCCACCGTAGAGCCAAAGAGCACCATGGTTGAGCTTCATTCCAATTTCACTCCGGACGGACAAAAGAACGTGATCGACGGCGTGTATCCCACCAACCTTCAGGAACACGAGACGCTCGAGATCACGCAGGGACTGACCAGCTGGTCTGAAGTGGGCTTTTATGTTTTTACCAGCGAGCAGAATGGCCATGGCGTGCAGTGGGTGGGGGATCATATCCGGCCCCGGGTGCGCGTGCCCGACTCATGGCATTGGCCGGTGGGCGTCAGCCTGTCGACGGAGGTCGGCTATCAGCGGACGGTCTATTCGCCCGATACCTGGACCTGGGAGATACGGCCGATCATCGACGACTACCTCGGCCGCTGGTACCTGGCGTTCAACCCGGCGTTCGAACGTACCTTTCATGGTCCTGACGTCGCCCTGGGCATGGGTTTTTCTCCCGCGGCGAAGGTCAGCTATGACTTCACGAAAGTGGTCAGCGGCGGGATCGAATACTACGCCGATTACGGCCGAATAGGAGATTTCTATTCTCTGCATGACCAGCAGCAGCAGATCTTTGCGGTCACTGACTTGAATGTTTCGCCCAAGTGGGAAATCAACATAGGCGTGGGCGTCGGTCCCACGGCGGGCACAGACCACTGGATCATCAAAGGGATTCTCGGACGCCACTTCAACTGGAAGAAAGAGTCACCAGTGGATTAGGTGACTCACCAGGACAGTTGCGTTCAGGAAAGGCGCACAGCAGGTCCCTCCTCTCCCCTTTGTCATCCCGAGAGCTTGTGACTTTATTGATTTTTCGCGTGTCATCGAGGTTCGAACGAAACTGTCGTCCCGCTTGCCCCGGCATGCCGTGGGATCGGAGCGCAGCGTAGTTGGACCTGCTGTGCGCCCTTCCCGAACGCAACTCTCTAAGGGATCCGCCTCGGCACCTAAAACCGCAAAGAAAGACAACTGAGCCCGCCGTCCATCTTGCGAAACTCCGACATCTCGAGCTCCAGTGGATGAAATCCACGGGCTCGCAGTTCTTTTGTGAGCAGCGGGTACCCAGCCGCCACCAGCACCCGTTCATTGACCCGCACGCAATTGGCGGCATAGCTCTCCTCTTCCGTGACCCGAATCAATTCATAATCCTTGAACATCTCAAGCCTCGCCATCTCTTCCATCACCACCAGGGTGTTTTCCCCGGCGTAAGAGATACCGCTCTTGAGGTGAAGAATGCCGCTCATCCCACGCACATCGATCACGGCAGAGCGATAGCCTTCCCGGGCCAGATGGGCCGCCAGCTGCCGGGCGCCCTCTTCATTGGTGCGGTGCGACAGGCCGAGAAAGAAGCAATCGTCAGCCTCGCAGATATCACCGCCGTCCAGCGTTCCCGGGGCCTCAATCTCCACCATGGCAGGAAAGAATCTGCGCAGGGTGGGCCGCATCGCAGCCACTTCACCCTCGCGGCTGCGAGCGCCGGGCCGCGTCAGCACGGCGTTGCGTGCAGTGAGCACGGCTGTGTCCTCCACAAACGTGGAGTCGGGATGATCGAGGTCCGCTTCCAGCGTAGTGAGTGCCAGTCCGCACTCCTGCAGGGCTTCGCAGTACCGTGCATGCTGCTGCAGCACTTTGTCATACAGCGGAACTCCCAGGTGAACCGGGGTAAGCCCGTGGGCAAAATTAATCCCTGGCAGACGAACGATGGCGTGCTCGAACACGTGACAAGTCTCTATCATGCAGTGAATTTGTCGTAAACGAGTTTTGCCGCAGCGATATCTTCGACCGCGATGCCAACCGATTTGAAGACCACTGGCTTGTCACCCTGTTCAAGCTGCGCGCCGTTCAACAGCTCGCCAATTTCCGCGCTCACCTGCGCATGTGCGAGAACAATATCTCCCGCTTCCCGCATGGCAGCCTCGCGGGACTCGACCACCACCGCGCCGCGCATAGTCTCGTCGTCCAGTTCCCGGCGATCCGGAGTAGCGGCGCCGATCGCGCACACCAAGGCATCCGGGCGCAGCCAGCTTCCGCGGAGAATCGGTCGCGGTGAACTGGTCAGGGCCAGAACAACATCGGCGTCCGCGACCGCCTCTTCCGCTGTGGTCACACGTGCGCCGATCTCAGCAGCGAACTGCCGCGCATGATCCTGCGTACGGCTCCAGACCCTAACCTCTTCAAAGGAACGGATCCCAGCCAGCGCGCGGAAGTGCGAGCGAGCCTGCACCCCGCTGCCCAATATGCCCAGCACCTTGGCCTGAGGATGCGCAAGATGGTCAATCGCCACCGCGGATACGGCGGCGGTTCGCATCTCCGTGATCAATCGCCCGTCCATGCTCGCCAGCGGCTCACCGGTGTCGGCGCGGAACAGTTGGATCATCGCCATATGGGTGTGCTTCTGCAGCTCCGCATTGCGCGGATAGAAAGTAACCATCTTGGCCCCCATCACCGTGCCGTACACGGCCGGCATGACCCCCAGCCAGCCGCCATAGGATGAGACCGGGATGATGGCGCGCACTGGCTGTTGCACCCGGCCGGCGGAGAAATCCATAAGCGCCTGCCGGATCACCGGGATCAGCTCTTCATAGCGGAGCACCGCGCGCACTTGTTCTTCATCAAGAACCATGGCACCTCATCCTTGTGGGCAAGGTAACAACCATCGAGGCTACCATCGAAATATGAACGACCCCAACCCTCAGAAGTATGGTGATCCCCTTGAACTCTTCCGTCTGTGGTTTCAGGAGGCGGAGCGAACTGAGCCCAACGACCCCAACGCCGCCGCCCTGGCCACCTCGACCTTGGCCGGCCGGCCCAGCGTCCGCATGGTGTTGGTGAAACGCGCGGACGAGCGCGGCTTCTGTTTCTTTACCAACGCCGAAAGCAGAAAAGGGACAGAACTCGAGGCCAATCCCCAGGCGGCGCTTTGTTTCCACTGGAAGACCCTTCGGCGGCAGGTAAGGGTGGAGGGACCGGTGACGCAGATGGATGCTGCCGACGTGGACGCCTACTTCCACAGCCGGTCGCGCAACAGCCAGATCGGCGCCGCTGTCTCGCAGCAAAGCCGGCCGCTCGCCAGCCGTGAAGAGCTGGAAACCCGCTTCCGGAGATTCACCCAGGAGCATCCCGGAGAAGTGCCGCGTCCGCCCTACTGGCGCGGTTTCCGCGTACAGGCAGAGCGGATCGAGTTTTGGTTGCACGGGGCCGACCGGCTGCATGACCGGTTTTTGTATACCCGCGAATCCGGTGCATGGATCAGAACAAGGCTTTATCCGTGATCGTCCCCGGCATGGGCAGCCGTGAGAGGGTTGACAGAGGGCAAAGCCGGGCTTGTAATTTCCTGGAGCGTCTTATGAGAGTCGCTGCCGGGAGGTGTTCGCTGCATGGCAACATCAGTCTCACTTGACGAGCTTATCGATGCCCTGGAAGAACAATCTGATTCCTTGCTTCCCTACCTCAATCGCGAAACGGGTGAAGTGCTTTTGATCTCGGAGGAGTCACTCGAGCTGGGTGAAGCGGAACCGGAGGAGATCGAGTTGCTTCCAGATTGGCAAAAGGAAGAAGCCGAATTGGCCGTCCTGATCGAAACCACAGACCAGTATCTCGCGCTCCCTGATCGATTGGAGGTAAACGAGTGGAACATCATGCAGGAATTTTGCCTGGAGGTAAAACAAGATCACATGCGCGCCGCGCTTCTTGGCGCGATCCGGGGCGCTCATCCGTTTCGCCGATTCAAAGAACAGATAGGGAATCGCAATCTGTGGGAAGAATGGAATAAATTTCGCCGCCAGGCCTTCGGGGAAATCTTTGCGCGAGTGGTGCGAGGAAAATGGCATAAGCATCGCCGTCCGCCAAAAGCAATCGGCTCGCCCCTGACGCCAGAAAATTCACAGCCATTCAGCATTGGAGCCCCTTGTCTTCCCCGGAGCTTCGCGATAGGTTGGGATCAATGTCGCTTCATCCAAGCGGGAAGACAGGCCGCAACGATTTCTGCCCTTGCGGCAGCGGCAAGAAGTATAAGCATTGCTGCCTGAAGGTTGCACGCGCCTCCGATGGAGATTCGCACCGCATACCTGGATATCCGGGACGGGATGCGCATTCCGCCGCGATTGACCAACACCGACGGGGACCTGCTCATCTTGTACACTCTGACCTTTCGTGTTGGGCCGGCGCATGCAGCCTTCGAAGCGTTAGCGCCGCTGGCGCGGGGGGCTTCCAAAAAAGAGCTGTTAGCGGGTGCGGAATTGGATGACGATGGTACGCTGCGCAGCGTGGAAATTCCCTGGCTAAAGAAGGGAAACCGAATGCACAAGGATTGGGAGACCACCCTCGGTGACCCAACGCCCTGAAGCGATGGTGGAGAAAACGAAGCGGAGAAGAACCCCGCCCAGGTCAGCCTCTGAGGTGGGATCTGAAGGGCTTTCTGCCGAGCCCGAACTCAGCCAGCAGATGCGGGAAGAAGTGCAACGGCACTTCGAGAATTGGATCTTCCAGAAAGTTCCCGCGCTTGGCGGACGCACACCGCTCGAAGTCGTTGCCGACCCCGAAGGCAAAGAAATTGTGCGGCAAACCGAGAAAATGTCCAGCCCGGGAGTTTTCCATCCCGACATCAGCGCCATCAGGCGGCTGCTCCAGCTGACACCTTCTCCTTAAACCTCAGTCTTCATCAAGGTCGGCAAAGAGCTGCAACAGGTTCACCCGAATATCCGTTCCGGGAACCGCAAGTACATCGGCGGCTGTCCAGGCGTCTCCGACGCACTGGCGGCCTGTCCGGGAGGTCGGATCAATGATCCAAACGCACGGAACGCCCATGCGCAGGTAGTCTGCGGAGCGAGATTGCGTCTCTGTGTAGGAGTCGTCTGGCGACAGGATTTCCACCACGAGCACTGGCGGCTCGACGATTACTTCCGGTTGAGGCCCTCGCGACACGAGCATGATGTCAGGAATGCGGACACGGGTGAGAGAAACCTGGACTCTCTGCTCCGTGGCGACCTTGACCGACCAGCTCTTTTCCTGAGACCCAAACCAGATTGCCAAAAGAGCCTGAAGTCGCGCATGCTCCCACTTCCCCACGTTCCGCTCCCGCAGCTCGCCGTCAACATATTCCCGGTCGGGCCGGTAGCTCGTCTTCATGTACTCCAACAGCGAGAGACGCGTTGAGGTTGCCATCTATGATCCCGTTGTACCAGTCTAGCCCAGGCACCTTTGGAGGATGACCCAAACGAGGGGGCGCGCTCCGAGCCCGCTAAATCTCATGCTTCCCGCAAGCGCGCCCGAATTCCAGCTCAGAAGGGAATATCATCGTCGGTGATTTCCGTGCCGGCAAACTCTTCGTGGTGCACCGGCGCCCGTTGATCGAACGAGCTGGTGTTGGAGCGCGGACTGCCGCCGACACTATCTCCCTCGCCGCGGCCTGACAGTAAGACCACATCGTTGACGATGATTTCGGTGCGGTATTTCTTCTGTCCCGATGCCTGGTCGTCCCACGAGCGGGTCTGGATCCGGCCTTCGACGTATAGCTTGGCACCCTTCTTCACGTAGTCGCGAATGATTTCCGCCACCCGCTGGTAAGCGGTCAGATTGTGCCACTCGGTCCGGTCCTGCCACTCGCCGGCTTTGTCTTTGAAACGATCCGAGGTGGCCAGGGTCAGGTTGGCGACCGGCAAACCGCTGGGCAAAAACTTGACTTCCGGGTCTTTGCCAACGTTGCCCAGGAGAATGACTTTATTAACGCTTTTTGGCATGGTGTTCCTTCTATTTTGGGTAAGGCTGAAGCATAGCAGAACTCACTCCGCAGCGCTGCTGTAGCGGACATTATGAAAAGACCTTAATCGTGGGTAAGCGATGGTCTGGTAGTGAGTTCCGAATTCGTAACCAATGACGGGTGCCCCACATCTCGCTCGTTTTTCGCGAGATGTGGGATACCACCGATGTTGACCGCTAAGTGCGCCGGATGAATCGAGAGTCAGAGGGAAGGAGTAGCGGTATCCCACATCTCGCGAAAAACGAGCGAGATGTGGGGCACCGGTCATTGGTTACGGACCAGGCCGCGAGCTGGTCATATCCTGCGAGTGCCCTGGGCCCTTGCCAGGCGTCGATTACGTAGCCACTTGGCCGCTCCCAGCACCGTCAGCATGGTGCCGAAGGGCAGGCACATCATGGCCAGCAATAACGCGAGCCAGCCGGAGTTGGTGTGCGGACCGTGCTGGCCGATGCCGCCAAAAACCGTCACCGTCAATAGCGCCGCCAAGCCGCCGACCAGCAAAGTCCAGATGCCGGCCTGCAGGAGTTGCCGCGTGCCGTCGTCCGGCATTAGCTTACCGCCATGCAGCGAGCATGGCGTACACCACGACCCCGGTCACGGAGACATAGAGCCAGATAGGCAGCGTAAAGCGCGCGATCTTGCGATGCTGACGGAAGCGGCCGCTGAGGGAGAAAAAGAAAGTAGTCAGCACCATCGGCAGCGCCACCACCGACAGTATGACGTGACTGATCAGAATCGAAATGTAGATCGTCTTCACCGTGCCAAAGCCAGGAAAGTGCGTCTCCCCATGCAGCGCATGATTGGTGATGTAGCTGACCAGGAAGAGAGAAGAAAAAACAAACGCTACTACCATCGACACGCGATGGGCAGGAATATTCCGCCGGCGAATGAAATAAAAGCCGGTAAGCAGAGCCACAGTGCACAGACCGTTGAGCACCGCATTGAGCAACGGGAGAAAGCGCAGCCGGGCCACCGAAGCATCCAGCGGATGGTGCAGGTAAAGCAGCCACAGCAAAAAGCAAACCGCAGCCGCACTCACGGCAACGATCAAGGCCAACGGGAGCGCAACCGAAGGGCGCTGGTTGGTTTCCGCCACAAACATCTTTGTCTCCTTGGTTAAGCCGACGGGCGATGGGTACGCCGGTTCACGATCGCCCAGGCCGCGATAAAGGTCAGCAGGCAAAAAACGGCGGTCACGGCCAGGTTGACGGGCAGGGAAAACTGCGTCGGCGCGTCGGGAAACAAGCTGCCGCGCAGTGCTTCCACTCCGTACGTAAGAGGATTGAGCATCATGCAGAAGCGCATCCAGCCGGCAGCCCCGCTCAGCGGAAAGAGCGCGCCAGAAAGCAGCCACAGGGGTATCAGCAGTATGTTCACGACAGCGTGAAAAGCCTGGGTCGAATCCATCGGCCACGCGATGGCAAAGCCCAGCGCGGTCAGCTCAAAGCTGATCATCACGATCACCAGCATGCTCAAGCCGATCGCGGACGGGGTCATGCGCACTCCCACCAGAGGCCCGAAGACGAGGAAGATGATCCCTTGCACCGCCGCCAGCGTCGCGCCGCCCAGCACTTTGCCCAGAACAATGGACGAGCGGCTGACCGGGGCCGCCAGCACCGACAACAGAAAACCCTCGTTGCGGTCCTGGATCAGCGACATCATGCTGAAAATGGCGGTAAAGAGCACGATCATGGCTACCGAACCAGGGAAAAAATAGCCCAGGTAGTGGGCTGAGCTTCCACCACCATCGCCGGTCCGGAAGCTGTGGGCGAAGCCCGCGCCCAGCACCACCCAGAAGATCAGCGGCGAGGCGATTACGCCCGCGACTCGCGCCTTCTGGCGATAGAAACGCACCAGCTCGCGCAGCCACAGGGAATAGGCCGGCAGCCAGATGCCGGGGGACACGGTTTGGCGCGCGCGCGGGGCGGTTGCGGCTAGGGTTGCCATCAGGCCTCCTTCTCCCGTTCGAGGGCGGGGGCATCTTCCCAGAAGCGATGACCCGTGCGTTGAATGAATACGTCCTCAAGCGACGGACGAGCCACGGAGATACCGTCGATCTCGCCGGGAAAGGCCTCCACCACGGCGGTCACCAGGCGATGGCCATCAGGACGCTCCAGCCGTACGGTGCTGCCCAGCAGGCTGGGTTGCACTGCAAAGCGGGTAGCCATGCGTTCTGCCAGCGAGCGCGCCGCTTCCGGACTAGCGGTTTCGAACAGCACCACGTCGCCGCCGATGGCCGATTTCAACTGCGCCGGGGAACCCAGCGCGACCAGGTTGCCCTGGTTCAGGATCGCCAGCCGGTCGCAATGCTCGGCTTCTTCCATCAAGTGGGTGGTCACCAGGATCGAGACGCCCTCCTGGTCGCGCAGCGAGCGCAGGTACTGCCACATGTCGCGGCGCGCACCCGGATCGAGTCCGGTTGAGGGCTCGTCCAGCAGCAGCACCGCCGGGGAATGGATCAGGCCCTTGGCCAGCTCAACCCGCCGCTGCATGCCCCCGGAAAGGGTCTCGACAAACTCCTTGGTGCGATCGGATAGGCCCACCCGGCGCAGCACCTCTTCGCTGCGGCGCTTGAGCGTTTCGCCGCTCAGGCCGTACAAGTGCCCTTGGTGCTTCAGGTTCTCGGCTACCGTCAACTTGAGATCCAGGCTCCTGGCCTGAAAGACGATACCGGTCTGCTGCCGCGCCTGGTTCGGTTCCCGGGCGACATCGAAGCCCTGGATCTTGGCGGTCCCGCCACTGGGCACCATCAGCGTCGAAAGGATGCGGAAAAGGGTTGTCTTGCCGCTGCCATTGGGACCCAGCAACCCGAAGATCTCCGCCGGCTGGACGGCAAAGCTCAGGTTGTCGAGTGCCAGGCGGTCTCCGTAGTTATGGGAAAGGCGGTCAAGCTGGATGGGCATTTGCTCCGGCACCGTACCGGCCGGAACCTTCGCCGCGGGATGTTGGCTCAAAGTCGCCATGGGCTCATCTCCTCCCCGTTGCGTTGAGCATCATTACAGTGAGCAGCAGCGGCAGATAGATAACGCTGGCGCGCAACAGGTCACGGGCGTATCCACGTGACTCGGCCGTCGTGACCGCCCGGGTGATGCGGGCAAAGCGAATCGTATAGGCCAGGTAGCCCAGGCCGAGCAGCACCGCCGCGACCAGGTAAACCGGTCCGGTCACGTGCAGATAATACGGAACCGTGCTCACCGGGATCATCAGCACGGCATAAATCAGCGCTTCGCACACCGTCGACCAGCCATCCGGCTGCACCACCGGCAGCATGCGGATGCCAGCCTTGGCATAGTCCTCGCGGTACAGCCAGGCGATGGCCATGAAATGGGGAAACTGCCACACGAAAAGAATGGCGAACAGAGCTACAGCCGGCCATTCGATCACGCCGCGGGCGGCGGTCCAGCCCAGCAGGGGAGGCATGGCTCCAGGAAAGGCCCCGATAAACGTAGCCAGCGTGGTGTAGCGCTTGAGCGGGGTGTAAACCGCGACGTAGGTAAACCCAGTCAGCAGCGTAAGCACCACCGTGACCGGGTTGGTAAACCACGCCAGCACCAGCGCCCCGCCGGCGAAGCACGCCAAGCCCAGGGCCAGGCCCTGCAGCAGGCTGAAGCGGCCGGCGGCTAGCGGGCGTTGGGCTGTCCTTACCATGCGGGCGTCGATTTTGCGCTCGATGACCTGGTTCATCACGCTGGCCCCGCACGATACCAGCGCAATGCCAAGCAGCGATTGGACCAGCCCCCAGTGCATGCTGGTGATGCCCGAGCGCATCGAGCCCAGGTAAAAGCCTGCCCATGCCGTAAGCACCGCCATGGCGGTTACCCGGACCTTGAACAGCTCCTGGTAGTCTGCGACCAAGGAATGCCGCGCCTTTTCCCGGGGTGTGGCCACCGCCGCCAGCTCGGGCACGTCGTCTACTGCGGGGCTAGCCAGCCCCGTCGCGACATGGACTGTTGGAGTCAAAGCGCAGTCCTGATTTGCGGCTGGGCGGGATGGATTTGATTCTTTGGCATGGATTGCGGGCTGCTACTGCCTTCATGATAGCAAGCGATCACCGCCGCTGCTGGTGCGCGCTTTCGTAGCTTAGGATGCGTGCGCGGCGGGAACGGCTTCATCGCGCTGGACCAGGTACTCCTGGATCAGCACCGAGACCAGCACTGCGGTCGGCACCGCGATCAAGGCCCCAATCACCCCGGCCAGCTTCGAACCCATCAGCAGGGCGACCAGGACCCCCAACGGAGCGAGATCTACGCTGCTCTTCATGATGCGCGGTGTCAGGAAGGAAGTCTCCACCTGGGCGTAGATGGCATAGAAGATCAGCGCCCCCACCACCTTCTCCCAGGAATCGGTGGCTGCCGCCAGCAGCACCAGGGCCATGGATACCATCGCCCCCACGATGGGAATGATGTTTAAGACCCCCATCAGCACGGCCAGAGCGTAAGCGTAACGGATGTGCAGCAGCTCGAAGACGATCAGGCTGCACAGGCCCAGGATGAGCATCAGGCCGCCTTGACCCAGAAGCCACTTGCCCATGCGCACGTCGGCGCGTAAGAGGGTGGCATTCAACCGTCCCCGGGAGGATAGGGGGAAGAACGAAAGCACCCAGTCATAGGCCTCGTCCCCCTCCAGCATGAAGTAGATGGTGAGAAAGATTACCGCTCCCACATCGGCCAGCTTGCTGGCCCAGGCGCTGATGGAGAGAAAAAGATATTCCGCGAAGTTGGAGGCAAATCCCTGCAGCCGGGCGGTTATGCCGGAGAAATTGGCATGGGCCGCAAGCGGAAATCGGTGCAGCTCATCCAGCAGCTGCGGCCCGCGCGTCGGCAATTCGCTGATTAAGGATTGCACGTCATGCAAGACCGGGGGCAGGGCAAAGGCGAAAAAGAGGGTGGCAGCGGCCCCCACGCTCACCATCAGGAGAAGGATGGCCAACCCCTTGCCGGGATGCCATCTCCCGATGCGGAGCCGCATAATGCCATGGATTACCGGGCTGAGCACCACCGCGAAGAGAACGCTGACGTAGAGCAGCAACAGAATCTCGCGCATCAGGTAGGCCAGGGCCAGGACCAAAACGATGGCAAAGGCGAAGACAATGTTTCCCCGCGCGGAGCGCATCCGTGCCGTCTGGACGGTGGTTGGGGTCACTACTTCCACGGCCACTTCAGGACTTGCCATGCGCCCTACCTCTTTCCCGCGTTCACCAGCCACAGGAGGGATACGTGCTCGAGCACCCGATCGGCCACTGCTTGCGGCGCCAGCCCGTTGGTGGCCACGGTGACGTGTGCTGTGCGGTAATACGGCAGGCGGCGGGTGTGACGGGCTGCCAAAGCGTCCGGCGCAGCCAGCAACGGGCGTACCTTCGCTCCCACGGTGCAGCGAGCCAGTAGTTCAGGCAGTGGAGCTTCCAGGAATACCAGGCAGTTACCGGGTGGATGGACCAACAGCGCGCGGATGGATTCGTCCTCAACCGCTCCACCGCCGAGCGCTAGCACGATCTGCTCCTGGCTGCTTAGCTGCTCCACCGCTTCCCGTTCCCGGCGGCGAAAATCCGCTTCGCCGTAATCGCGAAAGATCTCCGCGATCGTGCGCTGGCTGGAGGCTTCAATCACGTCGTCCAGATCAATGAATCGCCAACCCATTTGCCGGGCCAGGATCGCGCCCACGGTGGACTTACCGGCGCCCATGAAACCGGTCAGAATTAACCGGGATAACTGTTGTCGCGCCCCCGGTTCGGGTGCCGTCCCTTGCTGCGCCTGCTTGCTCATAGCATCTGCGGATTATAGCGGTTGGCAACAATTCGCCCGACAGAGCAAAGGTTCTACTTGCGCGAGGGTTCCTTTTTGAGCGCTACCTGGATGTTTTCCCAGACTTCCGGGCTGGGATCGTGGATCGGCAGCAGCAACTTGGCTTGTTGCGCAATGTACTCAAGATCACGCACCAGCGCGCTGCAATTCTCGCAGGTCTTCAGGTGCGCTTGCGTATTCAGATCTTCGCCCGACTCGAACAAGCTGGGCAACTGGTCCTGAAAAACGGCGCAATCGACGGAGGTTCCGTTCGCTGCTTTCCGGACATTGCTCATAAAACAGCCTCTTTCCTCTGGCCCGACTTCAGAAGGTCACGCAGCTTCATCCGCGCCTTATGAAGCTGCGATTTGCTATTACCGATGGAGCATTCCAGCATCCCTGCGATTTCATTGTGTTCATAACCTTCTACATCGTGCAACACGAAAACCAACCGGTAGCCGGGAGGCAGGTTTTCGATCGCTCGTTCCAGGGTCACGCGATCCACCGAACCGGAGAGCGTCAGATCGCGAGCTCCAATGTCCTTGCGTGGGCCATCTTCCTGCGAAGGTTCGAGGGTTTCTTCCAGTGACACCTGGGGCAAGCCCTTCTTGCGCAGGTGCATGAGCACAACATTGACCGCCAGCCGGTGAAGCCAGGTGGAAAACGCCGAGTCCCCACGAAAAGTGGCAATCTTGCGATAGAGCTGAAGAAAGGCCTCCTGGGTCAGATCCTCGGCCTCGGCCACGTTGCCCACCATGCGAAGGCAAAGCGAATACACTCGCCGCTTGTGCAGGGCGTACAGCATCTCGAAAGATGCTGGGTCGCCGGACTGTGCTTTCTGGATGGCGTCCGCTTCCCCTTCGATGGGGGGATTACGGCGCAAATGCTGGTTGGGTCCCTTAGCCGGCGATGTGGGCCCGGGCGTGGTCGCCAAATCCTTACTAGGTATAGACATTGGTACCTCTAAAAGAGAAGTTCGACTGGTGCTATCCCACGTTTGCGGGCGGCTGTTCGCTTTCAGCATGGAACACGCTCATATTGAATAAATGGGGTCCTTGCACTGGGAAGCAGAATGCCGCTCAGAAGTTGCTTGCCATGCGGAATCAGCACCAGCATCCAGCGATTCTCGTCGGCAGAGAACCGCCGCCTCCCCAGGTTAGTTCCCTGCCTCTGTCAGGGAACCAACGGCAGACCTAGCTGCCGATGAAGCGCGCATAGAGGCTGCGGGCGACAGTCACGTCGGTCGTACCCTGCACCAGCGCCCGCCCGTCCGCAAACACCGTGACCGTGTACTCCCCGCGCTCGAAACGCAACAAAAGCCGGTTAAAGTTGACCTTGCCGTGCGGCTCCAGGCGGCGCTGCATCTCGGCAAAATCAATGGGGCGGTGGTGTTCATGGATCTGCACCGAGTTCCGTCCACAAAGCGTGATCTGGGGGCGGTCTTCTCCCCGTAGATGGGTAAACTCCCGCAGCTGGCAGACGGAGCATCGCGCCCGGGGGGTGCTGGCGTTGATCTCGGCCTGGTCATTGGTCCACAGGTCGCGGCCCAGCAGGGTACGGCGCATTTTGTCCCGCGCCCCCACGAGGAACTTCAGCGTCTCGGTGACCTCGACCGAGGCGGCGAAGTTAACAGCCGTGTTAAGAATGCCGGCAGTGTCGCAGGTGGCCACCATACCCGCGGGCGGCTTGGGAAACAGGCAGGCCAGGCAGGCGGTCTCCTCCGGCAGAATATTCATGGTGGCCGCATACGCTCCGACGGCGGCTGCATAAATCCACGGGCGGCGCTGCTCGACAGCGTAGTCGTTCAGCAGGTAGCGGGTCTCGAAGTTATCCGTGGCGTCGAGCACAATCGCCGCCTGGCCGAGCAGGGCGTGAATATTGGACGGCACCAGATCCGCCACATGCGCCTGAACCTCAATACGGCTGTTAAATTGAGCAATTTTGCGCCGGGCGGCTTCCGCCTTGGGCAGCGCTTCCCGGGCATCCGCCTCGTCGAAAAGGACTTGCCGCTGTAGATTGCTCTCCTCCACGAAGTCGCGGTCGACCAGGGTCAGGGTACCCACGCCGGCACGCGCCAACAGAGCCGCCGCGGCCGCCCCGGTGGCTCCGCAGCCCACCACCGCCACATGGCTGACGCCCAATTGCCTCTGGCCCCGCTCCCCAATCCCGGGATAGAGCACCTGGCGCGAGTAACGCTCCTCAATCAGTCCCACAGCGCTCTCCCGTACCTCATGACCACGTCTTAGTATAGAGATTCGGAGAGAGCCAGCGCTGCGGCGGCCATTCCCTGCCGTGGATGTACCACGTACAGTGGTCGATGGACGTGCGCGATGCCTACTTGAGAGGATCTTTGTTGGCTTTGACCCCATTGCTTCCATCCATGCGCCGACTGCAAAAAGTGGATAGCGATATACGAAGCCGCTCCCTCCTACCCCTTTTTCGTTAAAAAACCAGCCGTATAGGTCAAGTCCCTTGTCGGCTTTCTGCTCTAGGGCTGTACGCTTCGCTGGTGCTGGGGCTGGCGGCAGCTTCCTCCCCACCGTGCAGCGCCCAGGCAGCCGCGGCCAAACCGCCATGCCGTTCCCGTCGCGCCGCCGGATTCCCGCCAGGGCCTGTTGCTGGACTGGGCCGGTTTGCAGGTAGTGAGCATTACCTTTGAGGGGGTGAACGAGTCTCTGCTGACACCGCTGCCGGCTCACCTTGCCCAGCAGGCCGGGTGCTCCCCTGGACCCGGCCAAGGTGCGCGCTAGTCTGCGCAGTCTCTACGCCACCGGTCTCTACGAAACCATTGAAGTGGCCGGGGTGCGCGCAGGCAACGACGTGTCCATCATCTTCACCGGCACCCCACGCCTCTTTGTGGGCCGCGTCAACGTGGACGGGGTGAAAGACGATCGCCTCGCTGCCGTGCTGCAGAGCGCCACCCAGCTTCAGGCAGGAACCGCCTATTCTGAGAGCAAGGCGGCGCTGGCGGAGCCGGAGGTCAGCACCGCACTCCAGAATAATGGCTATTACCGGGGACAGATCGCGACGGACCACGGTCATCGACCGGGCGAACTCGCTGGTAGACCTCAATTTCGAGGTATTTCCCGGCAATCGCGGCTCGCGTGGGCGATGTGGAGTTGACCGGCGACAGCGGCCTTACCGAAGCCCAGTTCCGCAAGCAGGGCAAACTCAAGCGAAATTCCAAGGTCAATCGCAACACGGTCAGCCGCGCACTCGGCAAACTGCGCAAGCACTACAACCAGCGGGAGCGGCTGGCAGCCACCGTAAGCCTTACTTCGAAAGAGTACGTGGCTCCCGTGAATCGCTTGAACTATACCTTTCTTGCCCACCAGGGACCGCTGGTATTAGTGAAGGTCGAAGGCGCGAAAATCAGCCAGCAGCCGCATGGAGAAACTGGTGCCCGTCTACGAGGAGGGTACGGTGGACCAGGACCTGCTCACCGAAGGCGCCCAGAATCTGCGCAACTACTTCGAGGGCCAGGGCTACTTCGATGTAAAGGTCTCCCACCAGCCGGTGCAATCCGATGCCCAGCATCTGACCGCGCTCTACAGCGTCGAGCTGGGTAAGCGGCACGTGGTCGACTCGGTCAACGTCACCGGCAACAAGTATTTCGGGACGCCGCTGATTCTTCAGCGCCTGAATGTGCGGCCCGCTAGTCTATTGAACCGTTATGGTGCGTTCAGCCAGCAACTGGTTAATCAGGATGTCTCCAGCATCAAAGCGCTCTACCAGAGCAACGGCTTCAGCGCGGTTACAGTCACTCCGAAGTATGTGGACAGCGACAAAGAGACAGGGAAAGCCAGTAAGATCTCCCACTTCAAGATCACCTACGCCATCGACGAAGGAACCCAGCACCGCATCGCCAAATATGACATTGAAGGCGCTACTGCAGAGCAATTGAATGATTTTCGCCCTTCCTTGAATGCCCAGGTAGGGCAACCGTACTCGGCCGTTAACATCAATGACGACCGCGACCTGGTCCAGACCTACTACCTGAGCAAGGGCTATGACAACGCCCAGGTAAGCCTGTTCCAGCAGAGCGAACCAGACCACCCCGACGGGGTTGATTTGACCATGAAGGTAGTGCCTGGCAGGCAATTCTTCGTGCGCAAGGTAGTTGTCTCCGGCTTGGTCCGGACCAAGCCGTCGCTGGTGGATCAGCGGATCCTGCTGCATCCGGGCGACGCGCTCAATGAGACGGCCCTGCTGGAAATGCAGCGCAAGCTCTATGATCTTGCCCTGTTCAACGAGGTCGATACCGCCATCCAGAATCCAAACGGCGCCGAGAGTTATAAGAACGTTCTGTTGAATCTGACCGAGGCCAAACGCTGGGATATCAGCTATGGCTTCGGTTTTGAAGTGCAGACGGGGCAGCCCGACGCGGGTTGTCTCTCGCTGGCGGACCAGATACTGCTGGGGATCTCCAACACCTACAAATGCAATCCCAACGGCGTGACCGGGGCCAGTGAACGCGTTCTATTTAATATCAGCCGCACCAACCTGGGGGGCACTGATCAGTCCATTACTTTGCGTACCAACTACGGATCGCTGGAGCAGATCGCCGTGGTTAGTTATCAGGATCCGCACGTTCTGAACAAGCCCTCTCTGAATCTGAGCCTCTCCGGCGGCTATAACAACAGCGCGGTGATCAGCACCTACAAGGCCGCGATTCTTTCCGGGGCACTTCGCGTTTCGCAGCGCTTCAGTAAGCCCACCACCCTGATCTATTCCTTTTCCTACCGCCGGGTGGTTGTGAATTCCAACACCCTGCAAGTCAGCCTGTCGGAGATCCCCTTGCTCGCGCAACCGGTGCGGGTGGGGGGGCCGGGAATCACGTTTATTCGCGATACCCGCGACGTCCCGCTCGATGCCCACCATGGCACCTTCAACACCGGGGAAGTGTTTCTGTCCGCCGGCGTATTCGGCTCGCAGGCCAACTTTGCCCGCGTCGACGTGAGCAACGCCACGTACTACGATATTGGCCGGGAGCATTGGGTGATAGCGCGCCAGACCCGCTACGGGCAGGAACGTTCCTATGGCAACGGTGATGCGCAGCTGATTCCGCTACCTGAGCGGCTCTATGCCGGCGGCGCGACTTCGCATCGCGGCTTTCCTATCAATGCCGCCGGACCGCGCGATCCCCAGACCGGATATCCGGTTGGCGGCTACGGTGTCTTTGTAAACACCCTGGAGCTCCGCATGCCGGCGCCGGACTTGCGTTGGGTGGGTACCGACCTTAGTTTTGTTCTCTTCCACGACATGGGCAACACGTTTGAGACGTCTTCCCAGGTCTGGCCCGCGGCCCTGCGCAACAAGCAGCCACATAGCTGGACCTGCCGCAATGTTTCCGTGCCCTACACCACGTACAACACACCCGATACCTGCGATTTCAACGACTTTTCCCATGCCGTGGGGCTAGGTCTCCGCTATCACACGCCCATTGGGCCGGTGCGCGGCGACTTCAGCTACAACCTCAATCCGCCTATCTACCCTGTTATTTACGACTACACCACGGCAAACTCGGCTCCCAACCCGCACGTCGGCCAGGCTGGGCACTTCAACTTTTTCTTCAGCATCGGGCAGAGCTTCTGATGATGAGACCGAAGCAGATCGCGATGGCCGGAAATTTGATGGCGGCTTTCCTCATGCCATGGGTGTTGATGGGCCCAGCGGCGGCGGCCCAGCAAAACACCGCCGCAGCGGCGGCTGCCCCCGTAGCGCCCGCCGTCACCCCCATACCACCCCCGCCAATGCCCAAGGGGGCGGTGGTCCTCGATCACGTAGTCGCGGTCATCAACGGCAGCGTTATCCTGCAGAGCGATGTGACGGAAGAAATGAGCTACGCTGTTTTGCAGCCGTTCGGCATCGATAGCGCACGCAACACGCCCCAACGAGCTCTGCAGCGTCTCATCGATCGCGATCTTATCCTGCAACAAATGGAGACCGGACAGACGGTTACTCCTCCCACTCCGGACGAGTTGCAACAGCGCATCACCCAATTGCGCGCTGTTATTCCCGAATGCGCCCGTTACCACTGCGAAACAGACGCCGGCTGGCAGAACTTTCTCCAGGCGCACGGCCTGACGGAGAAGGAAGTCGAGGCGCACTGGAGACAACGCATCCTGATTCTTTCGTTTATTCAGTCGCGCTTCGGTTCCGGTGTTCGCATTACCCCGGCCGAAATTGCCGACTACTACAACAAGACCCTGATTCCCCAGTTGCATAACAAGGGGATCAAGCCTCCCGCACTGGCGGACGTCTCCAGCCGGATCGAAGAGGTCCTGTTGCAACAGCGGGTTAGCTCGCTGCTGTTGGAATGGTTACAGAGCCTCAAGAGTGAAGGCAGCGTCAGCATCCTCGATCCCGCCTACGGGCGGGTGGGAACCACCGGCTCCGGGGACGAGGATTCCGCTTCCGGAGGGCAGCCATGAGCAGTCTGCCGCCTACCCCCACCCCCCTGGCCTGCCAGGCCGCATCAGCGTCTGGGGATACTTCTGGAGAGTTGGTGGCGCTTTGCTGCTGCTCCTGCTTCTGGTTATCGGCGGCTTGCTCTTCTACGCTTCCACTCCGCACTTTTCCAACCTCGTCCGGCAAAGGGTCATCAACGTCCTCCAGGACGCCACCGGCGGCCGGGTGGAACTGCGGTCTTTGCACTGGAGCCTGCGCCATCTCGCCGTGGAAGTGGATGACTTGACGATTCACGGCCTGGAGGGCCCGGGTGAACTGCCCTATGCCCATGTGGACCGGCTCTACGCGCGGGCCAAGATCCTCTCCTTCGTGGAGGCCAGGCTTGGTCTCGATTTTCTTGAGGTCGATCACCCTTCCGTTCATCTCATCATCTATCCCGACGGCAGTACCAACCAGCCCACGCCTAAGGCGAAGGAAAGCAGCGGCGAGCAGGCGGCCAATACGATCTTCGATCTGCAAGCCAACCGGGTAGAGGTCCACGACGGGATGGCCTTGGTCAATCAGCGCGCCATTCCCTTCCAGCTGACCGCCAACGATCTGGGCGTGGTAATCACTTACGCGCCGGTCAGCGGCCACTACCTTGGCCAAATCACCTGCTCCGATCTCAGCGCCCAACAGGGCAAGGCCGCAGTCATCCACAGCAAACTCGATCTGAGCGTGGAAGCGGCCCGCGACGCGGTCGATCTCAAGTCGCTCCACTTTACTACTGGAAAAACCAGTCTCCAGGGTTCCGGCACCCTCATCCACTACGCCAACCCGCAGTGGAAGCTCTCCGCGGGCGGAACCGTGGAGCTGGCGGAGGTGACGGCGCTGGGCGCGGTCGACGGCCTGCGGAGCGGGAGCATGGAGCTTGCCCTTACGGGGCAGGGAAGCGGGGCCAGTCAATATGTGGTGGATGGCACGGCGAAGCTGATCAACCTCAGCTACGCCGTCCCTTACGTGCAGAGGATTGACGGGCTCAACGCCACCACTCGCCTGCACATCACCCCGGAGGAGATCTCACTCCCGGGCCTGGTCGCCCGCCCCCGTGAGGGTGGGATCGTCAATGCCGACATTCGCTACCTCAACTGGAGTTCGCCCGACAACCTGCCGCCGTCATCCCCCAAGCGGCAGGTCATGGGCATTCACGCCCGGGTGCACGGCGTGCGCCTGAGCACCGTGTTGCTGACCGTCGCCGACCCCGGATATCGGGATTATGGCTTTGATACCTTGGGCGAAGGCCCGGTCAACGTGGATTGGACGGGCTCCCCCGATGACCTCACGGTAGCAGCGAAGCTTGTCATGAGTGCTCCGCAGTCGGTTCCCGCGGGCCAGGTTCCGCTCAGCGGCACTGTGGATGCTAAGTACTTCCAGCGCGGAGGCAGGGTCCAGATCAATCAGTTGGAGGCGCATAGTCTGGCGACCACCCTAATCACCAGCGGCTCTCTGGGCGTGTACCCGCTGAATGAGCCTTCTAACCTGGCGGTTCATCTCACCACTCGCAATCTGGTGGAGTTTGATCGTGTGCTCAAGGTTCTGGACCTGGGCATCGGCGACAAGAAGGGCATCTCTGGCGTTCCTGTCCGGCTGCATGGAGAGGCGACCTTTGACGGCATAGGCGATGGCTCTCTGGACGATCCCGCATTTCATGGCCACCTGATCGCCACCAGGTTCGCCACGGTATTCGCTCTCCCGGCTGCTGTTGTTGCCGGCACGCCAAAGCCTTCCGTCGGACCGGTTGCGCTGCCCGCGGCCGACGTTGCCACCCTTGACTGGGACCATCTCGATGCCACCGGTGGCTACTCCTCCAGCCTCATCTCCGTGGACCATGCCGTGCTTACCCGAGGGACGACGGTGATTCACGCCTCCGGTCAAATACAGGCTCATCGCATCAACCGGCGACGCCAGGATTTCGATGAGGAATCGCCGCTCACCGCTACCGCCCAAGTGGAGAAAGCGTCGCTGACCGACTTGCTCGCCATGGCCGGCCAGGATCTGCCCCCGGATCGGTCAATGACCGGCACTCTCAATCTCCAGGCTCATGCCGGAGGAACGCTGGGCGATCTGAACGGGGGAGCCAATCTTACCGTTGCCGGCGGGGCCATCGCGGGCCAGCCCTATCACAGTCTGGCTGCCACCCTTGGCTTTTCCGGGCAAGACATCAACCTGACCAGACTCACGTTGCTCCAGGATGGCGGCACGGTCGTCGGCAATGGAACCTACAACCTGAAGACCAAAAACTTTCTGGGCAATCTGGATGGGAGCAATTTTGAACTTGCTCACTTCCCTCAGCCCAAGGATCCAAGGTTCTTAGTCGCCGGTGCATTGAAGTTTGATGCCCACGCGTCAGGAACCTTTGATGCCCCATCCATTCTGGCCGGGGTTCATCTGCGCAACCTGGTGCTGGGAGGCCAGTCCGCCGGCTCCCTGGAAGTAGTCGCGCACACCCAGGGAAGCACGGCATATTTCACCGCCCAGAACAGCCTGACCGCGGCGGGGTTACAGGTCAAAGGCCAGACCGTCCTGCATGGCAACTTTGAAACCCAGGCCAATGTACTGTTGAGCAACCTCAACATCGCTCCCTTTCTGCGCGCCTTTCATGTGCAGAGTGTTACCGGGAACTCGTCGATTGGGGGCACCATCAACATGGCTGGTCCACTACGCGAGCCCAGGCAGTTCAGCGGGGATGCGGAGATCAATCAGTTCTCTGTCAACCTGCAGGGCATTGCGCTGCAGGCATCGGGGCCGCTGCGAGCGTCGTTGCATGACGGGATTCTTCACCTCACCCAGGCGCATATCACCGGCCCGGATACCAATGTGTCGGTTACCGGCACTGCCGCTCTGATGGGCGACCAGGAGTTGGCAATTACCGGAAACGGCGCCGTCAACATGACGCTGGCACAGACCTTCGATCCCGACATTACTTCCTCCGGCCACCTGGATTTCAACCTCGATGCCGGTGGAACGCTCACCCAACCGTCGTTCTCCGGACGGGTCCATCTTAACGACGTTGCCCTGGCGCTCAAAGACCTGCCCAACGGCATCAGCAAACTGAACGGCAATCTGATCTTCGACCAGAATCGTCTCCAGGTGCGGGACCTGGTGGGCACAACCGGCGGCGGCCAGCTCAAGTTCGGCGGTTTCCTAGCCTACCAGCAGGGCCTTTATGGAGACTTTACCGCGGCCGGGAAAGATATCCGGGTTCGCTACCTGGGCATCAGCGCCACTGCCGATACCACCATGCACCTGCAGGGCTCACCGACCAACATGCTGCTGAGCGGCAATGTACAGATCACGCGCTTCATCATCGGCCGCAACGTGGACTTTGCCAGCTTTGCCGGGACTCAGGGGGCTAGCGTGCCGCCGGATCCCACCGCGCCCTCCAGCCATGTACGGTTGGATGTTCACATCTTTTCTGCGCCGCAGCTCGATTTTCAAAATTCCTATGCGCAGTTGGCGGGTAGCGTCGACCTGCGCATCCGTGGAACGGTCGCCCAGCCTGCGCTTCTCGGCCGCATCAACGTCACCGATGGCACCGCCAATTTTGCGGGAACGACCTACCGTTTGCAGCGCGGCGAAATCTTTTTCACCAATCCGGTGAAAATCGAGCCCTTCATCGACATCGATGCCACCACCCGGGTGGAGGAATACGATGTGACCATCGGTCTGCACGGCAACATCAACCAGCTCACACCGACCTTCCGTTCTGAGCCTCCGCTGCCCCAGGCCGACGTCATTTCCCTGCTGGCGCTGGGCCGCACGCAGGAAGAACAGGCTCTGTATTCACAGCAGGAGCAATCGGTGGGTGCGAATTCGACCACCAATGCGCTGCTGGGAGGCGCCCTCACTGCAGCCGTCGACAGCCGCGTACAAAAGCTCTTCGGCGGGGGCAGCGTCAAGATCGATCCCACTTATGTAGGAACTCTCGGCAGCTCAAGCGCGCGAATTACGGTGCAGCAGAATCTCACGCGCAATGTCCAGGTCACTTACGCAACCAACGTCAACGCCACCGCGCAGCAGCTCATTCAGGCTCAGGTGGATATCTCGCAAAGCCTTTCTATCTTGGCCGTGCGCGACGAGGCGGGAGTCTTCAGCATGGTGCTCAGAATTCGCAAACGCTATCGTTGACGGCGTCCGGCGCTCGTAGTAAACAGATGGATCCCAGGGCAATCGCAAGCCGGCAAAGAGGAGAAAGAAATGAAAAAGGCATTCCGTGGTTTAACTTTGGCGCTGGCAGGTGTTCTGGTCCTGGGTTCTCAGGTTTTGCTTCCCCGGGCATCGTATGCGGTAGGGCAGAGCGCGCAAAGCGATAACAACATTCAGGCGGAGCTGCAGAACAAGTTCAAAAAATATAAAGATATCCAGATAACGGTTAAGAACGGAATCGTCGACCTGGAAGGCACGGTCAAGGATTATGCAACCAAGGAAGAGATCGACAAGACCACGCACCGGGTTAAGAATGTGGTTGCGGTTCGCAACAAGCTGATGGTTGCAGGCGCGGGCGAAGTTTCAGACGCGCAGCTGCAGCAGGCAATCGTGAAGAAGCTGCAGTACGACCGCGTGGGCTACGGGAATGCATTTAACGCCATCAGCGTCAATGTGCAGAATGGTGTGGTCACTCTGGCCGGCAATGCGTTGGGGCCGGTGGCCGCTGACTCCGCGGTTTCTTTAGCCAGCCATTTTCCCGGCGTGCAGGATGTTATCGACAACATTCAGGTCGATCCTCTCTCGCCTATGGATAATCAAACGCGGTTCGCAGTCTATCGGGCCATTTACGGATATCCCAGCCTGAACAAGTACGCCATTGACCCGGCGCAGCCCATCCGCATCACGGTCGTGAATGGCAACGTTACCTTGAACGGCGTGGTGCTTAACAAGGCGGACAAAGACGTTGCGGGCATCCGCGCCAACAGCGTGCCTGGTGTCTTTAAGGTGACCAACAACCTTCAGATAGCCAACGGATCGAACGAGCAGTAGTTTCTTGGTTGCGCGTTCGCGAATTGGAAATCAAAAAAGGCGCGTCGAGTGCGTGGTATCCCACTCAAGCCGTACTTTGGCTTGAGTGGGATACCATGGCACTCGACCCACCTTTCTTGTCATCGATTCGCGCCCCAGTACACTGAATACATGGCTTTGCTGCGTAATGTAGGCACCACTCTGGAAATGATCAAGTGGGAGCATTCCATTTTTGCCCTCCCCTTTGCGCTCGCCGGCGCGATGCTCGCCGCCGCCGGGTGGCCGGAAGGGCGCAAGGTTTTCTGGATTGTCGTTTGCATGGTCACTGCGCGGTCGGCGGCCATGGCCTTCAATCGCTGGGCCGATGCCCGCCTGGATGCTGCCAATCCCCGCACTGCCGGGCGCGCCATTCCGGCCGGAACACTGAGCCGCCGCTTTGTCGCCGGCTTCACCGTGGTGATGTCGCTGGCCTTTATTTTGGCCGCCGCCCAGCTGAACCGGGAAACCCTATTTCTCTCGCCCGTAGCCCTCGCGGTGCTTCTGCTTTACTCCTACACCAAGCGGTTCACCCGCTGGTCTCACCTGGTGCTCGGCCTGGCGCTGGGAATAGCTCCCGCCGCTGCCTGGATCGCCATCCGCGGATCGCTGGATCCCCGCATCGTGGTGCTCACCGCAGCAGTTCTTTTCTGGGTGGGAGGATTCGACGTGCTCTACGCCTGCCAGGATATGGCGCACGACCGGGAGACGGGCTTGAAGAGCATCCCGGGAACCTGGGGAATTGCGACCGCATTTTGGATTGCCCGCTTGATGCATTTGGCCATGCTGGCCCTGCTTTGTTGGCTGCTGCAATTATTCGCACTCAATGCCATTGCATGGGTGGGGGTGGCGGCAGTCGCTATCCTGCTGCTTTACGAGCACCTCATTATTTCTCCCACCGATTTGCGGCGCTTGAACGCGGCCTTCTTTACCCTGAATGGGATCATCTCCATGGTCTTCTTCTTTTTCATCGCCGCCGCGCTCCTGTTGCGTCATTAAATGGAAAACGCACCCGGATTGGGATCCAGGTGCGTTTGATCCTGCAGCAACGTAAGATTACGCTGTCTTGGCTTTCTCGCGTTCGTTCGCCTTGTGAGCGTCGATCCGCTCGTTGACGCTATCGTGTACCTCGTCCACCTTTGCCCGGACGCCGGCCCTCGCGTTATCTGCTCTGCGCTCCGCTTCCTTGTGATGACGATCCGCAGTGACCGAGGCTGCATCCTTGGCATTGCCCCAGGTCTCTTTAGCAGCGCCTTTTACCTGGTCGGTCACGCCTTGATTGGCCAATTTCTGGTTGCCCAAGGTCTCACCGACGCTCTGCTTCACGCGCCCTGCTGCCTGCTCCACTTTGCCGGTTACTTGATCTTTATTCATCGTCGTCTCCTTGCCTGCAATGGCACAGGCACCTAATTGACTGTGATGCTTCCTCAATCGTCCCGGCATACCTGCCGGGACAGAAAAAGGAAGCCCACTTCAAATCGCTCGTCTGCCGCCAACAAGCTGGATGACTAGACACCACCAGGGCAATGATCAGTAGGATATGGATGTACCACGCAACCACGTGGAATCCGATAAAGCCGACCAGCCAAAGTACAAGCAACACCAGAAAAATTGTCCAAAGCATCGTTGTGTTTCTCCTTACAAAAGTCTTGATACGCTTGTACTTTGGTGCGCCCCCACTCAAGTGGGTTGCCGTATGATCAAAATTAAGTAATCGGGGCGGAGATGCGGATCGCCATTCAGGGAGAGCTCGGATCTTTTAGCCACGAAGCCGCACTTAAGTTGGAACCGCAGGCAACCATTGTTCCCTGTGCATTCTCCGCAGAGGTTTTCAAACGACTGCACAACGCCGAGGTGGGCGCCGCAGTCATCCCCATCGAAAACTCTCTCGCCGGTTCCGTGGTCGAACACTTCGACCTTCTCTTTCAATCCGACGTACAAATTGAACGGGAATCCCTGCTGCGCATCCGTCACAATCTCATTGGCGTGCCGGGAAGTAAGGTCGAGGATCTTCGCCAGGTGCTCTCCCACCCTATCGCGCTGGCCCAATGCCGGAGATTTTTCGACCGGCATTCGAGGATGACGCCCACCCCGTTCTACGACACTGCGGGCAGCGTGAAGCACATAATCGGCCTGGGCGCGAAAGAGACCGGCGCCATCGCCAGCGAGCAGGCTGCCCTGGCCTACGGCGGAGAGGTGCTGGCTGCCGGCATCGAAGACAACCCGGCCAACTACACCCGTTTTTTCCTGCTTCGGACCCGTGCTAAGGTTCAGCCCGTACCCGAGGCCAACAAAGTCAGCATTGCCTTTACTGTCGCCAACCGCCCGGGAACCCTGGTGGCGGCGCTCCAGGTATTCGCCGAGCACAACACGAATCTATGCAAGATAGAATCGCGTCCGGTACAGGGCCAGCCCTGGGAATACGTCTTCTACGTCGACTACCAGGTCGCTGATCCGGCCGCGACCAGCGCCCCTCTCCACGAACTCCGCCAGAAGTGCATTCTGGTCAAGGAGTTAGGGCATTATCCAGCAGCTCAGCCGCTCCCCTGAGGGGGCGGTACGATCGGGCAGAAGTCATTACACGGCCAACAGGACCGATGAAGTAGAACAAGCGGGGAAAAGCCGTCCCGGGGTGGACAAAGAGAGTCGAAGTGAGTCGAATTCGGCATCCAAGGGGCAGCAGCGGGCGTTTTGCGACTTTATAGGAATCTGCGGCATCTTATAGTCGATAATCTGATAGAAGGATACTCATGGCGAGCGATTTCTTAAGCATCATCAATCCCAGCGATCCCGCTCGGCGGGAGCACGGTGGCTCTCAGGGCAGGGTGTTGCCCATTCTGCCCGTTCGCAGCACCGTTCTGTTTCCCCATGCCGTTTTGCCGCTTACCGTTGGCCGGGAGAGCTCGATTCAACTCATTCAGTCTCTGGGAGAGCAAAAAACCATTGTGGTCGTCGCGCAACGTGACGAGCGCATGGATAGTCCGCAACCCAGCGACTTGTATTCCGTAGGCACTCTGGCGACGGTGCACAAAGTCGTCAAAATGCCCAACCAAAGCCTTTTCGTCTTTACCGAGGGCACTGAGCGCGTCCGATTGGGCGAATTTGCTCAACTCGAGCCATTCATGATGGCCGCGGTCGATCATTTGCCGGAAGTGGATCCGGGCAAGAGCGCCGAATTGGAGGCGCTGCAGAGGAATGTCATTGCCCAATTCCAGCAGATCGTCACCACCTCGCCTACCCTCTCTGACGAACTGCAGACCATCGCGCTCAATATTGAAGATCCGGGGCGCCTGGTCGATTTCATTGCTTCTTCCTTGCCGTTCCTGGCCACCACAGACAAACAGGAACTGCTGGAGACGCCGGACGTAACGTTGCGCATGGAGCGTATCAACAAGCATCTGGCCAAGGAAGCCGAAGTCCAGCAACTGCGCAACAAAATCCAGACCGAGGTTCAGGACCAGGTGCAGCAGTCGCAGCGCGATTACTATCTGCGCGAGCAGCTGAAAGCCATCCAGAAGGAAATCGGCGAACTGGACGAAGGGCAGAAGGATATCGAGGAGCTGCGGCAGAAGATCGAAGCCGCAGGCATGCCGGCCGAGGTGAAGAAAGAAGCCACCAAGGAACTCAACCGGCTCTCGCGGATGTCTCCCATGGCGGCCGATTACTCACTCACGCGCAACTACGTCGAGTGGCTAGCGGTATTGCCGTGGGCCAAGTCCACTGGCGGCGAAGTCGATATCGCCAAGGCGAAGGAGATTCTCGACCTCGATCATTACGATCTGCAGCGAGTCAAGGATCGCATTCTCGACTACCTGAGCGTGCGCCGTCTCAAGCCCGATATGAAGGGGCCGATCCTCTGCTTTGTCGGACCTCCAGGCGTGGGCAAAACCTCGCTGGGGCGCAGCATTGCGCGCGCGCTGGGACGCAAATTTCAGCGCATCTCGCTCGGCGGTATGCACGACGAGGCCGAGATCCGCGGTCATCGCCGTACTTACATCGGTGCTTTGCCTGGCCAGATCATGCAGGCACTACGCCGCGCGGAGACCAACGATCCGGTCTTTATGCTGGACGAGATTGATAAGCTGGGACGCGACTTCCGTGGCGACCCGGCCTCAGCTCTGCTGGAGACGCTGGATCCGGAGCAGAACAACACGTTCAGGGATAACTACCTCGACGTGCCGTTCGATCTGTCCAAAGTGCTCTTTATCTGCACTGCGAACATGCTCGATCCGATTCCGGAGCCGTTGCGCGATCGCATGGAGATCATTGACCTCTCGGGCTACACCGAGGAGGAAAAGACCCATATCGCGTTTCCGTTACCTCATCCCGCGGCAGATCAAGGAAAACGGTATCGAGACGAAGGAAGGCGGCGTGCCCGAGATCGAGTTTCCTGAAGAGGGCGTTCGCTACATCGTGCGCCACTACACGCGAGAAGCGGGCGTGCGCAAGCTGGAACAGCTGATTGGCACTGTCTGCCGCAAACAAGCGCGCCGCATTGCCGAAGGCAAGACGGGCACGTTGGTTGTCGACCGGGCAGTGATTCAGGAATTCCTGGGCGGCATCAAGGTGCGTGTCGATACCGAATTGGCCGAGCGCACTCGGCGTGCCGGCGTAGCTGTCGGTCTGGCCTGGACTCCGGCCGGTGGCGATGTACTGTTCATCGAAGCCAACCGGATGAAGGGCAAAGGCGGCTTCAAGATGACCGGGCAGATCGGCGAGGTCATGCAGGAGTCCATGCAGGCCGCGCTTACCTGGGTACGTTCCAACGCCGCTTCGCTGGGGCTGGAAGAGGACTTCACCAAGGACCTGGATATTCACATCCACGTTCCCGCGGGAGCGATCCCCAAGGACGGTCCGTCGGCCGGTGTGACTATGGCAACTACCTTAGTTTCACTCATGACCGATACTCCGGTGCGTCCACTTACGGCGATGACCGGTGAGATCACGCTGAGCGGAAATGTTCTTCCCATCGGCGGTGTGAAGGAGAAGTTTCTCGCCGCCAAGCGCGCCGGGGTGCAGGACGTGATTTTCCCTGCCGAAAATCGTCAGAACGTCGACGAGGACCTGACGGCGGATCAGATCGAAGGCGTGCGTATCCACTACGCCAGCCGTATCGAAGACGTGCTGGCAGTGGCGCTGCCTAAGTCGGTCAGCGAAGAGAAGAAGGATGAGGCGGTTCGGGAAACGATTATCGAACACGCTGAAGTCTAAGACCGGCTGCTCCATATGCTCGAGAAGGCCCGCCAACCAGCGGGCCTTTTGCTTTTGATTAACGGGTTGGGTAATTGCAGACTGGTCTCGGTACTGAGATTCTCTTGAATCTGTGGGGAACCAAAGAGAACAGCTTAGGAACAGGTCTGCGATGCAGGTACCAAGGACCCGCCTTTTTCGTTATTAGGCGCAGCTGTTGCGTGGAGTGCATCACCTGAACTACGATCCTAAGGTGGGGAAGAAGCTATGAAGACTAAGGTTTTCTTCGACGGATTTGAAGGTCATGTGCGGCGTTCCCTGGAGCGCGCGGAGAAAATGTCGAAGGGCGAGCGGGTGGAGGCACAGAGGATCATCACCTTCGAAGACCCCCTCATGATGATCGAATGCCTCACAGTGCAACGTATCCGGCTCTGCCAGGTAGTGCGGAAGAAGCGGCTGAGTATTTCAGCGTTAGCTGAGGAGCTGGGCCGCAACCGCGGCTCGGTGACCAGGGATGTGAACAAGCTCAAGAAGCTTGGCCTGCTGCGCCTGCGTGAAGAGGTAAATCCCGGACATGGGGTGGTTCAGATCGTCGAGCCGGCGGCCAAAAAGTTCCAGATGCGCATCGCTTTATAGCCTCCGAAGACCTCCCTCGACCATCTAACGTGCAGCGGATCGAGGGAGGCGTTATCTCCAAGGACATCGATGATCATTGATTTTGCCGAGCGGGCGCATAACCATAACTGGGACCTGGACCCGGTGGTGCGATCCCTGCTGGATACGGATTTCTACAAGCTGCTGATGCTCCAGTTCATCTGGAAGCATTTCCCCACGACGCAGGTGTCGTTCTCGGTGAGCAACCGGTCCTCATCCCTGCGCCTGGCGGATGTAATCGCACGCGAAGAGGTATTGCAGCAGCTGGAGCACGTGCGCAGCCTGCGCTTTTTGAAATCGGAGCTGATCTGGCTGGCCGGCAACACCTTTTTCGGCCGCCGCGGTATCTTCGAGCCGGACTTTATTGAGTGGCTGGGGCATGGCTTCCGCCTCTCCAGTTACCGGCTCACCATCCGCGATGGAGAATTCCACTTGGAATTCGACGGTCTCTGGACCGAGGCCACGATGTGGGAGATTTACGCCCTCTCCATTCTCAACGAGCTGAAGTCTCGCGCCGCCTTCAAGGGCATGAGCGAATTCGAGCTGGACATTCTTTACGCCCAAGCCAAGGCCAAGCTCTGGGGCAAGATTGAGCGGCTGATCGGCGTCTCTGAACTAAGGGTGGCGGACTTCGGCACCCGGCGGCGGCATAGCTTCCTGTGGCAGGAATATGTAGTCAACGCCATGAACACGGCGCTGGGAGAGCATTTTTCCGGCACCTCTAACACCTATCTGGCCTACAAACATAACCTCGAAGCGGTGGGCACCAATGCCCACGAACTCCCCATGGCGCTGGCCGCCATGGCCACCAGCGACGCCGAGTTGAAGAGTTCGCAGTATCGCATTCTCGAACTGTGGCAAAGCACCTACGGCCATGAAATTCGTATCATGCTGCCCGATACGTACGGGACAACGCAGTTCCTGGCCGATGCTCCGGAATGGACCGCGGATTGGACCGGGCAACGCATCGACAGCAAGGACCCCTACATTGGGGGTGACGAATACATCGCCTGGCTGAAACAGCGGGGCCGGGATCCCAAGCAGAAGCTGATCATCGCCTCAGACGCCATGGATGTGGAAGACATTCTGGGTCTCCACGCTTACTTCATGGGAAGCATGGCGATAGGCCTTACCCCGCAGGATTTTCGCAGCGCGGCTGACCTGAACGACCCGGCGAAATGGACCCCTGGCCGGCGCATCCGTTTCAGCGCCGGGTGGGGCACCCTGTTGACCAACGACTTCCGCGGCTGCCATCCCGGTGGCCGCAATGGATTCCATCCCGCCAGCCTGATCTGCAAGATGACCGAGGCCGACGGCCGCCCGGCGGTGAAACTCTCGGATAACTACGCCAAGGCGACCGGGCTTAAATCGGAAATAGCGCGTTACCGCAGAGTCTTCGGCGCCGCGGGAGTGGCCAATACGCCCGTCCTGGTTTAAGGCACCGCCATTTTGCCGATGGCCGAGTCTAACCTCATGTCAGATGGCCTTCGGATATGCTTTTCCCATGCGGGTCACGGTCCTGTTCTTTGGCGTGTTGAAGGAACTGTTGGCGTCCGAGAGCCAGACGCTCACTCTGCCCTCCGGCGCGACCGTAGAGGTGGTGCTCGAACATTACCGCCAATTGCTCCCGCAGCAGACAAAGTTATGGCCGGCGCTGGCGATTGCTGTGAACCGGAACTACGCGGCTCGTGCTTGCGCCCTGCGCGACGGGGATGAAGTGGCGCTTCTCCCCCCGGTGAGCGGCGGCTCGGGGGCCCCGGTCGTTGCCCTGGTCACGGAGCCGATCGACGCCCCATCCTTGGTCGCCGCCATCAAGCAGGGCGAGGATGGAGCCGTGGTGGTCTTCGACGGCATTGTCCGCAACAACACTCGGGGGCGGCGCACCCTCTTCCTGGTCTACGAGGCATACCAGGAGATGGCTTTAAGCCAGATGCGCGGCCTCGCCGATGAGGCCATCGCGGCGCACGGCGTCCGCCAGGTAAGCATAGTGCACCGCCTGGGCCGGCTCCATGTGGGCGAAACCAGCGTTCTTATCGCGGTAGCCTCCGCCCACCGCGGCCAGGCATTCGAAGCCTGCCGGTGGCTCATCGATACGCTGAAGAAAACAGTCCCCATCTGGAAGAAAGAGCACTTCGAAGATGGAGCGGTCTGGGCCGATGGCGAGCCGTTCCCTTCCGGCCTGTTGGAGAAGGGAACGACCGGCTCGTGAAACCACTACCCTGTGCGGCGATTTGGTGCACGCTCGTTCTCCGCGCTATTGCGGGCCAGGCGCAGGCAGGGCAGCCATCGGCGGTGAAGGCCGCAGCCACGGAACCACCCACTATCAGTGTGAATGTTCGCCTGGTGAATGTCTTCGTCAATGTTACCGATGACAAAGGATCTCCTGTGCCCGGCCTGACCAAGGACGAGTTTCTGCTCTCAGAGGATGACCATCCGCAGAAGATCGCCGTGTTTGAGCGCCAGTCCGAGCTTCCGCTGGAGATTGTCCTGGCCATCGACACCAGTGGCAGTGTGCATAAAGACCTTGGCCTGGAGCAGGAGGCTGCAAGGCATTTTGTCCATTCGCTGCTGCGTCCGATCGACCACCTGGACCTGATGGAGTTTGCCGACAATGTGCGCGAAGTAGTGTTCTTTACCAACAACCCGGGCCGCGTCGACCGTGGGCTGAACGACATGGGGAGAGGCGCCGCCACCGCGCTCTACAGCGGCGTTTATCTTGCTTCGCAGAGCCTGGCGCCACGGTCCGGCCGCAAGGTGCTGGTGATCATTTCCGACGGAGGCAATACCGTCAAAGGGACGACCTATGACATGGCGCTCGAGCAGGCTTTGCGCGGAGAGGTCATGGTCTACCCCATTATCGATGTTCCCATCTCCGCCAGCGCCGGCCGCGATCTGGCCGGCGAACACGCCCTGATTACGCTAGCCCAGCAAACCGGGGGCAAGTACTACTACGCCGACGCCTCTTCGTTGGACAGAACGTTTGCTCAATTATCGGAGGACCTGCGGACGCAATACCTGCTCGGCTACTACCCATCGAATCGAACCGGCAGCGGCTTTCGCACGATCTCCGTCAAGCTGCGCAGCCCGGCGGGCGGGGCGGATTACGTCATACGCAATCGGCCGGGGTATTATCCTTCCCCACTGCCGTAGCTCAACACCGAAGAATTCAAGAGCCCGAAACATTTGTTAAGGTTTGGTCAATTACTCTCGTCCGAGGTTCCTATTCCTCCGCGGGGTCTCGATGCGTCTTTGGCTGTTGCTTTCTGGCGTTCTGCTGTGCCCGCCGGCGCCCTCTGTGGGGGCCAACCAGGCAACGGCACAGCCGGTGGCCGTGAGCGCGCTGCCCGATACTCCCCAGCCCCAGGCTTCCGGGCAGCAAAATCCGCCGCCAAAGCCCACCTCTGCCGGCCGGGAATCGTTACCCCAGATCAACCAGCGCGAAGCGGATCAGTCCGACGACCAGGAGAATCCGGCCGTCTTTCCGCACCACCTCATCGCCAATCGCATATGGATCTCTGGCCAGGCCAACTTCATCTTCCAGGCCCACAATCCATTTCACTCCCCTTACGCCGGGACTAACAGCTTTCAGAGCCGGGTGGAAACGACCGCACTTTCGCGCGTGCTTACCCTCTACACCGGAGTCAAGCTCACCCGCTGGACCGAATTTATCTTTGACGCGGAGGAGGCGGGGGGAAAGGGGTTGAGTAACGCTCTCGGCATTGCGGCGTTCCCTAACCTCGATGTAGTGCGCAATCCCACCCTGGGACAGGGCGTGTACCTCGCCCGCTATTTTATCCACTACACCGTTCCCCTGACTGCGGACCGCGTCGAGGAACAGCCCAATCCCTTCTATCTGCAGGAATCGATTCCCAGAAAACGCATCGAATTCACTATGGGCAAGATGTCGATGGTGGACTTCTTCGACCTTAACGCCGTGGGTAGCGATAGCCATCTGCAGTTCACGAATTGGGCCATCGATAACAATGGCGCTTACGATTACGCTGCCAACACGCGTGGCTATACCGTCGCTGCCATGCTCAGTTATGCCGGCCCGAAATTCGAAGTCCGCTATGCGGAAGCACTCATGCCAACCGTCGCCAATGGCATTGACCTCGAGGCCGATCTGCGCACGGCCCGCGCCGACAACCTGGAATTGGATTGGAAGCCGCACTGGTTTCAGGGCCTGGATACGCACATCCGGCCCCTGGCTTATCTCAACCATGCCAACATGGGTGACTACGGTCAGGCCATTGCGGCCTATCAGCAGGGCGTCGACAAGGTACCTGATGTCACCCTGTACCGCCACCAGGGTTCATTGAAGCAGGGCTTCGGTCTCAATGTAGAGCAGGCGCTCCCGGCCAATTTCCGCGCCTATTTCCGTGCCGGATGGAATGAGGGGCACAAAGAGTCGTTCGCCTACACCGAGATGAACAGCACCGTGTCGTTCGGCTTCGAACTCCCCGGCGACGCGTGGGGCAGAAAAGAAGACCAGATCGGCAGCGCCTTCGAAACCGGCGGCATCAGCACCAAACACCGGGAGTACCTGGCCCTTGGAGGTCTGGGGTTCATCCTCGGCGACGGCCATCTCAACTACGGCCGCGAGGAGGTGAGCGAGACTTATTACAACGTACACCTGGTGAGCGGCCTTTACATGGGGGTGCAATTCTCCTTTATCAACAATCCGGGCTACAATCGGGACCGGGGCCCGGTCGTGGTTCCCGGGGTGCGGGCGCACATGGATTTTTGAGTGCATCCACAAGGCACGGTCATGGCATCCCTTTAAGCAGCTATCATGGACAATATGGCAACCCAGAATCCATCCCGGCGGGGTAAGAAAGCTCCTCCGCTCGGTGAAACCGGCCAAGAGACGCTCTACTTGCGGTTCCTCAGCGAGAAGCAGGTGCGGGTCACGGTCAAACTCCGGGACGGCGAGAGCATTTCCGGATGGATCGAGTACTTCGACGACACCATGATCCGCGTCACCCGCGAAGGGCAGCCCAATCTTTTCATCTACAAGCACCAGATCCGGACGATCAGCGAACGCGGGCGCCGCGATGAAGACCGTCGCGATGAAGGAAACGCGCGCAGCACCAACGGCTTGGTGGAGAGAAGCGCACGTTGAGCAACTTTCCCCCGCAACTGGATCTTGGTTTTGCCGCCGGAGCAGCCAGCATCGCGCTGGAGGCCGGCGAACTGCTTCGCGGCTACTTCAATCGCGGAGTGACCGCCGAATATAAGGGCGACGTAGACCTGGTGACCGAAGCCGATCGGGCTTCGGAAAAACTCATCGTAAGCCGCCTGAATGAAAAGTTTCCCGATCACGGCGTGTTTGGCGAAGAGGGAACACGCTCCGGCCTGGAGAGCGCTTACCGGTGGTATGTCGATCCGCTCGACGGCACCACCAATTTCGCCCACGGCTTTCCCTTCTTCAATGTCTCGCTGGGCCTGGAGCATCGCCCGGCGGGGTTGGCGCCCGATCAGGATGGGGAACTGGTAGCGGGTTTGGTCTACGATCCTGTTCACGATGAACTCTTCGCCGCGGAGAAGGGCAAGGGAGCCTGGTTGCAAGGGCCAACGGGCGATGTCCGCCGCCTGCATGTCTCGCCAGTCCGCCATTTGCAGGAGAGTCTGCTATCCACCGGCTTTCCCAGCCACAAGCGTCACGCCAACCCGAACATTCACTTTTACCAGCAACTGACCTTGCGTTCCCACGGCGTGCGCCGGGCCGGCGCGGCGGCGCTCGACCTGGCGTATTGCGCGGCCGGCCGCGTGGACGGCTATTGGGAATTCAATCTGAACCCCTGGGATACGGCGGCCGGCGCGTTGCTGGTGCTGGAGGCGGGCGGCGCCATGCTTCGCTTCGACGGCGCGCCGTTTCGTCTCGATAGCGAAGAGGTTCTGGCCACCAACGGTTTGCTCAGCGGGGAGATCCTGGGCTTTTTCAACGACATGTTTGCCGGCCGTGAGATCGAACCGGTGCCCACAGCAGCCGAGTTCGCCGCACGACGCTTGGCGCGTCGTTAGCGATCCCCATTCCTGCTGTACAATTTGTTTTCAATTATTCGCCTTCCGGAGAACGGTACATATGACTTACGTGATCGCAGAACCCTGCATCGGAACCAAAGACACAGCCTGCGTCGATGCCTGCCCGGTAGATTGCATTCATCCCAAGAAAGATGAAGCGAAGTATGGTGAAACCGACCAGCTCTTCATCGATCCGGTGGAATGCATCGACTGTGGTGCTTGTGTTCCCGTCTGCCCGGTGTCGGCGATTTTCGCCGGCGACGATCTGCCTGAAAAATGGTCGGGCTTTGCTGACAAGAACTCTGCCCATTTCGGCCGCTAGGCCGGCTGGCGCTGTTGCGCAGCCATGATCGCTCACCAGGCCGAAGCCGTTGTCCTCCGTACCTGGCCTGTTCATGAAGCTGACCAGATCGTTTCCCTCTTCACCCGGGATTTTGGAAAGATAAAGGGTGTTGCCAAGTCAGCGGCAAGGTCGCGCCGTCGTTTCGGCGGCGCGCTCGAGCCGATGACCCATGTGCGCGCCCATTACGCTGAGAAGCCCAGCCAGGAGCTGGTGCGTCTCGACTCCTTCGAAATTCTCCATTCCCCCCTGGCCGAGCCGGTCGATTATGCGCGGGCCACGGCTCTCGCCTTCTTCGCCGAGGTTCTGGAGCAGACCCTTCCCGACCACGATCCGCACGATGTAGTTTTCCGCCTGTTGCTCTCGGTGTTGGAGCAGACTCGCGTCGATCACATCTGGATGCCGATCACCTACTTTGCCCTTTGGACCACGCGTCTTATGGGTTGGCTTCCGGATCTGAGCCGCTGTCTCTTTTGCGGCGCTTCGCTGGCTGGGCAGCCGGCCTATTTTCATTTTTTCTCCGATGGCCTGGTCTGCGTAGAGCACAAACAGATGGGAGACAACAGTGCTCATGGCGCCACGCTGACACCCGATTCCCAGGTGCTGGCGGTGCGTATCTTCCGCTCTCCGGCGTCTGCGTTTGCAGCCGAATCGTGGCCCCGCAGCCGCGGCGCCGACCTGCGCCGCTTCGCCATTCAAAGCCTGGAGCGCCACCTGGAGCGAAAACTCACCACCGCCGCGGCCTTGTCACGCCTGGCTGGTTCGTAGGGGGCAAGTCCCTCAGCTGTCGGCGTGATAACCGAAACTCTCAAAATTTAGTCCCGTAGGGACGGCTGAGAGTAGCCCAGGACGTTAGTCCTGGGTTGGCAATGTGTCCACGAACCAGTCCCGTAGGGACGGCTGAAAATGTCCCAGGATGCAATCCTGGGGAGCCTCTACCTCTGAAGTGGACTAATCGCGACTCGGGACAGCCAACTCAAGACCATGTCATTCACGTGTGGTCCAATTCACCCAGGACTGACGTCCTGGGTCATTCTCAGCCGTCCCTCCGGGACTGATCGCGGTGGATAACCCAACCCAGGACTACGTCCTGGGCTATTCTCAGCCGTCCCTCCGGGACTCAATTGGAGGGTTCAGTTTTCACGCAGACACAAAACCCCGGACCCCTTCAAGATCCACTCAAAAGTGAGCCGACGATGCCACCCACAACTCCGCCCTCGGTCCGCTCTCTAGTGGCGGAAGGCATGTACTGCATCAGCTGGTGAGCCAGTTTAGAAATCGGCAAAGTTTGCAGCCAGACCCGGCCGGGGCCAGTCAGGGCGGCGAGAAAGATGCCGTCTCCGCCGAAGATCATGTTCTTGATCCCCGCGATCCTCGTGATCTGAAAAGCAACGCTGGATTGAAAAGCCCCCACGTGCCCCGGATGCACCCGCAACGTCTCCCCCGCGGCCAGATCCTTGACTATCAGCTCCCCTGACAACTCGATCCAGCAAGCGCCTTGCCCGGTCACCTTCTGCAGCAGGAATCCGTCTCCGCCGAAGACCCCGGCGCCCAGGGATTGCTGGAAGCCAACCCCGAGCGAGACCTGAGAGGTGGCGCAGAGAAAACCATGGCGGTGGATCAGGTACTCCATTCCAGGCCCGACCTGGACCGGCTGGATATGCCCTGGGACCCGGGTAGCGAAGGCAATCTCACCTCGGGCGCCCATGGCGCGGTATTCGGTCATGAACAGGCTTCCCCCGCCCGCCACTCTTTTCAACGCGCCGAAGAATCCTCCTCCACCGCCAAACTGGGTGTGGGTCTGCATCTGGATCGAGCTGCTCATCCAGGAGAGCTCTCCGGCTTCTGAGATCACGGCTTCGTTCGGCTCCAGGGTGAACTCGAGAACCGGTAGGGTGGTGCCGACAATACGGCTTTGCATGGCAGACTCCTCCTTGATTCAATGGGGCAACCAGTTTAGCTGAATTAGCCCGCTAAGGCAGGCCCGCGGTTTGATTTAGAATCCAACCGTGGCCCTGCAAGTAACCAGCCCTCTTACCTTTCAGGAACTCCTCTTTCGTCTGCAAACCTTTTGGGCCGAGCGTGGATGTGTACTGCAACAGCCTTATGACGTGGAGGTAGGCGCCGGCACCATGTCGCCGGAGACCTTTCTGCGTGTGCTTGACCCGCGGCCTTTCTCCGTCGCCTATGCCCAGCCATCCCGCCGGCCCGCCGACGGCCGTTACGGCGAGAATCCCAACCGCCTTTTCAAACACACGCAGTTTCAAGTGGTGCTCAAGCCTCCACCCGTCAATGTGCAGGAGATCTACCTGGAATCCCTGACAGCCATCGGCGTCGACCTGCGCCAGCACGACCTGAAGTTTGAAGAGGACAACTGGGAAGCACCGACACTGGGCGCCTGGGGCATCGGCTGGCAGGTCATGCTGGATGGCCTGGAGATCACCCAATTTACCTACTTCCAGCAGTGTGGCGGACTGGATCTCGATCCCATCTCGGCAGAAATCACCTACGGGCTGGAGCGCATCGCCGCCTTTCTGCAAGATGTCGACTCCCTTTACGACGTGGTCTGGGCGCGCACTCCGCATCCCGTCACCTACGGGGAGGTTCGGCATCTGGAGGAAGTGCAGTTCTCCGTTTACAACTTCGAGGAGGCCGACGTGGAGAAGCTCTGGGAGCATCTGCGCCTCTACGAGGCGGAGTGCCAGCATCTGCTGAGCCGGGCAGCGCAGCAGCCGGAGGAGCTTACCCCGGCCGAGCAGCGCCGCTTTCCCGTGCTGGCTGCCTACGACCTTTGCCTCAAGTGCTCGCATCTCTTCAATCTGCTCGATGCCCGGGGCGCGATCTCGGTCACCGAGCGCGTTGGCATCATCGCCCGCATTCGGGTCCTCGCCGTCGGCATCGCCAAGGCCTACTCGCGCATGATCGCGCAGACCAACTCTCGCGCATGATTGCGCGGCTAAAAGATCGATTGGATTCGTATGCCTGAGCTGTTACTGGAAATCGGCCTGGAAGAAATCCCGGCGCGCATGATCGCGGCGGCGGAGGCCGAACTGGCGCGCCGCGTAGAGGGAGTGCTGACGCGTTCCCGCTTGCTGGACGCTGCTGCTGTCGTTACCAGCTACTCCACCCCGCGACGCCTGGCGGTGCGCGTCGAAGGAGTGATCGCCCAGCAGCTCGACCTGCAGGAACAGCTTACCGGGCCTTCCTGGAAAGCCGCCTTTCCCGACGGACAGCCTGGCCCGGCAGCCCAGGCCTTCGCCAAAAAGGCCGGGGTCGCCGTCACGGCGCTGGAAAAAATCACTACGCCGAAAGGTGAATACACTGCTGCCACCGTGCAGCGGCCGGGGCAGAGCGCTGAGAAAGTTCTGAGCGACTCACTACCCCAGGAAATAGGCGCGCTCGCCTGGCCCAAGACCATGTACTGGCGGCCCAATAAGCCGGAACGCTTTGTTCGCCCGCTCCGCTGGCTGCTTTGTTTGCTCGACGGAAGTGTCGTTCCGCTGGAGTTCGCCGGCATCCGCGCCGCCAATTTCAGTTATGGCCATCGCGTCCTCCACGGAGATCGCCCCGTCCCCATTGCGCGCCCTGCCGACTACCTGGCAGCCCTCGAGGCCGCCTTTGTCGTGGCCGATGTTGCCGCGCGCCGTCATCGCATCCGCAAGGCGCTCGACGCCGCCACGCGGACCTTCCCCGAAGCTCGCTGGCGCGAAGACGAGGCCCTGGTGGACGAGGTTACCCATCTTACGGAGTGGCCAACCGTGCTGGCGGGAGACTTCCAGTCCGAATACCTGGCATTGCCGGAGGAAGTCCTGGTCACGGTGATGCGCGGCCATCAGAAGTACTTCGCGGTCGAAGACCGGCAGCACGCGCTGGCGCCACATTTTCTCACCGTCTTGAATACTGAAGTGGATGCCGCAGGCACGGCGATCATCCGCCACGGCAACGAGCGTGTGCTTCGCGCCCGCTTCAACGATGCCCGGTTCTTCTGGAATTACGACCAGAAGATTCCTCTCAGCGCGCGGCTGGAAAAACTCAAGACCGTCACCTTTCAACGGGATCTTGGCAGCTACTTCAGCAAGACCGAAAGCAACCTGCTGATGGCGAAAGCCGTGGCCGCCGCGCTCGCTTCCCAGTCCATCCCGCTCGACCATGCGGCACTCGAACAGGCAGTTCTGCTGGCCAAGACTGATCTCACCACTGAGCTGGTGAAGGAATTCACCGAGCTGCAGGGCATCGTCGGCGGACTCTACGCGCGGGCCCAGGGGCTGGGCGAAACCGTAGCCCAAGCCATTTACTCGCAATACACGCCGGCTTCGACAGACGATTCCGTCCCGGCAACGGTGGAGGGGCAGATCCTGGGCCTGGCGGACCGGATAGCAACCATTGCGGAGATGTTCGCTATAGGCCTTGAACCCAGCGGATCCAAAGATCCTTTTGCCCTGCGCCGCGCCGCCAATGGAGTCATCAAAATCCTCGCCGAATCGCGCCTGCCCCTTACCCTGCCGGCACTGGCGGCGATGGCGTTGGAATCTTTGCCCCGGGCCCGCTCCGGGAAGAGCTCTGGTGCGCTGGCGCCGTTTCTCAAAGAACGCCTGGACTTTTACCTGCGTGAGGTGCGCGGCTACGCCTATGACGTGGTCAACGCTGTGCTCTCCACCGGGCTCACCACGGTAACCGACGCCATCGCGCGAGCCCAGGCTCTCAGCCAGGTCCGCGGTTCCGATGATCTGGTCGCCATCTCCACGGCATTCAAGCGGATCAAAAATATCCTCCGCCAGGCAGCGGAGAAACAAGACCAATACGGCGACTCAGTTGCGACCGACCATCTGACCGAGCCGGCCGAGCAGCACCTATACGCAGAGTTGGTGAGAGTCGCACCCCAAGTGGAAGCTCTTCGCGCCCGGCAGCAATATCCAGAGGCGTTGGAGTGCATTGCTACGTTGCGCCCCTCGATCGACGGCTTCTTCGACCATGTGATGGTCATGGCCCCCGAGGCTCATCTACGCGGAAACCGCTTGGCCCTGATTGCCTCCGTGTTGAGCGATTTCTCCCGCATCGCAGACTTCTCCGAAATCGTCCCCGGTTAGAGGCGGCAAACGGGAACGGTATCCGGGCTTTACGGGCTGCGGAAAACCTCGCTGTTGGATAGACCCGACCTGGGTCGAGCTGTGCCAGCCCCGGACTTCAGCCCGGGGGAGCGGGTTTTCAAACCCGCGAGAACGCTTTGTCCTGCAAAAAAACGGGCTTTACAGGCTGCGGAAACCTCGCTTTGGGTAGACGCGGATTCTAGTCGAGCTGTGCCAGCCCCGGACTTCAGTCCGGCGGAGCGGGTTTTCAAACCCGCGGGGACGCTTTGTCCTGCAAAAAACCGGGCTTTTACAGGCTGCGGAAAAACTCGCTTTGGGTAGACGCGGATTCTAGTCGAGCTGTGCCAGCCCCGGACTTTCAGTCCGGGGGAGCGGGTTTTCAAACCCGCGGGGATGCTTTGTCCTGCAAAAAACCGGGCTTTTACAGGCTGCGGAAAAACTCGCTTTGGGTAGACGCGGATTCTAGTCGAGCTGTGCCAGCCCCGGACTTTCAGTCCGGGGGAGCGGGTTTTCAAACCCGACGGGGACGGTCCTTGCAAATAAAGTCAGGGCTTTTCAGCCCTGGTGAGAACCTTTTGAAGCCCCTGAGGCAACGGTTTTCCAATGATTCGTCCTACTTTCAATCTGTCTGACCTGGCCAGCCGGTTCGCGCGCCAACGAAGCTAAGCCTTCGCGAATAGGCGAGGATCTTATTCCAGCTCTCGCGTGAATGGGAATGCGTTCCAAATCGGCAGCTACAACTTGCGTGGAAGCAAACTGGACCAAAATAGATATGTTAATAGAATGTTAAATTGCGTATATTAACTCAACGCATAACAGACTTTTGAACCACCAGGTACAGCCTGGGATGCGAACCCTCCTCTCGTTGAAAAACAGGACGCGTACCTGACATACGGCAAAAGGGAGAAATTTATTTAGGAGGCCTGATCCGTGACCCGGATATCGTTTCACCAGAAATTGGATACCCTTCGTGAACGCCTCCTTCAAATGGCTGGTTTAGCAGAACAGACACTCACTTTTGCCCTCGACGCGCACTGCCGCGGTGAGCTTTCCGCGTGCTCCAAGGTGCGCTTGAACGAGGTCATCATCAATCGCTCGGAGCGGGAGATCGATCAGATGGCGCTGGATCTATTGGCGATGGAACAACCCATGGCCCAGGATCTGCGCTTTGTTCTCGCCGCCATCAAGATCAATTCCGATCTGGAGCGGGTCGGGGACCAATCGATGACCATTGCCCTGCTGGCCGAAGAACTCGCGGGCAGCCAGGCATGCGATTTTCCAGTTGATATCCCGCACATGGCGGAGCTATCGATGACCATGGTCCGGAAGGCGCTGCAGGCGCTCGCCGAGCGCGACGCCGAGCTGGCAACCAGCGTGCTGGCCATGGATGACGCGGTGGATGAGATGAACCGGCGGGCCAAGGCCGTGCTTCTCGATTGCATAGCGCGGGATTCCAGCGCCGCCCGATCCGCCGTGAACCTGCTGTTCATTTCCCGCAGCCTGGAGCGCATCGCCGACCACGCTACCAACATGGCTGAAGACGTTATCTTCTGGGTGTGCGGAGCAGATGTTCGCCACGGCAACATGATGCATGCGCAGTCAGTTCACTCGCTGCAACCTGGCAATTAGTTTTTGTGCCAGGTTTTCCCCCGAGTCGGACCACAATAGGCGGCTGCTGATCCCGCAGTTCTTCTGGATGGCGTTGGTAACTTCTACCAGCTTCTGCACGTTGCGCTTCACGTGCTCGGCGCCTACCTGGTCCAGCTCCACATCTTCCAGCAGGAAGGGCGTGTCCAGGCCGAAATCCACCCGGATCTGCCCGTTCTCCTCGTAGGCGCCTTCGTCGAAGTGCGGCCCGAAACCAACCACACGCACCTTCGCGGGTTCCTGTTTCCACACCGGATCGAGTCCGCCAACGCTCTCCGGTACCCATAGATTCCAATGGAGTTCGAACTCGTAGGCAAAGTCGTCATGCAGTATCTCTGTGGCTTCGGCCACCGCTTGCTCCGGCGCAGACTCCTTCACCTCGTCTTCCTCATAAATCCTCTGGTAAAAGGGAGCCTCATTCCAGGAGATGGGGTAAGCGGCGGCGGCATGCACCCGCAGGGGATGCTCTACGCCGGAAAACTGCTTCAGCACCGAGACGATCGCCGGAGCGAGGGCCGGAAGGCGAAAATTAGGAAACCATAGACTCAGGTACAGCCGATCAGCCATCACACCATTTTAAGCTTTCCGCAGACCTGCCCGGCAGAGAGAAACGGCCGATGAGAAGATTAAAGATGATGGGGCTTACGCCAGCTGGCTTGCGCAAGTGGATCGCTGTAGTCGCTGGGCTGCTGGTCGCCGTTATCACGGGAACTTTTTTGTACGGCCGCTGGCAGGGCCGCCGCCTCGGCCACGACGTGCCGTATGGATTGGGAAGGTCTATCCAGCAGTCCACCAATGGATTTACCTACTCGGAGTCACGGGGTGGACACACGATATACACGCTGCATGCCTCCAAGGCGGTGCAGTTCAAGAATGGCGATCATGCCGAGCTGCACGACGTGAGCATCACGATCTACGGCGCCCAGGGAGCACCCTCCAACCACATCTATGGCAATGAATTCGATTGGGATCCGGTCAACGGCATTGCTCGCGCCACGGGTGAAGTCCAAATCGATTTTCAGGGCTCCGCCGGTCCCCCTGCGCAAGGCGGTAAGGCCTCGGAGGACGAAGGCGAAGACAAGAATACCGTGCACGTCAAGACCTCGGGCCTGGTCTTTAACAAACAGACGGGCCTCGCCAGTACCACGCAGAGGATCGAGTTCCGCCTCGCCGCAGCAGCCGGCAGCGCCACCGGCGCCAGCTTTGACTCCCAATCAGGAATCGTAATCCTGGCCGCGGATGTGGCTTTCAACTCCAGCGTGGGAGGAAGCCCGCTTGCCGTCCGTGCCCATCATGCGCAGTACGATCGCAACAGCCGGCTGCTTTATCTGCTGCAGGACGTAACCGACTATGCCGACAGTCACAGTTCCTCAGACCAGGCGACGGTCTCCTTCCGCGCCGATGGATCGGCCTACCAGGTGGAAGCGGAAGGAAACGTGATTCTCACCGGCAGTGACGGCCAGAAGGTCAACACCCGCAAGGCGCATATTGATCTCGGTCCCAGGAGCGAACCGCAGCAGGCGGTTCTGGATGGCGGCTTGCTCTACGTCGCCGATAACGACGCGCGCCTGATGCATGGGTCGGCCTCTTCGGGGACGCTCTTGTTCGGCCCGCTATCCACTATCAAGCACGCGCAGTTGCGCGACGCTGTCTCCGTGGTCGTGGAGGAGAAGTTGGCCCCGGTAGCCAGCGCGCAGGGCCAGCCCAGGCCCAATCCGCCCCCCACCACTACCCGTCAGTTGGGAGCTTCCAAGGTCGACGTCGACTTCACTTCCGGGCCAGACCGCCGTCCCATGGCCGACCACATTCTCGCCGTTGGAAGTGCGCGGCTGAACGTCCACACCATCTACGCCAAAACACCGCCCGAGGACACAACGGTACAAGGCGACCAACTCTTTGCCACGCTAGCCGACGGAGAGGTTCTCTCCAGCCTGCGCGGCACCGGCCACACCAGTCTGGTCACGGTCACCCCCAACGGGGTGAAGCAGAGCAGCACCGGCGACAATCTGTTACTGACCTTCGCTCCGCCTACCGCGCAGCCGGCCCAGAAGACAGGCAAAGGAAAACCCTCGGCTGCTGCTGCGCAGCCGGCTGCCCAGTTGCAGTCCGCGGTGCAGGTGGGAAACGTAACCTTGACGCAGGATACGCCGGCCAAGCCAAGCGAGGCGGCTGCGCAGCCTGGCGCAGCGGTTCCTGATGTCACTACCGCCGTCGCCCAACGAGCGTCCTATGACGCGGCCAGCCAGGTGGTGCAATTGTCAGGAGACCCGCGCATCCGGGATGCCAACGGAGAATTGAGCGCGGCCTCTATTGAAATGGAACGCACCAGCGGCAATGCCAATGCCACGGGTGGCGTCAAGGCGACTTATCGTCAGTCGAGCGGACAGAAGCAGCAGCCCTTTACCGGGACCGGACCGGTGCATGTGGTCGCCGACCACGCTCATCTCGATCACGCCACAGACCTCACCACTTTTTACGGAAAGTCGGGAGAACTGGCCCGCCTGTGGCAGGGAAGCGATTCTGTTTCCGCACCGGTGTTGGAACTCTCCCGGCTGCGGGCAACCTTGGCCGCGCATGGTCCGGGCGGCGATGCGGCGGCGGTCAACGCTGTATTCACCAGCGCCCCCAGCAACACTAAGACTGCACCGGGCACGCCTGTGGCTACGGCGGGCACGTCCGCCCACACCGCTCAAACTTCGGTGGTGCGCCTCCAGAGTCGAACTCTGTTCTATGCCGATGCCGACCACAAAGCGGTTTTCAGTGGCGGGGTGGTGGCCCAGACGGTCTCCGGCGTTTTGCATTCCAGCGTCATGGATGTCTACTTCACCCCAGCGGCCGCTGCCCCGGGCGGTCATGGCCCAGCGTCGCCGTCCCCCGGCAAGACACCAGACCCGCAGGGCAGCCAGGTCTCCAAGATCGTTGCCCGCGGCGCCGTGGAACTCCAGCAACCCGGCCGCAAGGGCACCGGCGAGGACCTCACCTACACCGCGGAGGACGGCAAATTTGTGCTCACGGGAACGAGTGCTACTCCTCCGCGCCTCAACGATCAGGTACGCGGCACAGTAACTGGGGCTGCGTTGATTTTCAATGATCGCGATGATAGCGTCATGGTTAGTAGCGGCGCTTCCAAGGCAGTGACCCAGACCCGGGTCGCGAAATGAATGCAAAAGCTTAGTACAGACGAAATCGGCAAGTCGTACAAGGGCCGGCAGGTCGTTCGGGGGGTTAACCTTGAAGTCTGCCAGGGCGAGGTGGTCGGGCTGCTGGGTCCAAACGGCGCCGGCAAGACCACCAGCTTTTACATGATTGTGGGCCTCATTGCTCCCGATACGGGACAGGTTTTCGTCGACGACATCGATATCACGCGTGTTCCCATGTATCTGCGGGCGCGCCAATACGGCATCAGCTATCTGCCTCAGGAACCTTCCGTTTTTCGCAAGCTGACCGTAGAAGAAAACATCCTCGCCGTACTCGAGGTGCAATCGCTTTCGCTCGAAGTGCGCCGCGCCCGGACAGAAAAGTTACTGGATCAGTTAAATCTGGGCCACATACGCAAGACCCGTGGCTACGCGCTTTCTGGCGGCGAACGGCGCCGGGTTGAGATCGCCCGCTGTCTTTGCATCCAGCCTTCCTTCATCCTGCTGGATGAGCCGTTTTCCGGCATCGATCCGATCGCCGTCCTGGATTTGCAGGAGATCATCTTCGACCTGAAAGCAAGCGGAATCGGCGTGTTGATCACGGATCACAACGTCCGCGAAACCCTTTCCGTTACCGACCGCGCCTACATCATCAACGAGGGGCGTATCTTCCGCACCGGAAGCCCGGAACAACTGGGCAGAGACCCTGAAGTACGCCGCGTTTACCTCGGTGAGGGTTTTTCCCTGAACTAGCTGCGGAAAACTCCCTGTTTTGTGCCGCTTCTGTCCATCCCACTCCCCTTATGACAAAGTTAAGGGCGGTGGCCCACCTTGGCATGAGTGGAGTGGGATCGACAGAGTCAAACAACCGGGGTCCCAGACCTACCTACACTGCCCACTCACCCTCAGGATGAAATCCTGGGGTACATCTCACTCTTGAAATGCAACTTCGTTCCCTGAGTTTTCCGCAGCCCTTCTGGATCCGTCTTAGGTCCCTTAGCCCCGGGCAACACAAAAGCATTCCTCCACAAGGGCTCAGAAAAGGTAAACTAAGGCCGCAAGCAATTGTGCGGTGAACGGCATGGCTCTTCTACAACCAAAGCTAAGCTTGAAGGTTGCGCAGCGTCAGATATTGACGCCTGGCCTGATGCAGATGGTCAGTGTGCTGGCGCTCAACAAGCTGGAGCTGAAAGAGCTGATCAACACTGAGATTGTTGAGAATCCAGTGTTGGAAGAGTTGGAAGAAAGCGTTCCCCTCATCGATGACATCGCTCTCAGGGAAGCCGAACGGGACCGCAGTGTCGAAGAGGTGGCAGCTCAGGCCGAACGCGACAAGCGTGATCCTTTTGATGAGATCGATTTTGGATCCTACTTCCAGGATTATCTGGACCCGGGTTTCCGCACTCCCAACGGTTTTGAACAAACCGACAAGCCTTCGTTTGAGAATTTTCTCTCCCAGCCCAGCACCCTCACCGATCACCTCTTCTGGCAATTGGGTTCTCTGAACCTCAGCGGCGACCTGCGCGCCGCGGCCGAATATGTGGTTGGCAACCTGGATCAGGACGGCTATTTGCTGGCCCAGGACGAGGAGTTGTTAGCCGGGTTTGTGCGTGAGTATGAACCAGCTCCCGCCGCTGCGCCCCAGGCCCCCTCCGAACTGCTGGCGGAGGCCGTGCAACTGGTACAAAACCTCGATCCCGTGGGCGTAGCCACGCGCAGCTTGCGCGAGTGCCTGCTGGTGCAAATTGAGGCGCAACGCCGTGAATTTCAGCTCGCGCTGGCGCGTCACCGCTCTACCCCGGTGGAGCCCGCTGCTCCGGAAGCAGTCAATGGCGGGGGAGAAGTCGACGCCGCCCACCCGTGCGCCGTGCACGAAGACAAATTGCCCGTGTTCGCGCTTGCCGCGCGTATTGTCGATCAGCATTTATCGCTGTTGCAGAAGCGCGACTTGCGCGAGATGACCAAAGTACTGGGCACGCCGCCGGAATTGATCCAGCACGCCATCGACTTTATCCGCAGTCTCGATCCTCGCCCGGGACAGCGATTTAACCGTTCCGATGCGCGCCTGATCGAGCCTGACGTGGCCTTTGTCAAGCGGGGTGGCGAGTTCGTCGTGGTCATGAATGAAGAAGACCTGCCTACCCTGCGCCTCAATCACGGCTATCGCAAGTTGCTGTCCCAGGAAGGCACAGAGAGAGACGTAAAGGAATACGTCAAAGAGCGTTACCGATCGGCCTTGCAACTGATGCGCAACATCGAGCAACGCAAAAACACGATCCTCAGAACCTGCGAAGCCATCGTGCGCCGCCAGGGCGACTTCCTGGAGCGTGGCGTGGACGCCCTGAAACCGATGATGATCAAAGAAGTAGCAGAAGAAATCGGTGTCCATCCGTCGACTGTCAGCCGCGCGGTTTCAAGCAAGTATGTGCACACTTCGCAGGGCGTTTTTGAGCTGCGTTTCTTTTTCTCCGAAGGCGTTCATGGGCCCGAGGGAGGCAGCACTCCTCTGATGTTGCTTAAACGCAAAGTCAAGAAGTTGATCGATGAAGAAGATCCGCGCAAGCCCCTGACCGATGATCTGATTGCCAGTATGCTGGAGGCTCAGGGCATTGACGTCACCCGCCGCACGGTAGCCAAGTACCGCGAAGATTTGCGCATACCCAGCACCCACCAACGCCGGGTTCGGGATTGAGTTAAGCATTTTTACTATGCTGTTCGCGAGTACACTGAGTTGTATGCGGCGTCTTAAACAACAAGGGCTGTACTTGGCGAACCTCTCAGCAAAACCGCGATTCCAAAAAATGCTATAGAATCGGCATCTTGCGGGCCAAGGAATCCCTCTAGGAGTCTCAGCATGCCGGTTGAATGCACGGGCAGGCAGGTGGCAATCACCCAGCCATTGCGCACATTAGCAGAAGAGGGAATCGAGCGCATTGCAAGGATTCTCGGTAAGATCACCAGCGCCCATGTGGTTTTGACCGCGGAGAAGTACCGGCAGATCGCCGAAGTTACGATCAAGACCCGGGCCTGCACGCTGGTCGGCCTTTGCGAGTCCAGCAACAGCATGGAAACTGCGCTGCGCGACGCGCTGGTAAAAGCCGAATCCCAGGCAACGCGCTATAAAGACAGGCAGCGCACGCGCAAGCGCCAACCCAAGCAGGAAAAACAGGTGGAGGAGACCGCCGTCGCGCGCAGCGGCAGGGGAAGTGTGCCCGAGAGCAAAGCTGCCAAGGCGGGACACACTAACGGAACCACCAACGGCAAGAGCCACGCCCAACCGCCGATTCCCGTCACCGTACATTCGTTTCCGGCGCGCGTGCCTATCACCGAGCCCCACATCGTTCGCTCCCTCGACTCCGTAGCGCTGCGGCCTATGACGCTGGAGGAGGCGGTGAAAGAAGCAGAATTTCGCGACCGGGACGTTTTTGTTTTTCGGGATAACGAAGGTAATGTGAAAGTCCTACATCGGAAGCGTGATGGCAAGATGGAATTGATCGAAGCTCCTTAACCCATTCGTCGCAAACGCAGTGCTCAATCCCTCTCACCACAGTCGTCCTTCCAGCAGCGCAAGCGACGCCCGGCAGGCACCGGACGCTTGCGGATTTTCAAGACCTTAAGTAACTGCGACCTCGGAGTTTGCCGGTACTTCTTTCAGGGGATACTCCTGCTTGGAAAGCGGCCTTGATACTCAACCCTGGGGGCACTCCGCTGCGGCGATCCAAATATGAATTCAGAAGCTGATGTTGCCGTGCTCACGGCCCAGCAAAAGTCACTCCTCGAAGCGTTGCCCTGCTACGTTTTCGTACAGCGCGGCAGCAGCGTGGTCTACGCCAATCGTGTCGCCCGGGAAATTCTGCACCTGGAAGAGGGCGCCGTGCTTGCGGTGGATGACCTCTTTCGTGGGCAGTTCCCAGGTTTTGCTTATGCTCATCCGGGAACGCCATTGCGTGGATCGACCCATGTCTTCGGCTCCGGCAGCCAATCGTATTCCTCTGATTTCAACTGCCAGATGCGCACCCCTCTGGACGCATCAGTGCCGGTGCGCGGCAGCTTCCGCATGCTGCATGTGGAACCAGAACCCGAGCTGCTGATCGTCGCCCTGCGTTCCCCGCGCGCCCTGGAAAAGGATGCGGGGCAAAGTTCGGAGCACGCTTCGCCATCGAACTTCCTGGAACAACTCTTGAACGCCGCTCCGGAAGCGATCATGATCACCCGCGGCTCAAAGATTCTGCATATCAATCGCGAGTTTGAAACACTCTTCGGCTTCAGTTCCGATGAAGCGCTGGGTCAGAATACCTACGATATTCTCATTCCGGAAACGCGCCGCCATGAGTTCGACATGCTCGAACACACCATGCAGCTTCATGGCCGGGCGTCGATGGAGACGGTGCGCCTGCATAAGTCAGGCGAGCTCATTGATGTGTCGATCCTGGTGGCTCCTATCAGCATGGCGGGGGTGGAAGTGGGCAATTTTGTCAGCTACCGTGACATCCGCGAGAAGAAGCAAATTGACACCCGCCTGCAACAGGACGCCCTGCATGATCCTCTGACTGGATTAGCCAATCGGGCGTTGTTTCTTGACCGCCTGCAACTCACCATGGCCCGTCAGCAACGCCATTCCCGGCTCAATTTTGCGGTCATGTTTCTCGATCTGGATCGCTTCAAGGCGGTGAACGATAACCTGGGGCATGCCACTGGCGACGAATTGCTGGTGCACATCGCGGCTCGCCTGCGGGCCTGCTTCCGCCCCCAGGATACGGTGGCGCGTTTCGCAGGGGATGAATTCGCCGTCCTCCTCGAGGACGTCACCAATGTTTCCGACGTCACCGCGATCGCCGAGCGAGCCCAGCACGACATTCGCTTGCCGGTTGCGTTGAACGGCCAGGAGGTCTTCGTCTCCGCCAGTATCGGTATCGCCTTCGGCACCCTGGACCACACCAGTGCGGAACAGGTCTTGCGCGATGCGGACTACGCCATGTATCAGGCCAAGTCCAACGGCAACGCGCGGCACGAGGTCTTTGACGGCTCCATGCATGTGCATGTAGCGGCGCAGATGAGGAAGGAACAGGACCTCAAGGAGGCCCTGGAAAACAAGGAGTTCGAGGTGTGGTACCAGCCCATCTACCGGCTGGCCAAGGGGGAAATCGAGGGCTTTGAGGCGCTCCTGCGTTGGCGCCGGGCCGACGGCGAGTTCGTCCCCTTGCAGGATTTCCTGCCCACGGCCGAGGAGACAGGAACCATTGTTCCTATCGGTCTGTTTGTCCTGGATGAGGTCTGCCGTCAGCTAAGCTCCTGGGCAGAAGCGCAGCCGGATGCCAAACCGAAAATCGACGTTAATTTGTCCTTGCGCCAGTTCAGGGATCCGCAACTGCTGGACCATCTCGCTGGATTGCTGGCCAAATGGAAATTTCCCCCGGGGCAGTTGCGCCTCGAAGTGACCGAGGCTGCTGTGAATCAGGATCCGGAGGGAGCGCTGGCGGTTTTTCAGGGCCTGGCTGATCTGAAAATCAGCGCCGCCCTGGATAACTTCGGCGCCGGTCTGGCCTCCATGAACCACTTCATCCGCTTGCCCATCGACCTGGTGAAGGTTGACCGCCGTCTGATCGCCTACCTGCCGATTCCGGGCAAGCAGGCGGCGATTTTGCAAACCATCTTCGACCTCGGGCGCGCGCTCGACGTAAGCATGCTGGCCGAGGGCGTCGAACGCAAGGAACAGTTGGATGCGCTCCTCAAGTACGGCTGCGATCTGGGCCAGGGACACCTGTTCTCCGCCCCGGTGACCACGGAAAAGGCGCAGCAGCTGCTGCAGAACGGCCGCTGGTCCATTTAAGCACTCTGTCCAATCTGGATTAGCCTGCGCAGCCACTGCTGAATGCTACGATTGCCCCATGCCCCGTAGACGCGCCTCCCCAGTGAAAGCGACCAAACCCGGCTCTCGTAAAACTATCAAGAAGGCCGCAGCGGCCGTCCCGGCCGTGGCTTCTGAGCTGGTGATCCTCACTGGTCTGTCCGGTTCCGGCAAGGCTTCCGCGCTCAAGGCATTTGAGGATTTGGGTTTCTACGCGGTCGACAACATGCCGCTGGAGTTGATTCCTGCATTTGCCGATCTAGTAAGGCAATCGGCCGAGATCAACCGGGCGGCGCTGGTGGTTGACGTGCGTGAGGGTCAGCATCTCGATCGTTTTCCGGCCATCCTTCGTCAGGTCAGGAAAGTGCTTTCGACCACGGTGGTCTTTCTCGATGCCTCCGACCCTTCGTTGTTGCGGCGATTTTCCGAAACCCGCCGTCCTCATCCGCTGGGTCGAACGGAAACTGTGGTGCGCGCGATTCATGCCGAGCGAAAGCTGCTCGATCCCATCCGCAACCTGGCGGATATCAGTGTCGATACTTCCAGCTACAACGTCCATGAGCTGCGCGCCTACATTCTGCAGAAGTTTGAGCGTGGCGATACGGACAAGAACCTGTTGGTTTCCACCATCAGTTTTGGCTACAAGAACGGTGTGCCGCTGGAGGCGGATCTGGTCTTTGATGTCAGGTTTTTGCCCAATCCGCACTTTGTGGCTGAGTTTCGGCACCTGACCGGCCGCCATCCCAAGGTAGCCAAATACATTCGTGATTTCCCCCAGACGGCTGAGTTTCTGGACCGGATCACGCAGCTACTGCTCTTTCTGCTGCCTCATTACATTGAAGAGGGAAAGAGCTATCTGACGGTAGCCTTTGGCTGTACCGGCGGCCAGCACCGTTCGGTAATGATCGCGGAAGAAGTGCGCAAGCGGCTAGCCAAGGAGGGCTACCGGGTCAAGGCCGTCCACCGCGACATGCCGCATTAAGGCGGGCTGGGTGTAATTCCCTCACAACGGACGGGTGGGCCATATCTCGGTCGTTTTTCGCGAGATGGATGGCCCCCCGTCCGTTGTGGGGGAACCTACGGGCCTGTTCGGTCGGACTTTCGTGGTAACAACAGCCGAAGACCGCCACTACCCCGGGCGATTACAATAGCTAGATGCGTTCTATGCAGCGCCGCGCTTCCGGGGTTTCCGCGTGAGGAAGCTGCTGCGCCTGATGGGTTATGTGCGGCCGTATTGGCTGCAGGCGTTTTCTTCGGTCATCCTGATGGCCGGCGTGGGTCTTCTGGACGCCTTCCGCCTCCTCCTGGTCGGCCCCATTTTCGAACGCGTGCTCAACCCCGATGCGCCCGACCATAAGATTCCCCTCTTCGGTCTCCGCTCCAGCATAAGCCTGCAACAGATTGTGCCGGCGCACTTCCACAATGAATGGACGATCGTCGCTTTTGCCCTGGTCGCTTCTACTCTGCTCAAGGGAATCTTCGATTATTGCGGAACCTACCTGGTGAACTATGCCGGCTTCGGCATGATCACCGACTTGCGCGACGATTTGTACGACGCCATCCTGCGGCGCTCCGTCTCCTTTTTCCAACAGCATGCCACGGGCACCATCGTTTCCACGCTTATCAACGATATTGAGCGGGTGCAATTTGCCATGTCCTCGGTGCTGGCGGAGCTTTTGCAGCAGTTTTTCACCTTGATCTTCACCGCCTGCGTGGTGGTGATTTTGGGTGGCAAGCTGGCCTGGGTTCTGCTGCTCTTTGTCCCCGTAGTTTTGGCCTCGGCGCGCAGGATAGGCCGCACGGTGCGGCAGACCACGCGCCGGGGACAAGACAAGCTGGCGGAGATACAGAACATCCTGCACGAGACCATTACCGGGAATCGTATTGTCAAGGCCTTCAACATGGAGCTTTGGGAGATGACGCGGTTCCAGCAGGCAGCCCGCCGCCTCTTCCATGCCAACCTCCGTTCGGTGCGGGCGCAGGCCATCAGTTCGCCGCTCATGGATTCGATTGGCGCGGTGGCCATCGCATTGTTGCTGCTGGTGGGCCGCAACGAAATCAGGGCCCACGTGTTCACCGCCGGAACCTTCTTAGCCTTTATCATCGCGGTGTTCAAGCTCTACGATCCGGTGCGCAAGTTCGCTCTCTTCTACAACAACTTCCAGCAGGCGCTGGGCGCGTCCTCGGAGATTTTTCGCTTCATGGATACCCAGGACGAGGTAAGGGAGAAGGCCGGCGCCCACGTACTCAGGGAGTTCAAGCAGGAGATCCGGATCGAAAACGTCTGCTTCGACTATCGCAGTGAAGAAGGCGAACGCCAGGTCCTTCGGGACATCAACCTGGCCGTGCCCAGGGGTGAGGTGGTGGCGCTGGTCGGCCCCAGCGGCGCCGGCAAGTCCACCCTGGTGAACCTGATCCCACGCTTCTTCGACGTGACTGCGGGCAGCATCCGCATCGACGGCTATGATCTGCGGGATGTGAACCTGGCGTCTCTCCGTTCGCAGATTGGCAATGTGACCCAGGAAACGATCCTGTTCAACGACACAGTGCGCAACAACATCGCCTACGGTGAGGCTGGGATTCCCATGAGCCGGGTAATCGCATCGGCCCAGGCTGCCCTGGCCCACGACTTTATCGAGCGGTTGCCGGAAAAATACGATACCGTGATCGGCGAAAAGGGCTTCCGCCTGTCGGGTGGAGAACGCCAACGCATCGCGATTGCCCGGGCACTGCTCAAGAATGCGCCTATTCTCATTCTCGATGAAGCCACTTCAGCGCTGGACTCGGAGAGCGAATCGCTGGTGCAGATCGCGCTTTCCAACCTGATTGCCGGCCGCACCGTCTTCGTGATCGCCCATCGCCTCTCGACCGTGCGCCGTGCTTCGCGCATCGCCGTCATCGAAGATGGCTGCATCACCGCCATTGGTCCTCACGAAGAGTTGCTTCGCGTCTCTGCCACCTACCAGCGTCTTTACCAGTTGCAGTTTATGGATCCAGCCGAGTTTCCGGCGAGTGTTGTTCCCGCCCATCTCGAGCCTGTTTTGAGTGCCGAGGTCGAGCGTTGAGCACATTCCCCAGCAAGCCTCCTCCCATATATTCCATGACTGGCTTCGCTCGGGTGAGCGGCCGGGTCAACGACGTTTTGTCCTGGAACCTCAGCCTGAAGAGCGTCAACCACCGATTTCTCGACCTGCACATGCGCTTGCCTGCCGGCGCCGAACCACTGGAGATGCGCCTGCGCCGCCTGCTCAAGGAAAAGGTGCTCCGCGGTCACCTCGAAGTTACCTTGACCGTGGAACGAGGCCTTCGCCCCAGTGCTCACTTTGACCGTGACCTGCTGCAGGGGTACATCGCTGCCTTCCGTGCTGCCGCGAGCGAAAGCGCGCTCGAGCAGCAGCCCGACCTGAATGCCATCTTTCGCCTACCGGGAGTCTTGACCGGCGAAGCACGCTTCAGCGAAGAAGAAGTACAGGCGCTGGAAGAAGATGTGGTCGCGCAAACCGGCCGGCTGGTCGAGGCTTTGAACCACATGCGTGGCCAGGAAGGCTCATCGTTGGCCCGGGAACTGGCCGCCACCATGGAGCGTCTGGACAGCGCCGTATCCCAGGTCGCGCACATGCGGCAGGAGGTGCAAAGGGCCTACTTTGAGCGTATTAGCCAACGTATCTCCGGCCTGTTGAACGGCCACGCAGGCATCGACCGCGACCGCGTCCTGCAAGAGGCCGCCATGCTTGCGGAGCGCAGCGACGTGGAAGAGGAAGTCACCCGCCTGCGTACCCACATCCGGCATTTTCATTCCCTGCTGGAGGCTGGAGGCGAGATGGGCAAGAAGCTTGATTTTCTGCTGCAGGAGATGAACCGTGAGGCTAACACCCTGCTTTCCAAGACTGGCGGCGTAAGCGGGAATGGCCAGCGAATTACTGATTTGGGCCTGGGAATGAAATCGGAGATCGAAAAAGCCCGCGAACAGGTTCAGAATCTTGAGTAACACTTGTGCGGGACTGCGCACTTAGCGAACCGCGGTATTATCAGGGGAACACATTGGCAGGCATTCTGTTCATCATCTCGGCTCCCTCCGGATCTGGTAAATCGACGTTGGTGAACCACCTGCGTTCGCTGGTAACGGATATCGACTTCTCCGTCTCCTACACCACGCGTGCCCCTCGTCGTACCGAGCAGCCGGGTCGCGAGTATTACTACACGTCTCCGGCCAAATTTGAAGAGATGATTCAGCGGGATGAATTTCTGGAGTGGGCCTTAGTCTTCGACAACTATTACGGCACCGCTCGCCAGTCCCTCACCGACGCCCAGGCTGCGGGCAAGGATTTGTTACTCGACATCGACGTGCAGGGAGCCAGCCAGGTACGGGAGAAGATCCCCGATGCCGTCAGTATCTTTGTTCTTCCCCCCACCCCGGGGGAATTGGCTGCTCGGCTGCGCAATCGGAGCATTGAAGAAGGCAGCCTTGACGAGCAAGAGATCGGCCGCCGGTTAGCCAAAGCGAGAGGGGAAATCGAGGCCTACCGCCAATACCGGTATATTCTGGTTAACGATAAGCTTGATTATGCAGTTGAGTCGTTGACTGCAATCGTAATTGCGGAAAGGGCCATGCGCCTGGGAGCGCAACCAGACCCTGAGACTGCCCGTATGATGCAGCTCGCCGACAAATGCCGGCAGGCGAACGCCACTGAACGCTTGGAACCTGTACTTTCCGCGTTCGGATTGGTCGACATGCACGCCACCCGCGCCTGACTGCCGGCGACATACCCTGGACAGGAGCCAAAATGACGTCAGAGCATGGACTTGATAGCAATTTCCGTTATGTGGTCATGGCAGCCCGCCGAGCCCGGCAACTTCAGAACGGCTCCCAGCCCCTGATCGACTCCCGCTCCAATAAGGCCTGCCGCGTGGCCCAGGAAGAGATTGCCGCCGGCAAGGTCACCGCCGCCCCGCCCCGGGCGAAGATGCTCGAAGAAATGGTGGTGGAGCCCCACGAGCCCCACGACCCCGACGCCTAGGTCGCAGAAGCGTTTGGCGAGCCACCGTTCGATCGATCGAACAGGAAAGAAAGCCGTCCCTCAGGGGCTAAAGCCCTATTGATTTTGCTGTGTTTACGTACGGGCTGAAGCCCGTACCCTTCACTCCCGGGCATCGAGGAAGCGTTTAAGCGAAGGGTACGGCCTTTAGGCCGTACGTATGCCGTAGGGAAAGATGGGGCTTTAGCCCCTGAGGGACCAGCCTTTTTCTCCCGGAATAGTTTCCCCACCCCCCGTCGTACAATCATCGCTATGAAGGTCACGGTCGGTGTCTCCGGAGGCATTGCCGCTTATAAGGCGGCTGAATTGGTGCGAGCCTTGCAGCGCCAGGCGCTGGATGTGCACGTGGTGATGACGCAAGCGGCCCAGAAGTTCATCACCCCGCTTACCTTCGCTTCGCTCACCGGCCACAAAGTAATCACCGGGCTATGGCCCTCGCCGGGCAGCGGAGAAGCCGATCTCGACTCCTCCATTGAGCACATTGGCGAAGCGCAGTCGACCGAAGCCCTGGTGGTTGCCCCGGCGACCGCCAACATCCTGGCAAAATTCGCTCACGGGCTGGCCGACGACTTCCTGACCACCCTGTTTCTGGCCACCCGTGCACCGGTCATCGTGGCTCCGGCGATGAACGTGAATATGTGGGAGCATCCTGCCACCCAGGCCAACATGGAGATCCTTGAAGGCCGTGGAGTGAGGGTGGTGCCGCCCGAAAAGGGCCCGCTGGCCTGTGGCATGACGGGTAGCGGCCGATTGGCCGAGTCGGAGGCGATTGTCGAAGCCGTGCTGGGTCAACTCCACCACCGCAATGATCTGGTGGGAGAGACCGTTTTGGTAACCGCTGCCGGAACCCGCGAAGCCATCGATCCGGTGCGCTTTCTAGGGAATCGTTCCAGCGGCAAGATGGGCTATGCCGTGGCCGAGGAGGCGCAGCGCCGGGGCGCGCGCGTGGTGTTGGTGAGCTGGCCCCTCGTCGCTCCGTCCGCCGGCCAATTGCGAGCTGCTTTCTGTCGTCAGCGCGGAGGAGATGCGCCGTGCCGTTCTCAGCCGCCTCGATCAGGCCACCATCGTCATCAAGGCGGCCGCAGTTGCTGATTACCGGCCCGCGGGTATTGGCGGAGCAAAAGATGAAGCGGACCGGCCCAATCACTCTGGAGTTCGAGCCTACCGAGGACATTCTGCGCGAAGTGGTGCTCTCCAAACGGCCGGGTACTCTGGTGATCGGCTTTGCCGCGGAAACAGAAAATCTCCTGGTGCATGGCCGCGACAAGCTCTTGCGTAAGGGAGCAGACGCGATCGTATTGAATGACGTCTCCCGTCCCGGGCTGGGATTTGATTCCGATCGCAATGCCGCCACCTTTCTGACCCCCAAAACCGCCATCGAACTGCCGGAGATGACCAAGCACGAACTGGCCAATCGCATACTGGACGAAGTAATCGCTCTACGCCGCCCAGCATCGCTGGTCGCCGAGACCGGCCTGGTGTCGAGCAACTCCAAGTTGCAGGAGTAAGGAGAGAAACCGACCTGCGGTTTCTCTCTCTCCGGATGTAACCTATAAGAAATCCGGTTCACCATGCCGTTCGATCCCCAGTTGCAACAAGCCATCGCCGCGCACATGCAGTACCTGCGCGATCTTGGTATCTTACGATTTTTATCGTCGCAGCAGCCCGCAATTAGCAGACGAGAAGGCGGATGACGAAACCGTCGCAATCTCACTCGCCCCAGAGGAGCCCGTCATTCCCCCACGCAAGCCCGTCCCTCCGCAGCCAGCCGTCGGCTCATTTGTTGCTCCGCCGAGCCGTGCCGAAGCACTGCGCGCGATCCAATTCGAAATCGGCGACTGTACCCGTTGCGCTCTAAGCCGCGGCCGCAACAAGATCGTCTTTGGCGACGGCGACCCCAACGCGCGCCTCATGTTTGTAGGCGAGGGTCCCGGGGCAGACGAAGACGCGCAGGGGCTGCCATTTGTCGGCCGAGCCGGACAACTGCTCAACAACATGATCGCTGCCACCGGACTAAAGCGAGAACAGGTCTACATCGCCAACATCGTCAAGTGCCGGCCGCCCCAGAACCGCGTACCGGAGCCGGATGAGGCCAACACCTGTTCCCCATTTCTCTTTCAGCAGATTGACGTGATCCGGCCGGAGGTCCTGGTGGCGCTGGGTTCCACCGCGGCGACTTACCTGCTTGGCGTCAAATCCTCGCTCAGCGGTCTGCGTGGGCGCATCCATCCCTGCCGGGGAACCAAACTGGTCGTGACCTATCACCCGGCGTTTTTGTTGCGCGATCCACGGCAGAAAAAAGAAGCGTGGCAGGACCTCAAGTTGGCCATGGCCGAACTGGGATTGGCCGTTCCGACCCGTTGATGTCCATCTTCTGTGACGTGGTGCTCCCGGTACCGCTCGACCGTGCCTTTACCTACAAGTTGAAGGCTGAAGACGATCCGCCGGTTGGCGGCCGCGTGGTAGTACCCTTCCGCAACGAGAAGCTCATTGGGGTAGTCACCCGCTTGCACGATGAAGCTCCGCCGGTGGAGGCGCGGCCCATCGAAGCCGTGCTCGACCAGGAGCCGATCCTCAACCCCGAGCTCATGGAACTGGCCGCCTGGATTGCGCAATACTACCTCGTGCCGCTGGGCGAGGTCCTGCGCAGCATGCTGCCGCTCATGGCGGAGGTGCGCCGCACCACCAGCTACCGCATCAGCGAAACCGGCCAGGCCATCCTGTTCGATGGCGCCCAGCAGGGTTCTTCGCGCCGCTCGCGCCGCACCGCCGACGAACAGAACCTCGAATACACCGTGCTGAACTATCTCTCCGACGGACAACCGGCCAGGAGTGGAACCCTGCGCCAAGCCACCGGAGCCACAGCCGAGCTGTTGACCAGCATGCTGCGCAAGAAGTGGCTGCTGCGCGAAACCGAAGCCGCACCCCGCGATGCGCGCCGCATGCTGCGCTATGCGGTGCTGGTAGCGGATGCGCGGCCGCCCAAGCTGAATAACAATCAACTTGCGATTCTGGCCGAACTCGCCGGCGCGGGCGGTGAATTGCCGGTTCCTGCCTTGCGCCGTCTGGACCTGCCTGCGACCACTTTGCAGACCCTGGTGAAGCGGGGTTTGGTAACCATCGAAGAGCGGCCGGAGGCGTTTCATCTGGCCCGGGCAGTGCCGCATGTTCAACACGTGCTCAACCATGCCCAGCAAGCAGCGCTGCAGCAGATCGCGACCGCGCTCGATGGTGAAGTCTTTAGCGCTTGCCTGTTGCACGGCGTGACTGGTTCAGGCAAGACGGCTGTCTACCTGGCCGCCATGCAGCGCGTGCTGCACGCCGGCCGCTCCGCCATTCTGTTGGTACCGGAGATTGGTCTTACCCCAGCAATGGCGGCTCAGTTGCACGCCTCCTTTGGCGCCAGCGTGGCCCTCTTGCATTCCGCCCTTACGCCTGACGAGCGCGCCGAGCAGTGGTATCGCATCCGGCGCGGGGAAGCGCGCATCGTGGTTGGTACCCGCTCCGCGGTCTTCGCACCGGCCGCGAACCTGGGTCTCATCATCGTTGACGAAGAGCATGACACCTCCTACAAACAGGAGGAGATCCCCCGTTACCACGCCCGCGATGTCGCCGTGATGCGGGCCAAGATCAGCCGCGCCACCGTCGTTTTGGGCTCAGCCACTCCCTCGCTCGAATCCTGGCGCAACGCGGAGATGGGGAAGTATTCCTTGATCGAGATGAAGGAGCGAGTCAACCGTCGGCCGCTGCCGGTGGTTGACCTGGTGGACATGCGGCAGGAGTTCCAGGAGACAGGCCAGGAGAGTATATTTTCCCGCGTCCTCTTGGAGCGGGCCAAGGCCGCCCTGGATCGCGGAGAGCAAGCCATTATCCTTCTCAACCGCCGCGGCTATTCTTTTGCCGTGCTGTGCCGGGCGTGCGGGGAGAAGCTGCAATGTGAAAACTGCGCCATCGCGCTCACCCATCACAAGCCCATCATTCCCGGAGAGACCGTTGCCAGCCCCTCGGGTCAGCGGCTCAAATGCCACTATTGTGGATACGTAAAAACCGTCCCCAAGCGCTGCCCAAAGTGCGAGAGCGAACACCTGTTTTATCTGGGTGCTGGTTCGCAGCAGGGGGAAGAGCGCCTGCAGGAACTCTTTCCCCAGGCCCGCATCGGCCGCATGGACCGCGACACCATCCGCAACCGCTTCGACATGGAAAACCTTCTCGATCGGCTGCACAGCGGACATATCAACCTGCTGGTGGGCACGCAGATGATTGCGAAGGGCCACGACATCCACGGGGTCACCTTCGTCGGGGTAGTGGGAGCGGACCATGCACTCGGCCTGCCGGACTTCCGCGCTGCCGAGCGTGTCTTCCAGCTGCTCACCCAGGTCTCCGGCCGTGCCGGCCGCGGAGATCTGCCCGGCAACGTGCTGGTGCAGAGCTATTACCCCGAGCACTACGCCATCCAGTGTGCGGCCGCGCACGACTTCGGGGCCTTTGCAAAAAGGGAGATGCAATACCGCAAGTGGATGCACTACCCGCCCCACGCGGTACTGGCCAACATCATCATCCACAGCCCACGCCTGGAGGAGGCCGCCGGCTGGGCCACCACCCTGGGCAAATGTTTCGCCGCGATGCAGCTGGAGCACGTGCGCGTGCTCGGGCCTGCAAGCGCGCCCATCGTCCGTATCAAGCGCATCTACCGTTTCCATCTCCTGCTCAAGGCCGCTCATCGGCAGGCCTTGGCACGAACGCTGCGAACGGGCCTGGCGCAGGCGGAGGCGCTGGGCATTCCCCGCCGCAACCTCATCGTCGACGTCGACGCCGTAAACCTGATGTAGGTTCGGCTGGATCGCTACCGTTCCCTCCGCTACAAACGAGCGAGATGTGGGGCACCCGGCGACGTTCTGTAGCGGGGAAAAATCGCCAGGAAACCTAGCGGAACAAGTCAAGAATGCTGGTCCCCACAAACGGAGCCGGCAGGAACGTCAGCAACAGAAGCGCGAGCGCCAGCACGCAAAGCCAGCGATGTTTTCCATGCAAGCGCGGGAAATAGGGAACATGAGGATGACGCATTGCCGGCAGCAAAAGAATCGCTCCCCACAGCACCCATCCGGTCCACAAAGTCACACCCATCCCCAGCAACAACACAGGAACGACGAACGTCAGCCTGCGATGCCATCGAGGAGAAACCGCATACAAAATATGCCCGCCATCCAACTGCCCCGCGGGAATGAGGTTGAGCGACGTGACAAAGAGACCAACCCAACTCGCAATGAGGATGGGGTGGGGAAGCAAATTAGCCAACGTAGGCACACCGGGAACCCAGGCCGCGAGGATCCAGTCCAGGAGCGCGACCGTCAACGGCTGGTGAAACAGGACCACCGCCGGACCGGTTGCGGCATCGACTGGCCGGGAGAGCAGGATGCCTAAGATCGTGGTGGGAACCGCGACCACATACCCGGCAATCGGTCCCGCAATGCCCACTTCGATCAGCGCCCGGCGCGAAGGAATAGGGGAGCGAATCCGGATAACCGCCCCGGCTGTTCCGCTCAGCGTAGGCGCGGGCAACACGTAAGGCCACGAAGCGCTAATGCCGTGACGCCGGCAGAGGAAATAGTGCCCCGCCTCGTGGGCCAGCAAGATCCCTAAGAGCGCCAGCGAGAAAGACCAGCCGCTGGCCAGCGCGGAGGGATGATTCCAGATCCAGTGCAGCGGGAAAAGATCACCCTCATTGGCCAACGGCGGTTGGTCCATGCGGAAGTTGCGCATGAGCAGCGCGCCCGTGCTGGCGGTGGTGAAGACACTCACCACCAGCAGGCATAGCGGCAGCCAAGCGATGGAGCGGTGGGACTTCTGAGGAAAATCCGGGTGCTCATGAGGACGCGGGAGAAGCGGATTGTCCGCAGTAGTCGGTGTTGCCATGGGCCGGGGCTACGAATCCAGCAGGTGAAGTTCCTTGCCTGGCTTGAAGCGAACAGCCTTGCCTGGAGTGATGGTGACTTCCGCGCCGGTCCGCGGATTGCGGCCAATCCCTGTCTTGCGTGGGCGCACGTTGAAGACTCCGAAACCTCGGAGTTCAATCCGGTCGCCCGAAGCGAGAGCCTTTTTCAGGCTTTCGAAAACCGTGTCGACAGCAGCTTCCGCCTTGTTGCGCGGTAGTCCGGTCTTGGCGATTACTTGATGAATGATGTCCTGTTTAATCAATGCCTTTACCCCGAGGGAGGTGTAGGTAACTGCAATGCCGGAGCTACGTCCTCATCGTATAGCGTGTTTCCTCTATGGTCCAGCGGCTTCAGGCAGCCGGGGCACCGCAAATGATTGTCAAGGACCCCGGCCTGCCGTAAGATGCAATTTCCAGCATCAGGCCCCTTATCTCTTTTACCGCGCCCGGATCTGCCGGGCCGGCTTTCTCTTAAGGAGTTGCATGCCGATTCAGTCCCTCGTGCTGCCTAAGTTGTGATGGCCGATCCAACGAAATCACCTTCCCGCTTGCGGGTGGCGCTGCTTGAGCCCGAACCCATTCGCGTGCAGGGTTTTGTCACCCTCTTTCAGGATCATCCCCGTATCGAATTTGTGGTCTTCGAGCTGGCGCAGTTTCTGGCTGATCAGGAGTTCAAGCTGGCCCTGGTCGGTCTCCACGGAGACAAGCTCCCGCTGCCCTTGGTGGGCACCATCCACGGTCTGCGGCCCGATGTCCGTCTCGTCGTCATGGGCCCGGAAGCTAACGATGAAGTCATTTTGCAGGCCATCACTTCCGGGGCCAAGGCGTATCTCGAAGCCAATGCCACGCCCCAGCAGGTGGAACAGGCGATCGAGATCGTCAACCAGGGATCGATCTGGGCCCCGCGGCGGGTATTATCCATTTTCGTCGATCGTGCGACCCGGCCTTCCCGCTCGGCAGCGCCTGCCTCGGCTCAGTTCACGACTCGGGAAACAGAGGTGCTCAAACTCCTGGTTGCCGCTCGATCCAACCGCGAGATCGCCAGGACGCTGGGCATCGAGGAGCGGACAGTAAAAGCGCATGTAGCCAAGCTCATGCGTAAGGTCGGTGTGGAAAACCGCATCGCCCTCTCTATCTATGCGGTTACCAACTCCATCGTCACTCCCAGCCCGGAATAGCATACTCGCCACCAGTAGCGGTACTTTAGGTCAGGGTACCTTAGTGACATTGCCCGGTTACCCGTCTTGGAAGACAGTTACTTTAGAAACAACGCAGATCTGGGGACGGGGCTTCTGATGGCGAATCTTGCAATCACCAGCCCCCATTTTTTTGCCCTGCGCCTGCCTCGCCACCCCTTTTCCCCCGCTATTCCTCAACTGCTGCTGCAATTTCCGCATCCCAGCGACTAAGCTTGCCTCAGGTTTCCTCTGTCGGTAAACACTGGGTGGGTAGCGGGAAATTCCTCTTCCTCATTGAATTAAGCGGTTTTTCTGAGAAAAGCCGCGTCACAGCAGCGAATTTGGTAACGTGCGGATCAATGTCCCACTGGAGATTTGAAGGACCATGAAACAATTTTTTGCGATTTTTTGTGCGCTTGGTATGGCGCTCACCACCCTGTCGGCCTCTGCAGCCGACGATAAGGCGACCATCGATGCGCGCATCGCCAGCGCGAAAGACGTCCTGGACGCGATCATGGCGACCCCGGACAAGGCGATTCCCAATCAGATCATGTCCCAGGCCACGTGCGTGGGCGTTGTTCCCAGCGTAAAGAAGGGGGCCTTTGTCGTGGGTGCGGAGTACGGTCAGGGCGTGGTCACGTGCCGCACCGGGCACGGCTGGAGCGCTCCCGCCTTCATCATGATCGCCGGGGGCAGCTTCGGATTTCAAATCGGCGGCCAATCCACTGACCTGATTCTGGTCGCGGTCAACGATAAGGGGTTTCAGGACCTGTTGAAGAGCAAGTTCAAGATCGGCGGCGACGCCTCGGCTGCTGCCGGTCCGGTCGGCCGCGACTCCCAGGCTGCAACGGATTGGAAGCTTACGGCCGAGTTGCTGACCTATTCCCGCGCCCGGGGACTTTTTGCCGGCATCGATCTCACCGGAGCCGTGGTGAACCAGAACAACGACGCCACGCGGACGTTCTATGGCGTACCCCACCCCAGTGCCCAGATTCTGAAGGGCGAGGTGGCGGTCCCTGAGGATGCCAAGCCGTTTGTCCGCACGGTGGCCAAGTACTTCTCCGACGTCAGGAAATAGCCTTTCTCCCATCTCCCTCTTGCTCTGTCCTTGAAAACTGCCCGGCTCTCCCGGGCAGTTTTTTTTTAACGCCCCGTTTAAACTGAAGAGGCTGCTGTATAAAACGGTGTGACACCGGGCTCGGGGGACAGCTGTGGAAGCGGATGCGAAGACGATTGGAATTCATGCTGGTGTGGACCCTGGTGAAGCTTCTTGGCTTGCCCCCGAGGAGTGTCGCCCGGGGAGTGGGAGCACTGGTAGGCCGAGTCGCCCTGGTCCTGACTCCCCGTCTGCGCCGCGCCGGCCATCGTAATCTGGCCCTGGCTTTCCCCCAGAAAACTGCGGCCGAGCGACAGCAGATCCTACGCAAACTCTACCGCAATCTGGGCTGGTTACTGGCCGAGTTCTGCCAGATGCCGCGATACACCCCGGGGATGACCAACCGCTTTATCCGCTATGAGGGGCTGGAGCACTACCTGGCGGCGCGCGATCAGGGCAAAGGGGTTCTCATCCTCACCGGCCATTTGGGCGCGTGGGAATTATCCAGCTTTTATCACTCGCTGATGGGGTATCCCATGAGCATTGTCATTCGCCGCCTGGATAACCCACTGGTCGATCACCTGGTCAACCAGATCCGTTGCCTTCACGGCAATCACGTGCTGCACAAGGATGACTTTGCCCGCGGCCTGCTGGCCTCCATGCGCCGCGGGGAGACGGTAGGCATCCTGATGGATACCAACATGACTCCGCCCCAGGGGGCGTTCGTCGATTTCTTTGGCCACTCCGCCTGCACCGGATCAGGAATGGCGCGCGTCGCCATGAAGACCGGAGCCCAGGTCTTGCCCGGCTTTTTGCTTTGGGAAGAGTCAACCAAGCAATATGTGTTGCGCTTCGGCGCGCCTCTCAGCCTGGCAAGCAGCGGAGATGTGGAAGCGGACGCTGTCGCCAACACCGCCCTGTTCACCAAGGTGATTGAGGACTACATTCGCGAGTACCCCGACCAATGGCTTTGGCTGCACCGCCGCTGGAAGACCCGGCCGCAGGGCGAGGCTGCGATCTACACTTGAGTCGGAACAGGAGCGACAGCTTGGCTGCGACCATGACACTGAGTCAACTGGCGGTGAGCCTCGGAGCACAGGTCGATCCCGGCTTGGCGGATCCGCTCATCACCCGGGTCTCCAGCATAGCGGCGGCGGAGCCGGGATGCCTGGTCTTCGCCGAAGAAGAAGTCTCCGTGGCGGCCGCGCTGGCGTCTTCCGCGGCTGCGGTACTGGTCTTTGAGCAGGTAAGCCCCCAGAGTGGCAGCAAGCCGGTTCTACGTGTTCCCCAGCCACGGCTGGCCTTCGCCCAGGCGGCAGTGTTGCTGCGCGCTGCGCCGCCCTCTCCGTGCCTCCACGCCACGGCTGTGGTTGCGCCTGGGGCGCGGGTTGCGGAGAACGTTTCCATTGGCCCCCATGCCGTCATCGAAGAGGGAGCCAGCATCGGTCCGGCTACCACCATCGGCAGCGGAGTGGTGATCGGGGCCGGCGTCTCCATCGGGAGCCATTGCCGCATCTACCCCCGGGTCGTCATCTACCCTGGGGTCACCCTGGGCGATCGGGTGGTGATTCACGCCGGGGCGGTGCTGGGCGCCGACGGCTTCGGCTATGTCCGCGATCGGGCCAGTGGCGAGTACACCCAATTTCCCCAGCAGGGAACGCTCCTCATCGAGGACGATGTGGAGGTGGGCGCCAACACCACCATCGACCGCGGTGCTCTTGAGGAGACCCGGATCGGCCGCGGGACCAAGCTCGACAACCTGATTCACATTGGTCACAACTGCAACATCGGCCGCAATGTCGTCATTGCGGCCCAGACTGGCATCTCAGGTTCGAGCACCGTCGGCGACGGCGCCATCCTGGGCGGCCAGGTGGGCATGGGCGATCATGCGCTCATCGGCCCCGGCGTCATCGTCGGGGGGCAGGGCGGCATCCTGCCCAAGAAAAAACTTCTTGGACCGGGAATCGTCTTTTGGGGAACCCCGGCCAAGCCAGTCAGGCAATACCTGAAGGAATTGGCGACCCTGGCCCGGCTGGTTTCCAGAACCGGGGAAAAATAGATGGCAATTGTAGTCGTGGGCGGGCACTCGCGAAGCGTGGGAAAGACCTCGGTGGTGGCCGCTTTGATCGCCCGATTGCCCGAGCGCAACTGGACCGCCTGCAAGATCACCCAGTTCGGTCACGGTTTTTGCAGCGCCAACGGTGAGCCCTGCGATTGCCAGACGGATGAGCACACCATCGCCATCAGCGCAGAGCGCGATCCCAATACCGGCACTGACAGCGCCCGTTTTCTAGCCGCCGGAGCCCGGCGCTCGCTCTGGGTCCGCACCCGCATCGGCCGCCTGGCTGAAGCCATGCCGCGCATTCGCCAGGAGATCGACGCGGCTGAGAACATGATTTTCGAGTCCAACAGCTTGCTGCAGTTTCTGCGCCCTGATCTCTACCTGACGGTCCTGGACCACGCCACAGCGGACTTCAAGGACTCCGCGCGCCTGTTTCTGGATCGCGCCGATGCCGTGTTGTTGCGATCCTCGGGAAGGGAACTCATACCGCAATGGAACCAGGTATCGTTGCGCCTGCTGGCAGGCAAGCCAAGGTTTGTGATCACCCCGCCCGATTTGATCGGAGATGATCTAGTCGCCTTCGTGGAGCAGAGGCTGGCCGCAAAAGTGGCTGAAAATACAGTGTTTCCTCCCTCCTGAACGATTGTCCGCGTTGGAGACTTAGGGGGCCTCATTGAGTGCTGCGTGTCCCACTCAAGCCCAAAAACAGGGCTTGAATGGGGCACCCAACGTTGGTTGCTCCCAGAAATGCGGAAAATTTGCGGCCGAAGCCCGGTCTCCCTATGGGAGGTGACGACTTTGCCTGTGGCAGGTTGAGAAAGAAATCACACTGCAAAAGTCGCGATGAATGCGAGGCCCGGGGGGCCGGTAGCCAAACATCAGCCCAGCCCGGGAGGGCTGGGACATCGATTCCGCAACATCGTCCGAGCGCCGGAGGCGCGGCACCAGACCCGGCCTGCACGGGTAAACGAACGTGCCCCATTCAAGCCCTGTTTTTGGGCTTGAATGCGATACCACAGCACTCGACGGGTTTTTTGGGTCATCCCGAAGCGGAGCCGAGAGACCTGCAGTTCTCTATTTCAGCGGGAAAGGCTCAGCTTTGATCGAACCGTCGCGCTGCTTGAGCAAGATCTGTACTTTGCTCTCCGCGCTATCCAACTCCTGCTTGCATTGCGCCGAGAGGCGCATGCCCTCCTCGAACATCTTGATCGAGTCTTCGAGCGGCAAGTCCCCTCGCTCCAGCTGAGTGACGATTTGCTCCAACTGCTTCAGGGATTCCTCAAACGTTGCCAACGACGGCCCCCTCCCGGGGTAGTACAACTTCTAGAATCTCTACCGCGTTGGGGTAGCGGCCAAACGGCGCGCTCACCTGCACCCCCTGGATCATCGGGCGCGCCGCAGCCAGCATCTCCCGCGCGATGAGAATGCCTTCCGCGCGCGCATGCTCAGGAGTGTCCGCTTTCTGCATGCGGACCATGATCTCGTCGGGCATGGAGACCCGCAGATCGTTCTTCATGAATTCGGCATTGCGCAGGCTGCTCAGCGGCCAGATCCCGGCAATAACCGGGATGCGAAAGCCCTCAATGCGTTTGAGGAAAGCCTCCAGCAGCTTCAGGTCAAATACCGGCTGGGTAATCGCATATTCGGCTCCTGCTTCTACCTTGTACGCGAAACGCCGAATCTCGTTGTCCATATCCGGCAAGCCGGGATTGGCGGCCACCCCGATGGTCAAACCGCTCGAGACCCCGACGGGATTACTCCCCAGATCCAATCCGTGGTTCAAACGCCGGACGATGTTCACCAACCCAATGGCATCCACGTCGAAAACCGCCGTGGCATCCGGGTAATTGCCCAGCTTGGGCGGATCGCCGGTGAGGCAAAGAATATTCTTCAATCCGATCGAAGAAGCCCCCAGCAGGTCGGATTGGATGCTCAGCAGGTTGCGATCGCGACAGGTGTAGTGCAGCAACGTCTCCATGCCGGTCTGCTGAAGCTGGATACAAAGACTCTGCGAACTCATACGCGGCGCCGCGCGAGACAGGTCGGGGACGTTGATAATGTGGACCCCGTTCTTCTGCAGCATGCGGGCCGCCGCGAGCTCCCGCTCGCAGTTGATTCCCTTGGGGGGCACCATCTCCACCATGGTGACAAAGGTGCCGCCGGCAATCAGCCCGCCCAGGCGCGACCGCTCGGCCATGGGCGCAGGCACAATCTCGGACGCAACCGGCGCCTCCTTGACTGCGTGATGGGTGACATCCATCGCGTCCATCGCCCGCAGGGAGGATTTCATCGACCGGATATGACTCGGCGTGGTGCCGCAGCAGCCGCCCACAAATTGCACCCCAGCCTTGACCAGCTTGCGGGCGAAGCTCGCCATGTATTCCGGGGAGCAGAGGTAAATGTTTCTGCCGTCCACGGCGCGCGGCATGCCGGCGTTGGGCATGGCGACCAAGGGCAGGTCGGTGACCGCAGCCATGCGCTCAATGGCCGTCAGCACCGTGGCCGGCCCTACGCTGCAGTTGCAACCGATGGCATCCGCACCCCACTCGGTCAATCGGGCGGCAGCGGTCTCCGGGGAAGAGCCATCCAGGCAGTTTGCATCCTCATCGACCGTCACCATCACCAAAATCGGCAGCGAGGGAGCCGTGGCTTTTGCCGCAAGAATGGCCTGCTCCGCCTCGTTCAAGGCGGAAACCGTCTCGATGAGCAGCAGATCCACCCCACCTTCCGCCAGGCCGCGAATCTGCTCCGCAAAAGCCGCATGCGCCTCATCCAGGCCGATCTTTCCCAGCGGTTCGAGCCGGGCGCCCAGGGGCCCGACAGCGCCCGCAATCCAGACCTTCCCGCTTTGCTTGTCGGCTCGCTGGTTCACTGCCTTGCGCGCTATTTCGACCCCGGCCCGGTTGATCTCGATCACCTTGTCCGCCAGGCCATAGCGCTGCAGGCGCAGGGCATTGGCGCCAAACGTATTGGTCTCGATGATCTCCGCGCCCGCCTGCAGGTACTCCTCGTGGACGGTTCGCACCACTTCCGGCTGGGAGAGATTCAGCTCGTCGTAGCAACGGTTGATGAAGATGCCCCGGGCGTACAAACTGGTCCCCATGGCGCCATCGCACAGCACGGTTCGCGTTCCGAAGATCTCTCTGAGCCGATTCTTCATAGGGTAAGTCTAACTATGCTAAGCCACCCGGGATGCGAAAGCCAACTGGCCCTTTGTTATACTTGGCCTTTCCCGCATGTCCGCCGCGTGGTGATTCTGGTGAGGTCTTAGTTGAACAAAAGAAGTCTCCGGTCTTTGTGTGTCTTTCCTACGCTAACCTGCTTTGTCTGCATACTTCTGGCCGGATGCGGCCAGAGCTATTACTTTGGCGGCCGGGCTCTTCCGCCCAGCGGGATCCTCAACCGCGTATTGATTGCGGTCCAGAACCCCGGCGCCTTGACCAAGGGCACGCTCGAGATCGTCGATGCCTATTACGACATCCGCCACAGCTTCAATAACAAAGTTCCGTCCTTCAGTATCGCGGGATACTCGGGGGCGGACCCCCAGACCATCCAGAACATGCCCGAAGAGCAAGTCGGAGCGGTCTACGGCGCCGGCGACGGCAGTTTCGCCCTGATCAATTACGCCACAGAAAAGCAAACCACCACCGTAACCGTGAACGGGGCGTCTTCCAGCATTTTTATTTCCCGCGACCAGCGGTATGTTTTTGCCGCCAACCAGGCAGCCCACACGCTTACCGTGCAGGACCGGTCGCTCGGCACCAGCTACGGATTGAATTTGCCCAACGTCTACCGGGTCTCCACCAACCCCAGTGGTACCGCTGCCCTGGCCTTTGTGCAGAATAGCAACCTGGTCTACAGCGTCTATAAACTGCAGACGAATCAACAGGCGCCCGCAAATGCCGAGGATTGCGAACCGCAAAATCTGCCGGTGTATTGTCTGCTGCCAGTGCCCGGTACCTTTGACCGGCCCACCAAGGCGATATTTTCCGCGGATGGCACCACGGCGTATGTACTCAACTGCGGACCGGAGTGCGGCGGGGTTCAGGCCAGCGTCAGCTTCCTGCCGGTCGCCGGGATCATCATCCAGAGCGGTGCGCCGATACCGCCGGGTTCTCCCACCACTGTGACCGCAACCGTGCCCATTCCCGGCGGCGACACCGATGCGATCGAGAACGCAAATCTCTTGTACCTCTCCGGGCAGCAATTGCAACCCGACGGCTACTTCGCCGGCTTCCTCTCCATACTCGACACCAACGCCAAGCAGGTCACGGGTACGTACTCCATCAGCGACGGAACGCATCTGAAGATGCTATTCGCCGACAACAATACGCTCTGGATCGGGTCTCTCCTCTGCACCCAGGGCGAACGCTACCATCAAGGCGCCACCACAAACCTCGGTTGCCTCACCATGTTTAATACTTCGAGCAACTCAGTGACCATGATCGACTCGTACAAGGGCGACGCGACCGGCATCGCTGCAGTGATCGGTCTGAATAAGATCTATACCGCCGAGGGTGGGCAGGTGTACATCTACAACACCGCCACGGGTGCGGCGATGGACAACTCCCAGGTGAGCGTCGTGGGCACGGCTTACGATGTGGCCTACATGGACTCGCCGAGCGATGACAACAACACCGTTTACTAAGCTTTTCGCGGCATGAGCGGCCCTGCCCCGGTCGACATTCTGGCCATCGCCGCTCACCGCGACGACGTGGAACAGACCTGTGGCGGCACGCTATTGCGCATGCACTCCCTGCAGCTGCGCACCGCCATTCTTGACCTGACCCGGGGCGAAGCCGGTACCCGGGGGTCTGCGGAGGACAGGGCCAGGGAAGCGGAGGAGGCGGCCAACATCCTGTGCGTGGCCTGGCGGGAAGCGCTGGACATTCCCGATGGCCGGGTGGAAAACACCTGGGACAACCGCATCAAGATCGTTCGTAAACTACGTCAACTGCGGCCCCGGGTGGTGATTCTGCCCTACTGGCAGGGGCGGCATCCTGACCACTACAACAGCGCGACGTTGGGGTATGAGGCGTGTTTCCTTGCCGGCCTGGCCAAAATCGAGACCGGCGATCCGCCCTTCAGGCCCTTCAAGATCGTCTATGCCAGTCTCTATGCCGATGTACGGCCCAGCTTTGTCGTCGACATCACGCCCTTCATCGAGGAGCGCTTTCGCGCCTTGCTGGCTTACCGGTCGCAATATGCCGATCAGCCCACCGGTGGGACTCTCTTCGTCCCTCACGATGAGATCCGCGAACGCACCTTCTCCCTGGCCCGCCATTACGGCCTGCTGGGCGGGGTTCGCTATGCGGAGCCCTTTGTGCAGAAGGAAGTGGGGTTGGTCGACGACCTCACGCTGCTCCCGGTCTCCTCGATTTAAAAGCTCTAGAATGGAGTCATGCAGCAAACCTGGGACGCTTCCCTTTACGCCGGCAATGGCCGTTTTGTGGCCTTGCTCGCCGGCTCGCTGGTAGAGGCCCTGGAGCCGAAGGCCGGCGAACGCATTCTGGACCTGGGCTGTGGCGACGGCTTCCTAACCCAGCGGCTTGCCGAATCAGGTGCGACGATGGTGGGCGTCGACTCTTCGCCGCAGATGATCGCTGCCGCCCAGGAGCGGGGAGTGGACGCGCGCTATGCCGGCGGGGAAGCGTTGCCCTTCGACCGGGAATTCGACGCCGTTTTTTCCAACGCGGCCTTGCACTGGATGAGCGATCATGATGCCGTTCTCCGGGGCGTCTACCGGGCGCTGAAACCGGGCGGCCGTTTCGTGGCCGAATGTGGTGGCCAGGGAAATATTGCTGCGATTCGTGTAGCCCTGCTGGCGGTGTTGACTCGCCTTGGCCTACCGGCGGAGCGCATCGAGAACAATCACTTCTTTAGTAGTGCCGAGTATCGTGCCCGCTTGGAGAGCCATGGCTTCCTGGTGGAGGAGATCACGCTGACGCCACGCCTTACTCCGCTCCCTTCGGGCATGGCCGACTGGCTCCAAACCTTCCGTAGCAGCGTGCTCGAGCAGTTGCCCGCCTCCGAGCGGCCGGCCGCCATGGAGCAGATTGTCGGCCTGCTGAAGCCGGTTCTATGCGACCGCGATGGGAACTGGACTGCCGACTACGTGCGCCTGCGCTTCGTAGCACGCCGGCCCTGACAGCTTGCGGAAAAGCGCTGCCTGGAAGGAAATCGCCCCTCAGCGGCTAAAGCCGGGTTCATTGCAAAGCATTTAACGTACGGCCTGAAGGCCGTACCCTTCAGAACCATGAGTTTTTCCGCAGGCTGTTGAGGGTTGCCGTACAAGCCCGGGGGAACTACGCTTCGCTCCGGTCAAATTCAAATATCTCTCGCTGAAGCTCTTGCGGACGCAAAAAGATTTGTCATCCCGAACCGGAGCGCAGCGTAGTGGAGGGACCTGCGGTGCGCCGTTCCGTTAGTTCTCCCACAGAATCGTCATCCTGAGCGAAGCGCCTCGCAGACCTATCGCCTAACAGGGAACTTACGGCGCGGAGTCGAAGGACCCCGAGGATGCTTAACCAACGAATGCTCTGCAGGGCTTTCCGGCCAACAAAACTAAGAAAAAATCAAAAAAGTCCCGACCGGAGCGAAGCGTAGTGGAGGGACCTGCTGTTTCTCTCCCCCGGTACTCAGACATCCGGCAGCCTGTTCAGCCCCTGCTACCCTAGGAGAGTGGCTGCTGACCGCGGTAGTTGCCCGCACCCACCATGGCCGCCGCCGGTCCCAGCGCCGGAAGATAAACCCGTACCGCGGCTCCGGGGAAAATGGGGTCCGTGCTGTTGGTAAGCTCTATCTTTCCCCCGTGTTTCTCCACGATTCCCCGGCTCACCCATAAGCCGAGGCCGGTTCCCTGTTCTCCTTTGGTGGTGAAGAAGGGCTTGAAGATTTTGGCCAGATGGGCCTCCTCAATGCCAGGCCCGCTGTCAGTAATCGTCACCAAGGCGCCGGGACGGCTATCCGCGGGGAATGACGACTCGACCATGACCTGTACCCGTCCGCCCCGCCCCGATGCCTCGGCTCCGTTGGTGATCAGGTTGGTGAATACCTGCCGCAACTCCCCCGGGAACCCCTGGATGGCAGCCCCTTCACCCAACCTCCGGTCAATCGCGATGGACTGGTCCTTCAGCTGGCGGGCGAGCAGCAGCAACACACTTTCCAATAACTCGCGCAAATCCACTTCCACCGGCGCTTTGGGCTCACGATAAAGCCCCAGCATCGCCCGGCTGATCTGCAGGGTACGGTTTAGTTCCTGCTGGGCCATGGCAAGATAGCGCTGCTGCAGAGTGGGGTCGGTCTCGTTCGCCATCAGGTAATGCAGGTTTGCGACGGAGTCCAGGGGATTATGAATCTCATGGGCGATGCTTGCGGAAAGGCGCCCGGCAACGGCCAGCTTCTCGTGGGCCATCAGTGCTTCATCCCTGCGCCGCAGGTCGGTGATATCGCGGAAAACGAGCACCACGCCCGCCACATCACCCTTGGCATCGCGAATCGGAGCGGCGCTTTGATCGATCAGGTACTCCGTGCCGTCCTTGGAGAGCAGCAGCGAGTGACTTTTTGCTGCGGGATCTTTGGTCTCCCCCCACGAACCGGGGTTCTTTACCGGCTCCCGCGTCTCTTCATCGACGGTGCTGAAGACGGTTTCGAGGCGCCTTCCTTTTGCGTCTTCCAACGTCCAGCCAGTCAGATGCTGAGCCACCGGATTCATGAGCTCGATACGGCGGTGATGATTGCAGGCAATCAAGGCGTCGCCCACTGATTCCAGCGTGGTTTGCAACCATTGACGGCTCTCAATGAGCTCATCCGCGCGCTGGTGCGCTTCTTCCAAGGAAGCTCCGAACGCCCCGGAGACTTTCCTCATATTCCTCTGGGTGTAGATGCCCAGAACGATGCCTGTTCCAATGGAAGACAAAAGCAGAACCGCCATCAGCGTACGCACCTGCGAGTTGGTGGACTCTACCTCCTCGTCGCGCCGTTTGACCTCGATCTGGGTCATGGCGCCGATCCGGGTCCTTAAGGTGGCCATCAGTTGGCCGCCGTTCAGGTCGAGCGCCGTGTCCCCGAATAACTTCCCTGCGCGCAGATTGTCCAGCGCCTTACCAGCAAATCCCATCCATAGCTCGTGGCTGTCACGTATCTGACGCAGCCGCAGGAGCTGGTCAGGATCTTCCCGGACCAGGTACAGCAGACGGTCTAAGGTTGCATGCAACTGGCCTTCAGCATTTTGGTAGGGTTCGAGGGTGGTCGGATCGCGGGTGAGCTGGTAATCCCTGAGGCCGGTCTCCTGATCGACTACCAGCCGTTCCAACTCGTTCATCAGGGCAGTGACGCGATCGGTGTGGTCAATGCGCCGCTGCTCCCGCAGCGTGCGTTGGAATTGCCAGGCCAGGACGACGGCTAGCAGCAAAAGCAGGACCAACGGCAGGAGCACCGTAGTGACCAGGATTTGCCGGAACTGATGAAGATTCACCGCAAGCCGCCTCGTCCATCGGGAGCATTCGTCTGCAGCAGTTCCTTCAGCTTTTCGACCAGGGTGAAGGCGCCATCCCCTTTGGTAGCAGAGATACTCACCACCCGCATCACCTCTTCGGGGAGGGCCACATACGCCGAAAGCATCAGGATCGGAATGTGGGGCTTCCGCTTGCGCAGGATGGCGGCTACCTGGCCCCCGTCCATTCCCGGCATGGCGTAATCCACTACTACCGCGTCAATCTGCTGCTCGGTATCGAAGAGGGATAAACCGGACACCCCGTCCTTCGCCGTCAGCACGGAGAAGCCCTCGCGCTCCAGAACCATCTTCCGGATCTCAAGACCGAGATCTTCATCGTCGATACACAAGATGACTGGACGCGACACGGGTTACCGTCCTCGGCAAAGATCTACTCTATAACTGCCACATGGCCGCCGGTCAGTGCCATATATGGAACTTGCTATTGACAGGAAATTCGGGGGATACCGGGATTTCCCATTAATAGGCCAAGGATTCACGGTAGTTTTGCATTCCCCACTATCCAATTAGGTTACGCTAAACGCATCCGCGCCGAGCGTTCTGTCGTGCCACTTAAGTGGCCGTATCCTGAGCGGCACGAAGCTAAGGGAGATCGAGTTGAGTCAAACCGTATGCGTCCTCGAAGATGATCCGGATATATCCCGCCTGGTACAACATCATCTGGAAGCCGCTGGTTTTGGGGTTCGAGTCTACAGCACCCCGGCAAATCTCGTTCCCGACGCCGAGCGCCAGGCGCCCGTGCTCTTCCTGCTGGACATCATGGTTCCCGGCGGAGACGGCCTGGATGTGTGCCGCCGCCTGCGCAGCAATCCCGCTCTCAGCACCATTCCAATCATCTTTCTCACCGCCCGGGCGGGGGAGAATGATCGTGTCCTGGGCCTGGAACTGGGCGCCGACGACTACATCACCAAACCCTTCGCCACCCGGGAACTGATCGCCAGGGTCAAAGCTGTGCTGCGTCGCTTTGAACGGCCCACGGCGCCCTCCATCATCAGCTTCGAGGAAGTACTGATCGACGCCGGCGCCATGCAGTTGAAGGTGCGCGGAGAGCTCACCACGACCACTGCGACTGAATTTCGACTGCTGGACTACCTGGCCCGTCACCCTGGCCGCGTCTTCAGCCGCGATCACCTGCTCGACGCCGTCTGGGGGGATGCCCGCTTTGTCACCCCGCGCTCCGTCGACGTCTATGTGCGGCGCATCCGTGAGAAAATTGAGACTGATCCCGAGAGCCCACGTTACCTCAAGACCGTCCGCGGCGCGGGCTACCGTTTCGAGATTCCCCGCGTGGTGGAGGAACCGCACAAGTCAGCGTCTTAGCTTCTTAACCTCCGGATCGGAAAGAGGATAGCCTCGTGACGGGCAGAGTCTTCACCAAGCTGTTCTTTTCTTTCGTGGTGGTGCTCTTCCTGGGCATGGTGGTGCTGGACTTCTCCCTTCGCCAGGTCATGGAGCAGTCGCTGCGTGCGCAGACAGAGGATTTCCTGGTGGGGGAAGCCCGCCAGCTGGCAGCGCATATAAACGCCGCCGGTCCTGCCTCGCTCGACCCTCAGTCGTTGCAACGAATCGCCCGCCTGGATGCAGGCGCCATCGGCGCAGAAGTATCCATTTTCGACGCCCAGGGCCGGCTGGTTACCTCCTCTTCCCAGGACAATGCACTTACCGAAACGGTGGCTCCCGAGGTCGCCGCTGTGGTTGATCAACACCAGTCCCTCGGCCGCGGCCGCCGCGGGCAAACGCTGTACGTCGCTGTTCCCGCCGGCCCGCTGGTGGTGCGCCTGGCCTACTCCACCACCGGTGTTCCGGCCGCGGTACACGTGCTGCGCCGGGGTATTATCCTGGCGTCCTTGCTCTCGTTGGTGGTGGCGACACTGCTGGCGGCATGGCTGGCGCAGCTGGCTGCCAAACGCCTGGCCCGCATCGTGGTCTTTGCCAACCGCATCGCCGCCGGCGACCTCTCGGCCCGGGTGGAAGAGGGCAACCTGGATGAGATCTCCGCCGTCGCCCATGCCCTCGACGTCACCGCCAGCCGGCTGGAGCACAGCTTCCACGCCCTGGAGAGCAGCCGCAGCGAGCTGGCGGCGCTGCTGGACAGCATGCAGGAGGCCGTCATCGCCATCAACCCGCAGGGACAGGTGAGTTGGTGCAATGCGGTCATGCAACGGATCTCACTGAGCCCGGTGCAGGAGGGACGTACCCTGGTGCATTCCATTCGCGATCCCGAAGTCCTCTCCGCGGTGGGCTCGGCTCTCACCCTCCGCCAGGCCAGCCGGAGGCGCGCCACCTCTGTTTCCCCGGGCAAGATCTTTGAGGTCAATGCTGCTCCCATGCCCGGTGGGGGCGCGGTCGCGGTATTGCATGACGTCTCTGAGATCGAGCGTTCTGAGACCACCCGCAGGGACTTCGTGGCCAATGTGTCCCACGAATTGCGCACTCCGCTTACCTGCATCACGGGTTACGTCGAGACCCTGCTCGATGACGCCGGCCTCAGCAATCAGGCGCGTGAGTTCCTGCAGATCATTCTCAAGAACGCGGCCCGCATGAATCGTCTGACGGAAGATCTGCTGGCCCTGGCCAGCGTGGAGTCCGGCGACTACAAGCTGCGTCTGCAAAAGATCCAGGCCTCCAGGCTGGTGGAAGAAGCCGTCGGCTCACTGGCCGGGCTGGTGCTTGATTCTGCGGCCGTTCTCGAAGTGGGCGAGACCACGGATGAGCCAGTGATGGCCGATCTCGACGCGCTCAGTCAGGTCTTCGGAAACCTGGTCGAGAATGCGATGAAATACGGCAAAGCAGGAGGCCGCGTACGGGTGGGCGCGCGCCAGCAGGAGGCGATGGTCGAATTCTACGTACAGGATTTCGGCCCCGGGATCGCGTATGAACACCTGCCCCGTATCTTCGAACGCTTCTACCGCGTCGACAAAGCCCGCTCGCGCGAATCCGGTGGGACCGGGCTGGGGCTGTCCATCGCCAAGCACATTGTCCAGGCCCATGGCGGGCCACATTCGCGTGGAGAGCGAACTTGGGTTTGGCGCGACTTTTCTCTTTCGCCTGCCGGCGGTTGCCGGCACCGTCGCTACCGCCCTGCCCGGCGTCGTACCTGGCCCGCAAGCGGCAACGCAAACTATTGAAAAATAGATGCTTGTGGTCCTGTTAAGTCAGGCTTTTCTCGTCAAATTCATGGTTCTGTAAAGACTCGTTCACAGTCACAACAGAGAATCAGGATAATTTTCCTGAGGTGGAACGTGAGAAAGACAATCTGGTTGTTAGCCGCTGCGATGAGTGCAACGGTTTGCGTGGGCCACGCGCAGAAGCTCAATGGAGCGGGAGCGACCTTCCCATATCCTATTTATTCCAAGTGGTTTAGTGAGTACAGCGCCTCGCATTCCGGGGTCCCGATCAATTACCAGTCCATCGGCAGCGGTGGAGGTATTCGCCAGGTGACGGCGGGCACGGTCGATTTTGGCGCCAGCGACGGGCCTATGACAGACGAGCAACTGGCCGCCTCCAAGGTCAAGATCCAGCACATTCCCACCGTGATCGGGGCGGTGGTGCCGATCTTCAATCTCGACGGCGTCAGTGACCTGCACATCGGGCCGGACGTGATCGCTGATATTTATTTGGGCAAGATCTCCAAGTGGGATGATGCGCGCATAGCCAGGGACAATCCGGGAGTCAAGCTACCCTCCCAGGATATTTTTGTCGTCCACCGCTCCGACGGCAGCGGCACCACTTTCATTTTCACTGACTATTTGTCCAAGGTCAGCAAGGACTGGGCAAGCGGTCCGGGCAAGGGTCCGTCACCGGCTTGGCCGAGAGGAATCGGCGCCAAGGGCAACGAAGGCGTTGCCGGCTTTGTTCGTCAATCGCCGGGCGCGATCGGCTACGTCGAGCTGATCTACGCCATGCAGAACAAGATCCCCTTTGCCTCTGTAAAGACCGCGGGTGGAACCTGGGTCAAGGCCTCCATTGAGGGAGTGTCGGAAGCGGCCGCGAGCGTCAAGAATATGCCGGCTGATTACCGGGTCTCCATTACCAATGCGCCGGGAAATGCCTACCCCATCTCCAGCTTCACCTGGCTTCTGATTCCACAACCACCCAAGGACGCGGCCAATGGCAAGGTCCTGATCGATTTTCTCAAGTGGATGCTGCAGCATCAAAACGAGGCCAGCTCGCTTTACTACGCTCCGCTCCCTGCTTCGGTCGCGCAGAAGGTGAGCGCCACCATCAATAACCTCAAGTAAGCCATGCGATAGCATCAGGCAGAGTGGTTGTCTGCCTGATGTTATTCTGGCGCTAGAGTGATCTTTTCCTTTGGTCCGCGCAGCATAATCTTTTTCATTTCAAAAGGTTTGGGCGTGGTTGGTTTAACCTGAAATTCACTAAAGCCCGCTACGGTATGAGTGGTGAAATCAGAAACTCAGGTGCCGCGAGTGGCTGGCCAGGCTGACGTGACCCAGCAAGCAGAAAGCAGTTCGTCACCCGGCGCCGAGCCGTCGACCTCACCCGTCCGGCAATATCTTCTGAGTTGCGGCAGCTCGTCGATCGCCGATCGCGTCTTTAGCACGCTCATGCTGGTGTGCGCACTCAGCATCTTCGCCATCGTGGTGTTGATCCTGGTCGAGCTTATTTCTGGCTCGAAGCTGACCATTCAAAAATTCGGTATACCGTTCTTCTTCGGATCCGCCTGGGATCCAGTCAACGGCAACTTCGGCGCGTGGCCGTTTATTTACGGCACCGTGGTTTCTTCGATCCTGTCGCTCATCATCGCCGTGCCGCTCGCTGTGGGCGTAGCAATCTTCCTCACCGAGATGTGTCCGGCCTTCCTGCGCGGCTTCCTGGCCTTCTTTACGGAGTTGCTGGCCGCTATTCCCAGTGTGGTTTATGGCCTGTGGGCGGTTTTTGTCATGGTCCCCCTGCTGCGCCAATATGTGTATCCCTTGCTCATCAAGACCCTGGGATGGACGGGGATCTTTGCCGGACCTAACTACGGCTACGGGATGCTCTCGGCGGGCGTGATTCTCTCCATCATGATTCTGCCCATCATCTCCTCGCTTACTCGCGAAGTCATGTCGGCGGTTCCCCATGCACAGCGGGAAGCGGTATTGGCCCTGGGAGCCACGCGCTGGGAGATGATCCGCATGGGGGTGCTGCGCAATGCCCGCATCGGGATTGTGGGTGCAGTCATTCTCGGCCTCGGCCGCGCCCTGGGAGAAACCATGGCGGTCACCATGGTCATCGGCAACCGGCCGGAGATCGCGCGCTCTTTGCTGGCCCCGGCCTACAGCATGGCCAGCGTTATCGCCAATGAGTTCAGCGAAGCCGCCGACGACCTTTCCCGAAGTGCCTTGATTGAAATCGGGTTGGCGCTGTTTATTGTCACCATCATTGTGAATGCGCTGGCCCGGGTGCTGGTTTGGGCGGTCACTCGGGGCGCGCCGGTTAGAGGTACTTAGCGAATGGCTTCCAATGTCGTCACGCCGCTGCTACGCGCCCGAACCTCCAATCGGATATGGCGGGTCTTTGCCGATCACCTGGCCACCGTTGCTGCCGTGGGCGCCACCATCCTGGTCATGGCGCCGCTGATCGCGATTTTTTTCTACCTCATCTATAAGGGCGCCAGTTCCCTCAATATCGCTTTCTTTACCCAGATACCCAAGCCTGTGGGTGAGGTTGGCGGCGGGATGGCGAATGCCATTGTCGGGTCGGGTGTCCTATTGGCGATTGCCAGCCTCATGGGCGTGCCTATCGGCATTGCCGGGGGAATTTACATCGCCGAGTTTGGCCGCGACAAGCGGTTAGCCAACATGGTCCGGTTTACCGCTGACGTGCTCAACGGCGTGCCGTCGATCGTCATGGGCATCGCCGTTTTCACCCTGATCGTCTTGCCGCAAAAGGGTTTCTCCGCGCTTTCCGGCGGGGTGGCGCTAGGCATCATGATGATCCCGACGATTACCCGCACCACCGAAGAGATGCTGCTGATGGTGCCTCTGAATGTGCGCGAGGCTGCCCTCGGGTTGGGCGTCCCGAATTGGCGTTCGGTTCTTTCCATTACTCTGCGCACTGCCTCGCCCGGTGTCATAACCGGCTGCATGTTGGCCTTCGCCCGGGTTGCGGGGGAGACGGCGCCGCTGCTCTTTACCGCTTTTGGAAACCAGTTTTGGAGCGTGAGCCTCAATCAACCAATCGCCGCGCTTCCGTTGCAGATTTTTGTCTATGCGATCTCCCCCTACGACGAATGGCATCGTCTTGCCTGGGCCGGCGCGCTGGTGTTGATTGTACTGATCGTTTTGTCCGTCGCACTCGTCCGGTATGTGGCAGGTCGCGGAGTTCTGAAAGGGGCAAGTTAGTGGGCGTAGCAATCGAAGTGTCTGATCTGAATGCCTGGTACGGCACCAACCACACCCTTCAGAGCATCAACCTGCGGATTCCGGCGAACCACGCCACGGCTCTTATCGGTCCCTCCGGTTGCGGTAAGTCCACGTTCGTGCGCTGCCTCAATCGTATGCACGAGACCAACCCGATTGGCCGTGTCACCGGCACGGTGCGCGTCGGTCCGGTCGATATCTATGCCCAGGCCTCGCCGGTGGAGATTCGCCGCCGGATCGGGATGGTGTTTCAGCGGCCGAACCCATTTCCCACCATGTCGATCTACGACAACGTGGCGTCGGGTCTTCGCCTCAATGGATTCCGCAACCGCAAGATCCTCGACGAAGTAGTGGAACGTTCGCTGCAGCAAGCCGCTCTTTGGGACGAGGTGAAGAACGATCTTAAGAAGAAGTCTGGCGCCAGCCTCTCCGGCGGTCAGCAGCAGCGCCTCTGCATCGCGCGCGCTTTGGCGGTGGATCCAGAGGTGATGCTGATGGACGAGCCGGCCTCGGCGCTGGATCCGGTCTCTACGGCGAAGATCGAAGATCTTATCTTTCAGCTCAAGTCGCAGTACACCATCGTGATTGTGACCCACAACATGCAACAAGCGGCTCGGGTCGCGGAGAACACGGGTTTCTTCCTCAATGGCAAGCTGGTGGAATTCGACGCAACGCACAAGATCTTTACCAATCCCACTGATAAACGGACTGAGGATTACATCACGGGCAGGTTTGGATGATGCGGATTCGATTTCATCGGAAACTTGACGATCTGAAAGAGCGGCTGCTGGTAATGGCGGGCATGGCGGAGCAGGCGATCCAGCGCGCCGTTGAGGCTTACCGGGTGCGCGACCTTTCGCTTTGTGACCTGGTGGTCCGCAGCGAAATTTCGATCAACAGCTTCGAGCGTGAGATCGACCAGATGGCGCTCGACTTGCTCGCCATGGAGCAGCCCATGGCGATCGATCTGCGCTTCATCCTGGCGGTCATCAAGATCAACGCAGATCTGGAACGTGTGGGTGACCAGGCGGTGAGCATCAGTGACCGGGTGCGCGACCTTCAGGCTTTCCCGGTAGTGGATTTGCCGGTCGACATTCCGCGCATGGCGTCGCTTGCCTCGGCCATGGTTCGTAAAGCGCTGCAGGCGTTTATCGAGGCCGATGCGGAACTGGCCACATCTGTACTGACCATGGACGATAACGTGGACAAACTCAACGACGCTGCCTTTTTTGCTCTTTCCAATCTGATCAAAGAGCAGCCCCACTGCACTCCCCAGGCGCTGCACGCGCTGATGATTGCCCGCAACCTGGAGCGGGTTGCCGATCACGCGACCAACATCGCAGAAGATGTCATCTTCTGGGTCCGCGGCGCCGACGTTCGCCACCACCTGAGCACTTAAGGTGCTCACCGAAGCGCGTGACGCCAGCACAGCTCGGCGGTGGTTTTTGCATTCGCGGAAGCACTTCACTTTTCCCTTAGGCTGGCCCAATGTCCCTGTTGAAAGTAATCGTCCTTGCTGTAGTGCAGGGTCTTGCTGAACTCCTTCCGGTTTCAAGCTCTGCCCATGTTGTCGTGGCCGAGAAACTTATGGGGCTCGATCCGTCTTCTCCCCAGATGACGCTGCTTCTTGTCCTGCTGCACACTGGCACTATGTTTGCGGTCATCGCCTTCTTCTGGAACACGTGGAAGAAGGAGTACTTCGCCAGTGCGGAAGCATTTAAGCAATTCGCAGTTCGCGTGCTGTGGGCGACGTTGCTGACGGGCGTTGTAGGAGAAGCGATCAAAAAGGTCATAGAGAAGACTTTGTTTCGTGGCGCGGAGAAAGCGGAAATCGAACAACTGTTTAGCCATCTTGAGCTGATTGCGCCTGCGCTTGCCGCCGCCGGAGTGCTGATCCTCATCGCCGGCCTGCTGGAGAGACGTCAGATCGCCGGAGATGTCTCGGGCACGGTGGATGCAGGTCGTACCGTGACCTTTCACCAGGCCGGTTGGATGGGCGTTGTGCAGGGCCTGGCGCTGCCATTTCGAGGATTTTCTCGCTCCGGGTCTACGATTTCGACTGCCATGTTAGTTGGCGCGCCGAAGCAACGCGCAGAAAGATTCAGCTTCGCCATGGCCGTGGTACTCACACCGGCAGTCGTGGGCCTGGAAGCGATTCGGCTGCAAAAAGCGTCGCACGCTGCCCTGCTTGCTGGTTCACCGATCGACCTGAACGGTTCGCTCCTCTTCAGCGTGCTTGGTATGGTGTTCTCTTTTCTGGCGGGCCTGATCGCCCTCAAATGGCTGAGCAGTTGGCTTGAGAGTGGCCGCTGGTATTTGTTTGGGATTTACTGCTTGCTAGCTTCAGGAATCGTCTTCTACCTGCACACGAGAGGCTTTTAAGGCGGTTTCGCAATCACTGTGGCCTCATAAACATCGCGAGGAGTGGTTTTCCTTGGGAGAAAACCACGAAAAGCTCTTCCGCTTCGGTCTACACCAATTGCGAAACCGCTGGAACCATGCTGGGCTGAACTGCGGAGCAAGAGACAAGAGAGAAGCCGTCCCCTTTGTCAGCCAGCCCTAACGTAATAAAGGATCGCTCTATTCCCCGGTAATGAAAACGTCGGATGGAAGCTTGAACCGGGCACTCAATTTCCGAACTTGATCCAGGGTGAGCTTTCGTTGCCCAGCCAGGAACATCGAAACTGCGCTCTCCGATCCGAATTGCGGGATCAAATCGCGCTGTGCAAGGCCCTGCTGTTCAATGAGAAAGCGTACGACCGAGACCGCGTCCGCAGCCGGGACAGAGTAATGTGCCTGCTCATAACGGTCCACCAGAAGAGTCAGCAGTTCGATTGCTTCCGTTTCAGAGCGAGAGGGGTTCTCAAGAGCGCTTAGCTCAAAGAGAGACTCGGTATATGCTGCAAGCTCCCGATCATTGTGGATGAGGCGAGGAGCGCCGTGGGCAATCATTTCCGCCGGGTTTGCGAGAACCTTCTTCATTTCGTCCCAAACCTCCTATCCCAATTTCTAGGATTGTCATACTCCTTGTGCGTCAGAAAGGATCGGATGTAGACGTGCCCTTCGGTCTGTTTCTTATCCCTCATCCTTGCATAATGGATTACGGTGATAAGCCTGTATCGATTCTGCCGGAAGTTGAATACGACATAGCCATCGACATGATCTGCATCCTTGAATAGACTGCGAACTTCCGGGAAATTGTGCCACCGGACAGCTTCCACTATCGTCGTCCATGCTTTGATTTCGTTTGCCGCATCCGGATAGCGATGGATGGCTTCACTCAGATGCTTTCGAGTGACGATATACACTCAAGCGAGTGTACTTCACAATATGTGAAGTCGTCAAACGACTGATCTGTTAGCCAATACTCAGCGGCGGTGGCTTATACCCGTAGTTTGCCTCTATCGCGGCTGCGATGCCAAGCACCCGTTCGTCTTCGAAGGGACGGCCTGCAATCTGCACCCCAATCGGCAATCCCTCGGGTGACCGACCTACCGGCACAACGGCGGCGGGTGCGCCGAGCAAGTTGAACCACTGCGTGTAGCGCATGGCATCGAGGTACTTCACTTGCTGTCCTTCCACTTCCCAGGCACGCTCCCCGTGGCGAAAAGCGGGAATCGCGCATACAGGACATAGGAGAATGGGAAAGCTCTCCATCTCCGCCAGCAGCTTGCGGCGTACATGATCGCAATCCATCCACGCTGTAAGTAGTTCCTGCGCGGACAGCGGAGGCTCGCTGTGCGCGATCGACAGGAAGTCAAGAAACGTTGGGCTCAGCTCCGCATGCCGCCGCTGTACCAGTGGATCGAGAAGCATAGCGCCGCCGCGGACAAAAAACTTCCACCACAATTGCCGCGCCTCCTCCAGCGCCTTGGGGCGAAACGGGCGCACGTTGAAGCCCTGAGTTTCCAGTGTCCGCGCCGCATCCCGCACCGCCTGGCGAGTCTCCGGCGTTACCGGGATAAGGCCGTCGTCCTCAAAGAAGGCGATGGGAACGCGCCGCAAATCTTCCAGCGACTCATTCCTGAGGCCGATCGGCGGGCTCACCGGATCCAGAGCATCCTGTCCGGAGAGAGTGATGAAGAGCAGCGTGACATCGCGGATGGTGCGTGCCATGGGGCCGACAGCGCCCAGAATGGCAAACGGCCCATCGCACGATCCGGCACATGACCGCGTGCGGGAATACGGCCTGGCGTAGGTTTGAGCGAGCATATCCCGGTAAAGTGGGCCGGCTCGCGCACCGAGCCTCCGCTATCGCTGCCCAGTCCCGCCGCGGAAAGGCCGGCGGCAATGGCCGCCGATTCGCCGCCGCTCGATCCGCCCGCGCTTCGCTCCACATCCCAGGGATTCGCTGTTGCGCCGTACAGCCGATTGTCGCTCTCGTAAGCCATCAGAAACTCAGGACAGTTGGTGGTTCCCGAGAATCACCGCGCCCGCCTGCTTCACGCGATCCACCACGGTTGCGTTTTCATGAGGGAACATAGCCACGGTGCAGCAGGCTGCCGGCCTCGCAGCGGTATCCGGCGGTGGCGATCGAAGACTTGATGGTCATCGGCAACCCGAAGAGAGGGCCGCGAGAGCTGCTGGAGTCCTCGAGCGCGCGAGCCTGTGCCCGCACCCGGTCGGCGTCAAAATCGACTAGCGCGTGCAGCTGAGGATTCAAGCGTTCGATCTGCTCGGATGTACTCACCAGCCAATTCCAGCGGAGAGATTTGTCCCCGCCGGAGCATGGACAGCAGTTCGACCGCAGGCATTACCGTGAGGCCGTTCACTGCGCCGGTTTTACCACCGGCGGCAGCATCACGCGCGGCTTGTAGTGAAATGCATATTGCTGCACTCCGCGGCCGGAGTCGAAGCGGTCGTTCCACTCCATCTCATACTGCACCCGCTGTTCGTCTTGCGGATAATGCTCGCTCGCGGGATAGGGATAAGTGCTCATGCCGTGGAACGGCATGTCGGCAACGGTGAAGGGGCTTGCCTCGTAAAAGTCCATATCCTTGACGAAGCCGTTGGCATAAAAGAAGTAGTCACGCTTCCAGCCCGGCGCCAACGGAGGCAGGGAAGCGGTGCTGAATTCCACGTCAATATCTTCACCGCTGCCGAAGATCACGAAGGATTCGTCGACGGACTTCAGCAAGGGCGTGACCTCTCCATAGCGGGTATAGCTGCCCCGAGAGCGGGTAAAAGGCCCGGTCTGGCTGATGTGCTGATAGTTGTAGGTCAGATCGCCCGGCGTCTTGCCATCGATCTGTTCCGGGTAACCGCGAAAAGCAAGCTGCGCAGATGCCAGGGGTAACTCCGTCTGGCGCACATGCTGTGGAGCGTCCGCGCCGTTGTCGATCAACGCCTGGTCCCAGTAGATCTGCAAATTTGTGGTGAGCCGTATGCGGCGCGTGCCTGGTGGAAGTTTGCCCGTGAGATCCACCACGATGGTGCGCGGCAGCCCGGCAGGGAAGCCCATTTCGTCAATGACCCTCTTCCAACTGCCGTCCGGCAACTGTGCCTCCACGTAGGGCGGCATAGGCTTGAGGTTCGACTGCCACGCGGCATACATGGAACTCGCCGAAAAATACTCGATGAAGCCGTGCAACAACAGCCGCAGCGGATTGGCCGCCGTCCACTCGCCCACGTCGAGCGTGAGCGTGTGCTGGTTGGCAAAGCCGGCGAAGGGCAGGTTGGTAAAGTCGCGCACGTACTGGTGATCGCGCGTGCGCAGCAGTGCGCTCACCTCACGGCCTTTGTCGTCCCACGCTGCGGCAACCGGATGCGCGTTGGCGCTCAACACCGCGCGGCCGTCAGCAAAAGGGACCTGGTTGAGAAAGCGCTCGTTGGGATACACCTCGGTGGCCGCAGGATGATCGACGGCTACCAGGCGAACCTGGTCAAGATAGTTGACCTCTTCCATCGGCTCACCAAAGCGCAGGCTGAGATATCCCCCGCGCGGGCGAAGCTGCGAACCTTCGACCTTGATCCACTCATCCGGATCGGCATTATTCTTCGCCGTGGGCGAGACCCAGTGGCCAACCACTGCCGCGCCGATCACGTCGGAAATGAATTCGTACTTCGTTCCATTCCAGGCAAACAGAGTAGGGCAGGAGCTGCCCCGGCGGTCCAGTTCGGTGATGGAGAGAGAGTTTTTCGTAGCCAACTCTGTTTCGTCCTGAGGAACCCCAGTGGGCCACAAAATCCGCACCATGTCTGCGTGTTCCGCACTGCCGATGCCGGCCAGAAGCTGCTGCGCTCCCTGGCTAAGATAACCAGAGGCGCCGGCGATCTCGAACTTCTGCCAGACGCCATCGGCAAAGACCTCTACCTTGGCGCCGATTGCCGATTTGTTGTCGGCAACGCCCTTCATCGAAATCAGCACCGAGTGATTTCGGTTGCCGCCCTGGTTATGCAGGAGCAAGGGATCCCCGTTGGGCTGGGTAACGATCAGGTCGGCAGCGCCATCGCCATCCACATCGGAGGCAATCAGGGCCCGCGGTTGAATCAGCTTCACCTGGTCCAGCTTCACTTGCGCGGTCACATCCGCAAAGCCTGCCGGCCCCATATTCCGCAATGCACGTAATTCCGGCCCATGGGCCGTCTCGACCGCGGCCACCAGGTCGAGCCAACCATCGTTGTCCAGATCGATCGCAGTCAGGCCCCAGCCCGCGGTCACATTCTGTACCGGTAAGGGGACGCGTTCAAAGCGTTTGCCCTGCACATTGCGCCACAGCGAAATGCCCGGGCTGCCGGAGTGGGTAAGGGCTACATCCATCCACCCATCCTTGTTGAAGTCCAGCACTACAGCTCCCACGGTCGGGGAAATGCCGGCCTCGGCAAAAAGCGGAGAAGACTTGAACTGGCCCTCGCGAGGGTTGGCAAAGAATGTGGGCGCCGAGCCCGAACCGGTGACCAGCAGATCGACCGCGCGATCGTTGTTGAGGTCAGACAGGGTCGCGGCCAGGGTTGTGCCTTCGCCTCCAAGGCCCGTTTGGTCCGTCCAGTTGGTAAAAGTGCCGTTGCCGTTGTTGCGCCACAGAACATTTGGCTTCGCTCCCGCGGCGGACGGTTGGCCGGTCACAAAGAGGTCCAGGTCGCCGTCGTGGTCGTAATCCACGAAGGTGATGCCCGCAGGCTGGTTGGCCGGTTGCACCCCCGTGGCCGCGGTCACATCGGTGAATTTGCCACCGCCATGGTTTTTGAACAGCAGCACGCGATCGATCATGGCCACGGCGACATCCGGCAGGCCGTCATTGTCGAAGTCACCGACAGTGCAGGCCACGCCGGTACCGCTGGCCACCAGACCCGTCTGTGCGCTGGGCACCAGGGTGTAGCTTCCATTGCCGGATTTCGCATAAGTCCGGATGGCATCCTGGCCGGATGCCATCACCAGGAGGTACGAAGGTTCGCCTGTGGGCCCAACTACAGGCGAAAGAAGGCATGCTCCGCCCTGGGGGCGTTCTATTCGGTTGGCTGCAGCAACAGCAGCCATGTGGCCGATGGTCTGCTCTGTAAAGGTGACCGGAATCATCGCACCCACTTGCGGGTTCACGGTCAGCGCATCTTGTACCAGCGAGTAGTGGCCCTCATCGCCATACGTGTGTGCCAGGGGAGATCCGATCTTCTCCTGGTTCAGGGTTTCGAAGCGCTTGAAAGCAGTGGTGGCCTCGTCTCGCCGGCCCAGGCGCTGTAGCGCTTTGGCCAATCCAAACTGAGCCGATGCATGCGTGGGGCTCAGCCGCAAAGCAGTTTGGAATTCGGTCAGAGCCTGCTCCGGTTGATGCAATTCGAGCTGCACAGAACCCAGGAAGTAGTGAGTGTCCGCGTCGTCCGGATCGAGGGCCGCTGCCTTTTGAAAACTTTCCAGGGACTGCGGATACTCGGCCTCAATGCGGTACAAAATGCCCAGCGCATACCAGATGTGAGGATCCTTGGGGTCCTGGGTCGCGGCTTGTTCGAGCGCCTGCTTGGCTTCCGGCATCCTCTGCAGGTAGATCAGCGCGATGCCGCGGTTCACTTCGGCATGGACCAGCGAAGGGTCAAGCTGATAGGCATCCGCGAATTTCGCCTGCGCCTTCTCCAGCAGCTGCTGATTCATCAGGGCGGTGCCAAAATTGTTTACCTTTGCTGCCTCCGCCTGCTTGGACGGGGTAACGTCCGCGCTGCCGGCGGTTGCGGCAATAAGAAGTGAGGCCAAGAGTACCAGGCCCGATCGGGCTCTGGAAGACGATGAAACTAGGGCTGGGAGACGCATTCTGCTCCGGCTGCGATCACACTATCGCTAAGCATTTTTGCCAATGGTATAGACCAGGAAACTGAACTCAACGCGGCCATTCCGCCAAAGAATGGCCGCACATAACCGATTCCCCCGGGACCACAGTATTGGCAAAAATGCATTAAAGAATCCACCCTCGACTATAGAACACGGAGTTGGGGTTGGAAATGGCGGATTCAATTCGCTTTAACGGGATTGCAAACCAGCTCAGGGAGATTGACGCGGTGACAGGATATGGCCCAGGGTGTCACAAACCCTATCGATTGCTCCGGCCTCGAGGTTGTTGAAGAAAGGGAGTGCGATGGTACGTGAAGCTTCGGCCTCAGTGACCGGCAGGTTCGCGGCACCGCGCCACGCAGCATAGCTGGGCTGTAAGTGAATGGGAGCGAAGTACCGGCCGGAGGCGATGCCGGCAGCGGCCAATCCCCGCATCACGGCATCCCGTTCCATATGAGCGCGGTTATTCAGGCGCACCACGTAGACGAACCAACTGACGCGGCCGGTGGCGACCGAAAGAGGCGGAAGCGTAAGCGCCTGATACCGGCGGAGCCGCTGGTCATACGCCGAGGCGACGGCCTCGCGCTTCTGCAGGATCTCTTCCAGTCTCGACATCTGCGCCAGCCCTAAGGCGCAATTGATCTCGGAAATGCGGTAGTTGTAGCCCAGCTCGGTATGTTGAAACCAGTCGTCGGTTTCATACCGTCCCTGGTTGCGCAGCGCCCGGATGCGCCGGGCCAGCGACTCATCTCGCGTCACCACCATGCCGCCCTCGCCGGTGGTGATTTGCTTGTTGGGGTAAAAGGCGAAGACACCGGCATGCCCCATGGAGCCGGCCTTGCGGCCGCGGTGCTCTGCCCCAATCGCCTCGCAGGCATCCTCGATCACCAATAACCCGTGCCTCTGAGCTATCTCGAGAATGGGCGAAATATCCGCGGGAAGCCCAAAGTTGTGGACCACCAGAATGGCTCGCGTCCGGGGCGTAACGGCTTCTTCGATCCTCTGCGGGTCGACATTCAGCGTGGCCGGATCGATATCGGCAAAGACCGGGGTTGCCCGTTCATAACGGATGGCGTTCGCGGCGGCGATGAAGGCAAAGGAGGGAACGATCACCTCATCGCCCTCACCGATGCCCAGCGCGCGGAAGCAAAGATGCAACCCTGCTGTTCCAGAGCTGACCGCCACCGCGTGGGGCACGGAAACGTATTGAGCGACTGCGGCCTCAAATTGTTCGCTCACCGGCCCAAGGCTAAGCCGCGGAGTGCGGAGCACCGCAACCACGGCTTCGATCTCAGCCTCAGTTATATCGGGTGCCGACAAGGGGATCTTCATCGAGTATCCGCGCGCTTCACCAGCAACTCTTCAGCGAGGGGAACAGTCGTGAGCACTTGCACGATCTTCTCCGAAGCGTGCCCATCCCCATAGGGATTGGTCATGCCCGCGAGCGACTCGCGAAACTCAAGGCTCATGGCCCTGCCAATTGTTTTAAGGATAGCCTTCGTCTCCGGCTCGGCATCGAGCACATTGCGGGCCCGCTCGCGGCCTTTTTGCCGGAACCCTACGTTTACTACCGGCAACGCAAACGACGCGGCCTCCATAATGCCACTGCTGGAGTTACCAATGAGCAGGGCAACTTGGCGAAGTAAGCTCCAGTAAGTCACCGAGTCCAGATTGACGAACACCCTGGCGTCGCTGCGGGTGGAGAGGAAGGCTCGCGTCCGTTCCAGCAGCGCATGGCTGCCCGCATCGGCATTGGGGTAGCAGAAGAGTATTTGCGCGTCTACTTCTCGCAGGGCAGCAAAGAAGGAATCGGCCTCCTGCGTTGTATCGCGCACAATGGTCACCGGATGATAAGCGACCACGACCGTAGGACGTCGAAGATCGAGTGCAAGCTGTTGCTCGAGTTCGTGGATGCCAAGCAATCGGCTGCGGCGAAGATGGTCAAGCGAGGGAGCGCCGGCGCGGTGGACCCTCCATGGCTCCTCACCCATCGCAATCACACGGTTCCGCGCCCCTTCGGTCGAAGTAAAGTGAATGTGGCTCATCTTGGTAAGCGCGTTTCTCACGGCATCGTCGATGGCTCCCTCGCTGATCTCACCGCCTTCAATATGTGCGATGGGAATTCGCAGCGTGAGAGCCACAGCCGCGGGAGCGAACATCTCGTAGCGGTCGGCGATCAGGAGCAGGAGATCAGGCCGCATCTGGCCCAACAGATCGGCCAGCGAAAGCACAGCCACGCCCAGTGTCTTTGCCATACCCACATCGGTATCCGAGCTGAGCAGACACTCGAGCCGGGCGGCAATGGGAAAACCATCCTTCTCAATCTCTTTCACCGTCTCACCGAACTGGGGCGAGAGATGTGCGCCCAGCACGATCAGTTTCAGGTCGACGTCTTCGTGCTGCGCCAGGTCGTGCAGGGGCCAATAAAGGTGGCTATAGTCGGCGCGGGAGCTGGTCAGAACGGCAATCGTCCGCTTCATGCCGTTTCTCCGGCGGCCGCCAGCATAAGAGCGCTCGGCTGATACTCGGGCACGGCGCGCAAAACCGCAGCCAATAGTTGTTCCAGGGAACGCTCCCGGCAGGCCTGCTGGAGTTGTTGCAAAATCTCATCCAGAACCGTTGCCGGCAGACAGGGGCTTTTGACCGCTCGCAGCGGCTGACCTTCATCCGCACGGGAAACGTACGATTCGCGGTCAGAGAGCAGCGCTTCACACATCTTGTCGCCCGGCCGCAGTTGGGTAAAGATAATCGGCACCTGGCCAGAGCCGTGCATCAAATGCTGCGCCAGCGCTTCCACCGGCACGGGCTCCCCCAGCTCCGGCACCAGTATGCCCTGTGGAGTCTCCGCTGAAGCCGCGTGAAGCAGCAGGTTTACCGCGTCCGCAGTGGTGAGGAAGTAGCGGCGCACCTCGCGATGCGTAACCGTCACCGGCTGCCCGGAGAGCATTTGCTTTAAAAAGAGAGGAACGATACTGCCTTCCGAACCGAGCACATTGCCCAGGCGAACTGCTTTCCTCCGGGCGGCCCCAGTGCGCGGCGCCAGCATTGCCAACTCGGCGATCCTCTTGGACGCTCCCATGATGCTGGCCGGGTCAACCGCCTTGTCGGTAGACAGCAGAATCAACTGTTCCGTCTCAGCGCTGGCGAGGGCAGCCTGCAGCAGCAGGTGAGTGCCGATCGCATTGTTCTCCATTGCCGCAAAGGGATTCTGCTCCATCAGGGGAACATGTTTGAAAGCGGCTGCGTGATAAACGATCTGGGGACGGTAACGGCGGAATATCTCATCCAGCAGGAGAGGGTGTGAGACGCTGCCCAGCACCGAAGTGTATTCAATCGGGCCGGGCATTTGCCGCAAAGCCGTGTCGATCTCATAAAGGTTCCGCTCCGCAGCTTCCAGCAACACCAACTGCTTGGGTGCAAACTCGGCGATGCCGCGGGTCAGGGCAGAGCCGATCCAGCCGCCGGCTCCGGTGATCAGGATGCGCTTGCCTTGCAGTGAAGCCGCCGCCTGTGCCCGATCGAGACCCAGCGGCGGGCGGTCAAGAAAGGTTTCCCATGCGCAGGGCGCAGGAGTTGGTGCCGAGGAGTTTTCATCGTTGATGTTGTTCATGCCGGCGGTCCTTCCATTATGCGTCAGGCCGAGAACTTCCGGGGATGAGGCCACCACTGCGTACCGGGCAGCATCTCTATATACAGCTGGGGAGGGGCGCGGGTTTTCGCGATTTCCTCCGCTCGCCGTTCGGCCAAGGAGAATCGCAGCAACCGACGGACTCTTCCCGCTACATCTCAGGATTTTCTAGACGAGCGAATCTATATTGACGTTGACCCCTCGAATTGTGGAGGGGTGGGGAAAACAGAGGCCGGCAAGAGCCGGCCCTTTCCTTGTATTCTCTGAGGTCTTTCCATGGCGGCAGTTGTGCGGGCGTTCTTCGGGTACCTCTTTCTTGTCATGGTTGTTCGCATCGTCGGGCGGCGCCCCGGCAAACAGATGACGCCCTTTGAGTTTGTGCTGATCTTCTTCATTGGTGGGCTTGCGCTGACCGCGATCGTGGGCGATGAAGTTTCTTTTACCAATGCCCTCTGTCAAATCATTACGGTAGGCCTGGGACACTACAGCCTTGCCTGGGCTCGATCCAAGTCGCCGCGCTTTGCCAGGCTGGTGGACGGAACTCCACTCATTCTTCTCGAAAACCAAACCTGGCGCTCGGAGACATTGAGGCATATGCGTATCAAAGACGACGACGTGATCGCTTCAGCGCGCGACTCGGGAATAAAAACGCTGCAAGAAATTGATTGGGCTGTTCTTGAGCGCAATGGGGAAATCAGCGTCTCCCAGTCGCAACCAGGCTCGTAAATCTCAGCATGCAGATACAGAAAGTAGAGATGGCTACAAAACCCGTTACCAAGCCGGTCCAGGACTCGGTCGCGAAGGTCAATGATGAGGTCGCGGTCGGCGAAAACCTCGACTTCCAGAGGAAGTGGTGGCGTTTCGAGAATGCTGCGTGGATCTTCTTCACTCTGATCATCCTTCTCGACCTGGCCGGCCTATTCGGACGAGGCCCTATCGCCAAGGCTGAGCGCCGCACCGCGGATGGCACCATTGATGTGAAATATGAGCGCATTGAACGCACGGACTCTCCTTCCATCATGACCATTAATTTTGGACCATCGGCGATTCAAGACGGCAAGATCCAACTGTACGTCAGCAATAATCTGGTCAAATCGCTGGGAACCCAGCGCGTTATCCCTGCGCCGCAAGTCACTGTCATCGGGGGAGCCGGACTTACTTATACCTTTCCCGCAACCAAGCCGCCGGCCAGCGTAGATCTCGCGCTGCAACCGTCCGGCCCGGGCATTTACGACTTCACCGTCAACGTCGTTGGTGCTCAGCCGGTGCAGGCGAAGATTGTCGTCGTTCCTTGAGGTCTTAAATGTCCACCATCATCCACGCGCTCTTTGGATATCTTTTTCTACTGCTCATTGTGCGCTTGCTCAGCCGGCGTCCCGGCGGCCAATTAACCCTCTTCGAGTTCGTCATCGTCTTCCTGATGGGTGGAGTGATCATCCTGAGCACTGTCGGGAAAGACCGTTCGATCACAAATTGCGCCACTGCGATTCTCACCGTCGGCCTTATGCACTGGCTCGTATCCAGTGTTAAAGGCAAGTATCCGCGCTTCGGCGCCATCGTCGACGGCACCCCACTCACCTTGCTAAAGAAGGACGAGTGGCAGTTAGAGGTGATGAAGGGCATGCGCATTGATCGCGAGGACGTCATGGCCGCAGCCCGCACAAAAGGAATCAGCTCCATCCACGATGTTGCCTACGCGATCCTGGAACGCAATGGAGCCATCAGCATCATAAAAAACGAGAAGTAGTTTGCGGCGCTGCAACTTCTGATCGGCGTTGCGGGATGTGCCATGGCGAAAGTAAGTACGAAAGAAGCACCTCGAACCGCTGAGAACCAAACCATCGAGTCAGATGTACCTGCTCGCCTGGATCGCCTTCCCTGGAGCCGCTGGCATACACGCATCATCCTTGCCTTGGGGACGTCCTGGCTACTGGATGGCCTGGAGGTGACCCTGGTGGGCTCGCTTTCCGGCGTTCTGGAAAGTAAGAACGGGCTCTCCCTCACCGATCCGCAGGTCACCTCAGCAGCTACCTTCTATCTTGCCGGAGCCGTTGTGGGTGCCATTCTGTTCGGCTACCTCACAGACCGGCTGGGGCGCAAGAAGCTCTTTCTGGTTACCCTGGCTACGTATTCACTCGCCACCATCGCTAGTGCATTCTCCTGGAATTTTCTTAGCTTTGCCATTTTCCGCTTCTTCACCGGTTGTGGAATTGGAGGGGAATACTCCGCTATCAACTCGGCCGTGGACGAGCTTATTCCCGGCAAGGTGCGCGGCACCGTAGACCTGGTTGTCAACGGAACATTTTGGGTCGGCGCGACCTTGGGCTCACTCGCGGCCATGTTCCTGCTCCATGGCCATGGGCTCTCCGCCGCGACCAGTTGGCGCTATGCATTCGGGGTCGGCGGCAGTCTAGGCGCGGCGGTGCTGATCCTCCGGCTTTACGTTCCAGAAAGTCCTCGCTGGTTGATGCTGCGCGGTTATGAAGAGCAAGCGAACAAGGTAGTCAAGGAGATCGAAGACAAGGTATCGAGAGGCGATCCTCGCAGCTTGCCCGCGCCGGAGGGGAAGAAGCTCAAAATTATCGTCCGCGATCACACTCCTCTCAAAGAGATTTTTCGCAACATGCTAGGCGACAATCGCCAGAGATCTTTTCTTGCCTTGACGCTCATGGTGGGCCAGGCCTTCTTCTTTAATGCCATCTTTTTCACCTATGCGTTGGTAGTGAAGAAGTTCTTTCACGTAAGTAATGACGACCTGCCGCGATACCTGTTGCCTTTTGCCATTGGTAGTTTCCTCGGCCCCATGGTGCTCGGACCTCTGTTCGACAAAATCGGGCGGAAGCCGATGATTACCGCGACCTATGGGACCGCTGGACTTCTCTTGCTGGGCACGATTTATCCCTTCGTTCATGGAACCATCGGCGCCCGCGGATTGGGTATTTGTTTCACCCTGATTTTCTTCATTGCGTCCTCCGCGGCCAGTGCCGCTTACCTGACGGTGAGCGAAATTTTCCCACTCGAAATACGCGCCTTTGCAATTGCCGTCTTTTACTCGATGGGAACCCTGGTTGGCGGAGTTGGAGCGCCGCTCCTCTTTGGTTTTCTCATCGCCAGTAATTCCCGGGTACACATAGGCCTGGGATATCTATTGGGTGGATTGCTTATGTTGGCGGGTGCAGTCTGCGAATATTTCATCGGGGTAGAGGCCGCGGGCAAGTCGCTCGAGACCATTTCGTCGCCACTACAAAGTGCGAAGTAGGCGTGAGACTGCCGGTCAAAGTGGGAGTTGTCCATCCACTTTGACTACTGCCAAGGTGAGCCGCTACCCTCCACTTTGTCATCCCGACTGGAGTGCAGCGGAGGGGAGGGACCTGCAGTTTCACTTTCGGGCACAGCAAAAGTGCCGTGGGCGAATCTACTCGGGGTTCCGTTTCTCCATCGACACAAACAGCAGGTCCCTCCCCTCCGCTGCGCTCCAGTCGGGATGACAAAGTGGAGGGTAGCGGCTCACCTTAGTAGTGATGAAATTGGATGAACAGAACAGCGCAACGGCTATCAACCGCTGGTAAACACACCGAGTATTCCTCTAGGCAGGAAGTTCGGCCGCGCTGGGAAAGTCGTGCTGCTGGCGGCCCAGATCGCCGTCATATTTCACACTGCTCTTGAAAAGCTCATAGCGGCCATCATCGAACTGCTTCGCATACGACCGCAACTCGCTGATTTGCTGTTCGGAGAGCGGCTTGAAATTGCGCAGTATCTCCAGATTCTGATCCAGAACGCCCATCGAATCCATGCCGCTGATGGTGGTCGACACGCCCGGCAGACTCATGGCAAACGTGAGCGCCTCCGTCGGCGTCAACGCCCCCTGCGAAATCATTTCCCCCGAACCGCCCATGCTTTTCATCCCAAATACCGCCAGGCCCCGCTGCGCGGCCACTGGCAAGACCTCTTGCTGAAAGCTGCGATAGCTGTAGTCGAACGGATTCAAAGGCATCTGGATGGTGTCGAAGGGAAATCCACCGTTGAGCATGGCCAAGTGAATGGAAGGATTCTTGTGGCCGGTGAAACCGACGAAGCGAACTTTACCCTGCTGCTTGGCTGCCGTGAGTGCCTCCAGAACGCCATCCGCGGCATAGCATTTTTCAGGATCGTTGTAGTACACCACTTCGTGCACCTGCCATACGTCCAGGTGATCCGTCTGCAATCGCGTCAGCGATTCCTCCAGCATCCGCATGGCGACATCCTTCTTGCGGCCGTGGGTGCAGACCTTGGTCATCACGATTGCCTTATCCCGCTTACCTTTGAGCGCCGTGCCCAGGCGCTCTTCGCTGGCCCCCTTGTAGTATTCCCACGCGTTGTCGAAGAAGTTGATTCCATGGTCCAGGGCCTTTGCAACCATATTGTTGACTTCCGGTTGTCCAGCTACAGTGCCGAGGTGGTAACCACCCACGCCGAGAATCGAAACCTGGAGCCCGGTCTTCCCCATGGGGCGGTGCGGCGCCTGAAACTCAGCGACGGCTCCCCCACTCTCTCCCGGCGCATTGGGCACCACAGGATTCGCCTGTCCCTGCGGCGCGTTGCTCTGTCCGTTGGCGGCCGCCACGGAGATCATGGAAACAGCACCACTCATAGCGACACCTTTCAAAAACGTTCGACGGCTTTCCCAGCTTTTAGCATTGGTCTTCAATCGTGAGCCCTTTACACCATGTTTAGAAGTTAGTCGGAAACCTGCGGGAACGGCCTGCCCGTGTTCTGCGTGGCGTAAACCATTTGCTTTACCTCGACCTGCTCCATATCGAGCGGAAACTGGTGGGCTATGCGCGCTTCAGGGTTGTCGAACTTGATGGAGGTTTTATAAAGCTCAAAATGCCCATCGCCTGCATAGGGCTTCGCGCGCTCGCGCAGAGCTTGCATTTCCGAGGTCGAGAGCGGGGTGAAACCTTGAGCGATATTCAGATTCTGTTCCAGGATAGGCATCTCCGAGACGCCGGAGATAGTGGTCGCCACCGGCAGGCTCATGGCATATTGCAGCAGCTCTTTAGCCGTGAAGACGCCTTTTTGTACCGGCTCCCCGTGGCCTCCGATCGGCTTCATACCCAGCGCCGCGATGCCGCGACGATTCAGAACGGGTAGTACCTTCTGCTCGAAGGAAAAGAAACTGGCGTCGAAGGGATTGAGCGGCATTTGCACAGCATCGAAGGGGAAGCCCGTGTCCAGCATGGCGAGATGAATATCAGGATCCTTATGCCCAGTGAACCCAACAAATCGCACTTTACCCTGCTCTTTGGCCTTGCGCAGCGCTTCAGCAGCGCCGTTCGGCCTGATAAATTCTCGAGCATCGTTCTGGAACGAGACTCCATGAATCTGCCAAAGGTCGAGGTGATCTGTTTGTAGCCGTCTCAGTGACTGCTCCAACATCTGCATGGCCAGCGACGCGTCCCGGCCATGGGTGCAGACCTTGGTCATAAGAAAAGCCCGATCGCGCACGCCACGCAGCCCCTTGCCCAGCCAATCTTCTGACTTGCCCCGGTTATATTCCCAGCAGCAATCGTAGAAAGTGATGCCGCCATCGAGTGCGCGATGGACAATCTCGACTGCAGTCGCCTCGTCCTTGGCTGCACCAAGGTGATGGCCGCCGAGGCCCAGCGCGGAAATCTTCACGTCTGCCTTGCCAAAGTTGCGGAGCGGGATGGTTGAACTCACATGCAGATAGATGCGTTGCCATTGAAGTTTCGTCGCCCGCCTTCGGGGGCGAAGCACGCGGCAAGCAAATATAGCCTTTGTGTGATGAACGCGGGTTCCCCAATCTTTCACGCCGCGGCCAGAAAAACTCAGTGCTTGGATCTGCCCTTTGCCGCATCTCTTATGGAAGAGAGCTTTATCCATGAATGTGCTCGTAATGAATCCGGGCGGCAATTCCCTCAAGGTCGAGCTCATCTCCTGCTCGCCGGCGCAGCAGTTCGCCTTCGAAGGCAGCAAGCTGCTCAGCCTGACCGTGGAAGGCATCGGGAAAAAACCAAGCTTGTCCATCTTGCAAGGAAAAGAAGTGACCCACAGCGAAGAGATTGAGGCCAAAGACTACGCTGCGGCGGGGGCAAATATTCTCTCCTGGTTGGAAGAAGAAAAACACATCAGCCGCTCCGGCATCGAATGCGTCGGATTGAGAGTCGTCCATGGGGGAAGGCACTTTGCCGGCGCAACCGTCGTTACAGCCGAAGTGGAACAGCAGATTCGCGACTACGAGCGCCTGGCGCCTCTGCATAACAAGAGCTCCATCGAATTGCTCGAGCCGATTCGCCGCCGGCTAGGCGAAGTCCCGTTGTATGCCGTCTTCGATACAGCGTTCCATCGCACCATCCCTGATGTTGCTTCGCTCTACGCCATCCCTACCGCCCTGGCGGAAAAACACGGCATCCGCCGGTTTGGTTTTCATGGCACGTCCCACCGTTACCTGCTGGAAAGGGCGGCTCACTTGTTGGGCAAGCGCCCACAAGAACTGAATCTCGTGACTCTGCATCTGGAGAGTGGCTGTTCCGCCACAGCGATTGCCAGCGGCCGGTCTATCGACAACACCATGGGATTCACCCCGCTCGAAGGGCTGATGATGGGCAGCCGGTCCGGCGACGTCGACCCGTCCCTCGTCTCCTTCCTCAACCGAGAGGAGCACATGGAAATAGATGAGGTAATGACACTGCTAAACAAGAAATCGGGGCTTCTTGGAATCTCGGAAAAATCTCTCGATACGCGCGTTCTGATGAAGGATTACGGCAAGGATCCTCGCGTGACACTGGCCCTGGATATGTTCTCGTATCGATTGGTCAAGGCGGTCGGCGCCTATCTCTGTGCCCTGGGTGGCGCGGACGCGGTGGTTTTCGGGGGAGGGATAGGCGAAAACACTCCGCTTGTCCGGGAACGGGTGTGTGCCGCCCTGCGCTGGTGTGGTCTGGAGTTGGATGCCGAAAAGAACCGCACGCTGGTTGACGGCGAGGGCCAGCTTTCCACCGCAAGCTCTGCCCTTGAGGCCCTTGTTGTAGTTACCGAAGAAGGGCTGCAGATTGCACATGAGTGCAGCCAGGCCCTCGCAATTTCCCGCTCTTAGCCCAGACCTGCCCTTTTGAGACGGCGGCAAGTGGCGTCATTTGACGCTTTTATAGCCCGGGACCCTCCGGTACGCTCGGTCTTGTGGTCAACGATTTTCAGACGGTAGCGAGCGGCTGGTCAAGAGGGCTTGGCAACCAAGCTTCCCGTCTTACCCTGGGCGCAACAAGCCGTAGTAAGAAATGAGTGGCCGATGCCACTAGCAAGAGTTATCCCATTTTCACTCCCTATCGACCCTCCTTGCCCGGACTCAAAGCACCCGAATATCGTAGTCCAGATTGGCCGGGACGAAGAGCTTTTGCGTCTGCGGGCAATGGTCCTCAGTGCCGCGGGATATACGGTCCACTCCATGACCCCGGACCAGGCAACCGGAGAGATCAAAAAGGCCCCGGCAGTTCGAGTCTGGGTCTTCTGCCACACGCTCGAGTTTTATGAATTGGCACTTCTGGCGCTCGCCATCCGCAAGGAGCGACCCACGGATAAGCTGCTTCGGCTGAGCGGTCTTAACGATATCCGGCAGGTACCCGGCCTTTTTGACGAATTGCTGGAGCCGGTGAAGGGCGTGGATGATCTGCTCCGGACGATCGCTGATCTGGCCAGGGCGTAGTTAGCCCGGTTACCTGGCAGCGTAGGCAGGAGCGAGGTGGCTGACATCGTCGATCGGACCACCTAAAGGTAGGGTCACAGAAAAAGCCGTTCCCCGACCCTTACCCTCCGTAGAACTGCGCCAACGAATTCGCCCCCCGTGCTTCTCTACGATGGTCTTGCAAATCCACAGACCCAGCCCATTGCCTGCTTCCGCTTTGTCGCTTTGGAAGGCTTCAAACAGCCTCGCCCTGATGCGTTGCGGAATACCCCGCCCGTTATCCGCGACCGTCAAACGGCCATAGGTCGCCGACGCTCGCAGGCGAAGGCAGAGTATGCCGCCAACCGGAAGTGCTTCAGCGGAATTGCGGACCAGGTTCGAAACCAGCTGAAGAAAGTCACCTGGATACACCGAGCCGATCAGCGTATCCGGCAGCTCCTTCCGAACCTGAATCCGCTTCTCTTGCAGCAAAACAGAGTGGTAGCGCATTGCCGTTTCCACTAGGGGAACCAGATCCTTGGTCTGGATCTGCGGTGTATCTCGAAAAAAAGAAAGGGTTTGGCGGGCAATGTACTGGATACGAACCAGTTGTTCTTCGATCTGCGCGGCGCGGGCTCGAACCAATTCCGGGTGGTCCGCCTCTTTCCCGATGAGGTAGACAAGGTCGGCGATTGCCTGCGAAGGATTATTAATCTCGTGCATCACCGAAGCTGCGAGCCGGCCGGCCATGGCGAGCTTTTCCGAGCGGCGCAAGGCCATTTCCAGGCGAAGCGTGCGCTCGTCGCCCGGCGGGTCGCGCGGGGGGGTAACTGGGCTTATCTCCTTCATGACGGCTCTCCGCTGCAGCATGCTTAGGTAGAGGGCTGCAAAGGGTGGGGGGTTGCCGGGCGCAGGGAAAAGGTTGTTACCAGAAGCGGCTGCGCAAACATTACTTACGTCGTGGACCTCCGGAATTGCCCCGGCCCTTCTTTAGTCGGGCTGGAGTGCCGGCTGCCGTTCGTCCGTCCACTCCGTCCGGTTGGCTGGAAGAATTTCCCAGCTCGCCCACTACGCTCAGGACGACCCCATCAATTCTGTTATCCATGGTTCGATAAGGAACGATGCGTAAAATACACCACCTTCCATCATTGTCCTGAACACTGAATTGTTTGGACTGCACCTGCTGGATGACCTCGAGCAGGTTCTGTTCCAGATCGCCCATGTCGATTTTGAGCCTTAGCCTGGGCATGGGACGGCCGATATCGTTGGAGTTAAGGCCCAGCGCTGCGGCCGCCTGGGGCGTGAAACGGCGAACACTCAGGTCGGCGCTCAGCATAACAATGGGCAGATTTACGCTGTACAGCAGGTTGGTAAGGTCATTGTTCAGCTGGGTAAGGAGTTCGTTGCGATGCTGCATTTCCTCGTTGACGGTATGCAGTTCCTCGTTGGCCGACTCCAATTCCTCTTTCGAAGTCTGTAGCTCCTCATTCGTGCTCTGCAGTTCTTCGTTGCCTGACTGAATCTCTTCGTTGGCCGATTGCAGTTCCTCGTTGGTACCTTCCTGCGACTCGATGATTGACTGCAGATACTCTCGGGTTGCGGCCAATTCCTGCCCCAAATGGATGATCTGTCTGCTGAGTGGAGACTGTTCCTCGGTCGCGATCGGCTCCAGGACCAGGGAATTTGCCGGCATGTTTGAAGTTCCGGGCGCCGGCAACCGATTTTCCCCAGACGACGTACTTTCAAAAATAATCAGAAAGCTGTTCTCCCGCTGGCTGGGAACCTTGAAAGGAATGACACGGATGGTGACAGTTTTGCCCTGCCCATCCTCTTCCACACGCACTTCCTGCCGTATGGCTTCAAAGCCCTTCTCCTGTGCTTCTTCGATCGCGCTGCGCAGCTCAAAGAGCAACCCGGGCCGCGCCATTTTCAGCAGATTGAGGCTGGCCTTGCCCGGTGGGAGTTCCAGAAACGAGGCCGTATGCCCTCTGGTCTGGAGAATCTCAAGCTGATGATTAATCAGCACCGCCGGCGGCACATACCTCGACAAGAGCAGGCGGTCCGCCTCTCGCTGCAACTCCATCGGGACCTTGAGTGCTTCTGTAGGCTTCGAGGATGAGGGCGATGCCTGTCCCCCATTTGGTTCCGGTTCGGGCCTGCCGACAGAAAAGCCGGAGGCCAGCGGCGTCGACACTAATCTCTTGCGAAAAATTTTTTGCTTTTTGTCCGTCATTTCGAAAAGCTCCGAACCCGCCCCCAGCAGGCCCTCGGTGCTTCCCAGCATGAGGAACCCGGTGGGATTCAACGCGTAGTGAAAAATCGGTATAACCCGCCTCTGCAGAGACTGACTCAAGTAAATCATTACATTGCGGCAGCTGAGCAGATCCATGCGGGAGAAGGGAGGGTCGTTGAAGACGTTTTGCGTGGAAAAAATACAGAGATCCCGGATTCTCTTGCGAATCTGGTACCCGCCATCGGCTTTGTGAAAAAATCGGCGCAGCCGTGCCGGCGTCACGTCCGCTTCGATGTTTTCCTTGTATACGGCAGCCCGCGCGCGCTGGATCGCGTTCTCGCTCAGGTCCGTGCCAAAGATCTGGATAGGAATATCGGCCCGCTCTTCCCCCAGGTACTCCACGAGAGAAATCGCGTGCGAGTAAGTCTCTTCGCCGGTCGAACATCCCGGAACCCAGATGCGGATCGGCGCCAGGGCAGAGGTTCGTGCCTGCATAATCGCCGGATACACCACATGCTGCAGAGCCTCGAATGCCTCCGGATTGCGGAAGAAACTGGTCACATTGATGAGAAGGTCGTGATAGAGCGCAGTCACTTCCTGCGGTTCGCGCTGCATGAGAGCGCCGTAATCCTTGAGTTTCTCGATTTTTTGCAGTGCCATGCGGCGCTGGATACGGCGCGCGATCGTAGGCGATTTGTATCCCGAAAAATCGACCCTGGTCTTCCGTCGCAGCAAGCGAAAGATCAGATCCAGATCGCCTTCGTCGCCGCCTAACTGCGTTGGTTCCTGCTTGTGCCCGTCGGCGATATAAGGATGATGGCGGATGCGAGCGATCTCCCGCGCTATCCCCGCGGGTGTCATCACAAAATCGACACAGCCGGACGCGATCGCGCTCACCGGCATGCCATCGTATTTGGCCGAAGTTGGCTCCTGGGCGAAGGTGATGCCCGCTTCCCCTTTGACGGCCGCAAGGCCATGAGTGCCGTCTGACGCGGTTCCGGAAAGGATCACGCCGATGGCGTCGCTTCCGTGCGCCACGGCCAGCGACCGCAGGAAAGTATCGATCGTTGTATTGGAGGACCTCCGCTCCTGACGGTTCGCCAGATGCAGCACCCATCCCGCGATCGTCATTTCGTAGTTGGGCGGGATCACGTAGACATGATCGGGCATAACCCGCATGCCCTCTTCCACCTGCACCACTGGCATCCGGGTAGCACGAGCCAATATTTCGGTCACCGCACTCTCCCGGGCGGGGTCCAGGTGAAGCACCAGGACATAAGCCATCCCCAGGGATGGGGAGAGCTCCTTGAACATGGTCGTCGCTGCTTCGAGGCCTCCGGCCGACGCTCCAATCCCGACGATGGGAAAACGATCAGAGCGATCCGGGCCGGCATCGGCCTGTACGGCAGCTTCCTCTGCTTCGGGAGGGGGCCGCTTTGAGGACGGCGTTTTGGACTTGCTCTTCACGGCTGTCATAAGGCAGGAAAGCTTAGGTCACGAATGACTGATGGGTTTCTCTTGCAGAGAGGATACTCCTCCGCGCCCCCAACGTAGCTAAGGTTACTTCTTATAGGACAGAGCCGGGTCGAGAGCCGGCCTTTGCCTGGATGAGACGCGAACCAAAGGCCTCAGGCGATCCGCTTGGATTGCCTTGCCAATGAACTCGCCGGCGGTTCCAGGGGGGCCGTAGCTGGAAGGGACCAGGGAACCTCCAGAGCATGGTTGCTGAGCCGATCACAACGCTCGGTAAGCAGCCGGACAGATTCGCAAAGCTGCTGCGTCAGCGCGTGATTGGCGTCCCGCAGGGCACGTGATGCCCGGATGCTTTCTCTGAGGGTATTGCGCGCGCACTCAGTGGGTTCGGACCCCTTCGCCGCCAGGTCCCTCACCGTGCCGCGAGCCGAGAAGCGCGTTGCCAACCAGGTATCCAGGTCACTGCGATCGAGCAACACCGCACTCTTATGCGAGACACCGTTCGGTCGGCGGACCGGAAGTCCCAGGTGACGTTCCCAGCGTTGTACCGTGCGGACGCCCTTCCCCATGTACCTGGCGATATCTTTCCACGATGACAGTACTGCGGACTCTTCCGGGAGGTTCATCTGATCTTTCCTCGCGATGAGGCGATTATAATCCCCCCGGCGGCTCTTCGCAGAGGTTACTGCAATCCCCTTTAGGGTAATCACTGCGTGATCAAGTAGACGACCCTGGCCCGTTAAAAGCGACACCGTCAAGTATCTGTATGTACTAACTCGACATCTGAGCACAGAGGGGTAGCTGGATCCAATGGCTCATCGAGACATCGTCGTAATAGGGGCCTCAGCCGGCGGGTTGCAGGCTCTACAACAGATACTGAGCGCGATGCCTCGCGATGTGGAGGCTGCACTCCTGGTCGTTCTCCATACTGCGAACCATTCCGGCAGCATGTTGCCCCACATCCTGGAGCGTAGGAGCAACATGCCTGTTACCCATCCCAGCGACGGGGACCTGATACAGTGCGGCCGGGTTTATATTGCTCCGCCGGGTTTCCACATGATCGTGGAGGAAGGCTTCTTACGCGTGCTGCAGGGGCCTCGCGAAAACCTGCACCGCCCAGCCATCGACCCGCTGTTTCGCTCCGCGGCGACCTCCTATGGCCGCCGGGTGATTGGCGTGATTCTGACCGGCATGCTCGGCGACGGCACAGCAGGATTGATGGTGGTCAGCGCCCGTGGGGGCGAGGCCATCGTTCAGGATCCGCAAAGCGCTTCCTTTCCTTCCATGCCGAGAAGCGCCCTGGACCAGGTGCCAACGGCACATGTGCTGCCTCTGGACCAGATCCCCGCATTGCTGCTGCAACTCATTGCCGAGGAGCTGCCTGCTGCGGCGGAGCCTGCCGAGGAGCTGTCTTCTGCGGTAGAGCCAGCCGATCAAGTATCCCTTGGGGCGGCCAAGGAAACACGCATTGCAGAGCTCAATATGGATGAGGTTTCAAGCGAAGATCGCCTGGGTCATCCGTCGCCCTTCGCCTGTCCCGATTGCGGTGGTGTGCTTTGGGAGATTGAGCAGAATGGCTTTCTTCGCTTCCGCTGCCGGGTGGGCCACGCTTTTACCCCTCAGCACCTCGGGGTACAACAAAGGCAGGCTATAGAAACCGCGCTCTGGGAGGCGCTGCGCGCGCTGGAAGAAAGCGCCTCGCTTTATCGGCGAATGGCCGGCCGCGCGAAGACTTCCCATCAGGAGATCCCGGCACTCTTGTACCAGGAGCGCGCCTCTAACACCGAATCAAATTCAAAAATTCTGCGGGACTTTCTATTGCGGGTGAATTTAGAAGAAAGCGGCAGCGATGCTGAAAACGGCGTCACTGAGTCTATTCCAGCGTCTTCTGAAAACAGTGAAAGCTTCGATTAACGAGCATCCGCTGAAGTTCACTGTCAGTAACTTCGCATCACGGCAACCCGCATTCATGCGGCGCATCCTACCTACCAGTGCTGATAATGGAGATGCTTTCACGCCTCTTCCCAGCGACAAATTGAAGCACATCCCAGTTGCATCCATCCCAGTTTCATTAAGGAGTTATTAATGAAAGTATTTTCAGCCAACATCCAGGACTTACGCAGCCTCTACGTGAGCAATTTGAAGAAAGCGCTCGATATGGAGCAGAAAATCACCAAGGCTCTGCCCGACCTTATCGAGAAATCCACTGACCCCGAACTGGTTACCGCGTTTCTCACCCACCTTGAAGAAACCAAGGGACATGTCTCCATGGTGGAGAGCCTGTTACAGCGCAATATCGGCGACAGCAAGACCGAAACGTGCAAGGTAATCAATGGGCTCACCACCGAAGCTTCCGATACGATCACCGACGTCACCGACTCTTCCATTAGAGACATCGCGCTTATCGGCGCCGCCCAGCAGGTCGAGCACCATGAAATCGCAGTGTATGGAACTCTGCGGCGGTGGGCCGAGATTTTGGGCCTGGCGGATGATGCGCTGGTTCTGGAAGCCATTGAAGCGCAGGAAATGAACGCCGATGAACTGCTGAGTGAGATAGCTGAGCGAGTCAATTACCAGGCTGCCGCATAAGCCAGGCGGCATGCGCTCCTATGGCGTAGTTTCCTTTATCAACGCTTAACGAGTTAGAAGTCCCAAGGCAAAAACCCATGGCAAAGTACGGAAGCGCCGCAGGCAAGAGCGTCAAGAGTGCTATGCATCGCGAAAAAAGCGGCACCCTGAAGTCCGGCAAAGGTGGTAAGGGCGGCACGGTGAAGAGCAAGAAGCAAGCTATCGCGATTGGACTTTCCGAAGCACGTAAGAAGGGGGCTAAGGTGCCCAAAAAGAAGGCGAAATAAAACCGCTTCAAACTACCACTGAAACGCTTGAGCACCCCGCTCAAACTATTGTGTTAATCAAGGGCCGAACAAGATTCGGCCCTTGTCTTGCCCGCGTCGCAAATATTGCATCATATAGGATCTATAACCTCTTTTGACCCGGGGCATCGGAGGATCTTGTGAGGGCTGCCAAAGTTACCGTAAAAGTAACAAAAGAACCGGCCGAAGCGACTCCAGCCGAGACTTCAACAGTGATCGTAACCGGGTCCGAGCGGTTCGGCAGATTTGCTGCCCGAAGCTCGCACTATCTCGGCTCCCGCTGGGCATTTGTGGTCGCGATTGGGGTCATCGTTGCCTGGGCTATCACCGGACCATTTTTTCATTACTCTGATACCTGGCAGCTGGTCATCAATACAGGGACAACTATTGTCACGTTTCTCATGGTGTTCCTCATCCAAAACACCCAGAACCGTGATGCAAGAGCCATTCATTTGAAGCTGAACGAGCTGATTCACGCAGTAGACAAAGCGAAGAACCAGATGATTGATGTGGAGAGTTTGTCTGACCTGGAGCTCGACGAGCTAGCCAAGACTTACGAAAAAATTCGGGCAAGCGCTCAGGACCGCCACCAGGCACGGAGCCGCGTTGCTCCACGGTAGAAGGCCCGACGGGAAAGCGGGGGGATCCCCGGGCAAGATACATATCGGCATTTCAGGATGGAGATATCAAGGCTGGCGTGGTGTCTTTTACCCGGAGAAACTTGCTCAGCGGCGAGAGCTGGAGTTCGCGTCCCGGCAATTCGATACCATCGAGTTGAATGGTTCGTTTTACTCACTGCAACGGCCTGAGAGCTTTTCCCGGTGGCAGGCCGAGACTCCGCCAGACTTTACTTTTGCCATCAAGGGATCCCGCTATATAACTCACATGCTTCGACTACGGAATGTCGAAGGGCCGCTGGCAAACTTTTTCGCCCAGGGGCTGCTGCATTTTGGGGCTAAGCTCGGGCCTATTCTCTGGCAATTCCCGCCCAACTTCCAATTCGAGCCCGAGCGGCTCGAACTTTTCTTTGCCTTGCTGCCCAGGACGCGAAAGCAGGCGGCCGAGCTGGCGCGCAACCACGATGAGCGTCTCAACGACCGTTCGTGGTTTCAAGTCCGCCAGGATGCCCCCTTGCGGCACGCCATTGAGATTCGCCATGAGACTTTTGTCAACGAGCAATTTATTAAGCTGCTCAGACGTCACGGCGTGGGGCTGGTGGTGGCGGATACGGTGGAGTGGCCGTTGTTGATGGATCTGACTTCCAGCTTTGTTTATTGCCGTCTTCATGGCAGCCAGGAACTATATGCCAGCGGCTATGACTCTGAGGCCCTCGAGATCTGGGCTCGCCGCATCGTCACCTGGTCGCGGGGTGGCGAAGTGTACGACGGCAAAAGAGCAAGTAAAGTCGACGCACCAACACGAAAGCGGCGTGATGTCTTTGTCTATTTCGACAACGACATGAAGGTCCGGGCGCCGTTCGATGCGTTGCAGCTGCGTGACCGGGTCCACCAGTTACTAGCCAGGCATGTACCGAATAACTCAGGCAGCGATTAAGCCTGGGGCTCCTCGGTGATGCTTTGAAGCCATTTCCTGCAACAGAATTGTCATCCCGAGAGCTTGTGACTTTTTTGGATTGCTTCATCGTCAACAACCGCTGGGTGCCCCATTCAAGCCCGATTTTGGCTTGAGTGGGATACCACTGCACTCGACTCACCTTTTTTGTCATCCCGACCGGAGCGTAGCGCAGTGGAGGGATCTGCGGTACGCTTTCGGAGGCAACAGTTCACCCAACGTGCGCGACGCATCCAACCGTTTGTATGAATTTAAAACGACGTTCTGTGGGTTGGGCCAGCGCCTTTCTGGGAGGGGCCGCCTTAGGCATCGCCATCGTGCGCCAACGGCGCGGATCAGCTTCAACCCGGCCGCTGAAGGGGAAGGTAGTACTCATAACCGGTGGATCTCGAGGCTTGGGGTACGCCATCGCTCAACGGGTGGCGTTCCTGGGGGGCCGCCTTGTGCTTGTTTCGAGACATAACGAGGAGCTTCAGCGGGCAAAGGACCATCTGGTCGCGGAGTGCGCTATTGCAGCCAGGGACGTAATGATTCAGTCCTGCGATGTAAGTGCGCCCGAAGAGATCCAGGACGTCGTAACGGCGGCGACTTTGTACTTCGGTCAGATCGATGTGGTCGTGAACAATGCGGGGATCATCCTCGTTGGCCCCGTGGAGAGCCAGACCCTGGGTAGCTTCCAGGAGGCAATGAATATCAACTTCTTCGGTGCGCTCCATACGACGCTCGCGGTCTTGCCAGAAATGCTGGCGCGTCGCAACGGAGCGATTGTAAACATCGCCTCCATCGGAGGAAAGGTGGCCTTTCCTCATCTGCTGCCATACGTCGCGAGCAAATTCGCATTGGTTGGTTGGTCGCAGGGGCTGCGCGCGGAGATGCGCGTGAAGGGAATCGATGTGATCACCGTCACCCCAGGCATCATGCGGACCGGCTCACACATTCAGGCACGCTTCGCGGGGAACACCGAGAGGGAGTATTCCTGGTTCGCTAGTGCTGCTAGTTTTCCGGTTACAGCAACGAGTGCAAAATCCGCCGCCAGAAAAGTAGTCCAGGCACTCCTCAAGAGGCCCGCGGAGATCTCGATTGGCCTGCAAGCGATCGCTGCGGGACGTTTCGCCAATCTCGCTCCTGAATTGACAGCCGCCCTGCTCTCTACTGCGAATGGATTCCTGCCTGACACGCCCGACGCTGAAGGCCGGTTCTGGGGTGAAGACCATTCGGTGAAGGGCAAGACCCACCGCGGCTCCCTTCCGGCGATCCTGGAGCGGGCTGGGACGAAAGTGATCGAGCAGTACAATCAGGAGCTTCCGTTCGTTGAAAGAGTACCGAGATGAACGCTGCTGATTTTCGACGCCTTGCGCTACTTTTGGACGGTGCGGAGGAAGGCTCGCACATGGGCTCGCCCGACTTTCGGGTGGGGGGCAGAATATTCGCTACGCTCGCTCACCAGCAACAGGGTTATGGCAACTTGATGCTGTCGCCGGAGCAGCAAGCAGCGTTTGTTGCGGAGCAGCCCGCGGTGTTCTTGGCGGTTGCTGGCGGATGGGGCCGAATGGGAGCTACCCACATCCGTTTGGCGGATGCTAAAGAAGATGTACTCGCTGGTGCATTGCACACTGCGTGGAAATTACGCATAGACAAAAACACCAAGACTGGCAAGACTAAGGGTGCGTCAACACCGCGCAAGCCAGCCGCCAGGAACAAGAAGACCAAGTCCCGATAGAGATGTTAGCTCAGCTTAAGCCGCACTCCGCCTCTTGCTCACACTCCGCCGCTCCATTGCATTGGAAGACTTGGCCTTTGCTTGCCTGGCGCGCTTGCCGTCTAACGCGATCTGCTTCTTACGCGATGTTTCACGGGAGACTTCCTCGCCACCATTCCGGCTTGCCGGCTTCTTGCGGCAACTTCCCTCCTGGTGCTCGCTCTTGCCGGGAACTGGTTCATATCCAGGCCAGCAGCGCGACGATTTTACGTAGGATTTAGCCTTCTTCTTTGCCGGCATAGCGCTCCTCTTCGAACTTGCGATTTGGTTTCGCTGAGCGGAGCCGATGGACCTGCTGTTTCCTTCTGTCCATCCGATCTAGCTGGCCCCTAATAAAAGCCACCACCCTCCACTTTGTCATCCCGGAGCGAAGCCGAGGGATCTGCGGTGCGCCCCGGCTGTCTGTGGACAGCTTTTTTTCACTGCGAATACCTTGGTAGATGCGTTGCCGACGCAGTCCTTGTTGCGCAACAGCGGTTCGACTTTGCCCTCACCAAAACAGAACGGATAGAATTTTGCAGCCATGAGCGCACTGCAGTTTTTACAACTGCTGCAGTGGTTGAGAATGATCTGGAAGTACGCGATTTACCGGACTTCTTGCCGTAGGCGGGGTGTCTGGAAGCTGCCTCTTTGGTTAAGTAAGCAGCAACCGGGCCTGGTCCCGCGCGCGCCGCAGGGTGTCCACGATATCGCCGGTGGGGTAGAACTCCATGGCAATCGTCCCCTTGTAACCCAACTGCGCCAGCTTGCGATAGATGTTGAGGTAGTTGATCTCTCCGGTGCCGGGTTCGTGACGTCCGGGAACGTCGGCGATGTGAATCAAGCCCACCTGGTCGATGTGGGCATCGAACTTCTCGATCAGATTTCCGAATTCCCGCTGCTCGTGATAGACGTCGTACAACACTTTCACGTTGGGGCTGCCCACTGCCTTCGCGATCTCAAACGCCTCGGTCACGCCATCCAGGTAGATGGTTGGGTTCTCAATCCGGTCGATGGGCTCGATTACCGCCACCAGGCCGGCGCTGCTAAGCACATCCGCGGCGCGTTTAAGCGCCTCGATGGATGCCGCATGCTGGCTGCCGGCAGGGGCCCCGTCGATGCGCTTACCCGACAGCAGAATGATCTGCTTGCACTCCAGGCGCTTGGCGGCTGGGATAAGAGCCTTCAGCCCGGCTAGGAATGCATCCCCCCCGGCGGGATCCGCGAAGCCGGCGCTCACGCCAGAGGTCGCATCCACAGAGATCTTCAAGGTCTCCATGCGCGCGATAATGCGGCGATAATCATCCTCTGACCATGTTTTGAATTCCCCGACCAATTCCACGTGGTGGTAACCGGCCAGCGCAACGCGGTCCAGATTTTCTTCGAAGGTGCCGAGTTTCTTTAACGTCCAGATCATGACGGAAAACTGTGTGCTTGCCTGGCCGGAATCGGCCACCGTCTGTGCGGCGAGGGGAGCCAGGGCACGGCCAGCTAGAGATGCCGCGGTCATACCTACGAGAGTCCTGCGAGTGAGCATGCGCTGCATGGTAGCAGAGAAGCCTACCCCTACGCACGGCACTCGCAGTCCAGGCTATTTGGGCAGCGCGAAGGCCACCAGGCTGCCGCCCGAGGGCGCGGGAGACTTTCCTCCGCCGGCGGCGATTACGATGTACTGCCGCCCGTTCACTTCATACGTGCAAGGGGTAGCATTTCCAGCCGCGGGAAGAGTGGTTTGCCACAAGACCTTGCCGGTGGTCTTGTCCAGGGCGCGAAAGACCTTGTCGTAAACGGTAGCGCCGATAAACAGCAGGCCACCGGCAGTCACCACCGGACCGCCGTAGTTCTCGCTGCCTGTGCCGGTGAGACCCTTGGCGGCCAGTTCGGGATACTCGCCGAAGGGAATCTTCCACACCGTCTTGCCGCTATTCAGATCGATCGCGGTTAAAGTGCCCCAGGGCGGCTGAATCGCCGGATAGCCGTCTATATCAAGGAATTTATTGTACCCGTCGCTGATATATTTCGGGTCGAGTGCCGATGGGCCGTTATCTTTCACTACCTTTTCCTTGCCGTAGTAGACGTATTCAAATACGGCTTGCAGTTGATCTTTACCCAGGTTGGAGAATCCGGGCATGCGGCCGGCTCCTTCCGAGATCAGATGCTTCACCGTCCCCTCATCGTAGCGATCGGAAACACCGATCAATGAAGGAAACTCCGGAGGCGCTCCTTTCATATCGGAACGGTGGCAAGCGGAACAGTTGCGCAGAAAAATGTCTCGACCATTGGCCTCAGCCGTGCGCGCCTTTTGCGGCACCAGGCGCAAAACCCAGGCCATCTCATTCGCATTCACATAGAGCAGGCCGGTGGTCGGGTCAAAGGCGCCTCCGCCCCACTCCGCACCTCCATCGAAGCCAGGAAAGATGATGGTGCCCTGCGTGCTCGCGGGAATGAACTGCCCATTACTGCGCAATTTCATGAAACGCTCGAGTGCTTCCTGGTGAGCCTCCGGCGTGCGCGTCGTAATCATATCCGCGGTCAGCTTTTGCCGCGCGAAAGGAGCCGGCAACACCGGTAGCGTCTGCTTTTTAGCAGTGACCTCACCCTCAACATCTGATGGCGGATAGCTCCGGGTCTCCATTGGAAAGAGCGGCTTGCCCGTCTCTCGATCAAAGAGAAAAACGTACCCCTGTTTGGTCGTCTGAGCCAGGGCGTCTACATCTTTCCCATTGTGTTTCACGGTCACCAGGGAGGGCGGCGCCGGCAGGTCGCGATCCCAGATGTCGTGATGGACCAACTGGTAATGCCAAATCCGTTTTCCGGTCTCGGCATTGAGGGCGATCAGGCAATTGGCGAACAAATCGTCACCGACTCGATTCGCGCCATAGAAGTCTGAGGCCGCTGATCCCGTGGGAACAAACACAACTCCGCGTTTCTCATCGACCGTCATGCCGGACCAATTGTTAGCGGCCCCGGTGTACGTCCATGCGGTCTTGGGCCAGGTGTTGTAGCCCATCTCGCCGGGATGAGGAATGGTATGGAAAGACCAACGCAACTGCCCGCTGTGCGCATCGAAGGCGCGAATGTCTCCAGGAGAGGCTGGGAGCACCTCGCTCATCAAGCCGCCGACGATGACCAGATCTTTGTAAACCACCGCGGGGCTGGTCATGCTGACCCAATTCAAGGGCTCACGGCCCAGGCCTTCACGCAGATCGATGCGTCCTGATTTCCCAAACGAGGTAACCGGCTTTCCGGTTTGAGCGTCCAATGCCATAAGATACTGGCGCACGCCAACGAAGATGCGTTGATCTTTTCCGTCGGTCCAATAGGTCACGCCCCGGTTGCGCACCTTGCCGACATCTTTGAGACCTAGCTTGGCATCGAACCGCCAGTGCAGTGTGCCTGTCGCTGCATCCAATGCGATCACGTCCCCACCGGGCGTCGTTGCGTACAACACCCCGTCCACCACGATGGGGTTGCACTCCAACTCCGATTTCGGATGCTGGTCTCCGCTATCGAAGGTCCAGGCAACCTCTAAGGAATGCACGTTATCGCGGTTGACCTGGTCGAGGCTCGAGTAATGAATGTTATCCGGGCCGCCGTAGACTCCCCAGGTGTTATAGGAACCAGCAGTCGCTTGAGCGCGAGCGTGGGCTGGGATGGCCACCCAAAGGGCCAGAGCGATCAAAAAAGGTTTGGCTAACATGCGTTGATAGTTAACCATAAGCGCGCGGACTTTACAGCCGCCACCATTCCGACCGTAACTCAGTCCCCGGAACTACTTCCGTCGGCCTTCCCGGCTCCGGTGCCCAGATCTTCAGGCCCGGGGCGGCAAACACCCGCTCGATCGGCTGCCGCCAGGCATGCAGCGCAAGCGAGAACAATCCCCAGTGAATGGGCATCATCAACCCCGTGGCGCCCATGGCCCGAAAGGCTCTCACGGCTCCATCCGGCCCCATATGAATATCCGCCCACATTGGATCGAAGGCCCCAATCTCCAGCATCGTCAGATCGAAAGGCCCATACGCCTGGCCAATCTCTTTAAATCCCTCCCACTCCCCTGAATCGGCCCCGTAATAGACACGGTGCCTGGGCCCGGCGAGCACAAACGAAGCCCACAGCGTCTCGAATCGGCTCGAGAGACTGCGTCCTGAAAAGTGTCGCGCCGGCAGCGCGGTCACCTCCAGCTCCCCAACCCGCAAGGTCTCTGTCCAGTCCAATTCACGCACATCTTTCACCCCCAGCTTTCTGAGGATGTTGCCCACGCCAAGCGTCGTCACCCACCGCGCCCCGGCGGCCGCTTCGCTCTGCGCCAGGTGAGCGATGGTGCGCGCCCCAAGATGGTCGTAGTGGTCGTGCGAGAGGAGCACCACATCGATGCGCGGCATCTCCTTGAGCGGCAATGGAGGGGCAAAGAAGCGCTTTGGCCCTGCCCACTCATACGGCGCGGCCCGCTGTTCCCACACGGGATCGATGAGCACCCGTAGCCCATCCATCTCCAGCAGCGTGGACGAGTGCCCCATCCACGTCACCCGTAACCCGCTCGCCGGTAGGTTCTCATAGACCCGCGGATCGGTGTGGAATGGACCGGGACTTCGTCTTGGCGTGCGCTCCTCACGATTGGTCAGATAAGCCCAAAGCACGTAGAGGAAGGTTGACCACCCACCCACCGAGGTGGGCACCGGATTCATATACAGCTTGCCCTTGCGTAACGCCTTCGCTAGCATTCCCATCCTTTATCAGGCAATTGAGAGCAACCTTTATGTACAGTCAGTGATCCTATGATTCAACTGCCCAATTTTCCCCAGGAAAGCTATCATTTAAACGTAATGACGACTGAGACGAATGGGGAAGCCAACGACCCGTATCATCTTCAGCGCTTTGTCGACGCCCAGGCTTCGTGCTTCGCGCAGGTACGGTCAGAACTCATAGCCGGACAGAAGCAATCCCACTGGATGTGGTTCGTCTTTCCGCAGATAACAGGTCTCGGTTCCAGCCCTATGGCGCAGCGCTTCGCCATCTCCGGTCCCGGCGAAGCCGATGCGTACCTCATGCACCCATCGCTTGGCGAGCGGCTTCGCGACTGCACCGCCCTGGTCAATGCTGTCAACGGCCGCTCCGTCCGCGACATTTTCGGTCATCCCGATGATCTCAAGTTCCACTCCTCCGTCACCCTGTTCGCATGGGTAGTCGCGCACGGCCCTCCATTTCAAAGGCTGGGAAACCATGTCTTCGCCGATGCCCTGGCCAAATACTTCGACGGAAAACCAGATCAGGCCACCATCGACCGGCTGGACATGCTTTAGCCGCCGGCCTGCTGGCGCTTCCACTCCTTCTCGAACGCTTGTTGCCGTTCGGCCACGGCTGCCCGGTAACCCGCTGGGTCAATCCATACCTTCTCGCCGGCTCCGGCCTGCGCTTGCTGCAGTTTCTCGAGCAGTCCAAAGTAAGCACCGTGCGCCCCGAGGAAAATATCGCAAGGCAGGCTCTTCAGCGTTGCAAAGGTTCGTTGATAATCCGCGGCAATACCAGGATAAGACGCGGGCCTCCCCGGCTGGTCGACCAGGCGGAATCCGGGATTTACGTTCCAGCTTCCCACAATCACCACATCGCGAAGCTGCCCTGCCACGGGCGCCCGCATCGTCCAGGTGGTGCAGCCGCGGGTGTGGCCCGCAGTCTTATGTGCGACCAGCACCACGCCACCCAGCCGCACCTCATCGCCATCGTGCAACACACGATCCACCTGCACCGCTGGATAAAGATCTTTGGTGTAGTAGAAGTCCTTGGCGCCGCCACTCTCCACCACCGGCACATCGCCATCCATCACCATGTACTTTGCGCCTGTCAGCCGCTTGACCTCTGCGCTGCCCGCGTCATGGTCAGCATGTGAATGGCTGATCAGCAGGATTTTGATGTCGTTGAAGTGAAACCCAAGCTGCTCCACGCTTTTTCGAATCAGGGGAGGCGAGCTTTCCAGGCTTGAGTTGATCAGGATATCCCCTTTGGGAGTCACCACCAGGTAAGACGCCAGATCCTTGCTGCCCACGTAATACAGGTTGTCCGCTATCCGGAATGGCGCGATCGGTGTCGTCCAGGCGGGGTTTTCCGCAGCCCATACGCAGCTGGCCGGCAAAAGCAGCAGAAGGCACATCCAGGTTTTGAGCCAAGGCTTAACCATCCATCCTCCAACAAGTATTTCTACAGTCTTCCACCGAGGTGCTTTTCCGTTCCCTCGCGAAGGACGGGTGCCCCACATCTCGCTCGTTTTTCGCGAGATGTGGGATACCACTGCTCCTTCCCTCTGACTCTCGACTCATTCGATACGCTTAGCGGTCGACATCGGTGGTCTCCCACATCTCGCGAAAAACGAGCGAGATGTGGGGCTCCGCGCCTGCCGCCATTGCGGCAGGTGCATGAAGCCTGGGACGCCTATGTGCTACCAAAACCAATTACAAACAAAGCTCGCGTATCCCACTCAAGCCCGGTTTTGGCTTGAGTGGGATACGCATCTCTGTTTCGAATTGGCTTTGCTCGAGCGCTCATCGATGGCGGGCGTCCTTCGCGAGGGAATGAGAGGTTACTCGGCTGAATCTGAAATTCCCAGAAAACTCAGCTTCTCCTACCAAAGCGCAATATTCAGAACCACGAAAACGACAGCGACAACGCCCCCCCAGAATATTGGTTCCTGATACCAATGGCATTTGTCCTTTGCCGGCAACGTAGTCACACCCATGACCAGTCCTTCCAGTTCGTGCAGCTTCCGCGGCTTTGTAAGCAGACTCACCAGGACGGTAACGCCCACACAAACCAACCAGGCCCACAGCGCGCGGTACAAATTCTCGGCCATATCTTTTGCGTCCGGAGAGAGCGCGACATAACGTAAGGCCGAGGGGTTCTTTACCACCCAGACCCAAAGTCCGATCGAAGTGACCGTTCCGGCGAGCAGACCCCAGAAGCCACCCTGGTTGGTCGCGCGCTTCCACAACATACCCAGGATTACTGTCCCAAAAAGTGGGGCGATGAAGAAGCTGAACAGTTGCATGGCGTAGTCCATGATGCTGGCGGAATGCTGCACCAGGTAAGCAGTCGCTACGGATACGAGCACGCCGACCAGGGTGCACCAACGGCCCATCGCGACGTAATGTGCGTCGGCGGCCTTCTTGTTCAGGAACGCCCCATAGATGTCGTAAGTCCACACGGTCGAGAATGCGCTCACGTTGCCCGCCATTCCCGACATAAAGCCGGCGATCAGCGCAGTGACTCCGAGCCCGATCAGCCCAGGTCCGCAGTAGCGCACCAGCATCAGCGGCAGCACCTCGTTATAGCTGTGCCCGTTGGTGGCCACGGCCACGCCTTCGGGCACCAAATGAATCGGCAAAACGGCTAACGCCAGCAGTCCCGGAAGGATGACAATGAGGGGCACCATCATCTTGAAGGCGGCGCCAATGATGGGCGCCAGCCGGGCAGAGCGTAGGCTATCGGCCGCGAGCACGCGTTGCACCACCAGAAAATCAGTGGTCCAGTAGCCAAACGACAGTACAAACCCCCAGCCCAGAACAAGGCCGGTCCAGTGGATCCCCATGGGATTATCCTTGAAATGGCCCATGGTGCTCCAAAGGTGTGTGTAGTCGGACCGTCCTAAGTTGCTTTGGATCCGCTGCGTAAGATTCCTCCAGCCTCCCACTTCAATCATGCCGAGAATGGGAACCAGCAGAGCCCCCGCCCAAATCAGGACGAACTGCAAAATCTCATTGAAAATTGCGGACCGTAGGCCTCCCAGAGCCACGTAGATCGCGACCACCAAAGAAGAGAGCCAGATGCTGAAGTTCAGATTCCATCCCAGAACGACCTTCATCACCAGGGCCATGGAGTACATGTTGATGCCGCTCATCAGAATCGTCATGAAGGCAAAGCTGATGGCCGAAAACGCCCGCGTGGGATTACCAAAGCGCAGATGCAGATATCCGGGAACCGAATAGACCTTCGAAATGTAGTAGAACGGCATCATCACCAGGCCCAGAAACAACATGGCCGGTATGGCCGCGACCCAGTAAGCGTGTAGCGCGAGTATGCCGTACTGATAGGTTGACCCGGCCCAGCCCATCAACTCCAGCGAGCCCAGGTTCGCGGATACAAAGCTCAATCCCGCGATCCACGCCGTCATCTCCCGCCCAGCCATAAAGAACTCTTTGCTGGTCCTGGTGCCGCTCTTTACGTAGAAGCCGATGAAGAGAACCATCGCGAAATAAACCGCGATAATCAGCACGTCCACGGCAGACAAATGAATGAGCTGCGTCCTGCCTGGAACTGCCGCGATTAAAAAGTCAGCCCCGGCAGTCACTGGCTGAAGCAGAACCGTCAGAACGAGTGACTGATCGGGCATACTACGCTGTTCCTCCTCTTACAGGGCCTGTGCCTTGAGTCACTCTCCTTGTAACCGGTCAGCAACAGGTTTGTCACCTATATCGCTATTCAAGGCCCAGGAAATTCCGCTATAGTGAGCCCTCTATCGCCAAATTATTTCTTTCTTACGTCAAACAGCAGGACTGCGGCTTGAACCTGAATAGAGTGCAGGGGGAAGGTAAATGAGCTTTCGTGGGTTGCTGATGAGTTTAGCGATGTTGACCGGCGTTGCGGCCGCGCAATCACTAAACTGTGATCTTCAAGGCTACAAAGCCATGGACGGGCTGAAGGCGGCCACCAGCAGCGGCGTAGTGACGATGAGTTGGCAAGGCGAGAGCAACCAGGAGCTTCGGGCATCATTTGGCATCCGCGACGGGCAGCCGTTCATTCAGGAACTGGCAGCGCGGGCAGGTTCGGGCAGATGGACTGTGCTGGGGAAAGATCTAACCCCGGATTTTCAGGTATCGACCGGAAAGCGGCGCATCTCGCAGGCTCAACGCACCCAGTTGCAGGCCCTGAACCTGGACACGCCCGAAGAGGAAAACAGGCGAAAGTGGAACACTTTTTGGGACGCGCCCCTGGTGATTCCGGGTCGAGGCGACACCACAGATTTGCCGCGCACCGAAGCCGAAATTACTCATGCATCCGTTAGCTACCAGTCCAGCACTTGCAAGGTGGCTACCGAGGGAAACCAACTCAGTGTCACCTTTGATGGATTGAAGCTGGGCATCTTTGCCGGCGATCTGCGGTTCATTGCCTACAAGGGAACAAACCTGCTCCGCCAGGAAGCGGTCGCCAAGACGCAGGAGCCTTCTGTCGCCTACATCTACAAAGCCGGGCTAAAGGGGTTTTCCATTACGCCCGATACCAGGCTGATATGGCGTGACACCGCGGAGCACACCCAAACCGAATACTTCGGAGGAGCGCCCAATACAGAGCCAGTCGCGCTGCGGGCGCGCAACCGCATGGCCATTCTGGATGTGGGCCCAGGCTCTCTGGCTGTGTTTCCGTCGCCCCACAAGTTCTTCTTTGCCCGCGAGGACGAAGTAAACCTCGGATACGTTTACTACCGTAAAGACACCGGCTCCTCATTTTCTCTGGGCGTCATGTGGCCCGATCAGGGCGAGGGCTATCATCCCTGGGGTGCAACCGACGCAGAATGGAAACGGCGCACCGAGACCTCGCGAGGGCATGCGGACAATTACGCCCTATACAACGCGCCTGCCGGGACTGAGCAGCGCATGGCGGTCTACTACTACCTGAGCGCCGGCGACGATCGGTCCACCCGCGAGTCCGTCCTCGCCTATACACACAATGACGTTTACAAGCCCGTGCCCGGCTACAAGGTTATGACCGGCCACTTCCACACGGACTTCAACGAACAACTGCGCGATCGCAAAACGCTGGATTATCAGCCACCCTGGGTCGCAGTCTTCCGCGCCCTCGGAGTCAACATCCTCTACCTGGCCGATTTCCACGACGACTCGCACCCCAGCGATCCTGGCCCTATTCGCCTGGCGGAGCAGAAAGTCTATTTTGAAGGCTCACAGCGTGTCTCCGACAAAGACTTCTTGGTCATTCCGGCTGAGGAGCCCGATGCCTACATCGGCGGCCATTGGTACCTGATGACTCCAAAGCCGGTTTACTACACCCACGCGTTGGGCCCACGTGAACCCAAAGCCGGGCCAAGTACAGGCAATAGCCGTCCAGAGGGCCAGCCATTTGAAGAGGATCTTCCAGGGTACGGCCATGTCTACCATCTGGGCTCCGCGGAAGACATTCTGAACTTTGTCAACAAAGAGAATGCCATTATGTGGACCACGCACCCGGAAACCAAGAACTCCGAAGGCTATCCCAGAGCCTATAAAGACAAACCGTTTTTTCTGAGCGACCGGTTTATCGGTGCCTCATGGGAATCTCTTCCGGTCGACTTGTCAGAGAAGGAAGAGTGCGAAGTTCGCTGCTTCGGAGTCGAAGACGACATGAGCAACTGGGCCCCCAAGGCGAAATTCATGATTACCGAAGGAGATACGTATACCAAGTGGCCGGATGATGAAACCTATCCCCAACTGGCCATCAACTATCTCAAGCTGGATAAAGTTCCCCTGTACAACGAAAGCTGGTCTCCCGTTCTGGAGGCGATTCGGCGCGGAGACTTTTACGGCACCAATGGTGAAGTGCTATTCCACAACTGGGGCGTTCAGGGCAACGGCGCAAAGAGTGTCTATACAGCGAGCATCGAATACACCTTCCCGCTCGAGTTCGCTGACCTGGTGTGGAGCGACGGCACCAGGGTAGAACATAAATTCATCGACCTGAAAGACACCATGCCTTTCGGCACCAGGGAGTTCAAAATCCCCTTCGATGCCACCGGCAAGAAGTGGATTCGGCTCTCCGTATGGGACTCGACGGGAAGTGGCGCTTGGGATAATCCGATCAATCTGAAATAGGCGGGTTACCCTGTGATGCGAATACTTCCGGCAATCGTCGTTGCGGCCGCTTCCGCGTTTGCATTCTCGCAGATAACTCCGAACACCGGAGACTGGCCCGTGTACGGTCACGATCCGGCAGGGACCCGCCATTCGCCGCTGGCACAAATCAACACCGCCAACGTTAGTCATCTGCAGCGTGCCTGGACTTATCACACCAGAGAAAAGGGCCGGTCGTTCGAGGCGACGCCCATCTTCGTCGACAACGTACTCTATTTTTCGACCCAAAATCAGAACATCGTAGCCTTGGATCCGGAAACCGGCAAAGAGATTTGGAAATACACCAATCCCAAGCCCACAGGTGCCGAGAGCCGGGGAGTTGCTTACTGGCCCGGCGACAAATCGAATCCACCGCGGATACTCTTTGGCACCGGCGACGGGCGACTGCTGGAACTGGACGCGAAGACGGGCGCACCCGTGGCAACATTCGGTACGGATGGCGCCATCGATCTGAGAGCTGGGGTAGCGGACAACTATCCCAACGCGCACTTTTCCATCAGCTCACCGCCGGTCATCTATCGCGACGTCGTCATCCTTGGCCCATCGACACAGGAGGCAGGCAGCGTCGGACCTGTCGGCGATCCACGGGGTTTTGATGTGCGGACCGGAAAACTTTTGTGGAGCTTTCACACTGTACCCAGATCCGGGGAACCGGGCAACGATACCTGGGGTCCGAACGGATGGAAGGATCGCGCCGGCCCAAGCCAGTGGGGCTTGGATACTGTCGATACTGAACGCGGTCTGGTGTTTTTGCCCGTGGGCAACGCCGCCGACAGCTTTTTTGGCGGGGACCGCGAGGGGCAGAATTTGTATGCGAATAGTGTCGTGGCTCTCGACGCGCTCACCGGCAAGCTGCGCTGGTATTACCAAATGGTCCACCACGATCTGTGGGACTACGATATGAACGCGCCACCGGCGTTGATCGATGTCAGGCACAACGGTGAAGTGATTCCCGCCCTCGCAGAGACCAACAAGATGGGCCTATTGTTTATTCTCGATCGAAGGACCGGCAAACCAATCTATGGTGTCGAAGAGCGCCCTGTGCCGAAGGGGGACATTCCCGGTGAATGGTATTCACCGACCGAGCCGTTTCCTCTTAAGCCGCCTCCGTTGTCCCGGATGACCATGACCATGGATGACGTCTCAAAACGTACACCCCAGGCGGAGAAGTTTTGTGGCGAGTGGCTTGGCCGGTTGCGCTCTCAGGGAGCCTATACGCCCTTCGGCTCGACTGCCTCGTTATCCATGCCGGGAACGATGGGAGGGGGAAACTGGGGCGGCGTCTCCTTCGATCCGGACCTTGGCTACATCTTTGTGAACACCAGCAGCCTGGGTACGGTCGGACAAATGGTACCCACGGTGGCCGGTTCAGCTCTGCCCTATCGCAACCTGAGCGGTTACACTCGTTTCATTGACCAGGAGGGATACCCGTGCCAACAGCCACCCTGGGGCGAACTCATCGCGGTGAACGCTAATACCGGCGACATCGTCTGGCGAGAACCACTTGGCAGCTATGACGAGCTGGAAGCGCGGGGCATGAAGAATACTGGCGCAACGAATATCGGCGGTTCTATTGTGACCGCAGGCGGCCTGGTATTTATTGCTGCGACCACTGACTCGAAGTTCCGTGCATTCGATGCAAAAAACGGCGCTGAGCTCTGGGTGACAAAGCTCGACGCCAGCGGCACCACTGTCCCGATGACCTATCTGGGCCGCGATGGGAAGCAATATGTCGTAGTTGCCGCCGGCGGCACGAACCGTCTGAGGATGATCGCTAATACCGCGGACAAAAATTCAGACGCTCTCATTGCCTTCGCGTTGTCAGCCGCTCCCGCGAGCGGATTGAGCCAAAGTATTTCCAATACTGCCGGTGAAGCGACTACAACGCCGATCTCCTCCGCTACAGCGGCAGCGGCTTTGCCGGACGGGGAGGGAAAGGCAATTGTCCTCACCGTATGCACAAAATGCCACGGACCAACGAACTTCTCGACCCTTCGCATGAGCCGCACGGGTTGGGAAGATGAAGTAGAGGATATGAAGGATAAAGGTGCAGTAGGAACGGACGACGATTTCAAGAGGATAGTTGATTATTTGGCTAAGAACTTCCCGCCTCGGCAATGAGGGGTTGCTGAATAGTTTTTCTGTCCATCCACATCCACCCATGCCGAGGTGTGCCACCGCCCTTAACTTTGTCATCCCGACTGGAGCGTAGCGTAGGGGAGGGACCTGCTGTTCTACTTCGGGCACAAGCGAATGCGCCGTGGGCGAATCGCCTCCGGGTTCTGTTTTTCCATCAACGCAGACTGCAGGTCCCTCCCCTCCGCCACCCCGGATTTCCTGTCGAAATTGGTGGCGTTGGCGAACTTCACGCGGCCCTGTCCAGCGCTGCGTGGCAGGAAATTCGGGTACGCTTCAGTCGGGATGACAAATTGGAGGCGGTGGTACACCTCGGCATAAGTCGATGTGGATGGACAAAGTCAAGCGAACGAGGATCCCGACGCCTTCTCTACCCAGCCGAGGAAGCCACAAGCAGACACCTCAGCTCGCGCAGAGTGCGGTCAGTGCGCCCAGCGAATGCGCATCTTCCAGACTGCTCACCATCTCCACGATGGCTTTGCTCTTCGCCGCCGGCCATTTCGCAAACGCAGCGCAGTCAAGGAACTTGGACGCCACCTCATCGTAGGACATCGGGTTCGCCGGAATTTGACCTCTCCAGCCGCCAGGGCCGCGGGAAGCACTGGCGCTGTGGGGTGAGTCAACAATCCATAAACCCGATCCTCCGCCACGGCAAGCTGAGTATCGTCGTAATCGTCAGCGTGGATACCGACAGCATTAGCAAAGGCTGCAAAGCGCACTGGAGCTTTCAGAGATGAGCCAATCACGGTTGCCCCATGCCCCGCGCCCGATACAAAGCCATTGGACTTGAGGTACGTCCGTACAATCTCACCCGTCTGCGCGACCGATCCGCACAGTGCTAAACCTATGCCATCGAGAATCGACTTCTTAGCCAACTCGATAACCTCGGGTGGAATATCCGGGTAACGTGTGTTGATGATGAAGTCCGCCACGTAGCTTGTTACTGGAGGCGGCTCCGGCGGTTTTCCCCGCGTATCCGCGAAGGCTTCCGTTAGGCAACGAAAGCTCCGCCCGCCACCGATGCAAAAGACTGCTGAACCGATTACCTCGCGTCGCGTCATGGTGTCCTTAAACCTTTGGCTGGCTGGCTGGATATCAACCCGGCCACAGTACACTGATTTGTCTTCATTTTCTATAACCGGACTTGTCATCTTTGAGCGCAACCGAAAAGGAGAAATCGATGGAACGTCGTAGTCTACTGAAGACCCTCTCTGCCGCTGCCGCTGTGGGAGCGGTTACGAATCTTGGAGGCGGCCGCATACTTTCTGCCGAGGCCGCTGGCGGCGTGGTAAAGACCATGGGCCACGGTGGCCCGCTTGCACAAGCCAAAGACGCGGCCCGCAAGGGCATGCCTCCGTTAAAAATCACTGACGTCAAAATCATTGCCACGGCCCCTTCCAGCTCCAACTGGACCATCGTTAAGGTACAGACCAGCGAGCCCGGTCTTTATGGCATTGGATCGGCCACCCACCAGGAAATTCCCCAGGCCGCTCAGGCGTATATCGAAAAACGGCTGAAGCCCTTTGTGATCGGCAAGAACTGCGATGAGATCGACGACATTTGGCAATCTGCTTACGTGCAGGAATATTTCCGCTCCGGGCCGGAAGGGAACAACGCGCTCAGCGGAATCGATGGTGCGCTGTGGGATATCCTGGGCAAGCGTCTGGGCGTTCCCGTCTATCAACTGCTTGGCGGCAAAGTGCGTGCGGCAGTGCCGCTTTACGGTCACGCTGCCGCCTTAACGCAAAGCGAACTGAACGACCAGGTGCAGGCCTATATCGAGAAGGGCTACCAGGTTGTGCGGGTGCAATTGGCCGTGCCCGGATGGTCCGGTTACGGGGTGGGCGGCGCCAAGACCTCGGCCGCCGTGCAGGCTTTGAGGCCGGATGGCGTGGCGCCTTCACCGGTATTTGACGCCGGCCGCTATGTCACCACCACCATCAACATGTTCGAAGCGGTACGCGCGAAGTTTGGTTACGATATTGGCCTCGTTCATGACGTGCATGAGCGTCCGGCTCCCAATCAATCCATCGAACTATGCCGGGCCGTGCAACAATACCGGCCGTTTTACATGGAAGATCCGCTCTCGCCTGAGGATGTGGGCTGGTTCCAGATCTTTCGCCAGGAGACCTCGGCGCCGCTGGCCATGGGAGAACTGTTTACCAACCGCAACGAGTGGCTTCCCCTGGTGGCGAACCGCTGGATTGACTTCATTCGCATCCACCAGTCCGCTGTCGGCGGCCTCAACATGTGCAGAAAAGTAGCCCACTGCTGCGAGTTCTTCGATGTACGCACTGCCTGGCATGGGCCGAATAATGTCGACCCGGTCGGTCACTGTTACAACTTGCATCTCGATCTTGCCACCCCAAACTTCGGGATTCAGGAAGAGACGTTCTTCGACAATGCGACGCGCGAAGTGTTTCCGGGAGCGCCTGAGATCCGCAAGGGTTACATCTACTCTAACGATCAACCGGGATTTGGCATCGACATCGACGAGAAAGCCGCTGCGAAGTATCCTTATAAAACCGATTTTGAAAGCCGGGGAAACGACCGCATGCTCGACGGCACGATCGTAAGGCCCTAACGGTAATAGCTAACGAACCCCAAAGAAGAGTATCTTCGCCCCCGGCTTCTCGAATGTGGCCTCGATCTTCGCGCGGCCGGTTGTGTCTTGTGTAACCGTAACTCCGTCGCTTACCCAATGCTCGCCGGCCACTTTATGGCTGGTGATGTATTGGTAGGTGCCTCGCTCTGTAGCAAAAATTACCACCGCTCCCCGGCCCGTAGCAGCGGAGATCTTTTCGTGAATCTCGGGACTCGCGGAAACGACACCGCTCACCACAGGGTCGCTTTCCGTTATATCGTCGCGAACCTGTTTGTACCTGGCGAGTGTATTGCCAATAAAGGAGACTCCGGGGTCTGAAACATTGAGCAGATCCCCCCATATTCCGTTTTGCCCCAAAATGAGCGACGCAACGTCCACCTCCTGCCATTGCTGCGGATCATCTGGAAAATAGTGGGTGAGAAATAAAGTGGATGGGATCCATTTATCGAACGTCAATGGTGAGCGCGCGATCCAGGTGCGCGCCGGCCCCTGGTGGAAAAACAGGTTCGAGTTCGTTCGCTCCAGGTCGATCGGGATGTCGTAGTTTTGATAATAAGGTCCATTGTTGATCAGGAAGTACTTTCCGGAAGAAAGAAACGCCAGCCCCATAGCGCGGCCACCCTCCGTGACGTCGAAGTCCACAATCGCTCCGGGAACGGCAGCTGCAACTTTATCTGCCACCCGGCTCATGTACTGAACGAGTTGGAATGCATAGGAGTCCGACCGCTCTTGCGCAGTGTTGCTTTCGTCACCGTGATTGTGATGAGGATCGTTGCATCCATACTGAGCAATCGCATCCCACTTGAAATAAGTGACGCCGACCTCCTTGGCCAGGCGGATCAGCTCGTCGGCGAAGGTATCCGCGTATCCGCTGACCATGCACATCTTGTAGCTCTTCTCCGTCTCCCATACTTCCTGGGGCGGGGCTATTTGTCCATTCCAGGATCTACGCCATTCAGGATGCTCGCGCACCACCCGGCTGGATGCGGCCGCGGTCGTAGGTCCAAACCATAACCCAAGTTTCATGCCATAGCCATCTAGTTTTTGCTTGACTGTTCGCAGGCCGTCCGGGAAGCGCTTGCTGCTGACAGTCCAGTCGCCGGTCTTCTCGTACCAGCCTGTATCCAGAACAAATACATCCACCCCCATGCGATGTGCCACGTCAATCTCTTTGAGGATGCGCTCTTCATTCATCGATTCCAGGTAGGGCTCGCCATTCCACCACTTGTTGCGTTCCTGAAAGTTCCAGGTGTTATAGAAAATGTAGGGTTTCCGCGTCGCTGAGTTCTGGGTCATGAACTTGAGCACAAACTGGCGATAGGTGGAAGCGAGTTGATCGATGCCGCCCTGCGTCGCCGCGGTCTCGATCCAAATGGTTTTAAAGGGATGCTCGCCATCCACCCTTTGGCCGGAGACATAGTTGCCCTTGACGGCAGCCAGGGAAACACTTCGATCAGGGCTTAGCTGGTAGCGCAGAAAGGCGTCGGGAACCTGCGAACCGTGCTCGTACGCAAGCAGGAAGCTGCGATGGCCATCGCTAGCCGCAAGAATAGGGCCCATGAAGGCGCCGCTATCCGCAAAGTATCGGTCTTCGATCGGTTGCTCGTAGAGCGTGTAGCTGTGGGTCAATTGCGCAAAGTTCGAGAGCGTGACCTCTTCCGCCTGCGGTAGTTGCTTGAGGGAAGTTTGCAGGTAGGTGAGCTTGTTTGCACCGCTGAGTCTTCGCGGTTGATCCGCTGCAAGTGTGTAACGAAAGCGAATGACCGGAGTTCTGTCATTGATCTGGAACTGAATTCGCAGCTGAAGATGAGAATCCTGCACCAGGGGGCCTGCAAAGATATATTCCGTTACGCCATTGTCGAGATGGGTTGGAGTTCCAACTGGAGTGAAACGGCGAACCTCCGCAGATATCTGCTTTCCATCGATGGAAAAAGTTGGCGGGGAAAAATGGTAAACGGGAACTTGCTGGCCATATGCCCAAAGACAGCCTGTTCCGCAGGAAAGGGAAATCTTCACTTGGCCGTTCTGGACATCAGCCTGACCCAGGGCGTGCAAAGAAATGGCACACAACACCAAGCCGTAGAACGCTTTCATCCACCGCAAGTGCATATATGTCTCCACCATGATTACGAGTTAAGTCGAATATTTTCTAGGAGCTGCGTCCCCGTTGATTCATGTGAGTCTGGATCAGGCCATTTGTCAAGGCGGTACGCCCTTTCGTTCCGGGTCGAGAGGGGTTGAAAGTGAGGTAGCCTATGACTATGGATATGCAAAGTCGTCCTGAACTTGAGGAGCTGGTAAGGCACGACATTGAGCGTGGCTACCGGTCGATAGAACACGCCGTTTCGCTCTTGCATGCTCACGCGTCCTGGGTTGCAGAAGACCGCGCGGAAGTGAACCCGAAGCCTGCGCAAGGTCCTGCCGCTAAGGTGATTGACTCCGACTAGTCAAGATCGTTCAGCTTCCTCCTAATGATAAAAAAAGCGCGTCGGGTGCTGTGGTGCCCCCCCAAGCCGTACTCTGGCTTGAGTGGGATACCACAGCACTCGACCTAAAATCCCCATAGCAAGGCGCCGAGCGATGGCAAGAATCACCAAAACAGAATTGGTATGGCCCGGCAAGTACAACGACGACGGCACGTTGACTCAATTGCCGCGAGTCAACCTGCCCTTTCAGGTAACCGAGGTCTTCAGCCAAACCCAACCCACGCGCGAGACCGAATGGCGGAACAAGCTGGTCTGGGGCGACAACCTGCTCGTAATGGGATCGTTGCTCGAAAAGTTCGCGGGTAAGGTCGACCTTATCTACATCGATCCGCCCTTTGCCACCGGGACAAACTTCTCCTTTACTGCCCAAATCGGCGAACGGCAAACAACGGGGCAATCGGCCGCGGACGAAACTGCATATCGGGACACATGGAAGACCGGCTCCTATCTGACCATGATGTCAGAGCGTCTGCGCCTGATCCACGATCTGCTTTCTCCCAGCGGCAGCCTCTTCCTGCACTGCGACTGGCACGTGGGTCACCTGCTGCGCGCAACCGCCGACGAAGTCTTCGGCGCAGAAAACTTCCTCAACGAAATCGTCTGGTATTACTACAACAAGTTTCAAGGCAACGTAAAACGCTTTGCCTCCAATCACGATGTAGTGTTCTGGTATCGCAAGGGGGCGTCGTACCAATTCAAGCCACAACTCGAGAAGCGGGCGGAAGGGAAAATAAAGCAGCTCGCTCGCCAGTGGGACAAGGAGAAGGGAGCAATCGTCAACGCCAAGGGCCCAGATGGCAGAGTGATGTACCGCGAAACCGATGAGCGCACCGTGGACGATGTGTGGCGAATCTCCATGCTGCAGCCCGCTGATCGTACGGAGAACTGCGGCTTCCCCACCCAGAAGCCCGAGGCCCTGCTGCAGCGCATCGTACAAGCCGCGTCCCGCGAAGGCGATCTTGTAGCTGATTTTTTCTGCGGCTCCGGCACCATGCTTTCGGTCGCTGAAAAGCTCAACCGCCGCTGGATTGGCTGCGACCTCGGCCGCTGGGGCATTCACGCCACCAGAAAGCGCCTGCTTGGTATCAGGGAATGCAGGCCCTTCGAGATCCTCAGTCTGGGCAGAGATGAGCGCCGGCACTGGCGGGGAGCCACCTTCGGTGAGCACGGCCGGGGCGCGTACACCGCCTTCCTGTTACAGCTTTACGGCGCCCAGCCGATGGTAGGGCGAACCCACATTCACGGGCGTAAGAGCCAGGCACTGGTGCACGTTGGACCTGTGGATACGCCCCTCAACCCATCCGCCATCGACGCCGCCGTGGACGAATGCGCAATCTTGCAGCAGGGGGAATTGCACGTACTCGCCTGGGAATGGGAAACCGGGCGATGCGATCTGGTCGTCGAGAGCGCCCGCAAAAAGGGAATCAATCTTCTCCTCTTGCAGATCCCGCGAGAGGTCATGGAGCCGGAGGCGGCCGGCAAAGGCGATCTGCGCTTTTTCCCCCTGGCCTATATGGAGGTGGAGATCAAGCAGCCGGACCATCTCACCGTGCAGGTGGCGCTCAGCAACTTTGTGATTTTACATACCGAACTGCTTCCCGAGGACGTGCGCGACCGGGTCCAGACGTGGTCTGACTATATTGACTACTGGGCGGTGGACTGGGACTTTCAGGATGCTGTCTTTATGCAGGGTTGGGCGGCGTACCGAACACGAAAAGAGAGAAAGCTCCCACTCGTCTCCGGCGTGCACTCGTACGAAGAGGCGGGGAATTACAAAATCCTCGTACGAGCGATCGATATTTTCGGCAATGAAACCAAACAGGCCTTCCAGGTGGAACTCAGGCGCCGTAATGCCGGCCCTCTTCTGTTGGCGACTCCCATGGGTACGTCTGCAGGGGCGTAAACGTCCGTTGGAAGAATGCGTCGTCGACTATGTAGGTTTCGCCGTTCTCGCCCTTCACGATCCAGTCGCCTTTTGACACATTGCAGAAGCCGGTATCGGTGGCGATCGTTTTGCCTTGTTCGCACTGCGTGGCGTCTACGACGAGCGGTCGAAGGGTACGGAATGTACTCATCAAGTCCTCCATTGGCTATAACAGCCAACGTCTCTATGAGAGGACTTTTTTCATAAGGATTGCGATGCGGATTTATTAGGAATTTGTAAAGGCCGGTCAGAAGCCGTAGTTCTTCTTCCGTAGCGCATTCTTATACCGGTCACGCGCCTTTTTGGCCACAGATTCGGCATCATGGGCGGTAAAGCCGGCGGCATCCCATTTTTCCATCTCCACCATGGAGTGGTCGTCGTTGGCCAAAGCCTCTTCGGCGCGAAGGGCGTTTACCCAGTTGTCGAGAGCCTGATGGTAATCAGTCAAAAGTTGGTCGAAATTTAAGTCTTCCATGTGCAGTGAATCTATGGCAGCGTATGGGCGCCGTCAATGGGACTGGCATACGATTCACGAAAGATTGATACAGCGCCGCAGGATGGCAACAGACCTGCCCCGTGTGCCCCTGTTTGTAGACCAGTATAGGCAAACCACTACCAATCAATGAGATGCTGGCTGTCTTCCACCACCACAACTTCATACTTTGCCAACATGGGCAGCAGGACGTGTTCCAGTTCCTCTTTCCAAAGCGCTCTCGCATGGAATTTTGCTTTCATCGCTTCGCGCGACGCCAGGTCAGCAAAGCCCCGCATAAAGAAAAGGTGTCTGTGTCTTCGATGGAATGAAAGGGACCCAATATTTTCATTCCGATTTCTCTGTGCGCCGGAATGCTCTTGGAGTGAAATATCTCCAGGAAACGGGATCGCATGCCCGGCGTAGTTTGTACGTCCGCATTTCGATAATCATTTTGACAACCTCTGTGTGGGCGGTGGTTGCAGTCCGGTTACCTTTGGAACCATCAGACCTGCACCATCCTGGCAGCAATCCCGATTTCGGACATGTCTTTTGATGCCCCGAATAGATATTCACACCTTGCCTTAGCAGGTGGTGTATCTTGTCTCACACGAAAGCAGTGAACCAGGGGGACGTCGCAAAACAGGGAATGACCTAACCGGAATGTTGTGACAAATCTCGGGGTTCTAACGCTCGCACGGGCCATGTTCAAGATTGGTTGTGTTTTAAATCGTGGTTACCCCCAAAGTCTCGAAGCTTCCCGAGAGGCGCATGCCGTGAAGTCTGCAACCTGTTTGTCCGCTCTTCTTTCCGTCGGCATTTTCTGCCAGTGCTCAGTCTCATGGGCGCAGGCGAACAGCGCGACTCGCAGTCCTCGGCCACCAAGCCTGCACACCCCATAGCGCACCCATCTCCCCAGCAGACCACGGTCGTCATTCCCGGACCCCTGCGGTCTTTCCTGCGCATGGCCGGTATCAGCCAGCAGATATCGAGCGACGACGTATTGCCTCTGCTCGCCCGCAATGCCTTTGCCACTGGCTATTTGAACGGCGTGCCGACGGAGTATTTGCGCCTGGTTGACCGCTATCTTCACCAGGCGCGGGAACTTGAGATGCTGGCCGGATCAAGCGGCATGATCCGCGTTACCAATTGCGCGGAAGCCGAGCCGTTGTTGAGCATCCTCGGCTACCACGCGCGACCGGGTTGCGGGCAAAAGGACTCCATCCTGATGACTGCGGACCCGGAACGCGCCTTCCTCACCACGGATTCGGGTTTTCCCCTGACCGCACTGGAAGAGGCGCTCGCGAAAGGCACGACCTTTACCTACGCTTTCCCGAGTTCCCGCGTTCCCGTGCTCTTTAGCGAAAACGAGTGGCGGGCGATCAGCAGCGCCAAGAGCAGGGGCGCGCAATCGCTGGTGGACATCCTGCTGCACGAGCCGGCCGTTGATCGCCTGTACTGGGCGCTCGCCAATAGCGATGCCCAAACCAGGAATGCGCTTGCGCACTCGCCCGGCCTGGCGAGACTTCTGCCCTATGGCCCGGTTCTCGACTTCTATGGGACCCAGATCTGCATCCGCGGCGGGCGGGTAGTCGTTCCCGGCGGCCCCTCCGCCGAAGCCGGTTGGCGGGAGCTAGCCGGCGCCAGCCCCAGGTCGCCCGGGGACTTTGTCCTCGGCTTGGCCGGTACGGATAACGGGTGGTTGGCTGTCTACTTCGACAGCCTGTCGCGGGTGAACGCCTCCCAGCAGGCGTACCTGACTGCATCTCCGCGCCTGAAACATCTCTACGATGCGTTTCGCGAGCCGGAACCGAATGCCTATCCCGCCAGGGCAGTTTTCCGTAAGGCCCCTGCGCTGCTGATGTTGTTCACGCGTCTGCAAGTGGGACCGGACGGGGAACCCCGCATCCCCGGTAACCTCGAGGTCTGGAAGCAGATCCTGGCCCAGAAAACAGACTCAAAGATTGGCCACGAGGAGGGCAAACGCGGCCGTTCCTTCAAGCATCCCGAGCAGCTGCTCGAAGCCATGGCTGCGCTGTCTCGCGTCGATACCGACCAGGGTCCGCTGCAGATTTATCTCATGCTGAATGAAGTGGACCGGCGGCGTGCGCCCGATAAGCGCCTGAGCCCGGATACGGTGCTTCTCCTGGCCACCAAGTTCTCTGAGCTAAGCAACTGGTACCTGGTATTTTCTGAATTTCCAGACTTGAACGATGCCTCGATCGCGCAATTCGTAAAGGTGGCGGACTCCATTGACGCCATCCACGACCATAGCCTGCGCGGAAATGCCATGGGCGTCTTCCAGGCCAACCTGGGACTCTGGCAAATCCTTGCTCGTCAGGGGGAGGTTCGGGACGCAGATTTGAACCAATCCTGGCAGCAGGCCATTGCTCCCTTCGCGGCCATCAATTCTTCCGCCCAGCTCTTCGACGCAGGCCACGCATCACTGGGAACCCTGATGATGGCGGCCAGCGGCAAGTCCAGCCTCTCTCAGGACGAATTCGTTGAGCTGCTGGCAGGGCCGCCCCAGCAGTCTCCCGAAGGTCAACGCATCCGCGATGAGATGGCCGGCAGAATACGCGCGGTGCTCGACGATCAGCGCCTGGTGTCGTTGGACACGTTATTCACGCTCGGGGATGGACTTACGCACATGGCGCAGGGAGCGCCGGCGGGCTCCAACCTGATCCCCCTGGCCAATCAACTCAAGGAATTTGAGTTGCCCCGCCCCATCTTCACCGAGAGTGAAAAGACAGAATGGGCGCCCGGAGTCTACGCCAACCGTCATAGCGAGCTGCAGGTTCATGTTGACATTACCAAAGTAATAAAGACGCCCGGTTCGCGTCCTCAACTGGAAGCCGCCCGCGGTCAACTTACCCCGTTTCTGAGGGACTCTCTCGTCGGCCTGAATTACGCCTATTACGAGCCGCCCGGCGCTCAGCTGCTGCACAACAATCCGCTCTTTGTGCGCTCTCACGACTTTTCCGGCGAAACCATCATGGGCGTGACCCAGCTGTGGCAGGCTTCTGAACTGTTTAACCAGGGGTCACCGGCGGGTGGAGGCGCCTATCTGGTGGGCTCACTGGCCGAGTTGCCCTATGTCCTGGCGACCACCGAAGAGGACTTCATCGCTCCCAAAAACGTCCAGGCACTGATCTGGAAAGAGGTAACGGCGGACCTGCTGGTCAGCGCGACGCTGCCCCGCTGGTGGAGTGTGTCCAGCAACGAACTCCATGCCGTGACTCTCTATCAACGCTCCGGGGAAGAACTTGTCACTGCTGCGGTGGCGAACCCGGAGCTGCGCGGCAAAGTGACAGGCATTCTCTCTGAACGTCTGCCACCCCAGCGGCTGGGGCAATTGGAGCAGGCTCTTGCGGCCGGAGACGCCGGCGCCAGCCTGTCCCGCGTCACCCCGGCGGATACTTTTCATCTGGCAGTGGAGTTTCGCCATAATTTTCCCCAGGAGACCGCATCGTGGGGGAAGGCGGGCGCGGAATTGGATGCGCTCATCCAGCAATCTCCGGCCGATGTCACCCCGCAGCGTATCTCCCGGGACTTCGGTACCCCCCATCCAGTACTGGCCCAGAATTTTGCTTGCGAGCTCCTGAACGTGCCGCCGTTCCCCGCCTTTGGCGGCAGTTCCAGCCGCTTGTTGGGGGAATCGTGGGACTCGACCAACCTGTATTGGGCGCGGCTCGCGGATGAGAAGGGTTACCCGCCGGTCATGCTCAATCGCCTGGTCCCCGAGTTGACCCGCCACATGGTGGCGAACATTTTCGCGACCGACATTGAGGACTGGCTGGCGCTGACTCGCGCCATGAAGGAGACCGGCGAAGATTTCCGTCAGGGCAAGATCGTTGTACCTCAACTGACGGAAGCTGCTGCCTCCTCCAACCAGGAAATGGGTACGCAGCAAGAACGTTCCAGCAACTCGGCCGCGGCCGGACACCAATAGACGGGATACAGGACACACAATGGCAAAGCGATCTCTTCTTTTCCTTACCATCGCAGTCGGTTTCTTGTTCCTTGGCGGCCGTGTGACGGGCGCCCAGGATGACACCACCAACATCCGGGTCAATGTGGACCTGGTGCAGTTAAACGTCGCCGTAACTGATAGCAAGGGCAATTACATTTCGGGCCTGGGCCCGGAAAACTTTGCCATCACCGAAGACAAGATCCCGGAAAGAATCGCCACCTTCGAGGAAGGCAACGAGGGTGCTCGACAGGTACTTCAGCCGGCGCCGAATGCGGCCCCTGGCAAACCCGGCGCGCCCAGTCAGCCACCGGCTGCGAAAGCGAAACCGGCCGTAGCGGTTGCGCCGCCGCCGGCGAAGGGCCTTGCCGCTGGAGTCGGCGAGGATCCTGCGAGCTTGCCCTCCCGGGTTGCCGGCGCCAACGTCTTTGTTCTTTTCGATACCAGCAACTACATGTACCGGGGCTTTGTCTTCGCCCAGGATGCCATCACCGATTTTGTTCGTTCCCTGGAATCTGCGAACAAGGTGGCCTTTTATTCGTACAGCCGCGACCTTTCCCGTAATTCCGCCCTTACTTCTGATCGGGCGCAGGTCCTGCGCGGGGTGCGCAGCACCGTTGCCGGCGACGATGCCGCGCTCTATAACTGCCTGTTGTTGACCGTCGAGGACGCCGCCCGCTATACCGGACGGAAGGTGGTCGTGGTCTTCTCCAATGGTCCTGACAATGCCAGCCTGGTGCCCCCGGAAGATGTAGCGGAACTCGCCCAATCCACGGGCACGATCATCTACATGATCAGCACCCGCGAGGCGCAGTTGGAGCCGATCTCGACCGCCGTCTTCGAGCGCATGAGCAAGGCTACGGGTGGCAAGGCATACTTTCGCCCGTAGCTGGAACGATGAAAAGAAGGCCTTCGCCTTTATCCAGGAGGACCTGGCACATCTCTACTCGCTCAGCTACTATCCCCAGCCCAACCCCAGCACCGGATGGCGGACCATCACCGTCAAGCTGGTTGGAAAGGACGTGCAGAAGTACCACGTGCGGACCCGCGCAGGATACCGCCTGCAACAGGTCCACTCTGCAGCCCAGAACGCTGACCTGGAAGCGGAGTCGGTACAGAAGTAGCGTCTGCGGTTAAGGCTTTAGCCCTGTGCTGACGGTGAGTTTTTCGACACACCCAGCCTGTTCCTCAGAGGCTGGTCCGCTGTTGAGGGAGTCGCTGCAGGCGAATAGCTTTGGTTCGCTCATAACCAAGCTGGCGGCCTGCTCCAGGGTTACGCCGGACACTTGGGGCTGAAACTTCGAACGTTTGTCGTCTTGCTGAAGCGATACGCTTTTGAACAGCAGGGCATTGCCTTCGAGATGGACGTGGATTGCCGTCAGTTCCCAAAGCGATGGCCCGACCTGTTGCTGTTCCAGCGCAAAGGAGCTTCGTTCCTTCAATCTCCCCAGCAGCCCTCCTCCGAAGGTGACATCGTGCATGAGGTGACCCTTGACCTTGCAGATGCGATGCTGCTGGTTATCGACCACCAGGTCACCGGTCATGCTGCTGAAGACGCGAGCCTCGCGCGTCGGCGGATGGAAGTTCGGGGCGGGTTCGAAGTGCAGTGAGGTGGTAGTTGCGGTGGCTCCTGTTTGTGTCCAGATAAAGGCCTCGGGCAGAAGCTTGAGCAGGTCATCGATCTGCTTGTTATCGTGGCTGTCTTCCTCGACCTGCTTCTTCTGGGCTCGGGGGTCGTGCAGATATTTTTGAATGAGTTCCCGTTGTTCGCCTTCCGGCAACTGTCGTGCATCTCTCTCCAGAACCCGTTCAACGTTTCCCTGTTGTGTCGCCGCCACCCACTGCAGAACATGTTCCTTCGGTTTATCGCTCTCTTCCAGGTAGATCCAGTTGGAGTGGTCGTTCTGGTCTGCTGTCCGCTCGGCGTTTACCGCCTGTTGGATGATCTGTTGCGGGGTTTGCGCCTGCCCGGTAGAGAACCCGAGCGCGAGCATCCCAACCCAGAAACAGTGTGCTTTTCCTTTGCCCATTTTTCGGAGGCCTTTGTCGGTAAATGTACCGCTTTTGATGCCGGAGCTCTGCCGAACGGTTCGGCAGAAAAACCGGTGTACCCAGGAAATAAGGGGGGCGTCGAATGGCCGCAAGAAATGCCGCATGAGCCGTGGTTAACATGCAACGAGGGCTGGGTGCCCCCTTTGCCCCGATTTCCCGCGGAGACTTGTGGCGTTGATACACTCCATGCGCCTTTCCTTAATGAAAGGCGCACACGCGGCTGGCACAGCGTGGCAGGAAATCGGGGTCAAGCCGTACTTTGGCTTGAGTGGGATACCACAGCACTCGACGCGCTTTTTTTTGCAGTGAGGAGGATGTGCGCCGCGGGAACAATCAAGATTCGGCATGCACAGGGATTCGGGATCTCCTGATCAATCAATCCAACAACTTGCAGCTTTGTCTAGACTGCCAAAATCACCGGACATCCGGTATACGGAGAAACCCGCCGCGGTTTGTCTGGCTATCTGACCAACCCGTAACCACATTGAAATTATTAATAGCAACCGACGTCGTATTGTCGGCTCCGGGAACCGCGAAGCCAGAGACAACGCCTCGGGGAGACCGTATAAAGCCGTACATGTATTCCTCTGGGTTTGGGCCCGGAGGTCCGGCTGCAATGGTCGTATACGATCCGGTGATGAAGCCCTCCTCATTAAGCCCCATGAATAATGTATAGAGCACTCCCACTCCCGGCATGAGGAAGGGAACAATCGTTCCGTCCGGTCGGCGCACAAACCCCCGAAAGACTCCGGCGGGTGGGCTGTACCAGCCGACGATGGTTCCCGCCCGATTGATGGCTAATGGAACAATGCCTGTGGCGTACGTGAAGGTGGTAATCATCCCGCCGGGCGACCGCACGAACCCACCTACCTGGGTGTCGCCATCGTAATAATAGACTCCTGTCACTTCTCCTAAATCGTTAATGCCCCATGGGAACACGTAATTGCTCCCGGGGATGGTGAATGTGGTGAGGGCTCCATCTCTTGCTCGCACATAAGCCTGCGCTGGAGGAGTCGAATTTTTGATCGAATAGATGCCGACGACGGTCCCTTTATTGTTGATGCCTCTCACATCTGTGAAACCGCCGGTCCCGCCAGGGTTAAATTTGGTGATTGCGCCGTTGGCAGAACGTATAAACCCTCGACCCTCACCTGGAACATCCTGATAGACGCCGGCAATTTCCCCAACAGCATTGATTTGCAACTCGCCCGTGTAGACCTTGCCCACGTCAAATGTGGTGAGTTGTCCATATGCTGTCCGCACAAAGCCGCCTGTGAGGAGCCCGTCTGCGGAGCCATAAGAGCCGGTGATCACAAGAAAGTCGTTGATGCTGGAGGGGTTCGTCACGGCGGCCCCGGGGACCTGGAAGTACAGAAAATGATAAGTCGGTAGGTGGTTGCAGTCTGGTTTGGGATGCTGGCTCAGACCTGGTGCGGGGCAAAGCAGGCAAGCGAGAGCGATAAGACCACAGCGAATCGCAGACATTTGGCAGCGCATACGGCAGATCGGAGCACCCGCGGTCATGATGTGGTTTGCGCCAGTACCAGAAAAGAGGCCTCTCCACGGTTCGTTTGGCGTGGGGGCGCGCACTTCTGCGGTTATCGGCCAAACAACAAAACTTCATGAAGGGACGCAGCGCTAGAAAGCTGCGTCGATCAACTGCTGCACGGAACGGCTGGATTTCCAAGACTTCATTTGGCGTTCTCGCCGACGAGCTTCCGGCAGTGTTGCGTAATGTTCGCAGTAGGCCAAGGTCCACGGCCCACGGTCCCTGGTATAAGGACTGTGGCCACGCTGATGTTCCGCGAGCCGCTGGTCCAGATGCAGCGCCGAGCCGATATAGAATTTTCCCGTGGACTGGCTCTTCAGGATGTATGTGGCGGGCATTTCCGGAAATATGGTAGGCACGAGGAGACTCGAACTCCTGACCTCTACCGTGTCAAGGTAGCGCTCTAACCAACTGAGCTACGCGCCTGCATGGAACATCCTGCTCTTCAAACAACTGACCTTCCCGGCTTGCCGGGACGCTCTAACCAACTGAGCTACGCGCCTGCATGGAACATCCTGCTCTTCAAACAACTGACCTTCCCGGCTTGCCGGGACGCTCTAACCAACTGAGCTACGCGCCTGCATGGAACATCCTGCTCTTCAAACAACTGACCTTCCCGGCTTGCCGGGACGCTCTAACCAACTGAGCTACGCGCCTGCAATGCATCTCGCTATCATACCAAAAGCTCATGTACCATCAAGGTCTTAGGCTATACCCAGGAAGATCGGAAACCCTTGCTGAAAGAACTGCGCGCAGCTCCTAACCTGCTTACTTTTCTGCGCCTTTGCCTCATTCCTTTTCTTGTCATCGCGGTGCTCGAGTCCCACTACAAAACCGCGCTGTGCCTCTTCGTCGTCGCTGGACTCAGCGATGGCCTCGATGGCCTGGCCGCCCGGTTACTCAAGCAGCAAACCCAGATCGGCCAGTACCTCGATCCCGTGACCGATAAGCTCCTGCTCAGCACCCTGTTCCTGGTCCTCATGCACCAGCAGCTCGTGCCGCGGCGGGTCACTGTCCTGGTTTTTAGCCGCGACCTCGGCATTCTTATCGTCGCAGCGCTCCTCTACATCAGTCTCGGTATGCGCGATTTCCGTCCCAGCGTCTATGGCAAGGCCAGTACTTGTGCCCAGATCCTGGCCTTGCTCGCAGTCCTGCTCTGCCAGGTATATGCTCCTGTACCATTAATCATGCTGCGCACCTTGGCCCTTTATGCCACCGCTGCCCTGACTATCATCTCCGCCTTGCATTACGCCTGGCGCACCGCCCGGCGTCTCGCCGTGGCTGAGGCTAACTAAGACTTCCCCAGGTGGCAAGGATTTGAAAAATTCGCGTTCAATGTCAAACTATTGCCAGTACTTGACTGCCGGTTTAACGTTACTGAAACAGTTAACTCCCTCGCCCCGAAGGCATGCCTTGGGGGCAGTAATGCGGTTCTACGAAGGCCCTTATGTCTGAGACGATCCAAGCACGCGTTCTCCGAGTGATTGCTACCACCCAGCGTATTCCTCTGGAGAAGGTCAAACCTGACAGCACCTTCGAAGAGCTGGGCATCGATTCGATGGACAGCATCAATATCCTCTTCGACCTCGAAAGTGAATTCGACATCGAGATCAAAGACGAAGACGCGAAGAAGATCCAGACCATCCGCGAAATGATCGATGGCGTCACCTACCTGGTGGATTCCAAGCAAAACCCCTCTGCTCAGGCTGCAACCGAATAAGGTCACCGCTATCGGTGAGAAGCGGAGTTTGTTACCCTCGGTCCAGCACTATCCTTCATGAAAACGGTGTAAATGCGAGTTGTCATATCAGGAATGGGCGTAATCAGCGCTCTGGGGCTTGACCGGGAAGGGTTCTGGCAGGCACTTGCCGGCGGCCAATCCGGAATTGGACCGATACCAGACGATGTTGGGCCTGTCCCCGAGATGGGCATGAGCCAGGTCCGTTTCAAGAATGGCGCCGCGGTGCTCGGTTACGACGCCGAAACGTACTTTGCCCGCAAAACACTCAGTTTCATGGATCGATTCGCGCAGTTTTCTGTCATCGCTGCCCGCGAGGCGGTGACCATGGCTGGAATCGAATGGACCGAGGAGCTGCGCGAGAGTGCAGCGGTCATCACCGGTTCCTGCATGGGCGGCAGATTTACCGACGAAATTGGTTATTGGGAACTCTTCCACCATAGCAGGCATCGTGTCCACCCACTGACCATCCCGCTGGGAATGAGTAACGCCGGAGCAAGCCATATTTCCATGGAGTACGGCCTGCACGGGCCAGCGTATACCTTCTCAACCGCCTGTTCCTCGTCGGCTCATGCCATTGGCAACGCACTCTGGATGGTGCGTTCCGGAGCTGTCCCCCTGGCCATCACCGGGGGGAGTGAAGCGCCATTTTTCCTGGGAGGATTGAAAGCGTGGGAGGCCATGCGCGTGGTCAGTCCTGACACCTGCCGCCCCTTCTCTGCGAACCGCTCCGGAATGATTTTGGGGGAAGGTGCTGCCATGTTGGTTCTGGAGCCGCTGGAGCGCGCCCTGGCCCGCGGCGCCAAGCCTCTGGCTGAGATTGTGGGCTTTGGCATGTCGGCAGACGCCTGCCACGTCACCCAGCCCTCCGCCGAGGGCGCCGCTCGCGCCATTCGTGCCGCGATGCGCGATGGTGGGTTAGCCCCTGAGCAGGTGGGCTACATCAATGCGCACGGAACCGCGACGGAAGCCAATGACCGTATGGAGGCAGCGGCAATCCATGCCGTCTTTGGTAATCACGCCAACACGCTACCGGTCAGTTCCACCAAATCCATGCACGGGCACACGCTAGGCGCGGCGGGAGCGATCGAAGCGGTCGCTACGGTGCTGGCTCTGGGCAAGGGCCTGCTGCCCCCCACCGCCAATTTCACCGAGGCGGACCCGGAATGTGCGTTGGACGTAATTCCTAACCAAGCCCGTATCGCAAGCGTGGAGGCTGCCCTGTCGCAATCCTTCGCCTTTGGCGGCCTGAACGCGGTGTTGGCCTTTCGCGCCTGGCACTGAGAAGCCGTCGGTTATGGGTGCGCGACTTTCAGGCTGCGGAAAAACTCCCTACGAAGGGCACGGCTTGAGCCGTGCCAGTGGGCGACGTCAAACTCCAACGGACTCGTCATCCTGAGCGCAGCGCCTCACAGATGGATCGCGAAAAATCGCCGAGGTTTGTTTTTCTGAAGGGTACGGGCTACCTCGCCGCAACGAACAGCCCGTACGTAATTGGATTTGAAACACCCGCCGGAAATGGACGACCCGGGTTTAGTTGCGAGCCATCTTCTCGAAGACGTCGAGTGCGTATTCCAGGTCGCTCTGTGTATGTGCTGCGGTTACGCAGAGCCGCAGCCGGGCTGAATCCTGAGGTACGGCTGGAAACAGCACAGGCGTTGCCAGAACACCATGATCCCGCAGCCGCCGGGCGAACAGGCCGGTAGTTGTCTCGTCGTTCAGAATTACCGGAATGACCGCCGTCTCCGACAACCCAGTGTCATAGCCCAGCGAGCACAGGCCGCTGCGCAAAAAGTCCGCATTGTGCTTGATCTTCGCCACCCGCTCCGGTTCGCTCTTCAGAATCGCGAATCCTTCGCGGATAGCCGCCACCGCCGCCGGGCTCAGCGCCGCGGAAAAAATGAATGGGGAAGCCCCGTGTTGCAGATAAATCGCCAGTTCCTGCGAGACGGCCGCAAAGCCACCGGTGGAAGGAATCGATTTGGCCAGGGAACCGGTCCAGATATCGACCGCATCGGTGGGAATCCCAAAGTGCTCATCCGTGCCGCGGCCACAAGCCCCGAGCACACCCGAGGCATGCGATTCATCGACCAGCAGGAAGAAACCGAATTCTTCTTTTACTTCAAGAATCTCGGGCAGATGGCAAACGTCGCCATCCATCGAAAAAACACCGTCCGAGATAACCAGCGTGCGGTTGGCCTGGGATCCGTTTTGCAGCTCCTGGCGCAAAGATGAGGCGTCGTTATGCCGGAAACGCTGCAACTGGACCCCGGCGAAGCGGCAGGCATCCGTCAGGCTGCGATGGCAGAGCGAATCCATAATCACGCGATCGGCCGGTCCGAGCAGCGCACCGAGCACGGCAACATTCGCTAAGTAGCCGGAGCTGAAGGTGATAGCCGCTTCCGTGCCCTTGTAGGCGGCGATGTCGCGCTCCATCAGGATGTGCTGATCCGTGGTGCCCGTGAGCAGGCGAGCCCCGCCGGTACCAGTGCCGTACTTCCGGATTGCCTCGATCGCCGCAGCGTCGATCCGCGGATCGCCGATCAAGCCAAGGTAGTCGTAGGACGACAGCATCAGCATCGAATGCCCGTCCGCCCGCACCTGCGGGCCGGTCCTTCCTTCCAGCGGAATCTGGAAAGGGTAGGCATCGTGGTTGCAGGCAAGGGCGGTCGTCTCGAACAGCCGCCGCGCGCGTGCGTCGATGAGGTCGTTTTTGCGGAAATTCCAACGCTTGTCCGCGGAGAAATATCCGTTGAAAGACTTGCCGGAAGAAGAAGGAAATCCTACTGTTCCCTGGCGAACTTGTGATTTCGTCTCTGTCGGAGTATCCATTGATTTAACTGACTATAGTGCAGGATTGGGGCATTGGGAAGCCCGGAGTTACTGTCCCGGCACGGTTTAGACCTTTTTCTTCCCCCATCCCGATCCCTCCCGGGGTGAGTTAAGTCCAAGTTTCTTAATGGAAAAGCAGGCGTAGAGAAGCAAAAATGCTCTAATTGTCTATAGATATTACTCATGCTCGGCCGGAGCCCCTCGCTGCTTGGACCGGAGTCAGCGTGTGCATCCAACCAGCTTGAGGGTGTACGTTTGAGATCCTTCACCATGTCCCGGAATGATCTGCACAGTCCGGCCGCTCTCCTCAACCCGCCCGCGGGTGCCCGCGATGCCTCGCCCGCTCGAATGCCTGCAGTTCGGCTAACCGACAAATTCGGACGCACCATCTCAGACCTGCGCGTATCCATCACCGATCGCTGCAACTACAAGTGTGTTTATTGCCGCACTGGCTCCCAGGGTGCTCAATTTGCCGAGCTGGCCATGGACGACTACCTGCGAATCATCCGCGTCTTCGTCTCTCTGGGCATCGAAAAAATCCGCCTCACCGGCGGCGAGCCCCTCCTGCGCAAGGGACTTGTTCCCCTGTTGACGGAGCTTGCCCAGTTGCGCACCCAGTCGGCCGGCGATCCCGCTGGACCTTGCCATCACCACCAATGGACACCTTCTGGCCGAGATGGCCGCTCCTCTGGCGCAGGCCGGGCTCAGCCGGATCACGGTCAGCATGGACGCGGTCGACGCAGCCATCTTTGAACGCATCACGCGAATTCCCGGCAGCTTCGACAAGGTGCTGGCCGGAGTGCGCGCCGCCCAGCAGGCCGGCCTGGGTCCGGTCAAGGTGAACTGTGTGCTGTTACGCGGCTTTAACGAGGATCAGATCGTCCCCTTTGCCCGCTTCTCGCGCGACGAGGGCGTGATCGTTCGCTTCATCGAGTTCATGCCGCTGGAAGAAGACCGCCTGTGGACCCCCGAGGTAGTTGTCCCGCTCGAGGAGGTGGTGAGCAAGCTCAACAGCTTTCGCCCCCTGGTTCCTCTGCCTGCCAACAGCCCTGGTGAAACCGCGCGCCGCTATACCTTCGACGACGGCATCGGCGAAATCGGCATCATCGCCCCCGTATCCCAGGCCTTTTGCGGAGCCTGCAGCCGCATCCGTCTCACCTCCGATGGCAAAATCCGCACCTGTCTCTTCTCCCACTTCGACCACGATCTCTATGGTGTGCTGGCCCGCGGCGGCTCTGATGACGATCTCGCAGAGTTCATTCAGAAGACGGTCGAAACCAAGGAGGCGCGCCACCATATTGGCGAGCCCGGCTTTCTCAAGCCGTCTCGCAGCATGGTTCATATCGGAGGCTAACCGCTGGAATGGTCGATCGATCCTTCCCAGAACGTCAGACACTTCCCAAAGACCTGATGGTCTTTCACGATGTTGCGCGCGCGCTGACCTCTTCCCTGGACCTGGATTCGATTTTGGGCGCCATCATGCTCCAGATGGAGCAGTTTTTCGAGCCCGAATCATGGTCCCTGCTCATCGTCGACGAGGAGCAGCAGAATCTCTACTACGCGGTCGCGGCCGGCAAGTCGCCGGGTGATCGCAACCTGCGCGTCGGTATGGGTGAGGGAATCGCCGGCTGGGTCGCTCAGCATGGCGAACCGGTAATCGTGTCGGAGCCCGGCAACGATCCCCGTTTCACCGTGGATGGTGACCCGTCGTCGCTCTCCCCGGTAAGATCCGCGATCTGCATACCGCTGCGCTCGCGGGATCGCACTCTAGGCGTGATCGAGCTGCTTAACTATCGCGTGGCCACCTTGACTGGGGAAACCATGGCCTTCCTACAGGTGTTGTGCGACTATGCGGCGATCGCCATTCAGAATGTGCGTGCCGTGGAGCGCATTCAGGAATTGACCATCACCGATGACTGCACCGGCCTCTTCAACTCGCGGCACCTGTTTTCCATCACCGAGGTCGAGCTCGAGCGCTCCCGCCGCTTCAGTCTCCCTTTCAGCCTGATCTTCATCGACCTGGACCACTTCAAGCGCGTCAACGACCTCCACGGGCACCTGACCGGCAGCCGCTTGCTGGCCGAGATTGCCCGGACCATCAAGCACAGTGTGCGGGGAATCGATTCTGCCTTCCGCTACGGAGGAGACGAGTTCATCGTTTTGCTTCCCCAGACCGGAAAAGATGCAGCTCTTGAGGTTACCCAGCGCCTTTTGCACGCCTTGCGCGATACCAGATATCTGCTGGCCGAGGGACTCGAGGTGCGCATGATGGCCAGCTTCGGCATAGCCAGTTACCCGGAGGACGGCAGCACCATCCAGGAAATCATCGGTGCCGCCGACCAGATGATGTACCTGGTGAAAAATTCCTCCCGGGGCAACATCGCCGTCGCCCAACGCGGTTTTATTCAACCCTGACAAATGCTTTAGCATGGAGCCCGGCACTAGAGAGAGAACCCGCGCGCGTCAGCAAGCACGCATCCCCGAAGACGCAGAAGAGCACCCAGTCCCGAAGGGACGGCTGAGAGTAGCCCAGGACGCAGTCCTGGGTAAACACGGACGATTTGAAAAGTCCCGCAGGGACGGCTGAAAATGCCCCAGGACGTGAGTCCTGGGAAAGGTGAAAGGTAAAGATGGATCAGACTGGGAAGACGTCTCCGTATGGGGATGGTGGGCGGAGGCGCGGGCTCGTTTATCGGCCCGGTACATCGCATGGCGGCCGAGTTGGATGGAACCATCGAACTGGTGGCCGGAGCTTTCAGCCAGGATGCGGCACGATCGCGGCAGGCCGGCGTGACCTACGGCATCAGCCCGGACCGTGCCTATACAAATTTTGAAGAGATGATGGAGCAGGAGAGGAAACGGGAAGATGCCATCGACTTTGTCTGCATTGTTACCCCGAATCATCTCCACCTGCCCATTGCGGCGGCTGCCCTGGAGCACGGTTTCCACGTGATGAGCGACAAGCCGGCCACGGCCACCCTCGAAGAGGCGCAGACGTTGGCGGGAATCGTTCGCCGCACCGGGCTTCTTTATGGATTGACCTTCACCTATACCGGTTACCCGCTGGTACGCGAGGCGCGTCTCATGGCGCGCGAGCGGCAAATTGGGCAAGATCCGCAAAGCGGTGGTGCAATACTCGCAAGGCTGGCTGAGCACCTCGCTCGAGACCACGGGTCACAAGCAGGCAGCGTGGCGATCTGACCCCGCGCGCTCGGGGTTAGGCGGAGCGATCGGCGATATCGGCGTCCATGCATTCAATCTGCTCGAGTACGTAAGCGGACGCGAAGTAACCGAAATCTGCGCGGATCTCAACCACGTCGTAGCCGGCCGCTCCCTCGACGATGACTGCAACGTACTGCTCAAGCTCGACAACGGAGCCCCAGGCGTTCTGTTCGTATCCCAGATCGCAGCCGGCGATCGCAACGACCTGCAGCTTCATCTCTATGGGGAAAAAGGCGGCCTCCACTGGCAGCAGGAAAATCCCAATTACCTTGACGTGAACTGGATAGACCAGCCCAGTCAAACCCTGCACGCCGCCGGGGACTATCTGGCGCCTTCGGTGCGGGGCGACTTTCGCCTGCCCATGGGGCATCCTGAGGGATTGCTGGAAGCATTTGCTAATATCTATCGCGACTTCGCGAACGCGGTTCGCGCTCGCTTCAGCGATCCTGCTGCGCAACTGAGCGACCTGGTCCCCGGCATCCATGAGGGACTGCGCAGCATGACCTTTGTCGAGCGAGCGGTAACCAGCAGCCGGACGCGTGCCGGATGGGTGAACTTATGAAAACAGTTAAGGGGCCGGCAATCTTCCTGGCCCAATTTGCCGCTGATCAGAAACCCTTCAACACACTCGAAGACATCGCCAAATGGGCCGCGGGTCTGGGCTTCAAGGGCATCCAGATTCCCAGTTGGGATAAGCGTCTCTTCGACCTGAAGCTGGCCGCCGAGAGCCAGGCCTATTGCGACCAACTGCTGGGCATGCTGCACGGCCTGGGGCTGCAGTTAACCGAACTCTCCACCCATCTGCAGGGGCAACTGGTCGCGGTCCATCCAGCCTATGACCTGCAGTTCGACGGCTTCGCTCCGCCGGAGGTGGCAGGTAATCCGAAGGCCCGGCAAGAGTGGGCGACCCAACAGGTGCTGTTCGGGGCAAAGGCCAGCCGCAACCTCAAGCTCAAGGCGCACGCCACTTTCTCCGGAGCGCTGGCATGGCCGTACATTTATCCCTGGCCCCAGCGGCCCGCGGGGTTGGTCGACGAGGCCTTCTCCGAGCTCGGCCGCCGGTGGAAGCCGATTCTCGATGTCTTTGAAGAGCACGGGGTCGACCTGTGCTTTGAGATCCACCCCGGCGAAGATCTCCACGACGGAGTCACTTTCGAACGTTTCCTGGCGGCCGTCGGCGGCCATCCGCGGGCCAACATCCTCTACGATCCCAGCCACTTCGTCCTGCAGCAGTTGGACTACCTGGCCTTCATCGACATCTACCACGAACGCATCCGTGCCTTCCACGTGAAGGACGCTGAGTTCAATCCCACCGGCCGTTCCGGTGTCTACGGCGGGTATCAGGACTGGATCGACCGTCCCGGGCGCTTTCGCTCCCTGGGCGATGGTCAGGTCGACTTCGGTGGCATCTTCAGCAAGCTGGCGCAGTACGACTATCCTGGTTGGGCGGTCATGGAGTGGGAGTGCGCCCTGAAGCATCCTGAAGATGGAGCACGCGAGGGAGCGCCCTTCATCCGCGACCACATCATCCGCGTCACCGAGCATGCCTTCGATGACTTCGCAGGCGGCCAGGCCGATCGTGAGACCAATCGGAAGCTGCTCGGCCTTTGAGCTGCTATGCCTTTCCGTTCGCGCAGTAGGTCAGAGCCGCTCGACGAGGCCGCTCTCTACCAATACGCCGTTGGTGCGCTAGCCCGGCAGATGCGTACAGTGGCTGAACTCAAACGCCTGATGAGTCGCCGCGTCGAGCAGGGCGAGGTGGGAGAGACCAAGATGGCGGCTGTGGTCGCGCGCCTTGCCGACCAGCACTATCTCGACGACCGTGCCTTTGCCTCCACCTACACCCGTCTGCGCCAGGAGAACCAGAGTTTCGGCAAGCGCCGGGTGCAACAGGAGCTGACCCGCAAGGGTGTGCAAGCCGAGCTGGTCGCCAGTACGCTCGAGACCGCCTACGCGCAGGTCAGCGAAGAGGAGCTGGTGCGGCGTTACGTTGCCCGCAAGCGGATTAAAAAGCCGCAAGATGAGAAGGAGACGGCGCGCCTGGTCCGCCGCCTGGTAGGCGCGGGCTTTTCTTTTGCCATCATCTCCACCCTGCTGAAGAGCTGGGAGCTTGATTTAGTTTTGCCGGAGGACAGCTCGGCTGAAGACCTGCCGTAACAAATGCCTCTCTGGACCGGTAACAAATACTGGGTGCCCCATTCAAGCCGTACTTTGGCTTGAGTGGGATTCCACGGACCTAGACCGCCGACTGTACAGGGTGCAGATGATTATGGACGCGGGGATCTGTTGCAGTAGAGAAAGCTGCCGGCCCAGCGCGGTGGGATCCCACTCAAGCCAAAGTACGGCTTGAATGGGGCACCCAGCTTTTGTTGCCGGTGGGCAAAAAACGATAGCGAGTTCTCACGCTTCCGTGTTTCGCCGCCAACGAAGATTCGTTACAGTGATCACACTCTCATGCTCAAAACGATAGCCCTATCCTGCGTACTGTCGGGCCTTACCGCATTCGCGCAGGCGCCCGACCTGATCCTGGTCCACGGAAAAATCCTGACCGTAGATGCCAAGGACTCGATAGCCCAGGCGGTTGCCATTCGTCAGGGAAAAATCATAGCCGTCGGTTCCAACAAAAAAATTTTGCAACTCGCAGGATCCAAGGCAAGGGTGATCGATCTGCATGGCAGAACCGCAACCCCAGGGTTAATCGACAGCCATGCCCACATCGCCACTGGAGGAGTCGACGAGCTCTACTCCGTGAACCTGAGCGATGCCGCGACCGTGGACGAAGTAAAACGCCGGGTGCAAGCAGCGGCCGTCAAGCTAAAACCCGGCGAATGGCTAACCGGCGCCGGCTGGGATGAAGGCAAGCTGACGGAGCGCCGCTACATCGTCGCGTCTGACCTGGACGAGGTTGCGCCTGCCAATCCCGTCTGGCTCCTGCACACCACAGGTCACTACGGAGTCGCCAATCACCAGGCATTGCAGCTGGCGCACATTACCGCAGCAACCAGCAATCCGCCGGCCGGAACCATTGACCGCGATTCGCAGGGGGTACCCACGGGTGTCTTGAAGGAGTCGGCCATGGAAGCCGTGGTTGCGCTCATCCCGCCCCCAACGCCGGAGCAGTGGCGCAATGGAATTCTCCATATGGTCGACACCCTGCACCGCGAAGGAATGACCGCGGTAAAAGACCCTGACATTCAACCGCCGATCTGGGACGCCTATCACCAACTGGTGGAGGAGAACAAACTGACCCTGCACGTCTGCGTGCTCTGGCACGGCGGTACCACCCTCGAATCTGCCCAGGCCGCGCTTGCTCGCATCCAGGCTCTCCCGCGCCCGCCGGATTCATTAGGCGACGGCAACCTCCTCTCTTGCGGAGCCAAGTTGTATATGGATGGAAGCGGAGGCGCCAGGACCGCCTGGGTCTACAAAGAGTGGAACAAGAACTCCACCGGCATCGACCAGGGCAATTACGGTTACCCCTTAATCGATCCCGAAGTCTACCGTCAGATGGTCCGTCTCTTCCATCAGGCTGGTGTTTCCGTCGGAACACACGCCATCGGCGATCACGCTATCGATTGGGTAGTGGATACCTACGCCCAGGTGCTGAAAGAGAAGCCCACCTCAGGGTTGCGCCACAGCATCATCCACGCCAACATGCCAACCGATCACGCCATCGAAACCATAGCCTTTCTTCAGAAGCAGTATGACGCGGGCTTCCCCGAGACGCAGCCGGGCTTCACCTGGTGGATCGGTGATACCTACGCCGGCAACTTCGGACCCCAACGCGCACTTCGCTTGAATCCCTACCACACCTATGAGTCCCACGCGATTCTCTGGGCCGCGGGCTCGGATTTCGCTGTGACCCCTATACCGGCCCGCTTCGGGCTCTGGGCGTCAGTGGAGCGCGAGACCGCCAGGGGCACTTACGGAAAGCAGCCCTTCGGAACGGCCGAGGCCGTCGATGTGCACACCGCGCTCCGCTCGTACACCGCCTGGGCGGCCCAACAATTGTTCCTGGAAAGCAAGATAGGCACCATCGAACCCGGCAAAGAGGCGGACATCGCCGTTTGGGATAAAGACATGTACACCATCCCCTCCGCTGAACTGCGCGACCTGAAGTGCGAGATGACGATTTACAACGGGCAGATCGTCTACCGGGCCCCGGGCACTCCCGTTACGGGGCAATGAACAGAAGAAATGCTCTAGACTTAGGGTATGCACTACCGCTCTGGTTCTGAGATACGGGAAACCTTCCTGCGCTTTTTCGCCTCGAAGCAACACCGCCGTGTGCACTCCTCCTCATTGGTCCCGGCGAATGACCCCACATTGCTGTTCACCAATGCGGGCATGAATCAGTTCAAAGATGTGTTCCTCGGTGCGGAGCGCCGCGACTACAACCGCGCCACCACTTCACAGAAGTGTGTCCGTGCCGGCGGCAAGCACAACGATCTGGAGAACGTCGGCTTCACCCGCCGCCACCACACCTTCTTCGAGATGCTGGGCAACTTCAGCTTTGGTGACTACTTCAAGCGCGAGGCCATCGCCTTTGCCTGGGAGCTGGTCACCTCGCCGGAATGGCTCGCCATTCCCAAAGACAAGCTCTACGTCACCATCTTCAAAGGGGAAGAAGGCGTTCCGCGGGACGAAGAGGCCTACGAGCTTTGGCGCGGCCAGGGTCTGCCTCCGGAGCGCATCCACGAGCTGGGCATGAAGGACAACTTCTGGGCCATGGGCGACACCGGCCCGTGCGGTCCGTGCTCCGAAATTTTCTACGACATGGGCCTGGCGGCCTCCGAGACCGGGGAGGACAAACCCTTTGGCCAGGACGACGCGCGCTACGTGGAGATCTGGAATCTGGTCTTCATGCAATTCGATCGCGACCAGCAAGGGGAGCTCCACCTGTTGCCCCGGCCCTCCATTGACACCGGAGCGGGGCTGGAGCGCCTGGCCGCCGTGCTGCAGGGCAAGATCTCCAATTTCGAAACCGATCTCTTTACCCCGCTGATCACCCGCGCCGGTGAACTGACCCATACCCGGTACCAGGATGGCCTTGCCCCTACGGACGCCTCGCTGCGCATCATCGCCGACCATTCCCGTGCCGCGACCTTTCTCATTTCCGACGGAGTCCTTCCCGCCAACGAAGGCCGCGGCTATGTCCTGCGCAAAATTCTGCGCCGGGGCATCCGCCACGGACGAATGTTGGGGCAGGAAGATCCCTTCATGTACCGCATGGTCGAAGCGGTGCGCGACGAGATGCGGGATGCCTATCCGGAGCTCGTTGAGAGCGCGGACCGGGTCGCCCGGGTCGTCCGCGCCGAAGAAGAGCGCTTTGGCCGGACGCTGGCCCTGGGATCAAAGCAGCTGGATGCCGCCATCGAGCAGGTCCGCAAGGATGGAACCTTGCCCGGCGTGACCGCCTTCCACCTTTATGAGACCTATGGGCTGCCGCTTGATTTCATGGTCGACGCGGCCCGCGACCAGGGCATCAACTTCGATCTGACCGGCTTTGAACAAGCGCGCAGCGAAGAACAAACGCGTGCCCGTGCTTCCTGGAAGGGAGGCGCGAAGGCTTCTGCCAGCCCGGCCTTCCGCTCGCTGCCCAAGACCATCTTTGAAGGCTACCGTCAGCTCACCTCGCAGCATTGCGAAGTGCTCGCCATCGTCAGGGATGGCGTAGGCGTGCCCCAGGCCAACGCCGGCGAGAGCGTAGAGATCGTGCTCGATCACACCTCGTTTTACGCCGATTCCGGCGGCCAGGTGGGAGATGCCGGCTGGCTCTATTCGGATGACCACAACGTGGTGGTTGGCGATGTTCTGGGTTGTGTGCAGCCGGTGCAGGGCGTTCGCGCGCACAAGGTGTACCTGCGCCAACCCATCGAGCTGGGCAACTTCGTAGATACCGTGGTGGATACAGAAACCCGTTCCGCCATTCGCCGCAACCATACCGGCACTCATCTCTTGCATGCCGCTCTGCGTGAGGTACTGGGCAAGCACGTCAAGCAGGCCGGCTCGCGGGTCGATCCCGAACATCTGCGCTTCGATTTTTCCCACTTCACTGGAGTCGCCGAAGAAGAGCTTGCCGACATCGAAGAGCTGATCAACCGCCAGGTGCTCGCCAACAACAAAGTGGAGACCCTGGAGGACGTGCCCATCGACGTCGCGGTGAACGAATACCACGCCATGGCCTTGTTCGGAGAGAAGTACGGTGAGAAGGTCCGGGTGGTAAGAATCGGCGACTTCTCCACTGAGCTCTGTGGCGGCACCCACACCGGAGCCAGCGGGGAAATCGGCCTGGTCAAGCTGCTCAGCGAAGGCGGTGTCTCCTCTGGCGTTCGCCGTGTGGAGGCGGTAACCGGCCTCGGCTCACTCGGTGAGTTTCGCCGCGAGCAGCGGGCCGAGGAGTTGCGCAGCAAGCTCTCCTCGCAGGAAGAAGAAATCAAGAAGCTGCGTCGCGAGCTCGACCAGGTACGGATGAAGTCGGCTTCTACCTCGGTCGCATCGGCTACCAGCCAGGCGGTCGTGGTGACGGAATCCAGGTGCTTGCGGCAGCGGGTTGACTCGCTGGATCGCGGGCAGTTGCGAACGTTGGTCGACAATCTCCGCAACAAGCTCGGCTCGGGAGTAGTGATTCTGGGCTCAGCGCAGGAAGACGGCAAGGTCGCCCTCATCGTCGGAGTAACCCGCGATCTCACCGGCCGCCTCTCCGCCGGAAAAATCATCGGACCGCTGGCGCAAAAGGTAGGCGGCTCCGGCGGTGGCCGTCCAGACATGGCAGAGGCTGGCGGTAAAGACGCCTCCGCGCTCAACGCAGCTCTGGCCAGCGCGCCCGAAGTAGTGCGCGATCTCCTTGGGGGAACCGCCCTTAGCGCCTAGAGCCTGCCACCAAATCGTTTTGAACTCTGTCCCGCCCACAAATGACGTGCCCCATATCTCGCTCGTTTTTCGCGAGATATGGGATTCCGCAGCCGTGAACTGTTAAGTTTCCGTACCCGCGCGGGTAAGCGGGACTTAGCGTTCCGGCTGGAATCCCATATCTCGCGAAAAACGAGCGAGATATGGCCCACCCGTCATTTGCTGGGTGGAAGAAAAATCCCAAACTGAGACCCCTTTACCCTTAGTTACCTCCCCGCCATCCTTCGTTGCCGCTCGCAACTTGCCGCCCTATAATCGGGTTAGCTCTGGCGGAGGAACGGTTCATCCGCTTCCGCAACTATGCTCCCTGCCGCGCGTTTGCTCCGTGCGTTCTGCTCTCGAAGCCGCATGAAGCCGGCTTGGCAGGCGCGCGTCCTCTCCGTCATTCTCCTCGGATGTCTTTCCGCACACGCCAGTTCCTCCAGCCCTTTTGACCGTGCCCAGCGCCTCCGTGCGGCACTGGAAGCCCGTCCTGAGTCGGAGCGCACTCAGCTTGCCTACAACCGGGTTCTCGACGCCTATCGCGCGATCTACCATGGCAATCCCGCCTCGCCCAAGGCCGATGCCAGTGTGCTCGCCGTGGCCGAGCTCCTCACCGAAGAAGGCCGCCACTTTTCCGATCAAAGGCTGCTCCGCGACGCCATCGTCCAGTACGAATTCCTGCGCACGCAATACCCAGCCAGCGGCTACCGCTTCACCGCCCTCTTCGCCGAGGGTCAGATCTACCGCCGTGACCTGGTCGATCGCGATGAGGCCAAGAAAACATTTCAGCAGTTCCTGAAGCTCTACCCCGAGAACCCATTGGCCCAGCAAGCCAAGCTCGAACTGAACGACATCCACCGGGAGGAACATCCGACTCGTCGGGCCCGTCACGCCGCGGAAAAGAACGCTGTATTGGCGGCCGCCGTCGAGTCGCAGCAGCACGCCCGCACACCGCCGGCCACCATGGCCCCGCTGGCATCGCGTCCCCCTCCAGCCGTGACGTCGCCGGCCATCCAGCCGGCGCAACAAGCCTCTATACCGGCGGAAATCCAACCCGCAACCTTCTCGGCACTGCATCCCGGGCAGGTCTCTCTGGTGAGCGGGATTCGCCACTGGTCCACGCCCGTCTACACCCGCATTGCTATCGATCTGCAAGATCAAGTCTCTTATCAGGCCGCCCGCGTACCCGGCCCTGACCGCATCTACTTTGACCTGTATGGCGCGCGCCTGGACCCGGGATTGAACGGCAGATCAGTCGAAGTGATCGACGACGGCTTTCTCAAGCGCATCCGGGCCGCGCAATTCTCCAACAACGTAACCCGGATTGTGCTCGATGTAAGCTCCGTCTCCGACTACTCGGCCTTCCTGCTTCCCAATCCCTGGCGCCTCATCATCGACATTCATGGCCTCAAGCCGGGTACCGCTCCAACCACGAATTTGGCCAGCCTGCCCCCGGCGGCAACCGCGCCCAAGGCAAGCTCGAGCCCAAGCGCTACCCCCACCCCCACCCCCGCCCCAGCGCCGGTCGCCCACCAGCAGCAGACTCCGCGATCAGCAGCGCACCGTACCGCCACCCAGGACATCGCATCGCTCGGGCAACAGCCCAATCGCGTCCAGGCCACAGATCATCCCACCACCCGCCCGATTGCGGCCTCGGTGGCCGGAACCGTCCCCGCGCCGCAGGCAGACGACGGCTCCCTTGCCTCCACCACGCCGCCGCCGTCCACCAGCCGCAAGAAGCCCAGCCCCCTGCATCCCGCGCCCCCCAACCTGGCGGAAAACGATGACACTCTCACGCCGCCGCCCACGCACGAGGCCGAGCCCAGCGCCGCCGGCGAGCGCACCCTGGTGCGCACCCTCGGCCTCAAGATCGGCCGCATCGTCATCGATGCCGGCCACGGCGGACACGACTCCGGCACCGTCGGCCCTGGTGGCATCGAAGAAAAGCAGGTGGTGCTCGACGTCGCATTACGTCTCGGCAAGCTGCTTAAGCAGCGCCTGGGCGCCGACGTCATCTATACCCGCGATGACGATACCTTCATACCCCTGGAGACCCGTACGGCCATCGCCAACAAGGCCCAGGCCGATCTCTTTCTTTCCATCCATGCCAACTCCAGCCCCGACTCCTCCGCGCGCGGAGTAGAAACCTACTACCTCAACTTCACCACCTCGCCCGATGCGCTGGAAGTAGCCGCCCGCGAAAATGCCGTCTCCGACGAATCCATCCACGAGCTCTCTGACCTGGTAAAGAAAATTACCCTCAAAGACAAAATCGACGAATCGCGCGAGTTCGCCGCCGATGTGCAGAAATCGCTCTACGAGAACCTGGAAGAGGGTAACCCTGGACTGCGCGACCGTGGCATCAAGAAGGCTCCATTCGTAGTACTGATCGGCGCCAACATGCCGTCCATTCTGGCCGAGATATCCTTCCTGACCAACTCCGACGATGCGCGCGAGCTGCAGCAGCCCGCCTACCGCCAGCGGATCGCTGAGTCGCTCTATCGCGGCGTGTCCAGATACATCAGCGGCCTGAGCGGTGTCCGCCTGGCGCAAAGCTCCGGCCGTCCCAACGGCAACTGAACCCCCATTCGACACCCGCGGGAGAAATGCTCTAGTCTCTCAACAGGTGCGTATGCTCCGTGCCCTGCGCAATCCGTCTATCTTTCCCGCCCTTCGCGCATTCCCGGCCTCGGTTCTTTTACTGTCTGCGCTGGCGTTGCCGGCGTTGGCCCAACCGTCTGCCAAGGCTCCAAACGCCGCTGCGCCTCTGCTGCCGACTGACTTTGCCGGCTGGAGTCAGAGCGCACCTGCCCAGGAAAGCACCACGCCCGAAAGTGCCGATGCTGCCAACGCGGCTGTCCTCAAGGAATACGGATTCCAGCAGTTCGTCTCCGCCCACTACGTCAACGGAGACAACAAGCTCAACTTGCGCGCCATCCGTTTTCAGGATGCGAGCGGCGCCTATGGCGCGTTCACTTTCTATCGGAGGCCCGGTAGCATTGCGGAGCAGATCGGTCGCAGCGCTGCCTGGGATGGCACGCACGCCTTGTTCTGGAATGGCGCCACCCTGGTCGATGCCACGCTCGATAAGGTGACCCCTATGACCGCCTCAGAGCTGCGCGAGCTGGCCAAGGATCTGCCTCAACCTCCAGGCTCGGCAAATGTGGCCCCCCCTCTGCCCGGCTATCTTCCCCGTCAGGGCCTCGAACTTGGACTCACCCACTATTCTCTCGGGCCGGAAGCCTATGCCCGTACCGGCGGTGTTCTCCCCGCCTCCCTGGTGGGCTTTGCTTCGAGCGCAGAAGCCGTCACCGCCCTCTACTCCGACCGCGATGGCGACGGACAGGTAACGCTGCTTATCTACCCCACCCCGCAGCTTGCAGCGGCCCGTCTGCGCGACATTGACGCCTTCCTGAAGGCTGGCAACACCCAGAACACCTGGCCCCAGCCGCTGGCAGAGAGCCGTCCTGGCTCCATCCTCACCCGGCGCAGTGGTCCCATCGTCGCGGTCCTCAGCGGGTCGCTCCCGGAGGCTGTGGCGCACAAGCTCATCAACCAGGTCAACTACCAGGCCGACATCGTCTGGAACAACCCCCAGGGCTACATCAGCGATGGCTCTAAGGTCGCTCGACTGATCCTGGGTATCTTCGCCCTGACCGGAATCCTGGGTGGCGCTGCCATCCTGCTCGGCCTCTTCCTCGGGGGTGGCCGTGCAATTTTCCGTGTTCTTCGTGGCAAGCCCGCCTCCGCCTTTCAGGAAGAAACAGAGTTCATCAGTCTCCACCTGGAGGACTGATCGTTCAATCAGTCGCCCGGGGGTTACCCTTTCGGCAGAGATTTTTCCTTCGAAAAATGAACCAGCCGCGGTGCAGCGAAGCCACTAAGTGGTCAGATTCCAGCGGCTTGGGATCGTTTTAGGCTTGCAGCAAGCCGCCCCATGCTTGCATCGTATCGCAACAATCATTTCCTTAAGCTATTCATAATAAATAACTTAAGTGCGTATTGATTTTGCCTTGACACCCTCCGAAGCCAACCATAAGATTTCGCCAGAAAGTTCTGATGGCTTTGCCTCCGTTGGAACTATTCTCCCTAGAGGAAAGGCCGCCCTGTTGCCGGGTGGCCTTTTCGTTTCTGCGCAATCGCCAAAACCGCCCCGATGGACCCCTTCTTTACAGCGTAGCCGAGGGACCTGCTGTGCCCCCTTCCCCCACGCAAAGGCTGGGTGCCCCATTCAAGCCCGGTTTTGGCTTGAGTGGGATACCACAGCACTCGGCCCGCCCTTCTTTACGCCTGCCCGTGAGGTATTTACAATCCGACAAGGTACGCAAAACGGGAGCGCGCCGACGTAGCTCAGTTGGTAGAGCAGCTGATTCGTAATCAGCAGGTCATCGGTTCAAGTCCGATCGTCGGCTCCATTCGACCTTTACTTTCGTAACGTTTCCTTTCCTTGTTCCTGTACCGAGTTTCGTACCTTCTTATCCACTGTTATTTTTTCGAATCGCTTGCGGTCGAGCCGACCCCTCAGCATAATCGCCTAAGAAGCTGAGGTGTGAGGGTGACCTCCTCCAACGAGCAAATCACTGTTACCCAATACAGCCGGCAAGATGTACTGCGCATTTTGCGCATTCGTCTCAAGCAGCTTTCTTCCTGGGAACGTTCCGGGCTCATCAGCCAAAGCGAAGTGTATTCCTTCCAGGATCTGGTCCAGTTGCGCAAGCTGCGCGACCTTAGCGCCACCCGCCTCTCGGTGGCTAATATTCGCGCCTCGATTCATGCCATGCGCCAGGTCTCGGGAGTAGCCAACCCGTTGCTCGAGTCGAGCACCGTGCGCAACGGAACCCGGCTCAACTTTCGTCTCAGTGGCGCGATGATGGAGCCTATCGCCCGCCAGTTCGTCTTCGACTTCGACTCTCCCCAACACAGTCAACTCGCCGAGGTGAGTTCTGCCGCCAGCCATCAGGCGGCGCGGGAATCTCGCGTGCAAGGCCTCTTCTTTGAGGCCGTGCGCATGGAAGAGCGGGGCAAGACACAAGAGGCTGTGGCCCACTATGAGGCCATTCTTACCCTCGATCCACACCACGCGCCGGCCTGCATCAACCTGGGCACGATTCAATACAACCAGCGGCAGTTCATCGAAGCGGAGAAACTCTACCGCCGGGCCACCACCGCGGACCCGAACTATGCGCTGGCCTTCTTCGACCTGGGAAACGTGCTGGACGAGCTGCAGCGTCTTCCTGAAGCCATCGCGGCCTACTGCACCGCCATTCGCCTGGCGCCCCACTACGGCGATGCCCACTACAACGTGGCCCTGGCCTACGAACGAACCGGCGAGCGCCGCGCAGCCCTCCGTCACTGGACCAACTACATCAAGCTTGATCCCATCGGCCCCTGGTCGAACCACGCCCGCATGCAAGCGCGCAAAATTCTCGAGCGGGAAAAGCTATCCATCGTGCACCACGGTTCCTCTGCCCGGCACGAGTTCCACTCCAGGCGGGCACGAGGTGTGCCTTCGCTGCTCTCCATCGCCAAGCCGCAACTACCGATGTAAGCATTGATCCAAAAATGCTCTCGGGCTAGCTGGACAGGCAGGCATTTCAGCGGATAGTTTTAATCCCGTGGCAGATTCTGTTCTTGCTTCGCAACCCGCCTCCCCCCTCACCCTGCTTTCGGAAGATGAACAGCTCTTTCGCTCCACCGTCCGCCAGTTTGCCCAGGAGAATATCGCGCCCCTGGTTCGTACCATGGACGAGCAGCAGCACTTTCACCCCGAGTTGATTCCCCAACTCTTCAACCTCGGCCTGATGGGCATCGAAATCCCCGTCGAGTACGGTGGTTCCGGGGGAACCTTTTTCGAAGCCATTCTTGCCGTGGAGGAGATCTCCGCCGTCGACCCATCCGTGGGCGTACTGATCGATGTACAGAACACACTTTGCATCAATGCCCTATTGCGCTGGGCCACACCGGAACAAAAGAAGCTCTTTCTTCCCCGGCTGGCGACTGACACTGTCGGCGCGTACGCCTTGAGCGAAGCGGGTTCCGGTTCCGACGCTTTCGCGTTGCAGATGCGGGCAGAAAAGCGGGGCGACCACTACCTGCTCAATGGGCAGAAGCTTTGGATCACCAACGCCCGCGAGGCCGGCCTCTTCATCGTCTTCGCGACCCTGGATCCGGCCGCTGGATACAAAGGCATCACTGCCTTCCTGGTGGACAAGCGCGCGCCCGGATTTTCCATTGGCAAGAAAGAAGACAAGCTCGGCATTCGCGCCTCTTCCACCTGCGAAATCATCCTCGAAGACTGCAAGGTGCCGGCGGCGAACGTGCTGGGCGAGCCCGGCAAGGGCTACAAGATCGCCATTGAAACGCTCAACGAGGGTCGCATCGGAATCGGAGCCCAGATGCTCGGTCTGGCCCAGGGCGCCTGGTCCCATGCCGCCCGCTACGCCTTCGAGCGCAAGCAATTCGGCAAGGCCATCGGGGAATTTCAGGCGGTCCAGTTCGCTCTCGCAGAAATGGCCACCGAGATCGAAGCCACCCGGCTTCTGGTCTACAACTGTGCCCGCCTCAAGGACAACGGTCTCGCCTTCCTCAAGGAAGCGGCCATGTGCAAGTACTTTTCCTCCCAGGTGGCCGAGCGCGTTGCCAGCCAGGCTGTCGAGGTCTTTGGCGGCTACGGCTTTGTCAAGGACTACCCGGTGGAGAAGTACTACCGCGACGCCAAAATCGGCAAGATCTACGAAGGCACATCGAATATGCAGCTAGCCACCATCGCCAAGCTGATGCTCGGAAACCACTGAAGACACCTGCGTAGCCTGCGGGTTCTCTAAGACGACAAAAAAATGCTGGGTGCCCCATTCAAGCCGTACTTTGGCTTGAGTGGGACACGCGACTGTCCAGGCACATGTTTTTTGAACCGTAATCGGCACATTGAAAGCCATGATCCCACTCAAGCCAAGGTACGGCTTGAATGGGGCACCCAGCATTTTTCGCGGGTACGAAGATATCGAGCCAGCTCACCCCGTATTGCGCAAACCGGCAGAAATCCCATTGATCGTCGCCGAGATAGCCCGATTCATAGCATCGGAATCATCTCCAGCCCGCTTACGCCGCAGCAAGTCGACCTGGATCAAACTAATCGGATCGACATAAGGATTCCGCAAGCGAATCGAGCGCGCGAGCACCTGGTTGTTCTCCAGCAATTCCGTCTGCCCGGTAATCGCCAGGATGCTTCTCCGCGTGCGATGGAACTCCGCTTCCAACTTGTTAAACACGCGATCCCGGAGCCCGGCATCCTCCACCAGCGAGGCGTACAGCTGAGCTATGCCGAAATCGGATTTAGCCAATGCCATCTCCACATTGCGGATGAGGTCAATAAACAGCGGGAACTCCCGTGCCATGGTCGCCAGCACGGCTGCACCGCCTGGTTTCTGACCGTAGGATTCAAGCGCGTAGCCAACCGCAAACCATGCCGGAACCAGTTGCCGGCTCTGAGTCCAGCCAAACACCCAGGGAATCGCGCGCAGGTCGGCGAGACTCCGGCGGCCACCGCGACGCGATGGACGGGAACCGATCTTGGCATGCTCCAGTTCGGCGACCGGCGTGGCCTCTTCGAAATACTGCAGCACGTCCGGGTCTTCCAAAATATGTTCGCGATAGAAGGCGAAGGCCACGTCCGACAACTCCGCAAAGGCGGCCTCCCACTCCGGCTCCAGAACCCCGGTGAAATGCCCTTGCGGGTCACGCGCATTCGGCCGTGCCAGTGCATCGAGCGATGCCGCGATCATCAACTCCAGATTGCGTTCCGCCAGAATCACGTCAGAATACTTCCAGTTCAACACCTCGCCTTGTTCGGTAATGCGGATCTGCCCGGTAAAGGCTCCGGCCGGTTGTGCATAAATGGACCGGTGCGTAGGCCCACCGCCCCGCCCCACCGTACCGCCTCGCCCGTGAAACAGACGCAGGCGCACGCCGCACTCGCTTGCCACCTGGTGCAGAGCGCGGTGGGCGCGAAAAATCTCCCAGGTGCTGGTGAGCATGCCGCCATCTTTGTTGGAGTCGGAATACCCCAGCATGATCTCCTGCGTGTTGTTCCACGACTCCAGCAGCTGGCGGTAGCTGGGCGACTGCCACAACTCGCGGCAGATAGCCGGCGCATTGCGCAGGTCCTCAATCGATTCGAACAGCGGAACCGGCATCAGGCCCGGGTCGCCCGCACCCGCGCCACTGCCTTCCACCCGCACCCCGCCCAGCCGCGCCAGCCAGATCACATTGAGCACATCCTCGCTGCTCGCAGCGCCGCTAATCACATAATGACGAATGGCCTCAGGCGCGCACGATGCCTTTAACTCAGCAATCGTTCGAAAGGTCTCGATCACGTCCGCCGAGGCCGGGGTCAGCGGCGCAGGCACCGACGAGGCGCGCGCCGGATCACACTTCCACGCGGAGGCTTCTTCGAGCGCAGCGGTATGCAGCCGTGCATGCTGGCGGATATCCAGCGTCTGCAGATGAAGACCGTAGGTGCGCACCTCGAGCAGCAACGGATCAATCAGCGCCTGGGCCAATCGTGGGCCGCGGTTCTCCACCAGGCTCGCATGCACAAGCTGCAGGTCATCGAGGAACTCCTGTGCTGACTTGTAAGGCGGCAGACCAGCCAGCGTCGCATCCAGAATGACCGGCGGGTAGCCATCGGACGGGGAATTGCCGACCCCGGCCAGCCGCACCCGGACGCAGCTCAGGAAGCGCCGGTACGATTCGTACTCGTAGCGTTCTCCGAAGGCCTGCTGGCCGGTGGTGTTGACCGCATCGAGATAATTCTGCAGCCGCTGCTCCAACTCGACGCTGATCGGCGCCTGCTGCGCCGAACTGGTGAGCAGATCGAGGATCAGCTGCAGCTCCTGCTGATAATGCGCCAGCAGATGCTCACGCGCCATCTGCATCGCTTCCCGCGTGACTTGCGGCGTCACGTAGGGATTGCCGTCGCGGTCACCGCCGATCCACGATCCGAAGGAAAGCAGCACCGGCATATCGGCCAGGTTCAGGCAGATGCCGTACTCCGCGTCGAAGGCCGCGGCCACTTCGGTATAGAGACCGGGCAGCGTGGCGTAGATGGACGCATCGTAGTAGTCGAGGCCCATCTTCACCTCGTCGCGCACCGTGGGCCGGCGGGTTCGAACCTCATCCGTCTCCCACAGCGCGGTAATTTCCGCCGTGAGGCTTTCCTCGTATTGCTCCAATTGCTCGTCGGAGAGCGGGATGCGATCCAGCTGTTCCAGCAAGTCTGCGATGCGGCGCCGTTTGAACATCACCACCCGCCGCGCGATTTCGGTGGGGTGCGCGGTAAAAACGGGGATGATGGAGATCGAGTGCAGCCAATCCAATGCCGCCTCGCCTGAAATCCCAGCAGCGCGCATGGCGCGCAGCGTTCCCCGCAGGGATCCGCGCTGCGTGTCGCCAGAAAGTTGCAGCGAGAGCCGCCGCCGCTTGCGATGGTTGGTCTCGGCCAGGTTGATCAGCTCGAAGTAAAAGGCAAAGGCGCGCGCCAGGCGGTAGGCCTGCACCGTGTCCAGCGACTGGACGCTGCCCAGTGCACTCGAGAATGGCTGCCCCGTCTCGCCATTCTGGGCTTCGCGGCGGCGAATGGCGATCTGCCGCAGTTCTTCCACTTCGCCAAACAGTTGCTCGCCCGCCTGCTCGCGCAGGACCTGGCCCAAAAGCATGCCCAACGAGCGGACGTCGCGCCGCAGCGGCGCCTCTTTGATGTCGCCCGTGCGGGCTTCGAGTTCAGCCAGACGAAGGGGCCAGTTCTCCGGTTTCCAAAGCAGAGTCATTGCTTTGATTATGCAGGAAGCGACGCAGGCGGAGTGGAACGCAAAATATCTGCGACTTCATGCGCATCTCCAATCATCTGTTTATTCAATGAAAGCAATGCAGGTAAATCATTCCACGCAAGGGCCGCTACTCATCGCAACCGAGTTGACCCAACCGGAGCCGGGCGAAGGCGAATTGCTGGTCAGCGTCCATGCTGTGGGCGTAACGCACACTGAATTGGATTGGTATCCGACCACGTATGCGAAAGATGGAACCCCGCGCCAGCGCGCTGTACCTGGGCATGAGTTCTCTGGTGTGATCGCCGCAGTTGGAAAAAACACCATGGGCTTCGAGGTGGGTCAGGAAATTTACGGCATGAGCGACTGGTTTATTGACGGCGCAACCGCCGAGTTTTGCCTGACCCAACCGCAGAGCATCGCGTCCAAGCCTGTGACGCTGACCCACGAAGCTGCCGCTACCGTACCCATCGGAGCCCTAACCGCATGGCAGGGTCTGTTCGAACACGCAAAGCTGCAGCCCGGCGAGCGGGTGCTGGTACAAGGCGGAGCGGGCGCGGTTGGTTTATTTGCCGTGCAACTCGCTCATCTGCATGGTGCGCACGTGATCGCCACCGCCTCCCAAAAAAATCTGCAACTGGTTGCTGAGCTTGGCGCAGATGAAGTCATCGATTACAAGGCGTCCCGCTTCGAGGATCGCAGCGGTAGAGTCGATGTCGTCTTCGACACCGCGGGAGGGGACGCGCTCGACAGATCGTGGGCCGTGCTGAACGCTTCGGGCCGCCTGGTCACCGTCGTCTCCGGCCTTCCCGATAACGCAGAGCAGCGTGTAAAGGATGCCTTCTTCATCGTTGAGCCGAGTCAGATACAACTGTTGGAAGTCGCCAGGCTGCTTGACTCCAGAACACTCAAGACCTATGTCAACGCCGTGGTTTCCTTGGAAGAGGCATCAGACGCCTACAGCGGAAACGTCCGAGGCAAGCTCGGATACGGAAAAGTTGTCATCGCAATCCCGGGTAAATAAGCGGCAGAAGTCAGTCTCCTGCGAAGGGGACGGGCTTTACAAGCTGCTCACCTGCCGGTAAGTGTCGCGATCGCTCCCTCGCAATCTAGATCCGAATCCCCATCATCTCTCCGCCTGGTCGGCTCGCTCTCGCAGCCAGGCTGAGGGTTTTTTCATGTCAGGAATGTCAAGATCTGGGGAACACCTTGAAATGCCGACCGAATAGATCGTATATTAAGCCAGACCGTTTTGGTCGTACATCTGTAAAGCTGTACTTAACCTAGCCTGACCCAAGTCCCCGCACGCAACTCTTGGCCGAGAGATGCGAGGACCCGGGAAACCTACGACTTGGCAGTCGCAGTGCCTCCTACTATAGGTCTCTGCTGACGCCGCTTTCAAGCTGGTGGCAGGCGTTTCCGCGAACGCTCTTGCGAACCAGTCGCATGAAGGAGACCAGCAGTATGAAAGACCGTTCCCGACCCACTCCTCCGACGGCAAAGAATCGCGGACGCACAACCAGAGGGAAGGCCTGGCTCACCGCAGGCACTGTAGCCGCCTATGCTGCCGTCTCCATCACCAGGGCTATGCCGGCCCGTGCGCAAGACATCCATGCAGTTCCGGCGAACAGTAAGGAACAGAGCCTGACCGTGAGGCGCTGGGAAATCCCTGCCGGGCCTCTCGAGGCCGCCATCAGCGCCTACGAGCGCGTAACCGGAGTGGATGTCACGCTTTCACTGCCGCCGGGGACCGCTGCCGGTTTCAAATCACCCGGGGTGATCGGTCTGTATACAGAAGATCAGGCACTGCGCTCCTTGCTGGCAGGCACCGGTCTCTCCTATCAGACCGACAGCACCGGCCGCGTGAGCGTCTCCGTGAGGGCCAGCGACTCAGTCATCGTCCAGGATTCTTCTCCGCAATTGAGCCTGGACCGATACCCGGTGCCGCTGCTGGATACACCACAGTCAATCACCACCATCTCCCAGGCCACCATCCAGGAGCAGGCCGCGACCACCTTGCGCGATACCCTGCGTAATGCTCCCGGCATCAGCCTGGCAGCCGGCGAGGGAGGATCGCAGGGCGACAACCTTACCCTGCGTGGTTTCACCGCCCGCAACGACATCTTTCTCGACGGCATGCGCGATTTCGGCAGCTACTACCGCGACTCCTTCAACTATCGGGAGGTGGAGGTGCTGGAGGGGCCGTCGTCCGTGACCTTTGGGCGCGGATCGACCGGCGGCGTGATCAACCAGGAAAGCAAGTCACCCGTAAATGATCGATTCATCGACGTCGAGGGCGACTTCGGTACCGACCTCACCCGGCGCTTCACTGCTGACATCAACCAGCCGTTTGGAAATCCCGGCCACGGAGACTGCATTTCGACTCAACCTGATGGGCAATGAAGCCAATGTGGCCGAACGCGACGTTACCGAGAATCGCCGTTTTGGTGTGGCGCCTACGCTCGCTCTCGGAATGGGCACGGCGAACCGGCTCACCGCGAGCTATTTCCATTTCAACGAAAATGATATTCCCGACTACGGCATTCCCTGGTACTTCAATCGCGCGGCGCCGGTCCCCCGCCACAACTACTACGGTTTTCGCGACGGTAACTACCTGCGCACAGACGTGGACATGGTTACGCTCAAACTCGAGCACGACGTCTCCGATTGGGCGATTCTGCGCAACCGCATACGCTTTGCGAATAATCAGCGCGATGCGCGCATTACCGAGCCGCAGGTAAACAACGCTACCGCGGGCTCGATCACGCCCGCGACCCCGCTCAGCCAGATCTTCGTCAACCGCAATCAGATTGCCACCTTCAGCAACGAAGGCTTGCTCTGGGATCAACTGGATGCCACCGCCCACGTGAAGACATTCGGCATCCGCCACGTCGTCGTCATCGGAGCCGAAGGCGGACGCGAAACCTCTGATCCAGTGCGCCCGACCTTCAACTACGTCAACCCAGCCGGCCAAACGATCAATACCGTTCCCACCGCGAATCTGTTGGCTCCCAATGAGAGCCAGAGTTTCAGCGGTACTTCCGCGCCCTCATCCAACGTTCATGTAACCTCCACCAGTTATGGCCTCTATCTACTCGACACCATGCAGTTCGGTAGCCACTGGGAGCTGATTGGGGGCGCCCGTTTCGACCGCTTCCTCACCGACGAAAAGAGCATCGCCTATCCCACGCCGAAGATGGCGGTTGCTGGCGGGCCGATCGTTCAGGGCCCGCCCACCATTACTTATCCCACCCGCCTGGACCGCAAGCCGAGCTGGCGTGCCGCGGCCGTCTTCAAGCCCACCAGCTTTGGCAGCATCTACTTCGACTACGGCACATCGTTCAATCCATCGGCCGAGGCTCTCTCACTGACCGTGGGGCCCGCCGGCAGCGGTACCGCCAACCTGGCGCCGGAATTCAACCGTTCGTATGAAGTTGGCACTAAATGGGACCTGAACAACGCCCGCTTCTCTTTGCGTGCCGACCTCTTTCGCACCACCAAAGAAAACGCACGCGAAGCCTCGCCTACCAACTCACTGGTCTACGTACTGGCCGGCACGCAACGCGTCGATGGCGCCGAGCTGGTGCTGAACGGCCGCATCACCACTCGCTGGCAGCTTCTCTCCAGCTACACCTTTATGCACAGTGAAGTGGTGAAGTCGCAATATTATCCGCTAGCGGTCGGCTACCGGCTGGCGAACGTGCCCGGCAATCTCTTCAACTTGTGGACCACCTACCAACCCATCCCTCGCCTGATGATTGGCGGCGGTGGCAACTATGTGGATAGCCGCACCGCCAGTTCGACGGTTCCGCTCGACCCCACCACCGGCCTCATCAAGCAAGTACCCGGCTACGTCGTGCTCAACGCGATGGCGCGCTACACCCTGACCGACAACATATCCCTGCAGGCCAACGTTTTCAACGTCGCCAACCGCAACTACATCGACGAAATCCATCCCGCCCACATCGTTCCCGGCGCCGGCACCTCCGGTCTCTTCGGTCTCAACTTCAAGTTCTAAGCAAAGGTAAAAGTACCCATGTTGATTACAGTTCCCGATGTCTTGACCGCCGCGCAGATAGCGCACGCGCGGCGAACCTTATCCTCAGCCGAGTGGGTGGATGGCCGCGTGACCGCTGGCCATCAGTCGGCCCAGGCCAAAGACAATCTGCAAATCGCTGAGGGACACCCGGCCGCATTGGAGATTGGCGACATGATCCTGACCGCTCTGGGGCAGAATCCGCTCTTCATCTCGGCCGCTTTGCCCATGAAGGTCTTTCCCCCGCTCTTCAACAGTTATGGCGGAGGGCAGTCTTTTGGAACCCACGTAGACAACGCCATCCGCCACGTGAAAGGAAGCTCGCACCGGGTGCGCAGCGATCTTTCCGCGACCCTCTTCCTCACCCCGCCCGAAGACTACGATGGCGGCGACCTGATCATCGAGGACACCTATGGCATTCACAAGGCCAAGCTGCCGCTGGGACACATGGTGGTCTATCCATCGTCGAGTCTCCACCGCGTGGAGCCGGTCACGCGCGGCCGCCGCATCTCATCGTTTTTCTGGATCCAGAGTATGGTGCGCAGCGACGCCCAGCGTACCCTGCTCTTCGACCTCGACAACGCCACCCAGCGTGTGAACCGCGACCTTCCGGCAAACCCCGCGGCAGTGCAACTCACGGGCATCTACCACAATTTGTTGCGGCAATGGGCCGAGGTGTAGAGCAGGTGCGCCGAATACTTTTCTGGATGCATCTTGGCGCGGGCGTGGTGGCTGGCGCCCTCATCGTCTACTTCTCCGTCACTGGTGCGTTGCTGGCCTATGAGCGGCCGATCTTGCATGCCGCAGACCGGCGTTCGTATGCAGCAGAGCCGGCAGGACCGAATGCCGTGTCCATTCCACTGGACGAGCTGCTCGCCCGAGCTGCTACGGTGCTCCCCGCTCCCATGGACGCGGTGACCAAATATCAGGACGTGCAAGCGCCCGTGGAAATACAGACCGCGAGCCGCGACGTGTATTTTGTAGACCCCCACTCGGGCCGAGTGCAGGGTCCTGTATCTCCGCGCCTTCACGCATTCTTTGCCCAGGTCACGGCGTTGCACCGTTGGTTCGGGCTGAGCACCGCACACCACGCCGCCGCAATCGCTGTGAAGGGCGCGGTCGCCGTGTTGTTGCTCTTTCAGCTTTTCTCCGGCGCCTTCCTTTGGCTGCCGCATCGCTGGAACAGCACCGCGCTGCGCGTGGGTACGGTGCCTCGTCTTCTCGCGCGGGGGCGCGCACGTAATTACAACTGGCACAAGGTCACCGGTTTCTGGATCGGTCTGCCGCTGGCCATCGTGGTCATGACCGGTGTGATCATGGCTTACCCATCGGCCAATGCACTGCTCTTCCGTTTGGCGCGCAGCCCGCTGCCGGCCCGCGGCGGAAACGGAGCTCCGCGCCGTCGTGATGTTGCGAAGCCCAACTTGCCCGGGCATCTCGATCAGGCCTTTACCAAGGCGACCAGCAATGTGAATGGTTGGCGGAGCGCGACTCTGCGGTTGGTGCCCGCTACACCCGGGTTGAGCTTCATCGTGGATCGCAGTGAGGGCGGCCACCCGGACCAGCGCGAACAGGTCTTGATTGATCCAAAAACTCTACAGGTAACCCGTCGCGAACCATTCGCTGCCTTGAGCCGTGGTCAGCAATGGCGCAGCTGGGTTCGCTTCGCACATACCGGCGAAGCCGGCGGTTGGTGGGGAGAGGCCCTCGCCTTGGTGACGGCGTGCGGGGCCGCCATCCTCTCGATTACCGGGATTGCCTTGTCGTTCGATCGCTTCCGCCGTTGGCAGCGCAGCCAACGGCGGATTGGGAGCCAGCACATTTAGGCGCGTGCATGCACCGAAGGCTCTACCTCAATCGTTTTGGCAATGGCGGCCAGGCGTTGATAAGACTGTAGCCGGTCGGCATGTTCGTAGGTATCCGTCACCACGATGAGCTCGTCGGCGCCTGTGTCCGAAATCAGCCTTTCGATCCCTGCCTTCACCGTTGCGTCTGATCCCACAATGGCCGCGCGCAGTTTAGACTCGACAGCCTCCCGCTCAAACTCCTGCCACAGCGGCTCCATGGAATCCACTGGAGGCAACAACTCTACCGGTCGATTGCGGATCAATTGCAGGAAACGCTGCTGCGGAGTGGTGAACAACCGCCGGGCTGCTGCGTCGGTCTCCGCAGCGATCACCTGCACGCCTACCATCAAGTGGGGCCGGCGCAGCACTGCGCTGGGCTGGAACCGCTCGCGGTACATCTGCGCTGCCGCGTACAGATAGTCAGGCGCGAAGTGAGCGGCAAAAGCAAATGGCAACCCTAACATCGCGGCCAGTTGAGCGCTGAATCCGCTTGACCCCAACAGCGTGATCGGCACATTGCTTCCCTGTCCGGGAATTGCTTTGACCACCTGCCCCGGTTCTTCCGGCCCGAGGTAGGTCCGCAACTCTTCCAGCAGCGCCGGAAAATCGTCTCCGCTCTGGTGCAGATCCCGCCGCAGCGCCCGCATGGTCGAGAAGTCGCCCCCCGGCGCTCGTCCCAGACCCAGGTCGATGCGCCCCGGATACAGAGCCTCGAGGGTTCCAAATTGTTCCGCCACCACCAGCGGCGCGTGGTTGGGCAGCATCACGCCACCGCTACCCACGCGAATCGTCTTGGTTGCGGCCGCCACATGCCCGATCAGTACCGCCGTGGCCGAACAGGCGAGGCCGGCGATGGAGTGATGCTCCGCCAGCCAGTAACGCTGGTATCCCCACTCTTCTACATGCCGGGCCAAATCCACCGAACGGCCGATTGCGCTACCTGCCGGCTCACCCGGCCGCATGCCCACGAGATCCAGTACCGAAATGGCTAGTCTCTTACCCATGGCGATTAGATGAATCATCCCAAAAACGGACTCAAAGCTATGAACGGCCGCTCGGCGAAACAGCCGGTATCCTTATCATTTAAATAATGATCGCGATCCAGAAAATTGAGTTGCCCCTCCCGGGATTGGAGAGCCTGCAGGCGGAGGCGCTTGCCGAGGGCTACGGCTTCATTCAAACCCTGGTGGAGCAATGGGCCAGCGGAGAGAACCGCTTCGATGCTCCGGGAGAGATCCTGTGTGGCCATCTGGACCAGGGCCTGTTGGTGGCCGTAGGAGCTCTTAACATCGACCCCTTTGCCGGCAGTACGGAAGTAGGCCGGCTTAGGAAGATTTACGTAAGACCGGCGTGGAGGAACAAAGGCGTTGGCCGAGGACTGGTGACCACTCTCATCGAGCAAGCGCGCACCCACTTCCGCTGTGTACGCCTGCGCGCGGACAACGCGAATGCCGCACGCCTCTACGAGAGGATCGGCTTTGCGCCCATTGCAAGTCCCGACGCTACGCACATCCTGTCATTCGATCAAATCCGTTGATGTCGGATTGGAGGATGATCACACTGCGATGGTAACCGGCTATCGCAGCTCCACCATGATGGGCGTATGGTCCGACGGTTGCGGCTGAGCCCGCGGTCCGCGATCAATCTCGCAGCTCTGCAAACGTTCGGCCACCTTCGGCGACAGCAGGAAATGGTCGATCCGTATGCCGCGATTATGTTCAAACGCTTGCCGCCAATAATCCCAGAAGGTGAACTGGCCGCCCTCGTCAGGATGCAGGGCACGGAACGCGTCCGTATAGCCAAGACCGAGCAGGGACCGGTAGCGTGCGCGGGACTCTGGCTGAAACAGCGCGTCATGGATCCATGACGCAGGCTTGTGGCAATCGATATCTTCTGGAATCACGTTGAAGTCGCCGCCAATCAACACCGGCAGATCCTCCTTCCGCCACGCCCTCATCTCTTTCTCTAACCTGTCCATCCAGGCCAGCTTGTAGGCAAATTTGTCGGTTCCCACTGGGTTGCCGTTGGGCAGATAAATATTGACCACGCGGATGCCGTCGATCGTCGTCTCCAGATAACGTGCATGGCTATCCAGCTCATCGCCGGCCAGGGTCGTATTGAGCGTCTGCATCGGAGAGCGGGACAAAATCGCCACCCCGTTATAAGCCTTCTGCGTCACGGCGGCGCTCTCATAGCCCAGCTCTTTGAATACTTCTGACGGAAACTCTGCGCTCTTCAGCTCCTGCATCAGCAGCACATCCGGAGTGTGCGCCTTCAGCCACGCCTTGACGTGTTCAAGCCGGGCACGAATCGAATTGACATTCCAGCTCGCGATCTTCATCACTATCACCGTCTCATGATCCGTGAACGGCATCAAGCAAATCGCGCGCAGCTATCATGGGGAGGCACGACAGGAGCCTATATGTTTATTCCCCAGCCTATCGGATTCGTGAGCAGCCCGTACAACCAAACCAGTGAGATTCCCAAGGGCCTGCACGCGAAACATGAAGCCGAGGGTGTACTCAGAGATCCTGCCCGAATTCGAGCCCGGGCTCGTCGACATCGAAGGATTCTCCCACCTCTTCGTCCTTTGGGAGTTTCATCGCTCCGGCGACTTCGATTTGGTCGGCATACCGCCCTTCGACGATCGCCCGCACGGAGTCTTTGCCACTCGCTCTCCCCGTCGTCCCAACCCCATTGGTCTTACCGTCGTGGAGTTGCTTCGCAGAGAGAGCGCATGGCTGCATGTTCGCGGTGTCGACATGCTCGACGGAACGCCCATTCTCGACCTCAAGCCCTACCTGACCAGTGTTCCCCCGGAGCTGTTGCGCCGGGGATGGCTGGCCGAAGCAGAGTCACGGCAAAAGTGATCATTTGGAAGCGGTTTCTGCGCCTGCTGGTCCCGGGTTTACCACGGAGCTATTCACCCATGCGGTCTTGCCTCGCAGCCAGTCAGGATCTTTGAACTCCCATCCCACGCGCGGCTGGGCCGGGTCTCCATGCACGGTCCCACTCGCGATGCGGGTCTTGCGTCCAACGATGACCTCGAATTTTGACTGCGCTCCGCCGGCAGTCGCGCCCGGCACAAACGAGATCGTCAACCCTTGATTCGCATCCGCTCCCACTGCGGAGTAGTGCATTTTTTCAATCGACCATGCCCCGTTCGTCCAGGTCGCTTCGATGGCAATTGTTCTGCCCGGCAGATGATCGTCTGTCTCGAGAATCGTTGCATGATCGCCATTCAACGCCTGCACCCGCAAGCTGCAGCCCAGTCCGTCCTGCGACTTCAATTTCCATTCCGCGCCGGCCGCCAGAGTCTTCGGTCCACTGATCGTCGTCCATCGCTGTGCCGCCCCGGCGAAGACAGCGAAGTCGACGTTCTGAGAGGACGCGCCATGATAAGCAACAAAGTAGGGCGGCTGGCTGATCTCCGTCCACACGTCGGCAGTGCTGACTGTGTTCCCTATCTTGAGCGCTGAGCCTTCACCAGCGACCGCCGAGCGCCCCCGATACATCAGCACTGGCGGCTCCAAGCCGGCAGGTGAGCTGCCCCCGCCTCGCTCACTCATGTCAGAGCCTTGAATCCACTGCCACGACACCGGCTGGCCCGCGTGATCGACAAACCGCAACAAATAAGTAGCCCCAGTGCCCGCATTTGCCGGGCGGTCGAGCTGCATATTCGTAAGGTAGGCGTCCGCGCCCGAGCGCTTGTCAATATCCACCATCTGCTGTTGGTTCGAGTAGTGCACCCGCTTGCCCGTGGCTCGCTCGGTAAGCACCGCTTCGTAGAGAGGCGTCGCGCCGCTGCCCGGGTCGACATAGAGTTCAATCATCGTATAGGGCAGCTCCGGGCCGATCCATTGCACAAACTGCTCCGGCCAATGCCGGTAGGCGATCTGCTCGGGAGCTATCGGAGGCGGAAGCACGGGTTCAGCGCTTTGAGCGGCCATCATGACCGCACTGACGACAAGAAGAGAAGCGGTTAGAAATTTAAGCATGATTTTTCCTTTCAGAAGGTGTAACGGATACCGAACTCCACTCGTCGCGCGGCTTCCGCGGCTAATGGCTGAGTGAACGTAGGCGAGCCAACCACGTTGCCGACGGTGGTCACATTGGTGTGGTTGAGCAGGTTAGCCGAACGCAGCATTCAGCGTGACGCTCTGGTGCCGGTCGGCAGCCAGGCCATGGGAATGAAACTCAAAGGTGCGGCTCAGGTTGCTGTCCAGATGAATGAGCGCAGGCATGGTTCCTACATTGCGTCCCAGCGAGCCATTCAGAGCCGTCGTGTTCAGCAAACCGAAGGGGGTTGGATAGGTGCCGGTGCCCGGTTGTTCTGTGAGAGAGGGGCGATCGTTAAAGACGCCGTCTCCGTTGTTATCCACGCCGTTGATCACGTTGTAAGGGTCTCCGGAGGAAGCATCGAATTGGCTGGTAAGCGAAAGCTTCGCTGGAAGATTTAGCTGCCCGATCGCGAACAGCCGTTGCGTCGATTCCCAGGAGGCCCGCGCCGTTTCTCCGCGCTCAGAGTAGCTGGATTGCGGAAACAGCGTGGCCGAGTCCGCATCCGTCTTCAGGTTGAAATATAAGTAACCGATAAAGATGCCAAAGCGCTTGTAGCTGTGCTGGTCCACCCCCAGAAAGACCACCTGGCCGTGGAGGTGTCCGGACTGCTCAAACTGGAAGATGTTCTTGCCCGGCGCAATGGGTCGCGGAGCAAGCAGGGGATTCGTCGTAGTGTCATTGACCAGAGGCGCATTGATGTTGCGCGAGCGAAGCGTGCTCCAGGCTTGCGCATCAAACAGGTTCGCCTGTGCGTGCCAGTGCTGCGGCAGCTCATGCTCAACGCCAAGCTGAGATTGGAACGACCATGTTTGCCCCAGGCCACGCGCGAATTGGCGCGTCGTTGTCACGGCGATCGTAGAAGGTGTAGGCACGAGTGGTTGTGAGTACGACGGCGAGTAGAGCAGCGTTTGCGTTTGCCGCACCCCATTCAGGCGATACGCCTCGGTGGTCACGTCCGGCGTGACTGCGCTTGAAAATAAGCCTCCCCGTGCATGAATCACCCAGCGCTGCTTGCGGTCGGGCGACCAGGCGATGCCAACCCTGGGAACCAGGTTTCCAAAACTACCCGGCGAGGTCTGCAGGGCATAGCGCAATCCCAGTCCAAGCGATAGGTTTGGCCTGACCGTCCATTGATCCTGCGCGTAACCTGCCACGCGCCACTGCGTAAAGGGCACCAGCGCTGTGCCCTGGGTTACGTTGTAGGTGGTGGGCACCCCGCCGGGCAAGTCGAGCAGAGTTCGCCGGTACTGTTCCAATCCCGAGATCGCGATCTGTTGTGTCCCATCGCCGGGAACCGAAACCAGGCCGCCTCCGAAGACAAAGGCTCCGTTGAACGTATCCGGATCGACGTCGTGAACCAGGATGCCCAGCGAAGCAACGCCAATCTTCACCGAGTGCTTGTGATGGGTCCACAGGATGTCGTCATCTATTTCCAGATCGCGCTCGCGATTCTGCAGATGGCCGGCCGTGGCGCCCCCTCCCGTAAAAGCGCCGGCCACTTGCAGGCTGGACGCAGTCGAGAGTGGTACATCCGTGGTGTTCTTCCAGGTGAAGCCGATGTGGGTCTCGTGCAGAAGGGTAGGGCTGAGGGTGAAGATATCGGTCAGCCGCAGATCCTGCTCATTCACGGTGCTGCCGTAGCCTGCCTCCTGCAGCACCAGGCCGCCGCTCCCCACGTTGTCGGAGTTGTTCATGTTCGTGGAGTACGTGGCCGCCAGCATATTCTTGGCGTTCAACTGCCAATCGGTGCGCGCGCTGCCGATCCACAGGCGCTGCGGTGCCGGAACATTTTCACTCAGCGGTGTCTCCTCGCCTTGGCTATTGAGCACAACCGCGTTCACCACGTTGAACTCGTTAATGTCGCGTCTCTCCAGGGCGAGAAAGAAATCGCTCTTCTGCTTGCGAATGGGACCGCCGAATTCAAATCCATAGCGCCGCTTGCCCGCCGGTGTGGCACTCACCGCAAAGGGATCGGTGGCATTCAGTCCGGATTCACTGTCGGTAAAGAAGAGGGCTCCGTGCAGCGAATCGCGGCCAGGTTTGGTGAATATCTCGACTCGGCCACCCTGGTACGGCGGGCGATCATATTCCGACGAGAACATGTCCGGGTTTACGCGAATGGAAGCGATGGAGGATTTCGGGGGCAGGGAACTGCTGTTCTGGAATCCATCGACGGTAATGATGGCCTGTCCGGGAGCCCCACCACTGCTGGCGGCAAGCACCTGCAACTGGCGCTTGAAATCATCCGGATCATCGGCCATGCCCTGCAGGTCTTGGGCCGTCAGCGTATGTGTGCCTGCGCCGTGGTCCGTATCGACGGACACGCCGCTGTTTTCTCCGACCTCGACCTCGGTGTGAACATCCGCGATGCGCAGATGAACGGTAATGTTCGCGAGGCCGCGGCCGTTCACCCGGCTCTCCGCAAATCCGTTGGCGTCGACGGTTACCTGGTAGGGCTCATTGCCAACGCAATGCAAGACGAAGCTGCCGTGCGGCCCAGTCGTTGTGTCTTGCGGAGTAGCCGCCTGTAGATGGACCTCTGCGCCAACGACCGCGGCGCCGGAAGGATCGAGCACTGTGCCGCTGAGGTTGCCGCAGTCTTGTGCGAGCAAATCTCCGCCGATGCTCAGTGCTGCAAAGAGGAAGATGCAAGTCCAGCGATTCATACGCCGAGAATCGCATCCGGCATAAGAACAAAACAGTGCACCTTGTCACAAGAATCAGATGACAACTGTCATCGTCTGAAAGTTGCAGCCCTGGGTTCGGAGAAGTAAGTATGCCTAGTCTGAAGGGACGGCTGAAATTGACGAAAAAACATCCTGGGTAAGTTATTAAGGGACGTAGTCTGCTCACGTTCACGTGTATGCGGGAGTATCACAACCACCCCTTACTCCTGGCCAACCGAGCCGCCTCGATGCGATTCGCCGCGCCGAGCTTATTAATCGCCTCTGACAAATAATTCCTCACCGTGCCTTCGGACAAGTGAAGATCCACCGCTATCTCTGCCCCCGACTTACCCTCACCGGCCCGCCACAAAATCTGCCGCTCCCGTTCGCTCAACGGGTCAGGCTCCTGTGTCCAGGCCTCTGCCGCAAGTTCAGGATCCACCACCCGCAGCCCCTTACACACGCGTCGCACGCAGTCTGCCAGCTCCGCCGCGGGGCGGTCCTTGAGCATATATCCCTGCGCGCCTGCATCCATCGCGCGACGCAAATAACCCGCGCGGGCAAAGGTAGTAAGAATCACGATGTGCACCCGTGGATACCGGGCATGCACTTCCGCCGCCAGTGTCAGCCCGCTCATCTCCGGCATTTCAATATCGGTCACCAGCACATCGGGTGAGTGCTGCGCCACCAGCGTCATGGCCTCACGGCCATTGCGCGCCCGCGCCACCACGGCGATATCCTTCTCGATCTCAAGCAACGCCGCCAGTGCACCCAGCACCATCGCCTGATCCTCGGCCAGGACGACGCGAATCTGTTTGCTCACGGCTGAATGACCTCTGCACTTCCGTTGAATTGGGGCAGTTCAATCTGCAGGCGAGTTCCGCGATTCGAGTCCAGCGAGAGGCTGCCGCCCAGTTCCCGCACCCGCTCCCGCATGCCGCGCAACCCGTTCCCTTCCTGGCAAATGTTACCTCGCCCGTCATCGGCGATCACCAGTTGCGTGCGGTCTTCCGCCGTAAATACTTCTATCGAGCACTCACTCGCGCCCGCGTGGCGCACAATATTAGTGACCGCCTCCCGCAGCACCAATGAAAGTGTGGCCTCATGCCGCGGTGTTAGGTACGGCGCTTTCGCCGGCCTGTTCAATCGCACCCCCGCTGTTTCCAATATCTCGGCTGCGCGGATGAGCTCCGAGGCAAAGCCCTCGGAGCGGTAGCCGGTAATTGTCTTGCGCACCTCAGCCAGAGCTTTCCTTGCGGCGGTTTCAACCTCCCCGATCTCAATCGCCGCACGCGCAGGCTGGCTGGCAAGCAGGCGCCCTGCTAACTCGCTCTTGAGCACAATCAACGACAGAGAGTGGCCAAGAATATCGTGCATATCGCGAGCGATGCGCTCCCGTTCGGCGGTCTTTGCCAGGCGTTCGATCTCCTCCTGCGCCACGCGCAACGTAGCGTCCGCGCGCCACTTTTGTTTCATCCTTAGGCGATTCATTCCAAACAGCAGCGGCATAGAGAGGCCCAAACTCCATACCCATGCAGAGAAATTCAATAGCCAGCTCTCTATAGCGATCACTCCGCATTGAAAAAGGAAAAGGTTGATTACCGTATTTGTCGATTCGGTCAGCTCCGGGATGCAAACCGCTACATAGATAAAGGCTCCCCACGCGCTCTGGTTGAACGGCACGTACGCCACGCCTATGATGAACATGGCAAGCACGCCTACCCAACGAAACCTGCGCGGGCCGCTATACGCGAACATATAACTAGCTACGAAAAGAACCACAGCGAGAATCAACCCGAGCCATCTACCCCGCGACGCGTGTTCCATGTAAGGCTCGATACACCAGAAACCCAGGAAGACCAACCAGATGGTGTGGTCGTAATTAATCCAACGCCGCCAGTTGCTCAGGGGGAGCTGATTCGCAGGGTCAGGGCAGTCACTGCTCAGCCAACTGCTAAACAACGCGGAAAGGTTCCGGCGCTCGGGCGAGTGTGGCGTCATGATTAGGCCTGGGCCTCCTGCTTGCGGAAGATGAACGCCGCGGCTAGCAAAAATACTACCGTATAGAACCCTGGCAATGTCCCGTTGCTTCCAGTCACATACTCTCGTTGCCGGATCGCCGGCAGTAGTGTCTTTTGTCAAAAAGAATGGCTGACATTTGTCATGCGGGTCGCCAAGACAAATTAATCTAGAGAATCAACAAGCGGGGGATGGGATCGATGCGGAGTAGGATCGCAAAGCAACGGGTGGCGATAACGGTAAGAACTGATCCTGAGCGGCCTTTTAGCGGTTATATCGACAGGTGGCGCCCAGGCACAGTTTCCTCCCCCTGCCAAGCTGCCGCCGGGCTCCCCCCAGGCGGCAGGTCAACAGGTCTTTGCCACCCGGTGCGCACCCTGCCATGGCACCAACGGTATGGGGGGCGAATTTGCGCCGTCCATTGTGGAGCGGGTACCGCTGCGCACCGATGACGAACTGATAAAGCTATTGCACAATGGCCTTCCCTCTTCTGGCATGCCGGCGTTTCCCGACGTCGTCGATCCGGAGCGGGCAAACCTCATCAGCTTCTTGCGCACTTTAAAGCCCTTTTGGGGCACGGCCACTGCCCGCGCCTCGGTCACCCTGGAAGGCGGAAAAACCCTTCAGGGTACGGCGTTAAACAGCTCGGCAAACGATATGCAGCTGCTGGGCGACGACCATCAGCTCTATCTTCTGCGCAAGATGGATTCCGGTGAGTACAGGGTAGTAACGTCGCAGGCCGATTGGCCCAGTTACAACGGCCAGACGACTGGCAGCCGTTATAGCGAACTCACGCAGATCACCAGCGCCAATGCTTCGCGATTACAGCCAAAATGGATATTTACCCTCCCTAACACCCGCAGCGTGCAGGCCACTCCCATCGTTTTCGGTGGGGTCATGTACGTGACCTATGTCAACGAATGCTATGCGCTCGACGCGGGCAGTGGGCGCCAGATATGGCATTACCAGCGCTCCCGCACCCAGGGACTCGTCGGCAACGCTGTTTCCGGCGCCAATCGCGGCGTGGCCGTCGCCGGCGACAGGGTGTTCATGGTGACTGACAACGCCCACCTGATAGCGCTCAACCGGATCACCGGTGCGCTTGCCTGGGAGACGCCTTTAGCTGACTGGCATAACAACTACAACGCGACCGGCGCCCCGCTGGTGGTCGGCTCCATGGTGATCTCCGGAACCTCCGGTGGAGACGAAGGCGCGCGCGGTTTTGTGGCTGCATTCGACCAGTCTTCAGGCAAGGAGCTGTGGCGCTTTTGGACCGTACCCAAGCGCGGCGAGCCGGGCTCGGAGACCTGGCAGGGACCAGGGATCGATCACCCATCCGGAGGCACCTGGATGACGGGAACCTACGATAAGGATCTTGACACCCTGTACTGGCCTGTCGGCAATCCCGGCGATGACCTGATTGGAGACGCTCGGCTCGGCGACAATCTCTACACCGACTCGGTGGTAGCCCTCGACCCCAGCACGGGCAAGCTGAAGTGGTATTTCCAGTTCACGCCCCACGACGTGCATGACTATGACGCCATGGCTCCGCCCTCGCTAATCGATGCCATGTGGGACGGTAAACCACGCAAGCTGATGGTGCAGGCAAACCGCAACGGCTTCTTCTATGTGCTCGACCGCACCAATGGCAAGTTTCTGCTCGGCCGGCAATACACCACCAAGCTTACCTGGGCCACCGGCCTGACCCCCGAAGGCCGGCCGATCGTCGCTCCAGGCCAGGAACCAACCCATGAGGGCACACGCGTCTGCCCCTGGCTGAACGGCGCGTCCAACTGGTATTCGGCCTCCTGGAATCCACTGACCTCGCTTTACTACGTGCAGACCAATGACAAGTGCGGCATCTTTACCCGCACTGATATGCCGTTTCAGCTGGGGCACGGCTACATGGGCGGCTCTTTCGGCGCCGACCCGTCCGACGAGGGCCGGCGAGTCCTGCGCGCCTTCGACATCCAAACCGGCAAAGCCGTGTGGGAGCTTCCCCAGACTGGTTCCGCGGAGAGCATGGGGGGCGTCCTCAGCACCGCCGGGGGCGTGGTCTTGTACGGAGCGGACGACGGTGCCTTTGCCGCCGCCGACGCCAGGACCGGCAAGCCACTCTGGAGCTTCCAGACCAGCCAGTCGCCGCATTCTTCTCCGATGACCTACCTATTCGATCATCAGCAATATGTCGCTGTCACCATGGGATCGAATATCATTGCATTCGGCCTGCCGAACTAGGCGCAGAGCGAAAGGAAAAGGGTGTCATTGTGAAACAATCACGGAGAGATTTTGTTAAAGCCGGTTCCGCTTCCCTCATCTATGGTTCTGCGCTTCTGCAGAGCAGCAAGTCTTACGCCAAGACATTGCATGTGCCATTGGGGCTTCAGCTCTATTCGGTCCGCGAGCTTTTGCCAAAGGATTACGACGGCACGCTCAAGCAGATCGGCTCTCTAGGCTTTCGCGAGGTAGAGTCGGCCGGTTACTACAATCACAGCGCCGCGGAAGTGAAGCAGGCCATGAGCAACGCCGGCCTGCACCTGGTGAGCGCGCATTACTCCTCAGACAATTTGCATCAGCAGCTCGATGAGATTCTGGCCTTCAGCAAAGAGGTGGGTGTCCATTACATCATCTGTTCTTTCCCCGGCTTCAAAGACCCTTCGCGAGTGAAGAATCTTAGTCCGAAGGATAGGACCAACGCTTTCAACCTTGAAGATTGGCGCTGGAATGCGGAGCAATTCAATGTCATCGGCGCAAAAGTAAGTGCCGCCGGACTGCAGTTCGGCTATCACAACCACACCATGGAGTTCCACAAAATAGACGGCGTGGTGCCTTACGATGAGCTGTTGCGTCTGACCGATCCCGCCCACGTCACCATGGAGATGGATTGCGGCTGGGTCACAGTCGGAGGGGCGAACCCGATCGACTATCTGCGCAAATATCCCACCCGCATCAGCATGCTGCATGTAAAGGATTTCAAGGGGATCACCGCCGATTCCTCGGTCACGAATGTGCCCACGATCGTTGAGCTAGGGCAGGGCTCGATCGACTACCGTCCTATTTTCGAAGAAGCAGCCAAGGCCGGAGTAGTGAAGCACTGTTTCGTCGAGCAGGAAGGCTACAACGTACCCCCCATGGAAGGCCTGAAAATCGACGCCGACTACATGCACAAGCTAGGCATAAGTTAAAAGAGAACCGCAGATCCCTCTGGTTCCCTCAGCAAAGGATGGGTGTGTCCCCCATCCCTGCGGAAGCGAATCGCGGTGGTACCATGCCTCCCCACCGGTCATTAGCAGCGTAGCGACCTGTCCCGGCGTGCCGTCGAAGCGCAGCCGAGGGACCTGCAGTGCGCCTTTCCTCATCGCACTGCACACCAAGGCCCCTGCCCCCCATATCTCGCTCGTTTTTCGCGAGATGTGGGATTCCACCGGTGTTGACCGCTAAGTCCATCGAATGAATCAAGAGTCAGAGGAAAAAGCGGTGGAATCCCACCCGTCCTTTGTGAGGGAACCAGAGGGATCTGCGATCCTCTGAACCAGCATTCGATCCCGGATGGAAGCGCCTTATCCTCTACCAAGCAATCGACGCAAACTACCCGGGGCTGCAATCCCCACCATCCTGGTGAACAACAGATATCCCACCCCAAACGTCGAAAGCACGCACAACCCAATCAGAGGCGGATAATGGAACGGCTGCACCAGCTTGACCCCATAAGCAACAGCAGCCGCTACCAGTGCGCCAGCCCAAAGCCGCAAGACCCGGTAAGGCGGCAACACCACGGCGCCGATGCGTGCCTGAAGAGCACGTCGCAGCAAGGAAAACTCCACCCACCCAGCGATTCCCGCTGAAAGCGTGAGCCCCGCGACGCCCCAGTGGCGATCGATACCCAGCAGCCTCGGGAGCGGCAGAGCGAACAGATAACCCATGACCACGGTCAACACCACGCGAATAATCGCGAAGTTCAACGGCGTCCGTGTGTCGCGCAACGCATAGAACGCAGAGGAATACAGCCTCCCTGATGTCGAAGCCAGAAGCCCGACAGCCGACCCCGCCAGCACACTCCACACGAAGTTCACATCGTTGGCCGAGAAATGCCCTCCTCGATATATGGTGGCAACGACCACGTCGCCGAGAACCAGAAAAGCCACCGCGGAAGGAACCACAAAAAAAGCGATATTCTGCAGCCCCAGCTCCAACCGCCGCCGCAGTGCGGCTCCGATTTCCTCCTGCGTTCCCAACGCACTCGACATAGCGGGCAACTCGGCAGCAGAAATCGCCATACCGAACAAGCTCACCGGCAGAGTATTCAGCGTCTGCGCGTAAGCCAGGGCCGAGACCGCGCCCACCGGCAAATAGCTGGCCAAAAACGAGTCGACATAGGCGCTAATCTGCACCACTCCGCGGCTCAGGAACACCGGGAAAAAGTTTCGCACCACGGTCCGCACATGCTCGCTGCCGAATGCGAACCGCAGATTCAAGGGTCGCAAAAACCCCATCACCGTCGGCAACTGCACTGCAAACTGCAGGCCGCTGCCGATGACCGAAGCGATGGAAATAACAATGGCGAGCCGCGACTCCCCTACGTGTCCACCCTTCCATAACAGGGCGGCGATCATAGCCACGTTCCAGATCACCGGCGCGGTATAGGAGAGGAAGAATTTCCGGTGACTGTTCAGGATCCCCAGGCACCATGCCGAAAGAACCAGCAGCGCGGCTCCGGGAAACAGGATCTGCACCAGTTGGATGGCGAGCAGGCGCGTCTCGCCCTGGAAGCCGGGCACAATCGCGTCGATCAGCCAGGGGGCAGCGAAGACGCCGGCCAACGTGATCAGCGAACCGATCAGAAAGAGAATGGCGAAGATCGCTTCGGCCAGCTGCGAGGCTTCCTCGTGCCGCTCTTCCGCCCGCAGGCGGGCATACACGGGGATGAATGAAGCGGAGAGGACACCCTCGCCAAACAGCGTTTGCAGAAAGTTGGGAATGCGGAAAGCGCCGCGAAAAGCATCCGCAGCAGTTGAGTTGCCGAAGTAATGCGCAAACACCCGGTCGCGTACCAGCCCAAGGAGCCGGCTTAGCAGAATACCCGCGCTGACGGTAAATGCGGATGAGCGGGAAGCGAAGCCTTTACGTTGGGTTGGTGTACTCAAGCCTGTCATCAGTAGTTATCGATGCTGGCTTTACTCTAATGCATCCGGTCTGTGTTCCCCTGCAACTTCCATGGCAACAGGAACCAATTTGTAACGCTACGCCTGCTGCTCCAGTTGAGTGACCAGCTCTTCCCATTCAGCGGTGAGCGAGGCGTGCTGTTTGCGCAAATTTTCCAGCAGTTGGGTCACGCGCTGTGTTTCTTCTGCGCTCTCATAGACCCCGAGCGATTCCTCCGCACTGGCGATGGAGCTCTCCACCCGCGGTATCTCCTCTTCGACAAAGCTACAGCGCTCCTGCATTTGGCGCAGCTTGATAGGGTTAAGCCGTCGACCCTTAGCCGCCGCCGCGTCGACCTTAACCGTCTCCGGCGGTGCTTCCACGGCCGCAGCGCCATTCGACGTGCTTCCCGGTGCCTCCGCCATCTGTTTCCGGTGCAGATAGTCTTCGTAGTTGCCGGGATAGACGTGCACGTGTCCACCCTCCACTTCAAAGATGCGGGTCGCGAGGCGATCGATGAAGTAGCGATCATGCGAGACCATGACCACGGTTCCGTTGAACGCAGCGATGGCCTCGAGCAGCACATCCTTGGCCCGCAGGTCGAGGTGGTTGGTGGGCTCATCCAGCAACAAGAAATTCGCCGGGCTTACCAGGATGCGCGCCAGGGCATAGCGGTTCCGCTCTCCTCCTGAAAGCACGCCCAGCGGTTTGAAAACATCGTCCCCGGAGAACAGGAAGCAGCCCAGCAGGCTGCGCAGCTCGGTGGTCGACACTCGCGGCGCGGTGTTGCTGATGTCGTCCAGCATGCGGGCATTGCCATCCAGCACCTTGTACTGGTCCTGGGCAAAATATTCCGCGGTCACATTGTGGCCCAGGCGCAGCGTGCCGCTCGAGGGCGGCTCCATACCCGACAGCATGCGGATCAGGGTCGACTTGCCTGCGCCGTTCACGCCTACCAGCGCGATGCGGTCGCCGCGGTCGATGGTAAAGCTCACGTCCTCGAGCACCTGTTTCGGGCCATAGTTCTTGGCCAGGTCCGACACTTCCACTACCGCGCGGCCGGAAGGCTGCGGCTGGGGGAAACTGAAATGGATCGCCTGCTCTTCGACCGGGATCTCGATGCGCACGATCTTGTCCAGCTCCTTGATGCGGCTCTGCACTTGCTTGGCCTTGGTGGCCTGATAGCGAAAGCGGCTGATGAAGGCTTCAAGATGCTCGATGTGCTCGCGCTGGTTTTTGTAAGCCGCGGCCAGTTGCGCTCGCCGCTCGTCTTTCTGAACCAAATACTTTTCGTAGTTGCCGTGGTAAACGTGCAGCGCCTTGTTCCATATCTCGATGGTTTTATCGACCGTGACGTCGAGAAAATAGCGATCGTGGGAGATAAGAATGTAGCCATTGGGATAGCCGTGGAGGTAGTCCTCCAGCCAATTGCGGGTTTCCAGGTCCAGGTGATTGGTCGGCTCGTCCAGCAGCAACAGGCTGGGCTTTTGCAGCAGCAGCTTGGCCAGCGCGATGCGCATCTGCCATCCGCCGGAAAATTCCTCCGTCTGCCGCGTCCAGTCATGCTTGCTGAAACCCAGCCCGCTGAGCACCGAGCCCACCTGCGCATCGAGTGCGTAGCCGTTATGGGCGCGGAAGTGGGAGTCGAGATGAGAAAAGCGATCCGCGGCCGCGGCGTATTCCGGCGTTGCCGGGTCGAACTCCGCCAGGCGCGTGGAAAGGGTCTCGAGTTCCTGCTCCATGTCGCGCAACTCGGCGAATACCGAAAGGCACTCCGCAAAAACGCTCCGTCCGCGAAGTTCGAGACCTTCCTGCGGAAGATAGCCGATGGTCATGCCCCGCGTGCGCTGCGACGTACCGTAGTCGAGCGATTCGGCGCCTGCCAGCACCTTAAGCAGAGTGGATTTCCCGGTGCCATTGGCGCCTACCAGGGCCGTGCGCTCATTGGGCGTAATAAGCCAGTTGGCATCCTCGAACAAGACGCGGGGGCCGAACCGTTTTCCAGCAGCAGAAAGTTGGAGCATAAGAAAGCAGCGCCGAGGCGCTGCTCCCATTGTCGCATTGCTTAACTGCTCCCAGCAAAAGCCCGAAGTTACTCCTATGGACATTCCAAGGGAGCAATGCTACCTTCTTTGCAATATCCAAAGGAGGCCGCCGTGGCCGCTGAAAGGTCAGAAGTCTTACAAGGCACGCTGGATTTGATGATCCTGAAGACCCTCCATGTGCTGGGCCCTCTGCACGGATTTGGGATTGCCCGCCGCCTGGAGCAGTTGAGCGAGGAGGTGCTGAAGTTGAACGAAGGCACCGTCTATACCTCCTTGCTGCGGCTGCAACAACAAGGATGGATCGTTTCCGAGTGGGGCGCCTCAGAGAACAACCGCAAGGCCAGGTTCTACACCATCACCAAGCGGGGGTTGAAGCAGTTGGCGGTGGAGACAGAAAACTGGGAGCGTATCTCCGGGGTCATCGGCCGTGTATTGGGCCAGGAAGGCCAGGGATGAGGATGCGCGTTTTTGCGGCCAGGCTTGGCGGCCTCTTTGGCCGGCGCAAGGCTGACCAGGATTTCGACGAGGAGATGCGAATGCACCTCCACTTGCTCACCGAGCAAGGCATTCGCCGTGGCCTGAGCCCGGAAGAAGCTCGTTCCGCTGCACGCCGGCAATTTGGCAATATTCCCCTGTTGCAGCAAAGCCAGCGAGAGATGAGGTCGATGATGTCGCTCGCCAATTTCGGACGAGACCTGCGCTTCGCCGCACGCCAGCTCCGCCGCAGCCCATCCTTGGCAACCATCGCTGTCGTCTCGCTGGCGCTGGGGATCGGCGCCAACACCGCCATCTTCACCATTGCCAAGAAAGTGCTGCTCGACAGCTTGCCGGTAAAGAACCCGCAGGACCTGCGGCTGCTCACTTGGGTGAGCGGCCACCAGCAGCCGGTACCTCCCGTGTGGGGCGATGTTGGGGCAACGGAGGAAGGCGGCCTGAGCAGCACCGCCTTCTCCTACCCGGTACTCGAAGAGCTGCGAAAAAAGAACGAGGTCTTCGCTGATCTGATCGCTTTCAAACCGATTTCGCTGACGGTCACCGTCGATGGGAACCCGGAGCTAATTGATGGCGAGATGGTGAGCGGTAACGCCTTCAGCGCGTTGGGTGTGGAGCCGATCCTTGGCCGCCCCCTGATGCCTGCCGACGATGCGGCGCCTGGCAAGGGCCCGGTAGCCGTAATCAGCGAGGGCTATTGGGCGGAACGCTTCGGCCGGTCAACCTCGGTGCTGGGCAAAACGATCTTCGTCAATGGAGTCCCCATCACGGTCGTCGGAGTAAGCCCAGCGAGATTCACCGGCCTGCAGATGGGGCAGGAAACGCAAATCTTTGTGCCCTTGACCATGCAGCCGCTGCTCGTGCCCCGTGAACAAAAGACGGAGTCAGGCAGTACGTCGCTGCTGAATAATCCGCAATCCTGGTGGGTGCTGATCCTGGCGCGTTTGCGTCCCGATGTGCCTGAGGCGCGCGCGCAAGCGGCGCTCGATCTCGTTTTGCGGCAGAAAGCGATGGCGGACTTGCCGCGGGCCAAAGGGATGGATCAGTTGCATCTCCGGCTGGAACCCGGGGAGAGAGGACTGGACTATCTGCAAAGCAAGTTCGCAAAATCGCTGTATGTCTTGTTCGCGCTCGCCGGTCTGGTCCTATTGCTAGCCTGCGTGAACCTGGCGAATTTGCTGCTTGCGCGCGCGGCCACCAGGCAGCGCGAGATGAGCACGCGGCTCGCCCTGGGAGCGCGAAGGATGCACATCCTGCGACAGGTGCTCACGGAGAGCCTGCTGCTTTCCTGCATGGGCGGCGTGGCCGGTTTGCTGCTGGGCTACCTGGGGCGAAATGGGATCCCGCGCTTGCTCGCATCTCCATCCCAGCCTGCCATGACGCAAGTAGAGTTTGATTGGCCGGTGCTGGCGTTTACCGCGGGACTTTCGCTCGCGACCGGTCTCCTCTTCGGCATTGTTCCCGCGTGGCAGGCGACACGCTCCGATGGAAACTCCGCACTGAACGACGCAGACCGCGCAACCGCAGGCGGACACGGGATGTGGTTTGGCAAAGCGCTGGTAATTTTTCAGATTGCCCTTTCAACCATCTTGCTCATTGGTGCCGGGCTTTTCGTGCGCACGCTGGCCAATCTAAATCACACCCCGCTCGGATTCCGCGCCGACCACATCCTTCTTTTTCGCCTGAACCCGCCGCGTACCCGATACAGCGACGCGCACATGATGGTGTTCTACCAGCAACTGGAGGAGAAGCTGGCGGCAATTCCTGGTGTCCGCTCGGTGAGCATGAGCAACATTGCAATCATTGGCGATGGGCATTCAGGATCAACCTTTCATGTCTCCGGCAGGCCAGTGGATACGGAAGCCGTGCGCGTGCAAACCAACCACGTGGGAGCGAATTTCTTTCCGACGATGGGCATCCCAATTCTGCAGGGACGCGCCTTCGACGTTCACGATACGGCTGCCTCGCCCAAGGTCGCAGTGGTGAATCGCGCCCTGGCGCGGCAGTTCTTTCCCAACCAAAACCCTATAGGCCATACCTTTGAAGCCGATGCGGATGAAGTGAACGCACCGGTCGAGATCGTCGGCATTGCCGCCGACACCCGATATGCGGATCTGCGCAGCGAGACTCCACCGACTTTCTACCTGCCGTACTCGCAAGCGCTTGTGATGGGCCGCATGGTAGTTGAGATCCATACCCAAGCGGAGCCGGGCAGCATATTGAGCCAGGCGCGCTCGGTTGTCGCGTCGATGGACCGGGACTTGCCCTTGATCGATGTGCGCACCATGACGGAACAGATCAAGGCAACGATGTCCGGCGAACGCATCTTCGCCCAATTAACAAGTGGCTTTGGCCTGCTGGCCCTGGTGTTGGCCTGCATTGGGATCTACGGCATCATGGCCTACACGGTAGCGCGGCGCACAAGCGAAATCGGCATTCGTATGGCCTTAGGAGCGCAAGCGGACCAGGTACTTCGCATGGTGCTACGCGAGGCATCGTGGATGGCGCTGGCAGGCGTCACGTTGGGAGTATGTGGCTCCCTCCTGCTGGCGCGCTTTCTGACCGCAATGCTCTACGGACTGAAGCCCTCCGACCCGCTAACCTTGGCCGGAGCCGCTGCGTTGCTGCTCCTCATCGCACTGCTGGCAGCCTTTGGCCCAGCAAGGCGTGCATCCCGCGTGGATCCGGTCCGCGCCTTGCGCCACCAGTAGACTTGCTTAACCGGTAACGAAGGCTGGGTGCCCCATTCAAGCCCGGTTTTGGCTTGAGTGGGATACCACAGCCCTCGACGCGCTTTTTTTTCGCATTAGGAGAAGCCAACGTGTCTATGGCACGTTGAGAAAAATGACACTGCAAAATCGCCGCGGATGCGGCCCGGAGGGCCGGTCGTCAAAACGTGAGCCCAGCCCGGAAGGGCTGGGGATCAATCTCAAGATGACGTGAGCGCCGTAGGCGCGGCACTAAGCCGGAGGAACCGATTCCGTGATCACCGGCGGCTTCTTGCGCGTAGGCTTGCGCTTGACCGCCTTCTTCGCTGGAGCCTTCCTGCTCGCACCACGTGGAGCGAAGCGGGAACGCATAAACTCCTTGTAATCGGCCTCCGTCTGGTCGGCATAATCGACGGCAAACTCCGCGATGGCATCAATAAATCGATCCGAAGTCCCAATGTATCCGGAAAGCGCAATCGCATCGCCCGAGCGTGCGTGACCGCGCGCCAGCAATTCGCCGCAAATCTCAGCATATTGGTTCAGTCCCTCGCCCTTGAGATCTTCGATCGCGATTGACCCCTTGTGGTCATTCAACTGTCTTACCAGGTAATGGCGACTGTTGATCGTGGTCCAGCCGAGAAGGAGGTCGGACTGGAACTGCATCGAACGCTGGCCCTGGACCACGCGGTGGCCCTGGTGTTGCGGCGCCCCCATTTCTCCCAGGTACGGGGCGTAAGCCGAGTTAGGCTCCTCCTTGATCTGCAGGAAGAGCGGATCGTCGCTTCCATTGCCTTCCATATAGACCACGTAATCTCGCAACCCAACGCTGCCTGTACCCACCACCCGGAAGGCAACGTCCAGCGGGCGGTACAGATCGAAGAAGTGCTGGCGCTCAGGCAGCCAGACTCTCGCGGTACAAGCTGAGCGACTCGAGAACGAGGTCCGCCTTCGCACTCTTTAGACGGAATTGCAGTGGCTTCTGTTCGACGAAAATGCGGTGAGGCGGAGGCGCATTCTTTGCGCCTTTGAGGTGCGCCGGGGGCAGTTCGGTCAGGTGCGTCTGGTTGTACAGCGGCGTTGCCCGTTCGGCCTTGCGCAGCACCTGTGAAAGCGGTACAACACGCTGCAGCCGATGTACCTGATAGCGGGCTACATCCATCACCGGCATGCGCGCGAAGGCGTGCATAGATCGGCGATAGCCTCGCAGCAAAATGCCCGCCGCCTCACCACAGGCACTGCTCTTGCCACCCGCTTCGCGGCCGGCCAGGATGATACTAGTGGTCATCCGCTTCACGTCCCACTCAAACGGGCCGCGGATGGTTTCGTCGAAGTCGTTGATGTCGAAGACCAGCCGGCCATCGGGCGCAGCGAAGGCGCCCAGGTTGCGTACATGAGCGTCCCCGCATAGCTGGGTAAAGATGCCGGTATGGGGCAGCACCGCCAGGTCTGCGGCCATGACCGGAACGGCGCCGCGAAAAAACCCGAAAGGAGAAGCCGCCATCCGCTGCCACTTGATAGCCAGCAGCGACGGCACCCGCCCAACGGAGGAGGCCGCCAGCGCGTCGATGGGATCGGTCTGGCGGTCGGACGCACTCCACCGCTTCTGCTCCTGACGGCGCACCTGCTTGCGCCGGGATTGTCCAAAGGCGCGGCGCTCCGGGGGAGGCAGCACGTGATTAAGGGTCATTCTTTTTCTTTCCTGGGGTGGTCGATTCTAGCAGGTGCTCCAACTCAACATAGACCGCATTCGTCCAGCCGAAACCAATCACGTTTTGATAACCGGCGATCACGTCGACATTCGACGATCCGGTCTCAACATTGTATTTCTCGTGGATCGTCCCTTCCTTTTCGAAACTGGTGCGGACAGTATGGGTGAACTGTTCCGCAATCCGGCGAGCATCGTTGATGTACCCATTCGTCCACAGGCCGTCGGCCGCGAACCAGTTCAGGGGAGCCCAGCCAAAGGGCAAATCCCATTGCAGACCGCTCTGGTAGGTACTGCTGGCCAAGCCGCCGGGCCGGTCGAGCAGCGCAAGATTCTTGTCCACGGCCGCGGCTTGTTCCTTCGTAGCCAGGCCGCCCAAAGAGGATAGAAGATCGTCGCGTAAACGTAGCTGGATTGCTGTCCGGTGGTGAAGTCGTAGTCGAAAAACATCCCTTTGCCGGGGTTCCACAAGTATTTGTTGATCGCCTGCTGGCGGGCTGTCAGCCTCTTTCAACCACTCCCCGCGCTGCGCCCCCTGGCCAGTCATGTCGGCAAAGTCGGCCAGGTCCCGTTCGTAGTGGTAGAGCAGGCTGTTCAAGCCGACGGCAGCGTAATGGTGTGTGGAACCGCTGAACGGACCAAACCGGAAAGAAATATCGAAACCAGACTCGCGCACCGCGCGGTCACCCTTGTAGAAGTCGCGGCTAAGGCGGTAGCCGTGGGCCCACGCCAGGCCGCAAACGACGGAATGGGTCGGATCGCAACTGGTTTTGTCGAGCACCGCTTGCTCGGCCGGCGAGGGGTTTTGCGGCGCCGCGATCAGGTAGCTGGTGTGCACCTCGGGATGAGCGACCAGCCAGTTGATCACGTCGATGTAGTAGCTGCTGTGGTCAGCGATATCCGGCACCGGTCCCTCGCCGATATCGAAATACCGGGCCAACCCGGTATTCCCGGCGCGGTGGATGCTACTCAGCCAGAAATCGTGATCGCGGCGGGCGTAGGGGTAGGCGCGGGCCAACCACTGCTTTTGCCGCGCGACGATTGGCCGGCGACCGGTCGCGGGCACATCGCCGCATCGTAGACGGCGCGAATCATGGAGCTCAACAACGGCGGCTGCGAGCGGGTGAGAAAGTAGGTGCGGTTGGCGTTGAGTACCGCTCCATAATTCTCAATCTCGTAGAAGAAGTTCTCCACCATACCGCGGGCCAGATCCACCCGGCCGTCGTGCAGCAGGCCTAAGATGATGAAGTAGCTGTCCCAGCCGAACATCTCGTTGAACCGTCCCCCCGGCACCACGTAGCGGTTGGGCAGGTACAGCAACCCAGGCTGCGGAATCTCCGATTCCTTTACATCGCCCAGGTGCTCGATGCGATGGGGCAGGTGGGCAATCTGGATCTTGCATTGCGAGCCCAGCCGCAGCAGTTCCGGCGGCGTGGGCGCGCCGAAGGGAAGATAAAGCACCGGCGGAGTGGTGACCTTGGGATCGACCAGGGTCTTGCACTCAGACATGGAGCGGGAGAGGCTATCCCATCCCTGGTGAATGTAGGCATCGATGGTGAGCGAAGGTGACGGGAGTGCCTGAGCCCAAATCTGCTGACCAGCAAACTGGAGCATCAAGAGGACAAGAATCCGGACGGTCATCGCAACCTTCCCTCCTCGGTGCGATGTTACATGCCGTCTAAGATGAGAAAGGCGAGGTCGTGGCGGGTCGAAGTCATAGGGCACTGTTCTGGGTGGGGATTGGCGCCCTGGTAATTGCTGTGGTCGCGGCAGCCACGTTCGAAATCCTTCTTTCCCGGGCGGAGCCAATCCTGCGGGCGCGTTTGATGCAAAGCCTTTCCGCCCGTTTCCACAGCCGCGTGGAAATGGGAGCCTTCGACGTTTCGCTCCTGCGCGGCTTCGAGGTCTCGGGCAAAGACCTCGCTATCTATCCCTACAACATCGACTCCACCACGCCGACCTTCTCGGTGCGGCGCTTCGCCTTCCGCACCGGCTATCGCAGCCTGGTGCGTTCACCCATGCACATCAGTCACGTTGAGGTAGAGGGACTGCGTATCAATCTGCCGCCTAAAAGCCAGCGCAAAGCGCTACCCCAGCTGAACACCGGCCAGGCGTAAAGGCAGCAACGTGAGCATCATTGTCGGCGAGATTGGACTGCACCGACACCGTGCTCTCCCTGGGCACAGACAAGCCGGGCAAGCTCCCGCAGCGATTTGTCATCCAGAGCCTGAAGCTGCGCACCATAGGCGCCGGTCAGCCGATGGATTTCGCCGCCAGGTTGACCAACCCCAAGCCGGTGGGTCAGATCGAGAGCCAGGGCTACTTTGGCCCCTGGAACGCAGCGCAGCCGGGAGAGACCGCTGTAGGCGGCACCTACTCCTTCCAGCGATGCTGACCTGGGCACCCTCAAGGGCATCGGCGGGATCCTCTCCTCCCAGGGAAAATACCAGGGCACTCTGGACAAGATCGTGGTCGACGGCAAGACCGACACCCCGGACTTCCAAGTGAAGATCAGCGGGCACAAGGTCCCGTTGCACACCGAGTTCCACGCCATTGTGGACGGCACAGACGGCAACACCTACCTGCAGCCGGTCAAGGCGCAGTTTCTCCATTCCTTCCTGACCGCACGGGGATACGTGGTCCGCGACCAGTCAGAGCCGGGACGGCACGTCTACCTCGATGTAGACATGGACCAGGCCAGGATCGAAGATCTGCTGCGGCTTGCGGTGCGCACCGATCCGCCGGTCATGCAAGGCCAGGTCAAGCTGCACACCAAGGTGGACCTGCCGCCCGGACCGCAAGACGTCGCCCACAGGCTACGGCTGCAAGGCAACTTTGCCATCGTCAACGGGCGCTTCAGCAGCGAAAAAATCCAGAATCGCATTGACCAACTCAGCCTGCAGGAGCCAGGGTCAGGTGGAGCTGGCCACCCAGCAAGCCAGGGACGGGAAGATGCAGCTAGTGCGCTCCCAGATGCGGGGCGACTTCAACCTCGCGGATGCGAGCCTGAATTTATCCAACGTGCATTTCGATATTCCCGGCGCAAGCATCAAGCTTGCCGGCGTCTATAGCCTGGATGGCGCTAAATTCAACTTCACCGGAACCGCCGACATGCAAGCCACGGTCTCGCGGATGGTTGGAGGCTGGAAAGGCCTATTGTTGATGTCCGTCGATAAATTCTTCCAGAAAAACGGCGCCGGCACCGAGGTGCCGTTCAAGATTGATGGAACAAAGTCAGACCCTCATTTCGGCTTGGATTTCGATCGCCTTAAAAAGAAATGAGGCGTAAATTGGCCTGTGCGCAAAATAGCAATTCATCTGGTGGTATTTGCCGGCCTTGTCCTGAGCCTTGCCGGCGCCCCGGCGCAAACGCCGCCAAACCGTGATCCCTGGTGGAAACATGCGGTCATCTACGAGATCTATCCCCGCAGCTTCCAGGATTCCAACGGCGACGGTGTCGGCGACCTCAACGGAATCACCCAGCGGCTCGACTATCTCCAGAGCCTGGGAGTCGACGCCATCTGGCTATCGCCCATCTATCCCTCGCCCCAGGTAGATTTCGGCTACGACGTCTCCAACTACGAAGCGATCGATCCCCAATACGGCACCATGGCAGATTTCGACCGCCTCGTGGCCGAAGCCAAAAAGCGGAAGATCCGCATCATCATGGACATGGTGATGAACCACACCTCGGACAAACATCCCTGGTTCATCGAGTCCGAGAGCTCGAAGACCAACCCCAAGCGCGACTGGTATATATGGCGCGACGGCAAAGGTCCCGGAGAACCCCCCAATAACTGGCAATCGATTTTCGGCCATTCTGCATGGAAGTTTGATCCCAAAACGTCACAGTGGTACTACCACAAGTTCTATGCCGAGCAGCCCGACCTGAACTGGAGAAACCCAGCGGTTGAGCGGGCTGTCTTTGGAGCCTTTCGCTTCTGGCTGAACAAAGGAGTGTCCGGCTTCCGCCTGGATGCCGTGCCCACGTTATTTGAAGACGAGCAATTGCGGGACGAGAAAGTGTTGCCTGGCACCAATGCCTATGGCGACCCGAATCTTGACGACGCGATGACCAGCAACTTGCCCCAGGTCCACCAGGTAATGCGTGATCTGCGCAAGGTAACGAACAGTTATCCAGGCGACCGCGTTCTGATCGGCGAAACCTATTTGCCGAATATCGAGGAGCTGCGCAAGTGGTACGGTGCAGACCACGACGAACTGCAATTGCCCATGGACATGCAAGTGGGCTTCCTCAACAAAATGGATGCGGGGGTCTTCCGCACCCGCATTGACCAGGCAGAGCACGATATCGATGACGACCAGCCCCTCTTTGTCTTTGACAATCACGACAACGCCCGCAGTTGGAATCGTTACGGCGACGGAAAACACAACCTGGACATCGCGCGGGTGATCGCGACGCTCTTGTTGGCTACGCGTTCCACGGCCATGATGTATTACGGCGAGGAGCTGGGCATGACGACCACGCCCCCGGCGCGCGTCGAGGATGTGAAGGACCCCATCGGCAAGATCGGTTGGCCGGCAGAAAAAGGCCGTGACGGCGAGCGAACGCCGATGCAATGGGACGGCTCCCCCAACGCCGGTTTTACCCCGGCGTCGGCCACCCCCTGGCTACCGGTGCCCCCATCGTCCAAAACGGTGAATGTCGCCATAGAATCCCGTGAGGACGATTCGCTATTGAGCTGGTACCAGCGGCTGATACAGTTACGGCGCGAGAACCCAGCGCTGCACGATGGAACCTTAACCATGTTGAATGTGGATGACAACAACATTCTGTCATGGTTACGTAAAACGGCGGATGGACAATCCGTCCTGGTCGTCTGCAACTTCACCCCGCACCCGCAAACCGCAGCGTTCGATCTATCGCCGCAAGGCGTGACCGGCAAGCAGCTAAAGACCCTCCTGATAACCCCCGAAAGTGCAGAGCCTGATGCGCTCACCGCGATCAAACTGCCGCCCTACGGCGTCTACATCGGCCAAGTTCAGTAGAAGAAACCGCAGATCCCTCCACTCCGCTACGCTCCGGTCGGGATCTGTGGTTCGCTTTTACTCTAGTCGCTGGGTGCCCCATTCAAGCCCGGTTTTGGCTTGAGTGGGATACCACAGCACTACATTTCACCGTCCATCCCTGGCGAGCACCTCTTCATACGTGCTGTAAACACCCTCGAAGACCGAATCCCACGAAGCTGACAGCGCATAGCTCCGCGCCGCCATCCGCATCCGCGCATGAAGCGCCGGATCGAGAATAAGCTTGGCCACCGCAGCCGAAAATCCGTCGTCAGTAGCAATCGAACCCGTCTCTCCATCCTGCACAATGTACCGCGGCCCACCATCGGGCGTGACGATCGCCGGAACGCCAGACGCCAAAGCCTCCAGCACAACATTGCCGAAAGTATCCGTGTGCGAAGGAAACACAAAGAGGTCCATATTGGCGTAAGCCCGCGCCAGCTCAGCGCCGCGAAGCACCCCGGTGAACTCCGCATTCGGCAAGTGTTGCCGCAGCCAACCCTCTTCTTTGCCATGTCCCACGATAAGAAAGCGAAAATCACTCACGCCGCGCGCGATCAACTCCGTCCGGATGCGCGCCAGCAAAAATACATTCTTCTCAATCGACAGCCGCCCGCAAAACCCAAGCACAAACGGCTCTCCTGTCCCGCTGCGGTCGCGATGTTCCGGCGAGAAGGCAATGGTATCGACCCCGCGAGGCATCAGGGCGCAGTGGAGGCCGGTCGACTGCTCCAGCAGGCCGCATAAGTCGACATTGGGAGCAAAGAGAACCTCCGCCATCCGGTAAAACCGGGCACAAGCCAGCAGCGCGGAGTCTTCAATTTTCTTTTCCGCGGCCGATCGTTTGCTACGCGGAAGCATGTGCAGAAACCATGCCGATCGCTGCGCCGCGTATTCGTGGAGATTGGTATGCCAGGCGGCGACCAGCGGAACCTTCAGATTCCTCGCCAGCCACACGCCCAGAATCCCCGGCTCGCTCGGTCCGGTGACGTGGACAATATCCGGCCGGAATGCACGCAGCCGTTCTTCAAGAAATTTCTTGTGGCGCAGGAATGCGGGATCAAAGGTGAGATCTTTTTCCAAACGAAAAGAAACCGCGCTGCCGCGGGGAATTTCAAGCGTTGTAAGTTCCCCCACCTGTTGCTCGCGTATCGCACTATCCCTCTTGCCCGGATGCAGGCAAAAGAAAGGCAGATTTCTTCGTTGCGCAAAGGCCTCAAAGTGCCGGCTGGTGTGGGCCACACCATTGATCTCGTAAAACGTATCGGGAAAGTACGCCACCCTGGGGGCCGCCGTGCGCATAGGGCGAGTGTATCCGTGCGAGAGCGTAGCGAGAAGACTTTGCCGATCGTCCAACGGCTTTAAAACGCTTCCTGCTCGCCCAGCGCAAATTGCAACTCGTGCGGCTCATCCCAGGCAAGCCGCAGACTGTTGCTGACCGGGTTGCTCCCCAGCATGCGAACAAACTGGATCACCATGCGCATATAAGCCGGCGCCTCACCGTCAGGCCAAAGTTGGGTGAGGGGGCGATCCACCCCGTGCACATCCGGGTGATAGACGCGCTCATCCCAACGCCGCGATCCTTCGGGAAAGTCGGGGTAATCGCGAATGGCATCCAGGGTGGAGCGCATGATGCGATGCTTCCACGGCTCCGCGTATTGCGGCATAAAGAGCACGTGGCTGCGATTCTCGCGGCGGATCTCATACACGAACTCGTTGAAGCTGGTCGCTTGCGTCAGGTTCACATTGGCGTTCGGCTCCAGTCCATGCCGGTCGCCCCCGGAGATCAGCAATTTGTTCCAACGAGCGGCCAGCCGCTTCACCAATCGATTCTCTTCCCAGTTGCGCAGGCCATTCAGCTCCAACGCGTGAATGAAACCGCTGTTCTGGGTGAGAAACTCCTCCATTCGATGTTGGTGCAACTCCTGGCCGATCTTGTACAGATCCCACTGCGGGTGATTGAAGACGATGAGTACATTGGGAAGGTCGTGCAGTGCGGAGAGCATTTCCGTCAATCGCGCGTCCGAAGGTTTTGCGGTGAATTCTTCGAATCGGCGCATCCACTCAGCTCCCGACGCGCTGGGCAGATTATGGATGCCAAGGTGGAAAGCCTGGTCCTTGCCGAAGGGCGTCGTCCACTCCACCGAAACCGGGATGTGGCGCGCGCTGGCCACGGTGCGCAGCAGCATCGGCGCCTGAATGTCGTCATGATCGGTGATCGATACCAGCGGCTGCACCTGCAGCTGCTCCGCAATCTGCCGGCTCTCCAAATCAAAGGCCAGCCTCGGGGTGAGTGGCGGAGTCCAGTAACTCGCGGCGAAGTTCACCTGCAGGCGATGGTTTTGCCGGCAACGCTTCTCCTCCCGGGCGATGATCCCCTTGAAGATGCGGTGCTCGTTGGCCAGTTTGACAATGAAGTCGAGTGTTTCTTTGGAGCGGTTGGTATGACTGTGAAGCGAGACACCAGAAGCGAAGCCCTTGGCCGCGCGATTGTTGTTCCAGAGATACGAGATACGGGATCCTGTCATCTCTTCCTCCATCCGTGTGCCCTACGTTGGAGCAACCGCACCCTGGCCCGTGCTGCCACACAGTAACTGCGTGATCGCTCTCATGTGCCCAGTATGTAGTGCAGTCCATGAACAGCGAGTTACTGGGAGGCGAATTGATATCGAAAATTCGCTGGAACCAAGCTGGACAACCGGTTTTCACTACGAAAGTGACCGGATTCCCCGCTTATCGGGTACCAGAGATGTCGGGATTGAGGAGGGGCTCCTCTTCCACATTCGGCGGCGCCTGGCGGCGCGCTTCCGGTTCCAGGTGGTACCGGGTCAGGTCTGCCTTAAGCATCTCAAAGGCCTCTTCCGGCGTATCGGCCATTTGAAACAGGGCGCGATCCTGGGCGGAAATTGCGCCTTTCTCCACCAGTACATCCAGATTCAGGATGCTATTCCAATAAGCCGAACCATAAACCACGATGCTGATCTTCTTGGCCAGCTTTTCCGTCTGCACCAGGGTCAGCACTTCAAACATCTCGTCCAGCGTGCCAAAGCCACCGGGAAAGACAACCAGGGCCTTGGCCAGGTACGCAAACCAGTACTTGCGCATGAAGAAATAGTGGAATTCGAAGTTCAGGGAAGGCGTGATGTAGGGGTTGGGCGCCTGTTCGAAGGGCAAGCGGATGTTGAGCCCGATGGACTTGCCGCCGGCCTCGTAGGCGCCGCGGTTGGCGGCTTCCATGATCCCCGGCCCACCGCCCGAGGTAACCACGAACCGGTGGCGGCGCCCTTTCAGCGTCTGCGTCCATTTGGTCACCAGGGAGGCCAGCTGCCGGGCGTCTTCGTAATAGCGGGCCATTTCCACGCCTGCTTCTGCTCGGCGGAGGCGCAGCTCGCTCGCTGTTCCCTTGGCGATCTCTTCCTCGGTCGCCGGTTGCTCCGCGTCCGGCGCTGCAGCAGCCGATCCGGGTTTATCGAGAAGTTCGAGGTCGAGCTCCTGGCTGGCGTCCTCGTGAGCGCGAAAGCGTGCAGACCCGAAGAACACGATCGTGTCCTGAATACGCTCGCGGCGAAAACGCGCCAGCGGCTCGGAGTATTCAGAGATGATGCGCACCAGCCGCCCGTCGGGGCTATTAACAAACGCAGGGTTCTGGTAGGAGAGGGGAGCGCGATGGAGGTCGGGCGGTTTGCCGGTCTTATGCTTCATGCTTTAAGAGTGGGATCCGCGGAAGTGCACAGCTTCCATAACCGCGATCCAAAGGTTCAGGAGGCCGAGACCCGAGATCATCCCCCGCACTGCGCCGTACATCAGAAACGTGGCGACGTGCGGAAAATAGTTAATGAGTTGATTGTCTGCCCACAACGGTGCGTACCAGGGAAGCACCAGTACAATCACGCCGATGTAGATGCGGATGACGACGTAAAGGTACAGCTCCACCCGGCGCAGCCAGAGCGGAACCCGGGAGGGTCGTTGAGGCGCGGGTTGCCGTTCTTGAACGGTCGAGCCGTTTTGGGGACTGGACGAAAACAGGTTCGACTGTTGCGGCATTTTCCTTGGGCCAGGGCCGGACGCAGTGCGCCCCGGGATGGTCTAAGGCAACAGTAACACAGCGGCCCAGGCCGGGATTTTGAACTGGATTTGAGGCGAGAGACCCTCTGACGAAGGGCAAGGAGGGTAGAGGCTTTAGTAAAAGTCCGCCCTGGGGCGTGAAGCAGTGCCTCAAAGCGGCCCCTGAGATGCGCTTCCGCGCTTTCCGGCTGTCTAATCAGCAAGGCCCGGAGGGCCGTCCGCCAAACGTCAGCCCAGCCCGGGAGGGCTGGGACATCGATTCCGCAACATCGTCCGAGCGCCGGAGGCGCGGCACCCCGAATGTAAGTAGTGCCGCGCCTACGGCGCTCAGATCGTTCCGATCCATACCCCAGCCCTCCCGTGCTGGGCTGAAGTTTGGCTACCGGCCCTCCGGGCCTTGCCGATTAGAGGGACCCGCTGTGTCTTCCGGTTCTCGCGCTTACTGAGAAGGGCACGGCCGAAGCCGTGCCCTTCGTCCAGTTAGTCATTACGCAGCTTGTGAGACGCTTCAGGGAGCCTACGCCGTGCGCATCTGGACCGAGTTGCCGGCCTCTGCCGCGGCCGCTGCCAGGATCCGATGATGAATGGTAAACAGGGCAAGTTCCAGGCGATCCGAAACCCCCGTCTTGTCATACACGCTGCGCAGATAGTTCTTGATCACCTGTTCGGTGGTCCCCAGTCGCAGCGCAATCTCTTTGTTCTTGCAGCCCTGCACAATCAGAGCCACGATCTTCATCTCTTTCGGGGTAAGCCGGTCGCGAACGCGCGCCCCCACGGAATCCTCTTCCTCAGAGCCGATAGCTTCAGCCGGCCGTTGAATCGAGGAGAAACCCTTGATCACGCGATGCACGCACTCCACCAGCGCCTGGCCGGTGGTATTGCGATACACCACTCCGCGGATATCGTGAGCGGTGAAAATCTGCGCCGGTTCGCCGTTCTCGGCGATCACCACAGCGCGGCTCCCTGCGGCCTTCACATGCGACATCAAATCCTGATATTCGGGCCTCAACGCGGAAGCAAACAGAACGATCGACGAGCGGTACGCATCGACGGAGAGCAGCAGACGTTCCAGGTCCGCACACTGTGCGGCTACGCGGAAGTCCTCTTCGCTCGCCAGGACCTTTGCAATGCCAGCGCGAAAGATTGCTTGGTTGTCAGCCAGGATAATTTTATTCATCGTGCTGCCTTGTGCCTCGTGTTGCTTCGTTTCGCAATCTTCTTGCCTTAACCCCGCCGCAGCCTGTGCGACGCGGACTGCCCCACTAATCAGGCAACCGCATACCCACGCTATCGGCCACCGGGCGTCATTCGATCTAAACTGTCCTGTTTTGTGACGCCTTTAGTACGTTTTCTCTCCACTACCGAGCGCAGAGAATCTGTCTTGCTGGTGTTCTCAAGCCTAGCGGCTTGGGCAGGAAATGAAACCCCACGAAAGTGGCAGGGGCCCGCTCTCAAGTTGCTGTCGTGACTGGATTTGGGTGTAGCGAAAACAGTGCGAAACAAGACGAACCGGCGCGCATTCAATACACTAAAGAAGCATGGGCAAGCCAGTGATCCTCGCGGTAGACGACGACGTAAGCGTCCTGGAGATGGTAGTCCAGGATCTGCGCCGCCAATACGGGGCGAACTATCGCATTCAGCGTGCGGCGTCCGGCCAGGCGGCACTCGACACATGTGACCAACTAAAAAAACGGGGAGACACCGTCGCCCTGTTCGTTTCTGACCAGCGAATGCCGGGAATGTCCGGGGTGGAGTTCCTGGGCAAGGCCATGGAATACTTCCCTGACGCCAAGCGTGCCCTCCTCACCGCCTACGCCGACACCGAGGCCGCCATTCAGGCCATCAACACGGCCAAAATCAACTACTACCTGACCAAGCCCTGGGATCCGCCCGAAGAGCGCCTCTACCCGGTGCTGAACGACTTGCTGGAGACCTGGAAGGAGGGTTACAGGCCACCCTTCGAAGGTATACGGGTTGTGGGGCCGCGCTACACCCTGCGCGACCACCAGGTGCGGGACTTCCTTTCCCGCAACCAGGTTCCCTACGTTTGGCTCGATCCCGAGCTGAACACCGAAGCCGTGGAACTGCTCAACCGTTTCCATCTGGATGACCGTAAGCTCCCGGTGGTCCTTTTTGGGGATGGCACCTCCCTGGTGCAGCCCGGCCAAATGGAACTGGCAGCCAAGATCGGGTTGCGCACCCAGGCGACCAAGGAGTTCTACGATCTGGTAATCGTCGGGGCCGGCTTAGCCGGATTGGCGGCGGCGGTATATGGCGCATCGGAAGGGCTACGCACCTTGGTGATCGAAGATGAAGCGCCGGGGGGACAGGCAGGCTCCAGTTCCAGGATCGAGAATTACCTTGGCTTTCCCGAAGGAGTGAGAGGCGAAGACCTGGCCCGGCGGGCTCTGATCCAGGCCACGCGGTTCGGGGCCGAATTGCTGACCCAGAAAGCGACCGGCATCCGCATCGACAACAACTACAACATCGTGCAGTTGGCCGATGGCCGGGAAGTATCCTGCCACGCTTGTCTTATCGCCGTAGGCGTCTATTACCGCCGCTTGACCACTCCGGGAGTGGAGCGTTTGACCGGGGCGGGGGTCTATTACGGGGCGGCCATGACCGAAGCCCAGGCCTGTAAAGACGAGAATATCTTCATTGTTGGGGGGGCGAACTCGGCCGGACAGGCAGCTATGTACTTCTCCAAGTACGCCAAAAAGGTAACCATGCTGGTTAGAGCCGATTCGCTTACCAGCAGCATGTCGAAATATTTAATCGATCAGATAGCTGGTACATCGAATATAGAGGTCAAAACGCGATGTCAGGTGGTAGAAGCCTTGGGTGAGACCCGCTTGTCCTGTTTGCGGGTATGTGGGCCTGACCAGGAGGAAACCGTGCCGGCAAGTGGTTTGTTCATCTTTATCGGGGCGGCGCCCAATACGGATTGGCTTCCGGACGCCGTCATGCGCGACGCCAACGGCTTCTTGCTCTCCGGTTCTGACCTGAAAGTGGACGGAAAAATGCCTAAGAATTGGAACCAGCCCAGGGATCCGTACTTGCTCGAGACCAGTGTCCCAGGCATATTTGTAGCCGGCGATGTGCGCCACGGTTCGGTCAAGCGGGTAGCGTCAGCAGTCGGCGAGGGGTCGATTTCCGTGCAATTTATCCACCAGTACCTGGCGAGCTTCTAAGCCAATGACAGACGTTCAGCAAAGTTCGAAGGTAGAGCAGGTCGAGGCAGCCAGCCTCCTCACCCAGTTGCAGAAGGTCCCGGTCTTCGCCGGCATCTCGCTGCAGGAGCTTCGATGCCTTGAGTCGGTAGAGTTGATTCATGCCGATGCGGGTGCTGATCTGATGGACATCACCCGCACCCGCCGAGGCTTCTGGGTCGTGCTCGAAGGCGAGCTTCGCCTGCAGAAGCGTCAAACCGATGGAGAACTCACACTCATCGGCCAGCTGGGCGAGGGCGAGACCTTTGGCGAGCTTCCCTTACTCATGGGTAAGGACACGGAAGCGGTGGTCACCGTGCTTAAGCCCAGCACCGTCGTATACCTGCAAGAGCAGCTTTTTTGGAACCTGATGTTTGCCTGCCCCCAGGTGCGTATTGGCGTTTTGGGGAACATGGCGCGCAGGTTGCAGGTCTTTCAGTCCCAGGAGCTGCATCGCGAAAAACTGATTTCTCTGGGCACAATGGCCGCCGGCCTTATGCACGAGTTGAACAACCCTGGTGCCGCCGCCCGGCGCGCAGCCTCGCAAATGCGAGAAAACCTGAGCCGCCTGCAACAGATCAGCCTGCGCATGTGCGCTAACGATGAAGCCATGACCAAAGGTCAGACCGAGTGCCTGCGCGTTTTGCAAGAGCAGGCGTTGCAGCCTCAAAAGCCTGCGGCCATGAGTTCCATGGATCAGGCAGACGCCGAAGACGAGTTGGCGTCCTGGCTGGAGGCACACGGCATTGAAAATTCCTGGAAGCTGGCCGCGACCCTCTCCGCCATCGGCTTCAATTCCCGAACCCTGGAATGCGCCCAGCACGAGTTTCCCGGCAACACCCTATCCGATCCACTGAACTGGATGGAGGCCCTCACCTCCAGCGTCCAGCTTGTTGGAACCATTGAAGAAAGCGTTTCCCGGGTGACCGATCTGGTCGGAGCGGTCAAGAAGTACGCCTACGAGGACAAGCCCCAGCGCCATCAGCTCGATGTCCACGACAGCATTCAAAGCACCCTTGTCATTCTGGGCCACAAATTTCGCCAGAAAGAACTGATTGTGGAGAAATCCTTCGCCCCCACTCTTCCGGCGCTTTCCACCTGTGGCATCGGTCTAAGCCAGGTCTGGACCAACCTGCTCGACAATGCCATCGACGCATCTCCGCAAAAGGGCGTCGTGAGCATACGCACCTGGGTGGAGGGCGACCGGGTGGGTATCACCATCGCCGATGCCGGTCCCGGCGTCCCCGACGAAAACAAGAAGCTGATCTTTGAGCCCTTCTTTACTACCAAGCCCACGGGCCAGGGTACCGGTTTAGGCCTCGATATTGTGCGCCATATCGTGGTGGACAAATTCGGCGGAGAAATCCTCTTGGACTCCGTACCCGGAAAAACCGAATTCACCGTTAAGCTGCCCGTAGTTTCCTGATCCGCCCATCTGCAAGGTCAATCCCGAAACTGCAACCTAGTGGTCGTTCTCGCTCTTGAACTGGCCGCCGCTTGCCCACAGCGTCAGCGAGACGAACACGATAAGCGCTCCACCGATCACACACACAACTTCAAGCATGGTTCCTCCAGGGATCATGTCATTCTAAATCGTTTTGCACGCACCGGAATCCCACCGTGGCCGAGCGGTCCAGACTAGGCGCCATCAGCAAATACTTCCCGTGCTCCGAAAGCCGATAGGCTTGCGGAAAATACCAGCGCGACCCTTGGGGCTGATAATGACTGCCCCCTTTCAGAATGGCCGCACAGGTGTGCGCGTCGCAGTATTCATCCGTCCACTGCCACACGTTGCCCACCAGATCCATCACCCCGAAAGGGCTGCCCCCTGCAGGGTGCGTGTCAGAATCGCTGGGCGGGTCGATCTCGCGGCCGGTACTGGCCGTCGGCACCACTGCCGGATTCCAGGCATTACCCCACGGATAAGTCCGGTTGTCCTGGCCTTGCGCGGCATATTGCCACTCCCATTCATGGGGCAGGCGTTTGCCCGCCCATTTCGCGTAAGCACGGGCATCTTCGATCGAGACCCAGGTGACCGGCTTTTTTGCCCAGCCGGCAGGATACGTACCATCCTTCCAATCACGCAGGAAGTTATGATCGTCCGCCGGATGATAAGAGGTAGCCGTCATAAATTCCTTGAACTCCGCATTGCTCACCGGGTAGCGATCGATACGGAAAGGCGCGATATGCATTTGCTGCGTATGAAAGCGGCGCGCGGAAGACTCCCAGGGATATTGCACATCGACCCCTTCTTCGTTGTTGCCCTCGATCTCCAGACCGGCCACGCGAAAAACATAGTCGCCCGCGGGGATCGAGATCATATTCGCTGCGGTCGTCCCGGAGCCACGGGCTGGAGCCGTCAGCACCATGGTTTGCGGCAGGGTCTGCCAGCTCGCGGAATAGCTTTCCAGCGGCTTCGCCTGCTGCATTTGTTGCAGCAGGTCGAGCATGGGCTTTGTCAACGGAGTGTCCGTTTCAAGAACTGCGCCGAAGCCATCCGCCTCGATGGCAAAAGAAAGCGTGGCGGAGGAACCCGTCGACTCCGCGGTCAACTCCGAGCCGTGCCACAGATCATAAAAGTGCGCGCCAGGCATTGGCTTGGTGACCAACTGCCGTCCGGAGACAGGGTAATGATTGCGATTGACCAGGGTCCACGCAACCGCGTGCGCACCCGGCCACTTGCTGGCGAAGATCCCAAATTGCTCTGTGTGGGTGTAGGGCTCCCACTCCGGGCTGCTGAGCTGCTTCCCCAGCGCCCGCTCGATCGCAGCGCAGCGGCGCAGTGCTTCGCCGTCCCGGGGCACAATCCCGTTCCACCACCCCCAGACATTTTCCCAGGAAACATAGCCAATCCCGTTGAAGAAGGCTTGCTGTAAATCGTCGTTGCGCTCATGCGCTTCACGATGGCAAACATTCACCATGTGGCGGGTCTCCAGCCACTTGTCCCGGCTTACCGGAGGCAGAAACTCATCCTTCCAATCCTCCCCCCAGCTCATGTTGTTGTAGACCAGCATTTCGTCGCTGATCGGCCCCTCCTCCGGTTCCAGCGCGAGCGCATGACCGGTCTGATCCGCCGCAATACGGAAGGAGCGGGAAATGCCAAAGAGGGTATCTCCATTGATGCCGTCGGCGCCCACGGCGGCCAGTTCCTTGGCGATCGCCACCTGGTCGGAGATGCCCTCGTCGCGCGTTCCCTGGTCCCACATCATCACTGGGAATAACACCCGCACGCCCCGCTGATGAAAGCGATCGATCATCGCCCTCAAGCCGGTAACGCCGCCGGGAAGATCACGAAAGAAATCAAACTGATTGCGATTGTCGATGCCCAGGTTGGGATACGTATGCCAAAGCAGCACGCTATCGATGCCCCCATAGCGGGCGTCAACGTCATCCAGATAGCGGTCGACGGTGTATTTGCGTTCCGCCGGATCGTAGAAATAGCGATCGTGCATCATCATCTGCGGCTGGATAAAGCTGGTCTGCGTCCACAGCAGTTCCGGCCGATCGTATTGGCTCGACTCGTAGCCCATGCGTAAGCGAACTTCGCCGCGCCAGTGCTCGATATCCGCCAGCCACTCCACGATCTCGGCCGGGGTGCAGAACCGGGCTCGGGCGGTATCTTCATCGGGAACGAAGTGGCATCGTGGGCCGGGAATCTGTTGGCTTTCCTCGAGTCTCGGGACCACTTTGCTATCCTGCGCGTGCAGCGGAATCAGCGCCAGCGAAAGCTGAGCTAAGAGCACCCCGCGCAGAGTAAGACTCACGCGCCCAGCATCTCGCTGGTGACGCGGCGCACGCCGGCTTCATGGAAGACATGATTGGTGGCAGCGACCGAGTCTCCTACGCCAATAGCCCTGCACGCATCCTCTATCACATAAGTCTCGAAGCCGGCCTGCATGCTATCGATGGCCGAGTGACGCACGCAGAAGTCATAGGCCAGGCCGGCGAGAAAGATTCGTCCCAATCCGCGTTCCCGCAGATAGCCGGTAAGCCCGGTGCGGGTGATGCGATCGTTCTCCCGAAAAGCCGAATAGGAGTCGATGTCCGCGCGGAACCCCTTGCGCAGGATCAGCTCTGCATTGTCCGGTTGCAGGTGCGTATAGAAAGCCGCCCCCATGCTTCCTTGCACGCAATGGTCAGGCCACAGCACCTGCTCGCCGTGGGCCGTCGCAATGGTGTCAAACGGAACCCGTCCGGGATGATGCGAAGCAAAGGAATGATGATCCGGTGGATGCCAATCCTGGGTCATGATCAAGTGGCGAAAGAGCGAGGCGACGCGATGGATCACGGGCACCACTTCCTGGCCGCCGGGCACCGCGAGGGCGCCACCATCACAGAAGTCATTCTGTACGTCGATCACCAGCAGCACATCACGGTCAACCAGCTCTATACCCATATCCTTGATCCTTACACACTACCGGCACCGCCTATAGCCCTCCTTCACCGGCAACAAAGGCTGGGTGCCCCATTCAAGCCCGGTTTTGGCTTGAGTGGGATACCACAGCACTCGACGCCTCTTTCTTTCCTACCACCGGTTTCCCACGGAAGCGCCCACCCCTGCCGTGGGAGCGAAGCCGAGGGACCTCCAGTTCTGTGTCCACCCGCCCCAACGGCTCCTAATAAGACCACCCTACCCTTGTCATCCCGGCCGGAGCGAAGCGCAGTGGAGGGACCTGCGGTTCCACTCGACGGGACGATCCTGTAAAGGGAAGATGACAGAAATCTAGGATGATTTGCTAAAAACTATACCGCAATGAAAACTGCTGAATACGCGGTTGCGTCAGCACCGCCCCATACACCCCAAACTCCCCACTCGACGTCTGGTTCTGCAGAGACGTCAGTGGATTAACGTCAAACCGCACCGAGTTAGTCACATTGAAAACCTCCCAAGTGAACTTCAGCGTCTGTTCCCGGTAAACCTTCCACGCCTTCGACAGCCCCGAATCAATACCGAAATACCCATCTCCGCGGAACGCGTTGCGGCTCCCCGCCTCACCCGGCAGCGGATTGCGAATAGGCGGTCCCGACGGCAATCCCCCCAGCACCGCGGAAGGATTGGCGAACACCTCAGGAGACCCTTCGGGGTTGAGATGCTTATGCATCTTGACCGGCGCGGTCTTGACCACCGCACTCTCCTGCGACCAATCCACCTCCCAGCCGTTACCCGCCTGCACCGTGAAGGGAAGACCGCTGGTCCACCGTGCCAGGCCGGAAAGCTGCCAGCCGCTCACCAGGGCATCGACCACAGGATGGGGATCCTGAAAAAACTTCTGTCCCCGGCCTACAGGCAAGAGGTAAACCCAATCCGCCGTGATGAGGTGTGTGGTATCGAAGTCCGAAACACCATAATTCTCCGCCGGCCGAAACGCATTCACAATCCAACTGAAAGTGGACTCCGCGTTGGCCCCGCACTGCACGCAAGAACGTTCCGTATCGGAGCCCAGATCCATCGATTTCGAAAACGTATAGCTGAAGTCCATTTGCAGACTGTGGCTCATGGCATGGCGAAGCACCACCTGGCCGGCGTTGTAATTGCTCGTGCCATTCGACACCCAGCTGAAGAGGGAATTGAACTGCGGATTGTAGAAGCGTCCGCTTTTACCGCCACATCCCGGGCTGCAAAGAACATCCAGGCTGTACTGAACGTAGGAGGCATTCACCGGATACACGCTGATCAGGTTGTTGTAGATATTCTGCGTAGCGGTATTCCCGATTTTTCCTGAACCATCCGCACCCTGGTTCGCCGCGTCGGGGAACAGATCCTCGAAGTACGCCACCGGCTGCACGGTCGTTGCGCCGGCATAAAATTCCTTGGTCAGAGTCGTCGCCGCATTATAAAAATCCTGCCCGGAAACCGGATCGACCAGATCGAGCGGTTCGGCCAGGTCCATCTGCTGCAACAGGTGGCGGCCAAAGCGGCCAACGTACGCCGCTTCGAGGGTAAAGCCCCCGCGCAGCTCATGTTGTACGGAGAAATCTGCTGCCAGCGTGTAAGGCGTCTTGAGCTTGTCGTCGAGCCCAATCGCAGTTTCAAAACCAGTCGTGAACGGGTCGGTCGACGGCGTGTATGGGTAGCTGATGGAAGTAGGAATAGCCCCGTTTACGTTGGGAATATTATGCGGTCCCGTGTAGCGCGGAGCGTCATCCGGAGTCAGCGCGTCGTTCGGGGTCTGCTTCTCGCCCTGCAAGCCATAGGATCCATACTGCGAAAAGGAATTAACGATGCCTTCGCCGAAGTGGCTGTAGTACATGCCGAAGCCCGCGCGGATCGACGTAGAAGAATCAGGAGCAAAGGCGACCGCGAAACGCGGCGCAATGTTGTTCTTCTCCATGTCCCAGTAAGGCTTCAAACCCCGCGCCTGGCCCGAGGGAGCAAAGGACAGAGTTGGCTGATCGACCACGCCCACAGCGGCCTTGGCCGCGCGCGTCTCAAACCAGTCATGCAGACTGACCGTGGTCTGTACCTGCTGTCCATGTACCTCGTATGGAGCCTGTAACAGCGTGTGCCGCAGGCCAAAAGTCAACGTCAGCCGGGGCGTAACGCGCCAGGCATCCTGCACATAGTATTCAAACTCGTTGGCCTTGTAGCTGTGAGGCACGAAGGCGCCCTGCCCATAGAGCGTGCCAGTACTTCCATCGGCAGAGACCTTGTAGTTGTACTGGTTGGTGACCTGGGAGATGATCCCGGCAAGGTTGGCGATGGCGAAATTGTAAGAGTTGGCGAAGGTGCCATCGACCTTGGGAAAACCAAAAGCATCCGGGTCGAAGCTCTGACCCGTGCCTGCAAAACCGGAGCCGCTCACATCGAACCCGATCATGGCTGCCGAATCGTAGGAAAGAGCGTCGCTATTGAGATTGCTGTGGATCAGCCGATAATTAGCCCCCACCTCGATCGTGTGTTTGCCCTTGCTCCAGGAGAGGTCGTCGATGAAGTTGTGCGAAGGCACCTGGACAATCGTGCTACGGGTCGTGGCCGTGGGATTACTCAACACGCCGCTCTCGAAGCTGAAGTTGACGTACGATCCTTGCCCGATGCCACGGTCAGCGTAGCCCTGGCGCACGTAACCGTAGTGCAGGCTGTTGACCAGGTTGTTGGTAAGCGACCACGTGTCTCCCGCCGCGATCCCCTTGGTATTGTCGGTGTGCTTGTTGCTTGCCGGCTGGCCTGGAAACAGCGGAACATAAAGCTCACTATCGTTCTGCAGGTTGCCGCGCACAAACATCCGATTGCGGTCAGAAAAAACGTAATCGATCTTGGCGATATATGTATTCAGCGCCGTGGGATTGGGCGCTGACCATGTAAAGGAGCCGGTATTCAAACCATCGCCGGTGACAAATCCGTTATTCAAGGGGTATTGCGCCAAAGTTTGCAAAGCGTAGGGATCCACGCCTGGTCCCCAAGGGCAAGTGCCGGTTCCGTGGCAATTCGGATCCATAGTGGCAATCTGGGCCCGCGTCAGGGTAACGTTTTGTCCGTTGCTGGTATACGACACATTGCCGGCGGCATAGGAAGCGGTTGGGACAATAGACGTCTCCTGCTGGTTCTCAGCTGTGCGCTGTCCTTCGTAGTTGAGGAAGTAGAAGAGCTTATCCTTTTTGACCGGACCGCCCAATGCGGCGCCAAAGGTGTTGCGGATAAGCTTGCCCGCAATATTAGGTTCTCCGGCGGCGGCCTGCGCCTGTTTGTTGAACCAGTTGTTGGCCGCGGTGAGGGTGTTGCGGTTGTATTCGTACAAGCTGCCGTGCAGTTGATTGCTTCCGCTTCGGGTGACGAGGCTTACCTGTGCACCCGAGGAGCGGCCTTCATCTGCGTTGGCGTTGGTGGTGGTGACACGAAACTCATCCACCGAATCCAGCGTTGAACGCAGAACCCCGGTAAAGGCGTATCCATTCACCTGGTCGTTGTTGTCGACGCCATCGAGGGTGACATTGCCCTGGTCAGAGCGCGAACCGGCCACGGCTCCGCTGCGGCTATCGAAATTCTGGTTGATGTTGTGTCCCAGGTAGAGCACTCCGGGTTGCAGGCTTAGCAAGTCGGGCACATTGCGGCCTTCCATCGGCAGCGCCTCGATGGTTGCGTTGTTCACCGCGTTACCCAGCGATGCATCGGTGGTATTGAGTGTCTCCGACCCACCGCTTACGTTCATGGTGACGGTCGCCGCCTGCACCGAGAGCGTAAGGTTGACGGTCGCCGGCTGGTTTACCAACAGCTCTGCGACAACCGTCTGCGCGGCGAAGCCGCTGCTGGTGGCCGTGATGGAATACGTTCCGGGAGGAAGCTGCAAAAACTGGTAGCTCCCGGTGCCATCCGCAGTGCGCTCGGCGTGGTATGCGGCGGTTTTGTTCTCGATGGTGACCAGGGAACCAGGAACCGCCGCGCCACTAGTATCCGTCACTGTTCCGCGCAAAGAGGTGAGTGACGATTGCGCGCAAAGAATCGAGGCAGAAAATAGAAAAAAGAGAAACAGTTTCGCGAAAACCTTCATGTGAATCTCTCCAGGTGGGTGTTTTCCGTCGAAAGCCGCCACCATGAGGAGCGACGAAGAAACTGTGAGCAAACGTGTTGTCTATCAACCAACGCGCTCGAGCGAATTGTTACTTAATGATAACCTCTCCAGCGAAAACAGTGCCCTTGTAGGCGACGGCGCCCGTGACTCGAGCGGCGCCGAGGGATCTGCAGTTCTTTCCCTGCGATCAATGCTGGGTGCCCCATTCAAGCCGCTTTTGGCTTGAGTGGGATACCACAGCACTAGACACGCATTCTTTGACCGTCGAGGATTGCAGTTCTCAGATAGCGTGTTCACGCATTGCGGCGACAATTTCCTCGCTGGAGTAGTCAAGACTCTGCAGAATCTCAACGCTATGCTCGCCCAGCAGTGGTGGGGGGAGCCGGTACAACACCGGCGTGGACGAAAACCGCACCGGGTTGGCGATACTGCGCACCACATCGAGGGTCGGGTGCTTGATCTCCACGATCAATCCTCGCGCCAGTGCCTGCGGATCGTTTAACGCTTCGCCCACCGTATGGATAGCAGACGCGGGGATATCCTCCGCATTGAGCCGCCCCAGCCACTCGCTCGCCGGGGCTTTCTCGAAGACGGTGCAGAGTGCAGGAATCAACGCCAGCCGATGTTCCGTACGCAGCGCATTGTTGCGAAAGCGTGGGTCAGCCCCCAACGTCTCCGTCGCATCGATGACGCGAAGAAACCGATGCCACAGCGCATCGGTGCCGATCGCGGCGACAAAATGCCGCCCGTCTCCGCCGCGAAACACCTGGTAGGGAACGATGCTGGGATGGGCATTTCCCCAGCGCTGTGGAGATTCGCCGGCATTCAGATAGCTGCTGCCCGCATTGATGAGCAATGTCAGTTGCGAATCGAAGAGCGCCATATCCAGCGCCTGTCCAGTCCCGGTTTTCTCCCGCGCCAGTAGGGCAGCAAGAATTCCTAGAGCGGAGTAGAGACCGCAGACCATATCCGCGATCGCGATGGGATAACGAACCGGCTCACCCTTCGGCTCACCGGTAAAGCTCATGATTCCCGCCTGGGCCTGCGCGATGATGTCGTAGCCCGGCAGGCCTGACTTGGGGCCGGAGTGTCCATAACCGGAGATCGCGCAATAAACCAGCCGTGGGTAACGTGCGCAAATGGTTTCCGGATCGAAGCCACGGCGTTCGAGAGAAGCACGGCTTCGCTGGTTGATAAGGAAGACATCTGCCGTAGCCAGCAGCCGATGCAGAATCGCAGCCCCCAGCGGCTGATCGTAGTCGAGCGAGAGCGAGCGCTTATTGCGATTGGTAGCCAAAAAATAAGCGGACTCACTGCCCACAAACGGAGGTCCCCAGCTTCGCGACTGGTCTCCGGTCTGCCTACGCTCGACCTTGATCACGTCGGCGCCGAAGTCCCCCAGCATCATGGCGCAATAAGGCCCGGCCAGAGCCTCGGTAAGTTCGACCACGCGGATGGAGTTGAGAATAGACATAGGCGTTTTTACCATTGATCTAGACCACGGTAGTCACGGCTTTACAGCTTCCAGAAAAAGTGCCGCTGAGGGAAACCTTCCGATCCAAATAGCACTTTTCTGCTCCCTATTTAGCCCCTGCTACGGCGAGCCTGATGACCACTCCTTCGAACGGCCGAAGCGAGACCTTCGACTCGACCACCTCTCCACCACGATCCATGTGAGTCGAGGCGACGATACGGCCGGCGGCGATCGCAGCCTCCTGACCGCTCTGATTGAAATTGAGCACGATGGCAAAACCTTGCTCATCATCAACTCTCTCGTAACTCAGAACGTGCCCCTTGCTGGCGACCCCTTCGATCCGCCCGCTGTTCAAGGCCGCATTCCCGTTGCGCAGCGCGATCAGGGTGCGATACAGGCTCAGCACCGACCCGCTCTGGCCAGATAGCGTGGCCACATTGACCGTCGCATGATCGGCCCCCAGCCGAAGCCAGGGAGTCCCCGTGGTGAATCCCGCGAAGCGCGAGCTATCCCACTGCATGGGCGTCCGCTCCGGGTCCCGTCCCAGGCCCTTCCCCGGCTCATTCTTTTCCGCCGGATCCTGTACCTCTGCGGCGGGAATCAATCCATCGGTCATGCCGATTTCATCGCCGTAATACATCGTAGGCGTGCCCCGGAGGGTAAGCAGCAACATGGCCGCGATGCGCGCCTGTGCGCTACCGATGCGCGTAGCAATCCGCGATTGGTCATGGTTCCCCATCACCCAGTTCGGCCACGCGCCCACCGGCAACGCCGCCTCGTACTCCGTAATCACCTGGGCAATGGCCTCCGCGCTCCACGGGCACTGGATCAGATGAAAGTTGAACGGGAGTTGCGCCCCCTTGAGATCCTGCCCGTAGTAGGTCGCCAGCTGATCGAAGGGAAGATAAATCTCTCCGATGAGCAAACGGTCCCCATAAGAATCCAGCACCGCCCGCATCTCCGCCACGATCGTATGCACCTCGGGCCGGTTGGTGTTGTAGACGGGGAGCAGGCGCAGGGACGCAGGTGCATCCGGCGCGCTCGCGGGATTGATCGGGTTATCGCGAAACTGATCGTCCTTGATCAGCATCCACATCACGTCCACGCGGAATCCGTCGACGCCGCGGTCCAGCCAGAAGCGAAGCACGTTGAACATCGCTTCCCGCAGTTCCGGATTGCGCCAGTTCACATCCGGCTGCTGCTTCAGAAACGAGTGGTAGTAGTACTGGCTGCCATCCCTGGTCCATGCCGAACCGCCGAAGTTGCTCAGCCAGTTGTTGGGCGGCCCGCCGTCGGGAGCAGGATCGCGCCAAAGGTACCAGTCCCGCTTGGCATTGGTGAGGGACGAACGGCTCTCCAGGAACCAGGGATGCTGGTCGGAGGTGTGATTCGGCACGAAATCGAGAATCAGCTTGAGGCCGCGTTCATGGATAGCCCGAAGCAATTGGTCGAAGTCCGCCAGGGTCCCGAAGATGGGGTCGACATTGCAGTAGTCGGCGATGTCGTAGCCGAAATCGGCCATGGGCGAGGGGTAGAACGGCGCAATCCATACCCCCTTGATGCCCAGCCCGGCCAGGTAATCCAGCCGCTGCAGGATGCCCTGAAGATCGCCGATGCCATCGCCGTTAGCGTCCTGGAAGGACCGCGGATACACCTCGTAAAGAACGCCGTACTGCCACCACACCGTTGATTGCATTTCAGGCGCCCCCGCGACCGGAAAACAGACGATACACTGATCGTTATGAGTAAATCGACCAAACTGAACAAGTACAGCTCTCAGATTACACAGCCCAAGTCTCAAGGGGCATCCCAGGCCATGCTCTATGCGACCGGCCTGCGTGAGCAGGATATGGCCAAGCCGCAGGTGGGAATTGCCAGCGTCTGGTATGAAGGCAATCCCTGCAACATGCATCTTCTGCATCTGGCCGAAAAGGTGAAGGAAGGAGTCGCCGCCGCCGGCATGGTTGGCCTGCGCTTCAACACCATCGGGGTAAGCGACGGAATCTCCATGGGCACCGACGGCATGAGCTATTCGCTGCAATCCCGCGACCTGATCGCCGACTCCATCGAAACCGTGATGGCCGCCCAGTGGTACGACGCCAACGTCTCCATTCCTGGTTGCGACAAGAACATGCCCGGATGCCTGATCGCGATGGGCCGTCTGAACCGGCCCAGCCTGATGGTCTACGGCGGCACCATCCGCGCCGGTCATCTGGGCAACCAGAAGCTGGACATCATCTCCGCCTTCCAGAGTTACGGCCAATTCATCACCCACACCATCACCGAGGAGCAGCGCCAGGAAATCGTGCGCCACTCCTGTCCCGGAGCTGGCGCGTGCGGCGGAATGTATACCGCGAACACCATGGCGTCCGCCATCGAGACCCTGGGCATGAGCCTCCCCTACAGCTCATCGACGCCGGCGGAAGATCCCCTCAAGCTCGACGAATGTTTCCGCGCCGGCGCCGCCGTTCTGAATCTGCTCGAGCTCGATTTGAAGCCCCGCGACATCATGACCCGCGAGGCCTTCGAAAACGCAATGGTGATAGTTGCAGCCCTGGGTGGTTCCACCAACGCTGTGCTTCATCTGATTGCCATGGCGCGTTCCGTGAACGTGCCTCTCACCATTGACGATTTCCAGAAGATCAGCAACAAGACCCCGCTGCTGGCCGATTTCAAACCCAGCGGTGCTTACGTGATGGAAGACCTGCAATCCGTCGGCGGCCTCCCTGGGGTATTGAAGATGCTGCTTGCCGAGGGGATGCTGCACGGCGACTGTGTCACCGTGACCGGCAAGACGCTGGCGGAGAATGTGAAGGATCTACCCGGCCTGCGCGCCGGTCAGCAGATCGTGCGCCCGGTTTCCAATCCGCTCAAGCCGAGCAGTCACCTGCAGATACTCAGAGGCAACCTGGCCCCTGAAGGCGCGGTGGCAAAAATCACAGGCAAGGAAGGTCTCCGTTTTTCCGGTCCCGCCAACGTCTTCGATTCCGAAGAGCTGATGGTCAAAGCCCTGGAGGAAGGCAAGATAGCCAAAGGCCAGGTCCTTGTCATTCGTTACGAAGGTCCCAAGGGTGGTCCGGGCATGCCCGAGATGTTGACCCCGACCTCGGCAATCATGGGAGCGGGTCTGGGAAAAGACGTAGCCTTGATGACCGACGGCCGCTTCTCCGGCGGCTCCCACGGCTTCATCGTAGGCCACGTCACGCCGGAAGCCCAGGAAGGCGGCCCCATTGCGCTCGTGCGCACGGGCGATGTCATCACCATCGATGCCAGCAAGAACGAAATCTCCGTCGCGCTCTCGGACGAAGAACTAGCCACGCGGCGCAAGGCCTGGACCATGCCACCCTACAAAGCGGAGCGAGGCACATTAGCCAAGTACATCCGCTGCGTAAAGAGCGCCGCCCTGGGCTGCGTAACCGACGAATAGGACGAAGGGATGCTTATGGTGTCAGTCCTTCCATCCACTCTCACAGAGTTAAAGATGTGCGGTGACCCTAAACATTGTCATCCCGCCTGTCCCGCCGTACGCCCCGGCTTGCCGTGGGGCGTGCCGTGGAAGGACCCAACTTGCCTATGGCAAGTTGAGAAAGAAATGAAACGGTAAAAATCGTGATGGATACGAGGCCCGGAGGGCCGGTCGCCAAAACGTGAGCCCAGCCCGGGAGGGCTGGGGATCAATTCCGAAGATGATCTGAGCGCCGTAGGCGCGGCACTAAACCCGGAGGAAGCCGAGGGACCTGCAGTTCCACTCGATCCCTAACAAACTCCAATAGAAAAAAAGGCGCGATACCTGCCAGGTATCGCGCCCTCGTCCTTGCTGAGTACTCCCTAGCTGAAAGTAGCGTCGTCGCTGAGACTGAGGCTCATCCCACATCGGCGTAGGCTCAAAATACCCTGTACCCGGCTTCAGATGTTGCTTGCAGACCTCATCATTCAGCGTAACCCCCAACCCCGGAGTATCCGGAACCTTAATGAACCCCTTGTTGATCATCGGCTTATCCAGCCCATTGACCAGATCCTGCCACCACGGCACATCCAGCGAATGATTCTCCAGCGCCAGGAAGTTGCGGGTAGCGGCCGCGCAATGCACGTTCGCCATGCAACTTACCGGAGTGCCCGCAAAGTGCATCGCCATGGGCACGCCATACTCAAACGCCATGTCACCGATCTTATGCGTGCGCAGAATGCCGCCCGACGTTGCAAGATCCGGATGAATCTTGTCCACCGCGTGCACGCTGCAGAGCTTCTGGAAGTCCGCTACCTCATAAATATCCTCGCCGGTAATCGTCGGCGTGGGGCTGGCATCGGTGATCTCCTTCAGCAGATCCGTGTAGTACCACGGAATCACATCCTCGATCCACTCCAGGTTGTACTTCTCATACGCCTTGCCCAGCTTGATCACCGACTTCACCCCGATATGGCCCAGGTGATCCATCGACAAAGGCATGTCGTAGCCGATGTTTTCCCGCACCGCAGCGACATATTCGCAAAGCCTGTCGATGCCTTTATCGGTCACCTCGGTAGCCATAAACGGATGAGGCTGATTGCGCAGCTCCCACTTGCTCTGACCCGCCGGCTCCATCACCATGCCCGGCATCCCCTCGAGCACATTGATTCCCAGGTCCATCTTCATCCACGTAAGACCCATGGCCACGCGTTCCTTGGCCCGCTGCTCCGTACACCTTCGGGTCATCTGACTCTGTTGTATCGGCATAGATGCGGATCTTGTCGCGCCACTGCCCGCCAAGCATCTGGTACACCGGACAGTTGTAGACCTTGCCCGCAATGTCCCACAGAGCCATCTCAACCGCGGCCACACCACCTGCCTGGCGAGAGATACCGCCAAACTGCTGGATCTTCTGAAAGAGAAAGTCAACGTTCAACGGGTTCTCTCCGAGAATGCGGCTCTTCAGCACCATCGCGTATTGAAAGCCTGCCGCATCGCGCACTTCACCCAAACCATACACGCCCTGGTTGGTGTCGATGCGAATGATGGGGCATGGGCTGGGACCAGGCTTCACGATGATCGCGTAGCGCATGTCGGTAATCTTCAGCGTCGAGGGGCTGGAGTTCAGGTTCACGTTCTTGATTGCCGGCGCTTGTTCAGCCGCGGCTTTTTCCAGGCTGTAACGGCTGAGAAAGCTGCCGCCCAGCACGGCCATCGAAGACTTAAGCACGCCACGGCGATTAAATTTCCATCCATTGGAATCTGACATTGTTACGTTCCCCCTTTGGTTGTTTCCCGGTTAGACCGTGTGCTGCTCCTCCGCACACTATCCTGCGCTTCACGTCGGTGATCTTGTGCATGCTTGTAGCGAAGATCCCGGTAAGCGATCGCCGCAAACACTGCGGCTTCATTAGACACAAACCCTTGCCGGTACCAGCGTCTTTTACCTAGTAAGGGGAGCGGGTAACTTTATAGATAACTGATTGCATCATTGTCAAAGGAAAAGTGGGATACCGCAATGCGGTACCTGTCTTTCTTGTTACTCTGTCCTTTGAAACTTGTTGCATCGTCGAACAGTCTTCTATCTAATTCCCTCGCATTGGCACACCATAGCATCAGTCCAATATTCGTTCGCAAGGCTGACCCCATGAAACCTTTGTTGTTGCTGCTCACGTCGTTTCTCTGCACCGCGCCCTGCTTCGCGGCTTCCACCTATCCAGTGCGGCTGGACGATCCGGCTGCCGTCTATCTCACGGCCGATGAATTCCATGCCCACGGCGGACGGCCAGGCAGACGATAGCGCACCGATTCAGGCAGCGATCGACAAACTGCAGGCCAGCAAAGGGGAAGGCATCGTCTTCGTTCCTCAGGGACGCTACCGCATCAGCCGTACCATCTATCTCTGGCCGGGCGTGCGCGTCATTGGGTACGGAGCAGAACGGCCCGTCTTCGTGCTGGGCGAAAACACGCCCGGATACCAGGACGGTATCGCCTACATGTTCTTTTTCGCCGGAGCCCGGCCCCGGCCGCAAGCCGCGGGAACTCGATCCTTGTACCATCCGCCGCCGACGCCGCGCGGCGTGGTACCGCCGCCCAGCCGTGCGGTTCCCGACGCCAACCCTGGCACCTTCTACTCCGCCATCAGCAACGTCGACTTCGAGATCGGCCCCGGCAACGCCGGCGCGGTCGCTATTCGCTTCCACGCCGCACAGCACGCTTTTCTCAGTCACATCGATTTCAACATCGGCTCTGGATTCGCCGGCCTGCATGAAGTCGCCAACGAGGCCGAGGATCTCCACTTCCACGGCGGCCAGTTCGGCATCATGGCGCGCAAGCCTTCCCCAGCCTGGCAGTTCACGCTGATCGATTCCACCTTTGACGGCCAGCGGGAAGCAGCGATCCGCGAGAACGAAGCCGGCCTCACCCTGGTCCACGATGAGTTCCGCAACGTTCCCAGCGCCGTCTCGATCGATCCCCACTACTCCGATCAGCTTTGGATCAAGGACAGCCGCTTCGAGAACATCACCGGGCCCGCCGTTGTCATCAGCAACGATGCCAGCCGCATGACCGAAATCAATTTTGAGAACATTGTCTGTAGCCACGTACCCATCTTCGCCAAGCTGCGCGAGAGCGGCCGCGAATTCAAACAAGTTGCGGATACGTATCACGTCAGCGTTTTTTCCCACGGCCTCGGGCTGGCGTATCCGGGTGCGAAGGCGGCCTTCGAGACGCGCTACGAGTCCTCACCGCCTCGCCGCTATGCCGTCCCCCACACCGCCTGCCATCAGCTCCGCTGCCTGCCCCCAGCACCTGGGTGAATGTCTCCACCCTCGGCGTCAAAGGCGATAACCAAACCGACGACACGCTGGCGCTGCAGAAGGCCATTGATGAGCACCCGGTACTTTATTTCCCCAGCGGGCGCTACCTGCTGCACGACACGCTCACCCTTCGCCCCGGCACCGTCCTGATCGGCCTGCACCCCAGCACCACGCAATTCGATCTCGCCGACGAAACCCCTGGGTTTGAAGGCCCCGGCGCCCCCAAGCCGCTCTTGCTCGCGCCTGCCGGCGGAGCCAACATCATCACCGGTCTCGGCATCTTTACCGGCGGTTTCAACCCCCGCGCTACCGCTCTTCTCTGGCGCTCCGGCAAGGACTCGCTCGTGGACGACGTCCGCTTCCTGGGCGGCCACGGCACCAACAACCCGGACGGCACGCGCATGAACCCCTACAACGCTACCCACAGTGCCGATCCCAATCCTCATCGTCCGTGGGACTCGCAATATCCCAGCCTTTGGGTCGATGGAGGCGGCGGCACCTTCGCCAATATCTGGACGCCCGACACCTTCGCCCAGGCCGGCATGCTGATTTCGAACACCACCATCCCCGGCTTCGTGTATGAGATCTCCAGCGAACACCATGTCCGTGCGGAGTTCAAGTTGAAGAATGTTTCCAACTGGCAGCTCTACGCATTGCAGACAGAAGAAGAGAGCGGCGAAAGCCAGAATGCGTCCTCACTCGAAATAGATCACTCCAGCAACCTCACCATCGCCAACTATCACGGCTATCGCGTCACCCACATGGAGAAGCCCTTCCCCTACGCGGTGCGAGTGGCGGACTCCACCAACATCCACTTCCGCAATGTGCATGTGGATGCCAACAGCTCCATCGGCTTTTGCGATGCCGCTGGCGTCTGCCGTCAGGCAGTGCGTTCCAACAAGGTGCCCTTTGAGGACGCCATCGTCGATCAGACGCTGCACACCCAGGTGCGTGACCGTGAGTTTGCCTATCTTGATATCAACGACGACAAGCCCATACCCGCGCCCCGCGCGGACGATGCCAACCTGATCGAGAAAGGCGCTCAGGTGCAGCGCCTCGCCACCGGCTTCTTCAATATCTCCGGCGCCGCCATCGATGCAGCTGGCCAGCTCTACTTTGTCGACGCGCACTTTCAGCGCATCTACCGCTGGTCGCCGGAGTCACAACAAGCCGTGGTGGTGAGTGATGCTCCGCTCGATCCCGTCAATCTCGTCTTCGATAAGGCAGGTGACCTCATCGTTGTTTCTTCCGGCGGCAAGGAACTCACCGCTTACTCCTTGAATCCGAACTCCGCGGATCCCGAAGCGAAGCTCACGCTCCTGCCGCTCGAGCCCGCCGCCGAACGGCCCGGTCTTACTCCTGCGTTGCCGGTCGACTACTGGTTCAATGGTGACTTCGCAGACACTCTGTCCGCCACCCAGCCCTATACGTATACATCGCTGCAACAGATGTTCGAGAAGGGCCTGGGCACGCGCACGACCTATCAGTTCGTTTCCCCCGACGGGAGTCTCTTCATCCCCACCAACGCTCCAATCGTGCAGGGCGAGCCCTACTTCGGCACCAAATGGGCGCCCAGTCCTCGAAGCCTATGGTTTAGTGAAAGGAACGGAAGGCAAACCCTTCTACGCCACCAACGAAGCCGAGCAGCGCACCTATCGCGGTCTGCTCAATACCGATGGCTCGTTATCGCAGATCACCACGTTTGTGGAGCAGGGTGGAGAAAGCCTGGCCCAGGACGCCGACGGCAACGTCTATCTAGCCGCCGGCCAGATCTTTGCTTACTCCCCCGCGGGTAAGCCGCTGGGCAGCATCGACGTTCCCGAGCGTCCGCACGACATCCTCTTCGGAGGCAAAGACCGCCGCACCCTCTACCTGCTCAGCGACCACTCCCTGTACGCCGTGCGCATGCGCCATCCCGGCCTGTAGCGCTCATGCACAAACTCTAGACGGGTGCCCCATTCAAGCCTTCTGTGGGCTTGAGTGGGATCAGCAGCTCTCGATGTGCGGCTTCCCATTTGCAACAAACGACGGGTGCCCCACATCTCGCTCGTTTTTCGCGAGATGTGGGATCCCACTGCTCTAGACCAGCAACTATGCCGGTGTGCGACCACCGGTTCCCGTTTGCGAACCCCTTCACCCACCGGACCCTGATGACCCAGCGTACGGTTGAGCCACTCGGTCATTTGCACCTCCCAGTCGGGCACGCCCGGCAGCTTATACCAGCCGCCGGTTCCATGCATCCCCCCAGGAATACGAATGATCTCGCTCGACACCCCAACCTTACGCAGCGCCGCATCCAGATTGGTCGCCTCGCTGAAGGGGATGTACTCATCCTTATCGCCAAGGATCTGCAGAAACGGCGGATCCCCTTTGTGCACATAGGTGATAGGAGACGCCTCCTTCAGTGCCTCCGCCTCGCCCTTTTCCTTGATCAACGGATCAAGCAGAGCATGCACATCCGCATTCAGCGGCACGGTGGCAAAACTGCTCTGCGCAAACAGCGTCACCACGGCCTGCACCTGGGCGCTCTCGCGATCCACCGCATCGGCCGCTGACGGATCGCCCGGCAAATTCAAGAGTCCCACCATGTTGCTCAGAAAGCCGCCCGCCGACCCACCGACCAGAGCGATACGATTCGCTTGCCCATCCCAACGGCTCGCATTATGGCGCAGGAAACGAATCGCCCGTTCCACGTCATACACCATATAGGGATAGGGATATTTCGGCGCCAGGCGATAGTTGATAGAGAAGACCGCGTACCCTGCCGGCGCCAGAAAATCAGCGCAGTAGGCTTCGCTCCCGCTCTTGCTATTGCCCCGTTGATAGCCGCCTCCATGAATGATGATGGCGATCGGATGCGGCCCAGCGCCCTTGGGCGCGTAGTAGTCCATGGTCAACTGCTGGCCGTCGGCCACCCCATACACGATGCCTTCCTGTGTCGGCGTCCGCACGTCCGCGGCGAATGCAGATGCCGCCAAAACCAGCCCTACCAGCGCACTTTGCAGCAATCGGCTCATCATGCGCTCAACGGGCGCTCAGGATGCACCGTCATCCAGAGCCCGGCCCCAAGCACGGCGAGTGCGGCAGCGATCGCGAAGGAAGTGGTCCAACCGAAACGCTGCGCCACCCACGGTGTGAGCGATGCGGTCACGGCGCCCCCAATCTGCGCTCCCATGTTGACCATGCTCGAGAAGACGCCCGAACTGCGCCCGGCAATGTCCGCCGACACCGACCAGAACGAACTTTGCGAGACATACAACGCGCCGGCTCCGCCCGCCAGGATGACCCCGGCAAGCTGCGGGCTCTGCACTCTCGACCCCAGCACCAGGAAGACAGCGGTAAACAGGAACGCGACCGCAGCCAATCCGCAACGCCCGACACGCAACCCGTAGATGCGAGTAAGGCGGTCACTGAGGACGCCGCCCCCCAGGCAGCCGACGGTCATGGACAGAAAGGGGAGCATGGAGAACATCGCGCTGGTCTTGAGATTGAAACCCCGCACCTGCGCCATGTAAAGGAAGAACCAGCTGAAGAAGATCCAGGCGGTGTAACCGAAACCGAAGTAGCTGACGACCAGTGCCAGCAGATCGCGGCGGCGCAAGATGGCCGACCACGAGATGACCACCGGAGCGGAACCGTCAGCATCAGGGGTAGTCTCGGCGATGCCCTCGCGAATGGTCTTCAGCTCCGAAGGAGACACCTTGGGGTCTTCTTCCGGGGTGTCCCGTGCGAACCACCACCACACCGCTCCCGCTATCACTCCAATGACGGCGCTGAACCAGAATGCGGAGCGCCATCCGTGATGGAGGATGAACCATGCCAGCAGTGGAGGGGTGAGGCCGCTGCCTGCACCTACTCCAGCGAAGATGAGTCCATTGATAACCCCGCGTTCGTGCTCCGGTACCCAGCGGGCGACGAACTGGTTAGCCGCCGGGTAAATCACAGCTTCGCCGGCGCCCAGCGTGAACCGAATCGCGATCAGCAGCACTACCGCCTGGGAGATGCCGGCGGGTATCAGCGTGGTGACCGCGGTGGCAACACCCCACCACACTACCCCCAGAGCAATCACCAGCCGTGGACCAAAGCGCGAGGCCAGCCACCCCGCGGGAACCTGAAAGCCGGCGTAGCCAATGAGAAATGCGCTGAAGATCCAACCCAGGTGCTGGTTGCCCAGGCCGTACTCTGAGCTGATCTGCAGGCCCGCGATGGAAATATTTGTACGGTCGAGAAAAGAGATGGCGCTAAGAAGGAAAAGCAGGAATGCGAGGAAAAATCTCTTCCGGGTGTGGTGTTCTGCAAGCATTCAGTCGTTGCTCCTGGGTCGCGGACACGCAAGCAGCGGCCGCAACAAATGATACCCCACAGGGCAGGGAAGGAAGCCACGATGCTAACGTATGATTCGTTTGTGGAGGGGGCTCGTGTGCTTCTCAGCTAGCGCGAACTTTATCGGGAGCGCCGTACTGGGTGCCATCGGAGTGGTGACGCTGACTGAAGTCAAGCATCGGCGCGAGCTGCTCTTTGCCGCCATGCCACTCCTCTTCGCGCTGCATCAGTTCACCGAGGGGTTTGTCTGGCTGGGCCTGGATGGCCGGCTTCCGCCCATCGTGACCCATGACGCTGCGGCAGCCTACATCTTGTATGCCCAGGGCCTGCTCCCCTTTCTGTTGCCGCTGAGCGTGCTGCTGATAGAGCCAGCCGGGGGCCGGCAGCGGAGAATGCTTGATTTTTCACTCCTGGGTGCCGGGCTGACGATTTACTTGCTGTGGGGGCTGATCGCTTATCCCCTGCACGTATCCGCAGCCGGTCACGGCATCGTCTACATCAACCAGATAACCACCACCACTGTGGTTGCAGTCCTCTACGTGACTGCGACCTGCGGGGCGCTGTTCTTTTCTGGTTTCCGTACCCTGGTGCTCTTGGGAGGGCTCAACCTGATCGGTCTCCTCACCGTAATGCTGGTAAAGCGATATGAATTCACTTCCCTGTGGTGTGCTTATGCCGCGGTGGTGAGCGTGATCATCTACTTCTTCTTTCGTCAAAGCCGTCCTGATCGGCCGGCCCAATATGCCCTGGGCAAAGCCGCATGAATTCCCGAGCGCTGAATAATCTCGAAGTGGTGCAGCCACTAACACTGTGTTGGTGGATTTTCGCCGTGCGCGGGGGCCTGGCCGTCGTCTTCGCCGTCGTCCTGTTTCTTACCAGCAGTTTTTTGGGAATCTTTTTCTTCGATCCCGTGACCCTCGTCTATCTAAGCCTTCTGCTCGGCTCTTTCGTCTTAAGCAATGGCCTCCTCTTAGGGGTCGCAGCCGGTTTCGCCTATGAGCATCGTCTGCATCTCTGGTGGCTGGCCCTGGCTGAATGTTGCTTCGCGGTGCTCCTGGGTATTTACATCGGCATTTCCCTGATGTTGACCTCCCAATCCCTTGCCTTGCTTGCGGGGATTCACGCCCTGGGAGCAGGACTCTTTCAGATAGCGCTCGCCATCAAGCTGCGAGAAGACCGCCCCAACTTGTTCCTGCTCATGATTGGCGGACTCGTATCTCTTTGGGTGGGGTTCGTCTTTCTCCAGCATTTCCACCAGGCCGCCCGGCCCACCACCCAGATGCTCTCCGGCTTCGAGCTAATCTGCGGAATTATCTGGAGCATACTGGCATTCCGCCTACGCAGATGACTGCATGTTCCTGGGACATTTGAAGGGAATCGCCGCCGGCATCGTATACTTGAGCCATGTCCATTGTGCGAAACATAGCGGGAGTGGCCAAGGGTATGAGCATCACGTTTCGTGAGATGCTGCAGCCCACCGAGGTGGAAAACTACCCCGACGGACCGGGGCCCAACCGGGGTGCTCACTTTCAGGATCGCTTCCGCGGCGCCCATGTCCTGCAGCGCGATGAGAATGGTCTGGAGAAGTGTGTTGCCTGCTTCCTGTGCGCCGCCGCATGCCCAGCCAACTGCATCTATATTGAGGCAGCCGAGAACACGGCCGAGCAGAGGATCTCCAGTTCCGAACGCTATGCCAAGGTCTACAACATTGACTACAATCGGTGCATTTTCTGCGGGTACTGCGTAGAGGCCTGCCCCACCGATGCCATCACCCATGGCCACGGCTTTGAGCTGGCTTCGCTCAATGCGACAACCCTGATTCATCGCAAGCAAGACATGCTGGTGCCGTCTATCGGGCTGCCGCATCACACTGAGGCCAAATCGGGCGGAGTGAAGTGACGGATTAATCTTTTAAGACTCTTCTAGTGCTGATAGCATCGGCAAATGCACGTGACGTCAACAGGTGACAACGGACGGCAGCGGATTTTTCACGTCAGCAGCCGGGAGAACATCAAGGGTTTGCGCGACGAAATTCTCCGCATGCACGGCTTTGAGGTGCAATCGACGATCTATTCGAGCCGGGCATTGGATGAAGTAACCCAGACAGACTACGATTTGGTATTGATCGATGTTGAGTCCGAGGGCCGGGTGCAGAACGCCCAGGACCTTTGCGACCAGATCAAGAAAGTCGTCCCCCAGCAGCACATTGCCTTTGTCTGCAATTACCGCGTGGCCATCGAAAGCGACTGCCCGGACGAGATTATCCGGGCCGAGTTCAATCCCGAAGCGCTAGTGCGCGGCGTCCAAGAAGCCCTGGGAAAGAACGAAGAAGATGATAAAGCACGGTCTTCAGGCCGTACGTAATTGCTGAAAATTCATGTTTTTGAAGGGTACGGCCTTCAGGCCGTACGTAATCGCTTTGCAATGAATTCGGCTTTAGCCGCTGAGGGATGCCTTCCGGCCCCCAACAGCCACTTTTTCCGCAATCTGTTGAGCCCCTGAGGTACCGCGTTAGCTGGCCTTCTTCCGCGGCTGCGCTGCCTGGAACTCAGCCTTGAGCGCTGCCTTATGCATCGGTTTCTCATGCAGCAGCAATTGTGTCGCCTCCAGGTGCGCATTGGCGTGGAACCAATCCTGCACAATGTTGTCATAGAGCAGGTTGAGCACTGCCAATAGCGACATGCCCTGGTGGTGGGCCATCCACTCCCGCACCAGCTTGGGCGTTTTCAGAGATTCCTGATAATCCGCCGCCTCATAGAACCCGTAAGCCCCACTCCAACCCATCTTCGCCATCCGCTTCAGATTACGCATGGATTCGACGGAGTCGATGCCCAACGCCAGGCACGTGGAATAGGGCGAGACCACAGGGCCCGCGACCGCGTCCCACTTGAGCGCGATCTGGGGGATGCCGAAGGCCTGGTAATGGTAGTGACCGTGGTCGTCGATCCCCGCCCACCCGGATTCAGAGATACCCCACGGGATACCGTGCTCTTTTCCGAAGGCGCGCTGGATCTCCACCACGCCGCTGAGCGTGCGCGAAACCAGCGTGTCAGGGTAACTGCGCATCCACAGCGACGGCATCAGGTACTCGAACATGGTGCCCGTCCAGGAGATGAGCACGGCATGTCCATACGCCATGGTGTGGATGCGGCCAAGCTTGAACCAGCTTTGCTGCGGCGCCTCTCCCTTAGCCACAGTAATGAATGCCGCAATGCGGGCTTCGCTGCAAAGCAGGTCATAGCAGGCCTGGTGCAGATGCTGCCGCTCGACTTCATAGCCGATGGAAAGCAGCAGGCGCGACCGATCCATCAGGAAGCCGAAGTCCATTTCCGTAGCAAAACGCATCGCCTCCGACGCCAGGTCGTGCAACCCGCATGGTGAGCGCCCTCAGGCTTTCCCGCGCCGGTATGATCGCGCGGCGCAACTCTTGCGCCAGCTTCGCCTCCGGTGCATTGGCAGCCAAGCCGCTTGCGGCCTTGGCGATGCGGGCATCCAGATCGGCAGCCAGTCCGCTGGCGGCTCCCGTCTGCACTGCAATGGCAGTCTCGCGAAGTCCCTGCAACGCAGGCAATGCGAACAGCGGCGCAAATTGGGGCAGCAGCCACGGCATGTAATCGCGAACCAGTTGGACCACCGCATGGATCCGCTGGCGCGTTTCCGTAAGCCACCAGGACGCCTCGCTATCGTCGGGAACAGCCACCGAGAACTCAGGCGCGTCCACCTTTTCCAGAGCCCACGCGATCCAGGTATCCGCATCCGCGTCCGCCGCAGGCGGCTCCAGACCTTCCAAACCGCCAGGTGCATCGTGCAACCCTATAAGCAGTTGCCAATGATCGCGAATCCCGCCAAAAAGTCCGGGATGCAACAACGGCTCGCGCAGCATACTGCGGCAACCGGTGCGCAAGGTATAGAACGAAGCCGCCAGGTTTCCGCTATCGACCGAGGAGATGGTTATCGGAGCGGATTGGAATAAGCGTGCGCGTGTCGTACCAGTTGTAGATGTGGCCGCGATACTTCTCCAGCTTGTCGTAGGTCTCGAGGCTGCGCTCGGTCAGGGTAATAAATTCGGGAATGGTGAGATAGCCGAAGGTGTTCGCAGCCTGCCGGGCATTGAGCAACAGGCCAAAGTTGGTGGGCGAAACGCGCGCCGCCTCAAACAGACCCTCTTCCTCGACATTATCCGGGATCAGGTAGTTGTGGCCCGGCCCTCCAAACTGGTAGAAGTAGCGCCAGGTGCGCAGTGCCAGTTGGCGCAGGAACGTATCCTCTTCTGCTGTGAGCTTCAGCCTTGGTGTGCTGTGGCGAGCTGTTAAGCCAGGCGGTGATGACCCCTTCAAAGCCCCACAGGATAAGAATGGGCAGCGCCACCAGCATGGATTCCGGATGGCGCAGCAAGATCAGCACGCCGACCACCAGGGTGACCAGTGGAGTCAGTGCAAGGTAGCGGTCGACCGGCGTGCGGTGGCTCGCCGTAGCCTCAGCCTCGGCAGCAGTTTCCCATTCCAGAAGACGCTGACCAGTGATAAAGCTGCGCACCAGCGAACGGATGATTGCGTCCAGGGCAAGCAGCGTCTGGTGGGGCAGGAAGACCAGGGTGAGCAGGCTGATAAACGTGCCCTGCCCAAAGCCGCTCACCGCGTCGCGCATGGAGCCCGGCAGCTTGGTGAAATAAGCGCGGCCCACGCTGAAGACAAACTGGACCAGCGACGGCACGAACATCAGGAACAGGGTGACCGCGGTCCAATAGAGCGCGCCGCCGGGCAATCCAAGCCAGCCCGCGAGCAGCAACGCAAAGGTAAGCACGTCCACCAGCGACCGGCGCAGATTGTCGAAGATCTTCCAGCGCGAGATGGTGGCGATGGGATTGCGGACATACCGCCCCGATTCATCCGGGACCTTGGAGAAGAGCCATTGGGCAATCTGCCAGTCGCCGCGCACCCAGCGGTGTTTACGCCGCGTGTAGGCGCTATAGTGCGACGGATAATCGTCGATGACCTCGATATCCGTGGTCAAACCGACCCGCGCATACGATCCCTCGATCAGGTCGTGGCTGAGCAGGGAATTGCGCGGAAAGCGCCGATCCAGAACCGCGTGCAGCGCATTGATCTCGTAAATCCCCTTGCCGGTAAACATGCCTTCCCCGTAGAGGTCCTGGTAGGCGTCTGAGATGGCGCGGGTGTAAATGTCAAAGCCCGTTTGCCCGGAGTAGATGGAGGCCAGCCGGGAGCGCGATGCCGATTGCACGCTGACCCCGACCCGCGGCTGCAGGATGCCGTATCCCTCGGTCACGATGCGCAGGTCGGGATCAATGATGGCGCGGTTGAGCGGATGAGCCATGGCGCCAATCATGCTGTGCGCCGTGCCCCGCGGAAGTTGCGTATCGGAGTCCAGCGTGATGACGTATTGCGCGTGCGCCAGCGCGCTCAGGTTGCCGGCCTTCACCGGAAACGGATCAAACTGCCCCTTGAGCAGCTTGTTGAGATCCAGCAGCTTGCCGCGCTTGCGCTCCCAACCCATCCAAACGCCCTGGCGCGCGTTAAAGATGCGGTGGCGGTGGAGCAGGAAGAACGATCCCGCTCCTGCCGAGGCATACCGCTCGTTCAGCTCATCGGTGAGCTGAATGGCCAGATCGACCAGCGGATCCGTATCGTTCTGCCGCGGACGCGTGACCGAGTCGGGAAGATCGGTGAGCAGGCCAAAGTGGATGTTCTGGTCCTGGTTAGCCAGGTACCGTACCTCGAGCTCGTCGAACAGCTCGCGCACCTGCTTCTCTTTCATCAGCAGCGTGGGCACCACCACTAAGGTGGTGAACTGCTGCGGCACACCCTTCGAGAAGTCAAGCTTGGGCAGCGCGTAGGCCTTGAAGACCGCGGTGATGGTGTTGTTGACCAGATCGACCGCGCCCTGGGTGGCAGGAAGCAGCAAAAGCAGAAAGGCCAGGGTAAGGCCGCCGAAGATGGGGTAGGTGGGCACCAGGGGCGCCAGGATCAGGCCGATGAGCACCACGGTGATGATCTGAATGCCGCCAATATAGAAATCATCCGCGTGGTTGCGCATCGAGAGCCGTATGCGGTCGATGAATCGGGGGCGGTAGCCGACCCGTGAGGCGAGCAGGGGAAAGCCGCGATCGATGAGGTAGTAGCCGATATGTGCCCGGCGCAGACGCAGCCGCGGATCTTCCACCCGGTGCTTTTCCCTGGATTCCAGGGCCAGCGTGAGCGCTGCCTCCGCCACTTCCAGCTCGGAACAATCGGAGTGGCGGGCAATCTCGGCCACGCGTTTGCGGTAGGCCTCCCGGCTGTCGAAGTCCATGAACTTGTAGGCATTGGCCGGATCCTGCTGCAGAACCGCGTCATAGACGACCAAAGGCTCGATCAAGGTGAACCAATCGGCATAGCCAACGTCGCGCAGCGTTCTCATGCGCGTCTTCAGCAATTCGGCGCCTTCCTCGGTGTGCGCGTCCTCATCCTGGAGCACGCCATTGGCCTGCATGATGACTTCTTCCAGCACCAGGAACTTGAGCACCGGGGCCAGCGCCCACAATTCGTTGAGCTCCAGCGCATCGTACTTCTGCACCTGGTCAATAAAGATCTTGATCGCGTGCGGGTGATACTCCGAGCCGGTAGCCTGTAGATAGGCGTCCGCTACGGTTACGATTCGTGGCTCGTCGTTGCCCTGCTCGCGTATGGTGCGCGGCAGGCGGCCTAATTTCTTGCGTATGGTATGGGTCTCGGTAACAACGGAGCGCAGCAGCCGCGGATTTTGCCGCAACTCCAGCAACGGGTCCAGCTTCTCTCCCGGAAGATAAGTGGGCACCGGCCGGGCGTCGAGGATCACGTAAAGCTGGTCGAGTGACTGGGCGGTCGCGTCGATGCGGCGCCCAAAGCTGCCGGCGCCCTCAGGCTTGTGAGCAACGTGCCAGGTGGGGGCGACCTTATCGGCATAAGCCCGCAAGGAATCGGCGGTGTAGGTAGAATGCGACTCCGGGTTGGTGTTAAGGGGCTGGCCCGAGCTTTGTATCGTGTCAGTCATAAATTCTCTTTCGGGCGTTGGGGTCAGTGGAAAATCAACGATAGCTCGCCGCCTGCATCTCGAACATGCTTGCGTAGCGCCCGCCGAGCGCGATCAGTTGGGGATGCGTTCCCTCTTCCACCAATCTTCCTCCCTCAAGCACTACGATGCGGTCAGCCATGCGAACGGTCGAAAAGCGATGCGAGATCAGCAGCGCCATCTTCCCCGTGGTGAGTTCGGCGAAGCGTTCGAAGACTTCCAACTCACTGCGCGCGTCCAGCGCGGCCGTCGGTTCATCCAACACCAGCAACTGGGCGTCGCGCAGGTATGCACGAGCCAGCGCGACCCGCTGCCATTCTCCGCCCGACAGCTCCACTCCATTCTCGAAGCGGCGGCCCAGCATTTGGTCGTATCCATTGGGCAGCTTGGCGATCACGCTCTCTGCCAGGCTCTTGTGCGCAGCCGCCTCGATTTCTTCCTCCGAGTGCTCGCTTTCCACCCGCCCCACGCTGATATTTTCCCGCGCGGTCATCTCGTAGCGCATGAAGTCCTGAAAGATGACCCCGATTTCGTGGTGCAAATCTTCCAGTTTGTAATCGCGCAGGTCGATGCCATCGAGCAGAATCTGCCCTTCGGTCGGGTCGTACAGCCGGGTTATCAGCTTGACCACGGTCGTCTTGCCCTGGCCGTTTTCTCCGATCAACGCGATCCGCTCGCCCGGCGCAAGAGTGAAGTTGAAGTTGCTCAGCACCCGCCGCGTGGTTCCTGGATAGGCAAAGCTGACATTGCGAAACTCAAAGCCGCGGCGGATCGGGCGCGGTATCAACGCCCCATCGGGGTTTGCATTGACCGTCGGCTTCATCTCGAAGAAGGCCAGCAGATCGGTGAGGAAGAGAGCCTGGTCCGCTATGCCCGACGCGGTAGAAAACACCTGCTGCAGATTGCTGGAGGCCTGAATGATGGCATTGGTCAGGTAGTAGAACTCGCCAATGCTGTCAAAGCCCCCGGTGACCGCGCGCCAGATCACAAACGCATAAGCGCCATAGTACCCAAGGGTGGCGATGACGCCGAGCAGGCCGCCGGCCAGCAGTTTCTTGCGCGAGAGGGCGACATTCTCCTCGTAGATATTCTGCGAGAGGCGCGTGAAGCGGTTGGTCAGGTAGTCGCTCAGGTTGAAGAGCTTGAGCTCTTTGGCTCCTTCGCGGCTGCCGGCAACCTGGCGCAAATAGTCCATCTGCCGTTTGGCCGGCGTCTGACGGAAGTTCTTCGCATATCCCAGGAAAGCAAAGTGGGTTTCTCCCAGGAAGGTGGGGAGAACGCCGAGTGCGAGCAGAAGCACCAGCCAAGGCGAGTACCAGAGCAGGATAGAGGTCCAGATCAGCGTGGTCAGGGCTCTGCTGGAAGAGCCGGCCCATCTGCTGGATCATCGCCAGGCGATCGGTCGCTTGGACCCTGGCCCGTTCCAGGCGGTCGTAGAAAACGGGATCTTCATACGTCGTCAGGTCCAGCGCTGCCGCCTGACGCATCACCCGGACGCTGACGAAGTGTGTATAGCGGTCGGCCAGCAGGCTATCGCTGTAATCGACGCCGCGTGTCAGTAGCCCGGAAAATACGTTCAGGCCGGCTTCCAGCCCTACCAGCCACCAAAAGTGAGGAATGAGTCCCTGGTGGCTGAAAACGTGCTGCACGCCGTTAATGATCTTGGCCGCAACGCCGGCAATCGCGGCGGGCAGGGCAGCCACGAAAATGCGCAGAATAATGCCCCAGGTAACTACAGCCGGGCCCGATTCCCACAAAATGCCGAGCACCGGCGGCACGTTCTTGAGCGCTTGAACCCGCTCGCGCCACGCGTTGCGGGAGGATTGTGGACTGGCTTCCGTCATGATTTTCGATTCTTGGGGCGGACCAGACCCTCCGCAGGCTCGATAATTGCTTCCTAGCTAATGTTACCAATCAGATGCACTTCCCGCGTCCCTTGTTGGCTGAAGACTGCACTTGCGGTCCACAGGCGACTGTGCTAAAAATCGAATATTCAAGTTTGCTCCTTGTGAGCGAGCCTGAATTTCATGAAGAGTGGCTGAGGGACGGGCCCTGTGACGCCACGACAACCTGCCTGGGCAAACCAGGAGTATGGTGTCAACTCTCTCCTAGGTTCTGAAAAGAATTGGGGAACATGAGATTCGGGGTGCATAGTTTGCGCATCTCGCTAATTCCATGCAGTACGGTAGTTCAGAGTTCGTCACGCAGTGCCCGTGCATCTGTCGCTCTCGATTTGAGGGCATGATGGCATCATCTTACGAATTGCGCTGTAGGGAATGTGGCAAGCGTTTTCCGAACCAGCCGCTTTCCAGTTGCGACGAATGTTTTTCCTCGCTCGAAGTAGCCTATGACATGGCTGCGGCCAGGAAGACCTTTACCCGTGAGGCCATTGCCCGGGGGCCGCAAAGCATGTGGCGCTACCAGGCGCTGCTGCCGTTGCCCGACGATTACGTGGCCGCCACCCCTACTGGCATGACTCCGCTGATGGCCGCCCCGCGCCTGGCCAAGCGCATCGGCGCCACCAACCTCTACATCAAGAACGATGCCGTTTGCCTGCCCACGCTGAGCTTCAAAGATCGCGTGGTCTCGGTCGCGCTGGCCAGGGCCAAGATCTTCGGCTTCGATACCGTAGGTTGCTCTTCCACCGGAAACCTGGCCAACGCCGTGGCCGCCCACGCCGCGCGCCTGGGACTAAAAACCTACATCCTGGTGCCAACTGATCTGGAGCCGGCCAAGATTCTTAACACCCAGGTCTATGGTGCAAACCTGGTGCGCATCGATGGCAACTACGACCAGGTGAACCGGCTGAGTTCGCAGATTGCCGAGCGCTACAACTGGGGTTTTGTGAACGTCAATCTTCGTCCCTATTACGCCGAAGGCTCCAAAACCGTGGGCTACGAGATCGCCGAGCAACTGGGCTGGCGGCTGCCTGACAACGTGGTCGTTCCCATGGCCGGTGGCGCCCTGATTTCCAAGATCCACAAGGCCTTTGACGAGCTGATCGAGCTCGGCCTGGTAGAGGACAAGCCCGTGCGCTTTCTTCGGCGCCCAGGCCACTGGCTGCTCTCCCATTGCCCATGCGGTAAAGAATGGACTGTCGCATCACGAGCCGCAGCGGCCGAACACCATCGCGCGCTCTCTGGCCATTGGCAATCCGGCGGACGGGCCGTATGCCATCCGCGCCATTCGGGGAAGCGGCGGCTGGGCCGAAGATGTTTCCGACGTGGAGATCGTTTCCGCCATCCAGGAATTGGCCGAGACCGAAGGTGTCTTTACAGAAACGGCAGGCGGCGTGACCACTGCCGTGACCGCGCGCCTTTATGCCCATGGCCGCATCGCTCCGGACGATCTCACCGTGGTCGCGATTACCGGCAACGGCCTGAAGACCCTGGATGTGTTGCAGGGCAAGTATGAACAGAAGCAAGCGATCCGTCCCCGCATGGCTGACTTTGAGGCCATGGTGGAGCGGGATCTGGAAGAGAAGAACGCGGGAGAAGAAGTGTATGTCCGTTAAAGTAGTGCTGCCGAATGCCTTTCAAAAACACACCAATGGTACCCGGGAGATTCAATCCTCGGCTGCCAACCTGCCCCAACTGATCACCGAAATCGAAACCAGCTTTCCCGCGCTCAAGCCCCATCTGCGCGACAACGATGGCAAGCTGCGGCGCTTCATCAACTTCTACGTCAACGAAGAAGACATCCGCTTTCTGGGCAACGATGAGTACGCCTTCAAGGATGGAGACGAAGTCCTGGTGATCCCCTCAATCGCCGGCGGGTCCTTCTAAACCCGCAAATAGCAGGTCCCTCCACTTCGCTACGCTCCGGGATGACAATTTAACTTGAGAACGGGATGGTCTGTCCAAACAGAATTGTCATCCCGGCCGGAGTGGTTAGCCGCTGGTGGGGTGAGCGCGAGCAGTCGGTGTGCCTGTGGCAAGTTGAGAAAGAAATGACACTGCAAAAAACGCGATGGATGCGAGGCCCGGAGGGCCGGTCGTCAAAACGTGAGCCCAGCCCGGAAGGGCTGGGGATCCATCCCCAAGATGATCTGAGCGCCGTAGGCGCGGCACAAAACCTGGGCCCGCTCCCACCTGTGTCATTAGAAGCGATGCCGAGGACTTTGCAGTTCCGACGAGCGTAGCGTAATGGAGGGACCTGCGGTTTCTCCCCCGTCCGTCACAGTGCCGGCAACCCGCACGACTGATAAATCTTCGACATGTATTGCATGTCGAGCAAGCCTTCTTCGCCCGCCGTCTTCGGAGTCTTATCCGTCAGAATGCAATCCGAGAAGTACTCGGCCTGCGCCGTGAACTGCGAAGGATCCTTATTCGGGTTCGGCTCGTCGAGAATCGTAGGCTTGCCGCCCGCAGGATCAGCAAACTGGGCCGTTAGATGGAGCCCCTGGTAAGGAAACGCCGGCTCCGCGTACAGCCAGCCCAACGAACCATGCACCCGGTAAAACCCGTTCATGGGAGCGCCGTAGGTCGTATTGCAACTGGCCACCGTTCCGGAAGGGAATTTCATCGTCCACGACACGTTCTCTTCAACCGTATCGAATCGCCCATCGTGATCGATCACGGACGAAAACGCCTTAAACTCGATCGGCTCTTCCCCCGTGAGATAGCGGCAAGCGTTGAGTGAGTACACGCCCATGTCCATCAATGGACCGCCGCCGGCCAGCTTGCGGTCGAGCCTCCATTCGCCCGCCCTCTCATTAAATCCATTGGCGCTCTCGATCGCCTGGATCTTTCCCAGCTTGCCGTCGCGAATCAGCTGCATGGCGCGGAGGTTGGTCGGTTCGTAGTGGCAGCGATAGGCGATCATCAACTTCTTGTTCGCGTCCTTGCAAGCCTTGATCATCGCCAGCGAATCCGCAACCGTGGTCGCCATCGGCTTCTCGCACAGCACATGCTTACCCGCTTTCGCAGAGCGAATCGTATACTCCGCATGCATGCTATTGGGCAAGGCCACGTAGACCGCGTCGATGGCCGGGTTGTTCTTGATCTGATCCATGTTCTCGTAGGTATAGATGGAGCTCTCCGGAACCCCATACTTAGCCGCCTGGGCCAAAGCCTTGTCGCGATGCCCACTCACCAGCCCGGTAATGCGGGAGTTCTTGCTATCCAGGACGCCAGGCATGAAGTGACCCATGGAAATGCGGCCCAGGCCGATAATGCAATAGCCGATCTTCCGATCGCCGCCGTTTTGCGCCAACAGGGGTGAAACCACTTGTGAGGCAGCGCCGGCTATGGCCAGCCGATTGAATTCTCTGCGGGTCAGCATTGAACGGATCCTCCATGGATGGTTGCGAAGATATTCTAGACGCGCCGGTCAAGACGAAAGACGCGAAGGGAAACCATACCAGACCGGCCGGTCAAACGGTGTCTCTTACAATCGAGCCAGTATGGCGAAATCACTGCTCATCCTTGTGTTGCTCGCGATTAGCCCCGGACTGCGAGCACAATCCAGTCCAGCAGCACAGCGCTCCCGGAAGACCTGAAATCAAAGATCGATGCTGCTGCTAACCAGATCTTGTCATCGACCAAGGTGCCCAGCGCCTCTATCGCCATCGTGAAGGATGGCCACATCGCCTATCTCCAGGCCTACGGCCAGGCCAGGCTTTCTCCGGCGATGGAGGCCACTCCCCAGATGCAGTACTCCATCGGTTCCATCAGCAAGCAATTCACCGCCGCCGCCCTCCTGTTTCTAGCCCAGGACGGCAAGCTGAACCTCAACGATCCGGTCTCGAAGTACCTGCCCGAGCTCGACGCGCGCGCATGAAGTGACCATTCGCATGCTGCTTATCCCATACCTCCGGTTACCAGGACTACTGGCCGGAGGATTACGTGATGACCTCCATGATGGCGCCCACCACCGCACAGCACATTCTGGACGAATGGGGCAAAAGGCCGCTTGATTTCGACCCCGGCACAGAATGGCAATACTCCAACACCAACTATGTGATCGCGGGCCGCATCGTGGAGCAGGTCAGCGGCATGCCCCTGATCGACCTGCTGGAGAAGCGTATCTTCCTGCCCTTAGGCATGGTGAACGTCTACGACTCAGACGCCAGCCGGTTGCCGGCAACCGACCCCACCGGCTACGAGCGCCACGCCTTAGGTCCACCGCGGCCTTCGCCGCAGACGGGCGCCAATTGGATGTTTGCCGCCGGTGAGCTCGCCATGCCGGCCCACGACCTGGCGCTGTGGGACATCAGCCTGATCGATCGATCGCTGCTTTCCCCAGCCTCTTATACCCAAATGTTCACCCCGGTCCTGCTCAAAAACGGCGACAACACGCGGTTACGGCCTGGGTGTCAACGTGAAGAAGCGCGATGGCCACACGATGATTGAGCACTCCGGAGAAGTATCGGGGTTCGTCTCAGAAAACGTAGTGTTCCCTGGCGACCGGGCGGCCATCGTAGTGCTCACCAATGAAATGGCCACCCAGGCCGCGAGCATGATTGCCGATCGAGTGGCGCCGATGATCCTGGGCATTGCTGCCTCCGCTCCGAGCAAAGAAGAGGCTCAAGCGCTGGCCATCTTCAACGGGCTCGCGGACGGGCACATCGACCGCAAGCTGTTCACCAACTACTGCAACGCCTACTTCAACCAGCAGACCCTCGAAGACTTTGCCGCCAGCCTCAAGCCCCTGGGACCGCCGCTCAGCTTCAAGCAGACGAAAGTGGAAGCGCGAGGCGGCATGATCTTCCGCGTCTTCGCCGCCACCTTTCCCGAACGGGAGCTGAAGGTGACCACCTACGAGATGCCCGACGGAAAGCTGGAACAATATTTGGTTATCCCTTAACCCGAAACTGGACGGGTTCGGTGTTCGCCGCCTTTGGTAAATCCGGTCAGTTATCGGCCCACCAAAGGCTGGAACTCCGGATGCTTTGATATGTAGTTCGCAACCAGCGGACAAATCACATCCACTTTCAATTGGTTGTCGCGTGCATATTCCAGTCCCGTCTTCGCCAGCTCGCCCGCAATCCCTCGACCGCGAAGTGCCTCAGGCACCTCGGTATGCAACAGCGTGATCCATCCCGCGCTATCCAGGTCAAACTCGAGGTACGCCGTCTCGCCCATTTCCTCGAGCTCGAATCGGTTCCTGGTAACGCTTCGCTTTTCCTTGCTCATCCCATCTCCGGTTTGGTCTTGTTACGCGGGCTGCAGCCACGCGCTGGGCGTGGAGTGCGCAATCTCCACCTCTTCCGGTGTCATGTCGACGGAAACGTCAGCGAAGAGCGGAGTGCTCAGGTAGCGTTCTCCCGTATCCGGCAGCATACACAGAATCGTTGATCCCTTAGGCGCCTCCGCGCCGACTTTGAGCGCTCCCGAAAACGTCGCGCCCGAAGAAATCCCCACAAAGATCCCTTCCTTGCGTGGCCAGTTCCTTACTCCAACGCATTGCCTCCGCATTTGGGATACGCAGGATCTGGCTGATCATCTTCATGTCCACAGCATCCCCGGTAAGCTTGGGAATGAAATCCGGGCTCCAGCCCTGCTGCGGATGTGGTTTCCAAGCGGGGTGGGGAACCGACGGCGACCCGTCGGCGTTTCGTTCCTGCGCAATCCCGCTGGAGAGCATGGCCGCGTCGTCCGGCTCGCAGACCACGATCTTGGTCTCCGGCCGCTCTTTGGCGAGCACCCGCGATACTCCCTTCAGCGTGCCGCCGGTGCCAAAGCCAGTCACCCAGTAGTCCAGCCGCTCGCCTTGGAAGTCGTCCAATATCTCTTGAGCCGTGGTTCGCGAGTGCATGTCGGCGTTGGCTTCATTTTCGAACTGCCGGGTGAGAAACCAGCCATGCGCTTTTGCCAGTTCGACCGCCTTGGCGACCATGCCGAAGCCTCTGCCCCGCCGCGGGCGTAATCACCACCTTGGCCCCCAGGAATCGCATCAGCTTCCGCCGCTCGACGCTGAACGTCTCCGCCATCGTAACCACCAGCGGATACCCTTTCTGGGCGCACACCATGGCCAGGCCGATGCCCGTATTGCCGCTGGTCGCCTCGATCACTGTCTGGCCCGGCTTTAGCTTCCCGGTCTTCTCCGCATCCTCAATCACGCCCAGGGCAAGACGATCCTTGACCGAACCCAGCGGGTTGAAAGCCTCGATTTTGACAAACAGGTTCACGCCGGCCGGAGCCAGCTTATTGATCCTGACCACGGGTGTGTTGCCGACGGTCTCGAGGATATTGGCATATCTGTGTCCCATTCGCTGTTCCTCCAGAGAAACGATCGAAGCTTTCCCAAGATAACGCGTTTCCTCCTGGATGAGGGAGCCGTTATGATTTCGCACTGTGAACAGAAGATCCCTGATCAAGAATCTCGCCGCTGTTCCATTGGCCTCAGCGTTCCAAATGGCAGCCCCGCTGGGCAAGGTTAAAATCACCGGCTTTGCGATTCACAAAGTCTCTGTGCGCTGGCGCGACCTGATGTTTGTCGAGGTCCACACCGACGCCGGTATCACTGGGCTGGGCGAAGCGACGCTTGAGAGCCGCACCGACATAGCGGAATCGGTGCTCCGCTGGCTGGAGCCGGAGTATGTGGGGCTCGATCCCGCTGGTCCGGAAGCGCACTGGGATCGCGTTTACTATGTGGCCACGCGCTGGCGCAACGGCCCGGCGCTGATGACCGGCCTCTCGGCCATCGACATGGCGCTTTGGGATATCGAAGCCAAGCGTTTGGGAGTGCCTCTGTACGCGCTGCTCGGAGGCCCGATCCAGGACAATTTGCGCGTTTACTTCACCCACTGGGATGCGTCGATACCTCCCGGGAAGCGCGACATCGCTGCGGTTACGGAATTGGCTGCGCGCACCCGCGAGCAAGGCTGGACCGCGGTCAAGTACACGCTGCCCCTGGCCGCCACCGAACTGGAGCGCATCGACCAGGATGTCGCCGAATTGGCCGCGATTCGCAAGGTCTTCGGCTCGCAGGTGGACATTGCGCTCGAATGTGCGGAGACATTCACGGTGCGCTCCGCAATTCAGTTTGCCAATGCGATTGCGCCCTATCATCCGTTGTTTATGGAGGAGCCGACTCTGCGCGAGAATCCCGCGGGGCTGGGTGAGGTAGCGGCGAGGAGTCCGGTTCCCATTGCCACCGGCGAGGGGCTTTTCTCGCGCTTCGAATTCAAGCAACTGCTCGATGTAAAGGGGGCGGCGATTATCCAGCCCGATGTCATGCATGCCGGCGGCGTGACGGAGTTGCGCAAGATCGCCAACCTGGCGGAGGTGTATGGAGTCGAAGTGGCGCCGCATCAGTGCAGCGGGCCGATAGCGCACATGGCCTCGATGTCCACCATGTCGGTCTGCCGGAATTTCCTGATTCACGAATGTGAAGGTGCGGATAACGACTTGTTTGTTGAGATGACCGAAGGCACCTATCCAACGCAAAAAGATGGGCGGGTTAAGTTGCCCAACGCGCCAGGTCTGGGGATCAAAGTCAATTTCGCCGAGTTCGAACGCAAGTGTCCGTATAAGGCAATTCGTTCGCGGGCGCAGTTAAAGCTGTAGGCGCGTCGCTCACTTCAGCTGGTGTGGGGATCCTCGTCGGTTGACTCTGTCCATCCATCTCCACCCCTGCCAAGGTGGACCGCACCCAGATTTCCAACTTCGCGGCTCTACCAGTGGCAACGTATGCGCCTCTCGTCTCCGTTCCGTTAGTCTCCCACAGAATCGTCATCCCGCCTGTCCCGGCGTGCCGTGGAATCGAAGCGAAGCGAGGTGGAGGGACCTGCTGGTTTCTCTTCTGTCCGATCTGACGGCCCCTAATAAAAGTCACCACCCTCCACTTGTCATCCCGAGCAGCCAGCTTGCCTATGGCAAGTTGAGAAAGGAATGATCCTGCAAAATCGCCATGGATGCGAGGCCCAGAGGGCCGACGGCTAAACTGTCAGCCCAGCCCGGCAGGGCTGGGAATCAATCCCGAAAAGGATCTGAGCGCCGTAGGCGCGGCACTAAATCTGGCCCGCTCCCACCTGTGTCATTAGGAGCCCAGCCGATCTGCGGTGCGACCCGGCTTCCGCACAAAGGTCTCTGTTCCCGCCATCAGCACCCAAGCCGCCGACGCCATCGCCGCTGCCGCGCAGGCCTTCGGCCAGGAAGACGACATCACCGTCTTGACGCTTATGAGAGCGACCGTTGGACCGCCTGCGAGCACCCAGCCCTCCGTGCCATCGCTCTCTGTCTAAATCCGGTTCAAGCCACCCTTTATCGCCGGTGGTAGGGACGCCGTTTTCCGCGTCGCCTGTGTCGCAGTTTTTATCGGGTCGGCCAATTCCACTTCGGCTTGTTAAACAGTGTGGCGCCTTCCAGCGTGGTCTCTCCGAACTCCTTTTGAAGCTGCAGCCGGGTACAGATCGGCGCAACGGCTAACGCTTCAATCAGTGCCTGAGCATGGGAGACCACAACGATTTGTGTCTGTAGCGCCGCAGCCAGAATCAGCCTGGCGAGCGCGGGCAGCAAATCTGGATGCAAGCTGGTTTCGGGCTCGTTCAGCACCATCAATTCCGGTGGGCGCGGTGTGAGCAGAGCCGCCGTCCAAAGCAGGTAGCGCAGCGTACCGTCTGAGAGTTCCGCTGCGCTGAGAGGACGTAACAGACCATGCTGCTGCAATTGCAGCTCGAAGCGACCGTTCCGGTCCTCCACGTAGAGGCGGCTCTTCGGAAAGGCATCCTCCAATGTGGTCGAGAGCGCATCATCCGACCGAATCTCCGTTATGGTTTGAACTGCGGCGGCAAGGTTGCTGCCGTCGTGATGCAGGACTGGGGTGAAGGTGCCGACCTGGGCGATTCTTGCAGGCGAATCGGAGTCGGTGCGGAAGTGATCGTAGAATCGCCATCCCCTTACGGCTTCCCGGACGGCCAGCATTTCGGGTGCCCGCTGCGGGTCGGCAACGCTCGCAAGCATGCTGTCTGTGTCGGGGAGGTGCTGTGTTAGCATCACCGGCTCTTCATCCCGCGTGGTCGAGAGCCAGACAAAATTGTTTCTCCTATCCACCAGTGCAGACGCTTTTCGATACACCGGGCCGTGCCAGAGGCACTCCCGTTTTACCCGCGGGTCTAACTCAAACATGGTTGCCGGAGGCGGTGGAGGAGGATAGCCCAGGTCGATGCTGTACCCATAGTTGTCGCCACCGAAGCCGAGCTTGAGGCTAGCAGTTTTCCGCTTGGCAAGACCCTCGACTGCATGAGTGCCTTGGCGTACGCTGTGCGCGATCGTCTCAGGACCGGCCCAAAAGGTGGACGGCAAGCCGCCTTCACGCGCTAGCGATGCGACCACGGCGTTTTGAGCTACATCCGCGAGCAAGCGCAAGGAGCGGTAGACGCTGGATTTGCCACTGCCATTAGCGCCGGTAATGACGCTTAATTGTCCAAGGGGAAGAACCAACTCGCGAAGCGATCTGTAACCCTGGACCGCGACGGTGCGGATCATGAGCTATAGCATAATCCGGCCGTCAGCCATGGTTAGGGGAGGATCGGGACCCCGCTGGGCCAACCAGCCTACCTCGTCACAGCAACAATCTCACTCTACGGCGAATGCCACACCCGCGGACCGGCTAGCCGGTAACCGTCACGGCGCAAGATACTGTCAGGATCTGTAAAAATCGGCAAAGGTGATTAATCGCGGTTTATGGAATCCTTGACCAGGAGCCGATCGACCGTCAGTTCCCCAACGCTTAATTTCTCCACGCGGCAGCCGCGAATTGCGACCTTCCGAACGGCCAGCGCGCCGATAGCCAAGGCGCCGATAGCCAAGGCACCCATCGAAGCAGCGCCAACAGCCAGACCTGTGGCCGCGATTCCGGCGGTCACTGCGACAGACCGGGTCAGCTTGTTCTGTATATCCATGGAAACCTCCGGGCGGTAGAAAGCGGTGAAGTAATGTCTCCCCAATATTCTGCACCCAGCGCCGAAGGCTATTACTCAACGCAAAAGGATGGCCGAGTTAAGTTGCCCGATGCGGAAATTCTGGGATCCAGGTCAATCTCGCCGAGTGCGAACGCAAGTGCCGCTACAAGGCGATTCGATCGCCTGCGCAGTCCAAGCTGAAGGCGGTCGCTTCCTTCAATTGCCGCGCCATCTTCCAGGTACGGGGCGTCCGGGTTAAACTAACTGCAGTCTCCGAGCCGGGATGGCGGAACTGGCAGACGCAGCGGACTCAAAATCCGCCGAGGGCAACCTCGTGGGGGTTCGACCCCCCCTCCCGGCACCACACAAAATAAAGAGCTTACACTGAATTGGCCTCTCGAAAGCGAGAGGCCAAAATCGTTTGGTGGCTGTTGGTTCGATAGTGCCCTCCTGCGAACGAGAAGCTGAGGATAGGTCCGTCGGAATCTCAATGAGCTAATCGGCCTGGAGCCAACAGATGATAATTGGATTTGTTCCGTGGCCCTTTGCGAGTTTTGAGAGGGTAATTCCATCCGTCCAGCAAATGCGTCCCGCAAATGCCTGTCAGCGCTTATGCTCACAATCGCATAACGGATTCCCTGAAGCCGTATTCAAATCCGGATTCGTCCTCAAACCCGTGATCTTCAGCACGAACGCTTGCTCGTGCTCATTGCTATCAGGCATTGCGACCGTGACGCCCCCACTCCCTTGGCTGAAGTGCAATGGGCCTCCGCCGAGCAGCGTCACCGACCTGACTTCGCCGGCCGGTCCACCGCGGGGCAGCGAATGAATAACCACCTCGCCTCCAGCGCGCTTGCCCATGACGATCGCGTAAAGATCATGGTTCTTCACCGTGAAGTAGATAGGATCGCCCTCCTTCTCCTCGAACCTTGTCCAGGCGTGGGTATCGTAAATAGCCTCGCCATTCACTTCTAACCATTTGCCCACGGAGAGAAGCGTATCCTGCTGATCCTGGGGAATGGTTCCATCCGCCTTTGGCGAAACATTGAGAAGCAACGTCCCATTTTTGCTGACCGTGTCCACCAGCCATCCGATCACCGTATCCGCGGAGTTGGCTTTCATCCCTTCAATGTATCCCCAGCTCGATCCGATGGGCCGATCGACCACCCACGATCCCGCGCGAATATCGTCAGGCGGCGCACCCTCAAAATCGATAATGGATGCAATCGTTTTTGTATTCGTCCCCGAAGGTGCGAACGCCGCCTTCTTGGTCGTGAATGAAACTTCCTTGCCCCAACTCTTAGCGCGGTTGTAGTAGTACGCGGCAATCTCGAGCTTTAGGGGATCCAGATACCGCTGGTCCACACCATTATCGAAATAGATGAGATCCGGCTGATACTTATCAATCAATTCAACATTGCGTTCGTACCAGTTCACAAGAAACCGTTCCATCGCTGCGTCGCTGCGGTCGGCGTAGTTGTAAAAATCCGCCCACTTCGGATCGTAGAGATCGGCCTGTTCCGCCTTCATCTTCTCGGCTAGCTCCCGCGGAGGATTGATAAATTGGAAATTCTCGATTCCGTGGTTAGCAACCCCCAGCTTCATCCCCTGTTTTCGTACGGCAACGGCCAGTTCGCCGATCACATCGCGTTTCGGACCCATCTGCACGGAATTGAACGGTGTCACCTTGCTGTCCCACATCGCAAAGTTCTCGTGGTGCTGCGCGCCGGGCATCACGTACCGCGCGCCCGATTTTTTGAACAACTCTGCCCACGCGTCGGCGTCGAAATGCTCCGCTTTAAACATGGGGATAAAGTCCTTGTAGCCGAATTTTTCGGGTGGACCGAAGTGCTCCGTGTGCCAGGCGCGCACGCTTTGCGGACCGCTATTAAAATCAGTGGCCTTGTCGTTGCCGAAGAGCACCTTCAGAATGCTGTCATTTCCTCCGGCATACAGAAATTTCTCGTACCATTCGTTCCCATGCGCCGGCACAGAAAAGATGCCGAAGTGCATAAAAATGCCAAACTTCGCACCTTGGAACCAGGCTGGAACCGTGTAGGTATCTTTCAGCGAATCCCACGTCGGCCGCACCGGCCCTCCTGCCATGGGAGTGGGAATCTCTTTGACAGCCTTCTCCACCACGCGTTGACTGGTCTCGGGAGCCATGTCGAAGCCCAGGCTATTCCCGGCCTCCCCGGCAGCCTGCGCAAAGAGCGCCGAAGGGCTGCACAGCAGTACGGCACTGAGTAGCGGCCACGCCAGCACCGTGAACGTTTGCGTTTGCCTTCTGGTTACACGAAATCCAATCATCTGCTTTTCCGTTCTAAGAACAATGCCGGTTGAGAGCCGTGGAAAGCTCAAATCGCGAGTCGTTGCACCGGATGAGAGCGAATCTGTGTACAATTGCCGCCGAAGGAAACGTTTACTATAATCGGCCGGCAGCGCGCAACGAAAAAGAGTTGTGCGGCTGCTGGCCTTCGCAAGGGACGATCTGCATGAGAGACATTTCCCGAAGAAAGTTCCTCAAAAGCGCCTCTCAGACGGGCCTCGTTATGTCGGCAGCAGCCATTGGTGGCCGCTTAGCCACCGCGCAGGCTTCGAGCACCCGAGTGACGATCGATGTTAATCGGCAAATTGCTCCCGTGAGTCATGAACTGTTCGGCTCGTTCCTGGAACAGCTCGGGCGCGCGATCTACCAGGGCGTATACGACCCTGGGTCGAAATTATCGGATTCGCAGGGATTTCGAAAGGATGTGTTGGCAGAAGTGCGTGAGCTGCAAGTGCCGATCGTCCGCTGGCCTGGGGGAAATTTTGTGTCGGGCTATCACTGGCTGGATGGAGTCGGGCCCAGGGAAAAGCGGCCGACGGTGCTGGATCGCGCATGGAACACGCTGGAGACCAACCAGTTCGGCACGAATGAGTTTCTTACCTGGGCGCGGCTCGCTGGTACGGAACCGCTCATGGGCCTGAATTTCGGAACCGGTTCGGCAGAAGATGCGGCCGCGCTGGTGGAATATTGCAACGGAACCAGCGGCACGAAGTGGAGCGATCTGCGACGCTCTCATGGCTACGCTGAGCCATGGGGCGTGAAGTTCTGGTGCGTGGGCAATGAGATGGATGGCCCCTGGCAGATTGGGCACATGCCGGCCAGGGAATATGGCTTAAAAGCAACCGACGCTGCGCGGCAGATGCGCGCAGTCGATCCCTCCATCAAGTTGATCGCCTGCGGATCGAGCGGGCCTTTTATGCCCACGTACATCGAGTGGGATCGTACTGTCCTGGAAGAATGCTACGACGTGGTGGATGGAATCTCCCTGCATCGCTACTGGGGAAATACTGAGGAGACCCATCATGACAGCCAGGTGTACATGGCAATGAACCTGGCGATGGACCGGCAGATTCAGGAGATAGCAGCGGTTTGCGACACAGTGCGCGCGCAAAAACGCTCCGGTAAGCAACTGTGGTTGTCGTTCGACGAGTGGAACGTGTGGTATCGCGCGCGCAGCGGAGATTTCTCGAACGGGCATGGTAAGCCGCATCCGCATCTGCTGGAGGAACCATACAACCTGGAAGATGCGCTGCTTGTGGGTGGCCTGGCCAATTCGCTCATTCGGCATTCTGACCGCGTGAAGGTGGGGTGCCTGGCCCAATTGGTCAATGTGATTGCGCCGATTGCCACGAATGAGGACGGCATTTTGCGCCACACCATCTTCTATCCCTACAGTTGGGCGCTCAAGTATGCGCACGGCCAGGCATTGAGCGTGCAGCCGGAGGGCCCGGGATACGAGGTGGCAACCCTGGGCCGTCCGGTCGAGGACGGCGGACTGCCGATTCCCGGCTTTGGTGACGTCAAATGGGTAGATGTGGCGGCAACTATCGACATGGAGGGCAAGGCTGCGGCGGTATTCCTGTTCAACCGTAATCTGGAAAAGCCGCAGGATGTGGAACTGATCTGGCGTGATGCAACGCCCACTGCCGTGAAGCAGTTCCTGACGATCACGGGGCCGGATCTGAAGGCCGGCAATACATTTGCTGATCCGAAACGGGTCACGCCACAGACGCTCGAAGCCCCGAAAGCCGGGGCGCGCATGATGCTGCAGTTGCCCGCGCGCTCTTATTCCGTTTTATCGTTGGCTATGTAGTTCAACTGTAGTTACGGTTGGCTGCCTGCAACGAAAAGGAGACCGATGAAGAAAACCATCGCTTTATGGATGATGCTGGGGTCGTCAATCTGTCTGGCTCAACCCCCCGCCGAGTGCAAACCTTCTTCCCTAAACGTTCCAGGGGCGCCTTACCCCTGTGTGTTTCCCGACCATCGTGCCATGTTCCGGCTATCCGCGCCGGATGCCCAGAAGGTGCGGGTCAGGGTTGCAACCGGCTTCGATATGGCTAAGGAAGCAGACGGCCTGTGGTACGCGACGACTACTCCCTTGCCCGAAGGCTTTCACTACTACATGGTGAACATCGATGGATCGAGCGTGTCGGACCCGGCGACGGCAACCTTCTTCGGCGGAGGGCAGTGGAGCAGCGCGATAGAGATCCCAGCGGCGGATGCTGCGTTCTACAGTCACCAACAGGTGCCGCATGGGCTGGTGCGCGACGAATGGTACTTCTCGACGGTAACGCAACAGTGGCGGCGCGCAATGATCTATACGCCGCCGGGTTATGACCAGAATGCGAAGGTACGGTATCCGGTCCTTTATTTATTGCATGGTTGGGGAGAAAACGAGCTTGGTTGGACTTTCCAGGGCCATGTGGATCAGATAATGGATAACCTGCTCGCTGCCGGCAAAACGAAACCCATGCTGATCGTGATGGACAACCTGAACGCGGTAAAGCCGGGTGAAGATGGCACGGTCTACAACGCGCGCAGCGTGATTACCCAGGCAGTGCCGCAGCCGCAGGCGCCCCTGGGCGGAGCGCCTGGCGTGCCGGGCGCGGGACCGCGTCCAGCAGGCGGCGCACCCCCGCCGAGGCCTGCACTTCACTTGAGCGGAACCTTCACCGAGATGATGTTCACGGATTTGATCCCGATGGTCGAAAAAAACTATCGGGTTGCACCAGGCCGCGAGAACCGGGCCATGGCGGGTTTGTCGATGGGAGGATTCCAAACGTTTAATACCGGTTTGGAGCATCTCGACAAATTCGCCTACCTGGGCGGCTTCAGTGGCAATTGCAGCGGGTTCGGCGGCAGCCCCTTCGACATCAAGACCATTTGCGGCGGGGCATTTGCCGATCCATCAGCGTTTAACAGCAAAGTGAAGCTGCTTTATCTGTCGACGGGGTCAGTAGAAGGGCCGCGCGTGAAGCAGTTTAGCGATGCCCTTACCCAGGCTGGGATCAAGAATGTGTACTTTGAGTCCCCAGACACCGCGCATGAGTGGCTCTCGTGGCGGCGCGCTTTTGCTGACTTTGCTCCGAGACTATTCCAGTGAACCACGTTGTCGAGGTCCTCCAGATCAATTAATACCGTGGCGGATCTTGTTTGCGCCCAAACTTGCCGGGTTTGCCGGGCGGCAGATCATTCGCCAAGACTCATAGCGGACGCTTCCTGGCATCCTAAGCGCTGCCATTTTGTTGCCCGGCGACTATAAAGCAAGAATAGTGAAGGACGAGCATAAAGTTCCCTACAAGGCGCTGCTCGTTTATGAGCTGAAGTTTTCGGATGGTAAAGATGGTCTTGCAGTTGGGCGCTCAATATCAGCGCAACCCGACTACGGAAGTCGCACGACCCCCCGTCAGCCCTTGACATACAGGAAATTCTGGTAATCGCCAACCTCCGGGTGCCGTGCCGGCCACGCAGCTTAAAGGCCAAAGCCTTCGTCCCTAATCCACTTGCACGCGCAATCTTATTCGGAGTAGATCAGCGCCCAGTGGCACCTAAGCACAATAATGGTTGCGTCTAAAGCTCCCTGCGGAAGCTCAATTGAGTCGGGCACGGGCGACTCTCCTATCTGGAATAGGAGAACAGGCCGCTGTCTCCTACTTCCGTCAAGGAGAGAATCGTCCACGATCTGTACCTCAGGTCGTGAGACTGCGTCATTCAAAGAGCGTGTGACTTTTTCACACCAACAAACCTGCGGGTGGCCCATCCCCCTATCCCGTGGTTTCCACGTCTCCATGCGCTGTCTCATCCAATTGGACGATAAACCGGCTATCCGGAAATCTGGGGCACGGAGGGCGAGGGACGACGGTTTGCCGCGGTTAACTGTACGAGATGTCGACTATACGGCCTTGTGGAAGCCAGTTCCAGGGTGGGCTAGATTCGATCCGTACCCGGACACGCCTGGTGGTATTGCGCCCCATAACGGTGGGTATTACCATAAGGCCTATGCAGACGATCTCGCTGAAGATCTCCGACGAGCTTCTGGCCGAGCTGGAGCGTGCGGCCAAAGCGAAGCGGGTCGCAAAGTCCGTAATCGTGCGCGAAAGCCTGGAAACAGCTCTGCGCCCGCGCGCCCGCAGCCGCACAGCTTCGAGTTTCGACCTGGCAGCGGATCTCGCCGGCTCGATCAAAGGACTGCCGCGTGATCTTGCGCACAACCCGAGGTACATGGATGGGTTCGGCGAGTGACGGAGCGAGTCGGACTGCTGGATACCGGACCGCTGGTCAGCTTTCTGGCAGCCGATGTCGAGTATCATGCATGGACGGTCAGTCAATGGAAAGAACTACGACCTCCGCTGCTAACGTGTGAGCCGGTCCTGACCGAGGCGGCATTTCTGTTGCGCCGCGAGGGGCGCGATACAGATTCTCTCTTTACTTTACTGGAGAGAGGAGTGATTCGGATCGCGATCGCCGTCGAACGGGAGCAGGCAGACCTGCGAGCGCTGATGCGCCGATACCGAAACCGGCCTATGTCCTTGGCCGACGCTTGCCTTGTTAGGCTTTCCGAGATTCACCGTGGAGCAGAGGTAGTTACTCTCGATGCTGATTTCAAAATCTACCGCAGGCACGGTAATAAGGTCATTCCCGTGCGGATGCCGGAGTGAAAACAGCGCGACAACCCACTTCCCGCCGGAGCCGCAGACCGATCCACTGGTGACCGCACGATCCCTTGGCCGCGTCGAGGCTCACACCCCATCTGTGACCGCTCGTGGTCTAAATGCGAAATGAGGGGAAGAATAGCTTAGTTGAACCTCTGCGTGTTCGGAGGGAAGACGGATGTAGTTGTGCGGCTACCTCGGATTTTTGATGGGGGTTATTCCGTCCCGTCCCGCAAATACCCCCCGCAAATACCCCGCGCAAATACCCCGTCCCGCAAATACCCTACCGGGATTTCGATGGGGGTTATTCCACAAATATCCCCGCAAATATCGGACGGCAATGTTAGGAACGGATGCCAGGCAGGTCACTGTACGAGACTAATCGGCCATGTGATTGCTGCTACGTCTCCAGGCTCCCCGTCGTGGCCGTGGTTACTTGGGGTTGTTTCGTCTGTCACGGATCTCCTGCCTTGAATCGACTGTCGAGGACAAGCGGCGCATGGCAGATAAAGCCTCTTCCTGCAGTACACTGAAGCTGAGGACAGACTTCCATGGTTACCAAGAAAGCATCTAAAAAGCCACCCAAGAAGACCGCCAAAAAAGCCGCTAAGAAAAAGTAGTTCACCGCACGACATAGTCTGCGCCCGGAAAACCACCCTAACTAGGCTTGCCCAAGCCATGAGGCGAGGGTTCGCCGGGCTTCCACCGTTTCTGCGTGCGTGCTTCCCAGAACGCGTTCCTGGTCAGCGATGACCCCGCGCAACAGTAAGATCGCATCCGTGCCCGCCTGCAATTCGTGATTTAAGTATGCCAGGTACTTACGCGTCACCAGTATTTCTGGGTGGTCCACGCTCAAAACCCGCTTCTCGTCCTCCAGCAATTGCGTAAAGAGCTCTAAGGCCTTTGGCTTCCCCCCTACCTCGCCCGTAAAGCGTGCCACAAATTTCCGCGCCCGTAGCACTTCAGGGGCGTCTGCGCTCCGGTTTCTCATAAGCATGCGCAGATTGTCCTCGAACATTTCCAGAGCCTGTCGCTTATCCACATATTCGCCAACAGCCGATGCGTATTTTTCCCTAGTCTTCAGCGTCCCCGCGTGATCGGGGCCGAGTATCCGCTCCTGGTCGGCAAGCACCTCAGCAAAGAGCTGCAGGGACTTCGCTAGGCCGCCACCCTTGGCGGTCCACTCTGCAATCCTCGCTCGCATGGTTAAGGTGTCCTGGTCGTTGACTCCGTGCACGCGCTGCATATCTCGCAATAGCGTGTAGAGAAGGTCAAGCGCCCGGTCCACATTGCCGGTTTCTCCAGTTGACACCGCAATGGCCGTCCGTGTCGTCAGCGTGTGGGGATGGTCCCTGCCCAGCACGCGCACACGATCGGGGAGCAACTCTTCGCTCAGGCGCAGAGCTTCCGCTGTCAAGCCAGCTTCTCGTTTCCAGGAGGCGACGTTCTGCCGCGTCAGCAAAGTGCCTTCGTTGTCTGGGCCAAGCACTGCCAGTTGGTCGGTCAACAGCGAGTCGTACAATTTCAGTGCGCCTTGCACATTCCCCAATTCACCCGTCCAATGGGCTATATTGTTGCGGATTGTCAGCCGCCGCGCCTCGTGCTCGCCGTCAACCCCTTGCACGTCCTTGAGAATTGCGTTGAACTGCTCAACGGCCGCGGTCGGTTCCCCTGTCAACCCGGTCCAATGGGCAACATTGATGCGCGTCTCGATGGTCTGGTCATGCACTGGCCCGAACACTCTTAGCTTGTCCTCGAGTACCTGTTTGAGAACGGCCAGCGCCTCGTTGTCCTTACCTTCCTCCCCAAGAAAATAGCCTAGATCACCGCGTAGCTGAAGCGTCAGGGGATCGTCCGCTCCCAACGACTGAACGCAGCCGGGCAAAACTTCCTGGAGCAACAGCCGCGCTCCCTGAGAGTTGCCTAAGTCCCCCGTCAGCAACGCCTCCTCCACTTGGGCAGTAAGGCTATCGCGGTGTCGCGGCCCCAAGGCTTCTCTGATGCGAGGCGTCCACAGTTGGTATCTGCTTAAGGATTCCGAGGTGGCCTTTGGCGCCCGGTTTTGTAAGCTTGACAGTAGCTTATTGTACCGCCCGCAGGCCCACAGATGGTCAAGCTCCCCCTCAAGGGCGTAACGGTAAAAAGCTTCTTCGCTGTGCTTCTGGTGTTCCTCGGCCGGCGCCAGTTCAGCGAGCAGTTGTAATATCGTTTCGTGCGCCAATGGGGTCCGCACGCGGAACTTGCTTTTCGGATTCACGAGGTATTCGGCAAAGGTTTGGTGAAATAGCCCGCAGCGCTCGCCATCTGTGCCCGCCGCGCTGCGGATTAACAAAGATCGGCTTCTGGCCAAGCTGTTACGCACCGCAAATGGACGGCTCGGACCTCCCATCCGCCCGCTCGCAAAGCTCAGAAGATCAATCGGCACGTTGGGACCTACCGCCGCGGCTGCCAGCACCGCGAGGATGGGCTCATACGGCCTCCACACTTCCGGGTCCCCGCATCCCATCTCTTCCAGTGCGGCGTCGAATAGGTGGCTCATATCCCCGGAGAGATCCTCAGGTCTAAGAGTTGGATTCGATAGCACACGCTCGCACAGCATGCGCGTAACCAGCCAGTTTTTTCGGCTACGCGTAACAATGACTTCGCTCATCTGCGGTGGAACCTCTTTGCGCGCCAAGTAGCGCAATAGATGCGATTCGTCCACCACGCCCAGTGGAATCACTTCCCCCTCTGTGAGACCGCCATGATAGCGGGGCCGGGAAGTCAGCAGCACATGCAGGTGGGCTAACAGCGGCGTGCTGTTCACTTGGTTAAGCAACAACAAAAGCTGGCTACGAAATTCCGCCGTGAGGCAGTCCAGACCGTCCAGCACCAGGCGAATAGGACCCACGCTATCCACCAGAGACAAAGGCGCAAACACAAAGCGATAAAGTGGGTTCAGGGAACTTGAGTTGCTCTGAGCGCTCCCGTTAGCCGGGGCCAGCCGATCCAAGAGGTTCTGGTCCACTCGCTTTTGCGCCGCCTCAAAGTTGGCCACGCTGATGGGAAGCTGCCTCGCCAGCCGCTGCGCCAGAATATCCGGGGTCATCGCCTCATCCAGGAACACGACCGCCTGCACAAACATCTGAGGCACAATTTCCTGAGTGATCTCAGGATAAGCCAACGCCGCAGCCAATGTGGATTTGCCTGTGCCCACGTCTCCCTCGGCAATCATGAGCCGGTGGCTCCGCGTTCCTTGCACCATCGTTTCAAGCTGTGATGTGGGCTCGAAGCCGACCGTCAGCTTCTCGATTTGCGTTGCCGCGATGGAGTCGATCCACGGAAGATTGCGCGTCAGAATGCGTCGGTTCTTTGCAATATACAAGCCCGGATCCGGGTTAAATGCGGGATGATCCGGCCGTTGCATGGGACAAGCTTTCAATGCAATCAAGTGTAGGTCTTCACAGCGCAGAAAATTGTTAGTCACCGCAGGGACCCCGTTCCGCAGCGCGCTCAATAGCGTCCTGGTAAAACAACCGTCCGCTGCTGGGTGGTTACCCGAGGAAGTCAAGACCTCAAAACGGAGTTGCCCCTCCAGAGGCCCGGTCCATTTGCCCGCTGCCTCCTTGGCTCCAAAGCCCGCAAAGCACGCATCTAGTAGCACCACCAAGCCATCGATGCTGCTGTGCTCGCGGAAGCGCTCCGTGACCTGGTTCACCAGATGAATGGCCTCGTCGGAATTCGGCGTCTCACTTGCGTCTTTAGGGAGAAGATAAAGATCGTTGCCCACCGTCTCGCCGTGACCTAGAAAAATCAGCAGCAGCGTGGATTGTTCTTCTGCCGCCACCTTGAAAGCTTTCTTTAGAGCTTGTTTGAATTCCGCAACCGACGGGTTGTATAGCAGGCTGGACGACTCGTCGTCGAACACCGGGATGCAATTCCCCATAACCGGGTCGAGCATCGCCTTGTAGAAATCCTCGATCAGTTCCGGCAGGAATGAGAGATCTGGTCTCCCCTTGGATTGCGAACCAACGGCAAGAAGTCGGCGCTGTCCCATGATGCTTTGAGGCCCCCAGTACAGCAACCGGAAAAATTTGCCTGACCACGCCGCAGTTGCGGAATTCCTTGCTTATCGAAGCATCCACGCGCCAATTGTCTCCTTGACGCTAGCGCCTTTTGAGACGTACCGTGGGTTGTCGGCTCGTAGTCTAATACGATCCGACCATGCCCTCAACCACTATCATCCATTCCGTGCGCGGGAGGTCCAGGAGTATGGCAAGAATAGTTCTCGTCCACGGCATCGCCCAAGAGCAGCTTTCCGCTGATCTGCTTGAAGAAGAATGGATTCCCGCGCTCATCGGGGGTGTTCGCAACGCCGGTTATGGCCCGATCGCCGACCAACTAAAAGACGCGAAAAATGATATCAGGATGGCCTTCTATGGCCAGCTATTTCTCGTCCAAGGCCGGCAGGGTGCTCCGCTCCAGCTCTCCGATCTCTCGCCGCAAGAAGCCGCTCTCTCCGAGCAGCTTGCTGTGGAATGGTTAGAGCACGGCGTCAGTATCGACCCGAGCGAACGCTACTTGCTGGGCTCCCTCGGCAGCCCCGCCGGAACACAATTCCAGGGTGGGACAAGCATCAAAGTAAGAGCTGTGGCCGCCGCCTCTAAAATGCGCTGGTTTTCTAAAGTCGGTTTTGGGTTTGCTGAGAAATTCGTCGATAAGGCTCTGACTCAAGTGACCCGCTATCTATCGGATCCGCAAACCCGCGCCAGCGCGCAGAAGTCCGTGTTGGACCTTATCGGCCCGGAGACGCGGATCGTTGTCGGCCACTCACTAGGCTCAGTCGTCGCCTATGAGGCATTGCACAAGACATCTCACAAAATACCATTGTTGCTTACCATGGGCTCTCCCCTGGGTCTCAAAACTATAGTTCTGCAGGAGCTCGATCCGCAGCCTCCCACGTACCCCCCTACCGTGGGCCGTTGGGTCAATGTTTCCTCTGGCGATGATATCGTCGCTGCGGAGCCTGACTTAGCCGAGTTATTTGGAGAGGTTCCCCATGGTTCCGTATTCGAGTGTTTTACCGTGGATAACGGTGCATCTCCCCACTCGGGGAAGTTTTACCTGGGCAAGAGCGCAGTCGGAAGACCGATAGGGGACGTACTTTCTGTGACTCCATCGCCCTCTGGGACAGTTTAGAGCGAATTGGAACAGTCCTCACTTCTCCTGCATTACTGCCGAATGGCCAGCTGTCCGAATAACCGGCATCGCGAAGAGTACATGCTGTCAGGAAAACCTGGGGACATTCACCTCGTTTCCCGGATGACGTCCAATCTGACTACGTGGATCGCCTCGCTGCCTCAATCACGCCATGGGCTGCTCACGGTAACGAGGTGAACGTCCCCGGGTTTTCCTCGACGCTGCTGGAGGCAATTCGATGGGGTTGAAAATCGCAGCTTTCGCGGCTCTAAGCTTTGGGATCCTTTCCATAGCGCCGACTCAGTCGCAAGACGCATGGTGGTCGGCTTATGATGCCCATCAGCTCTTCGAGATGAGAGCGCAAACAGAAGCAGGTCCAGCGCCCCCTTTCTATAAGGGGGTGCTCTTAGCCTCAGCCAATCAGGTAACGGCTGCAGAAAAGTACCTCCGCTCCGTGATCGCTCTCTCACCTCACGCGAACGAAGCCTATGAGGCGCACGATGTCATGGCAAACATGTTCTTTCGCAATGGGATGTACCATGACAGCTTCCGGGAGATTGAGGCAGCGCTCCAGGAACGCCCGAACCTTGGAGATCCTAAGGAAATGCTGCCCGTCGTTAATGCACTGAACAACTTCCCAGCCATGGCCATTGTCTCCCGTCGACCGACGAGCCTGCAGATCGAACCGAGAAGCACATTCCTGCCGCTAAAACTGAACGGGCACGATGCCGAGTTCTTCTTCGATACAGGCGCAGGCATCTCGGTTATAGGAGAATCGGAAGCAAGGGACCTTGGGCTGACGAACAGAGATGTTGAAGGCAAACTGGGTGACTCGAGCGGCAAGGGAGTGACGGGACTTCACATCGCTCTAGTCAAAGATCTTACTCTCGGAGGCCTTCACCTCAGTAATGTCCCCTTTCTCGTTCTGTCGGACACGAGTGAACCATGGATTACGCTTCCTCTGAAGAGGCGAGGCATCATCGGCATTCCCGTCCTTCTTACTATGAGGACCATCAACTGGAAACCAGCTGGATCTTTTGCATTTGGCTTTCCCGGACAAGCTCTTCACCTGGCCACCTGCAACACCTTGTTCCAAAACTCAAATCCCGTGATCGACGTTCGGGTAGCCGGTGAACATCTCGATTTCACACTGGACACCGGTGCTGTGAACACAGATCTCAATCCTGCCTTTGCGCGAGCGCTTCCGGCCCTGATGAAAACCGGAACACCGGAGAAGCAGTCCATTGAGGGTCTGGGTGGTAGAAGCGAGGGTCAGTCCATCCTCTTGCCTTCTGTGGCATTGGAGTTCGGCGGTAGGACCGCAGTTCTGAAGCCCGCGCATGTCTTCATTGAGCACGGCAATGGAACCTGGGCTGCAGGGAACATGGGAATAGATGTTCTCAATCAGGGATCTGGCTTCACGCTTGACTTCGGAGCCATGACGCTTCGTCTTCAGTAGGCAGAAAGTTTGGCGGCGATGCCCAACGGCACCTGTCCGCATTACCGACTTAGCGGAAATAGCACATGACTGGGGCAGAATCGATCTGCGTTCCGGCCACTGTGCGAGAAGCCGATCAGTCAGGCAACTCGTTGTCGCGCCGGCGCTCGGTGGGTTAGCATGTGACGGATGGACCTCAGGAGCGCCCATGTCCGAGGTGTTTATCTCCTATGCACGGAAAAATCAGGCATTCGTTCGAGACCTCCATGCTGCGCTCAAAAAGTTGAATCGCGATACCTGGATTGACTGGGGCAGCATTCCGGACTCGGCAGCATGGCGGGCTGAAATCTTCGATGGTATCGAACAGGCTGACAACTTCGTCTTCATCATCAGCCCCGATTCCGTGAAGTCATGGATGTGCGCGGAAGAAGTCGAACATGCTGTCGCCAGTAAAAAGCGGCTGATCACCATCCTCTATCAATCGGTTGAACGCGACGGGTTACTCCCAGCGCTCGCTGAACTCCAATGGGTTGATTTCCCCGCGCTGGGTTTCGGCAAGACCGTCGAACGGTTGATTACAGCCATTGATACCGACCTGAACTGGGTGCGGGAACACACTCGGTTTTTGGTACGTGCCAAAGAATGGGAAGCCAATAATCTCGATAATGGTTTTCTCCTGCACGGGATGGAGTTGAAGGAGGCCGTCCGCTGGTTGGGGCAGGCTTCCGCAATCAAGGGCCGCAGACTGACGGATCTTCAGGAGCAGTACATCCTGGCCAGTGAAGAATGGGAAGCGGGAGAAATTCAGCGCCTCACGGACTTGACCGAGGAGAAAGAACGGCAGCGACAAGAAGCGGAACGGCAGTCGCACATTGCCACTGCCCGGGAGCGTGTGGCATTTTCCGCGCTGACCCTGGAGGAAGACCCCGAACTTTCTGTTCTGATCGCCGCTGAGGCAGTGGCTGGTGCCTGGCATTCAGCCCGCACTGTTCTTCGTGAAACGGAAGAACAATTGCGTCGCGCGCTCTTGGCGTCCTTCGTTAGGCTGACGCTGCCGGTCGATATCGATGTCGTGGTCTGGAGTCCAGACGGACAACGGCTTGCCACGACAAGGAGTGACGATGGGATCACAAAGGTGTGGGATGCGATCACCGGCAGTCAATTGAGGAGCCGGCGCAACGGCCAAACATGGGCAGCAGATGCCTGGAGCCCAAACAAAAAACAGAGTGCCACACTTAAGAGAATCATTGCCAAGATCAGGAGAACTCGTAACCAGTCGACATCGTTTGTAGATGCCGCTAGGCGCGTATTGAGCTTTTCCTGGAGTCCCGACGGCAAACAGGTTGCAACTGGCGGCTACGACGGCGACACGGCACTAGTGTGGGACGTTAGTGCCGGCAGCGAACTGCGCACCCTAAGCGGTCATAGTGGGCACATCTTGCGCATAGCTTGGAGCCCGGATGGCAAACAGCTGGCTACTGGAAGTGATGACAATACGGCGAAGGTCTGGAGCGTCAGAACCGGCAAGGAACTGTGCACCCTCAAGGGCCACGCTGGCCGCATCCTGAGCGTGGCCTGGAGCCTAGACGGCAAGCGCCTGGCTACCGGGAGCAATGACAACACGGCTAAAGTGTGGGACGCGAAATCTGGAGAAGAATTGCGAGCCTTGAAGGGTCACAGAGGCTCTGTACGCGCAATTGCCTGGTGTCCCGACGGTAAGCGCTTGGCCACCGTAAGCGCAGATCAAACGGTCAAGGTGTGGGACGTCTTCCTCCCCACATTCCATCGCGTCGCCGTCACAAGTGTTGCCTGGAGTTCGGATGGCAAGCGCCTGGCGATTGGAAGCAGAGATCAAACCGCCGAGGTACGCGACAGTGACAGTGGCGAAGAGTTGCTTTCCCTAACCGGCCACAAACTCGACGTTGCGACCGTAGCTTGGAATCCCGCTGGCAGCTTGCTGGCGACGGGAGGTTGGGACAGGACGACAAGGTTATGGGATACCAATAGGGGAGGCAAGCTTTTGCGGATCTTGCAAGCGTCTCATTCTAAGGTTTGGAGCTTGGCGTGGAGTCCGGATGGTAAGCAGTTAGCTACGGCCGCTGGAGTGTTAAGCATCTGGGATACCGAAACTGGTAAGAAATTGCCGGCCTTCCGCGGGACCATGGGAACCTTCAGCGTGGCTTGGAGTCCGGACGGTAGGTGGCTGGCCACAACGACCGCGAACAATCTAAAGCTTTGGGACGCTAAGACGCGCAAGGAATTGCCAGTACTCAGAAACACCGGGAACTCCGAGTTTGGAGTCGCGTGGAGCCCGGACGGTAGGCGGCTGGCCACTGGCAACCTGCACGGCCCGGCTAAGATATGGGACACCGGTTCAGGCAAGAAAACGCAAAGTCTTGGAGGTCGCAGCGACCGGGTTCTGAGCGTGGCTTGGAGTCCAGATGGCAAACGTCTGGCAACGGGAAATGATGATCACACTGCACGGGTGTGGGATGTTGGAAGCGGCGAAGAGTTGCTGATTCTTTACGGCCATAGACAGCCAGTAGGAAGCGTCGCGTGGAGCCCGGACGGCAAACGGCTCGCGACAGGGAGCTGGGACGGTACTGTTCAGGTCCACGCAATCGATATACACGACCTGATGGCGATCGCGCGCGAGCGAGTAACTGCACACCCCTCTAAAGAAGGCTGCAAGAAATATCTTCACGTAGAAAAATGCCCGCGCGTTGCGGAGCTTACTTTGCTCGAAGGGCCTCGCGCAGAGCCAACAGCATCTCCTCTGCAAAATACGGGAGGGCGGCTGTTAACTACTAGTTAAATACCCCTTTATCCTCATCCTTATTTGCAAACCCTATCGACGCCACAAGTACGCGGTTATACCTTCCTAATTAAGAGTCCCCCACTAGTAGATCCCCCGGCGCCCCACTTACCTGGGGACACGGAGACGTGCGGATAAACATGAGAAAGCACCCTTCAACCATCGAATCGACACACCGCTCCACGGTTTATAGAACACAGCCCTTGAACCCGGCAGTCTTATCTATGTCTGCGTACCCGGCCTTCGACAAAAACGTCAACTGGCCAACGACTTCCAACACCCACGCGAAATCGTGCAAACGGGGAAATCATGATATCTAATTCTTTCGACGGGATAACCCGTCCATCCCTACCGACTCTGTCCGACATACAACGCCGCATCGCCGAACTCGAAAGCTTTCAACAGCAGATCGACGCACAGGCACAGTTACCTATCCCCTCGGCGCCGCGCACGCCGCCGCCTGCTGTGCCCACGAATCCAATCCTCAGCGACGCCGCACTCTACGGCATCGCGGGGGTAGCCGTACGCACCCTGGCCCCGCACACCGAGGCCCATCCCGCCGCCATCCTCCTCCAGTTGCTGGCCGCGTTCGGCAATGCCGTTGGTCCCGCGCCTCACTGCATGGTCGATGCCACCCGCCATGGTCTCAACCTTTTCGTGGTGCTGGTTGGCGAGTCCAGCAAGGCCCGCAAGGGGACAAGTTGGAACCAAATCCGCCGCCTCTTCGCTGAAGTCGATCATCCCTGGGTCGCCGAACGCGTCACCACCGCTCGCTTGACGCCCGCCGCCCTTATCTATGCTCTGCGCGATCAGCAGCCGGCCACAGACCGCCGCCTGCTCGCGTTCTCAGAAGAGTTCGCCGCCGTTCTCCACTCCTTGCGGCGTAACAAGGGTCACCTCTCACCCCTGCTCCGTTGCGCCTGGGATAGCGGCGATCTCCGCTCGCTCGATGGTCGCCACCCCATCCAGGCCACCCGCACGCATATCAGCCTCATCGCCCACATCACACAGCGCGAACTCACAGAGAATCTCCACCCCACAGAAGCCCACAACGGCTTCGCCAACCGTTGTCTCTGGACTGCAGTGCAGCGCAGCCAATGCCTCCCGGAAGGCGGCAACCTGGACGCTCATGAACTATCGCCGGTCGCCACCGAACTGCGCCGCGCTCTGGATTGGGTCGGCGACGCGCACACCATCCGCCTCAGCCGCGACGAGCAGGCACGAACTCTCTGGCACGAGTGCTATCCAGTCTTAAGCCAGGCCCGCCCCGATCTCTACGGTGCCGCCACCAGTCGGGCCGAAGCCCAGGTCCTGCGCCTCAGCGCCCTATACGCTGTTCTCGACTGTAGCACCAGCATCGAGCTGCCTCACCTTCAGGCTGCCCTCGCGGTGTGGGACTACTGCTCCGCAAGCGCCTCCCTCTTTTTCGGCACATCGACCGGCGACCACACCGCCGACCGTATCCTCGATGCCGTCAACGCATCCACCACCGGATTGTCCAGAACCCAAATGAGTGCCCTCTTCCACGGCCACCTCAGCAGCAACCGCATCGATGCCGCACTCGAACAACTCCTATCGTTGGGTGCAATCTTCCAAACCAACCAGCCCACCGGGGGACGGCCCGCCACCCTCTGGTCCGCTACAGCAGAAGCGCAATCTATGGGCGGAGAAGAGACGGCGGATGAATCGACGACCGAGGACGCGACCAATGAAGAATCAATGCAGGAGCAGACTAAGTTCGCATAGTTCGCATAGTTCGCTTAGTTCGCACATGTCTGCACGGCCTTTCATCTCCTGCCCAGTGCACACCTCTTCGCCACAGGGAGCGTCACTGCCGGCATTCGGTTTTGACAGGCGGTGCTTTGCCGGCGGGAACAGACATGCCCGACGGCTGCAAAGCCAGGGAAAGGATCGCCCCAAGACACGATAGGACCGATATCTGCAACAGTCCGGCCAGCGACCATCCAGCATGGGTCGCAAGCCAGCCAATCGAATAACCGGCAATCGCCGCGGAGCAGTAGAGGCTCGACACAAATATCCCCGAAGCTTTCGCGTTAAGATGCGAGCTTACCGAACGAATGTGATATCCGCCCAGGTTCACAAACACGATCCCGCTGAGGTTGATCTGTATCGCCTTCGGTTACTCTCCGCCGCCTTCCGCAATCATATGCAGTGGAGCGAATTTATTGGAGGCGACGTGGTCATCTCGCCGCCGTACAAGTCGCAGGTGCGTTTCAATGGCAGCGACATCAGTGTGATTCCGCGCATCGACAGACCTGTGCGGCCTGAGATTGTTGCTGAACTCCTCAAGAAGTTTCCTGATTTCAAACGCGCCTATAACGAGAACGGCCTTACGGTAAGCGAATTCGACAACTTCGGGCCCACGGTACGCACTTTGCGGCAGTTTCTGCAAGCATGCAATGAGCTAAGTGCCCGGGTCAGAGATCGCATGCTGCCCAACCCGGACTCTGTTCTTTAGAGAAGCAAAATCCGGCACCCACCCCTGCTGCCATCGACCCTAAATTGAGTTTAAAGTTCTGCGCCAGCCAACCGAAGAACCTTGTACAGTGTGTAGGGAGCCTCGGACCCGCGCCTCCCCCACCGTTGCCGTGCTGGCTGGCCGATGAATACGCCAGAGGGAAAAAGCATTATGAGTGAGGCACGCTTTATTAGATTCGTGAACGGACGTTACTGGGTGACCCTAACCAGGACAGCAGAACATCCCTACAAGGTTTTCCAGGACCGCCATGAGGCAAAGGTATGGCTCGTCCAGTATGGCGTGCTAAGGTCGGCCGCCGAGAGCTGCTTGCTGGAGGCCGACGCGGGCATATCGGTCCGTGTGCTGCCGCCTTCGGGTTAGCCGTCAATTGACACGACGGGTGTGACCAGGTCTCCTCACGTGTTTGTTTGTGTTTTCGACATTCCTCTTCAAAAGGTTACCTCCCGGTACCAATAACGACGATTCTGTGTGGCTGTTGTAGCGAAATGAAACACTCAACATCGGATGAGGCTGGCCGGCCTTATGCAGCTTGAGCGTAGAGAGCATCGTAGGGTTCCCTAATAAGGCAACACCGACGTACCTGATGCAGGCGCTCTCTGCGTCTACAATTGTCTGGTGCGAGCCCCCTATGCTGCAGCAAACCTTCTTTCGTTTTCTCTGCTTCTGACTTTGGGCGGTTGCGGCAAGCCTTCACTCGATGTTCCCACGCCCCTGGACACAATCGGCCAGGCCACGCCGGTCACGGTGCATGTTCACGATGTACACGGGGTAAGCAAACTCACGGCAACCTTGGAGCAGAATGGCGCCCGTTATGAGGCATGGCAGAGCACTGCCGCATCAAAAAATGCCGATTCGACGTTCAGCTTCAGTATTGGCACGAAGACAACACCTCAATTGCGCGACGGAAAAGCACACCTGATCCTTGAGGCGACTTCAGGAGGGTTGCTCCACGGTACCATCCGGTGGGAGCGGGACGCGAATGTAATCACGCAGCCACCAACGATCAGCGCTGATTCGGATCAGCACTATCTCTACCTGGGCATGGCCGATCTCGCCACGCTGAATGTTACCGGCTCGTACACAGCGGCGGGGATCCGGGTAGGCAACCAGGATTTCCGCGCGTGGCCTATGCCCGGTGGCAAGCCAGGCCTCTTCTCGTTGTACGCCTTCGCCTGGAACATGCCGGCAGGCACCACTCCCCTAGCCTTCGCTTCGAACGGTACGGGCAGCGACGTAACAACGCCGCTGACCGTGATCTTTCCGAAGAGGGAGCAACCGGTTTATACGCAACACGAGATTCAGGTCACCGATCAGTTCATGCAGAAGGTGCTGGGCGAGCTCGATCCGAACGGTACTGGCGACCCCGTCGCGCGCTTTGTGAAGATCAACAGCGAGATGCGCAAGGCGAACAATCAGACCCTGTCGGATCTACGCTTCAAGACAGCCGATCACTTCCTCTGGTCACAGCCCTTCACACGGCAGTCCCACTCCCAGGCAGAAGCGACCTTTGCGGACGTGCGTAGCTATATCTATCGCGGAAAGAAGATCGACCAGCAGGTTCACCTCGGTTATGACCTTGCCGTCACACAGCATGTCGGCGTCGAGGCATCGAATGACGGCCGCGTCGTTTGGGCTGCTCCGCTCGGCATCTACGGCAACTGCATTGTGGTCGACCACGGCTACGGATTGCAGACGATCTACGGGCATCTCAGCCGGATCGATGTGCGCGTGGGCGACATGGTCAAGCGCAGCCAGATTATGGGTCTCAGCGGTATGACCGGCATGGCGGGGGGCGATCATGTGCACTTTGCCATGCAGCTTGATGGCGTGCAGATCGATCCTAAGGAATGGTGGGACGCGCACTGGATTCAGGATCATATTGCTCGCCGCGTCGACCTGCCGGGCTTTCATAAATAAACTTTTGGCCCGGCGGCTCGGGGATCGGTCAACAGAAGCCGTCTCGTTTCTAATCCAAACGTTTGTGACCTCCGCCTCTGTCGTCGCTTCCGGCGGCCGAACAATGCTGGTCTTAACAAAGTACCTGGATTTGATTTATCGATAAGTTTCAAAATCAACCAATTAGTTTGGGATGACAGGCTTACCTGTCTCTGCGTATCCGGTCATCTCGAGGTATCCGACTCCTCGTAACGGTGACTGACCACTGGTGCCAACGACGTCGATGGCTCCCTCCCAATAGCTGGTCCCGAACTTGCTGGCCAGTTCCTGATTTGTGAGCGGCGTGGTTACATTGAGTTGCATGTTCAGGCGCGGAATGGAGACGTGCCAGTGCACTGGATACGTTGCTCTCGTCGCCGGGCTGGTCCAGGTTTCTGCCGCCGGCGTCATTGCGAAATCCGCGGCGGACAAAAATTGAGATTTACCCCTGCCGTCCACGTAGCTGCCCGAAGAATATGGATCGATGCTGCCATCCTTGTGTCGGAGCCGGTACAGCATGAGTTCGGCCCCGTCTGCAAGTTGCACGCTCAACCAGTCCCAGCCTGTTTCATTCGCAGCCATGGAGCCGGTAAAGAACTCGTGATCAATCCAGGACGTTCCCTCTACCCGGTAGGTTTTACCGTTGAGTGCGATGGATCCTGTGGTCAGCAGGCGGGGCAGTGAAAAGTAGTGGGAAGCATGGCCGGCACCCTCAGCCTTCCGGCTCACGCCATCCTGGCCCTCAATCACGGGCTGCGAGACGGGCCTGAGCTGCAGCGCAAGGCTAAACTTATCAGCAACACCGCGCAGCTCCTCTTCGCGCTCTGCAATGTGCGCCTGCCAATTTCCGTTCCACACCAGCCCGGTTTGGGCATCCACGCCGGCAATGCCGGGTCCGGATCGATTGAGCCGTTCATCACTATAAAAGCGCCGCCCGGTGATATCGCTCAGCGCGATGTGTGCCATCCACAGGTCGTGCACAAACCAGGGCTGACTGTTCTCGGCGCGCGAAACGCCTTGCCGGAAGAAGGTCAGCTCAAAGCCGAACCGGTGACCATCCGCTGCCTGCACATTCCCGGTGTAGTACCACCACTCGGTCTGATAGTCCTCATGATTGAAGTAGTCTCGTGGAAACGCGAACCTGTAACCAGGCTGTGCGGTGCGGTAATCTTGCGCGGAGGCGCACGTTATGGTGAAAAGCAGCAATGCAAGCCACTTATTCCTCATGCATCACCTCCATGGGATCCAACCGGACCGCTAGCCGCGCTGGAAACAATCCCGCCAGCACCGTGGCAACATACACGATGCTCAACGAACCCAGGAGCACCGCAACCGGCCAATGAAATTGGATCGTCCATCCGAATGACTGCTTGTCGATCACGTACACCAGGACCAGCGACAGCACGTAGCCGAGTACCAGTCCCAACACATTGGCCAGGATGCCAACCAGACCCGCCTCAACCAGGATGAGCTTGCGAATCTGCGCGCTCGTGCCCCCGACATACCGCAACACCCCGAACTCACGCTTCCGGTCGATCACAATCGATATCAGCGCACCTGCAACTCCGCCAATCGCTACGATGATCGAGATGGCCTCAACTGCGTAGGTAATAGCAAATGTCTGGTCGAAGACGCGCATGGCCTGCTTCCGTATCTCGCCATTGGAAAGCATCATCAGGCTCTTGTTTGCAATGGCCTTCTGAATCGCGGCGCGGGTTGGCTCGAGGTTTGCACCTGGCGCAAGATACACAGCGAGGTTGGTTGGTGCGTTGCTGGGAAGATACTTTTGAAGAGTGCCCCAATCCAGCACGATGTAGCCCGCTTCGTGACCATAGTCGTAAAAGATAGCGATCACGCGGAAGGTGACCCGCTGCTCGCCCAGCGAGAGTGTGATGGCGTCTCCGGCCTTGACATGATGCTTATTGGCGAAGGGCTCGCTGACGACCGCGTTGTTGCCCGCGGCCAACTCTCGCAGGATGTCCGCACCTGGTCTTCTCGAAAGAAAGGTCAGGTTCTGGCGAGGTGCGTTGTGACCTTGGCTTGCGCCGGCCAGCGTGGCGGGCAGCCCCTGGTACTGAATCTCGTAGGCGCGAAGGCGGCTTACGCTCTCCACGCCGGGCGTCGCCGCGACACGGTCAACCACCTCCGGCGCAATGGTCGGATGCAGGTCGCCGCCCATCGCTCCGGCGGGGGCCAGGTACAGGTCTGCGGGCAGCTCGCTGTCCAACCAGGTCAACACCGTCTGCCGGAAGCTGCCCACCATGATGCCCACGGACGTCATCATGGCGATGGCCGTGGCCAGCGCCGTCACCAGTACGGATGTTCTGCGCAACGACCCGCCCAGGAAGCGCGACGCGAGCAATGCCTCGACTCCGAGCAGGCGGCGAAGCCCGATCGATCCTGCCGAGGTGGCGCGGTACACCACCAACGGAGCGGCCAACGCGGCGGAAGCGACAAAGAGCAGGGCCGACAAATAACCCAGCAAGGGCTTTCCGCCGATGGGCGGGGCCAGTGCTGCAAAGGTGCCCAATGCCGCCAGCACCAAACCAACCAATGCATCGCGCCTGCGATCGACGCGCACTTCGAATTCACGTTGGCCGCGTGCCATTGCTTCTGTCGGCGGCACCATGCTTGCTTCCCGTGCGGGAGCCAACGCAGAAGCCAGAGCCACGCCAATGCCTGCCACAAGGGCGAGGATCACGGAGCCCGCGGAAAGGGCCATGGTGCCTGGGCTGCTGGAGACATAGAGTGCATTGACTGTGGTCGAAAGCATGCCCACGGCTCCGGCGGCGAGCACACGGCCCAGGGGCAACGCCGCCAGAGAACCTACTATCCCAAACAGCGCAGCCTCAAAGAGAAATGCAACCATGACGGCAGCGCGGCTTGCGCCCAGGGCCCGCATGGTGCCGATATCTGCGCGCCGGCGCACCACGGAAACGGAGACGGCGTTGTAAATGAGGAAGGCTCCCACCAGCAGCGCGATGCCGCTGAGCATTTGTAGATTCCAGCGGAAAGCCGCCAACATTCGCCGATTGCCAGCAGTCTCCGTCCCCTGGGCATTCAGCAGCACACCCGCAGGCAGCGCCTGCTGCAGCTTGCACCGCCAAATCTCGAAAGTGTTTGTGTCAGGAACCTTGATGAGGATGCGGTCGAGATGCCCGAGTTTCCCGGTCGCCAGTTGGGCAGCGCCGATGTCCATCAGGACGGCGTCTGTACCGATCTGCGCCGAGTTTGGAATGAAGCCGCGCACCACGTATTGCCGAGCGTGGTCGTTGATGAGCAATTGGATTCTGTTCCCAACAGCTTTTCCCAACCCGCGTGTCACCCATACCGCATCCGGGTCATTGATGTGCTTAAGATCTTCGCCTGCGGTCGCATCGCTGATGATGGTGCCCGCGTTGTTTTCCTCGGCTACCACATCGACCCCGATTAGGGGCACAGTCTGGCCGCTGGCGACAACCATCGCGTGATCTTCGATGCGGGGGCTCACACGCAATGTGTACGGCAGCCTGGCAAGGCGGGCAACGATCGCTTCGGGCAGCCCGCCTGCCGAGGTGACTTCAAAGTCAGCCTTCCCGGCCAGCGTTTCCATAGATGAATGGAAGGAGCCTGCCGCAGCATCGCCCGCCAGATCGATGGCAACGACGGCGGCATCGCCCAGCGCCACGGCGAAAAGGATCACCAGAGCACGTCCAGGTTGGCGGAACAGAGGCCGTAGTATGAGCCGATAGAGGAGAGCCAGGTGACCCATTTCAGACCCGCTCTTCGGCGATCCGCCCGTCGCGCATCCGCACGATGGTGTCAGCCAACGCAGATGCCTCTTCACTGTGCGTGGCTATCAGGATGGTCACCTTCTGTTCTGCGCACACACGCTGCAAAAGCTCGAGAATCGCGTTGCCGGTTGTGGTGTCCAGATTGCCCGTCGGCTCATCGGCGAGGATCAGGCGAGGCCTGTGCACCAGCGCACGCGCAATCGCCACGCGCTGCATTTGTCCGCCGGAAAGCTGGTGCGTCATCCGGTGCGCAAGTTCTGCCACTCCAACATCGGCAAGCCGCTCCAGGGCCCTGGAACGAGCATTTCCTTCGTTTGCCAGCAGCAGGGGAACCTCAACATTCTCGACCACGCTCAGGGTGTTCAGCAGTTGAAACGACTGGAAAACGAACCCCATCTTCTCGCGGCGGAACCTGGTGAGGCCGGCTTCCGTCAACTGATCGGTCGCAACGCCATCCAGCCGCACATGCCCGGTGGTGGGAAAATCAAGAGCGCCCGCCAGATGAAGGAGCGTTGACTTGCCGCACCCGCTGCGACCCATCACCGCAACAAATTGGCCAGAACCGACCTCGAACGAAACATCGTCGAGCGCTCGCACTCGTTCGCCTGCGTTAGTGTAGTGCTTACTCGCGTGGTCAAACGAAAGCAACGGAGCGGCTGTCTCGGGTGGTTTCTGCAACAGAGCTCCTGGTTCGGAATCTATTCTATGCAATGACCATTGGATAGGACGAGCGCGACCGAAGCTGCGAAGAAAAAGCGACCTGCTTCACTGCATCAAAAATTAGCGCATCGAAAGGCACGGTTGGATAAATGTTCACCTTGCGTTCGGTCCACTTTCGGAAACTGAGGTTCTCCACGGCAGGTCCGGCCGCGTTCCGGACAGGTGGGATGGGCTTAGCTGATTCACGAATTAGGCTCGATTGCGCTTGGTTGTCATAGACTTACGGTGTTTTCGGGAAACGCAAAATCCGCCGAGGGAAAGCTCGTGGGGTTCGACGCCCCTCCGGCGGGGGAGAAAGCTCACTGAGCGCATAGGTCTGTCGACCGTTGGCAATTCAGGATGTGGAAGGTCGCTCGACCTTGGCCGCCTTCTGCTATCAATCGAAAACTTATGGGCGCCCTGTGTATATTCCTTGGCTGCTAGTTCTTCTCACTGAGGGCACACGAAATGTGCCGGCGACGGTGAGATGCTTAGTCCTGGCTCGAAAATGAACGCGTTCAAATAGTCCTTGACATGCCGCGCGGCTCGAGTGACGGTGTTTTGGCTATGCCGACTGCTGGCCCAGTTCTTCGCTTACGACACCCGCATCTGGAAAGGCGACCGATTTCGCACGTTCATGCACGCAGCGTTTTCCGCGCTATGGATCTACGTGACCGCCACCTACGGGCTCGCGCTGGCGACTGTTTGGGCTTGAACCGTGTATTTTGTGTGATTGGCACCAACGAATCCCATCCCCGGTTGCGGTTGGCCTGCCCCTCAATAGTGGAGGGTATCTTTAAACGGTTCGGCGCCTATCTTGTAACCGCACTGGGGTGAGGCGGTCGAGTTCACCGAGACACTCCAGTGTGGAACTACGGGCATGAGGCGCTCGTCCAACACCACCATGTGGTAGGTTTCCGGTTTGTCCGGATAATCATTGCAATTGTTCACCCCGTAAGGTTCGAGCACGGCGCCGAACGCCCAGTTGAATACCTGCCCTTCACTGGGAGTTTTGAGCAGAGTTGTGCTGGAGCCGGTGTCCACGTCCTCGCTCGTGATATTCCAGTTGCCGCAAGAGAGTGTACCGGGCCTGCAGTTCTCGGTAGTGCTGCTGACGATTTGATGACCGGGCCAGGTGGTAAACGGTGTGCTGTGAACGGTGATGCCGTTCAGGCAGCAGTTCCAGTTGGCGACTGTCCACGACCCTCCGTAGTAGGCCAACACCGGTTGGAGAATGCTGGTGTTGGGATCGTTGACGTCTTCGAGGCCAGGGAAAAAAAACAATGTCTGTCCTTCATCGTTCGGCGGAAAGGCAGGCACGATGTTGGTGTTGTAGATGGCGCTGAAACTCCTGTTCTTCGGGGCCACGATGTTGGTGCTTTCGATCCAGCCGTTGATCTCGGGGGTGGGGGCAGTTGCCGATGCTTGCGGCCTGGGCATCCCATCAGGCGCGTAACGAGGATAGCTACAGGAGGCCTGGCTAGCGGTTTCGCCAGTATCTATGGTTTTGACGCAAGTGGGGTGAAAGTATCCGAACGGCGTGATCACGTATCCCTCGGGTACGCTGGCCGGGCGGTTTTTCCCAGCTGGTATTTGCGCGGTTGCGGTTAATAGGGCAGTGGATGTGACCAATGCAAGAGTGACAATATACCTCTTCATGTGTTCCTTCTTTCAGGGGTTTTGTCGCGGAACAACGGAGGGAGAACTCTGGCCCGAGTCATCTTACCCTTAAGCATCCCCCTACTCCTATCGCAACCTCCAGCTTCATCGGCGAACCTCAGCAGATTTCTTAAAACCGTATGATTCTGGAGCGTTCCCCCATTTCCAGTCACGTTGACCATTAATCCTGTCTTGCCAATTCTTTCGATCACGAATCCCACAATCTGCTGGAACCAACGCAAGCAGAAACTCCAGCGTGTTGCCGGTTTACCTTGACTCGCACACCCAACCGGCTTGTATAGCACGACTTGAACGACAGCTTGGCACGGTATAACAACACTCTTAAATATTCGCGGGTGATGCCGAACTCGGCACAAACCTCATTCTTGTTGCGTTCTTCCAGCAACACTGACTGAAGTAGACGCCGGTCGCGTTCAGGCAGCTGGTTGAGAATCTGGCGAACCACTCGCTCGTTGTCCTTGGCTTCCAGCAGGCTCAACGCACTTGGTTCGCGGCCGGGAATGGTGGCCTCCACTTTGGGGTCGATCGTCGCCTCCGTTCTTTTTTGCGAACGATAGTGCTCGAACAAGACATGGTTGCAAACCGAATTGACGAAGGGTCCCAATCGATCCGGCTGCCGCAGGCCACCTTTGCCGCGCAACAGTGTCAGTACGCGCATGAAGGTTTCCTGCCTGACATCTTCAATGGCTTCCTTGGAATTCAAGCGCGAGCGTAGCTTGAGACGGATCAGCTCGCTGAAGTAGTTCACGAAGTGTCCCTCTATATGCGCATCTCCCGCTCGAAGTTTCTCGACGTAAGACGCATCGAACGCGAAGAATTCCAAGCCTTGTTCCCCTCTGGCGAAAGCGAGCGCGTTCATGGGTACATTTCTCCTTGTGGAAGGCGTCTCACCAACTGCCCTCACTCACTAAAGCGCAATCGCCCGGCAGAAAGGGCCAGATTGCCAGTCGGTTCTGTCCATCCCCCTTCGCGCATGCCAAGGTGAGCCACCGCCCTCCAATTTGCCATCCCGAGCGGACTCCGGATTCCATCTGCGCCACGTATGCGGAATTCTTTCAGGAAAGCGGCATGAAATCCGCCGGAACCACCAAGCCTGGAAATCCGGAGGAAGCCGAGGGATCTGCAGTTTCGCTTTTGGAGACAGCGAATGTGCGGTGGGTGAATCGCCTCCAGGCTCGGTTCCGCCCTTAACGTAAGGTGCAGATCCCTCGGCTTCGCTCGGAGCCTGTGACTCTTTGACTTCTTTCAGGTTTTGGTGGCTGGAAGGCTATGAACAGTATCGGCCAATAATCATCCTTGGGGTCCTTCGACTCCGCGCCAGAAACCCTGTGTTAAGCGATAGATCCGCGAGGCGCTTCGCTCAGGATGACGATTCTGTGGGAGAACTAACGGAACGGAGACCTTTGTGCGGGATCCGGGTTGCAACGCAGATCCCTTCGCTCGGGATGACAAATTGGAGGGCGGTGGCCCACCTTGGCATGGGCGGAGGGGGATGGACAGACTCAACCAACCAGGATCTCCACACCTACCCAAACGAGCGGGGTGGTCTGATCAGAGTGGCGGCGATCTCCTCCGGAGTGGAGAAGATATGGTCGGCTCCGTGACGTAGGAGGGTACTGGAGTGTGTGTAACCCCATGAGACGGCTCCGAAGGGAACCGAACATTGGCGGGCGGCTTCGAGGTCACGAACTTCGTCGCCAATGTAGAGCGCTTGCTCAGGTGCTGTCTTCGTGGATGCCAGCAGCTTCTTGAGGCGAGAGGGTTTGCCGAAAAGCGAGATGCCACAGTCTATACGAAGAAAACGCGAAAGCGTGGGACCGAGCGCAGTTGCGATGAATCGGTGCGAGCTGGAACTCAGGATGGCGAGCTGCATCCCGCTATGAGCGATCGCTTCGATCAGTTCGGGAATGCCGGGAAATAGATCCCGCGGTGTAATGCGCTGCTCCATCGCAGAGCGCGCAAAGACCCCTACGGCCGGAAGTCTCCAGCTCGGGACCTTGTGGTAGCGCAGAATTTCCTTTGCGCTTTGGCCGCGGAGTTGGTCGAGGTTATCCCGATCGAAAGGCATGAAGCCGAACCGCGCGGCGGCTTGATCGAATACGTCTAGAAACAGGGAGAAGGTATCGGCAAGCGTGCCATCGACATCGAAGATAACTAGTTGGGGCGACATGGTTCCTAAAGTGGTGGTTGGACTGCTGCCGGACCTACCGTTTCTGATAACAGCCGATGTCTATACCTCCAGACTGGATGCGTGACGAACCATCAAGGTCCTTTTCCCCCACCGCCAATCCCCGGTTCGTGCCCGCCGCGATTGCAGGCGAATCGGACCGCAAGTGAAAGTCCTTCCTGGCAGGATCAACGAAACGCGGGTCTACAAAACGCGAATGCTTGTCATAGCCAGTGGACCGAACGTATTCTTCGAAGCCTTTCACGCTGGCGGGATATTCCTTCCACTCACTGGCCTTTGATCCGGAAGCACAGTAGTACAGATTGTAATCAACGCTCACCGGAGGCGTGTTCGTCGAAACAGAAGTTTTGTTCACGGCAATGAGGCAGCGGCTTCCCGCATAGACGATGTTGTTCTTGAACACATCGTCCTCCATGTTGTACTGCATCTGGAACTCACCCGCTCCCGTTCCCGACGTATCGTTTTCGTAAAGCGTGTTGTTGACCACCGTGCAATGCTCGGTGCGGCCGCGATCGGGATCATAGCCCCCGATCGATACACCCGCGGTATGGGCGTGATAGATCAGATTATTGCGCGCAGTGATGTAGCTGGTGGCTCGCCCCTTATGTTCGCTCGCCAGCTCGATACCGAAATCCACGTCATGAATGATGTTCCGCTCAATCACCACCCTGGTGCCGCCATCTACATAAATGCCGTCCGAATTCTGTTCGTTGCCGTATGCGGGGTTACCCCGCGAAGTAATGTTGTACACCAGGTTCTCGCTCACTACTCCGTCACGCGCCTGGTCGACGGCCGGATTCGGCGCCGTGCGCTCAAAACCGATGACATCGATTCCAATGTTGTTGTTGTCGTGGACGGTATTGTGGGTGATGCGGAAGTTCGTCACGTTCCCGTTTACGACCAGCGATTCGCTGGAACCGGTTTTGAGGTGATGGACCTCGTTGCCGTCAATCACCAATTCACTGATGGGAGTGTTGGCGTCGGTGCCGTAGACAGCGATGCCAAATCCGTTGCCGCCTCGCCCCGGAGCATCACGTCCCTGAAAATTCTGCTCAATGTGATGGACGTTGTTGTGCAGCAATTCTATATGCGTGCCTGCGCCCGTGACGCTGATGCCCAGGGGAGTGATCCGATGTTCCGCGGTACGGTAGTTGCGAATTTCCAGGCCCTCGATGCGCACGTAACTCTTATTGTGAATGGTGAGCACACCGCTTCGGCCCTCGGGAACCAGATGCCCGGCATCTAGAACGGCGTTTTCCCCCGGATAACTTCTAAATGTGATGAACCCCTCGCTCGCATTGCCCGAGGCGTTGATGCTTACGCGCTCCTCGTAGGTCCCGCCTCGCACGTTGACGGTACTTCCTGCAAGCGCCCTATCTGCCGCATGTTGAACCGTACGCCACGGTGAAGCCAGCGTGCCCGGATTCGCGTCGTTCCCCGTCGGAGACACATAAAAAGAGGAGCCGCGCTGGCCAAAAGCTCCCCAGGAGCACACAAATAACGCAAAAAGAGTTAAGACTTTCACCTTCATACCGGCCGCGCTCCTCCACCTATACATCCGGGCTCCTGGGTTAATCGATCCACGCCACGGCGCCACGCTCAACGGCAGGAAGTGTGAACTCCACTCCGCTGCCTTCCGGCTTGCTCGAAACGACTGACTCCGTCCCTAGAAACGGAAGAAAGTGGAGTTGGGATCCAGGATGACCATCGACCTTTATTTCTATGTCTCGCTGGGTACGTGGGGTAGCTATTTCTCCGGCCTTCAATGCATCGAAGTTTGCCAGAAAGATGTAGTGGCGCGTTCCAATGGTTGCAACGTGGGCAACGACGTTGCGTGAGGCAATAACCTCAACTCCACTGGATACACGCAGGTTGCTCATGAGATCCGCAGCCAATGCCGGATCCGCATGATTAAAGTCCGCTTCCGCACTTTTCAGGTACGCACGCTCCGGCGAATTCGGATAAAGGTGTGCTTTGCTCAGGTCGTTCAGTTTGGCGTCTGGCTGGCCGGTCATAACCAGGCTGCCTCCCTGGTCGCAGAACTGGTGTATAGACTTCGACTCAGCGTCGTTGACGATGCGGACGTCGGGGAGAACGAGCACCTTTCCGTTGAAGCTGCTCACCGTGCGGGGAGTCACGATCCTGAACTGAATATGATTCTGAAGCAAAAGCAGCAGCACGCCCCGATACGACGCGATAAATTCCTTGCTATAGAAATTGCGCGTGGTGTCGGAGAAATAGACGCCTACTTCCCCAACCGGTTCACGATGGACGCCGAAAATATCCTCATGGGCGGCAACCCAATGGTAGACCTCGGTGCGGGTTGCCATGTCGTTCGAACCAGACATCACATGCCCGCGCGCATCCCACAGGTTCGCCCCCGCCATCAGCTCCGACATAAACAAATTCAGCATGGCGTCTCGTGGTTTCACGTGGGGCGCCCCATCCCACGAGTAATTCAGAATCCATGTGGGCTTGTCGCCGCCAAATGCCCTGAAGCTGCGAATACCAACCTGATATTGAAACCAATCCAGGGGTGTGCGCGACGCAGCGGTGTGATCCTCACTCTCCCCGAACTCATATTCGTGGGCGATGGCATCCACTTGCGGATAAAGATGGTAGACATCTGCGCCCACCCGGGGACTTTCCGCTTCAATCCCTGGATAAATTTCGGGAATCAGCGAAATCGACGGATTGACCGCAATCGCATTCGTCCGGATCTCCGCCAGGAAATCCGTGATGGTGCGAATGCGAAACTCCATCCACTTACGAAAAGCGGGGTCAGCAAAATCGCCAATCTTCACATCCTTGCGGGCATCAAGACCAGTTTGCCGCTTGAACTCCGCCACCGTATTGTCATCAAAGCTGGCCCAGCTGTCCTCCCAACCGGTAAAGTGGGTCATCCAGTACGGGATGTCCACATAAATGCCGTCGATACCGGTAGCCGCAATCTGGCGAATACGCTGCATGTACAGTTTGCGCCAGTCTGCGGCGTAAGGACTGACCCACACATCCTCTTCGCCTTTGGCGATCCAGAACGCTGCCTTAGTGTCGAAAACCGCTGGTTCACCGGTTACCTTGCGCTGCAACCACTCCGGATGTTCCTTCGCCAGCGTGTGCGGACTATCCGCGTGCGCAGAGATACACTCAAAGCCGGCGATATAGACAAACGTCTTGTTATTGACCTTGTGTGCGGCAGCCGCCGCGCGCCTTATTGCTTCGAGCTTAACCTCGGGCTTCCATAGACTCTCGTATCGTCCGGGAATGTCATTGTCGACTTCAATCCCATAGACTCCGCTGGCCTGGGCCTGCTGAACGCTTTGCTCTGCGTTTTCTGGTGTCAGCGAATAGGCAGCAATCCGTACCTTCTTCAGCCACTCCCGATCAGCATTGTCCTGGGTCTGCTGTGCATGAAGCTGTATGGCCGGAAGCGCCGTTAATGAGAGCAGAGCCAACAGATGCGCGCCGCCACAGGTAATGCGAATCAATCGTTTCACGGGGTCCTTCCGCCGAATCGGTTGCGACAGCATCGATGTTAGAACTGGTACCGGGCGCCAAGCTGTATGTTCCTTGGGAGTGCTCCCATTGCGGTACTGGAGATGATTCCAAACGTCGAGTCTCCATAGCCGTAATCGGGAAGGCCAAAGCGTTCTGTGTTGGTGCAATTCAGGCAGTCTCCATGAATCTCGATTTGACCTCGCTCGCCGAACTTGTAAATACGTTCCAGGCTGATATCGGTGGTATGGATACCATCACTGCGTAAATTGGAAAAGTACCGAGGTGCATTGCCTGCCTGCTGATCGCCTGGATCCGTAAAGCAGTTGGCGTTGATATAAGGCATTCCATATTCAGCCGACTGGTGAATGCTCATCCCTGTCGTAAGCGATTGATGCGCGGGACAGGTAACACTCGGCCGCTGATTGCCATCGGCGAGCCGGGGATTGCCCATGCTGATCGCGAGCGGTTGTCCAGTCTGAAAAGTGGTCAGCGTGGTGAGTTGCCATCCGCCTACCAGGGCGTCCAGTCCGCGGTTCATATTGGCGCCGATCAAATATCCCCGCCCTACTGGTAGCTGGACCACTGCGGCAAGTGCAAAACGGTTGGTGGCATCGTTTGCGCTGATCGACCATTCGGCCTTCAGATTATCCAACTCCTGAGGGTTCCCATTATCCAACGTGCCCACAAACGCATTGAAGCCGGTCGACGAGTCATCCATATTCTTCGACCACGTATAGTTGCCTTCAAAGTTCAGGTATTTGCCTTCGCGCTTCTGGAAGACAATCTGCATTGCGTTGTACCAGGAACTCGCACTGAGTTTCGGCAGGCCTTGAAACGGTCCGTCGAATTGCGGATAAGGGCGCAGCAGGTTAAGCAACGGCAGTTGCGCATTGCCATAGCGCGATTCCGGTTCGTTGAAGATCGCCCCCGGTCCGCTGAAGAGACCCTGGAACGGGTTGTCCACCAGCGCCGCTAACTGCTCGCTGTTGTATTGTTGCCGCACCGGGGAGGGAATAAAATTGCGATTGCTCGTGCTGTTATAGCCGCCCCAGGGTAGGTGGGTGCTGCGGTTGGCCGAGTAGTTGATGCCGAGCACAAAATTGCCCGGGAAGGCTTGCTGAATACCAAGATTCCACTGGTAGATCTCAGCGTTTCGCGCCGTTCCCAAATCCAGATTATTACCATTCGGCAGGCCCCATTGCGCAAGCTTGCCGTATTTCGTCCCCTGCGGTTGCTCGATGCCTGTGGGGAATGGATTTTCAAGGGTAGCCGAGCGGGTTAAGTAGCCATCCAGGGTAAAGAAGGCTTGAGGGCTGGAGGTGAAGGCCGTTCCCGGATATTGATAATTCGTCGCCACGCTCATGCCGTAATACACACCGGCGCCGCCGCGTATCACTAGTTTGTCGTTCGCCAGGTAGGCAAAACCAAAACGCGGGGCAACATTGTTCCAATCCGTTGGGATGCTCCGTTTCTGGTTGGATGCGAAGGTGGTCGTGCCCGCCAGGTTGCCACTGATGCCGGGAATGGCAATGCCGCTGTCTCCCGTGAAGTTGCTGAACTGCGAGTTATTCTGCCGTTCTGTGTAGGGCGTGCTCCACTCATAGCGAATGCCCAGGTTGAGCGTGAGCTTACGGTTCACGCGCCAGTCATCCTGTAGGTAAAAGCCCGTCTCTTTTGACTTATCCGCCACCGATTGGCTTACGTTGATGCTTCCTGAGTCCCCATAGCCAATAAGCAGACCGGCAAACGAATTTCCCTGGATGCCATTGTCCGTGTCATAGGGTATCTGCGCCGTAACATCCTGATCGAAGCTGAAGAGGCCGTTGGGATAATTCGGCTCGAAAAAGTTGTTATAGAAGAGCCGCTGCTCACCGCCAAACTTGAGCGTTTGTTGACCCTTCGTCCACGAAAACGAGGCGGAATAATTTCCCAGCGTATGGGCAAAGCTGGTGTCCACACAGCATTGATCATAGATCGATGTCCAGGGTGCTTCCGGCATGACGATCGAGGGCATGCGCACGATGCCGTTTTGTTCGAGGTAGCTGGGGAAACCGACTGAGGTCGGGCTGGGGTAATTGGTGTGCGATGGCTGGGTAACCCGGTCCAGGCCCGCGGTCAGTGTCAACAGCGTACGGGGAGTGGGTGTATAGGAATAGATCAGCCCATCGTTGAAGACACGCTCTGTATAAGCCAGGCCGTCGTTGAACTCGCCATCGCCGAATACGGTCGGCGTGCTGCCGCTCGCTATGACATTGCTGTAGCGACCGGAAAGAGTCGACTTGTCAGTGAAGTGTTGATCGATCTTGATGTCGAATTGCACCAGCGTTGAGCTCGAGAGGATAACCTCCCGGAAATTGTTTGCCCCTGAGACCGCGTCTCCGGCTGTATTTGGTTTTGGATACAGATTCAGAATCGCCTGCCCAACTGGATCGATCTCGCTTTGGGGGATGACGTTGTTTGCATACGCGGGGCGGCTATAGGCGACGGGATCGATTTGAAATGGATCGAAGATCTGGTTCTGGACAGGATTTCCATCCTGGTCGTAGGTCATCGCCTGCGAAAAATCGCCATTGATCTGCGCCGCCGTAGGGACGGTGGCGACAATATTGACCGGGTTACTGGCGATGACAGACTCGAGGTCGGCAAAAAAGAACGTTTTGTTTTTCTTGATGGGGCCGCCGATCGAGAAGCCAAACTGGTTTTGCGAGTGCCCCGGCTTCGGGCCGCTGTTGAAATAGTCGCGAGCATCGAAAACGGAATTCTGATTGAACTCATATGCGCTGCCATGGAGCGAGTTCGTTCCCGACTTCATCACCTCGTCGAGGACGGTTCCACCGTTGTTGCCGTACTCCGCGGAGAAACTGTTGTTCTGGACCTTCACCTCCTGCAGCGCTTCGACCGTCGCCTGGTAGTAGATGTTCGATGTGCCGCCTTCCCCTTGCTCTGGTGCGGTCGTCAGGGTGCCATCGAGGCGAATCTCTGCGGTTGCATTGCGCTGGCCATTCGAAACAAAGTTAGTTCCCGCCGGGTAGGAGTCCTGAATGCCGGACCCCGCTGTCTCGGTCACGCCGGCGGCCAGAAACGCCAGTCCGAAAGGGTCGCGATTCTCCAGCGGAATCTGGGTTAGATACTTCGTTCCCACATCCGTGCCCAGGGTCGCGTTGTCGGCGTCAAGCAGCACAGGTGTTGCCTCGACAGTGACACTCGTATTGGCTGCGGCCGGCGTCAGGGTCACGTTCAGCGTGGTCTGCTGATTCGCTTCCAGAGCAATGCCGGCCTTCTCCACTGGCCCAAAACCCTGTGATTCGATCAGCATCCTGTAATTCGCCGCCCGCAATCCGGTAAAGACATAGAGACCGTTGTCGTTGGCAGTGGTTTTTTTCGAAACGTTGGTCCCCACGTCGATCAGGGTCACGTTTGCACCTGGGATAACGGCCCCCCTGGAATCCGAGACCGTGCCGCGGATGAGGCCCTGGTCGTTGGATTGACCGTTGACCATGGCATGGAGGCAGCAAAGACCCAGGGTAAGCGCGCCGATTCGGAACAAGCGAATACACTTCACCGCTAAACCTCCAAAACAATGATTTGCAGGGACGTTACGTTTTGTTACGTAGATGAGTGTTTAGCTTCTTTTCGGGGAGGTGTCAAGAAAAAATTCTTTAAGCCAGGCTGCTCAGACGAGGGTTACTTCGATGTTGTGGGTCCGCAGCGCATCGACCGCAGTACTTGGAAGGTTGCGGTCGGTGATGAGGTAGTGAATGGCCCCCGGCGGCATGATGCGCGACAAGCTACGGTGATTGAACTTACTTGAATCACAGACCACCACGACCTTTCTCGCAGCCCTCACCATGGCTCGATTCACGCGAGACTCAAGAAAGTTGGGAGTCGTGATCCCCACCTCGAGGTCGAACCCGTCCACGCCGAGAAACAGGATATCCGCGTGCATCTCTTCGAGGTTGTCTTCTGCCAGCGGTCCGACCAAGGAGAAGGAGTTTTTCCGCAGGGTTCCGCCTACAAGAATCACCTCGAAATCAGTGCCAGCAAGTTCCGCGGCGATATTGACCGCATTGGTGATCACAGTCAACCGGCTGAAGCGCTTCAACTCATGCGCAATCGCGGTCGTCGTCGTTCCCGAATCCAGAATGACGCACTGGCCTTCCTCGACCATCTTGACCGCGGCCACTGCAATCTTCTGCTTCTCGATGTGATGGTGTTTCTGTTTTTCCTGCAAGGTTGGATCGGCCAGGGCGCTGGAAGTAATCCGCAGCGCGCCCCCGTGGGAGCGCTGAACCAGCCCATGAGATTGCAGCCAATCCAGGTCCTTGCGAATCGTGATCTGAGAAATCTTCAACTCAGTCGACAAATCCGTAACCAGCACTCTGCCTTGTTTCTGGACGAGTTGCAGGATGTGCTGTCTCCGCTCGCCGATCAGCATCTCGTACTTGTCGTTCCTGCCCGTGGACGCGGCCTTGGTCGTCTTCCGCATGTCAATCAAGGTGGGATGATAACCCAAACTCCTGGTGCATTCCACATGTTGGTAACTTGGCCGCCTATGCCTAAGTCCTGCCAGGGGCTGATTTCAAGGCAGTGCGCCGCTCTCCCCATTGTCATCTGGACCGAAGCGAACCCGGAGTTCGATGGATCCCCTTGGTGCTGCAATATTCAATGAGCGAGGTTGCTTTAAGTTTCGATTTGTTTCCATATCCTCCGATTCTGTAAGAGGGAAAGCGCCGCCAGATCATTTGCGCCGAACGCTACCGAAGAGTCGGCTATCCCAGTGGATAGGCTCCGGTTCACTTACCGAGATCTTCGAGAACTGCGGGTGAAGAGGATTAATGAGAATGTTGTTTTCTCGTCCCTGGGTTATGACACTGGGAAGCCGCAGAACTGCCGTCCTCACTTCTCTCAGCCATGTGTCCCCGAACTCGCGAGATACGGTGAGGTCTTCAGCGTCCCAACCCACTAAGGCGGAAGCCTCCACAGTCTCAATCTTCAACAGCTCAGGAATAGTTATGCGCACCACCCGATGATTCTTCGGGGGAACCGGGAGATTTGCATGGACGAGAACTTCGAGCATCGCGCCAGCATAGCTCTCAGCCGCATAGATGACGCGCTGGCCGATCGAGTTCCAGCGGCCGCCTCCGAGCATTGCGCCCGTGGGATCGAACATAGGGTGCCGGGCATCGGCGATTCGGTACGCGATCATCGTTATACGGGCAGCCCGTAGAAGAGCCTATCCAGAAGCTCCTCAACGCGCCTGGCGCCGAGCTCCGTTCGCGCAATCTCCAGAGGGGAATTGTTGTGCAGTTCGCGGTGAGGTTTAATCATCCATTCCCGGGCCTGATCGCGATCGTCCCAAACGTACTCGGCATGGGCGAGTACGCGGGCGAGACGTTCGGTACGTTGGCTCTCGTCAACCGAGAGCCGCTTTGTGCGACGCTTCCACGTTGCTTGCGGAACTACCTTGAATTTGTATGCGCTGGCAGTCTTGCGGTCACCGTAGAGACGAGCGGAAAGGCGCTCTAACGAACGCTTGGGTAGACCAGCAGAGACAGCGGACTCCAATTCGCCCACGGTCCGGACTGCGGCGCCGAGGCCGAGAATTTCAGCAATCGATTCGGGAGCGATCATGATCAGCACCTCCAGATCAGTATAGCCATGTTTCTGGCTCATATGAGCCCATGGTTTCACGCCAGTGAACAAACCAAAGCCAGGAGGCATTTTCGAGCGACCGCCGAATTTGGTGTGTGGTGGATGCTGAGGGCAAACTTCATCGGGACAAGGGCGGTCGGACGTCATCAGGCTCTCCAGAAGCGGGAGCGGGCTGAGTCCCGAATTGGCGTCGACGCGCCATATTACGCCATGTTCTGGAAATTTCCTCAACCGTTCGTTGCTAGAATTCCGATGAATCCACCCAACGAATGGAGCGGGAATTGAACACTGACTTGGAATCAATTCGGCGAGAAGTTATCCAACGACTTAAGGATGGCAAGACCAAAGGCGAGACGGAAGTCGAAATCACGAGCCGCCTGGTTTGGTTGGAACGCCAGAAACAGTATGCATTCTGCAATGCATTGGAAGAAATTTTTAGAAGTGCCGCTGACGCTCTCGACGTTGCAACAGAAACATCTTGCAAGGCCGCGAACCTACTCAAATGGCGCAAGCCACTCAACTGAGCTACTCCTGTGAGTTTCAGCCTCAGGTAGCACCATCAAAAGTGGCAGTTCCCCGGATCTGCGACGTCAATCCGACGCACTGCATCCGCAGGAATAAGCTGAACAGCGATCGTCCTTGCCTCGACATCTCCTTCATTCCGGAGGATGTGTACATGGTCTCCGCCCGGATCGACAAACCCCATCCCCGTTTGGTACACATGTGGCTTGCAGTCGGGATCGTGTCCTTCATAGTCCGTCACCGTTCCCGCCGTGACGATGATCAGGCTGTGCCCAGGGTGCGAATGCCAGCCGGTGCTTCCGCCCGGCGCCCAGACATTGCTTTGCACGTACACGTCGGACAATCCCTTTGCCTGTTGCGGTGACTGCCAGGCTTGCTCATCCCCGGCCGCTTTCTCACCGCGTGGAAAGGTACGAGTGACTTCCATTTCGCGAAAGCGGCCCAGAGCAAGCAAGGTGCTTTTGTATCCGTCAGCCTCTGTCGCCAAAGCCTTTCCTGAATCATAAAGAGCCGTGGCCGCGATGGTGACGCTAAGCAAAACGAGGCATAGCAGTCTCTTTCGCATGTCGGCTTCCTTTTCTTAGAGATCAGTGAGTGCAACTGCAATCCTGGAGAGAACCAAAGTCAGCTTGAGCAATACATTCTCCTTCAATCCTGCGAAACAGCGTCGGGGAGCCGAGAATAAGACGGACCAGAGGGGGACGGTTCCCATGCAATCATCCCCCTCGTCGTTCATAGACCGGCCTATCGATCGCCCAACGGGTGCACGACGCCGTGGATGGCCTGCTGCCCGAAATGCATAGTCGCAGGTCCCCCGAACACCAGCGTAATGTTCGCAATCGGGACCGAGTACTTGACCACATCTCCCCCGGTGACGCAGACCTGCAACGTGGATGAAGGCGGATTTGTCTCGAAGGGGGCGATGTTTCCGTTCCCCGTCATAAGGCTGACCGTCCCGTTCAGCTGAAAGCCCATTTTGGGGGGAGAGGTGGCGTATGGGGGGCAGCCGGTCATGTTCCAGGTGATCTTAACGTTCGTCAACGCGATGTGGTGCGTGTGAGCGCCTGCACCGCCCTTCGTCGGATCGATGGCACCAGTTGCTGTCATTCCATAATCTGACATCGTCATATCCGCTGAGAAGTCGGCGGTACCCCGTTCCGCGTTGACCTCCATGGACCACTGCCCGTGCATTTCGTATGGGCTGCCTTTGATAGTCGGATCCAGGGGTGAGTAATCGTTGAGCAGTCCGGTGAGGTGTATTGGCCTGTGCTCCTCGGCCAAAGCACAGGTGCCTGAGACCAACAGGAGCAGCGAGAGCACGCGTACCGCCGAAGCCAGGGTTTTGCTTTTCATGTAAGACCTCCAATTTGCGATTCACTTCCGTCGCATCGACACCATCGAACCCTCTGGTGGGTGCATTCAAGCGGTAAGGAGCAGAATGGCAGGCGTTTCCCCGGTTTGCCGTCGAATGCCGCCCTTTGCCGTGCCGTTGCACGGCAGGGGTACAATTTGGTTCCCAGGTTCGTGACGTTTGCCGGCCAACCAGGAGAGCCCGATGGGCGAACCATCCCTCGGAACACCGCAATCCCAATCCGAAGACCGGCTGGATTCCTGGAAGGAAATTGCGGCCTACCTCAAACGGGACGTGACCACGGTCCAGCGCTGGGAAAAGCGGGAGGGGATGCCCGTCCACCGGCACCTGCACGATAGGATGGGCTCGGTCTACGCCTCGCGGGCGGAGTTGGATGCGTGGACGCGGAGCCGGAATCTCGCAGCAGCAGCTCAAGGGAATGGGAACGTTGCCCTCCCTGAGGCCCTCGCTCCACCGCCCCGCCCGGAGGTGCGGCCCCGCCGTAGCCGATGGACCTTCGCCTTGCCGCTGGCAGCGACGGTGGCCGTGTTGGCCATTGGGGCAAGCCTCTGGCTGCGCAAGACCGAGTACTTCTGGCGAAACCCCATCGCGGACGCACGATTTCAGACGGTCACAAACTCTGATGGATTGGAGCAGGCCGCTGCGGTCTCACGGGACGGTCATCTCATAGCATTTCTGTCGGACCGGGACGGATACACGGACGTCTGGGTCACGCAGGCCGGATCGGGGGAGTTCCACAATCTGACCCATGGAAGTGCTCCGGGGCTGGCTAATCCGTCGATCCGAACGTTGGGATTCTCGCCGGATGGATCCCTGGTCACGTTCTGGCTCCGCAGGCCAGGCGGGGCGAACGGCGGCGACATCAGCGTATGGGCGGTCCCTACACTGGGCGGCGAGCCGAGGCCTTACCTGGAAGGGGTGGCCGAATTTGACTGGACGCGCGACGGCTCACGACTCGCCTACCACACCCCTGGCCCCGGAGACCCGCTGTTCGTCGCAAACGGCAGCCGGCGACTGGAGGATAGGCCCATCTTCACTGCGCCACCCGGGCTCCACAGCCACTTTCCCTTGTGGGCGCCCGATGGCGCATTCATTTACTTCGTCCACGGCAGCCTCCCGGACAAATTGGATATCTGGCGTATCCGTCCAGCCGGGGGGCCCCCTGAGCGAATCACATCGCACATGAGTCGCGTCAGTCATCCTGTCCTGTTGGATCGGCGGACGCTGCTGTACCTTGCCAGCGATGCAGATGGTTCCGGGCCGTGGCTCTATAGCATGGATGTCGAGCGCCGCATCCCCCACCGGTTGAGCTCCGGTCTTGACCGGTATACTTCGCTGGCGGCCAGCTCTGACGGGCGTCGTCTGGTGGTCACGCTCGCCAGCCCACGCAGAACCCTCTGGCGCTTGCCCATCCCGGTATCGATGGATGACGTACCCACCCAGACATCGGCCCCTGCTCAAATCTCGCTCACAACCAGCACCGGCTTCGCCCCCCGCCTGGGTCCCAATTACCTCCTCTATGTTTCTGCAACTGGCACGGGCGAGAGTATATGGAAACTCGCCAACGGAGCGGCCACGGAGTTGTGGAGCGGACAGAACGCGCAGATCTTTGGTGGCCCGGCAATCGCGCCCGATGGACGACACATCGCATTCTCCATCCGGCAACACGGTCAAACACTCTTATACGTGGTGCAAGCCGACGGCACGAACGCGCGCGTGGTGGCTAATTCCCTCGATCTGCAAGGCGCTCCTGCCTGGGCCCCCGATGGCCAATCGATCACTTCGGCGGCCGAGGACCACGGCATCCCGCACCTCTTCCGCGTGCCCATCGATGGTCGCGGGCCGGCTTCCTTTGTTCATGACTATTCAGTCGATCCTGCGTGGGCCCCCGACGGCCGCTTCCTTGTCTACTCCGGACCCGATATTGGCACCACCTTTTCTGTGAAAGCCGTTACCGCCGAGGCCGCACCGCGCACGTTGCCACCCCTCACCCTCACGCGGGGGGCTCGACATCTCGCCTTTCTGCCTGGAGGACAGTCGCTCGTGCTCCTGCGAGGAGATATTCAGCATAAGAACCTGTGGCTCATCGACCTCGAGACGGGCGCCCAGCGGCAGTTGACCAACCTCTCTCCCGACTTTGACATTGGCGACTTCGACGTCTCCCCGGACGGTCGTGAAGTTGTTCTCGAACGGGTGCAAGAGCGCTCGGATGTAGTACTGCTCGACCTGGCCCGGCCATAATTCGCCTTCAACCAGAGAGGTCAACATCCGGAATGCCTGAGCCAAATGCGTCACCCTGAAGCCGGGACAGCAGCCAACCGATGAGCACGCATACAACGATGCTGATGATGGCGTCGGCTGCGAAGCTGCCGCGCACGCCTCCAAAGGAGTACGCTCTGCCGTCCAGATACAACATATAAGCAACCGGAACGTTGGTGGCAGCGATCAGGAACGTGAAGGTGGTTGCGGCCAGCGGATTATTCTGCCCGATGGTCTCAAACGCAAGAGCCACTGTGCCGGTGTAGGAGATGGCCTGGAAAAGGAATTCGCCCAGCAGGGCCAGGGAGAAGGTCCATGGAGCGCGGGGCAGCACCAACAGGCTGAGCGTAAAGAGCCCGCCTAATATCCCATTGGCCAGATAGAGAAAGCGCAGCGGCATTCGTTTGGCGAGAAAAGGAAAGAGCACGCAGCCGAGGATGCCGGGAACAATTGCCCCCACTCCGCCGGCCAGGCTCACCGTCCTGGGTGAGGCGCTGAAGTCGTTGCCCACTCCTCCCAGCAGGTTGGTCAACGCGAATGAACCGCAAGGGGTAATAAAGAGCAACAGCGTGATCAGCACTTCGCGGCGGCGTAAGAGTGCGAAGATCTCGCGGCTGAACTGAGCGAAGCTTTCCCCCGCCAACCGCCGGTCAGGACCGGGAGCAGGAATAAACAGGAAGATCGTGGCGGGAAGAAAAACGAGCGCTCCCAGAACTGCTGCCGCAAGCCCTAACGGCAGATGGCGAACTAATTCGCCCCCAACGACCATGGTGAAGCCTGAAGAACAAATGTACGCGAGGTTATACCACGCGCTGAGCTTGTTCTCTTCGGACTTAGGGCAAACCGTCGTAAGCCATCCGCCCAGCGCCGTTGTCGACAGTATGGCTGCAGCGGAGCCCGCGACCAGCGCCACTTCGAGCACAACCAGATGACTCAGGTTGATGATCGCGATAAAGACCAGCAAGCCTGCCAGGGCAGCGAAGGCAGTAGCATACCAACGGCGGCTGAATCGTACGTCGAGCATAGGGCCAAATACCACCGCCCAGAAGTTAGGAGACAAGGCCATCGCCGTGATCCCGGCGATGGTTGTCTCCGAAACATGGCGCGTCGCCAGCAGCTGGGGTATCGCAAAAAAAGCTATGCCGCCGTAGAGCCCGAAGGATGCATTGGAGATCCCCATGAGCCAGACCGGTGGAACACGGCGATTGGATTTCATGGGACCTCCAGGGTCTTTTCATGCTATCGGGCTTCTTGGATGCTGGCTATTGATGGGCCCAGATTTCGCGGGGCACTGCGACAAGAGACGGCAAAATTGACTACCATGGAAAACGGGATTGGGGGTACGTAATGACCACCACTTCAGCACTTCCAGAGACCATGAAGGCAGCGGTCGTGGAAACCGCCGGGCCCGCGAGTGTGCTTCACATCAAAGACGTGCCTGCACCCAGGCTTGCGCACAATCACGTAATCATCGCGCTCGAGTATGCCGGGCTTGGAATGTGGGACGCAGCGAAGCGAGCGGGTTCCTGGGGAGCGGTAAAGCCGGGAACAATCCTCGGCGCCGACGGCAGTGGAACGATTGCCGCAGTTGCCGCGGATGTTAGTCAGTTCAAAGTCGGTGATCGTGTGTACTCCTACAGCTACGGAAACCCGAGTGGAGGCTTTCACGCGGAGTATGTGAGCGTTCCGGCGGAACGGGTGGCGCATGTTCCAGCCCAGCTCGAAATGTCGGTTGCTGGTGCGATGCCCTGCGTCGCCTTGACGGCCCTTTCCGGGATCGAGCTCTTGAAAGTGAACAGCGGTCAAAAGCTATTAGTGTTTGGCGCTAGCGGCGGCGTTGGTTCCCTGGCAGTTTGGCTCGCAAACGTTGCCGGGGCAACTGTAGTCGGCACGGCCCAGCCAGACGCGCAGGAGTATGTTCGCTCGCTTGGAGCGGAACGCACCATCAATCCAAATTCCTCGCAGCGGGAGAGCCTCCTGAAGCGCATAGTGCCGGCGGGGTTCGATGCTGCTCTTGTCGCTGCCAACGGCGACGTGCTTCCAGCCTTCTTATCGCATCTGAAAACAGGGGCGCCGTTTGCCTATCCCAATGGCGTCGAGCCCAAACCACATTTCAGCGGCCATCCTGGGTCGGCATTTGACGGTGCCATGTCGCATGAAGCGTTCGTCCGCTTGAATGCCGCCATTGGTTCGCGAACGATTCCGCTCAGGATCAAGACATTTGCGCTGAAAGACGTGGTCGAGGCACACCGCCGGATTGAACACGGACACGTCCTGGGAAAGATCGTCCTGCGCATCCGTTCCTAGCGGTGGTGGAGGTGGATGGACAGAGTCGCCGGTCCTGAGAGCCCATACTGAGTTCAAAGCTAATCCATCTTGACTTACGAAACGATACCGTTCAGTATCGTTATGAAGACTCTTGAGGCCGGCATGATTAAGGTTCAGCATCTGGTTAAGACCTTTGGGGATTTCACTGCCGTCCGCGATATCTCCTTCGACGTAGCCCAAGGCGAAATCTTCGCCTTCCTGGGACCGAACGGCGCAGGCAAGACAACCACTATCAAAATGCTCACCACCCTCCTCCAGCCGACCAGCGGAAGCATCGAACTGGATGGCCTTGATCCGCGAACCAGTCAGAAAGAGGCGCGAAGGCGCTTCGGCATCGTTTTTCAGGATCCCAGTCTCGATAACGAACAGACCGCTTACGAGAACATGACTCTCCACGGTATCCTCTACCACGTCCCTCGCCAGCTGCGCGAAACGCGAACCGAGCGACTGCTCAAACTATTCGAGTTATGGGATCGCCGGGATAGTTATGTAAAGAGCTTTTCCGGCGGCATGAAGCGCCGCCTTGAAATTGCCCGCGGTCTGCTGCACACGCCACGCATTCTCTTCCTCGACGAACCGACGCTCGGCCTCGACCCACAAAGTCGCAACCTGCTCTGGAATCATGTGAAGCACCTGAACGAAACCGAGCAAACTACTGTTTTTCTCACCACCCACTACATGGATGAAGCGGAACGGGTGGCGCACCGTATCGCCATCATCGACCACGGCGCGATTGTCGCCCAGGGGACGCCCACGGAGCTGAAGCAGCAAACCGCAACCGACTCTCTCGAAGGCGCATTTCTCGCATTCACTGGCTCAACCTTGCGCGATGAGGCCGCAAACTCCGCGGACGCGCTGCGGCAAGTCGCAAAGATGTGGAGGAGATAAATGGGCGCGATATACATTCTCTGGCTGCGCGAATTGAAGCGATACGTCCGCTCGCGCGTGCAGATAGTCGTCTCTCTCGGGCAACCATGCCTGTATCTGCTCGCTTTGGGATTTGGACTGGGCCCGGTCTTTCGCCAAGCTGGCCATGGCAGCTATTTGCAATTTATGGCGCCCGGAGTGATCGGGATGACAGTGCTCTTCAGTTCAGTCTTCTCCGGTATTGCCATGCTCTGGGACCGTCAATTCGGCTTCCTCAAAGAAACCCTGGTAGCTCCCGTGCCGCGCATACAAATCATGCTCGGCCGCACGCTCGGTGGGGCCACAGTCGCTATCATTCAGGGTTCGCTCATTCTGCTCATCTGCCTGATAGCCGGCTTCCGCCCTCATAGCTGGGTGGCGATTCCGGCTGCCTTTCTGTTCGTCATCATGATTGCCGTTGTCTTCGCCGCCCTGGGCACAGCGATCGGATCCGTCATCAAGGACATGCAGGGCTTTCAGCTGGTGATGAACTTCCTGGTAATGCCTATCTTCTTTCTTTCCGGCGCATTGTTTCCTCTGGCGAATCTTCCTGCGTTCATGTCGATCATCACGCGGTTTGATCCCTTGACCTACGGCGTCGATGGTCTTCGCGGGGTACTCATCAACACATGGCATTTCAATGCCGCCTTCGATCTCTCCATTCTGGCCATGATCGCCGCGGTCTTTGTCACAACCGGTGCGTATCTCTTTTCTAAAATCGAAGTCTAACGATGGCGAAAAAGAAAAGTGCACGAGCGCACAGTCAGGTCATCGATGCGGCGGTGACCCTCTTTGCCGAGCGTGGCATTGAGGCCACCAGTATGGACGCCATCGCCAAGGCCTCAGGAGTGAGCAAGGCCACTATCTACCGCCACTGGCCCGACAAGGACTCTTTATGTCTTGAGGTGCTTGGCTACCTCCACGGCCTTGACAGGGAACCGCCGGTCTTCGACTCGGGCGACTTTCGTGCGGATCTGATAGCGCAGTTGCAGCATGACCCGGCGGCCGAGCGGAAGGTGATGCGCGAACGGATTATGCCCCATCTGATTGCCTACGCCTCTCACAACAAGGTCTTCGGAGTTGCCTGGCGTTCCCGGGTGATTGAGCCGGCCCGCAAGGCTCTCGGCAACATGATGGAGCGTGGCAAGCAGCACGGTATCCTTAGGCTTGATCTGGACCCTGAGGTGGGAATCGCCCTCCTGCTCGGCCCGCTCATTTACCGCAACATCTTCCTCCGTAAACTTGGAGCCAAAGCTCCCGAGCACCTTGAAGTAGCAGTTGCCGATTCATTTCTCGGTGCGTTCCGCTCCAAACAGTCCCGCAAATCCGGCAAGTGAAACGGATGCTTGACTCTGATCAGACCTTTAGCGCTGGTTTCCAGTCTTACGTTATTCGGAACGAAGAGCGACGACAGGATCGACTTTCATGGCCGCTCGTCCCGGCAGCAACGAGGCCATGAGAGCGACAAAAGCCAGTAGTACTGCGACCGCGAGAAAGCTGAACGGATCATGCGGTCCGACGTTAAACAACAAGCTCTTGAGGAGCTCCGATATTCCGATCGCAGCGCAGACCCCAATGAAGCCGCCCAGCAAAGTGAGACGTGCTCCCTCCCAGGTGATGAGCCATAGTATGTCGAGTCTGCTCGCACCCAGGGCCATGCGCAGGCCAATCTCTTGTGTACGCTGGGCGGCGGCGAACGAAATGATGCCGTAGAGTCCGATGACGGCGAGCAGTAGTCCGGAGGCCGCGAAAAACAAGACCAGCGCCGTAACAAATCTTGGGCCTTGCGCCAACTCGTCCACACGCTCGCGCATGGTTTGAATGGTGAACGGTGTGGTTGCATCGACCGCGGATATCTCCGCGCGCATCCATTGAGACGCAATTTGCGGCGGCAAGGAAGTCTTCAGAAGAATGGCGGACGTGCCGTCCCAATCTTCGGCCCGGTTACGTCTGAGGCGGTAATATTCAGGCTCATCTTCACCCGCGAGACCACCATTCTTTACATTCTGGGCGACGCCGACGACGGTATACAAGGGTCCAGTGAGTTTCGGTAACTGGATCTGCTGCCCGATGGGGTCTTCTCCGGGGAACAAGCGATCCGCAAGCAATTTACTCAGGACGACAAAGCGCCCGGAGGAACTGAGCTCTTCTTCGCTGAAGCCTCGGCCTTTAAGGATGGGGATTTCCAGGGCGTGAAAATACTCAGGAGAAACCCAGCGCCAGGTAACTCGGCCGCCGGTTGGTCCCGAGGGCACCGGTTTTCCTGCCACCGCCATTGCTGCATAGATGGTGTCCTGGTGATTGCCCCCGGGTGGGAGTGTATCGCTGAATGCGACCACGCCGGTGCCCGGTAGCTGCCGCAAACGCGCTTCCACCCGTTGGTAGAAAGCCATCTGTCGTTCCGGCGAGGGATAATTCTTCTGGCCCAATGTGATGCTGGTGGCCAGTAGGCTCTGCGTGTGCATGCCGAGCGATTGCGATTCGAGATTCAGGAAGCTGCGGGAGAGGAGCACGGCCGCCGCAAGTAGAACCGTGCTAATGGACAGTTGGGAAACCACCAGCCAGCGGCGCAGAGTAGTTTTTGCGGCCGCCACCGCTGAGCGCCCCACAAGCGCCTGTGAGCGTGGGCGCACCCATGCGGACGCGACACCAAAGAGGATTCCGCAGAAGAATGCGACCACGATGGTGGCTAGGATAATGCGAACATCAAGACGGACCGTCCTGAGAAAAGGAAGGTCCTGGGGGGCCATCGCAAGGAAGAACCGCAACAGCACTTCGGCGATGGCACATCCTACCGCCGCTCCGGCTGCGGACAGAACCAATGCCTCGGTCAGCAACTGACGTGTCAGCCGGGCGCGGCTTGCTCCCAGCGCCGAACGGACTGCCAACTCACGCTCCCGGCTTGCGCCACGGACCAACAACAACCCAGCCACATTCGCGCATGAAATCAGCAGCACGGCTAGAACAGCCCCGAGTAAGACCCACGCCATCAGACGCACGTTCTGCATTTGGCGATCGCGCAGGGAGCGAACCCGGAGGTGAACTTCCTTGCGAAACGCAGCAGGAGCCAAACTGAGAGAGTAATTGAACAAAGGTTGCAACGCAGCCTTGGCCTGCGCGATATTCATTCCCGGCTTGAGCCGGGCAAAGGCATACAACACGCTTCCGGAACCGACTTTGCGTTGTTGGGCTTCATCGAGGGCTTGGGGAATGACTACATCCGCGGCTTCAAGAGTTGGCATCTCGAAATCAGGAGGCAGTACGCCGATCACCCGTGTTTCGCGGCCATCGATGTTCACCGTTTTGTCCAGGATGCCCGTACTCGCGCCGAAGCGGCGCTTCCACAATCCATAAGAGATGAGGGCCACTCTGGGAGCATTCGGGCGGTCTTCAGCGCTGGTAAAGTTGCGGCCTAAGACGGGGCTGATGCCGAGTGTTGGCAGAAAGGTCGATTCCACGCTAGCGCAGCTCAACCGGAGCGGCTGCTCTTGGGTCAGGTCGCAGGAGTTGGCCCCGATCTCAGAGGTCAGCGAACTGAAGGGCGTCTGCTGGTCCCGCCAGTCGTAGTAGGAGCCGCCGAGCATGAATTCCTGTTGAATGATCGGGCGCCACGAGGCCAACCGAAACCAGGCGATCGGCGTGCGCATACGGGAGGCTGCGGAACAGAATCGGATCCACCACGCTGAAGACGGCGGTCGTTACCCCGATGCCCAGGCCAAGGGTTGCGATGACCGTAGCCGTGAACATGGGATTGCGCCGAAAACCGCGCAACCCATAGCGCAGATCCTGAAGCACTGTCCTCGTCCACCATCCAGGGCGCTGCTCGTGGCATTGCTCGCGCGTGCGCTCGAAGCCGCCAAATTCAATCAATGCCCTTCGGCGTGCTTCCTCAGGCGTGATTCCATCGGCGATCTTTGTCCGGGCGGACTGCTCAATGTGGAACTGCAGTTCCGCGTCCAGATCGCCGCCCCGCACCCTCGACAGAAGGAAGCGCAAGCGAGTCAGAAACTCATTGACCATGGAGAGACCTCTGGATCCTGCCCAGGATCCGTTAGACAAGAGACTTAATGTACCCTCCTGTCGAATGTCAAGGGGAAAATGAAATGATCCGCCCAGGCCGTGGTTCCCACACCAAGGATCGGTGCTCCATTCAAGCCGGTTTTGGCTTGAGTGGGAGACCACTACTCTTCCCCTCTGACTCTCTACTCAAGCTGCGACGCATCAGGAGTAAACTTCCAGCGAGGGTTGGCATGAGACACCTTCGAGTGTTCCTCTGCGCGCTTGTCCTGTTGTCTGGGACCTTTTTCCAGCAATCAACGGCTCAAGGTCGACAAGGACCTTCCGATACGCCGGATTTCCGGGTGACGTCGCCCCTGGTCTTTTTGGATGTAACGGTGATCGACAAGAAGGGCCACCCGGTGGTCAACGGGCTCGCCAAAGACGACTTCATCATCACCGAAGACAAGAAACCGCAATCTATCTTTTCCTTTGAAGCGCCCCAGACACACACGATCAGTGCACTTGCCGGTGACGACAATCCCGATGGAAAGGCGCCACTGACTATCTTCGTGCTCGATCTGCTGAATTCGAGCTTCGAGGATTTCGCGTTCATCCGCTATTCCGTTCAAAAGTATTTGGCCGCACAGCCGCCAATGTTGAGCGCTCCCGCCGAAATGATGTTGATCGACAACGAATCACTGGAACTGATGCAGGGCCCCACCCGGAACAAGGCAGACCTGCTCTACGCCCTCGATCATTTACCACCTGTGATCCCATACAAGTGGGAGGCCGACAGCTTCAACGAGGAGCGTTTCAATCAATCGCTCGATGCCCTGCAACAGATCGCGCTGCAGAATAAGGGCGTGCCCGGACGGAAGAACATCATTTGGGTGGGGCATGGCAGTCCCAGCTTCAGCACCATCCACTTGACTTACCCGGTAGTGCACGAAATCGAGCAATATATGCACGCCACCACCAACCTGCTGCTAGATTCCCGGATAAGCCTCTTCGTTATCTACCCCGGTTTGAAGATTGGGCACTTTGTAAACCTGACTGGCAGGCCGCCAATGTCCATCAGCGCGGCGGATGCGCAAGCCAACATGAACAATGATCATCCCTTTGCGGGAGACGTCAACTTTGGCGTTTTTGTGAACCAGACCGGAGGAAAGCTTTTCTATAACCGCAACGATGTCGATGCGGAGATGGCGCGATCGCAGCAACTAGGTTCGGAGTATTACACGTTGACCTACCAGCCTCGCGACGGCGACTCGAACGGAAAATTTCGCCAAATTCGAGTCACCCTGCGTGACCACAATCTGCGGGCAGTGACCAAGACTGGCTACTACGCGCCGGACAAGAAAGCCCCCATCGATCCCCGCCGGCAGACGAACGTCAACCTTGCCGAGGCCGCCCGAACCACCATTCCTTTTGCGGCATTGGATCTGAAGGTCGCCGGCATCGTACGGCACCCGGATAATCGCACGGCGGACCTTACCTTGCTTCTGCAATCCAAAGGCATCGACTGGCAGGCAGTCGACAACGGAAGAAGCAGCGCAGACGTCACCGTCGCCGCAGTAAGCATAACGGGTAGCCAGGACGTTCTGGCTTCAAAGGTGGAGAGATTGATCCTCTCCGCACCCACGCAGGACCCATCACACCTGGCAAAACTTGTGACTCATTTGCAGCTCACGATACGGGTCCCACCCCAGACACAAAGCATTCGCGTGCTGATGGAGACTGCGAATGGAGGGAGAATCGGCGCCGCCGACCTGGACCGTAAAGCCATCGAAGCTGCGCCCGCTATGCCCGTCCCTGAACCGCAATTGCTTTGCCGTCAGCCATGTCCGGTAAAGCCCCCGCCGGCCCAATAACTGCCTTGCCGGAAACACATGGCAGTCCGCCATCATCGCCATCACGTGCATCAAGAAAAGCATCGTAAAGAATCGCATATAGACCCTGCCGGCTGGTCAATCGCTCGTTCCGTGTCCGGAGAAATTGAAACCGAAACGGGGACCAGCGTTCAGCTTCCGCTAAGAACCCGGAAGAGAAAAATTCGTGTGAGTTCGCCACCGCCCCGATGATGAGCGATCGCCAGCTCATCCTAAGCAGTTTCTTGAGCGTCTCAGTGCCGTTCGGCAAGTGGTCCATTCGGGCGCCCACTTGCTCGCTAAAGTTCAGAAGCTGAATCACGAGGTCATCGAGTGGTCTACCCAGCGCAGCAGCGTGAGTAAACAGGGTGACCGATCCACGCCGCATATCCTCACGCACGTCCTGCAAATCGTCTCCCAGTTGAAGTAGCACACCCCATTCGAACGAGAACCGGCTTTCTTCCAGGTTGAGCCATCCATGAGCCAGGCACGCGTCAGCCAGTACGGAACTGCCACCTTTCGCGCAACTTATCCGTAACACCTCGGTGTCACCGGAGTGGCTTCCGCATCTCTGTTGCGCGATACTCTCTTCTTGTGCCCGGTGAATCGCCAACAGGCAGTCAAAGACCTGGGGATAATGCACCCGGGGATATTGTTCTTCGATCAACTGAACCAAGGCCCACAGAGCGCCTTCCCGATCGTCCTGGGCTGAAAATCTCTCGCCCAGCAAGCGACCCCGAAAACGTTCACTGAACCGGAACTTCGCCTCAGCGGAGATGTCCTCACGATCCAGGTAGTTGTCGCTATATGGATACAGGAGGCTGTATCCCAGGATTGCTGGTGTAATTCTTATGCGCTCACCGAGCAGCGGCTGCAAGCCGCAAGCAGTCCAGGCATTGCGGCATGCCTGAATAACATCGGCCATGCCCAGGCTTGCATCGAACCGCCGCGCCCACCGCGCCAGGTGAGTACCTACCGGTAACAAATCATCTGTGAGGAGCTTAACGGCGTCGCCCTCGAGGTCCAGTGCGGTCGCGGAAAATCGAGCGAATGCTGCTACGATTCGATCCTGTGTTTTGATGCGTTCCGCTTTGGTCCGGGGGTTCCTCTTCGCCTCTCGTTCAACAGCCCGCAACCCTTGGTCGTAGGCCATCTCCCGCTTCAATTGCTCTGCCGGGTTGTACCGCGGCCCGTCTTGCGCCGCCCGCGCCCCAGCACCATCCCAAAGCTCGATGGTCTGCGCAACTCGCGCTTCAACCCATGGCCAGCTATAGCGTTGCTGCATTCTCCCGGTAGTTACGAAAAGCCGAGTCAAATGGTTCCATCGTGCGCAACCTCGTCGCAAGCCACCCGGAAGCCATAATCAGCGTATTTGAATTCCGGTGGAATGCTGGAACGTGCCGAACATCGAGAGATCTTGATGTGGTGACGCCAGGAACCTCCGCGCGATGCCTTTCGGCTGCCCTCTTCCGGTCCCCGCGGATTCCGATCGGGGGAGATCGCGTAGTAGTCGGCCGCGAACCAATCGCTACACCACTCATGTACGTTCTCGCACATCTCAAAGAATCCGTAAGCGTTCGGCTCGGATTGCCGGACCGGCTCAGGCCCCGCCTTCCAGCGTGCATCGTAGCCGGCACGGGACATTGGCGGATCATTGCCCCAAGGGAATACCGATCCGTCAGCGCCTCCTCGCGCAGCCCGTTCCCATTCGGCTTCCGTAGGCAGCCGATACTGCGAGCCGGTCACTGCAGAAAGCCACGCGCAATAGGCGACAGCGTCGAACCACGAAACCGCCACCACCGGTTGCTGTGGATGAAAGAAGTTGGCGTCGCCCCAATAGGGAGGCGGCAGGCTCGCGGTGGCGTCCAGAAACCGCGCATATTCCTCAACCGTGACTTGCGTTGCCGCCATAGCAAAGGAATCCACCCAGACCCGATGAACAGGCCCTTCCACCGCCTGATCGACATCGGACCCCATGGAGAACCAACCGGCAGGGACGTGAATGCGCGCTGGTTCGGTGATTGGCGTGCGACTGTGCTGTGCACTCATTGTCCATACGATGTTAGCTTGTGGCATGGAGACGCCACGCACGAAATTCGATTGGAACCAGGGCTCACTCGCTGAGGGCCTGCGACTCTATGATGCGGGGGAATTCTTCGCCGCCCATGAGGCCTGGGAAACTGTGTGGCTGCGGGCACAGGAGCCGGAGAAGATGTTTCTGCAGGGGCTCATTCAGGTGACGGCGGCCTTCCATCACCTGCAACGAAATAATCCCCACGGAACTGCGCTGTTGCTGCAAGCCGCCCTGGGCCGGCTCGAGCGTTATCCTGCGCGCTTCGGAGACATCTCCGTCGACTTACTCTGCAATGACATTCGCGCCTGTTTGCAAGCGCTCGAAGCCGGAGAATCGCCATCCGAGCTCGCTCCCGCTCGAATACATCCCTGAAGAGCTATGCCTCCACCGGATCTTCAGCGATAGCAAATGATTTTCGTTCGACTCCGGGCAGGTGCAGGGCCAGCGTGATTGCCCGCAGAGCCATGAAGGCCAGCATCGCGCACCATAAGCCGTGGTTGCCGAAGCGAGCCGTGAGTACAACGGCCAGCCCGAGGAATCCGGCCAGCGAGATCACCATGCTATTGCGCAGCTCCTGGGCCCGTGTGGCGCCGATGAAAACACCATCAAGCAGAAAGCTCCACACCGCCACCAGGGGCAGAACGATTAGCCAGGGAAGATATTGCGCCGCCAGCGAACGTATCTCTTCCTGATTAGTAAAAATGGCAATGATGCTACGGCCGAAAACGAGATAGAGGAGTGAGAGCCCAGCCGCGACCGTGAACGCCGAAACCGAGCTGGCCTTGAGCACCGCCCGGAAGTCTGCAACCCGCCGTGCGCCAATCGCCTCGCCCACCAGCGCCTCGGTGGCATTGGCAAAACCGTCGAGCCCATAGCCGGCTATCCAGAGAAAGTTGATGAGCACTGCATTCGCAGCCAGAATCGCATTTCCTGAGCGGGCTCCGGTGCGGGTGAACCAGGCATAGGCTGCGACCAGGCTCAGTGTGCGCAGCAGAATATCGCGGTTGAGTGCGAAGAGCCGGCGCAGGCTTCCACCGTCGATCAATTCGCTCCAGCGCACATGGCTGGGGCGAGCGCCGCTGGCCAGCATGAGGGCCAGGCCGAGAAAGCATCCAGTCCATTCGGCGGTCATGGTTGCGGTGGCGATGCCGGCGACGCCCCAGTGCCACCGTAAGACCAACGTCAGAGCAAGCGCTACGTTGACGATATTAATCGCCGCTTGCAGCAACAAGGCGGTTCGCGCACGCTGCTTGCCCAGAAGGTAGCCGAGGATGGTGTAGTTTGCCAACGCTGCTGGTGCCGACCAGATGCGAATACTGCAATAGAGCAGCGCGTTGCGATGCACTTCCGAACGGGCGCCAAGCAGCGCCAGCGATGCGGAGATGAGCGGCCTCTGCACCGCCAGGATCAAGCCTCCAATGAGCATTGCCGTAAGCAGCGCGCGGCCGAAGTGGTGCACGACCTGGTCCTGATCTCCGGCCCCATGCGATTGTGCGACCAGGCCGGTGGTCGCCATGCGCAGAAAGCCGAAAGTCCAGTACACAGAGTTGAAAAAGATGCCTCCCACGGCAACGCCGCCCAATGCCGCCGGACCAGGCAGATGGCCAGAAAGGATCGTGTCCACCATGGAGAGCAGTGGCTGGGTCAGGTTCGAAAGAATGAGCGGGATGGCGAGCAGAAACACTCGCCGATACCAGTAGGGCATTCCCATGATTTGTCGATCTAGGGTTTCACATCGCCCGTTGTTTTGCTATCTGCGAAACATTCCGTTCCTGGGTCAGTCTCAGAGTGACACTTCCCCAGGCCTTGGCAAGGGCGAGGGGAGCCAAATTTCGTATATGGTTGTGGGTGACCTCACACGAGGATCTTCACTCTACTTCTGAGCGGGTCGATCTGCCATGTCCTCAATACGATTTCTTTTCCGCATCCTGCGTCTGCTGGCGTCGCTCCTGTTGGCCGGCAATCTCTTTGCTTCGACCTGCTTCGCTGCCGAGAACGATCCCGAAGTGGGCTCGCTGAATAAACCGGATCGGCTGGAGTGGTTCCGCGATCAGGGTTTTGGCCTCTTCATCCACTGGAGTGTGGACAGTCAGCTTGGCGTGGTCATCAGCCACTCGTTGGTCGGTGCATCTCCGGAATACACCGACCGCTTCTTTCAGGATCTGCCCAAAACCTTTGACCCAGACCACTTTCATCCATTGGATTGGGCTCGGTTAGCGCACCTGGCCGGGATTCGTTACGTGATGTTCACCACCAAACACCATTCCGGCTTTGCCATGTTCGACACCACGACGACTCCCTTCGGCATCATGAATACGCCCTTTCATCGCGATATTACGAAGGATATCTTCGACGCCTTCCGATCCCAGGGCATCGCCACGGGCGTTTATTATTCGCCCGATGATTTCTGGTGGCTTCACCAGAACGGCAAGACCATCGAGCGCTCAGTTCCCGGCGTTCAGCCGCGCAATAATCCTGGCCTGATGGAATACGACCAGACCCAGCTCCGCGAGCTACTAACCCACTACGGCAAAATCGATGCGCTATTTCTTGACGGGGAAGCCGTCGGTTTGCGCGACCTCGCCTGGAAGCTGGATCCCGAGATCATCGTTACCCGCGGAGCCATTAAAACTCCTGAGCTCACCGTGCCCGGAATGCCCATGCCAGGCGCGTGGGAAACCAACATGACCATGGGCACTTCGTGGCAATACCAGCCGCAGAATGAGCATTACAAATCAGGAGGCGAGCTGATTCGCCTGCTCATCCAGACGCGTGCCAAGGGTGGCAACTTCCTGCTCAATGTGGGTCCTAAGCCGAATGGCGAGCTGCCCATTGAAGAAGAGGAGCGGCTGCGCGAAATAGCTCTCTGGATGTTTGTGAACTCCGACGCGATTTATGCTGTGAGGCCCTGGGTCATCACCAATGAAGGCGACATCTGGTTCACCAAAAAGAAAGACAACCAGGCGCTCTACGCTATTGTTGAATCCGACACACCCTGGCCGCGTGCGACCTGGAAGGAATTCACGCTGCATTCGGTCCGCGCAACCTCCAGGACCGAAGTGAGTGTGCTTGGTCAGAGCGACCAGGTAGTCGAGTACCACCCTGAGATCAAACCCAAATCCAGCTGGCATCAGGAAAAGGATGGCCTTCACGTGCGCGTGATGCAGACCCAACGCCTGCAGGATAACTTTCACTGGCCAAACCCGGCTGTGCTGAAGATTACCAACGCCGAGCCGGCTCTCACACCGCCCCACGTGCAGACCACCGGATCCGTTGCCGAAGGTCAGCAGGAGACGCTACGAGGCGAGGTGCTCGATATGGGTGACAGTTCATCGCTGCAGGTCAGCTTTGAATACCGTCCCATTCTCGGTGAAGACGTAAACTCGCGTTCCGCCACATGGACGGCGACGCCGGCACAGACCGTCTCCAAGCCCGGGCCTTTCACAGCCCACATCAACGGCCTTTCTCCGAACGGCAAGTATGAGTTTCGCGCCGTCATTCACCATCCGCTGCTGGCGCTGTACGGTGCGGAGATCGCCATGCAGCGCTAGCGGGGCACGGTGGAGAGTCATGCCTGTCAAATTAGTCTTCATGAATGTGAGGCTCGTAGGCGGGGCGTCAGGTGAGCCCAGCCCGGAAGAATCTGTGTGGGAACTCGAAAATAGACCTCGAATCGGACCTAGGCCCGTAGGGCCGGTAGCCAAACTTGTGCAGCCGGGCCCGGAAGGGCTGGGGATCAATCCCGAAGATGATCTAAGCGCCGTAGGCGCGGCACTCAACTCAGCCGCCACCTACTTCGCAACACCAGCGAAAGTTCCCACTTCATAGGTCAGCCCCGCTGGACGCGCATTCTTGACCAGGGGCAAGCAGAGGACGGGGCATTTCACCTTCGAGATCACCTGTAACACCGTGCTGGTGGCGAAATCCTCCTCCGCAAGCTCGTTTTCAGGGGAACCGAGTACCACCAGATCCGCTGCGAACTTCTCGGCATATTCAGCGATCACTTTGGCGGCTGAACCGGAGGCGACAATGTGTTCGACAGGAACCGTGTGCGACTCATTGAAGGGAGCGAGAAAGCGCAGTCTCTCCCGGCAACGCAACTCTTCATTGCCATTTTCCCCTTGCAGAACATGGAGCAGTATCAATTGCCGTAACGCCACCTGGTGCGCGCATTGCAGGGCTCGGATAGACGCAGGAGAAAAGTCGGTGGCCGCTAGCACACGCCGCCAGCACCCGGCCCACGGCCAAGAGTCAACCGCATCTGATGAAATCGTCATGATAGGGCACCGCGACCTGGCCAGAAGTTGCCGCGCGACCGTACCTAACGCAACCCGGCCTGCTTCACTCTTCGCGCGTGTTCCCAACAAGAGCAGCTCCGCATTGTGCTCCCTCACCACCCGCAAAATGCGCTCGCAGACGATCCCACTTTCAATCACAGAGTGAACCGGAATTCCCAGGGCCCTTGTCTCTTCCTCTATCCTCTTCAGTTCTGCGGCCGCCGCGCTATTCGCACTGAGCGGAGAAGGTGCTCCATTTGGGAATGCGTACGCGAGGGGGTCGATGACATGCACCAGCACCAGTGTCGAGTCGTACATGCGGGCCATCGCTTGCGCATAGCGCAGCACCGGAGAGGCCTGCTCGGTCAGGTCGATTGCTACGGCTATCGTTTTGAATTGCAGGGTGTTGGGACTCATCGCCTTCTTCTCCTGTGGGGCTGAACTTTTAGAGACTATAAGCGGATAATTACGGCTTGACCGTGATCCCTGTCACAGGTGTGAGAGCCAGAGGTCGCACGCCGGCGCATGGCTTGTGATGTCGATCACAGACGCCAATCCCTTCTTACCCGATTCTCGTATCAGAGAAGTCCACGGCTCGCAACGCGGACAAGTCGTCGAAGGAAAGAGGTTCGTCATGACAGCTGCTTCTACCAGCTCATTACAAAAGGAATACGAGAATGCTCGTCTGGGGCCAGTGGGTCTTCGCTTTCGATCCATTCTGGTGGCTACCGATTACTCTTCTGCCAGTGCGACCGCGGTAAAGTTGGCTGCGCGGCTCGCTAAAGAATTTCACGCCCACCTCAACGTGCTTCATGCGGTTGAGCCCGATCTTCCTGCAGCCGACTTGGCGGGGCCGAGTCCTGAACTCCAGCTTGCGGATCTTCAGTTTGATCGCGAGAACCTCCATCAATATGCCGGGCACATCCCGGAACTGCGAAGCGTGAGGCATAAGGAAATAGTATTTCTGGGTTCGCCGAGCGATGCGATTCAATCTGCCGCTCAAGCGAACAGCATCGACCTGCTGGTGCTTGGTTCCCATGGGCGCCACGGATTAGCCAAGCTGGTCCTTGGATCTGTCGCCGAATGGGCTATCCGCCGCCTCGAGTATCCCGTTCTCGTGACCGGACCCATGTGCCACAAGACCTTTCCCCCGGTCAAGTCCATCGTCCTGGCGACGGACTTCTCCGGGGAGGCTTCGCGTTCGGTTCAATACGCCGGCTCGCTCGCGCAGGACTACAACGCCAGGTTAACGGTAATGCATGTGCTTTCCCCAACCGGCACACCAGAGGAGCAGCAACACGTCGAGCTGAAGACGCTGGGAAAACTTAGAGAACTGTTGCCCAGCGACGGTGGAGAACAGTGCACCATGCACTACCAGGTGAAAACCGGCGACATCGCCGCGGCCGTCATTGGCACAGCACGGCAAAATAAGGCGAATTTGATTGTCCTGCGGGCGCGGCGCCGATCCTCTCTGGCAGATCATCTACCGCGTACCAAACTATCCGCAATCATCCGCGGCGCCCACTGCCCTGTACTTGTGGTTCCGGCTCACCACTCTTAAACCAGCTCTATCCGAAAGGAGAGGCGCGATGGATCCGATGCATCTATCCTCCATCACCCGGCCCAAATCTATTTTGGTAGCCACGGATTTGAACGACCTGGATTTCCTGCTGCCCGTGGCCATCGACCAAGCCAAAGTGACTGGATCCATGATATGGCTACTCCACGTAATTCCTCCGGATGCCTATGTCTCAACAGAGTCCGGTGCATTTCCGTTCACCCAAAAGGAGAGGGCGTTTCGCGACGCCGAGGCGGTCCTGGCCAAAGTTGCAAATGAGTTGAAAGCACAGAATCTCGCGTGTGCGTATGAAGTGCGTCGCTGGAACCCGGTTGACCGCATCATCGATTTCATTCGCGAACGCGACATCAAGCGCTTGATTCTTGGCACCTCCAGCAGGGGGAAGTTAGGCAAGCTTTTGCTCGGATCCGTGGCGGAGCAATTGATACGCAGTTTAGATATTCCCGTTTGCACCGTGGGTCCGCATTTCAAACCAACGCCGCAAAGCAAACCGCGGCGGGTCATCTTTGCTACCTCTCTGCGTCATCATGCCGAAAGGAGTGTTCAGTTCGCGGTCGATCTTGCCGCCGGATTGGCAGCCGAGCTCACCGTGCTTTACGTCCTCGAGCCGGATCGTCTGCACGATGGGATGTACGCGGAAGCCATGTTAACGATCGACGAGATGCTGAAAGGAGCAAGGCAGAGGAATCTGCTGTCCCGGATTCGGATTCGCTATGGTGAACCAGCGGAAGAAATTGTTTCGGAGTGCATGGCTCTAAAGCCCGAGCTGCTGATCCTGGGCGCGCTTCCAGCATCGCCCATGACCGCGAATTTCCGCAGTGGGGTTGCCTACCGAGTCATAGCACAGACCCCATGCCCGACATTCACCCTCCGCACTGGAGCCAAAGTAAAGCAGCGCCAGGACGGCTCCGAATCTTCCGTGCCGCAAAGCGTCTCGTAGCGGATCCCGGCCAGACCCTCACCTGTGACGGACATCACCGTTTCCGTGGGCAAATGCTGCCACACTGCAAGCTGGCAGGTGACGCATATGATTCGGTTGACGGAAAACACACGAGCTAGGTTGATGGTGATTCACGGGTGGACCATGTTGGGCCTGGGCTTAGCCCTTTTCTACATTCGTGCCACGATGACAAATCTCTTGTTCTACGTCGTTGGGGGCGCCCTCGCATTGTTATTGGTCGCGGCGTCTTTGCTCTTCATCGCGGGCGTGGATTGGATTTGCGCTGTCGGCCTCGGTTGCCATCGGGTGAGCAGGCTCCGCGGTTTTCTGCTCGTCAGCACGGTCGCTGCCGCCTGCAGCGTCTTCCTGATTCTCTATCCGGGAGCAACCATGCAAATGCTTTGCTATATCTTCGCCGTTTATGCCTTTGCCCTGAGCGCAGGCAAAGTTGCTCTTGCCAGGTCCTGGAAAGGCACCACGCGGGAGCTGACAGGCATGTATATCCTGGCGGCCATCGGTTTTGCTTTCGCAGCCGCGTTGCTTGCCGTCGCCGGCCGGGACGAGCGAGACTCTCTGGCGGTGGTGGCTGGTTATTCATCATTTATGGGGCTTCAGATGCTGCTCTCGATGTACTTCCTGCAATGGCAGCTGGCGAAGCCGATCGAGTCGGCGGCCAGAGTCAATCAGGTACCTGTCGACACCCTCCGATAACCGCGCATTCAACATCAGAGCTCCGATCCGAGTCACTCATTTTCCTGGAAGGGTAGGGCCTCAGCCTCGCCGTAACGAGCTCTTGTTCCCTAACTAAATACAGTTGCCCAATCTCGTCATTCGCGAGCTGTGAGCTGCCGACGGATGCTTTCCGCTCTGAGCATCTCTGCATTCAACCGGTGCAGCTCGAACGGTCAACTTCGGTGGAATCCCTGCTTCCTCTCGAAAAACGTAGCGAGATCCGAGACACTCCCGTCCTTGGTTAGGGAACAAGAGCCTTAGGAGGCTCAGTTGCCTCCTGCTCTGTGCAGACCTTTCTCCGTGCCCGTCTAGTACTCCAGCATGGTCATCACCGGGCAAGGAGCCTCGATCAGCACCTTCGCCGCGGTTCCAGGCGACAGATGTGTCGCCATCGAGGATGCCGGGTGTGCGCCCATCACAATCAGATCGCAACCACGTTGTTTGGCGAGATCTACGATGCTGGTTCCTGGGGCAGTAGTCGCCAGCCGGGTACGCAAACATGAGCACGTTCCGAAACCTTCAGGAACGTACTGATGGAAGGCTTCTTCAAACGAAACCCAATCCGCGTCGGGGCTGTCCGGATTCTGCGCATGAAAGAGAACCAGGTCTGCTCCATGCTGGGCAGCGAGCTTATGGGCGAACGCGGCTACCTTAGCCGATCGCGGATCGAGGGTTGTAGCACAGATCACCTCGCGCAGATGCCACGTTTTATCCTGCAGAGCCGGCGCTGAGGGCCCCACTAAGAGAACGGGGCAATGCGCCTGCCTCAAGATCGCTTCCGCATCCGAGCCAAGCAGCAGCCGGTCGTAACCTTTTCTGCCGTGGGTTCCCAGGACGATCAAGTCCACTCCGTTTTGTTTAACCACGGAAAGCAGCTCATCGTAAAGCGCTCCAGTGAGCGAGATCGTCCGTGCTCGATACCCTTCGGAACGCAACTCCGCGCCACTCTGTTCCAAACGTTCCTCCTCTGCCGACTCCAGCTCAGCTACGTCGACCCAGGCTGCTTCGGGCGGGGTAATCAAATTCAGCGGTGGACCTACATGAACAAGGAATAATTGCGACTTGTCCTGCTTGGCGATTGCTTTCGCGTACTCCAAAGCACGCTGCGATGTTTCTGAGAAATCTGTCGGAACGAGGATTTGTTCAAATGTAACGGCGACGGGACTCGTAGTAGCCATAAGTGCTCCTCTTGTTAAGACGGTGGAAACCGCCCGGATATCTCAGGCGGCATTTAACAGATAAGTTAGTGGACCCAAAGGCCTGCTGGCTGTGACAGAAATCACACCGGAAAGTGGAAGACGCTTTGCGTCCTGGATCGCAGCCGAGGAGACGGTGCCCTCGTCTCGGCGACGATATTTCGTCTCAACTCTCGTCATCGAGCCCAGTCCAGCCCTTCTTCTGGCGATCTTCCCGTTCCTAAGTCACATGCTTTCAACAAACCTCAACGCGAGATGCCGGCGCCAATCTTTGGTGCTCAGTGTGCTCTAAGTACAGGCAGTGAAGGAAAACCAAATGCTGAGAATTTCCATGAACCACGAGGCAGCTCTGGCAACACTGAAGGTCGAGGGCAGAGTAGTAGGTCCCTGGGCGGCCGAGCTGGGCAAGACATGGCGCAGCTTGTGGGCTTTGAGCAAACAACCAACATTGCAGCTCGATCTCCGCGGAGTCACTTATGTGGACTCGGACGGCGCTCGAATTCTCCGCGAAATTGTCAGGTCAACCGGCGCGGAGATTTTCGCCGACTCGCCCTTAACGCAATATTTTGCCAATCAAGCTAAGCGAGACACAACGCTGGAGCCGATCGAGGAAAGGTAGCATGCCGAACACAAGCGAACAGACGCCAACTTCCACTTGCCAGAACTGCAACCTGAAGCAGAACGGATTTCTCTGCCATCTGACGCCTGCGGCAGCCAGTGAATTTGAATCGATCAAGCTCTCCTCCCACTATCTTGCCGGATCGATCTTGTTCATGGAGAACGAACCAGCGCGCGGAGTCTTTCTTGTCTGCTCTGGAAAGGTCAAGCTTTCCGTAAGCTCAAAAGGTGGCAAGACGCTTATTCTTCAGATGGCGAAGCCAGGCGAGGTCATTGGTCTGAGCGCGTCGATGTCCGGAGTCCCCTACGAGGTCACCGCAGAAGTTCTTTATCCTTCCCAGGTCGTGTTCATTTGCAGAGAAGATTTCCTGCGCTTCGTTCACCGCTTCCCGGAGGCATACGGAGCCGTCATCCGTCAGCTGAATTTGCAGTATGGGCGCGCCTGTGAGCAACTGCGTACCATTGGCCTCTCAACCACCGCCCATGAGAAGCTGGCCCGCCTCTTCCTGCACTGGTCTTCGGATGACAAGCAGGCTAAAGAAGCAAATCAAATCAGAGTGCCCCTGACCCATGAGCAGATTGCCGCATGCCTGGGATCGACACGCGAGACGGTTACCCGGACGCTCAGCGATTTCAAGCACAAACATCTGGTTACTCTCAGAGGAGCCACCGTCATGATCCCTGATCGCTCGGCCCTGATGGCGATCAGCGGAGACTGAGGACAGTCGCTCTGCAGATGAGCTCTCCCTACTGTGCTGGTATACTCCTCGATATTCTGAAAGCGTCGACATCAGAAGTACACCATGGAGCATCCGGCAGGTAAGATCGTGTCACTCGTCCCGAAGGACGCTTCTGACCATGCGCATGCGCTCTTCGAGAAGCTCTTTCTCGCTTCTCCGGATGCAATCATCGTTACCACCGTTGATGGCCATATCTCCGCGGCCAGTCCGGCAACCGAACGGCTCTTCGGCTACAGCCAAAGAGAGCTGATCGGAAGCCTCGTAGAAATGCTCATCCCTGAGCGATTCCGCCCCCGGCATCCTCAAAGTCGCCGCGCCTACGTGGCCGCGCCTGGGGTGCGTCCCATGGGGACCGGCCTCGAACTATACGGACTCCGAAAAGACGGAACCGAGTTTCCCGTCGACATCATGCTCAGCCCTGTCGAGGCCGGTCGCGACCACTCCATCTTGACCGTGGTCCGCGACATCACCGAGCGTAAGCAGGCGGAGACCGCTTTGCACCATAGCGAAGAGCGATTTCGTTTGTTGGTGGAAGGCGCCATGGACTATGCAATCTTCATGCTCGATCCGGATGGAAGAGTCGCCACCTGGAATTCCGGCGCAGAACGAATTAAGGGGTACACGCGCCGACGAGATCCTTGGCCAGCACTTCTCCACCTTCTATCCCCAGGAGAGCGTGGAGCGAGGCAAGCCCCAGCACGAACTAGAGGTAGCTGCCGCCGAAGGCAGATTCGAAGACGAAGGGTGGAGGATTCGCAAAGACGGCTCGCGGTTCTGGGCGAATGTGATCATCACCGCCTTGCGGGGGAAGAATGGTGAGCTCCTGGGATTTTCTAAAGTCACCCGTGACTTCACCGATCGCAAGCGGGCCGAAGAATCACTCGTGCTTGAACTCGGCAAAGCGGTACTGGCCAATCCGGACATCCGGCAGATGTTGTCTGCCATTGAGGCCAGCCTTCAGCGCTTGATCCCCCACGACTACGCGGCCATAGCGCTTAATGACCCCAACAACGCCCACCAGCTGCACTTGCAGGAACTACCTTCCGCCAGCCAACCAGCCTCTCATCAGGAGGATATTCTCCCGATCGAAGGAACACCGGAGGGCTGGGTCTTCACCAATCAGGAACCACTGCTGATGAGCCAACTCGACAGCAAGAGCGCTGCTCCACCCACCTATCAACTAAGGGCGGGAGTGAAGTCGGGTTGCTGGGTTCCTCTCGACTGCCAGGGTGAAGTGATCGGCACCTTATTTGTCGGTAGCCGGCGCCCACCCGCCTTCGACCAACGCCAGGTGGATATGCTCCTCCAGGCGGCCACCCAGATCGCCGGGACAATCAAGATCGACCATGGCTATCGCCGAATTGTTCAGCTCAGCAGCAAGCTGAAAGAGGAAAAGCGCTATCTGGAGGAGGAGCTGCGCACCGAGTACAACTTCGAGGAGATCGTCGGTGAAAGTCACGGTCTGAAGACAGTGTTGAAGCAGGTTGAAACCGTCGCTCCGACCGACGCAACCGTGCTGATCCTGGGCGAGACCGGGACCGGCAAGGAGTTGATCGCGAGGTCGATTCACACCATTAGTCCGCGGCGTGACCGGACCTTCGTCAAGTTGAATTGCTCAGCCATCCCTCTTGGCCTATTGGAGAGCGAGCTCTTCGGCCATGAAAAGGGCGCTTTCACCGGCGCCATCTCCCAACGAATCGGACGATTGGAACTGGCTCATATGGGCACGCTCTTCCTGGACGAGATCGGGGATCTCCCTCTGGAGCTCCAGCCCAAACTCTTGCGTGCCCTGCAGGAGAAGGAGATCGAACGGCTCGGTGGACGAAGATCGATTCCAGTGGATGTTCGGCTGATTGCCGCCACCAACCGCGATCTCGCCAGGATGATCAAGACCGGTGAGTTTCGCAGCGATCTCTACTATCGCCTGAGGGTCTTTCCCATTACTATCCCGCCGCTACGCCTAAGGACCCTGGATATCCCACTGCTCGTCCGTTACTTCGTCAACAAACACGCCAGGCGCATGAACAAGCCCATTCAAGAAATTCCGGAGCAAACCATGTCCGCTCTGGTTGCCTGGTCATGGCCCGGCAATGTAAGAGAGTTGGAGAACTTTATTGAGCGGGCGGTCATTCTTACCCCCGGCTCAACCCTGCGTGCCCCCCTGGCCGAGCTGGAAAAGGTAGAGGAGGAGGGTGCAGTCATGTCTGATCCAAATTTTCATGCCGCAGAGCGGGAACACATCCTCCGTGTTCTCAGGGAGGCAAAGGGCATGATCGGCGGAAGTGGCGGAGCGGCCGAGAAGCTCGGGCTGAAGCGAACGACCTTGAATTCCAAGCTCAGGAAGTTAGGGATCGAAAGAAGCGATTACGTTTAGTTGTGTTCGTCGTGAGGTTACTCCCGGATAGTGAGCACGGGGCAGGTGCTGCCGCTAATCACCTGGAACGCTACCCCGCTTTTGAGACTGTCGAACCAGTGTGATATTCTGCGCGTTCCCAGCACAATCAGATCGGCCTTTACCCGCTGGGCGAGCAAGAGAATGCCATCTGCCGCAAATCCATGCTCCAGAACACATTCCGGTTCGCACCATTCGCGCGCTACATCGGGGACCAATCGCTGCAGGGCGCTGACAAACTCGTCGTTCAATTCCTGATCGTTCTTCTGGCCGTCTCCGCCGGGCACCACATGACACAAGTAGAGATGGCCACCGAAGTCCTGGGCAAACGATAAGGCAAACACGCATGCCTTAGCCGCCTCCGGAGAAAAATCCGTAGCGTAGACGATTTTCTGAAAGTTTATGGGAAGCTTTGGCGGGGACACAGCGGGTCCGATGGCGAGAATTGGACATCTGGCCTGGTGTATCAGCTCTTCCGCTGTCGATCCAAGAATCACCCTGGCCAGGCCTTTGTGTCCGCGGGTGCCGATTACCAGCAGATTGACGAGACTATCCTCGGCCGCCCTTAAAATCTCGGTGGCCGGATCTGCCCCTTCGCACAGGACAGCCTCGGCGCGTATGTGCTCTGAGTCCAGTTCCTTCGTCAGGCGGCCCAAGGATTCTTCTCCGAGCCTGCGAAAGAACTCAATGCTCACCCCGGCATCCGCGGTCTTGAAAGCCGCCACCAGGTCGACTACATGCATCAGACGAACCCTCGATTGATAGCGCTCTGCAAGGGCTTGCACGTACATCTTGGCGGTTTCTGCACTGGATGAGAAGTCTGTAGCAAACAGAATAGTGTCCAGCGTAACCGCAATTTGGTTTCCAATGATCGTCATACTAAGCCTCCGCTCCTGCTGACTCTGCCTCTTTCATCGAGTCTTAAAGGGAAGCCTACGACCTATCGGGTTACGCTTCTGTGATGAACATCACTTCGCTGGGGAGGCAGCTCGGCAATCTCTCGCGAGTACTGCATGGCGATCACGATCAACGGTGGGCAGGGGTGTTGTGACTTGCAATGCAGGCAGCCCTTTTCGATGCTCTTATAAATACAGGTGTAACGCTTCTCAAGATAGTCGTTTGCCATTCCGGTGAGCTCCGATGCTTAGTCTGGAGTAGTCGGGATGACTTGGTCTGTGATCGGCGTCACACATCAGCACATCTTGATGTTATTTTCCCCGATATCAGCGAATACTTTCATGAGACCCGCTGTGCCCAGAAGCTGCCGAACCTGCTTACCAAGATTGATGAGCTCTAAACTGCATCCCGCCGACCGGGCAGAAACGTAAAGGCGAACCAATGTGCCCAGGCCCATGCTGTCTACGCGGGTGAGGTCGGTCAGGTCCAGCACAATTCGTTTGCTGTCCGGCATCAATTGGCAGACCCTGACGTAGAGAACATCGTGTACGCCCGCCACTAACCTGCCGTTGCAGTGCACAACCAATGCGTTGCCCGCTCGGACAACGTCAAGCGTCAGGGGACTCGCAGTTCCTTTGTCAGACATGAGACCTTGCCTTGTCGGAATTCCTGGATTTATGCCGGAAACCGATTCTCGCATATCGTGCTAGGGATTGACACCGCGAATCCGGGCCTGCTTTCCCGGCAACGAACGCACCACAGCACTCGATGGTCCTTTAGCATCTGATGTATGATGTCTGATGCAGAAGGAGTGATGATGCGGACGACCCTATCCATCGATGATGATGTATTGAGCGCGGCCAAGGAGATGGCCGCCGCGCAGGACAAGACGGTAGGCGAAGTCATCTCTTCGCTTGCAAGGCGGGCATTGACTCCACCCGAATCCCGCCGAAAGACGCGGAATGGCGTTCCCCTCTTGCCCGTGCGTGCAGGTGCTGCAAGGGTGACATCAGAGCTGGTGAATCAGTTGCGCGAGGAATTGGGGTGAAACGGTCTCTGATCGATATCAACGTCCTCATTGCGCTGATCGACCCAGCTCATATCCAGCATGACCGCGCCCACGAATGGTTTGCCGCCTCGGGCAAGAAAGCGTGGGCTACCTGCCCACTCACGGAAAACGGTGTCCTGCGAATCGTCGGGCACGCACGTTATCCGAATTCCCCTGGCGCACCTGCGGTGGTTGCAGAATTACTGACAACGCTGTGCACATTGCCGGGCCACGATTTTTGGCCTGATGACATTACCCTCCTTGATGCAGGGCGGGTGGACGGCAGCCGGCTTTTGGATTCCGCGCAAGTGACGGACAGCTATTTGCTCGCGCTTGCCAAAGCACACGGTGGACAACTTGCCACCTTCGATCACCGACTAGTTGCGGATGCCGTTGTGAACGGAGCGCAGGCGCTCCATTTGATCCGCTGAACACCAAGCCTCTTCATCGGGCACTTGCAACTTCGAACGCCGCCCGGCGGCGTTCGAGGAAGCGGCGGACTGCCGGATCGCGCTCCAGACCGATGGCAATCTCGTACGCATGGCGAGCGTCCTCGAATGCGCCTGTATTCGCCAATAGCTCCGCACGCGCGGCCCAATAGGGCTGGTATTCGACCAGTCGCGCATCGCAAGTGGGGTCGGGCATGGCCTCGAGAGCCGCACGCGCGCCCACTAGCTCCTTCAGAACCAGCGCGCGATTGATGGCCACCACCGGTGAACCGGTGATGGCGAGCAGCGCGTCGTAGAGTTGCAACACCGCCTCCCAGTTGGCGCGGCCCGTGCGGCAGCGATGCACATGCGCCGACTGGACTGCCGCTTCCAGTTGATAGCGGCCCACCACGCCGAAGCCGCGGGCCCGAAGCAGCAGCGTTTCCGCCTCATCGATCATCCGCGAGTCCCAGCGTGTAGGCTCCTGTTCAGCCAGGGGAATGTATTCGCCGCTTTCGTTGCGTCGTGCGCGGCGTCGGGCTTCCGCATGCAACATCAGGGCAAGTAGGCCTAGCGCTTCCGGCTCCGCAGGCAAGAGCTCGGTCACGAGCCGAGCCATAAAGAAGGCCTCGCCGGTGAGGTCGCGTCGCGCGGTGTCGGTGCCGGCCGCATCGCTCCATCCCTCGGAGAACGCGGCGTAGATAGCCGCAAGCACAGTATCGAGGCGTCCGGGTAATTCTTCGCGCTCAGGAATGCAAAAGGGAATCGCGGCCTCCCGGATCTTGCTCTTAGCGCGCACCAGCCGCTTGCCCATCGCTGTGGGAGACATGAGGAACGCCGATGCGATGGATGCCGCATCGAGTCCCAGGATGACCTGCAGAATCAAAGGTGCGCGGATACCGGCGTCAATGGCGGGATGCGCGCAAGCGAACATCAACGCCAGCCGGCGGTCGGGAATCTCCCAATCCGCAGCAGTCGTGCTCCACCACAGTGGCGATCCGCTCCAGGTCCTCGTCCACCAGGTCGCTGCTGTGCTGTCGCCGGGCCATATCGATCAGCTTGCGCCGGGCCACGGTCAGTAGCCACGCTTCCGGATTTGCCGGGATCCCTTAAGTGGCCAATCTGCCAGCGCCGATGCGAAGGCCTCTGAGAGGGCGTCCTCGGCGGCGGCTACGTCCTGTGAGCGGGCAGAAAGAAAGGCGACGAGCTTGCCGTAACTGCGGCGTGCAACCGCTTCCGCAGTGCTGCGCGCCTGCTCATCGCCTTTGCATGAGTGCATGGACAGTTTCTCAAGCCGTAGCGTGTTGGAGATTCTGTGTTGGGCTATACTCGGCCATGCTCCAGATCGGGCGAACTTCGACCACCCCATGACCGGCGCAGGGGCAACGAGCGGCCCAGGAGAGAGCGGCATCCAAATCGGGTACGTCGATCAAATAATAGCCGCCCAGCTGCTCTTTCGAATCCACGTAGGGGCCATCCAGCACCTGCGACTTGCCGTTGATGCTGCGCACCGTGGTTGCGGTTGAGATTGGCTGCAGGCGGTTCGAACCCTTCAAGGCGCCCGCCGCCTTCAGTGCTTCACCGTACGCCATGTAAGCTGCCACTCCCTGTTCCTGCTCGCTCTTCGACATGTTGGACCAGCCAGCCTCGTCCGCATAGAGCGTCAATAGATATTGCATAGAAAACCTCCGTCATCGATTTTAGGCGGGCGTTGTCGTCCGCTACTACCATGACGCGCGAGGGTCGGCGATTTGGACATTCGGCTGATCTTATTCTTTCAGCGCAAAGCAGCGACCCGCTTGCTCACTTCCGCTCTCTCCTTCACCATGTCTTGTTTGAGCATCGCTCCGTTCTGCACCAGCAAATCGCCGCCCACATAAACCCGTTCCAGGTCTCGCTCCCCGGCAACAAACACCAGGGAAGCATAAGGATCGAAAATCGTCCGAAAGCGGGTTGGATCGATCACCAGGAAGTCGGCAAACTTCCCTGGCTCCAGGCTGCCCAGACGGTCAGCCACGCCGAGCACGTCCGCGCTGCCCATGGTCTGCAGCCGCAGCACGTCGTACGGGCTCATGATGGTCGCATTCTCATACTTGTCGCGGATGGCGTAGAGCCCGGTGCGCATATTTTCAAAGGGTCCGCCAGGTCGGCGCTGGCCTCGCCATCGACGCCCATGCCCACCCGGATGCCCGCCTTCAAATAAGCGGGAATGTCCGCCACTCCCGACGCCAGCCGCCCATTCGACAGCGGATTCCAGGACATCGCCACGCCTGCTTTCGCGCTCTCCGCCAGAATGAAGCTGTTGGTGTGAATAAAGTGCCCGAAGATCAGCTGCTTCGAGAGCAAGCCGCTATCCATGAACCAGCGAAACTTGCTCTGCTGCTCGTACTGCGTCTCCGGCGGCTCCAGGTAGTGGGTTTGATTGGCCAGGTGGAACTCGTCTCCCAGCTGCTTTTCCATCAAGGCCTGTTGGTACGTATCGTTGAATGCTGTCCCGCCATTGATCATCACGGATAGAAAGTTGCTCGACTTGGGCTGCTTGCTCGTCCAGTCCAGAAAGGCCTTGAGCGGCGCCCGCGCCTGCTCAGTTCCGTAGCTGGGTTGCACACCCAAGGCGGTGGCCCGGCCCACCGAAAGGCCGTGGACAAAGCGGATGCCGGAGTCCATCTCCGCGCGAAAATCGTTCCGGTCATATTCATCCGGGGTGACCGCGGAGTTTGTTCGGCCGGTCAACGCGCTCCGTAGTTAAAGTTATAAGCCGCGGTGATGCCATGCTGCAGATGGTCGAGAGCGCCATCCAGGGTGAACCAGTACATATCTTCCGGGCTGTATTTGGCGGCGGGTTTATAGAGCGCGTCGATCCATCCCATCAGCGTCTGGTCCGCGCCCAGCCCGCGGAACGCGCTCTGCCACAGGTGGCTATGGGCAGAGATAAAGCCAGGGATCACCCAGTGGCCGCCCGCGTCCAGACTTTGCGCGGCCTGCAGCCCAGGGGGAGGGTCGCCCGCCGCGACCGTTACCAGGCGGCCATCCTCTCCGACCACCAGGTAGCCTTTCACTGGCTCCCGCTGTCCCGTCGCCATAGTCAGAATGAATGCATTCTTCACCACCAGCTTGGCCGGAGCCGGGGCGGGTGCTTGCGCGAATATCACGGCTGCGCCGGCCAGCGCGACAAACAGGCAAAATTTCCTCAGCGTCGAAATACGGCTGCAAATTTCAGGAGTCATCCGCCATTACTAAATGAGACCGCATCGCAGAACAACAACTCTTTCAGCCAATACAAATTTTCCATGGAAGCACCGCCCCATTTTGTCATCCCGAGGAGCAGTCGACTCGCCGATGGCGAGTTGAAGAGGAATGAACGACTTTAGCTCTCATTTCGTCCACCGGTTTTCCGGTTTGCCACCAAGCCTTACCCCCTGGACGGGTGCCCCATGTTCGCGGACTTTCGCGTACATGGGGCACCGTCCGGGGGCAAGGCTTGTGAGCAAGTGACGGATTTGTCGCACTACCGATGTATAACGCCTCCCTCGCTTGGGTCGCTAAACCGGTTGATCATTAGAGCGAAGCCGAGGGATCTGCTGTTCTCACCATCTGCAATCAATGCTTCCTTGCGCAACGCTTTTCCACGCTATTATGTAACCTCCAATGACAGCATCAGCCGACCCAGAGGTAAGTATGGGCCCTCGCAACCCGGCGGTGGCCGGGTCTGCCGATGCGATCGATCAGGTTGAGGGTCTTCCGCAGTTGTTCTTATTTGGGCTGCAGCATGTGCTGGTGATGTACGCCGGCACGGTAGCGGTCCCCCTGATTCTAGGCAGCGCTCTCCACTTCACGCCCAGCCAAGTGATCGCGCTGATCAGCGCCGATCTCTTTACCTCCGGCCTGGCAACCCTGCTGCAGACCCTGGGCTGGTGGAAGTTTGGCGCACGTCTTCCTCTGATCCAGGGCTGTTCCTTCATCTGCGTCGCGCCCATGATATTGATCGGCAGCCACTACGGCATCCCGGCCTTGTATGGGGCCGTGATCAGCTGCGGGCTGTTCACCATGCTGGTGGGCCCCTGGTTCAGCCGGATGCTGCGCTTTTTCCCTCCCGTAGTGATCGGCTCCGTGATCACGGTGATCGGGCTATCGCTCCTGCCGGTAGCCGGAGGATGGCTGGGCGGTGGGGACCCCGCTGCAGCCGGCTTCGGCAGTTTCAGCCACCTGGGATTGGGCCTGGCGACAATTGTGCTGATCGTGGCCATCCAACGCTTCGGTCGCGGCATGATCGCCAACCTGAGCGTGTTGCTGGGACTGATAGGTGGCACCACGCTGGCCGCCCTGGCCGGGCAAGCCAGCTTCAGGCAGGTGCCGGCAACGCCGTGGTTTGCCCTGGCGCACCCGCTGCTCTTTGGTCCACCGCATTTCGTGCTGCTACCGGCTTTGGTGATGAGCCTTTCCATGCTGGTGGTGATGACCGAGACCACCGGCAACTGTCTGGCCATCGGCGAGATTACTGGCCGCCCCATCGGCCCGGAAACATTGACCGCGGCCTTCCGCGCAGACGGCCTTTCGACAGTGCTGGGCGGATTGTTTAACAGCTTCCCCTACAACGTGTACTCACAAAACACCGGTCTGCTTGCGCTATCAAAAATCAAGAGCCGCTATGCGGTCGCGGCCGGCGGCGGCTTGCTGGTCCTGCTTGGATTCCTTCCTAAACTAGCCGCGGTCATCGCCGGAATTCCCCGGCCGGTCTTAGGTGGCGCGTCGATCGTGATGTTCGGCATGACGGCCATGGCCGGCATTGAAGAATTGACCCGTGTCCGCTACCAAGGAACCAATAATGCGATCATCGTTGCTGTCTCCGTGAGCATGGGCGTGTTGCCCATTGCTTCCCCCCAACTCTTTGCCCACGCCCCCGATGCGGCGCGGCTCTTCTTGAACAGTGGCATTTTTCTGACCGCCGCGACCGCGGTGCTTCTCAACCTTTTCTTTTCCTCGAAAACGGAGAACTGAACCATGGAACAAGTAACCGAGCAAGACCTGGCTTTCCTAAGGCAGGCGATTGATCTGGCACGCAAGGCGCGCAACGACGGCCGCCACCCATTTGGCTCCTTGATCGTCAATGAGCGGGGCGAGACGGTCGTTGCCGCACGCAACAATGCAGTACGGCCCAAAGGCGACCCGACCCAGCATGCCGAGATGCTGGCCTGTAGTCAGGCTGCCCGGTTGCTGACCGAAGCCGAGCTCGCCAGGTGCACTCTATACACCAGCACCGAACCCTGCGCCATGTGTGCCGGCGCGATTTACTGGACCGGCATTGGGCGCGTGGTCTTTGCCCTGGCCGAGACCGGGTTGCTCGCGCTACACCGGCAGCCATACGGAAAACCCCACCCTCGATCTGCCCTGCCGCGAAGTCTTTGCCCGCGGGCAGAAACCGATCGTCGTTGCTGGACCTTTGCTGGAAGACGAAGCAGGCAAGGTGCACGAGGGTTTTTGGGTTTCCTGAGAGTTCACTCCATTTACACTAACTAGATGACGAAGCCGTCCAAGGTTGACCTTGTCGGTGTCGGCCTGAATGCGACCGACACCCTCATCGCCCTCGAAGATTACCCGGCACGCGGTTCCAAAGTTGAATATCGTTCCGCCAACGTTTTGCCTGGAGGCCAGGTAGCGACCGCAGTGGTGGCTTGCCAGCAGTGGGGCATGTCGACTCGATATGTTGGAATTCTGGGCGACGACGCCGCGGCGGCTCTGCATCAGGAAGCGTTCGCTCGCGCAGGCGTAGAAACCCAGATCGTCACAGTTAAGGGAGGAGCGAGTCCTCAGTCGCTCATACTGGTCGACGGCGGGGGAGAGCGGACCGTTCTTTGCCGGCGCGATGAGCGTGTCACCCTGAAGCCTTCCCATCTGGATCGCCAATGGATCGTCCATGCGCGCGCCCTGCACGTGGATGGCTACGACACTGAGGCCGCGACCGTGGCCGCTGGTTGGGCACGTGCTGCCGGCATACCCGTGATCGCCGATCTGGACGAGCTCTATCCAGGTTTGGAAAATCTCCTGGAGAACGTCGACTATCTCATCGTGAGCCGGGATATTCCCTCCCGCCTCATGAACGAACCCGACCTGGACATGGCCTTGCGTCTCATGCAACACCGCTACGGATGCCGTCTCACCGCAGCCACGCTGGGCCACGACGGCGTCCTGGCTTGGGATGGAAAGCACATACACCACGCGCCCGCTTATCGCGTTCCGGTAGTCGATACCACCGGCGCTGGAGATATCTTCCACGCCGGATTTATCTACGGACTTCTTCAGAATTGGCCCCTGGAAAGACAACTCGATTTTGGGTGCGCTGCGGCCGCAATGAATTGCACGGCGGTCGGAGCCAGGGGTGGAATTCAGGCGATCGAAGCGATCGAAAACTTCATGAAAACGGGCGTGCGGCACGATCCCGCCTACTGCGTTTCGAACTCAGACTAAGAATCGCAGCTGCCAGGGCCAAAGACAAGAAGGTGTTGGCAAGAAGATTTCACGAGACTTCTTGCATGGCGACCGAACAAGCCAACCAATGCTCTAATAACTCATGATTTCGGCAAGTCGTCGCGCGGCTTTTTGCGTTCCTATTCTCACGCTGTTCTCGATTGCGCTTGGATGCCATTCGCAAATCGCGCCAACTCCACTGCAGGCGGGCCCTACTGTAAACGCAGAGGCGGTGGCCGGGCAGCTGCGAACCATTGCTGCCGCGGGTACACTGGCCGACCTGACGTTCCCCAACTTTCCCGACTACAGCCAGCAGGTTCAGGGCCTCTATCAGTCGGTGAACTACGCGCCGGTATGGGTCCGCGACGGACAAGCAAAACCCCAGGCTCTCGCGCTGATAACCGCGTTCCAAAGCAGCCGCCAAAAAGGACTCAACGCGGAAGACTACGACGCATCGCGTTGGCCTCAGCGCCTGACCGCGTTGAAAAACTCACCGGGAGATGCAACCACAGTTGCGCATTTCGATGCCGCGCTCACCGTGAGCGCGATGCGCTACATCTCCGACCTGCACATGGGGCGAGTGAACCCAAAGCACTTCAAAGTCGGCTTCGATGTGGAGCAGAAAAAGTACGATCTGCCACAGTTTCTGGCACAGAAGCTCCTGGTGGCAAGCAACGTGCCGGAGATACTGAACGGAGTCGAACCGCCTTACTACGGATATCAACGTACCGAGTTGGCCCTCCAGACCTACCTGGCGCTCGCGGATAAGGATCACAGCCCGCTCCTGCCCGAGGTGCCAAAAACGCTCGCCCCCGGCGATGCTTATCCCGGGGCCGAGGCTCTGGCCCAGCGCTTGCAATTACTTGGTGATCTGCCCCAGGGCCCGCTCCCCGATGCAAAGCCAGGAATCTACCAGGGTGCATTGGTCGACGGGGTCAAGCATTTTCAAACCCGCCACGGATTAGGAGCAGACGGCAGGCTGGGCAAAGACACGCTGGTTCAGCTGAATACTCCTTTAAGCGTCCGCGTCCAGCAGCTGGACGACGCATTGGAACGGTGGAGATGGCTGCCCGCGAACTATTCACCGCTGCCCGTCGCGGTGAATATCCCTGAGTTCGTCTTGCGCGTATTTTCTCCCGATCACCGCATTGCCATGCGCATGAATGTCGTCGTAGGCAAAGCAGTCCGCAATGAGACGCCTGTCTTTGCCCAGGACATGAAGTACATCATCTTCCGTCCCTACTGGAATGTTCCCATGAGCATTACCCGCGGAGAGATCATTCCTGGAATCCAGAAAGACAGCGGCTATCTGGCGAAGAAAAACTTCGAAGTGACTGACCAAAGCGGAAAAATTGTTACCAGCGGAGCGGTAAGTGCTGACGTTCTGGCGCAATTGCGTTCAGGCAAGCTGCTGGTGCGCCAGAGGCCGGGACCGACGAACTCGCTCGGGCTCATCAAGTTCATATTTCCCAACGAGCACAATGTCTATTTGCACAGCACTCCGGCTCAGTCCCTGTTTTCGCAATCCAGGCGTGATTTCAGCCACGGCTGCATACGCCTCGAGCAGCCGGCCGAACTGGCGGCGTGGCTGCTGCGCGACCAGCCCAAATGGACATTGGACGCGGTAAAGGCGGCCATGCAATCCGGCCCGGACAATCAGCAGGTCAACCTGACCCCGCCGGTTCCGGTAGTGATTATCTACCTGACCGCGTTAGTTGAGGAAAACGGCGAAGTCTATTTCTTTAACGACATCTACGGTCACGACCAGAGGCTCAATGCAGTGCTGGCCAAGGGACCGCCTTATCCCTAAGGAGGGAAGGCGCTACCAGTGGCGAACGCGGCCTACGTCTACGTGAACAAAATCCGATTGTGCGTAATAGCCCACGCCGCCGCGGCCCATCGACAGCGCCGCATCCCGGACCTCAGCGCTGGAGACTCCTGGAATGCGAATATCGATAGCCTTGGCTTCCATGTGCTGGCTGTGTTCGGCAACCCCGTGCCCATGTTGCCGCAGGTAGTTATTGCTCCACGGGGTCCGATACCCACAGACTATGTCAATTACGCCGTCGGGGTGTCCCAGCTTGACCATTAGATCGTGCAGCAGATCGAATTCCTTTAGGTCATAATCCTTCACGTCACCGGTGCGGTGGTCGCGCAGAAAATGGTCCAACTCCGCGATACGGTCCGGCAGGTATTGATTACCGATCCGATAGACCACATCAATATGTTCGCCCGTGTGCAGGTGATAGAGGCGGAGCCTATACGAAGCAGCATCCGCTGGGGCCCCGACATTGCCGGCGCCGCATGGGAGTACACCTAGCAATGTAAAGATAATAAACAACTTAGCGGTAACGCAGCCCTTAAGTGCCATGCCTGTTTCACCATAAAAGTTTCTCTTTCATTATACGGTCACCAAATTGGATGGCCGGGAGCTTTGCCGGATGGAAAAGATCCAGGTTTTTGGTGTCCGATGTAACCTCTGTGGCGTAAGTTCGTCTCAATACCGGACGGGGGTTTGTATGTTCACTTCCTTTGCGATGCGTAATACCCTGGTTGCTCTTGTCATGGCTTTTGCTGCCGCTACTGGGTGCAGCGCGGCTGCCAGGGCGCCGATACCGCCTCCGGCAAGCGATAGTCCTCTTGCCCAGAGCAAGGGAAAGCAGACGGCTGTTTTCGCCGGTGGTTGCTTCTGGGGGACCCAATCGGTGTTTGAGCGGGTTAAAGGCGTCATCTCTACCACAGCGGGGTATTCAGGTGGTTCCGCATCCACCGCAACCTACGACCAGGTAAGTGAAGAGAATACCGGCCACGCAGAGTCAGTGAAGGTAGTCTTCGATCCCTCGAAGATCACCTACGGCCAGCTCCTGCGCATCTTCTTCTCCGTCGCTCACGATCCTACCCAACTAAATCGCCAGGGACCGGACGTGGGCTCGTCTTACCGCTCGGTTATTTTTTATAGTAGCGACGAGCAGCAGAAGCTCGCCCAAGCCTACATCGCACAACTGGACGCGGCCAAAATCTTTCCCAAACCGATCGTGACCGAAGTTGTTCCCCTGAAGGCCTTCTACGATGCCGAGTCCTACCATCAGGACTACGCACTGCACAATCCGAACAATCCTTACATCATGGTGTGTGACCGCCCGAAGATCGAAGCCCTCAAGCAGCAATTCCCGGAGTACTTCAAGGATTACCACGGCGAATAACTGCTCAAGTGCGCCAGTTTTCTAAGAGAACCTGGTGGGAACTGGACCGGTGCCCCAGGTTCGCCAAAGCGTACCTGGGCCGAAGATGATATGTTTCGATTGCTTTTAACTCATTGATTCGCAAAAAGCGTTGCTGGGCTTCGCCGTCTTATTCGGCCCACGTACGCTGGGGCGAACGTGGGGCACCGGTCCCGATTCCTGCCGGGTTCTCTTAGGCGTATTGGAGAGACCAGCCTTTCCCTATTGACCCTTGCCAAGGCGCCGGAAATACTCGGCCACTGCTTCCTCGTACCCGGCCGGCACCGGAGGCTCCTTCGTTGTACGAACCTGCCCGGATGTCTGGTCGTCCGAATCGTGGCGCAGTTGCAGTTCCAGTTTGTCGACTCCGCTGAGCACCTCGGTGTGCAGTTGTTCGACCATCGCCGGATTACCCGGGAAGCGCTTCGGGTCGAGGCGCTGCATCTCGCGCACCAGGTCTTGAATTTCCTTAAGCGCCGTGGGATCGTTCTGGGCCAGGTGGTGCAGCTCGTTCAACTCCGACAGCCCTTGCCGGTAGGTAGCTTCCGGATCGGCAGGTACGGGTGAATTATCAGGAGCACCGGCCCTGCCAGCGCGGTCGAAATGATTGTTCCCGGTGTTGACGTTATTCCAGGCAGTGCCCACAGCCCCACCGCCAGAGCGCCAATTGCCAACGTCGCCGCTTAAGTTATCCTGAGCGACCTGGTTCCCTCCGCGTTGATTCCCGCCACCGTTCTGAGCGATCTGAGAGCCTGGACCACCGCGGCTACCCCAACTCCCTTGACGTTGACCAAACTGTCCACTCTGACCTGGCTGACCACCCTGCGCCTGCTGCTGTCCGCCCTGCGCCTGCTGCTGTCCGCCCTGTCCCTGCTGCTGTCCGCCCTGTCCCTGCTGTTGTCCGCCCTGTCCCTGCTGTTGTCCGCCCTGCGCCTGCTGCTGACCACCCTGCCCCTGCTGTTCTCCGCCCTGTCCCTGACGTTGCCCGACCTGTCCCGGACGTTGACCACCCTGCCCCTGCTGCTGACCAGGTTGCCGCCCCAATGGATTTTGCCCGCGCCCCGTCAAAGATTCGATCTGGTTGCGAAACCGTTCGACGTGATCGAGCGCAGCGGTTTGCTCACCCTGGCCTTGCGATGGTTTGCCCGGCCCCATGCCCTGTTGCGCCTCGCGGACCTGTTGGCTTAACTGATCCAGACCCTTGCCGATGCCCTCTTCCGTTCCATTGGAGTTGGGATTGACTCCGCGGCGGAGCCAATCAGCAGTTCGCTGTACCCGGTTCGTCAGATCAGTCTGGTCCATGCCACCCAGCGCATCGCGCAACTTCGAAGCGGCTTGCGGTTGAGAAGGCGCCAGCTCACGGGCCTCATTCCGCAAATTCTTTTCCAGTTGAGAAAGATCGTCGGACAGTTGCTGCCGGTCCTCCGCCAGTTTGTTGCGCTGCTGCAGCCTCGCTGTATAGTCCGCTTGGCTCGACGCCTCCCCACGGCCGGCCAGCCCGCGAATGCGATCGGCCTGGGCATGTTGTTCCTTGCTCAGGCGGTCGCTTTCCCGGGACAGGGAATCCAGCTTCCCCGTAGCCTGTTGTTGCTGCGTACTGCTCATAAGGCTCGCCGCCTGGCGAAGTTGCTCAGCCGCTTGCTTAGCAGCTTCCGCACTCTGCGGTTGCCCGGCGCTACGCTTCATCTGTTGATCAGCCTCACGCAGCCGGTTCAATGCCTGGGTCACGCGAGGGTCGCTCGCCCCTCCGTCAGCATTCGATTGAGCTTTCGAACCCCCGGCCCGAGACTGGGAAGACTGCCCACCAGAAGACGATCCGCTCGACGAGCCACCGCCGCTCTGCTGCCCTTGCTGTCCTTGTTCGCTCGCCTGGCCCTGTTGTCCTTGTTGTCCCTGCTGCTGCTGGCCGCCCTGACCTTGCTGATCGTTCTTGGGCTGACTGTTCTGGGCCAGCTGCTCCATCTCCTTCTGCAGTTGCTCCGCCTCACGTCGCAGCATCTCCTGCTGCCAGCGTTCCTGCATGGTTTGCGGGCTGTTGCGCCGCTGTTGGGCCAACTCTTCCTGGCGATGGGCCAGCGCATCGAGCTTCTGCAGCGCATCGTCGACCGCTTTAGCTTTCTGTTCTGCCGCAGACCCGGTTTGCGCCGTCTCGTACTGATTCTTTTCGGTGTCCAGTTCAAGGTCGAAGAGGCTGGCAAGATCACGACCCGCGCCTCCCCCTCCGCCGCCACCACCGCCGCCCTGCCGGCCGAACGCCACCTCTATCTTGCGAAAGGTCGCTTCCGCGCGTAGCAGGTATTGCAGCGCTTTTTGTTCCGCCGGGATCGCATCGTGCCATTGCATTTGCTTCAGCTTGTCCGACGATGGCGTCATGGCCGCGGCGGCCGCTTGCATATCATGCCCGAAGCTATTGAACTCCTCGTTCGCGGACGACAAATCCCTGCTTTCCATGCGCGCTGCGAGAGACAACGCCTGCTCCTGCAGTTTGGTTTGCACTCCAGCCAGGAAATTGCCCGCTTCCGCCGAGTCCTTGGGCGTCGCGCCCTTCTCGTTCTGGCGCTTCCAGGTCGCGGCGATCAGTTCCTTCTCGCGTTTGGAGATGTCCGTCTGACTTCCCCCGCCGCCACCACCACCGCCACCTCCTCCGCCCATCTGCTGCGATTGCGAAAACTCGCGTTCAAACGGATCGGCCTGGATAAACGACATGTCCGTGCGCGCTTCCGCGTGTCCATCCTTTGCCGTGGCGTACAGACTGACCAGGTCCCCGGGAACCAGCTTGAAATCTTCCAGGCTCAGAGTCGCCGTGCCATCCGCGCTCTTGGCGCCCGGCTTCTGCAACAGGTCGATCGTCTTCTCCGGCCCACCGTTGACCGAATAATGAAGACTCATTTTGTTCAGGCCAAAATCATCCGAAGCCTTCACGCCGACGCTGACCTCTTCAATGGGACTGGCGCGGTAATCGCTCATAGGACGATCGATGGCGATCTGTGGTGGATTCGCTTTGTCGGTAGCGATGAAGTAATCCTCTGACAGTCGAACCGGCTGGCCCTGATCAAGCGCGGCAACGTGGTACGCGCCATCCTTTTGCATGAGGATCGAACCCTTATAAACATTGCCCTCGCCGCCGGTGAGCGTAATCTGCTTTCCGTCATCGAGCGTGAGTTGGCCGTTGCGCAGCGGATGATCCATCTGCACCGTCAACTCCGCATTCGTCCCCTCGATAGCGCGCAGGTCCCCACCGTGCTCCTCCGTAACCGCAGGCATGCCCGTCCATTTCGGATAGTGGTAGGTCACCTTCATCTGCTTGACCGCGGGCAAGTCCACCACCCGAACCTTGAAACGGCGCGAGGTCAGGTGGCCGGCCTGGACGTAATATTCGACGTCTTCCGGAAGGCCTGCAAAGAGGAACTGATAATTGGAGGCGCCCGGAGCTACCGCGGCATCCAGCTGAGGCTGCATCGCGACCGGTTCCCAGGCTTTACTCCGCGCGCTCTGGTAGTGCGCAAAAAGCTGCACCTTTCCCGGTTTCAGACCAATCACTTGCGCGGTCACCAGTTGATCGCTGTTGCGTCGCACGGCAACGTCGCCGGGGGTAACGCGAATGTCGTAAAGCGGTGCAGCCTTGGGCCCGGTCCAGAGCAGCGACGCACCATAGCCCAGGTACCCAGGACCTGCGGCAATGAGCCACCCAAGCACCGCCAGGCAGGCGAAGCCTGCACCGGCCAGAAAATAGAGGCGGTTGTTGGGCGCCAGGTTGGCCGGCGGTACGTCTTTAGCCACGGCAAGCGTATCCGCCGCCAGCAATTCGAGGAAAGGATCATTTCCCCGCTTTTCCCGGTCGTCGAAGGTGAGCAACCGCTGCTGAAATTCAGGGTAGGCGGATTCGGCCACCGCCGTGGCTCGTCCACGCGTAAGGCGCCGTATAGGCAGCGCAATGCCGAAGGCCGCGGCCAATGCCAGGATCACCAGTAGCAGCGAGCGAGCGCCCGTGAGGCCACGCACCGGAAAGGCGAACGCGTTCAGAAGGAGAACAAGAAAAACGGTTGTGATCAGTGCCGTGGCCATGAGTATGGCCACACCACGCAGCGATACACCCAGACGCAACCGCTGGTGCAATTGCCGGATATAGAGGTTGAGCTTGTCCTGATTGCTCATGCCTCCTCCCTCTGTGTGCCGAGGTAGCGGCTGGCAACGATGGACTCGGCAACCGCCGCCACCAATACAAGCAGCATAACGTACCACCAGACGCTATGGGGCGTATATTTTTCCTGCACGTAACCCGCCGCAGCCGATGGAGCGGCTGTTGCCGAGCCTTTACCCCACAGCTGCAGCAGATCGTTCGCGATGGGCTGCAAGTCCGATTCACGACGATCCGGATTCACGCCAATCAGCGCAGTGTGGCCATTCGCGAAGCGGATCTGGTAGAACCCCGCGTGCGCCAACTGAAACGACTGTGCTGAGGCGGCCTCGGCCAGAGATAAAGCGCGACGCCCATCAGGGCCGATGATCTCGACCCCTAGTGATGGATTGCCGGCTCGCGCCGCAGCCGTGCGCAGCGGAACATACGAATCCACCAGCCTGCTGCCGCTGACACTGTCACTTCCCGCAAGATAGCGTGCGGTTCGATCAACAAACGCTACAAACGCAGGACGAACCGGCAAATCATTCGTGAGGTTATCGAATCCGGAGGCAAACAGCAGCACATGGCCCTCCCCAATCTGTTTCTCCATCAGCAGTGGCGTTTGATCGGTGAGCCGCACGATCACGCGCGCCCCGTCCGCGTCCACGCCTGCAACGTAAAAGATCTTGAGATCGGTCCATCCCGCCGCGTCATTCATCACCGGGTGCGTAAGGTCAGTCTGGCCGATCACGGCAGAGCCATCCCGCGAATAAGAATGTGCGTCCGATGAACTTCCGCCGAAGATGGGAATGCGCGCGTGGTGTGCGGCCGACGTTCCGGCTGCGATCAGGACACTCCCGCCGCCCTGCACGTAACGCATCAGGGCATTCTCAAAGATGGAAGGCAGTGCAACTGCGTCGGAAAGCACCACAAAGGCGTACTTCGAGGGATCAATGTCGGTGGACTTTTCGCTATCGATGGATTGCAAAGTAAAGGATGCCTGGCTCGCCGCCGCCAGCGCCGCGCCAAAGTAGAGAGGGGAGCGCGCATCGTTGGCCTGGTGCACGAACAACACTCGTTCCGGATCAGCCCGCTTCACCGAGAACACGCTTGTGTCGTCTGCTGGAAAGCCGTCCACGGAATCGATCTTGACTGCACAATGGTTGAGGCCGTAAGGCACATCGAGCGATGGAAACTCGACCGTTGCCCGTCCATTCGCCGGAATATCTACTTTGCGAGTGGCCACGGTATTCCCGTTCACCACCAGTGTGACCGTCCTCGAGGCAGCCGGAGTTCCATAACCGGCAATCACTGCCTGGACATGGGATTTTTTCGGGTCCTTCGCATCCGCAACCTGCGCCGGGGCGTGGATGCTTTCCACCGTCCAATTCGGCGTGAGTGCGCCCGCAGGGTGCAGCACGACCGTCACATTCGCAGGCAGTGCCATGTCGGCAAAGTTTGCCGGCACGCCCGTCTTCTGCATATCGCTGAACAGGTGCAACTCCACCGGTGTGCGCACCGTCTCCACCAGCGCGCGGACACCATGCGCCAGCTCGCCCAGATTGGCGCGCGAGTCTCCGGGCTGAATACTCTCCACTGCTGAACGCAGAGCCCCTGCATCCTGGATGGGCTGGGTCAAAACCGCCAACCGGCCGCCCAGGGCCATGACCTCGGCACGCTGTGACCGGGGCCGCGATGCCAACAACTGCACCGCGCCTTGCTTGGCATCCGTAAACCGTGATCCGGCCTTCATGCTGAAAGAGTTGTCGACCACGATCAGCAGCAGTTTGCTGTTCACCCCGCCCGCCGCGAGCCGGATAAAAGGATTGGCAAATGCGAGCACGAGCAACAGCAGCAATGCAGTGCGCAGAGAAAACAGCAGCAGGTAACGCAGACGCCGGTGGCGGGTGGAGCTCTGCGTGCCGCGCTCAAAGAACATGAGCGAGCTAACTGGCTGTGGCGGAACGATGTGGCGGCGCAGCAGATGAATGTAGACGGGCAAGCCAATTGCCGCCAGCGCACCCAGGAACCATGGATTGAGGAAACCCATCAGCGTCCTCCCTGGCGAATAGCGAGGTACTCACGCAGCGTGGTGTCCAGGGGTTGGTCGGTCACCAGCAGGTGGTAATCCATGCCCGCGCCGCGCGCGCGGCTGCTGCAGTTGCTCGAGATGGTCGTCGATCTTCCTGCTGTACTCGGTGCGCGTGTACTCCGGGATCACTTCCATCCGCTGTTCCGTCTCCAGGTCAACGAGAATGGCTGGCCCGCGCAAATCTGGTCGAATCTCTTTCGGATCGAGCACATGGAACAGCACCACCTCATTCCCGTGGTAGCGCAAGGGCTCAATGGTGCGCACGATGGCGGCGGGATCTTCGTAGAAATCAGAAAACATGATCACAATGCCGCGCCGGTGCAGAAGATTTTGGAAGTGCAGCAATGGCTTGTTAAAGTCCGTGCGGGCGCGCGGCTCCGCTTGCTCCAGCCCGGCTAAAAGCCGGTGCAATTGACCTTGCCGCGTGGAGGGCCGAATGTAGTTACGCACCTCATCGTCAAAGACGATCAGGCCGGCTGCATCCCGCTGATTATGGATAGCGAGATAGAACAGCGAGGCGGCGGCGAAGCGGGCATAATCCATCTTGCTCGGCCTCGCCTGGCTCGAGGTGTAATCCATCGAATTGCTGGCGTCGAGCAGGATAGTGAGCTGGCTGTTGGTGTCCCCGCGATAGCGCTTCAGGTAACAGCGCTCGGTACGGGCAAACAAGTTCCAATCGACATGGCGCAAATCGTCCCCGGGCGTATAGGCGCGGTATTCAGCGAACTCCGAACTGAAGCCAAAATCCGGAGAGCGGTGGAGGCCGGCGACGAAGCCATCCACTACCGTTTTGGCGAGCAGGTCAAGGCTGCTGATACTGGCGAGCACACCGGGATCGAGAAAGCGCTGCAGCATCAAGCCTCCTTGGGCGGCGGCATATGTTCGATCAGGCGCCGAAGAATCTCATCGGCGTCCACGCGCTCTGATTCAGCATGAAAGTTGAGCAGGATGCGATGCCGCAGCACCGGTATGGCAAGCGAGGTGACGTCGTCGTAGGTGACGTGGTAGCGTCGGCGGGAGAGTGCACGCGCTTTCGCCGCCAGCACAATAAACTGCGCCGCGCGAATGCTGCCGCCGTAGTTGACATACTTCTTTACGAAATCGGGCGCGTTCTCGTTTTTGTATCGGGTCGCGCGCACCAGGTTGACGACATACTTCGCCACCGGTTCGCCGATGGGCACCATGCGAACCAGCTGCTGGAAGTCGAGCAACTCCTGGGCTGTTGTAACCGGTTCTACCTTGGCCACACGGGTCGTTGTGGTAAGGTCCACTACCTTCAGTTCGTCGCTGGCGCTGAGGTAATCGAGGATGGTGTTGAACAGGAACCGGTCGAGCTGCGCCTCGGGTAGTGGGTAGGTGCCTTCGAGCTCGATGGGGTTCTGGGTAGCCAGGACGAAGAAGGGAGCGGGCAGCGGATAGATGTGGCCCCGCACGGTGCAGGAGCGTTCCTGCATAGCTTCGAGCAACGCGGCCTGCGTCTTAGGCGGTGTGCGATTGATCTCGTCGGCCAGCACGATGTTGCCGAAGATCGGGCCTTGGACGAAGGTCCACTTACGATGTCCGGTGGTGAGGTCTTCTTCAATAATGTCCGTGCCCGTAATATCGGAGGGCATCAGGTCGGGCGTGAACTGGATGCGCCGGAACGTCAGGCCCAACGTCTCCGCAATAGTCCGCACCATCAGCGTCTTGGCGGTACCGGGCAGGCCGGTGATCAGGCAATGCCCACCGACGAAGAGCGCGGTAAGAATCTGATCCAGCACCTCCTCCTGGCCGACAATTACCTGGCGCACCTGGGCAAGAATGCCATCACGGACCACATAAAACCTCTCGATGCGCTGTTGCAGCTGGGCTGCGTCCTGGCTAAGTTCAGGGATCGTGACCATCGGCTATTTCCTCTCCTCTCGACTACAAAGTTTTAGAATTCTGACCCGCAACAAGTCTGCGGGTGCCCCATATCTCGCTCGTTTTTCGCGAGATGTGGGATTCCACGGCTGTTCACCGCTCACTCTCCACTGGCAACAGGTCTTGATCTCCATGGTCATCTACACCCTTTACACTCAGGGGCCGAGGTTTGTGGAATCCCACATCTGCCAAAACCGGGCAGATATGGGGCACCCGTCATTCGTTACGGATCCGGCTGTGAGATTCATCAGTTCGTCTTGGGCGAATCCTTCTGTTCCGGGTGTTCGATCTCCAACAGCAACTTCTGTGCCGGGCGATACCCCGGCGCGGCTTCCAGCGCAGCGAGCACGCTTTCCTCGGCCTTGTCGCGCTGTCCTGACGCGTAATAAGCCTGGGCCAGGCTGAACTGCGCCCCCGCCTTGTCGAGCGGGTTCAGCGCAACCAAAGCGGTATACTCGCGGATCGCACCCGGGTAGTTCGCTTGCGCAAACCACAAATCACCCAGATGACGGTGCAAGTCTTCGTCGTGGACCGGGTAGATATAGTTGATGCGATCCAGCGTCGCAGCCGCCTCTTTCGGTTGGCCGAGCTCCTCTTCGAGCGAAGCCAGCTTCTTGAGAATTGCAGGATCCTCGCCTCCCATCTTTTCGTAGTCCGTCAGCACCGCCGCCGCAGCCTTCTTGTCGCCCTTGGCCAAATTGGCAGCGGCGAGAAATTGGTAGGCGTTCGCGTCCCCGATGTACTGCCGATACATGGTCCGAACCACCTCACCCTCACGCAAGACTTCGTCGTACTGATTCTGTTTCGCGACCGCGACCAGATGTTCCAACAGCTTCTGCCATTCATCGAAGGACTCAACCGTCTTTCCATAGCGCTCGGTCAGCCACGCAAGATATTGCTTATCGAACGCCTCCGGTGAGACGCCAAGATCCGCCTGAATCACTTCCGGAGTGGTCTTGCGGGCCGCATACGAATGGACCATATCGAGCAACTTGCCTTCGCCCCAGTGGCTCCCGATGTAGTCACATATGCTGCCTGCTTCGAAATAAGACACAACCACCTGCGCCGGATATTCGGGAAAGATAAACCCGCGGTCCAGCTTAATCACCGGCAGTAACTTCTTATCCCGGATAGCCACCAGGATCTCCGGTGACATATGATCACCCCACTCCGGGGATACTTGCGTCTCTTCATGCACGGCAAGGCCTTCCGTAAACCACCGCGGAACCCGGCCATTGGTGGCTGAGAGAATGTAGACATGGCTCATCTCATGCCACAGCGTGCTGCCCCAATTAAAGTCGCCCGGCTTGCGCGCCGAGGGGCTATCCATCGCTACCACTTGCCCGAAGGTGACGCCGAGCGCGCCCAGGCCGGGCATTCCCATGGTGCGCACAGCAAAGTCCTCGTGGTTGGGATAGACCTCAACCTGGACCGGGCCGGAGAGCTTCATCTTATATTTCTTGTCGTAGGTAGAGAGGATGCGTTGCATCTCTGCTGCGTAGTAAGGATGCAACAGATCCGCTTCGCTCTTGCCCAGCCGCAGGATGGTGCCGTTCTCTTTATAGGTAACGAAATTCTTGTAGCTATCCAAAAGCCGCAAGCTGTTCACCGTCTCAGCATCGCGGTAGCCGTTGTTGTAGCACATCTCCAGTTGTTTTAAAGGCTCATCTTCCTGGCCAAGGCGCATCAACTCGACGCCTAACTGGGAACGCGCCGGCCAATATTTGGGATCGGCCTCGATCGCCTTGCGATCGTAGGCGACGGCGTCTTCAAAGCGGTAGTTGAGCTCAAGATAATGAGCCATATGGAAGTAGCCCTCAGCGTAGCCGGGGTTCACTTTCTTTATCTTGTCCAACCACACGTCCGGGGAGCGGTCTGCCAGCAACTCAACCGCAGCGTGGATGGCCATAGCGTTCAGGGCGTCGGGCGACAATCGAAGCGCCTCATCGGCCTCCGCGACGGCATGTTCTGTATCCGCGTTTTCCAGCGCCAGGTTGGCAACAAATTCATGCGCCTCCACCAGCTTGGGATCAAGCACCAGGGCTCTGCTCGCATAGTCCGTGGCCTTACCGTCGAAGCCATCCGCGCTGACGATCGCGAGTCCTAAATAGGCTTGCGCGTTCTTGGGATCTTTTTGTAGCGCCTCTTGAAAGAGGCCCACTGCGTCCGTGTTATTGAATCGCTGGTGCAGCAACATTCCCCAGCGAACTTTATAGAGCGGGTCGCTCTCCGCCGGGGCGGTTGCGATCCTGAACTGCTCGTTTGCCTGGTCGTACTGTTCCAGCCCCCAGTATCCCTCCGCCCGGTAGTAGGCGGAGTTGCTGCGCACCAGTGACTCAAAGCAAGCCTGCGCCTCAGTCTTCTGGCCATGCTTGCGCAGAGTCTGACAGCTATCCGGGGTCGCACTCCAGCAATAGCTCATACTTCCGAGCACCATCACCAGCGAAGCAGCGGATTTTTCTTTCCAGTTCATTTGTCTAGTTCCTGTTGCACCTGCGCTAGCTGCACGAGCGCCGCTGTCAGCTGCTGTTTATAATCAGCCGGATCCATGGCAGCCTTCTGATATTTGAGCGCATCAATTTTCTGTTCCAGATCTTCCTTCTTGGCCAGCAGCGCCTGCTTCGCGGGATCGTTCGCTTGCTTCTGGGCGGCGCCAATGCGTAGCACCGGGAAACTCGCCAGCAGCACCCCTTCGCTCTTTGACGGTTCACGGACTGGTTCGTTCTTGCCCGTGTCCTCAAAAATAGGATGCTCCGTCGCCAGTCGCTTTTGCGATTCATAGAACGCCGCCGTCTTCCGTTGCGCGTAAGCGAAGGCCTCCATGGCGCTAATGGAGTCGCTCTTATCCAGATCGGCCGTGGGATCCTGCAGCGCCTCGACCCAGTAGCGGGCAAAGACCGTGGCGTTCTTCTCGGTGCCGTTTTTGGTGGCAGCGATCACCCCGCGCCCTGGCTTTTCGAGCGCCGCCACTGATCCGCCGCTCGAGCTGGTCGTGTTGACAATCAGTTGCCGCCGGGCGGGAATGTGATCGCAGAGGGTAGCGAGGTCTTGCGCAGTGATATCCGGACCAACCAGGTTGAACTTGTAGTCGCTGCCATCGTACGATCCATGCCCGATCAGGATAAGCACGAAATCGTCCTCGGGCCGCGCATCGCGCGCAATGGAGGCAAGCGTCTGCGTTAGCTGCGCTTTCGTTGCCTGGCTCCCGGTCAGTGTGTAGACATGAGCGCTGCTGCCGGAAGCTTTGAACAATTTGTCCAGGTCCTTGGCGTTGGCGGTAAACCGCTGCTCGTAGTCCGGTTCGCCGCCAAGTCCGGCGACCGTGACGTAGTAGACGCTCGCATGCGCGGAGAGGGCGGACAGCACCAGCCACAGCAGGGCTATTCTCATACCACACCCCACTTGCGCCGCAGCAGCCATTCCGCCGCCATAAGCAGCAGCAACCACAGGAACACCACCGGCATGTTCCATAGCTCTTTGATGTCTCGCGACTGAGATGCCCGCGTCCGAGTACGAGATTTCGTTGGGCAGCCGGCTCAATTCGCCCGGCTTCCAATAACGCCCACCGGTTTCTGTGGCCAGCTTTTCCAGCAGCTCGCGGTTCTGCACCGCGTGGAAGTTTTCCGCAACTCCATCGATTCGTTCGAAAGGGAAGGTGTCGCTGCCCAATTGCTGCGATCCCTTTTCCGCCGTGACCTCAGCCAGGTAGGAGCCCGGCTTCTCCGCAGTCCACGCTGCGTGAAAGACTCCGGGACTGTCTGCGGTCGGAGTCATGTCCAACAGCACCGAGATCCCGTTCGGTCCAATGAGATGCGCCGTCACCTTGGCATCGGGAGCGGGCATGTATTCCTTATCGCGCACATTTACCGAAAGCTCAATGTGGCCGTCATCCATCAGCGTGTGATTCGCAGCGGTCACCACCACTTGTCCCGGCGAATCCAGCACCAGCCAGCGCAGCAGCTGCTGCCAGAAAAGATCGTGCGCCGGGTCTCCCAGCGGTTGGCTCATCTGCCAGCGCCAGGTGCCCGAGGTGGCCATCACGGCAGTCCGGCCGCGGCCGTAATTCTGCGTCACCAGCAGCGGCAGTTTGCGCGCGCCGGCGTTCATCTGGATTAACACCGCGGCGCCAGGCTTGGCCGTACCCGCGTCCTGGTAGTCCATCAGGTAGGTCAGCTTCTTCCAGCGGTCGATGTTCTTAGCCGGGTCATCCATGAGACGCGTGATCGGACTATCCGACCCAGCGGCCGTCAGTTCGACCGTCGCCGGATCGCGGTGGAACGTGTTCCTGCTGTTGGGGAGATAAGTCGGAAGCAAATCCACCAGGCTCGAGCCGCTCCATCCGCCATCCCCAAGCGCAAAGCGCCCGCCCGAGGAAGAGCAATCCTCCGCCGCGGCGGTCAACAAACTCCCGCAGCAATTCCTGCTGCAAGGGGGTAAAGTATCCCGCCTCTACCGAGCCCAGGATGATGCCCTGGTAACCAAAGAGATCTTCCGGGCGCACCGGAAAACCATTCGCCAGTTCCGTGGGATCGCTGATCCCTTGCCGGTAAATCTTGTTCTCCGTCGTGCGCAGCATGGAGGCCACCTGCACGATCTTGTCGTCGTCCTCCGCCCGGCGGATGAACTTGTACTCCCATCGCGGCTCACCCTCGACATACAGAATGCGCCGTTTGTCATTGGTCACGCCCAACAGGCGGGTGACTGCATTGTTGGCCGGGTTCTCTTCATTGGCCAGCGGCCCAAGCGTGAAGCGCAAACTCTTGACCCCGGCATCTCCCGGGCTGAAATAGACCGTTTCCACCTGGGTTGCATCGTCGGCGCCAAGCGTAATCTCACGCGAATCAAGCGTCTTGTCTCCATCCCGAACCGCCAGAATCGCCTTGCTTCCCGCGTACCCCCTTTGATGGAAGGTAACCGTAGCGGGAATCCGCGAACCCGTCATGGCGCGGGAGGTCACCCGCACGTCGTTCACCTCAACATCGTGCGCCGCCTGTTCTTTGCCGAAGCCGACGGTATGCACGGGCAAGCGGCGATTGCGCAGCGCATGGATGGTTTCGAGCGCCAGGTCTCCCGACCCATCCAGCGAGTTTTCTGAGCCGTCACTGAGCAGCACCACCGCGCCCACCGGCAAATCGGAGGTCTCGGTTACCAGTTGTCTCAGCCCGTCATTGATGTGGGTGGCGGGGGCAGTGGGCTGTATCTCCGTGAGCGTCGCAGCGCGGGCTACCCGGCTGTCAAGCCGGTAGAGCCGGACCTGAAATTTTTTTTGCAATCCTGCCAGCACGCCGCCCTCGAGCGCTTTTTCCGCCGCAGCCTCCCGCGTAAGCTTGCCGTCGCCATCGGCGATCGCCATGCTGCGTGAATCATCGAGCACAACCGCGATTACGTTCTGCTGCGGCGCCAGTTCGGCCACGGTAATCGCCGGCTGCCAAAGCAGTACCAGCACCGTGGCGATGAGCAAAGACTGCAGCAACCAGACCGCGCCCGCGCGCCACTTGCTTATATTCGGCGCGGCCTGGGGCAGCCGCGACCGAATGAGCACCGCCAGCCCGGCCGCGGACGCGACGATGAGCAGCAGTAGCACCCAGCCAGGCCACGTGCCAAGCAGGACAAACTGGCCTTTGGAAAACACCGGGATCGGGTACTTAAAGAAAAATTGAAACATGGTCCGAAGTTTCCCGCGGTCGATCAATCATTTCTAAGAACTGCTGCTTGGTGCTACCCGACACGCGGCGAAAACTTCAATGCGTCATGCCGTAAACGATGTAGTTCAATGCCACCCGGAACGCCATGGATGCGAACGGTTCGGGGTAATCCGGATCGTCCGCCCATTCCCAGGCGTCGCCCAGGTGCATGTTGTGACAGATGGCGACCATGATACGGCCTTTGTCATCGCGAATAGCGCGCCATTTGGGCACGTACCCGTCTTTTTCGTATGTCCTGCCGGTCTGTATATATTGTTCCCCGGGAATCTGCATGCGCTCGTCCAGGTCGTAAAGCACGTGGAAGATTTCGTCCTTGCCTTCCAGGTCTTCGACCGGCCGGTCGGGGAGAACCTCACGCATGCCGTTCATAAAATCTTCCCAATCCGCCGTACCGTGGAAGTCGTCCACCATCAGGAAGCCGCCTTTCAACAGGTATTCCCGTAGGCGCTTGGCTTCCTCGTCGGTAAACGACCAGGTTTGAACCTGTACGGCATAGATCCAGGGATAGTTAAATATTTCGTCCGAATCGAGGTCGACCACTTGCTCCGTAGAGCGGCCCTGGATCCGCGTGAGGCGTTTCATCGCCAGAAGAACCTGGCGGTCAGCCTTGGGGTAGTCGCGGGACCAGGAGTGGCGCCAGCCATAACCGCCGTAACCACCATAACCTCCGTAACCGCCTCCGAAGCTGCTGCCGACGGCTGCGTTGTAACTGAGGCGAGACCAGTAGAACTCCGCCTTTACGTTGGTTTCCGCATCATCCCCGAAGCCGAAGTCCGCCGTCCGCTGGTAGGCGTAGAGCGCGGAGCACAGCGCCATCCCGACGAGCGCTGCCGAACTGGCTTGCAGGAGCTTCATGAGCGGATCCCTACGCGCGTGCCTTGAGATTACCAGAATGTCCGGGGCTCTCGTCTGATAGACGTAGCCCAACACTGAGTCGTTTGTGGCCTTATGCAAATGAAGAGCGGCCCGCTCTGCTTGCCAGCCATCTTGCCCCGTGAGACGATCTCCTCAGGTCAGGCCGAGGGGGCAGTTTTTTGAAGCGGCGGGACTTCATGAAGATTGGCGGCGCGGCCATAGCCCATGCGGGCGCCGCCACGCTGCTCGCCCAAGCCCCGCAGATGCAGATGGGCGCTGGACCCCCCGCCAATGAAACCAGCAAAGCGGACTACACCCTCCGCATCGCTCCTGTTACCGTGGAGCTCGCGCCCGATCACATTCTCAGCACCATCGGCTACAACGACACTTCGCCCGGGCCGGTCCTCCGTATGCGCGAAGGCAAGACCGTAAGCGTGGATGTAATTAACGATACGGATGTACCAGAGTTGGTGCACTGGCACGGCATGTTGATCCCCGCGGATGTCGACGGAACGGAGGAGGAGGGCACGCCTCCGGTGCCTGCTCGTGGCCGGCGCCGCTACCAGCTGACGCCGCGTCCGGCCGGATCGCGCTGGTACCACTCCCACGCCATGGCTGAAGCCGACTTGCATCGTGGCACCTACACCGGACAGTTTGGTTTCGTCTATGTCGATGGGGGCAATGACCCCGGGCAATATGACCAGGAGATTTTTCTCTCCCTGCGCGACTGGGAGCCCTTCTTCACCAGCAGCATGGAAGATGACGATGATGACGGCCATGGCGGTCCGCAGCCCGAGCGGCCCGCAGTTCTGAACACCGATCCCAACGGCCTTGAAGTGAATTCGATGACCTACTCCATTAATGACAAGTCATTGGGTGCGGGGGAGCCGATCCGCGTGAAGCCGGGCCAGAGGGTGTTGATGCACCTGCTCAATGCGAGCGCGATTGAGAACCGCCGCCTTGCCTTGCCTGGTCATCAATTTCAAGTGATTGCGTTGGATGGCAACCCGGTCCCGGTTCCGCAAAAGGTGGATAGCATCCTTCTTGGCGCCGGTGAGCGAGTAGACGCGATCGTCGAGATGAACCAACCGGGCGTATGGATCCTGGGAGCCACCGAGGAGAGAATTCGTAACACCGGCCTGGGCGTCATTGTGGAATACGAGAATCAGCATCGCCAGCCGCAATGGGTAGCGCCGCGCACCCCATGGGACTACACCATTTTCGGAAAAATCAGCGCGACTCCTATTCCCCCTGATCAGACCATCGACATGATTTTCGAAAAGATCCCTGGGGGATCGGGCAAGTTCAACACCTGGCTTGTGAATGGAAAGCCCTACCCGCACGACAAGGAGTTCGTCTTAAAGCAGGGAACTCGTTACCGCCTGGTATTTCGCAACCGCACGGATGACGCCCACCCCCTCCATCTGCACCGCCATCAGTTCGAGCTGGTAGAAATGAACGGCACCAAAACGGGCGGCATCATAAAAGACACAGTAGTAGTTCCATACTACGGCCGCGCCGTAGTGGACTTTGTAGCCGACCAGCCTGGCCTCTCCTTGTTTCACTGCCACATTCAGCAGCACATGGATTATGGGTTCAAGGCACTATTTCGTTACGCCTAAAAGCACTGCGACGCCTGCGGCTCTCTCCATCCCACGGTAACGGCTGCTGAGGTAAGCGCCACCCTCCCCTTTGTCATCCCGCCTGCCCCCGGTGCGCCGTGGGAGCAGCCGACCTGCCCGTTTCAGATTGAGAAAGAAATGACACGCAAAATGGATGCGAGGCCCGGAGGGCCGGCCGCCAAAATGTGAGCCCAGCCCGAAAGGGCTGGGGATCAATCTCGAAGATGATTCGAGCGCCGTAGGCGCGGCACTAAACCTGGGCCCGCCCCGATCTATGTCGCGTAGGCCCCAGGGTTACTTAAGCCGTTCCGCCACCAAATGGTCCGCAATGCGAATGGCGTTGGCAATAATAGTCAGTGACGGATTGACCGCACTTGCCGAGACGAAGCACGAAGCATCCACAACATAAAGATTATCGAGATCATGCGCCTTGCAATGCGGGTCGAGCACGCTGCTCGCAGGATCAGCTCCCATGCGGCAAGTACCGTTCTGATGGCCGACACCCTCCAGCGGAATACGCTTCTTGAAATAAGCGTGCAGCGGAACAGAAGTCGTCGCATGCCCGGCCCGCTTAAGTACATCGACCCACCGGTCCTTAAGGCGATTAAAAGACTCAACATTATTCGGCGTGTACGAAAGCTGAATCCGCATCGGCGCGGAATCCGTAACCGGCTCGGACTCGTTGGTGTGGCCAGTGTCTCCAGAGGGATGCGCACCGCCCACACCGGGCTGCCGATTCTCGACCGATAGCGGCGTCGCGTTGTGCACCGTAACCCGATTCTCCGGGTCAGGAAGATCTTCCGTCGTAAGCCACCAGGGTACGGCGTGCTGCTTCATCTTTTCCAGCACAAAGCCCGGAGTGAGCGGAGGCGCATCCCCCTTCATCATCTCGTAATGGAAGCTGCCCACCGGCTGCACCTGCCCCAGGGGAAATGGATAAGCGGGGTCGGAGTCCTTGAAATAAAAATCGTTGGTGCCCCACGTCTTGGTGTAGCTATCCTGATTGCCCTCGGTGCCAAGCGCGAGCAGGGCATCAGCCTGGTGATACATGAAGTTCCGGCCGACCTGGTCGGAGCGATTGCCCAGCCCATTCGGATGCTTGTCGTTCGCTGATGCGAGCAGAATGACCGCGGAGTTGATAGCGCCGGCACACACGGCGAAAATCCCGGCGCTATAGGTTGCCGCATGACCGTCTTTGGAGGCAGCATCCGGCCCAGAGTGGATAACCTCAACCGCGGTCACCGCAGTACCGCTGCTGTTGGTGACCAATCGGGTTACGCGCGAGTTCGTCATCAGGGTGACATTAGGCCAATGCATGATCTGCCGTATGCAGTTGATATCCGCATCCGACTTGGCATGGACCAGGCACGGGTAGCCATCACAGGTATCGCAGCGAACGCACTTCGAGGCCAGCGGGTTCGTTTCATTCCGCTTCAGCCCCAGCGGGATAGGGAACGTATGGATCCCCAGCTTGCGCACGTCGTCCTCGATGGTCTGCATGCGAGGTTCGTTGATGAACGCGGGATAGGGATACTTGCTGGAGTGAAAAGGCTCTGTGGGATCAAAAGAAGACCCGTAACCGCCGGGAACCGAGGGTGCCGTGCCCAGGTCGCCGTGGACGTGAAAAAGATCTTCTGCATGGCAATAAAACGGCTCCATATCCGCGTACGTGATGGGCCACGCGGGAGAAATGCCCCCCTTATGGTGGATGACGCCAAAATCTTCGGCACGCATGCGGAACAACGCCGCGCCGTACACCTTGGTCTGGCCTCCCACGAAATACGCCTGCTGGGGGTGGAGCGGCTTTCCGTCCTTATCTTGCCAGGTCTCCTTGGTGTGGTAGCGGTTGTCCAGAAAGACAGCCGATGTATCCCAGTTGAGCTTTTCCTGCGGCATGAAGGGGCCGCGTTCCAGGATCAGGATGTTCTTGCCTGCCTGGGCGAGATGCAGTGCCAGCGTTCCTCCGCCCGCCCCGCTGCCAATCACAATTGCGTCAAATTCGCTTTGTGCGCTCATCTAGAGCACGGTATCAGGTTTACCCGCCTGGAAATACGAATTAACCATTCGTTCCACAAACATCGTGGCGCCAAGAGTCTCCCGTTATCATCAGGTGATTAGCGGCACCCAGAGTTGATCAAGATATCGAAGAGCAGGTAAGAAGTTCAGGAGATAAGAGCACCTTGTCTTTCAGCGACTGGTTTTTTTCCGATCTCGAACGTCCCGAGACTGCTCATGCCTCCCACTCCACGACCAAACACCCGTGGTGGCGGGTCATGTGTCTCACTGGAGTCGATTACTTTTCCACCCTCGGTTACCAATCCGGTATCGCATTCCTCGCCGCCGGTTTCCTCTCGCCGATCGCAACCCTTGTCCTCGTCCTGGTGACTCTCTTCGCGGCGTTGCCGGTTTACAATCGCGTCGCTGCCGCCAGCCCCCACGGTCAGGGCAGCATTGCCATGCTGGAAAAGCTGTTTCCGGGGTGGACCGGCAAGGTCTTCGTCCTCGTCCTTCTGGGTTTCGCCACCACCGACTTCATCATTACCATGACCCTCTCGGCGGCCGACGCAGCGGACCACTTTGTCCACAATCCCTACACTCCGCATTCCCTGCAGAACCAGATGAACGTTACCCTCTGCCTGCTCGCTATCCTGGGCGCGATTTTTCTCAAGGGCTTTAAGGAAGCAATCGATACTGCCGTGGTTCTTGTGGGTGTCTATCTCGCGCTCAACTTAATCGTCACCCTCGTGGCTTTGGTTCATGTTTTCTTACACCCCCACCTGGTGCTCAGCTGGAAAAACACCATCTCGGCCCAACACGGAAGCCTGCTCTCCATCATCGGCATCTCGGTGCTGCTCTTTCCCCGGTTGGCCCTCGGCCTCTCGGGTTTCGAGACCGGCGTCGCCGTCATGCCGCTGGTCGAGTCTGAAAACCTCGAGGCCCGCATCACCAACACCAGGCGCCTGCTCAAGACCGCGGCGCTGATCATGAGCGGCTTCCTCATGGCCACCAGCATCGTCACCACCTTGCTCATTCCTGCGGCCGACTTCAACGAAGGCGGCCCGGCCAACGGCAGAGCCATGGCCTACCTGGCCCACCTGTATCTCGGCAACGGCTTCGGCACTCTTTATGACCTGAGCACCATCCTGATTCTCGCCTTCGCCGGCGCTTCCGCGATGGCCGGCCTACTGAATCTCATCCCGCGCTACCTTCCCGGCTTCGGTATGGCGCCGGAGTGGGCGCGGGCTTCGCGTCCCCTGGTTCTGGTCTTCCTGTCCGTCGCATTCGCAGTTACGCTTCTATTTAAGGCCAATGTGGATGCTCAGGGCGGCGCCTACGCCACGGGCGTGCTCGTGCTTATCACCTCCGCCGCCTTCGCAGTCACCATTGCGGCCCGCACGATCTTCTCCCGCCTCGGTCTTGGCGTTGTATCGCTCATCTTCATCTACACCACCCTGGTGAATATCTACGAGCGGCCCCAGGGGCTCAAAATCTCCTGCATCTTCGTCTTCTCCATGGTCTTCTTGTCGCTGGTTTCCCGGGCTTTCCGCTCCACCGAGTTGCGGATCACGGTTGAGCTGGATGCGCAGGCCCAGGCGCTAATAGCCGAAAGCGCAAACAAGACCATCCGGCTCATCGCCTGGAATCCGCATAACGCCTCCAAGGATCGCGAGCAGGCCAAGATGGACCTGCGCGAACTTCACGGGCTCGCGCACGATGAATTCATCTACTTCATTGAGGTGCAGCGCGGAGACACCTCCGACTTCACCGAGACGATTGCCATTCAGGGATTCCGCGAAGGTTCCAATCGTGTGCTCCGTGCCACCAGCCCGGCCGTTGCCAATGCCATCGCCGCTCTGCTCATTCAACTGAAAAAAACGACTGGGGGCATCCCCCAGGTCTACTTCCATTGGACTGACGTTGATCCGGTCATCAATCTGTTGCGGTTTGTCTTCCTGGGCGAAGGGGATACCGCCCCATTGACCCACGAAATCCTGCGCCGCGCTATCAAAGACCCCACCCAGCGGCCCATGGTTCATGTAAGCTGAATCCGGCCCCAGACCACGGCTCCCACACACGGCCGTACAGACTGCGAAACTCATGTTTTGTGTTGTTGCCGTCGCTGGGAGCCCTCTGCTTCAGCAGCGGGGAGCGACCCCGATAAATTGGCACGGTACTAAAAAAGCGGGCCGATTTGGCACTCCGCGAAAACTAAATTCGCCAAAACTGCATCGACTCTAGTGGGATTTCATCTTGAGCACGGTAAAGCATGTAGTGAACGATCGGGAGAAGCTGAGCCCGCGAGAGCACAAACGCTGGCGATGGGTGATCTGGATCGCGCTGATCGCCGTGGTTGTGCTTCTGGTGGTGGGTGAAGTGATGCTGAGGAGGGCCGAGCCGATCCTCAAGGGCCGGGTGATCGAAACTCTGAGCACCCGATTCAATAGCCGCGTGGAGTTGGATGACCTGCAGGTATCGCTGATCAAGGGCCTGGCCGTCTCCGGGAAGGGGCTGCGAATATACAACCCCGACGATGTGGTGGCCGCCGGGGCGAAGGATCCTCTGTTCGTGGTGCGCCAATTCGACTTCCACGCCCGGCTGATGGGTTTATTCCTGAAGCCAACCCATGTAGGGACTGTGTACGTGCAGGGGCTGGAAATCAACATCCCGCCCAAATCCATGCGGCAACAAAATGCTGCCAAGTCCCGCCATCACGGCAAGATCAAGATCGTCGTGGACGAGTTGGTGTGCGACGATTCCCGGCTGGTGATTGGTACCGACAAGCCAAACAAGGATCCCAAGATATTTGTGCTTAGCCACATCGTCTTGCATCACGTGGGCCCGAATGCACCTTTGCGCTATGACGCGACCCTGACCAACGCGATTCCCAAGGGGCAAATTCACGCCGTGGGCACTTTTGGGCCGTGGAATACGGAGACGCCCGGTGACTCAACCGTGACCGGGAAGTACACCTTCGAGAATGCCGACTTGAACACCATCAAGGGAATCGGGGGCATACTGCATTCCGTCGGTGACTTCACCGGTCAGCTCGACCGGATCGAGGTCCATGGAACCGCGGACGTGCCTGATTTTTCGCTCGATACCGCAAACCATCCTGTTCCTCTGCACACGCAATTCTCGGCCATCGTCGATGGGACGACCGGCGACACCTATCTGCAACCGGTCGAGGCGAAGCTGGGAGAGTCCCAGTTTTCCTGTCAGGGCGCGGTTGTGAATGTAAAAGGGCAAGGTCACAGCATCGACCTTGATGTCGATGTTCCCGCCGGCCGCATACAGGATTTTCTGCAACTTGCCGTCAAGACGAAGCCGGTGGTCATGACCGGTGTCCTGACCATGAAAACCAAGCTGCACATCCGTCCCGGCAAGGAGAGCGTAACCCAGAAGCTGGGGCTAAACGGAAACTTCGCCCTGAAGCGTATGCACTTTACCAATCCGCAAGTGCAGGACAAAGTGGACATGCTGAGCCTGCGGGCCCAAGGCGATCCAAAGGACGCCAAGCCGGGAGCAGAAGATGTGAACTCCCATATGACGGGAAAATTTCAAATGGGCGATGGAAAACTGGTTTTGCAGGACTTGATCTACAGCCTGCCTGGAGCGACGGTGAAACTGGCCGGTGTCTACACCCTGGATGGCAAGCAGTTCGACTTTACCGGCAAAGTGAGGACCGACGCCAAGCTATCCCAGATGGTGTCTTCGCGATGGAAGAGCTGGGGGTTGAAAGTAGTCGATCCCTTCTTTCACAAACACGGCGCCGGGGCCGAAATACCAGTGAAAGTAACCGGAACCAACACCGCCCCCAAATTCGGCCTGGATCTCCACCACAAAGACAAGCAGCCGGAATAAGGTAGCGACTCTTTCAGCCACTAGCCAATTCCCGATGGAAGCACCGCCCCACCCTTTGTCATCCCGAGCGCAGCCGAGGGACCTGCAGTGCTCCCCTCCATCCAACAAATGCTGGGTGCCCCATTCAAGCCCGGTTTTGGCTTGAACGCGCCTCATTGTCATCCCAAGGAGACGCCTTGCCTATGGCAAGTTAAGGGAGGAATGACGCTGAAAAATCGCCATGGATGCGACGCCCGGAGGGCCGGCCGCCAAACTGTGCAGCCGGAAGGGCTGGGGCTCAATTCCGAGTAAGATCTGAGCGCCGTAGGCGCGCCACTAAACCTGGGCCCGCTCGCAGATGTGTCATTCAAATCCTTAGTGATACGTTATCGAGAGCGGCATCAGTCGTTGTAGATCAGCCCATGAACAGCAACCAGAAGCACACTCAACCCCGGTAGCACGCCGACCGCGAGAGGCAAGTGCCGGAAGAGCCACCCTGCCAGCACAGCTGAGAGAAAATACGCGGTCAAGACTGCGGCCTGCATCCCCAGCCGCTTCTCGGTCTCCTGTTTCTGCTGCTTCTCCTGTTTCCCCAGGCGCACCAGGCCACTCAGCATTGTGGTCCAAGTGCCGGTGATGTATGTGGTGACGATACCGGGAATTTTCAACTGCACCATGGCGCCGCTTTGCATCCCGATCGCCAGCGCTAGCGTGCCCAGCAAAACTTCAAGGCTGGGCGAGTAGCTCAAGTGCAGGTGAATCGCCATCCATCCAACCTCAGCGGCCAGCAGCAGCAGAGCTTCCAGCATCAGGGTCCAGGAAATCGCCCGCGCCCAAACCGCCCCGGGTTGTACGTTCTCTGTTAAAAGCGAACCGAGCATCGCTCCGCCGGCATAGCACCCAAGAGCGATTGCTGGATGAACCATGTCGCCATGGTCCTGAAACACGGCAAGACCCAGGATCACCGTGTTGCCGGTCATATTTGCCACAAACGCGTGGCCGAGCCCGAAGTAGCTCCACCCATCCGCCGACCCCGCCGAAGCGGCCAGCATAAGCAGACGCACGTCTCGTTCGACCGAGGCCATTACCCTCTCCAAATGGGAAGGGGATTCTCGGAAGGCACGCGCAGAAGTTTCAGTAGCCCGTGATCCGGGCTGTATTGGCAAACCGGGTCGATCGCCTCGGCATCCCCGGTAAGCAGGAACGCCTGGCAGCGGCAACCTCCGAAGTCACGCTCCTTGCGCGGACAGGCGAGGCACGTATCCGACATCCACGCATCACCGCGAAAGCGATTAAACGCCGGCGAAGATTGCCATATCCACGAGAGATCATGGTCGCGCACATTATCGAAGTGCAGCCCGGGAATGACCGCCGCTGCATGGCACGGCATCGCCTGGCCTAACGGATCGATGAGCATCATCTGCCGTCCCCAACCGCCCACGCAAGCCTTGGGAAAGCTGCCAAAGTAATCGGGGAAGACGGCTTCAAGATGGATCCTGCCTTTCAACCGTTCTTTGGCCGCCTCAATGATCGGCAGCGATCGATCCACCTGCTCCTGGGTTGGCATCAGGAGGGAGCGGTTCTTCAGCGCCCAACCGTAATACTGGACGTGAGCAATTTCCAGCCGGTCGGGAGCGAACTCCTCCGCCAGGGCGATAAAGGCCTCCAGCCGGTCCAGGTTCATGCGGTGAACGACCAGGTTCACGGTGAACGCCAGCGGAAACTTCTTCAAACAGGAATCAGCGCCAGCTTGAGCGCATGGGCTCGAGTCCCGGCAATGTGGTTCGCGCTGGTCTCGTCCAGGTCTTGAAAGCTCAGTTGCAGGTGTTCCAGCCCGGCGTCGACCAGCGCAGCCAGACGCTCTTCGCTAAGCCCGACCCCCGAGGTGATCATGTTCACGTACAGCCCTGCGTCGCGTGCTGTGCGGATCAGCTCGGGCAAGTCTTTGCGGGCCAGGGGTTCGCCCCCGGTGAGATGCAAATGCAGAATGCCCAGTTGAGCCGCCTCTTGAAAGACCCGCTTCCAGTCGTCCGTAGGAAGCTCCTCTTCTGCCCGTTGCAATTCCAGCGGATTGGAGCAGTAGAGGCAATGCAAGGGGCAGCGATGCGTGATCTCGGCGATCAGAGAAAATGGTTTGGCAGGCGACGGTGACTGGCTGTTAGCTGGCATACAGGTTAGACCCGCACTACACCACGTTGCTCCATACGATCCAGCAGACTGAGCACGTCTTGCCGTATATCGTCCTCATCTACGCCTTCGTACTGTTTAACCAATTCGTCCACAATGGCCGCGACGCTCTGCTTTCCATCCAGCTGCGCCAGGATTTCGCGCGCCGGCCCCTGCAGCGTTAGGGTTCCCTCCGGAATCAGCATGACCGCTTCCGTCGGGTGCAAGCGGCAGCCGGGCGCGAGCCGTGGGGTGGCATTCAAGTCCATCTCAGCCTCTCTCCGGCACGAAGCATCCCGGCGGAATGTTGCCGGGAACCACGTAAGCGTAGTCGATGGCGTCCAGCTGCGCCCACAGAATCGCGCATTTCCGTTCCAGCGCCCGGATCACCTGCTCCTGCTCCGCGCGGTTCGCGGCGTGGGTGCAGACGTAATCCAGGGCGAAGGCGGCGTCTTCGGGCGCCTGCGTCAAGCGACCCTCAAAATAGCTCAGCCCATGAACAAGATAAGGATAGTGAAGCCGCAGTTGATCCATGCGCAGAGAGATCAGGCTGCGCGAGAATAACTCCGTCAGCGAAGAGGCGACAGCAATCAGCAGAGGACTGTCGCGCACCAACGCAAGATAGGCATCCACGGCAAAAATCACACCCGGCAAAACACCGGTGCAGGGAATCACCTGGTCGCGCGAGAGGCCTGTGGCCTCAGCTAGCTGGATCCATTTCTCCACCCCGCCATATCCACTCTGATCCCCATCGTGGTCGATGATCCGTTTCCGCCACGCGCGCCGGAAAGCAGGGTCGTCGCTCTTAGCCAGCAGCAGGGAGTCTTTGATCGGGATGCGGCTCTGATAGTAGTAGCGATTGAGCGCCCAGGCCTGCAACTGGCCGCGCGTCAATTCCCCTGCGTGCATACGCAGGTGAAAGGGATGGAGATGATGGTACCGGCTTTCTCCCACTGCCTGGAGCCGGGCGCGCAGCTCCTCCGGAGAAAGAAGATTGCCGTCGTGAGCCTTCGCTGTCAGTTGAGTTGCCATCCGTCTTGTCCTATTTGCCAACCGGCATCGCTTACATACTTGTACTCCGGACCGCGAGTATCGAGCACCGGGTTCGTGTTATTGATGTGGACGAACATTCGTTGCCGCGCGCGTATGCCGGCCAACAGGGCGATGGTGCCATCCTCGCCACTCATCGGTACATGACCGATGGAGCGCGCCAGGGGCGTGCCGGAATGCGTACGGCTGAGTTCTGCATCGCTCCAGAAGGTGCCATCGACCAGAATCACGTCGCAGGAGTCATACATCTCGCGAATGCTGTCCGTGACTTCGGGGAGCGAAGGAGTATAGGCGAGACGGCGGCCATCGGCTTCCAACAAAAGGCCGAGCGACGCCTGACCTGGCTCCTCTGCGCTAAATCCACGTGCATAGTAAGGAAGGGTTCCGGCCAGGGGTATGGGAGTGCAGGTCACTTCGCCCACAGTAAATGATTTTCCAGGATCTATTTCCACCCAGGTGAGCTGTTTGGGCACCCGTTCCAGCATGCGGAAAAAGCTATTTGCTTCGAGCACCCGCCGGACCGCGCCGGTGGCGTAAATCGTGAGCGGTTGAAATTCCCGCAGCAGAAGCAATCCCAGCACCTGGTCCAGATCGGCGCTGGTCAGGATGATTCCTGCAATGGGTGTATTACGTCTGCCGTGGCGAGCTGAGGGCTGTAGTTCGGGGTTTGACTCGATCTGGAACCTGAGATCGGGCGAAGCATTAATCAGGAACCACTTTTCAGCGTCCGTGGAGAACGCTGCTTGCAGCTGCAAGCGGGGCCGAACAACCTCAGGAAAATTTCGGCAGAGATCACAAAGAGTGCAGGCACAGTTCCACTGGGGAAGACCGCCGCCTGCGGCGGTCCCCAGCAGCTTGAAGTTCATTAACGCTTATTCTGCGGGTGCGTAGCAGTTGATCTCGCAGCCAAGGCTTACTTCTTTGAAATCAGGACGGGTCCAGGTCTTCGTTTTCATTCAATCTCCCTTTGACAGAAAGCTGAACGGCCTTCTGCTCATCTTGCCGTTTATTATATCCGATGTCGCGTCAAGAGCTACTTGACACTGGTAACCCGGCCAAAAGGTTACCGTCCGAAGGAATAGGTCACTTTGACCACGCCCGAATCGATGCCCGGGTTTTCGGCGGCACCGCCGGTATTGGCCAGATGGTGGTAGCGGTACTCGAAGCGGCAGGAGCGTGTATGCGTCTGAAACCACTCCACCCCGCCCCCAAATTCGAAGGTGTAGTTGAACGCTGAGCTATTGAATACCGGTATGTCTCGGGTAGCTACTGCGAAACCTCCCAAACCGGTCACGAAGGGCTGTATGCGCCTGCCTTGAAAGCCAGTGAGCTTGTATCCCAGCGGGCTAAAGGCAGTCACGTAGGTCGACCGCGTTCCACCCATGTAGGTGGCGGTTCCTGCGTAGACCTGATTCTGGGTTACCAGGACCACATTCTGGGGTGTGCTGCTTACCGGGATATCCACCGGAACGGGCGAAGTGAAGCTGACGATCCCTGAATAGGTAGGCTGTTGTGGAAACTGCAGGTTGATACCCTTCATCGTGGGATCGGTTACGGTCATGAAGGGCCTCACCTCGGCCACCCACGCGCCCGACAGGTGGTTGCCCAGGAAGCTCCGTCTTTCCATGCCCAACCCGAGTGCGCTTATCTGGCGCCCTTCGGCGTAGCCCAGCAGCATGTGACTGGAATCGTTGGAATACTCCACAAACCCACTGAAAACCGTGCGATTGGTGTAATACCCGCCTATTTCCTGCGCCTGGGTCACGGCGCCAGCGGTCGACGCTATCAGCAGGCACAACCCGGTCTTCTGCAACCATCTTTGGAGGAACTTCATGGGCAACATCCGATCCTTTTCCCCAGCGGTGAACGCACCGTGCGCTATGTCACGAAATCGCGCGGCGGGGGGACCGGGCATTCTCCTGTTTTGGAACCGTACAGAAGAGGACGGTGTGGTAATCAATTCCTGAATTTCTCGATCCGCCCGACGGGGGGAAGGGAACGTGTATCGAGAAAACTTCTAAAGTACAGTGGCTGTTCTAATACTCATTCCTGTTACCGTTCAAGTAATCCTAGCATTGGGGACACACCCTTTGGGTTCGCCAATCGCTTCCTCGCCGGGTACTAGTCACCTGCTTTTTGAAACTTTGGTGTGCCGCGCCGCTCCGGACTTTTCACTTCCGTTGTAGATCGAGCATCGCGCTGCCGCTATCGGGTAGGTCCGGTCTACACAGCTTGCGGAAGAACACATTTTTCTGAAGGGTACAGCCCATCATTTGTTACCGGTAGAGGGAGGCAGGTCTGTGATGATTCCCCTTCGGCTGCCGTGCCGCAGGGTTCGCACCTACCCAACATCGAAGAGTTCCGCAACCCGCGCAGGCACCGCCCGGTAGACCGCGCAGACCTCTTCGCGGGTAGGAAACGCCCACGCCTCATAATCCTCGTCGCTCATAGCGAACTCCTCCCGCCAAAGCCTGACCAGCCATGGAAGCTCAGCGAGCATCGACTCCAATTCCGGGTGGATGTACACCAGGTACAACTCGCGCGGCTCTTCCTTAAGCGACCTTTCCAGGCTATGAAAGACACGCTCCATCACCGGCCGGGTAAATGCATTCCACATGTAGACAATGAGCGGTCCGGCCGGCCACGCGAAGTCGGTTGCATCCCCCTGCATGGAGATTACCGGTGTGTGGGGAAGCAGCCCACCCTTCGCCTGAGCGTAACGCGCAATGTTGGACCTGGCGATGCGGTCGAGCTCAGGAGAGAGTTCCACGCCGATGATCTCGCGAAACGGATAATCGGAAGCCAGCATCAGCGCGCGGCCTTTCCCCGACCCCAGATCAACAAAGCGGAAGCGCTGAAAATCCAGATGCAGCTGCTCCAGCATCGCCCCCATGAGCGCGTGAAACACCGAAGGTGCGACGGCAAAGTAACCGTTGTTGTAGAGATCGTGCTGGTGGCCGGAAGGCAATTCGTAGATCAGCCCGCTGGTCTCCACGCCGAAGCGTTCATCGAAGGGATGCACCGCGCGAAAGCTGCGGTATTGGCCCTGTTCCATGCGCGGCCACGCGCCCTTCTTCCTCCGGCCCAGTTCATGCCACAATCGCCCGATCTCCTCTCTCATCCGGTACCGATCTACTCCAGTCCCAGCTTCTTCCAGATTTCATCCACGTGCTTCCTGGTGGCTGCATCCATGGCGATCATGGGCGGCCAGGGCCGGGTAAAGCCTTCTGCTTTCCATTTGCGGGTGGCGTCAATCCCCATCTTGCTGCCGTAGTTGGGCAGGCGCGAGGCATGATCGAGTGAGTCGACCGGCCCCAGCGTGAACTGGATATCCCGTTCGGGGTCGATATTGTTGGCTACGCGCAGCGTTACTTCGCCCACATCCTGCACATCGCAGTCCTCGTCCACGACGATCACGCACTTGGTAAACATCGCCTGGCCCAGCGACCAGATGCCGTGCATCACCTTGCGCGCCTGGCCGGCATAGCTCTTGCGGATGGACACGATCATCAGGTTATGAAACACCCCTTCCACCGGCAGGTTCACGTCCACAATTTCCGGCAGGGTCAGCTTCATCAGGGGCAGAAAAATACGTTCCACCGCTTTGCCCATCCAGGCATCTTCCATCGGCGGCTTGCCCACGATGGTCGCGGCATAGACCGGCTCCTTGCGATGCGTTATGCAGGTGATGTGAAAAACCGGGTACTCCTCTTCCATGGTGTAGAAGCCGGTGTGATCGCCGAATGGGCCTTCCATTCGCAGTTCGTCCAGCTCCACGTAGCCTTCGAGAACGATCTCGGCGTTCGCCGGCACTTCAAGATCCACGGTCTCGCACTTCACCAGCTCCACCGCCTGCTGCCGCAGAAATCCCGCAATGACGAACTCCTCGACTTCGGGCGGAGCGGGCACAATAGCGGAGAAGGTGAGTGCCGGATCGGTGCCGATAGCCACCGCAACTTCGAGTCGCCTGTCCTTGCCTCGAGCCACACCGATCGCGGGTAAAGCAGCCGTAGTTCCTCCTGCCGTCTCCGCCATCACCCGCACCCGCGCGGCGCTTGCATCTCCGGGAGCATCTGCGGCCGCCGCCGCCCGCATCCGTTCCCGCAGGTGCTCCGCGGCCACCTTCTGCCGTTGCCAGTGCATGCCTGTGGTTTGTCCGTCGTAGACCTGCATGCGGTACATGCCCACGTTACGTTTTCCGCTCTTCGGGTCCCGGGTAACTACGCAGGGCAGGGTAATGAAGCGGCCGCCATCCAGCGGCCAGCACTGGAGCACGGGAAAATCCAGGACACTGAAATTCTCCCGCAGGATGACTTGCTTGCAGGGCGCGTCTTTAGCCGCAACGGTGCGGGGAAAAAACCCGCCCACTTCGGCCAGCATGGGAAGCATCTTCAACTTCCCCAGGAGACCTTCGGGTGATTTGAGCTGGAGCAGGCCCTCGATGCGTGCCGCCACGTCATCCAGGCTATCCACGTTGAGCGCCATCTTCATGCGCCGCTCGCTGCCGAACTGGTTCATCAACACCCGGCTGCCCGGATATCCTTTTACGTTCTCAAACAGCAACGCCGGGCCTCCCGGAGCGCTTTTCGCTCCGGCGCCCACGCTCCCCGGCCTGCCCCACTTCGACACCCGGTCGGTAATCTCGGCGATCTCGAGAATGGGGTCCACGGGCTCGTGGATGTGCTTTAACTCGCCTGCTTTATCAAGAGCCTTGATCCAGCCCCTGAGGTCGTCGTATGCCAATGCGGTCTCCACGCCCCAAATTTTCAGGGCGCCTCACACCATACTATCCGGCAGACGAAAACCGCCGGGGCCCTGGTTCCCTCACCAAGGCTGGGTGCCCCATATCTCGCTCGTTTTTCGCGAGATGTGGGATTCCACCGATGTTGACCGCTGAGTGCATCGGATGAATCGAGAGTCAGAGGGAAAGAGCAGTGGTATCCCACTCATCCTTGGTGAGGGAACGGGAGTCCGGTTTACTCGCCGCGCATCCACCGGTCCATGAGTGTCTGTGCGCAGCGTGCGCCACACAAGTGCCGGACCTTCGCGGCGTGGGAGAGCAGGACATTCCATGGCGTCAATTTCAGCATCGGTTGCTCAGGAGCCTTGGGAATGAGGGATGCCGGCTCGGTCAACGCCAGCCACCAGTCCTCCGCCTCGCCCCTGGGATTACCGCAAACATCGCAGTGGTAAGTCTCTGTAAACGCCATACAAAACATCTCCCAATCTGGTGCGGTCCGCATCGGAGCGTTGGGCCCCTGGGCGATACCTCGAAGCAAAGGCAAACTAACACGACCGTCTTCCGGAGGCCAATCCCCGGAAGTGGTGATTTTGCTTTTCGTTTATGCGCAGCTTTGCGGCAACGTGCGTCCTGGCCGAATTGTCATCGATCCTCTGCGCAATTTGGCCCCCTTGGTGGGAGTTCTCCTCGCGGGCGTATCGACTTCGTTACATCGGCAGAGGGAAAGCGGCGGACCGGCGGTATCAGGCGATACTTGCCGGCTGATCCTCGTACTGCTCCAGGGGATAGCCAAGCTTTTTCCACTGATCGAAGCCTCCGAGCAGCGGCCGGACGCGATAGATTCCGTTCTGCCGCAGCTTCATCGCCATCTTGGCTGCCGTTGCTTCGCTGGGGCAGGTGCAGTAGAGGATCACGTCGCGGTCGCGCGGGATCTCCCCGCTGCGCAGCATCAGCGTCTCCGGTGAGAGCCGGACCGCGCCCGGTAGCACCCGGGGATCCGGCAGGTAGTCGAGTGGATGGCGCAAGTCGACGATATACGGGTTCTGTCCGCCATCCAACATCCGCTTCAGCTCGGCTGGGTCCATGCGTGACGTCCGGACTTGCTGCAAAAAGGCCTTTTGCTTCCAGACCCGATAGCCCAGCAAGCCGATCACTGCCAGCAGGAACAGTGCGCCCGCGAAATGTTCCATCCAGGAAAGCGCCTCAGGATGGACGCGCAGAACGTCGCCAAAGAAACGGCCGATCACGGTGAGCGTTGCGGCCCAGAACAGGGCCCCGGCAAGGTCGTAAGCCAGAAAAACCCGATACCTCATGCCCGTCTGGCCGGCAATCGGTGCCGCTACCGTGCCCAGCCCCGGTACAAACTTGGCCACCAGCAATGCTTGCTCGCCGTACTTGGTGAAGTAGTCTTCGGTCTTGCGCACGCAGGTAGACCGCTCAAAAGACAGCCGGCACACCAGTTTCACCATGGTGCCGCCAAAACGCTTGCCCAACAGGTACCAGAGGCTATCGCTGACGAAGCAGCCCGCTACCACCGCCAACAGCACCAGCGGAAGCGATAGCTTGTGGGTCGCGGTCAAGGTGCCTGCAGCCAGCAGCAGGGGTAGGCTCGGCACGGGTACGCCAAGCTGCTCCCCCATCACCCATAGAAAAAGGATGACGTAAGCGAAATGCAGGAAAAAATCGTATGCTAACGGCATAACGCGTCTTGCCTCTGAAAGTCTTCCCCTATAGATGTTTGCCAGCGGGAAACGGTGCGATGGTAAGCCGGCGTTCTTTTTACTTATGCGCCCTTATGCGCCGGACGCTTGAGGTCAGTGTAACTGAACCGGGGCGGGTACTCGCACTGTGGATTGGCCCAGCTTTCTCGCCAGCACTCTGCCTGAAGGGTACGGGCTTCAGCCCGTACGTAAGTGACAAGCAGGAACGGCTTTAGCCGCTGAGGGATCCTTTTCCGGTAACGCGACGCAAATCATTGACTTGTATCGGCAAGCTGGACCGGACGGGGGGAACGTTCCCAGGCTGGCCGCGCCGACTATAACTGAGTAACCTAGTAAAATTCCCGGATAGCAAAAGTCGGGTCGCCTTGTGAATGGTTCTTCCGGATCGCCGTGTTGTTTTGCAACCAGGAATGGCCGGCGTCTCCCATCCTTTCTCGTCATCATCGCCCTGCTGATGACCTGGCTCCCCATGGCGGGTGCGCAGCAATGCAGCATCAAGGGCACAGTCCTTGACCCAGCTGCTAAGCCGGTAAGTGACGCTGCAGTAAGGCTCGAGCGGAAGGACGTCCCAGGCGTAGAAGAGGCCAAAACCAGCGTAACTGGGGCCTTCACGTTCACCGCCCTTCCCGTTGGGAGTTACACCCTCACCGCAGAAAAGTCCGGCCTGCGCAGTCGTTCCGCCATCGTCGCGGCCTGCCCAGGTGCAAGTCAAAAACCAGTGGACCTGGTGCTCGATCCCGCTGCCGCGACGCTGACTTCTACTCCAGCCATGGAATTCGCCGATAAGCCGAATTTCACCGTCGCGGGTGTTACCGACTGGACCGCCGTCGGCGGCCATGGATCCGATGCCACCCTGCGTACCAGCGAAGCCCTGGCACGCGAAACTACCACCCTCAAGCCCACCAGCGGGCCGGGTTCACCCGGCGGCACAGCGGACCCGAATGAATCGGAGAGCACTTTGCGCGCAGCTCTCGCCGGCGCTCCCGGGAATTTTGAGGCTAATCACCAGCTGGGCGAATTCTACTTCCAGGCCGGCCATTATCCGCAGTCGGTTCCTCTCTTGCAGGCCGCATACCGCATCGATCCAACCGATCGTGGCAACGAATACGATCTCGCCCGGGCCTACGAAGAAACCGGCGACTTCCCTCAATCCCGTGACCACCTCCAGAAACTGCTGGCCCACCAGGACGATGCCGGCCTGCATCGGCTGCTGGGCGAGCTGGACGAGAAAATGGGCGATCCTCTGGCGGCTGTCCACGAAGATGAGCAAGCCGTCCGGCTGGATCCCAGCGAGCAGAATTATTTCGCCTGGGGCTCCGAGCTATTGCTTCACCGGGCCGTGTGGCAAGCCGCTGAGGTTTTTAAGAATGGAACCAAGGCCTATCCCAACTCGGCCCGCATGTTGGCTGCGCTGGGCGCCGCGCTCTTTGCCGGCGCCCTTTATGACCAGGCCGCCGACAGTCTCTGCCAGGCTTCCGACTTGAATCCCGCCGCCACCGAGCCTTACCTCTTCATGGGCAGGATCGAGATGGCTGCACCCAAGCCGTTGGCGTGCATTGAGCCGAGACTGGCACGCTTTGTGCAACAGCAGCCGGCAAATGCGCTCGCCAACTACTTTTACGCCATGGCCATCTGGAAACGGCAGCAACAACCGATGGATCAGGCAGCTTCGCGGCAGGTGGAAGCCCTGCTCACCAGGGCCGTAGCCATCGATCCTAAATGCGGCGACGCCTACCTGCAGCTTGGGATACTTTCTTCTTCCCACCATGATTTTGAAAAGGCGATTGTTTTCTACACCAAGGCCATCGAAGTAGACCCGCAGCTTGGCGAGGCGCATTATCGGCTGGGTGTGACTTATGATCGGATCGGATCGCCGGAAAAGGCCAAACAGGAATTTCAGCTGCATGATGAGATTGAAAAGCTGCAGGCAGTTGCTGTCGAGCGCCAGCGGCGTGAGGTTAAGCAGTTCCTGGTCGTTCTGCAAGGGCAGCCAGTGACTCCGCCGGCCCACTAAAACCACGAGGACACTTTTGAAATGTTCAAGCGATTGGCCATAATTCTGCTTCCACTCATGACCATGTATGGCAGCGACCTGCCCAGCCGGAAATACTTGAATCTGGCTGCCATCAAGACCATGGTTGCCGCTTCGGAGGCGAAAGCTCAGGAGATGAACGTGCAAGTGACCATCTGCATCGTGGATGAAAGCGGCAATTTGCTCTTTCTCGAAAAGGAAGATGGCGCCTCGCTCAACACCTTGCAGTTTGCCCAGAAGAAGGCCAGGCACGCGGCCGCATATGGCGCTCCTTCCAGAGAAGGAGCCGAGGCGGTCAAGAACGGCCACGTGGAAGACATGGCATTTCCCAATTTTTTTCCCAACCAGGGGGGCCTGCCCATTCGCGTGGACGGTCAGCTCCTTGGCGGTATTGCGGCCAGCGGCGCCAAGTCTGAGATTGACGAACAAATTGCGCAAGCAGGGATCGATGCCCTGCTAAAGAAATAGCGGCTGCGTCCTTTGTGGTAGTCTCCGATTACCCCCGCCATCGCACACTACGAAACCCGCGGTGTATCATGAACACGAAAAATTAGATCGCCATTCCAAGCGACAGCTTCAATGTCAACGGCAACACGGGTTGGGCCGACCCGTTCGTTACTCTACGTGAAGCGCAGCGCATGAACATCAGGGAAGTAGCAAAGAGAGCCGGCGTTTCCACAGCCACCGTATCGCGTGTGGTGAACGGCACGGCGCCTGTAGACGCGCGTACGGAAAAGCGTGTCCGGGCGGCGATCCAACGCAGCGGGTATTACCCCAACACCCACGCACGCACTCTGGGTACAGGCAAGAGCCATATCTATGGCCTCATCATTTCCGACATTGAGAATCCATTCTTTCCTGAACTGGTGAAATGCTTTGAGCGTTTGGCGGTGGAGCATGGCCACGAAGTCCTGATTGCCAATACCGACTACCAGGCGGAGCGCATGGAGGTCTGCGTTCGCCGGATGCTTGAACGCAAGGTGGATGGCGTTGCCATCATGACCTCGGAGATGGATCCCGCGCTGATCCAGATGTTGAACGGCCGGGGGATCCCCATAGTTTTTCTTGACACCGGAGCAGTCGCGGAGGGAATCAGCAACATCTCGCTCGACTACGACAGCGGTGTCGACCAGGCAATCGACCACTTAACCTCGTTGGGTCACCGCCGGATTGCTTTTGTCAGCGGGCCGGACAACCTCGCTTCCGCCAGAACCCGGCTGGAGGCTTTTCTAGCTTCGCTGCGGCGGAAGAAACTCGAGTGCAGCGATGACTACATTCGTGCCGGAAACCATCGCTTCGATGGGGGCTATGCGGCGATGTTGGAGTTATTGAAGCTGCGCGTGCGGCCGACGGCCGTATTAGCCTCAAACGATCTTACCGCCATCGGAATTATGGGCGCCCTGTACGCGGCCGGCCTGAGGGTTCCGGAGGACATTTCGGTAGTAGGCTTTGACGACATCGCGCTGAGCAGCTTTATGCCGCCGCCCCTGACGACCATCCGCTTATCGCGGGTGGAGATTGCGGAATTTGCCTTTACGTCGCTCTACGCTGCCAGCCAGCGCGGCGAAACGCAGGGCGTGACCCACATCGTTCGTGCGGAACTGGTAATTCGCCAATCCACCGCCCCCATTCGTCCAGAAAGCTAGTCCGCAGCGGAAGACTCTGCGCGAAAACGCACCTCTGAAGGGTACGGGCTTCAGCCCGTACATAAGTGATTAAAGGCAGGAACGGCTTTAGCCGCTGAGGGGACGGGTTCCCCCTCGAACCGGCTTTTTCCGCCAGCCTCTATGCGGCTACCGCAGCTTCGATCCCGAAACCATCCCACCACCCTCGCGGATAGTAATGATCTGGTTCGCCTTCACCTGCGTAAATTTCTCGATCTTCTGTGTAGTCGGCCATTTCACTTCAATCAAATCCACCGTCTCAACCTTCCCCAAACCGAAGTGAAGCCGCAGATCCGACTGTGACATGACGCTCGCGCCGCTGTGCACCTCATCCATTTGGACATGCTTGCCCGTAACCACCCGCACCCGCGCTCCAATCGCTGTGCGATTGCACTTGGTTCCCACCAGCTTGATCTTGATCCAGTTCTGCTTGTTGCCGCCCTCATTGCGCAGCAGCGATGGCAGATCATTCAAATTCAGAATCAGTACATCCATGTCGCCGTCGTTGTTATAGTCTCCGAACGCGGCGCCACGGCTGGAGAAATGCTCGCTGATGCCGGGTCCCATCTCCGCCGACACGTCTTTGAACCGGCCGTTGCCGAGATTCCTGTAAACCAGCCGGGGATTCTTGAAAGTCTGCCCGAAGTTGTAGTTATCGATCTCCGGGTAGACGTGCCCATTGATCTGGATAATGTCTGGCCACCCGTCATTGTCGTAGTCAACAAATCCGCAACCCCAGGCTACATAGCGGTTGTTGACCCCGACGCCTGACTCGAATGTGACGTCGGTAAAGGTTCCATCGCCGTTGTTGTGGTACAGGTTGGATGTATCATCCGCGAAATTGGTCTTGAATATATCGAACCATCCATCACAGTCGTAGTCGGCGACAGCTATACCCATACCCGCCTGCTCGTGCCCATTGTCGCTGTAAGCGCAGCCGGCCATGACAGCGATATCGGTGAATGTGCCATCGTGATTGTTCTTGAATAGAATGCTGGGTTCGGAATCGACAGCGACATAAATATCCGGCCATCCGTCGTTGTCGAAGTCGTAAGACACGGCGGTGATGGAGTATCGCGGGCCTGGCTTCAGAATCCCCGACTTCTCCGAAACATCGGTAAACGTTCCGTCGCCATTGTTGTGGTAAAGAATATTCGTGTCGCCGGCAAGGCCGCGCGGGCCGCACATGATAGGAACGCCCTTCCACTGGCAAGTGTTCGGGCTGCCGGGCGGAGGAATGCTCGCCGGATCGAGCTTGAGGTAGTTGCAAACGAAGAGATCGAGGTGGCTGTCGCGGTCGTAATCGAGAAACGTGCAACCCGCTCCCCAGCGAACCTGCGCCTGGCTAAGCCCGGCCTTATGCGTGACATCGGTAAACGTGCCATCTCCGTTGTTACGGAAAAGAATGTTCTGTCCCCAGAAGCAACAAAACAGATCGTCCCATCCGTCATTGTTGTAATCGCCGACGCAGACTCCAGTCTGCCATCCGGTGCGCCCCAATCCCGATTTCTCCGTAACATCAGTAAACGTGCCATCGCGATTGTTCTTGTACAGATGAGAAATCGGCGCCTTTTCCGGCGGCCAATGGGAATCGAGCCGGTCTCCATTCGTAAGGTAGATGTCCAGCCAGCCGTCGTTGTCATAGTCGAAGAAAGCCAGCCCACTTCCCTTGGCCTCAATGATCGACCGCTTGTGGTCGATGCCGCCCCACACATTAGGGCTAGTCAGCCCGGCCTGCTGCGCCACATCAACAAACTGCACCGGAGACGTTGTGGGACCTGCCACCGCTGCAGCAACCAAGGCTGGGTCCCTCCACTTCCACAGCGGAGTTGCAAGAGCATCTGTCAGCGTGCTGCCGAGCATGAAAAGAGAAGAGCCTAGGAAGCGCCGTCGCGGAAAAATCATAGATTGCGATGATTATAGAGATAGCCGCGTCTTAAAGAGTCCTATCCGCGAGCAAGAGCGCCAGTTGCAACAACTGCGCCCGGTTAGCCATGGTCAGCGGTTCGTTCGCAGCCGGGGTAGTAGCCGGCGCCTGTTCCAGGACTTGTTCGATTCGGTTGATGTCCAGGGCGCCGCTCTGATTGCTGTTCTTGAACCGGTTCAGAACCTCTTTGGCTTTGGCGATCTGTCCCGTCTGAAAATAAAAAACTCCCAGGGTGGAATAGCTTCCAGGCCATTCCGGCAGCATCTCCACTGCACGCTCAAACTGCGCTCCGGCGTCTGCGGTGTTTCCTTCGAGTGCGGAAGCAAGGCCCAGGCCCCACAGAATCTTTCCCGAGCCCGGAACCCGCGCCTGCCCTTCCAGCAGCGTCTGTTTCGCGCCTGCGATGTTCTTCTCGCGAAACTCAAGCAGTGCAAGCGCAAGGTAGTCCTGATCGTTATCTGGATTGCGTTGAATGGCGTCGCGGAAAATCTCCGCCGCCCGGGCCGTATCTCCCAGGTGCACGTAGATGTCTCCCAGCAGCGCCAGGTATGCATCGTCTTTGCGCCCTTGTTCTGAGACTTGTCCCGCGGCATCGAGTGCCTGACGGTAAAGACGTTTGCGGAAGTACGCATCCGCAAGATCGAACTTTACTTCGTCCGAGTTGGGATTCACCTCGAGCGCTGCCTGAAAATGCTGGATCGCATCGTCATATAGATGGTAGCGGGCGAGCAGTACGCCGATTCCGGTCAAGGCCCGGTAATCGCCGGAGCTCACCTTGTCGAGTTGCGCGATGGTGGCTTTGGCCTCCTCGGCTTTCCCTGATTTCAAATACGCCGCAGCCAATAGATACAGGCCTTCCGGTTGATCGGGATGACTCTTGAGTTGATCGGTGATGTCTGCGATCTCCATTTGATTGCGCGCCCGGGGATCCAGCTTGGATCGATTATCGAGGTAGTCGAAGAGGTGCTCGTTCGGGAATTCACCGTCCGAGACATTTTTGGAGGTGGTTTGAAACTGGTTCAGGTCGCGATCAGCGGCAGCCGTTTCATGCAGGCTTCTTTCCACCATTGCCAGCTTGTAGTATCCAGTTGCGGGGCTGCGGCTCACCTTCACGTATCTTCTGAGGAACTCCGCGGCCTCAGCATATTTCTTGTTCGCGATGCGCAGGTTGGCAAGTTCCAGCAGCGCATCGGCATACTCAGGATCCAGGTGCAAGACCTCTTGAAGCCTGGCCTCCGCGCCTGCGGCATCTCCCTGTCGTTCGGCGATAAGTCCCAGGTTGAATAAGCAGGAAAGATTGCGCGGATCAAGCTTCAGTCCGTTCAGAAAGGATTTTTTCGCCTCGTCGAACCTTCCCAACCGCAGATAAGAGATCCCCAGCGCCGCATAAGAGCGCGCCGAAGGTTCAGCCGCAACGACCTGTTTGAACTCTTCGACGGCCCGATCCATCCTCCCTGACAGGAGATAGCTTTCCCCCAGGGCCGCACGCAGATCCGTCCGCTGCGGGGCAATCGCCACTCCCGATTCCAGCAGCGGGATCGCATCCTCGAAATAGTGCTGAGAGATGCTGATCTGCGCCATGAGGAGGATGACATCCGTATTCTCCGGCGCGATCTTGTGCGCGCGCACCAGCAGCGATAGGGCATCCATAGGATGCGCTTCATCTGCCAGAACCTGCGCCAGCAGAGAGAGAGTCTCGGGGGAATCGGGCTTCAGCTTGAGTGCCCGGTTCAGGGCCAGCTCCGCCTGGGGATATGCTCCGCTGCGCAGAAAAACCTGTCCCAGGTTGTAAGGAATCTCGAACGTCCCCGGCTGCAGCACCTCCGCTTTTTCCAGTTCCACCTGGGCCGCCTTGTATTGTTTTTCCGACGCCAGCAATACGCCCAGCGAGAAATGCACCTGGACCTCATTCTTATGCTGATCGGAAAGCTCCGTCGCCATCCGCAAAGCTTCTGCCGTTCTCTTGCTCTGCAGCAGAGCGCGCACAAGGTTGAGGCTGGTCGGGAGATCCGCCGGGCGCACACGTTCAAAATGAGGGATGGCTTCTGCCGGCGAGCCCTTCGCCATGAGCATCACGCCCAGGTTATAGTGGGCATCCCGGTTCGCCGGGTCAATCCGTAAGACCGTGCGAAACTCCTTCTCTGCCAGATCAAATTTCTTCTGTGCAACGTAGACGTTTCCCAAATTATTGTGACTCTTGGTGGAGTTGGGTGAGAGCTGCAACGCCTGTTGGAATGCCGTCACAGCGCTTTGGTAATCCTGTTTATTGCTTTCGATAATCCCCAGCAGGTTGTAACCGTCAACGCTGGGATTGCGCTGCAGCTCCTCCCGCATCTTGCTCTCCGCTTCGTCGAGATGGCCTTGCTGAACCAACGTTTCCACTTGAGAAAAGCTTGGATCCTGCTGTTGGAACGCATGCGCCGGGCAGACAAGAAAAATGAGCAATGAAAATCCAGCAATAAAACTGGACCCGGCTTTCTGCATCGGCAACCAACGTTGGGTGCCCCATTCAAGCCCGCTTTTGGCTTGAGTGGGATACCACAGCACTCGATGCGCCAGCCAACTTGCCTGTGGCAGCTTGAGAAAGAAATGACAATGCAAAAACCGTGATGGATGCGAGGCCCGGAGGGCCGGTCGCCAAAACGTGAGCCCAGCCCGGAAGGGCTGGGGATCCATCCGAAGATGATCTGAGCGCCGTAGGCGCGGCACTAAACCTGGGCCCGCTCCCATCTGTGCAATTAGCAGCGAAGCCAAGGGACCTGCAGCTCTCTTACCCCACCACCGAGAAATGATTTCCACACTCATTGCAGCATTTCCAGCGCCTGCTTAGCGCCCGCATTCTGGGGTTGCAGATGGAGCAGCTCCTGCAAGACCTCTCTAGCCTGTTCCTTATCGTTCCGCAGTGCATACAGACGGGCAAGGTTCAAATAGGACTGGTCAAAGTTCGGGGCAACACGAATGCAAGTCTTGAATTGCTCCTCCGCCTTCGCATAATCCTGCCCCCGCACGAAAAGAACGCCGAGGTTATTCAGCGCTTCCGGATAATCAGGACGCAGCTCCACCGCCCTCTGCAAATACTCCGACGCCTGTTGCATCTGACCCTGTTGGGCATAGAGCATTCCGAGACTGTAGCTGATTTCCGGATCATCGGGTTGAATGGCCAGTGCCTGTTGGAGAGAGTCCTGTGCCTGGGCATAAGACTTCTGCCGCCGGTAGACATTCCCCAGGTTCAGCAGAGCCGTGGCATAGCCCGGCCTCAGCAGCAGCGACTGCTGAAAATTCTGCACCGCTTCCTCCGCATGACCCTCCTGGGCAGCGATCATTCCCAGATTGTTCCACGCCTCGGGATAATTCGGACGCAGCTTCAAAGTCTGCTGCAGATAGTACCGTGCCTGCTGAAAATCGTTTCTTCTCAGGTTGAGCGTGCCCAGGTTGTAATAACCTTCCGGATCATCCGGCTTGGCGGCGATGACCTGTTGAAACGACTCCGCTGCCTGCTCCAGGTAGCCATGCTGGAACATCGCTACCCCATAGGTGAAGTCATTGCGCAGAAACGCGTCCTGGTAGGCCACTCCGCCGAACGGAAGCGCCCTTCGCCGGCGATCGGCCGCTGTAGCCGGTACCGACTTCACATCCTCCAACAGGCGTTGCGGATCGATAGCGCCCTGGTACACCTTGACGATCATGCCCTCCCTGTCCAACAGGAAGGAAGTCGGAATGGCGAGATCCCTGCGGCGGTCGAATAGGTAACGGTAAATGATGTTATATACGCCGCCCACATCCTGCGTCGCCAGCAGCACCGGAAAAGCCAGCCCCTGCTGCGCCGCAAACGACCGCGCTTTTTGCGCCTCGTCATCAACGTTGATCGCCAGAACCTCCACGTGGTTCGCAGCCAGCGCAGACCGGTGCTGCTGAAGGAGTCTTAGCTGTTCGCCGCAACCCGGCGCCGTGGTGGCCCAGAAGCTAAGCAGCACGAAGCTGCCCCGCAAACTCCTTAGCTCCCGCATATTGCCCGCAAGATCGGGCAGGGAAAACTCCGGCGCCTTGAGCGGTTCAATCAGCCAGGTCTCCACTTGGGAAGGCAACGGTTCTAACTTCCGCTGCTGGCCTGCCTGCGCCCAAGCCCCGTTTTGCACGGCAAAGGGCTTGGCCACAATCTGCGCCGAGCCCTCCTGAATTTCAATCCGCTGGTTGACCGGTATATTTTCGAATGTCTGAGAAAGCCCGCTTGGCCAGCGGACGGTAGCCCGAACACCGCCTTCCGCCTTTCCTACCCCAAACAAAACTTCTTTCGCATGCTGGGCAAGAAACCCGGATCCGGCCTGCACATACCGGGTTTGGCGAAGGTCTCCCACCTCGATGGTGATAGCTGTTCCAATGCCATCGCGATTGCTCTTGGTTCCCTGTAAGCGGAACGCAATGGAGGATCCGGCCTCCTTCATCACGTTGTGCAAGATTCTTATTTGCGGGGCATTCCGGTTCTTGAGGATGACCTCTAACCGCCCATCATGATCAAGATCAGCCAATGCAAAGCAACGGCTGTCCTCGGGAAAATCCAGGCCCACGGCGCCGGAAACCTCACTAAACGTGCCGTCGCGGTTGTTCGCAAACAGGACATTTCGTTCATAGCCGCTCCACGAGCCGTCCGAACGGATCAATTCGTTCAACGCATTCCACCCGTGTTCGTAGGCCAACGACGGCGTTGCGTCCACAGGAGACTTAGCCACCACCTGCCGCCAGAAAAAACTTGCCAGGTCATTCCGCTGAGGCGCGGAAATATATCCGTTGGCAACGTACAGGTCAGGGAAGCCATCCTGATCAAAATCGAAGAAGTCCGAGCACCACGACCAGCGGCCCATCTCCACCCCAGCTTGCTGGCTTACATTTTGAAACTTCCCCTCCCCTTGATTTCGATACAGTGAGTTACCCCGTGCGTGGCGCCGGTAGAGCGCCCGGACTTCCTCCGGAGCCTTTTCCTGAAAAGGCTTTTGTTGCGAAACCCTTTGCCCGGCCGAGGACCACATATTGGCCGCGTAGATGTCCTGCTTCCCATCGTTATCAAAATCAGACCAGGATGCGCTCATGCCCGCTCCTGCATCGTCAACATGCGCTTCGCTGGAAACTGCAGTGAATGTTCCATCCCCATTGTTGCGGTACAAATTAGCGCGGCCAAAATCGTTGGCCACGTAAAGATCAGGCAAGCCGTTCGCGTTGCCGTGACCCCAGGCGCAGGCAAAACTATAGCGGTCGTTCTCCGCGTTCAGGCCTGCCGCTTTGGTCCGATCCACAAACGTCCCATCGCCTTGGTTGTGCAGCAGAAAATTTGGCGGCCCATTCCGCGCATCGTAATAGGGAATCGGGTAGTGATACTGATCCAGCCCCAGGTAGTAGCTATACAAGCAGAAGTAAACATCGAGACGCCCGTCGCCATCGTAGTCAGCTAAAGCCGCATGGGTGAACGTTCCCTGCGGGGGATGCTCAAACTTGAAAGCATCGCGCTTCTGCGAGAAGGTCCCATCCCCTTGATTAAGAAACAGAAGGGGACCGCTGCCGCAAACCACCAGCAGGTCCTGCCGCCCCTGGTTCCCGAAGTCGGCGAACAGGGCGCACGCGGTGTTATCCAGTACGCCAACCCCGGACTTTTCTGTTACGTCTTCCAACGTCCCGTCGCCGCGGTTACGGTAGAGCCGGTTCGGCAATCCCGATGGCTGGCAGACGTAGAGATCATCGAAACCGTCATGGTCGTAATCACCGACTGCCACTCCGTTGTTGCCGTAGACGTCGATACCGCAGGCCCCATCGAGCACCGTCCGCCAATAATCCGACCCGCGCACCATTTGGCTGGAGTACGACTCCACATGGCCCAGCGCCTGGGATGTTACGTCCACAAACACCGGTCCGTGGGCAACGCTCACGGTTTCGTCGCTGGCCTCCCAACGCCGGGCTTTCCACCCTCCCGATGCATCCCGGGACCACTCCGTACGCCAGGCTCCGACCCGCTCCTCCCGCTGCCCGTTATTCCGAGTGGCTACCAGGTCATAGCGAATCGCCAGCCGTACCACCAGCGGGGCACTGGCAATCTCCTCGATACTCGTAATCTCGAATTCCGCAGTTTCCACCCGTGACACCGGCCCCAGCCAGAGCCGCAATTCCTTAACCAACCGCTCCCGCCCCGAAACTCTAGTACCCGAAAAGCGCCTTTTCAGGCAGTCAATCCCATTTCCGGAACGCAGCGTGTTTTCCTTTTCGGCAACCATCGAGGTGGCTTCTATCCCCTCTTCCAGCGACTCTGCCACGGTGGAAAGGTCGCTTACCGACCCCCGGAGAGCCGCGCTCCATCTCTGCAAAACTGTCCCGATTTCAAACGCATACTTCTCGGTTACATATTCATCCGAACCCGGAGCAACCAGCCGGAGCACGCCTTCCAGGGGAGATTTCGCCGGATAGTGAGGGGTCAGAAGAGCTTCTGAGAGAGCAAAAGGGGATCTCTCATACCCTGAAGCCCAGGGGCTGCCAAACAGCAAGGAGGATCCGCGGAAGGGGGCCGGACGGAGCAGCAGAGGCGCCAACCCCATGGTCTTGAGGAGCGACCGTCGGGTAAGGAATCGGTCTTCGTTTTTGTGACGCGACATCCTTGGGGTGTCCGCAGAGCCTGCCGGTGTCTGCATGCTAGAGCATTTTTACTTCGGGTGTATACGGAGTGGCCAACAGCCAGGAAGTGACCAGGAAATCCACAACTAAGTGGCGCAGGGTGGATGCGTATCTCCAACTTTTGGTTGACAAGTATCGTTTCTGTGGACTAAATTCCTTGGCGGTGATGTAACCGGTTACTCGCCTTCAGCAAACGGTTACTCAATCGAGTCGGCGCCCAAGCAGCGCAAAGACCATGGCGTACTTATGGAGGATTTTGGAATGGGCCGTGAACGCAGCGCAACCACTCTGTTTAAGTCTTTTGGATACATAACCCTCACCGCATTCCTCCTGCTGCTCCTGCCGGGGCGATATGTGTACGCCCAGGTCGACGAAGGATCAATTAACGGAACGGTTCAGGATCCCACCGGCGCAGTGGTTCCTAACGCCCAGGTGACCCTGCTCAATACCGACCAGGGAATCACCCTGACCACCACCACCAACGGCGCGGGCGAATACACTTTCTCCCCGGTCAGAATCGGACACTACTCTGTATCCGTCACGGCTCCCGGTTTCTCCACTACCAACCAGCAGAATTTGCAGGTGACGGTGGGTCTGGCCTTGCAGGTCAACGTGCAGCTTAAGACCGGCGCCACTTCTGAGACCGTCCAGGTGACCACCGCACCGCCCGAGCTGCAAACCTCAGAGTCCTCGGTCGGGCAAACGATCACTGGTCAAACCATTAATAATCTGCCCCTCAATGGGCGCAACTTTACCTTCCTGGCGCAGCTGGGCGCGGGCGCCAATACACCCCAGGCGGATACTCGAGGCAATGCAGCCTCCGGCGCCTTTACCGCCAATGGCCTCAAGCCCGCACAAAACAACTACCTGCTCGACGGCATCGACAACAATTCCAACGCCGTCGACTTCCTGAACGGAACAAACTACATCGTTCTACCCCCGCTGGATGCGATTGCGGAATTCAAAGTGCAGACTGCTGACTTCAGCGCCGAGCTCGGTCGTTCCGCCGGCGCCGTCCTGAACGCCACCGTCAAGTCCGGTTCAAACCAAATCCACGGCGCGGTCTGGGAATTTTTCCGCAACGATGTGCTCGACGCCGCTGACTGGTTTGAAGATAATGCCGGCATTAAGAAAGGCGAATTGCGCCAGAATCAGTTCGGTGGCGCCATTGGCGGACCGATCGTCAAGAATAAGCTTTTCTATTTCGGCGACTATGAGGGTCTGCGCCGCGTCCAGGGCAATACTCAGTCTGGCGTTTCCGTGCCGACAGTGGCGGAGCGCAACAGTGGCTTTAGCAATCTAGCCGACATCATTACCGGACAGGGCACAAGTTCCCGGGCCGACGGCCTCGGCCGCCAGATACCGCTAGGGACAGTCCTTGATCCGGCTACCACCCGCGCAGTCGCAGCCCACGGGTTCGATCCTGTCTCCGGTCTTACCAACACCTCCGGCAACGTCGTCTACGTGCGCGACCCCTTCGGCACTTGTGCACCTTCGACCACTAACTTCACTCTCGCCGGCTGCGGCTTGAATCAAATTCCCGCAGGCCGCCTTGATGCAAATGCCATCAAGCTCTTGAATCTGTACCCATTGCCAACCAGCGGCGGCCTCAGCTCAAACTTTGCTTCGAGTCCTGCTCTCTACGAGCATCGCAACGCCTTTGACGTGCGAGTCGACTACGATATCAGCCAGAAAGACCAGATATTCTCCCGCTTTAGCTGGGTCGATGATCCGCAATTTATCCCCGGTCCTTTCGGCGGCGTAGCGGACGGTGGCGGCTTCGAGCAGGGCGACCAGAGTGCGAAATCCTATCAGTCTGCTTCGGCCTACACGCACGTGTTTTCCCCCAACTTGATCAACGTAGCCCGCGTGGGGGTAAACCACCTGCTCACCTCGCGCTTCGGCCCGGAGGGCACCACTTCCGGCATTCCGGCGCAATACGGAATTGATGGTATTCCCCAAAGCTCTGAAAACGGCGGACTTCCCACCATCAATATCAGTGGACTGAATCAATTGGGCAGCAACTCTTTTCTGCCTTCAGACGAGGTCAGCGACACTCTCCAGATCACCGACGACTTAACCAAAGTCTACGGCGCTCATAGCTTCAAAATGGGCATTGAATTTCAGAACGTAAAGTTTTCCACCTTGCAGCCGGCCTATTCCCGTGGTCAGTTCGGTTACAACAGCAACAGCAGCTCCGTCAGTTACACAGACATTCCCAATGTAGGCGGGGGCGCGACGGGCCGAGCACAGTTTTTGCTGGATCCCATTGCCAGCACCGTGGGTGGAGTGAATTATGTGGGAGGCGCCGACCAGGTACAAGCCTCAAACATTAACAAGACCTACGACGAGAAGAAGTATTTCGCCGCGTATTTCCAGGACGACTGGAAGATAACTCCCACCCTGACCCTCAACCTGGGCCTGCGTTATGACTACTTCGGGCCCATTAACGAGACCAATGGTGGACAGGCGAACTTCATTCCCGGGGCCAATCCTTTCTCCGGTCCAGCCTTCTTGCTCCCGGCAACAGGCAAGGACAATCGGCAATTGTCTTCGACGGCTAACAATCCGTCCCTCAACGGCCACGGCTTCCTCGATCTGCTGGCTAAGGACGGCATCGCGCTGCAGGAGACAAATAAATACGGGCAGGGTCTGGTGCAAGTCCAAAAGACCAATTTTGCGCCGCGCATAGGCTTCGCTTATCAAGCCAACCAGAAGTTGGTGGCGCGCGCCGGCTTTGGGCTCTTTTACAACACATTTGACAATCAGGGATATGGACCGAACATCGGCGAGAATTATCCCTTTGTCTTTAACTTCAACTATCAGCAGCAGAACCTGGGCACTCCCAGTGTCACACCGATCAGTGGTGGTTCACCGTGGGCCGGATGCGGCACGGGCGGCCCGGGGGGAACTGCAACCCTCGGCTCCGGTCTCTCCTGCGTTGCATTCACCCCTCTGGATGTGAACGCGCAGGGCTTGAGTTTCCAGGGAATGCAGTTCCACTACCAGACCCCCACGACCATAAGCTCTAATCTCACTGTGCAGTATTCGCTCTCGCGTACCTTGTCTGCGCAGGTCGCGTACGTGTATACCCGGGCAAACCATCTTCAGATAGGTCCTGGCACTAATAACGTGACCGCGATCTTGCCGGCAGGCGCCAGTACATCGGATACCTATCCCAACAATGAGGTTCCCTTTCCAGACTTCGGGCATGGTTCGAGTTACGTCATCACCGCCGGAACCAGCAACTACAACGCATTGCAAACCAAGCTTGAACAGCAGTACGGGAATGGGTTGCAATTCCTTGTCACCTACACCTGGTCAAAGACTCTGGGCGACGATCAAGACCAGTTGAACGGAGGCAGTGTGGCGGGGTATCGTGCGCCGGACGTGCCGGGTTATGGACCCGAATACGATTACGGTCCGATTAACTATGATATCCGCAACGTATTTCATGCCAGTGGCGGGTACGAGCTCCCCTTCGGTACAGGTAAGAAATACTTTGGCAACGCAACCAAACTCGAGAACGGCGTAGTCGGCGGCTGGAGTGTCAATGTGATCAGTGGGCTTCAGGGCGGCCAGCCGCAAACGTTCAATTGCCCAACGAACACCACCTCGGGAACAAACTGTTACGACGTGAAAGTTGCGGGCCAGAGTCAGAAACTTGGGCTGCACACTGACTCCAATCACAAGCTGAATTGGATTGGCAATCCAGCGGCCTTCCAGCAACCCTGCCCTCTGGGGGCTGCTGCAACCCCCGGTTGCGAATCGAATGTGCCGATTCTGGGCGGCAGTCAAGGAACGTCGGTAACCCCGGGAGTAGCCAGGTTCGACTTCTCGGCGTTCAAGTCTATCCCGATCAACGAACGATTCTCCATGCAGTTCCGGGCTGAGTTCTTTAATATCCTCAATCACCCGACTTTCAACGCACCTAATTTCGGCGGCAACGGGGTCACTTCGGTTTCGAACTCGGGCAATTTCACCAGTACCAACTTTGGTGAAATTGGATCGACACGCTTTGCTCCCTATGATCCGAGGCAGATTCAGTTCGCTTTGAAGCTGTACTACTAGGCTAAGATAAAGACGCCCCGGAACGGCACTCCTACTGGGTGCCTTCCGGGGCGTTTTTTTCTCTGATTGGTCCTGGTAGTTGAGGTGGACGGTGAGTAACAGGCCCCGCTTTCGGCCGGCAATTTTCTCTTCTCTTGTGCTCTGTGCCGCCTGTGCGGGAGCCCAGGAGAAACCCGCTCAGAAACTGGACCAGCAGTTTCAGTCCGCCGTAGCCCACTACCACTCAGGGCAGTTCGCGGAAGCGGCTTCTCAGCTTGAGGAGCTTCTACCCCAGGTTCCCAAAAGTTTCGAAGCCCATGAGCTTTTAGGCATGGTCTATGCGGCCGAGTCGCAGGACACGAAGTCCATCGAGCAGCTGCAGATCGCAGTGGACTTAAAACCGGATTCGCCCGCTGCCAGAACAAACCTGGCTGCAGCCCTGGTTCGTGCGGGAAAGCCCGCCCTGGCCGGCGAGCAATTTCGCAAGGCGCTCGACCTCGAACCGAAGGATTTTGACGCCAACCACAACCTCGCAGAGTTCTACATCCAAACCGGGAAGATCGCCGAAGCCATTCCCCTGCTTGAGCAAGCGCAGCAAGCAAATCCCTCTTCGTACAATAACAGTTACGATTTGGCGCTCGCCTATTCGCTCACGGGCCGGCTAAGCCAAGCCAGGCAACAGGCACAAGCTCTCCTGCAGCAAAAGAACACCGCGGAGTTGCATAACCTGCTCGGCCAGATCGAGGAAAGGAATGGAGAGTTCGTAGCCGCGGCAAATGAGTATGAGACGGCCGCGCACATGGATCCCAGCGAGCAAAATCTGTTCGATTGGGGAAGCGAGTTCCTTCTTCACCGTACCTACGAACCGGCCATCGACGTCTTTCAACAAGCCACCCTGCGCTACCCAAACTCACCTCGTCTCTTCACTGGACTGGGAATGGCTCTCTATTCTCGGGGGAAATACGATGAGGCGGTCAAGGCACTGCTGACCGCGGCTGATCTAAACCCGGCCGATCCTCGCCCCTATCTCTTCCTATCCAAGGCCTATGAGAGCTCGCCGAATCAGGCGGACGACGTAATCCGGCGCTTTCGCCGTTTTGCTGAACTGCAGCCCCGCAACGCGCTGGCGATTTACTATTACGCGATGAGTTTGTGGAAGGGGAAGCGGGCAGAAGACCCCGGCTTCGACCTTGGCCAGATAGAGACCCTGCTGCAGAAGGTAGTAACGCTCGATCCCGCAATGCCCGAAGCGCACGTGCAACTGGGCAATCTCTACGCTGACCAGCACCAGTATGCGAAGTCCATCCCCGAGTACCAGCGAGCGCTGGAGTTGAATGCCAATCTACCCGACGCCCATTATCGCCTCGGCCAGGACTATGTGCACACCGGGCAGAAGGAGCGTGCGCAGGAAGAATTTGCAGTCTATCAGCGCCTTCGGGCGCAGCATATGGCTGACCTCGACAAGGAACGAGCGGAAGTAAAGCAATTCGTTTATTCCGCCAAGTGAAAGTATGACGGCCCAATCATCCTTCGCCAGAAATATCGCGCAAAGTCTCGGCCGCAGCCGGCGTGATTTCCTGCGCGGTGCTGCCGGTGTAGCCCTGGGCTCTACTTTGCTCAGCGGCAGCCCGTTTGTGCGCGGAGCGGCCGCGGCCAGAAAACGCAAGGTCATCGTGATCACCTTTGGCGGAGGCGCGCGCGATCAGGAGACCTTCGCACCTCAAGGGCAGGAAAATATTCCCCACTTGATCCACGAGTTAGCGCCGCAAGCCAGCTTCTTCACCCAGGTAATGAATCAGGGCATCCTGGGCCACTATGTAGCCACTGCAAGTCTGGCCACCGGCGTCTACGAAACCCTCAATAACTTCTCCGCCGTTCCTCCCGACCATCCCACCGTCTTCGAGTACTTTCGCAAGGATTTGAGCCGGCCGCCTTCCGATGCCTGGGTAGTTGCCCCCAGCAACGGATTCAACCGCATTGGTGAAAGCGACTACCGTTCCTTTGGGCCGGGTCTGGGGGCCAGGGTGGTTCTGCCCAAGCATCTGCTGGCTGCTGCCATGTCTGGCGGCGTCACTGATTACGCCCATTTGCTGCGCGATAACTACGAGACCCCGCTCTACACTCCACAACTCGCAGGCAGCGAATTCGAGTTGCAGCAATTGGAAATGATCCTCAAGCTTTCCGTCGATGACTTCAAGGCGCATGCCCTCACCTTGTCCAGTCCGGACGAGCTCTCCATGTACATCGCGCGGCGCTTGATGCAGCAGGAGGCGCCCAGCTTGCTTTGGATTACCATGCACGACATCGATGTCGCGCACGCCGGGGCTTACTCGCTCTACATCGATGGCATCCGGCGCACCGATCGCCTTTGTGCCGAACTTTGGAAGGCTGTGCAAAGCGAGCCCGAATACGCCGGCAACACCACACTGTTTATCCTGCCGGATTTTGGGCGGGATGCCGACGAAGATTCCGGCGGCAACGGATTTCAGCACCATCGCACTGGCGACGCAGCCTCCCGGACTACCTGGATGATGGCCCTGGGCGCCGGCGTTCGGCCAGGCGTGGTGTACGACCAGCCGATGCAGTCGATTGACCTCGTGCCCACTCTGGGAGCGATGATGGGCTTCTCTCCCTCGCTTTCACAAGGCAAGCCGATCAAAGAGTTGGTTTAGTGTCATGCTTCCACGCGATCTTAAAGCCGAACAGTTTGCGTCCTATCCTCCCCAGGCGAGGGCTTTGGTCGTAGCTCACCTGGACGCGCTCCGCCAGCTCCCGCTCAGCTTTCTGCCCAGCCTGTTGCGCGAGGTGATCGAGTACGATTACAAGTTTCCCGCCGAGCGCGCCGCCATCGAAAGGGAACTCGCCAACCTTAGTTCACTTTCTCCGGCGCAGATGACTGAATGGTTTCAAGCCTTCGCGCAGTTTTCTCTGTCGCCAAAGTTGGAAAGCTTTGATTGGATCAACCAGCCGGCCCAGTTTGTCGAGCAGTTGTCGGCCTACTTATGGACCACCCACCAGTTGGATAGCTTTCGCCAGGCGGCGATTGTTTACGGCGACCGTTTGCAGGCCGCCAAACCACCGGAAGCGATTCCTCAGCGCAGGCTAGGCATTGCGGTCATTGGTCAGGGTGTGGCCACATACGATGCGCCCCTCTTTCGCAACCTTCGCCCCCACGGCGCCTATTTTGCGCACGTCAAGCCCGACAACGGACTGCAACTGTTACTGAACGCGGTGGCCGCGCGCGCCCAGGCGCATCCCATTCCTTACGCTCATTGGTACGTCGATGGTGGTCACCAAGCGGATCACAGCCCATTGCTCACCTGTGTTTCGTACCAGGCATTGGAGCCCGTGCGTACCGCCTTGCTGCAAAAAATCCAGGCCGACATTCAGCGTCCGGGTATGGGACCGGAGGAGCTGCGCACGCATCTCGCTCAGCTGGTGCCCGCGGACCTGGGCATGGACAAGTCGGGAGACGCGGTATTGAACCGCTTTCAGATCAAGCTTCTGACCGAGGGTTCGGGAACCCAGATCTTCAGCACCACCTTTGCCCAATGGACAGCCCGCGAGGCCTTGCGAAGGGCGCAATCGCAGACCTTGTTAGTGCGCTTTGCGCCGAGGCAACGGCAGAAGCCAATGAATGAATTAATGTCCAGTAGCCAAGGCAATGTGGAGCTGGATTTGGCCGGCTCCGTGGTCGACGCCGACATGGGTGCCTACTACACCTGGCTCAACCAGCAGCGCCTGCCGGGAGCCGACAAATCCGGTTTTCTAGTCTGGTTTGAAGGCCACAGCCAAGCCCTCGTGATTGGGCCATCCATCCCGCGCGGAACCGAGTCAACCACAATAGCCGACCTGGGAGAGCTAGCTGCGCTAGCCACCGCCTGAGAAGTGTCCCTTCCAAAAGGGACGGGGAATACCACGAACCTCAATGTGCATGACGGGTGCCCTAGGTTCGCCCCGGCGAACCTGGGTTGAAGACGACGGGCGAAGCCCTACCATAGCTTTTTTGATGGCTGCCTGGGTGGACGTGTTGTTCGGACGGTTTAACCCCTCCAATCGACTTTCTTCCGCAGTCTCTAGAGTCTGGGGGAATCAACCCGTCCGGGCTAAAGCTCAACTCTTCGCCATAAAACAAGCCCCTAATTTTTAACCCGAACCGTAGGCTCCACCGACAACCCGGGCCGCAGCAAGTGGTCGTTGTCCTCATTCCGATCCGTCAGGTCAATCCGGACCGGGATCCGTTGCACCACCTTCACATAATTCCCAGTAGCATTTTCCGGCGGAAACAAACTCAGCACCGACCCGGTAGCGCCCCCGATCTGCGTCACCTTACCGTCGTAGTCGCGCCCATAAGCGTCCACGTGAATCTTGACCGCCTGTCCGGGACGCATCAACCGCAGCTGAGTCTCCTTGAAGTTAGCCGTGATCCAGATATCATCCAGCGAAACCAGGGTCATCAAATTCTGCCCGACGCTCACGTTTTGCATGACTTCCAGGCTTTTCTTAGTGATGATGCCATTGACCGGAGCGACAATCTTCGTATAACCCAGGTTCAATTTGGCTTGTGCCAGCTCAGCGCGCGCCTGTTCGACCTGGGCCGCCGCCTGGTCCGCTTTGGCCTTCTGAATCTTTACCTGGTCCGGAGCAGTTTGCGCAGTTTTCAACTCCGCCTGCGACTGCACCACCCGGTCGCGGGCAATGCGCACCGCGTCTTCCGCGGCAATCTCGCTTGCCTTCGCTCCCAGCAGCGCCGCTTTGGATGCATCCGCGGTCGCTACGGTGGCGTCGAACTGCTGTTTCGAGATAACGTCTTTTTCCACCAACGGCGTATAGCGCTTCAGATCCAGTTGCGCTTTGATGTTGTTCGCCTCCGCCTGCGCCACCTGCGCCTGCGCCGCTTCCAACTGACGCTGCGACTGCTGCACTGTCGCGTCCGAGGTTCGTACGCCGGAGGAAGCCGACTGCAGGGTCGAACTGGTATTAATCCCGATCACCGGTACATTGACCCGCACCGCTTCATAGTTGGCCTCGGCACTCTCCAGGCTGGCCTCATCCTGCTGCACCGCGACCTCGAAGTCCTTGGGATCGATCTCGGCAATCAAAGTACCGGCCTGAACATACTGGTTCTGATCCACGTTGACTTTGATCACCTGCCCCGCAACCCGGGCGCTGATCTGTATCAGGTGACCATCCACCTGTGCGTCGTCGGTATCTTCGTAATACGTGGAGTGCCACCAAAATAGCAGCGCGCCCACGATAAGAACCGCGACCACGCCGATGACGATGAACCGGCGCTGTCCCTTTTTCCGCGGAGGACTGTCCAGATCCTGCTGGTCGTTGTTGCCAGCCTCGGGACCCTCTTCGACGGTACTTGCACGGCCTGATTCCGGATTCTGTTCCGCCACCGCTACTTTCCTCCCACGTAATCCTTGTAATTTGTCTGCGCAATGCCCAGCGCACGGGCAAGAGACAGCTTCGCCACATTGTGCTGGTACAGGCTGGAGACATACTGGTCATCCGCCTGCGCCATCGATGCCTGGGCTTGCGATACCGCAAGATTATCGGCCACGCCCGCCGCATAGCGTTGTTGCGCCTCGCTCAACGCCTCGGTCGCCAATTCTACGTTGCTGTGCGAAACGGCAACCTGTTTGGCCGCCGCCTGAATGTCGAGAATGCTGTCGCGCACGTCAGCGCTGATTTGACCCCGCAGGTCGTTCAACTGTGCCTGTTTCTGTTCCAGTTGGGCTTGCGCGCTCCGCGCATCGCCGCGTAACTTCGCCTCTTCATAGAGCGGCACGGTGGCCGTGCCCACGGCGTCAAAGGTTCCATTGGAATGGCCCAGCGTCGGCCCAATCACCCCGTAGTCCCCGGAAAAGCTGATCGTCGGGTAACGTTCGGCGGTAGCTGCGGACCGTGAAGCTTTCGCGCCCTCCACCTGCTGCTGCAGCGCCTGCAAGTCACGGCGATGGGCTAGCCCTTGCTGCACTGCGGCATTTGGGTCCAGATTATCCAGCGCCTTGAAAGGCGCCTGGTCGCTCAATTCGTAGCTTTGTTCCAGTGGCAGCCCAATGGCGCGCGCCAAAGCAATCTTGTCTTTCTCATATTGATTTTGCGCACTGATCAAAGTCTGCTGTTGCGTCTGATAATCCACCCGGGCGCGTAGCTCGTCCAGCAGGGGAGCCGTCCCCGCCTGGTGGTTGGCCACCGCCTGGTCGAGCGATATCTTCGAGGTGTTTACCTGGGCCTGTGCCGATTGCACCCGCGACGCGTCGGCGATGCACAGCAGGTACGCATTCCCGACCGTCAGCACCACCATGTCCTTGGCATCCTCGATCGAGAGTTTCGATCCTTCGAAGTTATGTTTTGAGGCCAGGTAGTTCCGCAGCGACGACACGTTTAAGAGCGACCATTGCACCGATCCCCGGATGTCTGTATACGCATAGGGCCCGATCACCGCTGGAAAGCCGGGAATATTGAGCCCCTCAGCCCGCAGGTTCACCTGTTGGTCCGATTCTTTGGCATACGCACTTACGGTAGGCAGCAGCGCCTGCAATTGCTGCAGCTGCTGTGCACCGGCCGATCCCGAGTTGACCCCGGAGAGCACCAGGCCCAGGTTGTATTGCAGCCCCATGCGAATCGCCTCATCGAGCGAAAGCGGAAGAACCCCTGGAACCGGCGCGCGCTTTACGATGCTGCCTTGATAGGTGCTGCTATTCACCTGCGCCGGCTGTCGCCTGAACAGAGTTTGCACTGGAATTCCCGGAAGGCTCGGATTGATTCGTGAATTGCCCCAGGGAGGTAGCCGGGATGAGGCTCAAGCTGAAGAGGATCACGAGTGATCGCCACTCCATGCCCCGCAATACACCCCGGTAACGTCTCATCCTTCAGTCAACCTCGGCAAGCAACCTAACGGCCCGGAAAACCAACAGCACACACTCTGATGCGAGATAACCTGTTAATTATGCAAAAAGATGGCCCACCGGTGATCAGGAACACACCGGTTGCGGGAGAGACGCTGGGTATGACGGACGTAGTCATCATACCGCCGGCTCATGTGTCTGGACCTGTGGCTTGAATTGCTCCCGCTCAGGCCGGCATGAGCGCGGTATGCGAACTGATCAGGCAGGTGGCCAGGGAACACAGCGCCTGGCGATACGCGGTACCCACCTGGTCTCGCCGCCATGCCTGGGCTCCCCTTGCCCCACTCCGGCGAAGGCTCTCTGCGGTCTGCTCACTGTCCTGTCCAGCGACAGCGCGCAGCACAAAAACCGCGCGCAAGGCGGGCGCCAGCCGGTCCAGCCATTCCCGCATTCCTGCCCGGCCGGCGCCGGAAAACAGCGCCCCGAACTGCTCCCCGCTCAAACCCGCCGCACCCAGGTCATCGGTTTCAATGCACGAGGCAGCATCGGCCGGCTCCGCAGCCGGCACAGCAAACGCCTCAGGGTACATCCCGGCCATCCGCCGCACGGCGGTGTCCACCAGCAGAGACCGGGCCTCGGCGTAGGCTACCGTGGCCTCGGCACAAGGATCGGTTTCCACCTTGGCCACTGTTTCCTCTACCAGGCAGACCGCCTCTTGCTCGTTCCCCAGCATCAGGGCCGCGATCTGAAAAAGCTGCACAGCCGTATCCTCGGCCATGAGTAGGCTGGCCCCGGGCGCTTGGCTACAATCCTGCTCCATCATGCGCTTCTCCTTTTGAACTCGGTCTTTCGATAGCTCTGTCATCTTCCATCCTCCCGCAACCCCTCTCCGGGCGTCAAATCGAGTGCTGGTCCGGTGAAAAAAATTCCCCAAAAACTGACACTTTCATCGCCAATTCATTTTGCTCACCCTTTAGTAAGGTAGACAGAGACAACCGGCCGTCCCAACCCTCACTATGGATATCGTGAGCAAAGATCCACAAAGTCTCTTTATCGGCCGCGATGAATCCTGGCTGAGCTTTAACCGCCGTGTCCTCGAAGAAGCCCAGGATCCGAGCAATCCTTTGCTCGAAAGGGTCAAATTTCTGGCCATTACCGCCAGTAACCTGGATGAGTTTGTCGAAATTCGTGTGGCCGGCATCATGCAGCGCATTGAAGACGGGTACACCGAACCGGGCTTTAATGGCCTGACCCCCCGTCAGACCCTGGATAACGTAGTCCATGACATGCACGCCTTCGTCCGCGATCAGTACCGCTGCTGGACCGAAGATCTGCGCCCCTCGCTGTATGCCAACGGCGTTCGCGTGCTGGGGTGGCGTGAGGTCGACGAAACCGCCCGGGCGCATGCCCTGGACTACTACCAGCGCGAAGTCGATCCGCTGTTGACGCCCATCACCATCGATCCCGCCCACCCTTTCCCCCGGGTCTTGAACAAGGCGCTTTGCCTGGCCCTGCTTCTACGCCGCAAGCGCAAGGGCGCCACCGGGGCATTACTGGGCGTGCTGACCGTGCCCCGGGCCCTCCCCCGCCTGGTACCCCTACCCTCCAGCTCCGGAACCCACGACTTCATCTTTCTCCACGACCTGATTGAGCACAACGCCGCCGGCATGTACCGCGGTTACGAAATCCTCTCCACTGCCGCCTTTCGCGTCACCCGTAACAGCAATCTCTATTTCCAGGAAGAAGAATCACGCAGCCTGCTTGGACAGTGTGCGTTCCGAGTTGCACAATCGCCGCAAAGGCGACGCGGTGCGCCTGGAAATCGAGGAAGGCGCCGACAACGAGGTGGTCGATCGCCTGCGCATGAATTTCGAGCTGGATGATTCCCAGGTCTTCCCCACCAACGGGCCGGTCAACTTGTCGCGCCTGATGAATCTGTACGATACTCCTCGCCCTGACCTCAAATTCAAAGACTTTCTGCCCCGCGAGCTACGCCTGAACCGCCGTTCTGAGGATCTTTTCGACGAACTCCGTCACCATGACCTGCTGCTCCACCACCCCTACGATTCCTATGACGCCGTGGTCAATTTCGTGCAGTTGGGCTCGCAGGATCCGCGCGTCGTCTCCATGAAGCAGACGCTTTACCGCACCAGTTCCGACTCGCCCATGTTCCATGCCCTTACCGAGGCTGCGCAAACCAAGGAGGTAACGGTCGTGGTGGAGCTGATGGCTCGTTTCGACGAAGCCTCGAACATCCGCTGGGCGCGCAATCTGGAAGATGCCGGTGTCCAGGTCTTCCATGGCATCGTCGGACTCAAGACGCACTGCAAGCTGGCCATGCTCATTCGCCACGATCCGGACGGCGTTACCCGCCGTTATGTGCACCTCGGCACGGGCAACTACAACCCCAACACCGCCCGTTTCTACACCGATCTCAGCCTGCTGACGGCCGACCCCGAGATCACGGCCAGCGTGCACAGTGTCTTCAATTACCTCACTGCGCATTCTGAATCGGACGATTACGCTCCTCTGCTGGTAGCGCCGCTGACCTTGGCGGAGAGCACCATCCGCATGATCCATCGCGAAGCCGAGCACGCCTTGGCTGGCCGACCCGCGCACATTATCGCCAAGATGAATTCTCTGCTTGAGCAGGCAGTGATTGAAGCCCTCTACGAAGCTTCCAAGGCCGGCGTGCAGATTGACCTGATCGTGCGCGGAATCAGTTCCATTCGTCCGGGGATCCCGGGGATAAGCGAGAACATTCGTGTGCGCTCGGTAGTTGGCCGTTTCCTCGAGCACAGCCGCATCTTTTATTTTGCCAATGGCGGCGAGGACGAAGTCTATTGTGGCAGTGCCGACTGGATGCCCCGCAACCTCTTTGAACGCTGCGAGGTCGTCTTCCCCATACGCGACGCGCAAATTCGCAATCGCATCCGCCACGAAATCCTGGCCGCTTATCTGGCCGACACGGCCAAGTCCCGCATGGAGACGGCTGCCGGCACCTACCCGCGCGTCCGCGCCCCTGAGGGCAAGTCTTTCAGCGCCCAGGACTTCTTCATCCGTCTGGCCGAAGGGCGAGACAGCATCGACAGTATTCCTGAGCCGGCCTGGGAGCCGGAGACCATGGCGACAGAACCAGAGCCCGATCGCAGCCCCGGCCAAGCCACAGCGCCGCAAAGCCGCCCGCAAGTAGTCCGAACCACCCCTCTGACTGCCAAAAGCTCGATCGTTCTGTCAGACCCGCAACCAACGTTCGGGTGCCCCACATCTCGCTCGTTTTTCGCGAGATGTGGGATACCGCCGGCTAACCTGCGGCTCCGTCCATCCTTCTAACGAATGTTGAGCAGGGCGCTGCCCTCCCCTTTGTCCTCTAAAGAAAGGCGCATAAAGTGCATCAACGCCACAAATCTCGACAGGAAATCCGGAGGAGCGAAGCCGAGGGATCTGCGGTGCGCCCCGGTTCCGGCACGAAGGTCTCCGTTCCGTTAGTTCCCCCGCAGTAAACTGAACCTTGGTGCAGCCGTCTCTACAATCTCGCTGAATGGTGGCATCTTCTTAGCCTGGACGCGCCCACCGTCGCCGCTCTCTGGGCATGGTTCTTCTCGTCGCCATGCATCTGCACTTGCCCATCCTCCCGCCGCTGTTCCTCGCCCTTGGCACCTGGTTGCTCTACGTCGCCGACCGCATTCTCGACGGACTCCACCCCCGCCAAGCCGATCTGCGGGAACGCCATCACTTTCACGCCCGTCATCGCACCGCCTTTCTATGGGCAGCTTCGCTGATGGTCGTCCTATTAGCCTGGTTCGTCCTCACCCGCATGCGTCCCGAGGCACTCCGCGACGATTCCTGGATCGGAGTCTTTGCCCTTCTTTATCTCTTCGCCGTTCATCGCAGGACCAATCGCACCCACGCGCTGCCCAAGGAACTCGCAGTGGCCGATTCTCTTCGCTGCTGCCACCGCCGTCCCCGCCTGGTCGCGCCTTGGGCGGGCAAGCAACAGGCAAAGAGCAGCTGGCGCCCGCCGTCCTCTTCTTTGCCCTGCTTTGCTGGACCAATTGTGTGAGCATCGAGAAGTGGGAGGCCGGCAATCCTCACTCCACCACCCGCTGGGCCAGCCTGCACTTGCGTCCAATCGTAACCATGATTGCGCTGTTTTCCCTGGCCGCGGCCGTGCTAGCGCCTTCGCGTGGCCTGATGGCGGTTTATCTAGCGGCCCTGCTCAGCAGCGGACTGCTCATTGCACTCGACGCGCGCCGCACCCACTTCTCCCCGCTGCACCTGCGCATTGCGCCGACGCCGCCCTGCTCACCCCCTTGGCCTTCTTCCCCTTTGCGCGCTGACCTGGCTGTTAATTTCGATCCCGTCGCTCGCCCCTACCGATGGCTTGAATACCTGAGCTTTGGACCCTGGCTCGGCCGCTGCCGCACCGCGCAACTTGCACATCTGGCAGACGCACAACGCGCGTTGATCTTAGGCGATGGGGATGGACGCTTCCTGGCCCGCCTGTTGGCGGCCAATACCACCCTCACCGTGGATGTCGTCGACTCCAGCCACTCCATGCTGCGGCTTCTCGATCGCCGCATTCGGCGCGCCGGTCCCCAAGCCCACCAGCGCATTTGTCTGCATCAAGCCGATGCTCTCGAATGGAATCCCAGCGGAAGCTACGACCTGGTCGTTTCCCACTTCTTTCTCGACTGCTTTTTTCCTCCTCAACTGGAGCGGCTCTTCGATCGCATTCTTCCCCATCTTCGCCCGGGCGCGCAGTGGGTGATCTCCGAGTTCGCCATTCCCCGCAATGCTTCACCGCTTATCTCGCCGGACGCCTCATCGGCTTGCTCTATCGCGCCTTCGGTCTGCTTACCGGGCTCCCTGTGCGCGCCCTCCCGGATTACGCTGCCGCACTCCTCCGCCGGGGTTTCGTGCTCCATCATGACCGCCGTTATCTCGCTGGGCTCCTGTGCTCTCAGGTCTGGTCGCTGCCCACCATTCCCGCGCAAAAATGATCTAGAATGCCGCATGCCCTCCCCGCGCTTGCGCATGCTGTCGCTATCTTCCGCGGCCTTCGGCTCCTTGTTGCTTGCCCTGTCCGCGTCGGCACAGGTGTCGGCGATCAATTCGCCTGACGGCAAGCCGCTGTCGCAGCGTGTGGTGGCCTACTGGATCGATGCCAAAGTCGACACCACCGCAAAAACCCTGGATGCGACGGAGATCATCGAGTATCGCAATCCCTCCGACCAGCCCGTCTCCACCATCCCTTTTCATCTCTACCTCAACGCTTTCCGGCCCCAATCCACCTTTGCCAGGGAATCGCATCGCGATGGCAACGACATCCCCCACGCGAAGGCAGACCAGGGCGCCGTCGAGATCAAGAGCATATCCGCCGAGGGCTATGGCGACCTCTCCCAGAGCATGCGCTTCACTGCCCCCGACGATGGCAATCAAGACGACCACACGGTGATGCAGATCACCCTCCCCAAGCCGCTCGCTCCCACCGAGGCCATTCGTTTCCAAATCACCTTTCACGATAAATTCCCCATCTCCATTGCCCGCAGTGGATACAAACGCGACTTCATCATGGGCGCCCAGTGGTTTCCCAAAGTCGGCGTCCTTTGGCACGGAGCGTGGAACTGCCATCAGTACCACGCGGATACCGAGTTCTTCTCCGACTTTGGCACCTACAACGTCAACCTCACGCTTCCTCAGCGTTATATCGTCGGCGCCAGCGGCATCCAGACCGGCGAACAGGCCAACTCCGATGGCACCAGGACGCTCAGCTTTCGCGGCGAAGATATTCACGACTTCGCCTGGGCCGCCTCTCCACACTTTCAGGTCGTTGACGACACCTTCGTCAACAGTCTCGGCTCGGTGAAACTGCACGCGCTGATCCTTGCCTCCCATGCCGATCAGAGCGATCGCTATCTCTCCGTCCTGAAACAAAGCATGCAGAAGTTTGATGAGTGGTACGGACCTTATCCCTACACGCAAATCACGCTCATCGATCCCGAGCCGGACTCGCAGTTCGGAGGCATGGAATACCCGACCCTGATCACCGGCGACGCGGAATGGTGGGAGCCGTCATGGGATTACTACGGCCTGGAAGTGACCGTTGCCCACGAGTACGGCCATCAGTATTGGTACGGCATGGTCGCCACCAATGAATTCGAAGAGCCCTGGCTGGATGAAGGGATCAATAGCTACACCGAATCCAAAGTAATGGGCTCGATCTTCGGTCAGAACACTTCGGTGATGAATGCACGCAACCTTTACGGCAGCGACATCGAGAACGAGCGCGTGTTCTATCTCTACCGCCCTGACGAGGATCCGATCGTGCGCCTGGGCTGGAAATTTGCCAGCGAAGCCAGTTACGGCGCCATTGCCTATGGCAAAACCGCCACCATGCTTACCACCCTGGAGGGGGTGCTAGGGGAGGACACTCTCCGTCAGGCCTTGCGCGCTCTACTTCCAGCGCTACCGCTTTACCCACCCCACCGGAACGGATTTTCTCCAGACCCTGGAGGAAGTATCCGGCCGCACCGATCTGGAGCCCTACTTCGCCCAGGCCGTCTACGGCACTGAGGTGCTCGACTACTCCGTGGATTCGCTGACCACCGGTCCCGGCCGATTGGTGGGAAGCTGCCAACGCAGAGGGCCCGTACCACACCGATGTCATGGTCCGCCGCAGGGGCACCTTCCTTTTCCCGGTGAAGCTTGAAGTAGGATTTGAAGACGGTTCGAAGGAGCAAGTCGCGTGGGACGGCAAAGACCGCTGGACCCGCTTCTCCTGGGACAAACCTTCGCGGGCGGTATACGCCCAGATCGACCCGGACCGGAATGTCCTCCTGGACGTCAACTCGTTCAATAATAGTTACACGCTGCGATCAGACCGCACGGCGCGGTTCAAATTGACCAACTACTGGGTCTTCGCCCAGCAACTGCTGACGCAATGGTTGTCGTTCCTGGTTTGAGCGCACTCCCGAAGGGCATGGCTGAGTGAACACAACAATCCAATTACAAACACCCGGGGACGCAAAACCTCGGATCAACTGCTCCCTACCCAACCTTCTCGCCCAGGGATTTCAACTTGCCCTGCGCAACTGGCCTTTTGTCATTTGGGCTTACGCGGTCAATCTTGGTTTTGCCCTGCTCGCCGGCATACCCTTCGCCACCGGGCTGACCTCTTACCTCGATCACAGCCTGGCCGCGCAGAGGATCGCCGGCACCGTCGACGTCACTTATCTGGGCGAGCTCCTCGTCCACCTCCACAGCACCAGCTTTATCTCCACCGCGGTCCACACCGCCGCTCTGGCTTAATCTCCTGCAACTGCTCGTGCTGTTCTTTCTTTTCGCCGGCGCCATCTTTGTCTACGTCTCGGCCGAGCCGGCGCGGCTTTCCGTTTTACTGCGCGGTGGAGTGGCCTATTTCTGGCGTTTCATCCGCGCCGCGATTCTCGCCGGCTGCATCGCTGCGGTCATTCTCGGCATTCTGCTCGTCGCACGCGTCCTTTTGCTGGATCACCTCGGCGCAGTGTATGTCGAGCGCAAGATGTTTCTTTACTCCTCCATCAGCGGCATCGTGATTCTGCTTGTCGCCCTGGTGGTGCGTCTCTGGTGGGATCTGGTCGAGGTCTACGTCGTGCGCAATGCCATGGACGGCGAGCGCCGGGTGCGACGGGCGCTGCAGCCCGCGCTCCGTTTGCTCGGGAAGTATTTCTTCCGCATCGTAGGCAGTTTCTTTTTGAGCGGCATCGCCGGCGTCGGCGCGCTGGCGCTCTGCCTCTTGCTCTGGAAGCAGTTCGTCCCCGCGCATCAGGTCTGGCTCGCTTGCTTTCTGGCGCAGCTGGGGCTCTTTCTCCTGCTGGCGAGCCGGTTCTGGCAGCGGGGAATTGAGGCCACCCTGGTCTTGATCGCCGATCCACCCATCGTGGCCGTAGAGGAGATTGCCGCGATGGTGGAGGAAGAGATGCCGGTTGCGACCTCCACGGAAGTTTTCGCCGCTTTGTCTGAACCCACCTTGCGCGAACTGGTACAAAAGCTGAGCCACGAGCCCTGGGGCAATCCAGAGGTTGCAGCACTCTTGCCACCGCGCCCGTCACCCGAGAACCCGCTTGTCCCCCCGGTCGAACCGTCGAAGGTGGACGAGCCAAAGGTCTCGATCCTCGACCGCCACGCAACCAAATACCCCCTGGGAGGCGTTCCCCCCGAAAAGGAAGCCGCGAACCCTGAAAAGGAAGCAGCCACCCCCGCGAAAGAAGCAGCGACCCCGGGGAAAGAACCGCCCAACCCCGTACAGCAGGGGAGCGCCCCCGGCGACCCAGAGACACCTCCACGCAATGGCGTGCCATTACCGTAGGCACGTAGAGGCAACTGTCCGCCGTCTTCCGCACTCACATCTCGGATGGACATCACGAGCAGCGAAAAAACCCCTCTCCTGGAATCTCAGTGGCTGCGGAGAGTCTTTGAAGGGTACGGTCTTCAGCCGGTCTTTGCAGGGTATGGCCTTAAGAGTCTGCGGGACTACCCACGATCCCCCTTTTCCCTTGGAAAGGGGCGCCAATCTAGTTCCGAAGGGACAGCAGAGCAAATACGCGGAATTGAGTTTGTAAGTATGGTCCTAACCCATACTCTTCAGTCGGTGCGTAACTCATTGAAAACAGGTCCGGCTTTAGCTGAGGGAAGCGATCCCGATGTTTACCCGGGTCCGGGGCCCGACCCTGGCCCTGATCCCAACCCGGTACCCCTTCCGCCGCCTGATCCCGACCCAGGCCTTCCACTCGATCCACTGCCAACGCCCGCGCCGGTCTATTGACGGCCACTTCTCTTACCCTCGGGCTATTGTTACAATCTCATGAATCAGATGATCGCTCTGGCGAATTGCTCGCCCTGAGGGGCTTTGTTCGCAGCCGATGGGCTGCTTGAGAAAGAACATTCCAACCCGATGAACCTTTATATTCTTAGACATGCGAGCGCGGGTGTCCGCCGCGTAGACCCCGCCATTGACGCCAAGCGTCCTCTCGACAAAGAAGGTAAGGAGCAGTGCCTGCTCATTGCCAGGTACCTCAACGCTTTGCGGATTCAATTCGACTTGATCCTCTCCAGCCCGCTCAAGCGCGCCTTGCAAACCGCCTCGCTGGTGGGAACAGAAGTGGCTTACGACAGCAAAATTCAAATCACGGACGCGGTCTCGCCTTCAGGCACCGTCGCCGGCTTCCAGGCTTTGATCGCGCCCCTTTCATCCTTTGACAACGTTCTGGTGGTAGGCCACAACCCCAACCTGCCCGAGTTTCTCGGTTCGCTGATCTGCTCGCCCAGACCTGCCAGCATACGGATGCGCAAGGGCGCGATTGCGCGCGTCGACTGTACCCGCCGCCCGGGACAATTAATCTCCCTCTTGGACTCGCGGATGCTGCGCCAGATCTATGCCAGCGCGGCGAAGAGCTCGCGGCGAAAGACTTCCCGGAAGTAGTCCGCTTCTTTGCGCAGCGACCAGAGTTCCAGTTCCGCCCCCGTGCGTCCCGGGCTCAGTTCCATCAGCACCCGCTTGGGATACACGCGCAGAGTCACTTTGAGCACGTCGCTGGCCCGGTCCTGGTTTAGCGCCACCGCCAGGCGCAACAGCACCACTGCCCGCTGTACCCGCGTGAAATCCTCCGGCGGAATATACCGCATGGTGCGGTCCGCCACGTCCGGGCGAGACTTGCCCAGGTAGCGCGCAATCGCCGACATGATCGCCCGTTGCGGCGGCGTGAATCCGAATAGCTCGGAGTTGGCAATGATGTATTGCGCGTGGCGATGGTGTCCCTGGTAGTTCATGAACTTGCCCACGTCGCGCATCATGGCCGCCGCTTCCAGCCACGACCCGTACTCCGGCGGTAACTCATGCACCGTCTGCAGATCCCGGAAGAGTTGCAGTGCATGCTGGCGTACGGGCTCGGCCTGTCTGGGGTCGACGCCATAGAGCTTGCAGGTGGCCAGCACCCCCTGCCAGCGCTCCCGTTCGAACTGCTGATGGGCGGTTGTCTTGGAGTCCTGCTCGGCCAGCATCTGGGTCAGGATCCCATCCCGCAGCCCCAGCGTTGAGTAAATGAATCCCGGCAGCGCGAAACGCTCCAGCAGTTCGGCGTAGACGTGGGCGCCGGCAACTACGATCTCGGACCGTTTCGGCCCGATGCCGGGAACGCTGCTGCGCTGGGCGTTGGTCATTCCTGTCAGCTTGGTGGTCAGGTGGCGCACATTGCGTGTATCCGCCAGAGGTTTGCCTCTGGTCACGCGGGCCGCCCCTGCCGCCTTGCTCTTGCGCATCGTCTGGCTGGCTTCTGTGAGCGCAGCCGCAGTGCCTGAGGTGGCAATCACCAGCGAAACGCGCAGAGCCCCAAAACGCCGCTCCGCCTTGCGCAGCTCGCGCGCAATAAATTGCTTCAGCCGCGCCAGCTCTTCCTCCGTCGGTGGATCGCCGGGAACAAATTCCTTGGTCAGTCGGACCGCGCCCAGAGGCAGGCTAACCGTTTCCCGGATCCGCTTCCGCTCCGAAAGGGTGATCTCGCAACTCCCGCCGCCCACGTCGATGAGCAGGCATCTGCCTTGCGTGCCGGGCTCACCCATCACCCCACGATGGATCAGGCGCGCTTCTTCCAGCCCGGAGATAATCTCCACTTCCCAACCGGTCTCGGATTTGACCCAGGCGGTAAAGGCCTGCGCATTGCGCGCGTCGCGTAACGCAGAGGTGGCTACCGCCCGCACCCGGTCGGCGGCATGCAACTTAACTGTTCGATAAAAACGCTTCAGCGCCAGTAATGTGCTCGCCATGGCTTCGGGTGAGACCACTCCGCTTTCGAACACGCTCTCGCCCAGCCGCGTTACCTCGCGGTCTTCGTGCAGCACTTTCAGCTCGTGTTGATGGACTCGTGCGATCTTTAACCGGCAGGAGTTGGAACCAATGTCAATTGCTGCGTACGTCTGCATCTTTGGGGGAGTTTTACCTGGCAAAAGGATGTTGCTGTCTGGAATGCAAGATACACCACTTCTCTTACATTATCTTCAAGCGGATCGTTGGCGGGAAGCAATGCGCCGGTCGCCCAGCGTCATTGAGGTGGGTGGGCGTTTACCAGGCGAGTGGGCCGCCATCCACTCTCCCAACAGCCGGCCGCGGATGCTTTGCGTTGTTTCTAACGCTGCTGCAAAATGGCGCTCGATTTCGCCTCTTAAAGCGGCCGTCAGTTCCGGGGCATCCTGCCCCAGGGCCGCCTTGGCTTCTTCTCCCAGGCATAACCAGTCGTGCCATTCGCCGATTGCATCCTGCACTCGCTGCAGCGCCTTGGCCACGCCACTATACTTCTGGTCCTCTGCGCCCGCTTCGGCCACGTAGCGCGCCTTCTTGGTCGCCTTGCGAAAGTCGTGCAGGTTCTCCGTGTGGAGCAACGGCATGGCGTCGGTCGCCCGCACAAAGTCCTCCAGTGCCACCGCATCGGCCGAACGTGGAGCCTTCGCTCTGGCCAGAGGCACGCGGGTCATCGCACTAAAGAATTCGTTCTGTCCTTTGGCCAGCCTATGCTGCCTTTTTCTGATCTGCTTCTGCATACCATGTGCCAGGTGTTTACGCTCGCCTTTGAGCCATGCATCGAGCTGTTCGGCCTGCTTTGCCAGCGGGCTCGCCTCCACCGCGTCCTGTGCAGGCGCCTGTTGGCCGGCCCACTGCTCCAGGATCTTGCGCTGCACATCCAGATCGCGCACGGCTCCGGCCGCGCGGCGAATCCGCTTAAGCTCGCGCAGCCATGCGCGTGCAGGCCGCTGCAACCCCTCGGCCGCCGCGCCGCCTTCGCGTAGCGTGGCCTCTACTGTCGCCTGCAGACGGCGCGATCCAGTCCTCACCCGATGCACCGCTGTCGGGTCTGCGTCCTCGGCGGCTTGCGCGACCACAGCGTTGAAAGCGTCCGCCAGGCCCGGAATCCCCCTGGGACTCGATTTGCGCCGGGCGCGGGAATCCCCGGCAACTGGCAGCAGACGCGCCGCCGCCTCCTGAGCCGGGCGGCTGGTATCCTGCAGCTTGCGTACCCCGCGTTTAGCAACCATGTCGAATCACTTCGCTCTTTCTCTCGAGGCGCCTCCCGAGAATACCTTTAACCTTACTCCAGTGCGAGCCTGGACGCTGCTGCTGCTGGTCTTTGCCGCAGTCCATTTGGCCGCCCTCTTCGCGCCTTCTTTATTAGACGACGCCGACGCCACCCACGCCGTCGCTGCCCAGCATATGGCGCGCAGCGGCGACTGGGTCACCTTGAAGGTGGACGGCGTCCGCTACCTGGAGAAGCCGCCCTTGCCGTATTGGTTGGCTGCAGTCGACTACCACCTCTTCGGATACAACGTATTTGCCACCCATCTGCCCCTGACCCTGGCCGTGCTTGGCCTGGCCATTTTGGCTTGGATTTGGGGCCGCCGCGCTTACGGCGACCGTGCCGCGTTCTATGCCGCCCTCAGCGTTCTGACCAGCGTGGGAGTTTTTCTATTCACCCGCATCTTCATCCCCGAAGTCCTGCTTACCCTCCTGCTGGCCTTTGCTCTCTACAATTTTCTCGTTGGGCTCGAGGATGACAAACCTCACCGCTTTTACCTGACCTGGGCCGCTTTGGCGCTGGCCATGCTGGCCAAGGGGTTGGTTGCCCCGGTCTTCTTTTTTGCCGCCGCCGTGCCCTACCTGTGGCTTACCGGCGATTGGCGCCGCTGGCGTCAATTCCGCCTGTTCTCCGGCGTTCTGCTCTTCCTTGCCATCGCCGCGCCTTGGCACATCCTTGCCGGATTGCGCAATCCCGGTGCAGGTCACCCCATGGGCAACATTCCCAGCCCGGGCAACGTGCACGGCTTCTTTTATTTCTACTTCATCAACGAGCAGGTGCTGCGCTTTCTGGGCCGGCGTTATCCCGTTGACTACAACAAACTTCCCTTTGTTCTCTATTGGAGCCTGCACCTGGTCTGGCTCTTTCCCTGGAGCATCTATCTGCCGGTAGTTGTCCGGCGGGCATGGATCTCTCGAACCCGATGGATGCGTAGTGTGCGCCCTGCTCCCTATTCAGTTGCGGCGCGCACCGCTCGCTTTCGCAGCCGAACCATCTGGCTGCTTGCCATCTACGCTGCTGTGATCCTGGTCTTTTTCTCCCTTTCCACCAACCAGGAGTACTACACCTATCCCGTTTATTTCCCCTTGCTACTGCTCACTGCCGGGGCTCTGGCCAGCGAGGAAGGCGAACCCGCTGGGGTGAGTAAGTGGCTTATCGGAGGCCATGCGGCACTTGCCCTGATCGGTATCGTTGCCGCGGTCGCGCTTGGTTACGGCCTATGGTCCTCACGCTCCCTGCCCTCCGCTGCGACATCGGCGCGCTGCTGGCCCATCGCGACGTCGCTGGTTACACGCTTTCCATGTCGCATCTCTTCGATCTCACCGGACCATCCTTTGCGGCGCTTCGCTTGCCGGCGGGTCTGGCCGCTGCCGGCCTATTGCTGGGCCCGCTGGTCGCCTGGATTTTGCGCCGCCAGCGTCACCATTTCGAGGCCACGGTCAGCGTCGCCTTCACCTCCGCTGTCTTTCTCATCGCCGCGCATATTGCCCTGGTGCGCTTTGAGCCCATGCTCTCCTCCCGCGCCATGGCTGACACCATCAACCACATCGCCAAAAAGGGTAGCGATGCCACGCTCATCCTGTATGGCGATGTGGCCCACGGTTCTTCGTTGCTTTTCTACACGGAACGGCAGGCTTTACTGGTGAATGGAAGGGTGAGCTCGATGCTCTGGGGCTCGAATTATCCTGATGCGCCGCACGTGCTGATCAGTGACGACGATTTGCTCGCGCTCTGGGGAAATGGGCCGCGCAGATTCCTCTTTGTGCCGGGAGAAGACCGAGCCCGTGTGGCCGGCCTACTGGGAAAGCGAGCCTACCTCCTGCAGGAACTTTACGACCAGGCCCTCTACACCGACCGTCCGTTATAAACACAGTACAAAAAGGCCGGACGAGGCTTAGGGCTGCCGCGCTCTGGAGGGTTTGGCGAGCCCAACTGCGGCTTCAACTGTGCCAGCCGCGGACTTTAGGGGTTGCGGAAAAACCTGTTGTTGTCTGGAGACGAACTTCATTCGAACTGTGCCAGCCCCGGACTTTCAGTCCGGGGGAGCGGGTTTTCAAACCCGCGGGAACGCTCTGGTATGTCGATTGAGAAGCCCTGGTGGCGGGGATCCAATTTCTATCCCCAGAGTCGTCGAAGACCAGCCAACCACATCGTAAGTAGGGAATGAGGAAACGAATCAGTCCCGAAGGGACGGCTGAGAGTAGCCCAAGACGTGAGTCCTGGGTGGGAATGGGCACCAACTACATAGTAAGAATCGCTTCGGGCTCACGCTCGGCGGTTTGGGAATCATTCCGCATGAACCCATCCTGCAGCAGGTTATAGACCTCTCCGCGCCACTGCACCTGCTTGCTGACGTAACTTGCTACCCAGTAGCAAAAGCCCAGCAGATCGCGCAGGGGATACAGAAGCGCACTCCTGAACAACCGGGGCTCTCCGACCACCAGCCGTCCCACCAACGCGCCCAGTGCCGCCCGCGAGGCCCAACTCCACAACAGCAGCATGGCGCCCAGCAGCGGACGGTGGAAGGACAGTGCCACCCCAGCGGCCACCAACCCGTATGGCATGCTGAAAGTCAGCGCCGTCCCAAAATGTCCCTTGGGGCGGGAGAAGCGCGTGCTTTTCATCCACCGGATCTGGTGCAGCACCGAAGCCAGGAAAGACGAATTCAATACGTGATGCTCAATCGTGTGCGTGGACAACTCCACCCGCAGTCCGCTCGCCGAAATCAGGTTCCCCAGCATAAAGTCGTCCGCGTGATACGGCCCCACGGCCCGAAATCCTCCCGCCTCATCGAGGCTGTCGCGCCGCACCACCATCGTCGGCCCCAGGGCAAACTTCATGCCCTCCAGCATCTCCGCTACCAGCACTCCGGCGGACATTTCAACCGACATCCCGACTGCTTCCAGCTGTGACCAGAAGCTGTTGCCCGCAACGCCTCGGTATAGGCAGGTCACCATGCCCACACGCTCATCGGCGAACGGCGCCATCACTGCCCGCAGATAACCGGGGGTCACCGAAACATCGCTGTCGCTGACCACGAAAAATCTGTGTGCCGCCGCGCTCTGCATCCGTTCCAGTGACCAGACTTTGGCATTGGCATACGGGGCATTGCCGCTGCACAGGAACTTGGATCGAATCGCAGGATAGCGGGCCGCGACCTGCCGGGCGATCTCCAGCCCCGGGTCCTGTTCGCTACGGGCGCAAAAAATAATCTCGAACTGGGGATACTCCTGTTCAAAGAAGCTTTGCAGATGAGATGCGAGGTCGGGTTCCGATCCGTGCAACGGCTTGAGCAGGCTAACGGGCGGGGTAAACGGAGCCGGCAGCACCTTGCGCCGGCGCGCAGCCAGGCGCACGGCGCCCGCAACGACTAAAAGGGCGTACACCGTGGAAGTAAGGATGCCGATGATGCTAACTACGAGCAGAAAACTCATCATGCCTTGCAGCCAACCCTGAACTCAGGGGAACCACCCCCCGGGCCCCCTTTAGAGTACACTTTGCCCCCTAAAGCGTCTTGAAACAAGTATCTTCAGCGCTTGCGCGTAACCGTGGGGACGGCCACCGGACGCCGCAGGGCGACAATGGCCCCTTCGCTGGCGGGCATGCCCTGCTGCATCTTGGTAAGCATTTCGGTGCGCACGTACTCGACGAAATCCTGCATCTGTCGATTCATCTCTTCCATGCGCTCCCGCATCTGCAGAATAATGGCGATCCCGGCAATGTTCACGCCCAGCTCGCGCGCCAGGTTGAGAATGAACTCCAGTCGCTCCAGGTCTTCGTCCGTATACAGACGTGTGTTGCCCACGGTGCGCGAGGGCTGCAATAGCCCTTCGCGCTCATAAAGCCGCAGTGTCTGCGGGTGGATCTCGTACATCTCGGCCACCGCCGAGATCATGTATGCGCCTTTGGATTTACGCTTGGTGGGCATTTTGGTTCTCGTGCCTCTGCTTCAGTTCAGTCAAACTCCTGCGAAGGTAGCCTCTCTGGGATCCTCTGGATTCAGTTTGGCAAACTCCCGCAAAATCTCCTTCGACCGCTCGTCCCGCAGCGGTGGCATGACCATCTCCACGGTAACAATCTGGTCGCCCCGCACCCCGTCGTGGGTCGCCGAAGGAACCCCTTTGCCGCGCATGCGCAGCTTTTGCCCGCTCTGCGTACCCGGCGGTATCTTCAACTGCGCCCGGCCATCGATGGTGGGCACCTCGATCTTGGCTCCCAGCGCCGCTTCCGGCACCGTGACCGGAATCACGATCTGAATATCATCGCCCGCTCGTGTGAATACAGGATGGCTATCGATCTTGATAATCAGGTAAAGATCGCCCGCAGGTCCGCCGTTCACCCCGGCATTCCCTTTGCCTGCCAGCCGTATCCGCTGGCCGTCCCGGGTACCGGGCTTGATCCGGACCTCGACCACCTCGGTTCGGCTTACCGTCCCCTCGCCCTGGCAGGTCGCACACTCGTTGTCCAGCTTGCCCGTGCCCGCCGCAGCGGGGACACGCAATCTTGAACTTCATCCGGCCCCCCATCTGGGTCACTTGGCCGGCGCCCTGGCATTCCGGGCACGTACCTCCGCCAGTGGATGGCTTTCCTTTACAGGTGGGGCAAACCTCCTGCCGCACCACCTGCAGCTTCGCTACGCCGCCCCGGATCGCCGTCCAGAAATCGACCGTAATCTGGTATTCGAGATCGGTGCCCGCCTGCGGCCCCTGCTGCCTCTGGCCCTGGGAAAAAACCCCGGAGAAGATGTCCCGGAAGCTGCCCCAGCTGGACCCTGCGTTCCCGCCCCCAGCTTCGCCGGGATGGCCGGTGGTCGCGTAATCGGAGAAGTCGAAGCCGCCAAAATCAGGCACCCCACGTCCCCCACCAGGCTGCCGGCTTGAGCCTCCGGCAGGTCCTCCGCCAGGAAAGCCATAGCCGCCCCGCGCCGCCGCTTCCGCCGCAGCAGGATCAATCTGATCGGAGTAGTAGCCTAACGCATCGTAGACTTTCCGTTTCTTCTCATCGCTCAGTACATCGTTGGCTTCCGATATTTCCTTGAACTTCTCTTCTGCCTTCTTATCCCCGGGATTCACGTCGGGATGGTGTTTACGCGCGAGCTTGCGAAAGGCCTTGCGAATGTCGTCCGCGGTAGCGGTCTTCTTGACTCCCAGAACCGCGTAATAATCTTTGGTTGGTGTAGTCGCCATGTCTTCGTTGGTTCACTTCAATCAGGTTAAAAATAACGCCGGGTCGCCATGTGGCGACCCGGGATTCAGGTTAGTTCCACCACAACCGGGCTTCTACCGGCTCGATTCGCCAGAACAGATCGGGTTCTACCCGATTCATCTGCGCGGCGAAGCTCTCAGCTTCTTCGCGAGTATTGAACATGACCTGGTTATAGATCTTTCCCGCTCGCAGCTGCTCAAATTTCCACATCGTCTCAGTCATATCGCCCTGCCTTCCGCCTGCTTGGTACTTGGAAATGCGCGGGGCGCTCTCAGCGGTTGAGCGCCCCGTGCCGTGTAATTGACTGAGAGCAGCAACGGACCCTTCCGTTGCCTTTCCTGCGTCATTACTTCTTGTCTGCCACGTCCACGTACTCGGCGTCGATCACGCCTTCTTCCTTCTTCTCGCCCTCTGCGGGGGTTCCGGCCGCGGCGTCACCCGTAGCTCCGGAAGAAGCGTTCGCTTTGTACATCGCCTCGGCCAGCTTGTGCGAAGCCGCGGTCAATTTCTCCCGCGCTGCGTTTAGTTCCGACGCGCTTGAGGTGCCCTGCAGCGCCGTACGAGCTTGGGTCAGCGCTGCCTCAACGTCGCTCTTCTCGCTGCCGGAAACCTTGTCGCCGTTATCCTTCAGCATCTTCTCGACGTTGTACGTCATGTTATCGAGCGAATTGCGCGCCTCAACCTCTTCGCGCTTCGTCTGGTCTTCGGAGGCGTGCGCTTCGGCTTCTTTCGCCATGCGATCCACCTCTTCCTTACTTAGACCCGAAGAAGACGTGATAGTGATCTTCTGGTCCTTGCCCGTAGCGTTATCCTTCGCGGTTACGTTAAGGATGCCGTTAGCGTCGATATCAAAAGTCACCTCAACCTGGGGCACTCCACGCGGAGCCGGAGGAATTCCACTCAGCTTGAACTTGCCCAACGTCCGGTTCTGCGCTGCCATCGGGCGCTCGCCCTGCAACACATGGACTTCCACTTCCGTCTGGCTGTCGGCCGCCGTCGAAAACGTCTCCGTCTTCTTGGTCGGGATCGTCGTGTTGCGCCCAATCATCTTGGTCGCCACTCCGCCCAGAGTTTCAATGGCCAGGGTCAACGGCGTCACATCCAGCAGCAACAGGTCGGTGACTTCGCCGGCCAGTACGCCCGCCTGGACCGCGGCGCCAATCGCCACCACTTCGTCCGGGTTCACACCCTTGTGCGGTTCCTTGCCGAAGAGATCCTTCACGATTTGCTGGATACGCGGCATGCGTGTCTGTCCGCCCACCAGCACCACTTCGTCGATCTTGCTGGAATCCATCTGCGCATCGGCCATAGCCTTCTTGCAAGGCTCGATGGAGCGCTGCAACAGGTCTTCCACTAACTGCTCCAGCTTGGCCCGGGTCAACTTCTTGACCAGGTGCTTCGGTCCGGTAGCATCCGCCGTGATGAAGGGCAGATTGATCTCCGTCTCCACAGTGGTCGAGAGCTCGATCTTGGCTTTTTCTGCCGCATCCTTCAGGCGCTGCAGAGCCATCTCGTTGCCCTTGGCCCGCAGATCCAGTTGCTCATCTTTCTTGAACTCGTCGATCAACCAATCCACGATGCGTTGGTCGAGGTTGTCGCCGCCCAGGTGGGTATCCCCATTGGTCGACTTCACCTCAATCACGCCTTCGCCTACTTCAAGCACGGACACATCAAAGGTTCCGCCGCCGAAGTCATAGACGATGATCGTCTCGTCCTTCTTCTTATCCAACCCGTAGGCCAACGCCGCCGCGGTGGGCTCGTTGACGATACGCTTTACATCCAGGCCGGCAATCTTGCCCGCGTCTTTGGTCGCCTGGCGCTGCGCATCATTGAAATACGCAGGCACGGTGATGACCGCTTCGGTGACTGTCGTCCCCAGATAATCTTCCGCCGCCTTTTTCAGCTTCTGAAGAATCATTGCCGAAATTTCGGGCGGGGTATATTCCTTACCCTGCGCCACGACCACGACATGGTCGCCTTGTGCCTTTACTTTGTAGGGCACCATCTTCATCTCATCGGTCACCTCGTTCGCGCGGCGGCCCATGAAACGCTTGATCGAATAAATTGTGTTCTCCGGGTTGGTAATCGCCTGGCGCTTCGCCACTTGCCCTACCAACCGCTCTCCGCTCTTGGTAAACCCGACGACGGACGGGGTTGTCCGGCCACCCTCTTCATTAGGTATGACCTTGGGCTCCCCGCCCTCCATCACTGCCACCACTGAGTTCGTAGTGCCTAAATCGATGCCTATAATCTTTGCCATTGCTTCGCTGCTCCTGCTGGACAGTTAACTCGTGTGCGAGTTTGTGAATTTAGACTCGCACTTGAGTCTAGTGTTGTCAAGGTATCTGATGCTTGGCTTCACCAAATAGATTCACTCTGTAGCATTTTCTCGCCCGGAAAGGAAAATTTTGGCGTATCTGTTTCATTTCCAGGCAGATAGCGATGAGCGGGCAGCTCAGGCGCAGGCCACCGGGACTGTGGGAAACCCGGCAGGGCGTGGCAGGTCTTGTCTTGGCTTGAGTGCGTGCGGCGGATTATTAGGGGCGGTTAGATCGGATGGACAGAAGGGCGAGAAGTCAATAAAGTCACAGCCTCCGAGCGCAGCCGAGCGACCTGCGGTTTACTCCTTAGGCCGCAACGCAACTACACCCCAAAGGCGCGCAAAGCCGTGCAAGCCCTATCCAACTCCGACGCCTGCTTGGCAAAGCAGAACCGGAGGACATTTTCCCCCCGCCCGCCCTCATAGAAGGCCGATCCTGCGACCGCCCCCACCCCAGTAGCCCGAAGCAGGTTCCGAGCCTTCACGCTGGCCCGTTCTCCTTCCACCCGGCTGGCATCGGCCAGCACATAGTAGGCCCCTGCCGGCACCGCGGGAGTCATGCCTGCGGCCGCCAGCGCGTCGCAGATCTGGTCTCTCTTCTCCTGGTACTCAGTCGCCAGCCCGTGATAGAAGCTGTCCGGCAGGGCGCGAAGTCCGGCGGCCGCGGCGTACTGGAACGGCGAAGGCGTGCACACGTATTGCAGATCATGGAAGTACCCGATGGCAGGCATCCACTTGCTGCTGGCGGCCATGTACCCCACCCGCCACCCGGTCATGCTGAAGGTCTTGGAAAACCCGTTAATCGTAATCGTACGTTCCGCCATCCCGGGAATCGTCGCCGGGCTGATGTGCGACTGACCGTCGTAGATAAAGTACTCATAGATCTCGTCCGTCAGCACGAACAGGTCATGCTCGATGGCCAGGGCAGCAATTGCTTCGAGTTCTGCGCGGTTGAACACTTTGCCACAGGGATTACCCGGGCTATTGATCGCCAGGGCCCGAGTGCGGGGCGTGATCGCTGCGCGCAGACGATCGAAGTCGATCTCCCAGGTCTCCGGGACGAGCGGCACCACCACCGGCACCGCCCGAATGGACTGCAGAGTGCTGTAGTGGTATCCGTAAAACGGTTCGAACAGGATTACCTCGTCGCCAGGATCCAGCAGCGCCATGCAGGCAGAGGACATGGCTCCGGTCGCTCCCGAAGTAACCAGAACCTCCTTGTCCGGATCGACAACCAGCCCATTATGGCGTTCGAATTTCTCTGCGATGGCCTGCCGCAGCACGGTAATCCCGTCCATACGGGTATAAATGTTGTACCCATCGCGGATCGCTTGTATAGCGGCCTCTTCCACCACCGTGGGGAGCGGGGTATCGCACACTCCCTGGGCCAGGTTTACGCCCCCGGCGGCGTCGCACTCCACCGTCATGGAGCGAATCTCCGATTGAATGATATGGGGGGCGATCGCACTCAGGTGGAGGTGGTTTTCAGTGGTGGCAGGCATGAAAGCATGTCTACCACGAATACATGCATATCTTCAACGTCTCAAACCACGCTGGGTGCCCCATTCAAACCCCGCTGTGGGGCTTGAGTGGGTTTCCACTAGCGTCGAGACCCTAGCCTCTCCGGCGCGCAACCCATGCACCTTTAGCCACGCCACGCGTGCCGCGGTCTTGCGGTCGGAGAACCGCCACGGGGAATCGAAGCGGATCTCGGCCGTGAGGTCCCGAACGCACAGAGTACGAAACAGATGCGGAACAAAGACCATCTCGCCCCAGTAGGTCACCTCGCTCTCGGCGGCGTCCGCGGCGTGGTAGCGAATCGCCGCTGCCGTGACGCTGGCGCCGGCCCGTATCGCAGGCTCAAAGAGTGGCGATCGAAAGGGCAGCACCTCGCGGCCGTCCGAGCTGGTGCCTTCGGGAAATACCAGCACCGCTAATCCGTCGCGCAAGCCCTGCTCGATCTGCCGGCTGGCCTCGGCAACCTGCAGACCGCGGCTGCGGTCGACGAAGATGGTGCCCCCCACCTTGGCCAGGGTGCCGAGAAGCGGCCACCGCCGCACCTCCGACTTGGCCACGAAGACGAATGGGCGGACCGCGCCATAGACCAGTATGTCGAGGTACGTCAGATGGTTGGAGACAGTGAGGCAGGAGCCGGCCGAGCCTCCGGAGACCTCCGGCAAGAGGCAAAGCCGCCTGCTGATGCGGGCGCAGGAAGCGTGCAGCCAGGCCGCCCGCCGGACCCTGCTAACCCGGCCACCGCCCACCAGGTAAATGAAAACAAATCGCCCCAAAACCTCGAGCAGGGAACTGAAGAGAATAGCCAGCCGCACCGCGCCACGGAAGCTTCGCGGCATCAATCCACCAGGAAGCGGCTGCGCGCCGCCGGGGTGATCTGCTCCAGGTCCAAAAGCGTAAGAAAGTCGATGGTGCCGAATGCGCGATCCCACGCCGGTGGTCCGCAAATCCTTGCCCCCACGCCAAGGTAGGTTCTAAGTAGCTTGGGCAGCTTGACCGGCACTGCGGGATCCCCTTCACTGTAGGGAAGCGCATAAGCCGCGGTAGGAATAGTGAAGTATTCGGAAGAAATCAGCTGCGACCCGAGTGCTTGATAGAGGCTCCAACCCGCCAGAGGATCTGTGGAGTTCAGGGAAGAGCACCCAATCAGATAGCGGAGCCCATAGTGTTTGGCGTATTGGGCAATCCCCCGCCACAGCAGGGTCAGCACCTCGCTCGAGCGGTGTTCGCGGTCGATCGAAGCTCGGCCCAGCTCCAGTACCTGCTCACGTATGCACTCGTACGGGGCGAACTCGAACTCCTGGGCGCTGTAGTAGCCAAAGCCCGCGGCGGCGGTAAGCCCGGATTGCATCCGGTACGTCCCCACCACCCGTCCATCCTCCTGATTTTCGACGATCAGGTGATCGCAAACCGCGTCGAAGCGGTCGCGGTCGAGGCCGGTCGAGTAGGAAGCTGACAAGCCTTCTCCCATCTCCACATTGAAAACGTTGAAGCGGAGCCGGCAGGCAGCCAGCCGATCGCTCCCGTCCTTAGCCAGGCGAATCCGGTACCGTCCGAGTGTGCCCCCAAGTGAAACCGTGGGAGCCGCCGGAGGCATCAAAACGGAGAATGGTGCCGCGAAGCTGGAACCCGCAACGTGACGATGGTTGGCCATGGTTGCCGCAATCATGAAACAGTCGTCCGGCGGGAAGTTTAATGTCCCAAGAATTGTGCAAGAACGAAAGATGAATATCGCTTTTTGTCCACCTTGTTGTAACCTTCCCGCGGTGTCGTGGCGCAGCAGCAGAAGTAACTTTTGCCGCGAGGTTGGGTTAACACCTGTGACGGACTGCGCGATACGCCGTCTATGCAGTTAAGCCTTGGCGGCGGATCGGGCGTCCAGCCTGGGCAAGGGGGTTACAAAGATATGAACTCAATAGGAACAAATCGTTTGCCATGGCTGCTTTCTGGGGCGTTAGGCGCAAGCCTCGTACTGGCTCCTGCCTTGGTAGCGCAGCAGCAGCAGAGCGGCGCTACCGCCCAACAGACTCCGGCCCCGGGCCAGCAGGGTGACTGGGGTCCGGCCGGGCCGCCACCCGATGCACAAAATGGACAGATCCCGGCGCAGGATAATACGGCGCAGGACCCGAACCAGGGAGCCGACCAGGGGCCGCCGCAATATCCCGGCCAAGCGGCGCCTTCTGCTCCGCCGGCCTCACCAGGAGTCGGCTACGGACAGCCTCCGCGCCCTGCCTATCAGCCTGGCCAAAACCAACCCAACGGGTACAACGGCAACCAGGCTCCGCAAACCTCAATGCAGGCGCCGCCTGCCCCGCCTTCCGGTCCAGTCACCTTAAGCAAGGGCATGCTGCTGGCTATCCGCACCAGTGAACCCCTGGATTCGAAGAAAGTGAAGCCGGGAGAATATTTCCAGGGTACGGTCGCCCAGAGCGTGTATCGCGGCAACGTACTGGCGATTCCCCGTGGCGCCCAGGTCACCGGGCGGATCGTGGATGTCAAGAAACCGGGCGAGTTGAAGGGCGGAGCAAGTATCACGCTCCAACTGATCAACTTGAATCTGGGCGGCAACTCCTACGCTCTGGCAACCGACTTATTTGACACCAGTAGCCCAGGCAAGGGTGGTTACACCGCTGCGAACACGGTTGGCGCCACCGCACTAGGTGCAGCCATCGGAGCCATTGCCGGTGGTGGCCCAGGCGCAGCCATCGGAGCGGTCGCCGGTGCCGGTGTTGGTTTAGGTGCTTCGGCAGCCACCTCGGGCCCGCGCAGCGTGGTGCCTCCGGAATCGGTGATCACCTTCCATCTAGCCAGTGAGCTAACCGTGCAGCCGGTCTCCTATCAGGAGGCGAACCAGCTACAAGCCAGTTCCGCCCCGCAGGATGGCCGTTATCCGCCGCCCCCCTCGGGCTACGGACCCGCAGGCTATGCGCCTCCGCCTCCGGGCTACGCACCATATCCGTATGCCTACGGCGGCTATCCGTATCCATACCCGTATGTCTACGCCTATCCGCGCCCCTACGTGTACGGCTACCCCTATTACTACGGACGCTACGGCCGCTGGAGATAAGCTGCAACTCGCGGTCCCTCGCCAACCCCATTTCCGGCGCACAACATGCTTCGGAAATGGGGTTGGTCGCTTTGAAAAAGAGAAAAGAGCCGCAAGTCCCCAGGCCCGTAGGTCGGCCCGCCAAACGTCATCCCAGCCCCGCAGTGTCTGCGTGAGAACCAGAAGACAGTAGGTCCTTCTGATGACTAAGGCCCGGAGGGCCGACCGCTAAACGTCAGCCCAGCCCGGCAGGGCCGGGACGCGGTTACACAACATCACGAGCGCCAGAGGCGCGGCACTTTCGAACACCCGCGGCTTTTAGCTCAGGGATGGTCCCCAGCAACTGATCTATACTTGTAGTGTCGCTGCAATCCGCTTGAGAAAGCCCCTGCTACCCCATGATTCGTTTCCTGCAAAAAGACAACCGCGTCGTCAAGATCATCTTCATCGTTATTATTGCTGTTGCTGTAGTCACCATGGTCATCACCCTGGTGCCCGGCATTTTTGCCGACGAAGCGACCTCTTCCGATAACTACGCAACCGTGCACAGCGGAGGCCTTTTCGGCCGCTACTTCGGCACCACCACGGCCATCACCACCCCCGAAGTGCAGCAGGTCGCGGAAAGAATTCTGCAGCAAAAGCACTACCCGGACATGGTTCTGCCCTACATCATGCCCCAGGCGGCGCAGGCCCTGATCCAGCGCGAAGTATTGCTGCAGGAAGCGAATCGTCTCGGCCTCCAGGTAACCGATGCTGATCTGCGCCGGGCCATGCAATCCGGGCCTTTCGCCCAGGCCATCTTCCCCGGCGGACAGTTCATCGGTGAAGACCGCTATGCCGACTTCGTGCAGAACTACTTCCACACCTCCATCCAGGACTTCGAGACCCAGGTCAAGAAAGAAATTGAGATCAACCGCCTGGAGGCCATGGTCACCGGTGGCATCACCGTCTCCGACCAGGAAGTGCGCGACGCCTATCGCCAGCAGGGAACCAAGATCAAGTTCGACTACGCGGTTCTCAACGCCGAAGACCTGCGCAAGCAGATCAATCCTACGGATGCCGAGCTGCAGGCATTTTTCAAGCAGAATGCCGCGCGTTACAAAGACGCCATTCCTGAGACCCGCAAGCTGGCCTACATCGCCCTCAACCAGACCGACGTACCCAACGGCGCCCCCCCGGTGACCAACCAGCAGGTGGAGCAGTATTACCAGGCCCATCAAAAAGATTTCCAGGTGCCGGAGGAAGTAAAGGTACGGCACATCCTGATCAAAGTGGACCCCAAAGCGGACGCCAAGACCGATGCAGCGGCCAAGCAAAAAGCCGAAGACCTGTTGAAGCAGATCAAAGGCGGCGCCGACTTTGCCGCGTTGGCCAAGGCCAACTCCGATGATCCGGGCAGCAAGGAAGCGGGTGGCGAGTTGGGCATGATTCAACGCGGCGTCACCGTCCCGGCGTTTGAATCAGCAGCCTTTTCGCTGCAGCCTGGACAGGTCTCCGATGTGGTCAAAACCCAGTTCGGCTACCACATCCTGAAGGTAGAAGAGAAGCAGACCGCGCATCTGAAGCCACTGGAAGAGGTAAAGCCGCAGATCCTGGCGACCTTGACCCGCCAGCAGGAAGCGGACCAGCAAGCCAGCTTTGCCCAGCAGTTGGCCACAGAAGCCGCAAAGTCAGGCTTGGCCAAGACCGCGGAGGCGCATCACCTGCAAGTCGTCACCACCGACTACGTGCAGCAGAGTGCAGTCCTCAACGGACTCCCCGATGGATCCAAATTGCTCGGTCTGGCTTTCAGCGCCAAGCCGGGAGCTGCTCCGCAGGTGAGTGGAACTGGTGAAGGCTTTGCTGTGTTCCAGGTGGAAGACGTAAAGCCTGCCCACGCGCCCGCCTTTGATGAATACAAGTCGCACCTGGTAGACGATTTCCGGGAGCAGCAATTGCCCCAGCTATTGGCCCGCAAGACCAACGAGCTGGCAGACAAGGCGCATGCGGAAAACAGTCTGGCCCAGGCCGCCAAGGAGCTCGGTGCAACCATCAAGACCAGCGACCTGGTAGCCCGCACCGCGCAGGTTCCGGACATCGGTGAGTTAGCCACTGCGGCGCCCGACTTGTTTGATCTAAAAGTCGGTCAGCTCAGCAAGGCTATCAACACTGGTCACAGCGGCATCGTGGCCAAGATTGACGACAAGCAGGAGCCGAGTGCAGCCGAGATAGCCAAGAACCTGGATGCCACCCGCGACCAGCTTCTCAGCGACAAGCGAGAGCAGATGTTTGCCGTCTTCGTGACCTCCCTGACCGACCGCTATCAGAAGCAGGGCGACATCCGCATGAACAAGCGTGCCCAAACCGGCCTACCCCTGGGACAAAGCTAGCCGGCAACGAAGGTTGGGTGCCCCATGGCCCCGACTTCCCGTGGAGGCTTGTGGCGTCGATACACTCCATGCGCCTTTCCTTAATGAACGGCGCACACGCGGTTCTCTCTGGCACAGCGTGGCACCTGCTTTTGGGCTTGAGTGGGAGAACAGCACCTGAAATCCAAGCGAAAAAGGGCCCGAAGGGACGGCTGAAAGTAGCCCAGGACGCCAGTCCTGGGTAAATCAGCGCAGAGCGGATCGGTCCCGTAGGGACGACTGAAAATGTCCCAGGACGTGAGTCCTGGGCTAAGATCTATTGACTAGAAATAGTCCCACCCGAAGGTCTCAACGCTTTCTAAACCTACCCTGCACTCCCTCTCGGGTTACGCTCAATCGTCCCGGCAATGGCCGGACAGATTCAGCTTCCGGACAAGCAACCGGAGCCGCCGCTTTCGAATCTCTCTCAAATGAAGGCCATGGCCCTCTCTCACAGGTACTAAATGGCCCTCGAACGATCCTCTGGACTACTTCTTCACATCACCTCTTTACCCTCTTACGGGGGCATTGGAGACTTCGGTCCCGCCGCCTATGCCTTTGCCGATTTTCTCGCGGCCGCCAAACAGCGACTCTGGCAGGTACTCCCGCTGAGCCCTACGGGTTACGGCAATTCCCCCTACGCCGCTCTTTCCGCCTTCGCCGGCAACCCGCTGCTCATCAGTCTGGAGAACCTGGTAGAAGCCGGCTGGATTGCAGGCGACCGCATCGCCGGGCTGCCGGGCCACCATGGAAACGTACATTTTGAAGAAGTAGAGCAGCGTAAATGGCCGCTTTTGGTGGAGGCCGCGCAAAACTTTCTCTCTCACCATGACGACCAGCAATGGGTCCGCTTCCAGCGCTTTCGTGAGGAGAACGCCTTCTGGCTGCTGGATTACGCCCGCTACAGCGTCTTGCGCCACAGATTCCACTCTGGCTCCTGGGCATCCTGGCCCAAGGATCTGGCCCACCGCGAGGCCAAGGCGCTACTTCAGTTGCAGCAGGACAGCCGGGACGATCTCGAAATCCAGCAGGCCATCCAATTCGCCTTTGACGAGCAGTGGAAGGCCTTGCGCGCCTACTGCGCGGAGCGCGACATCCGCATCATCGGAGACGTGGCCATCTTCGTCAATTACGACAGCGCCGACGTCTGGACCCACCCCGAAATCTTCGAATTCAATGAGGACCTCACCCCCATCCGCGTCGCTGGTGTGCCCCCGGACTACTTCAGCGTGACTGGCCAGCGCTGGGGCAATCCGATCTACAACTGGGAGGTTCTGGAAAAACGCGGCTTCGACTGGTGGGTAGACCGCATGCGCCGGGCGCATACCCTTTACGACATCATCCGTCTCGATCACTTTCGCGGTTTTGAAGCCTTCTGGGCCATCCCTGCCGAGGATGAGACTGCCATTCACGGCGAGTGGGTCAAGGCTCCGGGCGCCGCTCTCTTCACCGCCCTGCGTGACCAGTTGGGGACGCTACCCCTGATCGCCGAGGATCTCGGCTTGATCACCCGCGAGGTCGATGCGCTGCGCGAGCAGTTCGATCTGCCCGGGATGCGGGTACTGCAATTCGCCTTCAGCGGCCGCAGTGCCCACAACTACCTGCCGCATCGTTATGTAACCAACACCGTTGTCTATACCGGCACCCACGACAACGACACCACGCTGGGTTGGTGGCAACACGGCACCACGGACGAGGAGAAGAACGCCGTCTACTCCTATCTCAACCCGGCGCCCAACGACGTGGTGTGGACCTTGATTCGCGCCGCCTCCACTTCGGTGGCCGATGTTTGCCTGTTTCCCGTGCAGGACATCCTGGTGTTGGGGTCGGAAGCACGCATGAACACCCCCGCGACACCGGAAAATAACTGGACCTGGCGCATGGCGCCCGGCGCGCTCAACGACGATCAAGCCAGGGGACTAGCGCAACTCGCCGAATGGACCGATCGCGATGGCTGGGTCCCGCCCCCTAAACCGTGACGGCTCTCTACGAAGGGCACGGCTTCAGCCGTGCCATAGAGTCCGGGCTGATGAGGGCTTTACAGGCTGCGGAAAAACTCAGCCTTCCGAAGGGTACGGGCTTCAGCCCGTACGTAAGTCATTAAAAACAGCAACGGCTTTAGCCGCTGAGGGGACGGTTTTCCCCCTCAAATCGACTTTTTCCGCAGCCTCTTCAGCTTGGCCCACCCCTACCCCTCGCTGACCAAAAGCCCCACCGGATAAGTCGCAAAGACAGTGCTCAAAGCCAACCCATCTTCTGCCACAGTAACTGATTCATCTGTGAACACATTGCGATACCGCGTCCCCGCGGGCACCGGTAAGAGAAGCTGATCCTTTCCCCAGGCATCGCCCAGTGGCAATTGCACCTTGCCCCGCATGAGCGTGCAAGCAAAGCGCGGCATCACCGCCACCATACTCCGGCCGGTCGCCGGATCACGCCGTAGAAACGCAATCACATGTTCCTGGCGGTCCCCTGACACCTCAAGCACAATGTACTCGCCCCGGCGGAAGAGCGCATGTTCCTGACGCCGCAACTCCAGCGCGCGATGCATGGTCCACAGCTTCACCCTTCCACTCGCCAGGTTGCCAAGCACATCGCGGCACACTCGCAGCCGCCCCCTCCCTCTCTGCCAGCTCATGCAGGGCATCGAGATAACCCGCGCGCAGATCGTAATCCACCGGCCGCCGGTTATCCGGGTCGACCAGACTCAGCTCCCAGAGTTCGCTGCCCTGGTAAAAGTCCGGGACCCCGGGAGAGGCGATCTTGAGCACCACCTGGGCCAGCGAATTCACCGCTCCAAACAAGCGCAACTGGGGCAACAACCCGTCCAGCGAGGCAACGAATGGATTTTCTTTACCCTTCGCAGTGGGCTTGAGAATGGAATCGAGGAACGCGTGCACCGCGGCGACGTACTCGGGGTCAGGATTGATCCAGCTAAGGTTGACCTTGGCCTCGCCCAGAGCCTTCGAAGCGTACTGCTTTAGCCGTTCCAGGTACTCTTCGCGATCGTGCCCCCTCTCCATCTGCCACGGCCACGCGCCCAGAATCGTTTGATAGAGCAGGTATTCCTCGTTGTGATCCGGGGCCGTGCGCCCGTCTTCCAGCGTGCGCTTGAATTTACCATTCAGGCGTTGCCAGCGGCGCACCGCGGACGACCAGGCCTGGGGAAGTTCAGAAAGCACGTTCAGCCGATTGCGCACATCTTCGCTGCGCTTGGTGTCGTGGGTTGAGGTAGTGAGCATGGAATCCGGCGAGTGCTTCAGGCGCCCCTGGTTGCTCTGGTGCAGTGTGTCGAGCGAGATGCCAAAAGATTTTGCCGATCCCCCCACCTCATTGGAGGAAAGAAACCGCGTGTAGACATAAAACGCCGTGTCTTCCACACCCTTGGCCATCACCGGTCCGGTGAGTTGCTGGAACTTGAGCGCGAAGTAAAGCATCTCTGCATCCGGCTTCTGCTGCCTGGCAGAGCCGCTCTTGAGCAGCAGCGTCTCGCGCAGAAAATCGAAGGCCGAGGTGTTGATATCCGGATTCAGCCGCTTGGCGCGGGCAATCGCACTGCGCAGGAAGGCCACATCGCGTTCACTGTATTCGCCCCGGTCATCGATGTATGTGCGGTACACAGGAAAGCTGGCGATGGTCTCTCGGATGACCGTCTCCAGAATATTGTCGGTGAAGTCGCGCGCCCGCCGATTCGAAGCAGCGATCCTGCTGAGCAGGTTCGTCAGCACATACACTTCGCTGGCCAGCGCCGTCTGCATCACCTGCAGCTTCGACCGGTAAATAATCTCGTCCGGATCAGCGGGATGCCCGAGAACCTGCGCATAGATCGCGTTGAAGCGCTTTTCGTTGGCGCTTTGGATAAAGATGTTGTTGGCCAGGTAGATGAAATCGTAGCCGGAGGTGCCGCGCACCGGCCACTCCGGCGGCAGGTATTCGCGCGGCTCGAGGATCTTCTCCACCACCGTGTAGAGCGGCCCCTGGCTCTGCGACCAATCGTATCCCCGTACCGGATCGAGAATGCTGCGCTCGATGCCGTTGGCCGCGGTCTCCTGCTGCGGCGTACGGCCCGCGCGCATTGGCTGGCGAGGTACAGGAGCTGCAGCCGGATCAGGTATTGGCGCGGGTTGAACATGCCATCGCAGTGGTCGATGCGCAGTCCGGTCACCTTGTGCGAGGCGATCAGCGAACGGATCAGGCAATGGGTCTCGGCGAAGACCGCGGGGTTTTCCATGCGCAGGCCAACCAGGTCGTTCACGTCGAAGAAGCGGCGGTAGTTGATCTCCTCCGCGGAAGTGCGCCACGAGGCCAGCCGATAAGGCTGCGCATCCAGCAGCAGGTGCAAGCGGTCGAAGCTGTGGGGATCCCCTTCGATGCCGTTGATGTCGGCCAGCGCCTGTTGCGATAATGGGCTGCATTTCCGGGGAGCGCAGCGCCTCCCGCAACCGTGGCAGCACATCCGCCAACATGCCCGGCGCTTTTCCCGCAGACTCTCGTCGCTGGTTTCATGCGGCGGAATTTCCCGCAGCTGGGTCAGCAGTTCGCGCACTGACTCCGGCAGGGGCTGGGCTGGGTCGAGCTGGTCGAAAATGATGGGCAGCGTGCGCGGGGCCACGGGCATGGTGTGGTCGTAATAGTGAATCAGCGCGCGCCCGTCCTCGATCGATACCTGGATGTGCTTGGCTTCCAGTTCGGCGCCATACTGATCGCCCAGAATCGGCAGGAGAAGCTTGTTGCGCATAGCCGCCTTGAGCGGCTTCCAATCGATGTCGAAATATTCGGAGTACTGCGAGGCGTGGCCATTCTCCAGCACGTCCTGCCACCAGATGGAGTCGTTGCCCACTCCCATATGGTTGGGAACGATATCCAGCAGAAGACCCAGACCCTGCCGCTCCAGCTCCGCCGAGAAACTGGCAAAGCCTTCGGCTCCGCCCAGCTCCGGATTGAGGCGATCGTGACGGGTCACGTCGTAGCCGTGCATGCTGTTGGGGCGGGCTTCAAAGACAGGCGAGGAGTAGAAGTCGCCGATGCCCAGCTGCTTGAGGTAGCCCACAATGGCCTGGGCGTGGGCAAAAGCAAAGTCCTTGTGCATCTGCACCCGATAGGTAGAAACCGGAACCCGGGCATCGGTGTGCAGCACCCGCTCGACGCATTCTTTCATGTCGTTGGAGGCTTCCTGGCGTGAGCTGGCTTTCACCGCGGCGGTTTCAGGCACGGCGAGGCTCGCGAACGGGGAATGGCTTGTTGAGGACATGGTCCATTGGATGCGCGCTCCGGCAGTCCCGGATTGGCAATCGGCCCGCCAATTTCCCCCGGCCGCTTTACGAATTCGCGCCCAGCACGGAAAATGGGTACAGAGACTCCATTGTAGCGAGGAAGAACCATGCCACTTTCCGGCGAAGCCATCAGAATGATGAACTACATCGACGACATTTCGACCACGCTGCGGCGCATTCTCGCCCTAAGCCCCACGCTTTCGGCCGAAGAGCGCAAGCGGGTAGGCGAGTACCTGAAGGCCAGCTCACCCAGCGCCGACGAGGCCATGACCGCCCTGAACCTCAAATAAACCAAGAAAGCTGGGTGCCCCATTTGCCCCGATTTCCTGTGGAGGCTTGTGGCGTTGATACACTCCATGCGCCTTTCCTTAAAGAAAGGCGCAAACGCGGACCTCTCTAGCACAGCGTGGCAGGAAATTGGGGTCAAGCCTTCTGTTGGCTTGAGTGGGATTCCACTGCCCTGAACCCCAATCATCCTCAGACCAAACCGCTATCAAGGAAACTGGACGGGTGCCCCAGGTTCGCACCAGCGTACCTGGGCCGAAAAAGATGGGGCGAAGCCCCAACGACCGCTTTTCCAATTGCGGGCGACGGATGTTCGATATCTGTCGAGGGGCTTTCCCGGGCAGTCGGCTTGCCTGGCGGCAAGCTGAGAAAAATGACACTGCAAAACCGCGATGGAGGCGAGGCCCGGAGGGCCGGTCGTCCATACGTCAGCCCAGCCCGGAAGGGCTGGGATCAATCCCGAAGACGATTTGAGCGCCGTAGGCGCGGCACCAACCTGGGCCCCCCACCTCTACTCCGTATCCGGCCGCTTATAAGGCTGTTGCAGATACTTGCGCGCCTCGTTAACCGCTCCCTGGGTGTTGTCGTTGGTCTGCACAGCCTGCCGGTATTCGTTCACCGCCCGATCCCGCTGTCCGGTGACATCAAATATTTTCCCCAGCGCGATATGGCTCCAGACCTCGGTCCACTTGGGCTCATCATCCCCCCGAAGAGCATCCCGGTACGCATTCGCGGCCGCCTGGTAATTCTTCTGGTTGAACAAAACCTCACCGATGCGATAACTAGCCAGCGAACTATTGGGATTCGCAGTGAGCGCCTTCTGATACTCAGCCAGAGCGCCCGTAGTGTCGCCCTCCGCCACCAGTTGCTGGCCGCGCAGGATCGAAACCCGCACCTGCATCTCCGGAGTATTTTTGAGTACCCAGTGGTCCGGGTCGATCGCAATGTGACGCGGCCGCCCAAAGGTGTCCACGACATACTGTGAGTTGGTACCGACCACATCCACCCGTTTGATTTCCGTCTTGCCTTCGGTCTCGACCCGCAATTCGACCGGCATATTGAACAGGTCGAGGTCCTGGCCAATCTCCCCAATGGTGCGAAAGCCCTTGTTATTGCCCAGCCGGTATACGGTGTATTTATCCACGAACGCCGGTGCCCCGGTTCCATCCAGCCATTGGGCAAAGAAAGCTGTGAGCTGCTGCTGCGACTGCTCCTCGGCAACTTTCTCCACGTCTCTGGTCCGGGTAGGCTTGTCGCCGTACTGCGTGATCAGTGCCCGCAGGGTCTTGGTGAAGTTGTCGTCGCCAATCTCCCAACGGAGCATATGGAAGACCATGGCGCCCTTCTCCAGCGTCATGGACTGGAACTGCGGCGAAAAGGGATCCAGGCGTCCTGCCGAAGTCAGCGGGATGGTGTCGTAAGCCAACGCGCCGGCGGAGATATCGATGACCGCTGCCTGCAACGCAGTCTGCCCGGCCACCCTCTCCACATACATCAGCTCCCCATAGCGGGACATGCCATTCGTGATCCAGGCGTCATTGAGCGTGGCCGGGCTGACCATGCAGCCCCACCATTGGTGCGCCATAGTGTTGGCCAGCAGGCGATAGTTGTTGCGGTCCGCGATCCGCGCCCCGGCGATCGCCGCGATCTCCGGCGCCCAGTAGGCGGGCAAGGTGTCATCCGGCAGCTCGACTACGTTCAGCAGACGGGTAGAGGACTCCCCAAATGTCTCCCCAAAGAATTCAAATTCCTTGTTGGCGGTCTGCGCGTACTCCGGGCCGCTCTGCTTGTGCGCGTCGGTCAGGTAGATACGCACATTGGGCGACCCTGCGACCACCATCGGCTCATTGAACTTGCCCGCGATGATGGTGCCGGGAAAGCTCGGCCTGGTCCAGTTGAAGGTGTATTCCATGCCGCCGGAGACCGGGCGCGGACTACCCGTATTGCCACTGCCCACCACCCGGTAGCCCTCGGGTATCTGTACGTGGATCTCCGCCGTAAACCGGTCCGTCAGATAGCCGACCATGGGGAACCACCGGCCGGCATACAACAAATAACTGATGGGATCGCCGATCGACGCCACCTTGAGTCCTTCCACCGGACTCTCTTCGCGTGCCGCTGAGCGTCCCCCCGTAGACAAAAGTGAGCGTGGCGCTCGCGCCCTTCCTCATGGGACTGGGTAAGGCGATGCTGATGGTTCGCGTTGGGGCCTCGCTCTCCGTCGAGCGGATGCTTCTGCGCATCCGTCACGCTATCCACCTTGAGTGCGTTGTGCAATTCGAAGACTGCGGCGCTGGTGGTGTCGGTCGCGGTGAAGGTCACCTGCGCGGTCGCTTTCAGGGTGTGGTCGGAAGGATCGAGTTGGGCATTGATTACGTAGCCCGTGACGTTGATCGTTGACCGCTCCGCGGCCAGGAGATGCGGGCCAACCGTCACCACCAGCAGCGATAGGATCAGGACTTTGGTGCGGGAACAAAGCTTCATCGGAGTCATTCAACGGGCCATGGTGAAACCAAAGCAGATTCCAAACGCGGCTGCTGCGCTGCGGGGATCACTTGCAACGCAATTCGGGCGGCACGCTCGATCGCGGTGTGTTTTGTCCCTTCGTCGTCGTTGCTCACTTTGAGTAGCGCCCGAACCGTGCGCAAGTCTGACTGCATTGTTGCACGAGCCTGCTCATTTTCGAGCAAGGGACGCAACTGCTCCACCACCTTGGATGCGGTGAAATCATGTTGGATCAGCTCTGGCACAATACGGCGTCCGGCGATCAGGTTGACCATGCCCACATGAGCCACGCGGACGACCTTCTGCGCCACAGCATAGGTGATACGAGAGACCCGGTAAACCACTATGAAGGGATTGCCGATCAGAGCCGCTTCCACGGTGGCCGTCCCGCTGGCGACGATGCTGGCGCGAGCGTGTTGCAACACGGCACGGGCGTCGTGAACCACCCGGATGGTGACCCCATTCGCCCGGCTGGCCAGAGCCTGCACCTGCGCATGCTGGAGCGTGGGGGCCACGGGCAGGAGGTATTCGTAATTTGGGCCCAGCACTCGAGCGGCTTCAAACATTGGCGGCAAGTTGGCGAGCAACTCCCTGGTGCGGCTTCCGGGCAGCAACCCAACCCAGGATTTTGACGCATCCAGGCCATTTTCGCTAGCGAATGCTTCCCGAGTTACTTTGGGCTGGTCAAGGTCCGCCAGCGGGTGGCCGACAAAATCCGCCGCGATGCCGTGGGTACGGTAGAAGGCCTCTTCGAAAGGAAAGATCACCAGCATCCGGCTGACGTTGCGCCTGACTCCCCGTATCCGCCATTTCTTCCACGCCCAAATCTGTGGGCTCACGAAATAGACCACCGGGATATGCAAACGGCGAAGTTCGGCCGCGAGGCTCAGGTTTACGTCGGGGAAGTCGATCAGGATGGCGATATCGGGCCGTTCCGCCCGCAAGCTGGCTTTGAGCTTCCGGTATTCCTTGTAGATACGAGGCATGTGCAGGATCACTTCCGTTATGCCCATCACCGCTACATCTTCGGCCCGCACCACCCGGCGAAGTCCCAGGCTAGCCATGCGCGTGCCTCCCAGGCCAAAAAACTCCGCCTCCGGCGCCAGCCGGCGGATCTCCGTCATCAGCAGCGCGCCGTACTGTTCGCCGCTAGCCTCGCCGGCAGACAAAAAAATCTTCGGACTATGGCCGATCTTTGACATTGGTAGTGAACCGCAGGTCCTTCCACTGAAGGGTACGGGCTTCAGCCCGTACATAATGGTCAAAAATGATGGGCTTTAGCCCCTGAGGAGGGCCCGCGCAAGATAATGAAAATTGTGGCGCCTGGAATGCTCCGAAGCAGGCGACCAACCTGCGACTCCTTCAGCCACTAACCAATTCCCCATGGAAGCACCACCCCACCCTTTGTCATCCCGAGAGCGCAGCGGAGGGACCTGCAGTTCTCCTTCCCCACCGGCAATCCCTCTTGGAAGTGTTTAGTTCTTTTCCCTGTCCCAGCAACGAATCGAAGAGTGCTCGAACAAATCCTGACCTCTAAGCCTCGAACGACAAACGACCCTAATCCGTGCCCACAGCCAATTTCGCGTCCAGCAACCCATCCCGCAGCCCGCACTTCCTGATCCTTGTACTGCAGCTGATAGAGCTTCCAGTAAATCCCGCGCTGACCCAGCAACTCCTGGTGGGTACCCAACTCGCGCAACTGGCCCTTGTGCATGACCAGGATCCTGTCCGCCTGTTGCACCGTGGACAGGCGATGGGCCACGATGACCGAAGTACGTCCCTGGACCATGCGTTCGAGGGCCGACCGCACCCGCATTTCCGTATCCGTATCCACGCTCGAGGTAGCTTCATCCAGCACCAGGATGCGCGGATCGTGCGCCAGCGCGCGGGCAAAATTTATCAGCTGCTTCTGCCCCGTGGAGAGGCTGTTCCCGCGCTCCCGTAGAGGCTCATCGAACCCCTGGGGCAGTGCGCGGATAAAGTCCCCCACGTTCACCTCATCCGCCGCCGCCTTCATCCGTTCGTCGGTGATCCAATCCGAACCCAGGCGAATATTCTCCGCAATCGTCCCCGTGAACAGGAATGGATCCTGCAGCACCACCCCGAAATGCCGCCGCAGCTCGGTCACATCCTGTTCCCGCACATCCACCCCATTGATCAAAACACTGCCGCTCTGGATCTCGTAGAACCGCATCATCAAGCCGATGATGGTGGTTTTCCCAGCCCCCGTGTGGCCCACGATCGCCGCCGTCTGATCGGGTTCAATCACGAACGATACGTCTTTAAGGATCCACTCCACATCCGGGGACGCCGCGGCCATCTGCTCCGCCCCCTCAGCTTGCTGAATGCGGGCCAGCTGCTGCGCATCCAGCTTCTGATACGTGAACCAAACATTCCGGAACTCGATCCGCCCCGAACCGTCGCAGGCCTGCGGCGCAGCCGGACTTTGCAACTCCGCCGGAGTGTCCAGCAACTTGAACACGCGTTCGCTGGCGGCCATCGCCGCTTGCAGAATGTTGTATTTCTCGCTCAGGTCCTGAATGGGCCGGAAGAAGCGTTGCGAGTACTGAATAAACGCCACCAGCACGCCGATCGTGACCGCATTGCGCAGCACCCCGAACCCGCCCAGCCAGATCACCAGCGCAATCGCCACCGAGCTCAGCAACTCCACTGCCGGGTAATACAGGGCATAGGCCAGGATGGCGTCTTTGAAGGCCACCATGTGTTGCCGGTTTACCTCTTCGAACTCCTCGTAGGAGCGCTGTTCGCGGTTGAAAAGCTGCACCACGCTCATCCCGCTTACATGCTCCTGGGTGGAGGCATTGATGCGTGCAATCGCAGAACGGATACGCCGGTACGAGTCGCGCACATGTTTACGAAAGACCCGTGTCACTAACAGGATGAGCGGCAGAACGGCAAAGGCGATCAGCGCCAGCCACCAGCTCATGCGCAGCATGATGGCGACAATCAGAACCAGAACGAAAACGTCCTCGAAGATGGCAAAAACCCCCGAGGTGAACATCTCGTTCAGCGCGTCCACATCGCTGGTCAGCCGGGTCACCAGCCGTCCCACCGGGTTGCGGTCAAAGAAGCTGACGTGCATCCGCTGGATGTGGCGGAAGATCTGGCTCCGCATGTCGAACATGACCTTCTGTCCCGTCCACTGCATCAGGTAGGTCTGCACGAACTCCAGCAGGTAGCTGAACACCAGGGTGGCCAGGTAGATGCTTGCAATCTGGGTAATGCCCACCGCCGCATTGGGGCTTAGCCACCGGGTGAGCGCCGCCGGATGAGCCGCCGGCCGCGCGGTCATATACCGATCCACCGCGACTTTGGTCAGATAGGGGCCGAGCACATCCGAGCCGGCCTTGAGCAGAATCGCCACCAGCGAAATAATCGCCTGCAGCTTGTAGGGCCGAAGGTAGGTCAGCAATCTACCCATCAGCCGGCTGTCATACGCTTTGCCCACGACATCGTCGTCGTGCTGCTGAGGTTTCCGCTCTTTCTCGGTACTTTGCTCGGCCATGGGTTCCCGCACTCATTTTACGTGGATACCGCGAAAGCGGTTTCGCCAGGGGAGGATGTCAGAATAGATAGCAGGACGGTGCTGGCGGCGCATGAATTCTCTCGGTATTTACATTTCGGTCCCCTTTTGCCGCGCCAAATGCACCTACTGCAACTTTGCCTCCGGCGTTTCCTCGGTCAGCGCCCATGCGCAATATGTCGCTCGCCTTTGTAGCGAAATCCGCACCCTGCGCCAGCGCTTGGGCGAAGCCCTCATTCCGGAGCGAGTCGACAGCATCTACCTGGGAGGAGGCACCCCCAGCGTCCTTTCCCCGGCCCTGATGGGGGAGCTGGCCCACACTCTGCGCCAGGAGTTCGCAGTCACCCCCCAGGCCGAGATCACCCTGGAGTGCGCTCCGGGGCAGCTGGATGACCCAGCCTTGGCGGCCATGCTCGCCCTGGGTGTAAACCGCATCAGCTTCGGAGTGCAATCGCTGGTGGATCGTGAGGCGGCCGCCACGGGACGGTTTCATACCCGCGCCGTGGTTTTGCAAGATCTCGAACGGGTCCGTTCCGCTGGGCTGCGCAATTTGAGCATCGATCTGATCGCCGGCATGCCCCATCAGACCGCCGCCAGTTGGCAGGAGTCCCTCGATGTCCTGGTTGCCACCGGCGTGGAGCATGCCAGCATTTACATGCTCGAAATTGATGAGGATTCCCGCCTCGGCCGCGAACTGTTGGCCGGCGGTGTCCGTTATCACGCCGGTACCGTCCCCAGCGAAGAGCTAACCGCGGATCTCTACGAAAGCGCCATCGCCTTTCTTGGACAGAACGGCCTGCATCAATATGAGATCTCAAACTTTGCCCGCACCGAGTGCCAGTCGCGCCACAACCTGAAGTACTGGCGCCGCCAGCCCTATCTCGGTTTCGGCCTGGACGCGCATTCCATGCTGCGCACCCCGCAAGGTTCCGCCCTGCGTTTCAGCAATACCGCGGTCCTGGCCGAGTACCTGCGCAGCCCTGAGGCCGAGGAGGAAGTGCGCCGGCTCAGCCCGTCGGAGGAGTTGGAAGAGGCCTGGTTCCTGGGCCTGCGCTTGCGTGAAGGGGTCGCATGGCAGGCTTTGGCCGCGGAGTTTGGCCATGATCCAGTGGAGATCTTCCACCCCGTGGTCCGCGAGCTGTGCAATCTCGATCTGCTCACCGATGAAGCGGGCGTGGTCCGTCTCACCCCCCGCGGAGTGCTCTTTTCCAACGAAGTCTTTGCCCGCTTCCTGGGAGTAAAGGAAGAATTCCAAATCCAATGACCATTGACCTGCGCAGCGACACCGTCACCCGTCCCACCCCAGCCATGCGCGCCGCCATGGCTGCAGCCGAGGTAGGGGACGATGTCTACGGAGAAGACCCCACCGTCAACCTTCTGGAAGCGCGCGCCGCGGAAATCTTTGGCCGCGAGGCGGCGTTGTTTGTTCCCACCGGCACCATGGGCAACCAGATCGCTATTCGCATGCACACCGAGCACGGCCAGGAAGTCATCTGTGAATCCCGCGGCCACCTGGTGGACTGGGAAATGTCCATGGTCTCAGCCTTCTCCGGCTGCCAATTGCGTACTGTCTATGCCGATCGCGGAATCCTCACCTGGCCGCTCATCAAAACAGTTATCTCAGCCGGCCTTCATTTCCGTTCGCGAACCGGCCTGATATCGCTCGAGAACACCCACAACCTGGCTGGTGGAACGGTGATGCCGCTCGAGGTAACGCAAGAAATCTGGGCCGGCGCCGCCGATGCCGGCTTGCCGGTGCATCTCGATGGCGCACGCATCTTCAACGCCGCCACCGCGCTGGATACGCCGGTAGACCGTCTGACCGCCGGCTTTGCCTCGGTCATGTTTTGTCTCTCCAAGGGCTTGTGCGCCCCGGTCGGCTCCATGCTGGTGAGCAGCCGGGCCCTCATCGAGCGGGCGCGTAATTTTCGTAAAGCGCTCGGCGGAGGAATGCGCCAGGCGGGTGTCCTCGCTGCCGCGGGATTGATCGCGCTGAACGAGATGACCGGGCGGCTGCAAGAAGATCACGACAACGCCAGGCTGCTCGCCAATGCATTGGCACAACTACCTCAAGTGGTGCTCGATCCGGAGCTGGTCCAGACCAACATCCTGATCTTCTCTTTGCGCGGCGAGGGCGATGCGGAGGCAGTAGTCCGCGCTCTTGCCCAGCGCGGCGTTCTCGCCTCAACCCTGGGTCCCAAATTCGATACGCCTGGTGACCCACCACGACGTGGATCGTGCCGCGTGCGAGCAAGCCGCTGCGATCCTTGCCGAGGAGATCCCCAAGAGCACTTAAAAAGAAGCAAATCCCACCCGAAGATCCGTTTTTTGGGATTTATACTGGCTTAATGCCGAAGTATTCGATTGTCGTGCCCTTCCATAACGAGGAAGAGAACGTTACGGCTCTGTACGATCGCCTGAAGGCGGTAATGGAGCAAATTGGCGACAGTTTTGAACTAGTGCTGGTAGACGACGGATCGAGTGACCGCACCTACAAGCTCCTGGAAGAGATTGCAGCCGTTGACAGCCGCGTCCTGGTGGTCAAGCTGAGGCGCAATTTTGGCCAGACCTCCGCGCTGGCCGCGGGCTTCGACCATTCCCAGGGCGACTACATCCTCGCCATGGACGGCGACCTGCAGCACGACCCCTCCGAGATCCCCGAGTTTGTCGCCAAGCTGGAAGAGGGTTACGACGTGGTCAGCGGATGGCGCAAGGAGCGCATCGACAACTTCGTCATGCGCAGGATTCCTTCGCGTTGTGCCAACTGGCTGATGGCCAAGCTTTCCGGCGTGGACATTCACGACTTTGGCACCACCTTCAAGGCCTATCGTCGCGAGGTGATCCACAACATTCCGTTGTATGGCGAGATGCATCGTTTTATCCCGGCGCTCGCCTCTTGGTATGGCGCCAGCATCTGTGAGATTCCCATCCGGAACGTGAACCGCGAACGGGGCAAATCCCACTACGGTATTTCGCGCACTGTGCGCGTCTTTTTTGACCTGCTGACCATTCGTTTCCTGTTGAAGTACATGACCCGTCCGCTCCATTTTTTCGGCACTTTTGGGGCTCTCGGTATTTTTCTAGGCTCCGGTATTTCGTTGTTTTTAGCTGGCCTAAAGGTCTTTACCCATCAGGACGTGATGGACTCTCATGGTCCGCTCTTCGTCGTTGCGGGAGTCTTGATTCTGGCCGGCATCCAGATGCTTGCCATCGGCCTGCTGGGCGAATTGCAGGTCCGGCACTATCACACCTCTTCCCATCGCGCGCCTTACGCCATCGATCGCCTCGTCCGGCTGCGCGCCCCCGAAGAGCCCAGCATGCTGCAAGAAGGCTGAAGTCCGTTCCACTCCGTGCCAAGCTTAGCTTGGCACGGTCTGTGCCTGGCAGAACCAACAATGAATACGTCTCTCTTCCCTCACAAGGGACGGGTGCCCCATACCTCCGAATTTCCTGAACCAGTCTTATCGCCAAGGCCCGGAGGGCCGACCGATAAACGTCAGCCCAGCCCGGAAGGGCTGGGAAATCAATCCCGAAAATGATCTGAGCGCCGTAGGCGCGGCACTAAACCTAAGCCCGCTCGAACCTGTGCCGTCAGGGGTGGCGGGCGCGGTACCCGGTTCATCCCATCACATATTTGAGATCGCAGGGCATGCATGGTGCCGCGCCCACGGCGCTCGGGATACTCGTCGCGATCGATCCCCAGCCCTCCCGGGCTGGGCTGACGTTTGGCGGTCGGCCCTCCGGGCCTTGGCGATCAGAGGGACTCTCTTTCAGGAAATCGGGGGTATGGCACCCGTCGGGGAACCAGAGGCAGCCCCTGAAGGAAGACTGGTCGGGGGCCGAAGAACGAGCTGCATATGGTAAACCTTTGATTTAAAACATCTTGACGCCAAAACACTCTGAGTCTGCCGAACTTATCGCGCTTATCGCGCTTTTAGCGCACTTGTTTGATAAATCTCTCAGCCCACGGCGAGCCAGCCTACCGCGCCCCGGATGGATCCGGAGACGACGACACGTTCAAATCCAGGAATGTCTGCGGGCTATGCGGCGTGCCGGGCGCGTAACAGTTGTTATCGGCGGCATAGGTCGCCCCACATTGGTGGGCAAACGGCCTGCGGGGCGATTGGGTGTATTGCCAAACCAGCGCATCCTTGACTCCGCTTGAAGAAGGCGTCAGGGGCTTCTTCGGGATCACGCAACCGGGAGCTGGGGGGCACGCATCGTTAGCCACCCACAGAGCCAGTGGCCGGTTGCCCTCATGGTTCAAAATATCGCGCGCTGTGCTGATCTGGCCCGATCCGTCCGGAACCAGAATGCCGGAACAATAAACCCCCGGCTTATACTGCGATGCGCGTATCGCCTCTACCCACGCGAACAGGTAAGCGCTCTGTTCGGGCAGCAGGCGGCCACCTTCCTCCTGATCGAGAAACAGGATCGCCCCGGGTGCAAAGCCCTCCCGCTTGGCAGCGGAGACGGCAGCGGCTGCGTCCGCCCGGCCCAGTGCGGCTGCGTCCTTGCCGGTAAGCTGGGCATCCAGCCGCCCGTTGTACAGGATCATGAAGCCGAAACCCTTCGCCTTCAGAGTGGCGCGCTTGCCCACCCAGCCATTGCTCTTGGCCCCAGGCGGGTTGTTCAGCCAATAACCGGTATAGGAAAAGCTGCGGCGCAGCGCCGGCAACAGGTTGTCGCCGGGATATTCATTCCTGTCGAAGCCGAAATAGCCAGCCTGCGAGGTCTGTCCCAAAACCGGTATTGAGCCCAGGATCGCCAGGCACAGCAGGACCGCTCCGGAAAAACGCGGTCTTAGTCTGCGCCGCCTGCGGAGGGCTGCGGTGCCGGTGTGGATGTGGGCGTAGATGGGGTGCTCGCTAGTTGCCGCGCGGCGGCACGCAGATACTTGGATGGATTGACAGGGGTGTCGTGAATCCGGACCTCGTAGTGCAAGTGAGGACCGGTACTGTGCCCCGAGGAACCGACGTATCCCAGGATATCCCCGCGGCTCACGTCCTGTCCTTCCGTCACTGCGAACCCGGAAAGATGAGCGTAAATGGTCTGGATGCCGTGGCCGTGGTCGATCACCACCTCGCGTCCGTACCCATTGCCCATTCCAGCCTTGAGGACGGTGCCGTCCGCTGGTGCACGTACCGCCTCGCCCTTGGCGGTGGCGATGTCAATTCCGGTGTGGAAGGCGCCTTCCCCGTTAAAGGGATCCAGCCGGGCGCCGAACGAGCTGGTTACGATCCCCTGCACCGGCCATTCCGATGGCGCATTCGCCACATTCACGATCCCGCTAAAGGCCGCTGGAAAACGATGCGTGAAATCGAGCCCGTGGGTAATCTCGCCTGACATGGCCGAGGAACGCAGCGACAGAAGCTGATCCAGGGACTGACCGTACTGCTGATCGCTAATGCCGTCACTGGTTGCGCGGCCGGCCGTCTTCGAAGCCCGCAGCATAGAGGACTTGGCCAGCTTGCTTTGCCGCAGCCCGTAAAGAGCACTCACTTCGCTGGCCAGAGAGCCCAGTGACGCGGCCTGAACATCCTTTTCGTGCGCCACCTGCTCCATTTGCAGGTAATCGTGCCGTATCGTCTCCCGCTCCGTCCGCACCTGGTTGAAGCGGGCCGTTTTCAGTAGCATGCGGCTGTAGGAGCCGGCCATCCCAGTGATGGTGAAGAGGCCGATAACCGCAGCTGCAACAAAGATATAGGCGTAGTGGAGAGGGATTGGGATCTTGCGCAAATCGCCGTCTTCCTGGCGAGCTACAAAAATGATGTAGTAGCGTTTGCGCAAATTGAACTCTCAAACAAGGGGATTTGGGCCTATTGCACGCAGCTACCCCAACCGCATCTTCCGGTGTGCTGTAGCCTTCTCGTACATATGCCGAACTTTGACCCTAACAGAGTGAATCTAAGGGGTCAAACCCGGAAGTGGTATTACCAAGTCGCCATTACGACGGATCGCATTTGGCAAGGTATGCTGGCGCCATGGCTGCTCAGCGCAGATCGAAGACACTTGGCGAGCGGGAACTGATTGCGAACATTCGTGAACGCGCCGGGCAGACGCGGGTGGCCGGGCGTAAAGGTAGGATCCTGCATTTAGGCATCGGCGACGATTGCGCTGTGCTGCGGCCACGGCCTGGGGAAGAGCTGGTGGTTACCACCGACCTCTCCCTCGAAAATGTTCATTTCCGTCGCGATTGGCATCCACCGCAGAGCGTGGGCCATCGCTGCCTGGCGCGCGGCTTGAGCGACCTGGCCGCCATGGGAGCCCGCCCGGAGGCGGCCTTTCTTTCGCTCGCTCTGCCTGCAGAGCTGACCGGACACCACCAAGGGTCTCCATACAAAAGTTGGATGCAGGCTTTCTTCGACGGGTTGATGGCTTTGGCTGAACGCCACCAGGTTCCGTTGGCCGGCGGCGACCTGGCCAAGTCGCCGCCGGGCGTAAACCGCTCCCACGGCTTGGTGGTTGCCGACATCGTTCTGTTGGGCAGCGTGCCCAAGGGGCGGTCGCTGCTGCGCTCCGGCGCCCGCCAAGGGGACCTGATTTATGTCACTGGAGCGCTGGGGGGATCCGCCGCCGAGCTGCTGGCGCTGGAACGCCATCCCGCCGCCTTTCGAAAGAAGGACAAGGGTGGCCAGGGGCATCCACATCTCTATCCGGAGCCCCGCGTGGCCGCCGGTCGCAAGCTGATGCGCGGCCGTCTCGCCACTGCGGCCATCGACCTCAGCGACGGACTTTCGACCGATCTTGCACACCTGTGTGAGGAGAGTGGGCTGGCCGCGGAAATTGAAGTCGAATCCCTGCCCGTCGACGCCCGGGCCACCCTGGAGCAGGCACTGCACGGAGGGGAAGACTACGAACTCCTCTTCACTGCTGCACCGGAGACGGTGGTGCCGAGCCCATTGGGAGGAGTGCTGGTGCACGCGATTGGCCGGATGAAAAAACCCGGACGAGGGCCTCTGGTGCAGATGAATCACCGCGGCGGCAAGCGTACCGCGCTGGTAGCTGGCGGCTGGGAGCATTTTCGTTGATAGCATCAGACGCAGACTTATGCCGAACCCAACCACACGGGTGCGCTTCGCGCCCTCCCCCACCGGAATGTTGCATGTGGGCAATGCCCGCACCGCTCTCTACAACTGGCTCTTTGCCCGCCACACCGGCGGAGACTTCGTACTGCGCATCGAAGACACCGATGTGGAGCGGAGTGAAGTCCGTTACGAAACCCAGCTGATCGAAGACCTGCGCTGGCTAGGCCTGGACTGGGCCGAAGGGCCGCAAATCGGCGGCCCCTACGCGCCCTACCGGCAAAGCGAGCGCTTGGAAATCTATCAGCAGCACACCGACCGTCTGCTCGCAGAAAGCAAAGCCTATCGCTGCTTCTGCACGACAGAGGAGCTGGAGCAGGAGCGCCAGCATGCACTGCAAGAGCACCGCACGCAGACCTACTCGGGCAAATGCCGAACTCTGACGGCGAGCGAAGCCGAAACCCGGGTTGCCGCGGGCGAGAGCTTCGCCGTGCGTTTGGCGGTTCCAGATGCGCCCCTGCGCTTCCACGACATCGTGCGCGGCGATGTTGAGTTTTTGAGCGATGCAGTCGGCGACTTTATCCTGGTCCGCTCTTCCGGGGTGCCGGTCTACAACTACGTGGTCACCATCGACGATGCGCTGATGCACATCACGCATGTCATCCGCGGCGACGACCACATCTCGAACACTCCCCGGCAAGTAGCCATCTACCAGGCCTTCGGTTGGCGTCTGCCGCAGTTTGCCCACCTTTCTACCATCCTGGGTAGCGATCGCGAGCGTCTCTCCAAGCGTCATGGCGCGACCTCGGTGGCCAGCTTCAGGGAGATGGGAATTCTGCCCCAGGCGCTAGCCAACTATCTCGCCCTGCTCGGCTGGGGCGCCGAGGGGGGAACGCGCGAGACCTTTACCCGCGAAGAGCTGATCGCGGAGTTCAAGCTGGAAAGAGTAACGCCCTCGCCCGCGGTCTTCGACTGGGACAAGCTGCACTGGCTTAACCGGCACGTCATCAAGCAAACTCCGCTGCCCGAATTGAGGACGCTCGCCTGGCCCTATTTCGTAACTCTGCACCGGCTGCCGTCGCTTGGCACTACAAGCATCGAAGGTTGGTTTGACCGGCTGTTGGAGCTTTTTCTCCCTGCCGTGGACCAGCTCCAGCAGCTTCCGGAAAAAGCGGCCGCGCTTTGGAACCCGGCCCCCGTGTCCCAGGAAGACGCAGCCCTCCTTACCTCAGAAGCAGGAGAACGCGTAGTACGCGCCTTTACCGCAAAGATCCTGGCTGAACCGGGTGCTTTGACACCCCAGCGCTTCAAGGAGCTGATGAACGAGGTGAAGGCCGAGACCGGCGTCAAGGGAAAAGACCTCTTCCACCCCGTGCGCATCATTCTGACCGGAGCCCACTCCGGCCCGGAGTTCGACAAACTGATTCCGCTGTTCGAAGACGGCAGCAAGCTCGATTTGCCGGCCCACGTCTCGAGCGTGCGGGAGCGTGTAGAAGCCTTTATAGCCTCAAGCGTCGGCAGTTAATGATCGATTCCACCTTTGCTCACGCCTGGCAGGCGGAGGTCCTCGCCGCCCGGCCCTTGATCCTGCCCGGGCGGCAATTCGTCTACCCGGCGCAAGTAGAGGAAGTGGAGCGAGGAGCCCTCGAAGTCATGATCCGCCCGCCCAATAACACGGGGCAGTTTCTCGCCACCTGCGCCCTGGGTTTTGCCGGGGCCGGGGTGCCCACCGGGGTATGGGCGTGCCCTGATCCGGCATGGATTTGCGTGGCGGCCGGCGGCTACGCTTACCTCATCGACACCCGTGATCCAGCACGCTGGGAGCAGGTGGAGTACCGGCCGGTCACCGAAATCCGGGCTTTGGCTGAGCCGGATCTCCTGCTATTTGCGGGCTTTCATTCACTGCTTGCCTGGGGCCGGGAAGGGAAGGCCTGGCAAACGAGCCGGCTTAGTTGGGATGGGTTACGCATTACCGCCGTCCGCGGCGCGACCCTCTTCGGGCTGGGTTGGGAGATGAGCACGGATAGGGAACTGGAGTTCGAGGTCAATCTCAAGACCGGTGAGCACAAGGGCGGAGCCTACCTGCCGTAGAAGCTCAAACCCGCGTCGCCCTGCAGGAGCACACGGTAGCGCTGCAGTGGCCCGTAGCTCTCCGCCAGCGGCGGTTCCATCTTGCGCCCGTGTTCGGCGATCACGATGCCGCTGGGCGTCAGCAGCGAATCCGCCTGCTGGCCAATACTGGCTAAGGTACGTTCGTAAGCATCGGCGGCCGCGTACGGTGGATCCAGAAAGACGATCGCACATCGCTCCTCCGGGCTGGATTCAGAAAGCCGGTGCAATGTGCCAGAGACGCTTCCGGACTCGATCTTGAAGCCGGAGCGAATCTCGAGCGCAGCCAGGTTTTCCCGAATTGCGGACACGGCCGGGGGAGCGTTGTCCACGAAGTAAACCAGGCGTGCCCCGCGGCTCAGAGCCTCGATACCGACCGCTCCGGAACCAGCGTAAAGGTCGGCGAAGACGGCGCCCTCGATGCGTGGGGCCAGAACATTAAAGAGTGTCTCGCGCAGGCGATCGCTGGTGGGCCGGGTCGCCACCCCGCGAGGCGCGATCAGCCGCCGCGAACGGTATGTGCCCCCAATGACACGCATATCATCCCAACCGCACCGGAATTGATGGTAACCGAATCCCAACTTCCCCCACAGGGGAAGGCTCTACAATGCAGGTAGTAGCAAACCAGCGCGAAGGACGAATGCAATGCGTGGATGGTCGTTCCCTCTAGGACGATGGATGGGTGTCGAGTTGCGCATTCACACCTTCTTCATCCTCCTGCTTGGCATCTGTATGGCCTACACCGAGAGCGCACATCTCTCCGTATTTCGCGGTATTGGCCTATGGCTTGTCCTGCTGGGCACTGTGGGGGTGCGCGAAGTGGCGCGCATGATCGTGGCCGCCTACCACGGTTTGCAACTGAGAAATATTTTGCTTTTGCCCATTGGCGGCCTGGTGGCTTACGCCAACGCGGAGAGTGCGGAGAACGCCGGAGCACCCAAAATACAGTGGCGCATGGCGCTCACCGGTCCCCTGGCAAACCTGAGTTTTGCTCTCGTGGTCGCCATGCTGGTGCTCGGTATGTCGCCCACGGTCAACCTATTGGATCGGCCCTGGATCACACCCGCACACCTGATCCGCAGCATCGTGTGGCTCAATGTGTTTCTCGGGGTGTTGAATCTATTGCCGGCCTATCCTCTGGATGGCGGCAGAGTGGTGCGTGGAGGCGTGTCCCGGACGCAGGGCAGGGCGCAGGGTTCGCGTGTGGCCACCGGTCTGGGCCAGATCCTTGCCATGACCGCCATCATCGCCGGCCTGGTGCTGATGAATGCGTGGCTGCTGATGGCGGGCTTTTTTATTCTCATCGGCGCCCAGCTTGAAGATCAGGGCGTGCTCTTCCAGAGCGTGGTGGATACCGTCAACATGCAGGACATTATGCTCACCGAGTTCTCCATGCTGGCTCCCTCGGACACGTTGGAAGATGCGCTGCACAAGTCGATTCACAGCCTGCAGGACGATTTTCCCGTGGTGCGCGGCGACAGCCTGGTGGGCATTATCTCCCGCCAGAGCATTCTTTCCGCGCTGCGCAGCGAGGGCAACGGCTATGTGCAAGCGGTGATGTCGCGCAGCTTCCACGTGGCCCAACCGGAGGACTCGCTGGGGACCACAATCAGCCGCTTCGCCGGCCGTGGACTGTCGTTGGTGCCGGTGACCGAAGGCGAACGCATTGTCGGCATTGTGACCCTGCAGAACCTGATGCACTCCATGAGCCTGCTGGCGGAGAGCCGGAAACTTCGTCGCCAGAGCCAGGAATAATCGTTGTCCCCGGAACCAGGGCTGGCGCCGGGGCTATACCTGGTCGCCACCCCGATCGGCAATCTTGAAGACATCACTCTTCGTGCGCTCCGGGTGTTGAAGGAAGTCGACCGCATTGCCTGCGAGGACACCCGCCAGACGCAGAAGCTGTTGAATCACTTTGCCATCTCCACCTCGACCATCAGCTACCACGAACACAACGAGCAATCGCGAACGTTTGGAGCTGATAGCCCTGTTGCAGCAGGGAGGCCGGGTCGCAGTGGTCAGCGATGCGGGTACGCCGGCCTTCTCTGATCCGGGATTGGACTTGGTGCGCGCGGCGGTGGCGGCAGGCATCCCTGTCATTCCCATCCCTGGAGCCAATGCCGCGCTTTCTGCGCTGATCGCCTCCGGCCTGGATACGGATCGCTTCTTCTATGCAGGATTTCTGGCGGCCAAACCAGGCACGCGGCGGACGGAGTTGGAAACGCTGGCTGCTCGCATGACCGGCCTCACCCTGGTTATCTATGAGGCTCCGCATCGCATTCTGGAGACATTAGCCGACGTGGAGGCGGTGTGGGGAGAGTCCGCGCGTGTGGTGGTAGCCCGCGAGCTGACAAAACTCCACGAAGAGTTTTTGCGCGGCACGGTGAAGGAAGTCCGGTTAGAACTGGCGGCCCGCGAGCGTATACGGGGCGAGATCGTGCTCTTGATCGACGCCGCTGCCACAACCCCGCCGGCCAACGCAGGCGGCAGTGTAGTGCTGCAGGTGACGCAGCTGATGGACGCCGAGGGTTTGGACGAGAAAGACGCTCTCAAGCGGGTAGCGCGTGAGCGAGGGGTCTCCAAGAGCGAGGTCTACCGGGAACTACAGCGAGAGCGCTCCAAAAAATAGGCGGATCGAGTGCTGTGGCATCCCACTCAAGCCAAAACCAGGCTTGAATGGGGCACCCAGCCTTTGTTTCCGGTGAAACACTTTGTCATCCACTCCGAACTCGCCAGTGGCAAGTCGAGAAAGAAATGACGCTGCGAAAATCGCCCTGGATACGAGGCCCGGAGGGCCGGTTGTCCAAACGTGAGCCCAGCCCGGAAGGGCTGGGAATCTATCCCGCAGATGATCAGCCTGTCCCGGCCTGCCGTGGAAGTGCCGTAGGCGCGGCACTAAACCTCAGCCCGCTCAACCCAAAACCGAGAAATTAGCTGCTCTTCGGAGGCAATTCCCAGGCCGGCACAGGGCGTTGGGCGGCTGGCAAATCGCGGCCTTTGACGCGGTCGTACAGGTAGCTGTCGCTGGTCGTACCCAGGGACTCGTTGTACAGGCTCGGCTCGCCGACGACCTGCCGCAACTCCTCGGCAAAGCGGTGCACCGCCTGCAAGGAGTCCGCTGTGGCCGGAACCTCAAGGCGGCTGGTCTTCCAGAATTTCTGATGCCCTCGGTCGAGCAGCGTGGCCACTTCTCCGCACACCAGGAAGCCCGGCCGGTGCACCCACGTCACGTCCACGTGGGGAAGCTTATTGTCCCCAGGGGCAGCCTGCGCCAGGATCGCCCCAGCTCCGTATTTGCTCACCAGAATCTGGTTTGCGACCCCGGGCGCCTGTTGAACATCAAATGCTAATGTGCGCAGGGCGGTAAGAACCTGGTCGAAACTGAGGAAGTGCACTTTTGTTCGCATGATTTACGACCGGCTATGAATTGCCTCAATTTTCGAGTGGACGCTACACTAAAGGTAATTCACTTTAACTTTCGCACACTCCCGCTCCTGGCTGCAACGAGCGGAGACCGGTGGAAGCAAGGACTGTGAACGGGAAAAATGCCAACTGACGTGCAAACTGAAGTGAGCTCGACGCCCCGGACCCTGGGCATGAGCATCCTGGAACGGATCGGGAATACTCCGCTCCTGCGTCTCGACCGTTTGACGGCACATCTGCCCGGGATCACCTTGCTGGGCAAAGCCGAATGGGCGAACCCCGGCGGGTCGGTCAAGGACCGCGCAGCCTCCTCCATCGTGGCCGCGGCCAACGCCAAAGGGTTGCTGGCAGGAAAGCACTTGCTGGATGCGACCAGCGGGAACACCGGCATCGCCTACGCCATGCTGGGTGCAGCCAGCGGCTTTGGGGTCACGCTGTGCATGCCGTCGAATGTATCCCCCGAACGGAAGCGGATTCTCGCCGCGTACGGGGCGAACATCGTCTGGACCGATCCCGCGGATGGGTCCGATGGCGCAATTTTGAAGGCGCGCGAGCTGGCACAGGATAAAAGCCGGTACTATTACGCTGACCAGTACGGCAACGAGGCCAACTGGAAGGCGCATTATCAGGGTACGGCGAACGAGATCTGGCAGCAGACCGAGGGACGGATCACCCACTTTCTGGCCGGGCTAGGCACCAGTGGCACGTTCATGGGCGTCACCCGCCGGCTCAAGGAGCTGAATCCGTCGATTGAATGCATTGCCATGCAGCCTGATTCACCGTTTCACGGGTTGGAAGGCTTGAAGTACATGGCCACTGCGATCGTGCCTCCCATCTACGATGCCAACCTGGCGGACCGCCATGTGCAGCAGTCAACCGAAGGGGCCTACGAGATGGCCAAGCATCTGGGCCGGACCGAGGGTTTGCTTTTGGGCATCTCCGCTGCGGCGGCGGTAGCAGCAAGTCTCAGGGTGGGGGAAGAAGTATCCCGCGCAGGCAAAAACGCTGTAATTGTCACCATCCTGTGCGATTCGGCCGACAAGTATCTGAGTGAGCGTTTTTGGGAGCAAGGATGACCAGTACGACTGAGACTGTCGAGCAGCAAAAGAAGCTGAAGCTCCGTATCAGCGATACGGTGTACAGCCGGCTACGCCAGCACGGTGAAGAGACCTACCCCCATGAGTGTTGCGGTGTGCTGCTCGGTCATGCCCTCGACGGAATCAACGAGGTGGAGGCGGCCATACGCGCAGGGAATACGCGCACCGATTCCGCTCATAACCGCTACCACATCGCGCCCCAGGAACTGATCAGCATTCAACGCCAGGCTCGAGAACGCGAGCTGGACATCGTGGGCTTCTACCACTCCCATCCCGACCACCCTGCGCGTTGGTCGCAGACCGATTTCAACGAAGCCCACTGGCTGGGCTGCTCCTATATGATTACCAGCGTCGAAAAGGGAGTGGCGGTGCAGACCAACTCATTTTTCCTGTCCGGTACGAGCGAGGATGACAAACGGTTTGAAGATGAGGAAATCCTGCGCTGTTGACCGCCGGCCCCACTACCATGCCCGGGCGCAGTGTGAGGCAATGGCCCTTTGCGCCGTCAGCCGCCTATCAATGAGATAAGAAAGAGAGTTGAAGAGTGAAGATTCACATCCCAACCCCCCTTCGTCAGTTCGCCGCCAAGCAGTCCACGGTAACCGTTTCGGCCGCGACCGTGGGCCAGGCGCTGGATGAACTTACCAGCACTCATCCGGAACTGAAGCAGCATCTGTACTCGGAAGAAGGCAAGCTGCGCGCCTTCGTGAATGTTTATCTCAACGATGAAGACATTCGCTACCTGAGCGACAAGGAAAACACGGCCGTCAAGGAGAGTGACAGCCTGTCGATAATCCCTTCAATCGCGGGCGGATGCGGCGCTCTGGACAGATAAGAAAATCGCTTTTGAACAGGCGTGCGGCGCACGCCGAAAGAGGATCAACCATGGCTACAGTTGCCGAAACACCTACGACGGCATTGCCGTCACTCAGCAACGATGAAATCGCGCGCTACTCCCGCCACCTGCTCTTGCCCGAGGTCGGCATCGAGGGGCAGCAGAAACTCAAAGCAGCCAAGGTGCTGTGCGTGGGCACGGGTGGCCTGGGTTCGCCCTTAGCCTTCTACCTGGCCGCGGCGGGTATTGGGACGCTGGGACTGGTCGACTTCGACGTAGTCGACTCCAGCAATCTGCAGCGCCAAATCATTCACAGCACCAAGGACGTGGGCCGGCTGAAGCTGGACTCCGCCGAAGAGAAGCTGAAGGCCCTGAACCCATACATGAATATCGTGAAGTTCAACACCATGCTGTTGAGCGAAAACGCCATGGAGATCTTCAAGGACTTTGATATCGTGGCCGACGGCACCGATAACTTTCCCACCCGGTACCTGGTGAACGACGCTTGCGTGTTGAGCGGAAAGCCCAATGTGTACGGCTCGATTTTCCGCTTCGAAGGCCAGGCCAGCGTCTTTGCCACGAAAGAAGGCCCATGCTACCGTTGCCTCTACCCCGAGCCGCCGCCTCCTGGCTTGGTCCCTTCCTGCGCGGAAGGTGGTGTGCTTGGCATCCTGCCCGGGTTGGTAGGCGTGATCCAGGCAACCGAGGTCATCAAGCTCATCCTGGGCCAGGGCGAGCCTCTGATCGGGCGCCTGCTGCTGGTGGATTCGTTAAACATGCGCTTCCGCGAGCTCAAGCTGCGCAAGAATCCCGATTGCCCGGCTTGCGGCACGCATCCGACCGTAACCAAGCTGATTGACTACGAGCAGTTTTGCGGCATCCAGCCGGCGCCTGCGCCGGACGCTCCTCTGATGAACGGTATCGAGCAGATTTCGGTCACTACGTTCAAGCAGCAGCGCGATGCGGGCAAGGACTACTTTCTGCTCGATGTGCGCGAACCGCATGAATACAAAATCGCGGAGATCGGCGGCTATCTCATTCCCCTGGGCGACCTGCAGAATCGCGTGGGCGAGCTGGATAAGAGCCGGGAAATCGTGGCCCACTGCAAGATGGGTGGCCGCAGCCAGAAAGCGGCGGAGTTCCTGCAGCAGGCCGGCTTCAAGGTCAAGAATCTTGCTGGCGGAATTCAAGCCTGGAGCGAGCAGGTTGATCCCAAGGTAGCCAAGTACTAGCTGCGACTTCCACCTCGAACCAAAGATCCCGAAGCCGTGTCAATCGCGGCTTCGGGATTTCTTTTTGCCCGAGGACGTGTGCGGTCGGTATACTCCGGGGGTTTGCAATTTGCACTTTTTTCTGTCGTGCTGCGTAGTCTCCTGGCATCGGCAGGGAGCCCGTATGGACCTGGTTATCATCCGCGTACTATTCATCGTTGTTCTTACTGCGGCCTGTTTCTTCCTCCGCCCTTTTGGCCTGCAGCCCTGGGCTGCGGCTGTTCTGGGAGCCGTCGCCGCCTCCGCTGTCATCGTCTTCGAGCTGCGCGTTCGCGCGTTGAGCATAAAGCGCCTTCTGGGCGCGGTCTTGGGCAGCGTGCTGGGCATCGCAGGCGCGGCGCTGTTCGGCATGGTGCTGGCCGGAAGCCTGCCGCCGGGGGGAACCCGAGCCTTGCTGCAGCTTTTTGTGCTCATGCTTATGTCGTACATAGGGCTGATGGTGGGCGCCAGCAAGGGTGACCTGCTGAACTTTACCGGGGGCCTGGCCGAGCTCTTTGCCGGCGAGCGGGCTGGCGGCAAGCGCAACCTCAAGATCGTTGATACCAGCGCTATTATCGATGGCCGCATCGCGGACGTGGTGGAGACCGGCTTCCTGGAAGGAACGCTGGTGGTTCCAGAGTTCGTGCTGCGCGAGTTGCAGATCGTAGCCGATTCTTCCGACGGCTCTCGGCGGCAGCGTGGCCGGCGGGGGCTGGATATTCTGCAGAAGATGCAGTCCCATCCCTTGCTCGGCGTACAAATCGTCGAGGATGACTTTCCCCAGGTGCGCGAGGTCGACCTGAAGCTGATTGAGCTGGCCAAGAAGATGAGTGCTCCCATCCTGACCAACGATTTCAACCTGAGTAAAGTCGCCCAACTGCACCGGGTGCGGGTGCTCAATCTGAACGATCTGGCCAACTCATTGAAGCCACTGGTATTGCCGGGCGAAAAGATGAACGTCGTGGTGCTCAAAGAAGGCAAGGAATACAACCAGGGAGTCGGTTACCTGGATGACGGAACCATGGTGGTGGTGGACCACGCCCGGCGCATGATAGGCCGCGCCGTCGAAATCACGGTTACCAGCGTGTTACAGACCGCATCGGGCAAGATGATCTTTGGCAAGCTTGAGGATGTTGCCCTCAAACCGGAGCAGGTGCGGAGCATCAGTGAGCTCTCCAGCTAAAAGCGTGTCAACCTGAACCGAGGCCACCTGCATCCCTAAGAGAAGGCAGTTCAGGTCGTGCCCGGTACTTCCGGGGCTTAATTTCGATTAAATTCCGGGAACCGGCGCGGAATACACAGAAACAGATTTGACAGGCTTACTCCGGCGGGTACAATCTTGCCCAGAACAACTAGGTTACACACTCAAACCTCCCAGATGGACACCACCTGCAAACACCCAAAGGTCCGCGTAGTAGCGCGGGAAGAGGACGTTGAATACGTCGAGTGTCTGGATTGTGGCCAGGTATTCGACTCCAACGAGTTCCGAGACATGGAAATAGAGGAAGAAGTGCTTCAGGATCCAGACGAAGACTAAGTGGCGATTCCTGTCCGTTGCCGGCCATTCTCCCAAGGGATGTTGCCCCCGCGCTCTTGCGCCCTGAGGTTAACTTTCTCAGGCTCCGTAAACATTGGTGTTTACGAAGCGGTTGCGGAATTTCCCCGCAGGGTCGTAGTGCGCCAACAGCCCCTTGTAGTTCGACAATTGAGGGTAGAGGGGCTCTATCTGCGAGGGCGGCATCGTGAACAACTTGCCCCAGTGGGGGCGGGCCTGGAACGGGGCCAATTTCTCCTCGATCAGCGGCAGCACATTCTTGACCGCGGGCCACTCCGGTTTCCAGGTGAAATGAATGGCCATGGAAGGCCGTTGGTAAGCCGTGCTCATCCAAAGGTCGTCGCGCTCGACGGTCCGCAATTCCGAGATAAACAAATGGGGAGTCACATGGTCGCGAAGCTGTTCGACGGCCAGAATGGCTTCGTATCCCCGCTCCCGGGGAATCAGATACTCAGACTGCAATTCCGCCCCGCTGCTGGGGGTGAAGTTTATGCGGAAGTGAGGCAGCCGTTCATACCACGGACCAGGGACGCCCAGTTGCTCGGTACAACTCTCCGCCGAGTGTCCGGGTAAAGGGTGGAGTTTTCTGGTTGCCAGCGTGGCCCCCAGTAGTTCCGGGGCGAACTCCGGTGTCTTCCCCCTTTCAACCCGCCGTTTCACCCATACCTGGCCGATCCTGTGATTCTGCCAGTCGGTGAACAGACTGACGCTGTAACCGCCGGCGAAGACTTCCTCCAGGTGGTGCTTCAGTTGATCCATGGACAGGTTCTCGTAAACCACCTGGCTGACCTGAAACGTCGGTTCCGCCTGCAGTGTCACCTTGGTGACCACGCCGATTGCGCCCAGGTTCACGGCTGCCCCGTGGAATCGTTCGCCATCCCGCTTGGGGGAAAGAACCACCACCTCACCATCCGCCGTGACCACCTCCAGCGCAGTGACCACCGTGGCCAGGTTGCCATTCTTGTTACCCGAGCCGTGGGTGGCCGTAGCTATGGCGCCGGCGACGGAAATCTGAGGTAGCGAGGCCAGGTTGGGCAGCGCGTATCCCTGACTTTCAAGATACGGAGCCAGTTGGCTATAGGTGACACCTGCTCCGACGGTGACGGTGCCCTCCTTGCGATTGAGGTCCATCTGGTTCAGGTGGGTCAGGGAGATCTGATTCTCCGTGCTATCGGCAATCCCGTTGAAGGAGTGGCGCGCCCCCAGTGCCCTGACCTTGCTGCAGCTCTTCACCACCTGCTGCACTTCCTCCACCGTTTGCGGCTGGTGCAGGTGGTCGGTGCTATAGGTGTAATTTCCCGACCAATTGGTGCGTCCGGCGGTTTGCCCGCCCTGGGCCAACGGCGACAGCATGCTGCCGGCAAGAAAGGCGCCCGATGTTTTCAAAAACTCTCTCTTATCCATTGATATCCCCTGAACTCTTCACCCGGCAAATGCCCCCAAAACACGCCCGAAGAAGAGCTGCACTTGACCTCCTGGGAAGGATACAGCAGGAGGAGAAAGGCGCCTCGCGTTGCTGCGTACGTCCATACCCCCGGAGTTTGAATCCGCACAAGAGATAGTGACTACGACGCGGTGATATTGAGTCCAGGTCTCTGCGGAGTAACTGCCGTATCCACGCGAACAACGGCAAGTAATCAGCCGGAAAGATATCCTTTGGTCCCGCGAATGCTACGAATCAGCTCACTAACTCCCCCGTAGGAGTAATAACAATGTGCCAAAACGGACGGTATTCTCCAGCAGTTGTTAGAAAACCAACAGGTCTGTTACCGCAGGTGCGGTCGCAGGACAAGGGCAACGTATTACCGCCTACGTTGCCATGCGTTCGTTTTCTGAAGCTCTCCACTTGCGAACTGAGAGCACTTACTAATTGGAGTTTCGACACCCATGACCCAGCCCACCATTTTTGCACCCAGGTGCAGTGTGACTTCCAGACGGGTATCTCGTGGCCGATGGATGCCAGTGTTGTTGAGCGCTTTGGCATTGGTGGCGGGTGGGCCCGCCGCATGGGCATCCGCGGTAACCACGACCTCGCTGTTCACTACTCCTCAAAGCCCGTCGAGCGGGGCGGTCATCACCATGACAGCCCAGGTTTCAGCCACGGAGTTTACTGTCGCCGGCGGAACTGTGACCTTTACTGATACTTATAACAGTGTCACTGAAGTGCTGGGTACAGTCCAGGTTCAATCGACCAACGGGAACCCCGGTACGGCGGTTCTCGAAGTTGAAGTCGGCGGGGTAGGGGTCCATCAATTCAGCGCCAACTATGGCGGCACGGCGGTATTTGCAACCAGTTCGTCCTCTCCGCAATCCGTCACTTTTGCCGGGCCTTATTTGTCGGCGACTGCGTTGGCCAGCACGGGCGCCTCACCCAATGCAACGCTTACCGGAACCGTATCCGCATTCGGCCCGGTAACGCCCACGGGCAGTGTCACCTTCACCGATACAACCACGAACTTCGTTTTAGGCACGGGGACGCTCAACCCGGCTTCCTTGAAAAACGGTTTTACCCCCTACACCCTCTACCCCGTAGCCAATATGAATAACGGCCAAACCGGCAGCACGATCGGGCCGGCGATTGGCGACTTCAATGGTGATGGGCGCCCCGATTATGCAGTTCCCACCAACACCGGTCCCATAGTTATTCTGTTGGGCGCTGCCAACGGCACCTTCACCAACGGCACGACGATTAACACCACCTCTCCTTTCGAGCCGACCTCCGTAGTCGTGGGAGATTTTAACGGCGATGGCAAGCAGGATCTTGCCGTGCTCAGCGCCGCCGGCACGGGCTCGGTCAACATCTACCTCGGCAATGGAAACGGAACTTTCCAGACGGCCAGGAACTACCCGGTAGCAGCGTCTACTTCACAATCGAGACTGCTCGCCGTCGGCGACTTCAATTCCGATGGTATTCAGGATCTGGTGGCGACAAATTATGGCCTTAATAATGTCGCGATTCTGCTGGGCGTTGGCGATGGGTCATTTCAAGCGCCAGTCTATTACCCGGTTGAGAATAATCCCTGGAATGTTGTGGTGGGTGATCTCAACAAAGATGGCTTTCTCGATCTGGCGGTATCCGCGGATGGCGGCAGTTATGTCGCCATTCTTACAGGGCAATGGCGACGGCACCTTCAAGCCCTTTACCACCGCCTACACCGGAGCTAGCCAGGTAGGTTCGGTAGCCATCGGCGACTTCAACGGCGATGGATATCCGGACCTGGCCACCACCAGTGCTCCTGACAATTCGATTTATATTCTGATCAACAAAGCTACGGCGACCCCCAGCTTCCAGGCTCCAGTGCCCCTGGTGCAGAACGACGGCACGCCGGCCACCGGCCCCTATTACCTGACCATCGGAGATTTCAATCGCGACGGCAAGCTCGACATCATCTCGGCCAATAACGGCAATGCCACGGTAGGCGTCCTGCTGGGCACCGGTACGGGTACATTTGGCGCGACGACCTACTATCCAGTCGGCAGCGGCGACATCTTTGCCAACGTGGGAGACATCAACGGCGATGATCGCGTGGATATCACCGCGGTCACGGCCGGCGGCCTCGCCGTGCTGCTGTCGGGCCAGACAGAGACGGCTTCCATTTCCAACGTCGCCTTCTTTGGATGCGGTACGCAATCTGTCACCGCGACCTACGGCGGGGATGGGAACTACGGGACCAGCACTTCATCGGCTTCGACCTTCACCCCCTCGAAGCAGACAACTGCTCTGGGTCTCAGCGTCAACCCGGTGAATGGCGCGGTAGGCCAACAGGTCACGCTGATGGCCACGCTCGCTCCCTACAACTACGGTACGACCACAACCAATGGAGAGAACGTCACCTTTACCAATAACGGGGCGGTTATCGGCACAGCGCCCCTGGCAAGCGGAGTGGCAACGTTCGTATATACGCCACCCGGCGGCGGCGACAGCTACCAGGCGGCTTATGCAACGGACTGCGCCTTCAGTGCCAGCACCAGCCCCAATGTGGCCGGTACGACCTTGTTAGCATCAGATCTCGAGTGGGCGACGCCCGCACCAATTACCTACGGCACTCCGTTGAGCGCCACGCAGTTGAATGCGACGGATAATCATCGCGGAACCTTCGTCTATACTCCGGCCGCCGGCACGGTTCTTAATGCTGGAACAAATACTCTCTCTGTAACCTTCACTCCGCACAACACGGCATACGCAGTGGAAACGACGACGGTACAGCTCACCGTGACCAAGGACCCAAGCGTCATCACCTGGCCGACACCCACGCCGATCACCTATGGAACGGCACTGAGCGGCTTCCAGCTGAATGCCACATCGTCATCCGGCACCGTCTCGGTTCCGCTTTCCGGCGCCTACAACGTCAACGGTATCTATACTCCAGGCTCGAAATACAACACGGGCGGCTTTGATAACGATGGGTACTCCTACTCCACTGACTACGATCGGCTCGACCATCGTTTGGAACGGCCTGACCTTCAACATCGGTCCGCCCAATGCGCCAGACGCCGTCGCCAACAAGACGATTACCCTGCCCGCGGGACAATATACGAATCTGTTTATGCTGGGGGCGATGGTCAATAACATCGGAGCGAGTCAGCAGTTCACCGTGACTTATACCGATAACACGACTACCCAGGTGACCCAGAATATGAGCGACTGGGTCTACGCGGCCGGGTGGCCGGGCGAGTCTGTTGTCAATTGCAATTTTGATCGGAATTTCGACGACGGCACGACGCAAGCAGATTCAGTATGCGTCTATGGGTACCAAATACCCCTGAACGCGGCCAAAACGGTACAAAGCGTCACCCTGCCGAATACGCGGAACATTGTGTTCCTATCCATGGATCTCACCACGGCTGCGATTCCGGGAACGTTTGTCTACAATCCTCCCGCCGGCACGATCGAACCGGTCGGTACAGATACACTGTCGGTTACCTTTACTCCAGCCGACACGACTGACTATTCCCCGTCCACGGCCACCGTGCAGTTAGTGGTCGACACGCCCAACAACCCGATCGAAACACCGACAATCCAGTGGCCAACGCCGGCGCCCATCACCTACGGCACGCCATTGAGCTCCACTCAACTGGATGCGGTAGCGACCGCACCGTCAAGACCCACGCCCGTAACTCCTCAAAGTCAATTACAGGTGCTTTCGACTTCCACCGACGGTACCGGCTATTTGTTGTCGGGCTTCGACGGCGCTGGCAATACATATTCCTATAACAAGCTTGGCAATGGCTCGGTCGTTTATCAGGGAACGACGTTTACTCTCGGACAGCCGACTGTCCCCAACGCGATTACCAATGGAGCGGTCTACACACTCCCGGCGCCGGGCAACTATTCTTCTGTCTACTTGATTGGGGCCGCAACCACGACCGGGCAGACCAATGAGCCCTTCATCCTCACCTATTCCACCGGGGCCCCGGTAACGCAGACCGTGAACATGAGCTCATGGAGCGCATCGGCAGGCTATGCGGGTGAAACGATTGTCGCCTCCACGCCCTACGCAAACACGCAAGGCGGCGGCGAAAACTCGGGAACCCATGATCTTTACGGGTATCAAATTACTGCCGATCCCACCAAAACGCTGCTGAGTGTCACTCTCCCGAGTACGCGGAATGTAGTGATCATGGCGCTCGGCTTTGGCACCAATACTCCGGCGGTCGTACCAGGTACTTACGTCTACACTCCGCCTGCGACCACCGTGTTGCCGGTCGGGACTAATCCGCTGTCGGTAACCTTCACCCCAAGCAACCCAGCGGCTTATACAACTGTGTCGGCGACCAATTCGATTCTGGTGACGCAGGCGACGCCGATCCTCAACTGGCCAACCCCGGCTGCAATCGCGCAAGGTACAGCGCTGACCGGTATCCAGCTCGATGCCACGGCCACGTTCCAGGGTGCCTCTCTTCCGGGGAACTTTAACTACACGGTGTTACCGGCCAACACGCCGGCGATGAATGCCGTACTGGCAGCCGGAACATGGACCTTGCAGGTGGTCTTTACGCCCGCCGATACCACCGACTTCACCACCGCGACGGCAACGGTGCAGATCGTGGTGGGTACGACAGGTTCGACTGGGATCAGCGGATCGGCCTTGTTCCCCAGCGGCGACTGCTGCTTCTTCAGTCAGCCAACTCCTTATGCCATAACGGTGTCAGGATCTACAGCAGCTCCAACCGGAACCGTCAATGTGGTCTTCAATGGTCAGACGCTTGCGAGCGGTCCGCTCGTACCCGTATCGGGGGCGACCTCAAGCGCGACCCTGAACGTGATCAGCAGCTACTTCGTTCCTGGTAACAACACCGTGACGCTGAACTACCTTGGTGACGACAACTACGTCCCCAACAGCAGCTCGGCAGTGATTCCCTTGCGCAATCCGGCGATCGGGACACAACCTGCGGCTGTAAGCGGTGGGACCAGTACGATTCAGGTGCCCTATGCCTTCCCTGTGGCAGGAGCCATGACCTTCAACTTCAACCCCTCAGGCGGGGGAATCACTGACTTCAGCAACACGGGTGCGAGCACCTGCGTTTCTGGAGCACAGGAACCTGCCGGCACGGTTTGCATCTTGAGCGTTGCGTTCAAACCTGGCTTGCCTGGCATTCGCAAAGGAGTGGTGCAGGTAAACTTCACTCCCTCCGCAGGGCCGGCTGAACCTATCCTCTACCTGTTCCTTTCCGGATTGGGCAGCGCGGCGCAGATTTCGCTGGCCAGCGCGACGCAGCAGGTATTGAACCCCAACTTCAACCAGCCGCAGAGCTTGACCTTTAACCCGACCGATCTCACCAACTCCACTCTGTATGTGGCCAACAGCAACGCGGCGCAGATTGATACGCTACCCTCATCGGGCGGTGGGTTGACACAGTGGAACGCTGCTAACACCAAGAACCTGGTCTATCCCAGCGACCTGACCTTTGACGCCTTCGGCAACCTCATCGTCTCCGATGCCAACGCAGCGATGGTGGTCAGCTTCAACCCCGCATTAACTCAATCGACGGTGAACAGCGGGACCTATACGCCCGGTCTTCCCACCGCGGCTCGGCTCGACTTCGGTGGCAACATCTACATTGCCGATGCCGGCAGCACGCCGCGGATCATCGAGGTTCCCGGGGAGACGTATGCATCCTATACGCCCAGCCTGTTGAACCTGGGTAGCCAGAGCGTAAGCTTCCCGCAAGCGCTTGCCGTCGATAACACCGGCGCCAGTCTGTATGTTGGTGACGGAAATCTCAACCAGGTCCTGCAGATCGCTCTCAGTGGAGCGGGCGCTACGCCGGTTACCATTGGGCCCTGCGATACGACTGTTACCACATGCGCGCTGAATTCGCCTGCAGGCATCGCGTTTGACCCCTACGGCGATATGTTCATCACCGATAGCGGCCAACGCGTCCTCATGGTGCCGAGCAACCACCCGGGCGGCGCTCCGACCACCCAGGTACCGCTGACGGGACTCAACAATCCCACAGGTATCACCCTGGATGGTTCCGGCAACATCTATGTGACCGACCTGAACACCAACGTCACCAAGTTGTTGGTGAACACCGGGGCACTCAAGCTAACGACTCTGGGCTCGTCACTGACCACGAGCCTGACCAACACTGGCAACTTGAACCTTACGATCTCGGGGCTGACGTTCGCGAATGGATCGTCCAGCGCCTTCACGCAAACCAACACCTGCAGTGGGGCGATTGCGCCGGGCGGTAGGTGCACTATCACTGTCACCTACTCCCAGGCAGGGGCCGCAACCGACACACTTACGATTACGAGCAATGCGTTCTCTGCGACCGGGGTCACGATTAACCTCACGCACAACTAGACGACCAAACAGCTTCACTCACCAAAACGAGCCGTGCTCTCACCGAGCACGGCTCGTTTCTATTTGGGGATAGGGCTGTCCGAATGAGCAAGGTCGTGCAGCGACCGATCATGGGAAATCAGGTTGGGGGGCGGAGCGGCAGAGTTCGAAACGGCTCAGCCGTCCAGTCGAAGTGAGGGTCGCGTACGAAATAAAAAAATGTGCTGCACTTGCCGGGCTCGCACGTCCGGCCCTAATGTCACCACCCTCCACTTGCATCCCGCCTGCCCCGGCTTGCCGTGGGAGCGCAGTTGAGGGACCTGCGGCGCCCCGGCTCCCGTTCTCCCACAAAATCGTCATCCTGAGCGCAGCGCCGCCCATATTGGTCGGGTGAGACAGCGCTTGTGGCGCGGAGTCGAAGGACCTCGGCGGTGCTTAATGTGCCCCAGCCGCTCGGAGCTTCTCAACCACGGAAGCCCGACAACAGGATCTTCCGTGCAGAGTAACCATTTCTATCCTCAGATCTGTGCGATGGAAAGTTTATTGAAAAGCTCCGAGCGGCTGGGGTAAATTAGGCGCCGCCGGGGTCCTTCGACTCCGCGCCACAAGCGCTGTATTACGCGAGAAATCGGTGAGGCGCTTCGCTCAGGATGACGAGTCTGGGGAAGTATTGGCCAAAAACATCCAGACAAGCTAGCGCTTATGGGACTAAGCACCACCGAGGCTCCCTCGGCCAAGTTCGGGACAGGGTCTTAAACTCCGCGCAGGATGAAGATTCTGTTTGGTGTTGCCATTGCCGGATCGATTACTGTGACCGTGTTACTTACGTTAAGCCGGGTAGCTCCGAAGTAGTTCGCTATGACGGCTGAAAAGTCGCTGACCGCTTCTTATTCTGTACGAATTTTGAGCCCATTATTAAATCCCCCATAAGAGTAATAACAACGTGTCAAATGGGGCGTTATTCTCCAGGCGCTGATTGAAATTGGTGCGATCCCATTACCGCAGGTTTGACTGCGATGAATTGCTGCCTTGTTTGTCAAGCGTTTGTTTTCCAGGGATCACGCTTGCGAACCCAAAACGTTAGTAACCGGAGCCTTGAAAAACCCATGAGCCACTCCCCCGTCCCTCCACTTAGACGCAGTGTGACTTCCAAACAGCTATACCTTGGCCGATGGATGCCAGTGTTGTTAAGCGCCTTGGCGTTGATGGCTGGTGGGCCCGCCGCATGGGCATCCGCGGCAACCACGACCTCCCTGTTCACTACCCCGCAAAGCCCGTCAAGCGGGGCGGTTATCACCATGACGGCCCAGGTATCGTCCACAGAAGTTACCGTCGCCGGCGGTACTGTGACCTTCACTGATACCTATAACAGCGTCACCGAAGTACTGGGTACAGTCCAGGTTCAATCGACCAATGGGAACCCTGGCACGGCGGTTCTCGAGGTGGAGGTCGGCGGGGTCGGGGTCCATCAATTTGTTGCCAACTATGGCGGCACCTCGGTCTTCACGACCAGTTCGTCCTCGCCGCAATCGGTGACATTTGCTGGTCCTTACCTGTCGGCTACCGCGCTGACGAGCGTCGGCCCGGCGCCTAACACGACGCTTACCGGCACCGTATCCGCATTCGGACCGGTAACCCCCACAGGAAGTGTCACCTTCACCGATACAACCTCAAATGTCGTTCTGGGCACGGGAACGCTCAACCCGGCTTCGTTGCAAAACGGGTTCACGCACTACGTTCTGTATCCCATCGCCAATACGAATAACGGCCAAACCGGCAGTACGATCGGGCCGGCGATTGGCGACTTTAATGGTGACGGGCGCCCCGATTACGCAGTTCCCAGCAACACCGGCCCCGTAGTCATTCTGTTGGGCGCTGGTGACGGCACTTTCACCAACGGCACGACAATTAACACGACCTCTCCTTTCGAGCCGACCTCCGTAGTCGTGGGAGATTTTAACGGCGATGGCAAGCAGGATCTTGCCGTGCTCAGCGCCGCCGGCACCGGTTCGGTCAACATCTACCTCGGCAATGGAAACGGAACTTTCCAGGCGGCCAGGAACTACCCGGTAGCGGCGTCTACTTCAGAGTCGAGACTGCTCGCCGTCGGCGACTTCAATCGCGATGGCATTCAGGATCTGGTAGCGACAAATTACGGCCTTAATAACGTCGCAGTTCTGCTGGGCGTTGGCGATGGGTCATTTCAAGCACCAGTCTATTACCCGGTTGAGAACAATCCCTGGAATGTCGTGGTGGGCGACCTCAACAAGGATGGCTTTCTCGATCTGGCAGTATCCGCGGACGGCGGCAGTTACGTGGCCATTCTTACAGGGCAATGGCGACGGCACCTTCAAGCCCTATACCACCGCCTACACCGGGGCCAGCCAGGTAGGTTCGGTGGCGATTGGCGACTTTAACGGAGACGGATATCCGGACCTGGCCACCACCAGTGCTCCTGACAATTCGATTTATATTCTGATCAACAAAGCTACGGCGACCCCCAGCTTCCAGGCTCCAGTGCCCCTGGTGCAGAACGACGGCACGCCGACCCCCGCGCCGTACTACCTGACGATTGGGGATTTCAATCGCGACGGCAAACTGGACATCATCTCGGCCAATAAGGGCAACTCCACGGTAGGCGTACTGATAGGCAATGGTACGGGGGCATTTGGCGCGACGACCTACTATCCAGTCGACAGCGGCGACATCTTTGCCAACGTGGGAGACATCAACGGCGATGATCGTGTAGATATCACAGCGGTCACGGCCGGCGGCCTCGCCGTGCTGCTGTCGGGCCAGACAGAGACGGCTGCAATTTCCAAGGTCGCCTTCTTTGGATGCAGTACGCAATCCGTCACCGCGACCTACGGCGGGGATGGGAACTATGGGACCAGCACCTCGGCGGCTTTGACCTTCACCCCGGTGAAGGAGACAACCACTTTGGCTCTGACCGCCAACCCGGCGAATGGCGCTGTAGCGCAACAGGTCACCCTGGTGGCTACCCTCGCTCCCTTCAACTACGGTACGACCACAACCAATGGAGAGACCGTCACCTTTACCAATAATGGAACGATTGTCGGCACCGCACCCCTGGTAAGCGGAGTGGCAACATTCGTGTTTACTCCTCCCGGTGGCGTGGACAGCTACCAGGCCGCTTTTGCCGGCGACTGCAGCTTCAGTGGCGTCTCCAGCAACAAGGTGGCCGGTACGACCTTGTTAGCCTCAAATCTTGTTTGGGCGACGCCCGCGCCAATTTCCTATGGCACGGCACTGAGCGGCACGCAGTTAAACGCGACGGATAATAAGCGCGGAACTTTCGTCTATACCCCCGACGCCGGCACGATTCTTACTGCGGGGGTACACACTCTGTCTGTGACCTTTACTCCGCGTAGCGCCCTGTACGCAGTGGAGACGACGACAGTACAGCTCACCGTCCTCCAGGACCCAACGGCCATTATCTGGCCGACGCCTACACCCATCACCTACGGTACGCCATTGAGCAGCTTCCAATTGGATGCGATGGCCTCCACCGGCATCGTATCGGTTCCACTCGCCAGCTACTACAACGTAGACGGTATCTACTCGCCTGGCTCCAAGTACAACACAGGCGGCTTCGATAACGATGGGTACTCCTATGCAACCACCACACTCGGCTCGACCGTACTGTGGAAGGGCATGACCTTCAACATAGGTCCCCCCAATTCACCCGACGCCGTCTGGGGCAAGACCATTACCCTGCCGACCGGTAAGTACTCCGACCTGTATATGCTCGGGGCGATGGTCAATAACATCGGAGCGGATCAGACGTTTACCGTGACGTACACCGACGGTACGACAACCGTGCTGAACCAGAATATGAGCGATTGGTTCAACGCCGCGGGTTGGACCGGCGAGTCCGTCATCAGCTGCGGTGAGGACCGGAACTTCAACGACGGCACGACCCAACCAGATTCGGCCTGCGTGTATGGATACGATATTCCCCTCGACGATACCAAGACGGTGGAGAACGTAAAACTGCCGAATACCCGGAACATCGTGATGCTGTCGATGGACCTCGCAACACCGCAGGTGCCGGGAACATTCGTCTACAACCCCCCTGCCGGCACGGTCGAGCCGGTCGGTACGGATACCCTATCTGTAACCTTCACTCCGACCGACACCGTCGATTACACAACCGCCACAGGCAGCGTGCAGCTGGTGGTTACCAACCCTGACACGCCTATCGTTACGCCCACCATTTCATGGCCGACGCCGGCGCCCATCACCTGGGGCACACCATTGAGCTCCACCCAGCTCAATGCGGTCGCTATGGGTGCGCCCCGGCCCACGCCTGTTATCCCCACCAGCCAGTTGCAGGTCATTGCGACCTCTACTGACGGTACCCCGTATAACCAGCCAGGCTTCGACAATCAAGGCGGAACCTACTCCTACAACCAGTTGGGCAACGGCTCGGTCGTCTTTGCGGGCTCGACCTTCAACCTTGGGCAGCCAACTGTTCCCGACGCCATCACGGATGGAGCTGTGTACACCCCGACGATCTCGGGCAATTATTCAGCTCTCTACCTGATTGGCGCTGCGACCACCACCGGGCAGACAAACCAGCCCTTCGTTCTCAAGTATTCCAGCGGGAACCCGGTGACCCAGACGATCGACATGAGCTCATGGGCGCAACCTGCGGGCTACGCGGATGAATTGATCGTCGCCACCACACCGTACAAGAACACCCAGGCCGGCGGAAAGGTAGCAGGAACCTTTGATCTCTACGGATACCAAATTCCTCTCGACCCCACCCGAACACTGGTGAGCGTCAGCCTCCCAAATACCCGGAATGTAGTGATTTTGGCGCTTGGCTTCGGCACCAATAACCAGGTGGTTGTGCCAGGTACTTACGTCTACTCTCCTCCTGCCGGTACGATCGAGCCGGTCGGTACGGATCCTCTATCGGTAACATTCACTCCGGACAATGCGTCGGGCTACACAAGCGCTTCGGCGACCAACTCCATCCTCGTTACCAAGGCAACGCCCATCCTCAACTGGCCGACACCGGCGGCGATCGCGGTTGGGACCGCGCTGAGCGGCACTCAACTCGATGCCACGGCGACATTCCAGGGCGGGCCTGTCGACGGGACGTATACCTACACCGTGTTGCCGGCCAACACGCCGGCGATGAATGCGGTACTGGCTGCCGGCACATGGACCCTGCAGGTGGTCTTCGCGCCGAACAACACCACGGACTTCACCAATGCGACGGCTACGGTACAAATCGTGGTCGGCACCACAGGCTCTGTCGGCATAAGCGGATTACCCGTGTACTCCAGCGGAGATTGCTGCTTCTTTAGCCAGCCCACCCCGTACACCATTACGGTGTCCGGATCTACCGCCCCTCCGACCGGAACAGTGAACGTGGTCTTCAATGGTCAGACGCTCGCGACCGGTACGCTCACACCCGGATCGGGTGCGAGTTCGACCGCGACCCTGAACCTGATCAGCAGCTTCTTCGTTCCTGGTAACAACAACGTGACGCTGAACTACCTGGGTGACGACAACTACATTCCGGGTAGTGCCTCGGGAGTAGTTCCATTGCGCAACCCGGCGATTGGGACACAACCTGCGGCTGTTGGCGGCGGAACCAGCACGATTCAAATTCCCTACACCTTCCCTGTAGCGGGAGCTATGACCTTCAACTTCAACCCGGAAGGCGGGACAATCCCTGACTTCACCAACACAGGTGCCAGCACCTGCGTTTCTGGAGCACAGGAACCTGCGGGCACGGTTTGCATCTTGAGCGTTGCCTTCAAACCGAGCTTGCCTGGCATTCGCAAAGGAGTGGTGCAGGTAAACTTCACTCCCTCCGCAGGGCCGGCCGAACCTATCCTCTATCTGTTCCTTTCCGGATTGGGGTCTGCAGCGCAGATTTCTCTGAGCAGCGCGACGCAGACGACACTGAGCTCCAGCCTCAACCAGCCGCAGAGCCTGACCTTTAACCCTGCGGATCTTACCAACTCCACTCTGTATGTGGCCAACAGCAACGCGGCGCAGATTGATACGCTACCCTCATCGGGCGGGGCGTTGACCCAGTGGAATGCCGCCAACACCAAGATGCTGGTTTATCCCAGCGACCTGACCTTTGACGCCTTCGGGAACCTCATCGTCTCCGATGCCAACGCAGCGATGGTAGCCAGCTTCAATCCTGCATTGGCCGAATCGACGGTGAACACGGGGACCTATACGCTCGGAATGCCCACCGCTTCCCGCATCGACTTAGGTGGTAACATCTACATTGCCGATGCCGGCAGCACGCCGCGGATCATCGAGATTCCCGGCGAAACCTTTGCATCCTATACGCCCAGCCTGCTGAACCTCGGCAGCCAGAGCGTAAGCTTTCCGCAAGCATTGGCGGTTGATAACGCCGGCGCCAACCTTTATGTTGGTGACGGAAATCTCAACCAGATTCTGCAGATCGCCCTTAGCGGAACAGGCGCTACGCCGATTCCGATTGCGCCCTGCGATGCGACCGTTACCACGTGCGCGATCAACTCGCCTGCAGGTATCGCGTTTGACCCCTACGGAGATATGTTCATCACCGATAGCGGTCAACGCGTCCTCATGGTGCCGAGCAACCACTCGGGCGGCGCTCCCACCACCCAGGTACCGCTGACGGGGCTCACCAACCCCACAGGTATCACCCTGGATGGTTCCGGCAACATTTATGTGACCGACCTGAACACCAACGTCACCAAGCTGTTGGTGAACACCGGGGCACTCAAACTAACGACTCTGGGCTCGTCACTGACTACGAGCCTGACCAACACCGGCAACCTGAACCTGACCATCTCGGGGCTGACGTTCGCAAGCGGATCGTCCAGCGCCTTCACGCAAACCAACACCTGCAGTGGATCGATTGCGCCCGGCGGTAGCTGCACTATCACCGTCACCTACTCCCAGGCTGGGGCCGCAACCGACACGCTTACCATTACGAGCAACGCGTTCTCTGCTACCGGGGTCACGATCCAGGTCAGCCACAACTAACCGTCTCTACTAACCAAAAGGAGCCGTGCTCGATATGAGCACGGCTCCTTTTCTTTGCTGGAATAGTGTCGGAGTCGCAGTATTCAGGGCAGCTTGAACTGATTCTCCGCCATGCCGGTCACGTTGGTTTCCAGGGCAAAAAGGCAGCCTCCAAATCGCTCCCAGTGTCCCGCCTCCGCTGAGGCCGAGGTAATGTAAAGCACATTGCCATGTGGGCCTCCGAACGTGCAGTTCGTTGGCCGGCTCACCGGCAATTCAATCACGCGATCGATCTTACCGTCCGGCGCAACCCGGACGATGCAGCTTCCACCATAACGGCAATTCCAAACATAGCCTTCTGTATCTATGGCGGAACCGTCAGGTCCTCCGCGCTCGAAACCCTGAAAGAAGGGCTGCTCCCCGCTGAATGGATCGCCCGGCTAAGTCATATTGATAAGACCAGATGCAATTCTTCAAGGTATCGCCGAAGTAGAACCTGGACTTATCCGGGCTCCACAGCAGAGTATTCGAAATGCCCAGGTCGCGGCGCCATTCCGTGGAAGTGCCGGTTCCGTCGACGCGGTAGAGGACGCCGTCTGTGCCACCCGCCGGCGTCGCGTCGCCATTCTCTTTGACGTTGTTGCGCATCGAGCCCACCCACAACGCGCCGCCCGGATCGACGGCGGCATCGTTGCAGCGGACAAAGGGCCAGCCGGGAAGAGCAAATAGCGGCGTCGGCGGCGCAAGGCTGTCCGGCTTCCACAGTGCGATGCCGGAGCCCAGCGATAAGGCCAGTGTATCTCTGCGGCTGGTTTCCATCACGCAGGTTACGGGTTCAGCAAAGAACCAGGTCTTAAGCGCGCCGTCGTTCAACGCATAACGATGGACGAGGAATCGATTGATGTCCGTCCAATAGACGCTTTGGGTGCTCTGCTCCCACAGCACTCCTTCACCGCACACGTCTCCAGTGGCGGCGATACATATCGGTTCTTCGATTTTCAGAGGCATAGTCGTCGTTTGCTGCGCGCCCATAATAGCAGGGATGCGTACGCACGGTGGGTACATGCCAAGCTGGGCAGCCACCCTCTACTTTGCCACCCGCCTTTTGCGCCTTCCTTGGCATGAGTGGAGGTGGATGGCGGGCGCCCCGCAAAACAGCACAGCAATGTCACGCCGTCCGCTATTGTTTCGTAAGTGAGCACCGCTACAACTACCGGGGCGTACCCCAGGCCATGCGTAACCTGCAAGAATGGGCCATGGTAACCAACCCGGCCGCTTCCCGGACGCAGGAGCACACGGCACTGGAACGCATGCTTGGCCGGGGTAGGTTTCTCTCTCTTCTGGTCCTGGCGGGCGGGCTGATCCTGTGCCTCGCGTTTTCCTGGACGACGCGCGACGCGTTGGCCCACCTGCCCTTCTCAAGACGCAAAAGACACCGCGCGGTGCGGGCGCTTCCAGCCAGACCACCCTGGTGGACTTGCACTCCTGGCAAATTGCCCAAGCTCTGACCCCCCTTGCCGTCAGCAAGGAAGAGGAGGAGTTTGCACACGAGGCCGAACGCCTGGCCGATCACGAGGTGAATCAGGCCTTCGCAGCCTCGTTACGGCAGGCCAGTGAACAGCGTCTTACGCCCACCGGCGAAGCCCTCGAGCTTTCGCAAAAGGTGGCCCAGCTGCTGGAGACGGCTAAAGAAGATCAGGCCCAAGTGCGGGGTTTGACCCCGGCCCCGGGGAGCACAGCAAATGCTGGTAGCGAAGACGACCTGAAAATTGCGCAGGCACAGCTGGACCTCGATCAGGATGAACTAAAGGATGCCCAGCAAGACCTGGCCCGAGCATCGGGCGATGAGCGAACACAAATCCAGCAGGAGCTGGCCGCGCACGAGGCAGCCGTGAGCAAGACGAATGCCCAGTCTGGCACCGATAGCCAGATAGCGGTCCTCTCTACCCGGAAATATGGAACGCTTGCCGGCCGTCTGGAGGCATGGAGCAACCAACGCAGCCGGTATGAATTGATTCAGCAGGCCAGGCAGCAGGCGCAAGCTGACGCGGCCAGTCTGACCCTGCAGCACAACGCCCTCGAAGCGAAAGCCAATAGCAGCTCGGCTGCCGCGGCCGGCATTCCTTCGAAGCCGCAAGCAGGGAATGCTTCGCTCGAAGCAGCAAAGCTCGCCAGCTTGCAGCAGAGAAGGGAACAGCGCCAACTCCTCAGCATCTATGACGACCGCATCCAGACACAGCAGCAGCTTGCAGGGGTTTACAACAAGTGGGCGGCGCAGGTCATGCTGCAACATCGCATCGTAACCCACATGACCCTGCGGTCGCTGGCCACCGTGGCCGTCATTCTGATTTGCGCCATTCTTTTTGAAGCGGTGGGAATAAGCCTGCTGGAGCGTCGCAAGCTTGATCGGCGGCGATTGCAAACGTTGCGCACCATCCTGCGTCTCAGCGTGCAGCTGGCCGGCATCCTCTGTGTTTTACTGGTCACGTTCGGGGTGCCGAGCGAGATCTCTACCATTCTTGGTTTGGCGACGGCCGGGCTCACAGTAGCTCTGCAAAGTTTCATCCTTGCCTTCTTCGGCTGGTTCATTCTGATGGGCAAGAACGGAATTCGCGTCGGCGACTGGGTGGAGATCAATGGAGTGGCAGGCGAGGTGGTTGAGATCAATCTTTTTCGCACCACTATCCTGGAAAACAGGGAATGGGCTCAAAAAGGCCATCCGACGGGACGGCGCGCAACCTTTATCAACAATTTCGCCGTCACCGGGCAGTTCTTCAACTTTTCCACCGTAGGTCAATGGATGTGGGACGAAATGTCAATCAACATTCCTGCGTCGGCAGAAACCTACTCCAAGGTGGCACTCATTAACCAGGCCATCCTGGAAGAGACGCAACAAGATGCCAGGCTTGCCGAGGAAGAGTGGAGGCGCGTCCCGCGGAAGCATGGCTTGAGCCAGGCAAGCGCGAGCGCATCGGTGAATATGCGCCCTGCCGGCTCAGGAGTTGACATCCTGGTTCGTTATGTTACCCGGGCATCAAACCGCCTCGAGGTGCGCAACCGGTTGTATGATCGCGTGATCGATGTGTTGCAGAAGCCCCAGGTTGTGATTGCAACCGCCCAGCCGTCTAAGCTAACGGCCGCAGTGTTGGCGGCCAATGACGCACCCGAACACGATCCGAAAGACAGACGCGCCAGCATGTATACCTAGGCCGCCAAGAGTTAATTCGTTTAGGATGCTTTTTGTCAAACTCCCGCAGAATCGTCATCCTGAGCGGCTGTGACTTTATTGATTTTTCGCGCGAAGTCATCGAGCTTTAGGCGAGATTGAGCGCAGTGTAGCGACCTGCTGTTTCCTTCTGCCCATCCGATCTAACGGCCCCTAATAAAAGTCACCACCCTCCCCTTTGTCATCCCTCGGCCCCCCCAGATTTTCTGTCAAAAACGGTAGCTTCGGTCGATTTGATGCGGCTCTCTTTACGGAGAGCCGCATACGTTGCCGCTAGTAGAGCCGTGAAGTAGGAAATCCTCGGGATGACAAAAAAGGTGAGTCGAGTGCTGTGGTATCCCACTCAAGCCAAAATCGGGCTTGAATGGGGCACCCAGCCGTTGTTGACTATGAAGCAATCCAAAAAAGTCACAAACTCTCGGGATGACAAAGGGGAGGGTGGTGGCTTTTATATGGGCCGTTGGATCGGATGGGCAGAAGAAAACAGCAGGTCGCTCCACTGCTCTGAGCTCCGGTTCCACGGCACGCAAGTCGCGCGCTGCACATTCTCCTCTTCCTTTAAAGAGTGCAAGCCGAGGTATCTGAGACAAATTGTTCTTGCGCAGAAAGCTTTCACAGCCGACCTCGCATCTCATTTTCGTGGCGGTGCGTTACCCGTCCATCAGGTCAGGAATCCATCGGCAGCCGAGCCGGTCGACAGCCTACAAGGAGGGAGTCGGCTACTCCATCACATACAACAATCCACGCTTGACGAACTGTTCGCGACGTTACATCAACGTGGACAAAACAACTGTAACTATTGTGTTTTTTTTGCGAGGCAAAAATGAGGAAGAGTAGATGGTCTGGCTTTCCCATGATCAGTGGGATGGCAATCATTTGGCTGTGCTTGACTTCCAGCGCAGTCGCGCAGTTTCGTACTTCAATCCAGGGTGTTGTGACCGACCCGACCGGGGCAGTCATCCCAGATGCGACACTTACTCTCAAGAATCTTTCCACCAACCAGATCATTACGCGAACCAGTGGTGGCGACGGTGTTTACAATTTCAATGCGCTTCCTGCCGACCCGTTTGTACTAACGGCCGAGAAGCCCGGGTTCCAGAAAAAAGTTCTCGATCACCTGCAGTTGACTCCCGAGCAGCCCAACGGGATCAATATCCAGTTGGAGCCGGGCGGCACATCGACGACCGTCACCGTCAGCGGGGATACGATAGCGGCCCTCGACACCCAAACCGCTGACACCTCCCGCACCATCACTGCGAACGAGGTCCAGCATATTCCGGTATATGAACGCGATCCCACCAGCCTCATCCGGCTGGTACCCGGAGTACAGGCTGACGGAGCGCAGCAAGGCGGCGGCGGTGGCTTCCAGGCTCCGGGAACCCAGACCGGAGCCTCATCGGGTGGCGGCGGCAACTTAGGGCATTCGAGCAGTATCTTTGCTACGGAAAATGGCGCTTCGGCAAACGCCAACGGCGGCCAGTTCGATACCAACGGATATAGCGTCGACGGCATCAGCACGGCGAGTGCCGTCTGGGGTGGAGCGACGGTCATTACTCCAAGCGAAGACTCCATCGGCAACATCCAGGTCTTCACCAACGCTTACGATGCTGAAAATGGGCGCTTCACGGGCGCGATGACTGAAATCACCTCGAAGAGCGGAACCAACGACCTTCACGGCAGCTTTTTTGTCCAGATCACGCGGCCCGGGCTGAATGCGTATCAGCGATGGAACGGTCCTCAATCGGTGCAGGCAATCGATCCCATTACGGGACAAAAACTTAGCCCGGCGGAACGCGGCCTGCTGCGCGATGAAGACCGTTACAACCAGCTTGGCGGCAGTATAGGCGGCCCTATCTGGAAGAACAGGGTCTTTGCTTTCTTCGCCTATGAGGGGCAAAGCCAGACCATTCCTGCGACCAGCACAGAGTGGTATCCGACCGCGGCATTTGCCAACCTGGCGCCAGGCAACAGCATTTCCAACACCTACCTTCATTTCAAGGGAGCCACTGTTGCCGGAACAGTGATTGGCTCGGTCACCTGTGCAAATGCCGGGCTGGTCGAAGGCGTAAATTGCAATACCATTGCAGGACAGGGCTTGAACATCGGTTCGCCGCTAACCATCGGCCTGGGCAAGCAGGACCTTACGTACGTCAACTCCAGCACCCCGGGCGTTGGCAGCGGACTTTCCAACGTTCCAGATATCACGCAGTACACGATAAGCAACCCCACCACAGACAGCTTCAAACAGTACAACGGTCGTCTCGACGCAAACGTAACCAGCAAGGATCACGCTGCGTTTGCCATCTATTGGGTGCCTTCCAGCTACTCGCGGTTGAATGGTGGATTGGGTTATCAGCTCTTCCATCATGACCAGATAAACGATGCCTTCTCGGTCATCTGGGATCACACTTTTTCACCGACGTTTCTGAACGAAGCCCGTGCCAACGCCGCAGGCTGGCGCTGGAATGAAGTGAACAGCAACCCTCAGGCTCCATTTGGCCTGCCAGAGGACCAGTTGTTTACCGCAAACACTTCCAATGGCCCGCAGCAGATTGGCGCTATCAGCCTCGGCGCCCTGGGCGTTCCGGCGCCCACCATTCTGGACCAATGGACGTATGGTTATAAGGACGTCGCCACCAAAGTTGTGGGCCCACAGACGATGAAGTTCGGGTTTGATTTCACCAGGCTCTATTACCTGAACGACCCCATCGGCGCACCGAACTACACTTTCTACAACCTCTGGGATTTCCTCAACGATGCTCCTGAGCAGGAAAGCGGACCATTTCAGGCGACAACCGGCTTTCCCGGCGGCTATCGCAACGATAACCGTGAGAACATGTGGGGAATTTTCTTTCAGGACGATTGGAAGGTTCGCCCGAACCTGACCCTGAGCGCCGGCCTCCGCTACAACTATTTTGGGGCGATTACCGACAAGGACAATAACATGGGTGCGGTCCGATTCGGCAGCGGAGCTGATCTACTGACGGGCATCTCCATTCGCACGCGAATCAGCGGCTGGAACGCGCAGAAGCTTAACTTTGGACCACAGGTCGGCTTCAACTGGAGTCCAGCTTATATGAAGGGGAAGGTGGTTTGGCGCGGCGGCTTCGGCCTGAACTACAACCAGCAGCAGATATCGACGGCGAATACTTATGATTTCAATCCGCCGGGGACGAGCACTGTTCCCGGAATCAGCACCAGTCCCGCGAACATCAATCCAAATATCCTCTACGCGATTTCGACCAGTCCGACCAGTATCCTCGGCTACCCCAGCAACCCGAGCGCGATTAGCACCTTCAACTCCGTTGGCCTGCCCACAGCGGGTGGCGCAAACATCGGGGCCTTGCCCACCAATCTGCCCACCCAATATCTATACCACTATTCGCTCGAGACAGAGATCGATTTAGGCCATCAATGGGTTGCGAACGTTGGATACACGGGCAGTATCTGGCAAACATCTCAATTACAATTACGATTCAAACGCTTTCGGAACCATTCTGGGTGCGCCGCTGAACCCCCTGGTAAGCAGCATCAACACGGTCGGCAGTCAGGGTACTTCGAATAACAACATGCTGCTCGCCGGCCTCAAGCACCAGTTCTCACAAACTTTCTCGCTGGATGCGCAATATGCCTTTGCCCATAGTTTTGATACGAATTCGGGCCCTTACTACCGCAGCCCCTATCTTTACAACACCAGGTTCTCTTATGGGCGGTCGGATTACGACATTGCAGACAACGTCAAGCTCTTTGGCATCTGGCAGCCGGCCATGTTTCGCGGCGGCCATGACTGGAAAGAGAAGGTCGCCGGCGGATGGTCGATCAGCGGAATCTTCACCTATCACACCGGTTACGGATGGACTCCGGTTTATACGGCGCCGCACACAGATCTACTGCAACGAATGCAACTACGGATACCAGAGCCTGCGTCCCTTCTACAAGGGCGGAGCTTCCCAAAGCACCAGCAATAACGCCTTCAAGACCGGAAGCAACTTTCCCAACGCGGGCACTGCGACTACCGGCACAAACAACGATGAATTCAACAACAACTACTTCGCGATTCCGAATTACGCAAATGCCATTGCGGACAATCCCGGAGCAGTTCGCAGCCGCCTTCATTCCCCCGCCGGGAATTGGGCGCAACACGTTTGCCGGGCCCGACTACCGCGACCTCGATATGAATCTTGCCAAGGCTTTCGGCTTGCCCAAGATGCGTGTAGTTGGAGAAGGCGCGAAGATCGAAATCAAGGCCAACTTCCTCAATATATTCAATACGCTGAATATCGACCCCAGCTCCATTTCGAACAACATTGGCAGTAGCAACCTTGGTCAGGCGACGAGCGCCCTTGGATCGAGAATTATCGATCTCCAGGCCCGCTTCAGCTTCTAACTCAACTCCAGGGTGCGTCGCACGGCGCACCCTTTTCAGCTTGCAATGACCCCCCGGGTGGCATCGGCAGGCTGCAAGGATTTTGGTTGTGCTGCGAATGCATCGGTTATCTGCCGCTGTGGTGGGTTTGAGTGTCTTTCTTGCGGCCTGTTGCCCGTTATTTGCCCAGGAGCAGATCCAGATTGATGCCACAGCGCCGGCTACACCCTTTCCCCATTTCTGGGAGCAGATGTTTGGCTCGGGGCGCGCGATCCTGACCCTGCGCGAGAGCTACCGCGATGACCTTCGCGCGGTAAAGCAGATAACAGACTTCAAGTATGTCCGCTTTCACGCCATCCTGCATGACGAGGTTGGAGTCTACAACGAGGACCAGCACGGCAATCCGGTCTATAACTTTTCTTACGTCGATCAGATCTACGATGGCTTGCTGAAGAATGGCGTCCGCCCGGTCGTGGAGATCAGCTTCATGCCCAAAAAGCTGGCTTTCAATCCCGACGCACTCCACCCCTTCTGGTACAAGCCGAATGTGTCTCCACCTAAAAGTCTCGAAGACTGGGATGCGTTGATGACACATTTCGCGCAGCACCTTGTCGAACGCTATGGCATCGACGAAGTGTCGCAGTGGTATTTCGAAGTCTGGAACGAGCCGAATATCGATTTCTGGAACGGCATCCCGCGAGAGGGTTCCTACTTCGAACTCTATGCCCACACTGCGCGCGATCTCAAAGCCGTAAGCCCGCGCTTGCGGGTAGGCGGCCCGGCCACCGCAGCCGCCGCATGGGTGGATGATTTTCTCAAGTACGATGCGGCCAACCATGTCCCCGTTGATTTTGTGTCGTCGCACGGCTATGCCGATGACACGGTGCAGAACCTCTTCCACAACGACGAAAACATTCCCATGGACGACCGAGTTTGCCGGGCCATCGCCAAAGTGCGCGGGCAGATCCAGGCCTCATCCATGCCGGATCTGCCGCTGTTCTGGACCGAATGGAACGTGCAGGGTATGGACGAATCCCGCGACACTACCTTTGTAGGTCCGGCCCTTGCCAACACGGTGCGGGAATGCGACGGCAAGGTCACGTTCATGTCGTTCTGGACCTTTTCTGATGTCTTCGAAGAGGGCGGCCCTATACCAAAGCCCTTCGAGGGCCAATTCGGATTGCGCGCCAAAGGCGGCATCAACAAGCCGAGCTACTACGCCTTTGCACTGCTGCACCAACTCGGCGACCAGCGCTTGGCCAACCCTTCAAAGAACGTGATCGTCACAAAAAGCTTAACTGGCAGCCTGGTCATCGCCGCGTGGAATCTGGTCGATCCCGGCCAGCATTCTTCCACGCAGACGATGGATCTCTTTTTTCAAGGTATACCGGGCAATGCAAAAGTTACCTTGCAGCGGGTTGATAGCAAGCACGGCAACGTTTTACCCCGGTACGCCGCGATGGGCAAGCCGCTGGATCCGAGTCCAGCTCAAGTGGAGCAGCTGAATCGCGAAACGGCGCTTCCGGCCGCGGAGCAGACCCACCTTAGCGATGGGAAGCTGAAGCTTGAGCTGGAACCAAACGCTTTGGTTCTAGTGAGGGTGGATCGCTGATTACTTCGCGGTCCAACCGCCATCGATGATAACGTCGCTCCCGGTCATGAAGCCCGCGAAGTCCGAGCAGAGATAGCATGCCAGGGCGCCGATCTCTTCCACCTTGCCCCAGCGCCCCACCGGCAGGCTGGCCAGGAAGGTCGCATTTGTCTCTGGATTATTAATCAGAACCGCGTTCATGTCCGTGGCAAACGGGCCCGGGCTGATGGTGTTGGCGGTAATGCCTTGCGGAGCCAGTTCCAGCGCCAGGGACCGCGTAAGGCCCATCAACGCTGCTTTGCTGGAGGAATAAGGTGTGCGCCCCGGCAGCGAGACGTGACCCATGATGGAGGCCATATTGATGACCCGGCCGTAACCGGTGCCCTTCATTCCCGGAACGAAGGCGCGGCACATAAGGAAAGTAGAAATCAAACTCGAGTCCACGACGCCGCGAAACTCCTCCAGCGAAAAATCCACCAGGTCCTTACGGAGATTCGTTCCCGCATTGTTGATCAGAATCTGCGCATGGCCAAAACGCTCCTGCACGGCTCGCGCCACTGCAGCAACGTCCTCTTCCCGGGTCACGTCGCCAGTGAAGAAGGCCGCCGTTCCGCCCCGTTCCGTGATCGCATCGCGTACCGCCTCCAGCCGCTTAACATCGCGTGCCACCAGTGCGACCTGGGCTCCCGCCTCCGATAGCGCCTTGGCCATCGCCTCGCCGAGTCCGCGGCTTGCGCCGGTGATCACGGCCGTCCTGCCAGATAGATCGATTTTCATAGCCACATCCAAGATCATACCTCTCGCCCTGTATGGGTTCTTGCTGGTACCCTGACCGGGCGGATTTCTCACTGCAAACCGAGGGCCTGTAGATGAAGGCAAGCCGAACACGGTACAGCATTGTTGCGCTGGCAATCACGCTGGCCATCCTTTCCTACGTGCAGCGAGTGGCTATTTCGCAAGCAGCCGGCCCTATCTCCCACGACCTCCACCTCAATAAAGCACAAATGGGCCTGGTCTTCGGCGCCTTTGGCCTCTCCTACGCCTTGTTCGAGGTTCCCATCGGCCTGCTGGGCGATAAGATCGGGGTCCGGCGGGTCCTGCTGCAGATCGTCCTGGGCTGGTCGTTTTTTACCGCTTTCACCGGAGCAGCCTGGAACTTCGTCTCCCTCTGGGTCATTCGTTTCCTCTTCGGAGCCGGCGAGGCAGGTTGTTTCCCCATCCTCACGCGCATGCTCAGCATGTGGCTGCCGGCGCGCGAACGGGTCACCGCCCAAGGCATGCTTTGGGCATTCGCCCGCTGGGGCGGCGCTTTCACCCCGCCACTGGTGCTGGCCGCGATCGGGCTGATCGGCTGGAGATATTCTTTCGTCGCCTTCGCCGGCCTGGGTTTAGTGTGGTGCGTCATCTTCTGGTTCTGGTTCAAAGACAATCCCAGGCAGCACACATCCGTGAATGACGCGGAAAGGGAACTGCTCGAAAGCTCGCGGGTGCTGATGACCCACCATGCCGGGCAGAAGAACTGGTTGTCTTTGCTGCTTACACCTGAAGTAATGATTCTTTGCCTGCAGTACTTTTGTGTTTCCTTTACCTGGTACTTCTACATCACCTGGCTGCCGACCTATCTGCGTGAGGGCCGAGGCCAGACGGCGGGTCATGCGGCAGCGTTGTCCGTGCTGCCCCTGCTCTTCGGCGGTTTCGGTGCGATGCTCACCGGCCTCGCACCCGTGCGCTTGCCGCGCCGCCGCATCGCCTTCTTCGGCCTTGTTTGTACCTCGCTTCTGCTGTTCGTCTTTCTCCACACGCAGACGGTGTTGATCGCCATGCTGTGTATGGGTGGGGCCAGCCTGTGCAGTGACCTCACCATGCCCATCTCGTGGGACGCCTGCGTTGAGATCGGGGGCTCTTACACGGCGACAGTGGCGGCGACGATGAACATGCTGGGCAACCTGGCCGGTTTTGTCATGCCGGTGGTTGGCGGATTTATCCTGCAGAAGACGGCCGGCAATTGGACGGCTTTGATTCATCTCATGATCGGCTCCGACGTGATTGCCGCCCTATGCTGGCTTTACCTCAACCCTGAGCGGGCCGGCCGCCAGAGGGAACGGGAGCGCGGAATTGAGAGGCTCAATGCCCAGCTAAACGTAGAAGGGGCATCGTTCTGAATCAGAAACCCAACCTGACTATTGTATGCAGCGCCCTTGGCCTTCTGTTGTCGCTGCCGTTTCTTGCCTTCGCCTTCAGCGACCCCGCAGCAGCGGGGAACTGGCCCATGCCCGGCCGGGACCCCGGGGGCACGCGCTACTCCACGCTGACGCAAATTACTCCAGCCAATGTGAATCAGCTGAAGGTGGCATGGGTCTACCACATGAAGCCGGCTGGGACAGGCAACCTTCACCCATCAGAGGACCAGCCGCTGGTGATTGGTTCAACCATGTACGTCGTAACGCCCTACAGCCGTGTGGTTGCGCTCGACTCCGCTACCGGGCACGAACAATGGGTGTTTCAAATTCCCGATGACGATCAGGCCTCCATTCGTGGCGCCAACTACTGGCCCGGGGGAGAGGGTGCGGGACCGGCCATCATCTTCGGTACCCGCCACGGACGCCTGTATTCCATCAGCGCAGCCACCGGCCAGCTAAACCAGGAGTTTGGCGACCACGGCATGGTCGATCTAAAAACGCCGGAGGTGATGACCACCGGCAAGAATAAAAGCTATATCCTGCCCAGCCCGCCCGCTATCTACAAGAACCTGGTGATCACCGGCTCGGGTCCGGGGGAAGGGCCGGGCGGCTTGAACGGCGGCCCCGGCCCCGCTGGCGATACTCGTGCCTGGGATGCGCGCACCGGCAAGCTGGTGTGGACTTTTCACTCCGTGCCGCGTCCGGGGGAAGTGGGCCACGACACCTGGGCTGGTGACAGCTGGAAAGATCGTTCGGGCGTGAATGTATGGGGCTACATGACCGTCGACGTGGCGCGGGGCATTCTTTACATGCCCTTCGGAGCCCCCAACAACGACCGCGTTGGCGTCGACCGTCCGGGCAATAACCTCTTTGGCAATTGCTCTGGTCGCCGTGAACGCGGACACCGGCAAGTTGTTGTGGTACTTCCAGGTGGTCCATCACGACATTTGGGATCTTGACCTGGAAACGCCACCAATACTGTTCGATGTAAAGCATGATGGCAAGACGATTCCGGCGGTGGCAACGGTTAACAAGAATGCGCTTGATGTTCATCTTCAATCGTGTCACCGGTAAGCCGATCTACGGTATCGAGGAGCGGCCTGTTCCCCAGAGCAAAGTTCCCGGGGAGCAGACCTCACCCACCCAGCCCTTCCCCGTCGTGACGGAGCCGCTCGCGCAAAACACGCTTAGCCGCGACAACCTGTACCACGACACGCCTGAACACAAGGCGTGGTGTGAGCAATACGTCGACAGCAATAACATGCTGCTGGGTGAGGTACCGTATACGCCCACCGCGCTCGACCGTTACACAGTTGGGCTGCCGGGCACCCAGGGTGGCGTCAATTACTATGGCGGGGCCTTCGATCCCAAGCTGGGTTTGTTTGTCGTCAATGTAAACAACCTGGGCCAACCGATGCGCATAGTTCGTAACCCAGACGGTAGCTATTCCAATTCCGGGCCGCTGGCCGGGGTCGTTCGTTTCTGGAATCCCAACGATCATCTGCCCTGCACGCCGACGCCGTGGGGTCAGCTTAGTCGCCGTCAATGTGAATACCGGCAAGGTCGCGTGGCGATCGACGCTGGGCGTGACCGACAGTCTGCCTGCAGGTAAGCAGAATACAGGCCGGCCCGGCCTGGGTGGGGCCATCGTCACCGCCAGCGGCTTGACGTTTGTCGGCGCCACTGACGATGCTCGCTTTCGCGCCTTCGATACCAGGACCGGCAAGGAGCTTTGGACGGTCAAGCTTCCTGCCTCGGCTGAGTCCACGCCGATCACGTACGCGGATGCAAAGGGCCAGCAGTATATCGCTGTAGTGGCCACTGGCGGTTTGGGCATCGGTGCGGCGCTGGCCGGCGACTCTCTGGTGGTCTTCAGCTTAACGGGTGAGAGCACCAGCACGTTGACCGAATCGTTGCTCAAACCGCAGAGCGCTACGCCGGCAACGAACGCCGTTGCCTCTGTGCCTTCTACACAAACTCAGTTGCCGCCCGGGCCGGGGCATGATCTCACGGTGAGAGTTTGTTCGGGCTGCCACTCACCGGATGTAGCCGCAAGCCAACACCTGAGCACGCAGGAATGGAATAGCCTGGTGCAATCGATGGCGGCACGCGGAGCCGTCGCCACCGACGATGAATTCGATCAGATCACTCACTACTTAGCCAAGTCATTTCCTCGCAGCGCACCACCTCCGCAATAAGTTAAATCACTCCCACAAAAGTACCGGCGCCCGCGAGTTTCGCGGGCGTTTTTTGTTGCGCTCACACGACCTCGATTTTGGAAATACTTTTATGAAACGGGTCACTTGATGGTTAACAAATATGAAAAATTCCTAATGAAATCGACATGTTTGAAAAATATCTTGACAGTGATCTTATGGCGGGGATAGATTGGTGACGGGCACCTCTAACTAGGAGATCATTTTATATGCGTAAACTAATCGTGGCCATACTCTCTCTGTCCTCTGTTATGCTTCACGCCCAGGCAAACTCGCCTGCTCAAAACCAGGTCGCCTCTGATGGATCTGCGGCGCAAGTCAAGCGCATTTCAACCGGAGTAATCGCTCCCAGGTTGATCTATAAAGTGGATGTTGTAGCTGATTCCAGCACCGCTCGTCTGCTCAATGAAGACACCAAGGTTGTTGTCGGAATGATCGTTGATAAGACTGGCAAGCCTTCTGACCTGAAGATCATCAAGTCGGCTGGCCCGGGAGTGGACGCGAGCGTCCTCGCCGCTGTAAGCCAATACCGCTTCTCGCCTGGCATGGTAAGCAACCAGCCCATTGCCTCCCCTCTCAATCTGGAAGTAGTGATCTCGACCTCGTACCGGTAAGGCACTCGAGGCCCACGCAACAAAACGGGCGGATCTAAAAAACTCCGCCCGTTTGCTTCTTGCTCTACCCGCCATTCATTCCGCAACATTTGTTCCCCAGCCTCCCCCGGGGTGCCGTTGAGTTTCCCAGGGGATTGCAGCGCAGTAACGTTTTGTCCATCCGATCTAACGGCTCCTCATTAAATTCACCACCCTCCCCCTTGTCATCCCGAGTTCAGGGATCTGCGGTGCGCCCGGCTCCCGCTCAAGGGTCCGGCTTTCGCTGGTCCTCACCTACACTCTTTAGCCCCAGCGACGACGCGGGGTTCCTTTTTTCTCCCAGCTCATTCAACTTCAACGAAAAGTGTTACCTACATGCCCGGTAGCTTCTGTGGCCGGCATGGCCGTTCGCTCAACAAAGCATCGCAGCCGCGACTACCGCAACCCCGCCTCGCTACCCTCAACCTGGTTTCGCCGTGCCGATCAAGCAGTGACTTGTCCGATAAAACGATGAGCCCACCGTCCGCTAATTTGGATAGCTCTATTGCCACCCGGCCCCGGGCACGCTCCTCAAAAAAAGCAGGATGCTATCATCCGGTTGCTTGGCCAAATTTCCTATGGATGCGCACGACCACCGCCTGCGGTATACATCTATAGGTAGCTGGTCCGGTTGCGGCGTTGTAAATGAAGCGATCTCTTCGAAAATTGGCGACCATGCTCATGGCGTTGGTGGGGGGAGCCATTGCCTGCGCCCAAACGGCGCCGCTCTCTCCGCAGCAGCCCTGGCAAGGTAAAACGAATTTGCCGTCGCCCCCGCCGAGATCTGGGCCGGCCTTCGTTCCTGATCCAAGCAAGGTTTATACCTTGCCTGAATTGATCAACCTCGCCGAGCAGAACAACCCGGATACGCGCGTGGCGTGGGAGAACGCCAAGGCGCGCGCCGCCGACCTGGGAATCAGCAAGTCAACTCTCTACCCTACTCTGGCCGCGGTGGTACTTGCGCAGAGCGCGCGCTACAACCTCTTCTTTGCGCCGGACTATTACCGCCAGACGGCAGAGACGTTTTCTCCGGCGTTAGAGGTGGACTACATCGTCTTCGACTTCGGCAGACGCTTGCAGGAGATCGCTGTCGTCGCGAGCCAATCTGCTGGGCGCCAACTTACTTTTCAACGACACCCATCGCAAGATTATCTTCCAGGTGATGGCGGCGTATTATCACGTGCTCGACGCCAAAGGGCAGGAGGATGTGGCGGAGGCCAATCTGAAGAATGCGCAGACCGACCAGGAGGCGGCGGAAGCACGTCTTCAGCTCGGCCTGGCCACGCTACCCGACGTACTCGAGGCCCGCAGTGCTGCTGCGCAAGCCGACTACGATTTGCAGGCGGCGATCGGGGCATCTGAGATCGCACACGGTGATCTCGCCACGGCCCTGGGCGTTTCTCCTGTTCACCCGTTGCAAGTCGAGAGTATTCAGAAGTTGACCATTCCCCAGGACCTGACGGTCACGGTCGAGGCATCCATCGACAAGGCCCTCGCCCAGCGGCCCGACCTTATGCAGCGGGTCGCAGAATTGCGTGCCGCTCAGGCCGAAGTAAAAGCAGCCAAGACGGCGTACCTGCCGACCTTAAGCCTTGCCGGCACAGCCGGACTGGCCAAGAGTTTCTCTGAACAGGCTCAGACCCCTGGTGTTTATTCCGCTAACCAGGAGTTCTGGAATGCGCACTTCAGTTTGACCTGGACACTCTTCGACGGATTCGCACGCGAACAGCGGCTGGCCCGCGCGAGGGCTGAGCAGAAGCAGGCCGCCGCTGACATCGATGCAATGCGGGATCAGGTGGAGAACCAGGTGTGGTCGGCGTACTCCACCGCGCGGACTGCGCTTCGCCAGCAAAAGGCGGCCGCCGCATTGTTAGAAGCGGCCTCCTCGTCCTACGAGGCGGCCCTGCAGTCTTACAACTTCGGAGTGCGCAGCCAGATCGATGTGGTTTCAGCCCAGCGCGCTCTTGCTGCCGCGCGCACCTCCGACGTGACCGCGCGCACGCAACTGCTGACTGGGATGGCTGCGTTAGCTTTTCAAACCGGCGACCTGCTGCATACGAAAGGCCCGTAAACCTATGCCGCCAAATAAATGGATAGAAACATTCACGGGAAGTTCTCCCAGGCCGCTTGGCCCAGGCCTAAAGCGGACCGCTGCCGCCGGAGTAACATTCTCTGCTGCACTGTTGGCTGCCGGATGTTCACGCGCTCCATCGTTCAATATCCTGGGATCGTTTTTCCCCGCATGGATCGTGTGCGGTGTGCTCGGCATCCTGCTCGCCGTGGGCGTTCGCTTATTTTTCTTGTACATCAAGCTTGAGGATAAGCTGCTATTGCCGCTCATCCTGGTATATCCGTGCTTGACGTTGTTTTTTACCTTTACCCTTTGGCTTCTGTTTTTCAGTTAATCGGAAGGAGAAGCGATGCCGGAAAACGACACAGATACCCAGCGACAGCGTCTCGGCACGGTGGTCAGCATTCTCATCATTGCTGCCGCCGTGATTACCGGTGCGCTGGTGATCATCCATACCAACGACTACCCGCGTACCGATGATGCCGAGGTGTTTGCCAACTTCATCGGTATTGCTCCCCAGGTGGACGGCCCTATCTCCGAGCTGGCGGTGCAGGATAACCAATTTCGCAAACAGGGAGAGCTGCTGTTTCAAATAGACCCGCGGCCCTACGAATACGCGCTGGAAAGGGCAAGGTCCGAGCGGGAGACGCTGGAGGGTCAGATTGTTGACCAGCGAAGGACGATCGCTTCCCAGGTGAGTGCCGTAGGTGCTTCCCGGGCCAATACAGACAGCGCTGCCGCGAATGTGGATCGTGCCGCAGCCGCGGTGAATGAAGCCAAGGCAAATGTGGCGGCGACCCAGGCGGCCCTCGACAGCGCCAATGCCGAACTGGCCTACCAGACCAATAACTTTCATCGCATTGAGCCACTGCTGGCCAGGCAATTCGTCACCGTAGACCAGGTGGACCAGGTGAGAACCGCGGTGACCGCAAGGCAACAGGCGGTGCAGCAGCTCCGCTCGCAACTGCTTTTGGCCGAGGCGCAGGTGGTATCCGCGCAGGCCCAGTACCAGCAGACAAAGGCCGCGATGGAGCAAAGCCACGCGCAACTCGACCAATCGCAGCACAGTGTTCTTACGCTGGATCCGCTCACTGCCCAGCGTGAAGGCCGGGACGCAGCCATTCGCACCGCACAGTACAACCTGAACAACTGCAGGATCTATGCGCCCTTTGATGCCCGCGTGACCAACATGACTATCTCCCAGGGCGCTTACGCCCACACCGGGCAGCAGGTTTTCACGCTGATCGATACCCGTACCTGGTGGGCGGTGGCAAACTTCCGCGAAACGCAATTGCATCACATCCATCCCGGGATGCGTGCCTACGTTTACGTTCTCTCCCGGCCGAATCTGAGATATGACGGCATCGTCGACAGCGTCGGCTTCGGCGTGCAGCCTGACAGCACGCTGGTGGGGTCGTTTTCCACTGGATTGCCGAATGTGCAGCGATCGTTGAACTGGGTGCATCTGGCGACGCGCTTCCCGGTGCGGGTCCGTATCGTCGCTCCAGAGACCGAGCCGTTCCGCCTGAGCGAATCCGCTGTGGTAGTGATCCGCGGAGCGCAATAGCCATGGCGGCCCAGGGCAAGGCGCTGCCGGCCGTCTCCCTGCCGAACGCCATCGATGAGGCAGTGAAGTGGTTTTGGAATTTTCTTAAGACTGAGCTCGCACCTTATCCGGGAAGGGCCTGGGTCGTAGCCCGCGTCACCATCGCCGCGACCCTGGTGATGATCCTGGTGATGACGTTCCAGATTCCCAATGGCTTTCTGGCGGCAATTTTCACGCTATTTATAAGCCGGGAAAATCCCACGGCCACCCTGGTTGCCGGATTTCGGACAATTGCGGCTTTCCTATTAGCCACCGCCTACGCCTTGATCGGCGCCTCGATGTTTGTCGCCGATCCGCTGACCCACTTCCTGGGGGTTGCCTTCAGCCTCTTCGTCTCTTTTTTTCTGATAAGCATCACGAACGATTACGGAACCGCGGTGGCCTTTGGCTTCACCATCGCCGGCGCTATTCCGTTCTGGGATCGAGTCACGCTCAACGTAAACGACCGGGTGGAGGACACACTATGGCTGGCCGGTGTGGTCGCGCTAGGCGTGGTGGTGACCATCGTCGTTGAGTATGTTTTCCGCAGGGTTCATCCCGCCACTGACCTTACCGAAGGCATCGAGGCCCGCTTAAAGACCGTGGAGAGTGTCCTACGCTGCGCGGCGGCGGAGCGGCCTCTTGATAGTGCGTCGGAGAAAGCACTTTCGGTTTATGGCAGCGTCGGTACGTCAAGGTTGCGCAGGCTCATCCTTCGATCGCAATACAGCGCGCATTTCAAGGCGCAGCTGGGCACAGCGGTCGCCCTGGTGTCGCAATTGGTAGACGTCACCGCCAATTTCCAACTCGCTCTCACCGAGCGCGCGAAGCCGACGGCGGCCCTCGCGCCAAGCATCCACGCGGCCGACAAGGCCCGCTGCCAGCGCCTGGCAGACCAGGTTGAAATGCTCGGCAAAGATCTGGTGCTGAGGCAATTGCCGGAAAAGATTCGGCAGCCGGCGCAGGAGGAGCCGTCGGATCTGCCGTTCCTGTCGACGATGGAAAGGATCGTTGCCCTTATTCCGGAAGCATTTTCGGGGTCTACCGCTGTGAGCGAGTTCGTTGCAGCGCCTTTGGACGAAGAGCAACCCAAGCACTTCTTTGCTCCCGATGCGTTCTCTAACCCCGCCCACGTGCGATTCGCCTTGCGCGGAATGCTCGCGTCCATGGCCGGTTACGTCATATACACGGCTATCGATTGGCCGGGGCTCAGTACTTCCATAGCAACCTGTATCATCACCGCGCTGTCCACCATCGGCTCATCGCGCCAGAAGCAACTCTTGCGGCTCGGAGGGGCTATCATCGGCGGCTTTATCTTTGGCATGGGAGCGCAGATTTTTGTGCTGCCATACCTCGACTCGATTACCGGCTTCACTCTCTTGTTTATGGTGGTCACTGCAATCTCCTCGTGGATTGCGACTGCTTCCGGAAGGCTTTCCTATCTTGGGGTGCAGCTCGCCCTGGCCTTTTACCTGATTAATCTGCAGGAGTTCACCATCCAGACTTCGCTCTCCATTGCCCGCGACCGTGTCTTTGGGGTTCTGCTTGGTTTGATGTCGATGTGGCTTATCTACGATCGCTTGTGGGTGAAAAATGCCGTGGACGAAATGCAGGCCGTTTTTGCTCACAATCTCGATATGTTTGCCGAGCTGGCCGAGCAGTTGCTGGAGAAGGATCAGATCAAAGCAATCAGGCGGATTCGCCAGTTGCGCGATCAGCTCAACGCCGGTTTTGGGGCAGTGACTGCGCAAGGAGACGCGGTGCTGTTCGAGTTTGGCCCCTCGCGTCCGCAAAAGCTGCAGATCCGAGAAGACATCCGGCGATGGCAGCCTGCGATCCGCACGCTGCTGCAGGTGCAGGTCGCCTCTGCGCAATACCTCTCGAACAGACCGCTCAGCAATTTGCCCGAGCCTATCGCCCAGGCTGGCGTCGCGTTCGAAAAAGACATTGCTCTGGTGATGCACGCTATGGCAAGTGAGGTGAGCGGGAAGGCTGTCGACGGTGTTCCAGATATACGGATGTCTGCGGTCCGCTTCCGGCAGGAAGTCGAGCAGCACTATGGGACGCTCGGCGTTCCGATCCCTGACGCGGCTTCGGACGTGGCGGGGTTGGCTGATAGTCTGGCAACCATCCTTGCCCCCCTCTATGAGGACATCCGGGCAACCTATGCAGCCCAGAAGCAAGCGCTGGGCGGCCAGGTTCAGCTGCAGCACGGCCACGCTTGAGGCGATGTCTTAAGGACTTGAGAGCGTGAGCGAACAGTCTGGGTAGGTGTGGGATCCTCGTTGTTGACTCTGCCCATCCGCCACTACCAGGGAGGGTGGCGACCCACCTTGGCAGTCGGTGGAGGTGGATGGACAGAGTCCTACAAGCAGCCAACCCCGGTTATTTGGACAGCTCTGATGTCTTAACATGGATTTCTCACAGACCTGCCTCTCTCTACCGGTGACAAATGACGGGTGCCCCATTCAAGCCCGGTTTTGGCTTGAGTGGGATTCCACGGACCTCCACCGCTGACTGTATAGGGGTGTAGATGATCATGGACCTGGGGATCTGTTGCAGTAGAGAAAGCTGCCGGTCCAGCGCGGTGGAATCCCACTCAAGCCAAAACCGGGCTTGAATGGGGCACCCATCATTTGTTACCGATAGAGAGAGGCAGGTTTGTGAGAAATTTACCTTAGGACTGCCGACGGCGAAGCCCACCGCGCTCAGGAACCGGAATATCGAACCGGGCCCCAGGGGCTAGCAGCAGTTGCTTGAGCGTGGGACGGGCTGCCTGCTTCGACGCCGCGTCGGATCACAACCTGCGGGCCATCCCTGAGGGCTGCGTCGAGAAACTCCCTGAATCGCGCTTTCGCGTCCTGCACCCGCCAAGCCATGAAACCCCCTCTCTCACTAGTCAGAATGATTATCGACCCCGGTAGAGTTCGGGGCTTTGCTAGGAAGCGTATTGAGCCTCTCCATTGCCAAAGGACCAGTTCTCTTTCGGCACTTCCACCAAATTTATGAACACATCTTCCCTGCGCAGCTTCAGGCTTTCATGCACTCCGTCGGCCACGGCTTTGTAGAAGCGCTGCTTCATCTCCACGGTTCGTCCGCTATTCAGCGTGATCTGCACAAAGATGCAGTCGTCGGATCGATGAATGCCAAGAAATTCCCGGTCAAACTGCAAGCCGGCTTGGGGATGCTCGGTGATGATCTGGAAGAGGTCGTGTTCGGGAGCGTTCATCACATCGGTCAATGCGCGATAGACGATCTGGCCAATCTGTTTGCCGTACTCCGGGGATTTACCTGTAGCGAGATCGATTCGAACCAGAGGCATGCGGTCTCCTTTGATAACTACGATAGTTTAATAGCCTGCCGGGTTGAGTTTTCACGCAGTATCTCTGCCGAAGACCCATCAGCGCTATTTTGAAGGGCCTGCCGTCGGCGGTTCTGTGCGGTTCAGCGTGTCGTAGAGCGGTTGCGCCTGGTTTAGCTCCGGGTTCTCTTCTGCGACCGAAACCGCGAGAATGCGGATTTTGTCGTTGTCGGGCAATGTGAGCGTCCGTGTGCCCGGGGGCATCTGGATCGAGTAGGCGAATAGGTACGAGTATTGATACGGCTGGTTAAGCCCATCCGCGGTGTGATGATGGGACGCGTACCATGCCAGACTGGCTGGCTTAACGTAGCCCGGCTCGAGTCCCACGTAATCCTCGGGATAACGGGGCGACGGAACACGTTGCTCACGCTGCTGCTCATCAGCCGGGGGCCACGGCGCGTGATGTGCTGAGATAGCCCAGTTGCGGTCGTCCTGATTCCGGAAGATGCGAGTATCCCACTGGCCGATGAATCCGCCCCAATCCTCGATGTTCAGATTCGCTGTCTTGGCGCCCGTCCGAAACGCCGCGGTTTGGTCTCCACCCGCGGCTGCGGCCAGAAGGTAAACCCGGTTGTAGTGTCCCGACGGGAGAGGAATGGTTTGACCCCGGGCAACCACCGCATCGGGGGTTCCGGTTTTTGCGGGCCCCAGCTTGAACTCGACACCGTGGTAAGCGATGGCATCCGGGAGCATTTCTGCCGGTATCGCGTTGCCTTTGCCATCGAAGCCGCCGGCCGGCGTCCTGGTGTCATCATTCGTGGCTACGGCAAGGTCGTACTTGAGCTCAACCGGCTGCGAACGAACGGACGCCAACTTTGCCGTAGGCGGGCCGAGGCGTAAGGCATAGGTGAGCGGTTGATACGCTGTGAAGGAGGTGACCAGCGATCCGCTGTTCAGGCTTGCCGGTTCCGCTTGCTCTGCCTGTTCCTGGGCATTGACCTCGCGCGCGGCGACGATAGGTCCGGCGAAAGAGACGCGCACATCCTGGGCGGGATGACCGTCGAGCTCGACCATGCGGAGAATAATTTCGTCGTCTGCTTCTGCCTTCTTGAGAGCGAACACGCGAATTCTGGAGTTGTTGAGCTTAATCAGGGAAAAGGTCTTGCCCAGCGAGCCGGGATGTTCTGTCGTTTGGAAGGCGATCAACGGATCGCTGAGACGATAGGCCTGCCAATCCGTTTGCGCTTGTTCCCAAGTGCCGGCGTGGCCCGCCAACCCGAATACGAATTCGTGATGTCCCCAGTCCTGGTTTGCCTGGTCGCTGTACCCTTGCGGACGTCCGTTGGTGGGCGGTTGCATTCCGGGCGAGCGTAGAAGGGTCAACCGGATGGTTTGGTCATTCGGCTTGTCCGAGCCGTTCTTGTATTCGGTCAGAATGGTCGCTCCAAAGCTGCCACTCTTGTCTGTGAGATCGATCCAGCGATGGGAGGCGACTTCAAACTGGCGTTCTTGCGCATTGGGCCGCTGAATGGTGCCCACGTCCCAGTTGTAAGTGGCATCTTCATTCGACGAGCTGAGAGGGAAAGCTACTTTGAGATTGGCAGCCAGGGTTCGCCAATCGATGGCGTTGCCGAATTCCACCCGGTTGCCCGCATCTCCTGCAGAAAGCCGAATCGTCTGCACGAATTTAGAATTTTCCGTCTGGCGCGTCACCTCCAACGCCACCCGAACCGGACCACGCTCAACCACGCGAATCTGTGCCGGGCCGCTTACATAAGCGCGGGGCGCCGCTTGCTCCTGATCGAAATCCATATTCCAGGCCGGATATTGCTTGGGCACATCGGTGGAGATGGCAAGGCGGATGGGCGCTGAAAGCAGTTCCTTGTTCAGGCTTTTGTCATAGATGCTGGAGACATCGCCATCCTGGTTGAGCTGCACGCGATAGCGGGCATTTTCCAGAGATGATTCGGTCACTTTCACTGTTCCGTTAGCAGCGGAGCTCTCCGCCGGTACGACGTGATAGATGGCGTATCCCACAGAGGGCGCCTGGGCCAGGAAGAGCACCTTCCCGTCTTCGAGCTGCGCCGGCGCCTCCTTGCCGTCAGAACCATAAACCCGCACAGCTTTTGGAAGGCCGCCCGGAAAGGTGATTTGCGCCTCGACCACATCTTCGCGAGCGATGTTGAGCGGGTTATACACCAGGATCGGCGTTCCCTTACCCTGTGTGTCCATCCCGGAGGCGATCGATTCGGTGGCGCTGGTGAGCACTCCGGCGAACTGGTTGGCGGCGATATTGTCGTCGTTCCAGGAGTACTGATAGGCCCGCGGAGTCGCGGTCCCGGCGGCCAGGTCGTGAAAATGTCCAGCGAGCTCCAGTGTCCAGGCATCGTTCAGCCGTTGTTGCGGATAGGGCCGTCCACCCATCCATACGGCAGCCACCGAAGCTTTTTCTGCAGCGTCGGCGAGCAGCTCATTCTTGAGGATCATGCGCTTGTGGTAAGCCTGAGAGGTCAACGATCCGGCGGAGTGATTGATCAACTCCAGGTCGCCTTTGTACTGCGGCATGCGCGCGGTCATATCGGGCTTGATGTCGTTGAACATCTGATCCGCGGTCGACTCGACCACGTGGACCGGCCCTTCGCCGACTCGCACCTCTGGCCCCTTCGGTGCAGAGCCCGGCTTATCCTGCTGACCGAATCCGCCAGGTGCAGGAGGCAATACTGTCTCGCTTTTATCGACGATAGCTTCCAACAGTCTGACCGATGATTCGCGGGCGGCGCCGCCAACGTCCCCGGTACCGACATAGTGGAAGTCGGCAAATACGCCGGTGACTTTGCCATCCAGGTCGATACGCTTGACCCAATCCTGTTCCCACTCTCGCGGCCTTTCCCGCGCGCGTAGCTGCCCAGGCGTGAGTCGCGCCTTTTCCTCAGCGGTTAATTGAGGCCATGGTGGAGGGGGTCCGGGTTCCTGGCTGAGATCGGTGTAGACGCTGCTGCCATATCCACCGGGGTTCAAGGCTGCGATCACGCTCTTTCCATCGGGCCCAATCCATAGACCAACGTTGAACGGGATCCCTTCCGGCGTGTCTTCAGGTGAATCGGGGCCGCCGATTTTCGGCGCCGGCTGCCAGGCTGCACTGAGCTTCTGGGTGGAGAATCCCTTCACGCCGGCGTGCGCGAGGATGCTGGGCAACGAGGCGGGGAATCCAAAACAGTCGGGCAGCATGAACTCCGCGCTGGCCTTGCCAAAATCCTTTCGGAAGTAATCGTTGCCGTAAAGCACCTGGCGGAAAATTCCTTCGGCGCTGGGGAGATTGACATCGCCCTCCTCCACCGACGAGCCAGCGGGGTACCATCGGCCGGCGGCGACATATTGCGTCAGCCGGGCGTAATCGTCCGGGAAGTACTCCTTCATCATGCGGTAACGGTTGGAGCCGGTCCAGTTGAAGACGTAGTGCGGATACTTATCGATGTAGTCGAAGTTCACCCGCATCGTCTTCAGCAGATATTCGCTGATGGTCTGCGGCATTTCCCAGCGCCATTGCGTATCGAGGTGAGCGTACGGGACGACAAACAGGGTGGGATCTTTGGTGATATCCGGGGCCTTCATGGTTTGGCCCTGGAGCGAGGGCAGCAACGGAGAGGCGGCAAGAACGGGCAAAATCCATCCAGTCATGGTTACGAGTAAATTGCGATAGCGTGTAGTTGCGATCCGCTTGCCCAATTCAGTGATGGTTTGAAACATTTGGCGCCCCCCGGGTTTTTGATAAAACATGGCTGGTACATTCACCGCCCGTAAATGAGAACGAACCGGGCTGGACGATTTTACAAGGTTGTTTCATGGGGTGAACTGGCTGGCAATCCGACGACGCGCACAAAAGAAACTCCCGTACAGGCTGACTGTACGGGAGTATTCCTGCCCTCGTCATGCAGCTAGAACTGATAACGCAAACCGACTTGGAGCGTTCGCGGATTGCTGGTGGTCTTGGTAGTCACTTCCCCGAACTGGGAGGAAGTCGGAGTGTAATTCGGCGAAGCCAGGTTGGGATGATTCGGGAAGTTGTAGGCCTCGGCACGGAACTCGAAGCCATTCTCCCCGAACACAGGGAAGGCCTTGATCAGCGCGATATTCCAATTCACCAGGCCGGGCGCGTAAACATTGTCGCGAATGCCTCTCTGCAGATTAAACGTTCCGGCAGGCGGCGCAGTCCAGAGAGGAGTTCCGCTGCCTGTTGTCGTAGCAAACCACTTAGGGCTGCTGGAAGTACCGGTAGGGCCGGCAAATTTGCCCAGGTGCGTCACCCCTGCGTGCTGCACCCAGAACTGGCCTACGGATGTCGAGCCTACCGTAGAAAGCAAGGGAGGTTGGCAGTTGAAGCTGCCGTTCTCTCCGACTCCGGCGTAGTCGTTGGCCACCCCGACAGAGCAGGGAAAGCCGGTTTGCAATTGAGTGTTGCCGCTGATCTGCCATCCCCCCGCCACCTTGCCTACCAGGGTGTGCTGTCCCTTAAAGAAAGGCACCACATACAGGTAGTTCACGATGAAAACCTGGCGCACATCGAATTCCGAAGGCCCCCAAAGATTGGATGTGTTGTAGGTGTCAGGAACGATCGTGTGGTAATTGGAACCGTTGTCCATGTCTTTGGACCAGGTGTAGGCTGCACCAAACAGGGAACCATCGCTGAAGTTCCAATTCCATCCCAGTTGTAACGAGTTGTAAAACTCGCTGACACCGCTTTGCGCTTGCTGAATGAAAGCGAAACCCTTATATGGCCGGAGATAGTTAATGTTGACGCCTGGATTATTGGTGAGTGAACCCGCTGGCGCCTGGTTGATGTCGAACACATCCCAATTGTGCAAGCCGCGAGCCCCTACATAAGCTATTTGAAAGGACGAGTGCCGCCCTGGAAGCTGTTGCTGGAGGGTCACGTTCCAGTTCCACCTGGTTGGTGGCACCAGGTGGGCGTTCATCGTAGTGATCTGGAGAGCGGGTTCTACAGTAGAGTTGAGCGCGGCCCCCGGATTGTCGACCGACACATTGCTGACGTTTACCGTTGGCTGGAATGGAGAGTTGCCACCAGGGAATATGTTGTCGATGATCCCCTTATACTCTACGAACCTGCCGCCCCCCGCCCGGATCACAGTATTTGGATATAGCTGATAAGCGATTCCGAGACGTGGCAGCACGGCGGTGGTTGTGTGCACGAAGCCTTTCGGCAGGTTCGGGGCAAACAGCCCGGTGCAGGGTTGGCCGGCGCAGGCATTATTTGCCGGATTCGCCGCAGGAACACGATTGCCGGCAGTCGCAGAACTCGGGAACGAGCTTCTCCCGGGGATCACGATGCCGTTATAAGGGTTACCGGTACCCACGGTGACAAGCCCCGTTTTCGGATTTACCACTGGAGCAGCCGACGGATTGTACGCGGACGGGTCGAAGTAGACCGCATTACCCCACTGTGCGCTGTAAGGAATGACCGTAGTGAAGCGAAGACCATAATCGAGATTCAGTTTGTGCGTAAGTTGCCAGTTATCCTGGATGAACTCCTCAATCAGCGTTCCACGCCATTCAGTGAATGCCTTTGGCCCAATCTCGGTATAGCTGTCTGCCAGGCCGAGTGCCACGTTGGCTATGCCTGCGCCAGACGTACCGCCCAGGCCAGTCCGTGGGTCACTGAAAAAGAACGTGCCGTTCTGGTTGCTGGCTCCCCCGGGAACTGTCGAGACGTTGATCTGATCGTTGTCGTTTTCGCCCGCGTAGGAGTAGAAGAAGCCCCCCTTGACGGTGTGGTTCGACCAAACCTTGGTCAAACTGTCAGACGCCGCATAAATAATCCCGGATGAGTGGGACGGGTAAGGCCCACCGGCAATACTGGAGAAAGTCGGCAGGCTGGCGGTGGGGATCTTATTTTCAGAAGCTTTCGCGCCAGGCAGGATGTAGGGAAAATCGATCCCGAATGTTCCCCGGTCATAGCCCGCCCCTCCAGGCGCGGCTTGGATGTAGACGTCGTCGATGCTGACGCTGCCATGGGCCTCGTTGATCATGCTTGGGCTGATCGTCCAGACCCAACCCAGGGCGTCCACTTGGTTGGGGCGCTCGAAAGTGATCGGAACCAGGGGGTTGCTTTGGTTGTAAGGGGAGAGCTGGTAGAACGAGTTATCGGAGCGCCGAAACAAGATGTGCTGGTTGGCCGTGATCAGAAGGTCGCCGTTGATTTGGCCTTGACGCTGATTTTCCGGATTGGGGAGCGACCCGGCATAGTTCTGCGTTCCCTGTTGGAACCCGGGAGTGGGCGCAGGATAGGAGTTTAAGATGCCAATGCCGTTGGGACTCAATTGGGCCTGCGGAATGACGTTGCCAGGGTAAGGCACGCAGGTTGCGGCGCCGTACACCGGGCACGTGCCGGGCACGTAGAGCTGCTTGCCGCCCGCATAGTAGGGATTACTGGGATTCAGCAATTCACTGAAGTTGCCCTGACGCATGAGGGCGGTGGGCACGGTCATGTTTTGCGTGGCTGCAAAGCGGTAGCGGATCCAGTCCTCATTGATGAAGAAGAAGAACCTGTTCCGCAGGGTATCTAAGAACGGCACCTTCGGCGCCCAGACGGGGCCGCCAACCGCAAATCCAAAATTATTGTAAACAAAGGGAGAGGGAAAGTGGGTTTGGGGGTTCAGGTTACGCGCCCAGGTATTGGCGTTCATTGCCGAATTGCGCAGGTACTCGTATGCGCTCCCGTGGAAATTCGTGGTTCCGCTCTTGGTCACAATGCGGACTTGGGCCCCCGAAGCGCCCCCGTACTCCGCCGAGTAGGCGGCCGTGAGCACCTGCATTTCCTGCACCGCGTCGGGTTTCACGCCGGCGATGATCTCTCCATCGTCTCGTGTACGAACCGCCGGAGCGCCATCGATTGTGTACAACGTATCCTGCGTGCGCGCACCGTTGATATTGAAAGAGTCTCCACTGTTGAACGCGAAATTGAAATCGCCCAGGGTTGCTGAACTAACGGAGCCGGGTAGGAACTGCGTCATATAGATCGGATTGCGGCCGTTTAATTCCTGCTTTTGGATCTGCTGTCCCGTGATCTCGCTCTGTACCGCTGGGGACTGGGTCTGTAAGAGCGCAGCGGTGGCGGTTACTTCGACCGTCTGGGTAGCCGCTCCGAGGCTGAGTTTCGCATCGATCGAGATGGTGCTGTTGGACCCCAGCACATTGTGTGTACTCTCGAACTTCTGAAAGCCGCTGGCCTCAGCTGTCATGGTGTACACCGCGGGTGGCACGTTCGGCACCGCGTAATGGCCTGACGAGTCCGTAGTGACCCTGCGGTTTTCGCCGGTTCCCTCATTCGTGATAACAACTTTTGCACCGGGCACGACCGCCCCAGAGGAGTCTGTCACGAATCCGACGATGGAGCCGACGTCATTTTGCGCCCATGCGGTCGCAGAGAAGAATATCGCTATCGCGATTGTTAATGCGGCAAGAGAACAGGCGATGTGTGCGCCGATGCCAGCCCGAGATCTCGCCGCGGACGGCCTGCTGCCGATCCAACTTGGGATGGATGCCCTCATCCAACTTGGTGTGGATACTTTTTCTGTTACCGGATGAATAACCTGTGACACAACCGGATAACCCGCATCGATAGCGGGAGGGATTCGATTCGCTGACATGATAGGCCTCTCTCAAAGACTTCAGTGAGGCCAATGTTGGCGCTTCTGCCAAGCGATTTGGAAGGGGTCTACCCTGTGTTTACACCGGGAATTTGACCCCGGCTTTCATCCCTCCCGGAATGTGTAGCAGGGATGGAAAATTCCGTAGATATTAAATAACTTTTATCAGGAGAATAACTTGGCAACTTTTACCGCTTGTTTCTCCTGGATCTGTTACCCTTCCGTGCGTGGACGCTATGAACCAAAGCGACGTCTCACTACCAGATTTCGAGGCAGCCTCAAAAAATGGCGGCTTCAATCCAAATGAGCCCGCCTCTTCCACCTGGAAATCTGCTTTTGATCTAGCTACTGAGCCACGTTGGCAGTTGGCTCAGCGCATCGTCGCCAGTCGGAGCTTTGCCAAGTCGGCTCTACTGTCCCGCTTCCTTCTCTATGTGTGTGAACGCGAGATTACCGGAAAAACCGGCGAGATCAGCGAACATCAGATCGGTGTTCACGTCTTCGGCCGGCGCCCGGGGTACCACCCCGGCGAAGACAACATCGTAAGGAACTATGCCCGCCAGCTCCGCAATCGTCTGGACCAATATTTCCTGGAGGAGGGCAGAGAGGAGCAACTTCGCCTCAGCATTCCTCGCGGCAAATATGTGCCGGTGTATTCCCGCAATCATTTTCAGGAGCATCCGCTGCTGGTGGTAACGGAGCGTGAAACGGATAGCGGTGGCGTTTTGGAAACTGTGACGCCCGCTCTGGTATCGGCACAGCCCGCGCGTCGTCTCTGGCTTGTTTTTGGTTTGGGAGCTTTGCTGTTGCTAGCCTGTGTGGCAATTGCCTGGGCGGTAGCGCATCGCGCTTCCGCAAATTCTGCCGATCCGTCGTATCCACTGTGGGCGGAACTTTTCGACAAGGGCCACGAGACACTGATTGTGCCATCCGACGATGGAATCGTCATGATTCAGAATCTGACCGGTCATTTGGTTCCGCTGTCGGAATACATCAATCGCGATTACCTGTCTCTCAAAAGCCGGTACAACATTGACGAGCAGAACATGAAAGACCTGGACGCTCAACGTTACACCAATGTTACAGATCTGAACGCGGTGATGAGGTTTTCGCGTCTGCCCGAGGCAAACAGCGGTCAGTTCATGGTGCGGTATTCACGCGATCTGCATATGGACGACCTCAAAGATGCGAACGTCATTCTTCTGGGATCCAGTTTTTCCAACCCCTGGGCAGAGCTGTTCGAGAAAACGCTCAATTTCGAGTTCGCCTATGAGCCCCATCCAAATGCCTCGCACATCGTGAACAGGCATCCTCAGGCGGGAGAGCTCCCGGTCTACGAGAATGATGCAAACGGGCCATCCCATCGCACCTACGCGGTCATCGCATTTGTTCCCAATCTCAACAACACGGGATCGGTCCTTCTGGTAGAGGGACTGACCATGGCTGGGACGGAGGCGGCAGTGGACACTCTTTTCGACCGGAGCATGATGGGCCCGCTCATCGATCAGTTCAGGAATGCAGACGGTTCTCTCAACCCATTCGAGATATTGATTGAGACCAGGAGCTTCGGGTCGGATTCCCCGCAAGCCAGCGTGGTTGCGACCAGGATGTACAAAAAGCATTCCTGAAGCCGTTCCGCAAAGTCCCCACCTCGGCTCATCCGTGTAAGATTCTTGGTGCGTGCCGCATCCACCAGACGGTGAAGCGTGCATCGTGTGACCTGGAGCCGGCCAAGTATGCAGCGTCGTGAATTTATCAAGTCTGTGATCGCACTGGGAGGCGGGCTGGCTGCCGGACAAGGCAGATCCTTCGCCATGCAGGCGCTGCCTGATGGGGAGGTCAAGCGTGTCCTGGTCATGTTCAAGTGTCATTTCGATGCCGGCTTCATTGACACCCAGGCTGCGGTCGTTCACCGGTACTTCACGGAGTTCTTTCCCCAGGCGATCCAGGTGGCCGAGAAGATGCGCCAGTCTGGTTCGTGCCCCTACGTCTGGACGACGGGTTCCTGGCTGCTCTATGAGTACCTCGAGCAGGCCGCAGCCGACGATCGCAAGCGAATGGAGCATGCCATCTCCAGTGGAGACATCGCGTGGCACGCTCTTCCCTTTAGCTGGCAAACCGAGATGATGGATGGGTCGATGATTTCCGGGAGCATCGCTTTGTCGAAGACTCTGGACCGTCGATTTGGCAAAACCACGACCGGAGCCAAGATGACCGATGTACCAGGTCACACGCGGGGGCTCGTTGGCCCGCTGGCCTCTCAAGGTGTGAAGTTTCTCGACATCGGCGTGAATGGCGCCAGTACCCCGGCCGAGGTGCCTCCCCTGTTTGTGTGGACGGACCTGAAGGGAGCGTCCCTGGTGGTTATGTACCACCACGAGTACGGGGCTGTTTCGCGTGTGCCAGGCTCGGACCTGGCCATCGCCATTGAGGTGCGGGGGGACAACAGCGGCCCCCACACGCCGGATGAGATCGTAAAGATCTGCGCCGATTTGAAACGCCAATTCCCCAATGCCCAGGTGATCCCCACCAACCTCACTGAGATTGCGAATGCCGTCGAAGCGTATCGGGGAAACTTGCCCGTGGTGAAGCAGGAAATCGGGGATTCGTGGATCTACGGTGTTGCCAGTGATCCTCTGAAGGTTGCCAGGTATCGTGAGGTTGCGCGGCTTCGTCAGACCTGGCTCGCGCAACAAAGCTTCCATATAGGCGACGCTACGGACGTGGCCCTGCTTCGCCACATTCTTCTCGAGCCCGAGCACACCTGGGGCACCGACACCAAAACGTGGCTCGATTTCGACCACTACACCGCGCACGATCTCGCCGAGATGCTGCACACCAAGAACTACGAGGTGGTGCAGCACAGCTGGGTGGAAAAACGCCAGGATCTTTTCGATGGAATTGCCGCGCTGCCTGCGCCGCTACGAAATCAGGCTTTGACCGCCGTGCATCAGCTCGAAGCGAAGCCGCCGCAGTTGTCGCATCCCTCCAGTCAACCCGCCGGCAAGGAAATGGAGACGGCGCATTTCATCCTCGCGCTGGATCCGGGTACGGGAGCGATTCGTCGTCTGCGTAACAAGACGTCGGGGCGGGAATGGGCCTCTGCAGATCATCCTCTGGCCCTCTTTTCCTACCAGACGCTTTCCCAGAAGGATTACGCCCGCTTCTTCTCCAATTACGTGATCAGCAACGAGGATTGGGCCAAGAAAGATTTTGGAAAACCCAACATCGAGAGATTTGGGGCGGAAAGCCGCGACTGGTTGCCATCTTTGACCGAGCTCCAGGTAGAGGAAGATGCGGAAGCGCACCGCATGCTTGCACATCTGGAGATCCGTGACCGTGAAGCGCTGCAATCGGGACGAGCTGCTTTCCCGGAGAAGATGTATTTGGAGCTGGTCCTCCCCAAAGCAGAGCCCGTGATCCAGCTGAATTTCTACTATTTTCAGAAGCCGGCCACGCGTCTGCCCGAAGCGCTTTGGCTGAGCTTTCATCCGAACGTCTCCAATCAGCAGGGATGGATGATGGATAAGTCGGGCGAGCAAGTATCGCCGTTCGACGTAGTCTCCTCAGGCGGTCGCCACATGCATGCCGTTTCCACGGGTTTTGGCTATAAGGATGAACAGCAGTCCATCTTTGTGGAGACGCTGGATTCTCCGCTCATTGCTTTCGGGGAGAAGTCGCCGCTGAATTTTTCCCGGTCGCAACCCGATCTTTCCGGTGGCGTTCATTGCAATCTCTTCAACAACGCCTGGGGAACAAACTACATCATGTGGTTCGGCGAAGATATGCGCTTCCGTTTCGTTCTCCGCGCCTGAGGCACCGTTCAGCAGGAACTTAGGGTCTCCTGGCGAGGTTGATCACAAGCGTGACAGAGCAGTGCACGCCCTCGCGGAGTTCTGCCAGCCACGCAAGGGGTTCATCGCTTGCACTACTTGCCGCCAGACGTAAGGCGCTCTGCGTGATATCGAATACGATGTCGGAGCTCTCAAAGGTCGATGTGGATAATACCGTCTCCTTGACCTGTAGATCGACGAAGCCCGTCTCTTCTAAGAGCTTTCCAAGATCATGCCCCATCCTGGGGTTGCGGATATCCTGACTCCAGAGTTGAGCGACTTGCCGGGCGACGGGGTGTTCGGCGTTGCCCAGGGTGAAGGCCTCGATGGCGAACGTCCCCCAGTCGGGGTCGGCGCAGACCACCCTGCCGCCCGGCCTTACCGTGCGGAAGATCTCGCTGAGGACGGCGTCTGGCCGCTCCACATGCTGCAGTGTCCTGTCTACCTTGCAGGAGTGTAGAAGGCCACTCGCAAAAGGGAGGCTATGGATATCTGCTTGAATGAAGTCGACGGCCGGAAAGCCCTTACTTGCAGCACGCGCAGATTCAAGCAGCGTCAGGCTTGCGTCCACGCCGATTGCCCGCCCTCCAGAACCCACCAACTTTGCCAGGCGCCGGACATCGAAACCCAGTCCGCAACCGAGGTCTGCGGTGATGGAGCCGGCCTGCGCATTCATCATCTCCAGGATTGTGTTCTTGTATTGCTGAAATTCGGGAAGCCCATCCATGTAGGTCAGGCAACGCACCATCTTGCCCACGGCTGCCGCGTCGACGTCGCGGAAACCTCGCGCCAGGTATTCCTCGCCGTGTCTCTCGGGCGGATACATGATGGAATCTCCACCATAACGCATCCCAGCCTTCGTTTTCGGGATGCCGCAGACAACTCACTGGAATGCAGAGGGGAGCGCGGCCGTAATCCGGTTCATCAGCAAATCCGGCAAACAGCCCAGGATCACCACCAGCGCAGCAATCACCCACAAAGCGATACGAGTCGTGAACGGTACTCGGATGGCTGCGGCGCCCGCCATCGGTTCAGCGACGTAGGCTTGTTTGAGAACCTTCAGATAGTAGTAAAACGAAACCACGCTCATGGCGAGCGCCAGCAGCACCAGCCACAACAAAGCAAAGTGGTCCGCTATGTCCAGAGCTGAAATAAAGACATAGAACTTGCCAAAGAAACCCGCCAGCGGAGGAATGCCGGCCAGGGAGAGCAAAAAAATCAGCAGGCAAAACGCTACGTCTGGAGCGCGTTTACCCAGGCCGGCGAAGTCCGCGATGCTGTCCACTTTTTCGCTATCCAAGGCAGCGAGCACGCCAAAAGCGCCTACAGTCGCCAATGCGTAGGTGATGACGTAATACACCAGCGCCACCAAACTTTGCCGGCTGTGCACCACCAGCGCGATCAACATGTACCCCGCATGCCCAATCGCAGAATAGGCCAGTATTCGCCTGACGCTGGTTTGTGCAATGGCCGCGAGGTTGCCCCAGAGCATCGATACCACGGCGAGAATCGCGATCAGTGGCGCCCAGCCCGCGGTGTAACCTCCCCACGCGGCGCTGCCCGCCGCCCCCATGAGTCCCAGAGAGAAGAGCACAAACAAGGCGAAGAAACTGGCCACCTTGGAACTCGAGGCGACCAGCGCGGCGCTCCACGTCGGCGCGCCCTGATACACCTCCGGAGCCCACATGTGGAAGGGAGCGGCCGCAATCTTGAAGCCTAAACCCGCCACCACCATGACGATGGCAATCGTCAACAGCGGATCGCCTGGCGAAGCGTTGACCGCGGCCGCGACTCCCTCCAGCGCGAGCGAGCCGGAGAGGCCGTAGAGCAGGCTGAAGCCGAAGAGCAGAATCCCCGCCGACATGCCGCCAAAGAGAAAATACTTAAGCCCGGCCTCCGCCGACGGCTGGCTCTCCTTGTCGAACGCGGTAAGGACGTAAAGCGAAAGACTCAGAAACTCGATGGTGATGAAGATGACCAACAGATTCTGCGTGCTCACCAGCAGCATCATCGCGGTGGTGGCAAACAATATCAGCGCGCAATATTCGCCCACATGGGTGGTGAAGCGCGCAGAGCTTACCAGGAGAAGAACAAGAATCGCAATTGTGACGAGAGCTACCTGCACCAGCTGCGTCAGCGGATTCACCACCAGCATCCCCGCCGGGAGAGCGCCTTGCGCAGCCCATCTCGCCAGCACCCCCAGCGCGATCGCGCATCCGATGCAGGACAAAACCACCGCCGCACGAAATCGGATCGCAAGCGTCGCCCGGCGCAGGAAGCCGAGATCCAGTATCAGGACCAGTAGCCCCGCCAGCGCGACCACGATCTCGGGCGCCGTTAAGCGCAGAAGTTCTGTCATCTCCACGCACCTTGGCGAAGCTGCTCGAACAACGGCCCATTGAGGCTGGGCAGAATCAGGTCCATCAGCAGCCTGGGATAAAGACCCAGCACAATCGTGCTGGCCAGCAGCAGGCCGGCTCCAAGACGCTCCGGAATGGTGATCGGAGGCAGCGGATGTTCCGTAGTCTCCTCGGCGTCGCCAAAGAAAGTAGCCTGCAGCGCGCGCCATGAAAAGGCAATGCCGATCAGGATGCCCAGCCCAGCGACCCAACCCATCCACGGAAACGCGCGCCAGCTGCCGATCAGCACTTGCAGCTCAGCAATAAAGCCGCTGAACCCGGGGAGGCCGACGGAGGCCATGAAGGCAAGAACAAACGTCACCGCCGCAAAGGGAATCAGCCGGGCGAGCGGAATACGCGACAGCTCCGCCAAGTCACGCGTGTGGGTGCGGTCATAGACCATGCGCCCCACCACCGCAAACAGCAGCCCGGCGATGATGCCGTGGGAGAACATCTGGTAAACCGCGCCCGAGAGGCCAATCTGGTTCAGCGTCATCAGGCCCAGCAGGACAAAGCCCATGTGGCTAACGCTGGAGTAGCCGACGACAAATTTGAGGTCCTTCTGCACCAGGGCGATAGTCGCGCCGTAGACGATGCCGACCAGCGCCAGCACCGCGAAGACCTGCTGCCATGATCCGAAGCCGAGCACATGAAAACCCCACGGATCAAGGCCGCGTGGAAACAGCATCATTGCTACCCGCAGGCATCCGTAGGCGCCGAGCTTCATCACCACGCCGGCCAGCAACATGGAAGCGGCGGTCGGGGCCGCTGCGTGACCCGTGGGCGCCCAGGTATGGAAGGGCCACATGCCCGCGAGCACGGCGAAGCCCACGAAGACCAGGGGGAAGGCCCACATCTGAAAATGTACCGGGAAATGGAAGTGCGCCAGCGCCTCCAGGTTCAGCGTGTGCTGGCCGGCGACCACGTATGCGGCAGCCATGCCAGCCAGCACCAGGGCGCTGCCGGCGAAGGAGTAGAGCACCAGCTTCATGGCGGCATATTCCCGCCGCGTCGATCCCCAAATGGCGATCAGAAAATACTTGGGAATAATCGCGATCTCATAGAACACGAAGAGCTGAAAGAGATCGAAGCTGAGAAAGACGCCATACACGGCGCCAATCAGCACCAGGTAGAGCGCGAAAAAGTCCTTCACCCGCCGTTCGATATTCCAGGAAAAAAGTATGCCCGCGACCGCCGCAATCCCGGTCAGCAGAACCAGCGTCAGACTGATGCCATCGGCAGCCAGGTGATATTCAATGCCCAGCTGCGGGATCCACGGCGTTTTCACGATGGTGAATCAGCTGGCCCGATGGATCCTGCAGCACGGCCACGATTGCAATCCCCAACCCCGCCAGTGCGGTGAGCAATGCGGTGAGGCGGGTAAGCGGCCGGGCTCTTCGCTGGCGTGAGTGTAACCGCAACTGCGCCAATAAAGGAGAGGTAGATCGTCCAGGCAAGCATGGTCAGTACCTCACCTGCCCGACAAACTGCATCACCGTGCCTTGCAGCATGCCGCTAATCAGTTGCGGATAGAGTCCGACCACGAACATCAGCACAATCGCGGGAGCGAGCATGCACCGTTCGCCCAGGGTAAGGTCCGGCATCCCCGCCCAACGCTCATGCAGCGGGCCTGAGAACACTCGCTGCAGCATGGTGAGCAGGAAAACGGCGGTCATCAGCAGGCCGAGCAACGCAAGCGCGGCTGCCCACCAGGTCAGCGGGAAGACTCCTTTGAAGATGAGAAATTCTCCCGGAAAACCGATCAGCCCGGGCAAGCCCAATGAGGCGAAGAGAGCGATCCCCATCAGTCCGCTGAATACCGGCATGGCGCGGCGCAGGCCGCCAAAATCGTTCAGGCCGAGCAGCGCCGCCGCTGCGCCTTTCGAGCAGGGCCAGGAACCAGAAGAGCGCCGCTGCCGTGAGTCCATGGCTGAACAATTGCAGCATCACGCCGGTGAGCGCCGCCGATTTGTCGCTCACCATGCGCGCATCCGCGCCGGCTACCGGCCGCAAGATGCCCAGGATGCAGTACCCCAGGTGGTTGATCGAGGAGTAGGCGAACATCTTCCTCAAGTCCGTTTGCGCCCAGGCGGTGAACGCGGGCAACACGATGGTGGCGATCGCCAACCACAGAAGAATCGTGCGGGCGCGCCCCATCTGCTCCGGGAAGATGGGGAGCAAGATCCTGAGGAAGCCGTATACGCCCATCTTCGACAGCGCGCCGGTCAGCACCATGGTAGTCTCCGGCGCCGCCTCCGCGTAGGCCGAAGGCAGCCAACCGTGAAAGGGAACGATCGGCGTCTTGACCGCGAAGCCCAGGAAGGCGCCGCAAAACAAGAACATCGTGATGTGGCCGCTGTCCCACTGATACCAGTGCAGGTTTTGCCCTATGGCGGTCGCGAGCTGGCCGCGTCTTCGCCATCTGGGCCAGCTCGATAAAGTCAAAGCTGCCGCTGGCGAGAAAGATAGCCAGGAACGCGAGCAGCAAAGTGATGCTGCCCACCATGGTGTACACAAAGAACTGGGTGGCCGCGCGCGCCCGTCCCGAGCCGCCCCAGAGGCGGATCAGGAAGAACGCCGGAATCAGGCTCAGCTCCCAATACAAGAACCAGTGAAGAAAATTAAGCGCAGTATAAGTGCCGAATAGACCCGTCTCCAGAAAGAGCAGCAGAGAAAAATAAACCGGCCCTTGCTTGGGGTTACTCCACGAAGCCGCGATCGACATGAGCACGGCAATCGAGGAGACGGCCAGCATCACCAGGCTAAGACCGTCGAGGCCGACGTGGTACTGAAGCCCAATCGACGGGCTCCCACGCGTGCCATTCCTGAAGCTGCATCCCATGCACTGCGGGCTGGAAGAGGTGCCACAGCACGCACGTGTATGCAACCGCGGCGGTGGCGAAGATCGCAGCTACCAGGCGCGCCGTCGAACGGCTGGCTCTTCCCAGTAGGAGCACGGCGAAGCGCTCCTGCAAAGGGAAGCAGGGTCAGCAGGCTGATAAAAGGGAAATAGGTGGGCTGAAAGCTATTCATCCCCTGTGTCCCAGCAGAAGAAAGAGGGCCAGTGCTGCCACCGCGGCCCCCAACAACCGCAGATAGTTCTGGATGCGTCCATCCTGCAAGCGCGCAAGCAGCCGGCCGCCATCGGCCACGCCGTTGCATCCCTCATCAAATCCCTTGTTCACCACCCATCGGTCGAGCGAGAAATCGATCCATCCAAGCCCTTTGGTCAAGCTCGCCACAGCGATCGGGATGCCGCTCCAAACCCATCGATCGAGCCACTGCGGCGAGGTTCGCGATCCACCAGGCCAGCCGCTGAATCGTCAGCGCGTAAAGCTGGTCCACGTACAGGCCTTGCCGCAGCGCGTGGAAGACCGCCGGCTGCAGCCGCTCCAAAGCATCCGCATCGGCAGCTCGCTTGATCGGCCTGCGGCCATAGATCCACCAACCCAGCCCCAAGCCGGCGAAGACCAGCAAGGAGGAGGCCAGCATCAGCTGCGGCAATCCGTCCTCCATCAGCTGCCCAAAATCCAGGCCGGTAGACCTCAGCTCCAGAAAAGCTTGCAACCATGGCCATGCTGGAGTTCCGACAAAACCCAGCAGGACCGCGAAGATCGCCAGCAGCACCAGCGGCGCCGTCATGGCCGCCGGGCTTTCGTGCGCGGCATCATGAGGATCTGAAACCGCAGCCTCGGATGGGGCAATGTGATCCGGCAGCTGGATCCTTGCGCCGCTTGCCGAAAAAAACGTAGCAGACCTGGCGGGTCATGTAGAACGCCGTAAGCAATGCGCCGATCGAGCCAAGATAAAAGGGCACCCGTGAGCTGTTCCACCCATAAGCGGCATGCAGGATCGCGTCTTTGCTCCAAAACCCGGAGAAGAATAAAGGGAAGCCGCACAATGCCAGGGTGCCGATTGCGTAAGTGGCAAAGGTCACCGGCATCCACTTGCGCAGGCCGCCCATTTCGCGAATGTCCTGCTCTCCCATGCAACCGTGGATCACCGACCCCGCGCCAAGAAAGAGGAGCGCTTTGAAAAATGCATGAGCAATCAGGTGGAAGACGCCGATTGCGACCCCGCCCACGCCGAGGCCGATCATCATGTAGCCGAGCTGCGAGACGGTCGAGTAGGCCAGAATGCGTTTGATATCGTCCTGCGCCACAGCCACCACGGCGGCAAAGATCGCGGTCAGGGCGCCCACCCAGGCCACCACCTGCAGCGCCGCGCTTCCCGGCACGCTCATCAGCGGATAGACGCGCGCCACCAGGTAGACGCCCGCCGCAACCATGGTCGCAGCGTGGATCAGGGCGCTCACCGGCGTCGGGCCTTCCATCGCATCCGGGAGCCAGACATGCAGCGGCAGCTGGCCAGATTTGCCAACCGCTCCGCAGAAGATCAGAAGCGCAATGCCGGTTGCTTGCGTTGTCAGCGACGAGAGTGCGGTGTGCTCCATGCATCCTGCGCCGTGGTCGTAAAAGAGCAGCGTGCCCGTTTGGCCGTAGAGCCACACCATGCCCAGCAGCAGCCCCAGGTCCCCGATCCGGGTGGTAATGAAGGCCTTCTTGGCCGCGGCCGCAGCTGCGGGCCTCTCATACCAGAAGCCAATCAGCAGGTACGACGTGAGCCCCACCACCTCCCAGCACATAAACAGCAGCAGCAGGCTATTGGCGATCAGCAGGCCGAGCATGGCCCCGGCAAAAAGAGATAAGAAGCAGAAGAACCGGGTGAAGTTTTCGTCGTGGTGCATATACGCCACGCTGTAGATGAAAATCAGCAGGCCGACGAAGGTCACCATCACCAGCATGACTGCTGCGAGCGGGTCCAACATCCAGCCCAGCTTCACCCATTCCGATCCGAATTGCATCCAGGGAAAGTTGACGAATAGCCGCTGCGGCTGCCCCAGCAGATGGACAAAGGCAACCATCGCAAGCACAAAAGAAACACTGATGGAGGTGATCGCGATGGTGGCAGCGAATCTGCGCTGCTCCCGTTTGAGCAGCGCGCCGATCCCGGCGGCCAGAAGAGGTAGCACCGGAATCAACCAAAGATACCGAACGATCCAGACGGAGGAGCCCATAGGCAGACTTACCGCTCCCTCCACTCTGGGCTCTCTCCCCGCAGCAGACGATGGGTGCCCCATATCTCGCTCGTTTTTTGCGAGATGTGGGATACCACGAACCTTGACGTTCGTTGCTGATTGAGGGGAAGAGTTACAAGATTAGAGCAGTGGTATCCCACATCTCGCAAAAAACGAGCGAGATATGGGGCACCCAACGCCTGCTGGCGTGTGGAAATCGTCACCGGCCGCTCCCGGTGAGCTGGCTTAGATCCGTTGTTTTCGCATGCCGGTAGACGGCAAGAATGAGTGCGAGGCCAACCGCTGCTTCCGCCGCCGCGACGCCGATCGAGAACAGCACGAAGATCATGCCCGTCATCGCTCCAGCGTGAGGCCCGTAGCGCCAAAAGGCAACGAAGTTGAGGTTGGCCGCGTTGAGCATCAGCTCAATGCCAACCAGCACCAGGATAGTGTTCCTGCGCGTCAACGCCCCGGCAAGACCAATCGCGAACAGCATGGAGGAAACCAGCAAACATCCAGCCAAACCCGTCATTGCGGGTTCTCCTTCATGGCAACGATCACTGCTCCTATAAGCGCCGCCGTGAGCATAAGCCCGATCACTTCCAGCGGCAGCACATAGCTACCCATTAAAGCAGTTCCCAACTGCCGGATGGTGGCCTGGGGCGCAGGCGCTCCGGCCGAATGAATCGCAAAGCTATGCAAGACTGCCCAGGCAAGGACGGCGAACACAGCCATCGCCACCAGCAGGCCGGTAACCGGCCACCGCGCTGCGGATAATGGCGGCGAGTCGCTATCGCCACCGCGGGTGAGCAGTATGACAAACACGATCAGCACCGCGATCGCGCCCACGTAGACCAGCAACTGGGCGAGACCCAGGAATTGCGCGCCCAGGCTAAGGTAGAGGGCGCCGATTCCGGCAAATGCAACCGCCAGCGCCAGTGCGCAATGCACCAGGCCGCGGAACAGCATCGCGGCGGATGCCCCCACCAGGGTCACTGCGGCAAGAATAAGGAACGGTACGATCATCTCCCTCATTCGGCAAAACGATAGGTTCGTTTCGCGATCTTGTTTCTGGTCTCCACGCCACGGGCCAACAATACATAAGCAACTGCGATAAACACCACGCTCACCAGCCAACGGATCACGCCCTGGGGAAGAAAACGCCACGCGCCCGCTGACACCACGACCACCAGCGCCATGGGCAACATAAACTTCCAGGCAAAGTTCATCAACTGATCCATGCGCAGGCGGGGCAACGTGCCGCGCACCCAGATGAACCCGATGATGAGGCCCAGCAGCTTGGCGAAGAACCATATCCACGAGGGCACCCAGGTCAGAAAGGGCAAAGGCGCCGACCATCCACCTAGAAACAGGGTGATGCCCAGACCGCTGATGGCAAACATGCCCAGGTATTCTCCCAGGAAGAAGAGGGCGAACTTGAAGCCGGAGTACTCAATGTAATATCCGGCGATGATCTCGGACTCCCCCTCCGGCAGGTCGAAGGGAGAGCGATTGGTCTCAGCCGTAGCCGCGATCATAAAGAGGATGAATCCGGCGAAGCCCCACGGCGTGAGCACATACCAGTGGGGGAAAATCCCTGAAAAGCCCGATTGCTTCTCCACGATCTCCACCGTCGACAACGAGCCGGCCGCCATGATGACGGCAATGGAGGAGAGCAGCAGCGGCACCTCGTAGCTGATCATCTGGGCCACTGCCCGCATGGCGCCGAGCAGGGAATACTTGTTGCGGCTCGACCACCCCGCCATAAAAACAGACAGCTCGGAAATCGCGCCGATGGCGAAGAAGAACAACACGCCTGCAGTCCAGGTTGGCGGCGATCATGTTCCGCCCGATGGGGAGAACCGCGTAGGGCAGAAAGGAGACCGCCAACAACACCAGGGGCGCCAGAAAATGAACCGTGTGGTCAGCCGAAGCGGGAACAATGTCTTCCTTGGTCAGCGATTTCAGGGCATCCGCCATGGGCTGCAGGATGCCGTAAAACCCCACCCGGTTGGGGCCGTAGCGGTTCTGAATTCTGCCCAGGCCCTTGCGCTCCAGAACCGTGGTCAACGCAAACAGCACCGGGAAGACGAGCAGGATGGGAATAATGGTCAGCAGAATCGAAACCCCCGGCCGGATCACCGCCGGTGAGTAGCCCAGGAGCCATTGCTTTAGCAGGACGAAGACCTGGTCCAGCATTATTTAGTCACCGCGGGTTGCTGCTTCTTGGCCTCGGCCTGCGCCTTTTCTTCTGCTCGCCTGGCCTCGACCTCGGCCGCTTCCGTCGGATGGATAGCCAGGTAGTGCTCATTGGGCCGCGCCAGCTTTTCCTTGGTCCATAAGAGGCCGCCAAAGCGGTCGTCGGTGCTTAGCTCAAACTCGTTATCCATGCGGATGGCGTCGAAGGGGCATACCTCTACGCAGATCTGGCAGCTCATGCAAACCGATACATCGATATCGAAAACCGCGGGATAAAACTGCTGCTTGCCGATAAAGTCGGGCTTTTTGTCTTTGCTCTTTTCGATGGTGATGCATCTTGGCGGGCACTCTTTCTCGCAAATCTGGCACGCCACGCAGCGCAGCCCTTGTTCCGCGTCCGTGCCATCGTAAATGAGGAAAGGGAAGTTGCGCGCCGCCTCTGCTACCGGCAGCCGTTCTTCAGGAAACTGCACAGTTACCAGCCGGTCCTTGTCGACAAAGCTGCCGAAAAAGTTCCGCGCGGTTTCCGCTAGCCCTTTGACAATCCCTACGCCCAACATAATCTTGTGCCCTCGCTCTGCATACTTAAGGCGCTTACCCCTGAGGAAACCCCTTCAACGTACGGCACGGCCTTACAGCTTGCGGAAGAACTCATGTTCCTGAAGGGTACGGCCTTCAGGCCGTACGTAAATGCTTTGCAATGGATCCGGCTTTAGCCGCTGAGGTGCGTTTTTTCTCAACGGTCAACTTCTCCCATGACGATATCAATGCTCCCCAGAATCACCACCACATCCGCGATGTTGTGACCGAGGCACATATCCTCGAGCACCGTAAGGTTGATCAGGCTCGGAGGCCGCACCCGGTAACGGTATGGGTTAGGCGTGCCGTCACTGATCAGATAGAAGCCCAGCTCGCCCTTAGGCGATTCAATCCGCGCATAGGCTTCGCCCACCTTGGGCCGTAAGCCGCGCACCTTTGTCTTAGGATCCATAATCGGCCCCGCGGGGATGTCACGCAGAGCCTGCTCGAGAATCTTGAGCGACTCCCGGATTTCCAGCACGCGCATCATATAGCGGTCGAAGACGTCTCCATGCTCGCCCAGCGGCACGCGAAACTGCGAAGCGGTCGTAGATGCCGTAGTGGTCGACTTTGCGAATGTCATAATTCACTCCGCTGGCGCGCAGGCCCGGGCCGGTAACGCCGGCATTGATCGCCAGCTCGCGGGGCAGCACACCCACTCCCTGGGTGCGCGCCATGAGGATCTCGCTCCCCGTCAGCAGCTGTTCGAACTCATCCAGGAAGCCGTGAACCCGGCCACCAGCTTCGCAGCCTGGCTAAGCCACTCTGCGGAGCAATCCACGCGCACTCCGCCGAAGCGCATGTAGTTGCACATCATGCGCGCGCCGCTCAAGGACTCGAACAGATCCAGACACCTTTTCCCGCTCGCGAAAGGCATACATCAGCGGCGTGCCGCTGGCTCCCATATCCTGCAGCAGAAAGCCCGCCATGCCGGCGTGATTCTGCAGCCGGGTCAGCTCGGAGACGATCACCCGGATATACTCGGCCCGCTCCGGCACCGTAATGCCGGCCAGCTTCTCCACCGCCAGGGCATATCCCCAGTTGTTGGTCATGGAGCAGAGATAGTCCAGCCGATCGGTGTAAGGAATGGCGGCCAGATAGCTGCCTGCCTCGGCGATCTTTTCGTGGTTCCGGTGCAGGTAGCCGAACACCGGCTTCAGGCGCACCACGCGCTCGCCATCCAGGCGAACATCCATGCGGAAGACGCCGTGGGTCGATGGGTGCTGCGGCCCCATCGAAATTTCCATCAGTTCGCTTTGCTCGGCCTCGGAGGGCACTACCTGGGTCATCGCTCCCTCAATACCTCCAAGTCATCGTCGGGCGGAGGAACATAATCCTTGCGCATGGGGTGATCGGTAAAGCCCTCCCACATGAGGATGCGCCGCAGATCCGGATGCCCATCAAAGACAATGCCATACAGGTCGAAAGCCTCTCGCTCCTGGAATTCCGCGCTCCTCCAAATCGGGGTCAAAGACGGCAGCGATACGTCGTCCGTCCGGTTGGCTGTGCGCATCCGTAGCACCACCGGGCCTTCTTTCCTGGTCATGGAAAAGAGGTGGTAGACCATTTCCAGGTAGCCCGGAATGGTGGTCTTTCTTGTCTCCTCTATCTCCTTTTCGACTCCGTCGACCACTTGCTTAGTCTTGATCTTCTCCGTCTTCTCGCGATCCGGCCAATCCACCGCGGTTACGTTGGAGCAAAAATCGAGTTGAAGATCGTCGCGCAGCAGCCTGGCTGCTTCCAATCCGTGTTGGCGATCGATGAGCAGCGAGTTCTGGGCGGAGGGGCTGCCATTGACCACAATCTCCGCCTGGCAACCCGGAATGGCCGCCTGCAACCGGCTGCTGATTGCTTCCAATGTCATCCCTGCAACACCTTGAGTGGATTAGGGAAGATCTCGTTGTTCTGCGGCGGCTCCAGTCCGTGCTCGCCAAACTCCGGCACTGGAAACTCGCTGGGCAGGTCTTGCTGCAGATGCCTTGGCCTCGACTCTCCCGTCAGGTGTTGGCCACTGATCTTTTCCTGCAAGGTCATGAAGGCGTGAATCAGGGCCTCAGGCCGCGGAGGGCAACCGGGAATGTGCACATCGACCGGGATATAGCGGTCGATCCCCTTGAGCACGTTGTAGCCGTCGCGGAAGGGCCCGCCGGAAATGGCGCACGCTCCCATGGCGATCACGTATTTCGGTTCCGGCATCTGGTTATAGAGACGAACTACCTGGGGAGCCATCTTCTTGGTCACTGTTCCGGAGACGATCATCAGGTCCGCCTGCCGCGGCGACGGCCGGAAAACCTCAGCGCCAAAGCGAGCCAGATCGTAGCGCGCCATGGTGGTCGCGATCATTTCAATGGCGCAGCAGGCCAGGCCGAAAGTGAGCGGCCAAACAGAGTTCTTGCGGCCCCAGTTATACAGCTCTTCAAAGGAGGTGGCGAAGATCCCGTGCTTGCTTAACTCGGTCTTTAAATCCTGGTCCATAGAAATCTCCTCACGCCCAAGTCAACACGCCTTTTTGGCAGGCCCAGACCAGACCCTCCACCAGCAGGAGCAGGAAAACCAGCATAGCCAGACATGCCGTCAGCGAAAGGCCGGAGAAGGCCGCGGCAAACGGCAGCAGAAAAACGGCCTCCACATCGAAGATTAGAAAAACGATGGCATACAGATAATAGGAGACGTCCAACCGGATCCACGCGTCCCCTTTGGCTTCGAGTCCGCATTCATAGGTGGCATTTTTCTGTAAGCCCAGGCTTGGCCGGGGATACTAATTTCGCCCACAACCAGGCCAGCGACAGCGGGATTGCCCCAAAAACAACCGCCGCGGCCAGGAGCACAACGATCGTGGCCCAGGGGTGCTCGACCGGAGCTATCGGAAGACTGTTACCCATTCCTCACCATGGTGATTGGTTGAAATCTGGAGTAAGCCAAACACCCTCCGTGGCTTACCGCTAATATCTCGACGTTTCTCAAGAACAATTATTCTCGCAAATTTCCCCTCTCGCCGGGTGAGCGATATCTACTAAACATTCAAGACTACGCCTTCTTGGCCGGGCTACATGCACCGTTCCCGGGTACGAAGCACGGGCGAACCATCTTCTCAACCACGGCCGGACACACATCTTGCTTGGAATCATAAGATTGCGACTCTCTACCGCTTTTGGGGGATGCCCCTCGCGAAAAGCCGCGCAGAACAAAAACAAGGGCAGGTGCCAGACCACAGGAGCTAGGTGTATTCTTATCGGCATTCAAAGATGGCGCCATCAAAAAGCGTCCTGATTTTGTTGGATGAAATAAGATCCGGAGGCCCGCCGAAGAATGTCCAGCGCAGATGGAAGCGCACAAAATCCCATGGCGGGCGCCTCCCGTAGCCTGGAGATAAATCTATGAAGCAGTCCTTCGCTATCGGCATCGGCGGCGCCGCCGGTCAGGGCGTTGCCACCCCGGGTGACATTTTCGCGAAAATCTTCAGCCGGCGTGGGCTGCACCTGAACGTCTATAACGCCTACCAATCCATTATTCGCGGCGGCCATACTTTCCTTACCATCCGCACCGGTCCGGACAAGATCACCAACATGGGCGATCGCATGGATCTGCTGATCCCCCTGAACCAGGACACCATGAATCGGCACCTCAGCCTGCTGAGCAGCGGGGGCGCCTGTATCTACAACTCCGACACCATCAAGCCGGGCGAGGCAGCCGAGGGAGTGCAGTTGTGCCCGCTCCCGGTCTCCAAGCTGGCCGATATCAGCCGCAACAAGATCGCCCAAAATACCTTGGCGATCGGCGCGGCGCTCAGCATGACCGGTGTCGGTTTCCAGGCGCTGGAGAGCGTGCTCGGCGAGCAATTCCGCAAGAAGGAACAGGCGGTCATCGACGAGAACGTGGGCCTGGCGCGGGTGGGTTATGACTACGCCACGCAAAACTTCAAAGCCTTCGCCAATCCGCTGCCCATGACCGACACGCGCTACGCCGTGCTGGGCGGCAACGCCGCCATGGCGATGGGCGGAGCGGCGGCAGGGGTCAAGTTCTACTGCGCCTATCCCATGAGCCCATCGACCGGTGTGCTGCACTGGATGGCCGAGCACGCCCGCAAAGCCAACATCATGGTTCGCCAGGTGGAAGACGAGATTGGCGTCATCAATATGGCGATCGGCGCGGCGCATGCCGGGGTTCGCGCCATGTGCGCCACCTCGGGAGGCGGCTTTGCTCTCATGAGCGAAGCGCTTGGGCTCTCTGCCCAGGCCGAAATTCCTGTCGTCGTGATTGACTGCCAGCGTGCGGGTCCGTCGACTGGGGTTCCCACCAAGACGGAGCAGGGCGACCTGTGGCAGATGTTGGGTGCGGCGTTTGGGGATTATCCCCGGGTAATCGCCGCTCCGTTGGATATTGGCGACTGTTTCACCCTCATCCCTGAAATCTTCAACATCGCAGAGCGCTTCCAGTGCCCCGGCATTGTGCTTTGCGACCTGCTGTTGGCCGAGGGCCGGCTGAGCGTTGACCCCAATATTCTGGACTTCAACCCGAAAGTCGATCGTGGGGAGATGATCACCTCCGCCAACGGCAACGGCCATGGATCCTACAAGCGCTACCTGATTACTGAGAGCGGTGTTTCGCCTCGCGCGATTCCCGGCCTTCCCGGCCACACCCACGTGGTCTCCAGCGACGAGCACGATGAAGACGGCGTGCTCATCAGCGACGAATACACCAACACGGTGAAGCGCCGCGCCATGATGGAAAAGCGGATGCGCAAGGTTGCGGGGATTGAAGCCTCAGTTCCGCCGCCCACCATCCAGGGGCCGGCGGATGCCGACGTGACCCTGATCGGCTGGGGATCGACCCAGGGCGTGATCGAAGAAGCGCGCGAGTTGCTTGCCGAGCAGGGGATTACCGCCAATCAGCTGCAGATCCGTTGGCTCGTGCCGCTGCACGGCGACGCGATTGTCGACATTCTGAAGCACTCGACCCACACCATCATTATCGAGAACAACTACAGTGGCCAGTTCGCCCGCTACCTGCGCAGCGAAACCAGTTTTGTAGCCAATGGCCACATCCGCAAATACGATGGCGAACCCTTTATGCCGCACCACATTGTGGAGGCGGTGAAGGAGCAGCTGAGTGGAAGCACCACGCTTTCCGTTCCAACGCACGAGATCATGGTCTAAGGAGATCTAAGATGGCAACAGATACAGTAGCTCCAAAATTGACCACCATGGCCGACCTGAAGGGCAAGGTCGATCCAGACTGGTGCCCCGGCTGCGGTGATTTTGGCGTGCTCGCCGCGGTGCAGAAGGCGTTGGTTGAGTTGCAGATCCCGAACCACGACGTGGCCACCATCAGCGGTATCGGCTGCTCCTCGAACTTTCCTGGTTTCATCAACACCTATGGAATGCACACCCTGCATGGGCGCTCCCTGGCCGTGGCCACCGGCTTCAAGATGGCGAACCATGGCATGACGGTGCTGGTCACCGGCGGCGATGGGGACGGCTTCGGCATCGGCGGCAACCATTTCATGCACACCATGCGGCGCAACGTCGATCTGCTTTACATCGTCATGGACAACCAGATCTACGGCCTCACCACCGGACAAACCTCACCCACCAGCCGCCGAGGCATGAAGACCAAGAGCATGCCCTTTGGCAGCGTAGAAGGGCCCATCAATCCTATTTCTCTGGCGTTGTCTGCGGGAGCCACCTTCATCGCCCGTGGCTTCAGCGCGGAGCAGAAGCATCTTACCGAACTGATCAAGCAGGGAATCCAGCACAAGGGTTTCTCTTTCATTGATGTCTTCAGTCCCTGCGTGACCTATAACCACGACAATACTTTCCAGTGGTTTCGGCCGCGGGTGAAGAAGCTCGAAGATAATCCTGGGTATGACTCGACCAACTGGATGGCCGCGATGGAGAAGTCGCTCCTATGGGGCGACGAAATTCCCATAGGCAAATTCTTCGAGCGTACGGACGTGCCCACGCTGGATGAGTCAGAACCTGTGCTGGCCAAGGAACCGCTGGTCAAGCAGAGTTCCCGCATTCCCCCCGAAGTGGCGCGAGGGTTCATAGAAGAGTTGATGTAGCCCGACTTTACAGGCTGCGGAAAAACTCATGTTTCTGAAGGGTACGACCTCCCTCGCCGTAGCGAGCATTAGGCCGTACATAAATGCTTAGCAATGAAGCTGGTTTTAGCCGCTGAGGGACGATTCCCCCCGAAGCGGCACTTTTTCCGCAGTCTGTTTAGCCCCTACTTTTTGTTTCTGCTAGCCCGTAGCCAATCCGTGCCAGCCCCGGACTTCAGTCCGGGGAAGCGGGTTTTCAAACCCGCGAGAACGCTTCCTCCTGGAATGACGGGCTTTGAGATGAGCCCTGGTGAGAACGCCTAATTTCACGACCTCACCCACAGCCGGACGAGCCACCACTCTCACGTTTGTGTCAAGGAACGAGAGGCAGAACCCGATGAACGGAGCTCTCACACAAGGCGGTCACCGCTTAACCGGTGACAAGGCGCTCTCCACCGGCGTATCACGACGGCCCGTCACCGTCTTCTCGATCTCAGAGTTCATTTCGCCGCCGATCAGTATGGCTCCGTTGCTGACATACAGCCACAGCAGGAGCATGACCACGCCACTCAGGTGACCATAGCTGCGGGCGTAATTCACATGATCGAAATAGACCTGGGCGCCAAACGTGGAGCCTACCCAGAGCAACAGTGCACAGAACGCGCCCGGCGTGCTCCACCGCCACTCACAATCGCGGAGATTGGGCGCGAAGCGATAGAGCAGTGCAAACGAGAAGGAAAGCGTCGCGGCCAGGACTAACCATTCCAGCACGCGTAGCGCGATCGCGCCTCCATGAAAGCGCGCCTGAAGGTACGCACTGCAAAAAATGAGCAACACAGCGATGGAACCGGCGACGGCCAGAGAAATCGTCAGGCCAACGATCGTAATCGTCAATTCCCACCAGGAGCGATTCTCTTCTACTTCGTACGCCTTGTTGAGCCCGTAAATCATTGCCCAGGTGCCGTTAAGCGCAGCCCATAATGCTCCGGTACAGATCGAAACAAGTTGCACGCCCGAAGCAGCCCGTTGATTGAGCTCGTCCATCACGTTCTGCAAGAGTAGCGAGACTTGATTCGGCAATACCTGGCTAGACATCTCCTGGATCGCATGCCTCATGTCATCTCCGAGATGAGGGACGCGCCCACTGACAAGAAAAAAGACGAGCAGGGACGGAAATATTGCCAGGAAATGATAGAAGGCCATTCGCCCACCCTGGCCAAAGACTTCATCCTGCCAGGATTCGCGAGCCGTTCGACGAAGCAGTTCGGGGAGTGAGAGACCGCCGAACGTCCAGAGATTGACCATGCGGTTGCGCATCGATGTTCTCGCCCAACGACCTGATCTTCATCATTGTATACGCGGCGATACCAGTGTCTTTACGTTCGTTTCCTTCTCGTACAGCAGGCCTTGATATCCCTTCCCGACTAAATCGCCCAGAGGAATGCGGCCGGTGATCAGCTCCTCACCCTTGAATCTTGGATCGGTCATGAGGCCGATCGTTTCGTCATAGAATCCTTAACCGCTCATGCTCCCAGTGACGGTCTTCTCGCGAAAGACCAGGTCGGTAAAGTTGAGCGGCGCTGGTTTTTCAAATACTCCCATGACGATCAACCGGCCGCGTGTCCGGTAGCTTCCCGGCGAGCTGCGCAGTCATCGGCTGCCCGGCACACTCCAGCTACTACATCGAACCCCTGCCCGCCCGTGATCTCAAGCGCGCGTTTCTCCGCGTCTTCCTTTGCCGGATCAATCACGTCGGTCGCGCCCAGCCTTATCGCCGTCTCCTTACGTCGCTGGGCAACTTCCACAGCCACCACCTGCTTCGCTCCGCGCAGAGTCGCGGCCAGCAGCGCCATCAGCCCGATCGGCCCTGCGCCCACAATCGCCACGTTGTCCTCCGGTCCAACCTGGCCCGCTGTCACGGCGCGCACGGTTGCTGAAAATGGCTCCACCAGCGCACCCACTTCGTCCGAAATAGAATCCGGCAGGTGATAGCACTGGTACGCATACAAGTTCAAACGTTCTGACAGTGCTCCTCCCCACCAACTCGTTCCCAGAAACGCCACCTTATCGCATTGCGCCATGGAACCGGATCGGCACCAACGGCATTGTTGACAACCGATATGGGGCAGGCGACCACCCGATCGCCCACGGCAAAGTTCTGCACACCCTCGCCCACGGCGGTAACCCGCCCTGACATCTCATGCCCGATGATCACCGGCGCCAGTACCGATGTGAGAGGATGCGGCGCATGCTGCGGGATATAGACAGGACCGCCGATGTACTCATGAAGATCGGTGCCGCAGATACCGCACCACGCGACCTCAACCTGAAGTTGTCCAGGAGGCGGTTGGGGCGGATTGGCCACCTCCTCCACGCGAACGTCCTGCCTGCCTACCAGACTGCGGCTTTCATAAGCGTCTCCATTCTGCGCTATGAATCCTATCCTGTGCGGCTGTGACTTTATTAATTTTTAAACGAAATTGTCATCCCGAAGGACCCCGAGGATGCGTCATCAACCTATGCTCTGCAGGGCTTTCCGGCCACCAAAACTACGAGGGAATCGAAAAAGTCACAACTGGTCCCAGGCTGCGTGGTAGAGAGATTGGTGAGGTTGCCTTTTTAGGTAGCGATCCCGTTTAGGAGATTACTAATATTGGCCGCCTGGCCTTCGGCCCAGTCTGGGAGAGGGGATGAGAAGAGAGAAGAAGGCGGTCCGGGAGTTGAGTTTGGAGTGTATTGAGCCCAACGCGGCTGGGATTGATGTAGGGGCGAGAGAGATTTACGTGGCTGTGTCGCGGGATCGAGACCCTGAGCCGGTACGTTGTTTTTCCACCTTTACGGAGGAACTGCGAGCCATCGCGGCGTGGTTAAAGCAGTGCGGCGTGGCCAGCGTAGCGATGGAATCGACTGGGGTGTACTGGATACCGCTCTACGAGGTGCTGGAAGAGGCCGGGCTGCGGGTGTGTCTAGTCAACTCACGGCACGTCAAACATGTACCGGGACGCAAGTCTGACGTAAGCGACTGTCAGTGGTTGCAGTATCTGCATTCGGTGGGTCTGCTGCGTAGCTCCTTCCGTCCTGAGGCAGCGATCTGCGCTCTGCGTGCGCTGAGCCGCCATCGGTCCAACCTGGTGGAAGCGGCTGCGGTGCACGTGCAGCACATGCAAAAAGCGCTGACGCAGATGAATCTGCAGATACATCATGTGCTCAGCGACATCACGGGTAAGAGCGGTCTGGCGATCGTAGACGCTATTCTGGCAGGCAAACGAGATCCCGAACAGTTGGCCAGGTTGGCCGACGGGCGCATTCGTGCGGAAAGGGAAACAGTCATCAAGTCGCTGGTGGGTAACTACCGTTCCGAGCATTTGTTCACGCTGCGTCAGTCGCTGGAAGCCTACCGGCATTATCAGAAGATGCTGCTGGACTGTGATCGGGAGATCGAGCAGCGCATGGGCCAATTGCCCAACCAACCCAACGGAGGCCAACCGTTGCAGGGCCATAAGCGGGGCAAACGGCGTAAGAACCAGTTCCATTTCGACATGGGCAAGGAACTGTATCGCGTGCTGGGCACCGACTTAACGGTCGTTCCCGGGTTGAGCGCGCTGACGGTGCATACACTGGTGACGGAGATCGGAACCGATTTCGGTCGTTTTCCCAATGTGGCGGCGTTCACCAGTTGGCTGACGCTGTGTCCCGGGAGCAAGAAGAGTGGGGGCAAGGTTCTCTCTTCAAAGACCCGCAAATCCAACAGCCGTCTAGCCGCTGCCCTGCGACTGGCCGCGCAGACGCTCCATAAGAGCCACTCCTACCTGGGCGCATATTATCGCCGCATGCGGGCGCGCCTGGGCGCGCCGCAAGCCATCACCGCTGCGGCCCATAAACTGGCTCGCATCATCAACCTATAAGCTCTGCCCTAGGCTTCCCGTCCACCCTGAACCTCGAAGGAATTCGGAAAAACTCACAACTCCCGAGCGCAGCCGAGGGATCTGCAGTGCGCCCCGGCTCCCACACAAAGGTCTCCATTCCGTTAGTTCTCCCACAGAATTGTCGTCCTGAGCGGCTGTAAAAACGGAAGGTTTTTTTCCCAAGAAACTACGACAACGCAATCGGGGCAAGTGACCCTCACGGGTACCAGGTGATTTGTGCGCCCGCGCTCACGTCAGTCTGTTTGCCCGGCTTATAAATCGGCGCTTTCCAACCTTCATACTGAATCGCGCCCTTCAATTCAAAATTATTGTGAAAACGCTTGATGGTAGAAATCTGGAAGACATTCTGGGTGGTGCCTCCAGGGATAAAGTCTTTGGCCGCCTTTGCGTTTCTGTAGGACAACTGTATCTGTTCTCTGGGCGAGAGATGATACGTGAGCCACGCTTGGCCTCCTTTGGATTCGCGGCCAATCCAATCTCCCATAATGAAGCCTTTATTGGTGTAACCTTGCTTCTGAATTTGTTCCCAATAAAGAAACTGGCCGCCATTACTTCGACTTGTCGGAGGATCCGTATCCACCGCCTCCACCCGGAAATCAAGCGGATGAAGCTTGGGAAAATGCGACAGGTACAGGCCAGGACGAATACCCGCGCGACGCGGCGCGCTGATCGGGCTGGTATCGTCGTGCACCAAAGAGTCCGTATACAGCGTCAGCCAGTCACGCAAGTAAGGCAGACGATAAGAAAAATCAAAGGTGCCAAAGCGTGCCCCGGGATCGTCCCGGGAAAGTTTCTCCGCTGCGGAAACATCCTGGAAACTGAAAAAGCTCTTTAAGAAACTGTGGATCGTGATCGGGACATGACCCTTTCCACCCCAGATGACGGTGCGCTCGAACCCGAATTCAAGGTTCGCGGTTGGCTTGAAACTGACCTTTTCAGCATGCACCCATGGCGCATTTGGATCGGTATGGCCCTGCAGGGGGCCGACAAAGAACTGGTATCGGAACGGCCCCGTCAACCTTGAAAGAAGAGGAATACCCAAAGGCTCTACCCGGTCGATTTCAAACGCATAGATATTGTCAGCATTATTGCTCCATGCGAAGCTTCCCCCCTTGGCGGGACCAAGCCAGTGATCATTTTTTCCGAACGAGATCTCGTTGTTGAGAATCAGGTACGACAGGTTCGCCTCGACGATGCGCACATTATTTACCGATGAAATGGGTCCTAGTGGAATCGTGTCCTGCTTTGGATTGCTGGCGAATGGTATTTGATCAATCGCGGAAAGCTGCTCAGCAAGCGAGGTGGAATACCCGGCAGCGGCCGGAGCGTGTTGGTATTCGCCGCGTAAGTAGAAGGCGAAGCGTCTATCCTCCAAGCGGGTGCTGAAGCCGTCTATGTTGTTGAAGCCTTGCTCATAAGGACGGCCATAGTCGTTGATGATGCTTTGCCCCAGGTGATAGCTGTCGCGTAACGGCGTGCCGGAGATTCCGGCGAAACGGGTATAGACGCTCGCCAACTTAGCCTCGGGCCGCGCTGGATTCTGCAAACTGTCGATATCCGGTTGCAGCTCTCGCTGGACCGAGTGATAGATGCGGCAAGCTTCGCTGTCTGCCGAGGTTTCTTCCATCTTCGTCGATCCAGCCTGGAGCATGTGTACGATGCTCAATCGGGTCCACGGTTTCATATCGATGTAGGCAATATCGACTTGTCCCAGCGCATGGAGGCGATCCATGGCCGGGTAAATCCAGCTATCCATCGGAACGTAGGTGGAACCGCGGGCTTCGGCGTACGAGTCATAGTCGGGAAGGAGGTTTCCACAGGGAGTAAATGAATCACCCAGGGCAACAGGCGCCAGCAGGCCGAATAGGACAAGGCACAAGGTTTTCTTAATCATGAGCCCGCCCTTAAATTTCTGTCTGCCGGTCTTGTAGTCGTAGGACCGAAAGAGGCAGCAATGTGTTGGGCACCGCGGAGTGACCCGCGGGGCTCGTAGCGTCGCTCAAAGGGAACGCATGCGCTAACAGCATGCTGAGCAGAACAATCGACCATAGAGGGAGCAAAAGATCAAAGGGTTCAGCCTCGGCCAGGCCGCGTACCACCACAAACAAAAAAAAGCTCAGAAAGACGATCCTGACGGGACCTCGTGGAAGCCTGCGGATCTGCCGGTAGAGACTTCCGTATAGGCCGATCAGCAGGCACACCCCGACGGCCCCGTAAGAATAGAACTGCGTGAGCAGTTCGTTCTCCGCATGCCGCGCCTCGAACTTTTCCGGACCAAAAGGAGGAACCACCTTCCACATGGAATCAAAGCCGTGCCCGATCAACGGCTGTTCCAGCGCGGCCTCGAAAGAGTAGGCCCAGATGGCGGTACGGCCGGTCAGCGTTTCTGCCTGGTTACCGGCAGTGGTGTAGACGTCGTAGTACGCCTCGAACAGTCCCCAGAAGAGGAGGATGACCAGGATGACAGCGAGCGTAAGAAGTATTTTGGTCTTTCGGCTTATCGACCTGTCCGCGATGAGCAGAAAGCTCTCGGCTATCAGAAAGGCAACGATGGTGGTCTTGCTCAAACTGCGCAGAAGCGTCAGCGCCAGCAAGAGGATCGCGAAACCCCACCGCCCTGCTTTGGCGCGAGCGAGATATTGAGCCAGGAAGATAGCTGTGGCGCAAAGGTTGCCGATCTGGTTGGTGTTGAAAAACTCTTCATCCCCAAGCCGGAGATCCGCCTGGCCGGGCATGATCCACGCGATCACCGCCAGGCAGCAAGCGCTCACTACAAAGCCCTTCATCAGCGATTGAGATACGGCGGTCACTGATCCGGCACGAAGCAGCAGGACAACGATGGCCACATCAGTGGCTATCCCGCAACCAGTAAGCGACCGACGTTGGCAGCGATACCGTGGCGCTCCACGCCAGGCTGCAAAACGAAAAAATAAGGAAGGCAAGAACCCAACGGATACTCGGCAGCTGCAGCATGGAACCGAAGCTGCGTTGCGCATATCCCAGCGAACGAAAGCAAACCAGCAACAGCAGAAGCAGGTCCAGGATGATATTCAACTCGGCGCCCGCGCGGGGTTCTGTACCAAGCACGCGCACCGAGAGAAGAACCAGCACGATGCGGAAGGAAAAAAAGAAACCAACAGCAAACGCGAGCCCCGTCCCTTGCGCCCCTGTGCTATCGGTCCTTCCTTCTATAGCAGTGATTGTGTCCATAATCCTCGCTGGTCAGCTCAATGGGTGTACAGGTCCGGAATACCCTGGCTTTCCGCCGGAGGCAGATGACGCAGGAAAACCACAATGGACCAGAGCTCATCGTCATTCAGGACTCCCTTTGAGCCCGGCATTCCAGACGGCCGGATCCCATAATCGAGGATCCACTTCAGTTGACCGTCTGTATATCGCTGCACGTCAGGAGACTTGAGTGACGGAATCGGAGGCGAGACGTGATCAATGAAAGGCACGCCTGTGTTCTGGCCATCGTTGCCGTGGCAAGCAACGCAATAGTGCGAGAAGGCCTCCTTGCCGTCGGCCAGGGTTTGCGGGGTGTCCGGCAAGGGATTCTTCTCGTCCTTGTTACCAATGAAAATTTCGTGCTCAGCAGAGCTTATGATTTTCGTTTCCAGCTTTCCTGGGGGATCAGCCTTACAGCCCGCTAATCCCATGGCCGCAGCTAAAGTTACGATCAAGTAGCGCATCTCTACTCCACGACATGCAGCGTGATTTTCATCGAACCGTGGCCGGAACCACAGAACACAGAGCACTGGCCGACAAAGTCCCCTGTCTTGTCCGGAGTGAACTGCGCTTGAGCTGTGCCGTGCGCGGGTATTTTCAGGTCAACGTTCAGATCCTTTATGCGCAAACCGTGCGGCACATCCGAGCTCTTTACCACCAGCACCACCGGTTCGCCCTTCTTCAACGTGATTTCATCCGGATCATAGGTAAAGCGGTGGGCGGTAATGTTGATCGTCTTGGGCGCAGCCTGCCCCCCGACCGTAGGCGCGGAGAAGCTTGCCATCAGCAGCCCACCCAACAGGATCATCAGCATCAACTTCTTCTTCATGAAATCTCTCTCCCTCAAAGCATTCGGTTGCAGTGTTCCATTCACACCTTAGCGAGTTAGATGGGATGAGTTGTCGTGAGTTGGTTAGTCAATTGTCATCACCTTGTCGCGCATGCCGGGCCGCATGGGCCTTGGGGCAAGCTATGCAGATTTGCGCAAAGGCGGTGGTCCTATTTCATTGGCGCTCAGAAGCCGCTACATATAGGGGTTTACCTGCACAGCGAAAGCAGGAGCGGGAAGGCGTCTTCACAGGGAGATGACAATTCGCTGACATTTTGGCGACCCATCACTGACAACTCCAATGCCCCCTTATTGATAGGCTCGCCTTATGTCGATTCGATCCGCCCCGTTTCTGGTCGATGTAGGGGACGTGAAACGGTCTGTCAACTTTAGCGAGATCTTTCAGGTGGCGTTTCGCCTTATACAGAGGCGGCACCGCCTCTTGTTCGCGTGGCTGGTGGTAGAAAGAGTCGCTGTGGGTGTGTGCGATCTGTTGGTCGCCGGTGCGATGTATGTTTTATTCCTGCTCTTGCAGGGCGGCTCTCCTCCGCATCATTTCTGGTGGACACCAAAGACGACTCTGGTAGCTGCGTTGATCACGGCGGCGATGATTGTTCTTCGGTCGGCCCTGGATCTGTGGGCCACCCGCCGCGTGGTTGGATATGTCCAGACCCTCTACAAGGATTTCCTGCTTCGGCTGACCCACGGCTACAGCGAAATGCGCTGGGGAAGCTTTGTCGAGTGCAATCGCAGTGAGCTCTTGAACCATACCGTTAGTACAGCGCGCGAAGCCGCTATTTTTTACCATTACTCGATTGAGATGACGGCCGCGGTGACTGTGGTCCTTATCATGACCGTCGCTTTGATCTATCAGAGCCCCGCGGCGGCGTGTGGGCTGGGAGCTGCTGTGCTCCTGTTCTATGGAGTGCACCGTTTCCTGATCCGCGAAAGACTGCAACGCGCCGCATCGGAACGCGAGCAGGCGCAGCGCATGCTGCAGAGAAGGCTGGCAGACGTGTTCTCCTCCGGGAAGGAGATTCGCACTTATCAGAATCAGGATTTCTTTCATGGCCGGATTAGTGAGCAAGCCGGTTCCCTGGGCGTAAGCAGCCGCCAAGTCGCTCTTCTCCCGCTGGTGGCGAGAATCCTCTCCGATCAAGGTGTAGTGCTGCTATTTCTTGGCGTTGTGGTCGCAGTGCAGCTCCGCCACGGAGATGTTCGCCAGCTCTTGTCGCTGCTGGTGTTTTATTTCGTTCTCTCTCGACGTCTGCTTCCTTTGATCAGTCAGATATCGCTCACGGCCGGTCAAGTGGAGAGCACTTGCGAGAACGTTCGCATAGTGGATTCCGAGCTGACCAAGTGCCGTCTGCAGAGAACGCCCCCGCGGCCGATCCAACTCCCGGCTGCCGGTTTCGTGCTGGAACTAGACGGGGTAAGTTTTGCATTCGGCGAGGACGCACCGATCTTGCGCGACGTTCATCTGCGCCTGCGTGCGGGAGAGAGCGTTGTGCTTTGCGGGGTGTCGGGTAGCGGTAAGAGCTCGCTTCTTAATCTCATGGCTGGCGTATCCCAACCAGACGCCGGTGTAGTGCGGGTGGATCGAAGCAGCGTCGCGTACGTGCCCCAGGAGATCATCCTTCTCGACGATTCGATTCGGAATAACCTGCTCTTCGGGCTGGAGAAGAAAACCGACGCTGAGCTCATGGATGCGCTGGAAGCTGCCAGGCTAAGCGAATTTGTGGCGGCGTTACCGCTTGGTATCGAGACCGGCGTCGGTGATAACGGCGTCTTGTTTTCTGGAGGACAGCGGCAGAGGCTAGCCCTCGCTCGAGCGATCCTTCGCGGCGTCACCCTGCTTGTCCTGGACGAAGCAACGTCTGCCTTGGATGACGAAAACGAAGGGCAGGTGCTTAAGAACCTCGGCGCTGCGGGGATCGCTGTGGTGCTCGCGACCCATCGTGTTCACAAGCACTTTTGTGCCAATCGTGTATTTCGGCTACACCATGGTCAGTTGGTCGAGGAAACAAAAGGTCCCTGGATTTCTTCTCAAGATGAGCCGGGCCTGGCATACATCGGGACAAAGGAATGACAAGCCGGTAACAAGTGGTACCCCCAATCTCTTCATACTCGGCCTCTATGCAAGTGATTCGAGGAAGACAGTGAGAGACAAATCCGTAAAGAGCCCCGCAGTGAGAACTTTTCTTGCTGCGTACGCAATAGGTTGTCTTCTGCTGCTGAGCCCAAGTTTTGGCCAAACGCCGGGTACAGGCGCAATCTCAGGCATCGTCTACGACCCGGCAACCCGCGCGGTGGCGAACGCTGCGGTGAGCGCAGTGAATGAGGCAACCGGCGTTTCGCGCTCGGTCACGACGTCGTCGGAGGGTGTCTTCCGGGTGCCGCTGCTGCTGCCGGGAACCTACACCCTGACGGTGAACGCGGGCGGCTTCGCGACAAACACCTCGCGTTCGATCCAGGTGACCGTGAGCCAGACCAGCTCTGTGAATGTGACGTTAGCGATTGCGGGCACCAACGCGGATGTGCAAGTGAATGGTAAACCGGGATAGCCGACCTGGAGAATTCTACATTGGGTGGGCTGGTGGATCAGACCGCGATCCAGGCCTTGCCGCTGTCGAATCGCAACTATACGCAAATTCTTGGGCTTTCCCCTGGCGTGGTGGTGGACCTGCCGAACGCCACCAGTCTTGGGCAGCGGGACGCAAAACGTGGCCTCTGACGGCGCGGCGCCTACCTCGAACAACATCCAGTTCAATGGCATCGATGCCAATAATCTGTCGGAGAACTCAGCCGCTCCTGCGGAAACCGATGCCGGCACGGCGATTCCAGCACCAGATACGATCCAGGAGTTTCGCGTGCAGACGGCGAATTTCGACGCCGCTTATGGACGCGGAACCGGAGCCAACGTCGACCTGGTGAGCAAGAGCGGAACCAACAAATTCCACGGCAGCGCCTGGGAGTTTGTGCGCAACAACATCTTCAACGCTAACGATTTCTTTTCCAATTTCGACGGTCAGCCGCGGGCAGATTTGAAGCATAACCAGTTCGGAGCTGCCATCGGTGGCCCGATCGTGCACGACAAAACGTTCTTCTTTGGCTCTTATCAGGGGTCGACCGAAGTGAACGGCCTGGGGGATGAGCAGCATCCCATTTTGCCGCTGCTAACTTCTGACCGATCGGCGGCAACCCTGGGAGCGCAATTCTGCCCCGCGGGGCACCTGGATAGCGCAGGAAACCAGGCCACGGGCTATCTCACCCAAGCGGGCGGAACGCAGGTGGCCTGCGACGGATCGAACATTAATCCAGTCGCGCTGGCGATTCTGAATGCAAAGTTGCCCAACGGGCAGTTCGCCGTGCCCAGCCCGCAGGCCGTGCTGCCCAGCAGCGGGGACGATGCGTCCGACCAGGTACCGATGGGCGAGTCCACCTACGCCATACCAGCCCACTATCGCGAAGACCAGTTCACCGTGGATATCGATCAGGTTCTGAACCAGAAAAACACGCTGGCGGGAAGGTTCTTCTACGCGCGCGCAACCACCGACGAGCCGTTCTCGCCCAATGCGGCCAACGTTCCCGGCTGGGGAACAAATGAACTGAACCGGAACACCATGTTTGTGCTTTCGGATACACACGTCGTCAACGCGAACCTGGTGAACATCGCGCGCTTTGGGTACATGCGCTACGACGGGTTTTCGACGGTGCAGAATCCGCTGACGGCGGCGGCCATTGGAGAAGGCACGCCAACCGGGACCACAACCAACGCTCCCGGACTGACGGTTGGCGGCTTTACCATCGGCGATGCGGGCACTCCTTCAGCCTGGCAGGTGACCAACTCCTTCATCTGGCAAGACACAGTCGCGCTCACCAAAAGACGGAACAACATCCGCTTCGGGGTGGAGTTCAAGCGGCATCAAGTGGATCAAAATGATCCCGAGGAGACGGACGGACTGCTGCAAATCACCGGCTTCGATGACTTTCTCGTGGGACAAAGCGCGGCGCAGAACGGGAGCCCGTTTGGCCTGAGCAATATAGGCGTCAGCTTCGCGGGGGCAGGCAATTTCCGCAAGAACGAACGCTACACGGACTTCGCCATCTTTGCCCAGGACGACCTCAAACTCACGCCGCGGTTAACCATCAATGCGGGTCTGCGCTTCGAAATCTTCGGCGCGCCCACGGAAATAGATGGGCGGCTGTCCAACTTCAATCCCAATATTGCCTCGGTGGGGCCGGTTCCCGAGGCGGGCACCTTGACCGGATTCACACTGCCCTCGAACTTCCCCGGCACGGTGCCGGCGGGCGTGGTCAAGACCTCATACCCCAGCCTGTACAGGACGCCGTACGGGGATGTAGCACCGCGGCTCGGCTTTGCCTGGCAGGTTCTCGACAAGCCGGTGCTGGTGCTCCGTGGAGGTTACGGTATCTACTTCGACCGGCACTCCGCCACCATCGCTGAGCAAACCATCAACGATCCTCCCTTTACGCTTTCGCAGATTGTTGCCGGTGCTCCCAACGGGCCGGCTACGCTGCAGAGCCCATTTGTTCCCCTGGTGCCGCCGAGTTCAAGTTTCCCCGTCTACACGCCGCGCACACCCACTTCGGCTCCGTTCATTGAAGCCACTAATCCGAACCTCCTGGACGGCATGACGCAGGAATTCAACGTGAATCTGCAATATGCAATGGGACGCGGCTATCTGCTGCAAGTGGGATACGTCGGAACACAGTCGACGCACCGATCGGGGCAGGTGGAATTCGATCAGGCGCTGCTGGCGAGCCCGCAGAACCCGGTGTTCGGCGAGACGAACAATTCAATCGCCAACGTGACTGCAAGAATGCCGGTCCAGGGCGTGAGCGAGGGATCACTCTACACCGATTCGCCTTTTGTCGCCAACTACAACGCACTCCAGGCCGGCGTTACCAAGCGGATGACGCATAACCTCCAACTGCAGGCGAGTTATACCTGGTCGAAGAACCTGGACGAGGTCAATGGAGAGGTCGGCACAGATTTCTTTGAACTGCAATTGCCGACCAATAACCAGCATGATCTCAGGCATTCTTCCTACGGCCCGGCGGGGACTGACCGGGACCAGAGATTCGTTGCCAGCTTTGCCTGGGCGGCGCCGAAGTTTAGCTCCTTCCCAGCGCTCCCGCGCCGTGTGCTTACCGACTGGGAGTTTTCTGGTATTGCCGTGATCCAGTCGGGCATTCCACTCAGCGTCATTGACTGCAACGCGGGCTCTGTGTACGGCCTGCTTGGCGGCGAGGTGAGAGCACAGCGCGCATCCGGCGATCCTGAAACACACGGCTCGATGTTCTCGCGTGTAACCAATAGTTATCTCAATCCGGGCGCCTTCACCCGCGCGCCCGAAGCGCCGAACGGAACCAGTCTCGCCGACCAGGACTTCGGCGACAGCGGCGTCGGCTTCCTTCGCGGTCCGGGGCAGCACAACCTGGATATGGCAGTGGAGCGAGTTTTTCCAGTGAGGGAAGCAAGTAGTTTCCGCTTCCGCGCGGAGTTCTTCAACCTGACCAATACCCCACAGTTCGGCAATCCCAATACCATCTTGGGCTACTCCGACCCGACACTGCTCAATCCGTCAGCCAGCCCCACCTTCGGCAAAATTACCGGAACCGTGAGCAACCCACGCATTATTCAATTCGCAGCGAAGTATGTGTTCTAAGAGAGGGACGCGGCAGATAGGTCCGCGCCAAAAACCAGATCCCGAAAACCTATATCCATGGAGAAGGAAGATGTTATCGATTGAAGATCTCGAATCCGCCTGCAATGCCTCGCAGCGGATCGAAACTCCCAGGCACGTCGTGGAACCACCGGAACTCCCTTTCCACGCGACGTTTTATCCATATGGCTTCCCCGTTGTGATAACCACCAACTCGGGAGGCGTGCTCAAGCAGTACGAGGAGCTTTGGGGAAAGTTCACCAAACAGCACGATACCGAGCCAATCCGGACGGAGGTGCAGGTGGTGGAGACCAATGCGACGGAGTGTCCTCCCCAGCCAACCTACCGGTACATGCAGCCGCTTATGATGTTTGTCGCCGATGCCGACAACTACAGCGTCATCGATTTGGAATCTTGCCAGACGCGGATCGTGATTTCGCGCGCCGCGCTGCGGCATCGGCTCTACGCCCAGTATTTCCTCCTGGGATCGGCCGCTTGCTGCGTTGCGACCCGGTATACCACGCCGGTGCACGCCGGGTGTGTTGCCCTGGACGGACGAGGAGTATTGTTCTGCGGTGATTCCGGAGCAGGCAAATCGACGCTTTCGTATGCCTGCGCCCGCGCCGGATGGACCTACGTGAGCGACGACGGAAGCCTTCTGCTGAATGGAGGAACCAGGCGGCTAGTGACGGGAGACTGCCATAAGGTGCGTTTCCGGCCGTCTGCTGCAGAGCTATTTCCAGAAATTGAAGGGCTCGAGATTACACCGCGAGCCGCGGGTAAGCCATCGATCGAACTGCAGACCGACCTTATGACGCATGTCACCACCGCGCACACGACGCGGGTGGACTTCATCGTTTTTCTGAATCGGCGTACAGCATCTCCGCAGCAGCTTGTGCCTTATCGCCGGGATGTGGCTCGTCACTTCATGCGCCAGGTGCTTTACGGGCCGGCAGAATTGCTTGCCGTGCAGTACAGGGCGATCGAGCGGCTCCTGGTCGCGGATGTTTTCGAGCTGCGGTACAGCGATTTGGATTGGGCCATCGATCGGTTACGGAAACTGGTGCGGGAAGGGCATTGATGGAATTGCTCCTCGATCCGGCACCGCACGCGGCAGCGGCTGTCTCCTTCTGGAGGCATCCGGCCGCGTGGTTGCGGGAGAAGAATCTCGGTCGTGGTTACTGGGTGTTCTTCTCAGCTGCCTTCTTCTTCGATGCCGGCTTCGCGATCTACTTTTTTCTATTCAACCTGTACTTGCTGGATTACCGCTTCAATGAGCGGGCCATGGGATGGATAGGCGGAGCGATGACGCTGGGCTCGCTGGTAGGAACTTTGCCCGCCGGTGTGCTCGCGCAAAGGTTTGGTTTGCGGCCGCTGCTCATCGTACTGTTTGTGACCGCTCCCGTGGTGAACGCGATGCGCGCGATATGGATTTGGGAGCCTGCTCAGATCGGGCTGGCCTTTCTGGCAGGTTTAGCGATGAGCAGTTGGGGTGTTTGCTTTCTTCCCGGGGTGGCCCGGCTCACAGGGGAGAAGAATCGCACCGCGGGGTTCAGCCTGATCATTTCGGCCAGCGTGGGCACCAGCCTGTTGGGTGGCATTGTGTGCGGCTATCTGCGTCAGTGGCTCGGAATGCTCGGCTTCGCGTTGCAGCCTGCCGAGGTCAAGCGTTTCATCCTCCTCGTCTCCTGCGCGATCGCCTTCTTGGGTCTGATTCCTGTGCTGCGGCTCCGCATACCATCGGAGCCCAGGGAGGAGGCCGCGCTCGATGTGCAGGCGGGACGGTGGAATTGGTTGCGCGACTGGAAGCTCAATCCTTTCCTCTGGCGATTCCTGCCCTTGATGGCTTTGTGGTCCGCGGTGCTGGCGGCGTTTAACCCCTTTGCCAATGTCTACCTGTCACGAGAGCTTCATGTTCAGATGACGCAGATCGGGCTGATCTTCTCCGTCGTGCAGGTGCTGCAGTTTTGCATGGGACTTCTAACCCCATTTGTTCTGCGCGCGCTTGGCCTGGTAAGAGGTATCGTCGCTACACAGATTCTCGCCGCCGTGGTGCTCGCCGTGATGGCTGCAGCGACGAATGCACACCTGGCTGTGGCCCTCTATCTAACCTTCTCCGCAGCGCAGTGGATGAGTTCTCCAGGGCTCTACAACCTGTTGATGAATGAGACCCCGGACGCAGAGCGCAGCGCGGCCGCGGCCATGACGTTGTTCTGCAACGCGCTGGTCGCCTCCGTTGCCACTGCGGGCGCCGGCGTCCTCTTGACCAGGTTCGGGTATCCTCCGGTGCTGTTTTCGCTCGCTGCCGTGGCTCTAACCATCGCGCTGCTATTCCTCTTCCTGCTTTCGCCGCAAGGAGAAACGACATGAGGACCGCGATGGTCCTGTTGCTGGCATTGTTGGCCGCACGATCGGCGCACGCGGGAGTGCTGCTGCCCGGAGGCGTGCAACTGCTTTGCCATCGCACGGCGAACGAGGACGTGCCCGAGAATACCCTGGAGTCGCTGGATCAAGCTGCTCTGCTCGGATGCAACGTGGTGGAGATCGATCTTCGCCGCACGCTGGACGGAAAAATCGTGCTCAACCACGACGGCATCATGGAGCGGCTGACCGACGGCGTGGGCGAGGCTGAGACCAGTTATTACGGCGACCTGCAATTGCGCGACGCAGGCTCCTGGATGGCCGAGCGATTCGAAGGTCTGCATATGACCCTCTTCCAGGATGCGCTGCGGCTGGCGCGCGAGCGGGACATTCGCCTGGTCCTGGATATGAAAGACAAGGGCCTGGGGGCGGATGTGCTGCAGATGCTGGAGCGCGAAGGCATGCTGCAGCGTGTGCAATTCAATGGTGAATGGGACGATGTAAAGAAGTTATATCCCGCAGCGACCGATGTCGGCGACGGGACGAAATGGGTGCAGCCAGGAGTGACCGAGGACCAGGTAAGGCAGTACCACCGCGAGGGCAAAGCGGTGGTGGCAAACTTTTCCGCCAACCATCATGAGATGGATCTGGCCGGAATGAAAGCCGCGGTTGCTGCGGGAGTGGATGGCATTAACGTGGACTATCCGCGGCTGGGCGCGGATGCTGTGGGCAGGCCAGTGGAGCGCAGGCTGAACGAGCTGCTGCTCAAGGCCGATACGGGCGCCAGCGACGCCCGCGTGGCAGCCATCCTGGAGCTGTCCCGGTACAGCGGATTTCCGCTGCAGGGAAATTTTGCGCATTGGTTACTGGATGCGGACGATCATGTTTCGCGAGCTGCGGCAGTGGCGCTGGTGACAGCGCGTCCACGAACGCCTGTATCCGCGTTCACAGCAGGGCTGCAATCTGGTAACGCCGATGTACGGGCGAATGCGGCGTGGGCGCTGGGCATGCTTGGCGCTCCAGCGAGTGCATTGCTGCCCTTGTTGCGCGACCACGATCCGCATGTGCTGCAATTGACTTTGTTGGCGTTGGCGCGCGCCCCGGGTGACGTGAGCGCCGCGACCTTGCTGCCGCTGCTCTCCTGTGATGATGTCACCGTTCGCGGCGCGGCTGCAGTGGCGCTGGCGCGGCACCAACCGGAGGTTGCCATCAAGGCTATTCCTGCGCAGTTGCAAAGAGAGGTCGCTTTCGAGCAGGTGATCCACGACGATCATGAAAGACGAGGCGTCTCGAAATTCACCCAGCCAGAGATCGATGTCATCATGAAGTCCTTCAAGTGCCAGATGGAAATGATGCGGGCACTTGAGATGCTGCGGGGAAATGATGCCACGCGGGAGCTGATGGAGCTGGCATTCCGGCAGGACAACGGTCTGTCATCTTACGATGGCATCGTTGCTGGGTTCCAATTATGGGACCGCATCGGAGCCGATGCCGCCCCCGCGGTACAGGCACTGGGATCAAGTGATCAGCAAGTGGCGGATCGGGCGGAGTGGATGCTGGTGAAGGCCAGCCCAGCGGTTCTTGCCGGATGTGCGCAAAGCGCTCGACAGCGAGAACAAAGCGGTCCGCCAGCGTGCGATGCGCATCGTGGCCTGGCAGGGCAGATGTGGAATCGATCGCGACGTTGCAGACGATACAGAAAACAGATGAGGCAAACGCAGCCCTCGCCACCTGGGCCATCGAAAAAATCCAAGCCCTTCATCCCAACGGCAAATAACACCGCGAAGAGACCGACCGTCAAAAAGGCTGAAAGTGAACCGGGACCATGTCCGCATATGCGCGAACCGGTTTAGGATTTTTTTTGTCAAACTCTTCCCCAGAATCGTCATCCTGAGTGGCTGTGACTTTATTAATTTTTCGCGCGAAGTCATCGACCTTTTAACGAAAATTGTCATCCCGACCGGAGCGAAGCGCAGTGGAGGGATCTGCTGTTTCTCTTCCGGTTCTCCCACAGACTCGTCATCCTGAGCGGAGCGCCTCACGGGATCCATCTGTGAGGCGCTTCGCTCAGGATGACGAGTCTGTGGGAGAACCGGCGAAAAACCTACTAGACAAGCCGGCGTTGCTTACCGGAACATCTCTCGCACCTTACGGGTTGAAGAAATGGAGCAACTCTTCCTCGTCATGCTTGCTGAGCGAAGCGCGCACCCGCATGTGGCGAACAATGGTGGCGGAAATGCGAGGCGAGAAACCCTCCGGCTCGTTGTGGCAGCGAGAGCAGTTCTGCTTGAAGATGCGTTCGCCATCATCTTCCTGCTGTGGAGATGCCTGGGCGACAGCCGGGTTCTTGTTGGCAGGCGTAGCCGGCGGCTGATCCTGCGCCATAACCGGCGGCAGCAAAGGCGCCGCAGTCAGGGCAATCATGGCCAGCAATTCTTTATCTTCTTGTTGCGACATCTTTACCGCGACAGCAGGCTTTTTGTCTGTCTGTTCAGCTTGGGGAAAACCGGGCGTCGCAGCCAGGATGGTAAGGGCAACGAGAAAATGCTTTGCACTCATGGTCATCTACCTTTCCAGGCCGGGAAGAGGAACCGGTAGACGATTCCTGTCTCCCAAACGTTGTGGTTACCGGTGGAGGAGAACTGCCGCGCATAGCTGGTAAGAATTCTGGTGTTGTGCGGCAAGTTGTAGTCGAGGCCGAAGTCCGCGCGCTGCGTATTCACCAGCGGCGCACCATCGCTGATAGAGGAGTTGTCGAGGCGAAAAGTCTGCTGCATGCGGAATAGTGGCTCAAACCGGCCAATAAAGCTGTTGAGGCCTCCGAACGCCTGCGTACGGTAAGCGAACTCGACCCAATATCCCTGCGCGTGCTGTCCTCGGTTGAACTCCGAGCGCAGTTGAAAGGCCGGATTCCTCGGCTCCCACCAGAGGTACGTGCCGAAAAAGTTCTCGTTGACTCCCTGAAGCTGGCGGCTGTAAGAGAACCCCACCTCCAGGCCCTTCTCGGGCAGGTACAGACTGGTGCGGCCCCCGGCGGAGCGCTCAGAGGAGAACTGCGAATTCGTCGAGAGGGCGGAGAAATAAGCAGCGTAGGCGACGGAGTACTTACGCCGCGAAATAGCGGAACCGCGAACCTGGCCTCCGACACCCAGGCCGGTGTTCATGAGACCAATATTGGACGCAATTGGGCCGTCCTGGAAATTGCCGATCCAGATAGGCGATAAGCGCTCGTTATAAGTTTGCCAGGGAAGCAGAAAGCTGCCGCCCACAACTGTGAAGTGCGGCGAAGCAATGTAGTCCCCCTGGAGGTAGGTGAGACCGATGAAGTGGGTGTGGTCGTAGCCGGGCTGGGCGCTATTACCACTGGGGGCCCAGGTCTCCAGCAGGGCCGCCCGCGACTCGACGAGAATATGCTGGCCAATGGGCGCCGCCAGCAAAGGCTCGATGATCGGGGTGTAAGTGGTGTTACCGGTGTTGGTGTTGGTGAGGAAGCCTATACCGCCAGACAGAAGCGGCGTATTCTGTGCGGCTCCGGAAAGCGCAGAGCAGAGCAAGGCCAGGGCGAAGGCGATGGGCCTTGCCGACCGTGCCATTCTCGAAGGCGGGCAATGAAGGATCGGACGCGGCATAACAGCCACAGTAGCGGTAACAGGTTTGTCATGTGTCTCGGGATGGTCTGCAATTTGTCAATTGATTGTCATTTGGAAAAACGCAACCAGATCAACGTCCAAAATCCGCTTTCCGCACAGTCTAACTTGAAGCATTTGGAAGGGAATCGCCGCCGCGACAAGGAAATGACAATCGCCTTACGGCGACATGACATTCCTTAATCGAGATCCACCTAAAGTCGGGACAGTTAACCTCCTCCGGGCCATTTGCTATCCGCTTGCAGTTGGCGATCCCGAGGTGCTACCCAGATCGGTTTCTATGTCCACACTGCCTACGAGTACGTCGCCCAAGTCCCTGGCCAAGCAACTACAAGCGCGCGAAGCCGTGCTGATGATCTTTTGTGACCCACTGCCCGAGCAATATGCGCGGTTGTGGCACCTGTCAGACAACGAATGGCAACAACTACTGCACTGGCTGGATACCAGTGGTTTGGCGCTGTATTTCCTCGATCGAGTGCTTGAGTTAAAACTGAACGACCTGTTGCCGCGAGCGGTGATGGCTCGCCTGCAACAGAACCTGATCGACAATACTGAGCGGCTGCGTGGGATGGTCGACGAATCGATCGAGATCCAGCGTGAATTTCAGAGTGCCAACCTTTCCTACGCCATTTTGAAGGGATTTTCGCTCTGGCCCCATTCGGTGCCAAAGCTGCAGTTGCGATCGCAGCTGGACCTTGATTTTCTGGTGGCGGAGACCAGCGCCCCCCAGGCGCGGCAGATGCTTGAGCGCAGGGGCTATCGCCTCAACGGGGTCAGTGGCAGAAGCTGGGAGTTTAAAACCGACGAAGTCCCTCTCGCTTCCATGAAGAATTTGTACAAGAATGTGCCGCACCGCTGCGTCGAGTTGCACCTGGAAACCAATACCAACGCTGACTCATCGTTGCTGGCACGCACAGTGAAACGTCGCTTCCATGGCATCTGCATGCCGGCGCTTTCACCGGCCGACCTTCTTCTAGGGCAGGGACTGCACCTGTTTAAGCACGTGTGCAGCGACTTCTCGCGCGCCGCGCACTTGCTCGAGTTTCGCCGTCATGTACTCGCACATCAGGAAGATAATGCCTTTTGGAGCGAAGTTCAGTCGCTTGCCGAGAAGAATCCGAGGGCCAGCCTGGCGCTGGGTGTGGTAACGCAGTTAATCACTCACGTGATGGGAGAATTCGCTCCAGAGTCGCTTACCCGTTGGACCGTCGACCGCCTTCCCGATTCCGCGCGGCTGTGGATAGAACTGTACGGCTCACGCTCGGTATTAGCCAGCTTTCCCGGCAGCAAGCTGTACCTGCTGCTGCAAAGGGAGCTTGCACCCGCATGCGTTCCGGCGAGGCGTACGCTGCGGCGGGCGCTCTTGCCTCTGCGTTTGCCGCCCCCCATCTCCCCCGCATCCGTAAACGATACCTTCCCTGAGCGCCTCCGCCGCAACTGGATACAGTTTCGTTTTGTTTGTCTCCGTCTGCGCTTTCACGCCGTGGAGGGTGCTCGTTATATGTGGGAGTTATCTCGTTGGCGGCATCACATGCACTCGCGCGCCCCGAGCATCTCACCGCTCGATTCTTCCTGCTCTTCTGCCCATCATCCCTGACCACGGATGATCGTCGAGAACATTCCGCGATCAACAAGAGAATGACAATTCACTGACTACCCCATGACACACCGATGGGCCAGGTTCCTTAGCTTCAAGTTGTAGAAAGAAATGCTCATGTCGCAATCTTCCACTTTTGCCGATGCACTCAACGTGCCCCCCAGCCGAACTTCATGGCTGGGCGCCGATGGCACTCGGTTACCGCAACTTAGGTTCTTCGTTGCCGCGTTGGCGGTGACGTTTTTATTCGCTGGCGGGGCGGCCGCGAACGGACAAACACCCTTTTCGCCTGCTCCGACGCAGAGCCCTGCGCAGCCCACGGCCGGCGGGGACAGCAGTGCCCCGGCCACGCCGATTGGTGGAAGCGCGACCACAACGACTGCTGGCAGCGCCGGGTCTAACAGCTCTACACTCGCCGGCAATCTGACGCCGTCGTCCAGTCTCTCCTCCGGCCAGATCATCGACATTCTGCAGCAGAACCCTGACCTGGTGCTGGAACTTAAATCCCAGGTGGCTGATCGCATGCAGGAGCAAGGTATGCAGATCGATGCCAACGACATCTCCGACGAGATGCTCTACGACCAGATTGCCGGGAACGCCGGTCTGCGCGCAAACATCACCAGCTATATGCGCGCGCGTGGATATGTCTCCGACGACGATCTCCAAACCGCAGCATCCGGCGTGGGCGCCGGCGACGGAACCGGCGCTGCGCAGCGCGCTCTGACTCAGACTGGATCCCTAAATACATCAAGGAGCCCGTCGGAATCGGGCCAGAATCCGGGCCTCGACAATGGGCAGTCGCGCCCGGAGGCAAGCGGCCTGCCGGGAACAACAACTCGCTCGGCGAGTTCCGCCGGCGACCGCCAGAATCCTGCAGAGAAAAGAGATCGCGAAGAGGTAAACTCTTCCACCGATCTGCCCAAGGTGCTCCGCCTGCCCGCACCCTACAATCTGCGATCGTTGCGCGATCTTTATACGCAAATCCCCGACCAGACTGCGAACCTCAAGCGCTTCGGCTCCGAGGTCTTCTTGAGCCGCGATCTGGTTACCGCGCGCGGCGTATCGGCCCGCGACACCCCGCTGGATATCCCTATCGGACCGGACTACGTGATCGGGCCAGGGGACACCCTCACCATCGATATGTGGGGCAGCGTGTCCGTGAGCGTCACCCGCGTAGTCGATCGTAGCGGCCGTATCCTGTTGCCCGAGGCGGGCTCCGTGCAAGTTGCGGGTCTTACTCTGGAGCGCGCACAAAGCCTGATCGGAAACGCGCTCAAGCAACAGTATCGCAATGCGCAGGCCGTGGTCACGATCTCGCACCTGCGATCAGTGCGTGTGTATGTAGTCGGCGACGTGCAGCGCCCTGGCGGTTACGACATCAGTTCGCTGGCCACTCCGCTCAGCGCTCTCTACGCCGCCGGCGGTCCCACGGCCGCAGGTTCGTTGCGCACGCTTCGCCACTTTCGTGGACAGCAACTGGTGGAGGAAGTCGATCTTTACGACTTCCTGCTGCACGGCGTTCGCAATGGAAGCTCCCATTTTGAAAGTGGAGACACACTGCTGGTCCCGCCCGCCGGACCTCAGGTTGCGGTCTACGGTGCGGTCAAGCGTCCGGCGATTTATGAGGTGAAGGCCGGCGAGACATCGCTGGATACGCTCCTCAAGGATGCTGGTGGGTTTACGGTTACAGCTTCGCTCGGCCACATCGTCGTCGAGCGTATCGATGCCAACCGCCATCGCGAGACGGTCACGCTGAATCTTGCCGGCGATCAAAGTCCGCAGGCTGATCGAAATGCCATCGCTGTGTTTCAGGTACAGGATGGGGACCGCGTTCGCGTCGAACCGATCCTGCCCTATAGCGAGCGGGTCGTTTATCTGGAGGGCCATGTCGCGCGTCCGGGGCGGCTACCCTACACGGATGGCATGCGCCTCGGCGATGTGCTGCATAGCTACCGCGACATACTGCCCGAGCCCGCCGCTCATGGTGAGATTGTCCGCCTGGTCCCGCCGGATCTTCACGCCGAGACCATCGATTTTGATGTGCCCGATGTGTTGATCGGGAACGGGAACCTCGCTCTTCAGCCATTCGATACCATTCGCATTTTAGGGCGCTACCAGGTGGATGCGCCTAAAGCCACGATTCTCGGCGAAGTATTGCGCCCAGGCGTTTATCCCCTGTCAAAAGGCATGACCGCCGCCCAGCTGGTGCGCATGGCGGGAGGATTCAAACGCGACGCACTGCTCGAAAAAGCCGACCTGACCAGCTATGACGTGAACGATGGCAATCGGATCGTTGAGAGTCTGGCCATGGTGCCTATTGGGGCGGTTGTCGCCGGAACGGACCCGAATGCCGATGTTCGCCTCAAACCGGGCGACACCCTCACCATTCACCAGATCACCGGATGGAACGACATAGGCGAGTCGATCACCATCGACGGCCAGGTCAAATTTCCCGGGAACTACGGCTTTCATGATGGCGAACGCCTCAGCTCGGTTTTGCGCAGGGCTGGAGGATTTCTACCCACGGCTTATCCCATGGGCGCGGTGCTGGTCCGGGACCAGGTGCGTGAGCTCGAACAGAAGAGCCGGGAGGAGCTCATTCGTCAGATCGAGACCAACTCAGCGGCCGCGCGGCTTTCACCCGCCTCGGCAGGCGGTGACGCTACGACCACGTTGAAGCTGATCAAGGCCCAACAGCAGGAGGTGTTGCAAGACCTGAAGAATCATCCTCCAACCGGCCGCATGGTGATCCACATAACCGCCGATATCGACAGCTGGGCCAACACACCGGCGGATATCGAACTGCGCCGCGGTGATGTGCTCACGATTCCCAAGAGACCTGGTTTTGTCCTCGTGACCGGGCAGGTCTACAACGCGACTGCCCTCACCTTTGCACCCGGCGAGACAGCGGCCTGGTATCTGAGTCACGCGGGAGGAACCAACTCCACCGCGAATCGCAAAGAGATCTTCATCATTCGGGCCAATGGTTCGGTGATCGGCCGTCGATCGGGAGAGTGGTTCGACGCCAAAGTGCTTTCCACCAAACTCAATCCCGGCGATGTGGTCGTAGTTCCTCAGAAGATTATCGGCGCCTCTCTGCTCTGGAAAAACCTGTTGACCACGGCGCAGCTCGCTTCATCCATCGCCATCACTGCCTCGGTGGCATCCCTGTAGGTAAATATGTCGAATGCGCGCAATTTTACGACCATGATCCCGGAATCCATCGTCGCCGCTCTCGAGCACGATGCGCCAACCCCGGAGCACTGGGCAGTTCGTGGGACGCTGCTTTGGAAGCATCGCCGCCTGCTTGCGCGGGTAACCGCGATCGCGTTCGTGGTGAGTCTTAGTCTGGCGTTCCTCATCCCCAAACGCTATAAGTCCAGCGCCAGCATTATGCCGCCCGATCAACAGAGTAGTTCGGGAGCGATGATGCTCGCGGCGTTCGCCCGTTCCTCATCGCTGGGTGGGCTGGGCACCTTGCCAGCGGTTTGCTGGGCTCACACACTTCGACCGCACTTTTTATCAACCTGCTGACACAGTGGAACCGTAAGCGGCCATATCATCGACCGCTTCCAACTGCAGCACCTGTATGGCAACCGTTATCGTGTCGATACGGCCAAGCGCCTTGCCCGCCGTACGACCATCACGGAGGACAAGAAGAGCGGCGTCATCACGGTTGAGGTGGAGGATCAAGATCCTGTGCGGGCTCGCGATATGGCCCAGGCATACCTTGACGAACTGAACAAGCTGGTTACCCAGACCAGCACCTCCTCCGCTCACCGGGAGCGTGTCTTCATCGAGCGGCGCCTGCATGCCGTCTCGGCAGACCTCGAACGGGCACAGCTTGGCCCTGAGCGAATTCTCCAGCAAGAACAGCACCATCGATATCAAAGAGCAGACCCATGCCATGGTCGATGCCGGCGCGCGCGTGCAGGGAGAGCTGCTGGTCGCGCAGTCCGGGCTTGAGTCGCTGCGCCAGATTTATGGTGACGGCAATGTGCGCGTCCACGAGACCGAAGCGCGCATTGCGAGCCTGCAACGCGAACTGGAAAAAATGACGGGGTCGTCTGCCCCTCTAGTTCCCGGTGCTGTTGGCGGCGCTGGTGCGAAATCTGATGGCGAGGACAAAGGCGAGCTCTATCCGCCATTAAGGCAGCTTCCACGGCTGGCGGTTCCTTACGCCGATCTTTACCGTCAGGTGCGTGTCCAGGAGACGGTCTATGAGCTGCTCACGCAGCAGTACGAAATGGCCCGGATCGACGAGGCCAAGGATGTTCCAGTAGTCAGTGTGATTGACACTCCCGGCGTACCCGAGAAGAAGTCCTTTCCTCCTCGATTGTTGCTCACCCTGGCGCTGACGTTCCTGGTCTTCGCTGCTACGGCGGCTCTGATCCTGATTCGTGACTACTGGTCGAAGATTGACCCCGACAATCCCGGCAAAATGCTGGTGGCCGAAGTCCTCGTGGCAGTGCGCCAGGGAATACGCTCGGTCACCCGTCAACCGGTTAGAGAGGTATCGAAATTATGAAGATTCTCATCGCTGCCGCCTCCTTCTCCTCGCAAATCTCCGGGTTGCAGCGCCACGCCTTTAATGTCGTGCGATGCCTTTTGCAGCTGCAGGAGATTTCCGCTGTGCATCTTGTCGTGGCGCCCTGGCAAAGTGAGCTGGTCAAGGATGCGGGCCTCGATCACGATCCCCGGCTGACTGTTCACATCGCCAAGATGGAGCCGAGCTCGCTCAGCCGGAACCTGTGGTACTACCGGGAGTTGCCCAAACTGGCTGCCCGCGTGCAGGCTGACGTTGTCCATCTAACCTATCCCATGCCGGTAGATGGCGAGGCGTTTGCGTGTCCCACCGTGGTGACGCTGCATGACTTGTATCCCTATGAGATTCCGCAAAACTTTGGCTATCCAAAGTGCATCTTCAATCGGGTGGTTCTGCAGCAATGCCTGCGCAACGTTGATTCGATTGCCTGTGTTTCGGAAATTACAGATGTCCTGTTAAGGCGCTATGCGCCGGCCGCCACGTTTCGAAAAGCCGTCCGCATCTACAACTGCGTCGAGCCGGAGCCGCTCTGCGCCATCGAGTCGCCCATCCCCGGCTGGCAGGGCGAGCCGTTCCTTCTCTGTGTTGCGCAGCACCGCAGCAACAAGAACATTCCTCTGCTGCTCCGGACCTTCGATCGCCTGTTACAGCGCAGAGATATCGATAACAAGATGAAGCTCCTGGTCGTCGGCATTGAGGGGCCGGAGAGCCGCCGTATCTACCGCCTGGTCTCGGATCTGCGCCTGGACGAGCGGGTTCACTTTCTTGAAGGGCTACCGGAGCCCGAGTTGCAGTGGTGCTATGGGCGATGCGAAGCGCTCGTCACCCCTTCCATAACCGAGGGTTTTGGATTACCGGTCGCGGAGGCGCTCATGGCGGGTTGCCGCGTCGTCTGCTCGGACATACCGGCCTTTCGCGAAGTAGGAGGCGACCACTGCCGCTTCGTCCCCTTGGGCGGAGACGAGGAAGGGATGCTCGCAGATGCGATTGTGACCGCACTTCAGCAACCGGCGAAGGCGCCGATTTCTCTGCCGCAGTTTTCCTCATCGCTTCTTGCCAACCAATACCTGGGACTCTATCGCGGGCTGATCGCCACCGCTGTGCTGCCTCACGACGCCAGGTTCTCCACTTCTCTCCAGGCGGCCGCAACAGAAAGGCAATCTCTATGAGCGGCTGGAACGCGGCCCAGGCTCGCGCTGCACAGGACTGAACGTGGCCGCAGAGATTCTTTCCGCACTCCGCGGGGAACGGCAGCTCATCTCCAGAGCGCTCCTGCAAAAAGTGATGACCGCCTCCGAGGTATTAGCTGATTTTCTTATTTGCGCAGGCTGTCTCCTTTACCCATCGCTGCACCTGGGCCAGGAGACTCGATATTCGATCAGCATTGTGGCCGGTTTAGTGATGGTGCTGCTGTTCTACAGAGACGGCGCTTATCGCGGAGGCGGCAGCCTGCTCCAGATTCGAGCGACGGAGCGTGCACTTAGGATCCCCGCTCAGTCCATGCTGCTCCTGCTGGCATGCAGCACACTGTTCCATCTGAACGTTCCGTGGCCGGCATTTCTGATCGCTCTTATCCTGCTTCCGCTCCTGCTGATCCTTGAGAAGCAGATTCTCTTCGCGATCATGCGGATCGATCAGGCGCCGGAATCGATGAGCGCTTCTGCGGTTGACCCGATTGCGCCCTTGCACTATGCGGTTGCTAAGCGAACCGCAGACGTGATCGTCTCGTCTCTTCTTCTTCTGTTGTTGGCTCCCGTGTTTTTTCTGATTGCGGTGCTGGTATGGCTGGACTCGCCCGGACCCATATTTTTCATTCAGAAGAGGGTAGGCCGGAACGGGCAGCTCTTCGACATGTACAAGTTCCGCTCCATGTATGTGACTGCGCCTAGATATGGTTTGTCTCCGACCCAATCGTCCGATAGGCGAATCACCTCGGTCGGAAGGTACCTCAGGCGGACCAGTCTGGACGAACTACCCCAGCTGATCAACGTTTTCCTGGGGAATATGTCGCTGGTTGGGCCGCGTCCGGAGATGCCCTTCATTGTGCGCCGCTATAACTCCCGTCAACGGCAACGGCTCCGGGTGATTCCCGGGATTACGGGCCTATGGCAGTTGAGCGCCGATCGGGCCTTTCCCATCCACGAGAACATCCACTACGACCTGAGCTATATCCAGAACCGCACCTTCTTTATGGATTTGGCCATTCTGATCCACACACCGTTGCGTGCCTGGCGTGGGGGGATTTGAGCGCTAAAAGCGCTATATGCGCTATTAGGTTCCTGGGGTTAGGTGTTACAAACGCGAGCCGTGTTCGTAGCCGTGAAGGTAGGCTTGCCGGTACACCCTTATGTATTGATCGCGGGTCACGCCGGCGTGGCTTCCGTGATCGGGCGGGATTGTATACCGATCTTTTTCCTCAGCTTGGACCGTGCCTCCGTGGTTCCGGTCATGGCGGCCGTCTTCCCAGCCATCGTTATATCCCCAGCGGGAAGCGACGTTGGGCGCGCCGGCTGAATCCTGGAAGTACAAGCCATATCCCGGGTCGGGCGGCGGCACGAATGATCCGGCGTTGGCCGGCGACTGCCCCCTGAGGCCGCACGTCAACAGCAATAATCCTGCAGCAAGCAACGCGAAACGGTGACGAGTTTTCGGGACCACCCTACCCCGCCTGATTACCGATTTCATAGTCCTCTGGTTTACTTTGTCGTTAATAATCAATTACTTAATTCCTCCAGGTCATCCTGCCAGTGGGCGGCCAAACACCTCACCGTAAACTGCTTCCACCATGCGCGCGGTCTTTTGGATAGTGAAGTGTGTTTGCACGCGCTCTCTTCCTCGAACACCCATTTCGGTCGCTTCATCCGGGTGCGTCAGCAGGTAGTCGATGGCTTCCGCCATGCGGAGTGCGTCCCCCATGGGCACCAGCAGGCCGGTGATGCCATCCTGCACAATCTCCGGCACACCGCCCCCGTTCGTTGCCACCACTGGCTTTTGTTCTGCCATGCCTTCGATGATTACCTGTCCAAAGGGTTCACCGGTGGTTGAAGCGTGCACCACAATATCGAGTTCAGCGATGCGGCTGGGCACATTCTCAACAAACCCGGCAAACTCTACTGTGTCGTTGAGTTTCAAGTCGTCGCACAATTTGCGAAGGTCTGCTTCGAATGCCCGCTCAGCAAAAAGTGCCGCGCCGATAATTTCAAACTTTGCTTGCGGATGTTTTGCTTTTAGGAGCGCGGCAGCCTTGATGAAGATATCCTGCCCTTTCCACGGGCTAATCCTGCCAATTAAGCCAATGCGCACGGTGGTCTTACTAACCTCTGATCCATCCTTGATCGACACGACATTACAACCATCGTGAACGACCCGGCCGTTGGCATCGACTGGGACTCCTTTGCGTTTCTTGTCGAGGTGGAGGGTCGCCAGGGTTGCGGAGGAGTTAGCGATCACAAAATCAGGTAAGTTCTGGCTGAGAAGGCGGAACACGCGCACCACGATCTTCGGCAGGTAGTCCGTTTCGATCCGATCTCTCACGTGCCAAACTACCGGGATCCCCGCTATCCTCGCGGCTATGCCGCCGATAATATCCGCCTTCAACGAGTTGGTATGGATCAGGTCTATTTCCATTTTCCGGGCAAAGCGGACGACCCTCCAGATCTGTAATAACACTGACAAGCTTGCCTGCAGCTGAAGGAGTGACCTCCAACCCAGCCCGTCTTTCTTTGCTGTGAGGGCAGAATCCGACAGCGGAATCACATGCGTGTCACAGCATCCCACAAGTCTTTCCCGCAGCGGTCCTTCCATAAACAGGAGCGCTATGGGGAAAACAAGGCTTCTATCCAGGTGGCGAAGCAGGTTTAGCAGAGCGATTTCGCCGCCACCGATCTTTGCGGTGTGATCGAGATAGAGCACGCGAAGGGGCATATGGGGCTCTCCTGATGCGGTGCTGTCGCTGGAACGGTGGTATCGAAGTAGTAAAGTGCATTTCTCGATAAAACCGCTGCGCTTATTAGCTAATTGATTATCATCGGGGCTGTTACCAAAGTGTTAGCAAAACTTCGGTTCGCTCTTGACTAATGTGGTGCGAAGTTTTTGGTACGCAACAAAGGTAGGTCGCGCTTTTGGTTTTTATGCAAGCTCTCCTGCTCGGGAGACTTCACCAGGGTGGAACGTTTACGTTATTCGGGCCCCAGCAAGCGCAATCCGAGTTGTGCACTTCCAAGTGCAAGCGTGTTGCCTGACCGGTATTTGTTCGGCGCGTTCTTGATTCAGCCGGCCGGCTCGGCAATCACAGCTGTAGATCTTCGCGATGGGTTAGCCGCGCGCGGGCGCAGATGTTCGTTGGCAACCATCGCCCACTCGTATCGCTGTTGAGGGTTTCAATCGAAAATTCCTCTGATCCTAACGAGGCGCGCGGAACCTCAGGGAGGTAGTTCTACATGCAGACCGCACCAAGCGAACTGATGAAAGGCTCGCCGGTTCGCGCCCTCGCGGATGGATTCTTCCGGCAATCGCGCATATTTACAGCTGTATTCGTACTTGTGTTGCTCCCGGTCGTAGTTTCGACTTTGATTGCCAAGAAGCAGTACCGGTCGGAGATGAAGTTCCTGCTTGAAAACAATCGGAGTAATGCAGTTATCACGGCGGACCGAAGCGCTTCACCAGCGGTAACAGAGATTACAGAGCAGCAGATTAACTCAGAATTAGACATTCTCGGCAGCGAGGATGTGATCGGAGCGGTGGCTGATCCCGCTTGGGCCGCGTTGCCGCCCGACGCAAAGAGATCGCCGGAAGCATTAAAGTTCCACGAACAGCACCTGGGTGATTTTCGCAAGCGGCTTAAGATCGATCCTTCGCGAAAGTCCAATGTAATTACGGTGAGCCTTATAGCTTCTTCGCCCGCTGCGGCAACTACCACGCTTGAGCGCTTCTCCGCCGCCTATCTTGCTCACCGCAAGCTTCTTTCCCGCCCGAGTGGTACGTCGAGTTTCTTTGCCGATGAGGCTCATCGCTACCAGGATGCATGGGAGCAGGCAAACCATCAGCTGGTCGAATTCCAACAAATGAACCACCTGGTTTCTGTTCCGCAGACCGAAGAGACTTTGAGCAAGGCTATTTCCAGTTATGAAGATGATCAGCGTTCGAACGACGCCAGTCTGTCGGAGTTGGACGGGCGGCTTAGCGCGAGCGGCCATGCGGCCGGCACGGTTCCCGAGCGCCAGAAAACGCAGCAACACGTCAATTTCAGCCAGGGCTCAGCCGACCAGATGCGAACCCTGCTGCTGCAGCTGGAGAACCGGCGGACAGAGCTATTGACGCGTTACACGGAAAAGGAACGGCTGGTGCAGGAAGTGGAGCGCCAGATCGCCGACACCAAGGCATCGTTGAACGCTGCCTTGACGCTGAAAGGTTCTGAAGACGTAACGGATATCAACCCGGCGTGGCAAGAAGTGCAGAGTTCGCTGGTTGAAGGAAAGATTGAGCGGCATGCGCTACGGGCGAAGTCGTCTGCTCTGAAACATAGTGTTTCATCTCTCCGTAAGGAGCTGTCGAGACTCCAGTCGCTGGACGTCCCCTTTAATGCTCTGGAGGAGAAGGCTGACCAGGCACGCAGCAACTTCGAGTTGTTCTCGGAAAAGCGAGACCAGGCACAAATTGAAGACGCAATGGATGAGCGGAAGCTGGTCAACATCGCTGTGGCCGAGACCCCTACATCTGCCTTTAAGCCCGCGTCACCCAAGCCTCTATTGAATGCGGCTCTCGGTTTGTTAACGGCGTTCTTCCTCGCCGGAGGCGCGGTCTATCTTGCCGAATCATCGCGAACCACGATCGCCAGTGCGCGTGAACTCGAATCCTTTTCCCGGTATCCGGTGCTTGCGACGGCGCCTCATGACATTCGGGTAGCCAGGAACCCGTGGTCCGGTTTCAAGAAGCAGGGCGTCTCGCGTTCCGAACGTGAAACGGTATCGCCAAGAAACATGATTCCGGCGATACAGAAGCTCGGCGGCATCCATGAGACATAGCGCAGACGGGGAACAGACAGTGTGGAGTCGCAGGTACTTATGATTGCTACATGCCACGAAACGAGCCCGATGGAGCAAGAGGCCTCCTTTTGCCAGGGGTTGATGTATAGCGTGTTTCAGCGCCCTCAACTTTCGACGCAGAGCGGTGGGCTGGTCATAGCGTTGGTAGCCGCACATCCGCAGGCGGGCACTACGTATCTGGCAACTCATCTGACCAAGTCGATAAATAGTGAGCAATTTATTTCAGCTGTGTTGCTGGATTGCCGTGAGGCCGCAAACTCAACCCGGCCATCTCCTGAGGGGAGAAGAGGAGTCGCGTATCCCTATGAGGGTGCCGAAGGGGGTTCAGGTTTGTCCGCACCCCGCGAGGCCTGGCGGAAAAGCTTTGATTATCGTGCAAGCTATCTAGCTCACCTTCGCACCCGTTATAACTATGTGCTCATCGACTGCCCCTCCTTAAAGGAGAGCACAGATGTCCTCGGCCTGACGACTTTAGCGGATGGCGTTTTGCTGGTGATCGAGGCAAACAAGACCACGAAAAGCCAGATAGCCCTTCTGGAACGCACGATTGAAGCGGCGAATGGGAGAATTCTGGGCCATGTTCTGAACAAGCGAACATACCTGATACCCGATCGGGTGCACCGGAAAATGATTGGTTGGGGGTTCTAACATGCAATCGCGTAAATGCGTTGCGGGCTTTATTGCCATCACCATCGCCGCGCTCATCACGAATTCTGCTGAGTCTCAGCTCCGCGAGCGGCCGCGGTATCTCCTTCGGTCGGGGGATACATTGCAGCTGCAGTACAGGCTCACGCCCGACCTAAATCAGACTGTCTCGGTGCAGCCGGACGGATATGTTGATCTAAATGTTGCCGGCGAGGTCCGTGTTGCGGGACTCACGGTAACTCAGGCGCATGATCTGATTATCCAGAAAGAATCCGAGTACCTGAACAATCCAGAGTTGAACCTGATCCTGGAAGAATTCACCCGGCCCTATGTAGTGGTGGCGGGAGAAGTTGCGAAGCCGGGACAGATCGAGATGCGGGATAACATGACGGCACTTTCGGCGATTCTGCTGTCTGGCGGTTTCACGCAATCGGCTAAGTCCGGCCAGGTCATTGTTTTTCGCAAATTCAACGACACCATTGATGAAGTCAGGCAACTCAATCTTACCCGCGTACACAACACATTGCAGCTGGAGCATGACATGGCTCTGCAGCCGGGGGACTTGATTCTGGTTCCGCATGACAAAGTCTCCCGGCTGCAGCACTACATGCAGATAGCGAACGTCGGGGTATATGTGAACCCTATGCAGTACATACCGTAGCAACTCGCGCCCTTACGCTTTTTCGTAACGCGCCATTTATGTGGAGGGAACACGAAGGCATGGCTTATCCAGGCCCAAAGCAGCTTTCGGCCACCAGCGCATTTGTGCAGTCTGCCGGGGCGAAGGTTCTAATCATCGGGTTAAACGCTGCAACCGGAATTCTGGCCGCGCGCGCTCTCGCCCCGGCGGGGCGAGGCGAGCTGAGCGCCATGATGATTTGGTACATCTTTCTTGCCAGTGTCTTCAGTCTTGGTGTCCCCAGCGCGCTGACCTATCGGCTACGCCGTCACCCCGAGCAAATATCGGAGTTGAGCGGAGCCGCCTTGATGCTGTCGGTGGTCATCAGCGTGGTTGCTTACACGATCGGCTTCTTCGGACTACCGCACTGGATTCCACAGTACTCCTCACAGGTTCTTTTTTTTGCGCGTCTCTTCCTGCTCAACATTCCAGTAGCTGTGCTTGTCGTAATAGGCCGTGCTGCCTTGGAGAGCCAAGGCAATTTCGCAGCCTCTAACCTGTCACTCATTGGGCCGCCATTGCTCACCTTGGTCGGGCTCCTCCTACTCCTATTTACCCACAGTTTTAACCCAGTGAACGCCGCTTGGTGCTACGTGCTCTCCGGGTTTCCCCCGCTAGTCTGGATGGGACGCTCCTTTTACCGCACTGTCCGCCCGCAGTTCCACCATCTGTTTCAGTCGGCACGGCTGCTGCTCTCCTACGGGATACGCTCTTATGGGATCGACTTGTGTGGAACATTGTCGCTCTATGTAGACCAGGCGCTTGTCGTACGCATCCTGCAGCCCAGCATGATGGGTACCTATGTCGTGGCGTTAAGTTTGTCGCGCGTACTAAATGTGTTTCACACTGCGGCTGTCATGGTGCTTTTCCCCAGGGCTGTGTCTCGGCCCCCCCACGAGGTTCTGGAGATGACTGGTCAAGCCGTACGGATGACCACGTTTGCGACCACGCTTTGTGGGGCAGGCATCATGCTCGCCGGACCACGCCTGCTAGTTTTTCTGTACGGACCGGAGTATCGGGGGGCAGCTGCCATTCTCCGCATCTTGGTCGTGGAAGTCATCCTTGCCGGCGCTACCCAGGTAATGTCGCAGGCATTTATGGCGCTGTCGCGGCCCGGGGTTATTACCACTCTTCAGGCGATTGGACTGCTGCTCACCGTCCCGCTGATGCTTGTGCTAGTGCCCAGATTCGGCATTGAAGGTGCTGCGCTCTCGTTGCTGCTCTCCACTTGTGCGCGGTTCGCCTTCGTACTCGCCAGTTTTTCACGCTTCCTGGGTCTGCCGCACCCTGGGCTTCTGCCCCGCCGAGCAGAGCTATTGTTCTTATCTGATGAAGTCTTTCGTCGGCTGCGGGCCCTGCAACCAAGTGTGGTGGGGGGTGATGCATGAGTCAGCATCGCCCGCTCAATATCTTTGTCCCGCACTGCTCCGATCTTCTGACCGATCATCGTCCACATGGCGACGGGCTGATTGCGTACGGATTCATTCGACACTTATCCGAGCGAGGCCACAATTTGTATATAGCGGCCCAGGAAGTTGATCTACGTGATCCACTTCCATCAAACGTCCATATCTTCCAGATTTCTCCGCGATACAAGAATCAGCTTTTATCAAGGCTCCTGTACATGTCGCATGTAAGACAGCTCTTCATGCGCTTGCGAAGGCAAGTCAATTTCGACCTTGTCCATCAGATGAACCCCGTGTATACCGGCGTTTCACTTTCTCTTCTGTGGACGGGGATTCCAGTTGTTTTGGGCACCTACGTTGCCAGATGGCCAGACCCAAGAGATGAGAGTGGAGGCCAGAAGCTCGGGTCGGAGGTGGCATCTGCGTTCCGCACCTGCTTGGCTGCGCTGCAGCAGTTTGTGGCCAGCCACGTTTTACTGACAGCGCCCGCAGCGGTTAACCGGCTGGCACCTTTAGGACCTCTAAGACCCTCACGTTCCTACCTTGGGCATGGAATTGATACGGAGCTGTTTTCTCCCGGCGAAAAAGATGAGGATGAAAACAGTCTTTCTGTGTTGTACCTCGCCCACGTCTCGAAGAAAAAGGGAGTATTCGATCTAATCAAGGCGTTTGTAGATGTGGCTTCCTCGTTTCCTACCTGCACTCTGTACGTGGCCGGATCCGGACCAGAAACGCCAGCCGCGCGGGATTGGGCTGAGCGTCTTGGCATAGAGAAACGGGTTAAATTCCTGGGACAAGTAGAACGACTCTCGGCACCCGAGATGTATCGTGACTGTTCGATTTATTGTTTGCCGTCCCATGGAGAACCCTATGCGACTACGGTCATAGAAGCAATGAGCTGTGGAAAGCCCATCGTCTTCACTAATGCTGGAGGATTGCCCCACATGGTGGGTGCCGAAGGCGGCATCGGCGTAGGGGTGGGCGACGTCAAGGAGCTTTCACGGGCGCTGTGCTGCCTGCTCGGTGACCCTGCTCGCCGCAGGACCATGGGCCAGCATAACCGTCGCCGCGTGCTCGAAACCATGACGTGGGATTGCATAACCGACCGGCTCGAAGGGATCTATGTCGCCACAATCGAGAGTAAGGGCCGCGCACGCGGCGGATTCGCAGCGCCGGCCACAATGCACGCGCCGGCCCCGGAAAAGGATTGCGCTTAGGCGCAAGGAGAAACTATGTCTCAGCAGACCAACGCCCGTCCACTGGTTGGGGCGACTGACAGTCTGATCGCGATGATGATTGCAGTAGGCGCGGTCGTGTGGGCCAATCAGCAGCGCATGCCTTTGGGTGGTGTTGGCGAATTCCTGAGGTTCCGGCTCACTTCGTTGAACGCCTCATTTTTGATCGTTTTCGCTGTACTTTGGCAACAATGCATGCAGTCACTCGGTCTCTACCGGCGGTTCACCGGAGTTGCTACGTCCCACGCTTAACTCTGCCGCTGGCGTTGGCTTGATGACCGTATTGCTTGGGCTTTACCTTGAGGCGCGGCGCGCCGAGGGGCCAGTGTGGCAGGTTCTGGTTGCCTTCTTCCTCGCCGCATTTTGCTATCGAATGGCTCGTATCTTCCTTTCCAACCCGTTATTAGGGGGGAGGATCGGTGATCCCGAGCAAGTCGTTATCGTGGGTAGCGGGCGCCGGGCGGCCAAGGCCTGGCGGGAATTGCGCACCCAGGACCACGGTGCCAAGATACTTCTCGGCTTCGTAGATGACCGTCGACCCCACCCTGATGCCGCCGGATATTGCCGGCCGCCTGCTTGGCCGTATCGATGACCTCCCCGGTTATCTGCTTCGCAATGCCGTGGACGAGCTCATCGTGGCCGCGCCGGCCCGTTCATGCTATGACATGACACAACGCGCCGTCGCGATGGCAGAGGCTGCGGGTGTTCGTGTGGTCTGCCTCAACGATCTCTACAGCCTCGTACACGATAGAAAACACCGTCAGCGCGCCGCGATTTTCCTGGAGCTCGTGCCCAGGAATGAGGCGCACCTGTTTTCCGAAGCTGTCAAGCGCACCCTCGATATTGTAGTTGCCACCGTCTGTCTCGTGCTTTTGGCGCCGTTGTTCCTCGTGATCGCAGTAGCCGTCAAGGTCACCAGCTCTGGCCCCGTTTTCTTCCTGCAGGAACGGTATGGCTGGCGCCGCCGGCGATTCCTTATGTGGAAGTTTCGCAGCATGGTGCACAATGCTGCAGACCTTATGACTGGTCTGGAGAAGCAAAACGAGGCCAGCGGACCAATCTTCAAAATCACAGAATGACCCGCGCATTACCCCTCTCGGCCGCTTTCTTCGCCGCACGTCGCTCGACGAACTGCCACAACTTTTCAATGTGCTGCAAGGCGACCATGTCGCTCGTTGGCCCCCGCCCTATGAGCGTGCGCGACGTCTCGCTGTTCAGCGAAGCGCAGTTGATGCGCCGTTTCAGCGTGCGGCCGGGGATTACTGGAAGCTGGCAGGTTGCCGCGCGCGGTTCCTTAACTTCGACCAGTGGATCGCACTTGATTTTGCTTACATTGACGATTGGTCGCTGGGTCTTGACTTGAAAATCCTAGCTCAGACCCTACCGGCTGTGCTCAGGCGGTCTGGCGCCGTATAGCGGTTGAGGAGATTTTATGAAGATTGCTGTGGTTCACGATTATTTCACCCAGCTCGGAGGGGCCGAGAAGGTTGCCGAAGAGTTGATGCGCATGCTTCCTGGCGCCGACGCTTCATTCCACGGTCGCTCTGCCGGACCGCACTGCCTCCGGGCCTCGTAGGCGTGCCGATCAAGACGTCATGGATGCAGAATCTGCCTGGGATGCGGCAGTACTACCGCCTCTATTTTCTGCTCTATCCGCTGGCCCTCCCTTCGCTCGATCTTTCCGGCTACGACCTGGTCCTCTCCAGTTCCTCGGGATATGCCAAGGGGGTGCGGACCAATCGCGACGCAATCCATGTCTGCTATTGCCATACGCCGATGCGCTGGGCCTGGAGCTTTGAAAGCTACTCGGCGCGCGAAGCAGATGGGAGCAGCGAAACGCCTGCTACTTCCGCACCTTGTCCGTGGACTCCGCCAATGGGACATGGGTGCCTCGCGTCAACCCGACCACTTCATCGCCAATTCTCGAAACCGTTGCTGCCCGCATCCGGCGCGCCTACGGGCGTATCGCGGAGGTCATTCACCCGCCAATCGATCTCGATCGCTTCCGTCCCACACCAGAACAGGACGATTACTACATTGTGTTGGCGCGGCTAGTCTCTTACAAGCGTATCGATCTTGCCGTTCAAGCCTGCACGCTCCTGGGACGCCGGCTGCTGGTCATAGGCGACGGGCCCGACCGCGCACGCCTCATGGCCAATGCGGGCCCCACCGTCTCCTTTCTGGGGCTTCTCTCCGATGCCGCGGTGGAGCACCACGCCGCCCGCTGCCGTGCGCTCATCTTTCCCGGTGAAGAGGACTTTGGCATGGCGCCGCTCGAGGTCGCCGCCGCCGGCCGCCCCACCATCGCCTACCGCGCAGGGGGCGCTGTAGAGACCATCATAGATGGCGTCACCGGCATCTTCTTTGATCGCCAGGAACCTGAAGACCTCGCGACAGCCATTGCGCGCTTTGAGCGCATTGAGTGGTCTCCAGCCTCACTCCGCCGCCACGCCGAAAACTTCGGCATCGATGTCTTCCAGGCCCGCCTCCGCGCCTTCCTCGCCAAGGTCGGCGCACCGGTCCCAGAAAGCAACAATCTACCGTTCAATGCTCGAGTACGAGCCGCGACTATCAATCTCGCAGTGGCCTCCGCGCAGGAAGGCATCCCTGCATGACACCTGCTGTGAACTCCGACCCCATGCCAAGACCAGCCTCGGCTTCCCTGGTGTGGGTCACGGCGGCCGCCAGTCTCCTGCTGGCTCTTGTCCTTTACATTGCGGGCAAGGGCGCAATACTACGAATCTTCCTACCCGCAGGCGCCACCCTAACCGCCCTGGCTTTCTATGTCCGCCGGCCCATTGGTTACATCCACTTCACCCTCTGGACCTGGTTCCTGACTCCCCTGGTCCGCCGCTTAGTCGATTGGCGTGCCGGCTTCGAGGATCACAACCTTGTTCTCCTCGCGCCCATTCTCGTCTCGGCCATCGGCGGACTTACGCTCCTGCGCGAACGACGCCTCGCCGCTACCGTCCGCCTGACCCCCTTCTTCCTCTGCATCGCCGGTATCCTCTACGGGTTCGCAGTTGGTCTCATCCGCTGGCGCCTCCACGCCTCCGAAGCCACCTCTCCAGGAGAGATTGTCTACGGCCTCTTCAACTGGCTCGCTCCTCTCCTCTTTGGCCTGCATCTTTATATTCGTTGGCCTATGTATGAAGAGCACAAGCGCGCTGTTCAGAAGAGCTTTCTCTGGGCCGTGCTCCTCCTCGGCGCCTACGGCGTTTATCAATTTGTCGCCCCGCCCGTCTGGGATAGGTCTTGGCTAGAGCACATGCTCTCAGATGTTGGTGCCGAAGCCTTCGGTCGCCCCGAGCCATTCCAGGTTCGCGTTTGGAGCACCCTAAATTCCCCCGGCACATTTGCCAACGTTCTCCTGGCCGGCTTGCTTCTGCTCTTTTTCGTTCGGTCGCGGATCAAGCCGCTGGCTGCGGCCGCCGGTTACTCGGCTTTTCTCCTCACCCTCGTTCGCACGTCGTGGCTAGGCTGGCTCGTAGGGCTCGCCGTTCTTGCACAAAGCTCCAAGGGGCGCCAGATTCCGCGCCTGCTATTATCCCTGGTTTTGCTTCCGTTCTTGGTTTCTCCACTCATGCTAGATCCGCAGATCGCGTCTGTCGTTACAGACCGGTTGCAGACATTCCAGGGCGCCGGGCGGGATGACAGCTTCCAGGATCGTGCTGAGGAGCACAGGGTCCTCCTCACAAGTCTCGCCACAGATCCCTTCGGCGAAGGCCTGAACAATGCTGAAAGCTTTCACGGCTATACGATGGACAGCGGCATCATTCAACTGTTCTACGGCTGTGGCTGGATTGGTTCGGTGTTGTTTATCTCAGGTGTCGCTCTTTGCGCGCGAGGCATGCGATCCGGCCGGAAGAGCGCCGATCCAATCGCTGCGGCTTATCGGGCGGTGCTCGCCGCAATGTTGCTTGAACAGCTGTCCGGTAACACGTTAATCGGCCCGTCGGGAGCGATCCTCTGGGCCTGCATTGGACTCGGCCTTAGTTCGTATCAGACAGAGAGGGCCTCCTCGTTCCCGCTGCAAACTATTGGGCCGCTCACTGTCGAAGGTCTAACCACATCAGCTCTCGTTGCCTGAAGAGCCGGTAGTGCAAACGACTGACCTGTAATCTCGCAAGCGTAACGCGAAAGGTAAATTCGGGCGCAAACAGCTCAACGAACAGCGGGTGACTGAAGGCCTGCACCTGAACTAAGCGGACTGAGTAAGCACGTGGTTCAAGACTTAGGGATTCGAAGGATTAGCCGGAGAGTTGCGATCATGAAAGATAGTAACGGGACCCAGGGGCGTCTTTACTTCTTAGACTTTCTTCGAGGTATCGCCGCATTAGCTGTGTGCTTCGAGCACGCGGGCTATAGACTATGGCCTCATTTCGGGCAGTTAACACATACGTATTTCAGTTTCGGAAAATTCGGGGTAACGGCCTTCTTCTTAACCAGCGGCTTTGTCATTCCCTACAGCTTGGAACGGGGTAACTCCCTAGGACATTTCTGGGTGAGCCGGTTTTTTCGGTTGTATCCCCTCTATTGGTTCAGTATAGCGGTCGCGGTTACGTTCCTTTGTTGTGGAATAGCCGATGTGACAGAGAGGGATTTTACAGGACACCTCGTCAGAAACGTGTTGATCAACCTAACCATGTTCCAGGAGTACGTCGGAACGCCCAACGCCCTCGCGCTTTACTATACGTTGGCCATGGAAATGGCCTTCTATATTGGTTTCAGTATTCTTTTTCTCAAGGGACTGAACCGGCGATCACTCCCCATTGCATGGTTAGCCTCAACCGTCCTGGCTACCCTTGCAATCTCCGTGCCCCTGGTTTTGGACCGGCGGGTGCCGCTTGCCGGTCTCTTCTATTTGATGTGCCTTGCAGTAGGCACTGCCATCTATCGCAATTTCACCGGCGAAGCGAGCACCAAGTCTCTGTTCGCCCTTCTTTGCTTTATTGCGCTCTCTACACCCATGGAGGTCTATTGCAACTATGTGGTCATCAAGAAAGCTGATCCCCTTGAGCATTACACCCTTTGCGCGGTAGTTGCTTCGTGGTCAGCCGCCTACTTCGTCTTCCTTGCCGCATATCTATTTAGGGCATATCGTTTCCCTAGGGCGTTCGTGTGGCTTGGCACTATCAGCTACTCGATTTACCTGCTTCATCCACCCTTGCTAACAATTGTCCCGGCGTGGCCAAATCCATTTTTTTCCTTTCTTGCGATGCTGCTTCTCACTATTGGCGTTTCCTCTTGTACGTATCGCTTTATAGAGCAGCCCGGCATAGCTCTAGGGAGGCATCTATACACCCGCCTGAAGTCGACTGGTGTTCGGGCCCCTATGCGAACACAAGTCATCGAAGACGCGTCATAAGGCTATAAGCGCTCCGAGGCGAGACGATCTAAAGGCTATGCGCGATGAACATGAATGTCGAAGAATACCTCGGCGAAAGGCCTATATTGCTTCGAAGGGGATTTCTGTACGGCGAGTTGTCTATGTGGACCGCGCAAGTATGCTCGGTTTGGGGTACACGGTGGTCATGTCAGCTGACAGACCTTCGGAAACGGCGGCTTCGGCGATTTTGTTTCTAGCCGACCTTTATAGGTACAACGAGGTTTCGGATCATGAACAGCTTGATATCAATCTGCATTCCAACTTGTCGCAGGTCGGATCTCTTGCGGGAAGCCATCGAGAGCTGCTCTAGGCAGAATTATCGCTTTTTGGAGATCCTCATCTGGGATGATTCTGGTGATGGTCGCTCAGTGGAGACCATTCAGGGTCTTAACAAGCCAGACGGTGTTACAGTCTTTCACTTCCTGCACAGACCGCCGTTTCGTCAAACGCGCAACGTAGACTGGTTCATCGCAAACTCGCCCTACCCTCACGATTGTGCGTTGTCGCTGCGACTTGCGCACGACACGGGAAAACCATGCCTGGTTAGCAGCTACTGGGAGTAGCACATCCAATTCATGGTATTTGGCTCAGGAAAATGGCTGTCGAGAGAGGGCACTTGAATGTTGAGTATAAGTGTACTGATTTGTACCTATCGTAGAACGCACGATCTTCAGCGCTGCTTAGGCTCATTGGATGAGCAGACACGACGTCCCGATGACATCATCGTGGTCGCCCGTCAGGAAGACCCCGAGACGCATGCCGCGCTTTCGGGTTTCGGTGCTAACTCGCTCGTTCGCGTGGTAGGTGTTTCAGCGCCGGGGCTAGTAGCAGCGAGGAATGCAGGGTTGGCCGCGCTTCGTACTGACATAGTCGCGATGATAGACGACGATACGGTTCCGCACCCATGCTGGCTGAAGCGCATCGAGGGCCACTTTCTCGCAGATGAACGGCTCGGGGGACTAGGCGGGAGAGACAGATGTGTAAGCAAACACGATTGCGACCGTGCGCGCATGGCTACAGTGGGCAAACTGCAGTTTTGCGGTAGGACCGTCGGAAACCATCACGCCGGCTATGGTGCTCCTCGGGAGGTGGATCTACTGAAGGGAGTCAATATGAGTTATCGACGTACGGCCATCGCCGGACTGTGCTTCGACCCGCGTCTACGAGGCAAAGGGTCCCAACCGTGCGAAGATCTCGCCTTCTCTCTGGCAGTTCGGCACGCTGGGTGGCGGATTATTTATGATCCAGAGGTTGTGGTGGACCATTACGAGGGAATCCGGGAAGAACCCCGCCACTACGCTGCTATGTTGCCGATCAAGGACGTCCAGGCGTACGGGGATGTAACCTACAATTTCGTCGTAGCTACCCATGACAGGCTTTCATCTCTTCGGCGAGCAGCATATGTACTTTGGCAGTTTTTTGTAGGAACTCGGGTCTCGCCCGGGTTTCTGCAAGCGGTTCGCTTTACAAGTACTCTAGGCCGATCATCGTGGCAGCGCTTCTGGATCACTCAAAGAGCCATGGTCTCCGCTCACCTCGACCTACGCAGAAAATGGTATGGAGTCGCTGAACCGCAGAAGCACACTAGACTATATTCATCCGAAAATGTGTGAGCAATGGAGGTCCTTTAGGAACCTCGTCCATGCACTTCCGTCTGCCCTACTTCATGCGGTGAGCCGGCGCCTAAGAGCCGCTCAATAAAGAATTGGGCCGTACCGCTTTGGGAAACCGGAGACAGTCGCCGATTAGAAACTCCTACCATATCTCTCGGGTGAATCGAATCCTTAACGATTCGCCAGCTGTAGGTAGCGGGCGTGCAGCGTTGAGATGCAATAGTCGAGATTGAAATGGCTGTTTTCTACTCGGATCAGGGCAGTGCGATCGTGGGATTTGTAACGTAGGTGCTGGAGGTCAAGGGCCGCTTCGGCCCATTCAACTGGAGAACGTTCCAGAGGAAGAACGCGAACCATTGAAGCGTCGACGATGGCCTCAGAAGGAACCCGATCGGAGGTTAGACAAGGAAGTCCCGCAGCCTGTGCCTCGACCAAGACTAAGCCTAGCCCTTCATACCGCGACGGAAAAACAAAGCAGTCCATCACGTTGGTCATGTAATCCGAGACCTCGGGCGTGTCCGGCACGAATGTAAAACGATTTTGCAACCCGCGGCGATGAATCTCCGCCGTTACCTCTTCGCGCAGCGGACCATCCCCGATCAGTAGACAGTGAACCCCAGGAGACAGGGCAACGGCGGCCTGCACCACCTCTAGGAGAAAGGCGTGATTCTTTTGCTCGTGAAAGCGTCCTACGTGGCCGACGACAAACGCCTCTTCAGCGATGCCCAATTCGGCGCGCATCGCCGCATCCTTGGGCTTGCCGAAGGGCTTACAATCCACGCCACAATAAAGGAGTTCCCAGCGCTTGTCCCTCTTCCATTGAGGCCCGAACATTGATTCGGCAGCCAGAACGCTGGTAGCAAATCCAAAGTCGGCGAAAGCGCGATATGCCTTCAGCACTGCGGTAACATAGGCACGATAAAGGTGGCCGCGGTCGTTTAGGAGCGGTCGCACATCATTATGGCTATGCACGATAGCTCTGCGTATGCCCGCGGCCCGCGCAAGAGCGAGCGTAAGCAGTCCACTGAAGCTGCTCCCGTGGACGTGCAATATGTCATAGGGCCCATGTTCCTTAACTAATCTATTGAAGTCCCGCGCATAGCGAACGGGGTTGGAGAAGTGCGAGCAAACCAATACCGGAATTCCCGCTTCCCGGAACGCTGAGGTAAAAGCTTCCTCCTCAGCTGTTCTTACAAGAATATGATGTTCGCACTGCGGACGCTGCGTGGGAAGGGTTTGAAATAGCCATTTCTCGATTCCGCCGCGCAATAGGTGGCCAACACTATGCAGGACACGAACCGGAGTGGCTGATGTCGCCGGAGCTTTAGTCATACCTGACCTCTCGATGCTCCAAATAAGAAGGGCGGTTGGTCGCCATACCCTCTGACGTCTAGTCTACTGGAAGCTCAAGCGGGGCGACCACGCGGAGGTTAACGCTCTTTGTACTGCCGCCACGCTTGCTTGGAAGTGTGTTCACTTGAGTATCAAAATAGCGACGCAGTCGGTAGCGGTGAGGGCGATGTGTAAGCCCGACGTGAGCTGCTGGGTTTTGAGCGACCCGTCGGCATTGAGGGTAAGAAGCTGGTTGCTCTTGAAGGCGCGGCTGGAAATGAACGTGAACTTCTCGGGATTCACCGGTGTCTCGACGTGCTTATTGACGTCATAATTCTGTTCCTCCAGCCAAAAGGCTAAGTAGTAAGAGCCGTCATGCTTAGCCATGAGTAGATGACGGACATTGCTGGATGCGCCGGACAGGGTAAACTGCAGGTTTTGCGGGTGCACCTTTGGGCCCGGATCGTCGAGCGTCGCGATGATGTTTTTCAGTGCCGTGAACGCCGGTTTATGGGAGCCGTCCATCCGGGCAAGTCCAAAATGGCCGGAATCGCCGCTACCTTCATCAATCAATTCGTAAATGTAGGTGCGGCCCACTCCATGGACTGCCTGCTCGAGGATCATACGCGGTGCATATTTGCCTTCGACGAGCTCGGGAATCCCCTGGGGGTTGTCTTTATCGGTGATATATCCAGTCTCCGTCGTCCAAATAGGCTTCGAAGGCCACGCAGTCTCGCTGTTGTTGATGTTGTAGGCGATGCTTCCGTAACCTCCGGCACCCCACCCCGGCGTCCCGGGGTTACGACCGCCAAAGTAGTTATGCAAGTTTGAGAGATCGAAGTACTGCTCCAGGCCTGCTACGTGCGCATAGGATTCCGTCCGGGTCAATGAAGGGCCGACAATCGGGAACTTCGAGGATGCTGAATTGCCTTTTACGGCGCTATAAAGCCGCGCAACAAAGGTGTTGAGGGTAGTGGCCCAGTGCGGGTCACCGCTGAGGTCGTATTCGTTTGGAGCTTCATAACCTTCGAAAGCTCCCGGCACGCGACCAGGCCAACTTGTGATCAATGCATTGCTTTGGTTCGGGGATGTGATGAAGAGGCACTTGATGCCAAGTCGCGAAAGCGCGATGTGCCGCTGGTAATACTCCTGCCACGTAGTATCGATCAAACCATCGCGGGTGTGTCGCACACCCAGAGTTGTCAATAACCCCTGAATAAGATCGAAGTTTCCATAGACCGTGTTGGCATTGTGAAGGTGAATGTTGACGCCCACACTATCGGCGATGGAATCAGCGCTGACCGGTGTTTCACAGATGCCCTTCACAGGCTGGCAAGTGCTCGTCGCGGCAAAGAGAAGGGCTATGGCCAACATTCTAAGATGAATCTTACAACAGGAGATACGAAGGGCCTTAGAGATTCTACCGCCTAGTGACTCTGGCCAGGTGAGAGAGAAACAAGTGTTATCCGATCGGTGACCGCGATGGGAAGCGACTCGTTGGTGATCTGAGTCGATGAAGAGGTCATATTTCCGGCGTCGTCAAGGACATGCGTGGTGGCTGCTCCGATCGGCGTGTTCAAACTAAGGGTCACGCTTTGCGGAGCAACCTCGTAGGCCGTTGATGGATTGTTCGGATCGGCACTCTGCACAGCGAGCCAAATGGCAAGGTAGAAGGAGCCGTCGCTCTTCTGCAGGAGAAGATGATGCACGTTTTGCGTCGCTCCAGCGAGGGTATAGTCGAGTTTACCTGGCTGAGCGAAACTTGCGTCTTTGAGGAGCGACAGAACATTTTGGATCGCTATATATGCCGGCCGGGGGGAGAAGCTGCCCGTCAGTAAGCCGTAGTTACCGTTCGGGTCGTCGATTAGCTCGTATAAAAATGTGCGGATTATGCCGAGTCTGAGGCTTTCAAAGAGGGTTCTCAGCTCGTACCGTCCGATGATCGCGTCCGACAGGCCTGTCCCGCACTGATAGCCGGTCTCCGTAGAAACCACCGGTTCATTGACCCCGACCATCTGCGCCAGGCACATATCGAACTGCATCGAGCCGTATCCACCGCAATTGTAAGACGCGCTACCGTATGGGGCCGTCTCCGGATTGCGGGTGGAAAAATAGTCATGCGTGTTGCCGAAATTGATCAACGAACTGAGATTCCCTTGAGCAGCGTATGAAGACGGCTGTATGAAGGACTGGCCAATAATGGGCATCGCTGCTGTAGCGGGATTGCCGCGAACGGTATCGTTGAGCAATTGTATGAAAGCCAGGAGCGGGGGGCCGACCTCGGCGTCATCTTCATTTGGGCCCTCAAATTCGGCAGTCGCATCCGGTGCATTTTCATAGGCACTGTTGATGATGCTAGCTGAGTTATGGAAGTCCATGAGCCAATCAGCCTTGATTCCTGCCTTGCCTAACATCTCGGCATTTTCATACTGAAAACTCGGAGCGTATTGAGCCAACCCATCGCGATAGTGCTTGACTCCCAGGTTGATCATCGACTGCATGATCTGCGGAAATTGCGATGCGTAGACCGTATTACCATCCGCCAGATGTACATTGACCCCAACTGAGTCGGTGAATTGGAAATTCGTAAGCGCCTGCTCCCCGGTAACCGATTGCAGGAGCACCGTGGTTTTGGTGGAAGCAGTAGCACCTCCTTGTTGGTCAACGGTACACGTCACGGTGACGATGCCCGCTGATGCTCCTGTAGTCTCCAGATTCGCAGTCGTGCTCGTTCCGCTGATCGACCCGGCAGATGCACTATAGCTATAAGTCAGCGGCAGGTTCTGCGGGCTGCTGGCAGTAGCTTTGATGACCGCCGTACCGCCTTGATGAGTGATCGACGGATTGGACGAGCAGTTGATGGTCGGTGGGGCCGAGTCAGCCGCATTTACGGTGACAGCCGCTGAAGCAGAGGCCGATCGCCCCTGATCATCAGCCGCTTTGCAGATAACCGTGATAGTGCCTGCAGCGGCACCGCTCGTGTTCAGTGTCGCGACATTTCCGCTACCGGAAATCGTACCGGAAGAAGCGCTCCAACTGTAGGTTAGAGGCCGTCCTTCAGGACTGTTCGCTACTGCTGTAACGGTTACCATTCCGCCCAGCGTCGCAGCTTCGGGGCTGACGGAACAACTGATGGTTGGCGGAGGAGACGCAGGTGTGTTGACAGTGACAGCAGCCGTTGCTGACGCGGTTAGTCCCTGACTATCCGTCACTTTGCAGGTAACCGTGATAGTGCCTGCAACCGCACTACTCGTGGTCAGTGTCGCAACATTTCCGCTACCGGAAATCGCGCCGGAAGAAGCACTCCAGCTATAGGTCAGAGGTCGGCCTTCGGGGCTGCTTGCTACCGCGGTGATGGCTACGCTGCCGCCCAGCGTAACGGCCGCCGGATTGGCCGAACAACTGACCGTTGGCGGCTGTGACTCGGCTGCCTGAACGACTACCGTCGTTGTGGATGAAGCCGCATTGCCTTTCGTGTCCGCCACTTTGCATGTGACGGTGACGCTTCCTGCAGCGCCCTCCGTGTCCAGAGTGGCCGAGGCCCCCTGAGCCGCTACAGAGCCCGCCGTGGCGCTATAGCTGTATGAGAGAGGGAGCCCGAGTGGGCTCATAGCCTTGGAGGCGATTTGGACACCACTACCGGAAACAACGCTCGCTGGATTAGCTGTGCAAGTAATGACCGGGACGGAGGACTGCTCAGGGCTCTTACCTGCGGTGGAATTGTCCGCGAAGCCACAGCCTGCGATGGCCCAGATCGCGACTACTATTACGGGCAGGACGAGGATTCTGGTGCCGGCGTCTGAAAATGTGACTGCTTTCATTTAGCAAATCCCGTCCGCGTGGACGTGCGCGCGCAAAGTTGCTCTAACGACGACTCAACCGAGGCTTACTACAAAGCGCACAAGAGCCCTAGCCGGGGGACGGCCGTTCGTAAACCACTCCGACAAGGATGTCTCAAGATTGCCGGTAAAATACGAAACAGTCTAGGTTACGATAGTTACGGGAGCTATGTCGGAACGAAATACACGGTCGGGATGGTAAAAAATTCCTCGACGTGCCGGCGGCCTGTTCCGTCTGCAATTGCGAGATCATGGTAGGGCTGCCATCAAGTCAAGCGCTTACCTCCCCTAAATAGTTCTGATTATTAAGCGTCCCCTTTATTGAGAGTCGCCACTATCACATAGTGTGTGCATTACTCATGTAATGGCAGGGAATAAGTTGCGATAACTAGCTATAAAGGTGCTGGGCGCTTCGCGAGCCTGTCATTCTGAGCATATCCGGCACTTTGTTGATCGGTGTGGTGGGGGCGCTTTTGCTGCGGGCTGAAACCGGGGCAGGCGGGATGACAAATCGGAGGGGATGCGTTCTCTTTTTGTTCTTTCACGCGGGGACTCATGAGGCTTGAGCCTTGCCAGCGCTAAAGCGAGTGATCAGAATCAAGACTTTTTCACAGAGCGCTAAAGCGCATCAACAAGCATCCAATCGGATGGCAGCAAATTTGGATAGTAACTGTCCGCCGTAAGATACCAATGTTTGGGCGCGATCACCATCTTGTTCGAGAGGGGGTCGAGCCAAGCCCCCCACCAGGAAAAAGTACTGTTGGCAATGATGTGATGGCGGCAAGAGGACATAAGCCGAAGATCCTCATGTGCGGCGAGAGCATCATTGTGCTTGACGAAAACCGCCTTGATGTCGAGGGGAAGGTTGTTTTCCGCGAATGGTATATCGTCGGAGAACACAAAAAAAGTCGGGTTCACTAGCCGTTCCTTGAAAACGGAAATTGCATGGTAGTAGTATTCCATCGGCAATGCGATGTTGCCTTCCGCGGCAAGCGTATAGTCTCCTCTGCGCACATGCAACGAGACAGGATTCTCGCTCCCCCTGATCCGCTCAAGAACATCCAGGTTCTTGCCTTGCGCAGCTTCCTTAAAGGTCAGATCGATGCGCAGCTGATAAGCAATCTCCTCGACTAAAATGCTAGTTTGCCAATAGCCCACAAGAAACAAGGTTTGGACGCCCGGATCCAGGGGCAGGTCTGGGAAAAAGTCGTAACGTCGTTCGAGCTCTTCCCGGAATACTTGTACGTGCAAAGCCTTTTTCAACGGACAAGACGCGGCCCCGAGCCATGGTTTGTCTGAGAGGAATACGAAATCAAGGAAGGATCGCTCCCGCATAGGTACGGGAATGGAGAAATGCGAGAGCAGGCAGGGTCTCGGGTATCCATGGGACACCGCGTTCCAAGGGGAATCGATCGCTATTCTCAGTTCAGCGCCGTAACGCTTGGAGTAATATCGGGCCGCAGCATACTGGAACAGCTGGTTTCCTAAACCACATTTCTGTCGAAGTACCATCTCCATGGGAGTACCTCGCGTGCCCCCTGATTCCAGGTTCTTCTTGCGGTTGTTTGGTCATTTTATTACGTGTTCGCCTTTAGTTCGATTTCGCATACTCAGCTTGTGCCCCATCGGTTCTAGCGGGTGCTTTTCGAGTCTGGTGACTAGATCTGCGCCAGAGTGACAAATACACGTGAAGATTGTTATCAGTGATCTCGCTGGAAATATTCCCGCGGCGGCGTACGAATAGGGCTCCACCAAGGAAGGCCCCAGAGTTGGATTCCTAACTTCATCGCTTCGGCATGAATTATCGGGAGGAAATTAATTGCATTCGTTACCCCGGATGGCCTGTCGGCATTGCAGTTGCCGGGCACATCGCATTCGTTGGGCGATTCCAATGCTTCCATGTCACGAACCACACGAGCAAACTGCTCGATGGAATCATTATTTGTGGTGGGCCCACCAGGACTTGAACCTGGAACCAACGGATTATGAGTCCGCTGCTCTAACCAATTGAGCTATAGGCCCCTCTCACTTCCAAAGTATAGACGTAGCATCGCTTATACCAAAATTTCTGCTGAGCTTCTGGGGTAGGGAATAGGACGCATCCAATAGCGCAGCGAAGGCAGGCTTGTCCCTGTAGCCGCCGGTCTGAAAGAAACCATGAAATCCCGCGCAACCATCGCACCGCAGAAGAGAAAGAGCGTCCACGCTCTCGAAGCCACAAACTTTTTCCTCGCCGATGTGCAGACCGGCCTTGGCCCTTTTCTCGCGGCCTATCTCGCCGGTGCTGGATGGAAGCCCGGCCGGGTCGGCACGGCACTGACGGTAGGGGGCATCATCACGGTTGCGCTGCAGGCTCCAGCCGGGGCGATCGTCGACCAGCTGCGGTCGAAGAGGTTGATCCTGGTTCTTGCCTCTGCAGTCCTTGCTGCCGGTGCCGTCCTCTTGAGTCTGACAGCCGCTCCCTGGGCGGTGTATTCGTCTCAAGTTCTGATTGGAGGAGCAGGGCCATTCCTTGGTCCGACTCTCGCAGCCGTGACCATGGGGGTTGTCGGCGTTACCTACTTCGATCGTCAGTTTGGGAAGAATCAGTCGTTTAACTCTGCCGGAAACGTCTTCTGTGCGCTCCTGATCGCCGGCGTTAGTCACTTATTCGGGAATCGAGCGATCTTTATCACTGCGGCAGTGTTAACCGTCCCCACCATCCTGGCCGTGCTGGCCATCAAGAGCAACGATATCGACTATGATCTTGCACGGGGAGGATGCCGGCGGGTCGGCGGCAAAGAGACCCCCGCGAGAGCTTCCGTAGTAAAGACTCTCCTTGGAGACCGTATCCTGTTAGTGTTCCTTCTTTGCGCCTTCTTCTTTCACTTTGCCAATGCGGCCATGCTGCCTCAGCTCGGTGAAATGCTCTCCCATGGCGAGCGGGGGTCGGCAGCTCCATTTATGTCCGCGTGCATCATCGTCACCCAGGTGGTCATCATGTGTTCTGCCCCTGCGATTGGCCGATTTGCCAATTTGCGCGGCCGTAAGCCGCTTCTGATATTGGGATTCGGTGTGCTCCCGATTCGAGCGATTCTGTATACCCTCACCCACAACACCGAAGGCCTGATAGCGATTCAATTGCTCGATGGTGTAGCGAATGCTATTTTTGGCGTCGTCTCGATTCTCGTGGTCGCCGATCGAACCCGCGCCACGGGCCGCTTCAACCTGGTTCAAGGTGCTCTGGCGACCGCAGTTGGACTGGGTGCGGCTCTCAGTACCTCGTTTGGCGGAAAACTGATTCAGTATTACAGCTATCGCATCTCCTTTCTGGCTCTGGGAGCAATCGCTGCGCTCGCGTTTGTGTTGGTGTGGTTTGCCGTTCCGGAGACGCTGCCGCCTGGTGACCAACCGGATAGCGATCCATCTTCCCCGGTACTTACCCAGGAGCTTCCAGCATGAACGGCAAGAAGTGGTAGTGGCCCACCTTCTTCTGCCTTTGATCGTCGCGGTGAGCATTTTACTCATGCTCACGCGCCCGCATGGAATTGCCGAAGTTTGGTGGATCTCTGGCGGAGCCCTGTTGCTGATCGCATTGCGGCTGGTACCGCTCAAGCTCGCAGGTCAGGCTGTCGCTAAGGGCACTGACGTTTACCTGTTTCTGACCGGCATGATGCTTCTAAGCGAGTTGGCACGGGAGCAGGGGGTGTTCGATTGGGTGGCGTCGGCCGCAGTGCGGGGCGCGCAGGGCAGCTGTTCGCGATTGTTTTTGCTGGTCTATAGCGTGGGGACCCTGGTGACGATCTTCATGTCCAACGACGCGACGGCGGTGGTCTTGACCCCGGCGATTCTGGCGGCGGTTCGCAAGGCAAGGGTCAGGCCGCTTCCTTACTTGTTTGCGTGTGCGCTGATCGCGAATGCGGCGAGCTTTGTGCTTCCCATCTCGAACCCTGCGAACCTGGTGGTCTTCCACACCGGAATGCCTCCGCTGGGGCGATGGCTGGCTGACTTCGGTGTGCCTTCGATGCTATCGATTGTGGTGACGTTTGCCGTGCTGCGGATTTTATTTCGTGATGAGCTCAGCGACACCATTGCATGTGAGGTTGAGGATGCGAAGCTGAGTGGGAACGGCAAACTCGTTCTCGCGGGGCTGGCGATGATGATTGTGGTTCTCCTCACGGCTTCGGCGACGAAAAAAGACCTGGGCTTGCCGACGTGTTTGGCGGCGCTGCTGATCACGGCGGTGGTTTCCACCAGGTCGAGGAGCAATCCTCTGCAGCTTGCGCGCGAGATTAGCTGGGGGACGCTCCTGCTGGTAGCGGGGCTATTCGTAATGGTCGATGCCGTCGAGAGTCAGGGCGCGCTCAAGCTAACTGGGCAGTGGCTGAGGTGGGCCGCGGGGTTGAGGCCAAGTGCCGGCACCTTGGTGGTGGGATTTGTGGTGGGTATCGCGAACAATCTCGTGAACAACCTCCCGCTCGGACTGATAGCGGGGGCGACGATACAGGCATCCCACGTGAAGGGATTGCTTGCGAATGCAGTGCTGATTGGGGTCGATCTGGGGCCGAATCTATCCATAACCGGGTCGCTCGCGACCATCCTCTGGCTGCTGGCGCTGCGCAAGGATTCTTCCCGGGACGCGGCCGGGGAGAAGCTCGATGTTAGCTTTTGGAAGTTTCTAAAGGTGGGTGTGGTTGCCATGCCGGTGGCGCTGCTTGCGGCCCTGGGTGGGGCCGTCTTGATGCACCGGATCTAACCTCTTAGCCCTCCAGCTTTCAAGGTACAGAGTTAACAGCAGTTACCCAAACTCTGGCGATGGCCCGGGCGAAGCAGCCATTCCTACACGGCCATCGCTTGAATTTTCCTCTCCATGAACACGCGGTAAATGGCGTAATATGGCGCATGACACACATCGGCGAATGGCACGACTTCAATCCCGCTGATCGGAGCACATATCCGAAGGTCAATTCACCCATACAGGTTAGGGACGCTGCGGGCGGAAGGTCTGAAGGAGATTTCCTTAAGCTGGTTTCAGATGCCAGACAACTCCTGAAGCCTAAAATCGTTGGCTGGCGGTACATCAAGGATAAAGCCATCAACTAGTAGAGCAGCCTGTTTTACTTTGCAGGAGGCTGAATGCCTTCTGCCTTGAGCGCGCGGTCTATCGCGGGCCACAACTCATCTACTGGGCGCGCGCCGCTTGGCAGCCGTTCTCCATTGACGAACATCTGAGGGGTCGCGTTAATACCCAGCGATGGGCCGGTCATCCACCCGGATGATCATGGCTGGGTCTTCTCACCGAAAACAATCGCGTAACCCGAAGGCACTGAGAATTGTGAGCGGATGAGGACTTCAACCCGGCGGTTGACGGCGGCGGCACTGATTGGGGCCTCGGCATAGGACATCGAGGCAATGACCTATAACGAAATGTTTGCAAAGAGACGAATACGGGACAAAGCAGCACCCCTCTCTGGAACGGCATTCCGGCATTCTTCCGGCTACGACTGATTTTATGCGAGCCGCTCCATGCGTGATCCGGGCGTCTGCATCCAATACACGGAAGGAAGGACACACCATGAGAAGAGCGTTGTTTTGGGGAACAATTGTTGCAGGAGCCGTGGCGGCTTACATGATGTATCGCCGTGGCGAGTCACTCGGTTCGATTGCAGCGCACACGGTGACCAACCCTGTGGGGTCCTTGGTCTCGGAATTGAGAACAGCTTCCAGCTAAGCTCACTTCTTCGCGGCAGGGGGCACTTGCTGGTGGATCTCCTGCCCCACGAGCTCGTACTGGTCCGATGCGAGGTAATCGACGTGAGCGGCGATGGCAGCACGCCAGCGCACCCGCGCCGCAGCCAGCGATCCAAAGTTGTAATCATGAAACCAGCCGTTGCAACTGAGTTGTGCTTTGGTTGCCCCGTCGAGGGTATAGAACCGTATCCAAAGACCATTCGCGTGGGCTCGCTCTACCAGCGCACGCAACCGGTCCATCTTCGCTGAGTTCCACTCGCCGGCATTAGGCTGACCGCCCGCCTCCACCACTTTCCACGGATTGTTCCACCAGCGCCGGTAGTTCGTGGCCCGCATCGGGTCGATCACTTCGGGAGCCGCGGAAGCTTCCTTTCCCTGGGTATGAATAGCGCCGAAGAGCAGCACACGAGCACCGGTCTGTAGTTGATCGTAGAAGACGGTTTGCTGCGCATCGGCTTCGCCCGTCAGCACCAGAATCGGCTTAACGTCCAGCGGTTGCACATCCTCTTCCCGGGCAGCTTTCACCGAGGTAGTCAACCAGGGTTGATATTTCCGCAACAATGCCAGTACAGCGGCCAGGTGCTCCGGCTTGTTGTCTTTGAAATCCAGGTTGAGGGTAATGAGCGGCCAATCGCCATGGTTACCGTCCTGCAGCGCCTTCTCCACCATGGGGCGAACCCGCTTGAAGAAATACTCATCCATGGTCGGCTCGGTGCCGTCGGTGGGTCCCCCATGGGTCACGACAGACCAGCTGCGCCCGGTCTTGGGATCGGTATGCCAGGCCAAATCCTGTTCAATGGCGAGTGGAGTGCCCGCGGAGAGCGCGCGGTCGATGCGGTCACCCCACCATTCAGAGTAGGGGTAGCAGTTATGCGCATCCATCACTGTGCGCGAACCGGGAACTGACTGTTGCGCGTCCAAAGGGGACGAGCAAATCGCCAGCGCCAGCAGTACGTTGATCATCCGTTGAAGGTGCATTCATTATTCCTGGGGAAAATTGATGTAGAGTGGACTGCTTATCAACTCATCGGCGCCACTTGGGTCACGCACTTCCAAACGCAGCCAATGTTGTCCGGCGGCTACAGTGACGGTAGCCGCGGGGTCAGCACCCTCCACAGGCAAGGGTGGATTGGAGTCCTCCCCGTCCAGTAACAGGTGAACCATAGACCCCTTCGCTGCAATGGTATGAATACGCACGGAAATCGTAGCCCCGGCCGCAGCATGGAGTGTTCCGCCCATCTTCGCCGAGACGCCACCCGCCTCGGCCGTGAAGTCCAGCATCTTGTCCCGCGAACCAGTCAGATCGATAAACGTGCGGCCGGCACGAATGCCATCGAGGATCGCCGCTACTGACAGCTCATCGGCTTCGACGCCAGTCACCGGCCAACCAATAGCCGCCGGTTCGCCCGGGGGAATCGTTGCATTGTGATTGTCGCTGCCGCCAACCGCCGCCAGGCGATGCCCTGCGCGCAATTGAGAATCCCAGTACCTGGCACTGGACAACATGGTCTTGCCGTAGTTGATTACCTCGATGGCGCTGAAGAGGCTCATGTCCGTGCCGTTCGGCGGCGTCCAGCGGCAGCCCATGCAGGCTTCCCCTTCCGGTGACTCGGCATGGTTCACGGAGGCAATGCCGCCCTTGGAGTGTGCGTCGCGCAGCACCGTGTTTACATCGAGGCCACCGTTGCTTACCCGCCAGTCCATGAATTGGGTTACGCCGAAGACATTGAAGTGCCCATGAAAGGTGGTCATCTCGCGGCCTGGAATCAGCAGCAGATGATCGAAGAACGGCTGCAGCTCGCGCATTTGATCATATTGCGAGTCTGTGTTGTGGTCGGTGATCGCGATGAAGTCCAAACTGCGCGAAGCCGCTGCCTGCACGGTGAGAAAGAGAGGGCATGGCACTTGACGGCCGCTTTGGCTCTTGCAGCTACCATCACTGTGGCCAGTGTGCATATGGAGATCGCCCCGATACCAACGTGTGCCAACAGCGAGCGGCTGCGCGGTGAAGCTCGAATCTTCTGCGCGCGCGTTGAAGCGTATCTCCGCCCTGTAGTGTGAGACCACCGCCGGACGCATGTTGGGCACGGAGATCAATAGCCGCCATTGCCCGGCAGGGATCGCTCCCGGAAGATACGACGGCGTGGCGTCTGTCTCGCTGATGGTGAAATGGCTCTTGTTGCCACCGCTGGCGCCGCGAAATCGCTCCGGGTCGGCGATGCCGAGGTCAAGAGTAGCGCGCTGATCCTTGCCCGTGTATTGAAAGTCGACGCTGATCCGGTGGATGCCGGCAGGCACCGCGAAGGGGATTTCGAAGTAGGTCTGGTTCTGCTCGCCCTTTACTTCGCCGGTGAGCACCAGGTTTGCGGGCATGTCATCACGGGCATGCTGAGCCACCGCCCACGGTGCGAGCGCAAGAGCCAGAAGAACGAAGGACACACTCCATCGCTTCACGAAGTTCAAAACAACTCCAATCCTAGTCGAAAATTGTAACAATCTATGATGCCCGATCCTGTGAGCTCTCGCCCTGCACCTTGTGAATGGCGATTGAAACTACGGTTAAAAGGTCAGGATAGGAAAGGGTCTAGGCTGAATCAACGGCCCAGATGGCGCGAATGGTCTCTTCATCACCCATTCCATTGGGGACAGCAGCACTTGGATCATTGGCGTGATACCACCGCGTTCCACCGGCGCGAGGTCCATTGGTGATCCCTCGGCTGCCGGGCATTTCGAGGTAGCCGTTGCGGTCGGTGGTCCGCACCCAATGCCAGGCATAGCGCAGCCAATCGGCGCGGGGTTGGCGAATGTAAGCGAGTTGGATCCATCTGTCAGGGCGAGGAGCGACGCGGCGAGCGACGAAGTCAAGAATCTGCGTCTTTCCAAGAATCCTCCGAGAGCAAGAAGCTGTCTTAGTATTAGACGGCGCCGCAACGCGTCGCGTCTTTTGCTCCCATGGCCGCGATCAGGTATCATCTCGCCTTCCGGCCTCAATTTATCGAGCCGGGCTGGATTGAAAAAGGGAAGGTTCCAACATGTCAGAAGCGAATTGCGATATCGGATTGATTGGATTGGCGGTGATGGGCCAAAACCTGGTGTTGAACATGAATGACCATGGCTACAAGGTCGCCGTATTCAACCGTACCGTCTCCAAGGTCGACGACTTTATCGAGAACGAGGCCAAGGGAACGCAGGTAGTAGGGGCACACTCGGTCGAGGAGATGTGCGGGCTGCTCAAGAAGCCGCGGCGCGTGATGATCATGGTGAAGGCCGGTGAGGTCGTCGATCAGACCATCGAACACGTGCTTCCTTATCTGGAGAAGGGCGACATCCTTATCGATGGCGGCAACTCGTTGTACACCGACTCGACCCGGCGCACCAAAGACCTGGCGGCCAAAGGCATTCTGTTTGTTGGGACCGGCGTTTCGGGCGGCGAAGAGGGTGCGCGCTTCGGCCCGTCAATTATGCCCGGAGGAAATAAAGAAGCGTGGCCGCACGTGAAAGATATTTTCCAGGCCATCGCGGCCAAGGTCGAGGATGGAACTCCCTGCTGCGACTGGGTCGGAGAAGACGGCGCGGGGCATTACGTCAAGATGGTGCACAACGGCATCGAGTACGGCGACATGCAATTGATTGGCGAGGCCTACCAGTTGTTGAAGGACGGGCTGGGGCTCACCGCCGATGAACTCGCAGAAGTCTTTACCGACTGGAATAAGGGCGAGTTGGATAGCTTCCTGATCGATATCTCGGCCACCATCTTCGCCAAGAAGGATGACGATGGCCAGCCGATGGTGGACAAGATTCTCGATGCCGCCGGACAGAAGGGAACCGGAAAATGGACGGCGATCTCGGCCCTCGACCTGGGGCAGCCTGTGACCTTGATTGGAGAGAGTGTATTCGCCCGCTGCCTCTCCGCCTTGAAGAGTGAGCGTGTCGCAGCAGCCAAGGTGCTGAAAGGACCACGCAAGCGCAAGGTAGTGAACGGAAAGAAGGAATTCATTGAGGAAGTGCGGCTGGCTCTCTACTGCTCCAAGATCGTGAGCTATGCGCAGGGTTACATGTTGCTGCGTGCCGCAGAGAAGGATCAGGGCTGGAACCTGAACATGGGCGGCGTGGCACTGATGTGGCGCGGCGGCTGCATCATCCGCAGTATTTTTCTGGGCGACATCAAGGCTGCCTTCGACCGCGATCCAAAGCTGCAGAATCTGCTACTGGATAAATTCTTCTCGACGGCGATGAACAAGTACCATCCGTCGTGGCGCAGGGCAATCATCTACGGGACCAGGATCGGCGTGCCTATGCCTGCGTTTTCAACGGCGTTGGCGTTTTACGACGGATATCGCACAGCGCGGCTGCCGGCGAATCTACTGCAAGCGCAGCGGGATTTCTTTGGCGCGCACACCTATGAGCGGGTCGACAAGCCTCGCGGCGAATTCTTCCATACCAACTGGACCGGCCGAGGAGGCCGTGTGTCCTCCTCAACCTACAACGCCTGATTTTAGTGGGGCGCGGTCGCAGCAGGCGGGGTCTGCTGCGGCTGTTGCCCATTGGCTGGTTGGCCGTTCGGTTGGGGCTGTCCGTTGTTGTTGGTTACATCCTGCCCTTCGAAGATCAGCTTGACCGTCGAGCGGAATTGCTTGTAGTCGGTGTATCGCACAATCTGCCGAATGCGCACATCCTGGGCCATGTACCCGGACCCGCCCGAAAAGTGGAGCTCGGCATCGGCCTTGGTGTACACCGGGAACCAGTACTTGCCATCCACCTGCTCGCGATAGGTGGTAAAGGGAGGCGAAAGATCCTCGTGTCCCTTGCGCATATCATCGGGAACGTTCTTCGCGCTGGTGATCACAATCTGCAGATCCTTCTGGTCCACCCAGATGCGTCCTTTTAAGTAGCGCTTGCCCTTTTCCATCACCTTCGGCGCCACATCAAAAACGTAACAGTCGACCTCATCCACCTTCTGCCGGCCCACATAGGTCAGGTTGTATTGACCCACATCCTCAGTGGTCAACACGAAGGGCAGGCGCTGCTCGATATCCGAAACGTCGGCCGGGCTCATCTGAATGCGTTCCAGCGTGTTTTGCGGCGCGAAGGTCACGTGCTCCGACTTGCGCCCCTGGTTGTCGAAGGTAATCTGCACCACCTGCCGGTACTCGCCATCTACCTTGCCGTCATCGTTGATGGTCTGAATTCGCACGTCACGCTGGTAGGTGTAGTTGCCCAAAGCGACCCGGAACTCGCTTTCTTTAGCCGCAAACTGCTTCACAATCTGGTCCGGCGGCGTTGCCGGAGCACTGGTGTCCATGGGGCCAAAGCCGGAGTCGGGCTGGTCTTTGGACTGGGCCAGCAGCGCCGGAAGGGGCACAAGTGCTAATAAAATCAGCAGCTTAACCAAACCTTTACCCACGGCAATACCTCCCATTCGGTCTGCGGACATAGCTGTATTATGCGCCTCGCGGCGCGCTCTCTGTAATAGACGCACGCCGCCCGCAACACGGCTATCCTGAGAGAAATCCAGGCTATGCTGTTCCTTCGCCGAGCGCTACGCGAAGCCGCCCATGCGCTGCATCCAGCCTTTGCATGGCCTGCTCGCGCTTAATTCCCAGCTTTTGCATCGCGATCGCTACCTGCACCGCGCCCGCCTCGTCCAGTAGTGCCTCGGCCTGCACTTCGTCGACCCCGGTTGCCGCCGCAATGATCCGTATGGCCCGGTTCCTCAGCTTCTCATTGGTCGGCTGAACGTTCACCATCAGGTTGCCGTAGACCATGCCGGTGCGGATCATCGCCCCGGTGCTCAACATATTCAGTACCAGCTTGGTGGCCGTGCCGGCGCGCATGCGGGTGGAACCGGTAATCACCTCGGGGCCTACCGCCGGAGTGATGGCGATCTTCGCCCGGCACTCCACCTCGGATCCTGGGACACAGCTCAGCCCTATGGTGAGGGCGCCTAATTGGTTGGCGTAAAGCATGCCGCCCAACACATAAGGGGTGCGTCCGCTGGCGGCGATGCCAACCAGCGCGTCCCCAGCCCCCAGGCCATGGGCCTTCAAGTCCTCCACGCCCTGCTGGGCATCGTCTTCCGCGCCCTCGATCGAATGGCGCAGGGCATGGTCGCCCCCGGCAATCAGGCCCACCACCAGCCCGGGATCTACGTTAAATGTGGGTGGGCACTCCGAGGCATCCAGTACCCCGAGCCGCCCCGACGTGCCTGCACCCGTATAGAAAAGGCGGCCGCCCCGTTCCAGGCGCTCCGTAATCCCATCCACCGCTTGGGCGATCCGGGCCAGCTCAGCGTGGACGGCGTCAGCCACGGAGCGATCGGCGGCGTTGATCACCTCCAGCATCTCGAGCGTAGAAAGCTGATCGATGCGGGCCGAATCCGGATTGCGCGCCTCTGTTAACAACTGCTCAAATTTCATGATTGCCAACCATTGTAGGGATTCTTCTGAGTCTAACTGAGGGATGTTACGCTGTGCCCTGAGCCGCTTGTGAAAGAGAAAGCTTTGGATTCCGACTCCACAGCCGAACCGGAACTGCCCCGTCACCCGCGCCTGAGCCAGATTCTGGAAAAGAACTGGCAGGCCGAGATGGCCGGCTATTACACCTATCGGGCGCTTGCCGAGCGGGAGCCGGAGGCGGCGCGTAAGCAGACGCTCGAAAGCATGGCCCTTGCGGAAAAAGAGCACGCCGCGCTGTGGGCTGGGCGCTTACGTGAACTGGGGGAGCCGGAGCCGGTCTACCAGGGAAAGCCGGGCGGCGATGCCGACAGCCTCAAGACCCGCATCGGGGGCGACGATCTGGCCTTGCGCCGCCTGGAAATCGACGAGAGCCGCGACATCGCCAAGTACAGCCAGCAGCTCAAAGAGCTCGGTGATGCGCCCAGCCTGATCATCCTCAACCGGGTCATCGAAGATGAGCAGGATCACTACCGCGAGCTCAGCGGTCTGATCCGCAGGCAGAAGCCACTGGGCGGAGTTCGTGCCGCGGCCAACCCACAAGCGCTTTTGGACCAGATGCTGGCCAAGCGAAACAAGGGCCGTGCGCATGCCGCAGGCTGGATCGGCGATGCCATCTACGGCGTCAATGATGGGCTGGGCTCCATCTTCGGCATCGTCTCGGGAGTCTCGGGCGCAACCTTGGGCAACAGCAAGTGGGTCCTGCTTTCCGGCCTCGCCGGCATGATCGCCAGCGCGCTCTCCATGGGGTCGGGCGCGTACCTCGCGTCCAAAAGTGAGCGCGAAATCTACCAGGCGGAGCTCGCCCGCGAGCGCGAGGCCATTGCCATGAACGGAGCAGAGGCCCGCGAACTCCTCTCGCTCTACTACCAGGTCAAGGGCCTTCCCCAACAGGACGCCGATCACATGGTGGACCATATCGCCAGTGATCCTGAGCAAATGCTGCGGGCCCTCGCTGCCGAACGGCTCAACTCGACCGAAGAGGCGCTCAGCAATCCGCTCACCTCTGCAATTACGGGCGCGCTTTCGACGGCGGCTGGGGCTTTTATCCCTATCGTGCCGTTTTTCTTCCTCAGCGGTTACAGCGCCGTAATTGTCTCAGCCGTGGTATCGCTGCTGGCGCACTTTGCCGTCGGTGCGGCCAAGTCACTGGTCACCGTGCGTTCCTGGTGGAGCAGCGGCTTCGAGATGACATTGGTGGGAGCGGTGGAAGGGGTCGTGACGTACGTCATCGGCCTGGGCCTCGGCCACCTTGGCGCGTAAGCGCTGCCTCAAACGCGGAAGTTGTCAGCGCGCCAGGATTGAATGGAGGTCTTTATCTGCTTGCTGGTCAGGCCTTCGTTCAGCGCGCGCATGGCAAGCGCCGGCAACTCCGCATCCGAGGCAAAACGAAGCGCGATCAGTTGCCGCTCCGTCAGCTCTGCGATGCGCGGTCTGGCCGCTTCAGGCAGCAGCATGGAGAGGCGCAGCCGTTCCTCCAGCCGGATGACCCGGTCTTGCGCTTTGACCGCATTGCTTCTGGCTTTAAAGGCGGTCAATAGCAGTGCGAGGGCCAGTACCAGCCACAGTGTTGAGTGGAGGCCAGGATGCTGCACCAAAGAAATAATGCTGAGAATGATCGCCACCAGCACTAAGGGGATCAGAACAAAATGAAAGCCCGGGTCTCGCCTGGTGTGATTTGCATAAGACTGTGGTGTGGTATCTGCCATCGGAAAGCCTCTTTCGGAAACCAATCCATCATGCTTGTTTCAATGCTTTCGCGCCAGTGCGAGTCTACCCGTTGTGAAATGATTAGGAGATGAAGAAAAGTAGTCTGGGCCTCATCCTTTGCACCCCTCTGCTCCTCTTGTCCGGCGGGCGTTGCGTTGCGCAGGGACCTGTCCCTCCGATCGTGTTGCACGTAGATCTCAGCGATGCGCCCCGTCGCCTGCTGCATGCTCAGTTGCAAATACCGGTGAGCGCCGGTGCGCTCACTCTGGAATATCCGCAATGGATTCCCGGCGACCATCGCCCGACCGGTCCCATCGACAATCTCGCCGGCCTGTTAATTCGCGCCAACGGGCAGGAACTCCCCTGGCGTCGTGACGATGTCGATATGTACGGCATCCATGTCGAGGTGCCCAGCGGCGTGAGCCGGCTTGATGTTTCGCTCGATTTTCTCGCCACCCCGGGCAACACGGGCTCTGATGAGGATGGAGCCACCAGCGCCAACATGACGGTGCTGGAGTGGAATTCCGTGGTCATGTATCCGGCGCACATCCCGGTAGCGCAAATTCCTATCGCGGCATCGCTGACCATGCCGGCAACGTGGAAGTTTGGCACCGCGCTCACAATTGCGAGCCAACAGGGAGCGGAGGTTTCGTTTGCTCCGGTTTCGGTGGAGCAGTTGGTGGACTCGCCGCTCATCACCGGCAGATACTTCCGCGAGTTTCCCCTGGCTCCGGAAGTGAAACCGAATCACTACCTGGACGTAGCCGGGGATGACGCGGAGGACGTCGATCTCAAGCCGGAGTTTCTCGCCTCGCTCAGCCAGTTGGTGCGGGAGACGGGCCCGCTCTATGCGTCGCGACATTATGAGACCTACCATTTTCTTCTCAGCCTGAGTGACGTGGTGCGCCCGGAAGGCTTGGAGCACCACCAGTCGAGTGACAACGGGGTGGAGAAAAACGGCTTCTCCGATCCGAAACTGGCCATGATGAATGCGGATTTGCTGCCGCATGAGTTTACCCACTCCTGGAACGGCAAGTACCGCCGCCCTGCGGGACTGGCCACGCCGGATTACGCTGCCCCCATGAAGGGCGATCTGCTCTGGGTCTACGAAGGGATGACGCAATACTGGGGTCGCGTGCTGGCAGCGCGCTCTGCCTTATGGACGCCAGAGATCTACCGCGAGGCGCTCGCCTGGAGCGCCGCTAACCTCGATATGAAGCCGGGCCGCACCTGGCGCAACCTGGAAGACACGGCCATCTCCTCGCAGATTTTGCGCGGAGGCAACCCATACTGGGCCAACTGGCGGCGAGGACAGGATTACTACTTCGAGGGCGAGTTGCTCTGGCTGGACGCGGATACGACCATCCGTCAGTTGACCCACGACAAAAAATCGTTGAACGACTTTTGCGCAAAGTTTCTCGCTGTGGGCGGCAACACCCCGCCCAGGGTCGTGCCCTACGATTTTGACGAGATCGTAGCCGATCTAAATGCGGTTGTGGCTTATGACTGGCGCGGCTTTCTCACTGAGCGCCTCAATACCCACGCCGCCCATGCGCCGTTGGGAGGCATCGATCACGGGGGCTACCGGCTCACCTACGCCGCCCAGCCTACGGAGTTCGAGCAGGCCTACCTCGATCACAGTTCTCAAGTCGACGCGTGGTTTTCCGCCGGCCTCAAGGTAAGTACAGCCGGCATCATTCAGGATGTCAGGATGGGCTCACCAGCCTTCCAGGCCGGACTCGGGCCAGGCACCAAGGTAGTTGCCGTCAACGGCCATGGCTTCACGGGGGACGTGCTGAAGCAGGCGATCCGCGGGGCTAAAGGGACGACGGAGCCGATTGAGCTCATCGTCTCCACTGATAATGAATTCCGTACCGTGCGCCTGAACTATCACGACGGCGAAAAGTATCCGCGGTTGGAGCGAGTCGAAGGAACTCCGGATCTGCTCGACGAGATTCTCAAGCCACTGGTTCCAGGCAAGGGAAGTGGCCTATAGTGGATCGTCGTATCGGAGAGACTATGTCCAACGCGTTCCGCACCCTGCTGCTTGCTGCCTTCTTCCTGCCCACTGCGCTGCTCGCGCAATCCAGTACATTGGCCGCCACTCCGCCCATGGGCTGGAATAGCTGGAACCTCTTCGCAGGCAAGGTCACGGATAAGGATGTTCGCGCCGCAGCAGACGCCATGGTCTCCTCCGGTATGAAGGACGCCGGATACATCTACGTGAATATTGACGACACCTGGCAGGGCGAACGGGATGCCCAGGGAAACATCCAGGCCAACAGCAAATTCCCCGACATGAAGGGGCTTGCTGATTACGTTCACTCCAAGGGCCTGAAGATCGGCATCTACTCTTCGCCCGGTCCCACCACCTGCGCCAAGTACGAGGGCAGCTATCAGCACGAGGCGCAAGACGCGAAGACCTACGCTGCCTGGGGCATCGACTATCTCAAGTACGACCTTTGCGGCTTTCGCAAGATCATGACCGAGCAGGCCCCGAACGATCCCGCGAAAGCCACCCAGATGATGAAGGACGCCTACAAAAAAATGCAGCAGGCGCTTCTGGCTACAGGGCGCCCCATCGTCTACAGCTTCTGCCAGTACGGATGGGACGCAGTGTGGGAATGGGGACCAAGCCTGGGAGCGAACCTGTGGCGGACCACTGGAGACATCAATCCCACCTGGGACCGCATGACGTTGATTGGCTTCTCTCAGGCCGGGCTGGCCAAGTATGCCGGTCCCGGCCACTGGAACGACCCCGACATGTTGGAGGTGGGCAACGGCAAGCTGACGCTGGATGAAAACCGCACCCACATGAGTCTTTGGGTCTTGCTCGCCGCGCCGTTGCTGGCCGGCAACGATCTCTCCAAAATGCCGCCCGAGACGGCCGCGATCCTAACCAATAAAGAAGTGATCGCCATCGATCAGGATCCGCTAGGCAAGCAGGGCGATCGCGTCTCCGCAGTGGGACCGGTGGAGATCTGGGCCAAGCCGCTCAAGGGTGGAGATAAGGCGATCGGGCTCTTCAACCGCGATGACACTTCGCTGCCCGTGACGCTGAAGTTGAGCGATGTAGGTTTTAGCGCCGGTGCAAATGCGCGCGACATCTGGGCAGCAAAGGATCTGGGAAAAATCCAGGGCAGCTACACCGTAACCGTACCCCGCCACGGAGTGGTGCTACTGCGTTTGACCAAGTAGGAAAAAATCTGGTTCGCTCACCAAGGACGGGTGCCCCACATCTCGCTCCTGTTTCGCGAGATGTGGGATTCCACAGAGGTTGACCGCTAAGTGTCTCGGGTGAATGGAGAGTCAGAGGGAAAGAGCAGTGGCCCACCCGTCCTTGGTGAGCGAACCAGAGCGAGATTGATGTCGTTGCCCCAGCGCAGATTAGTCCGCAGCAGCCAGGTAAACCGTGAACCACTTGTTGTCGTCGCTCCATTGCTGCCGCAACTTGAATCCTGCACGCGTCAATAAAGCCAATACGCGTTGATCAGTAAACTTGTAGCTGTTCTCCGTGTGGATCGTCTCCCCCAGACTAAAGCGCACCTCCAGGTCCAGTGCGGGCACGGCAACTTTCTGTGCCAACAAACTCTCCAGGTGCATCTCGATCCGTGAGTGCTGCTCATTCCATCGTGCCTGGTGGCGGAATAGCTGCGTGTTGAAGCTTGCGTTCAGCTCGCGATTGATGCGGATCAACATATTCAGGTTGAACTTGGCCGTGACTCCAGCGGCATCGTCATAGGCTGCCAGCAGCATTCTTGTATCCTTCACCATGTCAGTACCCAGCAGCAGGCAATCTCCCGGCGTCAACTGGGCGCGCACACCGCGCAGAACCTCGAGCGCATCGGCAGGCGAAAAATTCCCGATGCTCGACCCGATGTACAACACCAGCCGCCTTCCGGGGCCGGCCAAACCGGCTGCGTTATTCTGCCGCATCCCTTCGGTGTAATCAGCAACGATAGGTTCGACCGTCACCTGCGGCATCTCTGACTCCAGCCGGGTTCGTGCTTCTTGCAAAGCCGTCTCCGACACATCGATGGGGTAGTACGTCACGCTGCCCTGCTGGGCGACGGCAGCATCGAGCAGCAGACCCGTCTTGGTAGCTGTCCCCGCGCCCAACTCGATGATCGATAAATCGCGTCCTCCGGCCGCTGCCGCGACGATCTCCGCCGCGTGCCTCGCCAGGATTTGCCGCTCCGTCCGGGTAACGTAGTACTCCGGCAGCTCGGTGATGGCTTCAAACAGGCGAGATCCCTCCTGGTCGTAGAACAACCAGGGTGACAGCGTCTTGGGGCGCTCGCTGAGCCCGGTAAAAACTTCCATTCCGATGCCACTCGAGGCAATCGCCGGCAACTTGGGTAACGAAATAGCAGACATGAGATCTCCGCGCGCTTCTGGTTAGAGGTTCGCCAAACGAATGCCGGAAAACTGCCAGCGCGTCGCAGGGGAGAAGAAATTACGGTAGGTAGCGCGGATATGGGAGGCGGGGGTGACCACCGATCCACCGCGCAGCACCATCTGGTTAGACATGAATTTCCCGTTGTACTCGCCCAAAGCACCGGGCACGGCGCGGAACCCCGGGTAGCCGAGGTAAGCGCTCTGGGTCCACTCCCACACATCCCCAAACATCTGTGCCGGGCCCGTCGCCGGTCCTTCGCCCAGGGCCACAGGATGCAGCATGCCGTCTTCCAGAAAATTTCCCGTGGCCGGCAACCCTTGAGCGGCAACTTCCCACTCCGCCTCCATCGGCAGACGCTTTCCTGCCCAATGCGCAAAAGCATTGGCTTCGTAGTAGCTCACGTGGCAGACCGGCGTTTGCAGCAACTCAGTCAGCGGCAGTTCGCCGTAAAGCGTATATACCAGCCACGCGCCGTCCTGCTGGCGCCAGTAAAGCGGAGCCTTCCAGCCCTCTGCCTTCACCGTATCCCATCCCGCGGAAAGCCAAAGCTCAGGACGCCGGTACCCCCCATCTTCGATAAACTCCAGGTACTCGGCACTGGAAACCAGCCTGGAAGCGAGGGCAAATGGACTCAGGTATTCCGGATGGCGGGGCAACTCGTTATCGAAGGCAAAGCCCTCGCCCTCAAATCCGATCTCGCACATCCCCCCCGGGTATTCAATCCAATCGGGCTTGCTCAGCGGTGGCGCGCTAAACACCACCGGTTCGTTCAGATACGGCGGACGAAGAGGATTCGTCCAAAGAGCGTGCTTGATATCGTAAGCCAGCAGTTCCTGGTGCTGCTGCTCGTGGTGGAGGCCCAGCACGATCCTCCGCACCACCTCTTCCTCCGGCCGCGAAGCCAGCAATCGCTGCATGCCTGCCTGCACATGCTCGCGATATTGGAAGATCGCCTCCACTGGCGGCCGCGAGAACGAGGAACGCAGCTTCTTCTCCGGCTGGTCTGATACCGAGTTGTAATAGCTATTGAACAGCCAGCGAAAATCGGGATGAAATTCACGATAGCCGGCAAGAAACTCCTGCAGCAGAAATGTCTCGAAAAACCACGTCGTATGAGCCAGGTGCCACTTGGCAGGGCTCGCCTCGGCGCAGGATTGCACCATCATGTCTTCCGGTGTCAGCGGACGGCAAAGCTCTTCGCTTTGGCGCCGTACACGTAAAAAATCCTCGAACAGTCGGGAACTGGCTTCCGTGCTCGTCGTCACAGGCGTCATAAGATATCCGTTTCTCCATCTACTTAGAGACCAAAAGCGGCTTGATGTTGCCTAATTTTTTTGCGCTTGGTGTAAACGGCCCGGTTATCTTTGCTGCAGCTTCAATGGGCGCTCAGCAGCCGCGCCAGAAGGTAGGCCGCTCCGGCCGCCAATCCGCCAATCAACACCGTCTGCCCCCCGCTGCGTACCGTGCCGGCGCCCGTGAGCTTCCCTTTGACCCCGCCAAACACCACTAGCGCCACCAGCGTGATGGCGACCGAGGCGGTGAGCGCCGCGGGTAAGCTCTTTGCCACCATATAGGGTACGAGCGGCACCAGCCCCCCGACGACATACGAGAGAGCGATGGTGATCGCGCTGCGGCTGGCCCGGTTTCGCTGCGGCTCTTCCAACCCCAGCTCAAAGCGCATCATAAAGTCGACCCAGGCCTGGGGCTTGCGCTTCAGGGCTTCGAGCACCGGCATGCTCTCACTTCGTTCCACGCCATACTGCTCAAAGATCTCGTAGATCTCTTCTTCTTCGTCGCGCGTCCGCTCGACGATCTCGCGCTCCTCCCGCAGCCGCTCGCTGGCATAGTGTTCGGCATCGCCCTGGGCAGCGAGAAATCCGCCCAGGCCCATGGCAATCGATCCGGCGGCAATCTCAGCCAATCCTGCCAGCACCACCACATGGGAGGAGTTCACCGCCCCGGAGAGCCCAGCCGCCAAGGCAAACGGAACCGTCAGTCCGTCCGACATCCCGATTACCACGTCGCGCACCAGCGCGGTCGACCCGAAGTGCCGTTCCACGTGGGCCGGCGGAGCCGATGGCGCGGGGGTGGGAAGGGAGTCGGTCGGCATCAGGGCAGTTTACCTCAGTGGGCCAGACGACAACGGATAAGCACTTATCTGCGTCCTTAGTTATAACGCTGCCGTCAAACGGAGCGATGGCCATGCAAGCTTTGGGCCAATGCATGAAACCCTCGACAAGACTCACGATTTTGGCTTTAGGAGTGGCAATGGCCGCGGGACCAGTGAGCCTCGCCCAGGAAGACAATGGCTTTGGTCCCCCGGACGGTGGCGTTGGCCAGGCGTTCGGCAAGGGAAACGGCGTTCGCGGAACGGTCACCGCTGCCGCTGCCGGCAGCTTCACCATCCGCACCGATGAGGGCGACACCTATAAGGTTCTGTACAGTCCCAATACCCGCCTGATGAAGGACCGGCAGCCCATTGAGGCGGCTGACGTCCACGTAGGAGATATGTTGATGGCCGGCGGCCTGGTAGACACCAAGGCCAAAACCGTAGGCGCTGTTTTGCTCCTCGACATCGATGCCCAGGAAGTACGCAAAGCCCGCGCGGCGTTCGGCAAGACCTGGGTGATGGGAAAAGTGACCGCGGTTCATGAGCTCAAGATCACCATCGAGCGGACCGGCGATAAGCAGGCGCAGATCGTGGCGGTGGACGAAAACACCTCGTTTCGCAAGCACCGGGAAGACGTGACTTTGGCCGACATCAAGGTGGGAGACTTTATCAGCGCCGAAGGAGCGCTCCACGCTGACACCTTTCTGGCCACAAACCTGAGGATCATGGACCCTCAAAGGGGCCACGGGCATGCCGCCGGCCAGGAGCTTGGGCCACTGCCCGGTGGCCCGGCGCCGGTCCAGTGATCCCCGGCTGTGATCCCTGTATCAGGGCACGACTTGGCAGCTTGCGGAAAAACTCATGCTTCTGAAGGGTACGGGCTTCAGCCCGTATGTAAATGCTTGCAATGAATCCGGCTTTAGCCGCTGAGGGACGTCTTTCACTCCAAATGGCGCCTTTTCCGCAGCCTCTAAAGTCGTGCCTTGAGACAAAGCATCGCCGTGACAAAAAAGCGAATTCGGACAAGACGGTAGCGGACTACGACCCGACCCGAGGAAGGTCTAAGCTGTGTGGGTAGCAATAGGAAATTCAATTTGATGCGACGCATCTCCCTGCTTTTCTGCCTGTTGAGCGGCTCTCTCATCACGCCCGCGGGGGCGCAATCTCCCCCTGCTGCGGCGCCGGCGCCGGCCACCGTGGCCGGCGGCCTGGTGCACGGCACGGTAAAAGCCGGCAACATCCCCCTGCCCGGGGTGAGCATCGTCGCCACCAACACCCTCACCGGCCAACGCTACGCCACCGTTACCGACATCAACGGCAACTACTCGATGACCATTCCCACGAATGGCCGCTATGTGCTTCGGACCGAACTCGCGGCCTTCGCCCCGGAGACCAAGGTTGCGCTGCTCAAACCCACAGGAACGACGCCAGTGAACCAACAGGCCGATTTCGCCCTGACCCTGGCCTCGCGGGTCCCGCCGGAGACCCCGCAGGAGAACGTAGCGCGAATCCCAGGTCAAGGTGGTCAGGGCGGCGGCCGGCCTGCGGGCACGGTGCGGCGCAATAACGCCGGCGGCGCCCAAAGTCTGTCCTTGCTGGCCCAGCTCGCGGGCACGGAAGATGCAGGGGTGAGCAGCGGCGCAACTGGGGCAGCTCTGCCTTCGATGGCCAACAACACGGATTTCTCCACCGACTCGGTTGCCGTCACCGGCCAGGCCGGGATCGACCAACCCCTTTGCCGGGATCGATATGGAACAACTGCGCCAGAACGCAGAGATGGATCCGTCTCTTGGCGGGCAGGGTGGCCCGGGCGGTCCGGAGGCGGCGGCCCCGGCGGAGGTGGCCCGGCGGGGCGGTGGTTTTGGCGGAGGTGGAGGCGGCTTTGGTGGAGGCGGCGGGGGCCGTGGCGGAGGAGGGGTCGTGGCGGCGGGGGTGGCGGCCGTGGTTTCGGCGGCGGCGGATTCGGCAATTTCCGCAACTTCAAGCCCAATCAACCCCATGGCGCTTTCTTCTGGACCGGCGGAAACAGCGCCCTGAATGCGACTCCGTTCCCCATCAAAGCGCAAAACGAGCAGCAGCAGCCCAGTTACGCGTCCAATCAGTTTGGACTCACCTTTATGGGGCAGCCCTATATTCCCCATGTGATTGAGCACGACACCAAAGACGTGATCTTTTTCAACCTCACTGGACAACGCTCTTCTTCTCCATTCAACCAATACGCCAGCGTGCCCGTCGGCGGCCGAGCGCGAAGGAAATTTGTCCGGCCTCACCCCGCAGGAAGGTGCCCCGATCACGATCTATGACCCGCTCACCGGCGCACCGTTCCCCAACAACACCATCCCGGCAAACCGCATTTCGCCCCAGGCTACAGCGCTGCTCACCTACATTCCCGAACCCGACCCAAACTGCCCGGGCAGTTTCAAAACTACCAGCGCATTACCTCCTCGGAATCAAACAGCACCCGCGTCGGCGTACGGTTTCTGCACAGCTTCGGCCCTAGTACGGGAGGCTCGCCCATCGGCGGCCTGATTCGCCAATACATGGGACAGGGCGGTTCCGCCTTACGCCAGAGCATGAATGTGAATTTCAACTACAGTCACGCGGCGGCCGATGAACTGGATGTCTTCCCCGAGCTCGGCGGTAAGCAGCAGACGCATCAATATTCGGTGGCGCTTGGCTATTCCATTGGTAAAGGCAGGCTGACCACGAATCCTGGCCTCAACTGGAACCGCAGCAATACGCAGCTTAAGAACTATTTCACCGGCAACACCGATATTGCCAGCCAGATAGGCATCAACGGACTACCCGAAGACCCGCTGCTCTATGGTCTGCCCAATCTTCACGCTGAACCAGTTCACCAGCTTCACCGAACAGCAGCCGAACTTTCAGATTAACCAGACCATCGCCGCCACCGACTCCACCTCCTGGATTCACAAGAAGCACAACATCCGTTTTGGCGGAGACTTTCGCCGCGTCCATAACGACCTCTTTGGCAATACCGGCAATATCACCGGAACGTTTACCTTCACCGGCGTCTTCACCGAGAAGCCCGGGACCAGCACCACCACCCCGGGTGGCACGGCTACGACGGGTTCCTCGCTGGCCGACCTGCTCCTCGGCATGCCGCAACAGAGTTCGCTGCAGTCGCCCTACGAGAAGTCCTATTTGCGTCAGAACGCGTGGGACGCCTATGTCCAGGACAGCTGGCGAGCCCTGCCGAACCTGACCCTGCTCTTCGGCCTGCGCTACGAGTATTTTTCGCCTTACTCGGAAAAGTACGATCGCCTTTCCACCCTGGATACGGGCAATGATTTTGCTTCCGTGGCGACAGTTCTCTCCGGAGGCATCGGCCCGTATACCGGGAAATATCCGCGCGACCTGGTCTACCCCGAGCACAACAACTTTTCTCCCCGGCTGGGCATCGCCGTGCGGGCGGCGAAAGATACCGTGGTGCGCGCTGGGTATGGCATCAACTACGCCGTCGGACAATATGCGAAATTTATTCAGGACTTCGCCTTCCAGCCGCCCTATGCCGATGTGCAGACCAATGAATACTCTTCCACTGCGCCCATCACGCTCACCAATGGTTTTCCCGCCCCGCAGGACACGAGGGCAACTACGCGGTCAACAAGTACTACCGGCTTCCCTACGTGCAGGTGTGGAATATCAATGTGCAGCGCACCCTGCCCCTGGGCATTGTGCTCAACATCGGTTACAACGGCTCCAAAGGCACCCGGCTGGACATTGTCGATGCGCCCGGCCGCTCCGCCACCGCATCGATCGGTGGAGTTCTATTATGACTACGAGGACTCAACCGCCTTCTCCAATTACAACGCGCTGACGTTTAGCGCCCGCAAGCGCCTGCAGAAGGGGATTGCCCTGGGGGCGACCTACACCTACAGCCATTCCATCGACAATGCGAGCTCCATCGGAGGCAGCGGTGGCACGGGGACGGTGGTGGCGCAAAACTGGCAGAATCTGCTGGCCGAAGAATCGAACTCCAGCTTCGACGTCCGCAACAACCTGACCGGCAACTTCCTCTACGAGTTGCCCTTCGGGCCCGACGAACAATGGGTCAATACCGGCTGGCTGGCGCATACACTCAACGGAATTTCCCTCTCCGGCACCTTTACGATAGCCAACGGAACTGCGTTGACGCCCCACTACGAAGCCGCTGCAGCCGACGTGGCCCGCGGAAGCACCGGATCGCTTCGTCCCGACCTCGTTCCCGGAGCTTCGCTACACCGCCGGCGGCGGTTCGCTCGATAATTGGTTCAACAAGAACGCCTTTACCGCGCCGGCAGACGTTTATGGCACGGCCTCCCGGTACTCGATCCCCGGTCCGGGCACGATTTCCATCGCTGCGTCGCTCTCGAAGACGGTGCGCTTCTCCGAAACTCGTACCTTCGAGATGCGCGCCACTGCCAGTAATCCCTTCAACACCGTCCAATACTCAGGCGTCGACTCGACCCTGGGGTCGGGAACTTACGGCCAGGTGATTTCAGCTGCCGGCATGCGTTCATTCACCTTCCTGGGCCGTTTCCGGTTCTAGAAGGCTGCGGAAAAACTTGGGGGGAGATGGAGCTGTGAAGGGTACGGGCGTCAGGCCGTGAAGGGTACGGGCTTCAGCCCGTACGTAAGTCGTTGAAAGCATATCCGGCTTTAGCCGCTGAGGAACAAAGCTAGGGGAAGTAGAGGATTCTGATGAACGTGAAAGGTCGCTTGCGCAGTTTCGTCGCCCTGTTGGGTTTAGCGGTTCTGGCTGCCACGCCGGTGCACGGCGCAGGACCAGAGCCCAGCCCGATGCGCAAACCGCGTACACCATGAAGGTCAACAGCGACCTGGTGCTCACCAACGTCGTGGTCCGCGATAAGAAGACTGGAGAGGTGGTTCGCGGTCTGACCGCCAACGATTTTCAGGTCATGGAGAACGGCAAGCCGCAGAAGATCATCAGCTTCGATTTCCAGAGCGTCGACCAGGCCGCGCCCCTCAATGAGGCCACAGTAAACGGCAAAGCTCCCATCACGATTATGGGCAGCATGAACCGCCAGGGTACCTCGGAGCAGTTGCGCAACCATCGCCTGATCGTGATGTTCTTCGACATTACCTCTATGCAGCCGGAAGACCTGGAACGGGCGCAGGACGCAGCCCGCAACTACGTCAACAAGCAGATGCATCCGGCGGATCTGGTGGCTGTCGTCTCGCTCGACCAGTCCCTCTCGCTCGATCAGGACTTTACCGCCAATAAGCAACTGCTACTGAACGCAGTCAACGCCTACTCCGGAACCCAGGGCTCGGGATTTCAATCGGGAGCCACCAGCACCACCAACCAGGTGGAAGACACCACTGCCTTCACTGCCGATGAGCAGGAGTACAACGACGTCAATACCGACCGCGAGCTCTTCGCCTTCGAAGACATTGCCCACTCGCTGGCCTACATCAACGAAAAGAAATCCCTGCTCTATTTCTCCGGCGGCATTCAGCGCGACGGCATTGAGAACCAGGCGTCGCTTCACGCCGCCATCAACGCTTCGGTGCGCGCCAACATGTCCATCTATTCCGTGGATACGCGCGGCCTGGAAGCGATTTCGCCGCTGGGCGACGCCAGCACCGGCAGCCTGCGGGGAACCAGCGGCTACAACGGCGCGGCGCTGCAGAACAATCTCGATTCCAACTTCAATACCCAGGAAGTGATGGCCACGCTGTCCTCCGATACCGGGGGCAAGGCCTTTTTCGATTCCAACGACTTCTCTCCCGCCTTTCAACGCATCCAGCAGGACACCTCGGCTTACTACGTGATCGGCTTCCGCTCTACCGACACGGTGAAAGACGGCCGCTACCGCAGGCTCACCATCAAGATCAACCGCCCCAACCTCAAGCTCGAATACCGGCCCGGTTACTACGCTCCCGCCGACTATCGTCATGCCAACCACGATGAGCGCGAGCGTCAACTGCAGGAGCAGCTAGCCAGCGACCTGCCCGCCACCGACGTCGAGGTCTATCTGCAGGCTTATTACTTCCGCAGCGACACTGGCACCGCAGCGCCTCGCTTTTCCGTGCCCGTCTCTTTGATCGTGCCCGGTTCGCAGATTCCTTTCGTCAAGGGAGGGGATCGCAGTAAGGCCACGCTCGACATCATCGGCGAACTCAAGAACACTGCCGGGCAGGACATGGCCGAAATTCGCCAGACGGTCAAGCTCGCGATTGATGACTCACAGCAGGTTTCGCGCAAGAACATCCAGTACACGACCAATTTCAGCCTGCCGTTGGGCAAGTATCATCTCAAGTTTGTGGTCCGCGAAAATCAAACCGGACGCATGGGCTCGTTCGAGACCGACATCAATCTGCCCGACCTGAAGAAGTTCCCCCTCAAGCTCAGCTCGGTCGTGCTCTCCAGCCAGCGTGTTGCTGCCTCCAAGAAGGATGACAACAATCCTCTCTACAACGGAGGCTTCACCTGGGTACCGAATGTGGTCCATGTTTTCCGCACCGATCAGCACCTCTATATGCTCTACGAGGTCTACGACCCCGCGACCGCGCAGGCCGCCGGTAAATCAGCCGCACCGGGGCCCGCCAAGGCCGGCATGCAGGTGCTGACCAGCATCGAATTTCTGCAAGGCACCACGAAGGTTTTTGAGACGCCGCTGGTCGAGGCCAACAGCCTGAATGTGCCCGGTCGCGGCGCAGTCGCCTTTGCCTTCGACATCCCGCTGGACAAGCTGACGGCCGGCCTGTACATCTGCCAGGTCAATGTCATCGACGATACCGGCGGCAGCTTCAGCTTCCCGCGGCAGGCGTTGTTGGTTCGCGCCGCCGCAGCACCGCCCGCCACTCCGTCGACTGCCGCCCGCTGGAGCCGCGCGCCGTCCATGTAATAAGCCGCGTATCCTACATCGCGGGGGTGCGCGATGAAGGCAGTACTGCTGCATGGTTACGGTGGCGTTGACCAGCTCGTCTACGAGGAAGTGCCAATCCCAATTGCCGGCGCCGGCGAGGTGCTGGTAAAACTTTTTGCCGCCAGTATCAATCCCATTGACTACAAAATCCGTCGCGGGGAAATGAAAGACATCATCCCGCTGCAGCTCCCTTACATTCTGGGGTACGACCTGGCAGGCCAGGTGGTAGCCCTGGGCGAGGGTGTCACCGGGGTCAAAGTGGATGCCCTGGTGTTGGCGCTGGCCGAGCGGACCTATGCGGAGTATGTCACTTGCAAAGCAGAAAACCTGTCGCAAATGCCAGATGGGCTCAACCCCGTCGAGGCCGGCGTTTTGCCACTGGTGCTGCTGACCGGCACGCAGTTGATTGAATCGGGAGTACGTCCGAGTGGGGGCCAGAGGGTGCTGATTACCGGCGCGCTAGGCGGTGTGGGGCGTGCGGCGGTACACGCAGCCAGGAAACTTGGAGCGTACGTCATTGCCGGGGTACGCGCCAGTCAACGGGCGGAGGCCGAGAAGTTGGGGGTGAACGAAGTCGTCGCTGTGGACGAACCACTCGGCGATCTGAAGGAGTTGGATGCGGTCGCAGACACTGTTGGCCGCGACGTAATCGACCGGCTGATACCCTGCATCAGAAAAAACGGAGTCCTGGCCACTGTAGTTGGAGCACCAAAATCAGCCGCAGGCCGCGACGTTCAGGTCCATGAGGTATGGTCGGGACCGGACCCGCGTCGCCTGGAACAGCTTGCCCAGGAGATCGCAAGCGGCGAATTTACCATCCCGATCGCCAGGCGCTTCACGCTTGCGGAGATTCGGCAGGCCCACGAGCTGGCGGAAAAAGGAGTGGCAGGCAAGGTCTTGCTGACGCCCTAATCGCTTGTTGGGCCTTCTCCGGATGAGCTCCGGTACGGACAATGCCGGCATCCCGAGTTACAGCACGTCCCGCGTTTCAAGTGATATTGCGCAGTAAATACAAGGTAGGGACCTTCGTAGTAGTAATCCTCTCCCGGCTGCAGTTCCGGGACTGCGGGATCGAGGCGTGGCTTATCTGGTGACGATTCATCCTGCATAGCTTATTCTCGCAGCCTTTGCCCCTGGTTCCCTCACGAATGGCGGGTGCCCCATATCTCGCTCGTTTTTCGCGAGATGTGGGATACCACTGCTCCTTCCCTCTGACTCTCGATGTATCCGATGCGGTCAGCGGTCAACATTGGTGAAAACGAGCGAGATGTGGGGCACCCGCCCTTGGTGAGGGAATTAGGGGCTTTCCATTCACAACACACACTAGCGGACCGTCTGAGCCTGCCTGATCGCGTTGATCAGTTCGGCCAGGCGAGCCGGATCCACATCGCTGACCGCGATCCCTTCGAGATCACTGGTACTGAAGCCCATCACATGAAATCCCGCGTGCTCGACCGGCGACTCATCCGCGCTCGCTGCGCCGGATTTCTCCCGCACAAAAACCGAGGCGCGATGCTTGCCTACGCTATAGAGCAGCTGGGCCACCGGCTGGTTGTGCAGGTAGGTCAGGTTTGCTCCCTCGAGTGTGGTATCGCGCGGCAGGTTCTCCGGCAAATTGAAACTGAACGGCAGTTTTCCCTGAAACCATGGCTTGACCGTGTGTCGATCAGTGGAAATCACCTGGGGCGGCAAGCTCCCCGCAAGTGTGGCGACATGCTGATCGAAGACCTCCGTAACCAGCGCCGCGTGCTCGGCTGAGGCGAGCTCCGCTTGGCGCATGCTGCGCTGAACCAACACGGTGGGTGCGGAGACAAGCAGAAGCACCGCGGCAGCGACCCAACCCCATCCAAAACGCCACTGCTGCGGGTGCCTATGGCCGCTACCTGTCTCTGGAGCCTCCAATCGGGACGATGCCAGCCGCGCCAAGCGCTCCTGCAACTGCGCCGGCGGCGTAAACCGCTGCCCAGCCTTTGCCGTCGCGGACTTGAGCAAGCTTTGGTAAAGAGCAGTTGAGGTGCACGCTGGGCAACCGGCGAGATGCTCGTTGGCCACAACGAGCTGGTCCGCAGAGAGCTCGCCATCGGCAAGTCCATTGAGCATGCCGGGAGATAGATGGTCGCTCATGCGCGGAACTCCCTCGGTGTCACATTCATCTGCAGCTCCCCGCGCAGCGCAGTGCGGGCACGTGCAATGCGCGACATGACCGTGCCGATCGGGATCTCGAGAATAGTGGCGATTTCCCGGTACTTCATCTCTTCTACATCACAGAGCAGAATTACCTCCAGCAGAGGCGGAGGCAGTTTCTCCATGGCAGCATGGAGCGCGGCGCGGTCGCTCAAGCGGATCAGATTCCTCTCCGGAGTCTCCCGGTCGATCGCACCCTCAGGATAGAGAGATGCATTGCGGTCGTCTAATTCGTCTTCGAGCGCCACCGTGCGCATGGCCGCGAGCCCGGTGCGCGAGGTCAGATAGGTGTTTCTGAGGATGCGAAAGATCCATGCCCTGAAGTTGCTCCCCGGCTCGAAGCTGGAGAATCCGCGAAGAGCCTTGAGAAATGTCTCCTGCACCAGGTCCTCCGCGTCCACGGGGTTGCGGGAGAGCCAGAAGGCAATGTTGTAGAGCGAGGGAAGCAGAGGCAGCGCCAGGTCTTCAAACCCAGTGGTTTGAGCGCCGCGTGGGCGAACCGTTCGCTTCCATGGCAACAGCGTCATCTGGCGCCCACTCTTGATCTCTCCACAGATGAGAACTGGGGCCCGGCAAAATTATTCCCAGAATAAAATGCGCGCCGCCCAGTTTGCATCCGTGGAGGATTTACCCCATGAAGGATACGCGTAACGGAGCACAACCGCAGCAGCAGTTCGAATCAACTGCCGGGAGTGATGGCATCGACCGGCGAAACTTTCTCAGTTGCATGGCCTGGGCAGGCACCGGCTTATTGTGGACCATGGCGGGAGGCGTGCCGTCATCCAGACTATTTGCCGCCACCCCGGGCACGGGAACGAACCACACTCCGGACGGAGCAGGTTTTAGCTTCGTGCAGATTAGCGACAGCCACATCGGCTTCAACAAAGCAGCAAACCAGGACGTAACCGAAACCTTAAAGCTGGCGCTGGACAAGATCAACCGGCTTCCGGTTGCGCCGGACCTGCTGTTGCACACCGGCGATATCAGTCACTCATCCAAGCCGGCCGAGTTTGATACCGCGCAGCAGCTCATTCAGGGCGCCAGGGTAGGCCAGACGTTTTATGTGCCCGGCGAGCACGATACTGCAAGTGACGATGGCGTCCTTTATCACGAACGCTTTGGCAAGGGGACCCTGGGCACCGGCTGGTACAGCTTCACCCACAAGGACGTGCATTTCGTCGGGCTGAACAATTCCTTGCAGATCGACGCCATGGGCAAGCTGGGAGGCGAACAGTTAGCGTGGCTCAAGGCGGATCTGGCCTCGGTTTCGGTATCGACGCCGATCGTTATCTTCGCCCACATTCCGCTTTGGATGGTATATCCGAATTGGGGTTGGGGTACGCAGGACGGCGCGGAGGCTCTCTCCTACCTGAAGCCTTTTGGCTCTGTGACGGTGCTGAACGGGCACATCCACCAGGTGGTGCAGAAAGTGGAAGGCAACGTCGTATTCCATACAGCAACCTCTACGGCGTTTCCCCAGCCGGCGCCAGGTGATGCGCCGAACCCAGGACCGATGGTCGTTCCAGCAGGAAAACTGCGCAGCGTTCTGGGCATTACCGAGGTCAAGTATGTTTCCCGGCGCAGCCACCTGGCGATTGTCGATGCTTCTTTGGGGGGTGAGGTATGAGAGGCGTTCGCGCCGCATCCATCGGATGCCTAATGCTTTTCATGACCTCGCTGTTGCTCGGCCGGGTTCACCCTTTTGGCGACGCGGCCCTGTACGCTCCAAAGGCCGCGCCAGGATCGATCATGGCACACTCTTCCGTACCGCCAGACGTGCGCGCGACCTTGGAAGCGAAGTGCGCAGATTGTCACTCCACGCAGACCCGGCCGTATATCTATGGCCGGTTTGCGCCGGTATCGTGGCTGATGGAGCGCGATATCCTCGAAGGCCGAAGGCAGATGAACCTTTCTTCGTGGGATACCTACTCCGCGGATCAGCAGCTGACCTTCGAGGCCAAGATCGTAAGGGAGATGAAAGTGCGAGAAATGCCACTGCCGCAGTATCGAATGATTCACTGGAACGCCCGTATCACCGATGCCGATATACTAGCCGTCACCCGATGGGCGCGGGAGAGTCCGGCCTTTGCGCCGGCGCCACCTGCGGAGGAAGGTGACCCTGTACGAGGTAAACAGGTCTTCGAGAAGCGGTGTATCGGCTGCCATGCGATGGAGCAAAGTCGGGAAGGTCCACGACTGCAAGGTGTCTTCGGGCGAACGTCCGGGACGGTGGCCGGCTTTGCCTACTCTCCAGCTCTCGTCCACGCACGCATCGTATGGAACGAGTCAACGCTTGAGCAATGGCTTACCGACCCTGACACATTGGTTCCCGGCAACAACATGGATTTCCACGTAGCCAAGCCTCAGGAGCGCCGCGACCTGATCATGTATTTGAAACAGGCATCAGGCAAATAAATTGCCGGTTGTGCTTGCTGGTTCTCATCGGGACGACAATTCTGGTGCGGGGGAATGGCCACGAGCGGTCAGACCAATGGCTGCGAATGGTCCCACTGATTTGTCATCCCGAGGAGACGACTTGCCTGTGACAAGTTAAGTGAGGAATGACACCGAGGCCCGGAGGGCCGGCTGCTAAACGTGAGCCCAGCCCGGAAGGGCTGGGAGTCAATCCGAAGACGGTCTGAGCGCCGTAGGCGCGGCACTAAACCTGGGCCCGCCCCCACCTATGTCATTAGGAGAGGTTGTGACTTTTTGGATTGCTTCATCGTCAAGAACCGCTGGGTGCCCCATTCAAGCCCGGTTTTGGCTTGAGTGGGATACCACAGCACTCGACTCACCCTTTTGGTCATCCGACCGGAGCGAAGCGCAGTGGAGGGATCTGCGGTTTCTCTTCCAATTTTCACGCGGAACTTAAGTCCCCGTGTCCAGGTGAAAAGTCTTATCGTAAGGCACCACCGGATAGCCTTTTGCCTTCCATGCGGCCAGGCCGCCCTTGAGGAACTTGACCCGCGAGATATCGATGTTCGGCGCCAGGACCTGTGCCTTTTGAGCGATCACGCGGCTCGTCTTATCGCTGGGGCAGGTGCAGTAGACAACCAGTTCTTTATCGGCCGGGATCAGAGACGGATTCGCCTCAGCATCCTGGGGAGAAATCCTCTGCGATCCTTCGATGATCTCCGAGTCTGCCAACAAGTCCAGAGGCTGCCGAACGTCCAGAATCAAGATGTCATGGTGGGCAGCAATCAGGTCGTGGAGCGCTTCCGGTGTGATGCTAAGCCGCGCCCACGCACGCCGCTCCTTGATTCGCCGGAACCAAATCACGCCTAACAGACCCCAAATGGCAATTGCAACGATGGTGAGGATCAGATTCATCTACCTGCCCCCTATTTGTGTAAAGGCTTAATACCCCTTAGATTAGCAACTCGGGCCAAATGATTCGAGACTGTTAAAGTGCCGCCGCCAGACCAGGTTCCTCCACCCGCAGGGCGCCCCCAAGAAAAGTCACGGTTTTGCCCGGAACCGCGGCTGGCCGCTCCCCCGGAACCACAATCCCGGCCAGGTTGAGCGGGTCGGCTGCCGCCACGGTAATGGCCTCCTCCGCGTCCCCCTTAAGGCGGGTCTCGCGCAGGGAAGCCACCGCCTCCGGCACGGCGAATTGCTCGCCGCCAAACCCATTTACGAATCGCCCTCCGCGTACGCTACCCCGGGCCTCCAGCCGGCGGAACATGGCCAACAGTTCCCGCCAGCGGGGGATGGTCGTCTCACGTTCCAGCACGTCGCGGAAAACCACCCCATAACGCCGCAGAAGCATCCAGCAAGCGGATTCAAGCTCGGCCTCACGCCGCTCCGCCTGGGCGCCCACGGTCTCAACCGCTCCCAGCCGCCGGGTTGAGCAGACTCCATCGCCCCACCGTGTTGCGCGTCCGCCGCACACTCTGGATAGCCTTGCGCCGCGGGTCGATCAGCACCCGCAGACTATCGAAGCCGTCGGCGGTGACCAGGCCGGCCGCGACCAGCTCCCACAGCGCGCGGTTCACCTGCTCGGCCGGAACCCCCAGTCCGCGCACCAGGTCGCCGGCAAATACTGCTCCGTATTGCGACAAATGGGCCCGCGCCTGACAGGCCAGTTCGCTCAGGCAGGCCTGAAGGGCAGGCTCGGGAATGGCGCGCTCCGCCAGGCAGCGATCCATCCACAGCGCGTCCTCGCGCAGGAAGAAGGTCACCGGGGCCATGCTGGTGGGCACCACCCGTTTGGGGGCGGCGAAGTCGCCCTGGGTCGCAAATGCCGGGTGAGGGGAGATCCGTCCCCACCCCACCACACCCTCCAGGCACAGCGTATCGAGCCATCGCGGATCGTAGCCGGCGACGCGCTGGGGCAAGAGCGTCCGCTCCCATTCGATGGCCGGAGCCTCGAAGCCTTCGAGCAGGCGCAGCGCCTCCAGTACCCCTGATTCTCCACTCAACTGTGCCCGCGGCGTAACCCGCTGCCAACGCATCAACCACTGCAAATAGACCGCCGGCGTAACCGGCTCGATCTGTTTGCGCAGCCCGGCCAGTGTCCTCTTATGGATGCGCTGCAGCAACCTACGCTCGCACCATTCCACATCCTCGTCGTGGGCGGCTTCATTGCTTCCCTCGAACACCCCACGCAGGATGGTGCCCTGCATCTCCATCACCAGCATGGCGGCCCAAATGGCCGCCGGCTCCATCCCCAGCCGCACGCCCAACATCCGCGAAGTGACCGGCCCGAGCAGCGCCATCCATCCCTGCACAGTCTTGCGAACCACATCGCCGAAGACCAATTCCTTTGCTTCCGGGGGGCAGGGAAGTGGCTGCTCAAACCGGACTTCCGGCCACAAAAGCCGCAGGTGTTGCGCTCTTTCCGCCGCCACCAGGTATTGCTGTCCGCCATGTTCGGCCATTGTGGCCCTGCCCTGTGCAGCCAGGCGCTCGAAAAACAGCGGCCAGTGGAGCGCCCCTTCGCAGGATTGAATCTCCGCCGGCACCACGATCAGCGAACAGAGCAGGTCGTGCAGCTCGTGCTCATCGCGCACATCGGGCCAGCACTCTTCGCGCAGCTCGGCAATTGCCGCAGGGTCAAGTCGTCCAGCCTCGCCCAGCAGCTTATCCGGAACCATCCCGCGCATGCTCACCGCGCGGGCACGGCGCTCCTCAAGCGGCGCATCATCGAGGAAGGCATAGGGATTCGCGTTCAGCAGTTCGTGTGCGAAGGCAGAGGGAACTGCGCTATCCACCGCGAGACAGCGAATTGCACCGGTACGGATGCCCGCCAAGCAGGCCGATCAAGCCCGCCAAATCCATGGCCTCGGTCAGCACGTCCTTCATCACTTCCTGGATGAGCGGGTGCTCCGGTATTTGGATATCGCCTTCGATATTTTCCTGGCAGGCGGCCACCTGGGGAAAGACGCTGGCCAGCAGGTCATCGGAGCGGGTCCGCTGCACCTGGGGCGCGATGCGCTTGCCGTTATAAAACCGTAACAGTTGCAGACTGCGGCCCGCGTCCCAACGCCAGCGGGCGCGGAAGATGGGCGAGTCGAGCGAGGCCTGCTCCAGCAGTCCGGTAACCGTCTGCTCGGTAAGAAAATCGAAGACGTCGCTCAGCGGGAAGCTGTGCTGCTCGGCCAGCGAGATGTTGAGCCCGTTATCGGTGGCCGCTGCCTGCAGCTCAAAATTGAATCCCCGGCAAAAGCGCTTTCTCAGCGCCAGGCCCCATGCCTTATTGATGCGGCCGCCGAAGGGCGCATGCAGAATCAACTGCATCCCGCCTCCCTCATCGAAGAAGCGCTCGGCAATGATGGTGTCGAGTGTGGGCACGGCTCCCAGCACTGCGCGCCCGGCAACCATATAGCCGATCATCTGTTCCGCGCCCGCATCATCCACGCAACATTCCTGCTTGAGCCAGGCCACGGTCTCCGCCACCTGGGCATTCGATTGGCTGATGTATCCCGGGAGCACATCGCCGGTCCGCGCGCTGATTTCCTGGCGCAAGGTGGAGACGAACTGCGAAAGCTCGATGCGTCCGTTGCGGAGCCTCGCCTCGCCAGAAAGGCACATTCGGAGGTTGGCCGTGGGCATCCTCCACCAGCACCCGTCCCGCGCTCTCCACGCGCTGGATGCGCCAGCTGGTATTGCCCAGCAGAATCACGTCTCCAGCGGATGAATCGATGGCGAAGTCTTCGTCCAGGGTGGCGATCTGTACTCCTTCCGGCTGCACGATGACGGAGTAGAGCGCGGTATCGGGAATGGTGCCGCCATTTGAAACCGCGATGGTGCGCGCACCCCGCCGGGACTGCATACGCCCATTCACCCGGTCGCGCAGCAGGTACGATCCGTAACGTCCGCGGCTGGCTTCGATCCCTTCTGCCAGCAGGCAAAGGATCTCGTCATATTCCTTGCGCGTGAGCTGGCTGTAGGGATGGGCGCGGCGCAGGACCTCAAAGAGCGCGTCCTCCTCCCACGGCTCAGCCGCGCAGGCGGCGACAATCTGCTGCATCAGCACATCGATCGGGCAATGCGGAATCTCCAGCCGGTCGAGCACGCCTGCGCGCATGGCGCGGATCAGCGCCGCGGACTCCACCAGGTCGTCGCGTGTAGTCACGAAGAAGCGTCCCTTGGGAATGGCGCCCCGCCAATGCCCGGCTCGGCCCACGCGCTGCATGGCTGCGGCGATGGCGCGCGGGGAGCTTACCTGGCAAACCAGGTCGATGCTGCCGATATCGATGCCCAGCTCTAAAGACGCGGTGGCGACCAGTAGCCGAATCTCACCGTTCTTGAGTTTGCGCTCCGCTTCCAGGCGAAGCTTTCGCGAGAGACTGCCGTGGTGCGCGGCTACGTTCTCCGGACCTAACCGCTCACCCAGGCAAAACGCCAGCCGCTCTGCCATGGCCCGCGTGTTGACAAAGACCAGCGTCGACCGATGCTGCAAGGCCAACTCCGCCATGCGCTCGTAGATGTCGTCCCAGATCGCATTGGTTGCGACCGATCCAAGTTCGTCCCCTGGAACCTCGATGCCCAGGTCCAGTGTGCGGTGTTGGCCCACCTGCACGATCTCCACTTCGGGCCCCCGCGGTCCTCCTAAAAAGCTGGCCACCAGTTCGATCGGGTTCTGGGTGGCGGAGAGCCCGATGCGCAGCGGAGGCTGGGATCGTCCACGGATCAGCGCTCCCGGGCTCAGCCGGTTTTCTCCGCAGACCAGCGCATCGAGCCGTTCCAGGGTAAGCGTGAGATGGGCGCCGCGCTTGTCATCGGCAACCGCATGGATCTCGTCGACGATCACCGTCTCGACCGCGCAAAGATTATTGCGGCTCTTTTCCGCGGTCAGCAGGATATAAAGCGACTCCGGTGTGGTGACCAGAATATGCGGCGGCCGCTTGAGCATGGCCCGGCGTTCCGCGGGTAGGGTATCGCCGGTGCGCACGGCTGTGCGGATGGGGGCGCACAGGTAGCCGCGCTCCAGGGCCAGTTGCTGAATCTCCCGCAGTGGCTGCTCCAGGTTCTTCTGCACATCGTTGCTGAGCGCTTTCAGTGGGGAAACGTAGACCACCGCGGTGGATGGCGCGAGCGAGCCGTCGATTGCCTGGCGGATCAGTTTGTCGATACAGATGAGAAATGCGGCCAGCGTCTTGCCAGAGCCGGTTGGAGCGGAGATCAGTGTCGGTCTGCCGGCGAGGATCGGCGGCCAGCCCAGCTCCTGGGGAGAGGTAGGGGTGCCGAACTTGGCCGTGAACCACTCCCGCACCACGGGATGCGCCCAGTCCAACGCATGTGCGTTGTCAACTTCAAGAAGAGCGGCTTGGACAGGAGGCATGGGTCCATTTTAGGCCCAGCATCTGAGTGGGCTTGTGGGGCGGGGACAGCGGGACGACTTGGCAACGAGATAGGGCATGGAGCATCCCGGGAGGCCGATTCATATTCGGGGACTTGGGAACCCTCTATAGAAAGGGGTTCAAAGAGCGGAGGACGCTGTAAACGAAGGGCACGGCTTTAGCCGTGCCGTAAATAGCGAACTCGGGACGGCTTTAGCCGCTGAGGTACGGTTTGTCGAAGTAGTTTCCGCAGAGGCGGTAGAGTGGAAAAGACTTGCCTCAGGGGCTTTAGAGGGTGTGTGAGAACCGGAGCGAAGCGTAGTGGAGGGACCTGCTGTTTTTCTCCGGTTCTCACACACCCTCTAAAGCCCTCAACGGTTGCACGGCTGAAGCCGTGCCCTTCGTTGATCGGCGCTACCCTAAAAACCGTAGCTTAAGAACGCCGCGAGGTAGTTACCATCTTGATGCGTGCGTCCGCGAAACCGGACGCATGCAACTCACAGGAAGCCGTGCTTCTTGTTCGCGTGCCAGTTCGACTCTTCCTTCTTGAGCGGCGGAGGAGTCGTCTTTCCCCACAAGGTGTGGTTCCAGGTAACCGCCTGCAGTCCATCGTGGCTGGGCTGAAGGACCATCGGCGGCTCAGTCGGTTTGCCCTCAACCTCGTCAAACTTGATGGTGACCTGGCTCCCCGCATCGGCCCAATGTCCAAAGGTAGTAATGGCGCCTTTGCCAAAGTCCTGTGTCACCGTAGCCGATCCGTCCGGACCGAGGCTTATGCTGAACGCCGGTCCGGCGGGCCCGGCAGCGTCGGTGGTATCGGGCGCTTCCGAACTGTAGATGCCGGCATATTTCGAGGAGGCAAACGCGGGAGCTGCGACCAGCGCCAGTACAATCGCGGCGCCGGCTACTACAAGATGCAACGGAGAAGGTCTCGTGGTTCTCATAACGTTCTCATCATTGCGCCGGGCTGAGGTGAAGGCAAGATGCAGAGCGAAAACGAAAGTTGTATCAATAGTGCTATGGAATTCACTGCCGCTGAACGCGCCCGCCGCGTCCGCCTCATTCTTTTCGACGTGGATGGCGTCCTGACCGATGGCAAGATATGGACGCTGCCCCTGGGCTCCACGGAGAACGACCTTCGAACCAAAAGGATTTCATGCGCACGACGGAATTGGTGTTTCGCTGGCCCGCATCGGGGGGATCCACTGCGGCGTAATCACCAAGCGAACCTCCGAAGCGGTTGCCCACCGTGCTCGCGCCCTGCGCCTGGAATACGTCTACATGGGGCAGGACTACAAGATGCAAGCCGTGCGCGAGATCATGCAGCGGGGATCATTTAGCCTCGACCAGATCGCCTACGTAGGCGATGACGTGATCGACCTGCCCGTAATGCGGGTATGCGGGCTGGCCATTGCGGTGGCCAACGCCCGCGACCAGGTAAAGGCCGCGGCCCATTACGTCACGCCCAATGCCGGCGGCGAGGGAGCCGGCCGCGACGCAGTCGATTTCGTTCTGCAGGCGCACGGGATTCTGAACCAGTGCATCGAGGAATATCTCGATGAGCGTAACGCGCCGCCTGCCCCGGGCAAAGCATGACGGCTGGCTGGCGTATGCTATCTCTTTGGGTTGAAAGATGATGTCGAACCCTTTTTATTTCCTCTCAGGCGCAGGAGCGTGGGCAAACTGATGGTGATTCGCAGGTCCCTTTCTTTTCTGCTTCTTCTTCTTATCGCTGGGCTCGGTAACCGGGCGATGGCCCAGTCATTAAAGAATATGGACGGCGCGGTGGCTGTCTTCGGACAATTCTCCGGGACCTCCAATGGCAACGGCGTCAAGGACAGCCCGACCGACTCACTGGGCACGTTAGCAACCTTCCGTCAGTCCTTCCATCCCTGGTTGGGCTACGAGGTCAATTACAGCTATACCCGCTTTACCGAGAGGTACAACACGATCCCGTTCGGCGTGCAGAACAACTTGAACGAGGTCACCGTTGCGTATCTGGTGCAAGGGCCGACCTTGCCCTTTCTGGGCCTTCAACCATTTGGCGCCATCGGCTTCGGCGCTCTCATCTTTCTACCCACCACCGTGGGCGGCCAAAAATACCCCCAGCAGAACCGCATACCGATCCTCTATGAGGTCGGTGTCAACTATCCGCTCATCACCTCCCATTTCGGGCTCCGGCTGCAGTATCGGGGTCTGAGCTACAAGACGCCGGATTACAACGCGACGCTTCTGACTACGGGCGCCAGGCGAACAACTTCTGAACCAAGCGTGGGCGCCTACCTGCGGTTCTGAGCTTCGAGCAGGAGAAGCAATGATCATGGGTCGAACTATGCCATCGGCCAGGACGCTGTTCCTGGCCTTGACCGCCGTCCTGTGTGTGCAACCGTTAGCGGCAAAATCGGACCACCAACAGTGGGTCGGCACCTGGGCCTCTGCTCCCCTGCTGGATGCTCATGCCAAGCCTGCAGACCAGCTCCTGACCCCAGGTACAACCGGCGTCACCCTGCGCGAAGTGGTCCACGTGAGTATCGGTGGAGAGACGCTGCGGGTGCGCTTTTCCAATCTCTACGGCACCGATCCGTTGGTGATTGGCGCGGCGCAGATAGCGCAGACCCTCAAGGGCGCAGCGGTGGTTGCGGGCTCGGGCAAGCCGCTCACCTTTCACGGGCAGGCCTCGGTTTCCATACCCGCCGGAGCCCTGGCTGTCAGCGATGGCATCCCGTTCAAGTTTGCGCCCCTTTCTGACTTGACTGTCAGCTTCTATCTGCCCAACCCATCCGGGCCTATTACCGAACATCAACTCGGCAATGCCACCAGCTATCACGCGCCCGGCAATGGAGTCGCCAGCGACACCCTGGAAACGCCAACCACGCTGACCAGCTGGGAATACCTCAACGGAATCGACACCCTCGCTTCCGCTGATACGGCAGCCGTGATTACCATCGGTGATTCGATCACGGATGGCGCCAAATCGACCATCGATACCAACCAGCGATGGCCCGATGAGCTGGCGCGGCGCCTGCAGGCGGACCCGAAGTATCGCCACCTTGCGGTATTGAATGAAGCCATCAGCGGCAACAAAATATTGCTGGATGGAGCCGGCCCCAATGTGCTGGCGCGCTTTGATCGCGATGTGCTCGCCCAGAGCGGAGCGAAATATCTGCTCATCCTCGAAGGCATCAATGACATTGGCCGCCTGCACAGCTTTCCCGATAGCGTCACGGCCGCCGATCTCATCCTGGCACTGGATCAGATGATCGTGCGTGCCCATGCCCACGGAATCGCCGTCATTGGCTGCACGCTCACGCCGTACCATGGCGCCGGCTACTACACCGAGAACGGCGAAACCATCCGCAAGGCTGTGAATGACTGGATTCGCAACAGCGGCGCTTTCGATGGCGTCGTCGACTTCGAGGCCGCGGTCCGGGATCCGAACCATCCCGACACCTTCCTGCCTGCCGACGACCCCGGTGATCACCTCCATCCCAACGATGCAGGCTACAAAGTGATGGGAGATGCCATCGATCTGAAGCTCTTCACGCTGAAGCCAAAGCAGCCCTGACGTCCTGAATCCTCGACCTTCCCGCGCTCATCCAACAAGCAAAACAGTTGTGGAGAGCAAAGGATATGGCGGCTTTTTGTGCATGCTGTGGGGCAGAGATTAAATTGAAAGCCGAAGCATGTCCTGTGTGTGGAACCCCACGCCACGGCATGTTGCCGCCTGCTCTACAACCTGAGCTGGATACCGGCGAGGACGCATCCCAGCAAGGCGTTGGGATCACTCGTAAGCCGCGTAGGCCGCGCCTCTAACCCGCAAGCTGTCGAACTCAAAAAAATCCTCGGTCGGTCGCCCACACCGAGTCCCGAAGGGACGGCATGGGTGGTGGGAGCCCCCGCATTTATGCGGGGGGAGGAGCGCTTTAGCGCTCCCTGAAAGAGTCTCGACTCCGATCACGCACTTCCCCGGATTTCCTGTGCAGCTTGGTGGCTCCGGCGCGCTTCTTGCGGCTTTCCTTAACGAAAGTCGCATACGCGGTCTCGTCCTGTGCAGCGTACAGGAAATCCGGGTTTAGCGCTGCAAGGCTAAGGCATAATTACGCCCTGCGTGAGAGAACGCAGAAGAGAATGCATCCGCTCTCAAGGCCCGGAGGGCCGGCCGCCAAACTCAGCCCAGCCAGGAAGGGTTGGGAATCAATCCGAAGTGATCTGCCTGCCCGGGCCTGCCGTAGGCGCGGCACGAACCAGTCCCGAAGGGACGGCTGAGAGTAGCCCAGGACGTGAGTCCTGGGTAGGATTCGCCAGCAAGAACCAGTCCCGCCAGGGACGGCTGAAAATGTCCCAGTACGCAGTGCTGGGCTAGCTCCACAGGTAACCCAGGGCCGTCAGTCACCAAACAAATGGGCCACTCGCCCCGTGCTGGCGTGCGCCCACGGCGTGTTGGCTGCCCAACCGAGCAGCAGAACAAGAGCGCCGCATCCGCTCATGATCCACCAGATGGGGTGTGTAGCCTGCGTAAAATCCAACCCCTTTGCGTGGCTAGTGGCGACGACTGTGCCCGCTACCGCTACGCCCAGTGCTGCTCCCACTTGCCGGCCGGTGGATGCGATCGCGGCGGCCACCCCGGCCTGTGATAACGGCATGCCCGCAACCGCATTGTTAGTGATGGCCGGGTTGACCATGCCCAGGCCAACTCCAAACCATGCGTAGGCCAATAACAACAGGGGAACGGGAGTACCGGTGCTGAGCCGGGTGAGCATCAACGTGCTCAGCAGGAAGGCCGCGCCCGCGGCCAACAACGAAGGACGGGTACCGTAACGGCCCACCAGCCGCCCGGAAAGCGGTGCGCTCACCATCATCATGATGGCCAGGGGCAGCGTGCACACGCCAGTATGAAAAGCTGAGAATCCGCGTGCCTGTTGCAGGTACAACGCATTCAGAAAAAGAAAGCCGGCAAACGAGGCGAAGGCGCACAGCGCCAGCAGGGCGGCACTGCTAAACGGGATGCTGTGAAAGAAGCGCAAGTCCACCAGGGGATCCTTACGCCGCGGCTCGTAAAACAAAAAGAGCGCCAGCGCAGCTCCTGCGGTTACAAACAAGCCCACGATTGTCCAGGATGTCCAACCGGTATGCGGTCCCTCAATGACCGCCGTTGTCAACGATGCCAGGCTGACAAACACCAGCAATTGTCCAACCGGATCAAATGCTCGTGCCCGCGGCGCTTTCGATTCTGGAACGAACCTGGCCGCCAGCGCCACGGCTGTGAGGCCAATGGGCAGATTGATCCAGAAGATGGACCGCCACCCGACGGCCTGGGTCAACGCGCCGCCAATCAACGGGCCGATGGCCAGCGATACGCCAGCCACAGCTCCCCAAACACCGACCGCGTGTGCCCGAGCCTTTGGCTCCCGGAATGCGTTTGCGATGATGGACAGGGCTACCGGATTGAGCATGGACGCCCCCAGACCCTGAAGGGCGCGAAAACCGACCAATTGGCCGATGCTATGGGCCATACTGCAGAGCAGCGATCCAGCGGTGAACAGAACCAGGCCAATTTGAAAAACACGCCGCCGGCCGAAACGGTCTGACAGGGAGCCCGAAAGCATGAGCAGGCTCGCGACCACGAGCGTATACGCGTCGAGGATCCATTGCAGACCGGAAAGAGTCGCGTGGAGATCGTGTTGGATCGCCGGCAACGCGACGTTCACAATAGTAACGTCCATGCCCACGATCAACAGGCTCATGCAGCATATGCCCAGGATCAGGTTGGGGTGACTCGATCCTGGTGCGCGGCCGGGTTTTGTTACCGCGGATGTGCTATTCGGTGTCTTCGCTTTTGGCAATCTGCCTCCAGCATACAGATGTGCTCACGGCCGTGAAAACTTCAGGAAAAGCTGATCCTGGCACAATCACGAATGGGCAATCCCCCTTCCGTGTCAGGCCGGTCAACGATTGTGTACAAAATCGACGCAACCCCCACAGACTTAGGTACGGCGGCGTCGAAGCTCCCGCTAAAAGGTAATGTCTATAGACAACACGTCACATTGACTGTGCTATTTAAGGGGGTGATAATCACCACATTCGGCAAAGCTCTGTGCCGCTTTTGGGGGTTCCCTTTTGAAATCTGCCTATGTCAACGGTATTCGTAAATTGTCCGACTTGAAACGAGGCCAAATCGTCCGGCTAGCCGGCTCTGGGGCTGCGGTCGTCGAAGAGATTTGGGCCTTGGGAGAAAACTACTACGGTCGCTTCCGTTGTCAGGACGGCTTGGTGGTTCAGCTAACCGAGGCTGAAGAGGCCATGATCGGGACATTGACGAAGGTGAGCCTAGCTCAACCTTTCTAGAAATTCCGCAGTTCATGTTCTGGCCGCCACGCGCGCAACCGCTCCTAACCAGCGGTGCGTCGCGGCTCTTCGCCTAAGCGTCCGCCATCTCACCACGCAGATTACCCGCCAGGGTACTAAAGTGCCCGCCTGCCCCGGCTTGCCGTGCGACCGGAGCGCAGCGCAGCCGAGGGACCTGCGGTGCGCCCCGGCTCCCGCACAAAGGTCAGAATGAGCCCATCGTAGTTTGCGCCAGGCCGGTAAGGGATAATGCTTTGAGACTCGGAGCAGATTGCCCATGAAGAAAATCGCCGAACACATGCCGGGATACTCCTACGGAGCGGCCGAGGTCGCCACCTCACCAGTCTCGATGTTGGATCTGGAGAGTTTGAAAATCAGTGCCGGATTCACCCAGGAAGACCAGCACTTTCTCCGCCTGGCCGGTGAGGTGCTCACCAACCAGACCAGGCAGATAGTCGAGCACTGGCGCAGCCACATCATCGCCAACATCCCGAACCTTGCCAGACATTCCCGAACGCCCCAGGGAGATCCGATCCCCGAATACCTGGCGGCCAGCAATCTTCGCTTCGAGCAATGGATCCTGGATACCTGTCTGCGGCCCTACGATCAGGATTGGATTAACTACCAGCAGGAAATTGCACTGCGCCATACGAGCGTGAAAAAGAACAAGGTCGACGGAGTCCAATCGACCTCATATGTGCCCCTGCGCGACATCATCGCATTTACCGCGGTTATGAACGAGACCATCAAGCCCTATCTCGCGGCCAATGGGAATTCCGCCGAAGAGGTCGACAAGATGCATCGGGCATGGTGCAAATCAATGCAGATGCAACTGGCGCTTTGGGTCGGCCCTTACACTGACAGCGGGCAGCTTGAAGAATGGTGACCACTCCAATCGCTTCCACCAGGAAAAGCTTGAACAACACGCTCGGAATCCCGCTCATCCCGTTGGCACCAGACACCTGGCTCGCAGCCTGGCCCACTCGCGTGAAGGATTTTGCCGCTTTTGTTGCGGCGACGCGATACGACGCAACGGGAAACATGCTGACGCTTGGTAAGGATGATTACGATTGGCTTCCCCATGGGCATACGTGGCAATCACCGGGTTTTGCCCAGACCGAGGATCATCCAGTGGTCGGTGTCAGCTATTTCGATGCCCTCGAATTTTGCGCCTGGCTCACTGCCCAGGAGCGGGCTCAAAAAAACATCGACGATCGGCAAACCTACGCTCTCCCCACCGATCTTGAGTGGAGCCGGGCCGTCGGACTGGGTGAGGAACAGGGTGGCTCTCCCGAGGCACGTCTCTACCTCAGCGCGGGAACGTACCCGTGGGGACCCGAGTGGCCTCCGCCCGCGAACTTCGGCAACTACGCAGGCGCTGAGTCCCGCATCGATATGCCGTCCTGGTGGGGTGTCGCCCCCGGAGGCTACGTAGATCCATTCCCCCGCACCTCTCCTGTGGCCAGCTTCGCCCCCAACGCTCTTGGATTTTATGACCTCTCCGGCAATGTTTGGGAATGGTGTGCGGACGCCTACTGCCCCGGAAGCTTAGCCAGGATTATCCGCGGCGGCTCCTGGGGGAGTGACCGCCCCGCCTACCTGCAATCGGCGAATCGAAACCCTAAATTTCCCGATAGCCGCAACGACGAGACCGGCTTTCGCATTACCCTGCGCCCGGCTTACTCCCCATAAAGTGCCATGACCACAAACGCCGCGAATAAAGGCCCTTCCGCTCCGCCGGCACTTCTCAAGGGAGGTACTCTGCGGCGGAACTATCTTTCGGCGTTGGAGAATGTGGCTCAAGCCGTGGGCACGATGGGGCCCGCCGCGACTCTCGGAACCGTGATCCCGCTGCTGATCGCGAAAACCGGAAACGGCACCTGGCTCCTGTTTCTGGGGATCCTTGGCATTTTTTTCCTCATCTCCATCAACATCAATGTCTTTGCTTCCAGGTTCGCATCCGCGGGTGGGCTCAGCAGCTATGCCGAGCAAGGGCTTGGCCGCTGGCCCGGCATTCTCACCGGATGGTCCTACGTTGTGGCGATGACATTTATCGTGACCAGCTCGGTGGTTGCCAGCGCCTACTATCTCGGCATGGTCATGGCCCACTTCACCCATCGGCCTATCGGCAAACCGGCTTCCATCCTGCTTACTTTGCTAGTGCTGGTATTGGCCTGGCTGCCGGCTTATCGGGATATCAAGCTTTCCACCAAGGTCATGCTCGGTACCGAAGCGATCTCGGTCGCAGTGATTCTTTTGATCCTTGGTGTGGCTATGTGGCGGAATGGCCATGGCCATGGCATCGACCAGGCGCAACTGCATCTGGCAGGCGTCCGTCCGCCGCAGATCAAGCTGGGCCTGGTGCTGGCTTTCATGATGCTGGCAGGTTTCGAGAGCTCGACCACTTTGGGCGAGGAGGCCCAATCCGCCAGGCGCACCATTCCGCGCGTCATGATCTTCTGTCTTTTGTTATTGGGCATGCTCTTCATGGCCGGCATCTACTGCATCACGGCGCTATCTCATAATGAGAATCTTGGTCTCGATCAAACCAACGCCCCACTCGATCTGATTGCCCGTTCCATCAATCTGCCTGCGCTCGGCTGGATTAGTTCCCTCGGTGTCGCGCTGAGCTGCTTCGGCTGTGCTGTGGGAGGCTTGAACGCCGGCGCGAGGGTTATCTTCTCCATGGCACGCGAGCGCTTGTTCGCCCCGTTTTTTGCAAGGATTCATCCCCGGAACGGCACGCCATCCCGTGCGCTTTTGGTCATTGGATTGGTAGCCCTGGCGGTCCCGATTCTTCTCATCACCAACGGCGTAGCCATGGCCAACGCGATGGACTACCTGATGCAAATCGCCTCGTTCGGATTTTTGGCAGGGTATCTTTCCGTCTGCGTTGCAGCGCCCTTTTATCTCGCCCGCCATCACACCTTGACGGTGATACAGCTCCTGGTAGCGGCCATCACGCTTCTGGTCATTGGGGCAGTGGTGTTTTTAAGCCTGCTCCCGGTTCCTGACGCGCCCTGGCGCTACCTTCCCTATTGCTTTGCCACGCTGCTTCTTACGGGAACGCTCAGCACCGTCTATTTTCGTAGGAAAATCAGATCCTCACGGTAATTGTATAAAGGAGCAGGCGTACTCACATTCATGATCACTTCCCGAAGGCAATTCTCCTTAGGCTCTCTCGCGCTCCTGGCAATATCGTCTCGCGTTGCGCACGCCGCACCTTCGCCCGTGCGGGTCCTTATCGTGGATGGCGTCAACAATCATGATTGGGCGACGGCAACGCACGCCATCACTGAAATCTTGACCGCGACCACCTTGTTTTCAGTCGAGGTATCCACTACTCCGCCGCGCGGGGCTTCGCCGGATGCATGGAATTCCTGGACGCCCGATTTCTCCCGCTATGACGTGGTGATCAATAACTTCAATGGCGGTCATCTGGCAGATGGAATCGAGTGGCCTCCCAACGTTCAGAGATCGCTGGAGAAGTTTGTGCAGGACGGGGGAGGCCTGGTCGTCTACCATGCAGCCAACAACGCGTTTCTGAATTGGCCGGCGTACAACGAAATGATCGGGCTGGGTTGGCGATCGCCATCCTTTGGAACCGGACTGGCCGTATCCGATGACGGCAAAATCCTGGTCATTCCCAAGGGAACAGGGTTGGAACCCGGGCATCCTCCCCGGCTGGACTTTCAAATCCACGTGCGCGACACCCACCATCCCATCACCGCGGGCATGCCCAGGGTTTGGATGCATCCTTCGGAGCAGCTCACCCACGGTCAACATGGTCCTGCGGAAGGCTTGACCATTCTCACCTATGCTCATTCGCCGGTATCGAACCAGAACGAGCCCATGGACTGGGTCCGGACCTACGGAAAGGGCCGCGTTTACACCACCATGCTAGGCCATACCTGGGCCGGGGAGCCAAATCCAAATCTTGAATGCGTGGGCTTTCAAACTTTGTTGGCCCGCGGAGTCCAATGGGCTGCAACAGGAGCTGTGACGATTCCCATACCGTCAAATTTTCCCGGCCCCGAAAAGGTATCCCTACGCAAGCTGACCTGAGAGCAGGTTGACTTTAGTGGTCGGATTCCGATATAGTCGGATTTCGACATGAAGCCCGAGACTACCAAAAACGCTCCTTTATCGGCCGCAACCCTGCATATACTCCTGGCGCTGGCCGGTGGCAATTTGCACGGCTACGGAATTATTAAGGAAGTCGTACGCAATTCAGACGGCCACTACAGGATGGGCCCAGGTACCTTGTACGACAACCTGAAGAAGCTGATGGACGCCGGTTTGGTCTCTGATGCTCCGCCCTCTTCCCCATCGAAGCGCAAGGCTGCCACTGCGAAGGAAGATGATCGTCGTTTCTATACCCTCACTAAGGAAGGAAGGGACGCCCTGGCCGCGGAGGTGGATCGCTTACAAATCGTCGTAAGCCAAGCCAGATTGCGTCTTCGGGAAGCGAGGTAGGAAGAGCATGAACAGAACCGTTTCTGGTTTTACGTATCGTCTACTGCTGCGTCTTCATCCCGCCGGGTTTCAAGACGAATTTGGCGCCGAGATGTTGTGGATCTTCAACGAGGAACACCAACAGGGCAGGGGAGCCCACTTGTTACTCGATGGCGCCCTCTCTCTGCTGCGCCAGCGTTGCAGGATTGACCACGATCATGGTCAATTATCCATTGCTTCCGGAACCATCATCACAACGCCGGGCATCGGTCCGCTGCGCCTGCTGCAAGCCGGAATCACGTTCTCATTGATTCTCGTCAGTCTCATGCAGTTTTTGGGTCACCATAACCCGTGGACCGTCACTGTACATTGGTCCGACCGGATGCCTTGCTATACGGTCACGCTTCAAGCGCCGTCCCACGCTGAGGTTGTCCTTGGAGCGATGCCATAGCATGTTTCTGGTGGGTTTAGCGCCTGCAATGAGCTACCGGAAGGTTGGTTTCGGCGGTGTGCACACTGACTCGAACCAGCGGCTGATGTACACCTGGGCGTGAGCTTCACCGCAATAGTGCCGCGCGTCTGTCGTGTTGGCGGTTGCGGTGTCCCATCGGTGCACAGTAAGTTCGGACTCGCCGCATCGAATGATGAACCAATGCGTAGGGTTACTGGTCACGGTTCCGCACACTTCACACCTGAATTCCTGTATCGTCGCCATCCATTCCTCTCCTTGGCTTAGCCTCCACAATTGAAACACACCGCCGGGGTTGCTCAAAGATTCGATGGATGTCATCCTCAGACATGAAGCGAGACAGATTATTCCGTGTGGTTCTGGGATGGGCGCTGGCCGGTTGTGTATCGGCCACAGCGCAGGAAATAGGGCCTTGGCGTCCCGCGAACTCGCCCGCCGTGTCCATCACCGGCGACGTGGCATTTTCTGCTTCCAGGCTGGCGATCGACTTCTCCAGTTTTCCCATCGCTCGCATTCGTGATCTCGAGCCGGGCGAGGTAAGCGCAGTCTTCGATGCAGACAGCAGCACCGGTGCGCGCGGCAGTCTCTATCGGCTGAGCATTCCGGCCTCAAAAAAATTCCTGCACAAGACTGCTATTTGCGGGTCAGAGGACACTCAGTGGGTGGCCGCCTTCGTGGCCGGGCGCAATCTACACCTCGCATTCTTCTCCGGTGAAAAAATGCCGGTGTTTAAGCCCGAAGTGATCGCCAACTCAACCGATCTATGCGGCACATTCCTCTATGCCCGATGAGCCCTGCGTCAAAAAAGATTGGACGAAAACTCGACGCTAATTTGACACTTGAAGCAATGGCGCGGATGTAGCTTGTTCCTCAAGAGGACAACGCCATGCGATTGAATCTCAGGACCTTAATTCTTTCATCCGCAGCCCTTTGCTCCACCGCTGCATTCGCAGCCAACGAGGTACGGGTGAACGTGCCGTTTAATTTCGTGGTCAAAGACCACTCCTATCAGGCAGGCGCGTATAAAGTCGAGATCGAGCCAGAGAGGTCTCTCCTGACACTGATAAAAGTTGAAGACCCAGCCCAGTCGGGGATGTGGCTCGTCGGACCGGCCGACAGTGAGGGGCGTCCTCCCAAGGTGCGTCTGACCTTCGACGGGATAGGACAGAACATGGTTCTGCGAACGATCCAGTATGGCAGGCTCACGACTCGGAACCTGGACGAGCAATCGAAGCACAAGGTGGGGGAGATCAGGATCGTTGGCGAATAGGGTCACATCGAGGTTCAACGTTGAACGCTCTGTGATGATTCCTCGCAACGTCCGGTCTTTCCGGGTTGAGCCCCCATCGATTGGGGGCTTAACCCGTTTACAACGATTCTGTGAAGGGTACGGCCTTTAGGCCGTACATAAATGCTTTACCTGAATTCGGCTTTAGCCGCTGAGGGAGGGCCTTCCCCAAAGCCAGGAGGAGTTCACCTTTGAATCATCAGACAGACACCAATGCCGATTCGAGGCGAATTCTGGAATTGGAAATTCAAAACGCACGCTTGCAGCAGTTGGTCGCAGAACTCTTGATGGAGAATCAGCAGTTAAGACTGAAGCGCCAATTCATTGCAAAACAACCGTAATTAGCCGCTCTTGCTTCGCGGAAGAAGTGTGAGCTCGGAGCGCGAAGCAGCCGTCAAGCTCTCCATCCCCGCAAGTTGTTTGCGAATCTTTCTCTCCGCTGCCGCGCGCTCGCGCTCGCTTAAGTTTTCCAGCAGCCGCAGCGCATCCTTCGTCAGCTTCACGCCCTCATCGCATGCACCCCGTCGCCGCGCGTTCTCTGCCGCGGCGCATAGCGACTCCGCCGCACGTACCCACTCCGCCGCCGCCTCGAAGTGCATGGCCAACTCGTGAGAAACATCCGCTTCACGCCCGGCAAACAGCTTTTCCAGCTTTTCCGCCACCCGTAAATGCCGCTTCGCGCGGCGCGCCGGAGACTGTCTGCCCCGCAGCACCTCGCGATACAACCCATGCGCAAACACGTAGAACGCCGACCGCGTCCCGTCCGGCAGCTCGTCATGTCCGGCCGCATGCAGGAAGTGCATCCGGCGGGTTAGCCTCTCGTATTGCTCCTCAATCTCCTCCAGATCGCCTGCAAGCGCCGCCGCCGCCGCCCATGCCGGGAAAACCACGCCAATCAAGCTCGCTGCTTCGAGCAGGCGCTGGTCCTCGACGTCCAGTCCCTCAATCTGCATCTCGATCATCTCGGAAAGGACCCTGGGAACACCCATTTCAATTTCTGCGAGTTCAGATTGCAGCCGCCAGCAGCCGGCTTCTTGCCGAATACAACCCTGCGCGATCAGGTGCTCGAGCATGGCAATCATGAACAGGGGATTGCCTTCCGAATGCTGATGTACAAAGCTCGGCAGACCATTCGGTAGCGTCGCCTGCTTCAATTCCCGGGCCAGGTACTCGCTTACGGCGGCTTTGTCGAGCGGGCGCAGCCGCGCCTCCGTGCACAGCTTGTGCGTGTCTAAATCCTGCTTCAATCGCTTCAGCGGATGTTGGCCGGTGTTCACGTCCGCGGGCCGGTACGATGAAAGCAAAAACAGTCGCGCGGCGCTCCGGCGCCGAGCCAGCGCCGAAATCAGATCCAGGGTCGAGAGGTCCGCCCAGTGCAGGTCCTCGAAGACCAGAACCACCGTCTTCTCACCCGACATGGCTTCGATGGCATCACATACTTCTTTCAAGATGCGCTCGACTTTTACCGGACTGGCCGCGGCCGGCGAGTCATCGGCAATCGGCAGAGAAGCAAGCTGCGCATACCAGCTCGGTGCCTTCTGCTGCAAGACGCGCAAATTCTTCTCTCCCCCGTTCTGCCTGCAGAGTTGGCCAAGGGCTTCCATCACCGGGTAGTATGCCTCCTTGCCGCCAAAACCTTCCACGCTCTGGCCGCGCGCGATATCTATCTGGTTTTCGTCGCACACTTCCCGGCAGAACGCATCGATGAGCGCGGTTTTTCCAATGCCCGCCTCCCCGGTAATGAAGAGCACCTGCCGTTCACCCTGCTTGACCTGCCGCAGCAAACCGTCCATCTTGTTCAACTCGTCCCTGCGCCCTACGATGCCGCCAGGCCGCGGTACACCAACCTCGGCCGTGTACCGGGCGCCGTCTTCCACCTGCGCCATGAACCAATAGCCGCGCCTGCGAACCGTTCGGATAAATCGCGGGTTTTCTGCCTCGTCGCCCAGCAGCTTACGCAGCTCCAGCACATAGGTGCGCAACACCTGCGGCTGCACGAAAGTCTCGGGCCACAGCTTGGTGAGTAGCTCATCGTGGGTGACCAGCCTTTGTGGGTTCTCCACCAGGTAGCGCAACACGGCGAACGGCTTTGGTGTCAGGACCAGCCGCGACCCGTTCTGCCACAGGCATTCGTTCTGCGTGTCGAGTTGAAAGCAGCCAAATTGCTTCATTGCGTTCCGCGATGGATAGACTGGTTTTCCCTCTCGAAGTCACACCGCTCAGAGCTCAGCTTAGCTGGCGGGGTGCTCGTCGTTGTCCGTTTTTTGGGTTATCGACTCTCGGAAATATCCCATCAGGTAGAGCATAAGCACGGGAACTGGGCGCGATGTCACAGCGACGCAACAGATTGCAAAAAGTTGTGAACTGCCACTCCCTGGCCACGTCGCGGCCCGGGGCTTTCCGGGCTCCCTTATGTTATGTCACTGATTGTAAGGCATTTGGAGCGAGCTCGAGAAGCTCCTCCGATGCATGGGGAAATCTTATTGCAGGGGACGCTGCATGATCAACAGCTGCAGCCATTCTCCAAATTTGCTGCCTGCTTCGGGCAGCAAGCCGGCTTGCTGAAATCCGAGCGACGCGTGGAGAGAGACTGAGGGCACATTCACTCCACAGATGCAGGCCACCATCGAGTGACAGCCTTTCGCCCGGCATTCCGAGATCAGCTCAGCCAGGAGCATCCTGCCCACGCCGTGGCCGATACAATCCGCGCGCACGTAGATTGAGTCTTCCACCGTATAGCGATAGCCTTCACGCGGGCGGAATTGCGATGCGTAACAGAAGCCCACGACATAACCCTCCAGCTCCGCGACGAGATACGGCAAATCGCGGTCCAGAACGGCCCGCCGTCTGCGTATCATCTCGGCCTCATCCGGAGGTGCGATCTCGAAGGTCGCCGTGCTGGTGGCGACGAACCTGGCATAAATTGACGTGATAGCGGCTATGTCTGCAAGCGTTGACGGACGAACCAAGCACTCCGGAACGGGAGTGTCGTCTACCTGAGTGGTGGCGCTATGGTTAGCTCCCTTTGGCCCTGGATCCGAAAAAACCGTCTCATGAATTGGATCTCGTGTTTCCACCTTGTTTTAGCTGAACCAGGCACTCACTCCTCCCTGTAGTACACGCTGAAGGTCATAAGGAAGGGATAAGATTTCTGATTTTATTGCAGCTTGGCGTCAGCACGTCATTTCTTGATTTCGACGGTCACCGCTTCGTAAGGCTGGTCGCTCAGGTTCTGCTCTGAATGCTCGACAGGTGTGCCCCAGGCGACGTCACCGGCTTTGTGTTCCACCGTTTCGACCTTGCCTGTAGAGTCTTTGGTCCGAAAATTCTCGTCGGTGAGGAAGACGGTTACGCGATCCGTCGAATGCGCATGCATGGGAACCACTGTGTGCGCCGGGATCTTGACCCGCAGAACCCGCACCTGGGGGTTCTCAAATTCCAGCTTGTAGTGCGCGGGATCGACCTTGAGAGGATCGAGCTTTTCCGTAAGCGCCTGGTTCGTCCCCTGGGTCTTCAATTCGACCTCGATGATATTGAAATCATGATCCATGACCTCCCCCAGGTGCATCCCGGTGGGAGGGCTCCAGACCACCTGGCCCGCCTTGAAATCGAACACCGCCGGTTTCCTCCCGTCCTGATATTCGAATCGTTGCTTTCCGGCCTGAAGGTAGATCATCACCCGGTTCATATCGTGCTGGTGGAATTTCCCCGCCACCTGATATTTCTCGAGCGCACGGACAACCTTGACCTCATTGTTGTCGAACAACGGTGCCGAAGGAGCCGTCGGGATAGAGGCCAAAGCAGCGCCCAGTAACAGCAGTGCGGGAGTCAGCGTCATTTGCATGAGCCGGAGCATAGCTGATCGCCCGCGCAGAGCGAAAGCGAAAATCTCATAGCCTAAAAAGTGGACTTCCCAATTCACTTAGTTGTATCTTTCGGACGGAAGCACAACTCTTTGAGCGCAAGGAGTCGCCAATGAAAGTTCTGTCTGCTCTGACCCGCCGTACTTTGCCTGCAGTAGTCGTTGCCCTCACCTTCAGTCTGGTCTCGCCGGCCCTGGTTGCCCAGAGCCCATCCCCCACCTGGTCACAGGACGACACGCTCCGCATAGCCAAAGAGGTGCAGAAGCGGCTGGGCTCTCTCACCAACTACGGTGTTTTCGACTGGATCACCTTCGGCTTCCATGGCAAAACCATTGTCCTCAAAGGCTACGCCTCGCGTCCGACTCTCAAGAGCAGTGCGGCTAACGTGCTCAAGGGCATACCAGGAATCGAATCGGTAGACAACCAGATCGAAGTGCTCCCGCTTTCCAATAACGACGATCGCATCCGCGCCGCCGTCTACAACCGCATCTATACCCAGCCCAGCCTGCGGAAATATAACGCCAACCAGGGCACTGCCCGCCAGGCGGTTGGACCCGGTCCGAGCGTCGCCATGATGGCCGGCGGCATCACAAATGATCCGCCTCGCGGCTTCCATGCCATCCACATCATCGTGAAAAACGGAAACGTTACCCTCTACGGGGTGGTCAACAACGCGAGTGATGAGGCCATTGCCGGCATGATGGCCAACTCCGCGCCCGGAGTCTTCAGCGTCGACAACGACCTCATCGTTCAGGGTGCCGCCCCCAAATCCGAATAGGCCGCTTAGCAGCCTTCGAACGTTCCGGTAGTCACCGCTGTGATGCTTTGTACAGGGCCCACTAAACAGACTGCGGAAAACCTCACTGTTCGGTAGACCCGGACTTTAGTTGACCTGTGCCAGCCCCGGACTACCTCGCCGCAGCGAGCATCAGTCCGGGGGAGCGGGTTTTCAAACCCGCGAGAACGCTTTATCTCCCAATGACCGGGCTTTTAGCCCTGGTGAGAACTCCCTGCCTCTACCCCCAGCCTGGTCCCAGCGCCCCCAGTCCCGGGACATGCCCTTTACCCTAATCGACGAAGAAACAACGCGCTACTCCACTTGACACCCAAGTGAAACAGGGTCATTCTGTCTCTTACGGAGACCACTTGGATGCCTAGTAAAGAAAAGGAATCAATCCAACTACTTCAGGGCACGCTTGATCTCATAGTCTTGCGCACCCTGGCCACCATGGGTTCCCAGCACGCCTATCAAATTGCCACGCGTCTCCAGCAAATCTCCGACAGTCTTCTCAATCTCAACCAGGGAACCCTCTATCCGGCCTTAGTCCGGCTGGAGCAATACGGGTGGATCAAAGGAACCTGGGGCAAGACCGAAAACAATCGCGAAGCAAAATTCTACGAAATCACCAAAGCCGGACAAAAAGCCCTGGGCGCCGAAACACAGAAGTGGAGAACCATGGCGGCCCTGGTAGAGCGGCTCTTATTAGAGGAGTCATAGCCATGAAGCAACTCAGACGCGTCTTCCTGAAGCTTTCCCGGCTCTTTACCAACTCGCGGGAAGAAGCAGACCTGGCCAAAGAAATCGCCGCGCATCTCGCGTTATTAGAGGACGACTATCTCCGCCAGGGCATGGCTCCAGAGCAAGCGCGACAAGCCGCCAGGCGCGCCTACGGGGGCGTCGAGCAGGCCAAGCAAATGCACCGCAACGAGCGCTCCTACCAAGGGCTGGCGCAGACCCTGCAGGACACGCGCTACACCCTCCGCCAGCTGCGTAACTCGCCAGGATTCACCATCACCGCCATCCTGATGCTCGCCCTGGGCATCGGAGCCACCACCGCCATCTTTTCCATTGTCGCCGGTGTTCTCCTCCGCCCACTGCCTTTCCCCGCCCCGGAGCGCCTGGTCATTCTGGGAGATACCCTCGAGGGCTCCAACGAAATGAACGCCCGGCCTAGAGCCGCCGCGGCGGACGTTCGCAACTACATGCGCGACACCCACAGCTTTACCCACCTCGGGGCCTACAGGCCAAAACACTATGATCTGACCACCACAGGCGCCCCCGAAAGAGTCTATGGCGTTCGCATGAGCGGTGAGGTCTTTCCCACTCTCCAGGTCGCGCCGCTCCTCGGCCGCACCTTCACCCAGGCCGAAGACGAACAACAGCAATCGGTGGTCGTACTCAGTTACAGCTTGTGGCAGAGCCATTACCAGGGCAAGGCCAACGTCCTCGGAACCACCATCCTTCTCGATCGCAATCCCTACATCGTCATCGGCGTCATGCCGCGCAATTTCGAATTCCCCCTCTTGCCCGGGCATCTGGACGCCAGCCAGTTATGGGTTCCCCTGCGCCTGCAACCGGAAGAATTCCTGGCCGGCAGCGCCGCCTCGTGGGACTTTCGCATGGTAGCCCGCTTGAAGCCCGGCATCACGCCCGAGCAGGCGCAGAGCGACGCCGAGCGGGTAGCCCAGGCGACCGTGCGCGACTACCCAGCCTTCATGCGCAGCCTCCGCATTGATGCAGCCGTCATACCGCTCCACGAGGACACGGTCCAGGAAGCGCGCCCCATGGTACGCACCTTATTCTTTGCCGTGGTCGTCATCCTGCTCATCGCCTGCGCCAACCTGGCCGGCCTCCTCCTGGTGCGTTCCATCCGCAGGCGCAGGGAGATCGCCGTCCGCCTCGCCCTCGGCGCGCGCGCCGCAACCTTACTCCGCCAGGCCATCGTAGAAAGCATGGTGCTCTCCCTCGCCGGTGGTCTCGTAGGCCTGGCATTAGCCGCAGCCGCCCTACGCCTGGGTATAAGCCTGTTGCCGGAAACCCTCCCACGCATTCATGAGATCGGTCTCAACTGGCCTGTGATGGCCTTCGCCCTGGTACTCGCGGTGCTCACCGGCCTGCTCTGCGGACTGGCCCCTGCCTTCGCCGCCATCCACACCAGCGTCAACGGAACCCTGAAGGAAAGCGGCCGCACCGGCACCACCGGCAGCGGTCACGCCCGTCTGCGTTCCGTGCTGGTCGCCGCGGAGATCGCCATCGCTCTCGTGCTGCTCACCTCCTCGGGCTTGCTCCTGCGCAGCTTTGAAAAGATGCGCGCGGTGGACGTAGGTTTCCGTCCCGACCACACCCTCACCGCGGTCTACGTTCTGCCCAGCTATCAGTATCGAAACCAGGCAAGCATCGACACGTTCAACGAGCAAGTGCTGCGCAACCTTCGCCAGTTGCCGGGTGTGGAAGCGGTTGGCATCACGACAGTCCTGCCTTCCACTGGCGACTGGGAAGGTCCCGCGATCACCATCGAAGGCTACGTCCCTCCCAAGGGAGCAGGGCTGAACCAGGCCATGACGTCACTGCTGCGCGGCGATCCCCTCCAGGCGCTGGGCATCCGCCTGCTGCGCGGGCGAACCTTTACCGAGGCAGATAATGCCGGCTCCCAATTAGTGGCCCTGGTGAACAGCAGTTTGGCCGAACGCTACTGGCCCGGCCAGGACCCCATCGGCAAGAGATTTCGCCGCGGTATGCAGGAGACCAGGACTCCCTGGATGACCGTCGTCGGCGTGGTCGATAGCATCAAAATGGGATCTCCGGATGAAAGAACACCGGACCAGTTCTATCAGCCGGTCGACCAGACCCCCATCTCCGAAGGAGATTTCGCCAGCGCCGGAGAAGTAAACGCCGACAGCGGTTACATCGTGCTCCGCACCCACGCGGAGCCCGAGCAGATGGAGAATGCGTTGCGCGCGACCGTGCACGGGATCGACCCGCAATTGCGGCTCTACCACATCCAAACCATGGAACACGCCATCGCCGACAGCGAAGCGCCGCGCCGTTTCAACACCGTACTGATCTCGTGCTTTGCCCTGGTCGCTGTGTTACTGAGTGTGCTCGGCATCTACAGCATCATTGCCTTTTCCGTCGCCTTGCGCGAACAGGAAATGGCTCTCCGCATGGCCCTGGGCTGTCAGCGATCGGGTGTGCTCGCGCTCATCCTCGCTTCCGGCATAAAACTTGCGGCTGTTGGTTGTGCCTTAGGCTTGCTTGGAGCGCTGGCCGCGTCCCGCCTATTACGTTCTTTTCTATTTGAGGTGAGCCCATTCGATCCGGTCGTGCTTTCCCTTGCCGCCCTCGCCATGCTGCTGTTGGCGCTCGCCTCCTCGGCTCTACCGGCCAGACGGGCAGCCAGAACTGATCCCATGCTGGCCCTGCGAGGCGAGTAGCAATCCCAGCGGGGCGCCCGCAGATCCGCCATCAACGTGGAAGCCCCCGCATTTATGCGGGGGGAGGAGCGCTTTAGCGCTGGCAACGCTAAAAGGGCGCATCTATGTATGACCGGTCAAGGCCAATAATCAACAGAGTCGACCTTAACTAATTTGGCTAACTATGGCTGAGATCAGCCCAGGACTACCCGTGAAGACTCACTAGGAAATGTAGCGCACGGCAAACCCAGTCTCATCGTCATTGGCGATCTTCACCAGTTCAAGCGAGTCTTCAGGCACAGCGGTCTCTATGGCGGGCTCGCCAAGCTGTACGCCGTAAACACATCCGTTCTCGTCCTCGTGGAAACTTTTGACTATCCCGGTCTCGCCCGTCTTGACCACCTTGACGATGTCATCGTGGGCAAATTTTCTGGATGTGCTCATGGCCCTGAAGTGTAGCAGCTGTGACGAGCGGCTAACAGCTTCAGACTTGTCCAAATTGGGTGGTGGGAGCCCCCGCATTTATGCCGGGGAGCTCGGCTTTCAAGCCGAGCGGTTCGCGTAGGACTATTCTCCTCCGGCTTTAGCCGCGGGGTTTCGATCGGAGTTGCTTCGGGGCTGAATCGAGGTGAAGAACGTCCGAGTCCCTTACGGTGCAGGCAACATTCCAGAGCCGACGTTATCACAGCCGCCTAATGGAAGCCGGGGCTAAAGAGCGTGTGTGAGAACTATCCTCTCCAAATTTAGTCCCGTAGGGACGGCTGAAAATACCCCAGGATGAAATCCTGGGGGGAACGCATTCAGCAAGCTGGGCCGCCAAAAAGGCCGCTCCGCCGGTGTACTAGCAGTTGAGTTTCTGCATCTGACTAATCGGTGTTGACCCGCGCTACTTGGATAATGGAGCTCCCACATGAATCGGATCTCGTTCTCGGGCCTCGACCTGGTGACCGTCGGTTGGATCGTCCTTCGAAATCACGCTTCTGCTAAGCGCGCTGAGGTCGCCTATTGTGAGAGCCTCTGGTGGTCTCTCCCGGCCGAACCTCACATTCCTCTTCATTAAACAAAGCGTGGCTCCCAAGCCTCTACCCGCCGCCCAGGTAGCTGCCGTAAGTGATAAATCCAACCGCGACCACCAGCGCTGCGAACGAGCTGAACAAAACCAACTGGGTACTGCGACGGCAGCCGTTCCACTCCTTTAAGAAAACCCCTACGAAGGCGCTAAAAAGCACCAGCATCGACATGTGCAGAGCCCAGCTAGTGAACCGGTACAGCCCCATGTAGGTGTGTGCCATACCATAGAAAAAGAACTGTCCATACCACAACAGGCCTGTAACTACGGCAAGTGCGAAATTCGCCGCCAGAAGATTGCGTGCCGGACCGTCGGCAAAAGACACATATTCGCGCAGCGACTTGTCTTTCCAGTGAAGGTAAAGACAAAAGATCGCGGTGCTGACGAAAGCTCCCCCACAGGCGAAGATGAGGATGACATTGCCCTGGAATTTCCCCGCGCCATATCTCGCCGCGACATCTGCGATTGGCTGCCCCGCAGCCAGGGCCAGGCCGAAGACTGCAGACAGCACACCGGCGACCAGGGCGAAAAGCAGCCCCTTGGTCAAGCCCGTCCGCTCTGCAACAGTGATTGATGTCGATCCAGCCTGGTCCGTGTCGCGCAGCTTCCCGGCAATTCCAGACGCAAAAATGCCGGCAGTTGCGATGGCGATCCCGGAGAAAACCCATGTGCTTCCCGTGCGTTGCAACAGGCCGCCGAGCTGGCTTGCCATCAGCGGAGGCAAAAGCGTTCCCAGGACACAGGAAATTCCCACGGACAAGGCGTATGTCATGGAGAACCCGAGGTAGCGGATCGCTACTCCAAAAGCAGTTCCCCCCACCCCGTAGCACAAACCAAGCAGAGATGAGCGCACCATGGCGTCACGCGGAGACTCGCGAAGCACTGAGACAAGATGCGGCGTAGTCAAGGCGGCGACAATGACTGGCAGGATCAGCCAACATACGGCCGCCTGCGCCATCCAATAGGTCTGCCAGGACCATGCCTTCGTCTTCTTTTGCGGGGTATAGCAAAGAGCCGAGCTGAACGCACCGATACCGTGTAGACCCGCACCGAGGATAGGGTTCGTCATGCCTACAGCTTACGCGCTGGTTGTAAGGTCACGTCTCCGAAACAACCGGAAGTTTGGCGGCGTCCCAGGCGGCGAGTCCGCCCGCCATCTCGATCAAATTGGTAATGCCATATTGGTGCAGAATACTGACGGCAATCGAGGATCGGTATCCCCCCGCGCAGTGCACAGCGATACGACGGCCGCGCGGAACTTCTGCGATGCGCTCCTGCATGTGGTTGAGGGGAATATTCAGGCTTTCCGCTATATGTTTGGCTTTCCACTCGCTGGGATTCCGTATATCCAGGACGATTGGAGGTTCACCGCCCTCCAATTCTTCCGCAATCGTCGCCGCGCTGACCCGTTCCGTCGGCCAAACCAGGTCCGGCCGGTCGGCGAGTGCGGCCATTCCGCCGTCCAGATAGCCTCTCAAGTGATCGAATCCGATGCGCCCCAGGCGTAAGGCAGCTTCCTGCTCCCGTCCCGGCTCGGCAATAATCACAATCGGCCGGACGCGATCCAACAGGGTGCCGGCCCACGTCGCGTATTGCCCCCCCAACCCAATGTTGATGCTGCCAACCAGGTGCCCTTTGGCAAATTCCGCGGCATCCCGCACATCCAGCAACTGCGCACCCGCGTCTCCCAGCCGGAGTACCTCATCCAGCGAAACAGGTTGCAGAACCCTCTCCAGGTTGCTGTCCAGCGTTACCCGCTCGCGTGTGTTCAGTATGGCGTCGTAAGTAAAGTACTGCGGAGCATCCGGTTGGTCGGCGGTAACCAGGCGAATAAATTCGTCTTTCGACATCGGCTGCAGCGCGTAATTCATCCGCCGCTGATCGCCCAGCGAGGAAACCGTGTCCGACGAAAGCTGCTTACCGCAAAGCGACCCTGCGCCATGCGCGGGATAGACCAATGTCTCATCAGGCAGCGTCAGCAGCTTGTTGTGCAGCGAGTCGTAGAGATGCGCGCCTAGATCGTTAGCGGTCCATCCCAGCGAGGCCCGCAGGTCAGGCCGCCCAACGTCGCCGATAAACAACGTATCCCCGGTGAGAACGGCGTGCGGCTTTGCCGGGTCTTTCTTCAGATCAAATACCAGGATCGAGATGGACTCGATGGTGTGGCCCGGCGTCTCCAGAACCTGCAGGCGCAGACCCGGAAACTCGAGTGTCTCTCCATCCGCCATGGGCACAAAGGCATATTCCGCTCTGGCTCGGCTGCCAAGATAAATGCTGGCGCCGCAGCGGTCGCGCAGCTCCAGATGCCCGGCGATAAAGTCGGCATGGAAATGGGTCAAAAAGACATGGCGGATCGTTAGGCCCCATCTCTCCGCGTCCACCACGTACTGTTGGATATCGCGCTGCGGATCGACAATGATCGCGGTCGAGCTGGCCTCATCCCCCAGCAGGTAAGAGGCATGAGCCAGGCAGCCCAGATAGTACTGTTTGAGAATCATGATTCGGTTGGCGTTGCGGCGATCGGCAGCACGGTCGACATTCCCGTGATCCTGAACAATTCCTGAACCCGAGGATTCACGCCTGTGATGCTCAGCCGAATCCCTTTGCTCTGACACCGGACGTAAAGGCTGGCCAACATGCCGAGGCCGGTCGAATCCAGGTATGGAACCTCAGTCAGGTCAAACACGTATGCGGTCGGTTGCTCGTGATCGGGCGTCGACTCGAAGATGTTGCGAAAGGCGTCGGGAGACAGCGAGTTGTACATATCTCGCCCGGTGAATGGTCCAAAAAATCGAAAGATCGTGCCCAGCGTTTCGCTTTTATCGCGTTCGATGGTGAGTCTTGCGCTCTTCCAAATCTGAGTTTCAATGGTTGACATCGTATTTTCCTTCGAAATTACGGTTACCTGGTGGACTACCGTACTCGCCCGTTTAAGTTCCGCACAAGCGAAAGAATATCGCAGAGCCTTGGCCTGAATAATAGTCTCCAGGCAAAAAAAATCCGAACTCAAAATCCAAATAACGCAAGGGAAACCGCTGGAAACCGCTGGCGTGCTTCCACGGGCGGTTCATGCTCGGATGTTACCCGGGAGACCTAGTTTTTGAGCGGTGTCATCTTCACTCCTGCCATCCAATTCAGCACCACAGTGAGCGGCTCGGGGGAGGACTCCATCGTATCGACGAGGAACCGCTTACCATCGGCAGTGGTATCCCAACGGAAAAGACTCGGGGAAGAGTCATCGCCATAGATAGGCGCCTGGAACAGAACTCTGGGGACGCTACTCTTGAATGCTTGTCCACTAATCACGTCCACCGCCATCATTTTGCCGTCCGGGGAAACATAGAACAGTTCCTTTCCATCCCGCCGCCAGCGAGGCTGGGTGCCGCCATCGCGGGAGATCAATGTTTTGCTGCCACCCCCGGCGGGCACGGGAAACGGTTGGACATGGACTTCGGGCCTGCCGGACTCATCCGATACGTAGGCTATCCAACGGCCGTCTGGGGAGAATTGGCCCTGTTGCTCGCTAAACTCCGTATTGGCGAACGGCGCGGGCGGCCCCGCGAGCTGCCCGTCCGCTGTCAGAGGCGCGACCCATAAATCATTCTTGGTTTTCGGATCCTGGATGGTATAGAGCAGGAAGCGTCCGTCGCGTGACCAATCGTTGGAGATCTTGAAGCTGTTCGTCGGAGGGATCAAGACCTCTTCCTTTCCCGCGCCGTTCGAATTCTTCTGATACAGACCATCTCCACCGGCGCGAGTCGCAGCAAAGGCGATACGGCTGCCGTCAGGTGACCACACGGGCGCGGAATCTGGATCAACATCAAATGTCAATCGGGCGCTCACGCTCCGGCCGAAATCATGTAACCAGATTCCTTGGGTCGGGCCCGTCACACTTGCGACGCGGGTGGTGGCGACTCGCGTTCCATCCGGCGATAAGGCGACGGTGTAAGTATTTGCACCGGGCTCCCGAGCGACGCTGAGAACTTTGCCTTGCCTGTCGTACCAGGTTAATGCGGAAGGCGCCTTCGCCCTCCGATAGGCCAGGACACCGTTCGCGGAGACCGAAAAACTCCCCGAAAGAAACAAGCTGCCAACTTTGTCAGCCACTGCACTGGGTTCGCCGACCAACTCCAGCAGGCGGGAATCGAAGGACTGAGCCATCAGCGTACCTCCCCGCATAAAAAGCAATCGGCCCCGGGCGCCGTCCGCAGAAGGCGCATATATCGGCATGAGCGGAGTGGCGAGGAATGTTTTTGGATCTTGCTCAGGTTTGGCGTCGAGTGAGCCAAGGGAAACCCCGGGGTTTTCTGACTCTCGCAGATAAACAAAATGCCGCCCGTCGGGCAGAAAAGACGGAAACACGTGGACCTGGTTGCGTCCCGCCGCAGTTGTCAGCCGGGTGGCTACGCCCCCAGCCGCCGCAACCTGCATGATGCCTGTCCCGGTCGTGCCGAAAATGATGATGCCTTTCCGGTTCCAGGAACCGCCCAACACCAGGGCCTGGGTTTCGCAAATATCTTGCGGAGGTGCGCCCGTAAGGTCGATTTTCCTCAGCATACTTCCTGCTTGAAACGCGATTAGCCGGCTGTCCGGGGACCAGAAGACCGGTGGCGCTGAAGCATTCTCTGTGCCCGGCAGTGGGCGCGCTTCCAGCGCATCCAATGCACGAATCCATATGAGATTGCGCCCATCCACACCAGGGGCAATGAAGGCCAGGCGACGGCCATCGGGCGAAAGCGTGAACGAGTGACTGATCGCAGGCATGGGAATTTGGAAGCGCACCGGCTCGGCCGCTGGAGCCGTGCCGCGGAAATACAAGAACGCGATCGGCGCGAGAGTGACGAAGAGCAGGGCGCTAACAGCCCAAGGCAACCAACCGCGCCGCTGTTTCGCTGGCTGCGCGACGGTTCCGAACGAGTTGTCCTGCGGTGCGCCGGAGACGACCTCTTGCAGCACGATGCGTGCGTCGCCAATGGCTTGCAATCTCTGCTTGACCTCTTTCTTGAGGCAGCGCTGCAAGAGTTCGCGAACCCGCGGCTGCGTGGTGGCCGGAAGCCGTGACCAATCCGGATCTTCCTTGAGCACCGCCGCGAGCGTATCCGTCAATGTTTCGCCGTGGAACGGCGGTTGACCCGTCAGCATTTCGTAAAACACGCACCCGAAGGCCCAGATATCGGTACGCTGATCGATTGGTTTGCTTTGTGCCTGTTGCGGCGACATATAGGCCGCCGTGCCCAGAATAATACCCGCATGCGTGGCCATGGTGCTGATCGCTGGTGAGCTCGAGACGTCCGTGGTGGAGGGATCGCCTTGAATTGCCTTCGCCAAACCAAAGTCAAGAACCTTCACCACGTTGTTGTTCGTTAGCTTGTCGTTACTGGCCAGCTTGATATTCGCAGGCTTGAGGTCCCGGTGGATGATGCCACGTTCGTGCGCGTATTCGAGTGCTTCGCAGATCTGTTTTGCAAGCGGCAGCGCTTCGTCCATTGCGATGGCGCCCTGTTGGATGCGGTCTGCGAGCGTTGGACCTTCCACTAACTCCATCACCAGAGCGCGGGTGTTACCTGAGTCTTCGAAGCCGTAAATTGCAGCGATATTGGGGTGATTCAGCGAGGCGAGAAATTTGGCTTCGCCCTCGAACCGCGCCATGCGATCGGGTTCTCGCTCGAACTCTTCGGTAAGCAGCTTCAGCGCCACATCCCGGCCGAGTTTCGTGTCCCGGGCCCGATAAACCTCACCCATGGCGCCCGCTCCAATCGCGGACAGAATTTCATAGGGGCCGAGACGCCTGCCAGGGACGATTGCCATGGGCTCACCAAATTTCCACCCAGTATACGCGGTGAGATGGCCTCCCTTCTTCGCGTGAGGCTTCAGCTTGGCGGCGTGGGTCTACAACACTGCACACTGCATCAAGATAGAGATTCATTTCTCCGGCGCGTACGAGACAAGAACTGCTTTCTATTCGCCGGTGGCCGCTTTTGCCTGGTTCACTTTACGCGTCTTCCGTCAAAATCCAAATAACGCATGGGAAACCGCTGGAAACCTGGTTGACAACGCCTGACCACGGCCCTATCGTTTGGGCAATCCTTCCCCGGAGCCAGTGACCGCAATGGCAAGCCATCAAACCGTCGTCCTGGCTGTCGGAGCAGGCCCCACGGGCCTTCTCCTTGCTTCAGAGCTGAACCGTAGACGGGTGCCGTGCCATCTGATCGATGCCCGGCCTGCGCCGCTTCACTGGGACCGGGCGACCGTCATTCATCCGCGCTCCCTGCAAATCTTCGAGTCGCTCGGATTGGTCGAGAAATTTCTCGATGCCGGATGCAGACAACGCCTGCTGAAGATTTACGCCGGCGGCGAGCTGCTTGGGACAATGGACCTCTCCAGTTGTGGCAGCAGATATGGCTTCAATGTTGGCCTCTCTGAGGAGGTCACCGAGTCCATCCTCACCGGCTATCTCCATCAATACGGTGGTGAGGTCAATCGATCTTCCCGCTTGATTGGGTTGACCAGGAGCTCCAGCAACCTCGTCCTGGCAGAGATCGAGCGCGACGGGAGTCGCTACCAGGTGGAAGCCCGCTGGCTGGTGGGCTGCGACGGCATCCACAGTGTAACCCGCGACCTGAGTGGCATTGGCTTTGAGGGCCACGACATCGTGAAGCCGTGGGCCGTCTTCGATGCGTCGATCGAGGGGTGGGCCGACACGTTCGAAGCGACCGTTGTCTATCTCGACCGGCTTCCGATCATCCTCACTGCGCTCCCTGGCCACCGCTGGCGCGTTTATCTTCGGCCAAGTTCGGAGAACTCTGATCTCATCGCCGATGCGGCGTCTACCTTGCGCCGCTACGCACCATCTGCCTCTTTCGTTGACGTAGAAAATCCGGCGCGCTTCTACTGCCACACCAGGATGGCGACGAAGTATCGATCCGGCCCCATCTTTCTAGCCGGCGACGCGGCGCATCTGTGTTCCCCATCCGAAGGGCATGGCATGAACTGCGGCCTGCAGGACGCCTTCAACCTGGCTTGGAAACTTGCTCTTGTCCATCAAGGTGCTGCCCACGAGACGCTGCTCGATAGCTACGAAATGGAACGCCGGCCGGTTGCGGAGCTCGTAACCAAATCCGGCGATGCCTCAGAACATACACTGACCATGGCCGACCCAACCGAATGCAAGAGTCGTAACCTGGCCATCAAAGCTACCATCGCAGACCCAAAAACCCTGCACCACGAAATCGTGGCCGAGACCGAACTGAACATCGACTACGCGCACTCTCCGATTGTCTTCGGCGATGCAAACAGCAGTTTCGCAGCCGGATATCGCTTGCCCGACAACGTTCCGGTTCGAATGCCCGAAGCAGGTGCTTCCTGGCTTCATGCGCTTGGCCAACGCGCGGGCAGTACTCTCATCCTTCTAGGTGGGCCTACAGCAAACACAACGACGTTGTTGGATCTCCACGCCATCCTGCAGAACCATGTGAAAGATTCAACGCTGTTTGAAACAGCGGTGACTCTCAGTTCCGGCCCCGATGTCCGGGGCAAGGTCGGACGCTTGGAGCCCGCCGAGGCTTCTCTCCTGGGGATCGAAGGAATCACACTCCTCGCGGTTCGCCCCGACGGCTACGTCGGCTTGCGGTCCGATCGGGACCACCTGGGCGCGCTTGAACGCTACGTCGCTTTCATCCAAACCGGATATAGCTGAGACTCGGTGCACATCTGCGTCAGAAGATGCCTGGGGGAGGAGTGTTTGAGCGCTCCGTGAAAGAGTCTCAACTCTCTCACCGCGCGCTTCCCCGGCGCGCTTCTTGCGCCTTTCCTTAACGAAAGCCGCACACGCGGTCGCGTCCAGTAACCCGGGTTTAGCGCTGGCAATGCGAATGCCTCATGAGTCCTTCGCGAGAGAACAGCAGAAGAGAACGTCTCCGCTCCCTAGGCCCGGAGGGCCGCCCCGCCAAACGTAAGCCCAGCCCGGAAGGGCTGGGAATCAATCCGGAAGATGATCTGAGCGCCGTAGGTGCGGCACTTTTTGGGTTCTGTATATTACCCACACTTCAAACGGACCACTGAACATTTCGAACTCTACCGCTCTGCTACCCAACCTGATTTCCCAAAATCGGTCGCGACACGATCTTGTCCAATAAAATCAACTCAACGACCAACCGGCTAATTTGGATAGCTCTGAACTTGCCCGCCCCGACCGTTGGCCGGGGGAATTTACCGAAAACGTGACTTTGAACCAAGCCGCCGGGCGGCGGACGCATGCGCATGTTTTGAGTCAACAGCGGCGGCTCTGATCTGGCTTTAGTCGCAGAGGAGAAGTCTCTGGATTGATCGATCTGCGCGGCTACGCATCCTTCAGTGACAGTAGGGTACTCGTCGCATCGTGCTGTCTTCGGAAAGTCGGGCGGGCCAGGTGAACAGACTGCGTACCTCCCCCATCGCCAGATTATTGCGTGATGATCGGGGAAGACGATTAGGTAGTTCCCGTAGTAGTTCAACAGTGCGACCTCTGATCGATGCTCCGACACTTCCCTTGCAAGATCATCCCTTTTAAGGGTGTGCATATCAGTTGAAAAGATGCGCAAGGCCTTGTCGCTCATGGATGTGTTCTTAACAAATATGAGCGCGATGCACCCAAGTCGCTGTGTTTCTTGAGCGAGGCCATAAGCCACGGATTCGTAAGAACGATTCCCTCGTACTTGCCCCCGTTAATGAGGAAGTCATCGATTCCGACAACATTCCCAGCTTCAATAGGAAAGACGGTCGCGACTACCAGATTGGACGGAAAGCTCTGCCGACGCACATCGGCTTGAAGGTTCGTCCGTCTATTTGAGGGTTGATAGGAGTCGGGTCCAAAGGACAACGAGATGTGATCGGAGACTTCCGACCGAACAAATAGCATAATGCTGGCGCAGGAGAGTCAATGCGGGTCCGGCTTGATCTTCAGCTCCAATTTGCTGCCATTGGTTCTTGATGGTTGGCTCCATTGATTCCTCAATCAGTCGGTCCAGCCCAGCGCCTGCCAGCCGCTCTCTATTCACGACTCCCTTAGGAAGCAGCGCTGCGACCGCTCTGGAGATGTCAGCATTGAAAGATTGGAAGCTCTGCCCATCTCGTTGAATAGTCCACGGGAGCATGAAGGAAGGCTGACTCCTAGTCGCCGCAGTCCATGTCATTCCATCCATGAATTTGATTTTGACCCTCACCGAAACAGGGTCATCAGTCCAGCTGGCTCCCAAGATCCTCGGAAGCAGCTTTTCGATCAGGTCCAGGTCGGTGAATGATCTTCGGAAAAACTCTTGCTGCCGCGCATCGTTCGGTTCGCCTAGACTACCGGCATTTCTTGCGGCGTTCGGCGCATGTTCCGCAAGCCACGCTGAGGAGATACCTGAGGTTGGACAATTCGGGCTTGAGTCGAGCGGGCGAAGCTACGGCCGACAGAAGCGCCATCACTTTGTCTATGGGAACGATGTCCTGTGAGGGCTTCTGATCGGAGGCGACTGTTGAAGGCTGCTGCGCGAGAAGATCTGTGCGATGGGGGGCGAGTCCCAGGACATTGTTTTCGGGCGCAAGCGCCAAGGGGTCCCAGCTTCTCGAGAAACCTCTCGTCGCTCTCAAAATCGTTACTACGGCGTCGGACGACTGCATAGTTCCATTCCACGTTGGCGCAATCTCGATGACTGTGACCGATGAGGTGCTAACGGGGTGCATTGGAGAAGAGTTCTGCGCGATTGCGACTTGGTATAACGCGACGAGACCCATCATGCAGATCGACTGCAGAAATTCTGAGGCCAAACTACGCATACCCGATTAGACACCGCTCCGAAAAGGGGCGTTCCTTGAAAACGGGGTTTCCGGTAACTTACCTGCCCTGACCCGTCCGGGATGGGGAAGTTACCGACAGCCCGACTTCGCAAGACGTCCGCACTATACCCCGGGAAGAGTATGCTTTTATGCGAACAAGACCCAGCCGTCGCACGAACGGCAGAGGGGGATTCCATGAGGCGCTGCCTATCTTGCCTATTGCTTCTTCTCCTGTTTTTCCCAGGTCCCGCGCAGAGTAAGAAGAAAGATTCCGACTTCCCTGCCTTGTTCCGCCAGGCCCGCTATGTGTACGTGGAGGCGGTCGATGGAGATGAGTTCAACCCTCGACTTTATCCTGAAGATCGCCAGGCTATTGCGGATGTGAGACACGCCCTTCAGGCGTGGAACCGATACGCGCTGACCATCCGGAGACAGGACGCGGACTTGGTTTTCGTGGTGCGCAAGAGCCGCCTCGCCGCCGCGAAGGTGTTTGCAGGGGGCCATATTGGCGCGCGGACTCCAGTCGCCCAGACACCTGATCAAGACCCAAACCGGGATCCGGCTCGATACCCAAACTCCGGAACAGAGATCGGAGCATCCGGTGAGCTTGGATCTCCGGATGACTTCCTCTTTGTGTACGCAGTGAGACCCGAAGGCGGGCGCGGCGCGCGAATCTGGATGCAATCAAGTAGGGACGGACTCAACACCCCGGAGATACCGCTCTTCAAACAAATCAAGGACGCTGTCGACAAAGCTTACCCGTGACAGACCGAGACCACTGTTGCTATCGAAGCGACAACAACGCCTCCGTGAGCTACGCTCGGATCGGTGGGCCCGTGAAACGGGATTTTGCGGTAACTTGCTCCTGCCTGGCTAGTCCGACGGGGGATTTTATCGAAAATGCGACTCGCAGGAACCCTCGGGCCACCCTTCGAGCAGGACATGACAGAATCTCGGATATGAGTAGCGAGATGATCCATGGCCAACCTCCGGCGTATAGCGCAGTGATACGCTGTGCACCGTCCGAGCTGCTCCGGCCGAGCACGTAATCATTAGGGAGGGGGGCCCGGATGCGCCATACTGAACACATCCGAGCCTTCTCGAGGGAGCAGTTATGCCGACATCATTTTGGCAACTGCATCGTTGAATTCCTTGACCAGGGCGTTGTAACCTTCTGTTCCATTTTCAGTGGCAAACCGCTGCACCTTGGCGTTTTCGACGATAACTTCAGCGACCCCTGGCTGGGACTGGAGAATCTGAATCGACTCCGCGATGAAGTCATTGAGCGGCATCGCTATCGGATCACTGGCTTGACGAGAACCGGTAAGCTCGGTCTGAACATAGGGTGGCACCAACTCGATGACCTGTGTCCCCGTCCTGTCTAATTGGTAGCGCAGCGACTCTGTCCAGGAGTGAAGCGCGGCCTTGGTCGCCGAATACACAGGTGCAAACGCCAACGGTGCAAACGCCAATCCTGACGTCACGTTCATAATGGCCGCGTGGCTCTGCTTCGTAAGATGAGGCAGTAGGGCCGAGGTCAGACGAATGGGACCCAGCAAATTTGTGGTGACGGTGGCCTCAGGCACCGACAGGTCTTCGGGGTGGTTGACCAGGTCTTCAAGACGCATGATGCCCGAATTGTTGATCAGCACATTGAGCGCAGGATGCTCGGCGACAACCTTCTTCGCGAACGCGAGGATGGCCGCCGGGTCATCGATATCCAGGAAAATTGAGCTCATGCCGGGGTTCGCGCTCGTTGTCTTCTCCAGAACGTCCTTCCGGCGGCCCGCGATGATGACCTTATTTCCCAGCTTGTGAAATGCTTCTGCGAGTCCGCGGCCAATGCCCGAGCCGCCTCCGGTAATGAGAATGGTGTTGCCTGTCATGTTCATAACCCTGTTACTCCTTCGTGGTTGTGTTGAATTGGGTGGAAGGGGCCAGAGCCATCAAGCCCCGTTGCGCACAGAAAACACACCTGTGCTTGAGCAAACCTGGTAAGGCATCGTCGATGCTTTAGCTGCTTTGGAGGGAATGCGACTGCGATCAACCATTGTGCTCGAGGGGCATCAGCTCACGATCGGTGGCTCCGCAGCTTCCTCTACTCCATGGGCTGCCTGGAGCTTGAGATTCTCCGCTACTGCCTGAGAATCCTCATACGCGTCGATATCGACAATCTTGAACCAACGCATCTTGAGGATGTGTACGCCATGGTTCTTGTAAGGCGAACCGTCGATAGGGGTGCCTTTTGCGGACCACCGCATGATGATCGTGGTGTCGTGGGGCAGTCCCTTCACCCAGACGTCATGGACGGTAAGAGTAAGTCGTGGGGCCAGGCGTCCCAGACGCTCGAACCAGTGGCGAACTGCCTCACGGCCATGTCGCTCACCGCTCAGGGCATGAGACCCGTAAAAGCGATGATGAACGCCGGGGACGCAGTCTTTGACCAAGGCGTCGAAGTCCTTCTGATTCACTCGTTCAAAGTTCTTCCTGGTAATCTGCTTCACTATGGCGTGATACATATCGTCTCTCTTTTCCAATGTTAACATCGTTTACATTGGATTGGATGTATGCATCGATTCACCGGTCGCATGAAAATTTGCAGAGCCTTCCAGGTTAGTTGTAGGGCTGATCCACAAAGCGCTCGAGGATCGGCCGGAGCTGTTCCAGAGTCCGAGCTTTCCCCGCGGCGGAACTGAGCGCGCCATCGTGATCGAGCCCTGCCAGTCCATGGACAAGCGCCCAGGCGGAGACTGCACGTACCTCTGCCAGTTCCGGCGTGCGTTCATACTGCTTCGCTAGATGGAGAATCACTCCCAAGCCGGCCTTTTCCGAGCGTTCGATCTCGGGATATTTCGATCGATCGAGGCCGGATTGAAACATCACACTGAAGTAATCCGCATGGTTTCGCGCGAAGCGCAAATAAGCCATTCCAGACGCAACAATCTGGTCTCGAAGGCTGCCGCCCTTTTCCACGGACTTGTATAGATCGCGCTCCAGAAGCTCATATCCATCCCGGGCGATCTCAGCGAGCAACGCGTCCTTATCGTCAAAGTGGCGATAAGGCGCAGCAACCGAGACACCGGCGAGCCGCGAGGCCTCATTCAGTGAAAAGCCTCTCGGGCCCCTGTCTCGCACCAGACGAAGCGCTGCCTCCTTGAGACTGGTCTTCAGGTCCCCGTGGTGGTATTCGCCTTTAGCCTTCCGCAGGACTGTAGCTCGTTTGATGGCCAAAGGGCCTCCTGAAAGCCATTGTAAATATCGTTTACATCGTCCGGGTGCGTGTTACACCGTCCCGCCGCCCCTCAGACATCACCGACACCTTTATACTTTCTAGGGCTGCGTGAGCCTCACACGGGTGGGCGCTCCCGGACAGGCCTGAGCGAACAGCATCCCCAATGCGTCAATAAACCCAGGCAAGAAAGAGCAATGAACATGAGTAGTGCTCGTCAGAAAAAGAAAAAAGCGGTGGCTCCTGGGCAGGCGGACAATTCACAATCGCCGGCGTTTCTTCGCGGTGCGATCAGCGCTTTTATCCTGTTTCACTTGATTGCCATCACGTGTTGGGCCGCCCCCACAACCTTTTGGCCGGTAGTGGCGATCAGAGGGCTTGTCCGTCCTTATATGCTATGGAGCGGCCTCTTCCAATCCTGGGACACCTTCGCTCCCAATCCGCCAACCGCCAACTCTTATGTCAAGGCTGCCGTGGTGACCCAGGATCGCCACATCCACGTCTGGGCCTTTCCCCGAATGGAGGAACTTAGTTACAGCCAGCGGTATTTTAAAGAGAGATACCGCAAATTTTCCGAAGTCATGTTGCAACCGAACAATGCCGTAATATTGCCTGACATTGCGAAGCATATTGCGCGGTCGTTCAACAGCCCAACTGACCCCCCGGAAAAAGTATTACTGGTGCAATACCAGACGGATATCACGCCTGGAGCGGATGAGACGCGCGAACCGGCCCCCAGGCCATTCGTCTTTTATGACGATTACGTTGAGCCAGAGGATCTTAAATGAGTCTGCGCGAGGTCCGAGAGGCCTGGGATAAGTTCTTTTTTGCACCGCAATCGCCCCTTCCCATTGCGCTGTTCCGTATCTTCTATGGTCTCTGCGTCTGCGCGACGCTCATCCTGCTGCACCCCGACTGGCTTGAGTGGTTTGGTGTACATGGCTGGGTAACCCTGTCCACCATGAGGGCTGTGGAACCCGGTGTACGTCTGAACCTATTCACTCTTATGCCCCAGGAGGATCGTTGGATCGCAGCATTTTTTTGGATTTCCCTGGGTTTCGCCGTGCTGCTGACGATAGGTTTATGGACCCGAGTGAGTAGTGTGGCTGTTTTCCTCTGCCTCGCTTCCATAGAGCAGAGAAATCTCTTTATCGACCACAGTGGGGACACTTTCCTGCGCGTCGTCGGCTTCTTCCTTATGTTTGCGCCGGCTGGAGCAGCCCTCTCTTTGGACCGTCTTATCCGGGTGCGCAAACGTCTGGAAGGACCCGGGCTATCTCCAACAGCCCCGTGGGCTCAACGGATGATCCAGTTCGAACTGGCATTACTCTATCTCGTCTCGTTTGCGTGGAAGATGAAGGGGGCTCCGTGGCGAAATGGGACTGCACTCTATTACGTAACTCATTTCCATGCCGTTGCGCGCTTCCCTCTACCCGGATGGTTCCAGTATCCGGTGATACTCAAGACTGGCGCCTGGTGCATCATGGCCTTGGAGCTTTGCCTGGGAACCCTCATCTGGTTCCGCCGATTCCGCTATCCGTTACTGCTGCTGGGGCTGCTGCTTCATTTGTCTATTGAATACGCGATTAATATCCCCATGTTTCAATGGGATGTCTTGACGGCATACATCCTCTTTGTCGACCCGGCAGATCTCGACCGGCTGTGGCGCGTCATTTGCCGACGTGCGCTACGATCCAGCGGTGCGGGCATTGATCGAACAACATGTTCAAGAACTCGGCGCAGAGTTTTGCCGGGAACGAGTGAGAAGTAATCTGCGCTCCTGAGATTTGGTAACTGCATCTGAAAACTAGTTCTCCTAACCGAAACCATCACAGATGGCATCTATATAGTGTCCATCCCTTTTGTCGGTTTCACGATAGGTGTATCCAGTGAACTACCCCTGGGGGTCAGCTCACCAGGAAAGCCCACGTCACTCAGGCCTGGATCGGACAAAGAAATCGTGAAACCGCGATAGCAGAAGCCTCTACATGGGAGGAGCAGCTTGATGACGTTCAATAGACCACGCCCCGGATCGATCTTCCCCGGCCGGCCCTTCAGTCCGCAACCAGGGGCTCGCCCTCCGGCTGAGCCTACCCACGACCTTCCTCTCTCCATCCCTATCTCCGGGGATGCGGAAATCCTCAGTCCCGAGGAAGACCTGCGGCAAGCACCGCCCGTCCCCGAAACGCCATCGGTACCATCCCCTCCAACCGCCGCCAAACGGCATGCGGACATCGTCTGTCTCTCTGATGTCCAACCCCGGCCCGTCGAATGGCTCTGGAAAGACAGGCTCGCGTCGGGCACGTTAGCCATGCTGTCCGGCGACCCCGGAGCGGGGAAGACGTGGGTCGCTCTGGCCATCGCAGCCGCGCTCAGTCGTGGCCGAGTGCCGTTCAGCAGCGAAGCCTTCGAACCGTGCACGGTTCTTTACGCCTCGACACAGAACGCATTTTCTGAAGTAGTTCGCCCCCGCTTCGCAGAGCTTGATGGCGATGCCACGCGTCTGTTGTTGTTACGTGGGGTCGTCTCCGATTCTGCTGAGCAATCTACCTCCCTGAGTCTCCACGATATTCCGGTCCTGGAAGATGCGCTCCAGCGAACCCGTGCGCGCCTGCTGGTTGTCGATCCCTTGCATAGCTATTTTGGTGCAAACGTCCGCCCTGGCCGGCGAAACGCAGTGCTCGACAGCCTCGCACTGCTGGCCCATCGCCATCGCTGCTGTATTCTCTTCGTCCGCCATCTCAGTAAGCGTGGTGGTTCCAGAACCATGCGCTCCATGGAGCTGTCAGGAGCCGTCCGCACAGAGTTTCTGGCCGGGAGTTCGCCCGACGCGCCGTCCTGTTCCGCACTGCTGCAGGTCAAATCCAATTTGGGTCCCCTCGCTCCCGCTCTCGGATACAGGATTGACGACGCGGGGCGCTTCGCCTGGACCGGCCTCAGCAAGCTCACTCCAGAGGAACTGCTCACTGACCGCCCCATCGGGGCCGGCCAGCCCAAACGCAAGTTTGCGGCCGAATGGTTGCGCCAGAGTTTGCAGGCCGGCGTCCGCTCTCAATACAGCCTTGAAATCGACGCGCAACGCGACGGAGTTTCCGTCGCCACCCTGCGGCGCTGCAAATTTGATCTCGGTATCACCAGCGCCAAAGACGGAAAAACTGGCTCCTGGTATTGGTCTTTGCCCGCTAACGAGGAAGAGCCACAAGGCGCCCAGGGGGCAAGATGATCATTGGTACGTGTGTTTTTTATGCAGAAATTTTGAGCACCTTCGTCAAACAAAGGACTTAGCGCAGTACGGCATTAAAACCCGTGCCAGCCCCGGGACTTCACAGGCTGCGGAAAAAACTCGCTTTTGGGTAGACCCGGGCTTTAGTCGAACTGTGCCAGCCCCGGACTTCAGTGGCTGCGGAAAAAAACTTGCTGTTGATTAGATCTGGGCTTTAGTCGAACTGTGCGAGCCCCGGGACTTCACAGGCTGCGGAAAAACTCGCTTTGGGTAGACGCGGATTTTAGTCGAGCTGTGCGAGCCCCGGACTTCACAGGCTGCGGAAAAACTCGCTGTTGGGTAGACGCGGGCTTTAGTCGAACTGTGCCAGCCCGGGACTTCACAGGCTGCGGAAAAACTCGCTTTGGGTAGACGCGGATTTTAGTCGAGCTGTGCCAGCCCCGGACTTCAGTCCGGGGTAGCGGGTTTTTAAACCCGCGGGGGCGGTCCTTGCAAATAAAGTCGGGCTTTAGAAGCCCTGGTGGCGCTAATCGGGCAAGTTCTGAGGTCGATGACTTGCAGCTAAACCTGCGAGGAGGGTTACCTTTGCAACATTCAATACGCTCACCACTTCTAGAAGGGACCGCCTCAGTGCACCTCTGCATCGAAGACGCCCGTCTCGACCGTGCTCGCATGCTTCATCTGGATGAAGATGCGATACCGGCCCGGCGAGGGAAAGCCGTAAGGAAACTCAACCATGGGCGGGAGGTTCTCTGCAGACTCAGCCGCGTCGTGGTGCCCCGTCGCGGACATGTCCATGCCGCCCATCGCGCCGGCGTCCGCCATCTCCCCCGAACCGCCATTGGCAAGCATCATGGCTTGCATGGCGGCAGAGCCCTCTGGATGCGTGTGGGCAAAAACCGTGCCGTCCGTCTTGACGAACGCCGCGTGCCCGGCCATCCCCAGGTAAGGCCGCACATCGGCAGCAGGCTGACCGGCAGCGTCCAGCAGCCGGAAGCGAAAGCTGTAGCCGGTATTGGCGCTGAGCTCGGTGGGGCGGTCCCAAACCATGGTGTAGCCGTCGGGCAGCTTATACGCTGTTCCCAGCTCACCCTGCGACAGCGCCGGCGGCGCACCCGAAGCGTCTTCTGCCGCCAGCGGAGCAGACGGCAGGCCCGGCGGAACCACCAGCTCAGCGGTAAGGGTTTCAGGAAAACCATTTGCATGAACAATGTCTGCGTAGAGCCGGTAGGTACCCGCAGGCATCGAGGGCAGGGTCATCCGCAGATGTTTGGCGGAAACCGGCGCCGGATGCAGATGGAAGACTGCATCCATATCCGGTTGCCGTATAGCGTAAAGGTGCATCAGGTGGCCGTGATCCGGCAGCAGCTCGTCGTCGGAAAGCGTCCGGAAGGTGTGCTTCGTGTCGCTGTCGTAGTTACCTATCTTCAGTCGAGAGTATTGCCGGAGAGCGTGGGGCTCAGGCTAAGCGGGTGATAAATGTCCGCAGCGTAAGCCCTGGCCTCGACGTTCCACCACTTGTAACCGCCATAGACGATCAGGGCCGTGACCGCCAGGGTGATAAGCCCGGCCACCAGCGCCCGCCGGCGTGCTGCTGGGCCGCCCGCCACGCCAGGGCTGAGACGCGATTGACCAACGGCGGCCGCAACGATGCCCACGATTCCAATCATCAGCAGGACGCCGAGCACTGCGAGCATGATGCCCAGCGGGCGCTGCATGGGCAGTATGGAAAGCGGCATCGCCGGCACCGGAACGCTGCTGCTGGCCTTGCCCGACGGCCCATCGAGATCGAAGTGCACCTCCCACGAGCCGGGAGCCATCAGCCAAAGCGAGCCGGTAAAAAAGGCCGGGTCGTCGGCCGAAGGCTTCATGGGGTCAGAGCTGGGCGGGTGTTTAGAGGCTTCGCCGGTGAGCGGGGTTGGGGTGATGCGGATGGAGCTAACCGCGGCTCCCGGAGCTTCGCACTTCAATCGTGGCCACGCCCGGAATCACGTTGGGCGTGCGAATGGTGACGAACAGCTTGTACGGTCCCGCGTTCACCTGTTCGTACACATCCTTGCTTCCGATATGCGCGTGCGCCGGCAGAACCAGGGCAAGAGAAAGAAAGAAGGTGAACCAGGAGCGCCCTAACTTCATCGCTGTACACCACGCATCCAGCGGCCGAAAAGCAGCCCCAGCCACGCGGAGATGGAAGCGTAGACCGCAGCTCGCAACAGACCGGCGTAGAGAACCAACCCCTGATCGGGATGAAACCACTGGCGCAAGCGATCGAAGCCATCGGCGCGTGAGTTGTACTGGAAATAGATGGTGCCGAAGAAGCGGTTCTTGCTGGCGTCAGAAAGCAGGAACTTGGCAAAGTTCCATTCCACAGCGGTGAGGACGGCGATGAAAAGCACGCCGGAGACCAGGGCAATCTGCCACGGTTTCCAATTCTTCACCCGCTGCCACAGCAGATCGAGCGCCAGCGCAGGCACCACGATCAGGATAGGAAACTTCGCCGGAACGAGATGCGTCACGGGGTAGAACACCGGGCCAAGCTTGGGCTGAGCGGGAAAGAGCGGAAGGATGAGGATTTCGGCAATGACAAACACGGTATACACGGTAGCCGTCGCAGTCGCAGCCCAGCGCGACCTTGATGACTGCCAGAAAGCGGCAAAGAAGAAGGGCAGCGCGATCCCCATGGCGATATAGGCAGCCGCCTGGTGCAGCTCGACGTCCCAGGTGTACTCCTGCAGAAAGAACATCTGGCCAATGATCGCGAGGCCCGCAACATAAAGAAAGAGCCGCTGCAGGCGCTTGAAAACCGCCCGCATCGACATCGGCGGCACGATTCATCGCCGCCAGAATGAGAAACATGACTCCCATAGAAATGCCGCGCAGGCCGAGGATGAGCAATGCATGAGGCGGGCTGACGATCTTGACATCCAGGCCATAAGCGTTATGCCACCAGTTATCGAAGGGAGCCGAGGTGAGCATGGCGATCCCTCCCCAGCCGGCGAGGAAGACGCCCAGCGGGGCGCGCAGTCCAAAAACACTGACCGACGCGGCCGTCAACTCAGGGTCGCGAAAAAAAGTGCACTTGACCACCAGCCAGGCGCAGATGATGGCAGCGACCACGCCGCAGGCCTGGATGGCCATGTGCGCCGGGGTCCAGAAAGTATCGCGGCCGATGGACCGGTGCCAGGAGACGTCCCAGGCGCCCCCAATGGAGGACGACGTAATCGCCACCACACCGGCCCAGATGTACCAGGGAATGGTGCTGCGGCGAGCCTGTACCTGAGCGCCGGCGACGCCAGCAGGAGAGGCGAAGGCGCCCGGGTGATTGGCGGCTGTGGACATGCTTCCTCCAATTCAGAAGTGCACAAGGTCATGATACGACGCCCCACATCGCGACGTTCCCCCGGACCTCCCGTGCAGCTTGTGACTTCGGCGCACTTCCTGCGGCTTTCCTTAATGAAAGCCGCACACGCGGACATTTCCAGTGCAGCGTACGGGAGATCCGGGTCCCTTGGCGTTTTGACACAATGTTTCCTTATTGATATTGTTCGCAGCGTGAAGGTGCTTTCTCGTGTGGCACGCATTTGCCTCGGTTTGGCAGCTTCAGGGCTGGCCGCGGCCCAGTTTCAAGTCCAGGCCCAATCCACTGGCGCTCCCGAGTGGCCAACCGGCAGTTTCGACCAGCAGCGCGACGGGTGGCAGAGAAACGAAACCAAAATTACCGTCGACAACGCCAAAAACATCCGCCTGCTTTGGAAGCTGAAGACCGATAACAAGCCAATGGGGATGCAGTCGTTTCGCGAGCCACTCATCGTTGCCGGCGTGAACGCGGGCGGCGGGGTGAAAACGGTGGCAATTCTGGCCGGCTCCTCCGATGACGTCTATGCAGTCGATGCCGCCAGCGGCACGCTGCTCTGGCAGAAGCACCTGAAGTGGGCGTCAGACAAGCCCGAGGAGCCGGGGCAGGGCGCCGGTTTCATTTGCAACAATGCGTTGACTGCGACCCCCGTGGTTACCCCGGCCGGTGCGGCGCAGCGCTTCGTCTATGTCCTCGGCAACGACGGCTACCTGCGCACCCTGGACCTGGCAACCGGCGACGAAACCGGCCCGCCAATCCAGATGTTGCCCGCGCCTTACGGCAAAGCGTACGGCCTGAACCTGGTGAACAACATTGTCTACACCGTGAGCGGGCAAGCCTGCCACGGGGTGCCCAATGAGTTGTATGCCGTCGACCTGGCCAACAAGAAGGCCTTTAATTCCACTCCTCCGCAGGGCGGAATCTTCGGCACCGCCGGTCCCGCGATCGGCGCCGACGGAACCATCTACTTTGAGACCGGAGACGGCGCTTACGACGTCGCCGCATGGAAAGTTATCGACCACCGTGGAGGCCTATACCTCCTCCAACGACAATCTGACGCTCAAGGACTATTACACCCCCAGCAACCACGCGTGGCTGACCAAGCGAGACCTGGACATGAACACCACTCCCGTCGTCTTTCCTTATCAAGGGACGGGATCTCCTGGTTGGCTCAGGCAAGGAAGGCCGCTATTTCCTGATGGACAGCAAATCGCTGGGCGGCCCGGACCACGAAACGCCTCTCTATCGCAGCCCCCTGGTTTCCAACAAGAACGTGAATTTTCAGACCGAAGGCACCTGGGGCAGCTTTGCCAGCTGGGAGAGCCCGGATGGCACGCGCTGGGTGTTGGCGCCCATTGGCGGCCCGGTGGCGGTGGACTTTCCCGTCTCCTACGGCCCAACTCCCAATGGCGGCGTAATCGCGCTCAAGTTGAAAGACACAGCGTGGAAAAATGGAGCTGGCTCCGGCCTGGCTCTCGCGCGACATGATGACCGCCGAGCCTCCTGTGGTCGCCAATGGTGTCGTCTTTGTACTCGCGGCGGGTGAGTTCACTGCCCAGGCCGACGACGTGCAAGGCGGACTGTTCAGCTACGAAGCAAGGATCAAGAACTCCATTCCGGCCAAGCTCTACGCGCTCGATGCCATGACCGGCAAGGAGCTCTACTCCAGTGGAGACCAGGTGACTTCGTTTTTGCATCAGGCCGGCATCGCCGTCGCTGGGGGCCGCGTGATCTTTGGCACCTTCGACGGGACCATTTACTGCTTTGGCCTGGAGTGAAAACTCCATGAGGAAGATTGATTAATGCGTAGATTGCTCGCCATGCCCCCTGACCCTTGGTTTTGCGGGCGCGATGTTAGTGTCGGGCGTAGCCCACGCGCAAGGCGCTCCTCGTGGGTTCTGGACCGCACCCGATGCCGACGCGGCACATAACAACTGGCAGAAGGCGGAAACAGAAATCACCACCGCGACCGTGGGCAAAGATTTCAAGTTTCTATGGAAGCTCAAGCTCGGCACCGGGTCCGCGAAATCATCGTCTTTCAGCGAGCCCATTCTCTTTCCCGGCCTGATCACCGGCCGCGGCTTCAAAGACCTAGCCCTCTGGGCCGACGCAAACACCTTGTATGCGGTGGACTCCGAACTGGGAACACTGGTTTGGCAGAAGGACTTCAAGCTCCCGCACCAGGCTTGTAGCGGGTCGAACATTCAGGTCGTCGCCGAAGCTCCGCAAGTCATTCATTTCGGCGGCCACAAGCCGGCCACTCCTCGCCCAGCAACGCCTCCCCCTCCTGAGGAACCGCTCGCCCCTTCCGCGCGCCGCGTGGGCGCTGCCGCTGGAGGCGGATATTTCGGGTTGAGAGGCGTCTATGTTTTGACCGGTGATGGCTACCTGCACGAACAGATCATGGCCACCGGGCTGGACTATGCCCCGCCGGTAAAGTTTTTCCCCGCGCCCGGTGGAAGCTCCTTCGGGCTCAACATGGACGACAAAATCGTCTACACCGCTGCGGGCTCCGGTTGCAAAAATGTTGCCGATGCCATTTGGTCCATCGACCTGAACACACCGGACTACACCGTCAGCAGCTATAAAGCACAGAAACTGAGCGTGGCTGGTTTGACCGGGCCGGCCATCGGACCCGACGGCACCGCGTACATAATGACCGGCACCGGGCCGGATGATCCCGCTGCCGGCCTCTATGCCAATAGCGTGGTAGCGCTCAACGCAAAAGACCTGAAGGTGAAGGACTGGTATACCCCGTCCGACGCCGCGAAAAGCAAGACACTCAATGCCACACCGGTAGTCTTTACCCTGAAGGATAAGGAACTGATCGCTGCTCCGGGAAAAGACGGCACGCTCGTTTTACTGGATAGCGCCTCGTTAGGCGGAGCCGATCATCACACCCCTTTGTTCCAGACAGACAAGGTTGCTGAGTCGGCCAAGCGCGGCGCCTGGGAGAGCCTGGCGAGTTGGCAGGATAAATCCGGCGCCACCTGGGTGTTCGCTGTCGATAGACGGCCCGGTGGCGCCCGATGCGAAATTTGCCACCACCAACGGCACAGCAACGCACGGCAGCATCGTGGCCTTCAAGGTGGAAGAGAAAGACGGGCACCCGGTGCTGACTCCCAGTTGGATCTCTCGCGATCTCAAAAATCCGGCGCCCCCGGCCATCGCCAACGGCGTGGTCTTTGCCCTCGACGGAGGCGATAGATCCGCCCACGCCACTCTCTACGCTCTCGATGCCGCGACCGGCAAGGAACTGTATTCCAGCGGCGACGCAATCGGAACCTATACCCACCTGGCCGGTATGTCTGTTGGCGACGGTCATGTATTCTTCACCACCCACGACAACACGCTCTACTCCTTCGGCATTCCGCTGGAGCACTAGTAGGCGCGAGATAAGGCAGTCAATGCGGACCAGAGCCCAGATAAAAGAAGCCATCGACGCCGGCGCAGGCATATTGCGGTTGGAACCCTGCTGGGTGCCCCGATCGTTCATGATTCCCGGACGCAGGTTGAAGCTCCACCCGGACGATCTCTACGCCTTCGGCGGCCACCGCGGCGGCATCAACGAGCGCTGGTTTTCCTCGACCACCAAGGCATCGAATGGACCGGACACCCTGCCCGACGAGGGGCTGAGTTACGTCCGGCCTAAGAGTGGCGGCAAATTCCTGCTAAAAGAAGCGGTCGAGGTTGCCGGAGACCTGTTGCTGGGCGCCGACGTAATGGAGCGCGAAGGCGGCTGGAACCTGCTGTGCAAGTTCTTCGACAACATGGGCCCCATTCCCCACCATATGCACCAGAGCGATCCCTTCGCCAAGCTCGTAGGGCAGAAGGGAAAGCCGGAAGCCTATTACTTCCCTCCGCAATACAACCAGGTGCAGAACAATTTTCCCCACACCTACATGGGCCTGGAGCCGGGCACGACCAAGGAAGACATCCGCCGCTGCCTGGAAAAATGGAATCAGGGCGACAACGGAATTATCTTTCACGCCCGTGCGTATCGTCTGGAGCCCGGTGCGGGCTGGCAAATCAACCCCGGCATTCTGCACGCTCCGGGATCGCTCGTGACCTACGAGCCGCAGGTGAACAGCGATGTATTTGCCATGTTCCAGTCCGAGGTGGAAGGACGCATCGTCGGTTGGGACCTGCTCACCAAGGACGTCCCCGACGAGCATAAGAAGGACCTCGACTTCCTGATCAGCATGCTCGATTGGGAAGCCAATGTGAATCCGCGGTTCGGGGAGAGCAACAAGACCTTCCCCCGCCCGGTGAACCCGGTCGAGTCCATGAACGCCGAGGGTTACGTCGAGAAGTGGATTACGTATGGCACGCCCTACTACTCGGCCAAGGAATTGACCATCCTGCCCAAGCGGAGCGCGACCGTCGTGGATAGCGCGGCCTACGGGGTGATCGTGACCCAGGGCTACGGAACACTGGCCGGCCAGGCGTTGTCGACTCCTTCCATGATCCGTTTCGGAGAGATGACGGAAGACGAAGTGTTCGTCACTGCGGATGTTGCTAAAGCAGGCGTGCGCATTGAAAACCCAAGCGCGTCCGACCCGCTCGTTATGCTGAAGCATTTCGGGCCCGGCAATCCGGATGCAAAACCCCTGATAAAAAAAGGTTGAGTAACCGTGACCAAACCCGCGATCCATAACGCGATGTGGCCAGGCCTGGTGGGCAAGGGACCGGACTCGGAACCATTCATCGATCTTGAAACCATGCTAGACCTGACGGCGCAAGCCGAGGTCGACGGCATCCGCTTCGATGGAGTCGATCTGTTCTTGTCCTTGCCGCACACCAGCATCGACTCCACCGAAGACGAGCTAAAGCATCTTACGGACAGTATCGCCAAGCGCAACCTGGTAGTCGGTTCACTGGTTGCCCCCGTATGGCCACCGACCGGTGGCGGCTCTGCCATGGGTTCTGAGGCAGGAGCGGAAAGCATTTCTGACCCAGGTAAAAAAGGCCTGTGCCATCGGCAAGAAGCTGCGTGACCTTGGCATTCGCCGCTACGGGGTGATTCGCATTGATTCCGCCGCCTCGCCGGCAGATTGGGCCAAGGATCCGGTTGCCAACACCAAGCTCATCGCGCAGACGTTTCGTGAGGCCAGCATCATCGCCGAAGGCTACGGCGAGCGCCTCGCCGCCGAGGGCGAGATCTGCTGGGGAGGCATGCACAGCTGGAAGCGAATGGTCGAACTGCTGGAAATGGTGAACCGGCCCAAGACCCTGGGCTTTCAGGCGGACATGGCGCACTCTCTCCTGTACACGTTGGGGTATAACGCCGCGGAAGATCGTCTGTTGCCGGAAAACTTCGATTGGTCGCAGCAGGACGTCCTGATGGAGGCGCTGCGCAAAGTGACCGACGCCCTGCGGCCCTGGACGATCGACTTTCATGTGGCCCAGAACGACGGCACCGTAAGCGGCTCAGGTTCGCACGATAAGACCGGCCGCCACTGTGTGGTCGGCGATCCAAAAGGCAAAATGGATATCATCGCCGTCGCCGGTCTCTGGATGCGCGATGAAACGGGAGCCCCGACCCGGGCCTATGAGCACATCTGCTGGGATGGTTGCATGTTTCCCAATGCGACCATGATGGCTGCAAAGACCTGGAAAGACATACTGGGAACGCTGATAGCCGTGCGCAACGCCCACGGCTGGGACTAGCTCCGCTTCTTCTGTCGGAGGTCCGGAAAGACACGTACCGGATACGTTTTACTTTGTCGGAAGTAACAAATGACGGGTGCCCCACATCTCGCTCGTTTTTCGCGAGATGTGGGATACCACCAACCTCGATGGAAAGTTTCGAAGGACTACGATGGCGCGGAAGAATCTGAATGTTGGCCTGATCGGATACGGCTTCATGGGGCGCACGCACTCCAACGCCTTCCTGCAGGCGCCGCGCTTTTTCGACGTACCCTACCAGCCGGTGCTCAAGGCTGTCTGCGCGCGCAGCGCAGAGCGCGTAAAAGGCTTCGCGGAAAACTGGGGCTATCAATCCGTGGAGACTGATTGGCGCGCCCTGGTAGAGCGGAAGGATATCGACCTGATCGATATCGCCAGCCCCAACAACACCCACGCCGAGATTGCCATTGCCGCCGCCAAGGCGGGCAAGATGGTGATGTGCGAAAAGCCGCTAGGACGAACCGGGGCGGAAGCGAAAGCCATGACGGACGCAGTCGAAGCCGCCAACGTGCCCAACATGGTCTGGTACAACTATCGCCGCGTGCCGGCGGTCGTCCTGTTAAAGCAGTTACTCGACGAAGGACGCTTCGGACGTATCTTCCACTACCGCTCCAATTTCCTGCAGGACTGGACCATCTCGAGCGACCTGCCCCAGGGCGGTGAAGGGCTGTGGCGCTTGGATGTCTCCATCGCGGGCAGCGGAGTCACCGGCGACTTGCTGGCCCACAACATCGACATGGCCCTGTGGCTGAACGGGCCCATCGTGGAAGTAACAGCCATGACGGAAACCTTCATCAAGGAACGCAAGCACAATCTCACCGGCAAAGTTGAGCCCGTGGCGATCGACGATGCATCCGCATTCCTATGCCGCTTCGCCAACGGATCGATGGCCACCTTCGAGGCCACGCGCTATGCTCGCGGTCACAAGGCGCTGTTTAGCCTGGAAGTGAATGGAGAGAAGGCCTCTGCCGGTTGGGATCTCCATGACCTGCACCGGCTGGAGTATTTCGATCACCGCGACGAAGGGCGCCTGCGGGGATGGAAAAGCGTGCACATCAGTGACGGCGATCATCCCTACATGAAAAACTGGTGGGTCCCCGGGCTGCAAATTGGCTACGAGCACACCTTCATTCACCAGGTAGCCGACTTCCTTCAGGGAACCGGCAAGGGGGAACGAGTGGCGCCCACGTTCGCGGACGGCACGGCCACGGATTACGTAACCGATGCGGTGTTGAAATCGGCAAAGACCAGGCAATGGGAGAAGGTTGCTGGAGTGTGAGGAGGAAATCTATGAGACCGCCCGTCCTAGTTTTGATCTGTCTATTCCTGATCTATCCCTCCGGTCGTCTGCTCAGCAAGCTCCTGCACATAAAGCCGGCGGCGGCTTCACTCAACCGGATCCGATCGACTTCAACGATCACGAAGGGTTCACCCAGATTTTCGATGGCAAGACATTGAACGGGTGGGACGGGTCCTCTGAAATATGGCACGTGGAAGATGGCTCCCTGGTGGCCGAATCGAGCCCCGAGCATCCTTCGGGCACGACGAACATTATCTGGCGCGGAGGCCAGCCAGCCAACTTCGACCTGAGAGTGGAGATGAAGCTCGAGGGCACGGGGGCGAATGGCGGAATCCAATATCGCAGTCTCAACGTCCCGCCTACGCCGGCGCAACTGCGAAACCCGCTGGCGCAAAAATTTGCCAAGTGGAACATAAAGGGCTACCAGGCCGATTTCGATTATGCCAATAAGTACACCGGCCAACTCTACGAACAGAGCAGCCCGCGCGGGATCGTGGCATGGCGGGGCCAGATGGTCGAAACCAATCAGGGCAAGCATCCACGTCTGCTGGCCACCCTGGGGAGTTCCGACGATCTCAAGTCTTTCATCAAGATGGGCGATTGGAATCAGTTCGAGGTGATCGCCGATGGAAACACGCTCATCCATATCGTCAACGGCCACGTGATGGCTGTTCTGGTCGACAATGACCCCACGTTCAGCGAGTCCAAAGGCCTGATCGCATTTGAGATTGAAGGCCCTGGAGTGGTGAAGATCTCGCACCGCAACGTATGGTTGAAAACATTGCCTTAGGAGTCTCTGTGCCTGCAACGATCTTTAGAGGCCGCCATGCGGTGGCAATCGAAAACGACCATCTGCGCGTCACCCTTTTGCGAGAGGGTGGTCACATCGCCGAGATTTTTGACAAGCAGGCTGGCGTCAGTCCTCTTTGGATTCCCCCGTGGCCTTCGATCGAGCCATCCACCTATGAGTTCAAGCAAGCATCCGGAGTATGGAGCGGACGCAGAGGCCAAGCTTCTGGCCGGAATCATGGGCCACAATCTTTGCCTCGATTTTTTTGGCGGTCCGTCTGCTGAAGAAGCTGCTGCCGGGTTGACCGTGCATGGCGAGGGCTCTGTGGTTCCGTATGAGATAAGCGACCGCGCGGGTATTGTCATTTCAAAGGCTCACCTTCCGCTCGCCCAACTTAATTTCGAGCGCTCCATCGAACTCCGCGACCGCGGGTTGAGGATTCGGGAATCTGTGGAGAATCTTGCTGCGTGGGATCGTCCTATCGGATGGACGGAGCATGTAACCCTGGGTCCGCCATTCATCGAGAAGGGAACAACGCAGCTGCGGGCTTCGGTAACCCGCTCCAAGGTCTCCGAGCTAGATTTCGGAGCTAACATGCATCTGAAGCAGGGTGCGGAGTTTGATTGGCCAATGGCTCCTCTTTCCGCTGGAGGTGTCGCTGACCTGCGCACTCTCAGCGCTGCCCCGGCTTCGAGCGAATACACCTCGCATCTCGGGGACAGACAACGCCAGGATGAATTCTTCGTTGCCTTTTCGCCCGCATTTCATCTCGCGCTGGCCTACATCTGGAAGCGCGAGGATTTCCCGTGGTTAGGGATGTGGCAGGAAAACTGTAGCCGCACGACCCCACCCTGGAACGGCCGCACCACAACCCTGGGCCTGGAATTCGGGGTGGCGCCGGTGCCCGAATCACGTCGTCAAACGGTAGATCGGGGGCGGTTATTCGATGTCCCTACCTACCGTTGGATTCCCGCCAAGGGACGATTGGAAACTGAGTACTGGGTATTGCTGCAAACTGCGGAGCGTATACCGGAGTCAATCGTGTGGCCGGAATGAACAGGTTAAAAAGCCAGGCGATCCTTCTTGGCATCGAGCTTTTTGGCATCCACATCCGGAACCTTCTTCAGGTCGTCAAGGGACTTGAAGTCTCCGTTCTTTTTTCGATACTCAATGACGGCCTCGGCCTCAGTCGTGGAGAGCCCTAGTCCGCTTTCGAGCTCTGCTGCTGTGGCCTGGTTCACATGGACGGTGGTTACGGGGGGAAAGTTTTTCACCAGGTAGTCCAGGATCGCGGTAAATTCCTCGTCGGAGCCTTCCGCTCCGAATCCCGCCATCTTGGTAATGGTATTTTCCCAACCGGCGCGGTCTTGCCCATTCGCGATCACATTATCCGGGGAGTGACACTTGCTGCACACGCGAATCAGGGTGTTCTTTCCCGCGCCCGCCGGCAATTCGGAGTATTGCTCGTGTTGCGCCGGTTCCTGCGGAGCGGCTTGTTGCGCGTAAGACGGCATAAAAGCGCAGCAGAAAAGCAGTCCCCAGCCCAGCGCCTTCGTCAGAACATTTGCATCCCGTTTCACGAATACTCCCCGTTACGCTCTGGTCCAGTATATTCCGTTGGCGGGGTTAGGAAGTTCCCCCTCCTCGTTAGTTCTAAGAAGCAGCCTCCTCTTCCCAAAACTGCTGAGTCTAATCGAGAGCATTAGACATCTATTTCGTACAAGTCAAAGGGCTCGACAAGGATCAATTGAGGTACAGAGATGGGAAAGCTGACTGGTAAAGTGGCGGTAGTTACGGGCGCATCGAAGGGCATTGGCGCGGGCATTGCACAGGAGCTTGCGGCGCAAGGCGCGTCGGTCGTGGTGAATTACGCTTCGAGCAAAGAGGGGGCCGACAAGGTAGTCGCCGGCATCACCAAGGCCGGCGGTAAGGCGATTGCGGTGGGTGGCAGCGTAGCGAAAGCCAAAGAGGTCGATCAGCTCTTTGCCGAAACCAGGAAGGCCTTCGGGAAAGTGGACATCCTGGTGAACAATGCCGGTGTTTATGCCTTTGCTCCACTGGAACAGGTTACAGAAGAAGACATCGCACGCATGTACGGCACCAATGTAACCGGGCTCCTATTGGCTACCAAGGCCGGGGTCGCGCTCTTCCCACAAGAAGGCGGCAGCGTGATCAATATCGGGTCGGTTGCCAGCGAGCAGACGCCGCCTATGTCAGTGGTATACAGCGGCACCAAGGGTGCGGTCGATGTGATTACACGGGTGCTGGCGAAGGAGCTGGGCCCCAAGAACATCCGAGTGAATGCGGTGAATCCCGGCCCGGTCGCCACCGAGGGCTTCAAGTCATCGGGCGTAGAGGGAAGTGATTTTGAAAAGCAGATGGTGCAAAGCACACCGCTGGGTCGCGTCGGCACACCCGAAGACATCGCGTCGGTAGTTGCCTTCCTCGCCTCCGACGATGCGCGTTGGGTCACCGGATCCTTGCTTCAGGCTGCAGGCGGCATGCGTTAAGCTGGGTTCTGTTTTGACCTGATACTTATCTTTCCGTCGTAGTTATGCGGCGCCGTGTTTCGCGCTTGCCGTGTTGCTTGCTGGGCTGCATGATAGTTGGGTGCAAGAACTGACTGCCGGTACGCTCCGAGGCCACTACAAGATTGTCCGGCGCCTGGGCCAGGGCGGAATGGGCGTGGTCTACGAGGCTGAAGACCAGAAGCTGGGGCGGTCTGTCGCCATCAAGTTGCTGCCCGAGGCGACCCGTCAGGACCCGGCGGCGCTGGAACGCTTCTGGCGGGAAGCGCGCACCGCTTCCTCACTGAACCATCCCGGCATCTGCACTATCTACGAGCTGAACGAAAGCGGCGGGCAGCCCTTCATCGTGATGGAGCTGTTGGAAGGTCAGAGCCTGGACAAGCTCTACTATCGGCGGTCCATGCCGTACCCCAGGCTGCTGGACCTGGGAGTGCAGTTAGCGGATGCGCTGGATGCGGCACATCGCAAGGGCATTCTGCACCGCGATATCAAACCAGGCAATATCTTCCTATCACCATCCGGGCAGGTAAAGATTCTCGACTTCGGCCTGGCCAAAATTGAAGAAGGGTATGCTGCGCGGGGGACGGGTGGAGACAACGGGAACCCGACCCTCGCCGAGCCGCACGATCTGCTGACCAGTCCAGGCGCGGCCGTGGGAACCATTGCCTACATGTCTCCGGAACAGGCGCGGGGTGAGCCGCTCGATCCCCGCAGCGACGTATTTTCGCTGGGCGTGGTGTTATATGAGCTGGCCACGGGACAACATCCGTTTAGCGGTACTACCACCGCGGTTACCTTCGATCGCATTTTGAACTATGCCCCGACGGCGCCGGTTTCGCTGAACCATGAGCTGCCGCCGGAGTTTGAGGAGACCCTTAACAAGACTCTGGAAAAGGACCGTGAGCTGCGTCTGCAATCGGCGGCCGAGCTGCGCGCCGACCTGAAACGATTACAGCGCAAGAGCAGTGGCGGCACTACCGGACGGCCAATCGCGGCTGGAGGTGTGAGCGGTAGCACGCCGCCGTCAGGTCCTTCGAATGCAAGTGCAGCAGGGGGCTCCGGTTCTCTGCATGAATTAGCGGGGGTTGTTTCCGCAGCAGCCATAGCCCCGCCTCCGGCGAGAAAATCGCGCGCTTTGCCCATAACAATCATCGTCCTCGCGCTGCTGGCCGCCGCAGGATTTGCGGCTTGGCGACTATGGCCGCGTCCTGTGCCCTTTACCACGGTGGCGCTCAGCCAGATAACAAATACCGGGACGCTGGAGAGGATTGCCTTATCCGGCGACGGCAAGTTCCTCGCCGAGATCAAGAACGACAGCGGCCAGCGAACCCTGTGGGTGCGCAACATCGCAACCAATACGGATACACAGATTCTGACTGCGTTCCCTAACGAGTATGTCGGGTTGAATTTTTCGCCGGATGCGAATTACCTCTACTTCACCCGGGGAACAGCCGACAATATCGCTCTGCATTCTCTTTATGTGATGCCCGTGTTTGGTGGCACGCCACGCCAGCTCATTCACGATGTGGACAGCGCCCCCAGCCTGTCGCCGGACGGCAGCCACTTTGTCTATCTCCGTTGGACGCCAGATCGCAAGGACCGCCTGTCCGAGGTTCACATGGCCGACAAGGACGGCGGCGACGATCAGCTACTCTACACTTCCGGCAACCAGGCGCAGAGCCCGGTGTGGTCGCCGCTTGGCAACCAGATGGCGTGGATCGAATCGAGCGGGCCTGCCAATACGGCCATCAAGGTCTTCGACATCGCCTCGAAAAAGACGGTAACCCTTGCTCAACCTAACGGCATGACCTATGACACTAACTTCGACGGCTATACCGACCTGGCATGGTTACCTGACGGAAGACATCTGCTCGTCCTGTATACCAAGGCTCATTCCGACCGCGGGCAGATCGGCATTGTTGGCGTTCCTGACGGCGCGTTCCATACCCTGACGAATGATGTGAACGCCTATAGCCAGCTGGCCATATCCCTCGACGGAAAGACCATGGCAACCGTTCTCACTAACGTGGACTCGAGTATTGCCTACTATAAGGGAGACGGCGGGGCAATGATCTCGAGTACACCGCTGCGCATCACTCCCACATCGTTGGCCTGGGCGGACGAGGACCATTTGTGGCTGATCACACGGGGTACGGGTATTAGCAAGCTGGATCGTTCATCGGGAACCCTGCAGGCGATCGATACCGGAACACTGGATATCGGCGCGTTCATTAACACCTGCCCGGATGGCCATGTTTTGTTTATCGCCATCCCCAAGGGCGCAGGGGAATCGCGCCTGTTCCGCATGGATGGAGATGGGAGCGGTATTACCCAGCTGACCACGTCGGGCATAGCGCGCGGACCCTTTTGTACTCCGGACAGCCAGACGGTTTATTTCACCACCCGGCCCAAGGAGAATATCGAGGAGGTTGCCCTGTGGTCTGTTCCGTTATCGGGAGGGGCTCCCAGGAAAGAGCTCGAAATCGAAAGCTTCGGGACCCTCGCGCTCACTCGTGACACCAAGTCGGCTCTGTCGTACTTTAACAAAAACTTACTTTACCTCTTTCAGATCTGGGACGTTTCGACCCACCAGATGCTGCGCCAGCTTCCCTGGGATACGAGCGCCATGGTGCAGGGCAGCTTCCCCGGCTTTGCTCCCGATGGGAAAGCAGCGGTTGTAACGGTTGTCTCCAAGGGCAGCAATGCCCTGCAGTATCAGCCGATCGATGGTTCGCCCACACACCTGCTCACCGAGCCCACGCACGAGGGACAAACGGGTTTTGCGTGGTCGCCTTCAGCCAGCAAGCTGGCCGTGTTGCAGTCGCGCAGGAGTTCCGATGTGGTGCTGATTACCGATCTCACCGGGAAGCAATCACATTAAGTCATAATGGCTGTATTGACTCTTCGATCCTGGTTTCGTGACCCGCTTTTCCTGCTGGCTTTGGCCGCCGGTCTCATCGCGTTCGTGGTGCAATCCGGCGAGCTGGGCTCTGCTGATACGACCCATCGCCTGCAAACGACGCATTCTTTTTGGACTGGCGAACCCGAGGTATTTCCTAACGAATTTCCTGAATTCGGTGTTCACGGCCGCGGGGGGAAGCTGCAGAGCTGGTATAGCATCGGCCAGTCGCTGCTCTTTTTGCCCGCGGATGTGGTTGGCGCCTATGTCGCACGCCTCCCCATCTTTGCGCAGTACGACGACACCGATCCCAGCGTGCGCGACATCATCGTCAGCTACAGCACCAACATCCTGCTGACGGTGCTGACGGCGCTGGTTTGCTTCCGCTTTCTGAGGCAGTTTAATTTCGGCGTTACCCAGTCCGTGCTGGGCGTTCTGGCTCTGCTGCTCGCGACTACGCATCTCCATTACACACAGAACCTGATGGAGAACAACTACATCTTCCTGTTGAGCCTGACAGGCTTCTCCTATCAGTACGAGTGGTTGCGCACCGGCAGCCGGCGTGCTCTGTTGATTGGCTCAGGGGCGTTCGGCCTTAATCTGCTGACCCGCCTGCCGACCGGCTTAGATCTTCTGTCCGGAGCTCTGTTTCTACTGCTGGTGCTGTGGTTCGAAGGGGTACGGGGACGTGCTCTTTGGGAACGATGCAGAGCCTACGTCGCGATCGCTCTGCCGGTGTATTTATTTTTTGGATTGCTCGATCGCCTCTACCAGGTTTACCGCTTTGGATTTGGAGCAGTCTTTGTTACCTACATCACCATCATTGGCCGCGAAACCAGGATGCGCAATCCTTCGCTGCCTCCCAATTATCCCTTCGAGACTCCCTGGCACGTGGGGTTTTTCGGGGCGCTCTTTACTCCGGAGAAGTCGATCTTTCTCTTTGATCCTTTGATCGTGCTGATGATTCTTCTATGCGTCGTGGCCTGGAAGCGATTCAGCCCGGATGTAAAGGCGTACGCCATCATGAGTTGTCCGCTCCTATTGGCGTACCTGAGTTTTTACGCCCGCTATACGGTGTGGAGCGGCGACTTCGCCTGGGGCGATCGCTACGTTTCAACTACCGTTGAATTGGCGTCCCTGCTCGCGGTTCCCCTACTGCTGCGTCATCGCTCACAACTGACAAAGCCGGTTTGGTTTATCGGGTTGGCGCTGTTGGCCATCAGCACGGTGATTCAAGTGATGTCGCTGGCCTTCTGGTTGCCGCTCGAGATTTACCAGATGGAGACCCTTGGTCACCCGACCTTTGTGATCTTCTTGCGCCTGAAGAATATCGTTGCCTTTGCTTTGGGCAAGATGGACGCCTGGGGTCTGAACAACCACGCTATGACCGAGGATCCGTGGGACTACGCCCACATCACCGAGTGGAACTTTCTGCCCTTCGTTCTGCGGCGAGTCGGGGTTGCTCCTGCGTGGGTAGTGCATATTGCATTCGTGGTGTGGACTGCTGGACTTGCCGCGTTGGCAGCCACTCTATGGCAGATCCGCAGAGTGCTTAGGTCACGGGACTTCGCTAGCGTCCTGAAGTAGTTCCCAGCGCTGCAGTGCGATGGGAACATTGCCGTTGTTCCAGACAAAGTCGTTGAACTGCAGTATGGAAAAATCTTTGCCTTGGGCGCGGCGGGCATCCGCGAGGAGCTGCGTGATCTGGAGCTTGCCGATCTGGTAGGAGATGCCTTGCCCGGGCGTGCTGGCGAAGAAGGCCGCCTCGTCGAGTGCGGTAGGCCCATCCATGGGCACAGTGCGCGCGAGGTAATCAGCGCCTTGTTGCAGGGTGAACTCGCCCAGCGCCAGCTTCACGTCCACCTCCACGCGCAGAGCGCGTAACCGCATGAAGCTGTAGATGGTCTCGCGGGTGTTCGGATTGTCGTCGAAGTATCCGGCCTGCAACATCATCTCCTCGGCGTAGAAGCCGAGGCCTTCATTGGCGCCGGAGTCGTAGTAGTGGCGACGGATCGGATCGGAGTTGTGCCAGCCGAGACAGAGCTGGAAGTAGTGTCCCGGCACTCCCTCGTGAACCAGGATGGGGCGCGGATCGTGCGCCTGGGAGAGCTTGAAGAAGCCGAGGTCCGGTCCCGGCACATGAATGTAGCTGGTTCCATCCTGATCGAGACGGGATGGTCCGGTGAGGTCATCGTTTTCCCCCAGATCCTGGAATGGTTCGAGGTAAGCCGGCAGCAGCAGGTTGCGGTAGTGCTTCATCCACGCAGGCACGTTGAGGATTTTTTGCTCGACGAGGAAGGCTCGGACGTTCTCTTCATCGGCCTTTTCGGCTTGTATTTGTGCCGCCGCACTGGGAAAGAATGGAGCGGGCGGGAGGCCGGCAAGCCGAGTCTGCTGGTAGGTTTCAAACGCGACCGCTCGGCTCCACTCCTGACTGGCTCATCGCCAGCAACTGCTCGGGTGTGTAGGGGACCAGCGCAACCTTGCGCAGGAAAAACAGGAAGTTGTCGCGTCCAATGGCCGTGTCTTTGCGCGCCGTGGGCAATTTGGCCGTGAGCCACGCGCGGTATTGCGTGAGCGCAGTTACCGCCGCGGGGATTGCCTTTTGTAGCGCCTGGTTGTTGGCGGAAGTGAGCTGCGGTGAGAGTGCGTTGCCGGTGCGTTGTAAGCGGTCGCCGACCTGATCGAGGGAGTCGATAGCCAGTTGGATAAAGGGCTGTCGCAGATCGGTCAGATTCTCCTGGGCAGCCTGCAGCGTGGCCGGAACCTGCCTTACGCGAGCCACAATGTCCTGCTGTCGCGCTGCAGAGAAGGGTGGCGGCGGCAGTAGAAGAACGAAGACTGCGCCCAGGGTCTGGTCTACGTAGAACTGCGGGTTACGCTTCCAGCTCTGTTCGATGGATAGCTCCCAGCGCACGCGAGCCACTGCTGATCCGAGGAGCCGGTAGTCCACCTGGTCATGGATCGAGGTTTGCGCCGAAGGCGCGATAGCCTTCCATCGCTGCTCAAAACGGTCGAGCTGCTGCAGGCGCTGGGTGATGATCTGCGGCGACCAGTCGACAACAAAACCGGCCGGCCGGCCGATGCGCGGGATGTCGTCGTCACTGAAGGGCTGCTCCTGCGCTCTCCATTGCCAGAAACTGTTGCTCAGCTCGTTAAGGCTGTCGGCGCGCGCAGGGATGCATTGAACAAACAGCAAAGTCAGAACGGCCAGATACCGCAAGAATGGCAAGGGCAGCTCCTTCTATAGGGGCAGTGTATCCGAGTCGCCATAGGTTGTAGCGGCTCACCTTGGCATGTGTGGAGGTGGATGGACAGAGTTTGACAGAACTCGGCTGCTCCCTTAGCGTTTTGCATTGGTCAGCACCAATAAAACTGAGGTCAATATGGAAACACTCAAGGGACGGACTGCGCTGGTTACCGGCGCTTCACGCGGGTTGGGCGCGGCGATTGCTTTGGAAATGGGCGCCCGAGGCGCAAAGGTTGCGGTCAATTACTTCGCCAAGCCAGACCGCGCCGAGCAACTATGCGCACAGATAAAACGGCAGGGCGGGGAAGCCACTGCCTTTTACGCCGATGTGCGCCTGGAAGCGGATATCGAGAAGATGATCGGCGCAATTGAAGAAACTTACCAACATATCGATATCGCCGTGATCAATGCCACCGGCCCGCAACCGTTCCTGACCATCGAACAGCAGACGTGGGAACGCTATCTTGACCAACTGGAATTTTTTGTGAAGTCACCGCTGCTTATCTTGCAGCGAGTCCTTGCCGGCATGAAAAGCCGCGGCTTCGGAAGAATCATCCAAATCGGAAGCGAGGTCTTCGAACTCGGCAATCCGATGTTCGCTCATTATGTAGCGGCCAAAGCCGCACAGTTGGGCCAAACGCGGTCCTGGGCTCGCGAACTTGGCCCCAACGGCATCACCGTCAACCTGGTCGCTCCCGGCTGGATTCCCACCGAACGCCATGCGGGCTCGACCCAGGCGGAGATACATTCCTACACCGAGAGAGTACCCATGAAACACATGGGTACTGCCGAAGACGTGGCCAATACGGTTGCATTTCTGGCCAGCGATGCAGGCAGATTCATTACCGGGCAGAAGATCTCGGTGAATGGCGGAAATACGGTCGAGTAGCTCAGCTCATCGTGTGGAGCGTGGGGCTGACGATCAAAGGAGCTTCGGTCACTGCCTGGACCTCGGCAACGGAAACGCCAGGGGCGATCTCATCGAGTACCAGCCCCTCTGGGGTTACGCTGATCCAGGCCAACTCGGTGGCAATGGCGTCGACCACACCGACCCCGGTCAGCGGCAATCGGCAAGCCTTGAGGATTTTAGGGCGGCCATCGCGGGTGGTGTGTTCCATAGCCACGATGACACGCTCTGCACCGGCCACCAGGTCCATGGCGCCGCCCATGCCTTTGACCATTTTGCCGGGGATAATCCAGTTGGCCAGGCTCCCGTGGACGTCAACCTCCATGGCGCCCAGGATGCTCAGGTCGATGTGACCGCCGCGAATCATGGCGAAGGCATCGGCACTGGAAAAAAAGGACGATCCGGGCAGTACCGACACCGTCTCTTTTCCGGCGTTGATCAAATCGGGGTCCACCTCTTCTTCCAGAGGATAAGGCCCGATTCCCAGCATGCCGTTCTCCGATTGCAGCACTACTTCGACGCCGGGCGGAACATGGTTGGCGACCAGCGTGGGCATGCCGATGCCGAGGTTGACGTAGAAGCCGTCGCGGAGCTCTTTTGCCACCCGATTGACGATGCGGTTGCGTTTCTCAATCTCCTGCATTCGGTTTCCTCACCGTCCGGCGTTCAATATGCTTTTCGCACGAGGTACACCGGAAAATGCGTTTGACGTAGATGCCCGGGGTCACAATCGCGTCGGGATCCAGTTCGCCCGGTTCTACCAGCTCTTCCACCTCGGCGATGGTGATGCGAGCGGCCGTGGCCATCATGGGGTTGAAATTGCGCGCTGTCCGGCGGTAGATCAGGTTGCCCTGACGGTCTCCCTTCCAGGCCTTTACCAGCGCGAAGTCTGCTTTGAGCGCCCTCTCCAGAACGTATTCGCGCCCATCGAAGGTGCGCTGCTCTTTGCCCTCTGCGACCAGCGTGCCCACGCCGGTGGGAGTGTAGAAGGCGGGAATACCTGCTCCGCCGGCGCGGATTCGCTCCGCCAGCGTGCCTTGCGGGACCAGTGACACCTTGAGGGTGCCGGCAATCGCCAGTTTTTCCAGCAGGACGTTTTCGCCCACGTAGCTGCCGGTGTGCGAGGCGATCATACCCGCCTCCAGCAGCAGGCCGAGGCCGAAGCCGTCAATTCCCATGTTATTGGAGATGGTGTGCAGGCCGGTCACCCCGCGGCGCACCAGGGCGGCAATTGCTTCCCCTGGAATACCGCAAAGCCCAAATCCCCCCAACATTACGGTTGCTCCCGGGGGAATATCTGCAACGGCTGCATCGGGAGTGGCGAATACTTTATTCATAGCTGCGCACGCTGAGTCTACCCATTCGATCACAAAAATGTCTTGCCGAGCCAAGCGTGGCCGGGACCATTTAGGATTTAGCTTGTCACGAAGGGGACCACGTGGGTACTGAAGGTCAACTCTCCCCGGGAGAACGCTTCCGGGCCGCTGTCAAGCAGGAGCATCCTTTACAGGTGATAGGCGCCATCAACGCCTACACGGCGCGCATGGCGCAGGCGACGGGCTTTCGTGCCCTCTACCTTTCGGGTGGAGGAGTCGCGGCCAACTCGCTTGGGATACCGGATCTCGGGATCAGCACCATGGAAGATGTGCTGGTTGACGCCCGCCGCATTACCGAGGTTACGACGCTCCCCCTGCTGGTCGACATTGACACGGGTTGGGGAAGCGCCTTCAATATCGCCCGCACCATCCGCTCCATGGAACGTGCTGGGGTCGCCGCAGTGCATATCGAAGACCAGGTAGGCGCCAAGCGGTGCGGCCACCGGCCAGGGAAGGAAGTGGTTCCGGCGGAAGAAATGGTCGATCGCATCAAAGCCGCAGTCGACGCCCGCACCGACCAAAACTTCGTGATCATGGCGCGAACGGACGCTCTGGCCGGTGAGGGACTGGCGGCAGCGCTCGATCGCTGCGCTGCCTACGTGGCTGCGGGCGCGGATATGATCTTTGCCGAGGCGGTCACGGATCTGGCCCTGTATCCGCGCTTCAAGGAGAGGGTGGGCGTGCCCATCCTGGCTAACATCACAGAGTTTGGCCAAACACCGCTCTACACCACGCAACAGTTGGGCGCCGCCGGGGTGGACATTGTTCTCTTCTGCTGCTCCGCTTACCGGGCGATGAACGCCGCGGCGCTTAAGGTGTACCATGCCATCCGGACAGAAGGTACGCAGGGCAACGTGCTCAGCCTGATGCAGACCCGCGCCGAGCTCTACGAGTTTCTCGGCTACTATGCCTACGAGCAGAAGCTCGACCAGCTCTTCGAGGCAACCAAGCGCAGTTGAACCCCGGGAGACTCATCATGACGACCACCGTTGACCAGCAGCAAGCAGCTTTTAAACCGAAAAAATCGGTTGCCCTCTCCGGAACGCCGGCCGGTAATACGGCCCTATGCACTGTGGGACGAACTGGCAATGACCTGCACTATCGCGGCTATGATATCGCCGACCTGGCCGCCCATTGCGAGTTTGAAGAAGTGGCCTACTTATTGCTGCGGGGTAAGCTGCCCAACACCACCGAGCTGGCTGCGTACAAGCAAAAACTGAAACGGCTGCGGGGCCTGCCGGCCAATGTGTGCATGGTGCTGGAACAACTACCAGCCGCGACCCATCCCATGGACGTGTTGCGCACCGGCGTCTCTGCCCTGGGCTGCACGCTGCCGGAAAAAGATGACCATAACCCCGCCGGCGCTATCGAATGCGCCGATGTACTGCTCGCCACCATTGGGTCGATGCTACTTTACTGGCACCACTTCAGCCGCAACGGACGAAGCATCGACGTGGAATCAGGACAAGACACTCTCGCCGGACACTTTCTCGAGCTGCTGCATGGCGAGGCCCCGAGCGAGCAGTGGATTCGCGCCATGCAGGTCTCGCTCGTTCTCTATGCGGAGCACGAGTTCAATGCCTCCACGTTTACCGCGCGTGTGATTGCCGGCACCGGCTCAGACATCTACTCCTGCATTACGGGCGCGATTGGCGCGCTGCGTGGGCCCAAGCACGGCGGAGCCAACGAGGTCGCTCTGGAGATTCAGCAGCGCTACGCGTCTCCCGATGAGGCGGAGCGTGATATCCGCGCACGCCTGGAAAAGAAGGAAGTGGTTATTGGCTTCGGGCATCCGGTGTACACGGTCAGCGATCCGCGCAACGCCATCATCAAGAAGATCGCGCTGGAACTGGCTGAATCGACCGGCGACTTTGCCATGTACCGCATCGCCGAGCGGCTTGAAGCCGTGATGTGGGAGGCGAAGCGCATGTTCCCCAACCTGGACTGGTTCAGCGCCGTCTCCTATCACCTGATGGGGGTACCGACGGCGATGTTCACCCCGCTCTTTGTGCTGGCCCGTACCTCTGGTTGGAGTGCTCATATTCTCGAGCAGCGCGCCGATGGCAAGATCATCCGCCCGGCAGCCAACTACACCGGTCCTGAGGATCTTCCGTTCATTCCCATTGCAAAGCGAGCCTAGGGATTTTCTCCCGGAGATAAGAATGTCCGTCCATGCCACGGGGGAGCGCCCCCCATATGACCAGGTCCTGGTCGATATTGCAGATTACGTCTGCGGCTACACCATCGAGAGCGAACTCGCCTTTGCCACCGCGCGCAACTGCCTGATCGATACCCTGGGCTGCGGACTGGAGGCGCTTGAATATCCTGCATGCACCAAGCTCCTGGGGCCTGTGGTGCCGGGAACCATCGTGCCGAATGGCGCCAAAGTTCCGGGCACCGCTTTTCAGCTGGACCCGGTGCAGGCTGCGTTCAATATCGGCGCCATGATTCGCTGGCTGGATTTCAACGACACCTGGCTGGCCGCCGAATGGGGTCACCCGTCTGACAACCTCGGCGGCATTCTCGCCATCGCAGACTGGCTCTCCCGCACTGCGGTTGCCGGCGGCAAGGCTCCGCTGACTATGCGCGCGGTGTTAACGGCGATGATCAAGGCACATGAAATCCAGGGTTGCCTTGCGCTCGAGAACTCGTTCAACAAGGTTGGCCTCGACCACGTGGTGCTGGTCAAGGTGGCCTCAACCGCGGTCGTGGCACAGATGCTCGGCCTTACCCGCATCCAGATCCTCGATGCTCTATCGCTGGCCTGGGTCGATGGCCAGAGCCTGCGGACCTATCGCCATGCGCCGAATACCGGTTCGCGCAAGAGTTGGGCAGCCGGCGATGCCACCAGCCGCGCCGTTCGTCTTGCCCTCATGGTGCGTGCCGGAGAGATGGGTTATCCCTCAGTGCTGACTGCGAAGGGTTGGGGATTTTACGATGTGCTCTTTCGCGGCCGCCCCTTCACCTTCCAGCGGTCCTACGGCTCTTATGTAATGGAGAATGTTCTCTTCAAAATCAGTTACCCGGCGGAGTTTCATGCTCAGACCGCGGTAGAGGCTGCTATGGCGCTGCGTGCAAGGCTGCTCGCGGCCGGCAAGTCCGCGGAGGATATCAGCTCCATTGAGCTGCGCACACACGAGGCCTGCCTGCGCATCATCGATAAGAAGGGGCCGCTTAATAACCCTGCCGATCGCGACCACTGCGTCCAGTACATGGTGGCCGTTCCGCTTATCTTTGGCCATCTCACCGCTTCGGACTATGAGGACTCCTTCGCCGCGGATCCGCGCATTGATGCATTGCGGGAGAAGATGCACTGCAGCGAAGAGCCCCGCTTTACCGCGGACTACCACGATCCTGAGAAGCGCTCGATTGCCAATTCACTTACGCTCTCTCTTAGCGATGGCAGCGAGTTCACTGAGACAGTCGAGTATCCCCTGGGCCACAGGCGCCGCAGAGGCGAGGGCATCCCGCTGCTCGAGGCGAAGTTCCGTACCAACCTCGCCCGCCGGTTCTCGCCGCAACAGCAGCAGGCGATACTAGAGGCTTCGCTCGACCAGCAGGCACTCGAACGCATGCCGGTGCAGGAGTACGTGGACCTGTACGTACTGTGACCCAGAGTAGCCTGCGATCGTAGAGGAAGGGCACCAGCCGTCGCTGCCGGACCATTCTCGTGGCATCCGGATGCAACGGATTTAGCAGGACGTTGTACTCCTGTGGCACGAGCACCGAAGGGATAAGCATGATCGCATCCCGAGCATCTGCAATGAAGCGATCACCTATCCTTCTGAGTGAGGCTGGTGCGGGATATTCTTTCCAGTCTTCGGGGAGTGACGGAGTGGGCGCAATCGCAATGTCGTCCGGAATCTCCAATGTTGCGATGACGAGGTCATGTGGCATGAGCGCCAATTCGATGTGCGCTCGATATTCAAGAATTGCTAGAGAGCGGTGCGTTGCTGCGTAGCAAAGACGCGTGCCGAGGCTCGACCAGCGGCCACCAAAGAGAAAGGATCCCTCTCCATCAAAGGGGTTCTTGCCGGCAAACTTCCGGCGAGTGAGCCGGTAGACCTCCACCTAGCTCACACCCCCGTACTCGATACGCCCTAAAATCTGCTCCACCCGGCGCACACCGATCTCGGTCTCCAGTGCTCGGAGCGGGGTCTGGTTGCCCAGAACCTGGTTGGTTTGTCTGAGCCAACGCTGAGCCTTTTCGCGGTCACCGATTGCCTCCTCCGCCAGGGCCAAAATCGCGGCCAGACGATAAACCCGATCCGAATCACCAGCGGCCATCCGGTTGCGACGTTCCAGCATGCGCATCAGCGTGCTTTTGGGAATGGCAAGGGTGCCCGCCAACTCCACAACTGTGAAGCCCCAGTTCTCGCGAAAGTTCGCCAGCACCGAAGCGGGAAGACCTTCGCGAAGCACCCGCTCCATTTGGCTTTCCGAGCGGACTTTCACTCCGATCGCGTCTTTACCGCCCAACTGTTCAAAGATCTGATCGAAGGATGCCTGCATGGTTATCTCTATCGTATCAAATGGGACCATATATAGTCCCATTTGGGATCATTAGCGTTGTGACTATAATCCCGGAATGCCCATTAGCCGAAGAGCCTTCGTTTCTGGAATGCTTGCCACTCCCCTCGCAGCTGCCTACTCGTCGTTGGCCGCGACGGTTGCGCCAATGAAGATCACCCGGGTTGAGACGGTTTACTGGAAGTCTCCGGAAGATGCTCCTTTTCGGCCGAATTGGACCTGGCTAAAGATCGACACGGATGCGGGGATCTCCGGCATAGGAGAAACTTATCCGCGAAACGCCGTGGAAGCTGCGATGGTGCATACCGTTGCCCCTTCACTGATTGGCCGCGATCCCCGGGATATCGAACGAATTTGGGCTGATTTGTACCGGGCATTCGATTTTCAAATCGCCGGGGGCACGGAGATGCGTGTGCTGAGCGCGCTGGATCTGGCCCTGTGGGATCTGCTGGGGAAGTCATTGAATGCACCGGTCTACCGGCTGATTGGCGGCAAAGCGAACCCGCAGATCCGCTTGTATAACACCTGCTTCCCTTATAAGTATGATTTTAATCGCGAGCCGGAGAAGATCATGCGCGAGCTGATCGACACGCGCGGCATTAAAGGCATCAAGATATGGCCCTTCGACGGCGCGGCCTTGCGGAACAGAAACGAGTACATTACCTGGACCGATATCGACCAGGCGCTGGTCCCGGTAAAAAAGCTGCGTGATGGCTTCGGCGATGAGATCGAGATAGCCATCGAGTTTCACGGTCAGTGGAATCTCACTTCCGCCATCCGCATTGCCCATGCTCTTGAACCGTACAAGCCGATGTGGCTGGAAGATATGCTGATGCCAGGTAACTTCGACCAATATCACCAACTCGCGATCGCAACCTCGTTGCCGCTCATTGCCGGCGAACGCATGGCAGGCAAGATGCAGTTCGAGCGCTTGCTCGAGTCACGGACGCCGAAGTATGTGATGTTCGATGTCACCTGGTGCGGTGGTTTAACCGAGGCGCGCAAAATCGCTGCGCTCGCCGATGCCCAGGAACTGCCGATTGCTCCCCATACGGCAGGAGGGCCGCTGTTGTTCTATGCGTCCACCCATCTGACAACTGCGTCACCCAATGTGTGGATCCAGGAGAGCTGCCAAAGGTATTATGAGCACGACTGGCCTCTGATGCTGGAAAATCCGATTGTTCCGAAAGATGGTGCTGTGCAGGTTCCGGAGGAGAGCGGCTTCGGCATGCGGATCAAACCGGAAGCCTGGAACCACCCCGCCTCTGTACACGAGGTTACTGGCCATGGGTAGAACCACCTAGCTTGGTTAGGGGGTAGAAGGAAACCGCAGACCCTTGTGCGGGAGCCGGGGCGCACTGCAGGTCCCTCGGCTGCCCCAGATTTCCTGTCAAAAACCGTAGCTTTGGCGGATTTCATGCTGCTCTCTTTACGGAGAGCAGCATACGTTGCCGCTGGTAGAGCCGCGAAGTAGGAAAGCCGGGTACGCTCCTAATGACAAAGGTGGGAGCGGGTCCAGGTTGAGTGCCGCGCCTACGGCGCTCCGATCGTCTTCGGGATTGATCCCCAGCCCTGCCGGGCTGGGCTGACGTTTTGGCAACCGGCCCTCCGGGCCTCGTATCCATGGCGATTTTTACCGTGTCATTTCTTTCTCAACTTGCCATAGGCAAGTTGGGTCCTCGGGATGACAAGTGGAGGGATCTGCGGTTTCCACCCGTTGTCTAGTTAGCAACCAGGACGAAGGGCGCGATGTACAGCTGGCTTCCGCCTCGGAACTGCAACCAGAGTTTGTAGGTTCCCGGCTCCTTTACCGATACATGGAGCATCATGTTGGGCGACGAACTCGCGGCGTCCGGCATATCCATACTCATCTTCGACATATCCATGGCACCCATGTTCATTGCATCGGAGCCGGAATTTAACGGCATGGGATGTACGTGTACATAGGTGAGGTCTTGCGAGTTCAGAAACACCGCGTGGGCCGGCACTCCGAGATAGGGATGCAAATCGTGGGCAGGCATGTCGCCCTTGAGGATCTGAACCTCGATGGTGTCCATTGCGCCCGCGTGTAGCCGCGCCCTGCTCAAATCAACGGTATAGGGTCCAACAGAAACCTCTTTCCCGGTCGGCAGCAGCACAGGACGGGTCGGGCTCACGTTCTTGCTCAACTGCACATTGAAACGGAAGACCTGGTGATCTCCATCGTTGGGCTCTCCATCGGCGTATAGATAATAGAGACCCGGGGCAGGGAATTGCTGCTCGAGAGTAAAGTGGCCGTCAGCGCCCAGCACAGGATGCACATGGAGGAAGGTGGAAAAGTCGGAGCTCACGATGACTACATGGAGCTTTTTCGTCATCTCTGTCCCATAAATCCGTATCGGCTGCGGCGAGGAAGGAGAGCTCATCCAGATGTCGATATGCTGCTTCAAGGGATCACCACCGACCGCGGTCAGGCGCAAATGGCCCTCGGTTTTGGCCTGGCCGCCCTGGAAGGCGAAAGTTCCGGAGAGCGTAGGGGAGGCGGCCGCGAAACCCGCCACCGCGGCCAGCATGCAAAAGACGACACCGATTGTTTTTTTATTCATAGCGCAAAGCATCGATCGGACTCAGTTTGGATGCGCGATGCGCGGGATAGAATCCAAAAAAAATCCCTGTTGCCGCGGCGATGCCAAAGCCAAGCGCAACTGCCTGCAGCGATATCGAAGCCGGCCAACCCAATACGCGTTCAATGATCAGAGCCGCTACAAAGCCGAAGACAATACCGATCGCCCCTCCACATAAGCTTAGCGTAACAGCCTCGACCAGGAATTGCTGACGCACATCCCGTGTCCGTGCACCCACCGCCCGGCGAATGCCAATCTCCCGCGTGCGCTCGGTCACAGACATCAGCATGATATTCATGACACCGATACCGCCAACGATCAGGGAGATAGTTGCGATGGCAGCCAGCAGGGCGGTCATGGTGTTGCGCGCGCGGTTCAGCGTGCCTGACATCTCCTGCATGTTAATTTCATCCACCTTGGGCATGTTGGCCAGTACAAAAGCAGCGACCGAAGTGTACAACCCTTTCGTCAAGGCCTCGGCGGCTTGCGTCTTCACCGTAAAGTCGTCCGGCGTGCCACCGCCAACGCCCATACCGGGCATCTGGTTGCCCATCAACGCCGAGGAATGATTGCTATCCAGATGATGACGCTGTCTGAGCAAGGTCTTGATATCGCCGGCGATGCGGCTGGCTTCGCCTGCCTGCTCAGCCTGTACCGTGATGCTATGCAGCGACTGCAGCCCCAGCGCCTTCTGCAGCGTGGTGTAGGGGACGAAGACCATGTCTGCCTGGTCTTCATCGTTGGTCGTGAAGACGCCCACGATATGAAACTTTTGTCCGTGAATGGTGAGCTCGTGACCGACCGGGTTGGCATCGGCAAAGAGATGATCCTGCACTGAGGGGCCGATCACGGCGACCGGTGCGGCTGACGACACATCCGCTGCCTCAAAAAAAGCGCCGTGGGCAAATGACCAGTCGTTCATGGGGGCGAAGGACACCGCGGTGCCGATGATCTGCGAGTAGTATCGCTCGCCGGAGGTTTGTGCCCAGCCCCGCAACTTTACCTGGCCGGCTACATACTTTACCCCGGGAATGTGACTGATGGCGTCGGCATCGTCCTGGGTCAAGGTGTTGGCCGAACCCATGCCGCTCGGGATGTTGGACTCTTCGCCCCCGCGGGTAAAGTTGCCCGCCTTGACGAAAATGAGCGTCGTGCCCGCGGAGCGCACGTCCTCCGACACAGATTGTTGGGCGCCGGTGCCCAGGGCAAACATGGTGAGCACGGCTGCCACACCGATGGTCATGCCCAAAGCAGCCAGGCCGGTGCGCAGCTTGTTACGCTGCAAGGCTCTGAGAGAAATGCGCCAGCTGGTGAGCAACATCACTCATACCTCAAGGAGGTCAACGGCGCCACTCGCGATGCCTGCCGCGCCGGGTAGTAACCGAAGAAAATTCCAATGGCTGCAGAAACGCCGAACGACAACACCACGGAAAAAAATGAGATGGTGGCCGACCACTGCAAAGACCTGGAGATGAGCAGGGAAATCAGGCAGCCGATCAATATCCCAAGCAGGCCGCCGGCCACGCTCAAGGTGACCGACTCGAGCAGAAACTGAAGCAGCACGTCATGGGAGCGCGCCCCGACCGCGCGGCGAATCCCAATTTCCCGAGTCCGCTCGATCACCGACAGCAGCATGATGTTCATGATGCCAATACCGCCCACAACCAGGGATACGGTGGCGATGCTTGCCAGCAGAGCAGTCATGGTTGCGCTTGCCCGGTCCAGCGTCTTGCCTAGCTGTTCCAGCGTCACCTTTTCCAGTCCCGCTACATTGCCCACGACCGCCCGCGCCACTTCAGGACGCATGCCGCCCCGCGCCAGAGCCTGGCGCGCCTGGTTGGTCACGGTGAAATCATCCGGAGTTCGGGCACCGATATGGTGCCGCACGCGCAGCAAATCGGTGATCGCCTTGGCTACGCGGGTCACTTCGCCGGTGGAATTGGTAGTGATGGTGATGTCGTTCAGCTTGGATAGATTGAGCAGGCGCTGCAGCGTGGTCACCGGGATATAGACGGCGTCGAACTGATCGTCGCCCGCCTCCGGCACGACCATCCAGCTACTGCTGCCCACTACGCCAACTACCTTGAACGGCTGGTTCCAGATGGTGACCGTCTGGCCGGTCGGATTCTCGTTGCCGAATAGCTCGTGGCTCGTAATCGCACCCAGCACCACCACCTGCTCGGCCTTCGACTGCTCGCGCTGATTGAAGTACCTGCCTTGAGGCAGCGTCCAGGCGCGACGAATTTTGGGCAGCGCCACATCATCTCCGTGCAGGCGGGTGAACCAACGCTTGCCGCCGCGTGCGATATGCGCGTTCATATGGATCCCTTCGGAAACATACTGCACACCCTTCAACTTGCGGATCGCTTCGGCGTCGCTGATGCTCAATGTGGACGCAGCGCCCAGCCCGGCCTCACTATCGCCTAGCCGCTGCCTGGCCAACGGATGATCGTGCTTGGCCATGGGATCATCCTCAGGGTGAAAGATTCGCAGCAAGCGGGCTGGGTGGCGAGGGTTATAGGCGGCAGGCTCGATCGCATCCTCATCGACCGCATCCTGCTTGATCTGGTAGTTGCCGGCGGTGACGACGATGAGGTTCATTCCCGCGGCGCGCACCTGGTCCTGAATCGCCGCCTGGGCACCACTGCCGAGCGCAATCATCGTCAGCACGGTGGCCACGCCGATGGTCATCCCGATCATGGTGAGCGCAGTTTGCAATTTATTCTTGCGCAGCGCCTTGAGGGCGATCGAAAGGCTGTTGCGGAGCGCCATTATGCATTCTCCTCAATGCGCAGTGGCATCTCAACAATTTCAGCCCGGGCTGTGCGCCGGCGGTCGTTGATCTCATCAGACACCACCACACCGTCTCTGAAGGCGATAATGCGGGAGCCGTAGGAGGCAACCTCCGGCTCGTGGGTGATCAAAACGATGGTGATGCCGCGCGCCTCCTTCAGCGACTGAAAGATCTCCATCACTTCTACGCTGGTCCGGCTGTCGAGGTTGCCGGTGGGCTCATCCGCGAGCAGGATCGATGGGTTATTCAATAGAGCGCGGGCGATAGCAACGCGTTGTTGCTGGCCGCCAGAGAGCTGGTTGGTATGATGTTGCGCCCGGTCGGCGAGTCCCACGGCCGCCAGCGCTTCGAGCGCACGCTTTCTGCGAGTTGCGTTGGAGGTGCCATCGCTGCTGTAGAGCAGCGGCAACTCCACGTTTTCCAACGCCGACGTCCGCGCCAACAGATTGAAGCCCTGAAAGACAAATCCAATCTGCCGGTTGCGAATACCGGAGATCTCATCGTCGCTGAGCCTGGCCACATCGCGGCCCTCGAGAAAATACTGCCCGCTGGTGGGCTGATCAAGGCAGCCCAGGATATGCATCAAGGTGGACTTGCCGGAACCGGAAGGGCCAACTACGGTTACGAATTCGCCGCCCTCGACGTCGAGTGATACCGAACGCAATGCCTGCACCGCGACCTCGCCCATCTGATAGGTCTTGGTCAACTCTCGCACAGATATGACAGGATTCATTGTGGTGACCCCTGGCCGGCCATGGCGAAGTTGTAGACGATCATGGCCTGGGACTTTTCCGCCCCGGCCATGCCATAGACTTTTCCCGCACCCTCAATCACATAATACTCATTGGCGGCATGGGCTCGGCCGCCATAGCCCGCGCCGCCTCCAGCGATGGGCATGGAGACCGGCGCAACCTTCTCACCTGTCTGGCTATTTGAGAATAGATAAGCAGGCCAGTAGCCCCCAAGGATAGTTTCTCCCTGCGGCGGCTGGCTATGAGCGATGCCGAACTCGTCGTAAGTTTTGCTGATGGCGCGCGCGATGTCGGTGTCGTAGCTCATCTTCGACCACGGTACATCCCCGATCAGCTTGACCTGCACATCCTTGTATCCGTTCTGGTCAAGCTGTGCACGCAGCTTCTTGACCAGGTCAAGACCGTTCATGTTCGGCACATAGCGCATGTTGTGTTTGGAGGTGATCTTGTTGGGCAGGATGGCGCCGGCGCCGCCGGCATACATATTGCCCCCCCAAATGCCATCCATATTGAAAGAGGTTCCGTAGGTCGACATCTTCAGCACGGTGAACGGGTCATCGGAGATGAAGCGGGCAATTCCCACATTTTCTTCTGCCACCTTGAGCTGCATCTTGGCTGAAGCCTGCTTCAGGCTGTCGATCTCCGACGGGGTCAGCGGTTCGATGTTGTCGAGAAAGCCTTTGATGCGGGGCGTGTTGCCGTCGTCGGATACCAGCGACGCGAGCATCTTGACGTGGCGCCAGGCGGGGCTATCGACGGAGCGTTTGTAGGCGCCGTGTATGTCGGATTGAACGGGGCCGCGACCCCAACTCTTTCCGCTGGTCGTCAACTCCACATACACGCAACCCTCCGATCCGCCCATAATTCCACCACTGCCGCCGAGATTCTGCTCGCCGGCCACCAACATTGCGTTCGCACCCTTGAAGAGGTCCGGATGATCTTTCACAAATTTGCGCAGCCCGATATCCATGCGCTCCTCATCCCCTTCGGCCACGAAGATGAGATTTACGGGTAACTTGCCCATGACCGCCTTCATCGACATCAGGGCTTCGAGTTGTGCCATCTCCGGACCTTTGGAGTTCTCTGCCCCGCGGCCAATCAGCACTTTTTTGAAGGGTGCTTGTTCGACCAGGTTCGCTTCGAAGGGCCGCGAGATCCAAACATCAGGCTGGGTTACCGGCATGGTGTCGTACATCCAGTAAATGACCAGCGTCTTTGGAGCGCCCTCGTCGCAGCGGGCGTAGACCACGGGGTTGCCGGGACTGCCGTACTCTGTTATGCCAACGTCGTAGACGCGGGTCTGCTGGCAGCCGAGCTTGTCGAAGAAGCCCTTCACCATCTCCGCGCTCTCCGGAATTCCCTCGCCGCTGTTGGAGATGCTGGGCTGGCGGATCCACTTCTGCAGGTCCTCGACGTGGTCGTCGATGTGGCTATCGATGTAAGCGAACGTCTTTTGCAGGTCTGCCGGTAGCTTACTCACATCCGGATGGATGGTTTCATCCCCTTCTGGGCGAATGCCCAGCTTGGCTTTCGGTGCGCTGCCAACCTCTTGCGGCGGTGGCGCCGACTTCGAACAGCTCGCGACGCCAAAAACCAAAACCAGAAAGGTTGCCGCCATCATCCGCTTGAGTTGCATTTCTATCTCCTGATAAACAGTTAATTACTTCGAGTAACCCGTGACTTGACTAAGAAGTAAAGTCCCTTCGGCTTCATGGTTCGCAGCCGGCAGCGGCGCGGTCATTTTTATGTCCCGCTCAAAACGCTGCCAACGCGCTGCGGCGGGAAGGCCTGGCTGATCGTCGACGGCCTCGGCCACCATGTCCCGGCCCAGCGTGTACGCGGTCAGATAGCTGCGGTATTCGTTGATGTATTTGAGTGTGGCCTCGCTATGCACCATCAAGACCTGGGCTTCCAGCGCCCAGGCGGCACGCACGAATTCGAGGTTTCCATCCAGATAATCCCGGGCGATGGCCGGCTCCGCCGGGTGAAGGGCCTCAACCAGGCGTTCCACACGGCCATAGAGCTCCGCGTTGCGAGGATCGAGACTCGCCAGAGGAAATAACTCATCGCGCTCAAATTGTGTTCGCTCAGGTTCGGGAAAAGCTAACTCGATGGCAAAGGTTGCTGCCGCTTCAGAAGCCAGTGACTGCGGGCTGAAAGTCGGCTGCACCATGAACTCGGTCAAGTGCTGCTCACGCACCAGTTGCAGCTCACGCAGCGAGTTATACGCGTGGTGTCCCGGATAACCCTCGTGACAGGCTAGTTGGAGCACCTGGTCGACAGTCAGGCTGAAGTCAGCATTGATCTGGATGAGACTGTGAAAATTTCCCTGATAGCGGCTGAAGGCGCTCCACGGTTTGCCGTGCACGTACTCTACGGTCACGGACTCGCCAGGGGGAAGGTTCATATGGGCCCGCGTCCGCTCCCGGCAGCCTTGCAGCGCGCGGTCCATGACCGCGGCGAGGCGATCAGGAGGAACAGTAAATCTCTGGTCGAAAGAGGAGTATCGTTCGGCCAGGCCTCCCCGGCCCGGCAGCAGCGCGTCGATTTGCGATCGTATGTGCGCCAGGCGCCGCTGGTCATATCGTGCTGGAACCTGGACCCCAAACATCGCCTGGGTCTCCTGGTCGAAGGTAAGATGTGCCCCCAGCAGCAGGTCTACGCGGCTCGCGATGGCACGTAGCTGCCCGATGAGAAACTGCCTTTGCGCCTCGCTTTCGGCGGGTTTGTCCCGCAGCTCCGCGATCAATGCCAACGCCGATCGCCGGATCTGCGCCAAGCTGGGGGGATTCTCACGGATATCTGTCACCCACTCCGCCGGGCCGTAGTAGTAATCGATCGAATCCGGATCTCGCTCCCCGAGAGCCACCGCAATTCGTGCGTACGAGAGACTTACGCCGATAAGAGGGGCGGCTTGTCTCTTCGGGCTATTGTGGCTGCCCATAAGAAGGAAACAGCCGAGCAGAAGCGCGCCGGTTTTCAGGCTGCTGCGCGTGGGCAGGGCAACGGCATACCACCTGCCGGCAAAGGTGTTGCCTCTGGCTATCAGCAAAGAGGGGACGCCTCCAGACCTCACTGGTTCCAAAAACAAACGAACGACGCCGCCCCGTTCTGGCCGGGGTTCCGCGGCTTAGGACGTTCTTCGACTGGGAAGAATCGTAGAGTTTACTTCGACAAGCACGAGCAGGCCCTAGTTCGGGGAAAGCAATTTTCGAGGGCTGTCCGTCGATAGTGGGATCATTCTTCTCGAATGTCAAGAGCTTGTGTTATCCGGCATTCATTTCTGAGCGAGATATGAGTAAGGTGACAAATCACTTGACACAAAAAGCAGAACGGACACAAGATGGCACATCGGTTCGCGTCAAATGCTGTGGCATCCCACTCAAGCCAAAACCGGGCTTGACCCCGAGTTTCTGCCACGCTGTGCTGTTGAGATCCGCGTGTGCGCCTTTCATTAAGGAAAGGCGCATGGAGCGTATCAACGCCACAAGCCTCCGCAGGAAATCGGGGCAAATGGGGCACCCAGTCTTCGCTGCCGGTAAAGCACGTACGCTACCACCTTTGGTTGCCATGCCACCTGTTTGAAGCACGGCATACCGCCTGTTCGAGACTACTTCCTCGTCGAAGACCACACCAGTGGGCCCCGTTGGAGCATTTTCAGAGTCACTGTGACGCGGTGATAGAAATGCTGGCCAGTCGTTTTCCGGCTGTGTTGAGAACCGCTCGCCTTACCTGATAACGCTCTGAGTGACTACGACCTTCGTTGGGCTGTGCCCGATGTCTGGCGGCTTACCTCGTCTGTTTGCCGAAGACATTGCGGAAGCTGTGATCACGGAAGATCTGCCTAAGTTGCTTGCTTGCAAGCAACAGGGTAGACGTGTCTCGTCTGGAGAGGGAATGACTCGTCTTAGTTTGAAACTAGCGCTGTGTCTTTGGATTTCCGCCTGTTGTGTCAGTCTTTGTTACGGTCAAGCCACTACTGCCACAGTAGAAGGAATAGTCTCCGATTCGGGAGGCGCCGGTGTTTCCGGCGCTGCGGTGAAGGTCGAAAACACTGCGACTGGAATCTCGCGCTCCGGCCAAACAGATAGCTCCGGACGCTATGAGTTCACCGCGCTGAATCCTGGAACCTATCAAATCACCGTCGAGGCGTCTGGTTTCAGCAAGAAGGTGTCGACGGGGATTATCCTGCAGGTATCTCAGGACGCCCGGGTCGATATCCAGCTACAGGTAGGGCAGGTGGTGGACACAGTCGAAGTAGAGGCAGTGGGAGCGCTGCTGGATACAGAGACATCGTCGAATGGCACAGTGATTGATAACAAAAAGGTAGTAGAACTCCCTCTGAGCAACCGGCAATTTTATTCGTTGGCACTCTTATCGCCCGCCGCTTACCAGCCTGCACAAAGTTCAGTATTGGGTTTCCGCGGGGGGATCAATGTGGCCGGCGCGCCCGAAACAACCAATCAATTCACCATCAACGGCATTTACGACAACGATATCGGCACCGGCCAGCCATCCTTCCGGCCCTCCATCGAAGACATTCAGGAGTTCAAACTGCTGACCGGCGTCTATTCCGCGGAGTACGGGCGCATGGAAGGCGGGCAGGTGGTCGTGGCTACTAAATCGGGCAGCAACCAGTTTCATGGTGTGGCGTACGAGTTTATTCGCAACCAGGTGACCGATGCGAAGCCCTACTTTACGCAAGTGGGTGGTGTGAACCCGGCCTTCAAGCAAAACACCTTTGGGGGCACCATTGGCGGCCCGATCATCAAGGATAAGACCTTTTTCTTCTTCGCTTATGAGGGGCAGCGGATTCGCCAGCAGATAACATCCCTGGCGACCGTTCCCACCACGGACATGCTGGCTGGGAACATCAACGTGGGCGTGCCGCTCTATAACCCGGTGACCGGCCAGCAATTACCTTCGCTGGTGCCAGGCCAATTCTCGTATAACCTGCCCCAGCAGTTGCCCACGTTGTGGGCGTCTCAAGCTGCTTCCGTTGGTCAGCAGATCGCCGGCCTTGGTTTTCCGGCGCCGACTTATGCAACGCCGGCCGGGTCAATACCCGGTAATAACTATAACTTTAGCGAGACTCGCGCCGAGACCATGAACGAGTATTCGGGTCGAATCGACCATACGATCTCAAGCACCAACTCGCTCTTCGGAACTTACAACTACTTCGAAGACCCGGCGTTTGAGCCTTCCAACTCTCTGTGTTCGGCCCTGGTGCTGCCCAAGTTTGGCTGCTACACCAATCAAATCTCGCAGCTGGCAAATATCACCTGGACCCACATTTTCAATCCGAGTTGGCTGAACGAAACCCGGTTTGGGTTCGAACGCCTCAACCAGCCGCGTGTCTCCCAGGATAATACGGCCATCGGGACCTCGTTTCCCGGGCTTCCCGGAGCCTTCACCGGGGACACGGCTAACAACCTGGGGTTGCCGTCCACTTCGATCACCGGTTACTCGCAATTTGGTGGGGCGACCAACCTGCCACAGGATCGCATCGACGACCACTGGCAGATTGTGGACGAGGTGACATGGAACCACGGGGCCCACACCGTAAAGGCGGGTGCCGACCTATTTAAGGTCAAGAACACATCTTTATACGTCACGGAAGGGCGCGGGGCGCTGACGTTTGACGTTCCAACGCTGCAGGCGATCAATGCCAATTACGACACGCCAACGCTGAACTTTGGCACGACGGGATATGAGATCGCAGATTTGTTGCTGGGGATTCCGGCCACAACTGCGAATAGTCCCACGGCCCCGAAGGCCCACAATCGCTACGGAAGCTATCACCTCTTTGTTCTCGACGATTGGAAAGTCACTCCACATCTGACTTTGAATCTTGGCCTTCGCTACGAGCTGGATGTTCCGGTTTACGATGCCCACGGCGATCTGTCTAACTTCAACCTGGTAACGGGGACCTATCTTCTTCCTGGTCCCGGTTCCTACACACATCTCTATCACTACGACTACAACAACTTCGCGCCGCGCATCGGCTTTGCGTGGCAGCCCTTCGGCAAGGAGACTACGGTCCTGAAGGGAGGCTACGGGGTCTTTTACGACCAACCGCTGCTGTACAACAACTTCTACACCTTCAGCGTCCAGTTCCCGCAGTACAACCCGCAGACCTTTGTGCCTGGGCCGTCGCCGATTGGCGGAGGCATCACGTTGGCCAATCCCTTTCCTTCGGCGCTGTTGCCCGCGGAGTGCACCGGAACGCAGCCTGTTGCGGACTGCTCTACGACCCTGTCTCCCAACGGGGTCGATCCAAACTACCGGACGCCCTATCTCACGGAGTGGAGTCTGGGAGTGCAGCAGGCGGTTACCAAGAACATGTTTTTTGAGAGTACGTACTTCGGCTCCAAAGGGACCAAGCTACCGTTTATCATCGACAAGAATCAGGCGCCCCCAAATACGCTTTCGACCAGCGATGCCCAGGCCACTCGTCCCTTCCCCGACTTTTTAACGATTTATTACTACACAACGAATCTGAACTCGCAGTACCAGTCCTGGCAGAATAAGCTGCAGCAGAACTTCAGCAATGGCGTGTCGTTCCTGCTGGCGTATACCTGGGGTAAGTCGATCGACGGAGGGGATGTCATTGGTACTTATACTGCTGCGTCCAGCGGATCCGGTCTACCCCAGAACTCAAACAACATCCGCGGGGACCGTGGCTTGTCAGATTTTGATGTTCGCCAAAGAGTCGTCTTCAGCCCGGTAGTACAGCTGCCGTTCGGCGAGGGCAAGCCGTATCTTAATACCGGCTGGGGGTCGCGCATTGCCGGTGATTGGCAGGTTTCGGGCATCTTCACTTACCAGACTGGCAGACCGTTCTCCGTATTTAACAGTGCTGCTTCCAATAACAGTGGCACGTTTGCCAATGTAGACCGCCCCAATGTGATTCCCGGGGAAAATGCGAACGCTCATGTCGATGCGGTCGCGGGGGTGAACACGAAATCGCCGACCGAGTGGTTCAACATCCACGCGTTCAGCATTGCACCTCCGGGTCAGTTCGGTGATGAGGGACGCAATACCATTACCGGGCCGGGCTATGACGAGGTGGATATAACCCTGGCTCGAACCTTTAACATCACCGAGAGGGTTAAGGCCCAATTCCGCGCGGAAGCATTCAACCTTGCCAATCACCCCAACTTTTTCAATCCTTCCAGCCAGGGGAACGAATTTCCTTTAAGTACAGTCGGCCAGCTGCCAGCGAACTACACGGGAAGTTTTGGGAGCATAACGCAAGCCAACAATCCACGCGAGATGCAATTCAGCCTTCGGATATCCTTCTAGGCAGGGCACCGCACTTTATTAGCCTTTCACTGGAGGGATACGTGGGCCGAGTTGTTGCCGCGCTATTGATCTGCGCGCTTACCAGTACTCTGACCGCACAGCAGGCCAGCTCCGCGATTGCTGGCTTTACTGCTCAGAGCGAGCCGGGTGAAGCCAGCCTGGAACAACGCTTCAAGGCATTACCCGATCCCCAGCGTATGCGCGCCAACATGGAGCGCCTCAGCGCGCGTCCCCACCATGTCGGTTCACCGTATGACAAAGAGAACGCAGAGTGGATCCTGGCGCAGTATAAGCAGTGGGGATGGGATGCCCACATTGAGGAATTTCAGGTTCTTTTTCCTACGCCAAAATTTCGCTTGCTGGAGATGGTGGCGCCCACCCAGTTCACCGCCAAGCTGGAAGAGCCGGCGGTAGCCGTTGATCCAACCTCGAAGCAAAAGGACGAGCAGCTCCCTACTTACAACGCCTATTCCCCGGACGGAGATGTGACCGCGCCGCTGGTCTATGTGAACTACGGCCTGGTGGCCGATTACGAGGAGCTTGCCCGTCATGGGGTCTCGGTCAAGGGGGCTATCGTCATTGCCCGCTACGGAGAATCGTGGCGAGGCATCAAGCCTAAGATTGCCGCGGAGCACGGGGCCATTGGCTGCATCATTTATTCTGATCCCGCTGATGATGGGTATAGCGAGCAAGCTGATTTTCCCAAGGGACCCATGCGTCCGCCCGAAGGAGTGCAGCGGGGCAGCGTAATGGACGCCCCCCTCTACCCTGGCGATCCGCTTACCCCCGGAGTGGGCGCGACCAAAGAGGCCAAGCGGCTCAAGCGAGAGGATGCTCAATCTATCCCCAAAATTCCCGTTCTTCCCATTTCTTATGGTGACGCCCAGCCGCTGCTTGCTGCTCTCGAAGGCCCGGTAGCACCCGCGAATTGGCGTGGAGCGCTGCCGATTACCTATCGCTTGGGGCCAGGCCCGGCCAAGGTTCATTTGAAGCTGGCCTTCAACTGGGATCTGAAACCTGTTTACGACGTGATCGCTACTATGCGTGGAGCGGAGGAGCCCGACCTTTGGGTGCTGCGCGGTAACCATCACGATGCGTGGGTGAATGGCGCGGATGATCCGGTCTCCGGTCAGGTGGTATTGCTGGAGGAGGCGCGCGCGCTTGGCGAACTTGCCAAACAGGGATGGAAGCCGAAGCGCACCATCATCTATGCCTCCTGGGATGGGGAAGAACCCATGCTTCTCGGTTCGACCGAGTGGGTGGAAGAGCACGCGGACGAACTGCGGCAGCATGCCGCCGTTTATATCAACAGCGACGGCAATGAGCGAGGCTATCTGGATGTGGAGGGGTCGCATTCACTGCAGTCGTTCATGAATGGCGTTGCCAAAGATGTCGAAGATCCTGAATCGAAAGTCTCAGTCTTCAAACGTCAGCAGGCTTATCTTCTGCTGCATGGCACGCCCGCTCAGCATGCCGAGGCACGGGCTGGGGGCAACCTGAGCATCGGCGCCCTGGGCTCGGGTTCGGACTTCAGTCCCTTTATCGACCATATCGGCGTTGCTACCATTAATCTTGGATTCGAGGGAGAAGATCCGTCGGGCAATTATCACTCCATCTACGACGACTTCTACTGGTACACGCATTTCTCTGACTACGATTTCGTTTACGGCCGGGCGCTCGCGCAGGCCGCGGGCTTGAGTGTCCTGCGCATGGCCGACGCTGACATCATGCCCTATGATTTTGAGGGCCTCTCGCATACCGTGGCGCAGTACATCGACGAAGTAAAAGCGCTGCTCGAGAGCCGTCGCAAGCAAGCGGAAGAGATCAGGCAAAACCTGAACGATGGTGTTTACCAGGCGACGAATGATCCGCGAAACCCCACCGTCGCTCCGCCGGCGGAAGAGATTCCCCCGTACCTCAACTTTGCGCCACTTGATAACGCTGCCACCGCTCTCAGCCAGGCGGCCACGCATTACAGCAAAGCGCTCGCCGGCACGCAGGGCAAGCCTTTGCCGCAGGACCGGGTAAATACCGTGAATCAGAACCTTGCCCTGGCGGAGAGAAAGCTTATCAGCGCACAAGGTCTGCCGCGGCGCCCGTGGATGCAGCACGTGCTCTACGCTCCTGGGTGGTATACGGGCTACAGCGTTAAAACGCTACCCGGGGTAAGGGAAGCCATCGAGCAGGGCCGCTACCTGGAAGCCGATGAGCAAATTGTGCAGGCCGCCCGCGCGCTCCAGGATGAGGCGGCCTGGATTGAGCAATTAGCCAAGGAACTTCCCAACTAATGTTCCGTCACAAATGACTGGGTGCCCCATATCTCGCTCGTTTTTCGCGAGATGTGGGATACCACTACTCCTTCCCCCTGCCTCTCGATCATCCGACGCACTTAGCGGTCAACGTCAGTGGTATCCCACATCTCGCGAAAAACGAGCGAGATGTGGGGCACCCGTCATTTGTGACGGAACCAGAGGGCTTATATTAATGAATGGTTCAGAGTGCGGAGGGAAGCAATGGGAATGGCGTGCCAATCGGTAGGTAGGCTCAGGAAATCATTGGTCAAAACGTTACTGCTCGCGTTGCTAACCACGCCGGGCCTTGCGCAGGTCCACTATGAACCCACGCTCCAGTCGCTCAACCAGCACCCCCTGCCGCAGTGGTATGCCGATGCCAAGCTGGGAATATTCATTCACTACGGTTTGTACTCGGTTCCAGGATGGGCTCCCCTATCGCACCCCGAACACGACTTCCGCAACGTCGACTACATCAAGAACAACCCGTATGCGGAGTGGTACTACAACGTGATGCGCATTGATGGTTCGCCTACCCAGGCTTATCACCGCGAGCACTACGGCGCCAATTACGACTACTACAACTTTGCTCCGATCTTTGACCAGGAGAGCATGAAATGGAACCCGGAGCAATGGGCCACCATCTTCCATGACGCGGGCGCGAAGTACGTCGTGCTCACCACCAAGCATCATGAGGGATTTACTTTGTGGCCCAGCTCGACACCGAACCCCACGCTCCCTAAAGACCGGCAGCATGCCACGCGCGACATCGTGGGCGAGCTCACGGCCGCGGTCAACAAGCAAGGCATGCGCATGGGGCTTTACTACTCCGGCGGCTATGATTGGACGTTTGTCCCTGGCCCCATCCGCACGGTCGCTGACTACCAGACGGTGAAGCCCCAGAGCGCGGCCTATGGCAAATACGCCGACGCGCAAATTAAAGAGCTGATCGTGCGCTATCATCCAGCGGTTTTGTGGAACGACATTGACTGGCCCAAGTCCGGCCGCCCGCTCGAAGTCATGGCTGACTATTACAACACCGTGCCGGATGGGGTAGTCGACGATCGCTTCGGCGTGAAGCATTCCGACTTCACTTCACCGGAGTACGAGAAGGTGGATGAAATTCGGGCGACCAAGTGGGAAGAATGCCGCGGTCTTGGCCAGTCTTTTGGTTACAATCGCGCCGAGGGCGAGGCACAGACCATCGCCCCCGACGCTTTGATCTACCTGCTGGTGGATATTGTCAGCAAAAACGGCAATCTGCTGCTGGATGTTGGCCCCGAAGCGGATGGAACCATTCCACCGGTACAGATGGAACGGTTGCGCGCGCTGGGCGCATGGCTACATCAGAACGGGGATGCTATTTACGGCACACGACCCTGGACGCGGGCTACAGGCAAAACCACTGACGGCATCAACGTTCGCTTCACGCGCAAGAACGGCGACCTTTATGCCGTCCTCCTGGGCAAACCCCAGCATCCCGAGGTTACGCTCCTGAACGTTAAGGCCAAGCCTGGAACCGCGCTCCACCTTCTCGGCTACGCACAACCGCTCAAGTGGAGCGCGGAAGGGGAGAACCTCAAGGTCGAGTTGCCGGCATCCCTTCCCGGCCAGTATGCCTATGCGCTGCGGCTTCAGGCTGCCGCGACACCTTAACTTCGTCACACCAACTGCTGTTCGCGCATAACTCGCCTGGTATAGGTCAAGTCTCTGCGCATGGCCGCAATCAATTCCTGCCTGGGGATGGTGAGTGTCTTGTCGCCGTTCTCGGCGCCTCCGAGCCCGGAATACTCGAAGTGGAGTTGCACCGGCCCGGAGAAGCCGTTCGCTTTGACGATGGCGAAGAACCCGGAGAAATTAACCATGCCTTCGCCCATGGGGCACCAGTGCGGAACCCACGCATCTTCTACACCGAGCGACTTGTCGAAGGGGTCGTGATGGATGTTCTTCCCTTTGTTCTGCTGCCAGGTAAAGTCCTTGAGAGCGATGCCCCGCATTTGATTCTTGACCAGGCGAGAACTGTCGATCCAGCCACCGTACCCGCCTTCGACGGTCGCGTGACCGATGTCGTAGTTGATCCCAATCCATCGTGGATCGAGGCCCTGGAAGAGCGTCCAAAGATCCCAAATGGGGGCCCCTACGAGTCCCGGTCCGGAATGGGTATGGTACATGCCGCAAATCTGATGTTCCTGGCTTAGCTCAGCCAGCGCTTTCGTCTGCGGCTTCAATTCATTGAGCCTTTCGCCGATGCCCTGGTTTGCCGGATAGGTTAACCCTCCCCAGCGATAGTGACGGATGCCCAGCTGGCTGGCTGTTTTCAGCATGGCCTCGACATGGGGTGTCTGCACACTGGTAATCTCCGTGGAGATCATCGGCACCGTGAGGCCGGCGCGGTGAACCGCCTCCACGGCCGCGGGAAGATCGGTCTCCACGCGTTCGGGTAAAACGTGACCGCCGGCGCGAACCGTAAGATCAACGCCATCGAATCCAATATCTCTTGCGATGGCAGCCGCCTCAGCAACATTGGTCCACTGCAAATGTTTGGAGAAGACACAAATCTTCAGCTTTTCCGGTGCTCCGTCTGTGGCGTGGGGAGTGTCTTTGGCCAGCGCTCGGAAGGCGCCCGACATCGCTGCGCCCATGAGAAGCGTGCGGCGTGACATAACACCTGGTGCGGAATCACTCATCATGTGCGGTCCTCGTGGAAGCATTGCGTCAGCAGCAGAGGTGTATAAAACATATGGAGTATTATCACTCTCCAAATTACATAGCAATGGCGGGGTAAAGAATGCTTGCTTCCCTAAACGGCCAGGTGGTCGTAATTGTTGGTGCTTCGAGCGGTACGGGCCGTGCGGCAGCGGTGCTCTTCGCGCGCGAAGGGGCGAAGGTCGTGGCGGCCGCGCGCCGCGAAGACCGGTTGCAATCCCTTCAGGATGAACTGGCGAGAGAGCAGCGGGAGATTACCGTGCGGCGAGCGGACGCCTCGAGCGTAGAAGATATGCAGCAGTTGGCGCAGGCAGCACTGGAAAAATTCGGCAGGATCGATATCCTGGTCTTCGCCAGCGGGACCAATACCAAGGAACGGGCGATGGAGCGGCTCACCCCGCAAGTATGGAACGAGCTCATCGATACCAATCTCAATGGAGCCTTCTACGCTACGCATGCAATCCTGCCCTCCATGCGTAAGGCGGGTTCCGGTCATCTGATCTATATCTCGTCGATCAGCGGATTATTGACGGATGTGTCCGGGGCTGCGTATCAAGCATCCAAGCGCGGAGTTGTTGCACTGGCCCACGCGGTTCGCATAGAAGAGAAGGAGAACGGCATCAGAACGTGCGCCATCTGTCCTGGTCTGATCAATACTGAACTGCTGGATAAGAGGCCGGTGAAGCCGTCCCCCGAAGTGCTGGCCAAGGCTTTGCAGGCGGAAGATGTTGCGGAAGTAATTTTGTTTGTCGCGAAATTGCCGGCCCACGCGTCGGTGCCGGAGATGCAGGTGTTGCCGACGTTTCAGTAGCTTCCATTAGAAAAAGGCTGGCATGGATCTAAAAGGAAAGGTTTGTCTAGTCACCGGGGGAACCAGCGGTATCGGGGCCGCCACCGCGCTCACTCTTGCACGGAAAGGCGCTGATGTCGCCATCGTTGCCAGAAGGGCGGCGCCGCTGCCCGAGGATCTCATCTCTGCTGTCGAGCGACACGGCATGACGGCACGCTCATTCGAAGCAGACGTCGCTGAACCCGAGGCTTGCCGTAAGAGTGTCGAGCAGGTGGTCAAGGAGTTTGGGCGTCTCGATGTGCTCGTGCACTCGGCCGGAGGGCCCGTCCGGGGAAGTATCTACGCGGTCACAGATGAGAGCTGGATGAACGCGTTTGCGGTTCACGTGCACTCCATCTTCCACCTCACGCGGGCTGCAGCGCCGCACATGGCGCAGCAGGGCGGGGGAGCGATCATTCTGTTGGGGTCGGCCGCAGGGCTCCGCGGTTGCCTGGGCGCCGCCGCTTACGGCGTGGTGAAAGGCGCTTTGCCGCAGTTCGCCCGCGTCCTCGCCCGTGAACTTGCCGAGCAGCGCATTCGCGTCAACTGCATCTCTCCGGGCGTGATTCGTACTCCTTTTCAGGATGCTCTTTCCCCGGAACAGGTAAAGAACAATATCGAGAATCGCATCCCATTACACCAGGAAGGCCGGCCGGAGGATGTTGCAGAGCTGATCACCAGCGTGGTGGAAAATGACTTCATCACCGGCGAGAACATGGTCATTGACGGGGGAATGACCATGCGCATTGTCTAAGGCAATGCGGGTGCGAGCTCTTCGGTTGCAGGCAGCGTCCATACCAGCCAGGCGGAGATCAATGGAATGATTCCGAAGAGTACGAACGCCGGCTGAAAGGAGTATCGCTCGACCAGCCAACCAGTCACCAGGCTGAAGATCATGCCTCCGAAACCAGCGCCTGTGCTGGCGAAGCCCCAGATGGAGGCCACGGCTCCCTTGGGAAATACATCTCCGGGAATGGCGAGCAGGTTCGCAAGTGCGCCTGTGTAACCGAAGGTCGCGACCGATATCAGCGCGATGCACCCAGCAGCACTTTTGCTTTCGCCCACGAAGAGAGCAGAGGTCATCAGCACCGAAAAGATGAGAATGGCAACGCGCCGTGTGGTGGCCGGTGTTCGACCCAGGCGCAGCAGCGCGGTGAACACGACTCCTCCCGCCAGGTTGCCGATGGCTGCGGTGAGGAAGGGTATCCAGGCCGTCTCACCAATTCGCTTCATGGAGAAACCGTGGACAACCTTCAAGTATTGCGGTACCCAGAAAATATAAAAGTACCAGGCGGGATCGCTGAAGACCTTGGACAAAGTGAACTGCCAAAGAAATCTCGATCGCAGTAGAGTCGCAAGCGGGAGACGGTCTGTTGCATCCCGTTGACTCTTCAGTCCTGGATAAAAGCGGATCCACGCTGCCAGCCAGATGAAGCCGAGTATACCCACAGCAAGAAACGCCGTTCTCCACCCCGCAGTCAGCAGGATCCATGCCAGCAAGGGCGGAGCAAGAATCGCTCCGATGGATGAGCCGCTGTTGAAGATGCCCGAAGCCAGCGATCGCTCTTCCGCGGGAAACCATTCCGCGACCAGCTTGACCCCGGCGGGATGGTTGCCCGCCTCACCCATGCCCAGCAGGAAGCGGAAGATACCGAGGCTGAGAGCGCCGGAGGCGAGTGCACACAGCATTTCTGCTGCCGACCACCAGGCCATCGTGGATGCATAGCCGGCCTTTGTGCCCAGACGGTCCAGGAGACGGCCGGAGACGCCATTCATCAGCGTGTACGCGAGCATGAAGGCAGAAACGATGTAGGAATAGCGTTGCGCGGAGATGTGGAATTCTTCCAGCAGCACCGGGGCCATCACCGACAGGGTTTGCCGGTCGAGGTAGTTGATGACAGTCGCCAGAAACGCAAAACTCAGAACCAGCCACTTGGTTCGGTCTCTGGCGAGCTGGGTCTGCATCGCTTGCACTTTTATCGCATTTGGTTGACTCTGTCCATCCCGTTTCACCAGTGCCAATAACTCAGCCCCATAGGTGCCTGGTTCCCTCACAAAGGTCGAGTGCCCCACATCTCGCTCGTTTTTCGCGAGATGTGGGATTCCGCAGATGCTGACCGCCAAGTGTCTCGGATGAATCGAGAGTCAGAGGGAAAGAGCGGTGGAATCCCACATCTCGCGAAAAACGAGCGAGATGTGGGGCACCCGACCTTTGTGAGAGAACGAGCGCAATAGGAACCACCGCGGTTCCATTTGCTAGCCCTCTCTTCAACGCACACTTACAACGGCTCATTCCGACGTGCCGCTCTGCTTGCAGGCAGCGGCATGGGTGGAAGCGGATGGACAGCGTGACTATCCCGCGTAGCCCATCCCCGCCAGCACTCCTCGCATATAGGCGAAGCTGGCGATCACGCCGGGCATCGGATCGTCGCCGTGAACCTCATACTCCAGATCGACAAAGCCTTTGTACTTGATCGCGATCAGGGTTTCAAAGATGCGCCGGATGGGCATTTTGCCATCGCCGACAGCCACTTGGCTTTCTTTGGCCGTGAAATCAGTAAGGTCCTTGGTGTGCATGTTGAATAGCCGCGGACCCACCTGCTTGATCGCGTCCACCACATCGGTGCCGGCCCTCACCGTGTGCCCTATATCAATGCAGCATCCCATCCGCGGGTCCATATTACTCACGACCTTCAGAACATCCAACGGCGAATGCCACAGCTTATCCTCCGGTCCGTGATTATGGATCGCGAACCGTATGTCGTACTCCTTCACGAACTTCTCAATACGAGGAAGCGTGGCCGGGTCCGGATCTCCAGCAACAATTACCGACACACCCGCTCGCTTGGCGTATTCGAACTTACTGCGGATGTCTTCATCCTCGTCCTTGGGAAAGTAAACCGTCCCCACGGCATGCAGCTGAATGCCGGCGGCGTGATAATCGTCGAGCGCTTTCGCCTCCGCCGCAGGTTCCATCGGGAGATGGTCTTTGACGTCCTTCGCGTTCAGTGCCAGCACGTTGAGCTGCTTCATGTAGCCGATCAATTGCGACCGGTCGAAATTGCGAAATGTATAGCTGCACAAACCCAAATTGACAGGGGAGGCAGCCGCACTTGGTGGTGCAGCCAGCGCCTTCGGCATAACGCTCGAGGTTGCATACGCAGCCGCGGCCAGTGCGCCGGAGCCGACGAAACTACGGCGGGAAAGGATATTTTTCATAAGTGAAGATTTGCCCTAAACGTGGGGAGCCCAGCCCTTCTCATACTCTCGGCCCCACCCCTTCATGGCCTCTGAATCGCCCTGGATCTTTCCGTCTTTCTCGTCGAGAACTAATTCGCGATTGACTTCCCAGGCAATGTTGGAGAGCTGCAGTATGGTGACGGAGACGTTCCCAACCGCAATCGGAGCGTTCAATTTTTCCCCACTGCGGATGCCGGCAATGAAGTTTGCGAAATGCGCATCAGTCATTGAATCGGCGCCCATCAGATCATAGGACGATGTCTTGCTCCCGGTCTTGTATTCGCTCGTCTTCGTTCCTTTGAGATCGTAAATCTCGTAGCCGTCGCGATCCACGACAACCGTTCCTGTGGTGCCCATAATCGCTGAGCCCCGGTCGCGGTTGTAAAACTTCATGCCCTGGCAGCTCTTGCCTTCCCATGAGAGCATCTTGTCTTTGTAGTCGAAACTGGTCACCATGGTGTCGGGGAACTGCCAATCATCCTTGAACTGGTATCTTCCACCGCTCGCGGTGACCCGCTGCGGATAGTCGACCCCAAGCGCCCAACGGCACACATCCACTTCGTGGGTTCCATTGTTGAGCGCCTCGCCGGTGCCATAGATTCTGAACCAGTGCCAGTTATACGGCTGCACATTGTCGGTATAAGGTTTGCGCGGTACCGGGCCCTGCCACAGATCCCAATCAAGCGCGGCCGGTACAGGCGCCGGCTTGCCATACCCGATCGACTTTCTGGTGTTGCTGTACCAGGCTTTGGCATAGTAGGCGCGGCCAATCAGGCCGTTGTGGATCTTGTCGATGATCTCGATGGTGTGGGGCGACGAGCGTTGCTGGGTGCCCATTTGCACCAACTTGCCATACTTCTTTTGCGCCTCCACCAGCAGAGCTCCTTCGGCGGGGTTGTGGCTGCAGGGCTTCTCTACGTAAACATGCTTGCCCGCCTGCAACCCGTCGATGGCCATCGGAGTATGCCAGTGGTCGGGAGTGGCAATGGTGATGGCGTCCACGTCCTTCTGGTCAAGAATCTTGCGAAAATCCTTTTCCGCGGTGGGCGCCGATCCCATCGCCTCCAGCGTCTTGGCAGCAAATTTATTCAGGATGTTGCTGTCCACATCGGCCACATGGGTGATGCAGGCGGTCTTCTCGTTGGCCTTGAGCGCCGACAGGTGTGCATAGGCGCGGCTGTTGAGGCCGATCACGGCAAAATTGAGCCGGCTGTTGGAGCCCAGAATCTGGCCGTAGCTCTTGGCGTTCGCCCGGATTGCCAACCCCGCCGCCCCTACTGCAAGTGCATCTAGAAATTCACGTCGATTGACCATGGTTCAACCCTCATACCAAAAGAGTGCTTTTGATCTTATACCTGCGTCCTTGCGGTCGTCGCCCGCCTTACGAAGACGTTGTTTGGTCGAGTTTGGCCGCATAGCTGGAGTTTGGTCTTGACCTTAGCCCTCCGCTATCCATGGAACCCATGAAGTATCAACAGCTTATGAGCGCCGGACCGGGCCGGTGCGAAGCCGGGCTGAGGCCAGGGTGTTCAGCGAACAATCCGCGTTGACAGTCGTTAGCAACGGAGACTAGCGTTGAAGGTCCGACGTTTTGTCGGGGAGTATCTGCCGCTTGGCCCGGAACCTAGCCTCTTTGAAGCCGACGGTCTTCCGTTGGGCTGGCTCACTCGTAGTGGGCACGGCCTTGCTGGGAACAACTGCGGGTTGCAAAGGCAAGCCCTCCGTCGCCTCTTCCTCGCAGCAACATCTTGACTTCAATCAGGATGTGCAGCCCATCCTCGCCAGCAATTGCTTTAGTTGCCACGGTCCCGATCCGGAGATGCGGAAGGCTAACCTGAGGCTTGACCTGGAAGAGTCCGCCTTCAAGAAGCGCCCAGGGAAGCCAGATGCCATCGTGCCCGGGCATCCCGAAAAGAGCGAATTGATCCGGCGGATTGAATCCAAGGATCCGCACTACCTGATGCCACAGACATCGCTGGGCGAAGCCAAGCCAATGAAGGCCCAGGATATCGCCATCCTCAAGCAATGGGTGGCGGAAGGGGCGCACTACCGGCCCCATTGGGCGTTCGAAAAACCGGCACGTCCCGCCGTGCCTCAACTGCAGGCGCAAAATCCGATCGACGCCTTTGTACTGCAGCGCCTCAATAAGGAAGGCCTGCACCCCTCGCCCGAGGCTGACAAAAATACCCTTATCCGCCGGGTGACACTCGATTTGACTGGACTGCTGCCTACCCCGGCGGAAGTGAACGCGTTCGTTCAAGATCAGTCGCCCCAGGCTTACGAGCACGTTGTGGATCGTCTGCTGGCCAGCCCGGCCTACGGCGAGCAGAGGGCGCGTTATTGGCTTGATTACGCTCGCTATGCCGATAGCTATGGTTTGCACCTGGATAACAACCGATACGCCTGGGCTTATCGCGAATACCTGATCAAAGCGTTCAACAGCAACAAGCCGTTCGACCAGTTTGCCAAGGAGCAGATTGCCGGCGATATGTTGCCCGCCAGCAACCTGGACCAGATCATCGCCAGCGGATACGTCCGCTCTGGCGTCAGCAGCAACGAGGGCGGCACCATTCCCGAGGAATTAAGGGTCAACATCGCCCGGGAGCGTACTGAGGCGTATGGGGGCGCATTTCTGGGCCTCACCGTGGGCTGTGCGGTATGCCATGACCACAAATACGATCCCACCACGCAGAAGGATTTCTATCAGCTAAGCGCCTTCTTCAACAATATCGATGAGCAGCCGTTCAACAACGATAAGCCGGATTGGGCGCCGGTCGTGCACATTCCAAAGCCGGAGAACATCGACGCTTACAACCAGGTATTGGCCAAGCGAGCGGCACTCGAGAAGCAGTTGTATGACTCGCGGTTACGGCAGCGGCAGATTCTTCAGCAATGGATCAGCTCCAAGCAGAACCTGGCCGAGCCGGTCTCAACCGATAAGCTGCTGATTCGCTTGCGGCTCGATGAAGGCGGCGGCGACGTGCTGAAGAATAGCGCTCCCAATGCCAACCCGCAGAAGCTTTCCCATTGGAAAGTACAAACCGGTGTGGGGTGAAACCACCTGGCTGTGGCCCGATTTCCGCATGGACACCAGCACCCGCGTGGTGATGGGCCAGGCGGGCGACTATGAGTGGAACCAGCCCTTCTCCAGCGGTGGTTGGTTCATGTTGCGCTCCGCGCCGAACATTACTTCAACCAAGATTGCCGGCGTGCTGCTTTCCAGGATGGATTCCACCCAGCACTACCGCGGCTGGGATGTGGAAGCCGAGCAAGGCCTGATCATCGTCAAGCTGGCCAATCAAGCGCCCAAGGAAGTACCGCCCAAGGAAAAGCCGAAAAAAGGTGCCAAGAAGGCAGAGCCCAAGAAGGAAGAGGTCAAGAAGGCGGAGCCCAAGGAACCGAAAGACTTGACGCCCATAAAGGGGATCAAGGTCACGACCACCGTGCCCCTGCCTACGGATGGCAGCTGGGATCACGTCTTCTTTACTTATGACGGATCGGGCAAGGCAGCGGGCATAAAGATCTATGTGAACGGAGCGCCGGCTGTCACAAAGATTGTTTCAGATAACCTGGCGCAGCTTACCATGCGCACCCCCGCCCCGCTCCAACTGGGGCGGATATCGCCGGATGAGCAACCTGCACGCGATACGCGCTATCAGGATTTCCGGTTGTATGACCGGGTCCTGACTGCGGACGAGGCGAAGAGACTCCCCTTTGAAGACTATGTAGCCGAGATCATCCGCAAGCCCACCAGCCAGTGGAACGCGGATCAGTGGCATGCGGTGAGCCAGTTCTACTTCACCAACGTTGATGAGTCATCCAAGGCAGATCAAGAGCCAGATTCAAGCGCTGGATGCCCAACTCGACAAGCTATCCAAGGGAGGATATCTCTCGGTGGTGGCGCGCGAGAAGCCATCCCTGGCCTATGCGGATATTCTCACCCGCGGGGTTTACACCGCGCGCAAGGAGAGAGTCGAGGCCAACACACCGCACTTTCTTCCTCCGCTGCCCGCCGGCCAACCGCACAATCGCCTGGCCCTGGCGGAGTGGACGGTAAGCCCGGATAATCCTTTGACCGCGCGGGTCACGGTCAATCGGATGTGGAACGAGCTCTTCGGCGCAGGTTTGGTCGAGACCACGGAAGACTTTGGCATCATGGGGCAGCGGCCTTCGCATCCCCAGTTGCTGGACTGGCTGGCGGTCGAGTTCCGCGAAAGCGGCTGGGACATGAAGCATATGTACAAGCTCATGGTGATGTCTGCCACCTACCGCCAGAGCGCCAAAATCATACTCCGCAGCAGTTGGCCCGGGATCCGAAGAATCTTCTGTTGGCGCATGGGCCGCGCTTCCGCATGGATGCCGAGATGCTTCGTGACATCGCGCTGCAATCCAGCGGGCTGCTGGTGAACAAGATGGGCGGCGCCAGCGTGAAGCCGTATCAACCGGAGAATGTGTGGGAGTCTGGTGGGGTTCCCCACCAGCGATACCACCCATTACAAGCAGGACCACGGGGACGCGCTTTACCGGCGCAGTATGTACACGTATTGGAAGCGTATGGCGATGCCGCCCGATATGGAAGCGTTCGACGCTCCTCACGCGGGACACGGTTTGTACCCGGCGGCAGCGCACCGACACACCGCTGCAGGCATTGGTAACTATGAATGATCCTCAATGGGTGGAGCGTCGCGGGTACTGGCCCAACGCGTTAATCGAAGAGGGCGGAAAGCAGCCCGAGCAGCGAATCAAGTATCTCAGCGAGCTGGTGCTTTCCCATGACCCTTCGCCGCAGATGGCATGCGGTGCTGGAACAATCGCTGAACCAGATGGAGCAACACTACAGCAGCCGATCCCGCTGCAGCCCGCGACCTGATGCTGTGGGGGAAAAGCCGCGTGACCCGGCTATTCCGCCGCCTGAACTTGCCGCGTGGACCATGGTGGTAAGCGAAGTACTGAACCTGGACGAGACGTTGAACAAATAAGGAGAAACGCCTTGAAGCAACATCCGCTTTGCACTGATCCTGACAATGGTCCGACGATTCATGGACCTTCCCATCGCGGAGGGTATGAAGGCGGAGTGGGCGGCCCTGCAGACGCGCCGGCATTTTTTGGGCAAGGCAGGCAAGGTGCTTGGCTGGGCGGCGCTGGCCAGCCTGTTCGGCGACCAGGTGCTTACCGGCGATGCACGGGCGGCGAATATGATCAGCGCGCCGCCCTGCCCGCAAACCTCAGGCTGCCCAACTTTGCCCCCAAGGCCAAAGCGGGCGATCTACCTGTTCATGTCCGGCGGCCCACCGCAGATGGACCTGCTGGACTACAAACCGAACCTGGCGCAGCTCTATGACAAGGACATTCCCGACTCGGTCCGCGGGGCGCAGCAGCTTACCGGCATGACCGCCGGCCAGGCGCGATTTCCTATTGCGCCTTCGCACTGGGCGTTCAAGCAGTATGGCAAGACCGGCACCTGGATGAGCGATCTGATGCCGTATACGGCGCGCATGGTGGATGACCTTACCATCATCAAGTCGACCAATACCGATGCCATCAATCACGAACCAGCCATCATGCTTCTGAACACAGGCAACATGAACGCCGGAAAACCGTGTCTTGGAGCGTGGCTTTCCTACGGTCTGGGCAGCATGAACGATAACCTGCCGACCTTCATGGTGCTGCTGAGCAAGGTGAATCCGAAGGAGAATAACCAGCCCGATCTCCGCGCGCCTATGGAGCAGCGGTTTTCTTTCCTCGGAGTATGCCGGGGTCGGGTTGCGTTCCGCGGGCGATCCTGTTCTCTACCTGAGCGATCCCAAGGGGATTAATCGGCGAGGTGCGGCGCAAGATGCTCGACGCGGTGAACGAGATCAATCGCCAGACCTACCAGGAGCTGGGCGATCCTGAAACCAATTCGCGCATTTCTCAATACGAGATGGCGTATCGGATGCAGGCCTCCGTGCCTGAGCTTACCGACTATGAGTCGTGAGCCTCAGTCCACCTGGGATCTCTACGGCCCAGACGCGAAGGAACCGGGAACCTATACCTACAATTGCCTGATGGCGCGCCGCATGGCGGAGCGTGGTGTGCGCTTTACCCAGATCTATAAGCGCGGATGGGATGTGCACGCGAACGTTACCGGCATGTTGCCCATTCTGTGCCAGGAAACGGACCGCGGCAGCGTACGCGCTGGTCACGGATCTGAAGCAGCGCGGCCTGCTCGACGATACGCTGGTGATCTGGGGCGGCGAATTCGGGCGCACGGTCTATAGCCAGGGTGGGCTGACGCCGGATAACTACGGCCGGGACCACCATCCTCGCTGCTTTACTACCTGGATGGCGGGTGGCGGCGTGCGGCCCGGCATCACCTATGGCGAGACGGATGAATACAGCTACAACGTGGTGAAAGACCCGGTGCCGGTGCGGGACTTCAACGCCACCATCCTGCATTGCCTGGGCATTGACCACAACAAGCTTACGTATAAATTTCAGGGACTAGATCAGAAGTTGACCGGCACCACTCCTGCCGCCGTGGTCAACGGTCTGCTTGCATGATGAATAAAGGCCTCGGCATTGCAGCTTAGCAAAGTTCTTTCGAATGGCCGGGCGATCAAACCGGTCTGGGTTGCGTCACTGCTGACCAGTATTTTATTACTGCTGCTGCCTTTGCTCTTCAGGCTGGACGGGAAGACGCACGCAGACTGGCAGCAGTTCCTTGGCCGCTTCCATCCCCTGGTGGTGCATCTTCCCATCGGCCTGATCCTGCTCGTTCCCGTGCTCGAGATTGCAGGAAGAGCTCGCCCCGCCTTGCTGGAAGCTGCGTCGTTCGTTTTATCGTTGAGCGTTTTCAGTTGCCTGCTGGCATTGACACTGGGTTATCTGCTCGCTTATGGCAGCGGGGATGCAGGTGGGGGCGTGGCGCGGCACATGTGGGGCGGCATTGCGCTGACCATCGGCGTATTGGCTTGTGCGTTGCTTCGCGGCGCATCCGGAAGCTTGCGTGGCATTTATCCGTGGATGCTGGGCTGCGTGATGCTTCTGCTGGCATGGACGGCTCACCAGGGTGGTTCACTTACCCATGGAAACAACTATCTGACGCAGTATCTTCCTGGACCGCTGAAGCGCCTGGGTACGGTGCAGGCCAAGACGTTCGCTTATCCCGATTCGTTTTATGCCAAGCACATCTACCCGGTATTCGATGCCAACTGCATCGCCTGCCATGGTGAGGCAAAGGTTAAAGGGCATCTGCGGCTTGACACTTACGACCGCTTGATGAGGGGCGGAGAGGATGGCGCTGTTGTCATCCCAGGTATGCCGGAAAGAAGTACCTTGTACAAGCGCATCACGCTCCCGCCGGACGATAAGCACTTCATGCCCTCCGAAGGTAAGCCCCCGTTGAAGGCGGAGCAAATTGCGTGGATCAAGGCCTGGATCGCGCAGGGAGCCTCTCCTGAACTAAAGACCCTTGCCGGCATTTCAGTGCGCGAAGAGGAGCCGCCTCCGCCGCCGGTGGCAGACTACAGCGGAATGATGGCGCAAATCTCACAGGCAGCCAAGGCCGCTGGGGTTACACTTGTGCCGGTGTCAAGGAACCTGGGAGACGGCCTCATTTTGAATACCGTCGATGCGGGAACAAAATTTGGCGATGCGCAGCTCGCAAGCCTGGAGAAATTTGCGCCTTATATCGTCGAGGTAGAATTGGGACGCACATCGGTGACCGATGCCTGCTTTGCTACGCTCGCGAAGTTTAGTCACCTGCGCGCGATCCACCTGGAGGGAACCGCAGTGACTGGAGCAGGTTTGGCTAAGCTGACGCAACTACAGCAACTAAGCTACCTCAACCTGAGTGGTACCCAGGTGACGCAGGCGGCGGTTGCTCCACTTTCTTCGATGAAGAACCTGCGTCATCTTTATCTCTACAACACGCCGGCCCAGCCTGCATCGGTTGTGGCTGATGGGCAGTCCACTGCGAGGAAAGAACCATGAAGCGTCGCGAATTTTGTGCCATAACATCCGTTGCCGCGCTGGGCAGCCTCCTGGGCTCGCAAGCGCACGCGGACACATCATCAGAGGAGCGTCCTTTGAACTCATCACAGCTTGCAGACCGGAAATGGTGAATGGACCTATCACGTGGTTTCCAACTGGGGACAATTGCCCCAGGGAAAAGCCTTCGGGGGAACCCACGGCGGCATTGCCACCGACAAAGCAGGACGTCTTTATGTCAGCACGCAGAGCACCACCGGCGTGCTGGTGTATGACCGGGACGGCAAGCTGCTCAAGACCATCGCCAACGAGTATCCAGAGGTGCATTCGCTGAAGTATGCGGATGAAAATAACGAAGAGTATTTCTACGTCACGGTGCAGAAGGGTACGCCCCAGGAGAACTGGCTTTTCGTCAAGATGAAGACGGATGGGACCGTGGTGCAGAAGATCACGGCTCCGCCTGAGGCGGGCTTTCACTCGCCCAATGAATGGCGGCTGACCGCCGCTGTGCCGGGGCCCGACGGTTCCATTTACATTGCCAATGGATATGGAGACTCGCGCATCTTCAAGTTCGATAAGGCCGGCAATTATCAGGCGGCTTACTCCGGGAAGGGAAGCGCGGACGGCTTGTGCAACTGCAGCCATGGGCTGGCAGTGGACCTGCGTTACGGGCAGCCACTGCTGTTGGTATGCGACCGCGAAAACCGGCGTCTCACTCACTACGACTTCGATGGCAAGTTTGTCAGCAATGTGACTCTGCACCTGCGTCGTCCTTGCCAGGTGAGTTTTTGGGGTGACTACGCAGTGGTTTCGGAGTTGGAGGGGCGCGTCACCATTCTCGATAAAGACAATGTGCCCGTCGCTTTCCTGGGAGACAATCCACACCAGGACCAGTGGGCAAACTACAAATTGCTTCCAGGCGATATTGCCTTAGCCAACTTCAGCGCGGCCCACGGATGCCATATCGATCAGGAGGCCAACATTTACGTGTCGGATTGGAATCAATCAGGGCGCGTGACGAAGCTGGAGCGGGTCAAGGCCTAGCAGGCTGTGTCTTCTCCGGCTCTCACGCAGTCTGCTTGAGCGCCGATTCATTAATTCGGCGGTGAGTAGACGCGAATGCGTGTCCAGAAGGTTCCGTTATCCCAATTGATGCGGTTGCCGTTGGCGGTGACGGTGCCTACGATATTGGTCCCATTCCAGTTGGTCGTCACCTGCCGTTTTCCAGTGATCTGACCGTTGCCACGGTCTCCAGATTGGTTGCTCAACTGCACGTTGTTGCCACGCTGACGGATGGAGCACGACTGGGAGTGGTTCCCCTGGGCATACCATGTGCCGGTCAGGTTTAGTCGTTGATGCCCGCCTCCTCCTGTATCGCAACGTGCCCAAAACGTGCCGTTCGACCAATTAATCTGGCTGCCATCCGGACTGAGTGTGCCGGTTACGAATTGCCATCCCGGCGCAACAATCCCATTCTGTCCCTGGTATTGCCCCGTGGAGGTATCGCCGTTCTCATTCGTCAAGGTGAGAAACGCGCCATTATCGCTGATCGAGGCCTGTTTCGTGGAATCTCCCTGAGCGCACCACCCACCGGTGAAGGCAGCAGACCGCGGGTTGGGTGGAAACTGAGCCGCGGCTTCCTTCACCGTGAACAGACCGACCGCCAGCACTGCCACCAACGTGATGACTGCACTCTTCGCATCTTTGGCTTGTTTCACGGGTTATCTCCTGTAACGAATCAGTCGTTGGGACCACAAAAGGGTACATGGAAGTGCCTCTCGTCGCCTGAAATTTGCTTCTAATAATGGAATGGTGATTTCGGGGCAAGAACAGACGGTGAAGGAAATGCCCTGTCTTCGGTGCAGTCAGGAAAGAAATAGGTGAAGTCCATTGATTGGCTTCTTACGACGCTCGCTTAGCTGCGCGCGGACTATTACCATGGTGATGTGGGGCTTGCTTGTGAGAACAGGTTCAGCCCCAAGAAGGACGGTAGTGCCATGACTCTCAAACCAACGGACATGCTGGAGATTCAATCGGCAATCGATGAGTACGAGAGAAAGTACCCCCGTCGCCCGGCGCCCTCGGCAGAGGTGGCGCTGGCTTGGCGTCTGGGTAAGCGGGAGGCGAAGAAGCGCTTCGCCTCATGGGGGGAACCTGAGCCGGAATTCGCACAACAAGAGTGCGGCCCCCTGGCGTGGGTCTGGGAGCGAATCACGCTGCGATGGCAGATCTTGACCGCTCCCAAGGAAGACGACTCCAAGGGTACCCCGGCCCTACTGCCCTGGGTGAGGAGTGTGCTGTTGGTAGGGTGGTGGGGCGTAGTTGCAGTGGCGGTTGTCTCAGTCTTTTTCTTTGGAGCCGTCGTTGGCGGTCTTAAATGAGTTTTGGTCAGGTTCCGTGGCGATCAGGCTGCGCGCTGGTTATCGCCGGAACCCTGGTGGGGGCACTTTACGCACAACGGCCGTTTCGTGAATACCCTTCGGTAGAAGGTTATGAAGCCATGCCACTACCCCAGGACTGGCGCCGGCAAGCCGAGTGGACCTTTGCCCGCTTGATGTATCCCCCGGGACCCCTCGACGGATACCGAGGCAGATTTAATGGCGACTGGCGGCAGGGACTCTCTCTGTGGACCCAGGATTTCCCCAAGGCGGATCGTAGTCTTGCTGCGGCGGTCAAGCGTCTTACTCGCGTCGACGCCCGATCGGTAGAGCAGTGCGTGAACTTGGACGATGGCGACGAAATCTACAACTGGCCTTGGCTCTACGCCGTCCAGGTCGGGGAGTGGGGCCTAACCGAGGCCCAGGCAAAGAAGCTTCGCGATTATCTGCTACGCGGCGGCTTTTTCATGGCTGACGATTTTCACGGCCACGAGGAACAAGCCTACTTTGAAAAAACCATGAAGATGGTCTTCCCCGATCGGCCCATAGTTGATATCCCAAACAACGATCCAATCTTTCACACCGTCTTCGATCTCGACGATCGCTACCGCATCACCGGCGCGGAGCACCTGGATACCGGTTACAAGAAGGACGGGGTCGTCGCCCGCTGGGAGGGCATTTACGACGACAAAGGCCGAATCATGGTGGCAATTTCCTTGAATTCGGACATTGGCGATTCGTGGGAATGGTCTGATACTCCGAGCTATCCCCTGAAGTTTTCCGATCTCGGCATGAGGCTCGGCGTGAACTACATTGTTTACGCCATGACTCACTAGGGCGGCTTTTTTGAGCAAAAGCCAGATCGGGGTTATAAAACCCGTCAACACCATTACCACCTGTGATTACTACAATTCACCCATCTGTTACTCAAGAACAATGGCTTATTTTTTCAAAACGGCTATTCTCATCAACAAGCGGCGATTCTCCGCGGAACATTTCATCGATTCTTTCGGGGGAGGGATTCGATGAGATGTGACAAGGAGAATCGCCGTTAACACTTTAGTAATCCTCCACAGTTCATACCTTTGGCTCGCTCTCCCAGAGCGACCTGCCGGTTGATCGCCTGCACCTGACTCCCAGTCGTGCAAGAGTTCAGATCATAAGAACTATTGAATCGTGAGCGCCTGCAATCCATCCTAACGATGCTGTAATTCGCTTGGGTCATTTTGTCTCCAGGCAACATCAGATTCGCAGTCACGAAAGGAAACACATATGGGCAAACTCACCGGTAAAGTCGCTGTTGTTACGGGCGCGTCCAAAGGCATTGGTGCAGGCATCGCCAAGGCTCTTGCTGCTGAAGGAGCATCCGTGGTCGTAAACTATGCTTCCAGCAAGAATGGCGCCGACACAGTAGTGAAAGAAATCGCCGATGCCGGGGGCAAGGCAGTCGCAGTGGGTGGAGATGTCTCCAAGGCCGCCGAGGCCCAGGGCATTATCGATGCAGCCATCAAGAACTATGGCCGCCTCGACATCCTGGTCAACAACTCGGGCGTTTACGAGTTCGCTCCGCTTGAGGGTGTCACCGAAGAGAGCTTCCACAAGATGTTCAATATCAACGTGCTGGGCGCGATCCTGATCACGCAGGCAGCGGTCAAGCATATTGGCGAAGGGGGCAGCATAATCAACATTGGCTCCGGCGTCAGCCGGCTGACTCCTGCGTATTCCACGGTTTATACCGGCACGAAGGGCGCACTCGATGCCATCACGGGTGTGCTCGCCCGCGAACTCGGACCGAAGAAGATCCGTGTCAACACGATCAACCCGGGTATGGTCGAGACTGAAGGCACGCGCAGCGGTGGCATGCTCGGCTCCGATCTGGAGAAGAATCTTATTGCGCAGGCGCCACTGGGACGCACCGGGCTGGTGGGCGACATCGCCCCCATTGCTGTGTTTCTCGCATCGGATGATTCAGGCTGGCTCACCGGCGAGCAACTGCTCGCTACCGGTGGAATCCGCTAATACATGCGGCTACCCCCTCAGCGCATCCTCTTACGGTGCGATGAGGGGGCTTGAACGAAGACGATGTTCTTGACCGCGGGTGCCGGAGGCAGCTTCTGACCAAGCAATGGGGCTGCCGGAAGAATCGCTGAGGCCACGCGGACTCCGTTGACCAGAACGAAGTGGAACACCTCATGCAACATAGCTCCTCCTTGTTCCTTCTAACGCAATTGCTACCAGGTCAAGATAACCACCGATTTACAAACCGGCTTGCACGAAATTGCTCTTTTTGTGCGGGAACGATCGGATCAAGTTATCCCACCTTGATATCGATACGCTTCCTGCCGAAGATGTGACCATCGATGGACCAGGCGCCAGGGCCGAGCAATGCAAGGCTGAAGCTGAGGATGGCCAGCAGGATATGCGTCGCGTCCGTGCCCGCCGGCGAAAAAGCAATCAGCAGCTCGACAGCGGCTGCAAGAGTTCCCATGACCGGCGTCCAAAGCCCACAGAGCAGGGATATTCCTACGCAGACCATCGTGATGCGCACTTCGAGGCCGAACGATGGGGGAATTACCCAAATCAACGGCACCTTCTCAACAATGAGAGAAGCCCCAACAGCCAAACGCAACAGGAGCAGACCCGCGCCCGGCCTCCCATTGGGAAAAGTGGAAAATAGACGCTGCAAGACACGACCTCTGTGTAAACGGTATCTGTGCTTGCAGAAAGAAGAATGACCAGAGAGAGGGATCAAATAGCGACCCTTTGGAGGGAGCTACGCTAAAGTTGAATGATTCCGCGCTTCAGTCCGAGCATCACCGCGTGGGTTCGGTCGCTCGCGCCCAGTTTGGAAAGGATACTTTTGACGTGTCCCTTGACTGTATGTTCCGCGATGGAAAGCTGATCCGCAATGAATTTGTTGGAGTTACCGTTCCCAATCAATGTCAGTACCTCGACTTCCCGCGCGGTTAAGGAGTCATCTCCGGCATGGTCTGCCAGATCGTAAGCCACCTCGGATTGAACATGTTTGCGTCCGGTGTGTACGGCGCGGATCGTTTCCAGCAGATCTTTGCGCACCATGCCCTTCAATATGTAAGCGCGAGCGCCTGCCTTGAGTGCCCGGTGAGCGAGTACATCGCCGCCATAAGTGGTTAGGACGATGATGCGCGCATCGGGGAATTCGCCGCGAATCGCGATAATGGCATCGATGCCGCTCATATCCGGCATTTGCAAGTCCATCAACGTGATGTTGGGGCGCAGGGTGCGAAACATTTCGATGGACTCACGTCCTGATGTGGCCTCTCCCACCATGGTCATATCCGGCTGGGTTTCGATAAGCGCCACCACTCCTGCGCGGAGAAGCGGGTGGTCATCCACGGAAAGTATGCTAATTTTTTCGGAATCAATGCTCATGAATTCGGTGTCCTCCTTCTGCCCGCGAAGCGAAATCTGCCTGATGTGGAAGGCGCTCCATAGGCAATAGGGCCCGGTATGGTCAACTCTACCTCAGTACCCGCCCCACCTTCACTCCACACTTCCATGTGGCCGCCAAAGTTCTTAGCCCGCTCGCGCATGCCGGGTAATCCCCAATGTCCTGGGCGGCTGCCTGAGAAAAGTACTTTAGCGTCGATGCCGGCGCCATCATCCCGGATGCGCAAAACAAAGCGCAGATCTGTATAGGTGACCTCTGCTTCTATATTGTGCGCGTGAGCGTGGTTGTATGCGTTGCGCAAGGCCTCACGGGCAAAGCGATAGACCTCGTCGCGCAGAATGGGATCAAGGTTGCGTGGCTTGCCTTCTACCAGCACACGGAATTTTACCGAAGGATTGTGCGCCGCCAGCTCCTCCGCCGTGACCGCCAGCGCTTCTGACAGATCGTCATGAATGGTGGTTGAGGCGCGCAAATCCTGCACCGCATTGCGCGCCTCGGCGAGCGCCTGATCTCCCTGGTCGAGAACTCCGTCGAGTGCTCGCTTAGCTTCCTGCGGGCGCTCAGGCAGCATGTTTTGTGCGGCCTGAAGATGGAAAAGAAGTCCCTGGAAGCCTTGCAACAGGGAGTCGTGGAGCTCGCGAGCAATTCGGGTGCGTTCACCGATACGTTCTTCCACTCGCATGTCAAACTGCCTTGAGATCTGGTACAGGCGCAAGCGATACAGCAGCCATGTTATGCATGCAAGAGCAAGTATAGATGACAATTGAAACCACCACGACTGCCAGAATGCGGGCGCGATATGAAAGGAGACGGCCGCTTCCGGACCATTCCACAAACCGAAGCCGTTGCACGCAATCACACGAAACCGGTACGTACCGGGTCCGAGATTGGTGAAGATGGCCCGGCGGGACGATACCGGTTCGCTCCAGTTCTGGTCAAAACCGTCCAGGCGATATCGAAAACGAACACGATCGGGCACGGCGAAACTTAGCCCGGTGTAATCGATGGAGATACGTCGATGGGATGCAGGTATGCGTACTGCAGGCTGCATGGCAACAGGATTGCCATCGACCGAGACGCTCTCGACATGCGGTATCGCCGGCACCGACTCCCCATCTGCTCGACTGGGAACGACGACGGAAAGGCCGCGATTCATCGAAAGCCAGATGTTGCCATGGAAATCTTCGGCAACTGAGCGGTCGCGTCTTACACCCTCCGTTCCGTGCAGGCCATCTGGAAGACCGTATTCGCGAATATCCTGGTCGCGTATCACCCCACGAAGAAGCGCAGCCCGGCTGACCCTTAATACATGGTTCGAGGTAACGACCCATAACGATCCGTTATGGTCCTCCGCAATGCCGAGCACCGACTCGCGTAATGATTCGCGCAATGATTCGCGACTCGCGCCGCTGCCCAGGTACACGTGATCCGCCTTGAGATATGCCAGCCCGCTCGTAGTGCCGATCCAGATAATTCCCTCCGTATCTCGCAGGATGCAGCTCACATCATTCGCAGGCATGCCGTCCGCGGTGGTATAAGTTCGCCAATGGTCCTTCACCAGTTCGCTCAAGCCGCCTGACGTGCCAAACCACATCGTGCCGTCGGGAGCATCTGCAATCGAAGCGATGGAGTTGGCTCCTATCCCATCCGACACCGTGTAGGTCTTGATCTCTCCGTCTTTGAGCCTGCTGACACCGCCGCTAAGGGTTCCCGCCCACACTGTTCCATCAGCACTTTGATGAACTGTGTAGACGCTGTTTTGCGCCAGCCCATCGCGCTCGGTATACGTCCTGGCAACGATCGAGCCGCCGATGTTGCGCAGGTTGGTGAGCCCACCCTGCTGCCTCCCGATCCAGAGTTCATCCTGACTCCCGCTGATCGAATAGACCACATCCTGGTTGAGGAGATCGCTCTTTACGCTGCCAACCTGTCCTCCTCGCATCCAGCTCAGTCCGCCTTCAATGGGCCCGAACCACACTCGATCTTCCTGATCGATGTAGATAGGGCCGTTGCTTTCCGAAGTAAGGGCGGGGACCGCATAGGTCACAAACGCGCTGTCACGAAGACACTCAATGCCACGTGACGTTCCAACCCAGAGGTTTCCTTCGCGATCTTCGAACAGCGCCGTGATCGTACCCTGCTCCTGAGAGTTGACTCCTTTGGCAGCAACGCCATTAACGCTTACTCTAACCAGTCCGCCAGTGGTACCTACCCATAGGTTCGAGTCACGATCGCGGATCATGCTGAGAATCTGGCTCTGCCGAAGAGAGGGTGGAACTCCTTCCGCAGTGATCTCGTTTCCGTTCCACCGCGCAATACCTTTGTCCGTCCCGATCCACAACTCTCCCTTTTCTCCTGCCAGCAGGCAATTGATTTTGGCGTCGGGAAGTTTCATCCCACTCGGGTAAACTCGTCCCTCGCGCATGGAGAAGAGCCCTTTATCGCGTGTCCCCAGCCACACCACGCCGTCTGCCGTCTCGGCCGTCGAAATGACCGCTGAGTTGGGTTCAGCAAAGCGGTGCGTCGCGACTCCCGTCGCCCAACTGAGGCGGCTGGAAAGGTTGTCACTGGTCGCGGTCGTTTGATTCGCGGTTGCGCTTGGTGAATAGGCTGAAGGAGTGAGACTTTGATATTTCCCCGCGCGATATTGTAGAGCCCCATAGGCGAGAGAGGACAAGAGAACGGTACCGTTCCTTTGGACGCTCACCGAAGTGATCCCAAACTCTGCTTCCTCGCGGCCGAGTTCGAATTTTCCGTCGTGGTAGCACAGGACCTTTGTGTTCTGCAGAAGTATCCACAAATCACCTTCGCCATCTACCACCAATTGTTGAACCGCGCCGATGGACAAGGTCGTGGGAGTAGCCTGCGGCACTACACGGAAATCGAACCCGTCGAAACGAATCAATCCTTTGTTGGTTCCAATCCAGAGATAGCCGTCCCTGGTCTGGGTAATAGCGGTTACCGATCCGCCCGGAAATCCCCGGTCGATGCCCCACTGGTCGCTCATATATTGAGCCATAGTTCGGCCTGGATCGAGGGCACTGGCCCGGGGGGCCCAGAAACTACAAGCTAGCCCGGCAATGACACTGATGACTAACTGCCGCAGCACATGTCTCCTGTCAGGGGAGGTACTGGAATTTCTCAATGACCACTTCATTTTCGTGTTGCAAGGGGTTTTTGTCGCTGCCAACGACGTAGAACAGAATTTGAAATTTTTCCTCGCCCGCAGTCGGTACGCCCGAAGTAAACACATGCTCGAAAACCACCGGCCCTCCTGCATGCGCAGAGGATCCCGGCACGGTCTTGAAACTCGCGCGACCGTTTTCCCAATGAAACGAATGCGTGAGGGTGCCGGCCGGCTGCGTAAATGGGGCTAGATTGCCGGGAATGTAGAAAGGTTGAATACCAAATTGAGCGTTGTTCTTGTCGTGGGCATCGCCCCATCGGCTGGTCTCGACATCCAATTCGCGAAAATGCTGGTCCCCTCCCCAATCATCGAATGTGTTCAGACTTAGAACCGCGGCAGGTTCTAAACGAGAAGTGTCCCTCACGGTGATGATGTAAGTTCCGTATCCGAGGCTTCGTGAAAGCACCACTTCCGCACATGACCAGCGGCCTGCCCGTTTCTTTATGCGGACGTGTAGTGCTCCGCTCGCATCTGTCCACGCGTTATCTGCGTCGTAGAGGTTGTTTAGTCCGCCGCGATCGCTGGCAATGGTGCGCACGTTCCAATCGTATCCGCTGAATTTGAGCGGTTTTGTGGGAGCCAGCTGGATGGTGCCAACGCCCTTTACCGTCTCAACCATGGCTACAGAGCCACCCGGTGCCGGGGCCACATCCAAGGTCGGGGGCGGCTCATAGCCAGGATCGACCAACAAGGCCGCATACTCAAATCCGAGGTGCGTTGGCGTACTCCAGGTGTGGTCCGGTTGGATGGAAATGAAAGGCTTTTCAGGCCAGGGCTGTACCCACCACGGTCCGGACCTGGCATAGACGACAATCCGCTGACCGGGAGCCGCACCTACGACACGGCCGGAGATAACATCGGTTCTTTCCCGGCCCCCTTGTGCCGCCGGCGGGATCCTGGTGAACTCAATTGCCGGAGCATTTGTTGAATTCTGTGAGCGGCAACCGCCCAGGAGAGCCACCAGAAGCACCACAAGAGTCGCGGTGGAGGCCATGAAGATCCGGTACAGGCCGGCGCGTTCGTCGATGGTGAAGGTGTCGTTGCTCAACAGGTGTCCTCAGGGGTCCACGTGAATACCGGCTGTCGTGCGCAGGGCCGGTGCGCACGGCTACTGATAATTAGTCCGGTAATCACAATTATGACCAACTTGCAGCCGCTATGTCTCCCCTCAAGGCAAATATTGAAATTTCTCGATAACCACTTCATTTTCTTGTTGTAAGGGACTTTTATCGCTGGCAACCACGTAGAACATCAGCAGAAACCGCTCCGTTGCCGGGGTAGGAACACCCGAGGTAAAGTCATGCTGGAAAACAACGGGTGCGCCGGCGCGAAGCGACGAGCCCCTCACGGTTTTAAAGCTCGCCCGCCCATATTGCCAAAGGAGCGAATGCGTGAGGGTACCGGTAGGCGCCGCAAACGGGGTTAGATTACCGGGAATGTAGAAAGGTTGAACACCGAATTGCGCGTTGTTTTTGTTGGCGGCGTCGCCCCACCGACTCATCTCGATATCCAATTCCCGAAAATGTTGTTCTCCACCCCAGTCATCAAAGGTATTCATACTTAGAACTGCAGCGGGCTCCAGACCAGAAGTATCCCGCACCGTGACGATGTAAGTTCCATATCCGAAGCTTCGGGAGATCTCTAATTCCGCACATGCCCAGCGGCCTGCCCGCTTTTTTATGCGCAGGTGGAGCGCTCCGCTCGCGTCTGTCCAGGCGTTATCGGCATCGTACAGGTTATTGAGCCCGCCTCGATCTCCTGCAATCGTGCGTACATTCCAATCGTATCCGCTGAATCTAAGCAGCTTGGTGGGAGCTAACTGGACGGCGCCCGCACCCTTCACCGTCTGAACCATCACTACAGAGCCCCCTGCGGTGGGGGTCACGTCGATCGTTGGGGGCGGATCATAGCCAGGATCGACCAACAAGGCCGCGTACTCAAAGCCAAGGTGTGTAGGTGTGCTCCAGGTATGGTCTGCCTGGATGGGAATGAAAGGTTTGTCAGGCCACGGCTGCACCCACCACGGCCCTGACTTGGCATAGACGACAATCCGCTGACTGGGAGCAGCACCCTCGACGCGGCCCGAGATGACGTCGGTTCTTTCCCGGCCCCCTTGCGCCGCTGGTGGGATCCTGGTGAACTCAATCACCGGACTGCCCTGTGACTTCTGCCTATGGCAACCACCCAGGAGACTAACTAGAAACAACACCAGAGGTGCTACCCACACCGAACTGCAGCCGCCGGCGATCGAATCATCGTGCCAGTTATCTGAGACCGAACCTTCTTCCCATTTCTCAGATGGTTTCGCAGCCACGGTTTTGCTCAATGACATAACTTCTCTCCAGACACCCGGATGCGTGAATTTTTGATGCACTAGCCGGCTAATGGTCTCCCCCCATGGTGCGGATGGATTTCACCTCGAAATGGGGTATCGAAAATGCAATCGAGGCGTCACGATCACACTGAATTGTTGGGCCGAGAACCGGGAGGGTCTAAATTCACCCCTAAAGAGGGGGGTGCTACGAAGGACCTTCTGGCAGAGAGTAGGAGAGGCATGACTGCGACTCTTTCGAATCAGCCACACGGGATAAGCGCGGTAGCGCCTGCGCGGCCTACGTCTATATCCGATATTGTGACCGCGCTGCGCAGTGTCGAGGGCCTTCAGGACCTTTCTGACGATGAGTATTACTGGCTCGCCACCCACGGCAGTGAGCGCATCGCGGCCGACCGGGCGGTCGTCTTCCGTGAGGACGAGCCTGCGCACCATCTCAACATCATCCTCAAGGGTGAAATCTACGTTCATCGAAGAAATTCAGGTTCGGTGTCGTTGTTCATCGGGCGTACGGGCGCGGTCACCGGCAAGCTACCCTTTTCGCGCATGACGGCCTGGGCCGCAGAAGGTAGCAGTTCCGGTTACCTGTGGGTACTCGATATTCACGAGGATCTCTTTCCTGAAATGCTGCTTGCGATTCCTTCCATGGCCCAGCGCTGCGTGTGGATCCTGCTCGATCGAACGCGAGACTTCACCCGCGCCGACCAGCAGGCGGAGAAGTTGGTCGCCCTCGGAAAGCTGGCGGCCAATCTCTCCCATGAACTGAACAATCCGGCGTCTGCGGCGCAGCGAGCCGCGCTCAGACTGTCATCGCTGATCGATAGAGACCAGGAACTATGCACCCTGGGCCGCCTGTTCCGCTCCGATGAAGAGCTGTCCAGTTATATCGAGTGGAGCAAGAGGGTCAAGGCAGAAGCCGCCGCGAAAGCCAATACTCCCGGTTCCTTGTCGGAGGGCGATCGGGAGGAAGAGTTCATTGCCTGGCTGGAGGCGCATCGGGTGCCCTCCGCGTGGGCCGTGGCGCCGGCGTTTGCGCGAGCGAATTTGCCGCTCCGATTGCTTGATGAACTGGCCTCTATGATCGGCCCCAGCGCCCTGCCGGCTGCTGTAACCAGCTTCTCCACTTCTCTTGACGCCGGCAACATGGTCGATGCTGTCTCCGAGTCGTCCGCGCGCATCTTCAGCATCGTCAGTGCCATCAAAGACTATTCCTACATGGACCAGGCGCCCATCCAGGAAGTCGACCTGGCCCAATCGCTGGAGAACACCTTAGCGCTGCTCCATCCACAATTGCAGCGAATGGTGGTGGTGCGCGACTACGAACCGGTGATGCCTCTCGTTACCGGATACGGAGGAGAGTTGAGTCAAGTATGGACGGCGCTCATAGAGAACGCCATCGACGCCACCAATGGAGAGGGCACTGTAAAAGCGACCACCCGATCGAGAGGAGAAATGGCGTTTGTGGAGATCTGGGATGACGGAGTGGGCATTGATGATGCACTCTCTACACGCATCTTTGAGCCGTTCTTCACCACCAAGCCTTTGGGGCAAGGGCTTGGTCTCGGCCTGGACACGGTCCGCCGAATAGTAAGTAAGCATTTCGGCTCAGTGTCAGTGCAATCGGTACCGCATTCGACTTGTTTTCAAGTGCGGCTCCCACTGGATCGGCCCCACATCTACTAAGCGCGGAGGAAGTCTTGAGTGACACGGATACCGCCATCAAGCAAGCAGAATTGATTCTCAAGTTGTATGAACTTCGCAGAGAGCCGGTGATGCGTATTGCTCGCAGCTATATTGGCGGCGAATTTCTGCCTCGTTCGCTCGAAGATTTTCTTGCCATAATGTCTGCGGGGGATCAACACACGGCGTATGTCCTGCAGGTTTACGGATATTGGGATATGGTTGCCGCTCTGGTGTTTCACGGAGCCCTTGATGAGAGCCTGGTTTACGGCGCTTGCCCCGAAATGTACTTCCAGTTCGCCAAGATCCGGCCGTATATCGAAGAATTTCGCAACAAGAGCAGCCTGCCGGAGCTATTTAACAACGTGCAGAAGTTTGTAGAGGGAAGCGAGCAAGGCCGCGCACGCCTTGACAGCATGGCGGGGCATATCAGGCTTGGCGCCAAAGCATAAAGAGAGTGAGTCCCGTAGGGACGGCTGAGAGTCCTTCTGGTCCACATCACAGCCATACAGGCACGTTTTACATTGACCAGCAAGTGCGCATCTCAGAAGATCCTGTTGTCAGGCTTCCGTGGTCGAAAAGCTTCGAGCAGCATGGGTAAGATAAGCACCGCCGAGGTCCTTCGACTGCGCGCCACAAGCGCTGTGTCACGCGATCAATCGGTGAGGCGCTTCGCTCAGGATGACGATTCTGTGGGATAGCTAACGGAACGGACACCTTTGCGCGGGAGCCGGGGCGCATAGCCTCTTCAACCACCGAGCCCGCACCGGGCGGGGCCGCTCTACTTTGATGAGAAATGCTTTGCGGCCAAGCGGACTCGATTCACGAACGTTTCAACAAATCCACGTTGGCAAGTATCCTGCGCACCTTTTTAGGAGAGATAGAAAGGCGCTCGGCCACGCGAGATATCTTCCTGCCTTCTCTGATCCATACCTTAGGTATAACCAGTTCTGCGAATTCCTCGGTAACCTGCTGGAAAGTTTTTTCTCCTGTAATCCCTTCAGACCAGGCGCGCAACATCTCATCGACTCCCGTTGCCCTGATAATTCTGGCCTTCAGCACAATCAGTTCTTTCGATAAATGGTCGAGATCGTCTTTGCCCAGCAGCTCACCGGCCAGCGCGGCGAACGTCTTGGCCGTTTCCCAATCCTGAAAAAATTCGTTGGCCGCCACCGAGCTACGCGCGATGTAGGCCCCCGCCAGCAGGCGGTTGTTTTGCGTAAGCTTGGCCAGAGCAATCGCATCTTCAGAGTAGCTTCGGGCAAGATGACCATGCAGTGACAGATCCGCTGACTCGCCCACCTGCTCCTCCACGCGCTCGTTCTGCACCGTAGCCTGAAGAATGCGCGACCGGGCCATGAGTATGTGATCCTGCCGCTCTTCACCCCGGCGGTAGGCTTTAGCGGCCTCGGCCTCTGCTCGATCGATATCCCCGCTGTCCAGGTGGAGATGACCGGCATTTACCAGCACAGATCCGGTTCCGGAATGATGATGCTGGCGAGAATAAATTTCGCCCGCCCGGGCCAGCAGAGCCAGCGCATCCTGACAGATCTCCAGGTATCGGGCATGATCGGCGCCCCTCGCCTTGCCCGACTTCGACCGATGGAGGAGGTCAAGTGCAATCAATCGCTTAACGTAAGCAGCATTGACCAAGGCACGGGCCAGGTTGGGGTGGTCTGCATAGGCGCTGGAATAAATGGCAACAGCTTTCTCGAAGTGGGCCAGAGCCTTGGTGTATTCGCCCGAGCGCCGGACAAACCTCCCTCGGGCCGACTCAATGTTCCCCAGGGAGAGCGCGTGCCCTGTTGATTTGAGCTCATTCTCAGCCAAATCCAGCAGGCGCATAGCCTCTCGTCGTTCGCCGCGCTGAAACAGAAGCCAGCTTTCGTGAATGTTGGTAACCGCGACAAGCTTTGCCGCCTTCATTTCGCGAGCCAGTCTCTTCGCTTCCCGGATATGGTGCAAGGCCGGCTCGTATTCACCTTGCCTGCGGTGAGCACGGCACTTCCAAAAATGAGCCACCACCACCAGATACGGGTCCATAATCGTGGTTTCGGTTTGCAATACAAAGTTGAATATCGATATTGCCTGCTCGGCGTCTTCGGCAAGAAATGCCAGATGCCCCTCGACCATCCTGAGGTATAGGTAATCGCAGATGGACATCTGGCCTCGACGCACATCCACGAATCGCGCGGCGATGCCGTTGAGATAGTCGATATTGCGAAATCCCAGATCCACCCACTGTGCGGTGCAGAGAAGATAGGCCGCGGCATGGGGGTCCCCCGGTTGCAGGGTCTCCAGTTCCTTCTCTGCCCGAGCCAGCAACTGAAAGCCGTCTGCGATGCGCCTGTCGACCAGCGCCGCGTTCAGTTTGTCCAGCAAACCTCGGGAAAGCGTCATGCCCCATCGTATTTCAGAAGAGACATTTTGGACATGTAAATGCGTTTTTTAGTCATATAATGGCCCGGCGGCAGGAGGGAGGAGGCAGGAAACGCCCTTATTTGTCCTTATTTATCAATGAATTTCAAAATTTAACCCATAGAACAACACGTCCAAAAGGGACTCGTCCGAATCGGACTGCTCCGATTTGTTTTGTGGGAATCCGCCCGGTACTGTGGTTGCAGATCAACCGGGAATTACTCTTAGCGGACGATGCGGGTTGCTCTCCTCCCCAAGCCAATACAAATCCAGTTCGCGAGGTGAACCATTGTCAGGCGATTCGTCTCTTCAGGCAGCGGCGTCCAGCGCCTCAGCGCTGTTCGCGCTCAACAGCTCCATCGTGCTCGCACGGCGTCTCATGGAAATCGGGGCGCTGGCTACGAATTGCTACGGGCAACTGCAGACGGCCGAAAGCGTTGACAGCTCCTGCCGGACATTGCTTTCCATTGCCGAGACGGTTCGTAGACTGAAGGCTGCACGGGAAGCTGCAAACCTGCTGGAACACCCCTTGTACGTGCTCGCCTGTACAGAAGCGCGCAACGCGGCGGCGCTAGCGGATGATGACGATGTGCGCGACCGGAGATTCCTGAGTGGGATGAAGACCAGGGACGACTCTCACGTCTATTGTGGAGGTCTCGATGCGGCCATCTCTCGCGCGCTGGTCTTTGCCCGGTATGCCGAGGTAGTTTGCTTGCGCAGCCAGGGTACTGATCTTGCGGAAGCGGCACATTTCGCTTCTGAGGTGCAGTCTTCGTTTCCCGGCAAGAAGTTGGGCTTCGGTCACATGCTGTTGCCCGACGGAGTCCGCTGGAACGAACTCGACCACCGGGCTTTCGGCGCGCGACTGCGCCAGATCGGATACGACTTCTACTTTGTAACCCAGTTTGGGCAAACTACCTTTCCCAGTGCTCCCGCGTCGGCTGCGTGGGCGCTGATCGATGACGCGGTGAGAAACCAATCGATTGATTCTGAAACCCTGCCGGCGCCCGCTGCCCACAGAATGCGTGTTCCCCTGGGCAATGCTCACTCTATCGGTCACCGCGCTACGTTTGAAAGTCCACGGCGCAGGGCCTCCTCTCTCAGGAAGAACCTCTGAACTTCTCGCAAATTTCGCATGGATACAAAGGGAGGGCATTGGATGATTACGACCTTTCAGCAACATATCCTCCAGCAGCAGCGTGAAGTGCCGTATGCTTCGGGGGACTTCTCCTGGCTCCTGTCAGGAATAACCCTGGCCGCGAAAATGATTGAAGCCAAGATCCGTTGCGCGGGATTGTGCAACATCGTCGGGACGGCCGGGCAAACCAACGTGCAGGGCGAGACACAGCAAAAACTCGATGTGTATGCCAATGAAGCACTGCTTCATTGTCTTGGCATCCGCGACTCCGTCGCTACCCTGATTTCTGAAGAGAACGACGAGCCGGTCACTTTCGGCAGGGAACCGGACACGGGAAAATATGTAATCGTTTTTGATCCCCTTGATGGGTCGTCGAACATCGATGTAAACGTGAACGTCGGTACCATCTTCTCCATCTACAGACGCAAAGGCGACTTCTCTCCCAGCGGCGTCGAATCCGTCTTGCAGCCTGGGAGCTGCCAACTTGCAGCCGGCTACGTCCTCTATGGGCCCTCAACTGTCCTCGTTTACACAGCAGGCCGCGGCGTGTACGGGTTCACTCTCGATCCGACGATTGGGGCCTTTGTGTTGAGCCATGAACAGATGAGGATGCCGCCCAAGGGCAAATACTATTCTTGTAACGAAGCCAACCTTAACCACTTTCCAGAGCATTACCGTGCTTATATTCAGGAGCTGCGGTCGCCGGCAGAAGGAGCAGCCTATAGCTCGCGCTACATCGGTTCACTGGTTGCCGATTTTCACCGAACGCTCTTGAAGGGCGGTGTATTTTTGTACCCCCCCACGGACAGTCACCCCAGCGGTAAGCTGCGCTTGCTTTACGAGGCCAATCCACTTGCATTGATCGCGGAACAGGCCGGGGGAATCGCCACTAGCGGCGAGGAGCCGATCCTTAACATCATCCCTAGAGCCATCCATCAGAGAACCCCGCTGGTGGTTGGCGGCCGCTCTGAGCTGGAGGCGTTTTCGGCATTGTCACCGGCTAATCGATGCGAAGTACGCGCATAATCGGAAAGCTATGGATAACGTCTGGGATAGATTCCAGAACTAAATCGCCGCCCGCGCCGGTCGCGATTTTCCGTCGCGGAGGTTGGCCAGCGCAGTGCGATTTCCTCAAGGCTGAGGGCTATGCGCCAAGTGATGGGAAGCGAGTTGCCCGCTAACCATCGCTGGACCCCTTGATGCTGATCTTCGCAAACTCCTCCTTTGCGATGGCCAGGAGGTGTGCCGCTGCGGGATTGCGCATTGAGTTTTCGGTCCAAAGATCGATGGACGACCATGCCTTCGAACGGATAGGGCGAAAAACTGCTCCGGGGATGTTCAAACGGGCGACACTTGCCGGTGCAATCGAGACGCCCATGCCCGCCGCGACCAGGCTGACGATCGTGACCCACTGTGGTGCTTCTAAGGAAATCTCGGGAGTAAAACCGGCCGCCGTGCAGACCGCCAACGTTCTTTCAAACGCGAGACGAGCGATACGCGGAGTAAAAAGTACGAATCTCTCGTTCTTAAGCTCGCGTGGTGCGAGCGGCCCCGAGACATCTGCCAGCTTGTGGGAGTGAGGAAATACCGCGTGGAAGGGTTCACGCGACAGCGGGGTCATGCGCAGTCCTTCTGTTGGCGTTCCGTCGCGAATGAATCCCACATCCAACGAGCCATTGAGCAGGAGGGGCGTTTGCTCGGGGGCGTACATCTCTCGAAGCTGCACTCGAACCTTCGGAAAGCGCCGCCGAAATTGATCAAGAACAAAAGGAAGCTGGCCGTACATGGCGGAACCGCTGAAGCCGACGGAGAGGGTTCCTTCTTCGCCCTTTCCGATCCGCTGCGTTGTCTGGATTGCATCGTCGAAGCGGGTCTGCAACTCCTCCGCTCGCTGCGCCAGAAACGCTCCTGCCGCTGTAAGCTTCACCCCTCGCGTAGTTCGGAGGAAGAGTGCATGTCCTAGAGCCTGTTCGATCTTCCGAACCTGCAAGCTCAGGTTCGGTTGGGCAATGCGCAGCTTGCTCGCTGCGCGGCCGAAATGCAACGTCTCGGCGACCGCTAGAAAGTATCGCATCTGCCGCAGTTCGATTTGTGAGGGCATATTCAAAAATATATCAATTGAGGCCGATTGAGGTATTGGACGATATGGGGGCGATTTCGCTACCTTGAAAGAAGCAGGGTCGATCCTGTTCATGAAAGGAGTGGCGAGATGCAGGAGTCATTGCAACGCTTGCGTGCACTGGACGAGACGATGATGCCTTTTGGAAAAACACTCGGATTTTCCGTGGAACGGATCGTCAGCGGCGAGGCCGTGGTCAGCGCCGCCTGCATGCCTCATCTTCACAATGTGTTTGGTTACACACACGGCGGCGCGATCTTCTCTATCGCCGACACGGCCATCGGTCTTGCCCACCTCGCTTCACTCTCCGAGGGACAGACTGCGGCGACGGTCGAATCCAGAATCACCTATATGCGGCCGGCGCTCGAAGGGCTGCTGCGCGCAACAGCGCGCGTTGTGAAGCCAGGGAGAACGATGAGCTTCTACGAATGTGACATTACGGATGATACAGAGCGACTCATGGCTCGCGTGAGCGCGACGATGATGACCCTTGACGAAGAGCAGGGCCGTGGCCGGAGCTCGCTTCACGGAGCGGAGATGCTTCCGCCCGCAGTGGGTGTGTAGATGCGGATTCTCTTCTGCGGAAACACCTTCCCGGACGCCCCTGAGTACCTGCGCGAACGCCTGCCTGCAGAGTGCAACGATGAAATTACCGTGTGTACTGACTCGGACATCCGCTCGAAACTCAGCGGCGTCGATGTGGTCATCCCCAAGATGCAGCGCATTGGTGCGCCGGAGATCAATGCCGGCCAGTTCCGCTTGATTCAACAATGGGGAGCCGGTCTGGAAGGCATCGACCTTGCGAGCGCGAAGCAGAAAGGGATTTACGTCGCCAACGTGCCTGCAACCGGTGGCAACGCCGTGTCTGTAGCCGAGCATGCGATGCTGCTCATCCTTTCGCTGTTACGAGATTTGCCGAAAGCGCAAGCCAACGTCCGTGACGGCGTCCTTGGAGCCCCATTGGGAAAGATGCTTGCGGGCCGCACCGTCTGCCTGTACGGTCTGGGAGCGATCGCGCTACCTCTTGCCAGGCGCCTGCGAAGCTTCGACGTCAGGCTGATTGGCATTTCACGCGATCCGAAAGCTCCGAAAGTTGCGGAGTTTGGCCTTACGCGCTGCTTTTCTCCGGCGGAACTTGACGAAGCGTTCGCAGCAACGGACATTCTCGTTCTGTGTATGCGATACACCGACGGGATGCGAGGCATGATCGGGGGACGAGAACTCGCTAAACTCCGACCCGGCGCATATGTTATCAATGTTGCCCGGGGAGGCGTAATCGACGCGGAGGCGCTGCGCTCGCAACTCGCCTCCGCACATCTTGCCGGTGCTGGCCTGGATGTCTTTTGGCAGGAGCCACTTCCCACAAACGACCCCATTCTTACTCTACCCAACGTCATCCCAACACCCCATGTTGGGGGCGTCACCGAAGCCTCGTTCCAGATGATTGCGGAGGCTGTAGCCGTCAATATCGAGCGGCTTCGTTCTGGACAATCTCCTCTGCACACGGCTTTCTGAACCGGGTCGCACCGGGTTACGCTTGTGATCTCGTCCCGGAAATGGCGAAAGCGTAATCCTGGGGATCTGGAGGAGAGCAGTGAGAATAGCGCGATTCCGGTAAAAATCTCGGCAACCCTTGCACTTCTACAGGAGATCGTCTATCTTTCTGTAGAAGCGGAAGGGGAAACGCATGACGGATCAACGTATCGCTCTTCCACAAGGCACCCTGGACATGCTTATTCTCATGACATTGGCACTTGGGCCGAAACATGGTTGGGCGATCTCTGAACGTGTTCAACAGGTGTCAAGCAATGTGCTCCAGATCCAACAAGGATCGTTATATCCGGCTCTTCACCGGCTTGAACGGCGTGGTTGGATCAAAGGTGAGTGGGGCATATCTGAGAACAATCGCCGCGCAAAATATTACGGGCTTACCGGCAGCGGCAAAAAGAAACTTGAAGTAGAAACAGATGCGTGGCTGAAGCTGACAGCTGCTGTCACCCAGGTTTTACAAGGGGCGTGAATACGCCATGCTGAGTGGTCTACGTTTACGTCTTCGCGCCCTATTCCTTCGCCGTGTCGTAGAAAAGGAGTTGGAGGAGGAACTTCGCTTCCATTTCGAAAACGAGGTCGACAAGTACAAGGGTAAGGGGGATGGCCTCGGATGAGGTGCTGCGTCTGGCGCGCCTATCATTTGGCGGCCACGACCAGACTAATGAAGACTGCCGCGAAGCGCGCGATACCACGGACCCCATCATCTTTTCTACCGTCGCCTTGCCCCAGTTAGTCGTTGCAGCCCTGGCTTGTTATTTGCCTGCGCGAAAACAATGAGTGTGAACCCCGTCACCGCACTGAGCTACGAATGATTCTCATCACGGTCGCAACTTATCAGGAGTCAACCATGTTCTGCAAACAAAACGACGTGTACCAAGTGGATGCGATTTGCTTTGAGTACCTTAATGGCTTGTATAGTTATGCGCTGGTGCTGAGCCGTAACCATGCGGAGGCAGAGGACCTGGTGCAGCAGACATACGTTCGGGCCATGCGGGCGACGGGCAAACTCAGGACGGATAAAAGCCGATTCTTTACCATCCTGCGTAATATCTGGGTCACCCAGTTGAGAAAGCGGCGAAGTGCTCCGCAAAGTTTCGAGACCGGCATGGATGATATTTTTGTAAATGAAATGGCTGGGCCCTCCGCGAGCTCCTACGATCTCTATGTGAGCAACACGGAGCGGAAGCAGGTACAAGCGGCCATTCAACAGCTGCCCGTCGACTTTGGCGAAGCCATTGTGCTACGCGAATGTGAGGAGCTGTCCCTTCAGGAGATTGCAAGCATTGTGGGCTGCCCCGCGGAGACCGTGAAGTCACGATTGGCGAAAGCGCGTTCGATGCTTCGTACCGTGCTTTCGGCCAGATTGGAGCGCGGGTTATCTCAGGACGAAACGCAAGATATAGGGGTGCGATTGCAATAGATCATTGCCGATATTTTGGCCTTCGCCAAATGGGAGAGCCCATTCCGTCATCCGCGGACACGTTTTTGTCGCGCGCCATCAGTGTTTGAATCCAGGTGCGGGTCTGTACTGTAAGAGTATCCGGTCTCGAGATGACCTGCGAACCGTTGCTGAAAAGTGGAGTCCGACTCGACCGAAATGACCAAATCGTACCAGTCAAATAGCATGTCGAGTGGCCAAAATCTCTCGCAGATTTTGCCAGATCCAAGGATACAACTCACGATTTCGATACTATGGGGACTTATCGGCTGAAAGTTGGAAGATGCACTACATCGGTCTCGGGCACAGTCTCGAGCGGATTCCCCGCTTTGCGCCAGGCTGTCAGGCCGCCGACGATGACAAATGCCTTAAATCCCCATTCCCGTAAAAGGTGCGCCACGCTAGCGCTCGTTGCTTCCTTCTGGCAAGTGCAGTACAGGTAGATGTCCTTGTCTCGAGGGAATAGTGCTATTTCGGCGCTAAGATTGTTGGGCTCGACTCGAATCGAGCCTGGAATGCGGACAGCAGCCGCACTGTAATAACCATGGCTGCGCACATCGGCCAGCAGTATCTTTCCCGGGCCTTCTGTCTGCAGCTTCGCGGCCAATATCTGTACATCGATGCGCGGTACAACCCGATCGGCGCGTTGCTTCCAGTACAACGAAATCCGGTAACCTATAAAGGCCATCAGGGCAACGATGATTACAATCTCGACTGCATGTCCTGCTGCGCGAAATCCACTGATGATCTTCGCCACGAAATCGCGAAAGATGAATCCGATTGCGCTATATGAGAGCGTATAAAGGGTGGCGCCCAGGAAGTCCAGCCCCAGGAATTGAGAGAACCGCATCTTCATGCTCCCAGCCAGCGGCGCGGCCATCGTGCTCACCCCAGGAATGAACTTGTCGATCAACAGCGTGAGCCGTCCACGTTTATAGAACGATTCAGCGGAGCGCAGAACGCATGTTTCCGGATCGACAGAAACCTGGCACAGAAATTTCAAGATCGTCCATCCCATATGGCGGCCGAGGATGTAAAGGAGTGAGTCGGCCGACAACATCGCAACGACCGCAAACAACGCGACCGCCGGCCCATACAGGGTGCCCGCCGCCGCAGCAGCTCCGCCCGCAATAAGAGCCACTGCGCCCGGTACTGGCACACCGATAGCTTCCGCAAAAACAACTAGGCAGATAACGACGTAACCGTAGTGCCCGATCAATGAGGAGAAGTCATTCATGCTTCAGATCTTAAGGCTAGCATGCACTGACTTCGGCGACGACGACGGCCGGTGGACGCATTGCGCCGGCACCACATTTTGTCCTGCGATGCTTGGTCTGCAATGGCGGTGACTGCGTGATTTCCCAAGACACAGGCGTCCACAGGCGACGTGCCGGGCCTACACCGGCTTGGCGTCGAGAGGTGGGTTGCGCAACCCGTCCAGAGTAACCGGCTTGCCGAACATACCCCGTTGTAGCCCGGAACATCCCGGATCAGGACGAAGACGGGCGCTCGCTGGTTGCGGGGAATGCCTGCCCGCCTGGCGCCCGCAGTCAGGACGCGTGTCGCTCCGGTCTGTATGACTGACGCGAGCGATTCCTCCAGATTAGGAGAAACATCGAAGGCCCGATGGAACGTGACCTCCAGAGGCCGCGCAAGTTCGACCAACTCCCTGGTGCCTTCCACGTCGACCGTCTGGTCAGAATGAAGTGGTCCCAGCACAATGATGTCTATACCTATGGTCGAGGAAGTGGTTACCAAGCTCCGGGGTGAGATGGAGACCCTGCGACGGGAACGGCAGGATGAAGAATAACCTGTTGGGGAAAGAGATTGTCGCCTAGTGTGCCGGTAATTGTGCAGCAGCTTGTTGCACAATTGCGGTCGCGTCGAGGGTGGGATGGCCGGCGGCAGACCATGAGTACTCAGACCATCGCCTTGGTCCACCTGGAACAGCGAACCGCCGACCGCGTGGGCTGCCGACGCCGCCCGTGGCACTTGACCGCTCTATATAGTCTTGCCGTCAGTTCGCCGCGCACCTCTATCTGTCTGATACGGCAACGGCCGATCTTCTGGATAAGTTTCATGAACGCGGACCTGCTGATGACGTGGAGTTGTTCGGCACCGCTGTTACCAGGTTCACCTCCAGGCTGGCCTCGAGAGAGGGTGCAACAGTTAACCCTGAGGTGTATGGTGTCCAACTCGCCGCAAGGCTTCTGCCCGTCATGTTGCCTTACGAACTTGGCACGGATGCTGCCTTTGGATTGGCGGCGTTCAACGGTCGGCCACTCGGCACGGACGCATATGACGTGGTGTTGACCCTCGGCGCCAACCGGCCAATCACAGATGGCGTATCACCCGATGTGAGCAGGATAAGTGGGGAGTTTCCATACTACGGAAGGCCATTCTACAAAGAGGAGCAAGCGGAATTACAGCCCATCTCAACTGAATTCTACGAGTAGAGCAGGGGTCTGGAACCCGTGGCTACTCAAAGGTTCCGGACTGTCGTTCATCCCGCCTTTCTGAAGGTGAGGTTATAGCGAAAGCTCCCAAGGAGCGGATGCGTCCCCTGCTTCAGTGGACTGATACCGTGGTAGCGGAGGCGCGCAGGGCCGCCCCATACGATGACATCCCCATGAATCACGGAAATTCGTGTCGTTTTTTCCGAACGCTCCATTCCTCCGAACAGGAAGGTGGCCGGCAGCCCCAACGACACAGACACGATCGGTTGGCTAAAGTCTTTCTCGTCCTTGTCCTGATGAAGTGTGAGTCTCGCCCCCGGTTCATAGCGATTCATGAGGCAGGCATCCGGTTGGAATGACGAAAAACCGGCAGCATCCGCTGCGGCCGTAGCGAGCTCAAGAAACGATGCCGGCATTGCCGGCCAAGGCAGTCCGCTTTCAGGATCGATATCGCGGTAATGGTAGCCTCTGCGATCGGTAGTCCATCCCAGAGCCCCGCAGTTTGTCAGTGCTACCGACATCCTGAACCCGCCGGGTGTAACCATGTGCCGGAAAGGTGCGACTCCGGCGCAAGCTCGAATGTCCGCGATCAGCGCAGCCTCCCTTTCAAGCGCAAAGCCATTGAGGATTGCCGTCCCGTAGCCGAGACCATCCTTAAGGAGTCTGGGTTGCTCTATCGTCTCGAACAATGGAGCGGTCATTGATTTCTCCTACGTAGCATCGTGAAAGATGATGCCTAGGGTGCGACGCCGTCCGGATCGCAGTCGACTCACTCCGTGTCGAAGGTTCACGCGATAGGTTCCCCGCGTTCCTTGAACCGGCCGATGATGGACAGCGAAAGCGACCGCGTCGCCCTGCCGCAATGGTACAACCTCCGGACGAGATTGCATCCGCGGCCGCTGTTCCGTGAGTACGAATTCGCCACCTTGAAAATCACGTTGAGGTTCCGAAAGCAGGAATGCAACCTGGATTGGAAAGACATGCTCTCCGTAAAGGTCCTGATGCAAGCAGTTATAGTCTCCTGGGCCGTATTGCAGCAGAAGTGGCGTCGCTCGCAGCTGGCCAGCGTCATGGCAACGTCGAATAAAATCGGCATGTTCGCTCGGATACTGAACCGGGATCCCCATGCTTTGATTCCAGCGATTGGCAATCGGCGCCAGTTCGCCATATAGGGACGTTCGGAGACTCTCTATGATCCCCGGGAGTGGGTAGTTGAAATATTTGTATTCTCCGCGACCGAAACCGTGACGCGCCATGACCACACGACTGCGAAATCGATCGTCCTCCGGGTAAAGGGCGGACAAGGCCTCGCACTGTTCGGGAGTGAGCACATTCTTCAACAGCGCACTTCCTTGTTCATTCAACTCCTCTGTAATTTGTTTCCAATCCAGACCCTTGACCCGTCGCGTAACGACGTCAGCATCTTCTATCATCTTGATCACTTCAACAACAGGAGTGGCCTTCTCTGGAGCGAGGGTTTTCATGCGTGCACCTCTCTTTCGAGAAGCGCACGCTTCCTGTCAACTCCCCAGCGGTATCCGGAGAGTGAACCATCATTCCTGATCACGCGATGGCAGGGAATCGCAACCGCGAGCGAATTGGCGCCGCAGGCCTGGGCTACTGCCCGTACTGCTTTGGGCATCCCAATCTTCTCCGCAATCTCTGTGTAGGTTGCCGTTGATCCTGGCGGGATCTGCTGAAGAGCCTTCCAGACACGTTGCTGAAATGCGGTGCCGCGGATATCGAGTGGAAGATCGGTTCCGGTTGCGGGTTTTTCAATGAGACCCACGACCCGGGCAATCAATTCCTGGTATCCCGCTTCATCCCCAATCAAATTTGCTTTGGGAAACTGGTCCTGGAGGTCCCGCACGAGTGCGTCGGGGTCATCGCCGATCAGGATCGAACACACTCCTTTGTCGCTTTGGGCGACCAGTATGGATCCCAGTGAGGATTGCCCAACTGCAAAATGGATATCGGTATTTGACCCGCCTTCGCGGAATTTACTGGGTGTCATGCCGAGTACCTGGTTGGAGCTTTCATAGAAACGACCGCTTGAGTTAAATCCGGCGTCATAGATAGCCTCAGTCACGTTGTTGCTCCTTTCGAGTGAGTCCCGCATCCGCCGATTGCGATACGCCTTGGCATATGCGGTTGGGGTAAGTCCGGTTATAGATTTGAAGATTCGGTGAAAATGGAACACGCTCATTTCTACCGAATCCGCCAGCTTCTTGAGGGGCAGGGTCTTTTCCGATCTCTCAATGAGCCGGCATGCCTTCGCGATCTTGGCGGCATTCTCCGTAGCGGATCCGACTTGCTTTGGCTTGCAGCGCTTACAAGGCCGGAAGCCGGCCTTCTCAGCCTCCTCTGGGGTTGAGTAAAACTGCACATTCTCGGGACGCGCCAGGCGAGCCCCGCAGGATGGGCGGCAGTAAACTCCGGTCGTCTTCACGGAGTAGAAGAACTTCCCGTCGGCAGCACCTTCTCGCGCGACTACCGAGTGCCAACGTGGATCGCTCTGGGTTGCTGTCGCGAGCTCCTGGGCTGTAGCTGCCTTGCTCATCGTGTTATTCCTTTCTCCCTATACCTATGACGTTACGCATCTCTGCAGATTCAGAAACTCCGGTTCTTGCTTTTGAATTCGGAGTTTGAAGGGGGCGGCTAACCCCAAATAGAAACCGGATCTCAAACACAAGATTGCTACTGCCACCAACACTTTACAAGCGGGCCATCCTGGTGCGGAGATCCCCGAAACAGACATTCTGAACTTTGCGCTAAATCTCGAATATCTGGAAGCGGAGTTCTACACCTACGCGAGCACTTTAAGTCGATCGCCAGTTTTGGAGTGGGAATTGATGGGGTGGCAACGGGCGAAAACCCTCAGGCCGGCGGATCCACTGTGGGCGGGTCAGAAATTGACTTCAACAGAAATGAAGTATTTAGCAAAGAGATCGCGCTTGAAACCGGAGAAGACGAAAGGGCTCACGTCAACCTGTTGCGGAGCGCCCTGGGATCTTCGGCTGTAGCCAAGCCGAAGAACAATCTCAACGCGCTCGGAATCGGGTTCGGCAGTGAAACCGAATTTCTTACTGTCGCACGTCTTCTTGAAGATAACCTTGTGAGCGATACGGTAGCAGTTGAGGCGGCAGCGCGTTCTGGGAAGCGGTTGCGAAGGACACCGGAGGAGAAGCGTCGGATCGTAGAAGCGACGTTTGTCCCGGGAGCATCGATCGCGCGAGTGGCTCGTGAGCATGGTGTAAATGCCAACCAGGTGTTCCAGTGGCGGTACGAGTATCGCAAGGGAACCCTCGGTGTTCGCCAACAAGGCCAGACCAGGCTGGTGCCGGTGACCGTAGAGCCGAGCAGTGTCACGGGGACTGGAGTTGGTCCTGTCATAGCTCCTTCAGGATCGATCCATATCGAGCTGCCGGGTCGAGCAGTAATCAGTGCAGGGGCTGGCGTTGATCCGGAACTTGTGCGAACAGTTTTGGGGAGCCTGTTGCGGTGATCGAACTAAAGTCGGGGACACGGATCTGGATTGCCGCCGGGTTCATCGATCTGCGCCGCGGTTTTCAAGGGCTCTCGTCGATCGTTGAGACAGTTCTTGAACAGGCACCGTTCTCCGGCCATGTGTTCGTCTTCCGCGGCAAGCGTGGCGATTTGATCAAGCTGTTGTGGTTCGATGGCGATGGCGTTTTCCTTTTTCAGAAGAGATTATGTTCGCGATGATCGCCCGGCGGGCAGTGATGTGCCGCCGGGGGTATGGTTCACCTACTCGGCGGATCGCAAGGGAGAACATCCCAAGCAGCATCTGAGCCCATTCCTCCCTAGTTACGGCGGTAGTAGATCAACGCAGAATCAGGTTGTGCCGGCAGGCGCAGACTCAGACCTTTGCCGGAGAGTTCCTTGCCGCTCATCGTCCGCTCCTCACCGGTATCCAGGTTCGTGATCCCGTAATTGCTTGTTACCTCCAGTGCACGGAGAGGGTAAAGTGCCTGGGTGTACTGGCTGAGCGGACGCTTAATGACGACTACAAGGCCTTCTCCCGAATCAGGCAGATCGAATTGATAAGCCATCCATGCATCATCCCCCTGCGTGTACTCAGTCAAAGGATAAAAGTCACCGTAGAAGTATTTTTGGATTTTACGGTACTGATCAAGCGATCTCTTGATCTCGGCGAATGGGAACGTGTTGTAATTCGTTATACCCTGCGGATTGTCGCCTTCGACAAACAAGGCGTAGCAGAACCCTGCTGTCATGCCGCTCCGGATCCGATAATCGTTGCCGGTTGAGAGCTTGCCGCCCAGCGTCGCGTTCATCGGTATCCAGCGAAGCAGACCGTAGCTGTGACATTGATTCGCCAGCAGGCTGCCTACAAAATCGGTGCGCGAAAAGACGGTGCTGCGGCCAATGGTTTCGAGATCGATGCGCCGGCCACCACTAGCACAGTCGTCGATGATCAGGTTAGGATGCCGTCGCCGCAGGTCATCCCAGAATGCATAGAATCCCTCGACCCAGCGAATCTCTGTCATGCCCTGCCGGTCTGGTGCATCGGCCGCGCGCCAGAATTCGAGAGGCGCGATGTTCGCGTCGTTACGAAAGCAATCCATGCCGAACTCATCGATTTTCGCCGAGATAAAGTCGGTCATGAACTGGCGCGCCTCGGGAATCGCAAGATTGAATAGCTTGTCGTTTTCCTGAATCTGGTTGCGATTCGACTCATTGGGTACCCAACGGGGATCGGAGGTAGGAATGTCCCAGTCGCCCTTGGCCGCGGCGAAGCCCCGGTAAACCCTCTTGTCTTTGGGCACCTCGAGCAGCCACTCGGCGTGCTCTGTATACCAGGGCGTTCCCTCACATACCCGCTCCGGCTCAAACCACAGCAGGAGCTTGCGTCCGGAGGCGTGCAAGAGATCGCTGATCGGCTTAAAGCCCTGGGGATAGAGGTCCCGTTTCACTTCCCAATTGCCGGGGTTCTTATACCAGGGCCCGTTGCCAAACCATTCGGCATCGATCCAGTAGTAGTCCATGGGAAGATCGTGAGCGATGATCTGCCGAATATTCTCCAGGTGGTGGGCTGCCGAAGTGCCGCCCCAATTGGAGTTGGCGATTGGCCCGGTGAAAGGTTCGCCGCCCGGGGCAGGCCGGTGGTGGGCCAGGATGAATCGCCGCAACAGGTTATGACCACGCTGGGGGTCGCCTAACCAGAAGAGCATCAGGATCCTCGGGGTGCGAATCTCCTCCTCTGGATGAAGCACCAGGTGGGTTAAAGCCATGCCCGCGCGCACGTGAAAGCGCGGGTCTTCTGCGCGATCGAAGGTTGTGGCCCATTCACCAGTCCAACCGATTGCCGCGATTGCACCCTCGCCCTTTGCCTCGATATTGAAGAAGGGCAGGAATTGACTGGAAGAACGGCCCCCGCCGGCGTTAAGCTCTAACCGCCCCCGTTCCCCCAAAACGCGCGTCATAGGCATAAAGTCGTTGATGGAGCAGGTGGCGCCCAGGGAGTAGTGAATGGAAGGATCACCGTGCGGGCATGCTAGCGGAGCATCGAGCGCCTGAATATTCGCGAGGATCGGCGTATCTGCGTGGCCGGTATTCTTGAAATACACCACCGATTCCACTGCGGGAAAGTCACTGAAAGTGGTGGTCACGACGCGCACCTGGAGACCTGTTGCAGGATCAATGTAAGCGACTTCGTGCTCCCGTCGTGCTGTGTCCTGAACAAAAGAGTCATTTGCGGAGTACTTCCAAGCCGGAAGAAGGTCAGCAGATCTCCTCCCCTCATAGACGAAGGAGAATGGGGGGGTGAGCCGATCCGGCAAAAGCGTGCCTCCGCCGCTTCTGGGGTGGGCGGCAGAAGTCATGGCAAACGAGCGGGCCCAGTCCCCGGCAATGGCCATTTCCGCGCCGGCGGCCGTGTCATAGGGCTCTGCCGCCGTGGGTGGCGTCGCTTGCAACGCAGAAACTGGGAGCGCGCCTACTCCCGAAAAAGTTCCGAGCGCAATTGTTTCCATGCTCAGGCGCATGAAATCACGCCGGGTAACCGAATCCTGATTCATCTGCAATGAAGACGCCGCAAGCGGCGTTCCTTTCGTCAGGGCACGTTCTCATCTTTAGGTAGTCCGCTGAAACTGGGATAGGGTGCGGGGAAACAGGTGTCTCGTGTCGCCTTTAGCCCACGGCAGCCTCCTTCCAAATTGCCCGATCCATTTGTCAGTCGCTCCTGCTGCATGGGCCGAAAACGAGAGTCACCCTTGAGGCTATACGAAGCCCATGGTGCGCAACTGATCATTGAAGTCTGCAGGCAGATCGGAAATGGGATCAGCCGCGCCTCTCGCGGCATAATTGATCAAATTCAATAGAAGCCGGTCAGCCGCAGGGATTTTGCCGATGTTGCCTTCGAGGTTTAGGCTGTTCAGAACAACGCGCCCAGAAGCAAACGGGTATTCCGCGACTAATAGATCTGAGCAATAATCCTCTTGACCACCACTTGTCTGGATGGCTCCGCAAATCGCCTCAACGGGTGACGGCAAATTCCGGAAGACCGTCGCAGAGATAATGTCTCGATAGAAGGTGTAATCCAGAATGCCGCCGCACGGCAGGCCGGCAAGTATGGGGTGCTCTTTGGCCCAGTGGTCGGAACGAAAATACCAATCAGGTGTATGGGCAATTTGGGGCTGCACGCTCGAAACGATCGGCAGCCAACGAAGTGGTTGAGGTGCACGGCCATCAAAAGGTGCATCAAGAAGCGTGTTTGGCGTGAGGAAAATAACCGTTGATCCGCGCGCGATCCGTCTCGCCAAGTCCGCGAAAGTGGCAGCTTTGTTATCGGATGGTATTGTGCCGAAGGTAAGAATCAGCTCGCGAGTGGTTTGCGTTACCCCGAGCGAATTACGAACGCGAACACCGCGGTTCTTGAGCCACGCGCCGAGCGCCTGATCATTGCTCAACAAGAATACTTCCGTTGATACTTCCGGCAGACTGGCTGTATCGTTCACATAGAACTCCGCTTGTCCCCCGGCGGCGGCAGCGCCACGTTCAAAGGTTGCCAGGAAGCGATACATGCCTGGGGGTCCGTCAACTACGACGTCTTCTGAAAAGACATGCTGAGCGAAGGGCTGTTCTCCAGTTCCCGTAGCGGCAACTTTGACCACGATCGTGGTGTTCCAAACGGGCATTACTCGAGGCCCAACAATTTGAAGACGGACCGGATATTCACCACCTTTGAGTGCGTCTCGATTTACCAACACTGCCTCTAAATGAATTTTGGTTCCCCGGTAGACGTTGACAGCGTCGACAAACAAGCACCAACGAACTGGGGATCCCATGCCGCTGAAGGCGTCGGCCATCCCAGGCTTAAGCTCGCGGAAGTAGTTAGTGATTCCGCAGCCGTGAAACCATGCGTCTGTAACTTGCGTAGAATTAAAGTCACCAACCAGAGCCGGATTGGCACTCCAGGCGTTGTAGTCATTGGAAGCTAGTTTGGCTTGGTTTAGTTGACTCTCTGTGAAGTAGTCTTCGGGCCGAGCCCAACACTCGTCCAGCTTGAATCTCTTCCAGTCAGCGAGGAAAAGGTTCAGCTTGTTACGAAACAAGATCGCGTCAGCTGCATTTTCCTTCCCAAGCTGTTCAAAGTGGCGGAGAAAGCGAACATAGTCCTGTGCACCGCAAACTCCATATTCAGAGAGCAGTACGGGGGTAGTTTTCGATGCAAGGCCCTTCATCTGCGGGATGTCTCCCGCAAAGCCAAAATTACTGACAGAGGTGCGCATCTGCTTAATTGCTTCTTCGGAGTGAGGAAATCGCGGATACTCGTGCAGATCCCGCAGATTGCTTTCCCAACGCATCGAATCCGGATTACTCAGGCTGCCAATACTCGCGTCGTTGTCGAAGCGACCGCTGCTCAAGATAATCAAGCGGCTTGCATCGAACTCCCTGACAAGGGGCAGTGACTTGACTGCGTGACGGAACAGCCGTCCATCATGGACTTCGTTCAACAAAGACCACATGACGATCGAAGGATGATTGCGATCACGCCGAACGACTCCGGCGATGCTGCGGTCCCAGCGTTCCTCCAGATACGGCGATTCAGAGGGTTCGCGTGCTCCGAAGTGCTCTTCGCAAGTCAACAATCCCATTTCATCGAGCAGATCGAGCTGACGCGGGAGAGCCGCGCCGCAAGTTATCCGTATGAAGTTGAACCCGGTCATCTTCATGTTGAGAATGTCTCGCCGCAATAGGTCCTCGTCGAAAGGGGTTGTCTGCGAGATTGGATATTGCAGAACCGTGTACAGTGCACCGTGCAAATAAACTCGCCGTCCATTCAGACGGAAGTAACCCTGATCAAACCGGAAGTCGCGGAAGCCACAGCGGACGGAATATTCGTCTACCGAGGCGCTACCGAGAGCTTGAACACGTGCCGCAACCTGGTAGAGAAATGGGTCATTCAGTTCCCACAACCGATGGCTAGGGATAGTCAGGGTGCCTTTGACGCTCGTGTCGCCGGCTTTGAGGTTCAGATTAAAGCTTATAGAGCCTACACTGTTCCCGCCGCGCCCCGGCGATGCCGCGAACGTCACACGAGCCGGAACGGTAATGCCGCTTGCGTTGCCGATGTCTGCCACGATACGGACTTGTCCAGTATTCCAATCCGGAAGAACCTGAAGATCCTCGACGGTGGCTGGAGGCGCCACCAGTAAGTCGACCGATCCGGTGATGCCGCCTGTATTGTATGCATTATCTCGAGGAGTAGGATAATCGCGCCGGCCCACCGCTACCTCTTTAAGACGAATGCCATCGATCGCTTCGTGGGTTGGGTTTAAAACCCGGACGGCTAACAAATTAGAGTGCCCTGGCGTCACTGATCGAGTTATGTTCAGAGTGAAGGGTTCCTCTCCTCCCTCGTGAACACCAACCCTGTTTCCATTCACCCAGACCTCGCCAAGATAGTCTATGGCTTGAAACCGAAGCAGGTACTGGCCTCCTTGATGAAAGTTCTCAGGGACCCGAAATGTTCGCCAGTACCACGCGACACCGTGATAATCCGGAAACGCATCCTGAATCACCCATGGGACCTTTGCCGGTCGTGCACCCGAAGTTGATTGCTTAGCCCAGCCGAGGTCGCGACCGGTGTTGGAGGGATCGATATCCAGGAGCCAGTCTGTTCCGTCCAGCGGATAAACCCTGGTATACACCGGGGCGGGAGCGGAATCCGCATTACACAAAGGTTCTGCCGCCATCGCCATCGCCGCAGCTTGCACAAACCTTCGTCTGGTGAGGTTTTCCATCGCAACATCCCCCAGGACCAGTGGCGATCTGAGAATTGCTGTCCCGCTCGGGCCAAAAGCCGCGCCGCGGGACGAACAATCTTCTCCCTTGCTTTTGTCTCTGTCAACATGACTGTTGACAGGATCGGTAACAAAAGAAAGCTAGCGATGCCTGCCTTGTTAGGGAGACCTAGTGATCGGGGACCAACGGTAGTCACCAACCGTCCTTTCCTTGGCTCGCGGGCGGAGTATTGAAACTGTGCGGCAACCTGTGCTCACTCATCAACTTTTCCAGACAATGTTCGAAGATCACAAGGAGTTTTTTTTACTGAAGCGGACCAGGGTACCAACAGTAAACTGCGTATCGGAGACCGTACTTGAAGTCGAGTAAGCCATGTCCTCCACCGAACCCCGGCTGGAGAGAGCGGTCGCGGCGATGCCCTGAGCGGCTCGAAATATAACCCTAGCCCTTGATCCTCGGCATGGATGCTCTTCTGGGTGCCTTTGCCATCATTTCCTTGGAGGATTAGGTTTTGCCAGCGAAGTATGGCTAAAATAGAGCCTATTATGCCCCAAGAAGATGCTCGACGTCGTTTGACCGCAACCGAGAGAGTTGAAGAATACATTCGGCAGGCGATATACCGTGGGACTCTCAAGCCGCGGGAACGAGTCATCGAAGAAGATGTAGCCCAATATTTGAAGTGCAGTCGCGGCCCGGTTCGCGAGGCGTTTTTGCGCCTCGAGCGCGACGGTTTGGTCGTGACGGTTGCCCGCCGCGGGACCTTTATTCGAGACATTTCCAGAGAATCGATCGAGGTTGTTTTCGAGATGCGCGGCAAGCTTGAGGCGCTCTGTGTGCGACACTTGCGCGAACACCTTACCGATGAAATAGAAGAAACCCTGCGCGAAGCCTTGCGGAAACTAAAAACGGCTGCTGCGAAGAATGACGAAGAGGACTTTTATGCTGCCGATATGAACTTTCATCAAACTATCTGGCGGCTTTCCCATCGCGGGATTCTCGAAAACACCCTCATTACGATCATGAATCCCTTCATTTTCATGTTGGCTCGCGCTTATTCCACTCAGACGCCAATGAGCGTCCGGTACAAAGAGCACGCTCAATACCTGGAAAAAGTGCTTACGGAGCCCACATCCAGGGTGGAGCGTTCCGTTGAGCAATACTTCAGAGAAAAGGAAGAAGAGATTTTGTCTAAGCTTCCCTCGCCTCTTTTAGCTGCTGCAGATGGATTCAGCTCGACTTCGTCTCGAACCAGCCCAATTGCGAATAAGTCAGCCGAGGCGGGAAGCCGCTAGCGCGATCGGAGCCACCACTCCTTCCCCACTCTGGGGTTCATCGGCGCGACTCAGCGCCCTCCTCCCCGATACCAGAACCTCCATCCAGACAATTCGCCGTGGTCGTGCTATTGTCAACATATGTGTTGACATGATTGGCCTGGATCCGTAAAGTTTCTTCGTCAGTTCAGGTCCCTTGGCCGGTGCGGTCTGCGTCGAAACAGCAGCATCGGATGGCAGTCATGTGCCCGGGGTGTTAGCCATCACCGGCCAAAGAGCAATCCGCTGCTGCCAGCGTTTCGCGCCTGCTGCTGACAAACTGCCTTTCGAAACCGATCAAACGGGGAAGTGATGAATCGTCGAGATTTCTCGAAAAGTTGCGCATCTGCGGCGCTGGCGGGTATTGTTTTGAATCGAACCGCTTTTGCGGCCGACTCGCAGGTTCGTGAAGCAGGGAACCCGAACGGAGAGGCCGGCGTTCAAACGCACGATGACGCCTATGTACGTCGCGAGGAAATGACCTGGGTCCTCGGAACCTCAAAGGCAGAGCGCAAGATCGCACTGCATAATGGAAGCCTCGTACTCACCTCATTCAAGAATAAACAGTCTGGCCGTGAGTACCGCGACGTGGGTGCAAATCCAGCGGAGATCCGGCTGAAGGTCGACGGTAAAGACGTGAGTTCTCCGATCTCGGAGTGGACTTTGGTCAGTGAGCACACCCGGCAACTTGGACAAGGAGAGCTCCAACTCGAGATCAAGCTCAAAACGGGTCCGATCGGGGTGACGAAGCACTGGGTGATCTACCCTCGCACCGCGATTGTTCGGGAATGGCTCACCATCGAAAATCTATCGCAGCATGACGTTAGGATTCAGGATCCTTTCTTTCTAAACACGCGAGTGCTCGGTGGGGCGCCAGATCGTCTTGAGCTTGATTACATCAGCGGCGGAGGAAATTTCAACGGCAGCCAGTTATTGAAAACTGAGCGTGTCAATCGTACCTACGATCGCACATTCGACTCCGACGTTGGGGTCCAGCATGGGAATTACAGTGCCTACCTGCCGTTAGTCATTCTGCGTGACCCTTCTGGAGATAACCTGGCGGTAGGCTGGGACTACATGGGTCATTGGTCGCTTCAAGTGGGTAGCCAAACCGGCGAGCAAATCGGCATTGCGCTGCAGGTGGCGGGCTACGATTACTTACTCAAGCCCGAGGCGCATATAGATACCCCAAAAGCCTTCGCCGCCGCGCTTTCCGGTGATCTGGACGATATCGGCAACCAAATTCTTGACTGGCAGTATCAATACCTTTGGGAGTTCACAACCCCGGAATATTTTGGGAAGACCCGTTGGGCAGTCGATTGGCCCAGTCCCTGGGTAGGCGACGGGGGAACGCCAAGCGCAGACAATTGGGGCAGGCGTCTGGCACTGGACTTGCGCTATACAGATCTGCTTCGACAGTGCGGTGGCGATATCCTATGGGATGATGCGGGCTGGTATGACCGCTGGGGAAGCTGGAATGGTCCTGACTGGAAATTGGCGACGGACTATCTCAAAAAACACGGTATGCGCTGGTCGCTCTGGTACCCGACGTTCCTGGCCACCCCGGAAAGCACGGTCGGGCAAAAGCATCCTGACTGGCTGATTCCCGGCAAGCTAGTCCTGGAACAATCCATTCCAGACACGGTGACCTGGCAAAAAGCTCTTTTGGATCAGGGGGTCGCCAAATGGGACGACTTCCAATGGCGATATGACATCGCACCCGCGGCGAGTGCAAGTGATACAGAATTGTTGGCTGCGGATCAGAATTTCCGTAGTTTGCTGGAGCAGTTCAAAACATCTCATTCCAAGAGTGGAGTGGATGCATGCGATGGTGGCGGCCGGTGGATCAGCTACGATCTCGCTCGATTAGCAGAGTCAGGCGAATACACCGATGGCGGCGTCGGGCCTTATAGCGGTTACTACACGTCGCTGCTGGTTTCTCCGGACAAACTCCACAATGTGTCGGATTTCGACCACACCTACTATAACCCCTCAAGCGATCGCATACATTTGGCTCTCAACCCGACTTGGTACCGCGATCCGGGAGATGGGGACAACTTAGAATCGATTCGCAAAGATTGGGAAATCTACCACTATTTGATTGCACAGGGCGTTGCGGGCCGTGGAAGCCACATCTTCCGTCCTCGTGTGACGAATGATGATCCAATCTGGTATATCCAGCGCATGGACGCCGAAGGTTCACGTGGAGTCATCATAACCAAACATGCCAAAAAGGGTCCCGAGTATTTCCTGGTGAGCAAACCACTAGCGAATACCTCAGGCGACCGTTATGAGGGTGCCACTTGGAATATGACCGAAGTCTTCACTACCGATGTGGCAACATCGGATACCGGTATCTATGCAGATCCCATTGACAACGAATGTCGGTACTATGGCGTGCCAGGCGAGGCGTATGGACCTTTAAATTTCCGATACGTGGGGCATAGGGGCGAAGAATCATTCGTCACACAGATTGGCAAGCATGGCACGGTTCAACCAGTGAATTCAGACTTTTTTGGAATGGCGTTTCAGATCGGTGAAGAACCGCTCACCATCTCAGAGCTAGGGCAGTATGATCCAGGGGGCCGGAGTGGAGATAACCAGGGCTCGTATTCCTTGATGCTGATACGCGCAACTGACAAGACCGTCGTCGCCTCCGTTACTTTAGACATGAGCCGGGCCACAGTGGACTCCCTCGGCTTCAAATACGCCAAGCTGGCTTATCCAGTCCGTCTGGAGCCCGGACCGGATAAGCCGGTTATCATCTTCCCCCGTGGACTCGAACCCGATAGGCTCTACGAAGTTCAGACTTATCATGCGGGGACACATTCGCAGAAGTCGGGCAAACAACTGATGGCGGATGGGATCAGTCTTCCCCTGATTAAGCCTGGGGAACTCATATTTCTGAACTTGCCTAACCGCCCTGGCTCGGGGGCGGACAAGATAAGCCCGGAGCCGCCTACGAATGTCACCAAGCGTGCGGGCACTAACCTCGGGACGCAGGGCATTGAGGTTGCGTGGTCACCAGGCCGTGATAACAACTGGATCTCTTACTACGAGGTCCTGCGGAATGGAGCAGTGGTGGGAAAGTCCGCCAAAGGTGAGTTTTTCTTCGACCACACACAATCGGGGCATGACAGTGCCGCGAAATATGAAGTCAGGACTGTTGACGGCGACGGAAACCGCAGTCCTCTTGTTGCTGCAACCGCGATCCCGGGCGATCCCGAAATCCATCAGCCGCTTGGCCAGTTCGGGCCTGCGCAAGGGGTTCGTGGTTGGAAATATGAGCAGAGCGGCGACGCGCAGATTTATGAGGCGCTGGTCTGGGACAAAGGAGGATACGAGGGATTTTGGTCAGGATCAGGTCTTGGACGCATCGGAAGGATATGGATGCAACCATCTGCCTCTATGGAGATTGCAAGAACCTTTGTCGTCTCGGCAAGTTGTTCCGTTCACCTGTCAGGTGAGATCCAAAAGGATCCAAGCGCTGATTCTGATTCGCCTGTTTCGGTCAGAATTGAACACAATGGAAAGCAAATCTGGCCGGCATCGGGTTGGGCCGATGTTCCCCATTTCGGTGCACCGATGGCCTATCAGCTAAAAGACCTGGCTGTTCGTGAAGAAGACGCTATTCGCTTTGTAGTAAAGCGAAATGGTGCAAACCAGGCCCAGCCAATCGTCTGGAATCCGGTCGTTCAAATTCGTAGCTGACCGAAAGTGCTTGAAAGAGCTCCACCGGCCACGGTGGCTGAGAAACCGCGGGGTATTGAACTCGATCTGACGGCTTAGCTTCTCTTGACCAGCGTGGTTCCTCCATCAACAAGTAACGATGAACCTGTCATGTAATCGGAATCACTGCTGCAGAGAAACGCAAAAGCATCCCCCACGGATTCTGCAGTCTGCATCTCATTCAGCGGGATGGCGGCAGCGACGCGGGTGCGAAAAGCAGGATCAGCATCATGTAATTTCTTACTCAAGCCGGCGTATACAATTCCTGGGGCTACGAGATTGACACGCACACCCTGGGAAGCAAGCTCCTGAGCCATTACCATAGCCATCATCTTGAGCGCCGCTTTACTGGAGATGTAGGAAGTGCCTTCTGGAAATGGCATGTCTTGCACCCAACTGCCGGTGAATAAAACCTTGCCGCGGATACCTCGTGAGGATAGAGACTGCTCCACCATCAAGCGCGCTGCCAGTTGTGCCAGATTGAACGCACCAAAGAAATTTACCTCCATGGTTTGCCTTAGATTTGCGGGGTCTATTTGGAGAAAACGTTCATTTGCAACCATACCCGCATTTGCGATTACGACATCCAGTCGCCCGTGGAGTTTCGCGACCTCCCGCAGCGCTGACTCGACGGAGCCTCGATCGGTTACATCACAGGACAGATAAGCCAGATCCTTATCGTTTCGGAGGTCAGGAGAAAGCGCTTCGCTAGAAGCTCGATCGAGAAGGACGACATGGGCGCCTTCTTGAATAAGGCGGCGCGCCGTGGCTTGACCGATGTCGCCAAAGCCCCCCGAAATCGCTACGGTACTGCCGGATAGTCTTTTTAAGCTGGTCAAGGTGTGCCTCGAATATTGTGATTGAAAGCAGTCCGTCGTCTGGAAATTGCTAAAACTGGATAGCCTGATAACGTGATGTAGGGATCCGGTCCGGCAACGCCCGCGGGTATGGCAGTCGCATCATTGAACGATGTGGTGGGTGGGCTTATATGCCCCATCTCCCTCCAGGAGGGTACAATACCGTTCTCATAACTGTCTACGAAAGAGTTGACAGTTTTGGGCGGCCACTGCTAGCATCCGTGTGTTGCAAATGGCTCAAACCTTTTACTACGCGCGCACGAGGCGCACCGTCGGTACTTGATCGCTGTTCCCGCAGGAGCAAGCTCTTACTCCCGTGAACGCAGGTTTTTGACGAAAGTCCAAGAAAACGCTTCATCAGATCCCAGAACAGTCCGTACCGCCGGCTGATTGTGGCAAAGGAGGCCTATGACCGGGGATCATCCATTTAGGGGACGGGTCGTCCTTATCACCGGAGCTGCGCAAGGGCTCGGTAAGGCGTCCGCCATTGCATTCGCTTCACGCGGCGCAGCAGTGGCTTTGGTGGATGTGAACGAGGCCTTGTTGAACGAAACGGCTAATGAGTTGCGCCGGGAGGGCGGTCAATGCGCGATTCTTGCGGCTGACATTACAGCGCCCGGAGCAGCCGCCAGTATTGTCCAAAAGACGCTCGAGCAGCTCGGCCGTCTCGATATTTTGATTAATAATGCGGCGGCCTCGTCAGTGGAGGCGCTTTTGGATGTTACCGAGCGCGAATGGGATAAGATCTTCGCCGTGAATGTGAAGGCCTTGTTCTTCCTGCTTCAGGCGGCGGCCCGTGTCATGAAGGAATCCGGGGGAGGAAGAATAATTAATGTATCGTCGCCTGGGACACGTATGACGCTGACGAACTATACCTCCTATGCGACCTCAAAGGCGGCCGTAGACTATATTACCCGCACGGCCGCAGCAAATCTGGGTGTCTACGGAATAACAGTGAATGCCATCGCCCCTGGACGCATGGATACCCCAATGCAGCGCATTACAGAAGAATCAAATGCCGCAGCCGCGGGGATTGATCTCAAGACTTATATACAGTCCCGGACTGTTGACATCCCTTTGCGGCGCCGGACTACGCCCGAAGAAGTTGCCGAAGGTATCGTGTGGCTCACAACGCAAACGGCCGCGTATGTGACGGGAAACCGTCTCAATATTTCAGGTGGGCTGGAGCTCGATTGACGATTTCTCTGTATCGTTGACCTCTGATATGGCCGAAGGTTCTGGCAGGAAAATGAACCAGTCTGGGAAGGGAGCAACGGTATCGGAACTTTCTTAGATAAGGCGAACGGGTGCCAAGGATCACAAGCTGCGCGGGAGTCACAGTGAGAATCGTTAAGGTAGAGACAATTCGCAACACCGCTCTGCCAAACGTTCTTTGGGTTCAGGTCCATTCTGAGGATGGGCTCATCGGTCTGGGAGAGACTTTTTATCTTCCAAGCGCGGTCGAGGCGGTGATCCACGATTTACTTGCAGCCTTCGTTCTCGATCGATCCGGTTTCGAGATTGAGAGCATTTGGGATCAGGCCTTCAGCTACTGCAATTTCTTCGGCTATGCCGGGGCGGAGATGCGCGCACTGTCGGCCTTGGATATTGCCCTGTGGGATGTATTAGGGCAACGGACCGGGCAGCCCATCTACAACCTCCTGGGCGGCATGGTTCAAGATACAATTCCTGTCTACAACACGTGCGTTGATACCGAAGTACATCGCGACGGGGAAGCCTTCCTGAACCGTCCTGCTGAACTCGCCAGAGACTTACTGTCGGAAGGGATCAAGGCCATGAAGATATGGCCCTGGGACCGCTTTGCTCCAAGGTTGAAGTCAACGGCGGTCACCGGCCCCGCGGGATTTACGGCAATGGGGCCGTCAGGTGCGTTCATTTCCGCACGAGACCTGGACGCGGGCCTCGATATCGTGAAAGCCATTCGAGACGCAGTCGGCAAAGACATGGAGATCATCATCGAAGGTCATTCGCGTTGGGATTTAAATTGCGCAATTCGGATCGGCAAGGCTCTTGAGCCCTACGATGTACTCTGGATGGAAGACATGATGAAGCCGGATAGCGTCACTGACCTTTCCCGGCTGGTAAGCGAAACACGCGTTCCGCAGAGTGTAAGTGAACGCCTATTCACCAGGTATGCATTCAGGCAAGTGCTCGAAGCGCGGGCTGCGCACGTCATTATGCCGGATCTAATATGGACTGGCGGAATCACAGAAGGTCGAAAGATCGCCGTCCTGGCAGACACGTTTCATCTACCGATAGCGCCCCATGATTGCACCGGCCTGGTAGCGCTTTTCGCGAATCTACACATCTGCGCGTCGAGCACCAATGCGATGCTTCTGGAGTGCGTCCGTGGTTTTTACCTTGGTTGGTACAGGTGGGTATATACAAGCAACATCGAGATCGAAGGAGGTAAGGCCTCATTCCCCACAATCCCTGGATTGGGCACACGGCTCAAGCCGGAGTTCCTGGCAGATCCGCGTACATCCATTCGCGTGAGTAGTCCTGCCGACGCACCCGTCATTGTGTGAATTCGATCTCTTCACCGACCTGTGGAACAAGAGCGTGTCCTGATCCGCCTAGACGCTCGTAGGTCTTGACAAATAGCATTGGATCAAGCGTTTCATCTGCACCAGGATTTTTGTTCGCCCACAGCAAATGATGAATCGGAATTACTCGTGAGGCGCCTAAATGCCAGGCGAGTAGAGCGGCCTCATACGCATCCATATTTCCTCCAACGCCGTTGATACAGAGCATCGCCACGTCTGGTTGGTAAGACTTGAGGCGTCGCAAACGCACGTCGTATTCTGTGTCGCCGCTGTGATAGATCTTAAGCTTGTCGACTCGGAGAAGTACGCCGACCGCGTCAGGGACCTCCCAGCCGGCAACTCCAGCCTCGTGGCGCGCGGGCATCGCTTCCATCGTCACGTCCTTCAAAATCGTCGCCTCACCGGGTGTAAAGCTTACAATCTGCGAACGGCGAAGCCCCCAGCTCATCGCGCGGGCCATTGCGCTGGGAGGCATGATGAACTTTGCCTCGGGATTATTGCGAGAGATAATGGGAATCGAACCGGGATCCAGGTGATCCTCGTGCCAGTGCGTTGAGATAATCGCGTCGGCACGAAGATCCTCAGGCTCGATGGGAGTTGCAAACGCACGCTTCATTCCGAATAGTTCTTGTACGCAGTTTGAGAGATAAGGATCGATACAAACGACGGTGCCGGCGGGCGTCTTGAAAACAAAGCCAGAACCCCCTAACCACCAACACGAAAGATGAGCCTCGAGGACTTCCTTGGAAGCGATGCGTTCCATTAGGCTTGTTGCTTCTTTCATTTGGTTCAGCACTCCTCGTGGGCTGTCTCGGCAAATTCTTATGACGAAAACCCGCTGGCTGGCGTGTCGCACCCAGCCTATGAGACTTGGATGGGAAAGGGAACTTAGCCCCATCGGGGTTTCAACCGCACCTCAGTCCACTGCCGCGGCGTTGCGAGAGCGCTGTGGACCCTCGTTTCCCAACCGCATTTCCCATCCGACTTTGTTTACGTTGAGATAAGCGTGTGGATCATACGGATGTTGCCGGGCAACTTCCATATTGATTTCAATGCCCAGACCAGGGCCGGAAGGCATGTTCAAGTGTCCATTCGCCGAATTGATCGTGGGCACCCAGGAGACCAAATCTCTGCTCAATGGCTCGTTGAAAGGATCAAAATGCTCCTGAATCAGGAAATTGGGTACACACGCGGCAAGTTGCAAGCAGACGGCAGTTGCGACCGGTCCGCCGCTCTGGTGCGGAGCGATAAAGCTACCATGTGTCAAGGCCAGGTTTGCCACTGCAAGCGTATTGGTGATACCGCCCAAGCTCATTGGCTCAGGTTGAAAGATATTCACCCCACCCCCCGCAGCGAGGGTGTAGAACTGGCCGATAGTGTCGTACATTTCCCCCGTCGCAACCCGGATCGGGCACCGCGCGGCGACCGAATTTGCAGGTTGTTCACGCTCGCGCGTCGTAGGTTCTTCCCACCAATAGATGTCGAGAGGGGCAAGCTTCTGCGCTGCTCGCAGAGCATCGGCTTCCGTGAGTCGAGCGTGCACATCGATAAGGATTTTCAGGTCATCGCCATGACGAGCCCGCAGCGCGGCTACGATGTCGTAGCTGAGTTGCAACTCGCGGGCTTCGATAAAATCCCGTGATACACCGAAGGGATCGAGCTTCAGCGCATGAAATCCCTTCGCTACGACCTGATCTGCCGCCTGCGCGAAGGCTTCCGGAGATCGCTCAGTACGGTACCAACCATTGGCATAGCAGAGAATCGATTCGCGAACCTTGCCCCCAAGGAGCTGGTAAATCGGAACTCCCAGTGACTTGCCGAGGATATCCCAGCATGCAACCTCAATAGCGGCCACGGCGGTCCGGTGTATATGTCCACCATCCAGCGAAACACTTTCCATCAGTCGCGTGGCCAGGGCATTTATGTTTCGCGGGTCCTGGCCAATAACAAGGTGCTCCAGTTCGTGAACAGCGGCCTCGGTCGTGCGAATAAAACCGTTGAGGGTGCCTTCACCGGTGCCATGCAAACCTTGGTCGGTATGAACCCGTACGAATAGCCAGTTCTTCCAACCAGCGCCGACTGTAATAGTTTCGAGAGAGATGATTTTCATCAAATGCTTTCGACCATGAATTGCTTGCGTGGTTTAATCCAATCGCCTAACTATCTATCAACGCAGAAGCCGCGGAAGTAATGTTTGCAGTATCCATTTGATAGCGTTTGACCAAGTACGGGATCGTACCGCTTTCACAGAAGCAGTCTGGAATCCCAACCCGGCGTATCTGCACCGCCATGCCGGCGTCTACAACTGCGTCGGCCACCGCGCTTGCTAGTCCACCGGTGATGAAATGGTTTTCTGCCGTCACAACGCGTGGTATGCGCCGCAGCAGGGATAGAACGCTCTCCTTGTCGAAAGGCTTAAGAGTGCTTACGTGAAGCAGGGATGCGCTTACCCCGCGTTGGTTCAGTTCAGCGACCGCTTTCAGAGATCGAGCCGTCATTAGCCCGGTGCTGATGATGGCTACATCGGTGCCATCGCACAGCAATTTGGCTTTGCCCAGCTCAAAGCGGTAGGTGGCCGGATCGAGAGTAATCGGGACTTGACCCCGTAACAGGCGGACATAAGCTGGTCCCTGATGCTCCGCAATTGCGGGAATGACCTGGGACAATTCCGTGGCATCACAGGGATCAATGACGGTCAGGTTAGGGATCGAGCGCATTAACGCCAGATCTTCTATGCCCTGGTGCGTACCACCGTAGCCGGTCGTTAAACCTGGCAGCCCAGCGATGATCTTCACATTTGCGCTGCCCAATGCCGCTCCGATCGCGATGAAATCATAAGCACGTCTGGTGGCAAATACGCAGTAGGTCGTGGCGAAGGGAATAAACCCGGTACGCGCCAGACCGGCAGCCACGCCGATTAGATTTTGCTCTGCCATCCCAACCTGGAAAAACCGCTCAGGAAATCGGTTGGCGAACAGATGGATATCGGTGTACTTGCCCAGGTCCGCCGTGAGCCCGACGATGCGTGGGTTCGCCTCCGCTGCCCGAATCAGAGCCTCTCCGAATGGCGCGCTCGCAGTTTGTTCTGCTCCATAAGTGTCGGAGCTAAGAATGTTGCCAGTCACGCTTGGCCGGAGCCTGGCCGTGGTCGATGGTGTGGTACTCATGATGTCCTCCCGCTCGAGGGACCATTCGCTTCAAGTTGCTCACGGGCAATTTGCCATTCACTGGGTTCCACGCGAATGAAGTGGTTTTTCTCCCGCTGTTCAAAGATGCGTACGCCTTTCCCCATCAGCGTATCGAGCACAATCGCATGCGGCTTACCCTGGATTTTCTTGGCAGTTTCGAGAGCGTTAACGATCGCTCCAACATCGTTGCCATTGATGCGCTGCGTATCCCACCCAAAGGCCTCCCATTTGGCATGAACAGGCTCGACGTTAAGCACCTGGGCCGGGGGACCATCGGCTTGTTGATTGTTGCAATCGACAAACGCGAAAAGATTATCAAGTCGATGATGCGAGGCCGACATTGCAGCCTCCCACGTCGCCCCTTCCTGCAACTCGCCGTCGGAGAGCAGATTGAAGATGCGGGAAGGTTTCCGATCCAGGCGCACGCCCAGCGCCATGCCGACTGCTTGGCCGAGGCCATGACCCAGTGAGCCGCCAGTCATTTCAAATCCCGGCGTAATTTCGCTACCGGCCATCTCTAGCCTGGATTGGTCCGCCCCATAGGTATCGAGCTCCTCAACGGTAATTACCCCTGCCTCTGCAAGCGCCGCGTATAAACCAATGGAATAGTGGCCGATGGAAAGCAGGAAGCGGTCGCGGTCAGACCACGCAAGATGGTTCGGGTCGTATTTCATCTCCCCGAAATACAGCACCGCTAGGAGGTCTGCAATCCCCAGGCCTTGCCCGACATAACCTTGGCCAACACGCTCTCCCATTCGCAAAACATGCCTTCGCAAGGAAACAGCTCTTTGCTCAAGCGATGCGATGCTGGACGCTGGCGTTGAAACCTCTATCCCGCTCATGGAACCTCGCGACCTCGCCTGGTTAACAGACTGGCGACGTAACGACCCTTATAGTAGATGTAATATTGAGTGTCAATACATATTTGCTAACAGGAATGTTGACAAAACTAAACTCTGCACTATCAGGTTCATCCCAATGGCATTCCACGCCCAAACCGGCAAGAGCACTCACAGGAGCCCGGTAGAGGCGTACGACAACAGGAAGGCCATGATCGTGATGACCGCGCTCTTCTTCATGTGCGGGTTCCTGGCTACCCTCAATGACATCCTGATCCCCCATCTGAAGTTGATCTTTGATCTCACCTACGCGGAAGTTATGCTCACGCAGTTTAGCTTCTTTTCCTCGTTCCTCATCTTTGCCTATCCATTTGGCAAGTTGGTAGAACGTATCGGATACCAGAAGACACTGGTCTTCGGGCTGGTCATGATGGCCACTGGAGCGCTTTTGTTCATGCCGGCAGCTGGCGTGCCATCGTTTGTACTGTTTTTGGGCGCTTTGGTGGTATTGGCTGGAGGCATCACTGCGCTTCAGGTTTCAGGAAATCCGTACATTTCCCTCCTTGGGCCGCCCCGAACAGCCTCCAGCCGGCTGAATCTAACCCAGGCATTCAACTCACTTGGATCGACGATTGCCCCTTCGGTCGGTGGCGCTCTGATCCTGGGTGCCGGTGATCCGAGAACCCTGGAAGGCGTGCATCAATTGTCAGGTAGCGCCTTGCAGGCTTTTCGTATGCAGCAAGCTTCGTACGTTAAGGGTCCATATATCGGTATTGCAGTCACGCTTTTGTTGCTCGGATGTGTCGTTGCCGTCCAAAAGCTGCCGGCTGGCGGAGCCGCGAGCTTTCAGCCCATACAAGAAGAGGTGCGTAGCATATGGAGCTATCGCCAGTTGGTGCTCGGCATTGCAGCTATGTTTTTATACTGCGGCGCCGAGATCTCGATTGGTAGCTTCCTGGTGAGTTATCTTAGCCTGCCAAACATTGGGGCAATGACGCCGAAGGCGGCTTCCGGCTTTGTTTCGATTTACTGGGGTGGCTCCATGGCCGGAAGGTTTGTCGGTTCGGCTCTGCTACGAAGAATCAAGACCGGCAAACTGCTGGGCATCAATGCAATCGTTGCCTTGTGTCTGATAACCACTTCTATTGCCGCGTACGGCCACGTGGCGCTGTGGGCAATTCTGCTCGTAGGCATCTTCAATTCAATCATGTTCCCAAGCCTATTCACGCTTGGCATCGCGGGCTTAGGGAGTTTGACCGGCAAAGCATCTGGGATTCTCATGTCTGCCGCCGTTGGGGCGGCGGTGATCCCCGTCGTGCAGGGTGCTCTCGCCGACCGGGTCGGCGTTCATTACTCTTTTATTGTGCCTGCTTTCTGCTATGTTTATGTGGCTTTCTATGGTTTCAATGGGTCTAATCCAAAGGTTCAAACGGAAGCGCCGATATTGCCCGAGACTGATCCCTACGCAAGGACACACGAAGCTGATCACGCCAACGTCGCCATTGACGCCGGGCGGCAGTAGCGCCTTCAGTCCTACACCCTCCCTGTAGCCTCAGTGTTGGTTATCAAGTGCCTTGGTCAGGATGATCCGACTTCGAAAATGCGGATCAGTTCAGACGACCGGCTTTAGTTTGCCGATAACGAATCAGTAGGCTCCCGGGAGCCCTATTGATCTCAACATGCAGGTGGGCCAACTCCTTTCCAGTCATTACGCGCCTGGAACTGACGTCGTATGTTTCTGCGAAACTGACTTCGTAGGACGACTTGAGATCGATGCCCTGCAACTTGGCTTCATAACCAGTCTCAGCGCTTTTGGGGCGACGGAAGAGCATGGCGAAGCCGGCGTTGAGATCCGGACGATTGAACTGCCAACCGCACCACGTGTCTGGCTCGATATTGATGGGTGTCAACGGGTAATAGTTGCCCAGCCAGTAAGGGCGAAGCATTTTCAGCTCAGCGATTGCTTTGCGAAGCTCGTCGAGCGGGACGTATGGCGACTGAAGGTCGAGACCGATCGCCACGCCAGTCGTGGCTGTGCTGCGGAAGTTATAAGGGTCCACTCCATTCAGGATTTGGGCATGGAACGGAACCCACATACTCAACTCGGCGGTCTGGGCCTGGTCCGCAATTGGCTCGGGTACCCCAGAAGCTGTAACCTCGCTGCGTGTCAACGAACCAGTTGTTCGTCGCATGGCCTCTATATCTGGTCCCGTTTCACGCCAGTTCGCGTTGTCGATCACTAAATGGGGGGAACGCTGCAACAATCCATCCCACATGGCATATAAGCCCTCGATTTGCCGTATCTCTGTAATGCCCTGACGGTCCGGTGTATCTGCATCGCGCCAAAACGGGAGCGGGTTCGTGTTCCGATCCATGCGGAATATGTCTACTTGCCAATCGTGAATTCGGCTCGCTAAAAGATCCGTCATCCATTTCTCTGCCGCGGGATCACTGAAGCGAAAGATACCGCCCCATTTGCCTTCCTGCGGCTGGTGAAGTACCCATTCCGGATGCTCCTTTGCGATCAGGCTTTCTGGGCTGACACCTTCCGGGTCGAACCACAGCAGGAATTTCAAGCCTTTCTGGTGCGCGGCTTCGCCAAGCGGCCGCAGCCCATCAGGGAAATCTTTGTTGGGCACCCAACTCCCGCGCCCACCGGGCCACACCCCCTCCATCCATCCCGCGTCCAGCCAATAGGCTTCGATCCCTATCGGAGGCAGGTTATGAATCACCTTGAGTTGGTTCTTCTCCGTGACAAAATTCAGAGCGTCATCTGGACCAGGGAAGCCATGTCCACCGCGGATACCCAGATCTTTAGGACTAATCGTGGGCAAAATGTCGAGCGGATTCCGGCTTGTTTTCTCGGCAATGCCATCGAAGATGAGGGCATATGCCCCGGTATGCGCAACCGGTGGCATGACCAACTCGCCGTCAACCCGCGCCGCATAGTAGGAAAGTAGTAATTGGCGTAGTGCGTTCTGCCCGGCAAAGCGATCGCTTCCGCTCCATGGAACCATCAGAATACTCGGAGTGCGGATGCTCTCACCCGCATGCAACCTGAGATGGGTGATCTCTTGACCGCTCTTCAACGATACGCTGCCGGCGGAGCGCCTGGCACTTACCATCCACTGGCCGGTCCAACCAATCGCGCCCACTAGGCCTCCGTTCGGCCATTGAAGGTTGAAGAACGGCATGTAACCATCTTTGTGTAGACCATTCTCCATAATGTAGTGCGCGAGTTGGACAGTCGTGCCCGGCCTAAGATCCGTGTCCACGGGCGCGTAATCCGGTGGTCCCTTGAAGCTTCCATGGGCGTGATGAAATATCACCGCCCCATCTGCGGGGACGGGCAGGTCAAGATCCAATGGCAGAATATTTTCGAGCATCGGGCTGTCACGAGGCCCACCATTGCGCACCCGCAGCACCCATTCGATCGCAGTTCTTCCAGGGAATACAGTAATCTCGCGACTGACTTCGAGATGTGTGGCTGGATCGCGGTAGAGGATGGTTCGGAGGGCACGGCCTCCGGAAAGTTGATGAACCGTTTCTGACTTCTGCCACGATGCGAGGAACTCTTTCGAGGGCCTACCGTCACAAATGAATGAAAATGTAGCGCCGTTCTCGAGCGTCGCCATGACCGGCCCCAATTGCTTCACGGCAGGTCTCTTGGCCTGGGCCGACGCGCAAGTAACACAGAGGAGCGCGACCACATTCACAAGCCACGCACGAGTAACCGCCACTGCAAGTGTCCGTTGCATTCGGAGCATTTAAAGTCACAGTCGCGAGAAGTCGGAGAGATTTCTACGCTGGTAACAAATGGAACATAGGCACGGAAACGCCGTCGCCAATACCTTATGTCCTAACACGCTCTCCTACTGCCGTTTTGTCGTCTTCTGGTTGGACGAATACCTTATCAGGGCTACTGATCTTCAGACCCATGCGCAAAAGTGCGCCATCGTCCACCTTCTTCAACGGCGTATAGCGCGGGTTATGGGAATCCTTGTATGGGTTATTCCGCGCCGCGTTGTAGGAGCAGATGAACGACCACCGGGGCCTCTCGCTTCGATTCTGCGCCGACATGTGCAGAAGATTGGCATGGAAGAACAAGGCCGTGCCGGGCTCCATTTCGCAGTACACTAACTCGAGCCGCTCCAGCGCAGCGGCCACCCTCTCTGGATCGGCGCCCGTCTGTCCGCCGAATCGTCCGTGCTCGATGCGCCCCATGTGGTGTGAACCTTTAAGAATTTGCAAGCATCCGTTTTCCTTGGTCGCGCGATCGAGAGCGATCATGCAGCTTGCCATGTATGGATAGAGGCAACCGGTTTGATACCAATAGCCGTAATCCTGATGCCACTCCCAAGCACCGCCGACGCGAGGCTCCTTGAGCATCATCTTTGAGTTGTAATGATAGACTTCGCCGTCGAGAAAACCCTCCATACGGTCAACCACTCGCGGTGCTGCGGCAACCATTCCATAGACGTCATCACTTATGTGGCTCCAGCCTGTTAGACGGCTCTTGCCGCCTTGCGCGTCCGCCACATCGAACGCGTTATCCATCAATTTTGTGTCGCTCTTCGCCGCCGCGAAAAGCAACTGGGTCTCCTCGTCATTCAAGAAGTCTGGAATGAAGATGTACCCATTTTCTTCAAACTCGTGCAACTCCGCTTCATAGGATCTAGACATATCCGGTTCTCCTGTTGAAGGTCCCTTGCCGCTAGTTCCTCTTGAGGGACAAAACGTACAGGAGTACAGACAATATTGTCAACAACGATCATGGCGGCGGTCCTCAACACGATCATCTCGGATCTTCCATCCATTACTCGTGATTGAACACTTATCCCGCCATCTGAGGAGAACCCAAATAACCGTCCTCCCACAGGAATATTCCGCAGTTGAATATCCTCCAAGGCAGCGACCTTGCGGCCCGATGTCTATTGCAATGAGCATCCTTGGGGTTATGCTCGACCTCTGCCGCCGCCCGTCACGATTTCAACCAATCCATGTCTCGAGATCTGCTAAAGTTCTATGCATTGTAGACAATTGCGTCAACAGTCTACTTCTTCTGAGGTTAAGTCGATGGTCTTCGCCTTGCTCGCATCGATCGCAGCGCGACGCCACGGAAGGGGCTAACATGCGTCGGACAGCAGCTGTTTGCATCTTTTTTGTCTCATTCGCGCACGCCGCATCATCATTCGACCTGTCGGCCGATTTCTCTTTTCAAAAGAATCCCAACAAGGTTTGGCAGTACGGGTACTCCGCCACAAACTCGCTTGATCCGGCTGAGTTCAGGGTCGACAAGTACGCCGACTCGTCTGGTCCGGTGGGCTTCTGGCATCCGAGCGTTAGCAGTGGGCCCGGGCCAGGATGGTATCCCTATGTGGCGTTCAACACCACAAAGCAGTCGCAGATGGGTTCAGACAATGGATGGTCTGTGCGCCCGGGCCAGGTCGCTATGGAAGCCAGCAACACAGGACAGTACAGTCTGATTCGTTTCGTGGCCCCGCTGTCAGGCGTCTATCAGGTTACAGCCCGATTTGAAGGAGTTCATTTTCGCTTATCTTCAACGGACGTACATGTCCTTCACAATAGCGCTTCACTCTTTGATGCCGATATCGACGGCTACGGAGGAGACCCGGCCTCCCATGCTGTACAAGGTGCGAGTCCTACCGCCTCATACTCCGGGAAGGTCAGCCTAAGAGCAAACGACACTGTAACTTTTGCTGTCGGGTACGGAAAGAACAAGACGAATTACTGTGACACGACAGGTCTCGTGGCTCAGGTAGACCTGCTTGCTGCTGCGGATCAACGATAACTACCGCCCTCGCGGCCGTAGCCCCATTTCGTGGTGTTCTGGAGTGTGGTTGGCGGCCCCGACGGTTTCCAATCCGAGGTTAACTCGTGCGACAACTTGATCTGAGACTTTCCTTGTTCACTGTCCTGGCATTCACACCTTGGCTCGGCAACGCGCAAGTACGACTGCCAAACCTGTTCAGCGATCACATGGTTATACAGCGAGATACCCCGGTTCACATTTGGGGTTGGTCGGCACCTGGTGAGGAAGTCTCCGTAGCATTTCACGAGCAAAATGGTACTGCCAGGAGTAACGACATAGGCCAGTGGAGTCTATATCTCGCACCTGAATCCGCGGGCGGCCCCTATCAACTAACCGTTCGGTCCAAAAACACGATTACGCTTTCAGACATTCTTGTGGGAGACGTGTGGCTCGCATCGGGGCAATCCAATATGGAGATGCCCCTGAAGGGGATTCCGACCGCGGTCGTGAAGGATGGTGTCAAAACCATCAGCTCCGCCACGCAGCCTCAAATGCGCTTGCTCCACGTCCAAACGAAAGCTTCACCCTATCCGCTGAATGACATCTCGGCGACTTGGACAGCTTGCACTCCCCAGACCGCGGCAGATTTCTCCGCTGTGGCCTATTTCTTCGGCCGTGAAATTCAGACCCGGGAGAATGTGCCTGTTGGTTTGATCGACTCCACCTGGGGAGGCACCTTCATCCAGGCGTGGATCAGCTTCGACAAGCTGTCTTCGGATGGAGATCTCTGGCCGGTCTTCTCCTCTTACTCAAAAATGATGGATGAGCAGGCAGATATTTCTTTGGCCAGAGCCCTGGAAGAGCGAGCGGATGAAGCAGCTAAGGAAGCGAACAAACCACTGCCGCTACATCCATGGCATCCGGGGCCGGAATCCTTTGCTCCCGCTGGGCTCTTCAATGGCATGATCGCCCCCTTGACGCCCTTCCCAATCAAAGGTGTCATTTGGTACCAGGGAGAATCCAATAGCTTGCTATCGCAGGTGGGCATGTATTCGACCCTCTTTCCCGCACTCATCTTGGACTGGCGCTCCAAGTGGCGTGAGGGCAATTTCCCCTTTCTCTATGTGCAGATTTCCACCTTCGATACCACGCCGGGTGTGGATCTCAAGAGCAAAGACTTCGATTGGGGGACGCTGCGCGACGCGCAGCGGCGTACCCTCAGTCTGGCCAATACCGCCATGGTGGTTAGTCTCGACGTGGGGGATGTTCACAACATTCATCCCCCTGACAAAGAGTCAGTCGGCAATCGACTTGCGCTGGCTACGCGCGCGATTGCGTATGGGGAGAACCTGGAGTACTCCGGCCCGCTCTTTCGTCAGGCCGTTCCGCAGAACGCGGAGATGTGCGTCTCCTTCGACCACGCACAGGGCCTTAATGCTCGCGGCGGTTCTCTTGATGGCTTTGACGTGGCTGGTGAGGACCGGCAATTCTTCCCGGCATCGGCGCGAATCTCTGGCGATAGAGTGTTCGTGAAAAGTGACCACGTATTAGCGCCGCTATATGTCCGGTATGCTTGGGCGAATGCGCCCGAAGCAAACCTCTACAATGATGCTGGGCTTCCGGCTTCCACCTTTACTTCAGAAGAACGACCGACTGTGGGCGATGTTTCTCGTTGAAGAGCTCGCGTTGCCTTTCGAACCAGGGACTCCTCGCCAGCCGCTTGCTCGATCACGAGTTCGGCCGGGGTGAGGTTGAGAGTGACCCGAGGAATGGTCAGAAGGTTGGCCGCGTCAGGGAGAACTGTTCCAGAGGCGATGCTTTTGCCATCGCGGAGCAGCCGCCATCTGTAACCGTTGCCTGGGTGAACTCTAAACACCTGCAATCGCCGGAGAGTAATATTTGCCGTCGATGTCTCCGGCATCGCGCCGGGCGGATTGGCGACCGTCGGATGAGCGAGCCAAAGCTGAATCGCGAATTTTTTCGCGCTGTCTTGCAGGTTTTTCCATCTGAAATAGGCATTGATTTGCCCAGACTCGTCGAAGCTGGCAGACTCCCCCATCTGCGGCGGAACCTGGTCGGACGAAGCGGATGTGAAAACCGGATAAGCACTATCCTTGCGGATATTGGACCAGGGAAATGCGAGCGCAACCTCGTCTTGGGGATACTTGGCGATCGCCGTGCTAAATGCCGTATGACCGAACGGACCCCATGCGGCCACCAAGGGGAATCGTCCCGTCTGGGCTGCTCGTAACAGCAACGGCTGACTCTTGGACCAAGGATCATTTTGGGCGAAGAAATCGACCACTATAGGCGGATCAGGTAGGCCGAAGCCCGACATTCTTTTTATCCACATAGCCTGAGCGGCATCCGAGGGAGAGGCGTCCGGACCAGGCAATCCGAAGCGAAGCGCAGCGAATTCTGTCCCGGCTGGGACGTCGACCAGGATCGCAGCGAAAACGTTCCCACGGGGGAGGCCGAGCGCCAGAGCTCCGCATCCTCCCATCGATACGCCCGAGAGGTAAACCCTGTTGCGATCGATGTTGTACCGGGTGATCACCCAATCAATGGTGTCGAGCAGTCGCTTTTCTGGAGGCGTAAGTGCGTGCGCGTATTTTGCCGGATCGTGATGCGCCGCGCTCCATCCATACCATTCCTCGTTGGTGGAGTTGAGGTAAAGGACATAGCAATCGTCCGAGACGCGCGTCATGATCGCAGACGGGTCGTCTGCGGAGTCGACTTTTCTATTAAGGAATTGGAATCCCAGATAGTCGAATGCCGTGCGGTTGGCTGAATGCAATACCACGCAGAGCGGCGCACCTGGTCGAGGTTGCTTTGCCGAAACCACATAAAAGCTGTTGCGGTTCTGCCCCTCTTTGCCGGTTTCTTGCGCGGGCGAATACCGCCAACCATCGGCATAGCCCCATTTGGCTCTTAGACCATGAGTGTAGCGCTCGATACGGCGACCATTATCAGTTTGGATGGTCAGGTTGTTAGGGTCCAGCGCTGGTGGCCATTCGGCAGCGAAAGCAACCGCACCGAACAACAGCAAAGGTATCAGGAGGGATCTCGAAAGCACTTGGCGACAGTTGGTCATTGATTGCGGGGTTGTTTTGGTTCGTGAATACAACCTGAAAGGAGGCTAGAATGCTGGGCTTTCGGCCTCCACCTGTACTTCAGACGTGTCTCTACCTGGTACTCTGCCCAATACGACGCTGCTGAGCGTATCAGATCAGTATTACGCCTTCGTGTTCCGGTTGCCTGGCAGCGCTTGGCTGGTTCGTTTTTGTTCCCATTGCGGTAGCAGATTGCGTGAAGACCTTCCGTCATAGACAAACGAGAAGGGAACCGTCTCAACTACCTCGGCAATCACCCAGGGCAAGTGTTGCGTGGGGTCCGCCTGTTTCTGCACAACCGCAATCCGCGAAACCGCGAGCGCAAGCCCGAGCAAGAGAAGGCAAGGTGCAGCTTTCATGAGTGGGGTACTTTCCTGTAGAAAAGAATCGCCGCTCCCGGTTGGGCCGCGATCTCAATCTGAAGCCCCATCTGCATCAGATCTTTGCCGGAGATGATGGCCGCTGCTCCTGCGTCCGGATTGGTCACCTCATAATTGGCGGTCGCATCGAGACCCCGCAAGAGAACCTCCTTTGCGGCTTGTGTATTCTGTTCCCGGCGAAAGGCCTGGACCATTCCATCTCCTTCTTCGGGGCGGTGGAATTGCCAGGCAGCCCACTCAAATGCGGCGCTATGCTCGTTACTTGCCCCCACGTTGCAATCGATCTCGGAGCTGCAAGGGAGTAAAGGATAGTAGTCGCCGTAGAAGTATGGCCTCATCTGCTTGAGCAGCTCGACCTGAGTGCGAAGCCAGGCAAAAGGGAAGTCCAGGGGGATAAAGCTGCCTACCTGATCTTTAGTGCCCGCGGCATTGAACAGTGCGAACGACAAACCGGGAGCGAAGCCGCTGCGAAAATGATAGTTGTTGCGGGCTTTCATCTGCTGTGCGGTGCCATAATGCGGGCGCCAGTAGGAGAGACCCTGTGTGGCCAACTGGTTTCCGATTGGATCCGCATCCGGCGCAATTGGGTAGTCGGCCCGGGTCAAGTCGACAGCACGAGTGATCGACTCCAAATCCCCTCGCTGCACGATATCCAGTATCAGCTGCGGATGCCGTTGTCGCAGCTCATCCCAAAACTCCAGCAGACCCTCCACGTAGCGAATCTGGGTCATTCCTTGTCGATCGATTGATTCCCCCTGCGACCAAAAAGGAGCGAGAGCAAAGTTGCAATCCTGGCGGAAGATATCGATGCCTTCCTTGGTAATGAAGTCTGACATCGAGTCGATCATGAATCGCCTGGCCGCTGGATTGCCAAAATCAAAGAGGCGAAACCTAACCAGGGGTCTGGCGTCGTTACCTTCAAAGTTGGTGCTTTCCTCTCCGATCAACCAGTCGGGATGCTCGATCGTCAGTGGCGTCCCAACGACTGCGCGCTCTGGTTCGAACCACAGCAGGAACTTCATTCCCTTCGCGTGCACCGCATCGCTGATCGGCCTTAAGCCATCTGGATGGGGAACCTTGTTGATCCGCCAGTCTCCCGCGTAAAGAAACCAGTCCTCTCTGCCAAATACCTGGAATTCTTCCACCGGACGGTCCGCGCCATACCATCCAGCATCCAGCCAGAAATTTTCAAACCCGATGTTCTCTTTCGTGATCTGATCCAGAAGTCGAAGACTCGTCGTTGTCTTCATCCCACCCCATCCCCCGTGTGACACGGGCAGGACAACCGGCTTCCCGTCGTATTGGGGCGTATGGTATTTCAGGATGTGCCGCCGCAAAATGTTGTGTGCATCCGTCTCGTCCCCCTTCCACGGAAGCAGAAGGATTTGCGGTGTTCGAATTTCCTCACCGGGATGTAATGAGAGATGCGTCCTTTCCATGCCGGCTCTGACCACAATTGCCGTTTCCGTGGGACGGGACATCGAGATGACCCATTGGCCCGGCCATCCGACGGCACCGATCAGGCCACCGTCCCCGCCTGTCCGGATATCAAAAAATGGTATGGTTGCAACGGTCTTGCCGCCACCTTCATTCGAGAGGCGCAGCCTGTCGAGTTGATTCAACGGATGCTTCTGTAACGCATACGTATCCATGCCACCGCATCCGTTGGAATAGAGGATGAGCGGAATGCCATTCCCTGTGATAGGAACTGAAGTATCAAGCGGCTGAACATCCTCCAGAATGGGCGTATCGACCTTACCCTCATTCTTGAAATACTCCGTCCACTCCACGACTCGAGAGCCTGCGTAATCTACGGCTGTTAGACGGACCTTCAGACCCGTTTTCGGATCGGTCCAGACGAGAGTATGTTCCGTGCGGAGGCCGTCGAGTTTCTGGGTAGCAGTCATCTCCGGCCAGACCTTCAACAATGCTTGGGATGATTGTCTTCCATAGACGAACGAGAACGGCAATTGCGAATTGGAATTAAGCAGATGTTCTTGTAGCCACGGGTTGCTTTGGCCGCCGTTGTCCGCCTGCGCCGCTTTCGCATTGTGCGCAACAAGACCGAGGAGCAAAAGCGGAATCCACTTTGCCGATCGCCTGCGGCTGACTTCTGCTGTCTTCGCGACTTTCGCGAAGCTGGGCGCCGCTTTCATGCCGTTCGTTGGCATCGTCATTCTCCATGTTGGCCAGGGCTGTGCTATTCCATCTCGACCCGGATTCCGTCTACAAAGATGAGTGTGTCCGTGGATCGCTCAGCGCGATGGACACCACGCTTGCCTAGAACTTCGATGCGAATCGTGTGCCGTCCCGAGGTGGCAAACTCGTGGCGGAAGCCTACTCCCCAGATATCGTCCGCGGAGTAGGTATCGACGATCTGGGCGGGGCCCCCGTCGATGCTGACGGCTGCTTCTCCGTTCTCCGCGCCCAGTTTGGTGAACCACAGCACGCGCTTGCCTTCGAACGTCAACTCCGCTGTTGCGCCCTTCACGTCAGAGGATGTAATTGTTCCGTTATATGCCACGAGAGGTTCCTCTTTGCGGTGTTCCCACTGAGGGCTGAATTCGATGCCCGCCGCGGACGTGTCATCGACAATTCGGGCTCGGCTGACGGCGGGTCCCTGCGCAGCAACGCGCGGGGAAACATTGCCGGCTCCGTCAACCGTACGCACCTCATAAGTCGCCCCCAGATCTGCCCCTGCGGAGTGGTCAAAGTAAAACGTGCCCTTGGCGATCTTGTCGAGAGACAGGCCGTCCCGAAAAATCTCGTAGTAGAAAATCCAGTTATTATCGGACCCGGGCTGCCATTGGACCTCAACCCCAGGAAATCCCATGTTGTCGGCTCCTCTTTTTGTCACTGTCGGAGGAGGCTTCGGCGGCTCCTTATCCAGCGTGCTGCCTGGATGCATCGGTAGATTGAGGTAGATCAATTCTCCCGGCGGCATTTTCTCGAGCGTGATTCCCTTGGCCATCAGGTCCGCTCCGATCCGGCTGTTAGTCTCGCGTGATTCCTGATAATTGACCACGTACTTCTCTGCCGCCAACAGACCCTTAGGCCTGATCGTAACCGGGCCCGGCGCAACGCGTTTGGGAATGATAATGCCACGTTGTCCATCGCGGCTCATGCGCTGAAAGTACATCGTAGGATCGTCGCCGGTAACGATAGGCCGGAAGACGTGTACCCATTGGCCGACCACGCCTTCGGTTTGCAGATAGTGATAAATACCGAAGAGTTCGCGCAGGCCGTCGAGCTTTACCGGATCCCACGTATCACCCACTGTGTCCGGATTGAGGCAGAGCCACCCGCGCCACGCGGCCTTATCGTAATTATTAACATCCCGCCACGCGTCGGGATTGTCCGCGACCTTATCTGGCGGGAGCATCAGTGCGTTCCAGTAGTTCCGCACCAGGCCAACCGCAGCATCGCTGAATTGGATACTGGATGAGTAACGAACATAGTCGTATCCGGTATAGAGGCCGCCGCCATTGACGGCCTGGAAGGCCGTACCCGGATGCTTATCGAGAAAGCCCTGCAGCACGGCGCGCATGCCTTGGTCTTGGCCTAGCAGTACAGTGTCGTCGCCGTTCTTCCGGCTGGTGATCATACTGTCATTTCGCCACTCAAAATCACCCCATTGCTCGACGAATTTATCGAGCTGACCCTGCATGAAGGCGACGACCTCTGGACGTGACATGTCCAGGGTATTTGTTGCGGACCATCCGGAACCGTCCTTCACAATCCAGTCCGGATGCTCGCGGGCCACTCTGGATTCGGGATCGACTGTGTAGAGGAAGGCGTAAATCAGCTGACCCATGCCGGATTTGCGCAGATACTCTCCCATGGTGCGAAAGTCGGGACCATTCCAGTCCCCGGCGCGGTCCCACCAACCCCAGTCGCGGTGGTACACGTCAGCGCCCACCTCGCGCATCATGTCCGCCAGACGAAAAACCTTCCGCGATGTACTGTCGAAGTCGCCGCCCCCGCCCGTCCAGCTTCCGCCCGGCAACCCCCATGCAGTACCCTTCCACCAGTCGCCCAACATGCGGATGCCGGGAAACCAGCCGTCACGGGTGTAGTCCCATAGATAGCGATATTGCCAGTCGAGTAGTGCGTTGCCGGCGTCATCCAAATCGCCCGCGAAGAGTCCCACGAATGCTTTCGGCGTGGTCACCGCTTCACCCGGTATGAGGTCCCTGTTATATCCCTGGACATGCATACGGGCGGTTACGCCGCCGCGGCCGTCAAGCGTATACGATGACGCCCAATGGCCAAAATAATCCCAGCCGATCAACAGGCCATCTCTGCTCGCATGGTTGTAGAGCGCAACCCAGGGAGCGTAGCTGGATGAACCGGCACGAAAACCAACCTTGGCGTCAGTCGACGCGGAGAGAGAGACGGAGCATACGCTGCCGCTAATTCGTACCGTTCCTGCCTTGTTCGCCGTCCAGGTCCGGGCGGAATCTCCGGTCAAGCCGCCCCGCTGAGCGCCGGCAGCGATAAAAGGTCCCAGCATGTCCCCTTGCTTTATGTGCCATTCGTTGTTGCTGTTATCAGCGATCAGATCGCCGTATTTTCCTTCTTCAGAAAACCGGTACCGCCAGCCGTTCTTACCCTGCTGGGAGGAGAATTCTTTCGATGCGATGTGGGTTTCACCGTCGCCATACGTGATGGTCGGATCGAACTCGAGCGTATCAAAGGCGCGATTGGGCTTGGCGAGAAAGACAACGCGGTCGTTCGTCCGGACCTGGGCGCTCACTTCGAGGGGAACGGCCCGGTTTGCGTCTTGCGCAACCGTTTTTCCTGACACCGGCCATATTGGTGTGTCGTTGAGCAAGATCACGACGTTGGGTTTGCCGTCAACGAAGTCTCCACATACGCCGCTATCCGGAAACGGGTCATCGGAGTCGAAATGCCGAGGTCTGTCTACGCTCAATCTTTCCGTTTTGAGAACCCAGGAACCATGGGCATTGTTGCCGCCGGTCATCCAATCAAAATCCAGCGACCCTGCATCTCCCAGCCGGGCGCTGGTTTTAAGAAATTCGGGATCGGTGAGTTTAAGAGGAACGGACCCGAGATTCTTGAACTCGGTCCATTCACGGATGACGCTAGAGCCGGGATAAACCACGTATGTCTTGGTTGCGGCAAGAGACTCTCGCCGCAGGGTGAGATCTAATTCCAGTTCTCCTTGTTTTAGCTTCGATGTCTTGGCGTCAACCAGGATCCATGGCCCGGTCGAGTCGGAAGGTGACAAGTCGTGGCCGTTAGCCTTGTTCTTCAAGCCAGTAGTGACAAGCATGCCCTCTTGTAAAGCAATGCTCATTTCTACTGAGGCTGAACCAAAAGTCCACCTGGTTCCCTCCCTGGTAATGTAGGCATCCTGGCTCGTCTCGGCCAGACACCGGGGAATGAGGGAAAGCACAAAGGTGAGGGTCAGCAAAACGAGTTTCACAATCAACCTCATTGCCAACGGTTTTTAAACCGCGGACCTCATATGACTGAACATTGTGCTCGACCGAATCTTTGCCAATACCAGCAGCGATTGCAGGCGTAGGCTGCCAACAGTCGAGAGCAATTTGACTTGATGCCCAAGAAGTTGTCAACACTCATGTTGACACAGTGCCGAGCGGAGACGAAGATTAGTCGTCTTGCGGTGAAGCGCTTGCGCAAAATGCATTTAACTCACTCAAGTGTCTGGGATGCAACCACTGCCATCAAGCCAGGGAGACCTTGAGCAAAATCTATGGAACCCTCATTGAATTCACGAACGTTTGGTCACCTTCGGACTGGCGAGTCCATCGAGGCTTGGACGCTTCGAGCTGGTGATCTGGTAATCGAAATCATCACATACGGCGGCATCGTGGTACGACTGTTGGCACCGGATCGCGATGGCCGACGTCGTTCTAGGTTTCAACGATCTTGACTCATATCTGGCTAAGCAGCCTGCGGGTTATCCTTATTTCGGTGCAATCATAGGACGCGTGGCAGGCCGCGTCACCGGCAGTGCCTTTGATCTCGAGGGAAAAATCTACAAACTTGCCCAGAATGATCCCCCAAACCATCTCCACGGCGGCATCCAGGGCTTTGACAAAAGAATCTGGTTTGCAACCCCTAAAATTAGCGGTGACGCTGCTTCACTAAAACTTACCTACCGCAGCCCGGACGGGGAGGAGGGTTACCCTGGCACGGTGAACGTTTCTATCACGTACACCGTCACTAGAGAAAATGTTCTGTTAATCGCGACAGAAGTCATCACCGATGTTTCCACACCGTTCAATCTCACCCATCATTCCTACTTCAATCTCGGAGGCGAGGCGGCGGGTCCCATTGGCGATCATGAACTTCAAATCAACGCCGATGAATTTGTTGCGACCGATCAACAAATGACTCTTCTCGGCCAGCTACAACCCGTGGTGGAGCACAGAAATGATCTTCGCCCTCTCCGCGATGTCATCCCCGTTCTTTTTCACAATCATGGCGATCTATATCTGATCCGCAAGACATCCACTGACATTCTTGAGTCCAGATTTGTTTACGCTGCTCGTCTGCTCCATCCTGGCAGTGGGCGCATACTCAACGTGTCGACCACAGAAAGGTACCTCCAGCTTTACACCGGCTCTGGTCTCGATGGTTCTATCATCGGGAAATCTGCCGTTCCCTATCGCCGGCACAGTGGGATTTGTTTAGAGTGCGAAGGCTATCCAGACGGAGCCAATGCGCCCAGCCTTGGCGACATAATACTGCGCCCAGGCATCAAACAATGCCAGGCCACGGCCTATGCTTTTACCACAACCGCTACGGAACAAGCGCCCTGGCCCTTTGACGTGTTTGAGCATCTGATCCCGGAATCTGGTTAAGTCTTCGGGCGGGGTATTCAACGTATCAAAAAGCAATATCGTCACCGAGTCAATCGGCTTCCCTCGAGGAGTGTTAGTCAAAATATTCAGCGGTAATTCAGCTAGGACGCTTGGACGGCGTGAGGCTGTAAGCTCCTCGAAGGAGGTAACCGTCTGCGGATAGCATCCTCTGACAGCCGAAAAATCTCCCCTTTGTAGACCCCCAACTGGTTGCCCATCTCGGCCGGTCACCACCATGTCGAGAACGATGCTTTTCGCATTCGTCTGGAAGACTTTCGGTCTGTGTAGATCGGGCGCTGCGCGTTCGCCCTAGAGCAGCGTGGAAGGGAAGTTAGCCAAGCACGCAATGTAACGAAGAGACTCAAGCACCGGAACCTCCCGGATGCGAGTGCCCAATGATCCATAGTCGTTCGAGGCAAAGACGATTCGAAAGTGTTGAAATGTCAACATTGCTGTTGACACAGTTTAGAGGGAAGAGGAAGATGAATCGTTCTTGCGGCGGGCCTGTCGATAGTTCTGAGACGCTGCGCGTCGGAACAGCAGTAGAAAGGGAGGGATGTGGGAACTGCACTCGGGGTCCTCTTAGCTTTGCTGGGCGGCTTTTTGTCAGGAAATTGCATGGTGCCGCTGGAGTATCTGCGTAGATGGCGATGGGAGAATGCCTGGATTGTCTTCTCCGTTGTTGCACTCATTTTGCTCCCCTGGACTCTCGCCTTCACAAGAGTGCCAGACCTGTTGACGGTCTATGGCAGCGTCAGGATCAGCGACTTCTTGGTGCCCTTTCTATTCGGAGCTGGATGGGGAGTGGCCCAAGTCCTTTTTGGACTAGCAGTTTTACGGGTGGGCATGGCGTTGTCCTTTGCCACCACGATCGGACTCGGCGCTGCTCTGGGCACTCTGGTACCGATCCTGTTGAGGCACCCGGCGGTCCTGAAAACCGCTCGGGGAGAGATCCTCTTGCTGGGCGTGCTTCTGATGGTCGCCGGGGTTATCGTCTGCAGTTGGGCCGGCAGACGAAGAGAGAGAGAGAAGAGGAGCGAGGCGTCGGAAGTAGGAGAGCGTTCCTACATGGTCGGCATTTTCATGGCTGCGGCAGCGGGCTTGCTCGCGCCAATGCTCAATTATTCCCTGGCATTTGGAGACGTCTTCCTCATCGAAGCTCTTCGTCACCACGCCACGCGGCCAGATGCTCCCTATGCCGTATGGCCGATTGCACTTGCCGGAGGGTCGGTTCCAAATCTGGCTTACGCTGGCTTGCTGTTGTACCGCAATAAAAGTTGGGGGGAACTTCGTTCCCGTATGGCCACAGATCTTAACCGGATCTACGATGGGGTTTCTGTGGATGGGCTCGGTTGCAGCCTATGGAATGGCGACCACTCTACTTGGAGTCCTCGGGGCTTCCATCGGGTGGAGTATCTATCAGATTTCTATGATTCTTACTGCAAATATATCGGGCTGGATTGCCGGCGAATGGAAGGGCACCAGCCTGCAATCAAAATATGCCCTATGGAGTGGCTTGTTTCTTCTCGGATTTGCCACAGTTGCCATAACTTATGGCAATCACTAAGCGGTTGCGGTGGATGTCGCAAAGGAACTTGTTGGGACCGTAAAGTCAAAAGGATTTTGTGGTTAACGGGCGTAAATCATTCGACGTAACCTTCCGGCTTCCTGAGAGGCCCGTCTCAGCGCCTTTGAAGTCTCAGGGGCCACCGAAGACGACCTGTCACCAGGAGTAACAACATGAACCAGAAGTATCGCGATGAGATGGAGCAATTTGAGAAGGACGGATATCTTTTTGTTCCGAATCTTCTCCTCCCCGCGGAGGTGCAAATTTTGGTCGATGCGGCTCACAGCGACGACAAAATGTTAGGCAGCGCCTTCGAACTCGCAGACGCGGGTGGTGCCCGAATCCGCCTGTCCGGCTGGAATCATGCCGGCGACGATACCTTCGGCCTGATAGCCCGGCTGCCGCGCATCGTTGATCGAATGGAAGCCTTCCTCGGTGGCGAAGTCTATCACTATCACTCCAAAATGATCCTCAAGGAACCTCGCGTCGGGGGGGCCTGGGAGTGGCATCAGGACTATGGGTACTGGTATCAGAATGGATGCCTCTTTCCAGACATGGCCAGTTGCCTGATCGCCATTGATCCTGCAACGCGGGCAAATGGCTGTCTCGAAGTCCTTAGGGGTTCCCATCGAATGGGAAGGATCGAGCATGGCCGTTTCGGTGGCCAGACCGGAGCTGACCCAGAACGTGTCGAAGCTGCCAAACAAAGGCTGGAACGCATCTATTGCGAAATGGCCCCCGGCACAGGGCTCTTCTTTCACTCCAACCTGCTTCATGCCTCTGCTCTGAATGCCAGCGAGGAGCCCCGCTGGGCACTTATCTGCTGTTATAACGCGGCTTCCAACGACCCGTACAAAAGTTCCCATCACCCCAGCTACACTCCGCTTCCGAAGGTTGCTGAAGATGCAGTTCTGCGCGCCGGAGTGAAACTTAGCGATGCGTCGCAAGACTTCATCGAACCTTCGCAGGACAAGACGAGTGCAGGGGAAAAAGTCCGGGCCTGAGGTCTCCGCTCAGAATTATGCACAGAGACACTCCCAGGTGCGCTGAGGGTAAGTGTCTGGGATCTTGAGAGTCAAAGCCGCCATTTGCGTGAAAAGTGGGATGGGTTTTTCCAGGGGTGGTACATGCTCGACAAGGGTTTCTGTCTGCATCAATGTTAACATTTTTGTCTTGACAGAGGTCTTTCGTCGGGAATAGTGTCCCGACTGCCGAAACTTCTGCCAAAAATTGAAGGTGTAGCTCGGACCGGCTGGCGCTTGAACAATTTTGGAGGTTTGTATGAAGAACAGGGTTCTACTTCTTTGCATGCTCACTCTCATCGTGCCCTTCGCGCCTTCGGCTCGAGGACAACTCGTTTCCGGTTCGATTATTGGCGACGTCACCGATCCGTCCGGGGCCGCAATCGCCGGGGCCGCGGTTACAGCGACCAACACCGCAACCGGGGTACAGTTGTCTACTAAGAGTAATAATGCGGGATACTTCAACGTTTCCAACCTTATCGCTGGAACCTACACGGTGCTTGTTTCGGCGCCCGGGTTCAAGGAGCTCTCCCGTGCTAACGTCGTGGTCGACATCGGATCCAACGTGCGCCTTGACTCCAAGCTCGAAGTAGGGAATGTGCAGCAAAAGGTTTCGGTTACGGGTGAGGCGCCCCAGCTCGAGACCAATAAGGTCGAGCTGGGCATTACCATCAACTCGACCCAGCTCACAGACCTGCCTAGTGAGGGCCGAAACCCGACCGCACTTGCAACCATCCAAGCCGGAATCCTGATGTCCCCGAACAACACCGGCGTACCCAGTGCGCAAGGGTCTGCCAACTATTCGTTCCAGGCAAATGGCAATCGCGCCCAGTTGAATCGGCAATTGCTGGACGGTGTGGATGACACGGAGGGCGTCGGGGGAGGGGCCGCGATCGTGCCCTCGACCGACGAGATTCAGGAATATCAGTTGATCACGTCAAACTACGATATCGAACTCGGCCAGGCAGCCGGCGCGATGCAGATCTTCACTACGAAGTCTGGGACCAACCAGTTACATGGGAATGTACATGAGTTCAATCGCGTAAACTATCTCTCCGCGCGCAATCCGTTTACCGAGCCGAACGGTCCAGGCCATCTGGTATACAACCAGTTCGGCGGAGTTCTGGGGGGGCCAATCATTCGGGACAAGCTATTTGCCTTCGGTTATTACGAGGGATACCGTTATCGATCCGGCGCAGGTGTGTTGACCACTGTGCCTATCCCAGCATTCCGCGTAGGCGACTTTAGCAGCCTTGCCGCGACCAATCCTATCTACGATCCCACCACCGGCGGGGCCCAGGGTGTGGGTAGAACCCAGTTCCCGAACAATATCATTCCCGCGAACCGAATTAGCCCCAGCTCCTCGGCCATGTTAGCGGCACTTCCGCTGCCAAATGTTCCGGGCGCCGGCACCAACAATAACTTCGTCGCTCCTCAAATCAATCCCATCAATCAGGATTTGGGCACCATCCGTATCGACTACGTTCTAACCGACGCTACCCGCATCTTCGGCCGTTACACTCGACAGCAGGGAAATCAGACGTCCAATGTTCCGGCATTCGGCCAGTTGATCTATCCAGGAAGCGCGGCCCAGGTAGGCAACCAGAACAGCGCCGTGGCCAATGTGACCCACGTTTTGAACCAAAATTTCATCATTGAGGGCCGCTTTGGCTGGACCTATAACAATTGGCAGCAAAATGCGCTCGATGGAAGTCAGAATACATCTCAGAGCTTTGGGATTCCCAACCTCAACAACGCTTGCTCCGCGTGCGGTGGGATCGCCGGTTTTCAAATTGGAGGTCCAGTAGGAGCTTTCAATTATGGCAATAGCACTCATACGCACCAGGTTGATAACTACGGCAAATACAACTTCGTCGAGATAGGAACCTGGACCCACGGGGCGCACACCATCAAATTCGGCAGTGATCTGCTGCTGGCCTGGCGCGATCGGAGAGACACTTCGTCCCAGGGAGATTTTGGTTGCGACAACTCCGGCGTCTGCGCCAGCAACGGCTTTGCTCAGACCATCACGGGCATTGCGGGAGATTCTAATTCCGGTTTGTCGACGGCTACATTCCTCTTAGGAGATGTAAGCAACTTCGGCCGCGTGATCTATGCACGCGGCGTCCCCCAGGCTCACAACACCAACAATTCTTTTTATGTTCAAGACACCTGGCATGCCACGCCCACACTGACATGGACTCTGGGCTTACGGTGGGACTACATCGGATATCCTACCTCCCCTCAGCAGGGGGGAATCGCTAATTTCAACTTCACCAATACAGACACAATTATCAGCAACTACGGCAATTCGAGTTCAACCGCGAATGTGAATCAAAATTACGGCGACTTCGGTCCCCGCGTGGGTTTTGCCTGGATGGCATTTAAGAATACGGTGATTCGCGCCGGCTGGGGCCGTTCCTTCACCAACGGATTTTACGGGGCTAACTTTGGCGCGATCACAAATGACTGGCCCAATGCCACCCGCCAGGACATATCGCAAGTCGCAGACCTTTATCAGCCCTCGCTCACCCTGGCAGAGGGCCCGCCGACTTTTGTCAGCGGCTTTGAAATACTGGCCGCTGCAGGAAATCCTGGCCAATACCCAACGCCGAACTCAGCAGGTTTTGGAGTGTTCGCTCATAATCCAACCAATTCTGTTGATCAATGGAATGCCTCCATACAGCACCAATTCGGTTACAACATAGCCGTGACCGCCTCTTATGTGGGTAGCGGGAATCGGCACCTCTTTTATCGCTACGACGCCAACGCTGCGCCTCCGGGTCCAGGCCCTATCAATCTGCGCCAGCCATACAATGTCTATGGCTTTACCACCAATGCGTACAATCAGAATAATCAGAGCAATCTGGGTTACAACGCACTTCAGGTACAGGCTCAGAAGCGTTATTCCCATGGGCTCATCTTTACCACCGCCTTCACGTGGAGCACTTCCTACGACTTTGGGACCCACAATGCTATGGATCCTTTCAAGACCTACCTCGACCGGGCGCCGGAGGATTCCAATCGCGCATTGGTGTTTGTCGCCAGCCACGTTTGGGAGCTACCAGTTGGGCAAGGAAAGCAGTTCCTGAACAAAGGGGGAATTGTCAACGAGATCGTCGGTGGGTGGGAGTTCTCGGGAATCTGGACCCTGGAATCAGGACTACCGTTCTCACCGGAACTCGCAAATGCTGCGTCGCTTAACTCAAACTGCTGCACGCTGCGGCCCGACAAGATCGGTAACCCGAATGCGGTGGCCCATAAGGGGATAAACAGCTGGTACAACCCTGCTGCTTACGCTGTTCCTGCGCTCTACCAAATGGGGAATGCCGGGCGAAACAGTCTTTGGGGTCCTGCGTTGTTCCGCGCCGATCTGTCCTTGCAAAAAGTATTCAAGATCACAGAACGGGTCAACTTTCAGCTGCAATGGGAAGCTTATAACGCCTTCAATCGCGCTAATTATGCAAACCCGAACAACCAGGTCGATCAGTCGACTGCCGGCGTGATCAATGGCCTAGCCGATATCATGAGGCAAATGCAGTTCGGTGGTACACTCAGGTTTTAATGTGGAAGTGTGCCATCATGATTGCGATCCTGATGGGCTGCGCCTTTGCGGAGCAGCCCTCAGATCCTCTCGCCGAAGGAATAGCACTGCTTCAGAAGGGTGAGTTTCAACGCTCGCTCATAGTACTCCGGCGGGCTGTGGAGCTAAAGCCCAAGTCTGCACCCGCTCACAATTACTACGGATTTGCTCTCGCCAGAAGCGGTTCCCTCAAGCAGGCGATTCAGGAATTTCAAAAAGCGATAACGCTTGATCCCCGTTATCCCGATGCGCTCTATAACATGGGCACCGCCCTATCAGTTGAGGGGCAATACCCGGCCGCCGTTCAGGATTTGGAAGCTGCCATTGCGCTCAAACCCGATTTCCCCGAAGCTCAGTTCGAGTTGGGCAACGCGCTTGCCGCACAAGGAAATTTCTCCGCTGCAATGGAGGCGTTGGAACGTGCCATCCGGCTTCGCCCAGATATGTACGCGGCGCGCACCCAACTCGCCATGCTCGATTCCCAGGTCGGTGACCCGCAAGGAGCCGTCGAGCAACTTCGTCATGTAGTCGCGCTTCGTCCCGACTCCCCGGAAGCGCACAATGATCTTGGCGTGGCGCTCGATCAAGCAGGCGATCTGCCTGGAGCCATCAGTGAATTCCAGCAAGCCGTTGCGAAAGATCCAAAGTTCGTGCCTGGGCTGTTGAATCTTGCACAAGGGATGCGCGATAATGGCGATCTTCCTGCAGCCGCGGACAGCTACCGTAAAGCTCTGGCCTTAAAGCCCAACTCCGCTGACGCGCATGCCGATCTGGCCTTCACTTTGAAGCGCATGGACAAACTGAAAGAAGCGCTGGAAGAAGTGTCCACCGCGGTCCGGCTTGCCCCGAATCTGGCCCGGGCGCAGTTCTATTACGGCGAAATTCTAACTCAGATGGGTGACAGCGCCGGCGCGCTGCCACACTACAAGCGTGCTGCCGAGCTGAGCCCACGCGATGTCGATTTTCACCTCAAGTATGGAACCTCGCTGGCAGAGAACTCTCCCAGCGAGGCAGTTCCAGTGCTCCAGGAGGCTGCCCGGCTCGACCCCAACAGGCCCGACATACTGAATGCGCTCGGGGCAGCCCTGCGCAGGGCCGGTGATCAAAAGCAGGCTGCGGACGTGTTTCAGCGATCCCGGGAGGCTTCTACGAATGTGACCAATCGCACCGAAGCAATTCTAAAAACCAATAGCGCCATCGAATCATTGAAGAAAGGCCAAGTGGCCCCTGCGATCGAGTCCTTACGCGCTGCGTTGGCCGCAGATCCAGACTTTGCCGACGCGAACCACTACATGGGCATAGCACAGAGCGCTCAGCAGAACTGGCCTGAAGCAAATCGCGCCTTCAGCGCAGCCGTCCAAGCCAGTCCCTCAAACCCTCAAATTCATTTTAATTACGGTGTCGCTTTGGAAAAGCAGGGTGATTGGAACAATGCCGTGCTCCAGTTTCAGTCAGTGATCCTTCTCCGTCCTTCAGAGGTTCAGGCCAGGTGCCAACTTGCCGGTGCCCTGATGCATGCGGGGCAGACGGAACGCGCCCAAACGGAGCTACAAAATGCCAGGGAGCTGGGCTCCTGTGATGCGGTCGCTCCTTAGCTTGAAATGCCAGAACCCACTCGCCAGTATCTCAAAGGCAATGAATAGACCAACTGCGCGTAGCTGGAATGGAAGAGTCACCTCAACTGGCCAGGAACCGGACATCATGCCCCCGTTGATTGTTCACCACGGCTTACCCAGCGATCTACATTCCAGCAAAATAGTGCCACGATGTTCAGCAGGGGACGGACAGATAATCTTGCAGTTCCGGGGGACTCAAAGATGAAGAGGGGGCTTCGTGGGCTGTCGAGACGTCAGTTCCTGCGCAGGGCTTTCTTGACTGGCTGCATGGCCGCGCTCCCGAATCGTTTCTTGCGTGGTAGCACCGTACCTGGCGAATTCCCTGTCAGCTTTGAAGATGTGGCGGCAAAGGCAGGACTTACAGAGCCGACGATCTATGGTGGGGTAGCTCACAATACGTACATTCTCGAGACCACCGGTTGTGGTGCGGCCTTCATTGATTACGATAACGACGGCTGGCCGGACCTATTCCTGGTAAATGGCACGAGACTGGACTCGGTTGACTCGCAACAACATTCGAACCGTCTTCTGCACAATAACCGGGATGGCACCTTTACCGACGTGACACGTCAGGCTGGGCTCACGCATTTCGGCTGGGGACAAGGCGTCTGTGTCGGAGACTATGACAATGATGGCTACGACGATCTTTTCGTTACCTACTGGGGCCAGAATATTCTGTATCACAACAATGGCGACGGCACTTTCACCGATGTTACAGAAAAATGCGGCTTGCTGACGAAAGGAACGCACTGGGGTGCAGGGTGTGCCTTCGTGGATTATGACGGCGATGGTCATCTGGATCTGTTTGTCAGCAATTACATTGACCTCGATTTGAAAACTGCTCCATTGCCCGGAACTGGCGCATGCGTCTTCCAGGGTCTACCCGTAAATTGCGGGCCACAGGGGTTGCCGCGTGCCCGCAACTACTTGTTTCACAACAACGGGGATGGAACCTTCGCAGATGTTACTCAGAAGAGCGGCATCGGAAAAGTTCCACCGAGTTACGGTCTTGGGGTCCTCGTTGCCGATTTTGACAATGATGGCTTGCCGGATATCTACGTCGCCAATGATAGTGAGATGAGTTATTTGTTCTGGAATAACGGCGACGGCACCTTCACCGAAGGTGGGCTGGAAGCCGGGGTAGCCACCAGCCGTGACGGAAGAAATCAATCGGGTATGGGGGTTTCTGCCGGAGACTACGATTGCGACGGACTCCTTGATATTTTCAAGACCAACTTCTCGGACGATCTGCCCAACCTGTACCACAACGACAATAAGCGCCTGTTTCAGGACAAGACACAGGCAGCCGGACTCGTCGCCTATTCCCGGTTGCTCGGTTGGGGAGGTGGATTCCTGGATGTTAACAACGACGGTTGGCTCGACATTCTGTATGTGAACGGTCACGTCTACCCGGAAATCAACGGTACGAATGGCCCCATCCACTACAAGCAACCCAAGGTGCTGTACGAGAATTTGGGCAATGGTAAATTCCGCGACGTCTCCGCTGCGGCGGGCCCGGGAATAACAAACACCATGAGCGCTCGGGGGTGCGCGTTCGGGGATTTCGATAATGACGGCCTCATCGATGTCCTCGTCAATCCGGTGAACGCGGCCCCTCAACTGCTTCATTGCGTCTCCCAAACGGGCAATAACTGGATAACTCTCAAGCTTGTTGGAAGCAAATCTAATCGCAGTGCAATCGGCGCGCGGGTTCACTGCGCTACTGGCAGCCACCAGCAGATCGATGAGGTGCGCAGTGGTGGCAGCTTCTACTCGCAAAACGATCTGCGGATCCACTTTGGCCTGGGCAAGGCGACGCATATCGATAAACTCGAAGTCCACTGGCCGTCGAACCAAGTGGATCAATTTTCGGATATACCCGCCAACCAGATATTAAGGGTTGTGGAAGGCAGCGCAAAACTAATCCAAGTCAATAGCGCGCACAAATGAAGCTGCTCCGTAAAGTTGGGAACAACGGAACCTCAACTCATATTAGCTACTGAGCTAAACAAGGACCGCGGAAGTTTCCCGGCGGACCGTCCCCCATCTTTTAGTCAACCCTAAAAGCGCCGAAAATGTCAACAACGGTGTTGACAAGTGCGAAACCGGTCAGCTACCCTTGGCGGTCGAAACCTGCCTTAACAGAGGACGCTCATGAAACCCCTGCTGATTGTGACGTTGTGTCTAATGGGAGCCCGGAGCATTGCCTGGGGCGCTGACGATAACAGATCCTGGCGCTTGAGCACCGACGACACGACACTGGTCGTGGCAATCCAACAGGATGTGCCCGTGGTAAGCGAGCTTTCCTCGACAAAAGGCGGCATTAACTGGCTGGCCGCGCCTACCCCCGAAGTGCTGCTGCCTGCAATTACACAGCAAGGCTCTTCGACGGCCACCCATTGGAAGTACGAAGGGGGCGCCCTCGACCCAACCAGCGGACAACTGGTGTTGCGGTTTTCAAATGCGAGCCCGTCCATGGAGTTGCAGTCGATTTGGCGGGCACGGCCGGGGCACGGCCCGGTCGAGCATTGGCTGACCATTGCCAACAAATCCGGAGAGGTAATCACGGTCGGCCATCAGGATAGCTTGGTGCTCAGCCACATCACCATTCCTACCCACGAGTCGATGGACGCTTGGTGGACCAAGCGTGGCGGCGGCAACGCCACGCTTGAAGGCGGCACGATGACCGAAAGTGTGGGTAGGCACTCGGGTGTGACGCTCACCAGCGACCCCACGGATGGTGCTAGCCCGGTACCATGGCTAGCCATGCAGGTCGGCACATCGCGTGGCTTCTATGTGGGCTGGGAGTTCTCTGGGATCGGCCGCATTCATTTCAAGGGCAATGGTGGCGGGGAGGACACCACCGCCACCGCACCAGCTCAACTGAGCATTGAAACGGGGAATATTCCGGCGTTCAAGACGGACCTGCCCGCCGGCGAGACATTTCTGGTTCCTCCTGCATTCGTTGGTTGTTATACCGGCGACATCGACGATGGAAGCTATACCTTGCATCGCTTCGTACTCGAGAAGCTGGTGGCAAAATTTCCTGCCGGATATTCACATCCTACCTTGGCATATAACCTCTATCTCGATGTGGGAGGTCCACACGCGGTCGAAAAGGACGTGTTGCAGAGTGCTGCTCTTGCCCACGAGCTGGGGTTCGAAACGTTCGTGGTGGATGCGATGTGGTTTCCTCAGTCCGGCGACTGGCGTTGGGATCCCAAGCGTTTTCCTCACGGCGCTCAACCTATCGAGGAGTTCGTCCATAGCCATGATATGAAGTTTGGGCTCTGGATGGCATACACGCATGGCTCCGATTCCGATGATCCCAGGGCGATGAGTATCCTCAAGCATCCCGATTGGTTTTCCGTCCCACCCAAGCTGGATGCAAAGCATGAGATCAATTGGGAGGCGTTGATTGATCTGGGATACGATCCTGCCCGGGACTGGGCTGAGCAAGCCACGCAACGGGTCGTTTCGGACTATAAGCTCGACTACTTCAAAACGGATTACACGCCGATTGTTACCACCTGCCAACAGACGAACCATCGCCATCACTATGGTGTGGATGTGAGCTACTGGTCGACGCTTGGCTACTACGCCGTCCAAGAATCATTGATGAAGAGGTTTCCTGATTTAATTCTTGAGGGCTGCTCAGGCTCCGGCCATATAAAGGATTTTGGCGATATTCAGCGGGTGCACATGATTGCTATCAACGACACGCTATCGTCGCTACCAAACCGGCAGGCTATCTACGACTCAACCTTTGCCTTCCCGCCCGCTGTCTTGATGGACTACACCTACGAGAGCTACTACGACACCGTCTCCGACGCTCCGGAACCATATATGTGGCGGTCTTCGATGATGAACCAGTGGCAAATTGACCCCACCAACAGTGCTTCATGGACACCGGAGCAGCGCGCCAAGGTGAAACGGGCAACGGAGATATACAAATCATGGATCAGGCCGATGTTGCTGGATGTCGAAGTGCATCACATCCTGCCGCGGCCCGATGGGTACCATTGGGACGGGATGTTCTATTGGAACCCGGATCTCAACCACGGAATGTTATATATTTTCCGTCCGAACAGTGATACTCCGTCACAAAACATCGTGCTCAAGGGGCTGGAGCCGGGCACAAACTATCACGTGCGTACTGAGGACCGTTCAACCAGGGACGCGACTTACTCCGGACGTGACTTGATGAGCAGCGGGCTAATGATTCAGCTGCCAGGAAAGTACAGCAGCGATTTGGTTTATCTCGAAGCAGTTCGTTAGTGTTAGCGCTCGGATCAGCTTGGCCTCGCGCTTCCATCGCGAAGATTTATATCTTCTGATAACGCACCAGTAGGCTTCCCGGAGCTTTGTTGATGTCTACCTTCAAATGGGCTAACTCAATCCCCGTCATTACGCGCTTGGAATCCGCATCGAAGGTTTCCGCAAAACTGACCTGGTAGGACGCCTTGGGGTCAATCCCGTGTAGCTCGGCTTCGTAGGTCGTCTGCACGCTCTGAGGGCGACGGAAGAACATGGCAAAACCTCCGTTCAGGTCCGGACGATCGAACTGCCAGCCACACCAGATATCGGGTTGGAGATTGATAGGCGTCAAAGGATAGTAATCTCCCAGCCAGTACGGGCGAAGCATCTTGAGTTCGGCGACGGCTTTGCGCAGTTCGTCAATGGGCGCATAAGGCGACTGCAGGTCCAGTCCGATCGCTACCCCGGTCGTAGCTGTACTGCGGAAGTTATAAGCGTCCGCTCCATTCAAAATATTTGCATCGAATGGCACCCACATACTGAGCTCCGCAGTATGCGCCTGGTCGGCAATGGGTTTCGGCACACCGCCATTCGTGACCTCGCTTCGCGTCAACGAACCCAGGGTCCGCCGCATCGCCTCGATGTCCGGCCCCGTCTCCCGCCAGTTTGCGTTATCAATTACCAGGTGAGGGAATCGCTGCAGCAGTCCGTCCCACATCGCATAGAGACCCTCAATCTGGCGTATTTCCGTAATGCCCTGACGGTCCGGCGTGTCCGCATTCCGCCAAAAGGGAACCGGGTTGGTGTTGTGATCCATACGAAAGATATCGACTTGCCAATCCTGGATCCGCCTCGCCATTAGGTCGGTCATCCACTTATCCGCCGCGGGATCGCCGAAGCGAAAGATACCACCCAAACGGCCTTCTCCAGGATGATGAAGGACCCATTCGGGATGCTCCCTGGCGATCACACTTCCAGGTCCGACGCCTTCCGGCTCAAACCATAGCAGGAACTTCAGTCCTTTCTGGTGAGCCGCTTCGCCCAGCGGCCGCAAGCCATCAGGGAAATTCTTGTTCGGTACCCAGCTGCCTCGGCCGTCGGGCCAAAGGCCTTCCATCCACCCCGCGTCCAGCCAATAGGCTTCGATCCCTATCGCTGGCATGTTGCGGATCACTTCCAGCTGATTCGCTTCCGTGACTGCATTGAGAGCATCGTCTGGGCCAGGAAATCCGCGGCCGCCCTTACCGCCGAGATCCTGGGCCGTAACCGTGGGCAATATATACAGTGGATTCTGACCAGTCTTCTTCGCAATGCCATCGAAGATAAGTGCATAAGCCCAGGTGTGGGTAACCGGAGGCATTGCCAACTTGCCATCCACGCGCGCCGCGTAATACGAAAGCAAAATTCGCCGCAGCATATTCTGGCCCACCAGACGATCGCCTCCGCTCCACTGGATCAGCAGGATGCTGGGCGTGCGGATACTCTCACCGGCGTGCAACGTAAGATGAGTCAGTTGTTGACCGCTCGTCAGCTTCACGCCGCGCGAATTACGCCCTGCGTTCATGGTCCACTGACCGGTCCAACCGACTGCACCCACCAGGCCGCCTCCCGGGTATTGAAGGTTGAAGAAAGGTATATAAGAACCTTTGTGCGCGCCGTTCTCCAAAATATAGTGGGCGAGTTGAACACTGGTGCCCGCGCTAAGATCGTTGTCCACCGGGACGTAGTCCATGACACCCGAGCTGCTTCCGTGAGCGCTATGAAATATCACAGCCCCGCTTGCCGGGACGGGTATGTCGATGTCCAGCGGCAGAATGTTCTCCAGTATCGGGCTGTCCTGGGTTCCACCATTGTGTAATCGCAGCACCCACTCGATCACATTCTTTTCCCGGAAGGTGGTAATCTCGCGACTCACTTCCAGATGGGTAGCGGGGTCGCGATAGGTGATGGTTCGCAAAGTACGGCCCTCGGAGAGCGGATGAACCGTTTCCGATCTCTGCCACGATGGCAGGAACTCTTTCGCCATCTTGCCGCCATAGACGAAAGAGAAGGGCGCGGCATTCTCTTTCGTGTCCATGACCTGGCCCGATGCACTGCTGATTGCGCAAAACAACACCGCCACGTTCAGCAGTAATCGCATACCGTTTTTCTTCATTTCTGTTCAATCACCAGCAATTCGGATGTGAGATTGTCATCAAGGCGGACCGGAATTCCGCTTTGCAGCAGTTGCGCGCCCGATAAGTCGGCGCGCTCTCCGGAGCTATTAAAGTGGACGCTATAGTTTTTGGAGAAGTCAATTCCACGCGGCTCGTATCGATAGACCGGATCGCCGGTTTGCGAGGTGCGGAACAGACCCACTACCTCTTTGCTCTTGTCGGGCGCTGCATACTCAAGCACCACCCATGGGGAGGGTTCCATCATCGGCAATACCGGCGTATGGTGATACACCATGCTATTCGCCATGATCGGATATACCGTCTGTTTGTATAAAGCAACATCCTGAATGATCCGGTTGCTAAGCACCGTATCCAGTTCCGGCAACGAAGGACTTATCCCGCGAAAGATAGGACGCGACATCATGACCGTCTGGAGCTGGAGGTTTAGATCCCCATCCTGCTCCAGTCCGCTGGACTCGGTTCCAAAGGTGCGCAATAAGATCTCTGGCGGTAACAACCATGTCATGCCATTGAGGATCTTGAGGCCGCGCGGCGCACGTAGCCAATCGGACAGCTCCGTATTCTGAAAGCGCTGCATGATGCCGTAGTCCAGCCGGCCGCCGCCTCCGGCACAGTTCTGAAAGATAACGTTGGGAAACTGCTGGTGCAGGTGATCGAAGATGGCATACAAGGCCTCAACGTGACGCCACTGCGTATTCTCGAGGAAGCCGTCTTTCATCCGGTTTCCGCCTTCCTCGACAGTGTTGTTGTAGTCGATGCGGAAGATGTCGAGATCGTATTTGCGGATGATTCGTGCGATCTCTGATTCGGCCCAGGCAGCCACTTCGGGATTGGCGAAATCCAACTGCCTTCCTTGGGAGACCGGTTCACCGTTCCGGGTCAGGATCCAACTTGGGTGGTCGGTGCGCAACTTGACCGCCGAGCCGACGCTCTCGATTTCGACCCAAAGTCCAAACAGCATTCCTTTTTGCCTGGCGTACTCGCGTACCGGGTTAAGGTCGTTGGGTAGCCATGGACCTGCATGCCAGTCCCCGGCATTGTTGGGCCACCGGTTAGGCTGAGGACCATTCCATCCTGCATCGATCACAAAGGTGTCGGCGCCGACCGACGCGGCGATGTCCACTTCCCGTTTGAGACCCGCCTCCGATTCGTGGTCGACGATGTAACCACGGTGGTTTGCTTCTACCAGGGAGTGGCGCCCCTGCGGCACAGGGGGAAGAATGTAATGCCGCACATGGTAATGGAGCGTCTGGACCACCTGGTCAAGATCACCTCGCATCAGCAAAAGGTGGGTTTCAGGACTTCGCACCGTCTCGCCGGGTTCGAGAACACGCAATACGGGATCGGCTGCGCTGGGCCCAAGGTCAAACATGAGGCGAGCAACGTCCTTTCCCTCGTCCTGCTGCGTTCCGGCAACATGGAGGGTCCAATTGCCGCTCCATGCAAGAGAGGCAACAAACCATTCCCCGGTGGCGCGATTGTGCGCAAAAAAGCTTGGATGGCCCCAGCCCGATTTGCCGCGGGTTCCGGATACTGTGACGGTGGCGTTTCCTACAGGATGGAATTCCCAGGCGCCTTCGTGGCCCCACTCTTCATACTTTGCGGTTGCGACCTCAAACGGGCTCCCGTCGCCAACCCGTTCCCTGAACCCCGGCGTCTCCCAAAGAACTCCTGACCACGGCGACACGGACGTGATCGCAGTCGGCTTCGCGCCCGTGTTCGTGATGTCGAGCCAACGAACCATGACCGATTGGCCGTGCATCAAGGTATTCAGTTTGACCGTGATGGGTCGAGCCGTGCTTTGCAGTTCCACGGTTACCAGCTGACCATCAGGGTTGGTCAAGTGCTTCTGCTCGGAACGAATCCACTTCCAACTGCCCGCCAGGTTCTGGCCTTCTATGCCCAGCTGAAAAGCGTCGGCGGCGAGCCCGGCCCTGGCCTGACTCTGGCCTTCCAGATGGAAATCGGGCTTAATCTGGCCCGTCGCGGTCCAATAACGATTTACCCATCGGCCGTTATACAGCTCTTCATCGCAAACCATGAGCCCGGAAGTGAGACGCATACCCGGGCTGGCGCCCCCCGTACGAAGGACGGCATTTTCGAATGTTTTTGATGCCGCTTCGCTGGCCGGCTGTCCAACGGAATAGAACGCTGTGGGAAGAAATGATGTGCATGCAACCAGGTAGGCCAAAACCCGAACGCCGATCTTCATCGTTTTCGTTCCTTCAACTCATCCCTGCGCTCGGATGAGCCAGATGCATTCATAGGGATTGAACCCAAACGGCATCCTACGCTTTCACACCACAGCATTGTCAACACTTCTGTTGACGTATACCATGCCTGCAAGGCGTTTTGCATTTCGGAGGTGTCGTGGATGTCCAGCATAACGGGCGCCACCGGTCTCAGCAGACGGCGGTTTCTTGGTTGGTCGCAAGCCGCTGTCGCGGCACTCGGCGCGGCGGCCCCCTTAGCCTCTAAGGCACAAGCCTTGCTCACGACGCAAAACAGCGATTCTGCGGATGACTACTACGAAAAATTAGGGGTTGAGAGGATTATCAATGCGGCCGGCCCTGCGACTGCCCTTAGCGGGGCGGTCATGCCGGTGCAAGTGCAGCGTGCCGTGGCCAGGGCGGCGCTTCACCCGGTCGTTCTCCAGGATCTGCAGAAGGCTTCGAGTGAGTACATTGCGCGACGCCTCCGTTGCGAAGGTGCGATGGTAACCTCCGGAGCCGCAGGAGCGCTTACCCTCGCCACTGCCGCCTGTGTCTCCGCGGCCAAGGGGATAAAACCAGACGAGATTCCCGGGCAGGTCCTGGCGATGAACAGTGAAGTGATCGTTCAGAAGGCCCATCGCTATGAGTTCGAACACGCCATTTTGCTCTCCGGTGTGCGCCTGGTGGAGGTGGTTACGATCGAGGACTACAAGCGCGCGTTCAACTCCAATACCGTCATGACCAATTACTACAATGCGGCCGAAGGCGGCGAGATCGACCGGCAGGCGTGGCTTGATATCGCGCACCAGCACTCTATTCCGTGTCTCATGGATGCTGCCGGCGATCTGCCGCCGAAAGAAAACCTTTGGAAGTACACTGGCATGGGCTACGATCTTGTTTGTTTTTCCGGAGGCAAAGGTATACGAGGCCCGCAAAATGCCGGTTTGCTGCTTGGGCATAAACATCTTACGGATCTCGCCGCAGCCAATGGTAATCCAAACTCAGATGCGGTTGGCCGTGGCATGAAAGTCGCTAAGGAGCAGATTGTCGGCATGGTCGCTGCCCTGGACTGGTTTCTCGAACAAGATGACAACGCTGACCAGGCCGAATATCTGCGGCGTGTAAACACCATCATCCGCGCTGTCAGGAATGTACCCACCATGAAGACGGCGATTTATACTCCAGAGTTTGCCAACCACGCGCCCCATGTTCTGCTCACCTACGATCCAAGGACGGTTGGCATTACCCCAAGCCAGGTGCAAGAGAAGTTGCGCGGTATGCGACCGCGCATCGAGCTCAATGGGATGACTGGATCCGCTGCGCGATTCGGTCCTCATTCCAACGAGAACACCCTGGTCGTCTCGACTTGGATGATGCAGCCGCGCGACGCGGAAATCGTCGGACGCTGCCTTCACGAGGTCCTCTCTCAGCCGAAGATCTGAAGGTTTATTGCGTTCCGGATACGGTCCGATGCCCTACTACACATCTTTCCATATTCCGCCCCTGGCCTCCGTGAACCTGGTCTTTTGGCCTTTCTGATGCCAGCGCCTGCCGAGAACGGTGCTCGGATCTCTGCAACGGCGAGACGCGCGCCGGTCCGCTATCGCCTGGTGTCTTTGCTGTTTGCTCTCACCGCAGTTGCCTATCTGGACAGAACCAATCTCTCCATCGCGGGTGTTTCCATTCGCAAAGAGTTCGCGATCGATAACACCCAGCTTGGTTGGCTTATCAGTGCATTTTTGATTGGTTATGCCGCTTTTCAGGTTCCCGCCGGGCTACTGGCGCGACGGTTCGGTGCACGCCGGGCACTGACGACAGCCGTGCTTTTGTGGGCGACTTTCTCCGCGCTCACTGCCCTTGTTCCCCGCGGAGTGCCTGAAGTCTGGCTGGCTCTGATCGTCATTCGCTTCTTGCTGGGCGGCGCGGAAGCTATGTTATTTCCTGCAAGCAGTCAATTCGTGGAGCGTTGGTTCCCCGAGCGCGAACGAGGACGAGCCAACGGCATAATCTTTGCCGGAGTGGGCGCGGGATCCGGCATGACTCCTCCCTTGGTTACCGAGATCATTCTGCATTGCGGCTGGCGTGCCGCCTTTTGGTTCAGCGCTCTGGTGGAAGTGGCGATCGCTGCCGTCTGGTACCTCGCTGCACGAGACGCGCCTGAGACATATCCATCGATTCGCCCGGCGGAGCTCAAACTTATCCGGGCGGGACGAGGTCCGGTAGGCACGAGCATGGCTCAAGGGCGCAGTGTTCCCTGGGCAAGAATATTCGGCAGCAAGGAGGTGTTGGCTCTCACGGCGAGCTACTTCGCCTGTGGCTATGTAGCGTGGCTCTTCTTTGCCTGGCTCTATATCTATCTAGCGCAGGTGAGAGGTCTGAATCTCAGGACCAGTGCAGCTTACTCGACGGTGCCTTTTATCGCGATGACCGTGGGCTGTCTCTGCGGCGGCGTGCTCAGTGATTGGATAACTCGGCGAGTCAACGTACGGGCAGGCCGATGCCTGTTTCCTGGCGGTGCGCTGGTGCTCACGGCGCTATTTCTCGTAATGGGTTCGAAAGCCCAGAACGCTGCGGCAGCGAGTATCCTGCTTGCCTGCGGCGCGGCTTCTCTCTATCTGTCAACAAGTTGCTATTGGGCGGTTGCGGCGCATGTTGCCGGGGAGTTCGTCGGTGTTGTTTCCGGAATTATGAATGTAGGCGCGCAGTTAGGAGGGGCCTGCACAGCATCGCTTACGCCTTTTGTTGCGGCGCGCTACGGTTGGGAGACATCATTTTTCCTGGCCGCGTTTCTAAGCATAACGGGCGCTGTTGCCTGGCTGGTGGTCGATCCCCAAAGCCGGATACTCAGCCCACTGGATACTGATTCGATCGAGTAACAACCTATACGACTGACAACTCGGGGTCTTGTGAGATATATAGTATCGGGAACATCCGGGTTGTCGAAGGTGGTTAGACCGCGGGATGTCATCGCGACTGCTAAAGCGAACGGGAGACGCATGAGGGAGACAGGGAAACTGGCAGGGAAGCGAGCGCTGGTTACCGGCGCAGGTACAGGCATCGGGCTGGAAATCGCTTTGGAGTTTGGGCGGCAGGGGGCGGATGTCGTGCTTCACTACAGCCATGCTCCAGACGCGGCTGAGTTGGCCGCGCGCGAGATCCAAAGCATGGGCGGGAGGGCGGTTACGATCAAGGTCGATTTCACCGATCCGGACGCGTCGGCTCGACTGGGAGGTGCGGCTTTGGATTTTCTGGGCGGTATCGATTGCCTGGTCAACAACGCGGGTATCACGTTCAATAGCCCATTCTTGAAGATGCAACCGCAGCAATTGGACGCGCTCTTCGACGTCAATTTCCGGACGCCGTATCTCCTAACCCAGCTGCTCTGCGAACCGATGGTGAAGCAGGGCAGCGGCTCAATTTGCAATCTGGCCTCGATTCACGGATTGCAGGGGGCGCCGGAGCACTCCGCCTATGCAGCGACCAAAGGCGCGATCATCGCCTGCACGCGTGCTTTGGCGGTTGAACTTGGTTATCGCGGCATCCGGGTGAACGCCATCGCACCCGGATGGATTACGGTCGACGCTTATGCCACGGCGATCCCTGGATTCAACCTCAAGCAAGCTGCGGAGGACGCGCAAAATAAAGTGCCAGTGGCTCGTTACGGAATTCCCCTCGACGTTGCCAAAATGGCGGTGTTTCTGTGTTCCGAAGACGCGGGGTTCATCACCGGGCAGACCATGGTCGTCGATGGAGGCACTACTGCGCTGATGTCGCTCATCTCAGATTTTCGAACCGAGTCTACGGCGCGCTTTGGCAAAGGTTACATACCGGAACGATAGAAACTGCAAATGGCGGCTCGCTCACGCTCGAAGGGTTGCTCCCTGGAGCAGAAACAGCAGATCCAGCGCATCCCAATCAAGTCAGGGGCCCCCGGCACGGGTACTCGGAATTCGCGAGAATCTTAGACGGTCTCGGCATGCGCAACCGCGTTTTGCTCAGATTTACAAGTAATTCCTCTCGTCTGAGCTACGGCTATCTGGGCTACAACCAATCGCGCGGGAGAACAGGAGACGTAGTCCACCCCGGCCGATACAAAGAACTCGATGGAAGAGGGATCTCCTCCGTGTTCGCCACAGACACCTATCTTGATTCCCGGCTTGACCGTTCGCATTTCCTTGATGGCCATCGCAATGAGTGCGCCGACACCTTCCCGGTCAAGAGTTACGAAAGGATCTCCCTTCAAGATTCCCTGTTCGACGTAACGGTCAATAAACTTGCCCGCGTCGTCACGTGAAAAGCCGAATGTCATCTGGGTAAGGTCGTTGGTGCCGAAGGATGCAAAATCGGCATATTGCGCAATCGCCCCCGCACAAACTGCAGCCCGAGGTAGCTCGATCATGGTTCCAACGCGATAGTCGATGCTGGCGCGATGATTAGCAAAAGACTCGGCCGCCACTTCGTCGATCAGTCTGCGAAGCCATCGCATTTCTTCGGCGCTAGCGACGAGCGGTATCATAATTTCCGGAAGTGGCACGAATCCTTCAGCCGCAACTTTCAACGCAGCCTGGAGAATGGCCCTGACTTGCATCTCCAGGATCTCCGGGTAGCTGATACTAAGGCGGCATCCCCGATGTCCCATCATGGGGTTGGTTTCAATCAAGCTGTGTATACGTGCTGCCAGATTTCCTAGCTGCTCAACTGCTGGCAAATCCCCTGCTTCTTGCGCCAGAAAAAACTTTGTCTCTGTTTCCCTCAGCGAAGGTAGAAATTCATGCAATGGCGGGTCGAGCAGACGGATCGTGACCGGCAGCGAGGACATTGCCCGGAAAAGCTCCTCGAAATCGTCTTGTTGCATAGGCAGCAGTTTCTCGAGAGCTTGTTTCCGATCTTCGGTGGAAGAAGCAAGTATCATCGCCCGCACGTGGGGCAGTCTCTCTGGGGAGAAAAACATGTGCTCAGTGCGGCAGAGCCCTATGCCAAAGGCTCCCGACGCTCGCGCGTTTGAAGCATCCTCCGGGGTATCTGCGTTGGCGCGGATTCTGATCGGGCCTTGTTCAATGGCCCATCCTACGATAGCGTCGAGGGCCTTGTGCTCTGTCTCAGCAACCCGCAACGGCAGCTTTCCTGCGAACACACGACCTGTAGAGGCGTCGAGAGAGAGCCAATCTCCTTCCCGGAAAACGAGGTCATTGATTCTCAGCACACCTGCGTCAAAATCCACGTGGATCTCTTTGGCCGCCGTGATGCAACACTTGCCCATGCCACGCGCGACAACGGCAGCGTGACTGGTAGCTCCTCCACAGGCTGTCAGGAAGCCGATAGCGGCGGCCATTCCGTGTATGTCATCTGCGGTAGTCTCCTGGCTCACCAGGATGATCGGGTCGCGATCACGGCCAGCGGCGGCGGCGACGGCCGCCGCCGCCGAAAGGGCTATCCTGCCGACTGCCGCCCCTGGTGAGGCCGATAAGCCAAGTGCGATCACGTCTGGAACTCCGAGGCTGAAGTCGAGTTGTTGAGCAGTTATCTCAGTCACACTCGCCGGGTTGATCCGCGCCACTGCTTGTTTACTGGTTATGAGCCCTTCTGACACCATTTCGACGGCGGCCCGGACTGCTGCCAAGGCACTCCGCTTCGCGGTTCGCGTTTGCAACAGGAACAGTCTCCCCTTTTCTACCGTAAACTCGAAATCCTGCACTTCACGGTAGTGTTGCTCGAGACGGCGAGTGATGAAGCTTAGCTCTTCGTAAACTTCGGGCATGCTGTTTGCCAGCTCGACGATGGGAACCGGCGTGCGCGACCCGGCAACAATGTCTTCGCCTTGAGCGTTGACTAGGAATTCCCCAAAAATGATGTTTTCTCCGGTCGACGGATTTCGGGTGAATCCTACGCCGGTTCCACTTCGAGCGTCAGCGTTGCCAAAGACCATGGCTTGAACCGTAACCGCTGTACCCAAATCATCAGGGATTTTATTGAGCTGTCGATAGAATTGGGCCCGTTCGTTCCCCCAGGAATCGAAGACTGCGTTAATGGCCATCGACAATTGCCGTTCGGCGGTCAAGGGAAGGTCCTTCGTCGCGTATGTTCGAATCGCCTGCTCAAACCCTTCCACGACGGCTTGCAATTCAACTTTTGAGAGGTCCTGACTTGCTATAACGGCGTAGCCAGGCCTGATTGATTCCATGACGAGATCAAACTTTTTCTTGGGAACTTCGAGCACGACAGCCCCATACATCTGCAGCAGGCGACGATAGGAGTCGAGCGCAAACCGGCGCGATCCACTCTGCGCCGCCAACCCCTGCAGGTTTTCTCGTGTGAGACCTACATTCAGCATGGTGTCCATCATTCCCGGCATGGAGACAACCGCGCCCGAGCGCACGCTGACTAAGAGCGGATTGGCAAGGTCGCCGAATGCGCGACCCACCGCGCCTTCAAGCCAGGTCACTGCGGCTTCGAGTTCCTGCTCGAAACCAGGGGGTAGGGACTTATGTTCAAGATAGTAGAGGCAAACGCCGGTTGAGATAGTGAAACCTGGCGGCACTGGAATATTAAGTAATGTCATCTCGGCTAAGCCCGCGCCTTTGCCTCCCAGTTCACAAAGCATGGAGCCGTCGCCATCAGTGGCGCCATTACCAAAGCGATAAATAAATTTGCACTTCCCAATCATCGGATCGACCTTTCTAAACGCTCACTCAAACCGTCCCGTGGCCCGTTCAGAACGCTTCCTAGCCGAGGCGGCCCTGCCGCCGTGATCTTTCAAACACCGCGCGGTGACCGGCAAGTGAGGATTATCCGCCGGAGGAGACGAATCGTCTGGTAGTGATTCCATCACTCCTTACCTCGCGAACTGCATTCGTATTGACTTGTCGAAGACGGTCAACCTCGTTGTCCGCTGAGAGCATCTTTCGGGTTGATCCAGAAACGATAGTACCGGGCGGATTTGCACAAAACAAACAGGGGAAGTCCGATTCGGACGTGTCCTATTTGGACTTGTTAGTCGGTGAGTTAAATTGAAATTGTATTGATAAAGAAGGCTGTCGAACCCCTTCAGCCGGTACCAATAGAATATTCGTATGACCGGACATTCTCCTTACATGTCCGGAATGTCTCTGCTGAAATATTGTGGGTTTAGGCGCTTTCCCAGGGTTTGTTTGGACAACTGAACTCCATGGCGAGAATTCGACGGCAACAGGAATGCGGTTGAGATCGTGCGGAACATCACCGAGGCCATCGGGGCAAAACCAAGCCAGGCGGCCCTCGCTTGGCTGTTGGGCAAAGGCCGTTTCATCGTGCCGATTCCGGGCGCTAAACGCCGCGTTTACCTTGAGGAGAACGCCCCGGGGCGCGGCCACCAGCTTTGGGCTTACACTTTTACGATGTCCCAGGCTCCCAGACTGTTGTTGAGCCGGGTTCCACTCTCATCTTCTAAGTCAAAAGTATCAGTGTTGCCTGCGCCCCGTTCTGGTGATTAGCGCTGGTAATAGTTGGCGGTTCCAATAGTGATCACCGCCAGCACTAAAAATACGATTCCCAGATAGAACGAACGGTAAATGTTCCGTTCCATCAACTGCCACTCGCCGGTGATCACTGCTGCCGACTGGCTGCTGATGATCATCGTGATGGTGAACAGCGCGAAGCCGATCGAGACTCCTAAGATTCCGAGAAAGGTGGTCGCACTGCTATAGAGGGCAATCCCTCCCATCCACATCAGAGCCATCAATGTGGGGTAGAGAATCTCCTCAAAGTTTTCGCCGAAGTGGCCCCAACTCTTGTTCTTCGCCAGCAAGTAAACACTGTAAGCGATATTCACGACAGATCCACCCAGCAAGGCAATGGGCCAGATAGCGAACGGAGCCCATGCCGGGCGTCCACCGGCAGCCCCCACCTTGTAGAGGATTCCAGTGCTGTAGGCCAACGCGATATTGAGCAGCGAGGAGAGCACGCCCGAGATCACGGCTATAGCTAAGTAGAGAAGGTATTGCCTGGGGGTAGAACCAGTTTGCGCCATAGCGCTTTCACTGGATGAGAATCCTGCACCCCTCCCCTGAACCTTGGTTTGGCGTTCTCGGCGGTAGCCGCTCCATCCGCAAAGTGCGACTCCGGTTACAGTGACGGCGACCCCAAACAAGATAAGTAGACCACTCTTTCGCAACAGCAAATTTCGGTGCAGCATGAGAAGCGGCATCAGAGTCCCTACGGCCACGCCAATTCCATTCAGAACCGCACTCGAAACAGCAAGGCCGAGCCGGTATAAAGTGACGCCGGCACCCAACTGGGCGAAGCCCCAAAGCAAGCCCATACCGAAGGGCAACAGTATCTCGTGAGGCGTGAGGGAACCATACACCTGATTCAGATGCGGTAGCAAAACGTAGGCGAGTGCCGTGGGGGCAATGATCAAGGAGACGACCGCGTAAACAAGCCAGAAGTTCTCCCATTTCCAAACCCGTACGCGCTTGATACACCATCCTGAGAAACCGATTGTTACACCGGCAAGAAGAGCAAGAGCAAAACCCGTGAGCAGAGCCATCGATTTCTCTTTTTAAGTGTTTTTGGGTTGGCACAAATTACTTTGCTCATGGATCGAGCGAATGATCGTAGCCGACCGTTACTGACAAGGTCAAGATTCTTCTACCCATTGAACGATCAAAAACTGTTCCTTTGGCGCAGAGTCAATGGTCGGCGACCGCGTCAGGCAAAGGAAGAAAGCGAACGCCTTGATTGGTCAAGTCGCACTCAACGATGTAAATGCGGGCAACTGCCGAAATCCAACAACGAGTGGCAGTGTCCTCGGGAAAATATCGTTCAGCTAACGGAACACCGGGCCGGATCGGACCCGCGGATTCGCCATAATCGTGTTCACGACGCGATCGGTCTTTTAAAGACCACAGCCGTAGGTCTTTGCAGGCGAAGGCGAAAGCCCGATTGCACCGCCCTGAATTGCTATCGATTGTGCTAAGTCCTGACCGGACGATCTCGCGAAGATATCTGTTTCCTGAGACGTGCAAAGAAGGAAACTGATAGACTTAGCGTCGTTCAGTTGACGACCTCATTTGGGCGATACTAGGGTTCTGGCTGAGCCCACATTGGTTCAGCGTCATGAAGACTACATGGAACCTGGTCGGCCCTCCCGTAGGCGATCCTCATCTTCCAGTACAGCCTCTGGAGATGAGTGCTCTCGAAGAGCTGAAAGAAATTCTCTTCAGACTTGCCTACAAAGTTCAGCGTTCAACATAGGTATTGAAACAGTAGATCAATCAAGGCGGTGAAATATGCAGGTTTCAGTAACCGGATCTAAGACAAATAGTGTTGCGGGGGAACGTGCAGGTGGTGCGCAACGGTTTCGATTGCCTTCGGTCGACCGGGCGATGAGTCTATTCGAACTGCTCGCGAGTTCGCGAGGAGGTTTGACGCTTTCCGAGCTAAGCCGGAAACTGGACATGCCAAAGAGCACCACGCACTATCTCATCTATACTTTGATCTCTCGGGGCTACCTGGAGCGGGCAAGCAACGGCCGCCACGCGCTTGGACTACGTTTCGCTGATGTCGCCAGTGCCAGCACCGCTGAGATGAATCTTGGTACGTTGGCAATGCCTTATCTGCGGCAGATCGCCGCCAAGCTGAACCTCACCGCAATCCTGGCTGTATTAGGTGGAGCAGAGGCAGTAATCATCGGCAAGGTGACAACGGATAATGGTGGGGGAGCCTGGGTTGGTCATCACCTCGATCTGCATTGCACTGCCCAGGGCAAGGCCCTTATTGCGATGTTGCCGCCTGAGGATCTAAACAAGCTGTTGGCTGGCCGCGATCTCGCTCAGTTCACGCAAAGGACGATCGTCTCACCCTCCGCACTTAAAGCGCATCTCGCCGAAGTCAGAGCCAACGGTTTCTCGGTGAACGACGAAGAGCATGTCATGGGGATTAGAGCGGTCGCCGCGCCTGTTTTCGATTCCCTGGGTGTGGTGATCGCTGCCATTTCTGTCCGGGGCACGACCAAGCAGATTCCGCGTTCCCGGCTTCGCGACCTCGGTAAAGAGATGATCCGTGCTTCTCGAGCCATGACTCTGCAGCTTTCGGGACGCTGAAACCCGATCTGCAAAGGCTTGTCAGGACATCCTCCTTCTTGGGAGATGCCTTGAAAAATCCGCATGGTAGCGAGAATGCAATCTTGCGCACTCGCTGCTCCGGCGTATTCTTTCCTACCATGTTCGGGCGCGCGTAGGTTTATTCTCTCCAAAACATAGATAGACGGAGATCAGTGGGGCGCCGGCGAGCCATTCGGCCGTAGGCGCGGGCGTAGTGTTAGGAGATTGCTGATGGAGCGAATATCACGAAGAGCGGCAGGGAAAATTTTGCTCGGCGGTTCTGCGGGTCTGATACTGAACGGCGGCAATGCCTGGGGCTCACCTGTGGCAAAAAGCCAGGTGGCTGAACAGAAGTCCGCCGGCACGACAGCGCACGATTCTGCCCAGAGTCCCAACAGCAGAAGCGCCATTGGAACGGGCGTCCCGAAATGGTCGGACGTAGTTGTCGTAGATGAACCAACACCGACCATCAGTTATCGCACCGGTTGGGTCACGTACGAGGAATCGCTCCTCAAGGGGCAGTTTGTGGGGCGGGGATGGAATGGCGCGGGCTACATCAATTTCTACGATGGCCGCACCAATCCCGAAGAGTATTCCATGCCCGAGGCTTTCCGGTTGCAGATCGACGGTCAATCATTGGTTACGGATTGGCAGTGGCGCGGTCTTGAGAAGACCTCCAACGGTCAGGGGAACTTGCACACGGTGGTTACCCTGGATAACGGAGTTCGGCCGATATCCGTTGCGGTCCATACCAAGTTGGATGGAACTCCTGTAATTACGCGATGGCTTGAGGTGACAAACCGCGGCAAGCAGCCGGCCGCATTGGCTTCTACCTCATCATGGAGCGGCGTGCTGCGGAAAAATGAACGCTGGCGTTCCGAACTGCATGGAACCGCTTTGCCGCTGTACTCACTGGGATACTTCGACGGCGCCAAGTGGGGAGAGGAAGGGAACTTTCACTGGCACGATATGCCCGCAGCCGGTTACCAGATCGCCGGACGTTTTGCTAGAGACAGATGGCGGCATCCGATTTTTATGTTGCGCAACAACGCAACCGGCGAATTCTTCATCGGGCAGCTAGCCTGGACAGGCGGCTATAGTTTCAATTTCGACCTGGATACGGAGATAGGAAAAACAGCAGAAGCAGCGGCCTTGACCTTCAGCGCCGGCCCTGATGCTCCGGCTCCCTTAAGGGTGATCGCGCCAGGGGAAAAGGTCGCTACTCCGGAGATGCACCTTGGCTTGGTATTCGGAGATCTGGACGTCGCAGTCCAGGCGATGCATACCCATCTGCGGCGTAGCGTCTTCCTTCCCCAAAACCGAGGTCGAGGTGGGCTGATTGAGACCGGTATTGGCCCCGAACTTGAGATCACACCGGAACAGGTGAATCATGCCATCGACGAGGCCGTGGAGTTGGGCGCTGAGGTCTTCTTTATTGATGCCAGCTGGTACGCTCCGCCGCACAGCTTTTGGTGGTCCATGGTCGGCGATTGGACGGTGAATCGCCAACGGTTTCCCCAGGGCCTCGATCCATTTCGCGAACGCGTTCATGCTGCGGGAATGCTGTGGGGCCTTTGGATGGACGCGGAACGGATCGGAGATAACAGCCGTATCGCTCAGGACCATCCTGATTGGCTGGCCATGAACTATGACGGTGAAAGGAAGATTGGAGGGCAGCTCGATCTAACCAACGCGGAAGCCGTCAAATGGATGGAGAGTGAGATCGGTCGGATCATTGAAGAGAACAAGCTGGACTTCTTCCGCCTGGACTACAACACCGGCCTGGGCCGCGGGATCAAAGGCATGCGAGATGGTTTCGTTGAAAACGGCTATTGGCGTTATTACGAAAATCTCTATGCGGTCTACAGCCGGCTCCGCCAAAGGTTTCCCGATGTCATCTTTGAGAATTGCGCCGGAGGCGGCGCTCGCACCGACATCGGCATGGTGAGGTGGTTTCATCACACCGACGTCACCGATTGGCAGATCGCTCCGCGATCTTTCATGATCACCAACGGTATGACGATGGCGCTTCCGCCCGAATCGGTCGATCGGCTGCTTGGCGGACAGAGCGGTCAAACCGCCGCAGACTTCGATTTCCAATCTCGGCTGCTTCTCTTCGTTGAGCCTAAGGCCGGTTTTCTGTATCCTCTGAACGCCCAGCCCAACCCGGTCTTCATGGCGCGAGCCAGGCACTGGATCGATCTTTATAAGCACTTCGTGCGCCCGTTTGTTAGCACCAGCCGCATTTACCACCACACTCCTGAAGTTTCTGGGTTAGATCCCTCCGGGTGGGGTGTGCTGGAACTGGCATCCGATGACCGTGCGCGGGGGATCTGCGGCCTCTTCCAGCTCTCGGCTCCAGGAGATGTCCAATATCAACTTCACCCGCGTGGCTTAGATATCTCCAGGCGCTATCGTGTCACCTTCGATAATCTTGGTCAGTCGACGGTCGTAGACGGCTATGCTCTCGTGGAGCAAGGTGTTCAGATTCGCCTGGAAGGCGCACTTACCTCTGAGCTGCTGATCTTTGAATCGGTCACCTGATTTGCGGATTCAATAGCGTCCATAAAGTCGCGCGCATGCGACGCGATCCGTGTCACATCGCCCTTCTGAATAGCTTCATGGTGAAAGATCTTTTCGCCCACGCCCACCGCAGTGACGCCGGCGGCAAAGAATTCCGCAATGTTTTCAACCGTGACGCCCGCCGTTGGCACAAGTTGTACTTGCGGGAACGGCGCCTTGAGCGCCCGGATGTATTGCGCCCCTCCCAGGAACCCACACGGGAATATTTTTACTAGGTCCGCTCCGCCTTCCCACGCCGCGAGAACCTCATTCGGGGTGAGAGCGCCCGGAAGGCTTAAAGCACCCCGGCGCTTCGTCAACTGGACGACTTCAAGGTTGAACGTTGGGCTTACAATAAATCTCGCGCCAGCGGTCAAAGCCAGATCGCAACTCTCAGCATTCAATACCGTCCCAGCGCCGATCAGCAAATCATCCCCATACCGCTGCGCTAGCTCTTCAATGATTTCGAGCGCATTCGGGATGGTCAGCGTTATCTCGACAATGGGCAGGCCCGCAAGCATTATTCCCTCAACCGCGCAGATAGCCTGTTCGCGCACGGCAACGCGCACGATTGGAATCAGGCCCGTCTGGCGTATCCGCAAAAGCGCTTCCTCACGGGATTGTTCGGGTAATACATGCTTCCCCATTTTCATCCGTCCTCTCCACTTCGACCTTATTGTTGCGGAAAGCGTCCCCGAACTTCAGTTGCCGCCTCTTCGAGCGAGGATGTTTCTCCGCTAAAAACTTTAGCAAGCAGGAGCAGGCCACACAGCGTGTCTTCTTCGACAGGGCTAAGCCGCGCGTCACAATGAAACCTGTTTTGGATAATCTCGCGCAGCAATGAAATCTTAAGCGCCAGGCCACCGGAAAAGACGATCCTGCGCCACGACCGATCGGGCCAGATGCGTGAGGCCGACGCATGGTAGCACTCCGCCATGTTTTCAAAGGCTGCGCGAAATAATGTACCCACATTCAGGGTCTTCTCGCGGATGTTTGCGATGCTGCCGCGATCCCCCCAGGGGCCTGGGTAATAAGCCAGGTTAACTTGCAAGTCGGTGTGGTCGGCCGCTTCCGCCGCGGCAATAATATAGGACCATGGGTCCCTTGAGAGCCCGCCCTGCGCCCCGGCTATTTCACAAAGCAGATCCACTAGTACATTGAGGGAGCGGCCGGCAGGGAGATGGGAGATTGTATTGGTGAACTTGCCATCAAAGAAGGGACGGGTCTGGTAATCACCCAACGTGAGCCCAGGAACAATGCGGCTGGCTTGCGAGCCGGTGGAAATGTTGATCGATAGCTCGTCCTCGCCCAAAAGAGATCCCAATAAAGCACATTGATAGTCTCCGACTGCCGTATAGCATGGAACGCTCGCCCTGCCGAGTTTTATAAATCCGGCAACTTCGCCCTGCTTCTTGAGTCTTGGCCAACGGACGGCAGAGAGACCCAGATCGTCGATTACATCGGTGTGCCAGGCCATGGCGGATAAATTGAGTAGCTCGTAGGCCATAGCGTTCGTGACGTCGACCGAAGCTGGCGCATGACACAAGGAACTCAAGACGAAGTCGCCCAACGAAACGGGGATCAGGCCCGGTTCCAGCTTTCCCTGTTCGGCGAGCCAAAATAGAAACGAGACCGGCGCGGCAACCGGGAATTCGTTTCCTAACTCGAGGCGATGCTGAATCCCGACTCTTTCCAGCAGAATCTGGTAGTACGAACCCGCACCGGAGGGATGCGGTTGCAGCACACGCTGATCACGCCAGGCGAAGAAGTTAGAAGCAGCCTGTCCCTGGTTGTTCATGAGCAGCATGGAACCCATTTGATTGCACATAACCATCCCGTCTGGCTTGACGGCCAAAGCGGTGAGTTCGTCCATCAGTCTGCGCGTGGCGGCCAGAATGCAGCCAGGATCGAATTCACAATACATAGGATCAAGGCCCACCAGCGGCTCGGGAAATGGGATACGTCGAATATGCTCAATGCGGCAGTTGCGCGTGTCCAATACCGCGCCCTTGATGAATGAGGTGCCTAAATCGATCGCAACAAAGGACAAGCCGAACCCCTTCGAAGTAGTACTTCAAGCTCCGTTTGTGCATTGCGCACCCGAAAACCGGAGACCACGCATCGAGAATGCAACCCATGATTGAAAATGGAAGCGATCTCAATCGTCAATGGCTCGTTCGCCCTATGGAACCATTTCCTGCGCTGCTTGGAACCCTTAACAAAGTGAGTTTTTTGATTTCTTCCCCACTGGACACCAGTCAATCCGATTTCTATCCGACCGTTCCGCAAACGGCGGAAGCCAACCGGATGATGCACCCTCGTCGTTGCTTTCAGTCCTGAATTCCTTTGAGCAAAGCAGGATCTAAGCCCATGTCATGGGCGGCGCCTAACAGGGAAGTCACCGCGATTTCAGGCAGAAGGATTCCATGCTTGAGGGCGTTTTCTCTGCGCTCCCATTCGATCTCACCAGGCAGGTAGACGCGCGAGGAGCCCTTCGCCTTGGGTGACTCGCGGAGCTTACGAATCATTGAATCCACGCGACCCTTGAAGTCATCGATGGGCAAGATGCTTCCTGGGTTGATGGCAATGAAGGCCTGCCCCAGACAGCCTGGAACAGTTGGATTTAGAATCCAGCTCTTCACCTCATCAAGTACTCCAGCACCAGGGAGCAGGCCGGCCATCGCCTCGATAAGCAACGCAATGCCATATCCTTTATGTCCAGCCATCGGCATCATGGATCCCGTCGCCGGCCAGTTTCCCACCTCGGCTGTCGGTACCCCATGCTCATCGGTGAGCCAGGTGGGCGGAATCGGCTGCCCCTGCGCCTTGACAGAGAGAATCTTGCCCGCTGCGACCGCGCTGAGCGCGATATCCAAAAGAATGGGATACTCCTCCCCGGCCGGGACCGCATACGCCAACGGATTGTTGCCGATAATATTTCCACGGCCTCCCGGAACCACCATATTGGGATCAGCATTGCTCATGGATATGCCAACCATGTCATGGCGAACAGCCATGTTGGCGTAGTATCCGGCGGCTCCGAAATGATTACTGTTTCGGACACCTGCCCAGGCAATCATAGTTGTCTGGGCCTTTTCGATCGCTTTGCTCATCGCCATGCAGCATCCCAACATGCCCATGCCGGAGTGCCCATCGATTAAAGCCCACGAGCTACCTTCTGCGATCACTTCGGCTCTGCCGTGTGGATCCATGCCACCGGAGCGCAGAGATACCAGGTAATTTCGCAGCGCGCTGGTGCCATGGGAAAATATGCCCCATGTATCCGTCATGACGAGTACGTCCGCCGCCATCGCAGCGTCGGCAGGTCTCAGGCCGGCCTTCTCCAGTGCCCGGACACAGAATGCTGTTAGTTGCTCTACGGGCATACGTTTCGACATGCGTTGCTTTCTCCTCTCTAGACAGATCCGCGGGACCTACGTGCTTGCCTGATTCATCATGAGAGGGGCACCCTGCAGCCGGCCCTGTATCAGATCGATCTCTTTGCCTACGGTGGGGATGAGCGCTCGACCGGTCCCCCCAAGGCGGCTATAGGTGTCCACAAAGATCTTTGGATCTAGAGTCTCCTCGGCTGTTCCAGTCGTCACCGCCCAAAGATAATGGTGGATGGGAACCACAATAGGCGCGCCTAAATGCCACGCCAGCAAGGCTGCCTCGTGGGCATCCATGTTTCCTGTGATTCCGTTGATGCAAAGCAGCGCTACGTCAGGCTGGCGCCACTTCAGTCTGCGCAAACGGACGTCGTATTCCGTATCCCCAGAGTGATAGATCGTGAGCGGTTCCATGCTGAGCAACACGCCCATGGCGTCAGGAACTTCCCAGCCGGGTATATTTGCCACGTGCCGCGCCGGAGTCGCCTCCACTACGACATCCGCCTTCTCGCTCCATTGCAAAGCCACGATCTGGGAGCGTTCTACACCCCAGCTCAACGCGTGAGAGGTTGCACTCGGCGGCATAATGAATTTGGCTTTTGGATTATTCCGCGCCACAATCGGGATTAAGCCGGGGTCTAGATGATCTTCGTGCCAGTGTGTGGATATGATGACATCCGCGCGAACCTCTTCCGGCTCGATCGGCGGTGGAAAGGCACGCTCTGCCCCAAAGATGCCTCTCACCGCATCAGAAAGATAAGCATCGAGATAGATGACAGTGCTTTGAGCAGTTTTGAAGATGAAACCTGACCCTCCCAACCACCAACACGACACATGTCCTTCAGCAACTTTGGTTGCTGCAATGCTCTGTGACAAATTGATTTTACGGATCACTTGACGAACCCTCCCTGGAAACTGGCATTTCTCTCAAATTCTTGAAAGAAACAGCCAAATCTTGATTGTTACTCCTTTGCTGATTAAGAAAGCACTTTGTTCCTTTCACTGAACAAGTATCTAAGCCCGGGCCTTCGATCGCATTCGACTATAACTCAGGAGACCAGAATTGCGCGCCTGACCGCGTTCCGGGTTCGCGCAATGTGGCATCAGAGCGACGCCCGGGGAGGGATACTCGGCGCTGAATCTGGGTAACCCGGCCCGCACCCTGTTAGAGCGGGGCAACGCTTCTTTGTTCAATAAGCTGAAATGCATTGACACGGTTCCCATGGCTCTTCTACAAGGGGGTTAGTTGTGCGGAAGGGTTTCTCCAGGATGACGTGAATAATTTTAGTGGATTCCTTTGCGCGTTTTGGGCAGGCGCTGGTGTCGGTTTCAGTATGTGGCCGCTGAAATGGGCACGATCATGGAAGTGGGAGAATTTTTGGTTACCTTATTCCATTCTCGCACTGATCGTTGTTCCTTTTGGGTTAGCTTTTGGCCTCCTTCCCCATCTCAGCACCGTATACAAGTCCGTCCCTTCGCAGGAGTTAGTGCGTCCGTTGTTAATGGGGGTAGCCTGGGGAGTGGCACAACTCGGGGCCGGCATTTGTGTCCACCGGCTCGGACTTGCCGTAGCAGGTGCGGTTCTCAACGGGATCGGTGGAGCAGTTGGCACAATCACTCCTCTACTCTCCTTGCATCACAACGTTGCGTTCACTCGAGGCAGCCTGCTGATCATGGGCGGTACAGCGTTGATGTTAGCGGGAGCGGCATTTTGCGGATGGAGCGGCTATTTGCGCGAAGTGGAGACCAGAGAACGGGACAGTAGCGCCGGCTTCGCGCGAGAACAGGTCGCGATGCGGCAGTCTGCGGTTTCATCATCCGCTTACCTCTTGACCCTGGGGATCGCCGTCGGCTCTGGCGTACTTTCCGCCTTGCTCAACATCGCATTAGCCTATGGCTCTGACTTGGTCGGAACAGCGCAACGGTATGGTGCACCCCCGGCGTGGGCGCCTTTTGCCGTTTGGCCGATCGCTCTCCAGGGAGGATCGATCGCTAACATCGCTTACAGCCTGTATCTCATTTCCAAAAACCAAACCTGGGCGAATTACACGACAGATTGGTCCAGGGAAATATGGAACCCTGCCTTATCCGCTTGCTTATGGATGGGAGGTATTGCACTCTACAGCAGCGGGACAACGTTTCTTGGAAGTCTGGGCATTTCGATCGGGTTTGCTGTTTTTATGATTACCATGATCCTCAGTGGTCAGGCTGCGGGCCTGTTGACGCGTGAATGGCGATCGATGAAGCCACAGACGCTGCGATCATTTGCGGCCGGGGTGACCATGCTGGTAGCCGCGGTTGTGACAATTGGTGTAGCTAGATACTACTCCCGATGAGGATTACTAATTGTGGTCCGGTAAGTGCGAAAAGCAAAGTTGAAACAGGGGCGAAACAGTGGATAAAGAGCTGCAAGAGTTGACCAAGAGTTCCGGCGACCCACTGAACGCAGATTTGGTGTTGTCGCTCTATCGCACCATGGTACGCATTCGTGAGTTCGAGCTTAAAGCGCGAGAGGTGTTTCGTACCGGTCGAATGCCAGGGTTCATCCATGTCTACATCGGAGAAGAAGCAATCGCCGCTGGAGTCTGTGCCCGCTTGAGGAAGGATGATTACGTAGCCAGTACGCACCGCGGCCATGGTCACGCTCTTGCCAAAGGGATATCCTCCCGGGAGATGATGGCGGAGTTGCTGGGTGTCGTGACCGGCTGTTCAGGAGGGCGCGGCGGGACTATGCATCTCTATGACCCCACGGTTGGCTTTCTGGGGTCAAATGGAGTTGTGCCTCCAGGCATTTTGATTGCGACAGGCGCAGGGTTGAGCGCCCAACTAAGAGGAACCGACCAGGTGGCGGTCGCCTTTTTTGGAGATGGGGGATCGAATAATGGCGCGTTTCACGAAGGCCTGAATATGGCTGCAACCTGGAACATACCTGTTGTATTCATCTGTGAAAACAACCTCTACGCTACGGAGATGCCCTTTAGCAAGGCAACTAAGAACACCAATGTAGCCAGCCGCGCGGCTGCTTACGGTATGCCCGGCGTGCAGGTCGACGGCAACAACGTTCTCGAGGTCTACGAAAGGGCCGGAGAAGCCATCCGGCGGGCTCGCGACGGCGGAGGGCCAACCCTACTGGAGTGCCTGACCTATCGGTGGTTTGGGCACCACGAAGGGGATCCGGGCGTTGCCTATCGTTCCAAGCAGGAGATTGCTGAATGGAAGAGCCGGGATCCTATCCAGAGGCTTCGTGACGACGCCTTCTCCGGAAGGTTGGTAGCTGCCGCGAAGTTCAAAAAAATCGATCTGGAAATCCAGGAAGAACTCGATGATGCAGCGCAATTTGCCCTGGCCAGTTCGCTTGAGACCGAGTCCACCGCGCTAAGACACGTATTCCATTCACCCAACGACTGACGGAGGAGAGGCAACGATGGCGAATACAACCGCAGTGAGGCCGTCCACCGTCGGCTCCTCTCCAGAGGAGCAGCGGGTACTTACCTACGCTCAGGCCGGCGTTGAAGGCGTTCGCGAGGAAATGCGACGGAATCCCGATATTTTTTACATCGGGCAGGGCATTGGTCCTCGTGGGGGAAACTTCCAGCAAAGTCGTGGGCTTTGGGAGGAGTTTGGGGAGAAGCGCGTCCGCGATACCCCGATCGCCGAGCGGGCACAAACGGGTTTGGGAGTAGGAGCGGCTCTTGCCGGAAGTCATCCCATCATCGACATCGTGTTCCTGGATTTCACCCTGGAAGCAATGGGCGAAATTGTCCAGCAGGCCTCGACCATCCACTACATATCCAACGGTAGATTTAAGCTGCCCTTGCTGATTCGCGCGGCCGGGGGAGGTGTGCGTAGCACCGGCCCTCACCATTCGCACACCTTTTGGTCATTCTTTGCCCACGTTCCCGGCCTGAAGGTGGCGCTCCCATCGACTCCCTACGACGTGAAGGGTTTGATCAAGACTGCCCTGCGCGATGAAAATCCAGTCATCTTCATTGAGCATAAGGGCCTCTACAACAGCAAGGGCCCCGTGCCCGAGGAAGAATATCTCATCCCGTTTGGAGAAGCTTGCGTTGCCCGTCAAGGTACCGACGTTACCCTGGTAGCTCTAGGCATGATGGTGAAGCGGGCCTTGGAAGCCGCGGAAATACTCGCGCAGCAAGGCATCTCCGCAGAAGTGATCGACCCTCGCACCCTAGTGCCATTCGATAAGGAAACGATCTTTGCTTCCCTAAGAAAAACAGGCCGGCTGGCGATTGTGGATGAGGCTTACTCGTCCTGTGGCATGGCGGCTGAAATTGCTGCCTTAGCGGCATGTGAAGCGCTGGATGAACTCGATGCCCCAATACTAAGGATCTGCACCCTTCCCGCCCCGCATACCTTCAGTCCCTCCATTGATTCCTATCTGGTTCCCTCAGTCGAACGCATTGCGCAAGAAGTGTCAGTCATGATGGGGATTATTTCCCTATGAGCGGCCTTGTCCTATCGGAGAAGATGAACTCGCTATGACTCTCACCATATTCATGCCGCAGCTCGGCTTGACGATGACAGAGGCGACGGTCAGCGCCTGGTTGAAGAAGCCCGGCGATTCGGTGAAGAAAGACGAGGCAGTTCTCTCCGTCTCCACCGACAAGGTGGACATGGATGTAGAAGCAACCGCCGACGGCGTGTTGCGGGAAATTATCGTTGAGGAAGGCAAGACCGTTCCTGTAGGCACGCCGCTTGCCTACTTTGATGCAGGTGCCGATAGCGCTCCGCAGGCGGCCCCGATTCCGGGGCAGCCGGCCTTTCCTGTTCCACGCCCGGATGGCGCTAATTCCGTAATCGTTACCAAGGCGAATTCGGCTCCGGTAGACTGGGCGCTCGAAAAACAAGAACCCCGCGAAACACCTCGCTCTTCTCCCCGCGCCAGGCGGCAGGCGAGGCAAATGGGTATCGACATCACCAAATTGCAGGGGAGTGGACCGCAAGGCCGCATTGTGGAGAAGGATCTCCTGAAGCTTGCCCCAGCGCGCTCAGCTGCTGTCCCCGACGAAAATGACTCGAAACGACGCCGGGTCATTGCCGAGAGCATGCTGGAAAGCGTCCGCACGATACCACCGTTCTCGGTATCGCTGGAGGTGAATGCGGAAAAGCTTGTTTCCCTCTACCAAAGCCTCAAAGAGGTGATCAGCCGGCGCGCCGGGCACAAACTCAGCTATACCGACTTACTGTTCCGTGCCCTTGCTCTGTCGCTGGCCGATACCCCGGCGATGAACGCAGTCTGGGAAGCGGAAGAGGTACGCCCCCGTAGTCAGGTCGTTCTTGGACTTGCCGTGGCTACCGATCGAGGAGTGGTGGCTCCCGTCCTCTCGGGAGTCGATAAGATCCCTTTAGTACAGCAGGTCACCGGTCGGGCTGAACTGGTCGAGAAGGCGCGGGCGAGCCGCTTGACCTTCGCTGACTTGGAAGGGGCCGTGGGCACTCTCAGTAACCTGGGAATGTACCGCATCGATCGCTTTGAAGGCATCATCAGCCCCAGACAAAGCTTCATCCTTGCCGCTGGAAAATTGCGCGTTCGGCCGTGGGTGGAAGATGCCTCACTGCTGATCCGGCCAACCATCATCCTGAACCTTTCGGTAGATCATCGCGTCGCCGACGGAGCCACCGCCGCTGTTTTTCTTGAACGGATTGCCGAAATTATCGAGAACCCTTATCGGGTTCTCTGGAATGAATAGGTCAAGTCGTATTTACCTCGGGAGCGGAAACCTTTGAGTCAACTCGCCAGGACGATCGCCACACGCGAGGTGCCGCCGCAAACCTTAGCTCTATATTGGCTCTGCCAGGCAGGCTTTGCCTTCAAGACAACTGCTGAACAAACCGTCTTCATCGATCCTTATCTCTCGGAAGTCGTGGAGCGGGTCGTCGGCTTCAAGCGCATGATGGCATGCCCCATTCGCGCTGAAGAAGTCGTCGCCGACCTGGTCATCTGTACCCATGAGCACCTGGATCACATGGACACGGATGCGCTGCCTGCTCTTGCTCTTAACCCATGTACCCATTTCGCCGGCCCGATTGAATGCGTTCGGGCCTTCGAAGCAATGGGTGTTCCGTCCGGCCGCAGCCACCTCCTTGAAGAAGGGAAGACCATAACCGTGGGTGGCACCCAAATTAGCGCGGTCTACGCCGATCACGGTGATCTGGCGCCCGATGCCCTGGGGGTCGTTCTCGATTTTGCAGGTATCCGCGTCTACCACACCGGCGACACGGCATTTCGCCCAGCTCAATTCCAGCCTGCCATCGACATGAAGCCCAACATCCTGCTCCCTTGCATCAACGGAGCCTTCGGGAACATGGATTGGCATGAGGCGGCTCTGCTTACTCAGCTTGTCTCACCCCAAGTAGTACTGCCGACGCACTTCTGGATGTTCATCGAACAAAATGGAGATCCGAAACAGTTTCTGAGCGCGTGCTCCACCATGGCTCCTGGAGTAAAACCCGTCGTACTAAGTCCAGGCGAGGAATATCTGTTCCACAAGGCATCATGACGCAAACTCTGGCGGATACACTCAGCCGCAGCAAAAAAGCGACCAGGACCTGGACCAGCCCGGATGGCAGCAGCCTTCTTGTTCTCCCCTATGGAGGTCGAATTCTTTCTTTGTCCGCGCCTGGTTCTGAACGAAACTTTCTGTGGACCCATCCCGCGCTGCATGCCGTTGCCTCTGCCAACGAGTTTTATGAGAGCGCAGAGTGGCACAACTCCGGTGGTGACCGCACGTGGCTGTCTCCAGAGATTGACTTCTTCTTGCCCAACTACCCGGACGTTGCCAGCTATGTACAGCCTCGTGCGTTTGACCCGGGCGACTATCAATTGAGCATTGAGCTGGGCACGGTGGCTCTATCCAACTCTTTCTCTGTGCGCCACGTGAGATCAGGCCAGGATCTAAGACTCAAGATCACCAAACGGGCGCTGCAGGCTCACAATCCTCTGAAAAACGCCGCTTCTGAGCCGCTTCGCCGGCTGGCCTATGCCGGTTACACACTTCGCACTACGTTAGAGTTTACAAGTACGCTTTCCGAACCGGCGCCCGTCAGCCTATGGAGCCTGCTTCAACTGCCACACGGCGGGGAACTCCTTATTCCCACCACCTCGAGGGTTACTCCAAAGGTCTACATGGGAAAAATTGACCCGGATGATCTGGCCATAGGAGACCATCTAATTCGCTACCGGATGCACGCGACCGGAGAGCATAAGCTGGGTATCGCGCCAGCCGCTGCGATAGGCCGGGCAGGTTACTTCTACCGCGCCGGCAGCGACGCTTGTCTGGTCATGCGCAGTTTCTCCATCGACCCCATAGCCAACTATATCGACTCGCCTTGGAATGAGCCGAACGCCCCCGGCTCGGTCATCGAGGCTTGCAATGTAAATAGTAAGTTGGGCGCATTCTGTGAGTTCGAATACCACACACCCGCGATCAATGGACTTGCCGGATCCTGTTGCTGCGCTGATCAGTCTCAGGTCTGGGCTTTTGCCGGCCCTGAGCCGGATATCCTCGAGGCCATCAGGATGCTGGTGTACACCCCCATGGAGCGCTGCCAAAGCAGTTGATTTCGCGTGCACGTCGAAGAAGTTGTATCTACCAGCGCCGAGGTTAGAAGCTATGAAAGCCGTTATTAGTGATCACACGTTTCCTTCACTGGACCTCCAACGCAAGGTAATTAACGCGGCAGGTTTCGAACTGAGCGAAATCCAGCCCATCTGCAAAACTGAAGACGACGTGATTGAGCATTGTAGCGATGCGGACGCACTGCTTGTTCAGTGGGCCCCGATTACTCGCCGTACCCTCAAAGCCTTTCCCCATCTCAAGGGTGTCGTTCGCTACGGAATCGGGGTGAACAACGTAGACCTTGAGGCTGCCAGGGAACTCAAGATCGGCGTCGCTAACATACCCACTTATTGCCTGGAGGAGGTATCGAACCATGCCATGGCCATGATGCTGGGACTGGCTAGACGCATCCCGCAAGACCAATATCGGATCCTTCACGGTGAGTGGGGCGTCGGGCCTTTGCTTCCGATCCCGGCGTTTATCGATATGACTCTTGGTTTGGTCGGATTTGGCGCCATCGCCCGCCTCGTCGCCCGCAAGGCGCGAGCGTTCGGCTTTCGTATCGTTGCGTCAGACCCATACGTACGGGATTCGGTATTCAGCGAGAATGGAGTCGAGCGTCTGGACCTTGAAACACTTCTTCGCAGCGCCGACATCATTTCACTCCACTGTCCGCTCGTTTCCGAAACGACCCACCTCATCAACCGTAACAGCATCGATAAAATGAAGCCTGGCGTCTTGCTTATCAACACATCGCGTGGCCCCATTATCAAAGAATCTGATTTGGCCGATGCTCTCGCTGATGGCCGCGTCCTGGGAGTTGGTCTCGATGTTTTTGAGGAAGAGCCGTTGCCAGCTGACAGCCCTCTCCGCAATCTTTCCAATGTCCTTCTTTCCAGCCATGCGGCCTCTGTCTCCATGCGGGCGGTCGAAGCGCTGCAGATCAAGGCAGCCGAATCAGCGCGCGACTTCATGCAGGGCAAAAGGCCGGAAGGCGCGCTCATTTGGCCAGCAGAATCCGCAAAGTAGCTATGGAGAATTAAATTTTTATACAAAGGACGGCGTCTTGAAACTTCTTTCAGCTAGTACTGCCAATGGACCCCGTCTTGCCGTGAAGCTCGGTGCCGGCATCCTGATTGTTTCTGAGGCTGGCGAGCTATTGCCTAACCAACCCCTGCCCATGCCGCTCACCCTGCACCAGGCTCTCGTGACGGCCGGAGAGTTGGAGCGAATCGAGCCAATTTTACGCTCCGCGATAAATAACCCGGCCGCCGCCAGGTTTCTCATCCCCGAAGACAAGGTTCAATTAGAGCAGCCTTTTGCACCGGCGAATGTCATCTGTATCGGCCTCAACTATAAGGACCATGCGCAGGAGAGCAGCACGCCTCTACCCAAACAGCCGATAGTCTTCGCCAAGTGGACCAGTGCGATCATTGGACCGGGAAAACCAATAGTCCTCCCGCCGGACACGCAAGAAGTCGACTATGAAGCGGAACTGGCAGTGATCATTGGACGCAAATGCCGCAGCGTTCCGGCAGAGCAGGCCCTTGACTACGTCGCGGGATACACCTGTATGAATGATGTGAGTGCCCGTGACTTCCAGCGAGAAGACGGCCAGTGGGTACGCGCCAAGAGTCAGGATACCTTCGGCCCTTTGGGGCCCTGCATCGTGACCAGGGACGAAATCCCTGACCCGCAAAATCTTCGTATTCGTTGTTTGCTGAACGGTAAAGCACTCCAGGACTCCAACACCAGCAAGATGGTTTTCGGGGTCAGGGAGTTGATCGCCTACCTTAGCCGCGGAATAACACTTCTTCCCGGAACTATCATCAGCACCGGCACCCCCCACGGCGTAGGCTTTGCCCAGGTGCCACCAGTTTTCCTGCAATCCGGAGACGAGGTAGTCGTCGAAATCGAATCCATCGGCCGATTGTCAAACCCGGTGGCATGAATTGTGAGCGGTTTGGCAGCTAATTACGATGAAACCCATTCTCAATATGAGGACGGAATGAATATGAAAGTTGATCTTAAGGGTCGCGTCGCCCTGGTCACCGGAGGCGCAGGAGCCATCGGCCGCTCCATTGCCTTGGCCCTTGCGGAGAATGGCGCCACCGTTGCAGTAAACGACTTGCGCGACGCGGGAACAACTTGTGACGAAATCCAGCATAAGGGTGGACGGGCAAAATTCTTTCCGGCGGATATTTCGAGTTCAGCAGCGGTTGACGCTATGGTCTCTGAAGTAGAGAAAGATCTGGGTGCGATACAAATCCTGATAAACAACGCTGGCGTGAATGTTGGTAAGAACCGCGTCCCCGTTCATGAGTTTCCGGATTCTGAGTGGGACAGGATTGTTAGCATTGATTTGAATGGCACCTTCTATTGCTCTCGCGCCGTTTCAGGCCGAATGGTGACGCGCAACAAAGGCTCTATTGTTAACATCAGCTCGGTGCTTGGTATCGTTCCGGCCCGTTTGCAATGCGCCTTTACTGCGGCGAAGGCAGGAGTAGTCAACTTCACCCGCGCTCACGCATTAGAAGTAGGTCAATATGGTATCCGCGTGAATTGCATTGCTCCTGGGTCCATCCTCACCGAGGGAACCAAGTCAATTTTCTACAGTCACGAAAACAAACAACGGGCAGATAGCCTGATCAGTCATATTCCTCTTGGCAAGCCAGGCGAGACGGAGGACGTAGCGGCAGCAGTTCTCTTCCTTGTCTCCGATGATGCGAAGTATGTCACTGGCCATACTCTGGTGGTCGACGGCGGATGGACGGCAGGGTTCTCCCGAGACTGGTAGCGTACTCAAATCAGAGCATTCAAAGAAAGTGCGATCACATGGCGGGGACGGGCAAGTTACAGGGTAAGCGTTCACTGGAGATCGCTTCGGAGTTTGCCCGCCACGGATCTGACGTCGTTCTCCACTACAGCCACGCCCCCGATGGAGCTATCTCTGCCGCAGCCGAAATCCAGGCCATAGGGCGCCGGGCTACCGTTTTCAAAGCAGACTTCAACGACCAGGGTGCGGCAATCACACTCGCGGATGCCGCTCTTGAATTTTTGGGAAGTACCGACTCCCGCGTGAACAACGCCGGCATTTCCTTTTACTGTCCATTTTTGAGGGTCGAACCGCGGCACCTAGACACGCTTTTCAACGTCAACTTCCGCACCCTTTCTGCTTACCCAGAAAATGGTGGAAGGAATGTTGAAACAGGGCAGCGGAGCGATCTGCAACGTGGCCTCTATTCACGCCTTGCAAGGTGCTCCTGAGCACTCTGCATACGCCGCCACCAAAGGTGCGATCACTGCCTGCACGAGAGCTCTTGCGGTCGAGGTTGGTCATCGCGGCATCCGCATCAATGCCATTGCCTCCGGGTGGATCGATGGCGGCACGACGGCGCTCATGTCGCTGCTTTCAGATTTTCGGACTGAATCAAGGGCCCGTTTTGGGATCGGTTATATGCCCGGAAGGTAAACTCCACTCTCGGCGAACGTGACCGATGTCTGAAAAACGTGGGAATTGTCCCCGGAACTTGGTGCCGGCAATTCGGAGGCGTGAACAAACGTGAATCTCACCGGCCATTCCAGCCAATACGACAAGTGGGTAGCAGTCGCTGTGATATGGTTGATCGCTTGCCTGAACTACACCGACAGGATGGCTATCTTCTCCGTTCTTCCTGTTCTCAAAAGGGAGATGGGTTTTTCCGATATTACCCTGGCGCTCCTTGGTTCCACATTTCTCTGGACTTATGCACTCGGCTCGCCGATCGGTGGTTATCTCGGTGATCGCTTTTCACGGCGTCTTACAATAATTTTCAGCCTACTAGTGTTCAGCGTGATTACGTTTGGCACCGGCCTGGTCCACACTCCCCTGCATATGATTGAACTACGATGCTTGCTGGGGCTTTCAGAGGCGGTCTTTCTTCCCTCCGCATTGGCTTATATCGCCGGATTCCATTCCGACAAGACCCGATCACTTGCCAACAGTATTGTATTGACTGGGCTGACTGCTGGGGCCGGCTTCGGAAGTTGGTACGGCGGCTACATGACCGAGCATTTCTCGTGGCGCATCGGATTCTTTTCGCTCGGTGCGGCGGGAGCCATCGTGGCCCTGGTGGCAGCCGTGGCTCTGAAAAAAGAGCGCGTAGCACTACCGCTAACCTCGAGTGACGTAGCTGAGCCCTTGGTAATGAAGATCCGCCAGATTCTCACAGTGCCCACTGTGCGCGCGCTGGTGTTTCTTGCCTTCGCTTTGTCCCTCAGCAGTTGGCCGACCCATTCATGGTTGCCTACCTACCTTTTTGAAGATTTCGGCCTCACCCTCACACACGCTGGCTCGATAATCAGTTTCTATGCGGCCTTGCCCGCGCTGCTTGGCGGGATTGGAGGTGGAATCCTGGCTGACAGGTGGACTAAGTTCGACATTCGCGGACGAATGGCCGTCCAGGTCATCGGATTCAGCGTCATGGCGCCATCATTGCTAGCCATCGGTTTCATGTCTACAGCACATTCGATCGCGATGGATCTGTTGATCTATTCGATCGCCAGAGGAATGCTCGAATGCAATTCGATGCCGCTCTTTTGCTCCGTCGTACCTCCGAATCGATGGTCGATGGCCTATGGAATTTACAATCTGGCGGGAACGTTTGCGGGTAGCCTCGGAATCTTTTTCGTCGGCGTACAAACGAAGTCCTGGGGTATCGGGTATTCGCTGTCGGCACTATCGCTCCTGCTGTTTGCCGGGCTGGCAGTCACTTCCATGACGATGATGCGCTCCCTGACCCTGGATATCGATCGCCAACGGAAGCTGGAACACTCATTACCCATGCCAGGAAACAAGCTTGTCAGTACACTGTCCGACCAGCTATAAAGACGCGGTGGGAAAGAATTCCAATCCTGAATCAATGCGTGTCACCTGGGACCCGGTTATTACTTACCGGCAAAGTGTTCCAACAGTGTGGCAGCCTAACACTGCCGGCAGCCGGAACCTTGCCTTGAACAAGTACGCCCGGTCGAAGGCGCTGGTATCAAGCTATCGCCCCTCTGACGTGGTGGACGATGACCTGGGTACTTCGTTTACGGTTCACGCTGACGACCAACTCCTCTCCGGGGACGATTGGCTCCAACTCGATCTGGAAAACAGCTATCAGATCGACCACTACGTGGTGGCCTTGCAGTCGGCAGACCCAGCATATCGCGTGAACACCTTCATACTACAAAAGAGTGACGACGGCTTCACGTGGACCGACGTGGACACGGTAGCCCATGGCGCTGGGGTTCTAGAGCAGTATTATGGAATCCCGATGAGCAGAACAGCTCGCGCCGTGCCGGTCTTTCGGGCGCGCTATGTGCGGCTGTACCTGCCGAAAGGGAAGCCCTTCACGATCAGCGAATTTGCCCTGTATTACACCGAAGGCAAGAGTTCATTCGGCCCGCCCCAACCGGCCGGCTAAGCTGATAAGTGGCTGACTGGAGATCAGCCGGCTGCATAGATCTAAAAAACGACCGGAAGCGTCGTCAGCATCCGTGAGTTTCGCTTTCCCAGGTCCCAGGCGGGTTGGCTATCAACTAGGCGCATGCTCGGGGTACGGTCGCGCATCGTACCAAATACTACTTGGCCTTCAGTTCGTGAGAGAACTGCTCCAACGCAAAAGTGGACCCCGACGCCAAAGGCCATATGGCGATTCTCCCTGCGGCCGATATCGAACGCGTCAGGCTCGACGAAATAAGCAGGATCACGGTTCGCTGCATTGAGCATCTGAAAAACCATTTGTCCCTGTCGTAGGTGTTTTCCGGACAACTGTGCATCCTGCTTCATCAGCCGCGGTTGCCGTGAAACCGGACTTTCAAAACGAAGTATTTCCTCGATAGCAGTCTGCAGCAAAGACGGGTCCGTCCGGAAGCGCAGCCACTGGCCCTCGTGCGACAGGAGTAGGTAAATCCCGTTGCCAACAAGAGAGGTTGTGGTTTCATGTCCCGCGACCAGCAACGTGATGCAAGTGTTGACAAGCTCTGGTTCCGACAGCTTATCGCCCTCAGACTCCGCCCGTACGAGTGCACTGATGAGATCCTTTCCTGGCTGAGACCTGGTCTTTCGAACCAAATCGGCGAGGTATTGTTTCATCTCGACTAAGGCCTCTTGCGCCTTTTTGAGTATTTCGATATCCGGTTTATTCACTCCTTGGAAAGCAAGCAACTGGTCTGCCCAGCGTTTGAAGAGCGGTCGATCTTCCATCGGAGCCCCGAAGATTCCCGCAAGAACTGTCAGCGGCAAAGCAATTGCGAGATCAGGAATAATATCCATTCCGCCATCTCGAAGTCCCTTGTCCAGTGTTTGGTTTACGATTTCTTGCATCTGCGGTCGCAGAGCCTCAATGAGCCGCGGAGTGAATGTCTTGGTCACTAGCTTTCGCAAGCGCGTATGGTCGGGCGGATCGGAATGAAGAAGGCCCTTAGTGCGGTAGTGCTCCTCAAATACTGTTAATTCGGAGCGAGAGTCGGCAGGCAGATACTCAACTGCTTTGCCAAGGCGACCCTCGTTTGAGTACCGCTCCGTATCCTTGAAGGTGGCCAGGATGTCGTCATACCTGGTGAGAACCCAGCCGCCCATGGAATCGCTCCAATGAACCGGATCATCCCCGCGTAGTTGTCGCAAAAGCGGATACGGATCTGCAAGGAATTCCTTGGATACCAAAAGATCCTGATAATAGGGAGGACTCGAAGCTGTGGTCACCGTTCTTATCTCCTAACCAAAGATACCTCTTACGCCTGTGTGATTTCGGCGGCCGAGCGGCAGGGACGCAACCAGGCTTCGCATGGATCTAACGGTCTTATTATTTAGGATTCGCTGGAGTCCAAGAATAGTTGGAGTGTTCCTCCTAGTCCAGTCTGCTAAAGACTTACGGCGGACAGTGAGCTATTAAATGGATATGATAGCAGTTCGGTACGACAGTGCCCGGGGGGGCGGATGATTGTGTTCAATAGGACGAACTACGAATCCATGGCGGCGAAGCTTGCGGGCCAGATCCCTCGCGCTAGTAAAGATTTCGCGAGCAGTCACGTCGCGCTCGACCTTGGAAAACCAGATCTCGACCTGATTCAGCCACGACTAACACGACTAATACGTCAGCGTGAAGTGGAAATGCACGTTCGGATGCGTCGCCAGAAAATCGCGAACCACCTGACTCTTGTGTGTTGCTTCTCGCATTAACTGGCACTCAAGAGCTTCTGAAAAATGGCGGCCGGTTTGCCACGCTTGGCAAAGAACAAGCACCGGTGCTCTGTAACCAAGGCTTCAGAACACGACTATTTCAGAGGCGCTCACCGCGAGAGATAACTTCAAGGGCGGCGTCCACGCAGCCATCGATTTCTTCGGCTCGCCCATCGCCGCATTCGACACGTCCTCCCACGCTTCCCACGTCTCCAGCCGCTCCGCATATGCGGCGCGGGCCCGGGGCAGAATAGAAGTGCCCAGCCCCAATCGCAGCGGCGGACTTTCGCGTCCACAAGCTTCAGGATGGCTTCTGCCGTCGCCTCCGGATCGCCGCGTTCAACATTCGCCAGATGCGTCAGGAACTGCTTCCGGAATTCCGCGTATGGTTCCAGCGCATCCGCGATCTGTGAGGATTTTCCGAAGTCGGTTGCGTAGGCTCCGGGTTCAACAACTGTTACCTTCAACCCGAACGCCCTCAGCGTGTATCAAGTGACCAGCCAGGCGATCAGGGTAGCCATCCTCGTCGCTGCGGTTACAGGTTTTCGGCGGTCAGAAATCCGCGGGCTCAAGTGGAGAGATATCGATTTCGTTGGCTGCACAATCACTCCGGTTAGAGGAAGCATCCGCAGCCATCTCTCCAACCTGAAGAACGATGCATCAGGTGCGACGATGCCGATCCCCGAGGCGTTAGTCGTCGCTCTTCAGCAATGGCGGACTGAATGTCTCTACCTAGGCGACGAGGATTGGATCTTTGCCTCGGTTCAGAGGGCAGGGAAGTCTCCGCTATGGTTCGACGCCGCGTTGCAGCGACAGCTTCGTCCTGCTGCAATCAGGGCGGGGATCATAAAGCCTGTCGGCTGGCATACCTTCCGGCATTCGCTTGCAACATTCCTTGTCAATAAGCGCGAAGGGATAAAGGTGCAGGAACTCATGCGCTGCGCCACGCCGACAGCCGGACCACTCTTGACATTTACAGCCAGAGTAATGACGAGGACAAGCGGGCAGCTCAGAAACATATTTCGGGCCTGTTCGCAGTCGAGCAAGTCAGCTAAAGAGGGTACTGCAACTGCCAAAAATGCCCACTGGTCATATCAGTGGGCATTTGATTTTTTGCCTGGGTTGGGGACTATCGTATTCTTAATTGTGCTTGTTTTTCGTTTCGCTCTGCAGAACGGTCGCTGTAGCTCTTTGATTTAGCAGGTGTTAGGTTGGTGGACCTGATCGGGATCGAACCGATGACCTCTTCCATGCCATGGAAGCGCGCTCCCAGCTGCGCCACAGGCCCACAAAGGGGGGGTACATCCTTTATTCTGCTGGAGCATGCCAAATCCGTCAAACGCCTCGCATGTGACCCATGCTTCCTTTACCATTCTCTATGGGAGAAAGAATGCTCTATCCCCCCCACTCGGCTAACGTAGCACTTTTGACCCTGTTGTTTCTTGGCGGCTCCGGCGCCGCCCGTGCGCAAGCAACTCCACCTCCCGCCGCCGCAGCCCCAGCCCGCACCCGTCGCACCCGCGCCCACCAGCTTCGCCATGACCAACTTGCGCCCGGCCTTGGCCAATGTTCAGACTGCCATCACCAACCTCAACGTTTCCCGCTGGAAGGCGCCTAACGATATCCGCACCACCACCCAGCAGGACATCAACTCCATGCAGCGAGATCTCAACACCACGCTGCCGGGGCTCCTGACACAGGCAGACGCTGCCGCCGCGGCCAGTGGTCCGCCAGCGCTTTCCCCGGCATTCGCCGTCTTCCGCAATCTCGATGCCCTTTATGACGTAATGCTTCGGGTCACCGAAACGGCCGGGCTAGCCGGCTCCGCCTCCGATGCGAGCAGCCTTGAAGAAGCCCGGGCAGGCCTGGAAGATGGCAGGGCCAAACTTGGCGCCTGGCTGCTGCAGGCCATTGGCAACCAGGACGCTCAGGTTGCCCGCCTGCAGGCCCCTGCCGCCGTCCATGCGGCTCCTGCGCCACCGCCGCCGCCCAACAAGATTGTGGTCAACGACGGCCCAGACACGGCCAAACCGCACAAGAAAAAACCGCCTCCCACCCCAGCACCTCAGTAACGTCTTTCCCGGAACCGCTTATCCCTCCAGTGGTGTCTAAGGTAAAGAGAAGGCTCAGGAATGGCCAGGGACGGTATCTGGCCTCCCCCCTCTTCGCTTGAGCGCACTATTGGGAGACGCAAGTGGACGCTTCCTGTTATGTTATGGACTACTTTCGCATGCAGGCAGGCAGTGCTTTGGGAAATATCGCCAGCGTCCTCGGTGTACCTTCAGAAGAAGTCGGAATTGTCTCTGAACTGAAAGCGGGTTCTGAGGAAGCTTTTGCCTGGTTGATCGCCAAGTATCATCAGCCCATCTACAGCCTGGTTGCGCGCACCATTCCCGATCCTGCGGACGCCGCTGACCTGACCCAGGACGTCTTCATCAAGATCTACCGCGGCATTGGCAATTTCAACGGAGATTCCAGCCTGCGCACCTGGATCTATCGCATCGCCCTGCGCGAGGCCAGCAACCAACGCCGCTGGTGGGGGCGCCACAAACGCCAGGAAGTCACCATCGAAACCGAGTTCGGCCACTCCAACGACGGCCAGCCACTGTGCCTCAAAGACACCCTGATCGATGCTCACGAATCGCCCTTTGACCGCGCCGCCCAGGAAGAGGTGCGTGCCCGGGTAGAGGAGGAGCTGCGTCACATCCCCGAGCCCTTTCACGCCGTCGTGGTCCTGCGCGATATAGAAGGCTTTTCCTACGAAGAGGTGGCGGAGATTCTCGGTGTGAATCTCGGCACCGTAAAGTCGCGTCTTATGCGTGGGCGCGCGCATCTGAAAGAGCGGCTGGCAGGTTTTGCAGAAGCGGCGGCGAAACGGCCAAGCTCCACTTTTCAGCCGATGGAATCGCTTTCGATGAGTGCCAGGGGGACCAAGTGAACAAGTGCGCTGACTTACGCGAGCAGTTCTCCGACTACCTTGACGGCGCAGTGACCGGCGCAGCCATGCAGGAGATTGCCGCGCACCTTGAAGTCTGCTCCGGCTGTGCGGCTGAATTCGCGCAGTGGCGCATTGCGCAATCCCTGATCAGCTCCATCGGACCGGCCAAAGCTCCTGCCGACCTGGGTCTCCGGCTTCGTGTTGCCTTGTCACAGGAATCCGCCAACACCGCCCAGGCGAAATTCGCCCGTAGCCGGGTTCGCTGGCAAAATACCATCGCTCCCTTGTTCTGGCAGGTTACGGCTGGTTTCGCCAGCACCGTTGCGCTTTTGGGCGGGGTTGCCGTGCTGGTTGGCATGTTTGCCTCCCCGGAGCCGGCACAGGCGCGGGATGAACCCATTGGCGGCATGGCTTCCAGTCCCCATTACCTTTACCGCTTACCCGTGCTTGCCGAAGGCGTTGCGGACGCTAACAACCCGGTCGTTGTTCAGGCTTTCGTAAACGAACAAGGCTTGGTATACGACTACAAGATCGTCTCTGGAAACACGGACAGCAAGACCCGCTCCCAAGTGGAAGACATGTTGCTCTTCAGCGTTTTTGCCCCGGCGCAAGTCTTTGGGCAGCCCGTACGCGGTACCGTACTCCTCTCCTTCGCCGGAGTTTCGGTACCCGGCTAGCACCTCCCGGCAACCAACGCTGGGTGCCCCATTGCCCCGATTTCCTGCTGAGGCTTGTGGCGTTGATACACTTCATGCGCCTTTCCTTAATGAAAGGCGCACACGCGGACCTCTCTAGCGCAGCGTGGCAGGAAATCGGGGTCAAGCCTTCCGTTGGCTTGAGTGGGTTGCCGCGACTCTCTACGTGCAGCTTTTTCCTTGAAGACACGCTCCAGAAAAACACTGAACTGAGAAAAGGAGTCACTCTCCTAATGTGCCCCAGGTTCGCCCACCTGCCCCGGCGTGCCGTGGGAGCGTACCTGGGGCGAAAACACTATCAGGTTCAGTTAAGGCACACTCCCGCCCCAGTTTGACCCTCCCTCCTACCAATGCATAGACTTGAAGTGGGCCAATCGCCGCACCCTATGCAGTTTCACCGCAAGCGTTTCCTCATCCCAACCAGAGTTCTTCCCGCCTGCCGTGCGGTGGCCTCGCTCGCGGTGCTTATGGGGTTGACCGCGCACCTCGCCTACGCGCAAAACTCATCCGACTCCCAAGCCTCAGCCGGCGGATCTGCTGCCCCAGCGTTGGTAAATGCCGCGGGTCCCGACATCAGCCTGCAGAACAGCGAGGCGCTCTTCGACATAGCCGCAGCGCTGAACGCATGTGGCTATGACCAGGGCCTAGCCGTCTCCGACCCGCTGCGGCAGCAAGTCCGCGAGCAGGTTAACCAGGCCCTCCAGGCTTCCAGCGACGCGCGGGACGCCCACGAGCAAATCTGTGCGTTCATCGATCAGCATCGGCTGTCCAACACTGGATCCAATCTGGCGCAGTATATTTCGCTGGCCCTTTTCATCACGCCGCCGCCGGATTTTGCGCCCAGCGCCCAGGGGGCCGACATGCCTCCGGACGCCAGTGGGGTGGAAAACATTCTGCCTTTGCTGCGCCGCTTTGCTCAGCTGGCCGATCTGCACGTGATCTGGCTCCAGATTCGCCCGCAATATGAAAAGCAGCTAGCCACGCTCCACGACTCGTTGACCAAGATGGTCGACAGCACCGGCATCTACCTCAAGACACCTGGCGGGGCCAACAACGGCCGGCGCTTTCTGGTAGTGGTCGAGCCCCTCCTTGACCCCGCCCAGACCAATGCCCGCGTCTACGGGGCCGACTATGTAGTGGTCGTCTCCCCCGTCAATGGAACCATCCACATGCGGGAGGTTCGCCACGCCTACCTGCATTACGAAATTGAACCCCTGCTGTACGCCCGCGCCACCGCCCTGGACCGGCTGCTGCCGTTCTTAAAGACCATTCGCGACGCGCCCCTTGATTACACCTATAAAAGCGATGTGGTGGCCCTCACCATCGAGTGCATGATTCGCGCGGTCGAAGCCCGAACCATGGATACCGGGGTGACCATTTATAAAATCCCCGCCGATGTACGGCGCAGCGATCTCGAAGCAGCAACCCACCAGCACAATGCCTCGGTGGACGCGGCTGAAGCCGTCCGCCGCCACGCGGTCCAGGAGGATATGGCCGACGGCTACGTGCTCACGGAGTACTTCTATAACGCCTTCGCCTCCTTTGAGCGAGCTCCTCAGAGCTTCAAGGAAAGCATCGGAGAGATGGTCTACGGAATGGATGTGACCGTGGAATTGAACCGGGCGAAGCACACTACGTTCAACCAGCAGCCTTCCTCCGAGGTAGTGCAACGATCGCCGCACGAGCTGAGAGGCCTCGATCTGGCGGAAATGAAACTGATGAAGGGCGACACCGATGGCGCGGGCGCCTTGGCGCAACAGTCGGTGGCCGATAAGTCTGGCGATGCCGCGCGGGCCAACTTCATTCTTGCCCGGGTGGCCATTATGCACCGCGATGTGCCCGCCGCCCAGCATGACTTCGAAGAGACCATCCGGCTCTCCAAGGATCCCCGCATGCTGGCTTGGTCGCACATCTACCTGGGACGGATTTATGACATTCAGGACCAGCGTGACCAGGCTGTCACCGAGTACCGGGCTGCGCTTACCGTGCGCGACGGCGAGGCGGATACCAGGCTGGCAGCGGAAAAGGGTCTGAAACAGCCGTATGCGGTTCCAAAGCAAGAGCATACCGAGCCCGCGGGGGAGGATGATTCCGCGCCGGACACTCCACCGCAGGCGGCCCAGCCGCCCGGCACTCCTCAGTAACCACCTGATTTTCTCTCTATGCAATAGAGTAGAAGCAAGGGCGATCAGATTAATGGCACAGCCGGCTCCCAATACGCTGCAAGCAGCCTTGGGTCACACCTTCCGCGAGCAGGCTCTGCTGGTGAAGGCGCTGACCCATAGCTCGTTGGCGTACGAGCAAACCATTGAGGGCCGGCAGGCCGAGGGAATCAACTGCGCACGCGAAGAGGATAATGAGCAGCTGGAATTTCTCGGAGACGCAGTTCTGGGCCTGGTCGTAGCCGAGATTCTCTTCCGTCGTTTTCCCGACCTCCATGAGGGCGAGTGGACGCGCCTGCGGGCCAGCCTGGTCAGCCGGCGCCATTTGGCCCAGGTGGCCTCTGCACTCGACCTGGGAAGTTATCTGCGGCTGGGCCGGGGAGAAGAAAGAGGCGGGGGGCGAAAAAAGTCTACGCTGTTGGCGAACTGCGTCGAGGCGGTCATTGCCGCCCTGTATCTCGATGGTGGGCTGGTTCCGGTCGAGGCCTTTGTCAATGAGCACGTGGTCGCGCCCTACGTGAACGACTTACGCCAGGCGCTGGATCGCGGCGTCTCGCTGGGTGACCACAAGACCGCATTGCAAGAGCTGTTGCAGGCGCAGAAGACCGGGCCGCCGGATTATGTGCTCAAAGCGGAGAGCGGGCCCGATCATCGCAAGCGCTTCCTGGTGGAAGTGAGAGTGGCCGAGGGAAGCGGGCCCAAGCCGCTTGCGCGCGGCGTAGGCACCACCAAGAAGCGGGCCGAGCAAGAGGCCGCACGCCGGGCTTTCGACAAGCTCCGGAAGCGAAGTCCTGTTCGCGAGTCATCGGCAAAAGGGAACGGCTCTTGACCCACCAACCACCAGCGGAGTTCTTCCGCGTCACCACGGAAGAAGCTAGCGTTACCACAGTCTCTGTGGCGCCCCCGATCGCGCCACGCGCAGTCCACCACAGTCATAGCCACCTCGTCTTCCCCAATCTGCTCGACACCTTCCGCTCCTTGCTGTCCATCATCGTCATCGCCCTCTTTGTGCTCACCTTTGTGGTGCAGCCCTTTCGCATTCCCTCCGAGTCCATGGAGCGGACTTTGCTGGTTGGAGACTTTTTGCTGGTCAACAAGTTGGTTTTCGGGCCCCCCGGCGGCTGGCGTTGGCTTCTACCCTATGAGCAGGTGAGCCGCGGCGATGTAATCGTCTTCCATTTTCCGCTCGATCCATCGGATCACGTCGTCAAGCGCGTGGTGGGTGTTCCCGGCGACCGCATCCATCTGCAGAATGGCGTTGTCTGCATTAACGGGGAGAAGCAGAGTGAGCCGTTCGCGATCTTTGAAGGCTCCTATCAGGATAATTTCCGTGACCAGTTTCCCGCCAAGCTCTACACCGACCCGGGAGTGGATACGCAGTGGTGGATCCAGATGCGCCACGATGTCCAAAACGGCGAGTTGGTGGTGCCTCCTGGCTTCTATTTCGTGCTCGGCGATAACCGCAATCACAGCCGCGATAGCCGCTATTGGGGTTTCGTCCCCCGCGCCAATGTGGTAGGTTTGCCCTTCATTATTTACTTCTCGTTGCATCAGCCTTCAGCCACCGACGACAGCCCGCTCCCGGATGATAGACTCGGACACGAGAAGAGTCCGCTCGACACCGTCATGGAATTTGCCCGGTGGAGCCGCACGTTCCGCGTCATTCACTAGAAGTTTTTGACGCACTTCGCTACGCCTGCCTATGCAGGGTAGAAGCGAAAATGCTTAGAGGTTTGTCCCATTACCATGGAAGCCACAGAAACTGAGATTAAAAGCCAGCAGGCAACAGAAGAGACGCCGCTGGAAGCGTTCGCCTCCATCTGTACGGTGCTGGTCATCGGGCTCTTTGCACTCACCTTCATCTTTCAGAACTTCGAAATCCCCTCGTCCTCCATGGAAAAGACCCTCCTGGTCGGCGACCATGTGCTGGTGGATCGCATCACCCTGGCGCCGCGCACCGCGTGGGCTCCCTTCGTCTACTACCGTGATGTGCGCCGCGGCGACATCATCGTCTTTTTCAAGCCCGGCGAGCCCGACCTGTACCTGGTGAAGCGGGTCATCGGCATTCCCGGCGATCGCATCCACCTGCGCAACGGCGTGGTCTTCCTCAATGGAGAGCCACAGCATGAACCGCAGGCGGCCATGCCCGACTACGGCAACTATTTTCCCTATCGGGATGATTTTCCCGCCGTCTCTCCCTCGCAAAGCGGGGACGTAACCCCGACCTGGGCGCTCGAGCTCCCCAACTACATTCAGGGGCAGGACCTGGTGGTTCCCCCGGGCCGTTACTTCGCTATGGGCGATAACCGCACCGTCAGCCTCGACGGCCGCTACTGGGGCTTTGTGCCGCGAGCCAACATTGTAGGCCGTCCGCTCTTTGTCTACTGGTCGTTCATCGAACCCGACAATCAGTACGAGAAAGACGGAGTGGGAGACAAGCTCCAGTTCTATACCCACGTCATTCTTCACTTCTTCGACCAGACCCGCTGGCGCCGCACCTTCCATTTGGTCCGTTAGCATGGGTGGCGAAGAGAAGCGTCCTTCGCCCAGGCGCTGGATTCTGTTGGCAGCCGCGGTGTTGTCGGTGGTTGCCTTTGTGTTGCCGCCGCTGGTCAACATCAGCCGGTATCAGCACCGGATTGCCGACAGCATCAGCCGCAGCATCGGCCGCCAGGTACACATCTCTTCCGTCAAGCTGCGATTGCTGCCCCTGCCCGGCTTTGAGTTCTCTGATTTTTCCGTAGAAGAAGATCCAAAGTTCGGCTCCGAGCCTATCCTTCACTCCGACAGCGTGGTGGCAGACCTGCGCCTCTTGTCCTTGTGGCGGGGCAAGCTTGAAGTCTCCCGTATCCATTTCGACGACGCCAGTTTGAACCTGGTGCGGGAACCCAATGGGGGCTGGAACTTTGCATCGGTTCTAGTGCAGGCAGCGCATATCCCTAATGCCCCCACGGGTCAGCGCCACGCCGGCAGTGCACCGCGCTTCCCCTATATCGACGCGGAAAACACGCGCATCAACTTCAAAGAAGGGAACGAGAAGAAGTCGCTCGCATTCCTCAACTCCGACCTCTCCATCTCGTTGGCTCCAGAGGATGCGTGGGAGCTCCACTTTCGCGCCCAACCGGTGCGCACCGACCTGGTTCTCGACCTTTCCGACACCGGCATGCTACACATCGACGGCACCTTGCATCGCGCGCCCTTACTGGCCGAGATGCCAATGCAACTCAAGGTGGAATGGGACGGAGTGCCCCTGGGCCAGTTGAGCAAGCTCACCCTGGGCAGCGATATTGGCTGGCGTGGCGGCCTGGATGTAGAGGCTGCGGTGGAGGGTACCGCCGAGCTGGCCCACATCAGAACCAGGCTGAAGGTAGCAGGGCTGCATCGTTCCGAATTTACGCCCGCTCGTCCCATCGATGTGGAGAGTACTTGCCGGGCTTCTTTTCGCAGAGAGTCGAGATCGCTGGAAGACATTGCCTGCAATTCTCCCGTAGGGGATGGTGCGCTTCGGCTCGCCGGCTCGATTCAGGAAGTGCAAACTCAACCGCAGGCGCAACTCACGCTAGCCATCGATCGCGTCCCCGCCTCCGCGGTGCTGACCGCGCTGCAGGAAGTGCGCAGCGGCCTGGGCTCCGGGGTCCAGGCCGCCGGAGCCCTCAATGGGCAGTTCCAGTACGCCACGCAAAACGGACGCCCGCCTTCGATTGCCGGTGAGGTAGCTCTTGATTCGCTGAGCCTGACCCCGCCCGATTCCCGCAAACCCTTCCTGGTTGGCCCGGTGCGGCTCCGTTGCGAGAGCCCTCAAGCGGGGAACGATGCGGGGTCTCCCGCGTTGCTCTTGCAGCCGGTGCGTCTGGCCATGGGTGCGCCGGTTCCGGTGACCGTGGACGGCCGCTTTACGCCAGCTGGATTCGATTTGCACCTGGGGGGCGTCACCACGCTTGCCCGGCTGAAGGCCTTCGGCAAGACGTTCGGATTGCTTGGCGGCGCGGGCACCGCCACTCTCGACCTTGACCTACGCGGTAAGTGGTTGTTGCCCGTGCCCGACACCGAGCATCCGGTGGTTGCGTCGACCGCGGAAGGCAGCATTGCCATCAGGAACGCTGAACTGACCACGTCCTATTTGTCCCAGCCGCTGAAGATTGCTTCTGCCCAGGGAATCCTCAGCCCCACTCAAATTGAATGGACCAATGCATCCTTCACTTACGGGAAGCTGGAGGCCCAGGGAACCCTGGAGTACCCGACGCTATGCATCGCAAGCGCGCCCTGTGCAGGGCACTTCTCGCTCGTCTTTCCCACCCTGGATCTGGCCGCACTTCAATCCACCTTGCTGGGTACCAGTGAAGGCGGTGAGCTCTTGCGCCAAATTCTTGACCGGATCGACCGCCACTCCGTCAAGTGGCCCGATCTCTCCGGATCTGTGCGCATTGGCGTTCTTTCTACCGGCAAACTGGTGGTGCGCGATGCGATTGGAGCGCTCGACATCAGTGGCAACTCGATCAAGATTCGGTCGCTCAATGGCCATCTGGCGAACGGAACCATGCATCTTGCCGGCCTGGTCGACGCCTCCGGCGATCAGCCGGAATATCAGCTCGATGTGCAGGTGACCAACGCCGCGCCCAGCGCGCTGGGCAGCATTTTCGATGAGCATTGGGGCGGTGGTCTGGCAAATTTTTCCGCCCAGATCACCATGTCCGGCTTTGACGCCCAGGACCTGGTACGCACCGCCACCGGTAGCCTGCGCTGGGACTGGACCAAAGGCGGATTAGCTGCGGAAGAGCCATTACCTGTCGCCGCCCAGCCTTTCGTCCACTTTGATCAATGGAGTGCCGATGCGGCCATTGCGGAGAGCACCATCAAGATAACCCACAGTCTGCTTGCTCGCGGTCAGGAGGCGATTCCGTTGTCGGGCACGATCTCCTTCAATCGCGAAATAGACATGAAAGGCGGCTCGACCGCGCACCCCTTCGCCATCACCGGCACCTTACAACACCCCGAAGTAAAAGCCATCGAAGAGCAAGTAGAAAACTAAACCCGGCAACCAAGGCTGGGTACCCCATTCAAGCCGTGTTTTGGCTTGAGTGGAATACCACTGCTCGCCGGAGAACCACCAGTTCAGAACTGAGTCCCGAAGGGACGGCTGAGAGTAGCCCAGGACGTAGTCCTGGTTTCGTCAATACTCCCACAGAATTGTCATCCTGAGCCAAGCGCCTCACCAATTGATCGCGTGACACAGCACTTGTAGCGCGCAGTCGAAGGACCTCGGCGGTGCCTGGTCTACCCACGCTGTTCGGAGCTTTTCAACCACCGAAGCCCAATGGCCATCCTCATGTGTCGCCACTACTCCGAAGCCGGCGGAACCGCCAGCGTCTGCCGATGAACACTGGCCTCCACTTCCGGAACCGTGCCGTCGTTCACCGCCACTTCGGCCGGCTCGCCCTGCAGCAGGAAGCGGTGGCTAATCCTTGACTTCGCGGGAATCCGCAGCCTCTCCGTCACCGTAGTTGTGCCGGAAGAAACAGAAACCGGAACCTCCGCCTCGGCTGTCCCGCTATTAGTCACATCGACTGCGACGATAAAGCTCCCCGGCGCGCTAGCCTTGTTGGGATAAACCCCGGCAATCGAAAGATCAGGAAGACCGCGGTCGTGGTAGACCCAATCCTCGAAGAACCACTTCAAGTCTTTTCCACTAGCCCGTTCGAGCACCTGTTCAAACCCGGTTCCCGTTGCATCCGATCCCGGTTGATACTCCCGCAGCGCTCGTGACAACGCATTCTCCCCTGCAAGGTCGCGCAGCATCCAGAAAACATAAGTTGCCTTGGTCCGGTAATATACCGGATCTCTCGCCGTCACCAAAGCCTGAGACGCCGAAGCAGCGTCACCCGGTTCGGCCAGCGAGAGCGCGCCGCGGGCATTATCCAACTGCTCAATAGCAGCGAGCTTCCCCTGGTTTTGCTCCAGCCAGAGAGACCCCATAAACGAGGCCACGCCCTCCTGCAACCAGGGGTAGGGCGAGTGGAAGTAAAGATGGGTCAGCGAATGGATAAGCGTGTCACCCAACTTGTACGGGTCGGCGCTACGCACATCGGTAAAGAGCACTGACCCATCTTCGAACGGGGCGTCGCTCGCCTCCGGCAGATCGACAATATTAAGAGTGCCGCGAGGCTCGGTGCCCAGCCAGCGATGGATCAGCGGGATCACCATCGTAGCTCCCTTCATGTAGGCCTGAGCATTCGCCACATCTTCGGTCCGCGCGAATACAGCCACTCCATTACCGTCTTGCCGGCTGCGAGTGAGCAGAAAGAGGCTGGGTGAGGAAAAGCCCAGTCGCGTTGCCGGCAGCGTACAGGTAACGATTCCGGGTACCGAGGCCGCAGGCTGCGTAGTGGGGGTCACGGTTAAAGTCTCCCCATCCAACACCGCCAGGTTAGGTGCTTCGCCAGAAAACTCCTCGGTCACCTTCATAGTCACCATGGCCTGGCTTTGACGTTGCCGTTCCTCCGCAGCTTCCGAAAAAAACTTGGCCCCATCGCCCAACGCAACTGGAACGGATGCGACCGGGTACCACGCCACGTTGCCGAACCCCCGCAAGCCCACAAATTCGTCCGCCACCCGGTCCCAATCGGAGGCTTCCGCCATCTCTGCCGGGGTACCGATCTGCTCCAACCGGGTCGACGGAAAGAGCGGCCGTCCCTTCGTAAGTAAGATCGACCGCGATCGTCTGCTGCGGGGCAAGAGGCTGCGACAGGGTGACCACCGCCTCGCGCAGAGCCCCGGTATGGTCCACATCGCTATTCACCAGTTGCTGGAAGAAAGTAGCCGGCGCATCCGCTACCCGCACGCTTGTCCATTGCAGAGTAGAGGAAATCTGCAAGGGGAGACGGTGCAGCGGCTTATCAGAATCGTTACGCAGCACGCAGCGCGCGCGCACCGCCATTGCGTGCTCCCCGGGCCGCAGGTGGACATCGAGATCGTAGGAAAGGAAGGTGATCGCCTGCCGTTCCGCGTCGCTCGCTGCCTCTGCCGGCTTGGCCGCGGGAGCAGCCGCCGCAGGAGCATTACCGCTGTCTTCAACCGACCGCGACAGAATCACCGTGCCGGGATGCTCCGCAGGTACCTGGGAGCCATCCGCCGAGGGAGGAGGTGCCTCCTGAGCCCCGGCACAAGATGCCAGAACAACAACCACCACCGCCAACTGCAAAAACCTCATGAACCCAAACCCTTCTGCTTCTTCGTCCGCGCCGCTACCGGAGCCAAATGCTCCCCCTGCGCGGCCCTGCGCCGCTGCCGTGCTGCCTCATAGAGCACCACGGCCCCGGCGGCGCTCACATTCAGAGAATGCACCCGGCCGGCCATGGGGATGCGCAACAGGTGATCGCAGGTACGCCGCACCAGGTCATGCAACCCGGCACCTTCGCGCCCCAGCACCAGCACGCAGCCCACGGAGAAATCAAACTCGTCATAGTCCATAGTGCCGCGCTCGTCCAGCCCAATGCACCACAGGTCGCGTTTCTTCAAGTCTTCCAACGCCCGCACCAGGTTCACCACCCGGGCGATCTTCACGTGCTCCGCCGCTCCGGCTGAAGCTTTGACGGCTACCGGGCTCAGAGGTGCCGACCGTCGCTCCGTAACCACCACCCCGTCGACCCCCGCGCCCTCGGCTGTGCGCAGCAGGGCTCCCAGGTTCTGGGGGTCTTCCACCCCGTCCAGCGCCAAAAGCAAGCGGTTTTGCTTGCCGCCCCGGAGCGGATCCTGCAGCAGATCGTCCAGGTCAAGGAATTGCCTCGCCCGAACCATCGCCACCACGCCCTGGTGGGCCTCAGTCCTGGCCAGCTTGGTGAGTTGGTCGCGGGTATCCATGCGCAGCTTCACGCCCGCGTCCCGGCAAGCCTGGATCAGCTTTTCCAGCCGCGCGTCCTGCCGCTCCCGCGCGATGCAAATGTGGTCGAATTTCCGCGTGCCCGAGCGCAAAGCCTCCTCTACAGGATGCAGACCAAACAAAATCTCCATAATCTCAAGTTTAGACGTTAATCCTAAAAAGGGTTCCCGGGTGGCCTCGGGCGGCCAATTCCTATATCCTTGTACGGATTAAGGGTCGTCCTGGCTTCGCTGGGGAAATGACGGAGCAGTCCCATGGTTCTTGCCACTAAGCTCAAAAAAGTGGTCGCCCAGGGCGTCTTTGGGGAATCAGCCCCCGTCTCAGAGGTAGATATGCGCGCAGCTTCACTTACCCTCGCCGATTCATCCAGCAACGAGAACACTCTCGTTGCCCAGGGGCTGAAGCGCCACGATCCGGAGTTACTCGATCAGCTAATCGTTCAATACCAGCATCGCTTGTTGCGCTACCTGCTCTACCTCACCGGCAACCGGGAGACGGCGGAAGATATCTTCCAGGAGACCTGGATGCGTGTACTGAAGCGAGGCGACCAGTTCAATGGCAAGTCTCGTTTTGATACATGGCTGTTCACCATCGCTCGCAACCTGGTCATCGATGTGCGCCGCAAGCGAACCATGAGCAGTCTGGAAGCCATGCGGGAAGCAGGGGAAGACGGCCGGTCCTTCGATGTGGCCGCGGACGGTCCCTCGCCTTTTGAAACTTACCAGACCAATGAGAACGGGCAGCGCGTCGCCGAGGCTTTGCTGACGCTCGAGCCTCTGCATCGTGAAGTATTGGTCCTCCGCTTCCATGAGGAGCTTTCTCTGGAAGAGATCGCTCAGGTTACGCGTTCCCCTCTTTCCACGGTAAAGTCGCGACTCTACCGCGGACTCTCAGCCCTCAAACCTCGCATCTTAATAGCGGAGGGAGACGGGCGATGAACGGGACAGAAAAAGGGGGCCCAGACAGAGCCCTTGGAGATGTGGTGCGCTCCGTTGCCTGGCAGGATAGTAACGCCACCCAGGTGCTGACACAAAAGACCCGTCGCGCGGTGCGCGATGCAGTAATCTCCACCCAGGAGAAGCGCACTCTGCAGCGCAGAAATCTTGGCTTCGCCATTCTGGGCTTTGTATTCATGCTGGTCTTGCTTGGGCCGGCCATCTGGAATGGTATGGAAGATGTGCTGCTGGAAGAAGAACATCTCTTCGATATGCCCACGCAGCTAGCCTTACTCATTGCCATGCTGCTTCTTGCTATGCTGGCGGCTCTCATAGCCGTCTGGAAAGGACAACGCCACGTGTACCACGATCGAGGCGGCGTTGAAACCTTTCCTCAAATTGAGAAATGACGAACAAGATTAACAACGCCGAAGCAGCCTCCTCCATCTCGGAAGAGGTCAAGCTTATCCCGCGCTGGTCGATTGCTGCGGCCACCCTGGTCTTCGTCTTCATGCAGTATCTCTACTGGGTAATCTTGCCGGCTTATCGCGTCGCCTACAAGATGAGACCCATCGCCGCTCCGTTCGGCGTCCGCTTTTACTTCGCGTTGTCCTGGAGCGCGCTGGCCGCGTTGTACGTGCTCATGGTTGGCTATGTAAGCCGGGATGCACCGCGGCGCAGCATGAGCACGCGCTTGTGGGTGGTGATCTGCCTGGCGATGCCGGGAGGTATCGGATCTGTGCTGTACTTTCTTCTCCGCCAGCCGGTAGTGGCGCGCTGCCCCTCTTGTGGGACCAGCATTCATACCGAGTTCCATTTCTGTCCGCAGTGCGCCTACCAGGTCTCCGCGGCCTGCGGCAATTGCTATCGTGGCGTGCGAACGACGGACGTCTACTGCGTTTACTGCGGACATAGTTTGGCCACCGATAACATGCCTTCCCGCCTGCGCGCCTTTCAATCCTGATCTTGCCCGGGAACCTCGATCGGCACGTGGAAATGCTGATCCAGGCGCCTGCTGTGCCTGAGCTTCCCCCCGCGCCCTATATACTCAGAATCGCTGGAGATCTCTCTGCGACAATCTTCTTATGGCAATGACTGCTCTAATCGTCGACGATGAACGGCTTGCGCGCGAAGAGCTCAAATACCTTCTGGACTCTGCGGGAGGAGTCGAGGTCATCGCTCAGGGCGAGAATGGCATCGAAGCGGTTCATCTGATTCACACGCATCATCCCGATGTAGTGTTTCTGGATGTGCAGATGCCTGGTCTGGACGGCTTCGCCGTGCTCAAGAAGTTGCTCGAGCGGGTCGACGCCGACCGCATGCCCCAGATCATCTTCGCCACCGCGTTTGACCAATACGCGGTGCGCGCGTTCGACGTCAACGCCATCGATTACTTGCTGAAGCCCTTTGATCGTGCCCGTGTCTTGCAGGCCCTGGAGCGCGCCCGTCAGCGCTTGCAGGAGATGCACCAGCTCGACTCAGAGCCGCCTGCTGAGAACGGTGCCGACCTCAAGCCATCGGAGGCGCGTCTTGACGCGCTCCTCCGTCTCATGGAACAGCAGCACTCTGGGGTGCGTCCGCGGAGTGGGAAGATTATTCTGCAAGCCAACAACCGTCTCTTGCTGGCCGATCAGAAGGACATCTGCTTCGCCGCCATCGAGGAGGGCATCATCTCCGTGGTGACGCCCACGCTTGAAGGTCATTCCAAATGCCGGACGATCGAAGAGCTACTGGAGCTGCTGGATCCCGCCATTTTCTGGAGAGCCCACCGTTCCTACGTAGTGAACATCAACCACATCAAGGAAGTCGTGCCCTGGTTCAAGAGCAGCTATCAACTGCGCATGGATGATCGCAAGCAGACGGAAATCCCAGTGAGCCGCGCCCAAACCCGCCGTCTGCGCGAACTCTTCAAGCTCTAGCTCGCTGCACAGTTCAATCTCCCAACAGAACCCCTTAGAAACTGGACGGGTACCCCAGGTTCGCCAACCTGCCCCGGCGTGCCGTGGGAGCGTACCTGGGCCGAACAAGACGGGCGAAGCCCACGACAGCCTTTAGCTAATCAATCAACTAAAAGCAATCAAGCAATCGAGACATATGATTTTTGCGGAAAACTCATTCTTTTGAAGGGTACGGGCTTCAGCTCGTACATAACTGACTAAAAGATGGAACGGCTTTAGCCGCTGAGGGGACGGTTTTCCCCCTCGAACCGACTTTTTCCGCAGCCCGCTGCGATAGCCATGCATGCCCGGGCCATCATCCCACTTCTTCATAAGCCCGCCGCAGCATCTGCCGCATAGCCGAAACCATATAAGCATTGTCGATGCGCAAATTAGCATCACTCACCACACCAGGATAATGATCAGGAATCAGCGACGCACTGCTGCGTACCTCCCGCAGAGCCTTCATCAGGAGATACATATCCTGATACCCATCATCCTGGAACGTCTCATGGAATCGTGGCAGCGGGGAACTGACATTGCGAAAGTGGATAGTGAATATCTTACCCCGGCCACCGAACTCCCGGATCATGCTGGCGGCATCCTTACCCATAGTGTCGCCGCCTTCCAGCCAGGTGCCCAGGCACAAACAAAGCCCCCAATTCTTGCTGCCCTTCGAAACCACATCTTCCGCGTGTTTATACCCCGCATAGTTGATAAACACCTTGGCCACGCCATTCATGGGAGAGATCGGGGGATCGTCCGGATGGTGAGCCAACTTGACGCCGGCCTTTTCTGCGACTGGCAGAACCGCGTCGAGAAAGTAACCATAGTTGGCCCAGATCTCCTGTGCCGAGTAGTCCCGGTCGAACATTTGCTTTTCCACTTTTTCCCGAAAATCAGCCACGCTGAACTCGCGCGCTGTATAGCCGCGATGGGTCGTAATCATCTTCGTGGTGTAGGTATTTCCAGGGTGGAAATCGATATGCGAGGTCCGGATGCCCAAACGCCCGCAATCTGTAAGGAAGGTATTAAATCTCTCGATGTCCTCGTCCCGTCCCGGCAGCCCCAGCTGAATCCTCTTTGAGCGATACGCTTCCATCAGCGCGCAGTCGATCGTGAGCCCATATTGAGCAAAGCGATCGCGCGTAGCCTTGATGAAATCGTAGGATGCTGCCTCACCGAAGTCAGCGTGCAGCCAGCGCAGTCCAATCTGCTTGAGGAAGAGCAGTTCCTCGTCCGTGGTCTGTTGGACGGTTAGCTTGATAGCAATCTTTGTGCCCTGTGGGTCAGCCTCATCGAACGGCGCTCCCGATGGAGCAGGGAGCGCCGTCGCGGAACGAGGAAGCAGACCATAAGCAGCCGCCATCACCGGCACCTTGAGCAACTCACGGCGATCAAGCCGTGCTGGCGTGGGAAGTTTTTCTGACCCGCTGCTATTGCTTGATGACTGTCCCATCGCGCTTACGTATCTCTCCCCATCCACCATTCAGGTTATTTCTTCCCGGCGTGAACGGAGCCTTGGCGGCTGCCTGCTCATCGATCTCGATGCCCCAGCCAGGATTCTCATTCACCCAGAGGTATCCATCCTTCATCGTCGGACAGCCGTGAAATATCTCCTGCGTCCGTTCATTGAAAGGCGAGTATTCCTGAATGCCAAAGTTATAGCTCACAAGATCAAGCGTCACGTTGGCCATGTGGCCAACCGGCGAGACATCCCCTGGACCATGCCAGGCGGTCCTGACCGCGTACGGTTCGGCAAGGATCGCGATTTTGCGCGCCGGAGTAAACCCGCCTACCTGGGAAACATGCACGCGAATGTAGTCGATCAGTCGTCCCTCAATCAGCGGCTGCCACTCGTGTGGATTGTTGAAGAGCTCGCCCATGGCAATCGGCGTCGCACAGTTTTGCCGGATCTGCTGGAAATACGCTATGTCTTCCGGTGAAAGCGGATCTTCCAAAAAGAACATGTGAAACTTCTCTGCCTCTTTGCAGAACTGCACCGCCTGGTTAGGTGTCAGCCGTTCGTGCATGTCATGCAGCAATTCAATTTCCTCGCCCAACTCCTGGCGGCAAACCTCCAGCAGTTTCAAGGAGCGGCGGAAATCATACGCGGGTTCGAAAAGAGGTTTATCGTGCAGCGCCTTGAGTGTGGTGTCTGTGCCTGTTCTCGAGCCGTAACCAGACATGCCGGGAATTCCAACCTGCACCCGAACATTGCGAAAACCTTTGGCGATATAGCCCTTCGCGCTCTCCACCACGGCTGCGTAATCAGGTCCGTCGGCATGCCCGTAGGCATCGACGGCTTCCCGGCATTTGCCCCCTGCAAGCTGATAAACCGGCATGCCCGCCTGGCGCCCCTTGATGTCCCACAGGGCCTGGTCGACACCGCTGATGGCGTTATTCAGCACCGGGCCATTCTTCCAATAAGAACTGTCGTAGCACGATTGCCAGATATCTTCGATCCGGTCCGTGGTCTTACCAAGCAAAAAAGGCTTCAGATATTTTTCTACCGCGGGTTTAACCAGGTCGGCGCGTTGTGTGAATGTGGCGCAGCCGTAACCATAGAGCCCATCCTGATCCGTCGTGATCTTGACCACCGTAAGCCGCGTGCCCGCGGGTTCACATTCAATCACGCTAATATCCTTGATGCGCGGCGTTGCCATGCCGCGCGTCGCCCGTGCCACCTGCTCTTGCGCGCGGAGCACAGGCGGGGCAAGACTCAGCAACGCTGCGCTTCCCATAGACTTCAACAAGTCACGACGTTTCATCGACATTCAGAGAGCCCTCTCATTAATGTTTATCCCCACCACTGTTCACCTTCTGCCAAATGAGCCTTGACCACGTCAGGGTTCAGTTCGACACCAAGACCTGGCTTATCGGTCACGCCGACGTGCCCACCCTTGATATACGGACCATCGAGCAGCAGGACTTTGTCCATCCAACCTCCCTGCCCGGTGATCGTTTCACAAGCGATATAGTCACGGATGGACGCAGCCCACTGGCAGTTGGCCCAGGTGTGCAACTGACTACCGGTATTGTGCGTCGCCATCGGCAATCCAAATGTATCAGCCATATCGGCGATGCGCTTCGTTTCCAGGAATCCGCCGCTGTTACGTAGGTCAGGATTCAGGATGTCGCATCCCTGGTAAATAATGAAATCCTTAAACCCCGCCCGCCGTTCCAGATTCTCACCCGTACAGATGGGTACACGCGAGCTGGCGCACAATCTTTTCCACGATTCGGAGTAGTCCACGGGTAGCGGATCTTCCAGCCACAGCGGTTTGATGGGCGCAACCGCCTCTGCCAATTGAATGGAGGTACGCAAGTCGTACTCCCAGTGGCAATGAACCATAAGGTCGTGATCCCACCCGATGGCCTCGCGGCAATTCTCAAACCCCTGGCCAATCTCCATCAGTTCTTTGGTCGTAAGCACTCGATTCCCAAGATCCCGGGCGCTGTCGCTCGCCACGTCCGTATGACGAAACCCGATCTTGTGTGCGGTAAAGCCGCTGGGATCTGCCTTGATCTTGTCTGCCCACTCGCGGCACGAGGCCTTGTCCAACATATTTCGCGGAGCTGCATGGTCGTAAACCCGGACCCGGTCGCGGAACCTCCCTCCCAGCAGCGTCGATGTGGGAACGCCGAGGGTCTTGCCTGCCAAATCCCAAAGCGCCATTTCAATGCCGCTGGCCGCGCGCATGAGTGAGTGCGCCGACCCATCCGTGCGCGTGCCCGAAAGCTCAGGACCTCCAATGCCCATGTAGGTGTAAATGGCATCGATCTCCAGCGGATTCTTTCCTACCAGCAGCGGTTTAAGCGCCTGGATCTGCTCCTTTACACCAATGCTCGGGGTGCCATAGGCCTCGGCGATCCCGAACTGCCCATTGTCGGCAACCACCTTGACATAAACGTAGGTACGTTGGCCGGCCAACGTCATCGTCTGGATATCGGTGATCTTTGCACGGATCTTCTCCGCGGCGGCGAGTGGCAAAGATCCGCTCACCCACTCCACTCCGCTAAGCAGGGCCGTACCACCTGCAACTCCGAGGAACTTACGCCGCGACCAGCTTGGGTTGATTGCCTGTGAACTGGGATCTTGGGTCACGCTTCACCATTCTCCAACAGAGCCGTCCTCGTGGAAAACGCGCGCCATGGGTCTCGAACCACCGAAGGGATATTTGCTCAAAGATGCTTCGCTCAGTTCAAACCCCAACCCCGGTTTAGAAGGCAGAGGGAATCGTCCATTCACCATGCGCATAGTAGGGAAGCCGAACCACTCGGCCCAGATCTTCTCTTTGTCGCCCGGCTGCACAAAGCTGCAGATCTCCTGGATGAGAAAGTTGGGCATTGAAGAATCCACATGCAGCGTAGCCATCCCCCCGATAGGTCCTTCGCACGCATGCGGCGCCATGGAGACGTTGGAGATGTTGGCCATGGCCGCAACCTTCCAGAGTCCGGTGAGTCCGCCGACGTGATTGATGTCCGTCTGCAAGATATCAACCACGCCCATCTCGATCAACTCGCGACAGCCGTAGGCCGCAACCAATCGCTCCCCGGTTGCGATCGGCGTGGTCGAACGGCTGGCCACGCGGCCCATCGCCTGGACGTTTTCCGGCGGGCACGGCTCTTCGATAAACAGTAAATGCAGCGGCTCAACTTCTTTAACGATGATGGACGCTACGCTGGGACTGGTCTTCGCATGGAAATCGACCGCGATGTCGATGGAGTCGCCGAGCTTCTCGCGAATGCGCTGCATATGCTTCACCGCACGATCGATCTTGGCATGGGTCTCGATCCATTCGTATTCCTGGTCGGGAAGTCCGATCTTGAAGCACGACACGCCTTCCTGGAGAGCAGTCTCGCGTAACTTTGCCAGTTGCTCGTCGGTCCGTGCGTTCTCTGCGTGGTAATATCCGCGAACACCCTGTGGGTCATAAGGGCCGCCCAGAAGCTGATACACCGGAACGCCCAACGCCTTGCCCCGAAGGTCCCACAGCGCTTGATCAATACCGGAAATCGCCGATCCAATCACTGGGCCCGCGCGATAGAAGCTGTGTACATACATCGATTGCCAATGATGCTCGACCTGCATGGGGTCTTTGCCGACAACAAAGTCCCGAAAATCCTCGATGCAAGACATCGCGGCCTTTGCCTTGCCCTCAAGCGTGCCCTCTCCCCACCCCACCAGTCCCTGATTGGTCTCAAGTTTCACGAAGACATAAGGACGATCAGAATCGGGTGTTAACGAAACCCCGAATACTTTCAGATTGGTGACTTTCAAGCCGGTGCTGAGATCCCGAAATGCCTCGGCCCGCGCGGCCTGTTCCCCATTTGCCTGAGCGATGAATGGCTCACATCCACAGAGGTCCGTCGTGCGAGAAGTGGATACCGCCGCGGCAATACGAGATGCAGGCACAGCAGCAGCAACCGCCGCCGCTCCGCCGAGAAAGCTTCGTCGATTCATACGATCTGGTTCCTCTCCAGTGCCTGTGCGTCTACCTCAACACCTAGACCCGGCCCCTTGGGTAACGCGAAGAATCCGGCTTGTGCCGTTGCTGAACCGGTGCCTGAGTTGGGTAGTTGCGCGATGAAGAAATTCGGGATGCTCGCTGCCACGTGCAGAGCTGCGGCCGTAGCAATGGGACCCGCCGCATGCCAGGGTGCGACAGCCACGTAGTAAGTCTCTGCCATTGCAGCCAGGCGCCGGGTACCAGAAATGCCGTGCACCAGCAAATCGGGCCGAAGCAAATCGACCAGGCCTGCCCGAAGCAGATCCTGGTAGGTTCCAGGACTGGAGATATCACGGCCGAGGCCGAGAGGAACGACGGTCTCGTCGGCAATCTTGTGCAGAGTGGATAGATTAGACACCGGACAGGGTGCATCGAACCAGAGCGGATGCATGGACTCTACGGCAGCAGCCAGAGTTGCCGAATCGGAAGGAGTGAGCTGGTCGCTGCCTTCGAACGCAAAGTCCGCATCCGGAGCCGCGGCGCGCATGGCCTTGAAACGCGCTACGCCGGCCTGAATATAGGCGCTCCCCTGGTTGCGTGCCGCGGGGGTAGGGATGGGTACGAGGAACGCGGCGAAACCAGACGCGAGTTGCTTCTGAAGATCCTTTACGAGTTCAGCGTCAGACGTTCCAGCCAATCGTACGATAGCTCGTGCCTTGGTCCGCGTGGGACCGCCCAAAACGCGATAGACGGGAGCCTTGGTAGCCTTGCCCAGAATATCGAGTAATGCCATGTCTATGGCTGCTTGTGAGTTTTGCGGAACCAGCGGACGCAAGGTCTCATACGCCGATGCTGGGCGGCCCAATGCAGCCTCACGCGTAGCCTTTAACTCGGGGCTGGATAACTCCTTACACTCGCCATAACCAACCAGCCCCGACTGGGATCGTACTTGCAGGACTACATAAGAGTTTCCCGAACCAGATTGGGGCACGCGAAAGGCGCGCACATCCGAAATAGCATGCGGGCCGCTCTCTCCAGCAGTCGCAGCCTCGCGCTGCCCCTGACCAAGCAGAGCTCTTCTTCTTTCCACCTTCCCGATCATTCGTAATCTCCGTTCCTACCCACGGAGAGCTTCCCGGCAAAATGATTCCCAACTGGTACCCACGAGCGTTTTGGCAAGCCGTCCTCCCACCCGATGTTGAGCATCTTTGTTGAATAACTTAGACGAAGAACTATATGAAAAAGTCCCCGCTACTTTAAAACGTCAATCTAAGCGCAGCCTGGATCTGGCGGGCTGTATTCGATGTCGAAGTAATGGTCCCGGCGCCTCCGGAATTGATGACCGCCGCTGGAACCTGGAATTGAGGATGGTTGAACATGTTGAAGAATTCCACCCGAAACAGTAAGGCAGCGCTCTCCTTGATGGGAAAATGCTTTTCCAGGGAGCCATCAAGATTGACCTCCCGGGGACCACGGAGGGTGTTCCTGCCGACGTCGCCCCAATTGTAGGCAGTGGGCGAAGTGAACGCCGCCGGATTGAACCACCCGGTGATTTTTTTGGTCGAGGGATATTGAGCTACCCCGGGAATAACATTGGCGCGGCTGGCCGACGCCCCGGTGTTGGTTGCCGTGCCGCTTATCGTCACAGTGAAGGGCAGACCCGACTGTCCGACGAAGATACCATTAGCCTGCCAGCCCCCCAGGACCCACCGATCAAGGAAGGAATTGCTGTTGAGAAAAGCCCTGCCCGGTCCGAGCGGTAACTCATATGTCCCGTAGACATTGACACGATTTCGGATGTCGTTGTCTGAATTGGCATAATCGGCCCCACGGTCATAAGGATTTTGCGGAATGGGACCATCGACACCACCATCGTACGGGGCGTTGTCCAGTGCATGGGCCCAAACATAGTTCGCTGTCAGAAAGAACCCGCGCGACAGGCGCTGCTGAAAGCTCGTCTGAAGCGAGTTGTACGAACCGACGCCCACCGACTGGTAGTAGGCGATCGCCGTCACGTTGGGGTACTGAGCGTTGTACTCCCGCCTGGCCTGAATGTTGCCGGGCCCTGGAGCAGGTTGGTCGATGGGATCATTCCATGACAAGTGATGCGTGATAGAGGCCACATAGCCGATAGTGAAGGACGAGCGTCCAGTCAACTGCCTTTGCATGCTTAAGTTGAACTGCTGGCCGGAAGCATTTTTGAAATGATGATTTATCCCCTTCAGAGTCCCGAATGGGTTGGCGAAGGTCGCTGGTGGGATCTCATTTAAAGTGAGAAAACCTTGCGAGACGGTGTTCGAGGGAAATAGAGTTCCCGGAGAAAGCGTGTAGATCAGATCGAACGGCCACTGCCTCTCCTGCCGTATCGTCGTCCCCTGGTTTGCTTGAGGATCGTAGAAAGCGCCATACCCGCCGCGTACCACGGTCCTCTCGTTCACGGTGTAAGCGAAACCTAGACGAGGCCCTACTGATCCGTAGTCCGTCTGCCAGTTAGCGCTCTTTGAAACACCATTCTGGCCGGCGATCTCTACGGCTGCGTTGACCGGGTTGAAGTTTACCCAGTAATCGTGAGCATCGGCGTAAGGCGTATTGATCTCGTAATGCAGGCCGATGTTCAGGGTCAACTTCGCAGTGATGCGCCAATTGTCCCCCCCGTAGAAGTTGTATTCGTTCCCAAAGACATGCGCAGTTCCGGGAAGAAACAAGTCTCGTACGGTGGACGCGGGATAACCAAGCAGAAACGAAGCCATCGCGTTTCCCGTGCCGGTCGTGGAGGCGGGATTGTTCGAAAAATTGCTGTCAAAGTTAAAACGGCCAAACGGGCTCTGACCAGGAGGCGAGTCCGTCTCGCTGATCAAATGATGAAGTGTATCTATGCCGAACTTGAAATTATGCCTGCCGTGCTCCCAGGACACGTTCCCTATGTTCTCCCAAAGGTGCTCGCGCCGTATCTCCGGCTCCGACCTTGAATTACCAAGTCCCCCGAAACCAGAGGGACTGATGATCGGCGCCACTGGCCCTGGGCCCGCTCCTTTCGGCTGGTAGCCTGGCTGCGGCTGCTTTCCAGGGATCTCCGCCCAAATCGGAGATGTCAATTGAGAAGGCAGCAGGAAGCTGGTAAACCTGTTGAAGCCGAACCTGTACTCGCCCACAATGTGCGGAGTGATGATCTTGTTATAAGCCAACACTCCCTGTTGCCCGCGGTCCGCCTCCGGCCCCGAGAAGGCGCCCTCACTCCCGCCGATAACATCGTTGAACGTGTTCGGCATTTGGATCTGTGTGTCGTCGATCGAATAGCGTGCAAAGAAAGTTTGGCTTGGCGTGATCTGGTAGTCGACGCGAGCGTCTCCACGGTTATCATCGCTCTTCTTGAGCGGGTAAGTGACAATGTTATTCACCGTTGCGTTGGTTTGCGGCAATGGATAAGCGTTGATGAGCTGGTAGGAAACTGGGTCGAACCGATTCGCCGGAATAATATTGTTCGGAAATTGCGTTCGCGTATACGTCTTTCCCGAGGCGGTAGTGGTCAAAGGGTCGTAAATGTTGGCTATTCCCTGGAAATTCCCCTGTCTCTCAAGCAGTGTAGGCACGGTATTGACCTGCGTCCCCGCTGCCTGTTCGTAGTAGCCTTCATAGTTCAGGAAGAAGAATGCTTTGCTACGTTTAATCGGCCCCCCCAATCTTCCCCCGAAATCATTGAGCCTATAGAGCGGAATGGGCGTATTGGGTCTGACAAAGAAGTTCTTTGCGTCCAGGTCTGAGTTGCGAATGTATTCGTAGACAGAACCATGCAGATTGTTTGAGCCGGAGCGCGTGCTGGTTACCAGGATTGCGCCCGCCCCGCGGTTGTATTCGGGCCCGGCATTGCTGGTAATGATATTGAATTCCTGAAGCGATTCAACACTGGGCCGCACAATCTGCGTCTGCGCGATCATCTCGGTGTTATCGACACCATCCAGAAGCAACTTATTTGCGCTATCACGGGCGCCGTTGGCTTCAATGGTCGTTCCGCCAGGACGCAATTCGTCAGGCCGTACCCCTGAGCCGATTGTGTTGGTGGGGGCATAGTTCAATCCGGTAACGCCCGGAGTAATAATTGCCAACTGGGTCATGTTTCTGCCGTTTAGTGGCAGTTGCTGGACCGCCGTCGTGGCGATTACCTGCCCCACGGCAGCGTTCTCGCTTTGCAGTACAGGAACGGCGCCCGTAACCTCCACCGACTGGGTGACAGAACCAACTTCCATGACTATGTCAAGTCGCGCAGTCTGGCCCACTTGCACAACGTAGCCCTTATTGATGTGCTTGGTGAATCCTGTTTTTTCCGCCTCGATGGTATAGCTGCCTGGCGTTAAATTGCTCGCAACATATTGCCCGGCGCTATCCGTCTGCAGGTTCTTGGTCTCGTTCGTGCTTTCATCCGTAACCCGCACTGTGGCGTCGGGGACGATCGCCCCGTTCTTGTCTGTCAGTGTGCCTGTGATGGTGGCGCGCTCGACTTGCGCGAAGCATACCAGGCTCAGCACCGGTGCTAGAACAAGCACCGCCAGACAGCGAATCCACAGAGGGATGTTCCTGCATGAGATGGATGATCCGGCCTCACGATACGACGTCATGATGATCTCCTCTTTAGCTGACGGTATCCAAGCTCTTCCGTCTTGCTTGCAGGAGAGGGCAATCCGCATGCCGCGTATGCACCATGCGAATGTAATTTCCGCCGATCCCGCGCGCCATTTTTCGCAATAATTCGGCCCTGCGATTCAATAGCGGCTGAATGGTACAGCGGCCATACCTCTATGTCAAGAACACCGCCGGCCTGTCGGTTGCAAGTTGAGAAAGAAATAACACTACAAAACTCGCGATGGGTGCGAGGCCCGGAGGGCCTGTCGCCAAAAGGTACGGACCGGAAGGGTTGGGAATCAATTCCCAAGACGATCTGAGCGCCGTAGGCGCGACACTAAACCCGGCGCCCTTCCACCTACGTCATTAAGACCAGTTGACTCGCGGTGGTGAGTTGGGCAGAGGAGTTCGATAAGAAGCTTGACAATTTCGCCAGAAAAGCATGAAAGTTGCACGTTGTATATATCGAGGTAGCTCGCCGAAGATCCCTAATAGGCGTGGTGGCCGCGGTGCTTGTCGCATTCGCGGACTGATAAGTAGTTGAGTTAGGAGGATATATCTATGGCCTTTGGATATACGTCTAATGGATTGCCGGCTCTTGCGCTGGCCCTTCCACTGATCGCGTCGTCTGCGTTGCATGCACAGCTGAACCCGACGGCGGCGAATCCAGCCGGTCCGCTCGTGCAGCGCATTGCCCATACGGACCCGGCAAAATATCAACACCTCAGCGCGGTGCACGACGGAGCAGGGTCGATGGATTTCGAGGTGTTGCTGGGTGCCGATGCACTCGATACGAATCTGATCTTCTTCCATCGCGGCGTCCTCCTGCCCAAGGGCGGCATCGGCCAGCACTTCCATAATAAGTGCGAAGAAATGTTCGTCATTCTTGACGGCGAAGCCCAGTTTACGATTGACGGGCGAACCTCGGTGCTTAAGGGGCCGGCGGGTGTGCCCGATCGCATTGGCCACGCCCATGGCATCTATAACGCTACCGACAAGCCCGTGCAGTGGCTCAATATCAATGTCGGTTTGAGCAAAACCTACGACACCTTCAATCTGGGTGATTCGCGTGTAGGCGTTCCTCTCGACCCCATACCCCAGTTCGTGAGCATGCATCTCGATCGATCCTTACTCAAGTCAGTCGATCGCATGAATGGCGGAACGGGTACTGTGGAATATCGCCGGGTGCTTCCGCCCAGCGTCTTTTTCACCACTTGGTCCTACATCGACCATCTTCTGATTCCCGCCGGCAGTTCGGTTGGTCCGGACACGAAGTCGGACATGAGCGAGGTCTACTATGTGGTCACCGGCGATGGCACAGCCACAGTAGATTCGGAGACGGCTCCAATCCATAGCGGAGACGCCATTCCTGTCCGGCTCAACCAAACGAAAGCGTTCACCAACAATGGCAGCGGACCGCTGGAATTCCTGATCGTCGGTGTCGCCCGCGATTTCGCGGCCAAAGACGCGTTGATGAACGCACCGCGCAGCACACGATAAAACGAGTGAATGGTGACTGTTATGAATTATTGGACTCGACGCGGGTTTCTTTCCGCAGCCACCGCAACTCTCGCCGCCACCAGGCTGCGTGCGGCGGCGCCAAGCACGAGCGAGTACCTATATATCGGATCGTCAGCTAAGGGTGATGGCGAAGGTATCCATGTAGGCAAGTGGAACGCGGCCTCCGGGACACTCTCTGATATCCGCCTCGCCTTCCCGGCCAACTCGCCGAGTTTCCAGGTTGGCGGCAAAAGCCACGGGACGCCGTTCCTCTTTTCTGGCCATCAGCCCCAACCCACGGTTGCAGCCCTCAGCTCCTTCCGCGTCGAAGCATCTGGCGATCTCAAAGTCATCAACACCGTCACTGTGGCAGATCTTGAAGAGAGCATGATCCAAATCGTGCTCGACCACACCCAGCGGTGTCTTGTTTCCGCAAGTTATCGCAGCGGCAAGGTCTTCTCCTTCAAGGTTGGCCCAGATGGCCACCTCTCCGATCCCGTCTCCCAATTCCAACTCTCCGGTCACGGTCCCAATGAGAGGCGCCAGGCCACCGCACACGCGCACGGCGCGGTGATTTCCCCCGACAATCGCTTCGCGCTGGTGAACGATCTCGGCACCGACCGCATCATGGTCTACAAGCTCAACGCCTCTACCGCGGAACTCACACCAAACGACCCACCGTTTTACACTGCTGCGCCCGGCTCTGGCCCACGCCACCTTGCCTTCCACCCCAATGACAAGTGGGCATACGCCATTAACGAACTCGACTCCACCATCACCTTCTTGAGCTGGAATGCACAAACCGGCGTTCTCAACACCGTAGACAACATCTCCACTTTGTCCCCCGGCGCCGACGTCGCCAAAAATCGCGCTGGAGAGGTCATCATCGACCAGGCCGGGCGCTTTCTCTATGCTTGCAACCGCGGTCCCAACGAGGAGTTGCTGGTTTATGCCATTGAACCCACTGGCCGCCTGACGCTTGCAGGGCGTACCCCGCTCGGGGGTAAAGAGGCTCGCCACTTTGCCCTCGCTCCCGCCGGTAACTTCTTTGTGGTCGCCGAGCAGTTCACAAACCAGGTCAGCGTCTTCACGCGGGATCGGAGCACCGGACTTCTCGTTCCTACGGGAAACAAATATCCAGTGAACAAAGCCTCCTGCATTGTCTTTGTTTGAAGGGTCAATTTACGATGTTTTCAGATACTGCGGTATCGCATGAACGGCAAGTGAAAGCTCTCTCCCATAAAACACCAATGCTACTTTCCCGGTAATCCTAGGATGCGAACTGTGAAGGCAGTAACTCCAATACCGCGCACCACGCTCACGGCCGCCGCATTTGAGCAACTTATCTCGCGCGTGGTGAAGGGAAATTGGAAACCCGGCGATCGCATTCCTCCCGAACGCGACCTCTGTCAGCAATTGGGAATCGCTCGCACCTCTCTTCGCGAGGCGCTCAAGGCGATGGAGTTGATTGGCCTGCTCGACAGCCGGGTCGGCGACGGAACATTTGTTTGTCCGCGATCAGAATTCCTCTCCCGGCCATTGCTCTGGGCCTTTACGGGATCCGATCATAATGAACTCCAGGACATCATGGAGGCGCGCACCATCATTGAGGAAAACCTGGCTGGTCTGGCGGCTGAGCGCGGTTCCCGCGAAGCCATCGCGGAAATCGGTAAAGCTGTACAGATGATGCGAGATAGCATCGCAAGAGGCGATTCGATCCTGGAAGCCGATGTAGCCTTTCACCTGGCCATCTCCTCGGCGGCGAAAAACGATGTATTGCACAATGCGGCGCAACTGCTGCGCAATCTATTGCGCCAGTGGATCTATTTCAATTTGGCTTTGCCCGGCGTATCCGCGATCGCCTTGAAACATCACCATACCGTCTACCGGGCGATTTTGCAGCGCAAGCCGGCAATGGCGCGGCGTGCCATGCGCACGCATCTTTCAGAAACCATGGCGCTGGTCAAACACTCCATCAAACATGAAGTGCAAGGAAAAGTAGGCGTAATTTCCAAGCGATGACCCTCGTTGCCTGACTCTGTCCATCCACCTCCACCCATGCCAAGGTGGGCCACCGCGCTTTACTTTGTCATCCCGACCGAAGCGAACCCGGATTTCCTGCTTCGCTGCACTCACCAACGCCCACGTGTGCGGCTTTCAATAAGATGAAATTCGCCAACGCCAACAAGCTCGACAGGAAATCCGGGAGAGCGTAGGGGAGCGCCGTGGGCGAATCACCTCCAATATTCAAACCCCGCGTCGTTTCCACGCCATGAAGGCCTCTTTGGTTTCGGCATTCGGAGGATAAGTCCCGCGCAGCGGAGCTCCGTCGGCAATTTTTTGAATAATAAAATCCTCCATCGCCTCTTGTTCGGCGGAATCCGAGGCCACCTCTTCTGCCAGGTGGCGCGGAATGACGACCACTCCATCCACATCGCCAACGATGATGTCGCCAGGATAGACCGCGACTCCGCCGCACCCAATCGGGATATTCAAATCAATGGGATGGTGCTTGATGAGATTGGTTGGCGCGCTTGCGCCTGCACAGAAAACCGGAAACCCGAGCCCGGCGATAACGCCGCTATCGCGCACTGGTCCATCGGAAACCATCCCGGCAACGCCCCGTACCTTCAATCGGGTCGTCAAAATTGAGCCACACGAGGCAGCCGTCTTATCACCGCGGCAATCCTGAACCAGCACTGATCCCGGTGGCGCAGTTTCAATCCCTTTTCTCTGTGGGTTTTCAGGATCGAGAAAGATGTCCAACACGTCGATATCTTCGCGCGCCGGAATATTACGGAGGGTGAACGCTGGTCCGACAAGGTTACCGTTTTCGAGTTTCCCCAGAGCGGCGACGCCCTGCATAAACACATTACGAAAACCGCGCTTGAATAACTGCGTGGTTAATGTGGATGTGCTGACCGATTTGAGACGGGCATACACCTCGTCGCGCAGTTGAGTCACGCTCTTTGCTCCTTTAGCAGTAATTTTCTCTTCTCCATCTTGCTCAACGAACCCATGCTGGCAACCCTCAAATCCTGCTCACGGAGGAGCCTACCACTGGGGTGCAAGCCCTTCCAATACAAGGGAATCGCGGAGTGGTGATAGATCAACGTCTGCCCAGGAGCCGAAACCCCGGCCAGAGAGTATTCGCTGTTTTCGGAACTTTTCCTTTGCATAACGTTGCTCCGTTGGAATACCATCCGCCTGCCATAAGTGGTCAATGATAGATCAACGTCAACTGGGGGTGTTCTTGAAACGGACCCGGAAGCAAATACTCTTTGCCTCGGCTACGGTTCTGCTGGCGGCCGTCACGGCAACCATCGTGGCTCAGACCGCGCAGCCAGCCAAGCCGAAGCGCATCAACCAGGCCATCGAGCTCCTGGCGGAAGGTCAGCCTATCTACTACACCGGCTCTCACTCCGGAACCACCGGCACCTATGAGCAGGGAGTGAAGGACGCGCAGACCTATGCGGACTACATCAGCTACGACATGGAGCACGCTCCCTTCGATGTAAAGGGATTGCAGGAGTACATGCGCGGCTTGGTCGCGGGTGGTCCCAGCAGAAGCGGCCATCGAACCCCGGCCGTGATCGTGAACGTCCCCGTGAATGGAATGGATGCCGAAGCGGTGCACGCCAACGCCTGGATGTTCAATCAGGTGCTCGCCACCGGCGTACATGGCGTCATGCTTACCCATGCGGATGACCCCGGCGCGATCCGCGCCTTCGTAGAGGCCGTACGCTTTCCCATCCACCACGAAGGCGTAGGCGTCGATGGGCTCCCCGAGGGGCGTCGCGGCGTTCACGGCGTTGCCAACGCAGCCCAAATCTGGGGTGTCTCCCAGGAAGAGTATGAAGAAAAAGCCGATCCCTGGCCGCTCAATCCCAATGGCGAGCTGCTCCTCGGCGTAAAAGAGGAAGACAAGTACGCACTCGCCAATGTCGACGAGAATCTGAAGGTTCCTGGCATCGGCATGGCGGAATGGGGCCCTGGGGATATGGCTATGTCCCTCGGTGTCCGCGCGCAAGGCGAGGCCGCGATCCAGGATCCGAAGATGGTTGCGGCGCGCGCCAAAGTCCTGGCCGCCTGCAAAGCTAACCATATCTTCTTCCTCAACTCACTGAGCGCTAAAGACGTGATCTCCATGATCAAGGAAGGCGTCATGGTCGGGCCTGCCAGTCCTGAGACCGCAGCCATCGGCCGTAAGTACACCAATAGACCCCCACCTTACTAACGCCCCTATGACATGAATCCCGAGTTATCGTTCCTGGCCTGGTATGGCTGACTGTAACGGCCGCTGTTGCCACTTCAAAAGTGACTTGTTTAGGGGAAATGCTTTAGTGTTGTGAGTCATTCATCATTTGAGGAAGGCTGATCATGAAAATCAAGAGAAGAGATCTGCTCACCGCAGGTGTCTCCATCGGGGTGGGGATGGCAGCCACGGGGGTAATGGCGCAGGACGGTCCAGCGGCCGGCGGGGCACGCGGCGCCCGGCGGGGCAGTGCATCGGTCAATAGCAATACTCAGCCTTCATCCGTCGACCTCAACTACAAGCCGCGCCGCATCAACAAGGCGATTGAGCTCTGGGAAGACGGTCAACCGATCTATTACGGCAACTCCGGCATGGGGCCGGGCGTGGACAGCTACGCGCAGGGCGTGAAGATGGCCCGCACCTACATGGATGCGATCAACTGCGAGATGGAGCACGGGGCCCTCGACTTTGCAGGCTTACGCGAGTTCATGCGCGGCCTTGTAGATGGCGGTCCAACGCGAAGCGGCCATCGCACGCCGGCAGTATTTGTGGAGACGGGCATTATCGGTCTCGACCCCGCCTATATGCGGGCCAACACCTGGGTCCTGGAACAGCTGCTGGATTGCGGCGTCCATGGCATTCACATGTGCCACGCGCGCGATGCCGGGGCGGTCAAGGTGGCGACCCAGATGGCCATGCGTTATCCGTTTGATTATCCGGGCGTTCCCAAGCTGGAAATGCGGGGCCTTCGCGGTTCCAGTGCGAACTTTGCCGCAGAAGTCTGGGGTGTCAACCACAATAAGTACCTGCATGTGGCCGATTTGTGGCCCCTCAACCCCAAAGGCGAGATGATCTTCGGGGTTAAGATCGAAGACACCTTTGCCGACGTCGATGTCGACCAGACGATTGCCTTGCCTGGCATCTCCATGGCCGAATGGGGGCCGGGCGACCATAGCTTTTGGCTCTACGGCCTCGATATTTTTCCTGAAGACGGTTCACAAGTGGACGTAGGAACCAGGCCGGAAATGGTCAAGGTAAGGCAAGCCGTTCTCGACGCTTGCAAGAAGAACAAGGTCATGTTCCTCAACGCCGGCACTGCAAATCAAAACAGCCCGGATTATGTCGTCAAACAGATCCAGGACGGAGCCATGGTGCTCGAAGCACCCGAGTCGGCGGCGATTGTGGGCCGCGAGTACAGCAAGCGGAAGATGCCTGTTTGATGACTCAAGAGAGGCGAAGGCGGGAATTGGACGAAACAAAATTAAGTCGAGCAACGTCAGGATACGTTCGCAATAAAAATAATCACCGGCATACGCCTGAAAAGTCCCACAGCCGTATAAAGTTTTGCTGTGCACGTCTGGAGAGTCTTATGAAGAAAATGCTCATGGCCGCGGTAATCGTCTGCACCCTGTTGGGAGCCTCGGCTGCCTTCGCTCAGGTGAAAATGACGAAGGACCAAATGTTGTTCTACACCTCTGACTGGAAGGGCGACCGCTATCCAGATGGACGCCCGAAGGTGCCAGACGATCTGCTCAAGCGCGCCGTGGACTGTACCATCGAGGATATCTGGGGCTTTCTGCGCCAAAAGGGCTACGCCAATCAGTTTGAGGGCGACTGGCAAGCTCTCCACATCGATAAGCCCTTTGCCGGCCGTGCGCTCACTGCTCAATACATGCCCACCCGGGCTGACATGGCGAAGGCGATTGCTGCGGAAGGCAAGGCCGAGGGCCGCATCAGTGGAAACAACAGTTGGCCCATCAATGAACTGCAGGTTGGCGACGTATATGTTGCAGACGGCATGGGAAAGGTCATTGAGGGCACATTGATCGGCTCCAATCTGGGCAACGGCGTTGCCGCCCACACCCACACCGGATTTGTTTTTTATGGCGGCATCAGGGACCAGGAAGAGAACCGGGAAATCCCAAACTTCAACGGATTTTACAAAGGCTACGATCCCTCTGCCTGGGCGCAAATGGAGCTCACTGCGATCAACGCGCCCGTTCGTATCGGCCGGGCCATTGTGTTGCCGGGAGATGTTGTTCTAGCCAAGACGGACGGGGTCATCTTCATCCCCGCGATTTTGGCGGAAGACGCAATCAGCCATGCGGAATTTACCAGCCTCGAAGACGATTACAACTTCGAATTGAACAAAGAGGGCAAGAACGGTGCCGAATTCGAAGGCGGTTGGACGGCGGAAAAATATCAAGGCCTTGCCAAGTGGATCGACGCTCATCCCGAGAAGCTGAAGATGCCGCGTTCTGAATTCGATGCGCTCATGGCTGAAAGGCTCAAGCCCCGGCCGCCGCGTACCCCGCCCGCACCCTAGAAGGCTGCAGAAAGACGTTGGCCTTTGAAGGGTACGGGCTTCAGCCCGTACGTACGTAAGTCATTAAAAGCAAGAACGGCTTTAGCCGCTGAGGGAACGGTGCGAATCATCACCAACTGCTCTTTAGTTCTGGGAATGGGATTGGCCATCTTGGCCGGCGGAGTTGCCGCCGCTCAGGGCACACCCAATACGCTTACTTCGAAAGAAGCAGCTCAGGGTTGGAAACTGCTCTTCGACGGCAAGGATCTGGATGGCTGGCAGCCTTACAGCACATCGAAGCCACCGGCAACCGGGGATTGGGTGGTTGCCGACGGCGCGATTCTCTGTCCTGGCACCAGCCCTGGATGGCTCGCCGGCAATGACTCCTACACCAATTTCGATCTAAAACTGCAGTTTCGCGGCACCGAGAAGACCAATAGCGGTGTCTTTATCCGCGCCACAAAAGAGGGCGCACCGAACAAAACCGGTTACGAAGTACAGATCTGGGACTACCAACCCGCCGGCTACAACACAGGAAGTTTGGTGGATTCCCTCAAGGCGGCGCCCATCAAGATTCTTGAAGGCCAGTGGAACGACTACAACATTAAGGCGGTCGGCGATCACTACGTCGTCGTTCTCAACGGCAAGACGATCCTCGACGATCACGACTCGAAACACACCAAAGGAGTGATCGGATTCCAGTGCCAGCCAGGAAACAAGATCGAGTTCAGAAACGTCAAGTTACTCCCGCTTAAGCAGTAACTTCCTCGTTAGCATGGCCGGCAAATACCCCGAATGATATGTTGTTCGAGGCAGGGAACTCCTATGAAAAAAATAATTGTAGCTGCGGTAATGGTCTGGGCTGTGTTGGGGGCGTCGGCTGCCTTCTCCCAGGTAAAGATGACGAAGGAACAAATGATGTTCTACACCTCCGACTGGAAAGGCGACCGCTTTCCGGATGGACGTCCAAAGGTGCCCGACGATCTGCTCAAGCGCGCTTTGGATGTGTCCGTCGAGGACGTGTGGGATTATCTGCGCGAGCACGGCTACCGCAATCAATTCGAGGGAGACTGGCAAGCTCTGCATATCGAAAAGCCATTTGCCGGGCGAGCGCTCACGGCGCAATACATGCCACTCCGCGCGGACATGGAAAAGGCGATTGCTGCGGAAGGCAAGGCCGAAGGACGCGTTAGCTTTAACAACAGCTGGCCCATCAACGAACTGCAAATTGGGGATGTGTATGTTGCGGACGGCATGGGAAAGATCATCGACGGAACGTTGATCGGCTCCAACCTGGGCAACGGTATTGCCGCACACACCCACACCGGCTTTGTTTTCTACGGCGGTATAAGAGACCAGGAAGAAAACCGGGAAATTCCAAACTTCAATGGTTTTTACAAAGGCTATGACCCCTCCTTCCTGCTGCAAATGACCTTAACCGCCATTAATGCTCCTGTCCGCATTGGACGGGCCATCGTGTTGCCGGGTGACTTAGTCCTGGCCAAGACCGACGGCGTTATCTTCATCCCGGCGATCATGGCCGAAGGTGCCGTAAGTCACGCAGAATTTACCAACCTCATGGACGCCTACAACTTCGAACTGAATAAAGAGGGCAAGAACGGAGCTGAATTCGAAGGCGGTTGGACCCCAGCCAAGTTTCAAGGTCTAGCCAAGTGGATCGATGCCCACCCCGAGATGCTCAAGATGCCGCGCTCTGAATTCGATCAGTTGCTGGCGGACGCGGTAAAGCCACGTCAACCTCGACCGCCGGCAGCCGCACCCGAACCCTAAAGAGTCTGCGTGGCATGTAAAGTGGATGCGTCGTCCTATTGCCCTCCTGGTTGTTCTTCAAACAGGGGCGGTCAGGGCAGATCAAAGGGCCGATGCAATTGCCGATCAAGAAGGAGAATCTTTTTATGAGTTCTGATTTTTCGAGAAGGGCCCTGATGAAGGGCATCTGTTCGACTGCCGCGCTGTCGGCGGCGTTACCGGCCGCCGCAGTGTTGCCTGCTGCCGCCGCTGACGGAACCGAGTACAAGGGACCGCACGGTCCCGGGATGCCCCAGGAAGGGCCCAACACTCCGAAAATCTGCGCTCCCATTGGCGGCCGCGAGATCACTGATGAATCCATGCGGATGGTCAAGCAAATCGGGGTAAACAATGTGCTCATGGGCGGCCCCAAGATGCCCTGGCAAGAGGCCGATCTGCAAGCCACCGTCGACAAACTCAAAACCGGCGGCCTGACCGTGGGCAACATGATGATCTCCGGCTTTCCCAACTGCATCTACGGGCGCGCCGGAGCAGCTCGCGATAAAGAGATTGAAGACTTCAAGAGTTCCGTGCGTGCCGCAGGCAAGGTAGGTCTGCCGGTCATCGAGTACAACTGGTACGCACATCGCGCCATTGAGGGTTACTACCTGGAAGAAGGACGCGGCGGAGCCGGATACACTGCCTTCAACATCAATAAGGTTGAAAACCTGCCCACCGTGCCCGACGAGGGCGTCCATTCCAACGAAGAACTATGGAAGAACATCACCTACTTCCTGCAGGCGGTCATTCCCACCTGCGAGCAGTCAAACGTGCGTTTGGCCCTGCATCCCAACGATCCGCCCATTGCCGTCACCCGGGGATCGGGACAGATCATGGCCTCTCTCGAAGGTTGGAAGAAGTTGATCACGGTGGTCAACAGTCCGGCAAACGGAATTACCTACGAATGCGGCGTATCCCGCGAAATGGAAGTAGATCCGGTCGAGGTCTGCAAGTACTTTGGTACCCGCGACCGTATCAATCATGTGCATTATCGGAATCCGGTGGTCAGGGTCCCTCATAACGACTACACCGAGACCTTCATCGACATGGGTGAAAACAATATGCTGGCCGTGATGCGGGAGCTGATCAAGGTAAAGTACACCCGCCTGATCTATCCCGAGCATGAGCGCGCTTTGGATTACGACAAGAAGGTAGGCATCCGCAACCAATACCCGGGCGGCGGCGGATATACCGGCATGGTGTATGACATAGCCTACGCGCGGGCCATGTTCCAGGCTTCTATCATGCTGGAGCGCGGCACCGAGTGGAAGGAATTCTAGAGCAAGCGTAACCAACCCCGTCGCGGCTCTTCCTCGGGAAGAGCCGCGCTTAGTTTCCCAAAGCATCCTGTAAAATCAGGCGACCCCATGCGAAGGCCTCAACTCGCGGCCAAAAATGCCAGCATGGCCAGACGTGCGTGGCTGGGTACGATATTTCGGGGTCGAGGTTGACGAGCAGATGGGGAAGTTAAGGACGGCGGCAGTAGCTTTGGGATTGGGCCTTTTTACCACCACTTCACTCATGGCATTTGGCGCATCACCAGCGCCTGCGGAACATCAGGACTGGCCGGCTTACGGCGGCCACGACGGCACTCACTACTCCCCCCTCTCGCAGATCAATCGTGACAACGTAAACAAACTGGTAGTCGCCTGGAAGTACGACACCGGGGAAAAGGGCGGAATCGAGGCCAATCCGATTATCGTCGGCAAGGTTCTCTATGCCACCACACCGCGCCGCAGCGTCATCGCGCTCGATGCGGCCTCAGGCAAGCTGATTTGGCGCTACGAATTTGACCTTCCGGGCCAGGTGCTGACTCGAGGCGTCTCCTATTGGAGCGACGGCCATCAAAGCCGCATCTTCGCCGGCGCTCGCAACTATCTCTATGCGCTCGATGCGGCCACGGGCAAGGTGATTCCCAGCTTCGGCGAAAACGGCAGAATCGACCTGCGCAAGGGACTGCGCGAACCCTACCAGCAACAATCGGTCGCGCTGACCACGCCGGGCAGCATATATAAGGACCTGATTATCGTCGGCGGGTCAAACCCCGAAACCCATCCCGCGCCCCCGGGCGATATTCGTGCCTTTGATGTACGCACCGGAGAATTGCGCTGGACCTTCCACACCATTCCGCGGCCCGGAGAGTTTGGCTACGACACCTGGCCCAAGGATGCCTGGAAAAACGCTGGAGCCGCCAACAACTGGGCCGGGATGACGGTCGATGTGAAGCGCGGCATCGTGTATGTGCCCACCGGTTCGGCGGTTTTCGACTTTTACGGTGGAGATCGTATCGGCAACGACCTGTTTGCCGATTCACTCATTGCGTTGGACGCCTCGACGGGCAAGCGCATCTGGTATTTCCAGGGCGTCCACCACGATCTTTGGGATCGCGACTTTCCCGCACCGCCGGCAATGGTAACAATCACCCGTGACGGCAAGAAAATCGATGCCATAGCCCAGACAACCAAGTCCGGCCTGCTTTATGTGTTCGACCGCTCGACAGGAAAATCCCTATTCCCAATCCAGGAATTGCCTTTCCCTCGCAGCAATGTCCCTGGTGAAGTCACTTCGCCGACCCAGCCGTACCCCACCCTGCCCGCGCCCTATACCCAGCAGAGCACAACGATAGATACGTTAACCAACCGCACGCCGGAGGCGCATGCCTGGGCGGTGAAGCAGTTCAACAGCATGATCGGCGGCGGCCAATTCATTCCTCCCAGCGTCGACAAGCTCACCATCGATTTGCCGGGCTTTGCCGGGGGCGGGGAGTGGGGTGGCACCGCGGTAGATCCCTCTACGGGAGTGTTGTACGTCAACGCCAACGATACAGCGTGGCTGGTCGGCCTGACGGTTCCGCCGCCGGCCGGGAGTTTGGGCGAGCGTGTTTACCAGAATCAATGCAGCGGTTGCCACGGCATCAACCGCGCGGGCTCTCCGCCGGCGATTCCTGCCTTGTGGGGTATCGAAGGAATCCTCACCGAACCGGAGATCGCGGGCATCATCCGGCAGGGAAGAGGCCGCATGCCGCCTTTCAACAGTCTCAGTGACGAACAGGTGCAAGCCGTAGTGCGCTACCTGACCAAGGCCCCGCAGCAACAGCAGCGTCCCGCGAAGCCGAGTGCCAAAGCAGCGGCATCTTCCACTGACAAGGTAGCTGCCGAAGGTGCGGCCGGCGGGCAAGCGACCGACGACATGCCGTACAAGACCATCGGCTTTCGCCGCTTCACCGATCCCGATGGTTACCCTGCAACCGCTCCGCCTTGGGGCACTCTAAGCGCGATCGACCTGAACACCGGCAAATATCTATGGAAGATACCCTTCGGAGAGTATCCCGAGTTGGTAGCTAAAGGCATGCCGAACACCGGCTCAGACAACTACGGCGGCCCGGTAGTCACCGCCGGCGGCCTCATCTTTATTGGCGCGACCGTCTTCGATCAGAAGTTCCACGCCTACGACAAGACCACCGGAAAATTGCTCTGGGAGACGCAACTACCGTTCTCCGGTCTGGCCACGCCCGCTACTTACATGGTGGACGGAAAGCAATATGTAGTGATTGCCGCCGGAGGCGGCCAATCAAGTAGAAAGCCCTCCGGGGGTGTCTACATAGCCTTCGCGCTGCCGTAAGAGCCACCCAAGTCGAGATCCGTACGCTTTGGCGAACCCCTCCACCTTTCATCGGGCAACGAAGACTGGGTGCCCCATTCAAGCCCTGTTTTGGGCTTGAGTGGGATAACAACACCAAACGCCTTGTTTTTCCTCAAACTCCCACAGAACCGTCATCCTGAGCGGAGCGCCTCGCAGATTGATTGCGTGCCACAGCGCTTATGGCGCGGAGTCGAAGGACCTCGGCGCTGTTACTTTACCCATGCTTTTCGGAGCTTTTCGACCACCGAAGCTGAACAAAAATTTCAAGCACCCTCAGTCGTACCGTTCGAAGATAATCTGCTTTCTCTCCCAACCCAGGCCCTTCAAGCAATCCCGATTTCCCGCGACCATCTCATTCAATCCGCAAATGTATGCGTGAATGTTATAAATCGACTCGCCCACAGGCCGAGGATCCACCGCGCTTTCGCGCGCATGCTCCTCAGCGATCCGCTGCACCAGTTCCTGCACATACCCCCGCTCGCCTGCCCATCCATCTTGAGCGCGGCTGAGCGTCTTGAAATAAAAGAAATTTGGCCATTTGGCAGCGACCCTGTCGAAGTACTCCTCGTAATAAAGCTCGGACTCATAACGGGTCCCGTACACCAGCCAGATCTTCCGTCCCTGGCTACGGTCCTCGCCATTCTCCGGGAAGAGATGTTCGACAAACCCCCGCATGGGAGCGATGCCCGTCCCGGTGGCGATGAGGATACTATCGGTCAGCGGAGAGCGCAGCAGAAACAACCCATGCGGCCCGTGCACCTGTACCGTCTCTCCCACCTCGAGATCGCACAGCAGGTTAGAGAAGAACCCGCCCTCCACCCGATTGACGCACACGTCAAACTGGTTGCCGCGCGGTGCCGATGCGATGGAGTACGCCCGGGTCTGCTGCTTTCCCGCAGAGTCCACAGCCACGGCCGATACGAACTGGCCTGGCTGGAAATCGAAGCTCTCCATCTCTTCTATGGTGAATTCAAGATGGAAACAATCCGCGCGTTCTGAAAGCAGAAGTCTGCGCGTTAGCCGCGCAGTATAGAGTGGTCGTCCCAATATCCCTCACCTCGGATGAAATACAACTCTGCCTTATTCGACGGTCACTGACTTGGCCAGGTTGCGCGGCTGATCCACGTCGCACCCGCGACGCACCGCGATGTGGTATGCCAGCAACTGCAACGGGACCACCTCGATCAGCGGTGCCAGCAATTCAGGCGCGTGGGGCACGAAGATCACATGTTCCACCAGTTCGCGAATCTGCTTGTTGCCCTCGGTAGCTACCGCAATCACGCGGCCCGACCGCGCCGTCACTTCCTGGATATTCGAAAGCGTCTTCTCATACCGCAGCACCGACTCCGGGCTCGACGCATCGCTGGTAGCCAGCACCACCACCGGCAACGCTTCATCGATCAGTGCATTCGGTCCGTGCTTCATCTCCCCCGCCGGATAGCCCTCGGCGTGAATGTAGGAGATTTCCTTCAGCTTCAAAGCCCCTTCCAGCGCGATCGGGAAGTGAATACCGCGGCCCAGGTAAAGAAAATTCGTCGCCGAGGCAAAAGCTTTAGCCAGTTGCCGGCACTCGCCATCGCGCTGCCGCAGCACCTCTTCGATCTTTCCTGGAATCCGGCTCAGCTCATCCACCAGCGCCGCGCTTTCGGCGCCCGCAATCGTCCCCCGCTTCTGGGCCAGGTGCAGCGCAAACAGAAACAGCGCCGTCAATTGGGCGGTGAAAGCCTTGGTCGAAGCCACCCCGATCTCAGGTCCGGCATGGGTATAGATCGTGCCGTGCGCTTCCCGCGCCACCATGGAGCCCACCACGTTGCAGATGGCGACGGTCATCGATCCTTTGGCGATCATCTCCCGCTGCGCCGCCAGCGTATCCGCGGTTTCGCCCGACTGCGTAATCAGTACCCCCAGCGCGTGCGGATCGGCAATGGGATCGCGATATCGGTATTCGCTGGCGTAGTCCACCTCCACCGGAATCCGCGCCAGCCGCTCGATCATGTATTTGCCCGCCAGGGCGGAATGCCAACTGGTGCCACAGGCCGCGATGTTCACCTGTGTCGCCGCGCGGAAGTCATCGTCGCTGATCTTCATCTCGCCCAGAAAAACCTCGCCCGTTTCGAGCGAAATTCGTCCCAGCGTAGTGTCGCGAACAGCCCGCGGCTGCTCCCAAATCTCCTTCAGCATGAAGTGCTTGTAGCCGCCCTTTTCCGCCTGGATCGGATCCCACAGAATCTTCTCCACCTTGCGTTCGACGGGAGCGCCTTCGAGATTGGTGAACTTCACCCCATGCGGGGTCAGGATGGCCACATCGCCATCGGCCAGAAAGTACATCATGCGGGTGTGGTGCAGGATACCCGGCACATCCGAGGCCACGAACGATTCCCCTTCGCCCACGCCAATCACGGCCGGCGGCCCATTGCGTGCGGTCACGATCGTGTCCGGCGCATCGGCCGAGATCACGCTGATGGCGTAAGCGCCGGTCAACCTGCGCGCTGCCCGGCGGACGGCATCGTCCAGCAACATCGTCTTGCCCGAACTCTCGGCCGAGCGCATTTCCTGTTCGATGAGGTGGGCGATCACCTCGGTATCGGTTTCGGTGACGAAGGTATGGCCTTCCCCCGCCAGCTCGCGTTTCAATTCCAGGTAGTTTTCTACGATGCCGTTATGCACCACCACGATGCGCCCGGTGCAGTCGCGATGTGGATGGGCATTCTCTTCGGTTGGTCTGCCATGGGTCGCCCACCGCGTGTGGCCAATCCCATAGGTGCCCTTGAGCGGATGCTGCCGGATTACCTCTTCCAGGTTGCGCAGCTTACCCGGGGCCCGCCGCAAATCCAGCCCATGTCCCGCGCTCCCTACAGCGATACCGGCCGAGTCGTACCCGCGGTACTCGAGCCGCCTCAACCCTTCCAGAATGACCGAGACTACGTCCTTGGGGCCCACATATCCAACGATTCCGCACATAGACTCTTATTGTACGGTCGGGGACCAAGGCGGCTTATTCTTCGAGGCGGTAGGTAAACTCTTCGATCACTGGGTTGGTCAGCACGTCGCGGGCGATACGTTCCACTTCGGCCTGGGCATCGGCGGTCGCCATTGGGCGCAGGGTGAGTTGGAAGTACTTACCTTGCCGCACGTCTTCGACCGCGGTGTACTGCATGCGTTTCAGCGCGCCATGGATGGTTTGCCCTTGCGGGTCGAGGACGGTGCGCTTCAGCGTGACGTAAACATGCGCCTTCATAGTGGCCGATTATAAATGGCCCCGCTGGTCCAGAGTCCCTCTCTAAGCTAAGCAACTGAAATCAGATGGGATGGCACATCACTTCCAACAAACGTTGGGTGCACGCAGCCACTCGACGCGCCTTTTTTGTCATGAGGAGCAGCTGCCTTGGCTGGGGCAAGTTGAGAAAGGATGAGACTGCAAAAATCGCGATGGGTACGAGGCCCGGAGGGCCGGTCGTCAAAACTGTGAGCCCAGCCCGGAAGGGCTGGGAATCAATCTATTGTCTTCTTCAGGGACTCTTCCGCAAAAGACTGCAGCATAGGATCGACCAGCGCTCCCAACCCAAACGGCACATCGCGGCTGAGCGTGATTGCCTCACACAATTGTCATGAGGAGCAGCTGCCTTGGCTGGGGCAAGTTGAGAAAGGATGAGACTGCAAAAATCGCGATGGGTACGAGGCCCGGAGGGCCGGTCGCCAAAACGTGAGCCCAGCCCGGAAGGGCTGGGAATCAGTCCGAAGATGATCTGAGCGCCGTAGGCGCGGCACTAAATCCTGTTTATTTGCTCGACCCGACAGCCTGTCTTTTCGCTTCTATCGTCTTCTTCAGGGACTCTTCCGCAAAAGATTGCAGCATAGGATCGACCAACGCTCCCAGCCCAAACGGCACATCGCGGCTGAGCGTGATTGCCTCACACTCCACATACACCCCGCCATCGCGCTCCTCCATCCGCCAATACGAGTTCATAGCCCACAAAAAACCGCTACCCTCTCCCTCGGCGAGCTCTCGTTCTGAAGGTTTGCCCACATCCTCTACCTGCCGTACCGATTGGCTTCGGGATTGGATCGCCATCCTGCTTGACCCCAGCGGCATGTAGTCGATCGCATGCACCGTATCCATTACGGCAGTCAGGACCTTGGTTTTTGTAATTCGGTAAGCAACGACAAAATGATTGCCATCATGAGACAGCACCTTCACGCGGCTTACGTCGGGCCCGTATATCTTCCCGTAGTCCGCGTAATCCTGATCCACGCGCACCACCTGCGCCAGTGTCGCACCAGGAAGAAATACGCCACCAATCCAGTGCTGAATCATACCGTCAGGCACTGACAATGATTTCACCTTCTCGGTGACGATCTCCCCCCGGCGCACCGCGTGTTGGCGGCCCGCATCGCGGTCGATCCACAAAAAGCCGCTCTGCGCATGATCCTGCGCCGCCATCTGTGTATCGAGCGCCGCAATGTATTTTTGGTACGCCGCAGTCGTTTCCGGCTTCAACTCCGCCTGTGCAGCCAGAGCAGCAAACAGGAGCCAAAGCAACGCGCAAACCTGCGTCCTGCTGACCCGTCGCATTGTGCAATCGGCGGCTCCCATGGCTTTCCAGCGTCAAACTCGAGTCTAATTCAGCAGCCGCAGTGCATTTTCCCGGTACACCTTCCGCAAAACATCCTCCGGCAGATGGATCCCATGGATCTGCCACCGCCCTTGACGCGAAGCATGCGAAGGATAATCAAAATACTCATCCGCCGTTTCAAGAAACCGGTAGTAAAGGCGGTACATGGACTCTTCCGGAACCAGGTCGGAACCAAACACAATGCGGTCAGGAAAATCAAGAAAAAGAGCCCGTGAAGAATACGGTTGCCGGCCCAGTTCCGAGACCCGCGCGCTAATGTCAACCACGACATTCGGATACTTCTCCAGCAGTTGCCGGGCGCGCCCCAAATTCTCACCGCATTCGGCTACATGGGCTGCAACAAATGCAGTCTTCGGATGGCGGGCAATGACTCGATCGCGTTGATCCAGCAGCTCTCGCTTCGAATACTGAGCCCCGTAAAAACCCCAGTCCGGGTGCGCCGCCAGTTCCTCATAGCGCTCATTCTTTCCGTCAATCGGTAAAAAGAAGGCATCCGGGTCCGCGATATGGAACATGACAGGTATGCCCAACTCCGCTGCTTTATCAAAAACAGGCGCGAGCCGCTCATCATCCACGCGCAGCAAATTTCCCTCTCCATCGCGCACGCTCAATCCAAGGTCTTTCCAGAACTTGATCCCCTTGGCGCCATGCTCCACCAGCCTTTCCAGGCGATCTAGAGTCACCCCCACAAAGTCATCGCGCTCCACCCCAGACCAGTCCATCCAGCCGATGGTGGCAAAGCGCTCAGCATCCGCAGACTTGAATTTATGCATGATAGCGATCGCGTCATCACCCGTTTTCATCGTGATGTTGACGACGCGTTCGATGCCGCAGGCGTCCATTATGCGTAGAACCTCGATCGGGTCAAGAGCATCCAGATGGTTATGGTAGTCAATCACCGGGAACCGCGCGCGTTCCAGAGGATGCTCCGCAGTCACCAGGGTTGATTTCGGTTGAAATTCGCCCAGGGGCAGCGTCACCTGGGCTTTCGCCGTGACCATTGTCATAAAATTATCGTTGATGCTCTTGCCGGATTGACTCACTGCCTACTCCTCTTGATTCGCTTCTCGTTCCGGAAAAGAATGTTGCGCCAGGAAGCGTTGTACCAGGTCCGGATCCCGAAATGCTTCCGTTCCCCCCACCCCCAGCGTTGAAAGCGCCCCGGTAATATTGCCTGCATAAGCACAGCGCTCCGGGGGCCAGCCTTTGAGCCAGCCAAACAGAAATCCGGCATTAAAGCTATCGCCCGCGCCAATCGTATCCACAGGAGTTACAGACACTGCCGGGGCGGAAAAGGTTTCTCCCTGAACCCGAACGACGGAGCCTCGCGATCCGCATTTGACAGCCACGCAAGGCACCCGCCGCCCAAGTTCCTCAATCGCCTCGTCCACGGTCGCCTTCTTCGCCATGCGGCAGGCTTCCATCTCGTTGGGCAGCAGAACGTCGACATACTCCAGCAACTCGTCGAGCACTCCACCCCATTGCCCACTGGGATCATCGTTGGTGTCGAGCGAAATCGTCAGGCCGGCCGCCTTCAATTCCTCAAAGAGCGCCGGCAAGTCGGGCTCAAGAGAGTGCTGCAGGAAAAGCGACGCCAGGTGAAAGTGTTTCGCCGACTTCAGATAGTCAATGTCCAGATCCCGGCGGCGCAACTCTGCCATCGTGCCCGGATAGGTAAGAATATGCCGTTCCCGTCCATGAGGAAGGATGAGGGTGACGCCGGTAGCGGTCCCGTTTTCGCTCACTCGCACCCGGCTGAGGTCGACCCCGCTGGGCCCCAGCCGTTCCAGGGCAACCTTACCCAGCGCATCCCGCCCCAGGAGAGAGATGAATCCAACCTGAAGGCCCAATACGGCAAGATTGTGCGCAAAAATAGCCGATGAGCTACCCAGGGTGAGTTGAAAATCAGTCCCGAGCAACTCCCTTTCCACAGGCATGACCTCAGGCAACCCATACATGATGAGGTCAAGATTGATTTCACCCGCGATGGAGATGTCCAAAGTTTTCATAGGTACATTTGCCGTCCCGATTGGTGCAAGATTTGAGAATATCCCACACCGCCGCCTGGATGGCAAAGCTTAGGGTCAACAGCGGGTTACGAAATCTATCGTTTCGCGTTGGAGAAGTATTGATCGCTTGTTAATCGGAAGTCAATAATATTTCCATATGCAAGAAAACGAAAGCAATCAAAATCTAGCCCACAGGCGAGACCAAGCGCATCCCTATGGAATTGAGAGTCCACGTTGGGATTGCTGCGGGGTCACGGCCCGTTCCGCCTGCCGTCTTCGATAGTTGTCAATCAATTGTTTGGTGTTTACGGATGCTTACGATATACTTCCGCATCACCAGGGTTTGTCGATTACGGGAAGCAAGTTAGCCCTTCATCCCGATTCCTCAGTCCGTAGATTTTCTAGCAGAGAAGTAAGGGAGCTCCCTAGGAATGCCAGAATCTCAACCAGTGGCCGCAGCAGATGGTCGCCACGACGAGCCTGTATATACATTGCAGGAAATCTTTCAGCAGCCAATCCTGTGGCCCACGACCGTGGCCCGCATTCTCGCAGCTTCCGGGCGGCTGAATCAACAATTTCAGAAGGCTCATGTATTGTTGACCGGCGCCGGCAGTTCCGCTTACGCCGCGTCAGGCGTAGCTTCGGCCTGGCCCCGGGCCATTGCTGTTCCCACCACCGACCTGCTCCTCGATCCCGAGCGATACCTGGTCGATGTGGATGCCGTTATCTCTCTCGCGCGCTCCGGCAACAGCCCGGAAAGTGCCGCGGTCGTAGAGCGAGTGCGCGCCCTTCGTCCAAAAATTCTTCAGTTCGCCATCACCTGTAACGAAGAGAGTTCACTGGTGCAATCCGGGCTGGATGGGCTCATGGTCCTTGATCCCCGCACCAACGACCGCAGCCTGGTGATGACCGGCGCATTTTCCAATCTTGTCCTGGCCGGACTTTCTTTAGCCCAGCCGCGCGCCGCGGCGCAAGCGGCCGATATGGCCAGTGAACGTGCCACGTCGCTCTTGCCGGTCATCGATAAGGAATGCCAACGCATAGCGGCGCGGGTCCGCGATCGCATCGTAGTGTTATCTTCGTCTCCCTTGCTGGGCTGGGCGCGTGAGGCCGGGCTTAAGGTATTGGAAATGACGGCGGGGCATTTCCCCGTGATGATCGAAACCTATCTCGGTCTTCGCCACGGTCCCATGTCTTTTCTCCGCGCCGACACGCTTGTCCTCTGCCTGCTCTCGAGCGATCCCGTACGCCGGCTCTACGAGACAGACCTCATCCAGGAGCTTCGCTCGAAGAGGCTCGGATACTCCGTGGGCATTGCCGCCGCGGCCGAACACGGCGCCCTATTTGACGACCTTATCCCTGCCGTCCTTCCAGACGCGCCAGACGACATGCGCACCCCCTTCGAAATCCTGATTCCGCAGCTCCTCGGCTACCACTTGAGCCGCGGCCTGGGTCTGAACCCCGACAGTCCGAGTCCAAACGGCGTAATCAGCCGTGTGGTTCAAGGGGTCACGATTCACGCAGGCTAAAACAGTAGGGAATCGCAGCCTGCTCTGGCAGGCTGCGAAAAAACTGCCAGTTGGGTGGGTCCGGGCTTTTAGCACTGGTGAGAACCCCCAAATTTTGGGTAGCCCCGACCTTCGTCCAACTGTGTGCCAGCCCCGGACTTCAGTCCGGGGGAGCGGGTTTTCAAACCCGCGAGAACGCTACACCTCGCAATGATTCGGGCACTGGTGAGAACCCCCAAATTTTGGGTAGACCCCGACCTTCGTCCAACTGTGCCAGCCCCTATCTCGCCGCAGCGAGCATCAGGCCGTACATAAATGCTTTGCCATGAATTCGGCTTTAGCCGCTGAGGGATGCCTTCCTCCTGCCCGGGAAGCAGCATTTTCCGCAACACGTGCGGCCCGGAAGCCAACCCACTCAATCAGCGCTACGCCAAAATCAAATTGCAACCCAGCCCGCGCACCTTCTCTTGGATCTCTTCGCGCAGACCTGTGTCGCTGATAACCGTGTCAATCTCAGAAAACGGCGCAATGCGCACCATGCCGCGTTTAGAGAACTTGCTGGCGTCAGACACCAAAATGATTTCCCGCGCGATGCGCACCATAGCGCGGTTCACCATGGTCTCCTCCAGATTTGCCCCGCTCACCCCAAAGTCCGGATCGCACCCCGCACCACTGAGAAACAGCTTGTCCGCTGCGAATTGCTCGAACATCTCCTCCGTCGAACGCCCGACGACCGAAGCCGAGTCCCCGCGCAGTGTGCCGCCCACGATAAATGTCTGCACATCACGCGCATCCAGCAATTCCGCAGCGATGTTCACTCCGTTCGTAATCACCTGCAGCCCTTGCTTATTCTTGATCTGCCGGGCAATCTCCAGGGTGGTGGTACCGGAATCCAAAATGATGGTTTCGCCATCATTGATCAGGGTCGCCGCCATCGCGCCGATACGCCGCTTCTCTTCCGCATGTGTCTTCAGGCGCTCGTGGACTGGCGATTCGCGCAGAATCGTGTCCGGAAGAACCGCGCCGCCGTGGGAACGCAACACCAGCCCGCGCTGGTGCAGTTCGTTCAGGTCGTTGCGGATGGTGACCGCCGAACTGCTGAACCTGTTCGCCAGTTCATTCACCCGGGCCCGGCCCTCGGTGCGCACGATCTGCAGGATCTGCGTGCGCCGCTCTTCGGCCATCATCCCATCCTGGGGGCGTGACGGCGAGTCCTCCGTGGCTAACCCGTGGGGAAGGGTTTCCTCAAGCCCATTCGATACTAACCGGCCCTTCGCCATGTTCAATTTTCACGTGCCTTTCGCTATCTTGCGATTCAACGACAGTCTATCTCAATCGTCAACAACCAAAAGTAAATTGCAGATCAGGTTCACCTTCTCAGCAGCTTACCGCCGGGTCGATACGGGCCCCATTACAAACGCAGCATAAAAGCACCCTAAGTGAAAGAAAAGTTGACAAACCGCAATTAAACGATAGGATCATAACTCATCGACGGCGCAATGCAACGCGCCCCCGCTAGAATCTCGTCCTGTCCGGCGCCTGCGCCGCCATCCCGCCGCCTGCCTGCATCGGCGTATGGCGTAAGAACATGGTTCAGGCATGTTACGCGGAGCCACGATGCATCAGGTATTGCACCCTCAAGAGGCCACGGTAGCAATCCCAGAGGCCGTTGTTACCACCAAACTTCGTCCGCTCGACAATATCACTGCGGTGCGTAATCTCGCCGTCGATGCATATCGTGGCCTGGTCATGTTGCTGATGATGGGAGAAGTGCTGCAATTTTCTAAAGTCTACACATACTTCAATCACAGTCTCTTCTGGAAGATTCTTGCCTTCAACCAGAGCCATACAGAATGGTCTGGCTGTTCTGTGCATGACATGATCCAGCCTTCCTTCTCCTTCCTGGTAGGCGTGGCCCTCCCTTATTCCATCCGCAGCCGGCAACGGAAAGGCACTGCATTCCCCAAAATGCTGGCCCACACCGTCTGGCGCTCTCTGCTGCTGATCGCGCTCGGTATCTTTCTCCGCTCCATGAACAGCAGCCAGACCTACTTCACCTTTGAAGACACGCTCACCCAAATCGGCCTCGGCTATACCTTTCTTTTCCTGCTCGCCTTCCGCCCCACACGCGACCAGTGGATCGCCTTTGGGGCCATCCTCTTCGGCTACTGGCTGGCTTGGGCGCTTTATCCCGTTCCTGGTCCGAACTTCAACTACGCCGCGGTCGGCGTTCCCACGGATTGGCATCATCTATACACCGGCTTCCGCGCCCATTGGAACAAGAACAGCAATCTCGGCCAGGCCTTCGATCTGTGGTTCCTCAACCTTTTCCCGCGCGAACACCCGTTCCTCTTCAATGACGGCGGCTATCTTACGCTGAGTTTCATCCCTACTCTGGGCACCATGATCCTTGGCCTTTTTGCCGGACAATGGTTTGTAGCTTCGGCGCCCAAGCAGCCCATTCGCAGGTTCCTCACCACCGGTGTCATTCTGCTCGCCATTGGAGTTTTTCTCCACTTCACCGGGATTTGCCCCATCGTAAAACGTATCTGGACTCCAAGCTGGACCCTCTTCAGCGGAGGCCTTTGCTTCCTCGTCCTCGCCGCGTTCAGCTGGATCATGGATGTGAAGCAGCGGCGCGGCTGGGCCTTCCCCCTCATCGTAGTAGGCACAAACTCCATCGCCGCCTACCTCATCGCCCACATGTGGGAGGAGTTCATCAAGAGCAATCTCCTTATCAACCTGGGCCACAGGCCGTTTCTTCTATTCGGCCCAGGTCTGCAGCCCTTGTTGCTGGGAGCCAGTATTCTGTTCATTTACTGGCTCTTCCTTTTCTGGATGTACCGGCGCAAGATCTTCCTCCGCATATGAGCATTCACTAACAAAGGAACTCTCGTGAAAGACGACTCATTCGACCCTTTGCTCCCGCCCAACCGGCGGCAGTTTCTGCAGCTTGGCGCCATGGTGACCGCGGCCCTCAAGCTTGACACCCATGCCTTTGCGGATACGCCACATTCGTCTCCAGGCCAATCGATGATTGGCGTCCCGTTCGACGTCACTAAAAATCCGCGCATCGGTTTCATCGGCGTTGGCGGCCGAGGCACAGGTCTACTCGGTTGGTTCCTGGCTCAGAATGCGCAAGTAGTCGCCATCTGCGATGTTGTCCCCGAGAAGGCAGAGCACGCCGGCCAGCTAACGGAGAAGGCCGGCCAGAAGGCGCCCCAGCTTTATACCAAGGGTCCCCATGACTACGAACAGCTCACGGCGAGAAACGATCTTGATCTTGTCGTTATCGCCACCCCGTGGGATTGGCATACCCCGATGGCCCTTTCCGCCATGGAGAATGGCAAGCACGCTGCCGTTGAGGTGCCCCTGGCCTACACCCTCGAAGACTTGTGGAAACTGGTCGACACTTCGGAGAAGAAACGCCGCCACTGCATCATGCTCGAAGAGTGTTGCTATGGCCAGACCGAGACCTTGGTGCTCAACATGGTGCGCCGGGGAATGTTTGGAGCTCTGCTCAATGGGGAGGCAGCCTACCTCCACGATCTGCGTGAGGAGATGTTCTCTAACAAAGGAGAAGGCCTATGGCGCCGCCAATTCCACACCCAGAGCGATGGCAATCTCTATCCCACGCATGGCCTGGGGCCGGTAGCCAACTACATGAGCATCAACCGCGGCGACCGTTTTGACTACATGGTCTCGATGAGCACTCCGCCCCGCGGCCTGGCTGCCTATCGTGAGGCGCACACGCCGCAGGGTGATCCCAAATGGAAAGAGAAGTATGTCAACGGGGATATGAACGTCTCCCTGATCAAAACTGCATCCGGTCTAACCATTACGCTCAAGCACGACGTGTCCAATCCTCGGCCCTACGACCGAATCAACATGATCAGCGGCACCAAGGGCGTCTTTGTCGACTATCCGCCGCGCATCTATCTTGACGGTCAACCGGGTAAGGAAGAGTGGGGAACCCTCGACCAATATAAGAAGGACTATGAGAGTCCCTTGTGGGCCGAGCAGGGCGAGATGGCGCGCACCTCCGGCGGCCACGGCGGCATGGACTTCATCATGATCTATCGCTTGCTGCAGTGTTTCCGTGAAGGACTGCCGCCCGATATGGACGTCTACGACGGCGCCGCTTGGTCCGCTCCGGCTCCTCTAAGCAAAGCCTCTGTGGCTCAAGGGAGCGCGCCGGTCAAGTTTCCCGACTTCACGCGCGGATTATGGACCAAGCGGAGTGGCTGCTCTATCTGATCGGTGGGAGCCCCCGCATTTATGCGCGGGGAGGGGCGCTTTAGCGCTCCGTGAAAGAGTCTTGACTCTGATCACGCTCTTTAGCGCTGGCAATGCCGGCCACCGGATGAGCTTCTCGTGCACCTGAACGCGTTGTAACCGCACGCGAAGTATGGTCAACTACGGCGGAAGCATTGCATCTCGCTGAAGCTCCCTCAGCAGTGTAAGGAGAGTGAATGCCCATCACCCGTCGTAATGCCCTGCAGTGGCTTGCCGCAGGGTCCGCGGCATCCCTGGTACCTCCTTTCCTCACCGCCGGGCTTTCTCCGCTTTCAGGCCAACAGCCCTACCAACCGCAATGGGACTCCTTGCAGCACCATCCTTGTCCTGACTGGTACCGCGACGCCAAGTTCGGCATTTATTTCCATTGGGGTCTCTATTCTGTTCCCGCCTTTGCCAGTGAGTGGTACCCGCACTGGATGTACCTGCCTGGCCGGCCGGAGTATCAGCACCACATCGCCACCTACGGACCTCTCGATCGCTTCGGGTACAAAGATTTTGCCGCCGCCTTCACTGCCGAGCACTTCGACCCTGACGCCTGGGTTACGCTCTTCAAGCAGGCAGGCGCCCGCTATATCGGGCCGGTCGCCGAACATGCCGACGGCTTCGCCATGTGGGACAGCCACGTCAATCGCTGGAACGCCAAACGCCTGGGTCCTCGCCGCGATGTCGTGGCGGAAATGGAGCGAGCTGTTCGCAAGCAGGGTTTGAAATTCCTGACCACCTTCCATCACCAGTGGTTATGGGGCTGGTACACCAGCCCGGTACTCGAAGCCGATATTTACCAGCCGCAGTTCAGCGATTTTTACTGGCCGCAGAAGTACACTCCCGGCGCTCCGGTCGCGCAGCCCTACACGCCCGGCAATCCGGGAGCATTTAACTTCGCTCACCCGGACGCCGCCGCCGTCGTCACGCTTTTGCGAGATTTGGCGCGATAAGGTCTTCGAGGTGGTTGACCGCTACCAGCCAGACTTGATTTATTTCGATAGCCGCGTCGTCATCATTCCTGAAACCTACCGGCTGCAGATGCTCGCCCACTTCTACAACTCCAGCAGCCGTGCCGGGCGCGAAGTCGTCATGACCTACAAGAACGATGACTTCGCCACCGGCTCTGGCCTGATCGACATCGAGGCCGGGCAATTGACCGAGAAGGCCAGCTTCGTCTGGCAAACCGATGACGTAATGGACTGGGACTCCTGGTGCTATCTCAAGCATCCCAACTACAAGTCTGCAGGCCGTATCATCCATCAATTGATCGACGTCGTCTCCAAGAACGGCAACCTGCTCCTCGACGTAGGTCCGCGTCCTGACGGAACCATCCCCGCCGAGATAGAGAGCCGTCTGCACCAGATTGGGTCATGGTTGAAGGTCAACGGGGAAGCCATCTATGAGACTCGCCCCGCCGAGCCACTTTGGCGAAGGCCCCACCCAGGTCAAAAAGGGTTCTTACGTTGCCGACCACACCCAGGATTTCACCGCGCAGGATATCCGCTTCACCACCCGTCCGCGCGCGTTTTATGTCCATGTGCTCGGAGCGCCCGGCGCCCAGGTGCGCGTTGCTTCCCTAAAGCGCGACACCCCATTGCCCTTCGGTACACTGCGCCACGCCGAGCTGCTAGGATCGACGGCGCCGCTCCGCTGGGAATGGAGTCCCGATGGCCTTGTCCTCCACATACCCGAATCCCGTCCTTCACAGGACGCTCTGGTTATCAAACTAACCTAGTCGTTGGTGGGAGCCCCCCGCATTTATGAGGGGGACGGAGCGCTTGAGCGCTCCGTGAAAGAGTCTCGACTCTGATCACGCGCTTTAGCGCTGGCAACGCTAAAGCCTCATGAGTCCCTGCGCGAGAGAAACCCCAGAAGAGAGCGCATCCGCTCCCTGGGCCCGGAGGGCCGCCCCGCCAAACTGTCCAGCCCAGCCCGGAAGGGCTGGGGATCAAGCGAAGACGATCTGAGCGCCGTAGGCGCGGCACCTTTTGGGTTCTATATATCACTCACACTTCGAATCGACGGCTGAACATTTCGAACTCGTCGCTCGGATCGAAATCATGCCAATCGCTCAGGTGTTCTCGTCGGAGGTCGCCGCTTCGAAGTGCTTCGCAAGAAACTCCAGAAGTTCCTGCGGATCGTAGCTGGGTAGGATCGCATCCACTCTTTCCAGCTTGCCGGATTCCACCGGAGAAATCGCAAGAATGTAGAGGTTTGGGCGCAGCTCTTTCAGTCGGCGAACCGTTGTTTTAAACTCCCTACCCTCCAGTTCTGTATGAATGATAGCGAGGTCGACGTTGGGGAAGCGCTGGAGGAGATTGACAGCACCGTCTCCGCTATAAGCGGTCAGGACGTTGTGACGAGCTGTTTCCAGGATCAATTTCCGAGAGGAGATCCCTTCCGGTTGTTCCACTTCGACCATCAAGACAACTAAGCGGACGATCTGCTTCCCGCTTTTCAAAGTGTTTTTTTGCATCCGTGAATCCCTCCATGCCATTGCCTCACGGTATCATTTCCTTCCTCTGGGTCGAGGACAATGGAGATTCAACTGCGAGCGTATTGCGATTCGGCCGGCGGCTGATACCTTACCGCCAACTGCGGCGTCTCCAATCGCTGATTCAGCCTGTGCCTCGAATGCAGGCACGCCTCCAGCAGGCCGCTAGTCAGCAAGGTACGCTCCACCGGATAAGTCGCGCTTCCGCTCTGAAACGTCTGCTCGATCTTCGCCGCCAGGCAAGCCGAGTAAGTGTTGTTCGGAACCGGCGGCAGGAAGAACTGCGTCGATACCAATCCATGGCCCGCCACCCGCGCCGAGATGTTGAAATCCATAATCGCGCCATTGAGCATAAGCAGCGTGGCGCGCGTTCCATCGTTGTACTCGATGCAATACGCGGCCGGATCTTTGACCAACTGCGGCAAAACGCCGGAGGCAACCAGGTCCTGTGTGCGGCCGTCCAGCACGGTCAGGCCCAGCGGCGTGTCGCTGCGAGACAGGGCGGAGCTCAGCAGATCGCTCGACCAACGGCCCGCTTTCCCAGCCGCCCACACATCGTCGCCCTCAAGCAGCTGCACTGCCTTCACCCCCGTCTCGCCGCCCTTGCGCCGTTCCAGCATGCACTGCATGGCTTCGAGAGCGTCGAAATCCATGCCATCGTATCTGCCCACACCCACCATCACCGCCTCTTGCACCTCCGCGCCCAGCGGTATATCCACATCGGGCAAGCGCCAGGTCACGGGCAGCGAGGAGCCGGCCAGCAGCGGGAATCGCAAGCGATTGGCGGTCTTCACCATCGTTTGCGCCTGCTCGAAGCTGAACGAGAGCTGCTTGTAGTTGAAGTAAGGCACCGCGTGTCCCTCGTCCTCAAAGACCTGGACACACTGCTGAAAGAAATCGTAGGTGGGTAGCAGAATCTGCCCCTGGTCGTTGCTCGGGTAGTCATCCTGCTCCACGATCGTCAGCACCGCGTCGACGGCAATCCGGTCGCCGCCACAACGCAACGCCTCCGGAATATTGCTGCACAGACGGAAGCCGAACTGCTGCGCGCGAGCTCTGCTCAAATCGCTCATCGACTCAGGCTGCGCCCCGACCGTACGGTCCCTGCCCAGGCCGCCCGCTATTCCTTTGGCTGCACTGGACGGCGCCACTTTGGCTCCTGTCATCGCCAGCTGATAGGGCGAGGGCGCAGCATCGGCTTGCCGCTCTAACTGATCCACATACACGGAGACCACTTTCACATTGGGCATGTGCCATTCGCCCTCGTACGGATAACCAACCAGAAAGCGGTCAGCCAGGCTTTGCATATCCGACTGGGATCGATAAACGCTGCCCAGGATCGCCAGGCGCAGCGGGCGCCCGGTTGTCTGTGCCCAGCCACTGCGCAGCAGCGGGCGACACGCCAACATCGCCGAGGACAACGCGGAATACTCTACAAAACGGCGACGGGTCAGCATTAGTTCCTCCAGAAAGTGGATTCAGGGTTGGGCTGGTAGTGTACGGCCGCCAGGTTCGGTGTCTGCAAGCGCTGCATATTCTGGTGAGCGCTATCGACACCGGCAATCAACAGGCCGCTGGTCAGCAGCGTTCGCTCGATCGGATACTGCGCCTTGCCGGTTAGGAACATTTGCTCGGCGTTGAATACCAGCGGGCTGAAAAAACTTGCCAGCGTGGTGCGGCCGTCCGGCATCGGCAAATACATCTGCGTGGAAAAGGGTTTGGCCTGCCCCTCGATCGTCGCCGCGAAGGTAAAGTCGCGCACCAGCCCGTTCATCAGAAGCATGGTGCAGCGCAGCCCGTCGCGATGTTGATAGTGGTAGGCAACTGGATCGGGCACCAGGGCCCGCATCTGCTCGATCGTAGGAAACATATCGGTAAAGGTAGAACTCCCCGGCGCCAGGGTCGAACTGCGGCACAACGCCGCTTTCACCAGCGCCTGCGACCACACCCCTTGCTGGTAGGCTGTCCAGAAGCCGTCGCCGCGATACGTCTGCATCCACTCCACACCGGTCTCTCCGCCCTTGCGCCGCTCCACCATGCACTGAATGGTTTCCAGGCCATGAAAATCGTAGCTGCCCATGCCCCCGTAGCCGATGGAGACAGCTTCGTGCACCGTGGTCCCCAACGGCAGCTCCACCGACGGAACTCTCCAGGTCACCGCCAGGCTTGATCCTCCCTGGAGGGGAAAGCCCATCTGATGAGAGGTGTCGACCATCTGCTTCGACCAATCCCACGTATAGGAAAGCTCTTTGTCGTTGAAGTAGGGAACTGACCGGCCGCTGTCGTGGTAGACCTTAGTGACCTGCTCGAAGAATTCGAAGTGGGGATGCTTCATGATCCCCGTCTCGGTGAGAGGGTAGGTACCATGCTCGCCGACCACCACCACTCCGTCGACCGCCAGCTTGCTGGTGCCAAGGGTCAAAGTCTCTGCAATGGTGGGGTAAAGCTTCATCGTGGGATGCCGGTCCAACCGTTCCTGTGTCAAATCGCCCTCGCCCCGTTGATCGACGTAGAGCGATACCACGTCCATCGCCGGGTGGTGAAAAGTTCCAGCCCATCCATAACCATCGAGGAACCGGTCCACCACGTGTTGGCCGTGCAGTAATCTCTTATAAGCGGTGATCACGGCAGCGAGCCGGGGGCGATTGGCAGACGTCGTATTCTGAGGCATACACCTACTCTGGGATGGTTTGGTTGCGAACGAGTGTAGCAAAAATGTCTGTATCAACTCGGTGGAGCAGCGCATGCTGACCCGCCGCAGATTCCTCCGCTACGCCGCGCTGGCGCCGGCTGCGCTGAGCAGCCTTTGGGCCGCCACCGATCAGCCCGCCCCGCGGATCTCTGCGCGCGCATGGGCCGTGCACAAGCGCGCGCTGATCTTCGACGGTCACGTCCACGCGTTGGACCGCGAGTTCTATCACGGTGGCAGTATGGGCACGCGCCAGCCCGATGGACAATGGGATCTGCCGCGTGCGCGCGAAGGTGGAGAAAGCGCGTTCTTCCTCTCCGTGTTCATTCCCGAAGAGTACTACCCCGGCCGATTCGAGACCAAACAGGCGTTCCGGCGGGTCGATCACGCGCTCCGCCAGTTGGAGTTGAACCGTGACCAGGTAGCGCTGGCATTGAACGCGGACGATGTGGAGCGCATCCATGCCCAGGGAAAGATGGCCGCCGTGCTCGATATTGAGGGCAGCTACGATCTGGACGGCGATCTGGGCGTTTTGCGCGATCTCTATCGGCTGGGACTGCGTTCGGCCCAACTTTCCGCGCATAACTGGGACCAGAACTACGCCGACTCCTGCTGCTCGCCGTCCAAATGGAACGGTCTCACCCCGCATGGCCGCGATGTCATCCGCGAGATGAACCGCTTGGGCATGGTCATCAACGTATCGCACTCCTCAGACGACACCATCTCCCAGGCAATCGACGTGAGCGACGGCCCGGTCATCGCCACGCACCACGGTTTGCGTAGCGTCAACAACATTCCCAGGAATATGCCCGACTGGCTGCTCAAGAAGCTGGCGGCTAAGGGTGGGGTGATCGGATTTCAGATTGGGAGTGAGTTCAGTTACCCGAAGGAGTTCGCTTACGTCACTGAACACGCGAAGAAGACATTTTGGGATACCACCAGCATTCCGGATCGAGTCAAGGGCAAGACCATCTACGAGGTGGACGATTTGGTGGCGCCGCAGTTCCCCATGCCGGGCGCGCAGGTGCCGGACTCGGTCATGATGACGGTATCTGACTGGGTAGCCGTGGTGGATAGAGCCATCCAGCTAGTAGGGGAGGATCACGTGGCCATCGGCACGGACTTCGACGGCGGACCGACGCTGGCGCGTGGGATGCGCGATGTCCGCGATCTGCCCATGATCACCGAAGCAATGCTGCAGCGCGGTTATTCTGAGCAGCGCATAGACAAGTTCTGGGGTGGCAACCTGCTCCGCGTTTTCCGCCAGGTTACGCAGAACCGAACCTGAAAGCGCGTGCTTTGCAGGTTTACACTTATACAAAATTTGAAAGAACAGGGGAACCTACCATGAACCTCTTCCGCACCGCGCGCTGGTCCAGGCGAGATCTTCTGAAGCAGTCGGGCATTCTCTCCGCCGCGGCGGCCGTGGCTCCTATCTCTGCCGGCGCAGCAGCCGTGGCATCGACCGGAACATCCGGCTGTGGTCTGCCCTTGGACTCAGGGACAGATACGGACAACGTCTTTACCAGAATCGGCGTGAGGCCCATCGTAAACGCGCGTGGAACATTCACCATCATCTCCGGCTCTCAGTCGTTGCCCGAGGTAAAGCAGGCGATGTACGAGGCATCGAAGCACTACGTGCAGATGGACGAGATGATGGCCGCGGTGGGTGCGGAGATCGCGACCCACATGGGCGCGCCTGGCGCCATTGTGACCTGTGGTTGCGAGGCCGCGATCGCATTGGCAACGGTCGCCTGCCGGGTCGGCATGGATCCGGAAAAATCACAAACGATGCCCTACCTGAAAGAGCACAGCCAGGTAATTATTCCCAAGTATGCGCGCAACGTATACGACTTTGGCGTGCGTATGTCGGGAGCCGGGATCATCGACGTTGAGACCGACGATGAGCTGCGTGCCAAGCTGAGCGATCAGACCGCCATGATCTATATCATGTCTGGCCCGCGTGCTTTTGAAGAGCCGCTTTCCATCAAGACGGTGTGCGCGATCGCCAAGGAGCGGGGTGTCCCGGTGTTTGTTGACGCAGCGGCTGAAGAGCCGATTGTACCCAACATCCACTTGGCGGCGGGTGCGACCTTTGTGGGCTACTCAGGCGGCAAGTGCATGCGTGGACCGCAAGCCGCGGGTGTTCTGCTGGGACCGAAAGATCTATGCCAGGCAGCATTCTGGAACGCAGCGCCACACCATAACTGGGGCCGCGCCCTGAAGGTAGGCAAGGAAGAGGCAATGGGCATGCTGGCTGCCGTGCGCCAGTGGTACAAGCGCGACCACGAAGCGGAGCAGAAAACCTGGCTGGAGTGGGACAACTACATCGCAAACGCCGTGAAGGATATTCCCTCGGTGACAACTCAAGTGAACATGCCCGATGCCGACCTATCGAATCGGGCGCCCACGCTGACCATTCGCTGGGATGCGTCGAAGGTGGGCATCACCGGTACGGAGCTGAGTGAGAAGCTCGACCAGGGTACGCCGCGGATCCTGACCATTGCCGGGCAAGGGCGCCGCCCAGACATGATGGCCTCGTCGATCGGTATCATGCCGTACATGATGCAGCCGGGCGACTACAAGCTTGTTGCGGATGCGCTCTCCAGACACATGCGTAATCCGGGCCATTTCGAGAATCCGCCGGTCTACACCGGGCCGACGGCGCAGCTGGCCGGAACCTGGAACGTGACCATCCAATACATCCGGGGTGTAGGCAAGCAGCAGTTTGTGTTGCAGCAGAATGACACCGCTCTTACGGGCGAGCATCTCGGCGAGATCTACAAGGCACAGCTTAAAGGCAAGGTCGAAGCGGACCACGTGATGCTGGCGAGCGCGATGTCCGTGCCCGGACAACAGCGAGTACCCTACATCTTCACGGGAGTGCTCTCGGGAGGCACGCTTTCCGGAAGCGTGAAGCTAGGCGAATACGGCGCCGCGACTTTCACTGCTGTCAAAGCGTAGTGGAAAGAATCGCACTTCAATCTTAGTTCTCGCGGTGCCAACGAAAACTGGGTGCCCCCTTGCCCGATTTCCTGCGGAGGCCTGTGGCGTTGATACACCCCATGCGCCTTTCCTTAATGAAAGGCGCACACGCGGACTTCTCTAGCACAGCGTGGCAGAAAATCGGGGTCAAGCCCTGTTTTGGGCTTGAGTGGGAGACCACAGCACTCGACCCGCCGAAGGACCCGGCTTTCAGCCGTGCCGCTTCGAGGTTGCGTGAGCAGATCAATCTCGCGCAAACTCTTTAGCGCCTGATGCATTGCTTTCATGCCGTGTGCAGACACCGAAAGAAACTCGTAAGAAGGCACCAGCTGTCGTTTGCCCGAGAGAAAAGAGTGGCGGCCCGAGGAGTTCCTCCGGCCGCCACCCTCAGTTAGAAAATCACCTTACCCGATAACTCAAGAATCCGAGCCCCGCTAAACGTCCCCGGCACTTGCTGCACGCCCGTGATAGTACCGAAATTGTTGGGATAGACGAGGCATGAGACTGCGGCACAAGCTCCGGTTGTACTGATGTTCAAGCCGCTTGATGCGGAAGTCGCTCCCGACTGCGGATTCATGCCACTCGGGTGATTGAAAACGTTGTAGGCCTCGGCGCGGAACTGAAACTTCAGCCGCTCCCAGATCCCAAAGTCCTTGAACACAGCCACGTTCTCATACTGCAAGCCGGGACCAAAAAGGCTATTTCTCTGGATATTGCCGTAGCCGACAGCCCCCGTCGAGTAGTTGACCGCAGTCTTGTAGGCAGTTTCATCGATGCACGACGTAGTCGAATGGCTGAGGCCGACATAGGCATTCCCCAGGTTGCAGTTCGCTCTTTCGACATGCACCCAAGACGGACGCTGCAGGCCTTGATCGACCCCTGCCGCGGTGGTGTTGCTGCTCATGGCCACGGTGAAGGGCATTCCGGACTGAATATTAACGATGGCGCTAGCATGCCATCCGCCCAGCGTCTCGCGTTTGATCGCGCTCATGCCTGTCAGTGGCGGCATGGCATAGGTGAATTCAGCCACCATACGGTTGCGAACATCCCAGTTCGCGTTGCCATAGTCGGCGCCGATGTTGTACTGCTGCGATGTGGTGCCGCCGGCGTTGGAGTTAGTGCCGATGTCCAAATCATGCGACCAGGTGTAACTCACCTGGCCGGCAAACCCATGGATCTCCCGCTGCCGCAAGATGGCCGTCAGCGCGTTATAGTGCGAGTACTCATCTTCCTGGAAGACGCGGATACTGCCGAACAGTTGGTTGGGACGTTGCGAGTTGAGCGACTTAACCGTCGTGTTGACCGGATTGATCGGCTCGTTGTCATAGTAGCTGCGGTCAAGGTGCAGCGAGTGCGAGCCTAAATACTGCAGCTCGAACGCGGCTCCATTCCAAAGCGCCTGCCCCACGTCCGCGTTCCACTGATAGGCGCGCTGTGTCTTCAGGTTAGGCTCTGGCGTGTAGGCAGCAACGTAGGTTTTGGGCGTGCCGGCCACAGGGGCTGCACTGCCCGCCCCCGGAGTCGTATTGGTAAAGGTGATCGGATTGGCGCCGGTGGTGCTGTAGCTGACCGCCGCGGCAAATGGGTAGTTTGACGTGAGCAAGGTATAGGTGTTGAGCTGGTTGGCGTTGTAGTAGAAGCCGATACCACCCCGGATCACCGTCTTATCCGTTACACGATAATCCAGACCAAGCCGTGGTCCCGCGTTGTCCAGTTGCGCGCTGCCAAACTTGTACCCTCGCGTGGGAACGTAGGTGGCGCCTGAAGTCGCCGTGCTCGGCGGCATCAGGGCGGTTTGAGCATCGTTCAATAGCCGGCCATAGCCGTTAAGGCTGTACGGCCCCGTCGGAAGGTCATAGCGGAAGCCGTAGTTAAGGGTGAACTTGGGAGCTACCTGCCAGTTATCCAGGGCAAAGAAGCCATCGCGCCACTCACCCACGGAACCCTTGATGGTATCGATCGGGGTGGTATCACCGTTGGCATAGCCCAGCACGAAGTCCGCGGCGGAATATCCCGTACTGACCAGTGGTGTAGGGCAATCGCCTGCAAGGTTAGGCTTGCACGAGGTAGGAGAGAAATTGATGACGCCAAGCGGGTTGTTTGTGGCTTCGCGGCCCAGGGTCAGACGGCGGAACTCTGCCCCAACGATAATGTTGTGCTTGCCCCTGGAGTAGCTCAATTGATCGTATAAGTCGTAGGTGCGATCGTCCTGGAACCAGTTGCTGCCCGCATTGCCGACGCCGGTAAAGTTAGTGATGGTAATCACCGGAACGCCGGGGTTGTTGTAAAGCGTATCCCCGGTAAAACCCGGGATACCGAGGCTGGTTCCGGCATTCTTGAGCCCGGCGGTGTACCAGTAGTTCAGGTTTTCCGAGATCAGCTTGTTTACCCCGAAGTGCAGATCATTGATCAGTCTCGGGGTGATGACCTGGGTGTAGCCAAACGCATAATTCCGGCTGTTGGTCGGTCCGTTGGAAGCATTGGCCGCAAAGTTAGAGCCGTTCACGAAGGTCAAGTCCTGGTAGTAGTAGCGACCGAAGAGTTTGATCTTATCGCCGATATTTTCGTCAATGCGATCGATGGATTGCGTGATCGTCAGATCGCTCGGATAGTCGTTGTTCAGGTTGCTGGCAATGCCTGGCTGATTCGGAGCTACCATGTAGGCTTCATATTTCTTGGAGATTGCCGCGGCTGGCGTCGCTAACTCAGCCGCTGGAATCTGGTTGTTAGGATAAGGCAGACCGGTAGTTGGATCATGGAGCTGCGGAATGCCAGCCGCGCTGAAGTCGCCGTTTTCCATCGCCGGCGTGAGCACGGAGACAATGCTGGCTGCCTGACCAACCTGTTTGAGTTTCTCGTAGGAGCCGAAGAAGAACGTCTTGTTGCGGCCGTTGTACAGCTTTGGGATGTAGACCGGGCCTCCTACCTGGAAGCCGTACTGGTTGTAGTGCAGAACCTGCTTCTTGCTGCCCGGAGCGGCAGTAAACACATTTGCATTCAGGGCCGTGTTCTCCACATACTCGTAGACCGCGCCGTGAAGATCGTTGGTGCCGTTCTTGCTCACCAGGTTGATGTGGATTCCGAGATAGGAGCCGTACTGCGCTGTGTAATTGCCGCTCTGCATCTGGGTTTCCGAGATCATATCCGCCGGCGGGTGGTCCGGGGTGGTCGTGATCAGGTTGTTCACGATGGAGACGCCATCGAGAGAGAGGGCGTTCTGAATCTCGCGCTGGCCCGCGCCTATGAAGTCTTCACCGGGAGGGTTGCCCTGGTAGTTGGTTGCTGAGCCGATATAGACGTTTGAGGCCAGGGAAGCGACCTCGAGCGCATTGTGGCCGCTGATCGGAAGATCTTCTACCGCGCGGGTGTTGAACGTCTCGCCCAGGGTTGCGTCATCAGTAGACAGGGGTGGCGTATTCGCCGTCACCGTGACCACGCTTTCCACTGAGCCGACGGACAGCGCGAAGTCTGTCCGGATGGCCTGGTCTATCGGGACGACGACACCTGTCTTGGTGACCGTCTTGAAGCCCGACTGCTCGACCGTAATGTCGTATGTTCCGGGCTGGATGAAAGTAATCGCGTAGTATCCCGTGCCGTTGGTAACCGCTGTCGATTGAACCTTGGTGTTCTCTTCCACGGCGGTTACTTTACTGCCGCTTATGACGCCACCGCCCGCGTCACTTACGGTGCCAACGAGTGAAGTGTTGTTCGCGATCTGGGCCCGGAGGAACAATGGGCTCAACGGTAGGACGAGACAAGCAACTAGCGCTTTCTTCATGGTGGGCTCCTATTATCAACTCCTGGCTGGCCAGGAAAATTATGGTGGGTACGGCTCTGCATTCGATCTTTGAATAGACCAGTATTTAGGCTTGCGGGGCCGGGCATGTCCCTTGGGGTTGGTACATTGTCCTTGGGGTTGGTACATCGCCCCTTGGGGTTGGTACATTGGACTACATTTCCAGGGAAAATTTCCAGAGAAATGTCACAGGTCGATTTCGATGTGCTGTCTAAGTAATTTGTCCGGGACGCATTTCGCGCAGGCTGCCGGCGGAGTGAGCCGCAAAGCCTGCCCAGGCTTTCTGGCTGGAGTGTGGCATTCAGGAGAAAACAATGAACGGTTGCATGCGTCTCCTCCTTTTTCCATGATCATGTTTCAATGATCATGGGGATAACCAATGCATTTCAGTTTTGCCAGAGCCACAAAGTATGCTCTGGGATTATTTTTCTTTGCTGTAGTACTGGGGTCGCTCTCGGGCTCGACCCTGTTGGCTCAGGCGGGTGCAAAAGCCAATTGCACTGTGCAAGCCGCGGACTACCTGGGGTGGAAGGCCGAAGAGCTGGCCAACCAGTGGGTGAAGCTGGAAATTGTTCCGCAACTCGGCGGACGGCTGATGCAAGTCACCTTCGGCGGCCATGATTATCTTTTTGTCAATCAGCAGCTTAAAGGACAAGTGATCCCGCCTGAAACGGCCGGGCAGCATTGGAACAACTACGGCGGAGACAAGATCTGGCCGATGCCCGAAGGGGAGCAGGACGAGCAGCACTGGGCGGGTGCAGGCGGAGAACCCTTGGACAATTCGCCCTTTTCGCTTCAAGTGCTGTCGCAGGGCGAACAATGCACTGTGCGCTTGACTGGCCCGGTGGATCCAGCCATCGGCCAGCAGTATGTCCGCGACATCAGCATAACCGCCGGCTCGCCTGTCATCTCCTTCCACGCCGTGATGAAGAACGTGACCGGATACCCGCAGACGTGGTCGGAGCAATCGGTGTCGGAGTACAACGCTGCGGCGCCAGACGACCCCAACCAGTTCAATCCAAAGTTTTGGGGTTTAACTCCGGCGAACCCGGCCAGCGTTTTTCTGAAAAGCTATCAAGTGGTCAGCGGGATGGCGCAGAATCCGAGCTATTCCGTGAGCGGTGGCCTGTTCCGGCTGCATTGGGGTGATCTTGGCGGAGAAGTCTGGGTGGACTCGCCCGCCGGCTGGTTGGCGGTCGTGGATGGTGCCACCGGATACACCATGGTCGAGCGCGCCCGCTATCAGCCCACGGCGCAATACCCCGGCAAGGCAACCATGCTTTTCTATACCACCGGTACGCGCCCCCACAATGCCCCTGCGCCTGCTAATGCCGGGCCGCCGATCTATTACATGGAGGCGGAAGTGAACAGTCCGATGATAGAACTCGCTCCCGGCGAAAGCTACGCAATGGATACGCAGTGGTATCCCACGCGGATGGGTGAGGATTTCCAGACAGCCGCCTACGCCGGTGTAGTGGGCCAACCGCTGGCTGTTGCCGGCACGCCGCATGGGCTAGTGCTCACTGGAGAGTTCGGCGTGTTCTACGCAGGCAAGTTAGTTGCGCGTTATTACAGCCGCGGTGGTTCAGCCCTCGGCACGGCGACACTGGACTCGGTGACGCCGTTGCAGCCGGTCAAACTGCAAACCACCGTGCAGGCTCCGGCTGGTACAGCTCGTGTCTCGCTGCATGTGCTGGACCAGCAAGGATTGGACCGAGGGCCGCTGGGCGAAACGCTGGTGAATCCTCCCCCGCCGCCAGACGACAGGTCTCAATGGTGAGCAGAAAAAGATTTCCTCGGCCCCAAACGGAGTGCCTGTTGTATCTGAATGGATGGAGAGAAAGACCGGCTGGCTAAATCATTGTCTGGGTCTCGCAGCTTGCTAATGATTAAACGCGAAGGGTACCCGGATGGTCCAGGTCATGCACCCCCCCGGATTTCTGGCGCTTTTCATCGAGCGTTTGCCGAACTATGGCCAGGAATTCATTCGTTTGAACCGGTTTTTGCAGGAAAGCTCTGCCGCCGGCATTGAGTACACGTTCTTCGTTTGCTTTCCGGTCACGCCCTGATAAGACGATGACCGGGATGGACGAGAGATTGAGGTTTGCTCTCAATGTATCCAGGACCTCGAATCCATCCCCGGCCGGTAAGCCGAGATCCAGTACGATCAAGTCTGGCGTATGTTTGCTTGCTTCAGAAATGGCTCCGATTCCGTCTTCTGCACAATGAACATCGTAGCCGTTCGCGCGGAGACGTAATTGGAGGGCTTGCCGTATGTCGGCATCGTCATCGACGACCAGAATGCCTGCTTGACTCACTTTGCCACCTATCTTGTATCCGGGAAACTGGAGCGAGAGCGTAAGAAGGCCCTACAAGGTTTTTCGGCGTCCTCAAGGCGCAGTTCATAGCCGGAAAGTTGTACTTGCAATGCCCCGCCGCCCGAAGGCAGTTCTATCTCGTGAGGCAGAGTTCCCCGCGCTCCGCCCCACTGCTAAGAACTTACAAACATAAACGGCTGTGTGCTTTAGAGTCTTGCATGTCTGCGCGGACCGATCGATATGGCTCAGTGGCAGTTGCTTGATGGTTTTGATGGGAGGGGGAGTCGGCCTCGGGTTTTCTGCAAAAACGCCAGATGGTGAAATTTGCCACGGATGTTACCGCGCGCAAGGCAGAGGAGTCATCAAGAAGGGCGACGGTTGACGCTGAAGCAGCCAACCGAGCGAAGTCGGATTTCCTCGCCAACATGAGCCAGGAGGTCTACCATCAGCAGGGTCTTTGGTGCTCGAGCCGAGGGCTCCGCGGAGGGGATGCAGTCTATGCCGAGAAAGGCAGCGACGCTTCCTGGGCGGCACCTTCTGTTAGCGGAAGATAACGACTGGAAAGGTATGGCGGAGAGAGGGGGATTCGAACCCCCGGTAGAGGTGTTAGCCCCTACAACGGTTTAGCAAACCGCCGCCTTCAGCCACTCGGCCATCTCTCCGGGGTTTCCCTGCAGGGATTATATCCGAAGCGAAACCCCGGATTTTTTGTGGAGGTCGTGGGGCCAGTGAAATCAACGCGGCTTTCCGCAAAGAAAGGCGCAACACAGCCCGTTTTGGGCCCCGCCGGCAAAATCTTTCTGTCAGCGGTTTCCGTCGACTTTGGAGGCGGCCTTGTTCTCTTTGAAGCGATCCACAGCTTCCAGCACTTTGGTGCGCGCGTAGGCCGCGTCGTGCCACCCTTTGACTTCCACCCGCTTGCCCTCAAGATCCTTGTAAATGGCGAAAAAATGCGTCATTTCCTTGAGCATGTGGGGATAAATCTCCGAATAATTCCACACATCGGCGTAGCGCGGATTATTCTTGCCCACGGCCAGAACCTTCTCGTCCGGTACCCCCTGATCGAGCATTTCCAGCAGGCCGATGGGCCTCACCTGCATCACGCAGCCGGGAAAGCTGGGCGCATCCACCAGCACCAGCACATCCAGCGGATCGCCATCCTCGCTCAGCGTGGAGGGGATGAAGCCGTAGTCGCCGGGATAATGCACCGGGGAATACAGATTACGGTCGAGGCGAAAGACGTGCAGCGTCTTGTCGTACTCGTACTTGTTAATGCCCTCGGCCGGAATTTCGATAACCGCGTTAATGACCTCGGGGCTCTTCTCCCCTACCGGCAGTTCAAGATAATTGACCATGGGTTTTCTGTCCTCATGAGATCTGCGCTCCCGGGCGATGACGACAGGCGATGACGACAGCTCCGCAGCCGCTTTATCATAACTCAGGAAGCGAGGATCTATTCCCGGTCAGGGTTCAGAAGGACAGCTTGGCCAGGTGCAAGCTGAGCTGGACGGGCCTGGTCCACAGCAGGGACACAATCGGCTCGTGGTAACCGGCGGACGCCAGGCGGCGTCGCGCGGTCGAACCCAGCTCGGCAATGGCGTTAGAGTATTTCAAGCAATTTCTCGATCAGTTGACGGTAGTCCGTGGAGGCAATCACGGCGTCCACGCCGTTGCGGAACTGCACCAGGCCCACGCCCCGCTGGTAGTCCATCGAGAGGCTAACGATGCGTTCCAGGGCTGTGGCCCGGGCGTCGTCAAGCGTGACCTCGACGTTTGTGGAAATATATTCGCGGTGATTCGTAGCCGGCTGCTTCAATTGAATCCCTCCCCCGAAGAATCAACAAGCAGTCGTCCAGAACCACCGCTTGTTTCGTAGCATAGCGGCTCACGCGCTGCTGGCTACAACTATTGGGTAACAATGGCCGGATTAAAGGTACTCGTGACTGGTAATACCCGAACCCCTCATTTCGCCGCTTGATAGCGTTAAATCAATGCTTTAGAGCACTTCCGCCGTTGCTCTCTACGAACCGTCCCGGTGGCGGATACAGCGAACAGCAAAATGCTTTAGTATCCATTACGGTTTGAAGACGCGGCTCTCGTCGAGCTGTGCGCGAAAGAGATGCAAGGAGTCTCGAGGATGGCCAGACCGTTGAAGCAATTCAAGATACTGCACTGTGTTTGTTTGTGGTTGACACTCATGCCGTTGGCATCGCATCTGGAGGCGAAGGTGACCAAGTCTGAATTCGGCAATATGCCGGATGGAACCAAGGTGGAGATCTACACCCTCGAAGAGGGTGCGATTAAGGCCCGCGTCATGACCTACGGCGCGCGGCTGGTGTCCCTCGAGGTGCCTGACCGCACCGGCAAGGTCGCAGACATCGTCCTTGGTTACGAATCCCTGGCTGGTTACACCGCCGACCCCAAGAGCTACTTCGGAGCCATCGTCGGGCGCTACGGCAACCGCATTGCCCACGCCACCTTTACCCTGGACGGCAAGCGTTATCAGCTTCCGGCCAACGACGGTGCCAACACCCTGCACGGGGGAATAAAAGGCTTCGACAAGCTCTTATGGCAAGGCAAGGAAATTCCCCATGGAGTCGAGCTCACCCTGGTCAGCAAGGATGGCGATCAGGGCTTTCCCGGCACCTTGACCGCGCGGGTGCGCTACACCCTGGAGGCGCATGCGCTCAAGATCGAGTACTTTGCCACCACAGATAAAGACACGGTTCTGAACCTGACCAATCACAGCTACTTCAACCTTGCCGGCGAGGGCCAGGGAGACATTCTCAACCACCTGGTGATGCTTCCTGCAGACCGCTACACCCCCGTTGACTCCGGGCTCATCCCCACGGGAGAGCTGGCCCCGGTCGCAGGAACGCCGCTGGACTTCCATCATCCAACCGCCATCGGAGCCCGCATCAACGACGATAACGAGCAGCTGAAGTTAGGCGGGGGTTACGACCACAACTACGTCCTGAACGGCAAGACCGGCGTTCTGCAGCAGGCCGCGCGCGTGGTCGAGCCGACCACGGGGCGCGTCTTGACCGTGGAAACCACCCAGCCCGGGGTACAGTTTTATTCCGGCAATTTTCTCGACGGAACCCTCCACGGCAAGCATGGTCACGTTTACGCGAAGCACTCCGGCTTTTGCCTGGAAACCCAGCATTTTCCCGACTCCCCCAACCACCCCAAGTTCCCCACGAGTGAGCTAAAGCCAGGCCAAACCTACCATGAGGTGACCATCTTCGGCTTCTCCACCGCCCCCTAAAGACCTTTCCCAGAAACAACTGACGGGTGCCCCACATCTCGCTCGTTTTTCGCGAGATGTGGGATACCACGGCTCTTGACTCCTGTTCCTCGACGGGCCCAAAAAGTTGTTGGAACGGGACGGGTGCCCAATCAAGGTTCGCCATAGCGTACCTGGGCCAAAAAAGGCGGGGCGAACCCGGCCAGAGTTTTTACGCCGACATACGCTGGGCTCAGTCGAGTTTTCATCCCAGAAAACCCAACCTCAACCCACCGCCACCCAAAATGCTAACCTCAAGTATTGAAGGCCAGCATGTCGGAAAAAACCCTACTCCAGCGACACCCCACCGAACCCAGCGCCGGTCTTTCCAGTGGCACCCGCTTTGTACGCGCCTGCCTACGCCAGCCCGTGGACCGGACGCCGGTATGGTTCCTCCGCCAAGCCGGCCGCTACATGCCGGAATACCAAGCCGTACGCCGGCACCATTCGCTCTTGCAAATCTGCAAGAACCCAGACCTTGCCGCCGAGGTAACCATCACCGCCGCGGAGAAGCTGGACGTCGACGCCGCCATCATCTTTGCCGACCTGCTCTTACCCCTGGAGGGCATGGGTCTCGACTTCGAATTCCTGGCTGGGGAAGGTCCCGTAATCCACCACCCCGTCCGTACTGCCGGCGATGTGGAGAACCTGCGCATTGATCGCGCGCACGAGCTCGGCTACGTGGCCGAGGCCATACGCAAGGTGGTAGCCCACTTCCAGGATCGCATCGGCATCATCGGATTCTGCGGAGCGCCCTTCACCCTTGCCAGCTACATGATTGAGGGCGCTGGCTCGCGCAATTACATCTTCACCAAAACCCTCATGTACCGGGACCCACCCGTGTGGCAGCTCTTGCTCGAGAAGCTTGCTTCCGTGCTGGCCGAGTATGCAGCCCAGCAGGTGGAAGCGGGAGCCGACGTCATCCAGATTTTCGATAGCTGGGCCGGCGCTCTCAGCCCCGCCGATTACCGCGATTTCGTCCTCCCGGTGACCACCCGGTTAGTGCGCAAAGTGCAGGCCCTGGGAGTGCCGGTGATCTACTTCGGCGTGGACACCGCAACCATTTTGCCCGCCATGCGCGAGACCGGCGCCGACGTGATCGGTCTCGATTGGCGAGTGCCCCTGGACCAGGGCTGGTCTGCCCTCGGCCACGCGGTTGCGGTGCAGGGCAACCTCGACCCCATCACTCTTTTTGCCGGAGAAGATCTACTCCGAGATCGCGTGCATCAGATACTTACCCAGGCCGGCGGCCGGCCCGGGCACATCTTCAATCTGGGACACGGCATTGTTCCCGGCACCCCGGTCGAAAATGTGCAGCGTGTGGTGAAGTACGTGCGTGAGTTCAGCGCCAACCCAACGACGGGAGCCCCTGCCCATGCCTGATGCAGCACCCCAGCGCCACGCAGTTCTGTTGCTCGCCCATGGAACGCCCCAGTCGCTCGATCAGATCCCCGAATACCTGCGCAATATCACCAGTGGGCGGCCCATGCCCGAATCCGTGGTCGAAGAGATTCGTCACCGTTACAGTCTCATTGGTGCAAGCCCGCTCACCGAGCTCACCCTGGAGCAAGGGCGCTTGCTCTCAGACGCGCTCAATCTCCCCGTCTATGTGGGCATGCGCAACTGGAAGCCCTACATCGCGGACGTGGTGCGCCAGATGCGTGAGGATGGGATAACCTCCGCGGTTGCCATCTGCCTTGCACCCCAGAATTCCCGCACCAGCGTAGGACTCTATCGCCGCGCCGCCTTTGCCGAAGCGGGAGGCGCCATCGAGATGGACTTCATCGAAGGCTGGGCCGACCACCCCCAACTCGCGCAGGCCTTCGCCGAACACCTGCAGCCGGTCTGGCAAACTCTCTCTGCGCGCATCGGCGCCATGGCGCCCGTGCTCTTTACCGCGCACAGCGTCCCCTGCAGAACCATCCAGGCGCAGCCTCCAGCGGCCGCAGGCCAGCCGGAGCCCGACCCGTATCCGGTGGAAGCCAAGCGCACCGCGGCCAATGTGGCCTCCCTGCTCGCGCCCTTAGGCCTCACCGAGGCCGACTGGTTCTTCGCCTTCCAGAGCCAGGGCATGTCGGGGGCTACCTGGATCGGTCCCACGGTAGAAGACACGCTCACCGCTCTTCGCCAGGAAGGCCACTCGGCGGTTGTGATCCAGCCCATCGGCTTCCTTTGCGACCACGTCGAGATCCTTTACGACATCGACATCGGCTTCCGCGACTACGCAGCCGGCATTGGCCTGGAAGTCGTGCGCCCGGAGTCGCTCAATGGCTCTCCTCTCCTGACTGCGGCGCTCGAGGATCTGGCCCGGCAAGGCTTCGCCCGCCTCGCCGCGCATTCTGTCTCCTCCCCCGTCGCCGCCTTATGAGCAGTGGTGCACCCAAACGCATTGCTATCGCGGGGGGTGGGATCAGCGGACTGGCCACTGCCTATCAACTGGCCTGTGACGGAGTGGAGTTCACCCTCTTTGAAGCGTCACACCGCCTGGGCGGCATCGTAGAGACCGTTCGCAGCCAGGGTTTCGTCATCGAGTGCGGTCCCGACTCCTGGGTAACCGAAAAACCGTGGGCCCGCGAACTGGCAGTGGAGCTCGGCCTCGAAGACCAGATCATCGCTTCCAATGATCAGTCGCGGCGCACGTATGTGCAGCAGGGCAGGGAAGCGCAGCTGGTCCCCATCCCGGACGGCATGCGCATGATGGTCCCGGCCAGGTGGGGCCCGCTGCTGGAATCGCCGCTATTTAGTGCGCAGGCCCTGCTCGCCTATCAGCAGGAGCCAAAGCGCGCCGCTGAGCTCAAAGCATCGGCCCCCGATCACGACGAATCCGTGGCCGACTTCGTACACCGCCACTTCGGAGAAGAAGTAGCCCGCACCATAGCCGGTCCGCTGCTGGCTGCTGTCTTCGGAGGCGATATCACGCAGCTCAGTGTGCGCGCCGTCATGCCTGCGTTCGTCCGCATGGAAGCGGAGGAGGGAAGCCTTATCCAGGCTGTGCAGCGGCGCGTGCAGCAATCCCCTCCAGCCATCTTCACCACCCTCGCCAGTGGGCTGCAGACGCTGATCGAGCGCATGGTTGCGAAGCTGCCCTCCGCATCTTTGCGCTTACGGACGCCAATGTTGCGGATCGAGGCAGATCGCGGAAGTTGGCGGCTCGCGACCGCCGCGGGTGAAGATCGTTTTGATGCGGTCGTCTTAGCCACCCCACCGCACGTTACCCAGGCATTGCTGCGGCCTCTCGGCGAAGGCGCCCGCATGGCCGGCCTGCTGCCCCAACAGGCCAGCTCGGCCATCGTGGTGGCGCTTGCCTTCGCACCCGCCCAAGCAGCGCACCTGCGCATCCCGGGCGGTTTTGGGTTTGTCGTTCCCCAGGCTTTCGGTGGCGAAAGCGGGCCCTCGCATCAGTTGTTGGCCTGCACGTTCGTGCATCAAAAGTTTCCCGGCCGCGTCCCGGAAGGGGCAGTGCTGCTGCGGGCCTTCTTCGGCGGAGATAGCGGCGATGCTCTGCTGGGCGAAGCGGACGATAAGCTCGTCGAGCGCGCGAGATCGCAACTGAGCCGCGTCCTCGGCCCCTTACCGGAAGCCTCAGAAACGGTAGTGCGCCGCTGGCCAAAATCCCTGCCGCAATACGCCGTCGGCCACCTGGAACGCATGGCGGAGCTCGAATCGCTGGTGGCCACAATGCCCGGTCTTCACCTGGTGGGCAGCGCGTACCACGGAGTGGGGTTGCCCGATCTTATCCGTCAGGGTCGAGCCACGGCCCGTAGGGTGCATGAAAGAAGTCCCTTGCCCTGCTGAGCGGGCGCGTGTATCAAGGAAGCCACGGGAGCATCCGCCGTTTATGAGTGACACCTGGCTCACCGGACTCGCCTTCTGCTGCGCGGCTGTGCCCGCCGTGCTCTGGGTGTGGAACATGCTTCTTTATCGCGAGCCTGGAGCCGGCAGCTGTGCAGAAATGGGACACTGCGTTCTGCCTGATGCCATTTCGGTGCTCATCCCTGCCCGCAATGAAGAACGCGTCATTGCCGCATCGCTGACCAGCTTGCTCGCCTCACGCGGAGTTCAGATCGAGATCATCGTGCTCGACGATGCCTCTACCGATCGCACGGCCGAAATTGTACACAGCTTCGCCGCTCAGGATCCGCGGGTGCGCCTCGAGTCTTCGCCTCCGCTGCCTGGCGGCTGGAATGGCAAGCAGCACGCCTGCGACGCGCTGGCGGGCATGGCCCGTTTCAACGTCCTATGTTTTCTTGACGCGGATGTGCGTCTAGCTCCCGAGGCACTGGTTCGTATGGCCGCATTCCTGGCGGGTTCCGGCTCCGATCTGGTCAGCGGCTTTCCCCGTCAGGAGACGGAGACCCCCCTGGAGTGCTTATTGGTGCCGCTGATCCACTTCGTGTTGTTTTCCTATCTGCCGCTGGCCGGCATGCGTACTTTCTGTGCACCCGGCTTCGCGGCTGGCTGCGGCCAGTTCCTCATGGTGCGCCGCGATGCCTATCGCAGGACCGGTGGTCACGCACAGATCCGCACCACGATGCATGACGGGCTGATGCTCCCGCAGCTCTTTCGCCGTCACGGTCTGCGCACCGATATGGCCGACCTGACCCATCTAGCCACCTGCCGCATGTATCACAACGCGACAGAGGTTTGGCGGGGATTGGCCAAGAATGCGACTGAAGGGATGGCTTCGCCGGCGCGTATCCTACCTTTTACGTTCCTGCTTTTCTGCGGCCAGATCCTTCCCTTTCTTCTGGCCTTGTCGCTGCTCGTTGCTCCGGGGCTATACAGTGAAGCTGGACGATGGCTCATCCTGGCCGCCCTGGCAGCGTCTTTTGTGCCGAGATTGCTTTCCGTCTGGAAATACCGCCAGCCTTTGTTCGGCGCCTGCCTGCATCCACTGGGCGTCACTCTATTGCTCGCCATTCAGTGGTACGCCCTGCTGCTCAAGCTTGCCGGCCAACAAGTCACCTGGAAACAGCGCGCATATCACGCGGGCTAAACACCCGAGCAAGGAACAGCTCCGAATGACCAGAAGTTGGGTGCCCCATTGCCCCGATTTCCTGCGGAGGCTTGTGGCGTTGGTACACTCCATGCGCCTTTCCTTAATGAAAGGCGCACAGGCGGACCTTTCTAGTACAGCGTGGCAGAAAATCGGGGTCAAGCCCTGTTTTTGGGCTTGAGTGGGATACCACAGCACTCAACGCGCCTTTCTTTGTCACTAGGAGAAATGACACTGCAAAAATCGCCATGGAAGCGAGGCCCAGAGGGCCGGTCGTCCAAACGTCAGCCCAGCCCGGAAGGGCCGGGGATCAATCCCGAAGATGACCTGAGCGCCGTAGGCGCGGCACTAAACTTGAGTCGCTTCCACCTGTGTCATTAGGAGTAGCTGAGTGGACCTGCTGTTTCTATTCCCCACTCTTAAGCGGCTTACGCGCGAAGTAATAGAGCGAACCAGCCAGCAGCACAAACATCAGCACCGACACCCAATCGTGATGCAGGGGATTAGTCGCCGGCAGTAACAGCACATCCTCTTTACCCGCAGCAGTTTCGTACAGCTTTAGCGCGACCCCCATCAGCCCCACGATCCCACCGGCCGCGATCAGCCCGCTGGCATAGAGCGATCCCGGACTTATCTCACTCTCGCTTTCGATCGTATCCCCGCGTGCCTTATCCACCGCTCGATCGATCATCCACCGGACGATGCCACCGGTAAAAATCGCCAGCGTGGTCGCGATCGACAGATACGCACCCACCGCAAACGACAAGGAACGAATCCCCAGCAGCTCCACCGCAATCACCAGGAAGACTCCCAGCAACACCAACCCCCAAGGCAGCTTGCGGCCCAGGATTCCATTGACCACCGTGGCCATCAACCGCGCTTGCGGAGCCGCGGCCTTCTCGCTTCCGATCCCCTGGATCCACTGCACCTCGATCTGCTGCGTCTGCGGATTGTAAAGATACTTACCGTCCGCCAACTCGGGAGAATTGAGCGCATTCAGCAACACATAGCCACTGCCTGAGCGAGTTGCGACAGTCTTATCGCCCTGGATGACCCGAATCTGCGCCTGGTGAAAGTGCTGCTCCTCAACCTGCACTCCACTGTGAGCAACGGCCATATCCCAAGGCCTCGCGGTCTGGCGGAACTCCGCGAGTCCTTTATTCATCAACTGCAGCGTCGCTCCGATGGCCAGTGTCGAAACGCAGGCGCCCACCACCAAAGCAATCTGCTGCTTGCGTGGAGTCGCACCGATCAGATAGCCGGTCTTGAGATCCTGAGAAGTATCGCCTGCATTGGCGGCCGCGATGCACACCACGCCCCCGATCGTGATAGCCAGGGCGCCGAAAGCAGGGGCCGTCCATCCATTCACCAGAAAAATTGCGGAGGTTGCCATCAGGGTGGCGATCGTCATCCCCGAGACCGGATTCGAAGAGCTGCCAATCAAACCCACAATGCGGGAAGAGACAGTCACGAAGAGAAACCCGAAGATAGCCACCAGCACCGCGGCCGCAAGGTTAGCGAGCCAGCTCACCTGCGCGCCCGGCACTGGCTTGAAGGTGAGGAAGAAAAACATCATCAACACCAGAACCACAGATCCGCCGGCCACCACGCTGAAGGGCAGATCATCTTCCGTGCGCAGGGGAGCGCTCTTAACGCCACCGCTCTGGCGAAGGTTTCCAGCCGCAGCGCGCAAGGCGCCAAAGATCGTCGGCATAGTCTTGATCAACGTGATCAGCCCTGATGCTGCGACCGCACCGGCGCCCATGGGGCGGATATAGGAAGCCCAGAGATCGCTGGGAGACATCTGCGCAATCGGCTTGGTCCCGGGATAGATCGCTTCAGGAAAGTGGGAGCCGAAGAAATAAATGGCCGGCATAAGAACCAGCCAGGAAAAAACACCCCCGGAAAAAAGCAACCCCGCGATTCTGGGCCCGATGATGTACCCCACGCCAAGGTATTCGGGAGTGACATCCGCGCGAATCGCGGAACCCTTCAGCCACTGTGGCTGATAGTCAGGCGTCCCCGGCCACACGCCAAACAGATTTTCATTCTGAAACAAGGTGTAGATACCGCCCAAACCAAGCCCCAGAAAAACGCGCCCGGCAAAGGAGCCCCCGCGCTCGCCCGCCAGCAGGACATCGGCGCAGGCCGTGCCTTCGGGGTAGGTGAGCCGGCCATGCTCCTCGACAATTAATTGTCGCCGTAACGGGATCATAAAGAGCACGCCCAGCAGGCCACCCAGCAGCGCCAGGAGAAATATGCGAGAGTACTGCAGATTGAAGCCCAGAAAGATCAACGCCGGCAAGGTGAAGATCACGCCGGACGCGATCGACTGCCCCGAATTGCCGGTGGTCTGAACGATATTGTTTTCCAGGATCGACGCCCGTCCGAACGCCCGCAGGACGCTGATCGAGAGCACGGAGATGGGGATCGACGCACCCACCGTCAAACCCGCGCGCAGGCCGACATAGACGGTCACCGCGCCAAAGAGCAGTCCAAAGATGCACCCCAGCACCAGCGCGCGGGTGGTTAGTTCAGGGCGGGTCTCCGTAGCGGGGACGAAGGGTTGAAAAGCTGGTGGCGTTGCCGGCACTCGATGATCCTCCCGAGGATTGCAAACAACTGTATCTCGACTGGGCGGAATCCGCTTTAATCTAGCGTATGGCCATCCGCAAGCTGCTCGCCTACGCTGCTATCTACATCCTATGGGGTGCATCGTTCCTGGCCATTCGAGAGGTGGTTGCGGTCACTCCGCCCTTCTTTGCGGCTTGCTTTCGATTTCTGTGCGCCGGCGCCATTCTCTACGGTTACAGCCGCTGGCGTGGGATGCCGCAGCCCAACCGGCGGCAGTGGATGGGTACCGCGATCCTCGGCCTGGTCATGTTTGCCGGCGACTACGGTTGCCTTTTCTGGGCGGAGAAGGAAGTGCCTTCGGGCCTGGCCGCCGTGATCGCTGCGACCATTCCAGTCTGGGTCCTGCTCGCGGAGTGGTGGTTTTCCGGCGGGCAACGGCCGAACGCCAAGGCGCTGGCCGGCATCATGCTCGGCATTTCCGGGGTCATCGTGCTCATGATTCCCACCGGCTTTCATCACAGCAGTTTCAGTACCTCGGCGCTGGTCCTGCTGTTGGGGTGTTTCTTCTGGGCTGGGGGCACGATTGCCAGCCGCCATCTCGATCTGCCCCGGCAACTCAGCATGAGTTCCGGACTGCAGATGCTCTGGGGAGGCACCTTCCTCTTTCTGCTTTCCGCCGGAAGCGGGGAACTGGGCACGCTGCCGCGTCTTTCCCGGCAATGGAATTGGCATCTTGCGCTCTCCATGGGCTATCTCATCCTCTTTGCGTCCGTCATTGCTTTCAGCGCCTATGTCTGGCTCATCAAGCAGGATCCCGTGACCCGTGTTGCCAGCTATGCCTACGTCAATCCCCTGGTTGCATTGCTGCTAGGGTCATGGCTGGCGCAGGAGCGGCCGTCGCCGTTGCAGTACGCAGGAGCCGCGCTGGTAGTCGCCGGCGTCGCTTCCACTATTGCCGGTAAGCGGGTTGCGCCGCGTGAACCTGCGCGGAAGGCCGCTTAAACAGGGGTGGCGTTAAGCCTGGACTTGCCCGTATACTCTAGCCATCGGCGGCAGGGCAGCTGCTAGCCTCGCCGGCCGGCTGTGAGGTGCGTCTTTCCTGGTCAGAGGATTTCCCTGACTCTCGACGTCCCGCTGGCGCAAACTTCGGTTTGGCGGGCTGTTGTGCGTGTGCTGCGAAGTCCCGCGGACAGCCTGTCTTGTGCATTGTTTCCCTCCTCCTGTACCCTTTGTGGCCGTTCGCTCCTGCGTCTCACCCGCGTCCCCATCTGCGATTTCTGCTGTACGCAACTTCCTCCCCAAACCGGTACCCTCTGTTCTTGTTGCGGAGAAGATCTGGGCATTCCGAACCTTTCCACTGCGTCCAGCAGTGACCATCCTGATTCCCAGCCTCTCTGCCAGCCATGCCGCTTAGCCGCTCCGGCTTTTGTAAAGGCGGTGGCCTATGGGGGCTACCATGGCGAGCTTCGCTCCCTGGTTCACCTGCTCAAGTACGAGGGTATGCAACCGGTCGCCCGGCGGTTGGGCAGGCTGCTGGCGGATAGCCTCGAAGCGTTTGCATCGTCCGCGGACGCGCCCCCGCAGATGCTGGTCATCCCCGTGCCCATGCACCTGGTCAAGCAGCGCAAGCGCGGTTTCAATCATGCTGAACTGTTGGCCCGCGCGGCCATGGCGGAGATGCGCCGCCGGCATCCTCAATGGAGGCTGCATCTGCAAACCAGCTTGCTGAAACGCGTACGCGTTACGGTGAGTCAGGCGGGCCTGACAAGCCACCAGCGCCGGCAGAATCTGCGTGGCGCTTTTTTTGCGCCTCATCCCGGCCGTCTGGCTGGGCAGCACGTTTTGTTGGTCGATGACATTTACACCACCGGGGCCACGGCCCGGGCCTGCAGCCGGGTGCTGATGAATGCCGGCGCTGCTTCGGTTCGCGTGGCGACGGTTGCCCGCGCGCAGCGCGAGGGAGTCGCTTCCTGGGATCCCAGTTTTTTGCGAACTGGATTCCAGCAATCGGCCGGGTAGGGTTTGGAAGATACGTAACGGAGGATCAAGATGTCTTTGGGGAAAGCCATGATCCACGCACGCAAGCCGAAAGCAAACGCGCAGGGCCGTGGTGCGCTGCCTAAGGAACCGGTTGAGCCGCATGAAGGTTGGCCGGGTCAACGGGTCTCTTCTGCCTACACCATGCAAAAGCCGGTGCTGGTGCTGAATGCGTCGTACGAACCGATCAATATTTGCGGTGCGCGCCGGGCGCTGATCCTGGTGCTCAAGGGCGTAGCCAAGACGGAAGAGGAGCAGGGCGCGATTCTGCATGCCGCGTTGCTGCGCATTCCCATGCCTTCGGTCATCCGTCTGCTGGAATATCGCCGCATCCCGCATCAGACGCGCGCCCTCTCGCGCAAGAACATCCTGCTGCGCGATCGCAACAGCTGCCAATACTGCGGAGTCATTCTGCCTGCGGGAGAACTTACGCTGGATCACGTTATCCCTCGTTCCCGCGGCGGTCTCTCCACCTGGGAGAACCTGGTCGCCTGCTGCCACTCCTGCAATCGCAGAAAAGGCAATCATCTGCTGAGTGAGCTGAGCGAAATCAAACTGATGCGTGAGCCTCGTCCCTTCTCGCTGCACACCAGCCGTCACATCATGCGTATGATCGGCCATTCGGATCATAAGTGGCGTAAGTATCTCTATTACTAAACTCCGATTGAAAGATGATCCGGGCCTCTTTGGCCCTCATCGCTGAGATCCAAGTACGACCCGGCTAAACAGGCTGCGGAAAAACGCTTTGTACGAAGGGCACGGCTTCCACGGCACGCCGGGACAGGTCAGCCGTGCCGTAAATGTACTGCGGGGGGACGGCTTTAGCCGCTGGGGTACGGTTTTTCACGGTAATTTCGTGCAGTACAAGCTTGGAAAAGCGGTACCTCAGGGGCTAAAGCCCTCGTTGCTGTGGCTACTTACGGCACGGCTAACCTGTCCCGGCGTGCCGTGGAAGCCGTGCCCTTCGTTCAGTGACTTTTTCCGCAAGCTGTGAAGCCGTGCCCTGATATAAGCGTGAGCTTGCAAAGCCGTGTCCTACACAACATCGAGTTGTCCCGTAGTCTGTATAGCCCGTACCTCCGTTGCGGATGAGGAACTTGGGCAAAAGTTTGCGAACTAAGCGAATCTAAGCGAACTATGCGGATTAAGCGAACTTATGCGAACTAAGCGAATTAAGCGAACTAAGCGAACTATGCCCTTCCCCCCTTTTTTTGGGGGGGATCGTGGTTTGGTCAAACCGCTCTTGCCAAATAAAAGTGCGCTAAAAGCGGTAAAAGTTTTCTTTTGCCTTTTCTCAATTTTGGTTCTGACGGTATAGATACAGCTTGGAGAGCAAAAGATTAAGCCTGGAGAAAAAACTTATTTCTTCTACCACCACACCAACCTGGTCAACAGGGGGAAGTAAAGGGCCATGCGCAGGGGCAAGGCATTTGCTTGTAGCTTGCGCATCACCTCGGCATAGGACTCCAGTTGGCGGGCGTACTTATGCTTTTCCTCGGCCAGAAAGGCGTCGATTCCGGAGGCGCCGTGGCGGGCGGTCTTGTAGTCCACGATCCATAGGTGCGTCTCTTCCACGGAACCAGGCGTTGCGCCAGCGTGAAAGATGCGATCGCCGCGCAGCGTTTGCACGACTTCCCCGGCCCAGGTTGACCACGAGATTTCGTTCTTCGCGCCGGCGCGCGCTCCCAAAATCCAGCGTCCCGTGGGATCGCTAAGCACGGCCTGCAGCGCCCGCACCACCTCTGCTGACAGCGGCTCAGCCTCCGCTCGCGGCAGCCCGCTGGAGCGCAGGATAGCCAACGCGCGTGCGCGCCAGCCGGCTACCTCATCGAATATCGCTTGCGATACTTCACCGGCGTCGATGCCGGGAAGCTTGGCCAGATCCTCCAATAGCGCGTGCACCACGGTGCCGAACGCGCGCGCGGATAGCGCGCCGCGAGGGCGTTCGATGATCTCCTGATTTTCTTTCTGGACTTCTGGAGCGGCGGCATGAGCCGAAGGTTTCCAGTGTGCGGGCAGGCGGCGCAATTGAATCGTTGGAAATGCGGGTGGGAAAACGAAGGCCTCTTGTCGCGGCGCAGCATCCACCGCCGGCTCTTGTACCGCATGGGCTCTCTCAAACTCGCCTTTGAGAGCCGGCCACGCGATCCCCAGCAGACTGTGCCGGTCTCCTGAGCTTAGGTCGTTATTGACTTTGATAACGGCGGTTCCCAGCAGATGCAATTCCTTGCGGGCCCGCGTGGCCGCCACGTAGAGCAGTCGCTTGGCTTCATCGTCTTCCCGCCGGCCTTGCAGGTCGCCAATCCAGGCATAGATGTCACCCTGTTTCCCGTTGCGGCCGATAGGTGCAACCACGAATTCGCGCTCCTCCTCTTCCTCCGGGCCAACCAACCGGGTTTGCTCCAGCCAGCGAAGCAGGGGTTGCGATTCGGTCCGGGTCGCGCGTCCCAGGCCAGGGACAATCACCACGTCAAACCCCAGCCCCTTCGCCTTGTGGATGGTCATCAGCTGCACTCCGCAGCGTTCGTTTGCAGCCGGATCGGGCTGCGCGCAAAGCTCGGCAATCTGATCCTCGAGCCCGGCGGCTTCCGGGCCTAGATCTTCGAGCATGGCAAAGAAGGCATGTACATTGGCATAACCCGCGCGGTCCACGCAGGCTCGTCCGCCGAGGGTTATCCAGGTCCGTTCTATCCATCGGCCCAGAGAGACCTGGCGATGCTTGCCGCGCAACGCGTCTTCCAGCACCGCAAGCACACGGGCCGCTCTTCGCTGCCCATCTTCACTAAGCAACAGGACACGCTCGCGCAGCAGGGCAAGCATTGAGGGCTGGGAATAATTTTTGACGTCGCTGCCGCCGAGGGTGTGCAGATCCCTGAGGGTAAGGCCGCACCAGGGCGCACGAAGGACGGAGAGCCAGGCGATGCGATCCATGGGATGCAGGAGCGCACGGGTGAGCGAGGTAAGATCCTTTACCTCCTGGCGTTCGCTTAGCTGTTCAATCTCCAGCGCGCGGAAGGGAATGTCTGCCTTGCGAAGTCTCCGCGCAATCAAATCCAGATGACTGCGTGCGCGCACCAGGACGGCGATGCGGAAGTCTTCCCCCTTGCGCTGGGCTGCTTCCACCGCGGGCCAGTGCTCCTGGATGATGCTGACCACTTGTCTGGCTTCCGCTTCGTCGACTGCCCGCTTCTCCTCCGCGTTGGGTCTGGACGTGCGAAAGAAGGGCCACACTTTTACCCCCAGGCTGCCGCGCGGCGCCGGGCTATGGGCCGTCGATGGTGCGAAGGTCACCTGGTATTCCTGGCCGGTCGCGGGCCCGAAGACCTGTTGGAAGATTTCGTTCAGGCGGTCCACCAGTCCGGCATGGGAACGAAAGTTTGTCTGCAACTGCAGAGGTGTCAATTGCACCGCGGCCGTTCCTTCGCCCAGGCCGTAGCGGCGGGTGCGTTCGAAGAGCTCTACTTCGGCCTGGCGAAACATGTAGATCGATTGCATGGGGTCGCCGACCAGGAAGCAGCTGCCTCGACCCGCGGACTCCCATCCGCCCGCAATCAAGGTGAAGAGCTCGTACTGGCTGCGCGACGTATCCTGAAACTCGTCCACCAGCAGGTGAGGCCATCGCTCGGCGAAGACGTCTGCCGATTCGCTCAACCTGCCCTCGTCGTCAAGCAAGACCTGCGCGCGCAGCGAGACCTAGTTCGACAAAGTCAACCACGCCACGCTCGGCGAATACCAGGCGCAGTTCGGCGATCGCATAGCGCAGGATGACGAGCATGTGCTGCAGCATTTGCGACTCTTCTTCGGTGTATGCCTGGGGCGGAAGGGCGCGCAGCTCGGAGAGCATGGCGAGGAACTCGGGATTCGCGTCGAGAGAGGCGAGCAAGTCCTTGTAGCGCTGCCTGGGCGCGGTCCCAGCTCTTCCAGTGGGAAATCCTATTCCGGCGGGGACGGTGGCGCGCCACCCATCTTTTTGGGTCAGCAGGAAGTCGCATAGCGATTTCCAATGCGCGTGATCGGTGAGGTGGCGAATATCGGTAACATGCTGCAACGTGATCAAATCAGAATCCGGATCTACGTTATTGCAGGCATGGCTCAGGACTTCCACCAACTCCCGCGCGTGCTCAGGATGGCGAGCAAACAGTGACTGTGCTTTTTGGATAGCCTCGTTGTGGGTGCGGCGCAGTGGCGCTTCAAGCTTTTCGCGGACCTGCGACCAATCTGCCGAGAGCGAGCAGGCGGCCCCACTGGTCTCGCTTGTCCAGCATCTCGGCGATCAATTTCTGGCAATCGGGCAGGCTGGTGGCGCGCAACTGCAAGAGGGCGTCCAGGGCGCTTGATAGCGGCTCCTTACTCCCTAGATGGGAGAGGGTCCGCCGAGCCGCCAGGGTGTACAGTGGCTGCGGTTTGTCGGTCGGGGAGAGCGATCCACCCAGCCGCGAAAGCAGGGGAGTTTCATGCGCTATGTCCAGGCAGACCGCGTCGATGGTCCGGATATTAAGCCGCTCTGGCTGTTGCAGAAGATTCCATCCGCGGCGGCCGTCGTTCTCCAGGGCGCGGCGCGCCAGCTTGATTTCCGTAGACTCGTCACTGGTCTCCGCCGTATCCCGGGCCGTGTGCAGCCTGTTAAGCACCCGCTCCCGCATCTCGGCAGTTGCGGCAAGCGTGAAGGTGATGGCCAGGATCTGTTCCGGCTCATCCACTTCCGCAAGCAGCTTGAGCAGCCGACGAGTCAGCAGCTCCGTCTTGCCCGAACCAGCGGGAGCCTGCACCAGAAAGGATTGGCGGGTCTCGAGTGTCTGCGCGCGGGCGCTCTCGTCGACCGGCTGCAACAGCAGTTCAGTCATCGTTTTCATCCGCCTCGTCGCTGGTATTGTCGGGATCGTTTTCGGCAATCCGGCAGAGACCGGAGAGGTCGCAAAACTCGCAGGTCTTGGGATACTGTTTCGGGTCGACTTGCGCTTCGCCGTTAAGGAATTGCTGCCCCAGGCCGCGTAGGGCGTCCTGCCAGCCGCGCAACATATCTTCGCTGTAAGGCGGCCTGGTCAACTTGACCTCGCCCGGCTTCACGATTCCGGCGTCTTCCACGCGGCCGATGAATTTCACTTTGTCTTCGCGGACCCTGGCCAACAGCACGCCCTTGAGATGGTCGATCTGGCCGAAGCCGGCATAGAGCGGCAGTTGCGGCTCGTCCGGCCGCGGACCGTCCCAGGAAACTCCGCTCAGCAGGCCTGTCTTGTAGTCGATGATGACGCGGCCGCCGGCGACTGCGTCGATGCGGTCCACGCGCACTTGCAGTTTCAGATCTCCCACCGCTGCCGCCAACTTCTCTTCGCCGGCTTCGACGGTAAAATCCGAGCGCCTGGCTTCGTAGTGCAACCACTCCTCGATGAGGGAGACGATCCGCTGCTGTTCCGCATCGAGATAAGCCTGAGTCCAGCTGTGCTTTGGTGCACGGCCGCGGTATCTCTGCAAGGTAGCAGCCACGTGCTGCTCCACCATGGCGTGCAGCCGGGCTTCTGCGCGGGCGTTGAGCAGGGCATCGCGGGTCCTCAACTCCGTCCACAGTTCCTCCAGGATTTTGTGCACCACTGAGCCACGCTCGCGAGCTTCCAATCCCCAGTCGGTCGCGTCCATCGGCCTGGCGTCCAGCCGCCTGGTGGCGAAGGATTGGAATGGGCAGGCCGCTTGCCGGCGGAGTATTTCAGCGCCCCCGGCATTCTGCTCGATCGGCCAGGGAAGGATCGCGGCCGGCTCCTCTTCCATTAGCAGATCAGAGAGCTCGTCTTCTGCCGCCAGGGATTCATCGGCCGCAATCGAGATCCGCAACGCTTTCGCTTGAATTCTTCGCACGCCCGAACCCACCAGCGTCGACGGGCGGCAGACGCCGTCACCATTCTGCGACGGATAGCTGAAGACGCACCTGGCCGCGCTTTTTTCGAGGCGGGCGGTCACCTGTTGCGCCAGCTTCCAGTCGGCAGTGCTATCCGCGTGCGGCATGTTGTGTGTGCGCTGCAAAAACCGGGTAAGAAACGGATGGGGCCGTGCGACCGCCGGCCAGGTTTCATCGTCGGCGCCTAAAAACCACAGCGCATCGAAGGTGAGACCGGCTGCTTCGAACGGTCCCAGGATTTGTACCGCCGCATCCCGGGACTCGGGTGCGAAGATCGTCTGCCGTGCCTGCCGCTCGAGCACTTCGAGAAATTCAGAGTAGCCGGTCTTGCGTCCATCGAAGGCCAGCGCGGCCACGCTGTCAAGCAACTGCGCCCACCGCGCCTGCACCTGAAAATCTTCGCTCTGCAGCGAATGCGCTCCGGGCCAACGGACCGCCTCCAGAATTCGCTCCGCCACATCCACCCACTGGGTAAAATTCAACCGGCCGTTCTGGGGCAGCAGGCGGCGTCCAGCCTGCAGGCTGCGGCGAAGCTTGTCGGGCGGGTTAGCAGACTGCAGGAAGGTCTCCAGATCCTGTTCCGGCTGTCTCATTGCCTGGCGACGGAGCCGGACGTCGAATTCTGCGATGGTGAGTAGTTCGTCCTGCTGCTCGTGAAGAAAGCCGGAGAGCAGCAGCCAGCTTACCTGGTCTTGCGGAAGGGCTCCGTTCATCCAACGCAAGAGCAAGAGCGCACTGCGCGCCATCGGTACGTCGGCCAGGGGAACGCCAAGAGAGAATTCGAAGGGGAGGGGCGCGTCGCGTTCCCCGATGGCAACTGCCTGGGGCGCGAGTATCTGGCGAAAGAGCCTCTCGATCTCGGGTCGCACGCTGGAGACGCTGGGCACTACGACGGCGATGCGCGCTGTGCTGCTTGTGGCCAGCTCGTTCTTTACCCACAGGGCACAGGTTGCGATCTCGTCCCGTTTATCGACAGCTTGAACGAGCAGGGTGGTTTCGGCTGCAGGGACTTCAGGGGCTTCGACTACTTCGACGTCGTGGCCGCGCTCGCGGAAAGCTTCGATCAGTTGCTGTTGCGCAGGGGTGACGCGATCGAAGCCGGTCAGCACCAGCCGCGCGGTTGTCTCCACGTGGCCCGCGATGACTGCTTCACGCAGGGCCAGCGGCAACATGCCCCGGCTTAACCACTCCTCTTGCCGGCAGGTACGCTCAAAGTCGCGCGCCCACGCGCGAAAGCTTTCGATATCCGGACCGCCCATGCGTTCCCCGTGGAGGAAGTTGAGCGCGCTGTAAGCGCAGAGCAGGGCATAGGCTTGCTGTGCCAGTTCTGCGACGCCGGCCACGGAGATCAGGCGGCGCCCCTCGATGCTCGGCTTGACCAACTGGACCCAGAGTTGTTCTTCCTGCAGGGTTGTGAGTAAGAGACGGGTCTCGCGGCCGGAGCGCAGTTGTTTCTGCCACAGGTGGTGCAACCAGCTGTCCCAGTCCAGGATGTCGGCGGATGGCCAGGCTTCGAGTCCCTGTCTGCGTTGGGCTTCGCCGTGTAAACGCCGCAGGGCGCGGGCGGCTCGGGCACTGGATGCAATGACGGTGTCGCCGGCGTCGATGGCTGCGGCGATGACCGGGGGAAGTTGCATCCTTGTTTTATACCGCAAACAGTGCTGCTGTGCCCGGGACCGCCGCTGCGTGTACACTCACTGCATGCGGCGGATCGCAGCACTTGTATTGCTGTGTGTTTTCGGGACATTGTTGCCTTCGGCGACGGTGTTCGCGCTCGCCGCACCGCAGCAGTTACTGCCCATTTGCTGCCGCGCTCATGGCGCTCATTCCTGCATCATGGGTGATATGGCCGATGCGGCCTCTGACGCAGCGCCTACACTGCGCCAGCCGGCGTGCCCTTATAGTCAGAGCCTTCGAGCCATCACCACCGTTACCATCTCTGCGGATTTCACTTCCAGTACCAGCTTCGCCCTTGCTGTAACCAACATCGACCGGCAGTTGATTGCGGATGCTGTCGCAACCCGCATACTTCGCCGCTCCGCTCCCCGCGGACCTCCTTCTTCCTTCTCCGTCTAGCTCTGTCCCCGCGATAACTGCCGGGTGCCCCATATCTCGCTCGTTTTTCGCGAGATGTGGGATTCCGCAAATCTCGACCCTTGAATTTCCAGGGCACACGAGAACTTGCGATCCGGGCGTTGTGGCATCCCACATCTCGCGAAAAACGAGCGAGATATGGGGCACCCATCGGTTAGTTGTCAGGAAGGATCCCCGGGTTCCGGTGCCGGGAAGGAGTCTTGTCCCGGCTGCACAATGCACGGAGGAAGAAATGTCTGTTCGCAACTTGTACCGATTTGTCCTCGTCGTTGCCGCCATGCTGTGCCTGCCAGTAGCGCAGGCGGGCGTGTTAATGGTCGTCCGTGGGGTGGTCCACGATCCCAGTCATCGTCCCATTGCGGGCGCGACCGTTACTCTGCACGCGGCCAATTCCGATTTCGTCGAAAACGAAAAGAGCAATGCCAACGGCGAATTCACCTTCTCGGCGGTTCCTCTCGGGGTTTACATCATTACCGCCGGCCAGTCCGGTTTCAGCACGGAGAAAGAAACCATCACGGTGGCTTCCAATACTTCTCCGGTCTTGCACTTCGAACTCGAGGTGGCCGCTGTACAACAGTCAGTCACCGTCGCCGCGACCAGCTCCCAGACCAATCCGGATAGCTTCACCCCGACAACCCTGGTCAGCCGTGAGGACATCGCCCACACGCCGGGAGCGTCCCGGACCAACAGTATGGCGATGATTACCGACTACGTGCCGGGCGCTTATATGACGCACGACATGCTGCACATGCGAGGCGGACATGAGCTGAGCTGGCTGATCGATGGGGTGAACATTCCCAACACCAACATCGCCAGCAACATCGCTCCCCAGATTGATCCCAAAGACATTGACTATCTCGAGGTGGACCGGGGGAGCTATCAATCCAGCCTGGGAGATCGCACCTACGGAATTTTCGACATAGCACCGCGTACCGGCTTTGAGCGCAATCGCCAGGGTGAGCTGGTGCTTTCGGCAGGCAACTTTTACCAGACCAACGACCAGCTCAGCCTGGGAGACCATTCGCAAAAATTTGCCTGGTACACCAGTCTCAATGGCAATCGCAGCAATTATGGACTGCAACCTGCGATTGAAACTCCCATTCACGATGCCAGCAACGGTTATGGGGGGTTTGCTTCCTTCATCTACAACCATGATCCCGCCAACCAGATGCGCCTGGTGACGCAGGCACGCGCGGATTATTATCAGATTCCCTACGACCCTGATCCCGACTCCTGGCAAAATCAGCTCTATGATTCGAGCGGTCTGCGCGACGGAGAGCATGAGACAGATGCCTATGCCGCGTTTACCTGGGTACACAACTTCAACACTTCCACCTTGCTGCAGGTGTCGCCCTTCTACCACTACAACGACGCCAAGTATGATCCCAACGCGCAGGATCTGCCCACCGCTACCACCTCCGACCAAACGGGAAACTATGGCGGGGTGCAAGCATCCATCGCGACGACGTTCATCGCAAAGAATGCGCTGAGCGCCGGGTTTTATTCTTATGGACAGCACGAACACGATGTTTTCGGAGTGGTCTTCAACGACGGAAGTTATCCGGATTTTACCCAGCCGGAAGAGGTCAGCGGCGGAGTGGAAGAGTTCTATGCTGAGGATACTTACAAGCCGATGACGTGGCTTACGCTGATCGGCGGCTTTCGGCAGTCGAACTTTCAGGGTGCGTTCTCGGAAAGTGCTATGTATCCGCGAGTGGGCGCCACCGTTGTTATTCCCAAGCTCAAATGGGTCTTCCGCGGGTTCTATGGACGATTCTATCAACCTCCGCCTTTGACCACTGTTTCCGGGCCGGCCTTGCAATATGCGACTGGCAACGACACCAGCTTCGTTGCCTTGAAGGGCGAGCGGGATGAGGAGCATCAATTCGGGGTGCAGATACCCTGGCGCGGGTGGTTGCTGGATGCTGATACCTTTCAGACCCGGGCCAACAACTTTCTCGATCACAGCAACATTGGCGAATCGAGTATCTTCGTCCCCGTAACTGTTCAGGGAGCGCTCATTCAAGCCTGGGAGCTTACGCTCCGCTCACCCACTCTATGGCGCTACGGGCAGTTTCACCTGGCCTATTCCAATCAGATCGCGCAGCAGATTGGGCCGGTCACAGGAGGGCTGATCTGCTATCCGCCCGATTCACCGGATTGCGCAGTGGATCCAGGATATTCGCCCCTGGACCACGACCAGCGCAACACCTTGAATGTGGGGATGAACGGAAATCTTCCCTACCGTGTCTATGCGTCCTTCAACATCTATTACGGTTCCGGTTTCTCCAACGGGTATCAGGATCCGCCGTCTCCGTATACCGCCGCCTACCTACCGGCACATACATGGGCAGACCTGGCAGTGGGTAAAGAGTTCGGGGAGAATCTCTCGGTTTCAGTGCAAACGACGAACATAGCCAACTCACGCGTGTTGCTCGACAACAGCCTCACGTTTGGAGGCTTTCACTATAACGACCCGCGCCAGATTTACGGGGAGGTGCGCTACCGCTTTCACTTTTAGGTAATGGCCTGCCTTCCACCGGAATAAAAAAGACTGAACAAAATGGCCTCAGCCGGAATATTCAATTATGGGGAGCGCGGGCTTGCGTGTGGACACGACCTGACGCGGACCCCAAAAGCTGAATAGCCAGGCTGAGGCCAAACAATTGAAGATGAGAAAGGCGCTGATAGTCGCCCTACTTATGGGGGCTCTCCCCATGCTTGGGCAAAGCACCACGGGGGAATTGCGTTTAACCGTCACTGATCCCGCTGGATTGGCCGTGAAGAGCACGGTTGAACTCGTCAGCCAGGGAAACGAGTATCAGCCAGACATTCACTACGGATAGTCAGGGCAAACTGGACGCCAAGCGGCTGCCCTACGGAATCTACCAGGTCCAGATCGTCGCGCAGGGCTTTGCCGAGGTTTCCGAGCCGGTTGAAATACGCTCCGCGCTCCCCTTGGATCGCACCATTCACTTGAAAGTGGCTTCCGTTTCCGAATCGGTGAAGGTCACCGGCACGGACACATTGATGGATCCGTATCGTCCAGGTTCAGTGAATGAATTGGGTGGGAAGCAGATTCAGGACCGATTGACCGCGCTGCCCGGCCGCGGCATACAAGACCTGATAAATTCACAGCCCGGCTGGCTGTATGAAGGCAATGCGGTTCTGCATCCGCGCGGATCGGAATATCAGACCCAGTTTGTGGTGGACGGAATTCCGCTCACCGACAACCGTTCGCCCAGCTTCGGCCCGGAGGCTGCCGAAGCCGATGACATCCAATCCCTGAAGATTTATACCGCCGGTATTCCCGCGGAATATGGCAGGAAGATGGGAGGCATCGTTGAGGTCAATACGCTCAGAAACCAGTTGCCGGGGCTTCATGGGCAACTTACTCTCTTCGGCGGCACCTATGATACGGGTTCGATCAGCACCCAGGATCAATACACACGGGGGAAGAACACGTTTGGTGTGAGCGCCTCGGGCAACATGACGAACCACTATCTCAACCCCGTCGTTCCCGAAAATTACACCAACGACGGCACGGTTGCCAGCTTCGCAGGAAGTTTTGAGCGGGATCTAACGGAGAAAGACCGTCTCACCGTTATTTTCCGCCATGAACTCGCGCGCTATGCGATTCCCAACGAACTGGTGCAGCAGAACGGGGCATGGTTGCCAAATTCGGACAACGACACCGGCTGTCCAGACGTTCCCCCGGACCAGGAACCAGGCGATTGCGTGTACATTCCCGGGGGGCAGCTGCAGAATGGCGACAATTATGAAAGCATGGGGAGCGTCTCCTACCAGCACATCTTCTCGTCGAATGCGATCGCGTCGGCTGCGAGGAATGGCCCGCGGCAACTCCACCGACTTTACTTCGAATGCCTCGTCCTGGCCTCTCATTGCATTCCAGCAGAACTACTTCAACGAGTTTTACTTCAACGGCAGCGTCGCCGTTCATCATGGAAGACACGAATTCAAGGTGGGCTTCGAATCCGACAACACCTTCCTGCACGAAAACACCAGCTATGTGATGCCTTACTGCAACGCCGACCTTTCAGACCCTCGATGCCCGATAAATTTGGGCATCTTCGACACCGCCGCGACCACCTTTGCCTATACCGGCACCCGCCCGGATCTTGAACAAGCGGCCTATGTTCAGGACTTAATGCGCCTCGGCAACTGGACGATCAACGCAGGCCTGCGATGGGACCACTACCAATTGCTGGTGAACCAAAACACGGTGGAACCGCGCATCGCCGCCTCGCGCTACTTTCCCAAGCTCGGCCTGAATGTTCACGGATCCTTTGACCGCATCTTCCAGACACCCTCCTTCGAAAACATACTTTTGTCCAGCTCTCCGGAGGCGGCGGATCTGGACACCAGCGGTCCCGCGGTGCAATTGCCGGTCCAGCCTTCTCACGGGGACTATTATGAATTGGGCCTGACGAAAGCACTCTTCAACAAAATGCGCGTGGACGCGAATATGTTCCGCCGCGATGTGAATAACTACGCCGACGATGACCAAATCCTGAGCACCGGGATAAGCTTCCCCATCGCATTCAGGAAAGCCATTATCTATGGGGCGGAGGGAAAGCTTGAAACTCCGCATTGGGGGCCGTTCTCAGGCTTCGCCAGCTATTCCTATATCGTGGGCAATGCCTGGTTTCCGGTAACCGGCGGTTTGTTTCTTGGGGATGATGCCTCTGACGCGCTGACCCAAACTACGGGGCATTTTCCAGATTCGCAGGACCAGCGGAACACGGTTCGCGCACGAGCGTTTTATCAGGCCGCCTCGCGTTTGTGGTTCGCCCTGGGATGTGACTACAACACCGGACTGCCGTTTGAACCGAATCTAACTCCCCAGCAATATGTGACAGAATACGGCCAGGTGGTGATCAATCACCTCAATTTCGATCGCAACCGCATCAGCCCTTACTTCACGCAAAACCTTACGGTGGGAGCCGATCTTCTCAAGCGTGAAAAATTCACCACGCGGTTTCAGGGCGATATCGCAAACGTGAGCAACACGCTCGAACTTATCGACTTCGGAGGACTGTTCTCGGGCAACGCGATTGGCCCGGGACGCCAATATACCTTTCGCATCCTAACGACGTTCTAGGAGTGGACGGGTTCGTCATCCTGGCTCGCTGATGTCGGGTACAGCGACTTGTTTGGATTGCTTCATCGTCCACAAAGGCTGGGTGCCCCACTCAAGCCAAGTACTTGGCTTGAATGGGGCACCCAGCCTTTGTGGGCAGGAGTAAACTGACCGAATACTGGAATATGATGGAAACCACTCGAAAGCCGATAGATGGGGCCCTGACTTCGACCGCCGAGCAGCCGCGGGTCCACTCGGAATTGGAGTCATTGGTCATTCGTCTCTTTGATCAGTTCCAGGGGCGGGTTCTAAGTTACGTAGTCGCCTGCGGCCTGCCTTTTCACGATGCGGAAGATATCGTCCAGGAGACGTTTCTCTCACTGTTCCGCCATTTAGAACTGGGGCGCCCTCGCTCGAATCTCAATGGCTGGCTCTTTCGCGTGGCCCATAACCTGGCTTTGAAACGGCGGATCGCGAATAAGGCATTTGAGCGTACCCTGGTCGACGAGGACACCCTGGCCCAGCATCCCTGCGAGGGGCCCAATGCTGAGGAGGAATTCTCGTTCAGCCAGACAAAGCAGCGTTTGCGTGCCGTCTTCGAGGCACTTCCTGAGCAAGATCAACGCTGCCTCTATCTGCGCGCTGAGGGATTGAAATACCGTCAGATTGCCGAGGTGCTCGGCGTCTCGGTCGGTGGGGTCTCATTGTCGTCTGTCTCGATCGCTCGCGCGTATAATCCGGGCGAATGGGAGTGAGTGAGCGATGCAAGGCAAAGCACACCTATCGGACGAAGAGCTTCTTCTCTTCTCTGACCAGGAACTGCCAACGCGCCGGGCAACCAGTGCGCGCGAGCACGTTGCCCAATGCGAGCAATGCCGCACGCGCCTGACCGTGCTCGAAAATGCTTCGGCCCTTTTTGCCAATGTTCATGAACAAGAGTTGCAGGCGCAGAGCTATCATTCGTTGCCTGCGCGCAATTTGCTCAAGGCGCGCTTGTCCGATGCCAGATCGCGGCGTGCAACATTCTGGAGCGTCATGACCCAGCAACTTGCGGGCGCCTGTCTGGCACTCCTGCTTGTGGTTGGGGGCACCTGGGCTGTTCGCCATATCGTGCGGACGCGATCCAGTTTTGAAGCCATGAACGTCGAAGCCATTGCACTTCCGCGTAGAACGTTGACGCCAGGTTCCGCCCGCGCCGTCCAGGTCGCGGATGTGTGCAGCAGTCAGGATCTAGACAACGATCCGCCGGTAAATCCTTCCCTGGAGCAAGCTGTTTTCAAGGAATACGGCGTCCCTGCCTCCTCGAGAAAGGACTATGAGTTGGACTATCTGATTACGCCCGCGCTGGGCGGAGTCGACAGTATTCAGAATCTCTGGCCGCAGCCGTACTCGTCCGCCTGGAATGCCCGCGTAAAGGACCAGCTCGAAGATCACCTGCATGAGCTGGTTTGTCAGGGAAAAGTCCAACTGGCAACGGCGCAAAGTGATATCGCATTCAACTGGATCGCGGCCTACAAAAGATATTTCAACACCGACCAGCCGCAGCCAGGCCCGTCAACCACTGCCAGCACCCGGTCCGAATTCCGGGCCTCCGGCATCTATTATGTGACGGTGGACATGCCGTCCTGGCAACCTTCCGCCTCTGCGGCCGTACTCCGGCGAACCGGATGGCTTAGATAAGGCAATAACATCAGCAAAGAGGAAAAGATGCAGGCAATGGTGAGAGGGCTCGTCTGGCTCTCCGTGATCTTGTTTGGCTTCGGCCTTTTGCAGGGCTGCCGGAGCGGAAGTACAGCTGGAGATGAGCAGCTCACCGCCATCCCCAGTGATGCCAAGAACTACCAACTGAAGGGGATTGTGGTTTCGTCGGATGCAACCAAAGGTGTGGTCGAGGTCGACTCCGAGGCCATTCCGGGTTTGATGGGCGCGATGATCATGCCCTACAAACTCGCCCAGCCTGGGGTGGCCGGCGAGCTCCACCCCGGGGATCACATCACCGCCAGGCTGCGGGTCGCGGACTCCGGTAGCGTGATTGATCAGATCGATGTGACCGCGCAATCCAAGCCGGATTACAAGCCTGCCAAGACCTATAACGTGCCCACGAACGGGGAGGCAGTACCCGATTTCAAATTCCTCAATCAGAGCGGCAAGACCATCACCGTCGACCAGTTTCACGGCAAAGCGTTGCTGGTCACTTTTATCTATACGCGCTGCCCTTTGCCGGATTACTGCATACGGATGAGCCGCAACTTTGCCACCATTCAAAAGCAGCTCGCCGCCGATCCTCAGCTTTATGGCAAAACTCATCTGCTGAGTATCAGTTTCGATCCTGCCTATGACACGCCGAAGGTACTGCACAGCTATGGGACTGCATACGCCGGCAATGCGGGGTTTTCGCACTGGGACTTTGCCGCGCCGCCGCCCGCGGAACTGGATGCGGTGGAGCAGTTTTTTGATGTGGGCGTGAGCCCGGGTAGCAACAACACCCTGACTCACTCTCTTTCCACCGCCGTCATCACCCCCGAGGGAAAGATTTTTCGCTGGTACCCAAACAATGACTGGACCCCTTCGGCCGTGGTTGACGACGTCAAGCAGGCCATCGGCCAATAGGCTAGCCATTGCGCTCATTCCACCCGTGGTATTAAGTATTAAAAGGAAGCTATGATTCTCGTGCTCATGGGAGTAACCGGGTCGGGCAAGACCACGATTGGCAAACTGCTGGCTGCGGAAACGGGCTGGCGGTTCGAGGACGCCGACGACTTCCACTCTGAAGCCAACAAGGCCAAGATGCATGCCGGCATCCCGCTTACGGACGAGGATCGCAAGCCCTGGCTGGCGGCACTGCATCAATTGCTGCTGGGTTGGTATGAAGGGGGTACCAGCGGCATCCTGGGTTGCTCCGCCTTGAAACAAAGCTACCGGGATGCGCTCACCCCACAGATTCCAGCGCTCAACATCCGCTTTATCCTGCTTGAGGTTTCGCGCCAGGTGCTCCAGGAACGCCTCGAGCAGCGCAAAAACCACTATATGAATCCCGAGCTCCTTCAGAGCCAACTGGACACCCTCGAAGTCACGCCCGATCTAATGCGCGTCTGCGCCGAAGGCCCGCCAAGAAAGATCGTGGAAGAGATCCTGGACAAGATCCTGACGGTCGAGGGCAAGACTACCGTCTAGAGTAAAATCAAGGGCGTGGACACCCTTCTTACCGTGGACGCAGAAACGCCGCGGAGCCTGGTCGTGGATCCTCCCCTTCATCATTGAGCTGCTTTCCACCTCAGATAGCGTGCCCAAGGCGCAGCAGAAGATGGAGCGCTGGATGGAGAATGGCGTTACTCTGGGCTGGCTGATCGATAAGAAGAGGGTCTATGTCTATGAACCCGGCCGCGAGGCAGTTCCTGTATCCGGCAAGACGGTCCAGGGAAGTGGCCCCGTCGAAGGCCTTACCCTCGACCTGGACGAGGTTTGGCGGTGCTTTGAGATCTAAGCTTCGCGGAGATAACAGCTCTTAATGGCAAAAATCACTGTTCTTTTTGGCATCGTCCTCATCATCCTTGGCGGGGCGAGCTTTGTGCTCACCGGCAACAAGTTTCCTACCTCGCTCATTCCCGCAGCTTTTGGGATCCTGCTGATCACCTTCGGCCGCATGGCCGAAACCCCGGTGGCTAAGCGCCGCATGTTGTTCATGCATATAGCGGTTACTGTCGGACTGCTGGGCTTTCTGGCCACCGCGCAATCCCTTTTTCAGGTCGTGCAGCTCTTTAAGGGCAAGCTTTTCCCTTATCCGGCAGCTATTGAAGAAAAAGCAGCGATGTCGGCCCTCATGCTCATCTATGTAGTGCTGTGCGTGCGCTCATTTATCACCGCGCGCCGCGCTAGAGTGTAGAACCAGGGGTTTACAGCGTGAACTTGCGATCCAGCGCGGGAGCGGGCATGTCGCTTCGCGCCGAGCGAAGTACGCGTACGCGTTCGGATAGCGGCGGCGGCACGACCGAACCCAAGAAGAAAAGACCACCGCTGCGTAAGGTGCTGCCTGAGATCTGGACCCTGATCAAGCCGCGGCGATGGCTGCTGGGGTTCGGGTTCGTGCTCATGGTCATCAACCGGGTCTCCGGCCTGGTTCTGCCCGCGTCGACCAAATTCCTGGTCGACAATGTCCTGGTCAAAAAGCAAGCCGATAAACTGCCCTGGATCGTCGGCGCGGTTCTGCTGGCGACCACCATCCAGGCGATTACGTCGTTCTCCCTGACTCAACTACTTTCGAAGGCCGCCCAGCGGATGATCGCCGACCTGCGCATGCAGGTTCAGCAGCATATCGGGCGGCTCTCGGTCAGCTTCTACGACGCCACCCGCACGGGCGTGCTGGTGTCGCGCATCATGACCGATGTGGAAGGGGTGCGCAACCTGATCGGCACCGGGCTGGTCGATTTTGTAGGGGGCCTGCTTACCGCGGTGCTGGCCTTCTTTATCCTGATGCGCATCAGTGCGCAGATCACCCTCATCTCCTTTGCGTTTGTGCTTACGTTTGTCTTCGTGCTGCAGAAGGCATTCGGCGTCATTCGTCCTATCTTCCGGGAGCGCGGCCGTATCAATGCCGAGGTTACGGGGCGGTTGACCGAGTCGCTGGGCGGAGTGCGCGTGGTTAAGGGGTACCACGCGGAAGATCGCGAAGCCGGAGTTTTCGCTAGCGGCGTGGAACGGCTTTATCAGAACGTGGTTCGCTCGCTCACCGCGACTTCGTTGCTTTCGCTGGCCGCGACCGCCATCCTGGGCATTGTCGGCGCCACCGTGATGTGGCTGGGCGCCCGTCAGGAAATGGCCCACAAGATCACCCTGGGCGACTACTTCACCTACACCATGTTCCTGGCCTTTATGGTGGCCCCGGTCTTCCAGGTGGTGAATGTGGGTACTCAGCTGACGGAGGCTATCGCCGGCCTCGACCGCACCAGCGAGATCCTGGCGGAAAAAGAGGAAGATGACGAGCCCGCGCGCGCCGTCGTCATGGGGCCGATCGAAGGCGATGTTCGCTTTGAAGATGTGCGCTTCGCTTATGAGCCCGACAAGCCCGTGCTGCATGGCGTTTCATTCCATGCCCGTCCGGGTACTGTGACTGCGCTGGTGGGGTCTTCAGGGTCGGGCAAGTCGACCATCATCAGCCTCATCTGCGCCTTTCATAAGCCTGATTCCGGGCAGGTGCTGGTCGACGGAATTGACCTTTCTACGGTGCGCCTGGATAGCTATCGCAGCCAGCTTGGGGTGGTGCTGCAGGAATCGTTCCTGTTCGATGGCACCATCCGGGAGAATGTGGTCTTCTCTCGCCCTCATGCGACGGAGGAGCAGTTTCTCTCCGCTTGCTCCATTGCCCGCGTGGACGAATTCGCGCTGCGCTTTCCTGAGGGTTACGACACCATTGTGGGCGAGCGTGGAGTCAAGCTTTCCGGCGGCCAGCGTCAGCGACTCTCTATTGCCCGCGCGATTCTGGCCGACCCGCGCATTCTTATCCTCGATGAAGCGACTTCCTCGCTCGATTCTGAGTCGGAGGCGATGATTCAGAATGGCCTCAGCTACCTGATGCAGGGACGCACAACGTTTGTGATCGCCCACCGGCTGTCGACCATCCGCCGGGCCGATCAGATTCTGGTGGTCGAGGGTGGGCTGATATTGGAGCGCGGCACGCACTCCACTCTTTATGCGCTGGAAGGACGCTACCACGACTTGTACACCCGCCAGCATGGGGTCGAAGCCAACCGTTTCCTCGCTCCCGGCGAGGGAGAAAAGCTGTTTGAAGAGCTGAAGTAGACGTCAGCGTGGCGCAGACTCTTTTGGTCCGGACCCCTGTTGGATCACTCGACTAAACTCGTGCGCTGAAACAAATCTCAGCTCTTCAGCTGCGCGACAAGCCGCTTCGGAGCCAGCTGCAAATAGCAGCAAGATAGTCAAGTTGCCGCGGAGAGGTCACAAGGCTGTGGCCAGCATCATAACTAGGAGCCTAAGCTGGGCGCAGATTCAATCTGCACGTGATGCGATGGATGAAAAAGCTGTGTTAGAGTCACAGCGGATCAATTTAAAGAGGAGAAGCAATGGCAAAAGCACTCGGAATCACCCTCGAGGAAGCGCGCAAAATTATCGCAGCGGCTACCAAAAAGGCAAACGAGATCAACGTGATGATGAACATCGCCGTCGTCGATGCGGGCGGCAACCTGGTGGCCTTTGAACGCATGGATGGCGGCTGGATTGGCAGCATCGACATCGCGCAAAAGAAGGCCTTTACCGCGCGCGCCTTTGACCTGGACACCAAGTCGCTGGGCGAGAACTCGCAGTCCGGCCAGCAGTTCTTCGGGATCCACGCTTCGAACAATGGGAAGATCATGATCTTCGCTGGTGGCATTCCGATTAAGCGCGGAGGAGAAGTCGTGGGCGCTATTGGTGTCAGCGGAGGCTCAGGCAAGGACGACCATAGCGTAGCCGAGGCAGGCGTCGCGGCAGCTTAGCTGCGGAAAAATGTGGTTCCAATGGCCTGGTGCTCACCCAGATCGTCGTTCGGAAGCCGGGGGATTTGCGGTGCGCCCCGGCTCCCCAACGACGATCTGGGTTTCGCTAGTTCTCACAAGCCATGAAAGGCGTGGCGGGCCGTTATCCGCCGAAGGTGTAACGCAGTCCGAAACGCGCCACCCGCGGAGTGCCGAGGGTCGGCAAAGGCGTTTTGCCAACGATGATTGCCCGATCAAAGAGGTTCTGCCCGCTGGCGAAGAGAGAGATGTTGTGGCGGAACTCGTGGGCTGCATATACGTCCAGCCGGAAGTATCCGGGGATGTAATACTGGTTCGCCGTGTCATCAAACTGGTGTCCGCTGATCCGTCCCTGAAAGCTGATAAACCCCAAACGCCGCTGCGTAAATCCAACTTGAGCCGTTGCCATGTTGCGGGCAACCTCAGGAATCCAATTGCCTACGAGGTTCGGCTGCTCCTGGAACTTGGTTACCGTGGCGTTCGCATACTGGTAGCCTCCCTCCACTGAGATCCAACGGGCGGGTCGGGCGGAGTAGTCGAGCGAGACGCCGCGGCTTTCAATCTGACCCAGGTTTGCGCGCATCAGTACCTGCGATGTGGGGGTTGTGGCGATGATCAGCGTGGTAATGGGACGATTGACCTGGGTCAAGAAATAGCTGACGCGCACGCTGGAACCAATCCTATGCAGGTCGGCTTGCAGTCCGGTTTCCCAGCCTGTCGCCCGCTCGGAGCGCAGATACGGGTTGGGAAGAGTGACTTGCGACCCCACCTGGGTTTTGGCGTAGAGCTCGTCTTCGTTGGGGGAGCGAAAGGCGCGGAAACCGGAAGCACTCAATGCCAGGGATTGCGTTAGGCGACGGACGACACCCAAACGCGGGTCGAAAGGATTCTCACTGAACGAGGGCGGATGGGTGGTGCCGGTTGCGGTGATGAACTGGTTGACGTCGTAGTTGGAGAAGTGATCGATCCGCGCCGAGCCGCTGAAGGTCCAATTTTTGGGAGTAAACAGCACCTCGCCATAAACTCCGGTTTGCCGCTGCTTGGCGGTGGTGTTGGACACACTTCCTTTGCCGGCGTAAATCGTCTGGTAGTTGGCCCCGCGGATGTAGTGGGTGTCCGCTCCAGCGAGCAGCAACAAGTTCGTGCCTACGGGGTGATGCCAGAGGCCGGCAAATCCCAGCTCATTGGATGGTTCTTCTGCACTGGTGGTCAAAGTCTCCGCGGTGCGTGTGGCGTTGACGGAGCTAAATCTCTGCCGATAATGCTCTGCGGTGCCGTAGACGCGGAAGATAAAGTCGGTCAGATCTGACCCGCCATCATAGCGCCAAAGGCGGGTGCCATTGTTTTGTATGGGCGTTCCGTTGTGGCGGGCTTCATCGAGCGTATTTCCACGCAGAAAGATGCGTTGGCTGTTCCCCAGGTCACGGTCGAATTGCACCAGGCCTTTTTCGGCATGAACGTTCGATGGCTGGTCGATGGGGCCGCGGTATGCGGGCGCGATCAGGATGTAACCATCGGTGGCAACCGCCCCACCGGTCACCAGGCCGGACCACTTGCCTAGAGTCAAGCTGCCGAGCAAGGCTCCGTCGACCGTGCTCTCCGATCCTCCGCTGCTGGTGAACTGCAAGGTTGAGTTCTTAGGCCGAACCGGCTCGATGCTGATCACGCCACCGATGGCGGCGGAGCCATAGAGGTCCGAAGCCCCCCCACGCACCACTTCGACCGATTGGATGTCCAGTTGCGGAAGCTCCTCCCAGTGGATCCAGCCTCCGAAGGGATCGTTCAGCGGGACGTTGTCGAAGACCACCAGGGAGCGACTGGCTGAGGTCGAACCAAGACCGCGTAGGGAGACACCCTGACTGGTGGGATTGGCGACCAGCGAACTCGATCTACGAAAGAGTTCAAATCCGGGGATGGTGCGCAGCTTGTCATCCAACGGCAAACCGGCCGCACGGCGCAGCGCCTGGGCGGTCATTATGCGGGTGCTAGCTGGGCTGTCCAGGGAGCTTAGTGGCGAACGATAGGCGGTGACGGTTACGTTTTCAAAGGGGTGTTCCAACTGGATACGGAGAGTCGTCTGCCCTGCGATGATCACGGAGGAAGGAGCAAAATGAGAGGCCTGGATGGTCACCGTTCCGGCGCCGGCGGGAAGGGTGAATTTGCCGTCAGCATCGGTGGTGGCCAGGAGATCTCCCGCACCACTCGTGATCTGAGCATCTGCGATTGGATTGCCGGTCGCATCGACGACCACACCCGTGACTGCGGCGGCAGTTGCTTGCTGTTGTGGAGCCGCTGACTGGCCAAAACTTGCCGGAGCGCACAGAACCAAGACGAGGAAGAAACTTCGGCAGAACTGATTGTTCATAGGTAGCTGATCGCTGCTAGATCTAAATGGTAAATTGGGGTCCACTTGCGGGGAAAATCATTTCGGTTCTGGGATCGAAGCCGCCACCAGGGCTGAAGAGGCTGCGGAAAAACTCCCTGGACGAAGGCCACGGCTTCAGCCGTGCCGCAAAGTATGCGATCGGAGAGGGCTTTAGCCCCTGAGGTATGGTTTTCCAATGATTCGCAGCGAATCTCTTTGTGACCACCAGTACCTCAGCACCTTTAGATGCCGTGAAAGATGGCCGATTTCGCCCGGCATGTCCCCAAAAGACGTACCTCGGGGGCTAAAGCCCTCATAGCTGTGGCTTTTTACGGCACGGCTAAACCTGTGCCCTTCATTCAGACAGCTTTTCCGCAGCCTGTAAGGCCCTGGACTTATATACCGAAGGCCCCGATGCCTTCCATCAACCTTACCTGGTGTACCACTTGAGCAAAGGAAGCAGACTGCTGTAATTGTCCGTCCATAGGCGTACGCCGGCGCGCAAATGGGTCGGGAAAGCGTTATTGAAGACCTCCGGTTGACTCAGGAACGCCTGGTTCGCGGTCACCAGAATCCAATCCGAAAAATACAAGCCATTTTGCTCGTCACCGTGGGAGTGCACCGACATGGCGCGGAGCCCGGCATCCTTGGCGATGGCGGCAACAACCGGCTCCAGATCGACGTACTGGTTGGAGACGTGGAAGACAAGAATCCCATCGGACTCCAGATGGCGGCGATAGAGTGCCAGCGCCTCGCGGGTTAACAGGTGCACCGGGATGGCGTCCCCGGAAAAGGCATCGATCACAATCACGTTGAAGCGCTGTGGAGGCTCCACGGCCAGGGACAAGCGCGCGTCTCCCAGGACCACGTCGGTGTGCGCGCCGCTGTCATGAAGAAACGTAAACCACGACCTCGCCAGCCGTTCCACCAGCGGATTGATCTCGTAGAAGCGGATCACGTCCCCGGGATTGCCATAGGCCGCGACCGTTCCCGTTCCCAACCCGATCACGCCGACACGCTTGGTACCGGATCCACAACACAACCGCATGGCTAATCCCAGGCCGGAGTTGGTGGCGTAATAGGTCAAAGGCTGATTAAGAAACTGGGGCGCGAACCACTCCGCGCCGTGTTCGATGGTTCCGTTGAGAAGCTGGCGGTCGGTATCGGATTGGGGCGGCAGGTGGGTTTCCCTCACCCGCAAAGTTCCATAGAAGTTGCGCACCAGGGCGACTGCATCGTCGTCGTATTGCCGTATCTGCGTGCTTAGCACCACGATGGCGGCGGTCACGCCCGCCACCCAAAGCATGCGCAGTCCCCAACCGTCATGCCAGGTTGCCGCCAGGGCGATCAGGGCCACCACCACCAGGGTGCAGGCGAGATCATAGTTTGCGGGCAGGAGCAGAGGAGCGATCACCCCGACCAATAGGGTTCCGGCCGCGCTGCCCGCCGCGACGACGAGATAAAACCTGGTCATGGCCGAGGTATCGGGACGCCGCGCGTAGAGCTCGCCATGGAGAAAGAAGCAGATGACAAAGAGTGCGATCAGAAAGAGCGGGACACTCACCATGATGGGCCATTGGCTGCGAATATCCCGCATCACGTAAGCCATCGATGCCACCGCGACCAGCACCAGGCGCAACATGGATTGGCGTACAGGCTGCCAGGCTCCTTGAAACGCCAGGATGAAGGTCAACAGATACAAACCCAAAGGTGGCAGCCACAAGAGGGGGATAGCGGCGATGTTCTCGCTCATGTGGTGGGTGACCGCGGTCAGCATCATGCCGCCGCCCATGGCGAGGACAAACCAGAAGACTTCTGGGGCAGCCGGCAGCTCCTCGCCAACCCGCTCCGGGGGCACAGGGGAATTCGCCCGTCTGCGGCCCTGCCAGGCGATCGCACCGCAGACTATAGCGAAGAGCAGAAATCCAGTACTCCACCACGCGGTTTGCCGGCTCATGGTCAGGCGCGGCTCGATAAGCAGCGGATAGCTGGCCAGGGCCAGCAGGGAAGCGAGATTGGAGAGAGCAAAGAGGCGGTAGGGCGACTGTCCTTCAAAGGTGCGCGCGTACCAGGAGTTCAGCAACGGCGTGGTGGCGGAAAGGGCAAGGTAGGGCAATCCAATCACCGTGGCCAGCACGCGGAAGACGGTCAGTGCAGGGTGATAGCTAACCGCCGAAGTCGTGGGGCTGACGCGAACGCCTAGCATCATCAGGGCCGCAGTCAACAGCAGGATGTGGATTATTGCTTGCTGAGGGGGAGTGAGGCGCGATGAAATCCAATGCGCATAAAGGTAACCAAGCAGGAGCACGATGGAAAAGAACACCAGGCAGGTGGTCCAGACTGCGGATGATCCGCCCAGCGTGGGGAGCAGCTGCTTGGCTACCATCGGCTCCACGACAAAGAGCAGAAAGGCACTTAGAAATATGGTGAACGCGTAGAGGCTGCGAAGAAGCTTCATGAGGGTTGCGTATTTTGAGACCCGGCCCCGGGAGCCCCCGCGGCACCACAAGGGTGTATCACACAAATACGCATGCTGCCTGCGGGGGAAAGTAATCTACCCGGCAGTCACCGTTTTTTGTAACCAGCGTGATGTAGCCAACGCAGGGAGCGAACGATATTGTTCTCTTCGAGGATCAGTTCTGGGGGAGGGCTGCTCTTCGGCGCGCCCGTGAGCCTAAGCTCACGGGCGCTTGCTATTTGCTCCTCAGTCAGCCTCGTCACCGCACACAAGATAGAATTGAACTCCTTCGGCGCACTGCCGACATCAGGAGATTTCTCGACTATGCCCGAACCGATGCTGATCGCTCAGAGCAAAGATCCTCTGTACCTGCTGCCGGCCATGTCGAATCGTCACGGTTTGATTGCCGGAGCCACCGGGACGGGCAAGACGGTCACGCTGCAGGTGATGGCCGAGGCCCTGAGCCGCATCGGCGTGCCGGTATTTGCTGCGGACGTGAAGGGCGATCTTTCGGGGATCAGCCAGCCGGGAGTCGAGAACGCCAAGATCGACGATCGGGTGAAGAAACTCAAATTGACTGACTTCTCCTTTGCCGGCTGCCCGGTCACTTTCTGGGACGTGTTCGGCGAGCAGGGACACCCGGTGCGGGCAACGGTGTCGGAGATGGGACCCCTGCTCTTCAGCCGCTTGCTGAACCTCAACGAAACCCAGTCCGGAGTGCTGACGGCGGTATTCAAGATCGCCGATGACCAGGGACTGCTGCTGCTGGATCTCAAGGACCTGCAAGCCATGCTGCAGTATGCAGCCACACATGCCAAGGAGTTGCAGACGCAGTATGGCAATATTTCGGCGGCCAGCGTGGGAGCGATGCAGCGCGGCCTGCTGGCACTGGAGCAGCAGGGCGGAGATAAGTTTTTAGGCGAACCGGCGCTCAATCTCGACGACCTCATCCAGACCGATGCCCAGGGTCATGGCGTAGTCAATATCCTGGTGGCAGACAAGCTCATCAACTCGCCCAAGCTGTATGCCACTTTCCTCTTGTGGCTGCTGAGCGAGCTGTTTGAGCGGCTGCCGGAGGTCGGGGATGCGGAAAAACCCAAGCTGGTCTTTTTCTTCGATGAGGCGCATCTGCTTTTTTCCGACCTGCCTAAAGTGATCGAAGACAAAGTCCACCAGGTAGTTCGCCTGGTCCGGTCGAAGGGCGTAGGGGTATTCTTCGTCACGCAAAATCCCATCGACGTCCCCGATGGCATCCTGGGTCAGCTGGGCAACCGCGTCCAGCATGCGGTGCGCGCGTTTACTCCCAAGGACCAGAAAGCGGTCAAGGCGGCAGCCCAGACTTTTCGTGCCAACCCCGAGATCAACGTTGAGCAGGTGATCCTGGAGTTGGGGGTGGGGGAAGCGCTGGTCTCCTTTTTAGATGAAAAGGGGACACCGGGGGTGGTGGAACGCGCCCTGGTTTGCCCACCCCGCAGCCAGATCGGCCCCATTACGCCGCAGCAGCGTCAGCAGATCATTCGCGATTCCGTGGTGGCCGGGGTTTATGAGAACGCGGTCGATCGCGAATCGGCTTATGAGCTGTTGCAGGCTCGCGCCGCGCAAACCATTTCGGCTCAGCAACCTGCGCCGAAACCGACTACCTGGCTGGGTGAACTTGCCTCGCTGGGCACTGGTTCCGCCGGCGGACGCCGGGGGGACAGCCTGATCGAGACAGTAGCCAAGAGCGCCGCCCGCACCATGGGCAGCACGGTAGGGCGGCAAATCGTGCGCGGCCTGCTCGGTTCGCTGCTGGGCGGCTCCAAGGGCCGCTGACGGCCTCGTCAGCAGTACTTCCCCAATCTCTTCACCAAGGCGCTTGGCCCCAACGTGGGATGGCCACCTGCATATATCGCCGATACCCTTAGCACGGCTGGGTTTAGCGCGAACCCGAAGGTAACCTTCCTGGCACCCTGCCAGCAACAAAATTCCGGGGTTGGCGTTTGTACAGATCGGGCCGGTACTCAGCCGGCAAGGTTCAGCCAGCAAGGAGCAAATCAATGCGTTCCATCCGTGCAATACGTACCCTATTTCTCGCACTTCTGGTGTCGATCGTGCCCGCTTCTTCCTTCGCAGGCGTCTTCGTTTCCATCAATATCGCTCCGCCTGCACTGCCGGTATACACGCAGCCGATTTGCCCCGGGGATGGCTATCTTGTGGACGCCTGGGTATTGGGCCTACGGTGAAGCCGGCTACTTCTGGGTACCCGGAACCTGGGTGCTCGCTCCCCAGCCCGGATTTCTCTGGACTCCTGGCTACTGGGGCTTCGCCGGCGGCCTTTATGCGTGGCATGGCGGATATTGGGGTCCCCACGTAGGCTTTTACGGTGGGGTCAACTACGGCTACGGTTACGGTGGAACGGGTTTCTACGGTGGGCGTTGGGAGGGCGGACACTTCGCCTATAACACCGCGGTGCTGCACGTAAACACGACCATCGTCCACAACACGTACATCGACAACACGGTGATTCACAATACGACCGTGATCAACCGCACCAGCTTCAATGGGCCTGGCGGTATCAATGCCCGGCCCAACAGCCAGGAGATGTCCGTGGCGCGCGAGTCCCATGTTCAGGCGACGTCAGAACAGATGTCCCATGAACATTTCGCCAGCACCAACCGGGCCAACTTCGCGTCGGAAAATGGCGGAAGACCTGCCGTGGCGGCGGTAAGCCACCCGATGACCAACACCAGCATGGCCACGCACACGGCGTATAACAACAACGCAGCCCGGCCGGCTTACAACAACAACGCCAATACTGCCAGTCATCCGGCTTACAACAACAACACCAACAACGCCTATAAGGCTCCGGCCGCCAACAACAACGCCTATAGAGCTCCGGTCAACAACAACGCCTACAAGGCCCCGGTCAACAATCAACCGAAATACAACGAGGCGCCTCATCAGGAAGCGCCTCATCAGAATGTCAGCCAACCACACAATGAACCCCACCCCAACAACGGGGGCGGGGAACACGAACGGCGCTAAAGCGTTTTCCCAAAGGCGGCCTTTCACAAGGCCGCCTTTTCCACAGGGGTACGGCCGTGCTGAAGTAAGATCTGTCACCACAGGGATGAAACCACTCACTGGCCGGGACGAGCAGCCGAAAGCGCCGCGAAAGACTGCCACCGTCGCTCTGTTCGGAGCGTTCGGACCACCTATCCTCACAGCAGCACGATCATTGCGTGATGCGGGCATTGACCCGGTCGTTCTTTGCGTGGGAAGTAGAGTACCCCTGGTATGGTCGAGCGCTGTTCGTTTCGCCGCTTACGTGCCGCTCGAAGACGTAGGAACGCCGGCGGGCATTGCCATCCTCTGCGAGTTCATCCAACGGACAAAGGCAGAGGCTTTGCTGGCGTTCTGGGATCCCGAGATGTTGTGGCTCGCGGCTAACGAAGATTCGTTACCCCGTGGCTGCAAGCTGCTTATGTCGAGCAAAGAGGCTCTGCAAGGGGTACAGTCGAAACACGATCAGCTGCAGCTTGCAGAGCGCTGCGGCTTCAGCGTTCTGCCCACGTGGCAACTGTCCCGGCAGGAGGATGCCAGCGGCATCGATCCTGCAGCCTACCCGGTTTGTTTGCGACCGTCGGCGCCTTCCGGAGTGAATCCAACTTTCAAAGTGGAAGTGCTGCAATCGCCCTCCGAGCTGAACGTATTTTTGGGGCGCAGGACCTGGGGGCCGGAGCCTCTCCTGGTTCAGCCTTTCCTGCCGCTTCCCACCGTCGTGATTCACGGGGTGAGGAGTGAATCGGGAGAACTGCTTGCCCTGGAGGCGTTCATCGCTCCAATGAAATTTCAAGGGATCACGCTGGAGCTGCGGCCCTTGCCTTTGGATGAAAACATAGCCCGTTGCTGCCGGAAGTTTGCCAACCAGGCGGGGATTACCGGTCCCTTTCACTTCGAATTGCTCTATTCCGCCGAGACCGGCAGTTTCTACTATCTCGAAATCAACGCGCGGCTTGGAGGGACGACGGACAAGGTTTTCAGGTTAGGTTTCGACGAGCCGCTGCTAACACTGTTGGCTTATGGCTTCCAGGTGCCGGTCCGCCCTTATCGCGCCCCGGGAGACCGGCCGGTGACCAATCGCAAGTCGGTATTGAAACACATGCTCTCAGTGGCGCGGGGACGACGCACACCGGTGGACTATCCGGTTGCAGGCCGGGTGAGCCATCTACTCTTGTCGCTGCGCGCACTTCTGTGGGACAAAGACTCAATCGCCTCCATGCGAGATCTGCGCGGGACATGGTTGCATTACAACGGCGGACCGAAACCCGCGCCAGCCCAACAATGACTGGCTCGTCGCTGGGGTGATGAGCTTGCTGGACCTTAACCAACCCTATGCCAACTCCTGCAGGAGGAAGGCGTAGTCCAGGGCGATCTCCTTCAGATAGTCATAACGGCCGGAGGCGCCGCCGTGGCCTGCGCTCATGTTGGTCTCGAGCAGCAGAACATGATCGTCGGACTTCAGGGTGCGTAGCTTGGCCACATACTTGGCCGGTTCCCAATACATCACCTGGCTGTCATGTAACGAGGTCTTGACCAGCATCGCCGGGTAAGCCTTGCGCTGCAGGTTGTCGTAGGGCGAGTACTGCAGCATGTAGGCGAAAGCCTCTGCCTGGTTGGGGTCTCCCCATTCCTCGTACTCGGCGATGGTCAGCGGAAGCGTGGGATCAAGCATGGTGTTCATCACGTCTACGAAAGGCACGTGGGAGAGAACAGCACGGTAGAGATCGGGGCGCAGGTTGGCGACCGCGCCCATCAGCAGACCGCCGGCACTGCCGCCTTCCATGGCGACGCGGCGTGGGTCGCCATAGCCATGGGCGGTGAGATATTCCGTCACCGCGATGAAGTCGGTGAAGGTATTCATCTTCTGCATCAGCCGCCCGGCATCGTGCCAGGGCTTTCCCATATCGCCGCCGCCGCGGATATGCGCGTAGGCCAGGACGAACCCGCGATCGAGCAAGCTGAGGCGGTTAGAGTTGAAACCTACGGGAAGGGCATATCCGTAAGAGCCATAGCCATAGATGTAAAGAGGGTTTCTGCCCTCGCCCTTCTGGTCTTTGCGGTAGACGATCGAAATCGGAACGGCTGTTCCGTCTGGAGCCGTGGCGAAGAGGCGCTCGGAGCGGTATAGCGAGCGATCGAAGCCGCCCGGCACCTCCAGCTCTTTGAGCAGGGTGGACTGACTTGTTTGCACATCGTACTCATAGACCGAAGTGGGCGAAACCAGTGACTGATACCCATAACGAAATTTGTCGGTTACAAATTCACGGTTGACGTGCGGATGTGCGCTGTAGGTAGGCTCAGGAAATGCAATCTGGCGAGAGAATGCGGCGAACTCGCCCTCATTGGCAAAGGACAGGACGCGCATTTGCGGCAGGCCGTTGGCTCGTTCGACCAGCACAGCAAAGGATTGGAAGAGCTCGAGGTCCTCGAGCATCACGTCTTCACGGTGGGCAACGATCTCGCGCCAGTGGTCGCGGCCCGGGGTGGCGACCGGGGCAGTGACGATGCGGAAGGTTCGGGCGGTATCGTTGACGCGAATGTACCAAAGCCCATCGCGGTGGTCGGCGTAGTACTCGATGTTCTCGCGCCGCGGCTCGATCAGCGTCCAGTCTCCTTGCGGATCATCGGCAGGCAGGAAACGCTCTTCGCTGGCCGTGTGGCTGGCGCTCTCGAGAAGGATGTACTTGCCGTCGCGGGTGCGGCCGGCGCCGACATTGAAGCGCTCGTCGGCTTCTTCGTAGACCAGGACATCCTCGGCTTGCGGCCTTCCCAGCACATGGCGGAAGAGCTGGTGCTGGCGTTTGGTCTCCTCATCCTCAATGCTGTAGAAGAGGGTGCGGTTATCGGTTGCCCACACGACCGAGCCAACCCGTTCGGCCTGGTCGGCCAGTACTTCGCCGGTTCGCAAATCTTTAAGGTGGAGCGTGTACTGCCGAAATCCAGTGGTGTCGGTCGAGTAGGCCAGCAGGTTCCCGTCGTCGGAGACGCTGACGGCGCCTAAGGCCAGGAAACTTTCGCCCACCGCCATCTGGTTCATATCGAGCATGACTTCTTCGGGCGCATCGAGAGAACCGCGCTTGCGGCAGTAGATGGGATACTGGGCGCCCTGCTCGGTGCGCGAGTAGTAGAAATAATCCCTGTAGCGGAAGGGCACCGAGACATCGGTCTCTTTGATGTGACTGAGCATTTCGGCATACAGCTTGGCCTGCAGTTCCTCCGTGGGCTTCATCACGGCGCGGGTGTAGGCATTCTCCTGCTCCAGAAATGCGGTGACTTCAGGGCTTTCTTTTTCGCGTAGCCACGCGTAGTCGTCGGCCAGCCGGTGTCCGTGGAGGGTGGTGACGGTTTCCTGGCGGCGGGCGGTGGGTGGCTGAACTGCAACTGGCTGGGTCGAGGTCATAGATACTTAAGGATAACTGGTTGGCCGGGTGGCCGGTTTTGCGTGCGGTCAAAACGGCGGCAGTCCAGGTCACTGCGGTAAACCAGAGGGCATCCAACGGAGTGAGGAGTAAACCATGAACTTTTCGACTATCTCTGGGAAAACAATCGTCGCTCTGGGGGGCGCGATGCTGCTGTGCGGAAGCATGGGTTTAGCTCAAATGCGCGACTCCGCCGGCCCGACGGGCCAAGGCACGGGCCAAACGACGCCGGGGCAGAACCCGAGCATGGATCCGCAAATGAATGGTATGCAAGCAGCAGGACAGCCCTCGCCAGTTGACAGAATGTTCGTAAGCAAGGCGATGCAGGGAGGTTTGGCCGAGGTACAGCTAGGGCAGCTGACCCTGCAGAAAAGCAACAACCCGCAGGTGAAGGAGTTTGCCCAGCGGATGATCGATGACCATACTAAGCTGAACGAGCAGATGAAACCGGTTGCCCAACAGGTTGGAGTGAAGCCACCGGACCAAATTTCGAAGGGCGACCGTAAGACCATAGCCAAGCTTCAGACGCTCTCCGGATCGGCGTACGACCAGGCTTATATCAAAGACATGGTCAAGGATCACAAGCAGGACCTGAACGAGTTCCAGATGGAAGCTTCCTCAGGGCAGGACCAGACGGTAAAAGACGCGGCCAATCAGGGTAGCAAGGTCATCACTCAACATCTACAGATGGCCCAGCAGATGGCCAAGGATCAGAATGTGCCCACGGCTGGGCAGTAAATAGACTTCAGCTTGTTGTCCTGTGCCCGCGTGCCAGTCCTCCGGCAGCGGGCACAACTGCGTCTGAGTACAATGAGGCGATGCGTCTACGTCTGTTCGCGGTCTTTGTACTGCTTCTCGCCGGTTCCAGCGTTTTGCCGGCAGAGCGGGTGCAGGACCTGCCCCAGCCCACAAATTATGTCAATGATTTTGCCGGCGTATTGTCTCCGCAAACTCTGGCGTCTCTGAACGCTCTGTGCGCGCAGGTCGATCGCCAGGCCCATGCCCAGATCGCCGTGGTTACCATCAAGTCGCTTGACGGCGAACCCATTGAAAACTTTGCCACCGCACTCGAAGACAAGTGGAAGGTGGGGAAGAAGGGCACGGACCGCGGCCTGCTCCTGATCTTCGCGACCAATGATCGCAAGTACCGCATCGAGGTGGGGTATGGCCTCGAAGGGATTCTGCCCGACGGCAGGGTGGGTGATATCGGCCGGCAGATGGTGCCGTATCTGCGACAGAATGACTTTGACGGGGCGGTTACGATGGCGGTGCAGCAGATCGCCGGAGTGATCGCAGCTGACGCCGGCGTGACACTCACTGCCCAGCCGCGCCGCGGGCCACCCCCTGTCCCCCAGGCGCAGCCACTTACCCTGGGCCAGGTGGTAGTTCTGGGCCTGGTCCTGCTGGGGGTGATTTTCCTCCTGGCGCGGCTTGGTGGTTCCGGCCTGCTCGGCTTCCTGATTGGCATGTTCCTGGGCGGTGGCGGAGGCGGCGGCTGGGGTGGCCGGGGAGGTGGCGGCGGCTTTGGCGGTGGCGGTGGCGACGGCGGAGGATTTGGCGGGTTTGGCGGAGGAAGCTCCGGCGGCGGTGGCGCCTCAGGCAGTTGGTAGGCTGATAATGAGAATGCTGAGCAAGAGAAGGAGAACGATCGAATGAGACGCGGGCTTTGGGTAGCGATTGCGGCGCTTGTGGTTATAGTACTGGCGGTGCTGCTGGTTTTCGGCAGTTATGTAAGCGCAAGAAATCAGATGGTGACCAAGCGGGAGACAGTCACTGCCTCCTGGAGTGAAGTCAACAATCAGCTGCAGCGGCGCGCCGATCTCATTCCGAACCTGGTGGAGACGGTGAAGGGGTATGCCAAGCAGGAGACGACCGTGTTCGGCGATATCGCGAATGCGCGGGCCGGTCTACTGAACGCGCATGGCGACCCGAAAGCCAGCATCCAGGCTAACGGGCAGCTGGATGGCGCGCTGGGACGGCTGCTGGCGTTGTCGGAGAATTATCCTGACCTGAAGTCGAATCAGAACTTTCAGCGCCTCTCGGACGAATTGGCGGGCACGGAAAACCGGATCAGCGTGGCCAGAATGCGCTACAACCAGAACATTCAGGACTACAACACGTTTATCGGGCAGTTTCCCAATAGCATTTGGGCGAGTATGGGCGGGTTCCAACGGAACAACGATTATTTCCAGGCGAGTCCGGGTGCTCAGAATGTGCCTAAGGTCAGCTTCTAGATAGAGTGCGAAAGTGTGGGGTGTAGAGCTGTGGTATCCCACATCTCGCGAAAAACGAGCGAGATGTGGGGCACCCGTCACTCTCTGCAAACGTACAAACAAAACAAGGGTGCCCACTTCGCGGTGATTGCGAGGCGGGCACCCTGATCGGTTTAAAAGGAAGCCGTTCTAGGCGCGAGCGAAGGATGCGACTGCACTTGCTTCGTCGTCCTTGACGTCGAAAACGGTGTAGAGCTTGGTGATCTGCAGCAGGTCGTGGACCTTCTTGGTGAGATTGAGAAGTTTCAAATCTCCGCCCTGGTTGCGGACGGTTGTGAACGCGCTGACCAGTTCGCCGATGCCCGAGCTGTCGATGTAGGTTACGTCACCCAGATTGAGCAGGATCTGCTTGGAGCCTTTGGCGAGCAGATCACGCACGGCGTCACGCAGCTGCACACTGCCTTCTCCCAGCGTAATACGTCCGCTGCAATCCATTATGCTGATCCCGTCCACCTGACGGGTCTTGATTTTCATGCTCACGAAAACTCCTCCTTAAATTGCGGAACGGGCGGTTCCTAGATGTTTGATGAGGGTAAGTTCAGTGCCGGGCTGCAATTGACGAAAGTGTACCTCATCCATGAAGGAGCGGATGAGAAAGATACCCCGTCCTGAACCGCGCAGCAGATTCTCGGGCGCCAGTGGGTCTGGCAAGGTATCCGGGTCCAGCCCTTTTCCCTGGTCGGCGATGCGAATCACCAGTGAATCTGCGGTCTGTTCAAACGAGGCAGTAATACTTTTTTCCGGGTCGTAGGAATTGCCGTGAAGCACGGCATTGACCGCTGCTTCACGGACTGCCATAGCGACGCGATAGATTTCCTCTTCTTCCAGACCGGCCTTCCTGGCCAACTCTTCTGCGGTCTGTTCCACGCGATTGACGCTGTCAAGCGAGGACTCGAGTGTGTAAGTAACCTTGCTAGCCGGTGATCCACCCAATGCCGACCTCGTATGACACGCTGGGCTTTAGCAACTTAAGCCCCATCTGCGCAAGTTTGCTTGGCCAGCGCCCTCATGTCAAGGCACTTCCGCAGTAGGCAGGCTGACGCGTGGCCAGGGAATGGGCTTAAATCAGTTCGTAACCGGCAAAGAAGTAACCTATCTCGAAGGCTGCCGTGTCCTCGGCGTCCGAGCCGTGGATGGCATTTTCTTCGATAGAAGCCGCGAATTGCTTGCGAATGGTGCCCTCGGCCGCGTCGGCCGGGTTGGTGGCGCCCATCAGCTTGCGCAGGTCGGCAATGGCATTTTCCTTCTCCAGCACCATGGCAATGATGGAGCCGGAGGACATGAACGTGGTGAGCGAATCGAAGAAGGGCCGCTTGGAGTGCACGGCGTAAAAGCCCTGGGCCTGCGGCTTGGAGAGAAACAACTTCTTGATGGCGACGATTTTGAAGCCCGCCTTTTCAAACTCGGCAAGAATCGCGGCCGAGTAGCTTTTGCGGACCGCGTCGGGCTTGATGATGCTGAAGGTGCGTTGCACGAATACTCCTATTTTCCGATGACTTTGGCTAATGTTTCGCCGATTGCGGCGGGGGATTGCACTACGTGAATACCAGCTTCTGTGAGCGCCTTCATCTTGTCGGCCGCTGTGCCCTGGCCGCCGGAGATGATGGCCCCGGCGTGACCCATGCGGCGCCCGGGAGGCGCAGTCTGGCCGGCGATGAAGCCCACGACCGGCTTCTTGACGTGCGCCTTTACATAGGCGGCGGCAGTCTCCTCGGCCGTGCCTCCAATTTCGCCGATCAGGATGATGGACTCCGTTCCGGGATCCTCATTGAGCAGCTTGAGCGCGTCGACGTGGGTGGTGCCGATAATGGGGTCTCCGCCGATGCCGATCGCCGTGGACTGGCCGATCCCGCGCTGGGAGAGTTGATAGACAGCTTCGTAGGTGAGGGTGCCGGAGCGGGAGACAATACCCACGGTGCCCTGCTTGTGGATACGGCCGGGCATGATGCCGATCTTGGCCTTCCCGGGAGAGATAACGCCCGGGCAGTTGGGCCCGATCAGGCGCGATTTGGATTTGCTGACCACGCTCCACACCTTGACCATGTCGTTGGTGGGGATTCCTTCGGTGATGCAGATAATCAGCGGCAAGCCGGCGTCTTCGGCTTCGAGAATGGCATCGGCGGCAAACGGCGGGGGCACGAAGATGACGGTGGCGTTGGCTCCGGTCTTCTCCACGGCCTGGGCAACGGTGTCGAAGACCGGCCAGCCCTCGTGCGTGGTGCCTCCCTTGCCCGGTGTTACTCCGCCCACTACCTTGGTCCCATACTCGGCGCAGCCCTTGGCGTGGAAGGTGCCTTCCTTGCCGGTGATGCCTTGCACGATGAGCCGCGTATTTTCGTCCACTAACACAGACATAGATTGCTCCAGGATTCCTGTTCTTATTTTTTGGCGGCGTAGTCTTTGGCGGCCCCGACTGCCTTGGCGGCTGCATCCTGCATGGTTTCGCCAATGATGAAGTTGAGGCCTGACTGCTTGAGGATTTCTCGCCCCTGCTCCACGTTGGTTCCTTCCAGGCGCAGGATGACGGGGACCTTCACATTGGTCTTCTTCGCCGCCTCGACGACGCCCTGTGCCAGGGTGTCGACACGCAGGATGCCACCGAAGATGTTGATGAAGACGGCCTGCACGTTCTTATCGGAGAGCAGGATTTCGAAGGCGTGCTCGATCTGCTGCTGGTTGGCGCCCCCGCCTACGTCGAGGAAGTTTGCGGGCGAGCCGCCGGCGTACTGGATGATGTCCATGGTCGCCATAGCCAGACCGGCGCCGTTGACCATGCAGGCGATGTTGCCGTCGAGCTTGATGTAGTTGAGCGCGTACTTGGAGGCTTCCACTTCCAAGGGATCTTCTTCCGCGGTGTCGCGCAGTTCCTTCAATTCCTTGTGGCGGAAGATGGCATTGTCGTCGAAGTTGATCTTGCAATCGAGCGCCAACAGGCGATCGTCGGTGGTGGTGATGAAGGGATTGATCTCGAGCAGGGAAGCGTCGGTGTCGAGAAATACTTTGTAGAGGCCGGTCATGAACTTGACCGCGTCGTTAATCTGCGCCGGCTTGAGGCCCAGCGAGAAGGCGAGTTTGCGTGCCTGGTAGGGCTGGAAGCCTACCGCGGGATCGATGTAGGCCTTGAAGATCGCGTCGGGGTCCTTGGCGGCGACTTCCTCGATTTCCATGCCGCCGGCCTGGGAGGCCATGAAGACCAGCTTGGCGGCGGCGCGGTCGAGCACGATGCCCAGGTAGAGCTCGCGCGCGATGGGCGACATCTCCTCGATCAGCACCCGCTGCACCTTCTGGCCCTCGGGGCCCGTCTGGTGGGTCACCAGCTGCATGCCGAGGATCTTCTTGGTGTACTCCTCTGCCTCGGCCAGGGTTTTGGCGAGTTTGACGCCGCCACCTTTGCCGCGGCCGCCGGCGTGAATCTGCGCCTTGACTACGACACCCTTGGCGCCACTTGAAAAGAGCCGTTTGGCCACATCCATCGCTTCTTCAAGCGTGTTGGCCACCTCACCCTTGGGTACTGCTACGCCGTAGCGCTCAAGGATGTCTTTTGCCTGATACTCGTGAATTTTCATTCGTTTGGTCTTTGGACAGAAGTTCCATACTAAAGGGATTGGGCTTGGAGGGCAAAGAGCGGAGGTCCGAGGAAGAGTATCCCCGGTTCCCTCTCGAATGACGGGTGCCCCACATCTCGCTCGTTTTTCGCGAGATGTGGGATACCGCAGATGTTGACCGCTAAGCACATCGGATGAATCGAGAGCCAGAGGGAAAAAGTGGTGGTATCCCACATCTCGCGAAAAACGAGCGAGATATGGGGCACCCGTCATTTGTGAGGGAGCCAGAGGCCGGTGCGGTTAGGATGTTTTGAGGAAGGAATGTTGATGTCCCAGCTGGTAGCGCTGCTCAAGCATGTGGTGGAAGAGCATGGCACCCTCACGCAAGAGCAGGGGTGCTCGGCGCTGCGCGAGATGCTCGAAGGCGAGGCGAACGACGTGGAGATTGCGTCGCTTTTGACCGCGATCGCTACCCGCGGCGCCACGGCTGAGGAATTATCCGGCTTCGTGCAGGCGATGCGGACCATGAGCCGCCCGGTTCCCTTGAGCGAAGAGGAACGGGAGCAGCTGGTGGACACCTGCGGGACCGGCAGCGATGGCCAGGGAACCTTCAATATTTCGACCGCAGCGGCCCTGGTGGCGGCTGCCGCCGGGGTCAAAATAGCCAAGCACGGCAACCGGGGGCTCACATCCAAATGCGGTTCGGCCGATGTGCTGGAGGCACTGGGCATCCCGGTCGAGCTCCAGCCGGAGATGGCAGTCGAGTGCCTGCGCCAGACCGGCTTCATGTTTCTCTACGCTCCGGCACTGCACCCGGCAATGAAGAGAGTGCAGCCCATCCGCCGGGCTCTGGGCTTTCGCACCCTCTTCAATCTTGCCGGGCCACTCACCAATCCTGCGGGAGCACGAGCGCAGGTGATCGGCGTCTTTGCGCCCGGCGCGGTTCCCCTGGTGGCCGAAACTCTGGCTCGGCTGGGAGTGAGACACGCATTCGTGGTCCACGGCCGGGATGGCCTGGACGAACTCACGCTGAATGGGGTAAGCGATGTGGCCGAAGTGCGGGAGCATACCGTCCGCAACTTTACCGTGGAAGCAGGCGAGGCGGGGCTCGCGCAGGCGCCGCTCAGCGCTTTGGCGGGGTGCGACGCACGCGGGAACGCATTGCTGATTGAAAGGATCCTCGAGGGCGAGTTGGGTCCCCCGAGGGATGTGGTGTTGTTGAACGCTGCGGCGGCTTTGGTGCTCGGCGGCCGCGCAGACGATCTTGCGGGCGGCGTCCGCTGTGCCGCCGACGCGATAGACTCAGGTGCCGGACGGCGGCTGCTGGAGCAATTACGCAAAGCAGCAAGCCTGACCCGGCGGTAAGGGAGTTTGCACCATGCCAGTTCCACTGCAACGCATCGCCGCCGGCTGCGCCGCGCTGATCCTCTCCGCGGTTGCCATCCCCACCCACGCCCAGCAGATCATAGTCAGCAAAGACAATCGCACCATCGCCGTGACCACCAGCGCAGACGCCAACGCGGATGCCGACACGGTTACGGTGCAGATCGGCTTCGTGGCCTACGGAGCAGACCAGGATTCGGCCTACGCCGCTGGCTCCAAGATCTCGAATGCCATCGCGGCAGCGCTCAAGGCATCTGGAATCCCCCAGGATGCCATTCAGAGTGAATCGCAAGGCATTTCCCCCGTGCAGCAATTCACCAGTCAGGAGTGGACCCCGCAGGAGAGGGCGGAGCGCAAGTTCCAGGTGCAGCAAGGATGGAATGTGAAGACCGCGGCCGCAAATGGGGCCAAGGTGCTCGATGTGGCAGTAAAGGCAGGCGCTAACCAGAGCGGGCAGATGACCTGGAGCGTGGCCGACCAGGATGCCCTGCAGGCGAGGGCCGCAAAACTGGCACTGGATCGTGCCCGGCAGATCGCGCAGCAGATGGCCGCAGGTTTGAACGCCACGCTGGGCCCCCTGGTGTACGCCAGCAACGAGGCTCCTGCGCGCGGGCCACAACCGCTCATGCGGGCCCAGTCCATGATGGCGGCCGCTCCAGCGCCGAAAGAGGTCGAGCCGCTGAGTGTCAGCGCGCAAAAGGTGACCGCTTCCGCCACGGTCTACGCGGTCTTCAGTATCCAGTAGCGGGTGTCGTATGCTGAGAGAGAAGGACACCCATGGCGAGATATGAGTATCGTGAGCTGCGCCCGACGGCGGAAGGCGAAGAGGTCTATCGGCGTTGGCTAGCGCATTTGGATGAGGAATTTACCCGCCACAAGGAACCGCGGTTGCGGGGCGAGTTGGTGCGCGACGCGCTGCACCAGATCTACCTGGGCCGTCCCCACGGAGGCAAGCTCAACACCACGCTGATCTCGGAGCTGCCCGGCAATGTGCTGGCGCTTAACCTCGACCCGGCCAACATAACACTCGAACCGGAGTATTACGGCGATGTGGACGTGGAGAAATATGCCGAACGCAAGCCGTTGATCTGGTTCTGGCAGATGTTTGACCGGTCGGCGCTGGGGCTGAACCACTGGCTCGGTTTTCGCTTCCGCAGGATGCTGGCCAAACACATCTTCAAGCACATCGGAAAGAACGTAAAGATCTTCCACGGGGTGGAGTTCAGTTTCGGTTACAACCTGACGGTGGAAGACGACTGTATCCTTCACAAGTACGTGATGCTGGATGACCGCGGCGAGCTCATCATCCGCAAGGGGACCTCCATTTCCGACTACGCGGCGGTGTACTCACACTGGCACAAGTCAACCGATTATCTCGATATAGAGAATCGCACCACCGAGGTCGGGCCCGGCACGCGGCTTACCTACCACTCGGCGGTGATGGCCGGGGTAAAGATCGGCGAAGACGCCATGCTGGGCGCTATGGGCGTGGCTACCCACGATGTGCCTGCGCATGCCATCTGGGGAGGCGTCCCGGCCCGCGAGATCAAACGCAAGGAATAGCCGAAATCAGCCCCACAGCGAAGATTACAAACCTACTTAGCCGTGGAGCGGCGTGCTACCATCAGGCTTCCGATGCGAACACCTGAACTCGTCCTGGGGATCTTTCAATTTGTCGTGTTGTTGTTCGCGCTGAGCCTGCACGAGTCGGCACACGGATGGATGGCCTCGCGGCTGGGTGACCAGACGGCCCGCATGATGGGCCGCATTACGCTGAACCCTCTTAAGCATATCGATCCGGTGGGCACGATCATGCTGCCCCTGGTAGCGTTGGTGACTCATATCCCGGTAATTGGCTGGGCCAAGCCGACCCCGGTGAACACGCGCAACTTCAAGAACTTTGTACGCGACGATATCCTTACCACGGTGGCCGGCCCGGTGAGCAACGTAATCGGATCCGTGGTGTCGCTGCTGGTATTGATCGTCATCGCTAAGACGTCGCTGGTCGGGGCGGCCTCTGTGCGTACCGTGGCTCTCGGGGGCTTTGCCCGGCTTGATCCCCAGCTCATGGCCGTGAGCCCGGTGGCATACCCGCTGGCTATATTTTTTTACGTCAGCATGCTGCTGAATCTGTTCCTCGCGGCTTTCAACCTTCTTCCCCTGCCACCGCTCGACGGAAGCCACATCTTCCGCCACATGCTGCCCTATCGCTGGCTGCCGATCTATGACCGCCTGGGGATCCTGAGTCTCTTTCTTATGCTGTTCTTTGGCGGCGGCGTCACCATGGCAATGATTAATCCGGTGCTCGGCTTCTTCCGCGTTTTGCTGCTCTCGCTCTGAGTTTTCCGTACAATCTAGCTAGTGAATCAAGACTCGTCTCAATTCAAACGCGTGCTGAGCGGCATGCGGCCTACCGGCAAGTTGCATCTCGGCAATTACATGGGCGCCCTCTACAACTGGGTGCGCCTGCAGCATGAGTACGACTGCTATTTTTTTGTCGCCGACTGGCATGCCCTGACCACTGACTACGCCGACCCTTCCAACATTCGCGAAAACACGATGGACGTGGCACTGGATTGGCTGGCAGCGGGGTTAGATCCGGAGCGGTGTGTCCTGTTCGTGCAGTCCCTGGTGCCGCAACACGCCGAGTTGCACCTGCTGCTGTCGATGATCATGCCCCTCGGCTGGCTGGAGCGCGTACCCACCTACAAAGAGCAACAGTTGCAGATTGGTGATGTTGCCGCCGGAGGTAAGGATCTAACTACCTACGGCTTTCTCGGGTATCCACTGCTGATGGCAACAGATATCCTGATCTACCAGGCGGACGTCGTGCCCGTAGGGCAAGACCAGGTGGCCCACGTGGAAGTGACCCGGGAAGTGGCGCGGCGATTCAACCATTTTTATCCTGGGCAGGGCGCGCCGATTCTGCCCGAGCCGCAGGTACTCTTGACGCCCTCTCCCAAGCTGCCGGGAACGGATGGGCGGAAGATGTCGAAGAGCTATGGCAATACCATCCTGCTCACCGACCCGGAGCCGGTAGTGCGGCAAAAGCTGAAGACCATGGTGACCGATCCGGCGCGGGTTCGGCGGAGCGACCCGGGCGATCCGGATGTTTGTCCGGTGGGCGATCTGCACAAGGTCTTTTCGACCTCTTCCACCTTGGCCCGGGTCTATGAGGGGTGCCGGTCGGCGGGCATTGGCTGCATCGAGTGCAAGAGCTGGGCCGCGGACGCCATCGTGGCCGAGTTGCAGCCTATGCAGGAGCGGCGCCGGCAATACGAGGAGCAGCCTCGCCTGGTGCATGACATTCTGCATAGCGGCTCGGAGCTGGCGCGGGTCCGGGCAGAACAGACCATGGAGCAGGTGAGGGATGCCATGCAATTGGTGCTCCCCGAGCCTGGAGAGCGCGCGCTATGAGCGAAGAATCGGGCGGGGGAAAGCGCGAGGAAACCGAGAAGCAGGCGCAGAAGCGGGAAGCTGCCGAGAGCGCATCTCCTTACAGCATTTCAGTGGGCCATGTGTACGACGGGCCGCTGGACCTGCTGCTGGACCTGATCCGCAAGCAGGACATCGACATCTATGACATCCCCATCGGGCGCATCACGGCCCAGTTCCTGGCCTACGTGGAGGGTCTGAAGCAGACCGAGGTAGATGCGGCGGCGGACTTCATTTATGTGGCTTCGCTGCTGATCCATATCAAGAGCCGCATGCTTCTTCCCCGGGCCACGGCGGAAGGAGCTGACGGGGAGCAGGAAGATCCGCGGCGGGAGCTGGTGGAGCGCCTGCTGGAGCACGAACGCTTCAAGAACGCGGCTCAGATGCTGCTGCAAAAGCAACAGATCGAGGCCGCCACCTGGTCCAATCCGGCGATGCGGCAGTTTCGTGCGGAAGAGGGCGAGCAGGAGATCGCTGCGGACACCGTCGACCTGGTTCGGGTCTTCCGGGAGATTCTTGACCGGGCGCGGCAAAGACCCGTGCTGGATGTGAACGAAGAGGCGGTGACGGTGGGGCAGATGCTCGATTACGTGAAGCGGCGCCTGATGATGGAAGAGCGTCCGGTTTCGCTGAGCAGCCTGCTTAGAAATACGCGGTCCGAGCGGGCGCTCATCTGCATGTTTCTGGCGCTGCTCGAGCTGGTTCGTTTGCAGGGGATTCTGCTGAGGCAGGATAACAACTTTGGCGAGGTTTACATCAAGAAGCATCCATCGTTCGAGTCGGTGTTGAACCAGGGCTTGATGGAGGCCAAGGACGACTGGCGGTAGATTGAGTCCCTACGGGACTCAATTTGGAAAGAGTTGTTCCCATCTGACTAAACAGCTTGCGGAAAAGTGCTGCTTCGAAGGGGATCGTCCCCTCAGCGGCTAAAGCCGTTCCTGCTTTTAATGACTTACGTACGGGCTGAAGCCCGTACCCTTCAAAACGGGCTGTTGGACAAACCTGGACTTTAGTCGGGCTGTGCCAGCCCCGGATTTCCAGTCCGGAGAAGCGGGTCTTCACTACCCGTGAGAACGCTATATCTTGCAATGACCGGGCTTTAGAGAGAGGGCCCTGGTGAGAGTGCACCAAGCTGGAAAATCAGGGGTTTTCGAAGGGTACGGCCTTCAGGCCGTACATAAGTGATTAAAAGCACTGAACGGCTTTAGCCGCTGAGGGAGTCCCCTCGAACTGACTTTCCGCCAACCTATAAAGTCAAGCCTCGATACAGCATAAGAGCGGTGACTATCCGAAAACTTGTGCGCCGCAAGCCCGTATACATCGCCCTGCGCCCGGCGCTTCCGACGGTCTGATTCATGGAACTTTAACATCCGGGGGAGCCAGAATTCACAATAACGATTGAGTCACTTTGGTACCGTTGCTCACCTGTAGTCCGGAGTGTGCGCACGTGAAAGAAGCAACATCTGCGGTGTTATCCGCCCCCCCTGGGAAGCCCCTGGCTGTCCATGACAAAATGAACCGGAAACCGGGCAAGATCCCAATGATTATTTTTGGGATTGTGCTGATCGGCGGTATCGTGTGGGCCGCCTCGCAGTTGCTGGGTGACCTGTTTGCGGTCCAGCATTCAGCTTCGGTCGCGGCCTACACTCTATTGGGAGTCGCCCTGCTGATTGCGCTCGGATTTGAATTTGTGAACGGGTTCCATGACACCGCCAATGCCGTCGCTACGGTGATCTATACCCACTCCCTGGAGCCACACATCGCTGTGATGTGGTCGGGTATGTGGAACCTGATTGGGGTGCTGCTTTCTTCCGGCGCGGTGGCGTTTGCGGTGGTCTCGCTGCTTCCCGTGGAGCTGATCCTGAAGGTGGGTTCGGGCGCGGGTTTCGCCATGGTCTTCGCCTTGCTGATTTCGGCGATTCTTTGGAACCTGGGTACCTGGTGGCTCGGGCTGCCGGCTTCCAGTTCGCATACGCTCATTGGTTCGATCATCGGTGTCGGCCTCGCGAACCAGTTGATGTCCGCGAACACGGGCACCACTGGCGTCGACTGGGCACAGGTAGGAAACGTGTTCCGTTCCCTGCTGGTTTCTCCGATCGTCGGCTTCGTGTGCGCCGGTCTGCTACTGCTGCTGATGAAGTTTGTGATCAAAGATCCCCGGCTTTTTGAGGCGCCGAAAGGCGATGCGCCGCCGCCGTTCTGGATTCGCGGTCTGCTGATTCTGACCTGCACCGGTGTGAGCTTCTTTCATGGCTCGAATGACGGACAGAAGGGCATGGGACTCATCATGCTGATTCTGATCGGCACCGTGCCCACCGCGTATGCGTTGAACCACGCTGTCGGCTACAGCCAGGTGCAGGACTTTGTTGCCGTGTCCGAGCAGGCGGCCAAAGTGATCGGCGCGCACGTCGATTCCAACGCGGTGATCGACGATCCGCGGGCTGACCTGACCGAATACCTACAAACCAAGAAACAGACGCCGACCACCATCCTGGCCGAGCGGCAGATGATTCTCGAGATTGAACACGAAGTTGCGCAATATAAAACGCTGAAAAACGTGCCCTCTGGTCAGCAGGCAAACGTGCGCAACGATATGTATGTCTCGAGCGAAGCGTTGCGGCTGATGGCCAAGTCCAAAAAGCCGCAGTTCACCGCGGAAGAAGCAGCGGTGATGGCCAACTACAAGAAGAAGCTCGATCTCGCCACCAAGTTCATTCCCACCTGGGTCAAAGTTGCTGTCGCCATCGCCCTGGGTATGGGCACCATGATCGGCTGGAAGCGGATCGTGGTGACGGTAGGAGAAAAGATCGGGAAAACCCACCTGACCTATGGCCAAGGCGCGGCTGCTGAAATCACCGCCATGTTCACCATTTGGGCGGCCGACAATTACGGTTTGCCGGTCAGTACCACCCACGTGCTTTCTTCGGGCGTGGCCGGAACCATGTTGGCTAATAGGAGCGGACTCCAGTGGTCCACCATACGCAGCATCGCTGCCGCTTGGGTGTTCACTCTGCCCGCGTCGGCCCTGATTGCTGCCGGGTTGTTCTGGGTCTTTGTGCAGTTTTCCCCCAAGGGGTAACAGCGAAGGTCAGCAAAGACGAGCGAAAAGAAGGGTGCTTCGATACTATGAATCGAGGCGCCTTTTCTTTTTCCGGGCGCATTGACCCTTCATGAGTCTGAAAGCCAAATTAGAAGCCGTCATCTACGCAGCCGAGGAGCCGGTTACGCTGGCTCAGCTTGCTGCTCTTTTTGCCGAAGAAGTTTTGCCGGGATTGGATGAGGCTGCCTCGCAGCAGGCGGAGCAGATTGGGTTGGCTGGGTTGTCCGCAGACGAGGAGACTACGCCAACTCCCGCAGAGGTACCCGCGGAAGAGGCGCCGGCGGCCGAAGCCGCCGAGCCGGTTGCTGCGGAGCCGGTTGCTGCGGAAAGCGACGAAAAGAAGTCTGCACGGCAGCGCGACCGCCGGGTCCGGCAGGCGTTGCAGGTTGTTCTCGATGAGCTGATCGCGGACTACGCCAATAGCGAGCGTGGAATGGAGATCAGGGAGATCGCCGGTGGCTATCGCATGGCCACTAAACCGGAATACCACGATGCGGTACGGGGCTTTGTGAAAAGTCTGAAGCCGCCCATGAAGCTCTCTCTCCAGGCCCTGGAGACGCTGGCAGTGATCGCCTACAAGCAGCCGGTGACCGCGCCCGAGGTGAGCGAAATACGCGGGGTTGACTCGGGCGGCGTGCTGGGCGGCCTGGTCAGCCGCAAACTGATCACTACGGCGGGAAGAAAGCCGGTGATCGGACGGCCCATTCTTTACAAGACCACCAAGGAGTTCCTGCTGCGCTTCGGGCTGAAGGATGTAAACGATCTACCCAGTATGGAAGAGTTCGAAAAGATGGCCGGGGAGTTGGCTGAGTCCGAGGCTGAGGGCGAGGTTCAGGATGCGAGCATGCACTCCTCCGACGAGCCGGCCTCTGAAAAGCTGACATCCGAAGAGGCGGCAGCTGAAGAGCAGGCATCGCCGCCGGAAGCAGAATCCTCGGTGGAAGCAGAACCCTCTGTGGAAGCAGAATCCTCTGTGGAAGCAGAATCCTCCGCCGAAGCAGAGCCCCCCGCGGAAGCAGAATCCTCTGTGGAAGCCGAACCCTCCGCGGAAGCGGGTGCAGAGGAGCAGGAATTGACGCACTCAGGCGGCGCGGGTGAGCCGACTCCGGTAGCCGAGTCATGACCGGCAACGAAGAGCGTGGCGGCGAGGGGAATCCGCAGCGCCTGCAGAAGATTATGGCTGCCGCCGGCATTGCATCACGGCGCAAAGCGGAAGAGCTGATTGCCTCCGGACGAGTGCAGGTGAACGGCCAGACGGTGACCGAGCTGGGCTCCAAGGCCGACCCGGACCGGGACCATATCCGGGTGGACGGCAAGCTGCTCAAGAAACCGCAACAGTTTCGCTACTTCATGCTGAACAAGCCTAAGGGTGTGGTGACTACGGTTTCCGATCCCGAGGGCCGGCCCACGGTGATGAAATTTTTCGGCCGATCGGGAGCGCGCCTTTTCCCTGTTGGCCGGCTGGATTACCAGAGCGAAGGCTTGCTGCTGATGACCAATGATGGGGAGCTGGCTAACATCCTGACCAGTGCGGCTTCTCACGTGGAAAAGACCTACCTGGTGAAGGTGAGCGGTAAACCCCGGGAGGAAGCGCTGGAACAACTCCGTCATGGAGTGATGATCGAACGCGGCCGGCGTGGAGAGCGGGAGGGCCGAGTGATGACCCAGCCAGCCCAGATCAGCCTGATCCGCGACACCGACAATCCCTGGTTCGAAGTCGTGCTGACCGAGGGCAAGAACCGCGAGATTCGCAAGATGTTCGAAGAGATAGGCCATTTTGTCGAGAAAGTCAGGCGGGTTGGCTTCGGACCGCTGGTGCTCGATGTGCCCCCGGGGGAGACGCGCGAGCTCAATGAAGACGAAGTGACCCAGCTGAAGCGGGCCGCGCGCAAGAAGGCGGCCCCTGCAGAACAGACCAGGGCGCGCCGGCCGAGATCGGGACCGGCCACACTCCCGCGGCCTGCCCGCAAGCGCGTCTTGAGCCGAAGGCCGACCCGGCGTCCGTAAATGGCTTTGGATCGGAAGTTGCTTTTCCCTCTCGAATGAAGATTGCTGAAGCCGGATCGCACTACGATGTAGTGATTGTGGGCGCCGGCGCAGCAGGGCTTTTCTGTGCCATCCACGCCGGCCGGGGTGGCCGCCGTGTTCTCTTGCTTGACCATGCCAACCGGATAGGCAAAAAGATTCTGATCTCCGGCGGCGGCCGCTGCAACTTCACTAATCTGCATGCCACGGCAGCGAATTTTCTCTCCGCGAATCCCCACTTCGCCAAATCCGCACTGGCTCGCTACACCCCGGCTGATTTTTTGGAGCTGGTAGAGGAGCACCAGATTCCCTGGCATGAAAAGACGCTGGGGCAGCTGTTTTGCGACCGGGCGGCGAGCGATATTGTCTCCATGCTGGAGCGGGAGTGCGCCGCGGCTGGGGTAACGGTGTTGCTGAACACGCTGGTGCGTGAGGTCGCCCAGGACGACGGTTTCCGCTTGGAGACGGACCGGGGTATCTTCTCCGCGCGCTCTCTGGTGATTGCCACCGGGGGGTTGTCGATCCCCAAGTTAGGCGCGACACCGTTTGGCTACCAGATCGCACAGCAGTTTGGTTTGCGGTTGCAGCCCTGCCGGCCGGCGTTGGTTCCGCTCACCTTTGCTCCGGAAGACCTGACCCGCTATGCCGATTTGGCCGGAGTGTCCACGGAGGTCGTCGCGCGTGCCGGGGCTGGAAGCTTTCGGGAAAAGCTGCTCTTTACCCACCGCGGCCTCAGCGGACCGGCGGTGCTGCAGGTTTCCTCCTACTGGCAGCCGGGGCAGGCAGTGGTGGTCGATCTCGCACCGGACCGGTTGTGGACCCGCCCACTTCGCGCCCAGCCGGCGCAGCGGGATCTTACCAGCGCCCGCGGCGCGATCCGCGGTGTTCTTCCCCATCGTCTGGCAGATCGCTGGTTGACTGTGCACCCGCCTTCGTCGTGGACGAACCAGGGTCTCGAAGAGGCAGAAAATGCGCTTCATCGCTGGAGTGTTTTCCCTTCCGGGACCGAAGGTTATGAAAAGGCTGAAGTGACAGCAGGTGGGGTCGACACTGCGGAGCTGGACGCGCGGACGATGGAGAGTGGTACGGTCCCGGGGCTTTACTTCATTGGAGAGGTGGTGGATGTGACCGGGCATCTTGGGGGTTTCAATTTTCAGTGGGCGTGGGCCTCGGGTGCAGCGGCGGGACGTGCTTTGGGGGGAGGGGACTGAGACCGACATTTGTGTCGGGGAGAAGCGCACAGCAGGTCCCTCGGCTGCCCCAGATTTCCTGCAAAAAACGGTTGCTGCGGTGGACTTCATGCGGCTCTCTACGGAGAGCCGCATGAAGTGGCCGCTTTCGGAGCCGTGAAGCAGGAAATCCGGGTACTCGGGATGACAAGTAAAGGGTGGCGACTTTTTTTGAAAGCCGTTAGATCGGATGGACAGAAAGAAACCTGGGCCTTGTGCTAAACCACGGAGATGAGAAACGCGGATCGGCTACGGAAGTTGAGAAAGAAATGACACGGCAAAAATCGCCATGGATGCGAGGCCCGGAGGGCCGGTCGCCAAACTGTGTGCAGCCGGGGAGGGCTGGGGATCAATTCCGAAGATGATCTGAGCGCCGTAGGCGCGGCACTAAACCTGGACCCGCTCCCACCTTTGTCATTGGGAGCGAACTCCGATTTCCTACTACGCTGCTCTCATATATGGCTACGTATGCGGCCGCCATCAAGCCTGACAGGAAATCCGGAGGAAGCGATCTGCAGTTCTCCTTCTATCTAAGCCGCGGCCGGCTTTCGTTCCTTGAACCAGAGGGCGAGAGACCAGCACAACAGGACTAGCAGATAGATCGAGATGCGGAAGAAGGAAAAGAAAACGTAGTCGCGCATTTCCCGCCCTATGGTGAAATAGCCTCCAGCCGCCAGCAGGGCGGCCGAATAGACGCCGAAACCAAAGCTGATGGCAGCGACATGGCTGCGCCAGGAAAGCCCCAGAGGACGCAAGAGGAAGGCGAGCACGATGGTCCACTCCACCATAAGCACCGATAAGAGGAAGTGAAGCAGAACCAGGTCCATGCGCAGTGAGGTGTAGCCCGCCGGCGCCAGGCGCATGACGATGAGAACGCCGCTCCCGACCAGGAGAAGAGGCAGGGTGAAACGGCGGAAACCGCCGAGCGGCCGAAGAGCGATCCAGGCAAGTTCCGCCAGCACCGCGCACTGCAACAGCACGTCGGTGAGGTCAATGATCAGGATGGCGAAGCGGTGGGCAGGATGACCGGAAAAATGCAACGTGGCGGCAAGCCCCACGGAGCGCAGGAAGTAGAAAAAGATAAGCAGCGTGAACCAGGGAAAGCGGGTCACACGCTTACGCGTGAAAAGCACGGCAAGAAGAAGCACATGTCCGAGGAGCCCAGCGGCCCAGATAAGGTGATTGGTCATGGATGGTGGAGGCGGAGGAGGCAGGTGAAGTCGATCACCCATTCAGTTTAAACTTGCTTTAACGGGGCCCCGAAACACGAAAGGATAGCTTTCGCATGCAAACCGGGGCCAAGCCCACATCCACGCCCACATTTTGGCAATCTGTTCGGGAAGCCCTGCGGGGCAGCCATCAGGATTACACCCAGGGCAGCCTGAATCGGTCGATCCTGCTGCTCGCCATCCCCATGGTGCTGGAGATGGTGCTGGAGTCGCTGTTCGCAGTGGTGGATGTTTTTTGGGTAAGCCGCCTGGGTGCGGACGCGATCGCCACGGTTGGCCTGACTGAGTCGGTGCTTACCCTGGTGTTCGCGGTGGGCATCGGTCTGGGCATGTCGACTACGGCGATGGTCGCGCGCCGGGTGGGCGAGAAGGACCCGGAGGGCGCAGCCGTCTCCGCGGTCCAGGCAATATTCCTCGGGCTCATCGCCTCGGTCGTTCTTGGCCTGCCATGCTTCTTCCTGGCGCCGCGGCTGCTGGGCCTGATGGGCGCAACGCCCGCGATCATTGCCGGCGGGGCGAACTATACCCGGATTGCTCTTGGCGGCTCGGGCGTGGTTCTGCTGCTCTTTCTGAACAATGCCATCTTCCGCGGCGCCGGGGATGCGGCGATCGCTATGCGCCTGTTGTGGGTTTCGAATATCCTCAACCTGATTTTCGATCCCTGCCTGATCTTTGGCCTGGGACCGTTTCCGAAACTCGGCGTCACCGGCGCGGCGCTCGCCACTTTTTCCGGGCGCGGCATTGGGGTCCTCTACCAGTTCTACCGGCTGGGCAAGGGGACCGAACGCATCCGCATTCTGGCGCGCCACTTGCGTGTTCAGGGCGCGGTGCTATGGCGGCTGATACGTGTGTCCATCACTGGCATTCTGCAGTTCCTGATCAGCACGGCGAGCTGGATCGGGCTGGTGCGTATCGTCAGCCTCTTCGGGGCGCCCGCCCTGGCGGCTTATACCATCGCCATTCGCATCGTCATCTTCGCCATCTTGCCGTCATGGGGATTGAGCAATGCCGCCGCCACCCTGGTGGGCCAGAGTCTTGGCGCCGGTTATCCTGACCGCGCCCGCAAAGCGGTGTATCGAACCGGCCTGTGGAACATGCTCTTCCTGGGCTCAGTGGGGATTGTGTTTATCGTCTTTGCCCCCTGGATCATCGATTTGTTCACGCAGGATCCCGCGGTGGTTGGCACGGCCATCCACAGTCTGCGTATCTTCAGCTGCGGCAATGTTGCCTTCGCCTACGGCATGGTCATGCTGCAGGCGTTCAATGGAGCCGGCGACACGCTCACCCCCACCTATGTAAACCTCTTCGGATTCTGGATACTGGAGATTCCGCTTGCCTGGTGGCTGGCGATGCACACGGCGTTGGCAGTCAATGGCGTGTTCGTCTCAGTCGTTGTTGCACAATCGGTGATTGTGCTGGTCAGCGTTGTTCTCTTCCGCCAGGGACGCTGGGCCCGGCAGCGCATATGAGCGTATAAATGGTTGCCCGGACGAGTGGAAATATCTGCACTGCCCGTTAAAAACATTTCCAGTTTTTCCAGACCCTCCGCAGCTTCGAGTTTGTCATCTCACTAAACGGCGATGCATTCGAATGCAAGGAGGATCCATGTTTGGGAATCGCGGTGGTGAGACGAAGCACTTCGACGATGAGCGGGTGGTTATTGGTCTTTTCGCTTATGCGAGCGGTGCGCGCCGGGCTGTGCATGCACTCCACGCACACAACTTCACCAGCGACCAGGTAGTTGCCGCTTTTCGCGCGCAGGCCGGTTTAAAGGCCGAGGAAGTGCCGATGCGCGGCAGCGGCAAGTGGTTCGGCCAGTTAAGAGAAATTTACCGCGGAGACGATGGAGAGCTAAATCGCGGAGCGTTTGAGGAGGCCGGGCCAGAGGCCACTACCGCCGGCTTCGAAGTTATGCTGGCGGAGATTGAGCTGTCTCCGCAGGATGCGCTCATCCTGGAACGTGATCTCGAACGCGGCGCAGCTATCGTGACGGTGAGGGCCGGGAACCGCAACCAGGAAGCGCGAGCGCTCCTCGAGCAGAGGGGCGCGCGCATCGTGCAAGGCCACCGCGACCGCGAGGCGCCAACGGCCATCGAACCTGTCGAGCCTATGGAGCCTAAGGCTGCAACCATCGTGCACTCCACGCCGTTCCATTCGCCCGCGGAAGCGGCGCCCGACCATATACAACTGTTCGGAGAAGTCCTGCGGGTGCGCAAGGAGAAGGTGAGCAATGGCGATGTGCAGGTGCGGAAGGAATCAGTCACCCACATGGAAACCGTGCAAGTGCCGGTTACTCGCGAGCACCTGGTCGTGGAACACACGGATGGCCACGGCCGCGCGGAAGCGGAGCATGCCATACGCGTGCCTCTGAGTGAGGAGCGCGTACACATCGATAAAGACACCGTCCTGCGTGAAGAGTACAAGGTAGGAAAGCGTGAGGTAACGCAAAATGAAGCCGTTACCGACACGGTCCGGAGAGAACGGCTGTTGATCGATGAGGCCAGCGCGAAAACGACCGATTAACTCTTTGGTCGCGCAAACACCATGGTCAAAGCCTGGCTGCGGCGGAAATGACTTTGCTGAAGGGTATGGCCTTCAGGCCGTACTGCTGAAGGGTACGGCCTTCAGGCCGTACGTAAACGCTTTGCCACGAATTTGGCTTTAGCCGCTGAGGGAACATCTCTCCCCCTCGCGACCTGCACGCCTCGTCCACTTTTATTTTTTCGCGCGAAATCCGATTGCATCCTATTACTCGTTAGCGTACGACGCTGAGATCGGGCCCGGTCACCGCAACATCATCCCTCAAGAACAAAGGATCTTCTCATGGCATACGAAGCAACCAGCAATGCAGGCGGCGTGGGTACAGCCACGCAAGTAGTCGTAGGACTGTTTAAAAAAGCAAGCGACGCTCATCAAGCGGTGACCGAGCTGAGAGAACAAGGCTTTGGTCCCGGTCAGATCGGCGCAGCCTTTCGTGGTCGAGAATCGGATTCGTATCTCGATCCCAATGATGCCGGCGCTGTCTCCGGCGAGACGGTTAACCGGGAGCATGAGAATTGGTGGGAGAAGGTAAAGGACGCCTTCCGTTCCGATGATAACGTCGAACGGCGAAGAGAGTATCGAGATGCAGCCGCTGATACCAGTTTTCAGCCTGAAACCTATTCGCGTGGTGACTATGAGTACGATCTCGCGAACGAGGATTTTGAGGGCTCCCTTGCCGGGACCGGCATTCCTTCGGATCGCGCAGCCTACTTGACGCGTAGCCTCGAACCAGGTGGAGCAATCGTCACCGTGCATGATGCGAATCGTGCCGCGGAGGCGGAGGAGATTCTTTCTACCAACCATGCCCGAGTTAGGTACGAGGATATTGGACAAAACAAAGTCGTGGGAGATCAGGTGTTGGAGGACGATGTGGAGGCGGAACAGATCGATGCCGCGGATTCGACCGGCCAGGAGATTACCGACACGGGATACGTGGATCGCCGTCCGGTAGATGCCGGAACCCGTGGGATGGATCGGGTACAGCTTTTTGGAGAAGTGCTGCGCGTTCACAAGGAACGGATCAATCAGCGCGAGGTAAGAGTGCGCAAGGACGTGGTTACGGAAAATCAGACGATCGATGTTCCCGTCATGCGCGAAGAGCTGGTACTGGAGCGCGTCTCCGTTTCTGAAAACACGCCGGCGCCTTCCGCCAACATTGGCCGCAGCCAGGAGATCCGCGTCCCTCTCAGCGAGGAGAGAGTGCGACTGGAGAAGCAGCCCGTGGTGAGAGAAGAAGTAAGTATTGGCAAGCGCGAGGTCGCAGACGTGGAAAAGGTAAGCGCCGATGTACGGCATGAAGAACTCCGCGTTGATCCTGACCCGGACGTACGCAAGAGATCGGCGACAGGCGAAGAGCTTGCCGAGGATGTTCGCCGTCATGGATAGCGGCAAGGTATTGCGTTTCGTGGCAATGGGAGTGGTGGCGGCATCTCTGTCTGCCGCCGCTCCCAGGCCGGTCATGGCTGCTACACAGTCACAGAACGCGTCTGCCGGAGCGGCTCAACAATCCAACCAATCGAGTGATATCGCAATCACGCGCGACATACGCCGCGCGCTGATCAAGGACAAGTCGCTTTCTATCGCAGCGCACAACGTCACCATTATTACTAAGGGAGGGAAGGTGACGCTGAAGGGCCGGGTAGAGTCCGCGGCCGAAAAGCAGACGGTGGCGTCTGCCGCAAGCAGTGTCGCCGGCGCTGGAAATGTAGAGGATCAGTTGACCACCAGCGCTGGTCAGTAACGCACAACACACAGACAGGAGATCAGCCATGGCAGGTCATTCGATTTTCGGAATTTACACCAGCCGTCAAGGTGTGGAAGCAGCGGTGCAGGCGCTTAGGGATGCGAATTTCCGCGGATCGGATATTTCGATCCTGGCCCCGGAGAACCTGGGAGATATTCGTGACATTGGCACGGTCAAGAGCACCAAGGCGCCGGAGGGGGCGACCGCGGGAGGCACCTCCGGCGCTGTAATCGGGGGAGTGCTTGGTTGGCTGGTGGGCATCGGCGCGCTTGCCATCCCTGGCGTGGGGCCTTTCCTCGCGGCCGGCCCGATCATGGCGGCTCTCGCCGGAGTGGGCGTTGGTGCGGCCGTAGGTGGGATCACCGGGGCCTTGGTCGGATTTGGTGTGCCGGAATTTGAAGCCAAGCGTTATGAGACCCGGCTGAAAAAAGGCGGCATCCTCATCTCGGTGCATGCTGACAATCATGACTGGATCGCTCGCGCCAAGGCGATTCTCGAGAAAACGGGCGCCGAGGAAGTCTCCAGCGCCAGCGAGAGCCGCGTCGCCTAACAGATCCGGGTGGCAAAGTTGATTCTCGTTAAGACTGGACGGGTGCCCCTAGGTTCGCCAAAGCGTACCTGGGCCGAAAATGATATGTTTCGATCGCTTTTAGCTGATTGATTATCAAAAAGCTTTGGTGGGGCGTCGCCCAGTCTTCTTCAACCCACGTACGCTGGGGCGAACGTGGGGCACCCGTCCAGATGCTACTGGCTTCGGTTTGGACGCCGGCTCCTGCCGGGTTGATTCTCCCGCCGTCTCGACTTCCGATATTCCCACCGTTTCCAGCAAATCCCGCATACGCTGCGCCCCTCACCTGCTATCCTTCGCCTACCGTGTTTTCTTAGCCGAGCTCCGAACAATCACACAACAGGTGTATTGTTCTGAGCCGCTTTGATCTGCCTAATTGGAGTAGTACCTTGCACGACCCTGAAACAAAGGCGAAGTATCGTACGCGGGAGTTGGCGACTGCCACGAGCGTGCGGAAGGAGACGATGGCCTCTTCTGTAACATCGTTGGGTACCGCAGGGCCCGAGCCGTGTCCGGTTGATCTGGCGCAGCTGGAAGGCCTGGACCTGAGCGCCCGTTACCACTCAGATCGGTGCGGGGGCGACTTTTTCGATGGAATAGCGGTAGGATCCCGCCTGGTCTTCCTGTTGACGGACATCGCCGGCCCGCGCTCGGAGGCCCACGCGATTGCGGCGGAAACGCAAGTCACCTTCCGGCAAACCGCCCGCGACCTCTTTAGCGCAGACGGCGCAAACGAATCGGAAGCCATCGCCGCCTTGGCGCATGAGGTCAATCGCGCGCTGATCGAGGCGTCTAAGGGCGTGCGCTTTGCCCCCACCTTTCTTGGTTGTTTCAACCTGACCCTTGGCATCCTGACCTATTGCAACGCAGGGCGCGTGCTGGCCGTGTTTCGAGACGCGGAGAGCGCGCACGTTCTGGAGCGCGGCGGAGTGCCTCTCGGACTCTTCACTCACGTGACTTATGAACCGGCCGTTCTGGCGTTTGAACGGGGAGACAAGCTGCTCATGGTGACCAAGGGAGTTATCGAGAGCCGGCAGGGAGCTGTCGAGTTTGGGGCCAAGCGGGTCGAGCGCCTGCTCGAAAACTCCAATGGAGATTCTGCAGCTGAGATCTGCGATACCGTGCTGCGGGAGGCCTATGACTTCGGAAATCATCCCTGGGCGCGTGTCTACAATTTGTTGCACGCGCGCAAGCGCAGCCAGGAAGATCTGACCGCTGTGGCCCTGGTCCGCGCCTAGAGTGCCAACAATGCCTGACAGGGAATCATCCCTCAGCGGCTAAAGCATTTAATTACGGGCTGAAGAGTCTGCGTGACGACTACCCTCTCAGCCGTCCCTCCGGGACTCAATTTGGAGAGGCTAGTTCTCACGCAGACTCTGAAGCCCGTACCCTTCTGAAAGGTAGAAACTCCAGTGCTTCGCGCTAGCGGGCGAAGCGGCGAAAGAAACTGGTTGCTTTCCACTCCGGGCGATGATCGGCGTCGGCCACACGCAATGCCAGCTTTTCCAGGATGCTGTCGAATTGTGCCGCGGCCGTTAGGTCGACTGGCTGACTGAGATCATCTGAGGGTGCGTGGTAGCGCTCGGCATACCAGGCTTTAAAGGTTTTGTCTTCCGGCGTACCTGGAGTCCAGCCAAATTTGAATGCCAGCGCGGGCACTCCCTTCTTGATGAAACTGTACTGGTCGCTGCGGATGAAGCGGTTGTGTTCCGGCTCCTTATCCGCTTGCACCTGCACGCCCGCGAGTGCGGCAACGGCGCGAACGTCGTCGCCTAGTGTGGATTCATCCAGACCCTGAACTTCAAGGTATTTCAACGGGAAAAGCGGCAGATACATATCCATGTTGAGATCGGCTACGAGGGGGCCGGAGACGGTGGGATGCGCAGCAAAGTATTGTGAGCCGAGTTCTCCCTTCTCTTCTCCGGTGACGGAGAGGAATAGGATGGAGCGTTTCGGCTTTGCCGCCGAAGCTTTCATCGCCTGGGCGATCTCGATAAGCGATGCGTCGCCTGAAGCATCGTCCATCGCGCCGTTGTAGATGCGGTCGCCGTTGACGGGCTGGCCGATGCCGAGATGGTCAAGGTGGGCACTGACGACGACATATTCCTTCTTAAGCCTGGGGTCACTGCCGGGGAGAAGGCCGGCGACGTTTTCTGACTTTGCCTCGGAGCGCGTCATGGCCACACGGGCGCGGATGGTCACCGCAAGAGGAAAGTGAGGCAGAGGCTTATCCGCATTGAGGTCGGCCAGAATCTCTTGAAAACTGTGGCCGCTGCCCTCGAAGAGGATTTCCGCATGTGCGGGGTTGAATGCGATGCCAAGCGGGAGTGGATGCGGAACGTCGTGGCCGGGATCGCTTAATTCCATGCGTGGCTGGAACCGGGCCGCGGCAATCCGCGACCAGGGCACCTCGGCGCTCCTGGGATTCGGTATGGAGATGGTACCGATAACTCCGGCTTTTTCGAGCGCCCTGTGGCGCTCTTCTGTTGACTGGTAATGCGCTTTGACCGGGCCGGCCATGTCGGACGGCCCGCCGGTGATAAACACGACAATCTTTCCCTTGACGTCCTGGCCGGCTAAATCGTTGTAGTGCAATTCCGGGACGGTGAGACCGTAGCCGACAAAGACGGCGCCGGCTTCTACCTTTTCCGCCGCGTGAGAATTGATGGCGAACACCGCATCTTCGCCGAGTTGGAGCGGCTGCGCTTTGCCCTCGCGCAGCAGGTCGAGTGCGCAGTGAGCTTCGTCCAACTGCACCACATGGAAATCCATAGGCTGGCGATAACCATCGATGCCGGCAGGCTCTAAACCTGCGGCCCGAAACTGGTCGGCCATATAGGCAGCGCCTTTCTCGAAACCGGGGCTCCCGGTGGCCCGGCCTTCAAGACTGTCATCGGCAAGAAACTGAACGTGAGACCACCACTGCTTGCCCTGCGACTCCCAGTCAGTTTTCTGCGCTATCGCTGCGGAGCCAACAGCAGCCAGAGTTAAGCAGACAAGCACCCAGTTACATGGTTTCAAGCGCGAACACCTCCATGATCTTGCTCTCAGCAGGCCGTCTGTCCTTGCAAAGCGTACCAAAACCGGACGAGGGATCAAAGGTGAGCAAAATTGAACAGACGAGATACGACAGGTCTTAGGAAACTTGAAAAGCCTCAAAACTGCTGATCTAAGAAGCTCTAACGGGGACGATTAGATGCTGCAAAGCTGCGTGCTGCGCAAAGCAAGAAGGCCCAGCTGGTTCTGCAATCGGTCGCTGCGAGCACTGGCTGATTTTGGATGGACTGATTACCCACGTGATGTGGCCGATGAACAACATCATGAAGATGCCCTACGAGTTCACCCGGCAGGCCATAGAGCAGAATCAGTCGGCAACCTTTTAACCAGTGCGCGTGTGATGTCGATCACATACAAATCTCAGTCATCATTCGATCCTAATGTGAGATTGAGCAAAATGCATCAAGGACATAAGCAAATCTTCAGGCCAAGAAGCCTATGAAACGCTCGCATTGGGGCGGTTGGATGAGATGTGCGCTGCTGTGTGTCACATTGATAGCGGTGCTCCCAGGCTTCTGGAAAACCGGGCGAGTGAATGCTGCCGCTACAAACCAACAAGCGGCCGACGCACCTCAGAGCGCGGCTGCGGCGGCTACCGCGTCGAACTACGTCGGCGCCGAAACCTGTGCCACCTGCCATCAGGATCAGGTGAAGGGCTTCGCCGGAAACCCTCATTCCAAGCTGGCACTTGAGCATGGCGGCAAGGGCGTGACATGCGAGGGGTGTCACGGACCCGGCAAGGCCCATGTCGATAGCGGCGGGGATGCAACCAAGATCTTTCGATTCACGACAGCAACCCCGAAACAAGTTGCGGAGAAATGCTTGACCTGCCATGTTGGCGATCATCCGAATTTTGAGCGGACCGCCCATGGCGATGCCCTTGTCGGCTGCACCAGCTGCCACAGTGTCCACAAGCCCGAAGCGCAGACCGCGTTGCTCAAAGCGAGCCAGCCCACCCTCTGCTACCAGTGCCATACCGATATCAAGGCTGCGTTTGCCGAGCCATTCCATCATCGGGTCAACGAAGGGTTGATCAAGTGCAGTGATTGCCACGACCCCCATGGCACTTTCCAGCCCAAGATGCTGCAGCAGAGCGCGACGCAGGACGCGATCTGCACCAAGTGCCACATCGATACGATCGGACCATGGGTTTACGAGCATCCCCCCATCAAGACTGAGGGTTGTACCATGTGCCATTTTCCGCACGGATCGACAAATCCCCGCTTGCTGACGCGCAACAACGTGAACAGCCTCTGCCTGCAGTGCCACTCGCCTTCCATGAATTTCACGGCGCCGGGCACGCCGTCGTTTCATAACCAGGCGAATCAATACCAGGCTTGCACCGTCTGCCATGTGCAGATACATGGCTCGAACGCCAGCAGCATTTTCTTCAAGTAAGGCATGGCCACGAAATGATGAGCGCATTTTCGTCGATCTCGCTCTTGCCGAATCTCAGGCGCGGCGCTCTGCTTATGTCAGCCTTCGCCATCACCGTCGTCTCCTGTACTGCAGCGATTGCTCAGACCAGTACTCCGAAGAGCTCGCAGGATCCTCCCCCGCCCCCTGCGCCCGGGGACAACATTCGTTACGGGTACGCGATCCATCAATCCATCGATCTCGGCGGCCACATTGCGAGCTATTCCGGCAACGACGCCATGTATGACACGCTGGTCAACTTCCAGTCCGGACCTCGCATTCTCGACCAATCCCTGGAGATGATTGCTGTCGATCCTGCGCACGCGCCCTTGTTCGATACCCTCTCGACAAGCAGCTTTGGCTACGGTGGAGATCCCTATGACGTCACGTTTCTGAACTTTTCCAAAGGCCACATTTACGAATTCCGTTCCAGCTTCCGGCGCAATCGGCAGTACTTCGACGACGATCTATTGGCCAATCCGCTGATTCCACCTACGTCTACACCCTTTGTTCCAATCCTCAACTCGCCCCACCTTTACAACACCGTGCGCCGCATGACCGACACGAGCCTGACGGTGGCGCCGCTTTCCGTGGTCAGCGCACATGTTGGCTACTTCCAGAATGTCAACCAGGGCCCGTCCAACAGTACGATTCACGTCGGCGCCGAGGCGCTACTTACCCAATACTGGCGCAACTCCACGGATGTCTGGAACGGCGGTATTACCTGGAAACCGCTGCGCGGCACCAGCATCGGCTTCGACGAATTCATCACCCACTTCAAGGGCAACACCCATTGGGAACTCACAGGGCTCAACTATCAACTCTCCAATGGCGCTCCGGTCAGTCTTGGAATCGACGTCTCTTCGGTCTGGGCTTCTCCGTGTGCTTCGCCCTTCGGTCCGAATGGAACCGTCAACCCGACGTGTAGCGGCTTTCTGTCGTACACCCGGTACGCTCCGACCCGTACGCTCTTTCCCAGCGAGCAGTTTCATTTCCAGAGCACGTCCATTCCCCACTTCACTATGAATGGCCGCGTCCTCTACATGGGTACAACCAGCCATCTTACAAACTTTAATGAGCAGTTCAACGGGCTCGACGCCCGGGCCAAGAATCGGGTAGAGGATGTTATCGGCTCGGCCGACGCGCGCCGCATTAACGTGAACGCTGACTACGGCGCCACGTGGCAGGTGACGCACAAGATCGCGCTCAATGACATCTTTGATTTCTGGTATTTCCGCCAGCCCGCGACCAACGTCTTTACCGAGACAGACTACGCTGGAACCTCGATGCTTCAGCCGCCCGGCGCGGCTACGACGACCACAACACCCGACTACCAGGCCCTCAACCAGAAGACCAAAACCAATACCTTTTACGTCAATTGGGATGTCAATCCTTATGCACGTCTCTTACTGGGTTACCGTTATCGCAGCCGTATTATCACCGATGCGGGCGGCGACTTTATCCCTATCCATGAGAACTGGTCGCTCTTTGGCATCGTCTTCAGGCCCACGCCCCAGTTGCGCGCCAACTTCAATTTCGATTGGATGTATGCCGACAACTCATTTACCCGCATCAGCCCGCGCCAGTTGCAGCACTATGTTTTGCGAACCAACTACAAGGCGAAGACCTGGCTCAATTTTTCCGGGACTATCAACATTCTGGAGGATCGTGACAATGTCCAGACGGTCAATCACCTCGCCCACAACCGCGACTTTTCCTTCGCCACGGTCTTCCTTCCCAGCGAAAAGTGGAGCATCGAGCTGAGCTATTCGTACGACGACGTTTTCTCAACAACGCTCGAGTGCTATACCGCTACACCGGCCGTCGAGGGCACTCCGCAGGGGCCGCCCAGTATGCCAGCAAGCGGGTCTGCCGCTGCAAAGCAGCGGTTATTACAACCAGCCGACCCAATACGGCTCCATCGGATTTGTATTCACACCGGTGAAGAAGTTTCACGCGGTCGCCGGCTATCGGATGTCAGACACCGACGGCCAAGCGCCGCCTATCAATGTTCGCCAGGTGCCAGGATCCCTACAGTCACAGTATCAAACCCCATACGGCACGCTGGCCTATGATCTCGCTCCGAACTGGACCTGGAAGGCGAACTATGACTACTACAGCTACGGCGAAGGAACGCCGATCGGCCCTACCCTTCCGCGCAGCTTCCGCGGGAATGTCTACACTCTGGGAGTTCGTTATGCTTTCTAGTTTCCATGCGGGAATGATCTGTCCCCCCAAACTTCGATAAGGAGTATCACCATGCACAAACAAATTACTCTTGCAATTGTCATTGGCCTGGTTGTCCTATTTGGGAGCGTCACGAGCCTGGCTCAAGCCACCGGGGCGGATACCTACAAGGCAAAATGCCAGATGTGCCATGGCGCTGACGGGCTCGGCAACACGCCTGCCGGTAAGGCCATGAATGCTCATCCATTCAACTCGCCGGATGTTGTGAAGGAATCGGATGCCGATCTGGCCACCATCATCAAGGGTGGCAAGAACAAGATGCCTGCATTTTCCGGAAAGCTTACAGACGCGCAGATCACGGATGTGGTGGCGTACATCCACACCCTGCAGAAGAAGTGACAGACCCAGCAAGACGAACAGCCGCGGTTACATCAGACGGCTGCGCCTGATACTTGCGCAAACCAAGGAGTGGACCAATGCAACTGGCACCGCAGAAGGATGATGTACTCAAGGTCAACGGTCCGGGGCGGCGTTCCTTTGTCGTCGCTTTATTTGGAGTCAGCGGAGCAGTGGTAAGTGCGCTGTTGGCCTTTCCCCTGATACGCTTCGTCACTTATCCACTGCGCAAAGGCGCGACCACTACCACCTGGTCAGACGTAGGCCCGGTGCAAGACTTTGCCGCGCTGACCGCGCCCGTGGCAAAAACCATTACCCTGGAACGTCGCGACGCGTGGCAGACCACTTCGTCCCAGACGGCGGTGTACGTGTTGCCATCCAAGGCTGGGCAGTTGCGCATACTATCACCGATCTGTCCGCACCTGGGATGCTCAGTCCGCTGGGTGGACGATGAAAACAAATTCATCTGTCCGTGCCATGCAGGATCGTTTACGGCAGACGGAGAGCGCATTTCCGGACCACCGCCTCGCTCCATGGACGCACTCGAATCCAAAGTCGAGGACGGTGTATTGAAAGTCCGCTACCAATATTTCCGGCAGTTGGTTCCCAACAAAGAGGTAATGGCCTGAGGTGGAGAATGTCGATGACAAATAAAATAGCGCCTGACCCGCCCGCCCGCTCCGGTCTCGGGACGAGCCTCGTCCGCTGGCTGGACCAGCGTACGGGCATCGACTCTCTGCTCCATGAGTCACTCGACGAGCCAATTCCAGGGGGCGCCAAGTGGGCCTATATCTTTGGCTCGGGGCTGTTGTTTCTTTTCGTTTCGCAGGTCATCACGGGCGTTTTCCTGGCTTTGTACTACGTGCCGTCGGCGGACCATGCGCATACCGTGGTGTCTTACATTGTGAAGGAAGTGACCTCAGGATCATTCGTCCGCAGCATTCACGCTTACGGGTCAAGCGGCATTATCATCCTGCTTCTGCTTCACATTGGGCAAACCATCCTCTATGGCTCTTATAAGGGGCGCCGCGAATTGCTGTGGCTCTCCGGCTGCATCCTGCTGGCGCTGATGCTCGGCATGGCTTTCACTGGATATCTGCTGCCCTGGGATGAGAAGGCATACTTCGCCAGCGCGGTAGGAACAAACCTGATTGCCGAAGTGCCATGGATTGGGCCGCCGTTACAGCAGCTCGTACGGGGCGGCGAGCAGATGGGAACACTGACTGTCTCCCGCTTTTATGTGCTGCATGTATTCGTGCTGCCGGGTCTGCTGATCGGCTTTATCGCAGCCCATGTGTTCTTCTTTCGCAAAGCGGGCGCGGCAGGCCCAATCAGTGAAGACCCGTTACGCCCGAAGTTGCCATCTGTTCCGTTCTATCCGCGCCAGGTGGTCATGGATGCATGCTTTGCTATCGTGCTCATCGGTATTCTGGCTATCATCGCAAAGACCATCCCAATGGATCTGGGCCCTGCGGCTAACCCCGCGGATACACATTTCCTGCCTCGCCCGGAATGGTATTATCGGCCGGCCTTTCAGTGGCTTAAGTATCTGAGTGGCCGTTGGTCCCTTATCGGCGGTATTCTTTTGCCCGCGTTGCTGGCACTGATCTTTGCCGCGGCCCCGTTTCTGGATCGACGGCTGGAGCGCCGGCCGTGGCGACGGCCAATCTCAGTGGGCGCATTCCTTCTCTTCCTGATTGCCTATACGTCTCTTGGTTTAGCCAGTTATCGGGACGACTATCGCGATCCCGGAGTGGCGGCGCAGATGCGCCAGCAGGATGAGGATGCGAAGGCTTTCATGCAGAAGCCCTTCGTTCCGGAAGCGGCCGCCGGGAGTGTATCGGCCGCGCTGGTTTCTGCTGACCCAAAGGTGCTGAAGGGACAGGCCCTCTTTCAGGCCCAATCGTGCAGCTCCTGCCACGGAGACGGAGGCACGGGCACGGCCGCCGCAGGGCCGCTTACGGGCGTTGGCCAGAAATATACCGACCCGCAGCTGGTTACGCTGCTTCACGCACCCGACAGCAAGATGACCAACGGCGGGATGCAACCCGTCGATCTAAAACAGGATGACCTGGAAGCACTGGCTGCATATCTCCGCCAGCTACGGTGATTGTCATTCGGGAGCGAATCGAGCAGAACAGGTTGAGCAGCGACTTGTGAACGATGATGCGGTCGTTGTATTCGAGGAAACGAATTAATATTAGCGGGTGGTACCGCGTTTGGAACTGTTGCAGCTAAAGTAGCTGACCATCTACGCAGCGCACTTTTTCCATCCAGGCGTAGGTCGACTTGTCGATGGTTTGGCCGCAGCCGTCAGCTCCGGCCGGAACCAGAAGCACCGGGCAGCGGGACTCAGCGATCGCGTGGTAGACAGTGCTGTCGTTCAGGTTTCCGCTTTCAATCCCGATGGCGGGCGCTCCCAGTACCAGCAGGTCAGGATGCATTTTCTCCGCCAGAGAAGCGATGGCCGCTGTGACCTCGCCCGAGGCGACGAGATGCTCGACCGGCAAGGTATGCGACTCGTTGAAAGGAGCTAGAAGGCGAAGTCGTGTCATGCAATGCTGGCATTGCTGCTCTTTACCGCATTGCGTGCTATGCAGCGCCACGAGGGTGCGACGCGCGATGCGTTGTGCAAGATCCAGAGCGGCGATGCCGGCCGGAGAAAAGTCGGTCGCCGCGACCACCTTCTCCCATAGGTAGCGGGGCAAGGCGGTTGGCTCTGCCGGGGTGGGAACGGTCAAGATAGCACAGGGTGCATCGGCCATCAGCAAACGGGCCACAGTAGCCAGGGCTAGGCTGGCGGCAGTGGTTCGTCCCAGGCTGCCAAGAATGATCAGCGATGCAGAGTAGCGTCTGGCCTCCGCCAGAATCTCCGCGCAGACCTGCTCGCGCTGCACAAAGGAGTCATGGTTGGCGCCATGACGATGAGGGTCTCGATCCATGGCGGTTAGCTCGGCCTCAGCGTCAAGATTAGCCAGCGCGGTCCCAGGCAATGCGTAGACCACAGGATCGAGCGAGTGGACCACTACCAGTTCCGCCTGGTATTCATGGGCCAGCTTTTGGGCGTAGCGTAATCCGAAGGAATCGGCCCCTGAGACGTCTCCGACATAGACAATTTTTTGAAAGGGAAAGCCAGTGTGCCACTTCGTGGCGTTGGTGGGTGGGCTTGCCTGCGTGCGTTCGGCGGAAGTCCGGAGTCCTGTCATGGTCACCCTCTATAGCTGCTAATAGTCAAATCGTAGTCGCAGATGCTATGGGTTGAATGTGATGGCCGTCACGGTCGTCAACCGTCCTATGCAGGATCAAAAGAAAAAGGACGCCCCGCGAGGGGGCGTCCTTTGTTGATTGATCAGTTGTTCCAGGCTGTTTACTGTAAGGCGTCAGGAAGAACGGGGGTTCCTTCGACGCGCACGGCATACAGTTCGCGCGGATTGATGTCGAGTGCCTTGAGGATAGTGGGCGCTACCTGGGCGGTGCCCACTTCGGCGCGCACCGTCTTCGACCGGAAGGACGGATTGGACAGCAGTAACATGACATTGGTGTCGTCATGCGCGAAGCCGCCATGTTCGGCCAGCTTTGCTTTGCTACCGGAATATGTGACGCCAACATTCGGGGTTACGATGATGTCCGGCGTGCGCGGATCCACGGTTGGATCGTTAAAGTTGATGGAAAGCGTGTTGCCGTAATAAATCTGGCCCAGCGCGATTCCGGTTGGCGCTGCATTCTCTTCGAGGATCTTGACACTGGCTTCGGTATCGGTGGAGTTCTTCAGCCAGATCAGTGAGACATCATCTTCTGTGGGTCCAATGCCGGTCGGGTTGTTGGTGGATTCAGAGTACGGAATATAGCCCGCATTGGAGAGCAGGGTGACGGGTGATGTTCCGTTGATCAGTTGAGAGACGTAGCGGCTGGAGTCGATGGGCGACTGGCCGTGCTTGGCGGTGATCACGATCAAGGTGGAATCGTAAAGACCCTGCGACTTCAGTTCGCTCACCCATGCGCCGATCGAGTCGTCTGCGAACTTGATTTCTCCCAGTAGCGCTGCAGTGGGCGTGCCGGCGGCGTCCAGATACCCGCCTGGCGTGTTGTTGCTCGCCTCAATCAGCTTCTGACCCACGCTCACGGCCTGGAAGTTCATGCCGAAAATGGTGGGCACCGCGGCCTTTTTCAAACCGAGGTGGTCTTTGCCGTCGATCCAATTGAGGACGGCGTTGACCTTCAACTGGTCGTAGCACTCGATATTCTTGAAGCTGTTGGTCCAGGCGGTTAGGTCCGAGCCCGGATCAGGGATAGTGGAGCAGGAGATGCCCGTCGGTGTTTTGACACCGGGGAGAGCAACCACGTTGGAGTTAATTTCGGGCGAGTAGAAATCATCGAGGGCGACCGGACCCAGGCCGCTGGCGACCGATGCGTAAGCGGGATGCTTGTCAGACCATGCCGCGTATCCACCAGCCTTGTGGATGACGCTGAAGATGCTGTTAGTGCGAACGAAGGCCCAGGGGAAAACAGGATTGCAGCCATTGTTGGGATCGCGGACTAATTTCTTAGGGTCAATGGATTTTAGGCCCCCGTCGGTCAACGACGCGCCGGGAGCGCCGCCGTTGAGTTTCGTCTTGTCGATATCGATGCCTTCCTCGTACTCGGTGGTGGTGCCGGTCGGCGCTGCGTAGGGAGTGCAGGGGCCTGCCGCGAGGCCATTACCGGTGGTGGACGCGGGTGCGTCATAGCTTCGCGAATAGGCCACATCGTAATAAACGCCGGTGAGGGCGGGGCTCCCTCCGGTGACGATTGCGGTCAGTCCGGGGAAGGAATCCGAGGGCTTCGAGGTACTGGCGGAAACGTAGTTGACGCCGGTTTTGCCCAGCGCGGCTAGTGCCGGACAGTAGGGTTCACCATTGTTGATAGTGCTGATCCCCTTGGAGCAGTTCTCGAAATCGGCAGCGTGCATGCCGTCGATGCTGACTAGAAGAACCCGCTTGATAGGTCCTTGGCCGAAGCTGCCGTCCTGTGCGACTGCAGAAGCTGCCGAACAAGCGGCCACGAGGGAAAGTACAGCGATTGCTCGTTTCATTACTACCTCCGGGAACAATGGTTACTAGACGCTCTGGCCATTTGCATTGCCGGGGAGTGAAAATTCGATGAAGAATCTTAAATGTCTAAGACTCGGGACTTGATCGAGCGTCTGTTACCGGGCATTCTCGCCGAGGCCCGGCGATCCTCTGTTCCGCCACGACAAGAGGGGCCGATGCGGCCTCTCTTGTGCTGCGGACGAGTGACTAAACGGCTATCTGTGAAATCTCGGTGAATGCGGAGTGAAGACTGTCTAAAATTCAGCCCAACCGTCGCTCCGGGTAGCATTACTTGACAAATGCCCGAATGGATCGCCCTGGTCAGGATGAGTATTCGGATCAGCCAGGAGTTACAGGGTGCTGCGGAAGTAGTCCTCGGCCCGCGCTAAATGTAACCCCGCAGGCTCCTGGTCTTTTATTGACCCTCTCCGAGCAACTACACGGTGTAATCGAACAAGGTCATGAAGCCGAAATCCATGTGCAGTTGCTGATGGCAGTGAAACAGGGTGAGGCCGGGATTATTGGCAACGAAATCGATCTCGATTTCCTGGTATCCGCCTACCATAACCACATCTTTTATCACTCCTGACGTTGGCTGGCCGGCGACGCGGGTCAATTCAAAGCTGTGGCGATGCAGATGGACGGGATGAATATCATCGCTCGCATTCCGCATACGGATCCTGTATCGCTTGCCCTGGCGCAGATGAAAGCCTGGGGTCGCCATCATCTGACCCGGAGGATAGGAAACCCCGTTGATCGTCCACTGGTTAAATCCATCGAGGGCGGCGTTTTGCTTCTCGAAGAGCATGTCGAAGGTCTCGTCTGGCGGAGTGGCCTGTCCTGGATTGCCGAAATGCGCGTAGTTCCACTTGAATGGTTTCGGTGCGAGCCATTGCGCTTTGCCTTTAAAACCGGCGTATTCAACCACGATACCCATGCCGTGATGACGGTCATCGTCGGCCAGGTCGCCCATGACCCAAACACCTGGATGATTCATCTCAACGATGGCGGAAATGCGCTCTGCAGTTCCCAGCCACAGAACCGGCACGCGCACAGGTTTGGGGAGTAGATTGCCATCCATCGCGACCACACGGAAGCTGTGTCCCGGCAGAGCCAGACTGCGAATTTCAGTCGCACTGCCATTCAGAACGTGAAACAGCACGCGCTCACCCTGTTTCACCCGGATCGGCTCTCCGTGACCCAACATGTGTCCGTTGATGGTGAACGAATCGTAGCCGACCTCGTAGCCGTGCGGCATCCCCCTGGCGAGGGAAGCGTTCATCTTGCTCTCGCCCTGGTCCTTGAGACTGGCGACCGTCGCGGCTGGTGAGAGGAAGTCCATCGCCATGTCTCCTCCGCGGCTCAGCGTCGGTTGAAACTCCTTCAGGGTCAGGAAGACTTCGCGGTCGTAATCGCCGGGGTGATTCTTCGGCTCGATGTAGACCGGCCCCACGAGCCCGCCGTATTGACCCGCGGAGAGGTCAGACCCGGCGCGGACGTGGGTGTGGTAGAAGCGCAAACCGGATGGCTTGGGAACAAAGGAAATCCTGCGGCTGCCGTGCGGAGGGATGAATGGGGTACCCTCTTCGGCCGCTCCATCCACCTCGGCAGAAACCAATTGCCCGTGCCAGTGGAGTTGTTCAGGTGTATCGGTCTGGTTATGGACGTCGATTGTGACCGGCACCCCTTCCTTGAAGCGAAGCAGCGGCCCAGGAAACTGACCGTTGTACGTGGTAACGGAGAGGATGCGATTGGGAGCAATTTCCAGCGGCTTGGTGGCTATGGTCAACGTGTAATCGGCGGCGGACTCTCCCAAAAGGCCGCCGGGTGCCAGCAGGGCGACGCCCGTAGCAGCCCCGGCAGCCTTCAAGAAATCTCGACGCGAACGTGACCAAGGGGACATAGTGTGCCGGGTAGCCATTGTTCCGGCTCACGGTAACTATATCGAAGTTTGCACCCACTTGGCGCGATTGCCGCCTTACAGCCTGCTCACGTTCCAGATATTCCGGCAATACTCCTGAATCGCCCGGTCAGAGGAGAACCTGCCCATCCGTGCAGCGTTATAAATCGACATTTTCGACCACTTTTCCTGGTCCAGAAACGTCGCCGACACGTGATCCTGGCAGTCGACATACGATTGATAATCGGCAAATAGCAGGTAAGCGTCGTTATTGAGCAATTCGTCGAGCAAAGGCTGGAACAGACCGCGATCGCCGCGCGAAAACTGACCGGAAGCAATGCTGTCCACTACCTCGCGCAGGATGGGATTGGACTCGTAGACTGTGCGGGGATGGTAGCCGGCAGCTTTGGTGGCGATCACCTGCTGGGCTGTCAGGCCGAACAAGAAGAAGTTCTCGTGGCCTACGGCATCCCTGATCTCGATATTCGCGCCGTCCAGAGTCCCGATGGTAAGCGCGCCATTCATGGCGAACTTCATGTTTCCGGTTCCCGATGCCTCTTTGCCGGCGGTGGATATCTGCTCGCTCAGGTCCGCAGCGGGATAGACCTTTTGCCCGAACGTGACGTTGTAATCGGGAAGGAAGAACACTTTGATACGCTGCTTCACCTCAGGATCGTGATTGATCACTTCGGCTACGGAGTTAATGAGCTTGATGATCAGCTTCGCCATGGCATACCCGGCAGCGGCTTTGCCGCCGAACAGGAAGGTGCGCGGTGTTATGGCCAGCTTGGGATTCCTCTTCAAACGAAGGTAGAGGGTGAGGATGTAAAGCACGTTCAGGTGCTGGCGCTTGTACTCGTGGATGCGCTTTACCTGGCTGTCGAACATGGAACTTGGATCCACGGAGAAGCCAGTTTCCTGCTGGATATACTGAGCGAGTCTTACCTTGACGTCATGCTGCACCTTGCGCCACTGGGCACGGAAAGCGGAATCCTCAGCATAGCTTTCCAACTGCTTGAGCTGCTCGAGGTTGCCGATCCAGCTATCTCCAATCTTGCTGGTCATCAGTTGCGATTGCTCGGGATTACTCACCGCCAGCCAACGACGCGGTGTAACTCCATTGGTTACATTAATGAATTTATTGGGCCACAGGTCGTGGAAATCACGCAGCACCTCGTTCTTCAACAGTTGCGTGTGTAACTCGGCGACACCGTTGATGTGTTTACTGCCGACGCATGCGAGATAGGCCATGCGGACATGCTTTCCGTCCGCCTCTTCAATGATGGACATGCGCTGCACTTTTGCTTCATCGCCGGGAAAGCGTTCGCGTACCGCGTTCAGGAAGCGGTTGTTGATCTCGTAAATGATCTCGATATGGCGGGGAAGCAGGGTGGCGAAGAGCGGCAGCGGCCAGCGCTCCAGCGCTTCCGGCAACAGCGTGTGATTGGTGTAGTTAAAGGTGTTTGAAGTAATTTCCCATGCCTCGTCCCATCCCAGTTCGTGTTCGTCCAAAAGCAGACGCATGAGTTCAGCCACGCCGATCGAAGGATGCGTGTCATTGAGCTGAATCGTCCACTTCTGATGAAAGGCTTCTATCCGGCGGCCGGCGCGCAGGTGCAGCCGGATCATATCCTGCAGCGCGCAGGACACGAAGAAATATTGCTGTTCCAAACGCAGTTGCTTGCCTTGTACTCCTTCGTCGTTCGGATACAAGACCTTGGTGATATTCTCGGCGAAAATTTTCGAGGCTACGGCGCCTTCGTAATCGCCGCTGTTGAAGCGGTCGAAATAGAAGGACTCAGCGGCTTCAGACCTCCATAATCTCAAGTCGTTGGCGACTCCCGAGCCGTAGCCCAGGATGGGTGTATCGTAGGGAATTCCCTTGACCATCGAAGCGTGGATCCACCGCGTCTTAAGGTGGCCTTGCGAGTCCTTCCAGGATTCGGTGTGACCGCCGAATGCCACGTCGACTGATTCCTGGGGGCGTCTGATCTCCCAGGGGTTTCCATAGCGAAGCCAGTAGTCGGTGAGCTCCACCTGCCAGCCGTCATGAATCTCCTGGTTAAACATTCCGAATTCGTAACGGATACCGTATCCAATGGCGGGAATTCCCAGCGTGGCCAGGGAGTCGACGTAGCATGCCGCAAGGCGCCCCAGGCCACCGTTGCCCAAACCGGGCTCGCTTTCCTCCGCGATGATACGTTCCAGATCGAGGCCTAGCTCTTTAGTCGCCTGGCGCAGGGGCTCTTCTACCTTGAGGTTGAGCAGGTTATTTGCCAGGTGTGGCCCCATCAGAAATTCGGCGGATAGATAACAAACGACGCGTACGTCATGTTCCGAATAGCTCTTCCTGGTCGCGAGCCAGCGAGCGAGGATGCGGTCGCGCACCGTGTAGGCGACTGCCATGAAATAGTCCATCTCGGTGGCGGACTCTGCGTCCTTGCCCACCACGTATTGCAGGTTTTCCAGGATGGCCTTCTTCAGGGTTTCGACGGTGATGCCGGTACGGTCGTCATCGGTTGTCGCCAGGTGACCACGCAAGGGCTGTTCCTCAATGGCAGGGCTCATTGTTTCCAACTTTCTGCGGGACGCGCTTTTGAGACGAATGCTAGAAGCTGTCCCCCGCAAAAACAAGGACTGCGAGCGGACTTTACTCACATTGAGCGGAATTTAACCGGGCGCTCACATAGTCGCGGGTGCGACTGCTAAGTGCCCCGTCCCAGTTACCCCCATAAATCTTCACGATCTATTAACAAGGACGGACGCATTCTGAACTATGGCCAAGCTCGACTTCAACCGGCTTATGCAGCTTACGCTGGCCGCGCTCACCCTGGGTTTGGCCGCTGGGCTGGCAATTATCTTCGTGCAACGCTCCAGGACCGAGTATCTAACTCTGGCAGCCGGAACATCGAGCGGCGAAAGCTACATTCTGGGTAATGCTCTGAAGACGGTTGTGGAGCGGCACTACCCCAGGATCAGGATCACTCTTCTGGAGACGGGTGGCACGGTCGAAAACCTGCAGATGCTGGAGGACGGGCGGGCACAACTGGCGACCGCCCAGGCCGATATTGCCCCTGGTCCGAAGGCGCGAGCCTTGGCCGTTCTATATGACGACACGTTTCAATTGCTGGTAGCTAAGGATTCGCAGACGCGGAGCCTCGTGGACTTACGCGGCCAACGGATTGCGCTGGCACAGAGTGGAGGGCAATATCAGTCCTTTCTCCGCGTGGTGGAACATTTTGGTCTCCAGGCGGGGGATTTCCATTTTGTCGGCACAAATGACGCGAACGCGGGCGAGGCATTCCTCAAGGGGCAGGCAGACGCTATCTTTCGCGTCCGGGCGATCGGCGATCCATCCATCGAGCAGTTGGTGCAGTCCGGCAGGGTTCGGTTTCTTCCCATTGAGCACGCCGCTGCGATGAAGATCAAACATCCGTCGTTTCAGGCAGCCCTGATTCCCGTCGGGGCATATTTGGGAAATCCCCCGGTTCCCAACCAGGACTTTCCCACGGTCGCGGTACATCGAAACTTGCTGGCTCGCGAGAATGCGAGTGTGGCCGCTGTTCGAGCCGTCACAGAGGTTCTTATCGAGCGGCGACAGGAGATGATGGAAGAGATTCCTGCCCGAATGACGGAGGTACGCTTGCTGCTGGTGCAAGTGCGCAGGCCGGAGCCGCAAGCGGGACTAGGGCCGGCCCTGCATCCTGGAGCGCTGAGCTTCTATGACAAAGACAAACCATCGTTTCTGCTAGCTCATGCGGACTACGTGGGCCTATTCTTAACGGTGGGACTCATGGCCGGGTCCTGGCTCTGGGAGTTGAAGCGATGGATGCAAAGGAAGCAGAAGAGTAAGGCGGATCAGTACAGCAACCGTGTGGTGGCGTTGATCAGTTCAGTGCAGGAGGCGAATTCACTGCAGCCGTTGGACGAGGCCTGGCGCGATTTGCTGAAAATTCTAGCTGAAGCCGTTCACGACCTTGACGCCGATAAGCTGTCTGAGGAGTCCTTCAATTCCTTTCGCACCATTCTGCAGATCGGGATGGAAGTAACCAAAGAACGCCGCAGTATCCTGATGTCCGCGACTGCTGCAACATGGACGGCCAGTGCCGCGCCGTAACAGCAACTTCCTCCGCGGGAAGAGATTACGAATCCAATGAGTGGTGTGCAGCGCGCCGACAGGAGCTCCGAGCATGCAGGAAATCGGTACCCCTTTGCGGAGATACGCTCCGCTGCTTTTCGTACCGCTGTCCCTTGTCCTTAATCATCTTTCCCTGGTTGGGCCGCCATGGGTGTTTCTATCCGGCCTGATCGCCATTGGGGTGCTCGCCGACTGGGTTCGGCAGGGGACCGAGCAGGTGGCGGCGCATGCGGGCAGCACCATCGGCAGCTTGCTCAATGTCAGCTTCGGCAATGCCGCTGAACTGGTTCTGGCGCTGGCCGTGCTGTCGAGTGCGCAGACCCAGGTCGTGCAGGCGCAGATCACCGGCTCAATTATTGGCACGACCCTGCTGTTCCTCGGTATCGCGGCCCTGGTCGCCGGCCTGCGGCCTGAGCGGCAGGTTTTCAGCCAGCAGCAGGTCGGGCTTCTGTCCACGCTGCTGTTGTTGCTGGCAGTGGCCATCATGCTGCCGGCGGTCTTCCATGCGACCGAGCGGCGCATGTCGCCCGGGGCAAACTTCTCCCGGCTCGACGAGCATCTCAGCCTGGGTGTCTCGGTGGTGTTGCTGCTGCTCTACGGGGCCAATCTGGTCTACGTGCTGGTGAGCCACCGGAGCATATTCGCGTGTGGGCGCGAGGATGAGGGCGGTGCGCCCAAGTGGAGCCTGCCGGTGGGGCTGGCGGTGATGGTCGGGGCCACAATCGGGGTTGCGTTTGAAGCGGAGGTGGTCTCGGCGCGGCTGGCCGAGACTGCGTCACAGATCGGCCTATCGTCCGTCTTTATGGGCGTGGTTGTGCTGGCGCTGATCGGCACGGTCTCCGATCTGTTCGTAGCGGTGTCCTTCGCCCGAGCCGGCAAAATGGAGATCGTTCTTAGCCTGTGCCTGGGTTCAGCCATCCAGATCGCAATGGTGGTTGCGCCCGTGCTGGTGCTGGTGTCCTGGGCCATCGGACACCCGATGAACCTGGTCTTCGGCAGCCCGCTCGACCTGTTCGCGATTGCCAGCGCTGCCTTTATTGTGCGGACGATCGTCGCCGACGGCGAGACGACCTGGTACGAAGGATTCATGCTGGTTGGAGTGTATGTCTTGTTTGCGCTGGCTTATTTCTTCCTCGGACGCGCATGAACATCGACGCCGCGGCGCGGTCGAACAGGCCCCCTGCACCGCGCGTGGTTGCATCGGGAATCGGAGAGATCGCCTGTTCCTTACCAGCGCATTCCCGCGCCTCTCGCCTCGTCGTACATGGCGATGACCCACGCGCAGTTCAGCAGAATACCCTGGTAGAAATCGAAGAACGGCGAGAGCAATGAGAGACAGATATGATCCCGATGGGCGACCGCGTACAAGCTTCCCGTCATCACGTTGATCAGAACTGCAGCCGCAGCCCACGGAGCTAGATTGGAAAGACTCCCGCCGTGCATGAAGTACAAAAGCATGTTCGCGAGGACGATAAAGTAAAGTGCAGGGAAAAAGAAAAAGTCAGGTATGAATGCAGCTGCAATCCATGTTTTGACCTTCAGCGGCGACTTAACTCCGCGCAAAGTTCTACGCAGGTACCACAAGACGACCTGCATGGTTCCGCGGTTCCAACGATATCGCTGGTTGATCAGCGTCGTCAGCGTGGATGGGGCCTTGGTATGCGCGATGGCATGGGGCTCGTACTCTATTCGATAGCCCAGGGAGAGCATGGAAAGTGAAAGGTGGAAATCCTCGGCAAAGGTGAGGGGGGAGAAGGGTCCTCGCACGTCACCATCCTTGTAACTGTGCCCTCGTTCGTTTTCCGCTTGCACGCGTTCGAGGGCCTCGCGCCGGAAGAGCCCAATCGGTCCCGGAACAATCATCACGGAACCCGTGGCGCCTTGTGCGAGACGGAGAGCGCCGTTGGCAAGGACATACTCGAAGGCTTGGAACAGCCCGGCCAACGACTTTCTGTTGCGCACTCGGATTTGACCCGAGACAGCGCCTACGCGCTGATCTTGCATGTGGCGCACCATCAACCTGAGTGCGCCGGTTTCCACTCGTGAATCGGCGTCGATACAAAGAATCAAGTCTCCCTTGGCGTGCTTCATGCCGTAGTTGTGAGCGCTCCACTTGCCCTGGTTGGGCTTGGTGAACACCCGCACATCACACACACCATGCTCCGAGTAATGTGTTCCGGCGAAGGAACTCGCGAGCTGGTACGTGTCGTCTTTCGAGCCGTCGTCGACGAAGATTACCTCGTATGCCGGATAATCCATACACACCAGGGCGCTCATCGCGTCCTTGACGCACGCAGCCTCGCAATAAGCGGGCGCCAGGATCGATACGAAGGGCAGGGAAGCCTCGCGCGGCAGTACAAGCTCCCGATCGTGCCGGGACATCTTTGCATAGGAAAAGATGAACAAGACGCACCAGCGCAGCCCCATCAGGCCTGATAAGGCGGCCATGAAGTAAAGGCCTACCGGGGTCAGAGTCAGACCATCCCTATCGATCAGTTGAAGGGCTCCAGAGCAAAATCTATATGGGGCGAAGATGGCCAGGAAAGACCCAAAACAGAGTGTCATCCAGAAAAGCCATGAAGTATCCGGACTTGTTGGTATCAGCTGCAGGCGCTCGGCATCGGTTGTCATCGCGCCACGAACTCCCGAGCAGACAGGCCAAGCTGCGTGAGGACGCGATCAACCTCTTCCGGGTCGCCGGCTTTTGGTCCGCCGGCCCGGCGTACCCACGCACGTATCAGCGTGACGAACCAGGCAATCACTGACAGGATCAGGAACGCTAGTCCTGCTTGCGCGAACCGGTCGGTGTAGAGCGGCGGCCGCCATTGCAAAGTAACAGGGATGGTTCCTTTAGAGAGGCCTGCAAACTGCTCCGGAGGAAGATCGCACGCAATCAGTAAGTCACGGCGGTCCGGGTACCCGGAAACCGGCTGCACTGACTGCAGGCGGCCGATAATCTCTTCGCTCACCAGCGAATGGTTAAGCTTCATCCTCAGCTCCTGGCCAGGCGTTAGCATGGCCGCTTCCCGGGCCGGAAGTTGCACGGTTGCGAGGAAGCCGGACCCCTTTGCCAAAGCGAGTATGACCTGGTCCTCTTCAGCAAGTGCAGGGGATGGGTGACGGTAAACAACCGTGCCGCCGAAGGGCGCCATGACGCTGCGCTCAAGATGGAGTTGGAGCAAACTCCTCCGAATCTCCGAGCGCTTCGCTTCAAGTTCCGCTAACTCCGCCGTTCGCTCGGCCCTGGCGCGCTGCTCGTCGCGAGCGATCTCCACCTTCGCTTGTGCTATAGCGTCGGACCCCGCTTTTGTCTCTTGAATGAGACTCTCGCGTTCGCGTAACTTCTGTGCGGCGGTCTGCGCTGCGGCGGCCGCTGCGTCCAACTTACTCCGGGCGACAATGCCATCTTTCACCAAAGAAGCAGTTCGTTCGTACTGCAGCTCGGCGGCTGTGCTCTGGGCTCGTTGAGCCTTGACGGGTTCATCGCCCTTGAGATCCTGCGTTGAAAGGGAACCGGCCTGAACGCCGTGCAGTACTCCATAACCGAGCTGAGAAAGGCGGCCACGTTGCGAGTCGTTGGCATCCTGCCATAAGCGCAGGACTTCTGGATCAAGCACCAATGGCTTCAGACGGGCGTCAGCGATCTGTTCGTCCAATATCGCGATATCGTCTCTAAGGTGTTGTTCTTCCCGGTCTGCTTCACGATCATCAAAGGTGGCGAGCCTGGCGCCCTGATCAATGGAGTCACCTTGGACGAGATGAGGGGTCGTCTTAGCATGGGCACGCACCACGAAGAAGTCAGTACCGAGGATGACGCCGGCCCGTCTCGTCAACTCGCGGTTCAACCAGCCCCCGGCGAGCGCTACGGCACATAAAAACAGTCCGACGTACAGGAGACCACGAGAACTTTTAGGACTTCCGTTGGCATTCCGTTTTTTCCAAACCGCCAGGGAGTGAGAAATACAAAAGACTAACCAACCGACCAACGCGGCGGCTAGCGCGATATGCAAGGCTCCGACTGAATCATTTACCATGACATTCCTCTCCAGAAGATGCTGCTGTCACAAACGCTCAGCGGAAGCTGCTACATGCATTTCGATTGAGCAGGATGGATGCTGGTCGTCAGGAGATGTGTGGTTCTCTGCGAAAGCTGCACATTCTATCGGGGGCTAGCATCTCGGACTTTGTAATGAAACATTAGGATAAGGAGGCCGGCAAAACAATGGGGGGTACTACACGACGAACCGTGTGGTAGTACACACTTTCCCTTGTGGTTTTGCAGTTGGTCGCGTGTGCCCGGCAGTCAGGGTCGCTTCGCCCTGTCCTGCTTTCCGCGAGGTGGCACGGTTGGCCCATGAGGGATACACGGGGGTTGCAGGCTCGAGGGGAGCAATCCTGGTGCCGGACGACAGTTGCCCAGGGTACTCGGGGAGTACCGATTGCCGAACTGCGGCGCCTCCCGCGAGCGGAAACCGCTGGAGAATATCTGTTCACTGATCGCAGTCGCGGGATCTTTCAAGAGAACTTTGTCAATCGGCTATTGGGGATGTGGTGAAGGCCTGAGGACCAGTATGGGCAGTCGTCTAGGGAGAGTTCCAGCCCCGTGGCGGAGTCTTGACGACTATCAAGGCCGGGTGGCCCCGTCCTCGGCTATGACTTTGGCCGTCTACCTCAAGCTGCGCTGATGGTCAGGCGATAAGCGAATTTAACGAGAGTGAACGGGAATCGGTGGAATGATCGTGCTTCGAACATCTAATCAAGATTGCGGCAGCAGGCTGTCCTTGTAGGCTTTCTCCAGCGACGTAAGGGCCACCTTGATGAGATTGCGGTCCTTCAGTTCAAATGTTTGCCAATTTGGACTTTGGTTCTCATTCTCGTTAGAGGAGGTAATGAATGAAATGGCAGTTGAACTCTGCAGGCTGCGCTTATCGGGAAGCATGGCGAACATGACTTTACGATGATAAAAGGCACGCGTGCCAAATATGTGACCCACCTTGACGCCGGGCCAGTGCATCATTTCTTGTTCAAGAATGGAACACCATTCTTGAACCTCTGGAGCAGCTGCGAGCAATGCAAAGTTCTTCATAAGCTTTTCTCAGATTAGCACAATCTCGATCCACTCTTCTGAGGAAGTCACCACCGATACCATCCAGCCGCAAAGAACGCAACCTGGTTTCTAAAAGAAAGGTCATTAGCCCGCTCATCGCGTTGCCGGCGCTCGTACTCCCTGAAGAAAGGATACCGTCATTGGGACTTTCACCCCGGGTAACGTACACCTACAGTTACAATACCGTCTTCCCCGAAAAAATGACCACTCTCACAAACGCTTATAGGGAAAGCTACTCCAGATATTTCGATTGAAGAGGGGTTGATGCTGGTCGAAATTAATTGGACAGAAAGCAGCGGCGCGCTTGACGATAACAAACAGATATAGTAGAAAATCACACAAGTATAGGAGTAGCCTCGTGGCGACGCCTAAATTGTCAAAGCTCGAGTTCCAAATCATGGAGGCGCTCTGGGCCAGGGGGGACTCCTCCATTCGTGACATCCAGGAGTTTTTTCCTGAAAAGGGAAGGCCTGCTTACACCACCATCCAAACCACGCTTTACCGGATGGAGACTAAGCAAGCAGTGCGGAGAGTGAGGAAGGTGGGGAATTTCCACATCTTTTCGTCAGCCATCTCACGCGACGCCGCCCAGCGCCGGCTCATCGACGATCTGTTGAGCTTGTTTGGGGGCCGCACCCAGCCGGTGATGGCGCACCTCGTCGAGTCAGGAAAGCTCTCGCTTGCGGAGGTCAAAGAAGCAGAACGGGCCCTACGCGGGTTGTCCAGGAGAAAGGAATAGCTATGATTCCGTTGCAGTGGACCGCGGGCATTCTCAATCACTTATGGCAATCGACAGTCTTCGCCGTGGCGGCGTGGCTGCTGGCGCTAGCGTTGCGCAAAAATCACGCTCGCGTCCGTTACCGCCTGTGGATGCTGGCTTCGATGAAATTTTTAATCCCGTTCTCTCTTCTGATAGCTGCGGGCGGCTATCTTCGATCTACGATTGCCACTCCGATCAGCCGGCCGGATCTTTCAGCGGCTATGGAGCAAGTCGCGCAGCCGTTTCCGCAGACGCAGGCGACGGCGTTCGTCGCTCCATCCTTCGCCGCGCCCGCGGTTGTGGAACACCACATCCACATGTGGCTATGTATCCTTGCCGGCGTGTGGGCATGCGGCGCGTTGCTGTTGGCGGGCCGCTGGTTGCGGCGATGGCGGATTCTGCGCGAGACTGTGCGCGCGGCCTCTCCCCTTGCGATTCCTGCCGATGTTCCAGCCCTGTCGTCGCAGTCGCTGCTTGAGCCCGGAGTCTTCGGGATCGTCAGGCCCGTGCTCCTTCTTCCCGCAGGCATCACCAACCGTCTCACTGCGTCTCAACTCGAGGCCATCGTGGCTCACGAGATGTGTCACGTCCGGCGCCGCGATAATTTGACTGCAGCATTCCATATGTTGGTGGAAGCAGCCCTATGGTTTCACCCCATGGTCTGGTGGATCGGAATGAAGCTGGTGGAGGAGCGTGAGCGGGCGTGCGACGAAGCCGTGCTGCAATCGAGCCTCGACGCCGAGACGTATGCCGAGGGAATCCTGAATGTCTGCAAGTCTTATGTCGAGTCGCCGCTGCCCTGCATCTCGGGCGTGACCGGCGCCAGCCTCAAGGAACGCATTGTTCGCATCATGACGGAGCAGACCGGCCGGAAACTCGACCTGAGCAGAAAACTGCTTCTGAGCGTGGCTGCAACGATCGCCGTCGCATTGCCGGTCTCCTTCGGCCTTGTCCATGCTCCGCAAGTCCGCGCTCAATCTGCATCCGCAAACTTAACTCCGAATATCGCCGCCACCTGGCAGGGGACACTGCACACGGATCGGGATTTACGCTTCGTGGTTAAAATCACCCAGGCGGGTGACGGGGCGCTGCGGGCGAGCTTCTACAACCTCGATGGACCGCCGGGTGACGTACCCATCATTTCCACTAAGCTCAATGGCTCTCTGCTGAAACTCGATCTTCCCTTTGGCACATACGAAGGCACGGTGAGCGCCGACGGCAACTCCATCGCGGGGACGTGGAGGCAAGGACCGAACCCGGTGGCCCTCAATTTTGCGCGTGCCACGGCCGAGACCGAGTGGACGATTCCTCAGCCTCCGCCGCGCATGCCGGCCATGGCTGCGGACGCGAATCCAGCCTTTGAAGTCGCCACCATCAAGCTAAGCAAGCCTGATGAACATGGGCCCAGATTCTGGTTTGAGCCGCGCCGCTTTTCGGTGATTCACACTTCTGTGAGCAACCTGGTCAAGTTCGCTTATGGACTGCAACAACGCCAGCTTGCGGGTGTGCCGGATTGGGTTTCTTCCGAGAACTACGATATCTCCGCTGTGCCCGACGGCGAGGGTGAGCCAAGCATCAAGCAGTGGCGATCGATGGTCACAAAGCTGCTGGCCGATCGCTTTCAGCTCAAATGCCATTACGAGAAACGAGAATTAGCCGTGTACGCGCTGACCGTCGCCAAGACCGGTCCCAAAATGAACAGGAGCCAGGGCGACCCTGGCATGGTCGCGGGGCTGGGGTTTGGACCAGCTGGAAGTTTTGGCGCGACGAACGCAACCATGGCGGATTTTTCCGAAGCGATGGGCCAGGCCGTTCTGGACCGGCCTGTAGTGGATCAGACCGGACTCACCGGAAGGTTTGATTTCCGGTTGACCTGGACGGCGGATGAGACGCAGTTCGGCGCAGTTGGCGGATACAAGCCGGCGGCGGAAAACCCCGACGCGCCGCCGGATCTCTTCACTGCGATCCAGCAGGAGTTGGGCCTGAAACTCGAATCGACCAAGGCTGCCGTCGATGTTCTCGTGATCGATCACATCGAGAAACCGTCGGCGAACTAGGGGAAGGCGATTGGAAGCATTGGTTTGGGGTTAAGTGGATCTGTGGTGCGCCCCGGCTCCCGCACAAAGGTTTCCGCCCCGGATTTCTTTACGGAAAGGCGCACACGCGGCTCTGTCCAGTGCTGCGTGGCGGGAATCCGGTCGGGATGGCAAGGGAACCGCGGTGACTGTTCTTAGGGGCTGTCAGGTTGGACGGACAGAAACAAACAGCAGGTCCCTCCACTGCGTTCTCCCCCGATTTCCTGTCGAGGTCGGTGATGTTAACGAAAAACCGCACGACAGAGTCACATCGTCACGATTCTCTTACTTCAGCTCCTTCGGGGGTTCGAGCGGGGATTTCACCGGCTCGGGCGTGGGGCCGAGTACCCGGTCGACTTCGGCATCTTCTACCCATACGGACTGTATCCCCTCTTTGGGGACGTCGATGTGAGCGCTCCACACGATGGCGTTGAGAACCAGCTTGCGGTAGTCGTCGTTTTGCCAGTTATTGTAAAAATGGCCGAAGGTCGCTCCAATGCTGCGGCCGGGTATCTTGCTTGCGGGCGTGGGTGGGCGGTCATAGGCCCACATGGTGACCTGGTCCTTGGGGCCGGCAAGTGGGCCGGGCAAAGTCGCCTTGGGGTCTGCGGGGAGCTCCGGCACCCGCAGCAGCGGAGTGATACCCAGACATCCACCGACGAACGTGGGTTTGTAATAGAACTCGTCCGTGACTTTGAAGGGCTTCACGCCGTGCAGCACGGGATGATCGGGGGACGGGAATACGACTTCGCTGGTAAGAGTCTTCTGCGTGAAATACATCTGCGGGTGCTTGGGGCCGTCGTATTCGACATAGCCTCCGGCCCAGGCGAGCCCCTCCCGCTGGAATTGGAAGGGTATGTAGGTTGCGAAGTGGAAGATCATGAAGCCGGATCCGCGGTCTATCTGCTTCTGTATGGCGGCAATGCGCTCCGGACTAAACGTCCAGGGAGACCACTGCATGCCGTCCGAGATAAAGACAATGGTGTCCGCGGTGTCAAGATCTGAGACATTCGTGGGCCAGCCGTCGTAGATAACCTCGGTTTCGACGTCCTTGAGGCCGGCACGGTCGAGCAGGACCTTCAGCAGGCGGGCGGTCTTCAGGTACTCGTGCATGCCCGGTCCATGGGACTTGGAACCCGCAATCAGCAAGATTCTACGGTGTTTTGGGGGATTCGTGGCACTTGCCGGCTGGAACACGAAGGCCAGCACAGCAACTGCCAGAATCCATTTGCTCGCGTGGCGCAGGAGCGGGTTTCGCATCTGGGGCCCTCGATTCGCGGTGATGATTATATTGACGCCGATAGTTGTGCGGCGAGTACAAGCTAGGTACCGTTACTAACAATGAATTTTGCGGACCTCGATCTCTCCCGGCGATTGGAACGGGCCGAAGGACGCTCGTGCCTGGAATTTGCGCAAGCGCGCCGCCGGCTCCATCCGCAGAGCGGCGCTACCTGGATGGAGTGCGCGGGCGCCTACGCCGTCTTCGACGGTGTGAATTCTCCGGTCACGCAGAGCTTCGGGTTAGGACTCTTTGAGCCGTTAAGCCCAGCTTCACTGGACACGATTGAGGCCTTTTTCCAGGATCGCGGGGCTGCGGTTGTCCATGAGGTTAGCCCCCTGGCGGGCGTCGCGACACTCGACTTACTGTGTACCCGCGGTTACCGGCCGATTGAGCTGAGCAGCGTGCTCCACCAGCCGCTGGAGCGGCCTGCCAAAGACCTTCCGGACGGCGTCACCGTGCGCGTTGCCGGGCCTGAAGAGGCGGCACTATGGGCGCAGATCAACGCCCAGGGATGGGCGCACGAGCATCCCGAGATTCTGGAATTTCTGGGTGAATTCGGCCCTGTGGCATTCGCCCGCGAGCACACGGTGACCTTTCTGGCCGAGCTTGACGGCCAACCCGGAGCAGCAGGCGCCCTCACTCTGCATGATGGGGTAGCCCTGTTTGCCGGGGCAGCGACTCTACCCGAAATGCGGCGGCGGGGATTGCAGGCAGCCCTGCTGGAGGCACGGATGGGTTATGCCTTCGAGCACGGCTACCCAATCGCCATGATGGTGACGGAGGCAGGCAGCCAGTCGCAACGCAATGCTGAACGCAAAGGCTTTCGCATTGCTTACACCCGGACTAAGTGGCAGCTGTATCAGTCCTGATGCAACCAGGAAAGCTTGGCTGTCCGTTCCTTGCCGGGACGAGTAAACTTACCGGCGTGACTGTCGGGCCCCATCCACTGCTGCATCCGATCTTCGAGACCATCGGCTACGGGCTCGCCTATGCCATGTTCCGGCGAAGCTGCACCCGTGCCGGCGAGCTCCTCGAAGACGACCAGCGCTGGCTCATCATCGCCACTGCAGCCATCGGTGCGCTGCTGGGCAGCCGGATCCTGGGTCTGATGGAGCAAGTGCTTTATCTCCATATCACCTGGCGCACCTTCCTGTTGCCTGGGGGCAGGACCACCGTCGGCGGTCTATTGGGGGGCTGGATTGCCGTGGGCCTGATCGAGCGAGTGCGCGCCCTCCGCGGCCGCGCCGGCGACCTTTTCGCCGTGCCCCTGTGTCTGGGGATCGCCATCGGCCGCATTGGCTGTTTTCTGGCAGGACCCGCGGACGGCACTTACGGCGCCGCGACCAGCTTGCCCTGGGGGGTCAATTTTGGCGATGGTATTCCCCGCCATCCTACGCAGCTGTACGAGATCCTCTTCCTCAGCGCTCTCGGATTCTTCCTGTATCGCTATAACCAAAAAGCACACGCCGAGGGAGCAGCCTTCCGCATCTTTTTAGTTGCCTATCTCGCCTGGCGGCTGGTCATTGACTTTCTCAAGCCGCAACCCCTGATTTTTGGTCTTAACTTGATCCAGTGGGCCTGTGTAGCGGGAATAGTGGCGTTACTGCCTGAACTTATGAGACTCTTCCTTAACCCGCCAACCGCGATCAGGAGCACCGAATGAGCACACCCCCGATGCCGGTACGGCACGCACACAAACCGGCAAATCTGTCCCGGCTTGCCACCGTGTTCGCCCTGACCTTCAGTCTGGCGTTCGGGCTGTGCAGCGTGAGCGGCATCAGCATCTCCGGTGGTGGCAGCTACCAGGTCGCCCAGCTTTTAATCTCTACCTCGCTGGTGATCGAAGCTATTTGCGCCGCCGGCTTACTGGTGCTTGGCATCGTGGCTATGCTCAGAAGATCGCAGCATAGGGAGTAGCTCGCGGCGCGGTTGCACTGAATCTGTCCATCCACCTCCACCCATGCCAAGGTGGGCCACTGCCCTCCAATTTGTCCTCCCGACCGAAGCGAAGTGGGGGGACTTGCTTCTTTTCTGTCCATCCAATCTAACGGGCCCTAATAAAAGTCATGACCCTCCACTTGTCATCCCGAGAGGTTGTGACTTTTTTGATTTTTTCGTGTTTTGGCACACCCGGCCAGACCTTCTAAAATCCCAAACAAAATCGTCATCCTGAGCGAAGCGCCTCGCAGACCTACCGCTTAACAGAGGACTTACGGCGCGGAGTCGAAGGACCCCGAGGATGCGTCATCAACCTATGCTCTGCAGGGCTTTCCGGCCACCGAAACTACGAAGGAATCGAAAAAGTCACAACCTCCGAGCGAAGCCGATCTGCGGTGCGCCCCGGTTCCCACTCGAAGGTCTCCGTCCCGTTAGTTCTCCCACAGAATCTTCATCCTGAAACGAGCGCCCGGAGCCACTAAACTGCACAGGAGAGCTTTGATCGGTAGCCGGGGCGCACCGCAGATCCCTCGGCTTCGCTCCGGGATGACAAATTGGAGGGCAGTGACCCACCTCGGCATGGGTGGAGGTGGATGGACAGATCCAGCCAACCAGCCGTCCCTGAGC
>CAWAUX010000013.1:5000-656299 GCA_963785315.1 uncultured Acidobacteriaceae bacterium | reverse complement strand
CGGTCTTGCCCGCGGCATGCTGCGTCAGCACCAGTTCCGCAAAGTGGAGCTGGTCTGCATCGCCCATCCCGACCAAAGCGCGGAAGAGCACGAATGGATGACCCGCTCCGCCGAGATGATCCTGGAGCAGCTCGGGCTACCCTACCGGCGGATGCTGCTGTCATCCGGCGACACCGGCTTCGCCTCGACCCGCACGCATGATCTGGAGGTCTGGCTGCCGGGCCAGCAGATGTACCGGGAAATTTCCTCCTGCTCCAACTGCCGCGATTTCCAGGCGCGGCGGATGAATGCGCGCTTCCGCGGCGGCGCGGACGGCAAGACGGTCGCCTACGTCCACACGCTTGAACGGATCGGGCATCGCCGTCGGGCGCGCCCTGATCGCGGTCATGGAGAACTATCAGCAGGCGGACGGCTCGATCGAGGTGCCGGAGGTTCTGCGGCCGTACATGGGCGGCCTGGAGAGCATCGCTGCATCATAGGGTTTTCGTCGGTCATGGTCGCGCGTCCCGGCAAGTGCCGCCATCGGGGCGGCGGCACAGTATCGGCAAGCCCGGCAGACGACATTGGGCCATTATCTCAATTCACTGACCTGCCCGCTTCGACCATGATGGGGCAGGGACCATCCCGCCCTTGCAAACCCGATGCGGCTATCCGCCTCCACCATCAAGTCCGGCGATGGTCTCAAGTTGCCCTGGATCATCGGACGGGAAACCAGCAGCGCGTCGTCGATGCCCAGTGTCCTCCAGCCGCGTCAACCGGTCCCTGGCCTCCGCGCGGCGAGCAGAACAGCGAAATCTTCGGCACGATGCTGATTGGCAGGCGGCCCGGCGAGTCGCGGAAATCGGTGAAGATGTTCGCCAGGACCGCCCGTTTGCCGCCGGCATCGCGGAACATTTTCACGCCGATCGCCAGATCCTCCCATGACGTGTGGATCCCCGAGGCGATCCAGCCTTGCAGCACCTTCGCCGACAGGTTGATCCAGCGCTCGCTGCGCCAGGCGCCCAGCAGGACCGGCGGACCGCCTTCGGTGCCCGGCCAGACCGACAGCGCAGGGCCGTAAACCGGCTCGCCCGCCCAGACCCGGCGCATCACCTCCAGATCGCCGTCAGCGTCTTGAACCGGGCATCGTAATCGGCCTGCACCGCGTCGAAATCGTTGCGCGTCGATCCGCTGCCGACGCCGAACCGGAAGCGCCCTTGGGACAGCACGTTCAATGTCTGCACGCGATGGGCGTGCTCGACCGGATGGCGCAGCGGCACCTGCACGACGCAGGTGCCCAGTTCGATCCGTGAGTCTGGCTCGCCAGCGCGCCCAGCAGGATCAGCGGATCGAGCGTTGGCTTGCCGCGGGCGAACGCGTCGGTGACCCACAGGCCATGAAAATCCGAGCGCCTCGACCTGGCGGGCGATGGCGGTGACATGCTCCACGACAGGCGGACCGGTCTCCGCGGCCGACGGGATGGTAACGATACCGATACGCATTCTGCTGTGCTCCCCTACTGTCCGCTGAATTTCGCCGGCCGCTTCTCGCGGAACGCGGCGACACCTTCCTCGAAGTCCGCGTCATGCCTGCCTGGGCTTGCAGTTTCGCCTCCAGATCGAGCTGCTCGCTATAGCTGTTGTCCATGCTTCCCAGTACATCCGCCGGATCAGGCCGAGCGATCTTGGGACCGGCCGCAAGGCCGCGCGCCATTTCCATGGCTTTCGGCATCAGGGCCTCGTCTTCCTCCAGGCGGTTGATCAGGCCCCAGGCCAACGCGGTTTCCGCCGGCAGGCGTTCGGCCAGCAACGACAGCTCCATCGCCCGGGCCATGCCGATCAGCCGCGGCAGCAACCAGGAGGACCCGCAGTCCGGCACCAGCCCGATGCGGGCGAAGGCCTGCAGGAACGAAGCCGACCGCGCGGCGATCCGGATATCGCCGGACAGTGCGAGGCTCATGCCCGCGCCGGCGGCCATCCCGTTGATCGCGGTGACGATCGGGATGGGCAAGGCACGCAGGCGCATGAACATGCGGATTGTACCAGGCTTCCAGGTCGCTTTTCGCCTCCCCGCGTGCCTCCGCCGCACGATCGCGCGGCGGGCGGTCCGGGTCGTTCAGGTTGGCCCCCGAACAGAACGCGCGTCCCGCGCCGGTGATCACCAGACAGCGCGCCGGACCGGCTTCGACACGATCCATCGCGTCGGCCATGTCTTCGCGCAACTTTTGCCCGAACGCGTTCAGCACGCTGGGGTCGTTCAGCGTCATGACCGCGACGTCGCCGGTCGTTTCGAGACGGATCCTGCCGTGCTTCATCGTTCGTATCCCCCATCCGGTTGCGCCGCTGACGCTAGCAGCAATGGAGGCAATGACCAGGGAGGGACATCCTGGCAGTGCGGTGCGCAGGATCGCAGTGTCCAGGCGCTTCGATGCGAACGCCGGGTTGGTGTCTCAGGATTTACAGTTTTGTTGTTGCAGGGCTAAACTGTAAATCGGTGATGGCCGTATCTCACGGTTACGTCCCCGGTCACGGTCTTTGCATCACGCCCGGCAGGGGGGTGATCGTTGCTGAAGCCGATACGAAGTTTCAATTGCCTGAACCATCGCGTGATCTGGATGGGACGAAGCAGCAGGCGCGGTTGCACTTTCGCGGGGCCAGCGGGTCCGACAATCCCATGACGTGGCGGGAGGTTATTTCACTGCCGAAGTGGCTACGATGTTCAAAGACAAACGCAGGCCAGATGTCTTCGAAGATCGATCGATCACGGTCTGAAGGCAGGATCCAGCCGGAACATCACCGGAATGGTGGTGACGACGTATAAAATTTAGTTAATTCAAGAAAGGCCGTCGGACTATTTGACGCTTGCCGTGTTCAGACAGTCGATTGGCGGAGGGACCCAACACCCCGCCGCCAATCGGCACTGGATTTCGTCCTGAAACTTAGCCGCGAGCGCCACGCTTGGCCGGGGCAGCCTTGCGGGCCGGCTTCTTTGCGACGACAGTGCGGCTTGCCGAGTCCCATCTTCTTGGCCAGCGATGACCGGGTCTCGGCGTAGTCCGGCGCGACCATCGGATAGTTCGAGGGCAGGCCCCACTTGGTCCGGTACCTGATCAACCGTCAGATTATGCTCGGTCATCAGATGTCGTTTCAGCATGGTCATCTGCTTGCCATCTTCCAGGCAAATGATGTGGTCCGGAAAGACCGATTTGGTCACCGCAACAGCCGGCTTCAGCGCTTCGACCGGCGCCGGAGCCTCGCCGACCGTCGACAAGGTCTTGTAGACCTCCCGGATCAAAGCGGGCAGTTCCTCAACTGGAACCGTGTTCTTCGTCACATGAGCACTCACGATTTGGGCCGTGAGACCCAGCACATCTTCAGACATATATTTCTTTCCTGCAACCCAGAGACGTTAATATAGTCCCTTGGTTCGAGCGATGCTACAGTGACTTTGGCAATTTTGTAAGGTAAATTTTCGAAGCATCGATTGCCGGTTTGCGCCTGGTCCGGTTGCTTGGCTGGATTGCCAGGATAAACCCGGGAGCAGGGAAATGAAGCCGAACGTCAGCAGGAAAGTTGCGCTCGTAACCGATGGCGGCGGCAATACCGAGCTGCGGGCCAGACTGAACTTGCCAAACCGGGAATGCACATTTGTCTTGTCGCCTGCGATGTAGCGACGCGGCGACGCTGCGCGAAGTCGCCGGCGGCCTGATCCACACAGTGCCAATCGGCGTGCAAGTGGCGAAGGTCGAGTTGCCGGGTCCGGCTGCGCCGGCGGAAGCCGTTGCGCTGGCTGTTACAAGCTTTCGCGAAACCGAACTGCCGGGTGAACAACGCATGTGCAGCAAGACGAGGCGGCTTCTTTGGCTTGATCGAGAAGGACTGGCACGCCGGAGGCTCCCCCGGTTTTCATGGGACTGTTGGCATGACGCGGCCGAATGGCTGCTGTGTTAGACGAAAGGCAATCTTGTCAATACAGCGGATATCGGCTCACGGAGCGGATGAAGAGAGTTTACTATCGGTGGACGGGTCAACGCCTGTCCTGCATCGGCGCCGAATTTGGCGATGCCGCTGAATGCCATCAATCAGGCTGATCGGAACCGACCGTTTCATCCGCAATGCAGAGCGACTCGTCCCGGAACGGTGGCCGACCCCGGTTGTTTCTTTGATCTCTTGCGTCGCACAACCCGTGCCAGCGGCCCGGAGAGGAAAGCGCTCGCTTAAAGGCCGATCTCGCCTTGCCGGTTCCTCGATCATGTGTCGCGCAGCAACGACGTAGGCGGGAGATAGAGCAACCCGCAGGGTTAGGCAATCGGACCGTATCCGGCCTTGGCCGGCCGTAGCGCCACCTGAGACGGCGCGACGGAATCGCCGGTAATCGGTGCGCATCGCGATTCCAACGCCCGCCGGGCAGACAAACTGCTTCTCTGATACTTAAGGACCCGACGCAGAACAGCCGCTTCAATTGTCGCACGAGCGCTCCTGGCGTCATGCCGGGCGAAGTGTGCCGGCAGAGGCGCCTGGCACCCGGGACCTTGCCTCAGCCAGCACTGCGAGGCGCGGATGGCTGCCATTCGGTTATCATGACGGTGGGGCCGGTGAGGTGCCGGACCCGCGTGGCGTGTGTGTCCCGACCACACGTCATCGGCGCGGCGAATCCGCGGACCCTGCTGCGCCCCGGGACCTGCCCGGCTCGCCAGCCAGGTTGGGCAGCCGGGCCGGGAGCAAGTCCAGGATGCGGACGCTGGCGATACCATGCTCCAAAGACGTGCATAGCCTGGTGACCGGCTGGCGGGCCGCATCATCCAGCGTCACCGGAGCCGCGGTGGACCTGAAAATGTCCCGGGTGTCGCGCAGCACGGCCTCGATCGTCCGCACCCATCTGGCGGCGAGTCGTCCGCCACGAAATGCCGCACCGGCTTCATCGTCAGAAACCGTTGCGAAGCGCGGTAGTCTGCCAGGAATCGCAGGTCGGTGATACCGCCGGCACCGTCGGGCTGGACCGTCCGCACGCCCGGCTCATGCACTCCCGGGCGGTAGCGGAACACCGGCCGAATGGCCTTCGGGCGGATCGAACATATATCAAGGTCACCGCAGCATCGCCGGATGACCCATCACCGCCAGCAGCCTGTCGCTGGACCTGCCGGCGACATGCGCGTGAATCGCTTCCTCGACGCAGGCGCCGGCGACAGCGGTGCACTCGCCCCGATGAAGCGTGATCACAAAATGGTTGATCCAGAACCAGACAGGATGGTCGCGAATTCGAGACAGGGATATGACTGCCTTCGCCCACTGCGCCCGGGGCGGTTTGCGTGCCGGCGGGCGCACGGAGGCCGGTTTGTTCGCCGCGCCCATGTGTCCCGCTGTGATAAACCGTATGACAGATCGGTGGCGGGGGCATGCCATGTGCTTGCTGCACGGATTTCGCCCTTGCAAAATCATCCGCCCTGACGCATTTCCCGATCTACATAACCGGCCGAGGTTCGGCCGGCATCGTGGGCGGGCGCGCGGGGGTTGTCCCCGGATCCAGCAATGGGTCACGCGCCCTTTCTGATATGCCCGCCCGTTTGCTCGTTGATGGAGGTTCGCCGTGTCTGTTATGCCGCTCGATAAAATCAGAAACATCGGTATTACCGCGCATATCGATGCGGGGAAGACCACGACCACCGAGCGGATTCTGTATTACACGGGTGTATCTCACAAGATCGGTGAGGTGCACGACGGCAACACCACGACCGACTACATGGACCAGGAGCGGGAGCGGGGGATCACCATCACCTCCGCCGCGGTGACGTGCGAGTGGAAAGACAACCGCATCAACATCATCGACACCCCGGGCCATATCGATTTCAACATCGAAGTGAACCGCAGCCTGCGCGTGCTGGACGGCGCCGTCTTTATCATCGAGGGCGTGGCCGGCGTGCAGCCGCAGTCCGAAACCAACTGGCGCCTGGCCGACCGCTACAAGGTGCCGCGCATCATCTTCATCAACAAGCTGGACCGGACCGGCGCGGATTTCTATCGCGCCTTCGCCACCTTGAAGGAGAAGCTGGATATCATCGCGCTGCCGCTGCAACTGCCGATTGGCACCGAGGACCATTTCCTGGGGGTTGTCGATCTGGTCGAGATGAAGGCGATCATCTGGGAAGGCGGCGAACTCGGCGCGAAGTATCATTACGAAGACATTCCGGCCGAGATGGACGAGTTGGTCGCCGAACACCGGCAAACCCTGCTCGACACGGCGCTGTCCGTCGATGAGCACGCGATGGAGGAATACTTCGAGAAGGGCGACGTCGCGATCGAGACGCTGAAGCGCTGCATCAAGCGCGGAACGATCGACGGCACGTTCCGTCCGGTGCTGTGCGGCACTGCCTTCAAGAACAAGGGCGTGCAGCCACTGCTGGACGCGGTGATCGACTACCTGCCGTCGCCGATCGACGTGCCGGGCATTGCCGTTGCGCTGGAAGAGGGCGAGGAAGACGGGGACAACCCCAACCGCCGCCGCATCCCGGCCGATCCGAAGGCGCCGTTTGCCGGGCTGGCGTTCAAGATCATCAACGACAAGTACGGCACGCTCACGTTCGTGCGGGTCTATGCCGGCACCCTGAAGTCGGGCGACATGGTGCAGAACACCACCAAGGGCCACCGTGAGCGTATCGGCCGGATGTTCCATCGAGTCGAGTCGAGTCGAGTCGAGTCGAGTCGAGTCGAGTCGAGTCGAGTCGAGTCGAGTCGAGTCGAGTCGAGTCGAGTTTGGTCGAGCGAAGGCGAGGCAAATTGCAAAGAGGCAAGGCGAGCAGTGGCAGCAGTGGCAGCAGTGGCAGCAGTGGCAGCAATGGCAGCCGGGGCAGCAGTGGCAGCAGTGGCAGCAGTGGCAGCAGTGGCAGCAGTGGCAGCAATGGGAGCAGTAGCAATTCAAAATTAAAATTAGCATTAAAATCTAAATCAAAATCCCAATCGAGTCGAGACGAGTCGAGTCGAGTCGAGTCCGGTCCGGTCCGGTCCGGTCCGGTCCGGTCCTGTCGAGTCGAGTCGAGTCGAGTCGAGCCGAGACGAGCCGAGCCGAGCCGAGAAGAGTCGAGTCGAGTCGAGTCGAGTCGAGTCGATTCGAGTCGACTCGTGTCGAGTCGGGTCGAGTCGAGTCGAGTTTGATCGAGGCGAGGCGAGGCAAATTGAGACGAGGCAAGGCAAGCAGTGGCAGCAGTGCCAGCAATGGCAGCAATGGCAGCAGAGGCAGCAGTGGCAGAAGTGGCAGCAGTGGCAGCAGTGCCAGCAGTGGCAGCAGGGGCAGCAGTGCCTTCTAGTCTGCAGCCGACGTGCATGCAAATCGTGAGAAAAATTGCGGTCCATTACTACATTGGGGATCGAATTTTCTATCAGGCCATCGACGGTTTACTCTCGCGAGCCGGTATAGAGGCTAACAGCTCTGTTTCATTTTGCACTTGGGAGCATGTGGGAAGAGGATCGCAGCGTGTCGCCCACGCCATGAAAAACGTGGGGCGTTGGCGGCTAGCCCGAGAGATTGACCTGAGGCGAGATGATTCGGAGTGGCCGAACCGCGAGCATAATGAATTGAGTTATATTGTGCTCGCGGATACTTCGTCGGCTCTGGAAAGAGCTTGCAAAAACTCTTCACAAAACCACCGTATCGAATGGCTCGGTTGATAGAACGGTGGCCGGATACCAAGGTTAAGATCCTGCTTGTTGCGGGTTTCGACCGTGGGATCGCATCTGTCATCGACGCAATCAAATCCGCGGGACTAAACGACTCGGTTGAATTGATTCCTTACATTGTGTACTCAGATGAGGATCGGTGCTTCCACGAGGCGAGCGCAATCATTCCAGACGGAGAGAAACGGCGCGAGCTCTCAACGTTCTGTTCCGAAATTGGACGAAAATACCGTATCGGCAACCCGTTGGGTTTGGGAGTGTTAGCGGAGCAGTGGTTTTTATCGACACCGTGCCTAATAATTCTCTGCCGATCCTATGGTATGACGCGGGTTCGTGGTACCCCTTGTTTCCTGCGTCGAAGAAATTTAGCTCTTACGCGCAGAGGTCGAAAAAAGAATCAGCTCCGTGAGAGGCAACCCGGGGACATTTCGGGGACAGACGATATCCAGGAGCTGAAGGACTCGATTTCACACTCTTCGCAACAGGCACAAGAACATCCTCTAGCCCCGGTTCTCGTGACAGAACCCGGTGCCAGACTGGAGCGTAGCCGTTAGAGAGCCCGGTGACCTTACTTCTCAATCCCATTGAATTTGTCCCCTTGCATCCCGAGGGTAGTCCTTGTCAACTTTTTCCCAATACCGCAGTTTTTGCCCCGGGTGCTGTTGCCGTAATACCCTAATCGCCGTTGTCCATTTATCACCAAGCCTCTTAGACCTATATTCTTCCGACCAATCGCCATTCGTCGATTGGAAAAATATATTCAATTCCACCCTATCATTGATGATTGGAACCAAGGGCATCCTCAGCTCTGCAACGTGACCTGGAACAAATTTATCGGTGATCTTGAAGAAAATGTCATTACTTACAAGCGCGTTACCCAGCTGATCTCGCGGGATGGTTTTGTCTGCGATAAGAGACTTACCTTTGAACGTCCGTGACGCGAATGTTCAAACCGGACAACGGATACTTACCCACTAAATTAACAATTAGGCTGCGATAATCTTGACGTTGGTATACTTCAGCATAGGTGAAATCCTCTCCCCGGTTTCAGTGTTTAACGTGTCTTCCAGCTTCGACATAGTAGCATTGAAATGCTCTTGATTAGAGCTAATCGCGCTGCCCAGAGTCGTCGCAATTTGGGTGAAGCTCCTCAGCTCTTCGCAGCGCGCAAACGCTTGTTCTCGATCATGTTCGTCTCGATCCAGATACAACGTTCTGAGCTCCAATAGGAGCAACATAAACATCATCGCCGTCCAGACCGCTTTCTCGCGCGGCCCAATCTTCCCCCATTCTCTGTAGAGAGGCACCAAAACCCCCAGCACGGCAAGGACTGCAATAAATGCGCCAACAGGCGGGTGCCATTGCCACCAAAGCTGGGAGATTTCGACGCAGTTCTGCATATCTCTAATCCTCGCCCTGGGTTAAACATTACGTCAAGAAAGGATCTAGTAACAGGGAAGATATGTGAAAACCAGGCAAAGGCGGGACAGACTGCAACCACCATGGAGTCAGCATTCGTTCGGATTCCGAATTCGGCATTTCCGGGACAGACGAAATAACCACCAAACTCTAGGGTCATCGACTGAGCGTTTGCGCCCCCGAGGACGCAAAGTTTTGGTTAATGCGTCGACATGATACTTATTACCCGGAGCGGACATTCCTTGCCACAGGGAAAACTGAATCAGAGTTGTCGACGATACGCCAGAGTACTCATACGGGCCGGCCTTTAGGGACGCGAGAATTTATCGGCTCGCTCGAACACGAAATGCACCGCAACTTGGCCGCGCAAAAGCGCGGAAGGCCCAGAAAGGTCCCTGCGCAGGATAATCAATGTACGCTCGTATTCGATCATTAGCGACTGCGCGTGTCTTTGAACACGACGGCGCCAGACACCTTTCTTTCGACGGCTTCTAAGAGATCGCAACCCAGCCATTCATTCGTGGTCATTTGCTCTCTTCAACTCTAGCCCAACACTGCAGCAATCGCCTGGCGGAGCGCCGCCTGATCGGAGGGGTCTAGAAACACCGAGCGTCTTAAGGATGAGATTTTGTTCGATGGTCGCGAAAACCGGCTTAATCGCCGATGGCTTCAATAGATTGGCCGCTTGCCACTGGCCTATTTGAACTTCACCGAGGCTGGAGGCCGAATATACCTGGCTAGTGATAGCCATGATAATGACATCCCGCTTGGCGACGTTATACGCGCGACTGCTGACAATGGATGCTGGGCGCTTCTTGAAAGCGGCTTGGTTGGTAAATGGAAACCGGACGAGGACCACGTCCCCAAACTCATACGGCATCGTAAACGTCGTCTTCTGGGTTGTTCCAGATCGCTTCTAAAGCGGGGGTGCTCACCGTAGCGGCAGAGCGGACCAACTCGCGGTCTTGTCCCCGCTGGCGAAGAAACTCTACGAAATCCTCCACCTCGCTGATCTGCTCGGCGCTTAGCGTCTGGATTTTATCGCTCAAACTGTTGAGATTCGAGTTCATGTTGCGCTCCAGAACCTGTCGTTCTGCGATTTTACCGCGTCTTCTGCTCCTGCCTCTCAGGAAAAAGTCGAACCCCACTAAGCATTGAAGGGACAAGCATTGAACGAAGTGCACTCCCAAGCTGAGACACGGCGGGATAAACCTGGGGACGGAGACTGTCCGTCCACAAGTTCCCACGCGAAATGAACTCCGCGTGAATTGTTCGTGAAGTTCGGTAGCTTTCTTAACTCCTTAAGAGTGCCTTCATGTTGACGCGCTACGTTTGGGCGAGCGGTTCCCAGCCGCACCCGCATTTGGAGGCATGTATGAAACCAGCAATCAGCAAGCACGTGCTCGCTCTTTCCGCGGCACTTCTCCTGTGGCCCGGCGCATTGTCGGCGCAGCCCACGGCAACCAACGGTTACAGCGTCCACGTCTTCGCCGTAGGCAATGACAAATACAGCGCGCCAGATTCCATCGCTCTGGCTAATGGGCACATCTTTATCGGTTTTGGCGGTCCCGGGGCGCCGGATGGAAGCGACGGCAAAAGCAGCTACATTCTCGAATACTCCATGAAGGGCGCCCTGGTGCACGTCTACACCGTGCTAGGCCACAATGACGGCCTTAAGCTGAACCCCTATGACGGGAAACTCTATGCCATGCAGAATGAGGACGCGAATCCAAACCTGGTCATCATCGACCCGGTAACGAAAACCCAGACCGTCCACCAGTTTGTAGGCGCCACCCAACCCCACGGCGGCGGCTACGACGACATGGTTTTCCGCGACCATAAGCTGTATCTGAGCTGCTCCAACCCCGCCAACAACCCGAATGCGGAGCCGGCGATCGTCAAAGCCGATGTGGACAGCCTCATTTCGGTCAAAGAGGTTCTGGCGGGAACCGCTTCTGCAATCGTTGTCCCGACCGGTGCTACCACCACGCTGAATCTTCAGGATCCTGATTCCATGACGCTCACACCGCAGGGCGACCTTTTCCTGGATAGTCAGGGCGACTCGGAAGTCATTCTTGTCCGTCATCCTGACTCCGATGATCAGACGGTCCTGCAGATTCCGCTCACCTCTCCCTATGGCGCACCGCAAATCGATGACACGTTCTTTACCCCGTCGAGAAAGGGTTTCTATCTCGTGGCCGATACTCCGGCAAATACTGTTTACGCGATCAGCAAAACGGCCTTTGCTTCCGGAGTAGCGTACTCGGCCGGCGTTGGGGCTCCTGACTCGAAGGGGAACTCCGTAGGATTCCTAGGAAAGCTCGATCTTGACTCTGGCTACATTACTCCAGTGGTAACTGGTTTTCAGAGCCCCCATGGTTTGGGCTTCGTACCCACAGATGGCCTCGATGATGATTGGAAATAATTGTTAAAGCGATGTCTCCGGGAGATAAGGGGAGATAAGGGGGAGATAAGGGGACACCATACCTATCCCCGGAAAATACTGCAATAGGTATCATGCCCGTGCGGCAAGCAGGGACTGCATTCCGGGGATCCGCGACAGGGGTCAGCGACAGAGGTCAGAGATGCGCGACAGACGAATTAACCCCTTAAAACAGGTGACAGACAGGACGATCACCTTCGAACCATGAATAGGTAAGAATCGTCCTTCCTGTCACCTGTTTTTTCGGAAAGGCCGCTCAAGATCCTGGGCGAGGAAGAGCGGCGCACGGACAGCATACATATTGCATCACTCCAGGGATAAGTATGCTGTCCCCGCATCTCTTCCGCAGAATGCAGCCTTCTACGGAATCGGAATTCCAACCGCACCCGAGCTGACCTTGGTCAACAACCACTTCCCGTTGATCTTTTTCGCTACACCGTCAAGGTCTACGTGGCTCTTCGCCGTCCAGTTGGGAAGGCCGGTGGCCGAATTCAAGGACACATCGAAGTAGTGGCACTCAAAATACACCGATGATTTCCACTCCCCGTCTTCATACCTGGGGACAAACTTCGTTTTATATTCAGGGGAAAGCGAGACCAGCTTGTTCGCCGCCTGTAACCCTCCGGCGACATACTTAAAGAATGTGCACAGTGTGCCCTGTTTACCCCCGGCAGAGGTATTGCCCGTGGGTATAGGGCACGTCGCGGCATCGTCCGGATCACCGTTGCCGACATAGTTCCCCGCCGTAGCCGTGCTGTTCACTACAGTGAGCACCCCATCTTCCGCCCAGACTGAAAGTGCGTCTTTAATTCTCTGTGTAATCTCGGCCGGCGAATCGCCATTGACAGGATCGTGCACGCTGACGGCCGCGTGAAAGGTTGCGTGGAGATTATGCAGCTCGGCCATTTGGGCCAATTGTTCCTGGTCGTGCTGCCAACCGCCTGCATAGCCAGTTCCCATACAGGCGGCGGCCACTGCAATGAGCAATGCCGCGAAGCGTGTGTAAGTCGCAAGAGTCGTGTTACGCATGAATATCCTCCTGGATCGCAGTGAAATGATTGCCTGAAGATCCGGCTTTACTTACCAACGCGACATTTGCGGGAAAAAGGGATCACCAGGAAGTGAGGAAATGCAAAGATCGTGAATTGGAGGTAGAATCCAGACCAATCAGGGTTGCAGTAACTGCTGTTTTTTGAACCGGATACGGTTGGAGGGTGGCGACTTGGTCCCGGAACCAGACGTGACGGCCCTGCTGATCGAAGTAGCCAATGGGAACCAGGCCGCTCAGGAAAAGCTTCTTCCTTTGGTCTATGACCAGCTCAAAAGGCTGGCCCGCCGGTATATGCGGCGCGAGCGGGTGGGCCATACCCTTCAGACCACTGCTCTGGTTCATGAAGCTTATCTCAAGCTGGTTGGACAGCATTCTCCCCATTGGCAGGGCCGCGCGCAGTTCTATGGGATTGCTGCCCAACTGATGAGGCGCATTCTGATCGACCATGCCCGTCGCCACCTACGGGAGAAACGTGGCGGAACACAGGTGATCCTGCCCTTGGAAGAAGCATTTGCTTTTACCCCGGAACACTCTGAAGATCTGCTGAAATTGGACGAAGCTCTCGACCGTCTATCGAAGCTCGATCCGCGCCAAAGCCGCATCGTCGAATTGCGCTTCTTTGGAGGCCTCAGCGTGGAGGAAACCTCCAGGTTTCTAAACGTCTCCCCGATCACCGTCAAGCGGGATTGGGCTGTGGCGAAAGTCTGGCTGTACGGCGAATTGAGGCCCGACCATGGAGATGACGGCAAAACAGTGGGAACTCGTTAAAGAGCTGTACCAGACCGCGCTGGAATGCAGCCCGGCACAGCGGGCCTCTTTTCTCGAACAAAACGAGCGCGACGAAATGGTCCGCGCCGAGGTGCACCGGCTGCTTGGCGTCCACAATCGTTTGGGCAGCTTCTTATCCAGCCCGCCATTTGTTGACCCTCGGTGGACCGGCGCAAATCCCCTGGAACGACTGACACCCGGTGAAGTGTTAGCTGGGCGGTTCCGCATAGTCAATTTCGTCGCTGCCGGAGGTATGGGTGAGGTCTACAAAGCCGAAGATTTGCTGCTCGACCGAATGGTTGCGCTGAAACTCTTGCCCAAGGAACTAGCGTGAAGATAGGGAATCGCTGGAGCAATTTCTGCGCGAAGCGAAAACTGCTTCAGCTTTAAATCATGCAAGCATCTGCAGGGTGTACGACTTTGGGGAAGATGCCGCGAGAGCCTTCATCGCGATGGAGTACCTGGAGGGCGAGACACTTTCGGCGCGCATCCAAAGGGGCCGGCTCTCGACGATCGAGGCTCTGAAGATCGCGATCGCGGTTGCGGATGCACTCGCCACGGCACACCGTAAAGGCATCGTTCATCGCGACCTCAAACCAGGCAACATCATGCTCACCGAAAGCGGGGCAATGCTGCTCGATTTTGGGCTGGCAAAGTACGAACGATCCGTCGTGTCTGGGGAACAGACCCTGACAGGCCTTACTGGTGACGTCCAGGTAGTCGGCACGCTGCCGTACATGTCTCCTGAGCAGTTGCATGGTCAACGGGTGGACGCCCGTAGCGATATATTTTCGTTTGGCGCGGTTCTTTACGAGATGTTCACGGGAAAGAAAGCATTCCCGCGCAAGTCCACGAGTGAAACATTGATAGCAGTCGAGCGGGAGGAGCCCATCCCGCTCGACCAATTCATAAAAGATGTCCCGAATGCACTGGACCGAATCATTCGTTGCTGTTTACGCAAGCGCCCCGAAGAACGCTATGCAAGCATGATAGAGGTTGAGCAGGAGCTCAAGGATTGCTTCGCACTGATTTCGGAACCTGCCAGTGGTGTTATCCCAGGAGTGCTGTTCCGGCAAAGCAGGCGGCCCCTTGTCGCAGTCCCCGCACTGATTATCTTCATAGCCTTAATGAGCTTTATTGGCTGGGGGATTCACCACAGTTCCAAAGTCAGATGGGCCAGGGAGCAGGCGTTACCGCAGATCGGCAAGCTCATCGAACGGGGCGAAACTCGCGAAGCCTTTGCACTTGCTGTTCAGGCCGAGCGATACATTCCGGCTGACCCAACCCTGGCCAGATTCTGGCCCGATATTTCCTGGTCCGATTCCATCATCACCAGCCCTCCGGGGGCTTCCGTCTACCGCAGGAACTACAACTCTCCGAACGCACAATGGGAATTTGCCGGCCTCTCGCCCATCCTGAAAGGCAGATTTCCCGCTGTGGATTCGAGTTGGAAATTCGAATTGCAAGGATATACGACGCTCGAACGCGCTACCTTCCCGTCCGGCCCGATCATGGTGGCACTGCACAAAGACGGGCAGGTTCCCAGCGGAATGGTTCCCGTTGAGTTCGACCAGGGATTCGTCGAGGGCGACCCTTTCAGCGTGTGGGGGATTGCAGGCATTGCAGGCTTTGAGACCTTGCCTGCAGTCCGGCTTGGGAAATACTGGATCGATAAATTCGAGGTCACCAATCGCGAGTTCAAACGCTTTGTGGACCAGGGCGGTTACAAGAAGCAGGAGTATTGGAAACACGAATTCCGAGAGGATGGACGCGTGATTCCGTGGGCCGGCGCGATGAAACTCTTTGTCGATAAAACGAACAGGCCAGGACCTTCCACCTGGATACAAGGTGAATATCCGCAGGGTGAGGGCGAATATCCTGTCACCGGTGTGAGCTGGTTCGAGGCTGAAGCTTACGCCGGCTTTGCAGGCAAGTCGCTTCCGACCGTTTATCACTGGGCGGCTGCTGCATCCCCGACGGAGAGCTCCAGCCTGATACCCGCCAGCAACTTCAGTGGCAAGGGACCTTCGCCGGTCGGGACTTACCACGGTATGAGCTGGTGCGGCGCTTACGATATGGCAGGCAACGTGAAGGAGTGGTGCACAAACCAGGCGGCCTCCGGCAGGCGCTATATCATGGGCGGCGCATGGGACGATCCGACTTATATGTTCAACATTCCCGACGCTCGTTCACCCTTCGAGCGTTCCCGCTGGATTTGGTTTTCGTTGCGCGGAATATGGGTCGACCGGTAAGGAAGCCGAAGCAGCAGGCGCTCCGATCACGGTTCAATTACGCAATTACGGCTCCGAAAAACCTGTTTCCGATCAACTTTTCCGGGCATACAAGAACCAATACTCTTATGACAAGACGCCGTTGCATGCGAAGGTGGAATCCGTCCAACAGACCGAGGATTGGAGGCAAGAAAAGGTCTCCTTCGACGCGGCTTACGGCGGCGAGCGAGTCACCGCGTATCTGTTGCTGCCCAAAGGAGCGTCGCCGCCTTTTCAAGTCGTCGTGTACTTTCCCGACGCTGCTGCCGCTCACATGCGATCGAGCGCAGAAGGGTTACCGATCTGTCTTCCAGACTTCGATTTCATTATAAAAAGTGGACGAGCGGTCTTATTCCCCATCTACAAGGGAACCTTTGAACGTGGCGGCGGACCGAAGCCGATCTACTGGCCAAACAGCAGCAGTACTTATCGAGACAATGTCATTTTTTGGTCTAAGGACCTCAGCCGGTCGATCGACTACCTTGAGACGCGCCGGGATATCAATCCCAACGAGTTGGCCTACGAGGGTGACAGTTGGGGGGCAGCGATGGGAGCGCTTCTCCCGGCTGTTGAAACTCGCTTCAAAGCATTAATTCTCCTGTCACCCGGATTCTTTTTACAAGAGCAATTGCCGGAGGTGGATCAACTCAACTTCGCTCCCCATGTGAAGGCTCCTGTTTTGATGCTCAATGGCCGTTACGATTTCCTTTGGCCGCCCAGAATCTCTCAAGAACCCATGTTCCGTCTGCTGGGAACGCCCACAGAGCACAAGCGCCGCGTGGTTTACGACATGGGACACGACGTACCGCGAACGGAGATGATAAAGGAATCGCTTAACTGGCTCGACAAATATCTGGGATCCGTGAGATAGACAGACAGGAGATCGGGGACACAAAATAACCCCAAACTCCGGCCTCCCTTGGCAGAAGGAAGGACGGTGGTGTATCAAACGTCTCTGTCGAGGCGCGAAGCCGCCTCTTCTTTCGCTTCCATCCAACCACGCAAAATCACAACCGCCGCTACCTGGTCGATCACCTGCTTGCGGTCGCGCCGGTCGTGCCCCGCTTCATCAAGAATCTCGTGGGCCGCTACCGAACTCAACCGCTCATCCCAAAGCTCGATTGGCAATCCTGAACGCGTACCCAACTCCGCAGCAAACGCCTGCACCTTCCCCGCCCAGGCGCTCACCTTGCCCGATAGATGCAGCGGATTCCCCACCACGATTGCCCCAACCTCATGTTTGCGAATGAGCCGCAGCAGACTCCGCAGATCCTCGCCCCGGCTCTTGCGCCGCAGCGTCAACAATGGCTGTGCGGTATAGCCCAGCGGGTCCGAAAGAGCGACACCTATCCGCACCTTACCAATATCCAAAGCCATCACTCGCCCCGCAACCATGATCCGCCCCATCTTTCGCCGTCAGGCACAAGTCTATCGCCGCCTGAGACCGAGGGTATTCGTCGGAGGGTATTCGTCGACAGGATACCTATTGCAACAATTTAAGCTGTTCGCCGACAACGCCGGCATTTCCGGGACGGACGGAAGTACCCCCGGGAGATAAGGGGAGATGCGCGACCAGACGAATAAACCCCTTAAATGAACTGCAACAACGGATTGTGGGGTTATTTCAAAAAATTCCCCATCCCCTTGGAATTCGTTCTCATTTTATTAGGGGATCACGTTTCATCCCTTCAGCGTCAAGTCCGTCTCCGACCAGGGTCGGTTTCGGCCCTAGTCCCTGTGTTTCCCTAATCTTCTTGAGAAACCCAGTCTGTTAGCGCAAAATAACGGCATGGATCAGCGTTTTGTTATCGAAAAGCTGCGCCACCACGAGCCGGAGCTTAAGGCTGCCGGAATTCTTCACATACGTGTGTTCGGATCCGTGGCAAGAAATGAAGCGACTACGGTTTCGGATGTGGATCTCCTGGCTGATTTTGACAAGTCAAAGCGAATGACACTGGTTAAAGTGGGAAGCCTGCAAAGCCGCCTCAGCGCTATGCTTGGTGCTCGTGTCGATTTGTCTTCCACGCGAGTGGATGCGCGAACCGGTCAAGTCTAAGGCGCTTCGTGAGGCCGTGATTGCTTTTTAGGGATAACACCAGTCTGCGCGACATTCTCGAAGCGATCGATCTTATCGAGTTGTTTCCTTGTAACATGACCTTTGAGTCCTATCAGACCGATCTGAAAACCAAATCAGCAGTCGAACGCCAAATGCAGATAATGACTGAGGCAGCGGTTCGTCTTGGCGAGGATGCCGAACGGATCGCTCCCGGGCCCGATTGGGAAGGCTTCCGCGGGATGGGGAACCTCCTGCGACACGCTTATCACCGAATTGACGACCAAATAATCTGGAACACCGTCAAGGATGAGCTTCCGCGCATGCGTGAGGTTGTTGTGGATGCGCTAAAGGCGGACAGTCGCAATAGCTAATTGGCAAAGGCGGGACAGACCGAACAACCACCATAGCATCAGCGTTCATTAGGATTCAGAACTCGGTGTGGTCGATCCGTCTGTCCCTTGAACTCCGAATACCCCGGCACTGCCCATCCGATCCATCGCCGCGTGATCGAACAAAAAGACAAATTGCGCGGCTATCTTGCCGAATTCTTAACTCCTTACTCGGTTGATAAAAGTGCCGCAGCGTCGATGATATTTGGTGTCATCGATGGTGCCCTCTCCACGCGAATGGTCTATGGAACTTCGAAGGAGATTCCGCTTCTCACGTCTGCCGAGGCAGTACTCATGAGCTTCCAGACCGCGTGAACTCAACCACTACGATGAGGGCCAGGTGCGACGCGAAACCAATGTAGCGCGCCGTGTGGCTGCGCAGCCCGCTTGTTAGACCAATTGACGCGTGATTGGTTACAAACCGAAGATAGATATATTTACCTCAACCCGGTGCTGATCAACAACAGATTAAATGTTAGATATAGTCGCTGTGTCATGTAACTAAATGCACGCCGAATACTCCCATATGGGCGCACCGGCAGGCGTAAAGATACTTGGTGGTGTAGCCCTTAACAATAAGGAGTACGACGATGGTTCCTGCATTTCGTGGCTCATCCCCTTGTGGAAGAGGCCTTAATGGGATCGCTCTTCGCTCACGCATCAATTCCTCCACGAAGCTCTTCATTCTGGCCAGCGCCACGATGATGAGCAGCGTTTTACCTCCAACCGTTTCTGCGCAGAATGTTGTCGTGGCGAGGCCACCGGTGTCACCGGAGGCGATGGCCGTGCATGTTCTCGCAAAACGTCCGGTGGCGAAGGCGGTGGCGATAGACGTCGTTGAGTCGGCAGCTGGGATCAACTCGGAACAAGGTCCCGGAGCCGGACCGCGCGATCTCGGGCAACCTGGCTGCGACTTGTTCCCCGCGCCCGCATCCGTCGGCGCCAGCGTAGGACTCTCTTACTTCGGCCCTTCCCCCTCCACAGTAAACCCAAGCCTTGTCGGCCCCGTGCAACTGCTCAATTCCGGACAGGTCGATGCCATCGCTGGAACGATCACCATTCCGCTTTACAAGGGAAAAGTGAAGAGCACCGGCAAGACCGCTTGGTACATCCTGACTGACGTTTCCGATCAAGGGGTTGCCCAGGAACTCGGTCTGAACTACTCCGCGAAGCTCAACTTCATCAACGCGGCAGCGAGGACCGCCAACTTGGATGCGAACGGAAATATTGTGTTCGATAAAGGCACTGTCAACTTCGCGCCGGTTCGCAATATCGTACCCGGACCCGAGGAAGCGGAATTTCCTCCCAAGTCCGCCGTGCCCGGCGAGATCGGGGATGCGAACTATAGCCCTTACGTCAGCATCACCAACGCCCAAGGCGTTATCTACAACGCTCCCATGGTCGCGTACGACGTCGATGCCAGCCAGATCAACTTCCCCAAGGGCAACGTCGACTATACCAAGGTTCATGATCAGGTTGTGGCCATCGATCCTATCAACATGACCGTTACTCTGAACCTGATCAACGGTTTCAGCTTCGGCCGTCCGGTTTGGTACATCTCCATGGACGCCAGCATCCCGCTGGCTGCCGCGATTGAGCACAACACCTACGCTCCATTGATGGGTAAACTGCTTCTGGGTAATGACGACAGCTTTGCTAGCCCGATCGAGCGCATCTTCATCGCCACCAACGGCGCCGAAGGGTGCGATAATCCTCAACGTCAGGGGCTGTCAGCCGACCTGAATGATGGTCACAGACCGAACAACACATTGGGAGGGATTCCGACACTCGCTCTCGATTACAGCCCGGCCTGGGACGCGAACTTGTACACGTGGACTGACGAGGCCATTTCCAAGGGCTATCGCCAGCAACTTCGCGAAGAGTTCCAGATTCTCACCTACGCGCAAGACGGCTTGATCACCGGAGCTTCTGCTACAGCACCGTTTGGCAGCGCTGGTTTCTCCATCAATTGCCCGATCGTCCAAAGGCTGGATTGATCAAAGGACTGCTGCTGGGATTGTTCAAGCCCGACTTCGTGAGGTTTGAACAATCCCAGCTTTTCTTTCAACGGTCCATCTGACACAAGCTCTTAATCCTTCAACCTCTTCGATCAGCGCCCCCCACTTTAAACCGTAGAACGCTGTAACTTTTTACGAACCGGGTCGTCAGATTGTCAATCTACAAGAGGAGTGCCTCGTCATGTCAGCTTTCACCGTTTCATCCGGTAGAGCCCAGAAGGCCGCCGGACTTCGTCTGAATCCAGTGTGGAGCGTGCTCCTCGCCATTACCTGTGCGTTGCTTTCGGGAAGATCCGTGCTTGCCGAGACCCCGGCGGTAGGTACTAAGGCAGCCGATTTTACTCTGTTGACGCCTACCGGGAAGTCCGTAACGCTTTCCGCCGAGCGGGATGGGCGCCCTCTTGTGCTCGTCATCCTGCGCGGTTTTCCCGGCTATCAGTGCCCCTACTGCGTTAAGCAGGTTCACGATTTCGTTGAGCGTGCGTCAGACTTCAAAGCAAAGAACACGCGGGTGCTTCTGGTGTACCCTGGACCGCCGGCCGACCTCGATCAACACGCAAAGGAATTCCTCGAGAAGCAGGCTAAGTTGCCTTCTAACGTAGTTCTTGTCACTGACCCTGACTATAAGGTCACCAACCTGTACGGGCTGCGCTGGGATGCACCGCACGAGACAGCCTATCCATCTACTTTCATTCTCGATGGAAGTGGCACCGTGGTGTTCGAGAAGGTCACCCATGGTCACGGCGATCGCCTGTCCGCACAGGATGCCCTCGACCAGATCGCGGCGAAGTAGCCGCTCGCTGGCTGCGCCTGGAACCCTGGCTGTGCTCCTTGGAGCGCAACAGTTGCCCGTACAGCCAGCGGCTTCTGCGCTTACGGGGGCATTTCCGGGACAGGAAGATGTGAAAAATTTGATTTTTCAGCTGCGGGAAATTCGCTCTCGAAAAACATCGCGTCAGGATGCTTTATAAGCGACCGCTGAGGCTCGAATGGGCGTTTCCTATCAAAATTGGGACCCCATGGGTCATCGACTCGGGAGCTATTCTATCCGTCTCGCATCCCCCGTCCGGCATCTGGAAGTCGGCCATTCGGACAGATCACTGTACAAAGCTGAACTCCCGGGTCGGGTAACGCGGAAGTTGGTGACGCGGTGTTCAATCCGAATCAGCGGAAAGTTACCATCCGCCCGCCGGCGCGCCGCCCCCGCCGACGGTGCAGACGCTTGACGGAAAATTCACAAGATTCCCTCTATATAAGCGGTGGGGTGCAGAACCCGGCAGTGTCAACTTTGGGCCGGAGCCGTCGCAAACTCTCGATCACGCTTCTGGCGGGCGTTGGAGCGGAATTGCTTCGTTCGCCAGGCGAACGGAGACATCGAGCGAGCCCGGATCGCACCAGTCGATGCGATCATGGGCGCGGATGATTCCTCCAACGAACGATTCTACAGTTGAGACCCGAACGGTTCAGCAGCGCCTTGAACACCTTTTTGGCGATTACATTTTCGAGATAAAGGCACGGCACGTTGAGCCGCCCGCCATACAACACGCAGTCACCGATACGAAAGTATTACCCCACGAGATGGCTGAGCGGCACATTGCGCGTCGTCAAGGGCGACGGGAAGTACAACCGGGGGCATTTCCGGGACTGTCGCACATTTTCCTACCCTTGGTGCTTTTTTGCGCAGTGTGGGGGCGCGGCGTCAATGGTACGGCTGGCATCGAACAAGGCTTTTACCTGCCTATGGATGTCGAACTCGCGCTTCCGGCATTCATGGTGGAAGGTCTGCCCGATCCGGCTCGGTACGTTCTTCGCAGGTGTCTGTGCTGCGGTCGCGGAGCTGTGCCGTCCTTCCGGCTTTCGCCCGTTCGTTGATTTCCCCGATGCAGGTACGGCACCGCGGGCTGTTCGGATAGCGGGCTTCGAGCTCTCCGGGGGTGAAGAGCCCGCGGATGAGGGACCGGCCGCATTGCCTGCAGGTCTCCTGGGGGAGGGCTTCTATGCTGGGCAACTCAATCTGTCTTTGCCTCACGGTTGCGGCTCCTCTTCTTACTATCGCGGAATAGATGCTCGTGGATGCGGTTCTCTCAGAGAAGACGACCCTAGGGTTGACTCGAGATCCGCGCAACTAGGGAAATCCCTATCTTTACGCCCAACTCGCTACGCTGATGCACGCGGAACGCGTGAGAGGGCCATGGCAAATTGATTCAACCAGCAATTACCGGGAAAAGCCGAGCGAGACTCGCTCTTGGGTATAGATTCTGTGGAGTTTACCGGCTCTCGTGATCGCCGGCGACGTTGCCCTGATCCTAGGGATTTCCCGAGTGGCAAAGTGCCGCGCATTGGCCTTGAATGATTGAGGTAGCTAGTTCGCTACCATCCGGAATCCGGACCTGCAAGAACATAGGTTCGCGTCCCAACTTCAACCATCCACCATTCGAGGAGAAGTATCATGACTTTAACTAGTGCAGAACGCGAGCATGTCGCCACCGAACTTAAGCAGTTTGCTCGCGACCTCAATCTCAGCGACGAGCAAAAAGAAAAGCTCCAAACCGCAATGGCGGAAGCCCGCGAAAAGATCGAAGAATACGTTAAGAAGAATCCCAGCACAACCCGGGCCGATATCATCGGCAAAGTGAAGGCGCGCCGCACAGAGATTCGCGAACGGGTTGAAAAGTTTCTTACCCCCGATCAGCTGAGCAAGTGGGACGCGGAAGTTGCCAAGGCCAAGGAGTTTCTCGGCCAGAGGCTCGACGCAGCATAAACCCTCTCCCAAAACGAAGAGCACACAGCTTGGCGGCCGTCGCTCGAAGAAGGGCGGCCACCAAGCGTCACAAGCCGAATGGTGGAGAGAGATATTCACCCTTTTGGTGATCGGATAACTCGAGCGCGACGTTGGCGAGCACCTCGCGGGCATTTCCGGTCGAATGACCGCTTACTCTTTCCTAACCCGGATCGCCCCAGAACACCAAAACCCCGCGCATAGCGCCCTCGGCACTGGTCAATCTCAGCGGGACCTTTCAGTTCAGTTTGTCGAAAAAGAAATAAAGAGCGAAAATACGGCCGTCCGGAAGATGATGAAATCGGTCCCGGCGTAATCTGGCGCGCCGCTCTCAAGGAGTGCCGTATGTCTTTCTACTGGATCTACGATCTTCCTACCTGGCTCTTTGGCGTTCTCACCGTGATTGTGTTCGTGGCCTTCGGTTTGGCTGGCCTCTTTCTCCTTCGCGGCTGGGTGCAACGCATTGACACTGGGCACCATGCCTACAACCACGTCGTGGGTTTCTTCCTCGCCGGCGTTACCGTCTTGTATGCAGTGTGTGCAGGCCTGCTAGCGATCGGAGCCTGGGCAACCTTCTCTGAAGTGCAGGCAAAGATCGACCACGAGGCCACTGCCCTCGGCGCTCTCTACCGTGACATCGGTGCGTACCCCGAACCTGCGCGCACCATCTTGCAGAACGACCTGCGCAGGTATGCTCGCGAAGTCATCGATGTGGGATGGCCGATGCAGCGACGCGGGATCGTTCCCAACAACGCCAGCCCGGTGCTTAACGATTTTCAGCAGCATTTCATGGCTTTCGAACCTCAGGACCCGAGACAGAACATCGTCGCCGCGGAAGCCTATCGATCCTTCAATGACCTGACGGCAAGCCGAAGATCCAGGCTCAACAGCATCCAGGCTGAAATGCCCGGACCTCTGTGGGCCTTGATGATCATCGGGGCCGCGATTTGCATTGCGAACACCTGGTTCCTTCACTCAGAAAGTTTCATCATGCACATCTGGATGACGACATTGTTTTCAGGCCTGTTGGCTCTGCTGATCTTCTTGATCGCGGTGATAGACAATCCGTATCGAGGAAAAATCGGCGTCTCTCCAGAACCCCTCGAGCGCGTCTACGAGCAGATCATGTCACCACCAGGGTGATGTAACTTCGTGTGTGGATTAGAAGGACCACTTCGGGGGGAAACCTGGGGACGTGAAGATGTGAAAAAATTGATTTTTAAATTTGCAGCGAACTCAGCGTAGAACAAATTGCGCTAGGATGCCCTATAAGCGACCGTTGGGGTGTCAGCAAGCATTTGAATCCATGAAGTCGAAACGGAAGATAAGGGGACAGGATGGAAGTACCCCCGAAGCAAATCAGCGGTCGGGCGATTACACGTCAGATATTGAAAGTACGCAGGCTGTCCCTTCAGAGCTTCTAACGGGCTATCTGGCGTTTCCCGGCCGCCACAGTGCGAGATGGTCGAATGAGCACTTCGGCAGATATGCCAAGCGTTGCATGCAGACGACGAATCATGCTGATGGATAAGCTACGTCGGCGGTTGAGAACTTCGGCGACCCGCGTTCTCGTCCCGATCATCGGTTCTAGTTGTTTGCGCGTCAGCTTCTTCTGGCTCATTCTGAACTTGATGGCCTCGATCGGGTCCGGCGGGTCCATCGGGTGGTGCGTCTGTTCATAGGAATCGATCAGCGTCGCAAGGACATCGAGCCGGTCCCCGTCTGGCGTACCCAGCTTCGCGCCCCACAGGCGCTCGACTTCCAACAGTGCGGCATCGTAGTCATCTTCGGTACGAATGGGTCTAACGTCTGCCATGTTTCACCCTCTTTACGTCAATCTTGTCGTATTCCTTGTGCGTCCCAATCCATTTGATCCAGAGAATGCCTTTTTCGAAATCTACCGCGGTCACCAACCGATAGCGGTTGGTCAGAATATCGAAAACAATCCGGTCGGATGAAATGATGCTGGCCCATGTGTAGTTTCGCTTGACGTCGTTTGTATTCTTCCAGTTCGCCTTCTGCACTTCGGCAAACCATGCATCGAGAGCGTTCTTCAGGGATTTCTGCTCCCGGTGACCTGCTTTGGAGTCGATATACTCCCTTAGCGTCCTCCGGGAAATCACGCGCATGTGTTAGATTACCATGCGCCCATTTTGGGCACAATCATTCTGCAGCGCGATGGAGCGTGATAGTGTATTCGGGCATTTCCGGCATTTCCGGGACAGACGCCCAAGTACCCCCGAAGCAAATGCTCGCACCGTGAGGCTGGCAAGGCGCTACAGACGGGACGTTTCCTCGCTTGTTATGACTGTTATGGCACAGATAGAGTCCCGTCCGTCCCGCAGTTCAGCCGCCGCATCGCTTCGGCGCCTAATTCGTGTGCCAGATCACCTTGCCGCCGCGAATCGTATATCTGACCTTGGTGAACGCCTCCGGGTTCCCCGACGCCGGGTCTTCCGACAGAATCGTCAGATCACCGCGCATTCCGGGCATCACCTTGCCTTCGCGCTGCGATAGATGAAACAGCTCCGCCGGAGCCGTCGTCAACATGGCCAGCACCTCGCGAAATCCAAACCCAGCCTGCATCAGCTGACGAAATTCCTCGCTCTGGTCGTAATCCGGGAGAAACCCGGTGTCGGTGCCATAAACCAGCCTTCCCCCAAGCTGGTGAAACCGGTAGTCGAGCCCGCGAATGTTCGCGATATCGTCGTCGCGCGAGAATAGCTTGAGTGTCGGAATGATCGTCATGTGTTGCGCAATCATCCGCCGCAGCATCGCCTCATCGATTCCACTGGTAGCCTCCGGCGTATGCGCCAGAACGTCCACCCCAGCGTCGATGGCCACTTTCGTCCCCTCAAGGTTTGAGGAATGCGAAAAGACCAGTTGCCCGTGTCGATGTGCCTCATCGACCGCGGCCCGCGCGATCGCCACTTGCATCGGAGTGATGTGGCCGGGGCTTACAATCGAACCGGTGAAGAGCTTTACGATGTCGCATCCGGCCGCTCGGTTTCTATCGACAATTGTCACCGCCTCTGCAGCCGTTTCAGGCTGCGCCATTTTTGCCTTCAATTCTGGCGGAAGCTCCGCTAAGTAGTACGGCAACGCATGCGCGGGAAAGATAGGGATGCCCGCGGTAAAGATGCGCGGTCCCAGGACTTCGCCGCTGTCCACGCGCCGCCGCAGTGCAATCGTATTCTCCCCGTCCGAGCCGGTATCTACCACTGTCGTAAAGCCCGAGTGCGTGAGCATCTCGCTCATCTGGCGTGCCAATTTATCTGCGGGCTGGTTCGCCGCTTCGTTCCACCGCGGCTCCATGAAATGGACATGCGCATTCCAGAAACCGGCAAGCACAACGCAGGCTTGGCAGGAAATCGTCTCCATGCCCTTGGGGATACGCAGATGCTCCCCAACCCCCGCGATCACTCCATGACGGATCACGATTGTTACGTCCCGCCGCGCCGGCGCATCCGGCGCGGCGTAGACAGTGGCGCGCGTGATCGCCAGATCCTGCGCTCGGCCAATAGCAACCGCACCGGCCAGGAATAGCGCAAGGACAATAGCTCTGATACACAAGACCCTGATCATCGACATTCCCGTCTATACGAAGTTTTGTGGACAGAAGTTTCGTGAAGTTTCGTGGAAGACGAGACTGGTAACCCGGGGACGGCCACCTCGTTTCGGAAGCAATGGCGGGCCCTTTTTGGGGGGGATCCACGGGATCCACGACAGACGAAATAATCACCAAACTCTGTCCACGAAACTCCGGAGCAAATTTAGGGCGCTTTCATCTCGTTATTAACATCCTGTTCACCACTGGTTCACAGTTTTGTTAAGAGTACACCCGTACCGTCTCTTGTAGCGGCTAGCAAACGACCTGGACATGCAAATTTTCGCCGCTATCCCTTTGGAGGCTAAAGATGAAACACCCGTTTCTGCGGGCATGGCAGTTTTGCGCCATCGCCATCATGCTCTGTGCAGTTACGCTTGCTCAGGTAAATACAGCGAGTCTTACCGGGCTGGTCACCGATGCAAGCGGGGGAGCACTCCCTAATGTAACCGTGACTACGACGGGATCTGAAACCGGATATCTGCGCACGGTAAAAACAGACGCTTCCGGATACTATTCCTTCCAGAACCTGCCCATCGGCCAGTACAGCGTGCGCGTCGAGGCGCCCGGGTTCAGTGTTGACAAGGAAGAGGTAACCCTGAATGTTGCCGAAAAAGGCAGGCGCGATTTTTCTCTGCAGGTAGGGACAGACCAGCAGACCGTACAGGTCCACGCACAAGATACAGAGCTTTCGCCGGACGATGCTTCCATCGGCACCGTCGTCGGTCAGCAGGTGATCGAGGCGACGCCACTTTACCTGCGCAATTGGGATGACCTGCTGCGCACAGTCCCCGGCGTGCAGATCTCTCGCTTCACCCAGCAAAGCGGTTCGACCTCTGCAGGCCGCACGGGTGATTTCAACGTAAACGGGATCCACTCCCTGCAAAACAACTTCATCCTCGACGGAATCGATAACAACACCTTTTCTGAGAATGTGCAGGAGTTGAGCACGGAGTCCGCGCACCCTTCCGTCGATGTAATCTCCGAGTTCAACATCATCACCAATCCGTACTCGGCCGAGTACGGCCGCGCACCGGGTGCCGCCGTCTCGGTGAATACAAAGAGTGGGACCAACCAGTTTCACGGCCTTGCCTACGAATACGTCCGCAACCAGTATTTCGATGCGACCGACTACTTCACCAAACAGCATGGTTTGCCTAAAGCGGAGAACAATCAGAATCAGTTCGGCGGCAGCCTGGGCGGCCCGTTCATCAAGAACAAGCTCTTCGGCTTCTTCAATTACGAAGGCACACGCATTAAACAGGGCGTCACTCGCACCTCCACCGTTCCGCTCGACAACGAGCGTATCGGCGATTTCAGTGCCGCCGCCAGTGCGGTCACCGGCATCAAGTACGCGACCATCTACGATCCGCTGACGGGTCAGCCCTTCCCCAACAATCAGATTCCGGCAGACCGCATTGACCCCGTGATGGCCAGGCTCATCGCGCTTTTCCCCGAGCCCAACGTCAAGTCCGGCGGCCTATTTCCAGAAACGAATAACTACTTCCGCAACGGCGGCGCACAAGACAATAACGACAGCTATGACGGCCGCGTCGACTACACTTTGTCTACAAACGATACGATCTTCGGCCGTTACAATTACTCAAACCGTTTCCGCTTCATTCCCGGCTATCTTGGCGGCCTCGCGGACGGTAGCAGTACCTCTGCCTGGGGCCGCCAGTATCTGAAAAACCACAGCGCCGTTCTTGGCTGGACCCACGTCTTCGGAGCCAGCTTGGTTAACGATTTCCGCTTTGGCTGGGTACGCAACTACTCCTTCGCTGAGCAGGACCCGTTTGCGCTGACGGAATATGCCGGTGACTTTGTGCCTGGCATTCCGATCAGCAAATCGATCGGTGGCGGCGTTCCGCTCACTACTTTCAGCGGATCCCTTGGCGCGTTCATCGGCTCGCCCGACTTTCTGCCCAAACAGCAGGTGCCGCAGCAGTTCCAGTACAACGACACCCTGTCGATCGTGCACGGCCGAAACACCTTCAAGATCGGCGCGTCCCTATATCTGCCCATGCGCAACTACTTCCAGGACGAACCCGGCATGCGTGGCGACATGACCTTCACCGGCATCTTCACCTGCCAGCGCAACGCCGCCAGCCAATGCGTTTCCACGAGTGGCATTTATCCCTACGCCGACGGCTTGCTCGGCCTGGTGCAAAGCAACCAGCTCACCAACGTGCATTTCGTCGACCAGCGTTTGTGGATGTTGTCCGGCTTCTTTGAAGATGACTGGAAGGTGACGCCGCAGCTCACGCTCAACCTCGGCATGCGCTACGACTTCGCCACGCCCGCACTGAACGGCAAGAACCAGATGGCCAACTTCGATCCGGATGCGGGCGCACTGGTCTTTGCCGGCGACAGCGGTCTCAAAACGCGCTCGCTGGTGGATCCCAACTACACGAATTTCGGTCCCCGCGTCGGCATCGCCTGGTCGCCCGATCAGAAGACCGTCGTACGCGGCGGCTACGGCATCTACTACACCGTCTTTGAGCGCTACGGCAGCGAAGATCAGCTTGCTCTGAACCCGCCGTTCCTTATCAACAAGGTGCAGTCCGCTGCCTCCACTTCAACGACCCCGGTCATGATTGCGCAGCAGGGCTTCCCAGCGAACTATCTCGACCCTTCCACCGTCAACCTCCAGAATCTCACCGCATTCCACATCCGCGCGATGGATCCACATGATCCAACGCCCTATGTGCAACAGTGGAGTTTTGGTGTCCAGCGCGCCATCGGTAACTCCTGGACAGCAGAGATCGACTATGTGGGTACAAAATCAACGCACCTCGATCTTCTTCGCAACTACAATCAGCCCCTAATTTCAGGGAACACCGTAGAGACGACGTTGAACAGCGCCGGAAAGCCCGCTCCCATCATCCCGTATCCCACCTTTGGCGAGATTGAGTACACCGACGCCATCGGATACGGCAACTACAACGGATTGCAGGCCAGCCTCAAACGACGCCTGTTGCAGGACTTGAGTGTGCAGGCTGCATACACGTACTCCCACAGCCTCGACAATGCGCCAGAGGAGCTCGAAACCAACTCCGGCGACGCTCCCAACGGAAGGGATGCCGGCTCGTGGTACGGCAACAGCGACTTCGATGTCCGGAATCGCGTTTCGGTCAACTACGTCTGGGGACTTCCTTTCGGTCACGGCAAGCAGATGCTGAATCATGGTCCGTGGGCGTGGATCTTCGGCGGCTTCCGCACTTCGGGTGTCTACACCTTCTACTCAGGGCATCCGTTTACCGTGAACGCCGGCAGTACCCTGGCCAGCGCACTCGATCCCTACGGCTTTTCAACCGCCACGCCCTTCTTGATCGGCACACCGCATCAGGTAGGCAAACAAGCGTGCTGGTTTTATGTCTCTGCAAACAGTGCTTGCACCGCATTGGCGCCAAATCTCTCCAACGCCTATGCCGCCCCGCCTTCCGGAGAATTCGGCAACAGCGGCCGGAATACTCTCGTCGGGCCTCGTACCGACGTCTTTGACGCAGCGCTCATGCGCGACATCCCCATCGAGCGCGTCAATATCCAGGCTCGTTGGGAAGTCTTCAACGTGACCAACACGCCCGTGTTTGGGCAGCCCGGGAACAACATCACCAGCAGTTCCGCCGGAAGCATCACAACGCTAGCCGGCGATCCCCGCGTCATGCAGTTCGCGCTTCGGATATCTTTCTAATCTCATTGAAGGGACAGACTGTGTGATCACCATTCCATTCCGCACGTATAAGCAGTGCGGCTGGTGATTACTCCGGCTGTCCCTTCAGTGCTTCTAACGGCCTATCTGGAAACCTGGGGACGTTCACCACGTTTACACCATCAGCATGGGGATTCCCGTAGTTCCCCTACCCTTCTTCCACATCCTTTTTCTCAGAACTCTGGACGATAAAACCGGGCTGTAATACCGTTCTAATCAGGATTCCCATAATTCGAGATTCTGCTTATCGAATGAGCCGCGGCACATCGTGTTTTGTGTCGGTGCACGGCTTCATCCGAAAGCATCGCCGGCAGCCCGCAGATGCCGGTCTTCTCCTAAACAGCTTATGGGGGCGGGAAAATAAAAATTTGAGCATCTTCGCAAAACAAAGGACTTAGCCAGCACCTCGAGCCGCACATCGCCGCTCTGAAAAGGCCACAGTAATAGAAAAAAATGCCTTAAAGGTAATCGAGCAAAACAGCGACAGCTACAAACATGAATGTCGCAGGGCTTCCATTCGGCGCAGACCGAAGCGAAAGCCACACCTCGCCATCCTGGTCGCGCCACTGTAATTGCGAAAACGCTGTAAGCAGGGGGCGCCCAGTGCGCCCTCTCGATTGAGCAGTTTTGACAACTTGGAATACACCACCCGCACCGCGGGGACTTCGTTCTCTTAGTTAGCTTAGTTCGCACATTTCTGTGCGAACCAGGGGGAATCGCGAACCCCGGGGCACGCGGTCTTTGTGTGCCTGGGGTGAAAAGAATGGCCGCACATAACTGATCCCCCTGGGGATATGGAAGGGGCAGACGGAGGCTGGTAGCCCGCCGAAATTCCACTAAAGATCGAGCGCTATCCATGTTTGCGCATGGTCGCTGGCATTTACCTGTCCACGTGCCCATCGGTCTACGCCGCCGTCCACTAGCCCGCTCCGCCAAATTGGGCGAGAGTAGCAAGTGATCGAGCCGCATGCCTTTGTCCTGCGGCCACCGATCAACCCGCCTCTCGCGGGTTCATGACAGCGGCCCAACCGCTGCTTTATATTTGAACTCCATATTCTGAACAAAACTGCTGCGGAGCTGAAGATGAACCGCTGTTTTGCCTTGTACCGGGCTGCCTTGGCCTGCCTGTTGTGTCTTTCTGCCTCTACCTTGGTCGGTTGCGGGTCTTCCGCCAGATTTGCGCCGCCCGGGGCTGAAAATAGCTCGAATACGGTGACCCCCATTCATCACGTGGTGATTGTGATCGGCGAAAACCGCAGTTTCGACAATCTTTTCGCCACCTATCAACCGCCGGCCGCCGGCCAGAGTGTATTCAATTTGCTGTCGGAAGGCATTGTCAAGACAGACGGCAGCCCCGGACCCAATTTTCAGCAGGCCGCGCAGCAGCAAGCGATAGACAAGCCCGCGGACGAATTCATGCTCAGCCCCCGGCAGACCGGCTCGTTTACCACCCTGCCCCAGCCCAGCATGGGCCTGAACCTGCTGTTAACGCCCTACAGCTTCGAGTACGGAATACTGTCGGAGCCTGGCCTTTCACAGCAAGATCAGCACCTGTTGCATCAGGGAGGATTCCTCGGGCGCTTCTCGCCCGACCCGCGTTTAAGCGCAGCAACCAACAATGGGCCTTACAACATAACCAGTTTCAGTTACGACTTCAATCTCTTCAACTACCAACCTGGTTATCGCAAGCTGAACACCAAAGACAACACCGGCGATCCGATGCACCGCTTCTATCAAAATTGGCAACAAAACGACTGTGCTGTAGCGCACGCTACAAAAAACAACCCCAGCGGCTGCCTGCATGACCTCTATACCTGGGTCGCCGTCACCGTAGGCTGGGGCACAGTAGACACTCCGCCGCCCGCAAACTTTGACCAGGACACCACCTTCCAGGGTGGAACCGCGATGGGCTTTTACAATATGGCGAACGGCGATCTGCCCTACATGAAATCCCTCGCGGATCAGTACGCCCTGAGCGATAACTACCATCAGTTCATGTTTGGCGGCACGGGGCCAAACTCCATTACCACGGGCACGGCCGCACCCCTCATCTACTCCGACGCAAATGGCAATCCTGCAACCCCGCCCGCGGATCAGATAGAAAATCCCAACGCTTACAACGACAAGGGCTATTATCCCAACAACAACAATTGGTATTGGAACGATGGCTTTTGGATCGCCAACACCGGGAATGCCAGCAATGGTTCCTATTCCAACTGCGCAGACACCACGCAGCCAGGTGTCGCCGCCATTATGGATTATCTGAATTCGCTGCCATATAAGCCCTTCAATGGCGGTAACTGCCAGCCGCTCCCGGGCAGTAACAGCACGGCCGGCTACTACTACCTTCTCAACAACCAACTGCCGTCCTATTCGCGCAATGGCGGGGGACAGTCCCCCGATTACCTCAGCCACACAGTGGGTCCATCCTCTGTGCCCACCATCGGCGACGCCCTGTCGGCCAGCCACATTACCTGGCGTTACTACGGCGATGGCTTCAGTAGCGAGCTTCTCTACGGTCACTACTGCGACATTTGCAACCCATTCCAGTACTCCAGGTCCATCATGACCACGGACCTCAAGAACAACATTGTCGACCTCAACTCATTTTTCACCGATGTGAAAAACAACACGCTCCCTGCCGTGTCGTACATCAAGCCGGACGACATCGTCGACGGCCATCCGGGCACATCGACTCCCGCAATGTTTGAAGCATTCGTAAAGAACATTGTGCAGACCGTCAAGGCCAACTCCGATGTGTGGGATTCGACCGCGATTCTGATCACCACCGATGAATCCGGCGGCCTCTACGATTCCGGATACATTCAGCCGATTGACTTCTTCGGAGATGGGCCGCGAATCATGCTCCTGGTCGTATCCAAATATGCCAAGACCGGTTTTGTCGACCACACCTACGCCGATCATGCATCTCTCCTTAAATTCATCGAGTACAACTGGAGTCTCCAACCCTTGTCCGCGACCAGCCGCGATAACCTGCCCAATCCCGCGCCCGGACCCACGCCGTACGTACCGGGCAACAGCCCGGCACTCGGAGATCTGACCACCCTATTTAACTTTTGAAAAGCTAGGATCCGAACCATATGGAGAGTCTCTTGAACTCTATGCGCGACTGCATAAACAAAGCTGTATCGATCGCCCTGCTTGGATTATTAGGCGTGCCCTCCATGGAGGCCGCGCAAGACCCAGCCCGTGAGCAAGCTCGTTCCATGGTCATGACGCAGTACGGCGTTGTGGCAACTCTGCAGGCGGTAGCCTCTCAGGCGGGCGCGGCCATTCTGGCCAAGGGCGGCAGCGCCGTGGACGCAGCCATCGCGGCCAACGCCGCCTTGTCGGTGATTGAGCCCATGATGAACGGAGTGGGCGGCGATCTCTTTGCCGTTGTCTACGATACGAAGGCGAAGCATCTTTATGGCCTCAACGCCAGCGGGTGGGCGCCGAAGAATCTAACTCCGGAAGCTCTCAAGGCCAAGGGTCTGACCGATCTGCGCACCATTGATGAGGTCACTGTGCCGGGAGCCGTCGCCGGCTGGGACGCTTTGCATCAACGCTGGGGAAAGCTCTCGCTGGCCGAGGATCTGGCGCCCGCCATCGCCCTGGCAGACAAGGGCATAGCTGTCACAGAGACGGACGCGGACAACTGGAACACCTACGGAATGCCATTCCGCAATGATCCTGAATTTGCCCGCGTCTTTCTTCCTGGCGGAAAAGCGCCTGCCGCAGGTCAATTATTTCGCAATCCCGAACTGGCACGAGCGCTCCAGCGCATCGCGGAACATGGCCGCGATGGGTTTTACAAAGGAGAAACGGCGGCTGCGATCCTGAAGCTGGAGCGTCAGCTTGGCGGCTATATGGAAGCCGATGACCTGTCCGAATTCCAACCGGAATGGGTTGACCCCGTCAGCACCACCTATCACGGCTGGACCGTCTACGAGATGCCGCCCAACGGGCAGGGAATTGCGGCGCTCGAGATGTTGAACATTATGGAACCATTCCCTATCAAGGAGTGGGGGCACAACAGCCAGAAATCCCTGCACCTGGAGATCGAAGCCAAGAAACTCGCCTATGCCGACCTTCAGCGATATGTAGGTGATCCCCATGCTACCCACATCCCGACAGAAGTGCTTATCTCCAAGGATCTGGCAAAACAGCGGGCCAAGCTGATTACGGATAAGGCTGCGTGCACTGTATTGCCTGCCGATGTCCAGCAGGGCCTTTCTCATCTATCCAGCGACACGACCTATCTGGCCGTAGTGGACCGTGATGGCAATGAGGTCTCCTTTATCCAGAGCAATGCGGGAGCTTTTGGTGGTGGGTTAGTTGCCCCGGGCACCGGCTTTCCGCTGCAGAATCGCGGCGGTGGATTCACCCTCGAGCCGGGCCGGCCCAATACGCTCCGTCCGCGAACCCGGCCGCTTCACACCATCATTCCCGCCTTTATGCAGAGCGGTGATCGCCGCATCGCCTTCGGCATCATGGGCGGCTTCAACCAGGCACAGGCACACGCGCAATTTGTTTCCAACGTCGTCGACTTCGGGATGAACATTCAGGCCGCCATGGAAGCAGCCCGCTTCACCAAGCGAGATTTTGCCGGCTGTGGCGTGTGGGTCGAAAATGGCGTAGCCCCGGACGTGATCTCGGGGCTAAGAAGCCAGGGTCACGACGTAAAAGTCTGGCCCCGCTATTTCCAGGGCATGGGCCGGGGCAACGCGGTAGAGGCGAACGACACATCGCCCGTTCACTACGGAGCCACCGATCCAAGAGCCGACGGAGAAGCCGTGCCCGAGCAAATGCCCTTTTAAAAGGTGATCAACGAACGCGTAGGTACATCGCATAACCGGACGGGTGCCCGGGCCGAAGCCCCATAAGCGCTAGCTTCTCTGGATGTTTTTCGTCAACCTCAAACAGAATCGTCATCCTGAGCGCAGCGCCTCACAGGTCGTTCGGGTTAGACAGCGCTTGTGGCGCGGAGTCGAAGGACCTCGGCGGTGCATAATTACCCATGCTGCTTGGAGCTTTTCAACCACCGGGCCCGCCACGGTTTTCCCTGTGGCCCCACGATCGCTTTTCTTACCGATCAACAAGCCCCATCATCCGCTCGTTATAGCGTGGTCCGGAAATCGCATCAGGGGACAACGCATGATCGAGCGCAGCCATCTCCTCCGTTGTGAGCCCCACTGCCGCAGCAGCGACATTCTCTTCCAGATAGCTCCGCCGCTTCGTCCCCGGAATCGGCACCACGTCATCGCCCTTCTGCAACAACCACGCCAAAGCGATCTGCCCAGGCTTGGCCTTCTTCCGCGCGGCAATCTCCTCCACCAGCGACGCAGCCCGCACGTTCGCATCGTAGTTCGCGCCCTGAAACCGCGGATCGCCCCGGCGATAATCGCCTTCGGGGTAATCCTCCGCGCGTTTGGCTGTACCCGTCAGAAAGCCGCGGCCTAACGGGCTGAAGGGCACAAGTCCGATACCGAGTTCGCGCAACAACGGGATGATGCGTGGCTCCAGGTTGCGCTCCCAAAGAGAGTATTCGCTTTGCAGCGCCGTCACCGGATGCGTCGCGTGAGCACGCCGGATCGTATTCTCTCCCGCCTCCGAAAGGCCGAAATAACGTACCTTGCCAGCCCGCACCAGCTCCCCCACCGTCCCCGCAACATCCTCAATAGGAACCTGAGGGTCAACGCGATGCTGGTAGAGCAGATCAATGTACTCAACCTGCAGGCGTCGTAGCGAAGCGTCGACGGCTTCGCGGATGTGCTCGGGACGGCTGTCGGTCCCGCTCATCTTGCCATCTTCTATGCGAAACCCAAACTTCGTAGCGATGACGGCTTGTTCCCGCCGCCCCTTGAGAGCCCGTCCCACCAGCTCTTCATTGATGAAGGGGCCGTAGACCTCGGCGGTGTCAAAGAAATCGAGTCCCAATTCGAGCGCACGGTGAATGGTGGCCACTGACTCGTTGTCGTCTGCTGATCCATAGGACTGGCTCATGCCCATGCATCCCAATCCAACAGCGGACACTTCCAACCCCTGGCTGCCCAATTTTCGTTTAGCTAACATGTCTCGTTGGATGCTCGCACATCTCCCGCCGGTGCAGCCGACGGCGGAATTACAAGTCGATGGCCTGCAAAGCGCCCTGGTGTACCGTAAACAAGAGATGCCCGATCAAGAACAAAACTCCACCGGTCGATCATGGATCCTTAGCATAACCAGTCTCCTCTTTATCTTGCTGCAGAGTGCCTGCACCGCGGTGATGGCTATCAGCGGTGTACGCGTAATCATTGGGCTGGGAGCACTGGCCGCGGCTGCAGGACTAAACCGGCCAGCCAGCGGATTTCATGCCGATGCGATTCGTATTCCGATGATGGCCATTGCGGTCATCGGGTCATTCGTCAACCTGTATGTGATCTGGAGGATACGCAGCCTGCGCTCCCGGCCTTCATCGCAGTGGCGCACAATCCCTGTAACCCCCAAACAGAAGCGGGCGGAAGCCTTCCAGATTGGGCTTGCGGTCCTAACCCTCGCCCTCGTGCTGGCGGAGTTTATCACTCACCGCATCGTGCACAATGCTTAGGGATCCAGGCCTCGTATCTCTTCTTCCAGGCGGGCGTGCAGCCGTTCGCTAAAGCCGAGGGGCAACTCAAAGACGCGCTCATCCGCGGTCAGGATCAAAATGTTGCGCGTTGAATCCAGAATCGCCGAGCAGATCTCGCAATGCTCCAGATGCTTTTGCACCTGTTCCAGCACATCCGGCGGAAGCGTCGCATCCAGGTAGCCGGAGATGTGGTTCCACACGTGTTTGCAGTCTATGACCACGCCCACCACCTCCGTTTGGGAGCTACCTGCTTCAACTCGGGAGCCAATTTCTTTTGCAACATCATACGCGCGCGATGCAAGCGGACTTTCACCGCGGCGATGCTGATGCCAAGCGCTGCAGCGGCCTCATTGACACTCAGTTGCTCTATGTCCCTCAGCTGGAAAACTTCGCGGTAAATGAGCGGCAGCCCGGTGATGGCCTGTTCCAATAGCAGCCTGATCTCCTTGCGCTCCAGCGCCTCGGACGGTATCTCCTTCCAATCTCGTAAGAGAGCCGGCGAGATGTGTCCCTGGTCGTCCGCGGGCTCGTCCAGCGACTCCATCTTGATCGTATTCCGGCTACGGATACGGCTGCGTGCCTCGTTCAGCGTGATGCTCACCAGCCACGTTCCGAATTTGGCTTCCCCACGAAAGCTGGATAGGTTGCGGAAGGCTTTAAGGAACGCCTCCTGCGCTGCGTCCTCCGCATCCGCTTCATTGTGAAGAAAGGACAATGCCATGACGTAGACCCTATGTTCATAGGGGCGAATCAGCTCGTGGAAGAGCTGCGAGTCGCCGCCAAGGATCTTAGCGATCATCTGTGCCTCATCCCGTCCTTCGGTCGTTCCCGCCATGCACTCTCTCTACAGCGGCTTGCTATCCGCGCCCAGCACCCGCCCGTAGCCCGGCGTCTGCGCGAAGAGGATCAGATGATGCCTTTGCCCGGCCGCAAACGTAGCTGGAATTTGGATCTGCACTGTCCGCTCCCCTGCGGTATGCAGCTTGGCCACACGGGAGATGGATCGAGCCACGGCGACGTGTGCCAGGGTCTGCCCGGAGTTTTCGCCGCGCAGCACGCTGGAGCGATCGGAGTCGTCGGCGAGAACCGCCATAAGATCGGCCCCTTGCGCCGGCACCTCTCCGCTCACGGAAAAACTCACCATCAAGAGGTTTCCCTCCACCTGCGAGGAGAGAATACGCAGAGACACCCGGGGATGCTGTCCTTCCTCCGCCATGACCGCGCCCAGCAACGCAGCGCGGTCGCTGCCCACAATCTGCTCGGCGCCGTTGATCACCATCTGCGGCGTGTAAACGCCCTCCAGGTGAAATCGCTCACTATAGGCATTTTGCCGTTCCGTGTAGGCCGGCGAGGAAAAAGGATCGGACCAGCCAAGCCCATTCCAGTAAGTAACATGTTCGCTGATGCCGACTACCAATTGGTCCCCGCTGGTCCGGCTTCCGTTCACCTGCCGGAGCAATGCGTCCGCCGGAGGGCAGCTGGAGCATCCTTCCGAGGTGAACAACTCGATCAGCACCACCTTCTGCGCCGGCCCGTCCACCGCCGTCTGTGCCTGCAGGGCCACGGTGAGAGCCATGGCCATTCCCGCGAAAATTCGTTTGTACATAGTGCCCTCGGATGCGCATAAGACGCGCATCCCGGCGGAAGAGTTACAGCCCATCTGCTACCAGGGGCCGCGTATCGGGGCCACCCGCAAATGGCTGCCCGCTCAAAGGCTTGGGTTTGGCGAGTTCTCACACTTCTTACATGTTGGTATGTCCGGCGCGCATCTCCTCATTAAATGCCGGTTTCGTGATATCAAGTGCCTCCTGCAGGCGCCCGCGGAACTCGGCATCGCGCGCCAGCAGAGCTGGGGTTACGGCGGCAAACTCCGGGCCACCGTCTTTCTCCGCGCTCAAGGTCACCAGTCCGGCCGCGGCCAGGGCGGCCGCCATACGGACCAGCTCCTCCGGGGTGGTGTTCAGGTATTGCGCGTCCCGTGGATCTGCGATCCACACCGGCTGCGATTTGCCCAACACCCCTGAGAGCCAGAAGACCTTGGCCAGCAAAAATTGCTGCCGCGTCTCGTCATTGGTATCGCTGAAGAAGAACTTCTTTTGCCAGCGGCTGTAATAGCGCGTCGTCACGGGAACCGGCTGGCGGTTGCCGCTCTTGAGCAATTCGAGTTGACCCTGGTCCAGCGTCTTGCGAATCGCGCTGTAGATGAAGGTCTCTGCATAGGGTTGTTCCGGGGCCGGGACGATCTCCGCAAACGTGACCGTCATGCTGGCGGAAATCTTGGCATGCAGCAGGGACTCGGTGCCGTCGGCTACGTGCACTACCCCGTGCACGATGTAAGTATCCGCGCCCGAGACCGAGCGGTGGAAGGGCCAACGGAAGTCGCTGAAGATGATGGGCATACCGGCCATGGTCACGTAGGCATCCGGCCGCGGGTTGCGCAGCCGTTTGGCCTCGTCGCGCAAGTGCGCGGTCATCTCCGGCAATAGCTCGGGACGATTAAAGTCGAAATCCTCGCTCAGCTCCAAACGCAGCGTGCGTTCGGCAGGTGCGTCCGGGGAGAGACCGATACGGAAGATGGCAGTCGGGCGGCCATTGAAATCGATCCCCTCCTCGGCGGAGAGTATGGTCAGGCCGGCGGTGGTGGCGGCGACGCCCAGGGCGGTGCTTAGAGTAGTAATGGGATTTGTGGACATGGGTCTACTTTCTTGCGTAAGTCGAGACTTCAATTGTACTGGTACGGAGCCCGGCGAGGGCTCTATGGGCCTTCCTGTTGAGCCAGCGCGAAGGCCACCAGGGTGCGGCCATGCTTGCCCGACGATTGCTCGAACTCCTGCAGCAGCTCCGCTTCGCGTCCTTCAGGATCGACGGCCATCTCGCAGGCGGCAATCTCCTCCTCAGTGGCCCCGTGGTAACAAAGCTCGCAGACGCCGAGGCCCTGTTCTGAGCGCACCGGCGGCCCAAAGACGCGGCAAGTAGCCGGGCGATGGAGGTACAGATCACAGAGGCCGGTGGCGGGATCGAGCGCAGCGCAAGGTTCGTCGTTGGCAAAGTCCTCAAAAAGGGCCTCGGCCTCTTCCGAGGGATCCAGCAACCCCGTTGCAGGGTCCCCAGGAAAGCCCTGGGTCAGGCGCTCGACCGACGTCCGCGCCCGTGCGCGAACAGATTGGGCTCGCTCCGGATCAGTGACCGTGAGCTCCTCCAGACCCTGCTGCAGACGGGCTGCATCGAGCTGATGGATAGCGAAGACGCCGACGCAGCATTGTGTGCACCCGGGCTTGCAGACAAGCCAATCCCCGCTACGCCGGGCGGCATCGGCCAGCGCGGCGTCGAGTATTTGCACTAATTGGTGGTCGCCCGCAGGAAGCATCAAACAATGCTAAACCGTCGTAAACCCTGCAAAATATTTGGCGTCTATCAATTATGAAGGCCCCGTGAAAAAAAGATGAAACTCCGGCAACTTTCCAGTAGGGTTAAACGTTAGAGAGTGTAGGTAAGCTCACGCTTTTTGAGGAGATTCGTGAAGAGACTGTGCCACTCCCCCCGCGTTCTGCGTTCTTTATTTTGTTGGCTCGGCGCACTGCAGATCGCAGCATTACTGGTCGCGTTTGAACGGCCGGCACGAGCCTATGTCGATCCGGGATCTGGCTTCGTCTTCCTCCAGGTTGCCGGCTCCATGTTCGCCGGGGCCGCTTACTACATGCGCCATCGCCTGAAACGACTCCTCAAAGGAATGCGCGGATCCGCCGAAATTTCCTCGCCCCCCGGCACCCAGACAGAGGTCGCAGAGAACCAACCATGAGCCAGGGCACGTCGCAAACGGTTGCGACGTTTCGCGATCCAGCAGGGTCGCTGCACCTCAATGGCGATCAGGTCCTGCGAACCGTACACCCCCTCCACGCGGCCGAGTGCCTCCGCTTCCTCGAGTCCGACTTAGCCCGGCGCTGGACAGGACAAGGCCGCCTGGTCGCCAGCGAGGTGCTGTCTGCGGAGGCGGGCCAGCCACTCCTGCTGGAGCATCCGCGGGTATTTTTTCCGTCCTATCCCTGGGAATGGACGCCCGGACAATGGGTCGCGGCAGGGGAACTAACGCTCGAACTATGCGGCGAGTTGCTCCACGCAGGCTGGATCCTGAAAGATGCGACCCCCCTGAATATTCTCTTTGAGGGCTCGCGCCCGGTTTTCGTCGATTTGCTGTCCATCGAGCGTCGTAACCCGCGCAGCCCTTTGTGGCTTGCCTACGGGCAATTTGCCCGCACCTTCCTGCTTCCTTTGGCCGCGTACAAGCACCTCGGCTGGCCCCTGGCAGCTACGATGAATCGCCGTGACGGCTATGAGCCCGTCGACCTTTATCCTTATCTTTCGACTTTGGGCCGCTGGAGCGCCCCCCTTCGTTCGCTGGTTTCTCTTCCTTACCTGTTCGAGAAACGGAAGGGTGGAGGCGGGGCACCGCCCAAACTGCAGCAGGAGCCAGAGATTGCGACTGCAGTTTTCGAGCGCAACTTGAGAGGCTTCGCTCGTGTGCTGCATGCCCTGGAACCAAAGGGACGCGACTCGCGATGGAGTGAGTACCAGACAGCCGCCGATCACTACACCGACCAGGAGCGGCAGCATAAGCAGGAATTTGTCGACCGGGCCATGCAATTGCTGCGCCCGGAGTCGGTGCTCGATATCGGCGGCAATACCGGTCAATATTCGCGCATTGCCGCCAGCGTGGGCGCGCGCGTCGTCGCATGGGACACCGACGTTTCCTCGTCAGACCGCAACTGGAGAGAAGCCCAGGCAGCCGGCCTGCCCATATTGCCGCTGGTCGCCGATGCGGCCCGGCCGACTCCTGCCGTGGGATGGTGCAACCAGGAGTCCCTTACCCTGCTGGAACGGGCGCGCGGCCGCTTCGATTGCGTCATGATGCTGGGGATTCTGCATCATCTGCTGCTTGCCGACCAGATTCCTATCGTCGACGTAGCCGCGCTCCTGGCATCGCTTACCCGGCGTTCCAGCATTGTGGAGTGGGTCCCCAAGAGCGACGTGCGCTACATCGACCTTTGCCGCGGCAGAGATGAACTCTACCAGCATCTCGATGAAGATCTGTTCGTAGAGCAGTTCACCCGTCATTTCAGGATCGTCGTTCGCGAGCAATTGAGTAACGGCCGCGTGCTCTTTCTCTTCGAGAAGAAATGACCTCAGGTGCCTCTCTCTACCCGTAACAAATGATGGGTGCCCCATTCAAGCCAAATGCTGACTTTCCACGGTGTAGATCATCATGCAAGCTGCCGGTCCGGCGCGTCGAATCCCAAAGTACGGCTTGAATGGGGCACCCATTATTTGTTACGTGCTGAAAGAGCTCTCGGTGATGGTGCCGGAGCACTCGCCCAGGCCGATGCTCACAAATCCCGTCCGCTCGCAATAGCCGCGAAAAGTAATCTCATCGCCATCCGCAAGAAAACCGCGCTGCTCACCGCTGGGTAGAGTAACGGCTTCAACACCGCGCCGGGTCAGTTCGAGCAGGCATCCACGGGACTCGTCCTTTGCCCCGGAGACCGTGCCGCTGCCCAGCAAATCACCCGGCTGAAGATTGCACCCGTTGCTCGCGTGATGAGTCAGTAACTGAGCGATGGTCCAGTACATGTCACCCAGGTTGCCGCGGCTGAGCCGGACCGCATCGCAGCCAGTCGCCCGCATGCGAGCGGAACGGAGGTAGACTTCCAGCGTCAGGTCGATTCCGCCCTGCAGTCGATCCTGATCCGAGTCCAGGTAGGGAAGAGGGCGTGGGTCCCCCGGCGGGCGCGCAAACGCAGTTGTGCGAAACGGGGCCAGCGCCTCCATGGTGACCACCCACGGGGAGATGGTGGTGGCAAAGCTCTTGGCCAGGAACGGCCCCAGAGGCTGATACTCCCAGGCCTGGATGTCGCGCGCCGTCCAGTCATTCAGCAGGCATACGCCAAACAAGTGCCCGGGAGCGCGATCGATGGGGATGGCTTCGCCCTGCTGATTTCCCTGTCCGATAAAGAAGCCGGCTTCGATCTCATAATCAAGCGCCTGGGTGGGGGCGAAGTGAGGTGTTGCCCCGGCGGCAGGCAAAATCTGCCCGGCCGGGCGTTTCACCGGCGTGCCGCTCATGACAATCGACGATGCTCGGCCGTGGTAGCCGATGGGCACATATTTGTAGTTGGGCAGCAGAGGATTCTCCGGCCGGAAAAGCCTGCCTACATTCGTGGCGTGATCGATCGAGGCGTAGAAGTCGGTGTAGTTGCCGATCCATGCCGGCTTGAGCATGGTGGCTTCCGCCATGGCGCGCAGATGGGGTGCCACCGACCGCTGATGAACGGAGCCACGGAGGAGGTCGCTGAGCAGGGCGCGCAGCGGCGACCAGCTCTCCGGGCCACCCGCCATGAGCGGGTTCAGCGTAGTGGCAGCACAGGCCTCTCTGGTTTCAGCGGAAAGCGGCGCCAACAGGCCCGCATGACAGCATCCCCGGAGGTCCAGTATCTGGTCGCCGATGGCTACGCCAATGGCGGGTTGCCCGACACTTTGGAAGACCCCAAAGGGCAGGTTCTGGATGGGGAATGCGCCACCCGGAATATTGGCCGAGGCTACCCAGCTTTGCCGCCGCGGATCATGTGTAGCATTCATGGTTGCATTTATGGAATGGGTTTCCCGGTGAAGTGCTTCTTGAGCGCCTGCCACACTTCGAAGTAATCGCGTTGCAGGTATTCCGTCTCCATCGCGAAGCGGGTTGGGTGAAGCACCAACTGGGTCTCGAACATGAAGGCCAGGGTGTCCGCGAGATAGTGTGGCTTGAGTTCGGCCTTCTCCGCTCGCTCGAAGGTTTCCGCATCGGGTCCATGGCCCTGCATGCAGCTATGCAGGCTGGCGGAGCCGGGAATGAAGCCTTCGGCCTTGGCATCGTATTGGCCGAAGATCAGGCCCATGAACTCGTTCATTGCGTTGCGATGAAACCAGGGCGGACGAAAGGTGTGCTCGGCCACCATCCAGCGCGGAGGGAAAATGCCAAAGTCGACGTTGGATGTACCCGGCACCGCGGTGGGAGCGGTGAGCACGGTATAGATCGAGGGGTCCGGATGGTCGAAGCTGACGGTGTTGATGCAATTGAAATTTGCCATGTCGTACTTGTAAGGCGCGTAGTTGCCATGCCAGCCGACCACGTCCAACGGCGAGTGATCGATCCCCGCGGACCAAATCTTCCCCTGGAACTTGCACAGGCTCTGAAATCTGCCGTCCACATCCTCAAACGCGGCGACCGGGGAAAGAAAATCACGCGGGTTAGCCAGCCCGTTGGCGCCAATCGGACCCAGGTCAGGCAAACGAAAGGGGAGGCCGTAGTTCTCGCAGATATAGCCGCGGGCAGATTCTTCCAGTAGCTCCACACGCATTTTCAGGCCGCGGGGAAGAACGCAGATCTCACCCGGCGCCACTTCGAGAATGCCCAGCTCGGTGAAGAAGCGCAGCTTACCCAGCTGGGGCACGACCAACATCTCTCCATCGGCATTCGAGAAAAAACGGCCGGACATACTTTGATTGGCGACATAGATGTGCAACGCGCACCCCGTTTGGCCAGCCGGGCCGCCGTTGCCGGCCATGGTGATGATGCCGTCAAGGAAGTCGCAGGGTTCAGTGGGAATGGGGAGCGGATCCCAGCGCAACTGGTTGGGCGTGGCGGAAACCTCATTAAATGGCCCACTGCGTAGATCAGTTTGTGGCAGCTCGACGAAGGGGCGATGGGTAACCGAGGGACGGATGCGATAGAGCCAGGCACGCCGGTTGGTGGCTCGCGGAGCAGTGAAGGGTGTACCGCTGAACTGTTCGGTGTAAAGTCCGAGGGATGACTTCTGGGGTGCGTTCTGGCCTTTGGGCAAAGCGCCTGCGACCGCTTCCGTCGCAAATTCGTTGGCAAACCCCGATTGATACAGCAGCTTCGACATAAATCCTCCCTGCTGTAGCTGTATACCGGAGGATGCATAGCATTGCCAACCTGGGACACCGTCCCGTCTATTGAGCAACTTTTAACGCGATCGATGGCCGGTGCCGGTCGATACTCCAGGCAGAGGCTGGATTTAAGCCCACCCTGCGCCCCCCTGGTGCGCTTGAGCATCCTAGTGGGAGTGAGCGGTTGGAAAGATTTACCTCGCGTTACGTTACAAGAGGTGCCATCCGTAACCGCCGGGTAAGGAGATGCAGAGGACATTTTGCATCCAACAAGGGCAGACTAAATGCGGTCTCACAATTACGCTGCCCCCGAAAAGAATGTGAGGAGTGGTTTTCTCTTGAGAAGATCACGACAAGGCGTGCCGCATAGGTCTTAACCAATCGGGTAATCCACAGGGGGCATCCATGCAAACAATCGGCCGTCGGGCTAGACAGATACGTGGGACAAGGTCGAGCGCTTGGATTCCCATGCTGGTGTTGCTGGTGTGCGCACCTGCGGCCCGGCCGCAGGGCCAACCAGTGTTGCCCACGCTGGACGCCGGCCAGGTGGTGCAGCGGCTGATAGAGAAGAACAGGGAACGCGCGGACAGTCTGCAGCACTACATAGGAAAACGTACCTACCACTTGGAATATCGTGGCTTCCCGGCCTCTTCCGAGGCGACCATGGAAGTGGAAGTAAACTTCGACGCACCTGCCTCCAAGCGATTCACCGTCCTCAACGCGAGCGGGTCGAAGCTGATCCAGAATCGTGTCTTTCACCGGCTACTGGAGAGCGAAGAGCAGGCTGGCGATTCCAGCAACCGAAAGCACACCGAGCTTGGTCCGGACAACTACACGTTCACCCTCGCCGGAACCGACGGGACAAACTATGTGCTGAATGTTGAGCCGAAGGAGGACAGCCGTTTCCTGTATCGAGGCAAGATCTGGGTGGACGCACACGACTTCGCGGTAACCCGCATCGAGGCGCAGCCGGCACGGAATCCATCGTTCTGGACCACGAAGTCCGTGATTCATCACACCTATCAAAAAGTGGACAACGGGTTCTATCTGCCCAAAGAGAACAAGACAGTGACCAACGTCCGGATGGGAGGGGTGGCCACTCTGACCATCGAATACCAGTCCTACCAGGTAACCGTGGCCAAACCCGTCGCCTCGGCAAGGCGGATTTCCTCCGGCGAGGGAGCGATATGGCCAGACGGTGGACTCAATGCGGAAGTAGCGAACTTTGTCTCGTCGAGAAAATGACGAGCGGCATGCCTCATTCAGATCACGTCGGAACTGTCGTCTGTGGACAAGATCACGCGTCGCCGGCCAAACATGCGAGCATCCAGTGAATAGGCTCCCGGCCCGAGCAAGCCTAAAGCAGCCGTAGCGACAACAGAGAAGAGCATGTGGAGTGCATCGACTCCCCGCAAGCCGAATATCGCTGCAATCTCGATGCAGCAACCAAGCGCACACAGGATTGGGGTAAATGCCCCCAGAAAGAAAAAGGCTGCAAGCACGGCGAGGCCGCCAAAAGCCCACTGTGACGCAATGACTTCTCCACCCGGGAAGGCGATCATCAACAGCATCGCCGCTGCTGTTACCCTTAGCAAAGCGAGCGCAATACCAGCTGTGCCCGCGGGGAACATGGAGAAGAGCCTCTGCATTCCACCGACTCTAACCACCTCTTAGCGGTTGGACAAACGCGAAAAGAGGGCCCAGAAAGCGATCCTTTCGAGGGGGGTAAGCGGGTCGCGAGCAAATATTCTTAAAACTGCTTTAGAATTGCCCATCCCCCGTGGTGCCGTTGCGAGCGGATCAAAGCTCTTCGCTGCCGCCGGCAGCGCGTTCCGCAGGGATAAGGTGAGAAGTCATGAGCAACCAACAGCCCATCCGGGTACTTACGGTAGACGATCATCCGCTCCTGAGGGGCGGCATTTCAGGCGCAATCATGGCGCAGCCTGACATGACCGTGGTGGCTGAGGCAACCGACGGGGACGAAGCGATCGCGCTGTTTCGCGTGCACCGGCCGGACATCACGCTCATGGATCTGCGTATGCCTAAGGCCAACGGGATCGACGCCATCGCAGCCATTCGCAAGGAGTGGCCGAATGCTCGCATCATCGTTCTGACCACCTATGGTGGAGACGTACAGGCTTTGCGGGCATTCAAGGCAGGAGCTTCCGGATATCTTTTGAAGAGCATGTTGCGGACGGAGTTGATCGATACCATCCGGCTGGTGCATGCAGGCCACCGCCGCATCCCGCAGGAAATTGCCGTCGAGATGGCCGAGCATGTCGCTGACGATGCACTCACCAGCCGGGAGTTGGAAACGCTTCGTGGGGTCGCCAGCGGCAGTTCGAATAAGCTCATCGCCGAACAGCTTGGCATTTCGGAGCACACTGTCAAAGGCCACCTCAAGAGCATCCTCTCGAAATTAGGCGCCACCGATCGTACCCACGCAGTCATGATCGCGCTGAAGCGCGGTTTCCTCGACATGTAGCGCCCGGGCTCGCTCACTCTGTTTCTATGGTGGTGGGTTGGTTGCTCACGGGCATGCTCTTTAGAGTCTTCAACCCGGACTGAACCCGGGCCCATTTTTCCCGATTCTTCTTGGTGTGAATGGGGGCGTTGGGGTCGGCGTAGTAGTTCAGAATATCGGATTTGAGGCCGGGCGGAACAGTATGGTGCGGGTCGGCAACCAGCCGCTCAAGAAGCTTGGCATAGGTGTCATCGGTAAGGCGATAAGCCCCGGCTTGAACCGGCGCGCCCGTGTCGAGATCGCGATTGGCGAGCGTCTGCCCGGGCTTGCCGAACCGGGCCAGCGCGGAGCTTAGTTCATCCGTGGATCGATTAACGCTGCGAACGTATTCCTCTTCCGTGGCACCGGTAGGACCCTTGATGGCCAGCATTTTCAGCGGGCCGATCTTCGGCAGGACATAGATCAACCCGGCGAGCGAGTAGGTTCCGATGCCGGCCTTCTTACGGTACTGGTCCCAGTTATTTTCGGCCGCTACCCGCGCCACCTCGTCTGCCAGTTTCTGGAGATCGGGGCTGTTGGAGTCCGCCGGCATGTGGCTGCGATGCAGAAGGGTGAGTGCATAGGCGATGCGGGGAATAAGGCTGCGGACGGCGAAGCGGTAGCCCCCGATGTTGACGCGCTGGAATCGGGCTTTGGAGAAGTTCTCGCTGAGACCATAGGTTTCGTAGAAAGCGGTCGCCAGCTGCTTGTTGGGCACATTGAGGCCGACATGCCGAAGGTAGTGAACAGGCGCGAGGCGGTGATGCGCAATCTCGTCAATGTCGAAGGCGAACTCTGTCTGGATGTGCGGATGTTGCCCCTCGCCAAAGGTGACGACGGGGCCATATTTCGCGGCCAGCTTGGGAAACTCAACCGGCACGGCCACGTTGGTGGCCTGGGCGTGGCCGATGTTGTCGCCGATGTAATGGGACAGCGCCCCAATGGCAAAGGCAAGCTGGTTGGCGTTCTTGGCGTTGCGAAAGAGGTAGACGACGAAGTCTCCGGAGCGCACGTAATGGGTGAGGTCGGAGAAGAACGGGTCGCCGAAGGGATAGTAGCCGATATCCTGAATGACGCAGCCCGCGTAGGCGTAGGACCGAGCCTTTTCCAACTCCTCGGGAGTGATCTTGGGATAACGGCTGCGCAACAGGGGCACGATGGAGCTCTGCCAGGTCAGGTCGATCAACTGCTCGTGGGTCAGCAGCGAATAAGCCCCCGCCGGACGGCAGACGAGCAGCAAGCACAGCAAGAGCGCGGGAGCCCGATATAGATTGCGCATCGCTGACAGTATCGCAGCGAGGGCATATACCTGACTAATCCGGTTCTCACGCAGACTCGGAAGCCCGTACCCTTTATCGATAAAGAGTTAAAAATTGAACTTCAGCGCTCCCTGCAAAATACGCGGCGCCGCCGCATTGATGGCGTTGCCGAAGGTCGAGCTACCTATGTCACCGTCGATAGCGGTGGGGCCGGTGAATTGAGTGTGGTTGAAGACATTGAACGCCTCCACGCGGAAGAGCAGCGACTTCGATTCGTTGATCGCCAACCTCTTCGCAACCGCCATATCAAAGTTGTCCGCACCCGGACCGTAGAAGAACCGCCTCTTGGCATTGCCTGGGGTGCCGAGCGCATTCGCGGAGAAGGCCGAGGTATCAAAATAATTGTTGTTGTTCTTGCGCGGATTCCCGCTCAGGTGAAGCGGGCCGCCGGTGTAGTCGGGCTCATCGATGCTGCTGTTGTTGATCCCGTTTGGATTGGTCCCAATCAAAGAATTGTCGCCATTGTTCACCATGGTTACCGGGAAGCCGCTGGAGAAGCGCGTGATCCCGGACAGAGACCAGCCGCTGGTCAGCCGGCTGGGACGAAAGAACTGATCGAACGGCAGCTGATATTCGTAGCTGACCACAAAGTTATTCTTCACATCGAAGGCTGAGATGGCATAACTGAGCGCGGGATTGAAGGGGTTCACTTCCTCAGCTGGGTTCGATGACTGATCCATGGACTTGCTGTAGGTGTAGGCGGCGGAGAACTCAAGCCGGCCGCTGGTGTGACGAGCACTCAGTTCCAGTGCGTTGTAGTTCGCATGGCCAATCGTGGATTGCAGCGCATTGCTGCCGAAGTTTGAGCCCAGCGGTCCACGCGTGCCATTCACCTGGCCGCCGTTAATCGGAAAATACACCGTGTCCTCCCCGTTCGGTCCGCAGGTAAGCGTGCCCGGCTGCACCTCGCTCGCCTGGCTGAGGCTCAGGCAGAGTGAGGGATTTCCCGGATTTGGCTCAATGAGAACGCGCTGGCGATGGCTCGACGTTCCGATATAACTCGCGCTGAAAACCGTCTTCGGGCCGGCCTGCCGTTCCACCGAAACCATCCATTCCGCGGTGTACGGAGTGCGGCCGTGAATATCGTATCCGGGAATACCTTCGATCGGCTCGTAGGTGCTCCAGTCGATGTTGGGGTCGGGATTGCTGCGCGAAGAATTCAGCGAGGCAAACGTATAGGGAAAAGGTTGCCCATTGTTCTGCCCGTTGGCTGCGGTAATGAATGGCGTCGCGAAGAGTGGAGGCGCCGGGCTGGTGTAGGTGGTGCCATAAGGAGCGTTCGCAGCCAGCACGCCAATCGATAGCGCATCAATCGCGGTGAAGAAATTGCCAAAGCTCGTCCGCACGCTGGTGTTACCCGGTGCTCCCAGTATCTTGCCCAGGAAGCTGCCGGCCTCTGCCTGGGGCGTCCAGGCCAGGCCAACCCGCGGCGAAAAGCTACGGTTACTGATTTGGGCGAGCGTATTGGGGATGGTTTCACCGTTGACCTGATCGCCTGGATACAGGATGCCCGGAGGCGCGCCGGGAAATACCACGGACTGCGCCCCGGCAACGAAGGTAGATATCTGGTTGTACTTTTCCGACCAGGGCGCGATGCGATCCCAGCGCAGCCCGTAGTTCAAGGTGAGATTAGGAAGAGCGCGCCAGCTATCCTGCGCGAAGAGACCGACATATTTGTTGCGCGCATAGAAGGGATTGAGCTGGCTCTGATTGTATTGGCTGGGCACGCCGATCAGGAAGTCGGCAAAGTCGACGCCGGTTTCCGTTCCCGAGAAAACGAAGCTGCCATTGAACTGCGCGATGGGGCTGGCATTGACCTGGTCGGCATGGAACTCTGCCCCGAACTTCATGGTGTGCTTGCCCAGCACTTTCGTAACTGCATCCGTGACCTGATAGGTGTTGTTGACCTGAATGAGCTGGTTGGCCGCGGCGCCGGTGGAGTATCCATTGAAGTTGAGGTTCTCGACCCCTTCTCCCTTGGGATCGAGAGCTACGATGCTGGGCGATGCCGTCTGCATTCTCGAAGCCCTGCGAGGTGAGGCTTACGCCCAGACCGCCCACGGGCTGCCCCAGGTTAGTGTTGTCGCGCATGTAGCTGAAGTGCAGCTCATTGACCATGGTGGTATTGAACGTCTTGGTAAGGCCCAGCGCGACGAGCTGCGCCCGGCCGGTGGTGATGGCATTGAAGCCAGGGACGCTGGCCCCACTCTGCGCCACCGGATACGGGTCATTCAGATCGAAGTCGTCGATGAAGTAGTAACCAGAGAGCAGGCCCAGGCGAGTATTCGCGTCGATGCGGACCGCACCCTTGTCATCGCGCACGATTTGGTTGAACGATGGAGGTGGCATAGCCGTTGGCGGTATTGGGAGCGGGGATGTACTGCAGCATTCGTTGTGCCGGAACCGACCACGCTGTTTGAGGAATGACAGCATTGGGAAAGACGCACTGGGTCGAATTGGCGCAACCGGGAACATAGTAAGACTCACCCGCAGTGACTCCGTAGCCTAGCTTCTGGGTAAGCAGGTTGGCGAAGTAAGGGCCGCCCACCACGCCGGTGAGGCTACTGGAAAGGTCTGAGAGATTGCCCAGGCGATCGGCGTTCGAGGGCACGCTGATGGTGCCGGTATCGATGCCCTGCGTCTGCCGCGTTCCCTGGTAGTCGGTGAAGAAGAATATGCGGTCGCGACGAATCGGGCCGCCGAAGGTCCCGCCAAACTGGTTCTGGCGGAAAGCGCCGCGGGTGGGAGAAAAGTAATTGCGCGCGTCCAGATCGGTATTGCGCAGAAATTCGAAGGCGTTGCCATGAAATCCATTGCTTCCGGATTTAGTGATGACATTGATCTGGCCGCCGCTGAACTCTCCATACTCCGCGTCGAAGTTGCTGGTGATAATGCGGAACTCATCAATCGCATCCAGGTTGGGAATGACGGCCGTGCCGGCGTTGACGTCCTCTTCCACGTCGGCGCCGTTCACGCTGAAGTAGTTGGCGAACTCCCGTTGCCCATTCACGGAGAGGGTGCCGGGATTGAGCGTGCCCGAAGGGTTGAGAACGGTCGCGCCCACATCCTGCACGGTAGTGGAGGTGATCGATGTTTGGGGTGCGACCCCGGCCTGCAGAGAGAGCAGATCGGTAAAGCTGCGGCCGTCGAGTGGAACCGCGGTCATCTGCCGTCCAGTGATTACCTGGCCCAGTTGGGTGCTGGTGGTCTCGACGTGCAGCGTGTTGTCCTCCACGCTTACCGTCTGAGCAACGCCGCCGACCTGCAGCCCAGCATCGAGGGTGAGCGCCGCGTTGGTATCAAGCACCACACCGGTACGCTGATAGCCGGAGAAACCAGTAGCCTGCACCTGCAGATCGTAATGGCCCACGGGCAGAACCGGGAAGGTGTAGAGCCCCTTGCTGTCGCTGTGCGTCTGGTAAGAAATCCCTGTGGTTGACTCACGAAGACTTACCTCTGCATTGGGAATCACACGCCCCGAAGGATCCTTCACCGTACCCGCGATACTACCGCCTACGCTGGCCCAGACCAAAGCAGAGGACAACAACGCAACAGCGCATAGGGTTCTCGCCATGTTGACTGCAAGCGAGCTGACTTTCATCGACATACCTTCTCCAAATCTCTGCGCTGCGTGTGCTTACTGAATTGTGATCGGAACATTCACGCTGGTCTGGTCCTGCGACGACCCGCTGCTCCGCCGTGGCTGTGACCACAACGGTGTAAGTGCCCTTGGGCGTTCCTGGATCGGTCTGCGCCGTGCCGCCGCAGCCGATGGCCGTGAACAGGATTGCCATGAAGCTCAGGACAAAAAATGCTCCACCGCGCCTCCCTCGGCGCGGCAGAGCAAGCAAAAAGACACAACGCGAAACTTGCGCCACCGCCTGCAGCGATCCATCCGAGGCCCGCTCGTGCGGCTGCTGCTTTGCGGATGCGGCGGTGTGGTGTTGACGGTGAGCGACGCCTGCCCGGTGCCGGTCATCGATTTTGGATTCACAAAACACGCCGATTGGGTCAGGCTCGACGGCATGGTGCAGGCAAAGCTGATCGGCGTGGTGTAGTTGTTGGCCACGTTCAGTGTGACCGGCGCGATTGCGGCCGATCCTACAGCAGCGGTCGTTCCCGGGGAAGCGAGCGAAAAATTCGAGATGGTAATTGGCAACGTTTGCCGATACCGATTCCATGTAAGTCGCATCGCCCTCATAGAAGGCGGTTAGATTATTTGCGCCCGAGTCTCCATTCACGGTCGTGGTTAACGTCGCGTGGCCATTGGTGAGTGTTACCGGGTTGCCGACGTTGAGCCCGTTTATTTGAAACTGCACCGTGCCCGTGGGCGTGGAAGCTCCGGTAGAGGCATCGACGACATTCGCAGTCAGCGTAATTTTTCCATTGGGCGTAATGCTGCTGGCGGAGGCCGTGGCGCTGGTCGTCGAAGCCAATCCCGAAGACGGCAGCACCTGAATCGCACCCATCATGCCGGCATCTTCGTGTTGCAGAATGTGGCAGTGATATACGAAGGTGCCAACGATATTCGGATCGCGGAAATCCATGCGTAACTTCACGCTGGGATAGGGTCCGCTGCCGCTCCAGAAGGCAGATCGACGGTGTCGCGAATCGCCGGATCGTTTACCGGCTGGCCGTTGACTTCGAGCACTTGAAAGTGAATCTGATGGATGTGGAAGATGTGATCTTCGAGCGCAGTATTTTGCACCACCCAGTCCTCGACCGTGCCTGAATGCACCACGATGTTGGGCGGATTGTTCATATCGAATAATGCCGGCTGCTGGCCTTGTTCGGTGATGAAGAAGTTGGTCGGGCTATTCGGGTTGGCGGGGTCTTGTAACACTTCGGAGAAATACAGATTGCGTTGCGCGACCGGGGTGGCGGCCGCCAACGCTGCGAAGCGGGTAACCCTGGTTTGCACCGCATGCGACGGCAACTGTTTGACTGCGGCGCCAGCGCTTGCGGACGAGCCTTCGATTCCGTTCTGGCTCACGATGTTGGCGATGGGCCGCGTGGGGTCGAAATCCCCATCCGGTCCGGTATCCCAATTCTGGGTGATCAACTGTGCCTGGTCACCGGTCTTCGGCGTCGTCACCACAAACTCAGCGCGGGCGCCGGGAGGCAGGAGAATGCTGGTCTCGCTCTCGGATGGTTGTCCGCTGCTGCCTGAAGCAATGGGGTAGCCATCGATCGCCACCACCTGCATGGACTGCGGCGTTCCATTGACGACGTACTGCAGATTCAGGATGGTGTCTGCAGCAGTGTTCGCCACTCGCCACAATTCCTGTTGCGCTGGATTGGTTTGGATGACCGCTGGTGTGTAACTCGGATAGGTCACCGGAATGTAGTTGATGGAAAGATCCCAGGCAGGAATGTTCGTGTCGTTGGCTTCCGATGCCGGCAGCCATCTGGTCGCGAATGACAAAGGTGCGTTCGGTCAACCCTGCCAATGCGGGATCGACGTTTTGCAGGCCTTCGACGATCAGCGCTCCGGTCGCTCCTCCTTGTACCTGGCCTTCGGAGAAGCCATGCGGGTGGGGATGGTACCAGTAAAGTCCTGGGGGTTCATTCTGCGGGATCTGTACGTTGTAATCGAAGCTCTGACCGGGCTGGATGAGCGTGTGGACAACTTCATCCTGTCCGCAGACGGGCGCTGCATTGGTCCCGTGGAAATGGATATTGGTCGCGCTCGCCGACATCGTTCCATTGCAGGCGCTGCTGGTGCTGGTCGCGGGCGAAGAGAGAGCCATCGTCATCCCCGCCATAGCGGCGCCTGCGTTGGCTGCGGAAGCAGCAGGCAGGTCGTTCTGGAAATGAATGATTAGCTGGTCGCCGGGATTCACCCGCAGTGTGGGCGCCTGGAGGCCGGTGTCGGTTACGTAACAGTAGCGGACTAATCCCTGGGAGTCGGTTGCGGTCAGGAACTTGAAGGTCACTTCCAGCACGCCGCCCTGACTTTTCAACTCCGGGGGCGCCGTAGTAGCGGAACCGGTAGCAAAACGCCCGCAGACCTGATCTGCCGGGTCGGCTTTAGCTCCGGCAGGCGACGCAGGTTGGCTCGGGCAGCGGCGGCCATCTTGGCCATATCCTGCGCTGACATGGCACCCCGCCCGTGAGCATGCTCCGCATCGGCGGGGAGAAGCCTTATGAGAAGACTGGGGGAAAAGATGAAAAGGACAACCGCAATGCGAACAAACAGACGCCACCGTTCGCGTGGAAGATCCACCTGATCACTCACAACGACTCCCTTAGCCTCACCAGGCACACGTGTAGTAGGGGAGGCCCGCGAAAATAGCGGCGGCCATCCTAATAGTTGAAACCTTGCGGGCAGGGGACCTATAGTGAAGGAAGCCCGCAGTCTTAATTGGCTGTGGCCCCCAGGTCCTCGCGGTCTCCGCCAAGAGCAATCCGCGGGGATCTGGTTCAAACTTGCGTCAGGAAACTTTTTGCTGCGCCGCACACCGCCGGCACAACCCACCAACCTCGAGACGCATCACCTGTACTTCAAAATCGTTTTGAGCCGCGATCTCTCGCTTGAGACGCTGGAATGTGGGGCTGTCGAACTCCTCGATCTCGCCACAACGAAAACAGGCAAGATGCAGATGGTCTTTCTGCGTCTTGACCTCGTAATAATGCTTTTCCCCGTTGAGGTGCATCAGGTCCAGCTCATCGATCAACCCCAGCCGTTTTAACAGGTCAAGGGTGCGGTAGACGGTCGCGCGATCGATATTGGGGTCCCGCTGGCGAGCGCGAGACAAAAGGGTAGCCGCATCAAGATGGGCGTCTGCCCCCTGGATGGTTTCGATCAACGCGCGCCTTTGCGCGGTCAACCGAACTCCCCTGGCCTCTACCTCATTCAACAGCTCGCAGCGTTTCAACGGCATGTTCTAGTTGCGACTCATTCGCACTAGATATAATATACGACAACTTTGGTCCGATTACAACCTTAAGCTGCGATTCATCGAAATTACACACGCCGGTTCACCCGACTCAAAGTGCTAGCTGTTGCTCGACCAGGGCGGCCCAGTAGGCGGCTCCGGTGGACAGGATCTGGTCATTGAAATCGTAACAAGGGTGGTGCAACATCGGGTTCAGCTGCCCTGGCCGTTTTGCCCCCAGCATAATGTAGGCGCCTTGCTTCACCTGGAGCATGTAAGAGAAATCTTCCGCGCCCATGATGGGGTGCGTCATTTCGAGTACTCCGGCTGGGCCGGCAACGGCAACTGCCGCTTTGCGGGCCAGGGCCATCGCGGCCTCGTCGTTGACGGTGGCCGGCGCTACCATGTGCATCTCCACTTCGGCGGTGGCGCCATGGCTCTCCGCCGTGCACTTGGCCAACCTGACAATCGCCCGTTGCATGGCCTCGCCGACTCCAGCATCGAACCATCGCGCGGTTCCCTTGAGCACAGCTTCTCGAGGGATTACATTGGCGGCCACACCGGCCTGGAAGCTGCCGACGGTGACCACCGCCGCATGCTTGGGATCGACGGTACGGGAAACGATCGTCTGCAGCGCGTTTACCAGGGAACTGCCGGCCACAATGGGATCGATTCCGAAATGCGGCTCCGCGGCGTGTGCGCCCAGGCCGGTGATCTTGATCTCGAAGAAGTTAGCCGCGGCCAGCATATATCCGTCGCGCCAGAAGAACTGTCCCACCTCCATGCTGGGCATATTGTGCATGCCGAAGATTCGCTGCATGGGGAAGCGATCGAATAACCCATCCGCTACCACCTGCCGGCCTCCGCCGATTTCCTCGGCCGGTTGAAAGATGAGGTAGGCCGTGCCTTTGAATTTGCGGCTTGCGGCCAGATACTTGGCTGCTCCGAGCAGCATGCTGGTGTGTCCGTCGTGCCCGCAGGCATGCATGACGCCTGGATTGGTGGAAGCGTACGGCACTCCGGATTCTTCCGGAATGGGCAGCGCATCAATATCCGCGCGCAGGCCGATGGCCTGGTCGCCGTCGCGACCGTGAATAACCGCCAACACACCCGTGCCGGTGAAGGAATGTATCTCGTCCACGGCGAACGACTGCAGGCGCTCCTGAATGAAAGTTTGGGTGCGGCTCTCGGCAAATCCTAGTTCAGGATTGGCATGCAGATCTCTGCGCCAGCTCACCATCTCATTCTGTAGTCGCTTTATTTCGTCGATCCCGGGCATGGTTATAATCTCCTGTCTCATACTTATATATCGCGTTGTCAGCAGGATTGACCAAATGAGCAAGCTACACCGCTGTGCATGGGCGGAGAACGATCCGCTTCTCCGTGACTATCACGACCAGGAATGGGGAGTGCCCCAGTACGACAGCCGAGCCCTGTGGGAGCTGCTGATGCTGGAGGGATTCCAGGCCGGGTTGGCGTGGATCACGGTGTTGCGCAAGCGGGAGGCCTTTCGCAAGGCTTTCCGTAGCTTCGAGCCGAAGAAGGTGGCCCGCTTCAGCGAGCCGGACATTGCGCGGCTATTGGCTGATCCGGGGATTATTCGCTCCCGCGCCAAGATCGAGGCGACCATCCAGGGCGCAAGGATTTACCAGGAGATGGAAAGCAGTGGTGAGGGCTTCTCCGCGTTTGCCTGGAAGCTGGCCGGGGGAAAGCCAATCAAGAACAAGACTGGCTCTCTACCTGCGAAGACCCCTCTTTCGGAGGAGATCTCCGCTGCTCTGAAGAAGCGTGGCTTCAAATTTGTCGGTCCAGTGATCGTCTATGCCTGGATGCAAGCGTCGGGGATGGTCAACGACCACGAGCTACGCTGCTTCCGGCGCAATGCCTAAGAACGAAGGGCACGGTTTTAGCCGTGCGGTAAAAAGCCACTGAACGAAGGGCACGGGTTTAGCCGTGCCGTAAAAAGCCACAGCAACGAGGGCTTCAGCCCCTGAGGTACGCTTTTCCAAGCTTGTACCTACGCGTAATTATCGAAAAAAACGTACCTCAGCGGCTAAAGCCGCCCCCGCGCAGTACATTTACGGCACGACTGAAGCCGTGCCCTTCGTTCGAGAGGCGTGCCCTTCGTTCGAACAGGCGTGCCCTTCGTTCAACAGGCGTGCCCTTCGTTCGACAGCCGTGCCCTTCGTTCGAGAGGCGTGCCCTTCGTTCGACAGGCGTGCCCTTCGTTCAACGAGTAGATCTGCATTTCTCTCACTCAGTACCCTCTGTGCGGATGTAGTCGCCACTCTTTCCTCCTGATTTCCGTACCAGGACGATCTCGCGGATGGTGATGGATTTATCCAGAGCCTTGCACATGTCGTAGATCGTGAGCGCGGCCACTGCGGCTGCGGTCAGCGCTTCCATTTCGACGCCGGTGCCCGCGACCGTCGCAGCGGTGCTGCGGATCTCAACGCCGCCTGCGACCACATTCGCCGAAACGTCGATAAAGCTCAACGGCAGCGGATGACACATGGGAATCAGGTCCGCGGTGCGTTTCGCCGCTTGAATGCCGGCAAAACGCGCCACCTCCAGCGGGTTGCCCTTAGGATTTTTGGGCAGTGCGGCGAGCACCGCATCAGAGAGCACAACAAAGGCGGAAGCTTCGGCCTCACGCCGTGTGGAGGCTTTGCCACTCACGTCGACCATGTGCGCACTGCCTTCGGCGTCGTAATGCGAGAGCTTGTCCATCGTGTCGTCAGGGTAGCAGCACCGAGACTGTCTCACCAGCTGCGAGATGCGGCCGGTCCGGGGGCACCACAAGAAAGCAATTGGAGCGGCTGGCGCTCGCTATGTCGCCGGAGCCTTGCCAGGTGACCGGCTCTACCGTCACATCGGTAGACACAGAGCGCAGCCGGGCGGGCAGGAAGCGCGTCAGGCCGGTCTTCACCCGGACGTCGCTCGCCAGGCTACCCTGCGCGAAACGGGGTTCGCGAAAGGGATCGCCGCTGAGCGCGCCCAACAGCGGATCGACAAAAAGGGAGAACGTAACCATGGTAGATACAGGGTTGCCGGGCAGCCCGAAGAAATAAATCTGGCGATCCTCCACCGCAAGTCTTCCGAACACGACTGGCTTGCCGGGCTGGATCAGCGCCCCGGTAAAGAAGAACTCGGCGCCCAAAGCGAGCAAAACCTCCTCCACCAGGTCGTACTTGCCCATGGAAACCCCGCCTGAGAGCAACAGCAGGTCAGCCTCGAGCGCGCTACGGATAACGCGCTCAAGATCGCCGCGCTCATCGCGCGCAATCGGGAGCCGCACCGGCTGAGCTCCGGCGGCGAGAATCTGCGCCGCGAGCGAATAGCTGTTGGAGTTGCGAATCTGGTGCACCAGGGGCTGCTGATCCACCTCCACCAGTTCGTCCCCGGTGGCGACGATGGCCACGCGCGGTTGGGCGAAGAGGCTGAGTTGGGCCGCACCGCTGGCAACGGCCGCGGCGATCTGGGCGGAGGAGATACGCGTGCCTCGGGGCACGATCACTTCTCCGGCCCGAGCCTCAGCTCCTTTGGGAACGACGTTTTCGCCGGAAGCGATGGTGCGGCCAGGAGCCAGGCTAAGCGCATCGCCGTTACGCTGCACATGTTCCACCATGACCACGCAGTCGGCGCCGCCGGGTACCGGCGCGCCGGTCATGATCTCGACCGCCTGTCCAGCAGTGATTGCGTTGGGGCCTATCTCGCCCGCGCGAATCAATCCAATCACCGTAAGCGGGAGGCCGGCCGCAACATCGGCGGCCCGGCAGGCGAAGCCGTCGCGGGTAGAACGGGGAAACGGCGGCTGATCGCGGTCGGCGTACACCGGCTCAGAGAGCACCCTGCCCAGGCTATCGAAGAGAGAAGTGAGTTGTGGCGGATGCCGCGGCGGTCCGGCTAGCCGATCGGCATGCTCACGGACAATCCGGCTGGCGTCGGCAAAGCTGACCACCCGGGATGGAGCGGAGTTGTTCACGAGCGGGTGCAAAGCGAAGGGACGCCGCTAGAGCTGATGGCGTCCCCTCGCGTTAACTGCCAACCAGGTTTAGTGCGACTTGGCTTTGTAGCTCGTGGTCTGTTTTTCCCCGATCTCCGCCAAAACCGACTTTGCTTCCGGCGCCATGGGCCCGGTGGGAGCGAGTTCCAGGTACTTGTTGTAAGCCTCGGCGGTTCCCGGAGGCGCGACGATCTTCTGCGTCTTGGGATCGACCGTAGCCTTGGAGATAAGCGCCTGTCCCTTCAGGTAGTAGGCAATGGCCTTGGTCGGGTCCGCGGCGATCGCCTTATCCGCGGCAGCGATGGTCGCATCCGTTTGCCCCGCACGGCTGAGCACGATGGTCTCATTGGTGTAGAACATGCCTGCATTCGTGGGTTGGAGTTTGGCCGCGGCGTCATACGCTGCGGTCGCGTCAGGAATCTTGTTGGTGTTCGCGTATACCTCGCCCAACGCATTGTTGTCGGCTGCTTCCACGTCAGGGTTAGGCTTCTTTGAATTCGTATCCAGATCCAGCGCTTTCTTGAGCGACACCAGGGCATCGTCGTACTTCTTCAGCCCGGTCTGAGCAATGCCCAATTCCAGCCACAGAACGGCGGCGTCCGGCTTCAGGGTCGTGGCTTGTGTCATGAGGGTAGCCGCTTCGTCGTACTTCTTGGCGGCGTTGTCGGCGCGCGCCTGCTTGAGCAGATCGTTTAGCTTGCCGACGTTTTGGTTCTCTTTATTGATTTCCGCGTTTTTCTTCTTGGCTTCTTCGAGCGCCTTACGTTCTTCCGGAGGCAGCTTGCTCACGTAATCAGGACGGCTCAGGTCGAAGTCCTGCAGGGCGTCCTCGCCGGAGGTGATCTTCACATTGTCAAAGCGGTCAACGGCCTTTCCCGGGGTCGGGTAAAGAGTGATGTAGTACGTGCCGGGCTTGATGCCTTCTCCCTTATAGTCGCCGTTCTGGTCAGTGGTGAACGTGTATAGGGGGGTCTTGCCATCCGTGCTAAGTATTACCTGGCCGTTGGGGATAGGGGCGTTGGCCGGGTCTTGCACATGGCCGTGGATCTTGGCGGGGACATCCTGGGCGGCCACCAGGGCCGGAACGAGAGCAAGCGTGACACCCGCGAGCCAAAGAATGAGTTTCTTACGCATGGTATTTCTCCTCGAAGCGGCAGCGATTGGCTGGCTTGCTGCCGGAGTGACCGGCTGCCGGGTCTGTGACGAACGGATCATCCGCCCGTATAGCACGACTAAGTTAAATGGAAGGCAACAACAATTCAAGGCCGGGACGCCCCGGCGGCCTTTCGTAGCTAAGTTGGATGTGTCTTCGCCCACAGGCGGCAAAAAAAATTCCCTATCGTCATGCCGGGGTGAGCGCTCCCTGTTGTTCCCACCAGGCGTCAAATAGCGCCAGGGCGCGCTCGCACTGCATGCGATGGCGCTCCCGCTTGTCGCGCACCTGCTTGCGCAGCGACTCTTCCAGCGGCAGCAGCAGATCGAAAGTGATATTCGCGGGTTGGAAGTCCTTGGCCTGGGCATGGGTAATGTAGTGCACCAGCGAACCCAGCGCTGTTCCGCGAGGTACGGCTGCAGGGGTATGCCCCTGGGCCATCTGGGCGGCATACAGGCCGGCGAGCATGCCGGTGGCAATGGATTCGGTGTAGCCCTCCACTCCCGATAGCTGCCCCGCAATAAGGATAGTGGGATGGTCACGGAGCGAGAGCGTCTCAGTCAGCACGCGCGGCGCATTGACGTAGGTATTGCGATGAATCTGGCCAAAGCGGAGGAACTTGGCCTTCTCCAGGCCAGGAATCAGGCGCAGGACCCGCGCCTGCTCGCCGAATTTCAGGTGGTTCTGCAAGCCGACCAGGTTGTAAGAGTCGGCGCGCAGGTTCTCGCAGCGCAACTGCACCACCGCCCACGGCACTTTTCCAGTGCGCGGATCGCGCAGGCCAACCGGCTTCATGGGGCCAAAGCGCAGGGTCTCCCGCCCCCGCCGGGCCAGCTCCTCGATGGGCAGGCAGCCTTCGAAGTACTCCAGCTTCTCCCACTCCTTGCTCTCCACGGCTTCGGCAGAAACCAGGGCCTCGTAGAAGCGCTCGTACTCCTCCTTGGACATGGGGCAGTTGATGTAATCGGCGGTGCCTTTGTCGTAGCGGGCGGCGAAGTAGACGCGCTCCATGTCGATCGAATCGGCTTCGACGATGGGGCTGATGGAGTCGTAAAACGCCAGCTCTCCGCTGCCCGTGAGCCGGGCAATCTCCGCGCAGAGCGGGGCCGAGGTGAGCGGGCCGGTGGCCACGATGGTGAGCTGTTCGGGATCGAGTGCGGTTATCTCTTCCCGATGTACCGTGATCCGGCTTTCCTGTTCGATGGCCTCAGCGACCCGGCGGGAGAATTCCACCCGATCGACGGCCAGGGCGTGGCCGGCGGGCACGGCGCTGGCATCCGCGCAGGAGAGGAGCGCGCACCCGGCGCGGCGCATTTCCTGCTTGAGCAGCCAGGGGGCGCTGTGTTCACTCTCAGACTTGAGCGAGTTGGAGCAGACCAACTCGGCAAAGTCGGCGGTCTGATGCGCCGGCGTGGAGCGCAGCGTGCCGTCGACCACCGAGCGCATCTCGTAGAGGTCGACCTGGCAGCCGCGCCGGGCCGCCATCAGGGCCGCCTCCGGGCCGGCCAGGCCGCCTCCGATGACAGTAATCCGGGCGGGCTCACTCAAAGGGCTGGCTCCAATGCTGCCAGGGAGCGAATGGCCTCGTCGTTCACGCGCATGATGCGCCACTCATCGAGAAACTTTGCCCCCAGGCTGTGATAGAAGTCGATCGCGGTCTGATTCCACTCCAGAACGTCCCATTGCAGGCGGACGCACCCTTGTTCCGCGGCGCGAGCGGCGACCCTCGCCAGCAGTGCCTTGCCAATACCTTGCCCGCGAAAGCGGGGCAGCACAAACAGATCCTCCAGGTGAATGCCGGGACGGCCGCGCCAGGTGGAGTAGTTGTAGAAGTAGAGCGCGAACCCCGCCGCTTCCGGCTCTTGGCCATCCGTATTTTCCGCGATCAGGCACTCGAAGCAGGGATGCGGGCCGAAGCCATCGCGCAGCAGGTCGGCCTCGGTGGTCTTCACGGCGTTGGGCTCTCGCTCGTAGGTGGCGAGAGCGCGGATGAGATCCAGAATCAAAGGAATGTCAGCGGGAGTTGCGGCGCGGATCGAATGCATCGTCTGAGACCCAGTTTATAACGGCATTTCCTGCAGGCGTGCCTGGTGCCTTCGCGCCTTCATCCGGTTGCCGCAGGTCTTCATGTCGCACCAGCGCCGGGTGTGGTTCTTGCTCAGGTCCAGAAACAGCCAGCGGCAGGTTGGATCGCCGCAACCTTTCACTTGTTTCGCATTCTCCGAGACCAGTAGATCGGAGGCCGACTGGGCCAGCTTCCACAGTGGAAGCTCCGCTTGCAGCTCAAAGCCGGACCAGCTCCAAACCAGGCGCTCATCGCCACTACGAAGGCTGCGATGCTGGGCTGCGGCATGGAAGTGTGTCTCCAGTATTTCCACCTGCCCATCAGCCGGCTTACCGCCGTCAACCCAGGCGTAGAGGACCGCCGCCAGGGCCTCGCGCAGCGTGATAGCGGATGCCAGTACACGCTGTCCATCATGCGCGTGGACCGTGCGGCCAAGTTTTCGTGCCTGCTCCGCCGGCAGCAAGCGCAATTGCACCGCAAAGCGGAGAAGATCTGCATAGGAGGGAAGCAGGTCCTGTGGATTTGCGGAGAAGCGCAAGTCCAGGGTGTTGACGAGCTCCAGGGCGGGATGTCCAGCAAACAGCTTAAACGGCTTGGAAAGGGAACTACTCACTACCTCAGTATAACCCTTAAAAATAGTTTTAAGGGTTAGGTGGAAATGGGATTACAATGTAACCAGTCATGGCAACTTCAACGGTTATCGAGAGCAGCGCCGCGAAGCAAAAGAGCAAGATCGACCTGCGCGTCTATCTCGCGTTTGCGGCCATTTACATCTTGTGGGGGTCGACCTACCTGGCGATTCGGATCGCAGTACAACAGGTCCCGCCGCTCTTTGCCGCCGGCACGCGATTTTTCCTGGCCGGCACTTTGCTTTACGCGGTGATGCGTCTTTGTGGCCGTCCGAGTCCTGTGGGCAAAGAGTGGGGCAGTCTCCTCTCCATCGGCTCGCTCATGTTCGTAGTTACGTATGGCGCGGTGTTCTGGGCGGAGCAGTACGTGCCTTCCGGTTTCACCTCTGTGCTCGAGGCCACGTTGCCGCTCATCACCATCGCCCTTGAGGTCTTCGTTTTCCGCCAACAGCGCTTCCGTTGGAGCCTTCTGGTGTCGATCTCAGTTGGATTCGTGGGAGTCCTCTTGTTGCTGCTGCACAATGCGCAGCATGTTGCCGTTCTGCCCTGCGCCGCCATCCTGCTGGGTGGAGCGGCCTGGTCGCTGGGTGCTGTACTCACTCGTTCGTTGGTACTGCCTAAGTCGAAGGGAATTACCGCCGGAGCGGAGATGATGTTTGGGGGTGCGATCCTGCTTATCCTCTCCGCCTTGACAGGGGAGATGCATCCATTCCCGCACATTTCCACCAAGGCCATACTTGCGCTGGGCTACCTGGTGGTGGCCGGTTCGTTTCTGGGATTCACCGCCTTCGTCTGGCTGCTTGGCCGTATGCCCGCCACACGGGTTGCCAGCCATGCCTATGTGAATCCCGTGGTGGCGGTGGCTCTCGGCTACTTCTTCGCCGGAGAGCTGGTCACCCCGCGGATGCTCCTGGGCACCGCGCTGATCGTGGCCAGCGTCGCGCTCATCCTCATCAAAGACAAAGCCGATGAACCAGCGACGTAATCACGGTTCTGCCTCAAGTTCCCTGACGAATGACGGGTGGGATTCCACCGATGTCGACCGCTGAGTGCATCGGCTGAATCGAGAGCCAGAGGGAAAGAGTAGTGGAATCCCACATCTCGCGAAAAACGAGCGAGATGTGGGGCACCCGTCATTGGTCAGGGAATCTGCGGTGAGAGATCAAAATTGGTCGAGATACACCTGGTCGATGTAGCACCAGCGCCAATGTTCTCCCGGTTCCACCGATTGCATGATCGGATGCCCCTCCTGGTGGAAGTGGGCTGTGGCATGACGGTTCTTGGAGGAGTCGCAACAACCAACCTTGCCGCACTCCAGGCACATGCGCAGGTGGATCCATCGATCTCCGACCTTGAGACACTCCTCGCAACCCTTGGGCTCCGGGTTCACCTTCTTCACATGATCTTCTACGTGAGCACACTTCATGGAATCTCCTTCCCTACTAAGGCGTCTTCACCACCGGCAGTTCGATGAAGCTGGCATGGTCAGGTGCGTGATAGATGCGCTGCGTGGCTTTCTGATAATCCGCCGGCTTGGCCCAGAAAATATCAGGCACGAAGGTCTGCGGGTTTCGGTCGTATAGAGGGAACCAACTCGACTGTACCTGCACCATGATGCGATGCCCGGGCAGGAAGACGTGGTTTGCCGTGGGCAGCGCGTAGCGATACAGCAAGGGCTGGTTGGCCGCGATGGCTTTGGCGTGCTCCAGGCTTTCCCGGTAGCGTCCGCGGAAGATGTCCGCGGAGATCATCAGTTGATATCCGCCCAGGCGGGGATCACTGGCTACCTCGTCGGGATAAACGTCGATGAGCTTCACCACCCAGTCGGAATCCGTGCCGCTGGTGGAGGCCACGAGGTTAGCGATCGGCTGTCCGCTGATCTTCAACGGCTCGCTCAAGACATCCGAAACGAAGACCGCAACATCGGGCCGGCCGGATTGCTCGCGTTGGTCGTCGACCAGCCATTCAGCCCAGGTCATCCCCGCCGAGTAGCCCACGGGCTGGATGGGCCGTGCACGGTAAGGAACAGGTTTCGCGGGGTCGGAGACATATTCCTCGAATCCCGCGTCACCCGCCTTGGGCGCGGTGAAGCTCAATTTCAGCCCTTCTGTGAGATAGAGCGGAGTTGCCTGAATCCCGCAACCGGTTGTGCACCCGGCCGGCCAGGAAGGCAAGCTCCGCCAGACGTTGGTTCCGGTGTCGAACGCAGTGACGGGTGCAATCTCTTCTTTGGGTGCCTCGTCTTTCAGATAGCGGGCGAGAAAGGGGCCAAGGATCTGCCGCCGAAAGTAGAGCCCGGTGTCGGCGCCGAAATTCAAAACACCCAGGGTGCTGGCGTCTTCGATCTCCTGCCCGTGATGCCACGGACCAATCACCAGAAAGACTTTGTTGTTCTCCGTGTCCTTGGGCTTGATGGCCTTGTACACGGCGATGGCGCCGTAGATGTCTTCCTGATCCCACAGGCTATCCACCAACATGGTGGGTACTTTGAGTGGCTGGGCGGCCAGTATCTTATCCATTGCCTGGTCCCGCCAAAAGCTGTCGTAGCTGGGATGCGCGAGCACCTTACGCCAGAACCCGACCTGTTCGAGGCCATGGCGTCGCCCCAGTTCACCGGCGGACCCTGCCTGCATGTAGGTGTCGTAGTCGTCCAGGTTGCCGGTCCACCACTTGGCTGTACCGCCGCGAGTTGCCTCCTGATCGTAGATGTAGGGGAGATTCTGCTCGCGGAAGGCGCCATTGTGAAACCAATCATCGCCCATCCAGCCGTCGACCATGGGATTCATGGGCACGGCGACCTTGAGCGCCGGATGAGGATTGACCAGCGCAGTTAAAGTCGTGAAGCCGTCGTAGGAAATACCCAGGATGCCGACCTTGCCGTTGCTCTCCGGAATATTCTTTACCAGCCAATCGATGGTGTCGTAGGTATCCGTCGCATTGTCGACCGGTGTCGGATTCAAGGGACCGCGCATAGGTCGATTCATCACGTAGTCGCCCTCGGAGCCATACTTGCCCCGCACATCCTGAACCACCCGGATATAACCGCCCTCGACGATCACCTCGGTGGCGTTGTCGTAGCCCTGGAGACTGGGCCCCAGGTGGGCGCTGCTTTCATGCGTGGTGAGTGCGTTTGCATCGTACGGCGTGCGGGTAAGCAGGATGGGCGCCCCCTTGGCCCCTTTCGGCACCAGGATGACGGTGTGCAGCTTGACCCCATCGCGCATGGGGATCATCACTTCATGCCGCAGGTAGTCGAAGCCGGCGGTGGGTATCTCCAGCCTGGCTGGGGTTTCACTGGGCAGAGCAGGGTATTTGTCAGGCGGGGCTGCGGTTTGCGTCCAGGTGGATGGGGTCAGGAACCAGGCGCAGAAAAGCACCGCAGCCAAAGCCCGTGGGCGCGCGTTTTTTTCCATACGCAAACGTACTACGGAACTGGCTTAGGAAAACTAAGCGATCAGTACGCGAACGACGGACCTTCCCAACAGTTGTTTGCTCTAGTATCTGCGCAGCAGCCGCGAGCCGAGCTCACGGTTAGCCCGTTGGAGTTTCTCTTCAAAGAGCACGCCGACGGAGAACGGCCCGATAATTAGGCCCATAATACAAAACCAGGAACCAATGGAATTCCACATTGCCCTTACTCCTTACTCATCATTAGACGAACGACGATAGCGAATTCATCGACGATCCCATGAAAAATAGAAGCCGGGAATAGCAAGAAAGGTGCACGTGACCCCAGAAGAAAACAACCTTTATTTGTCCCGCGAACGCACCTTGAACCAAATCGGGGAACCGCGAAAACCGAAGGCGGCGCGTATCTGGTTCTCCAGGAAGCGCTGGAAGGCGAAATGCAACTTCACCTGCCGGTTGGTAAACAGGATGAAGGTCGGAGGCGCCACGGCAGCCTGGGTCATGTAGAAGATCCGCATCTTGTTTGCCGCGGGGACGGTGGCGCGCTGGAAATCGATCTTTTCCAGGAAGCGGTTCATCTGCCCGGTGGAGACGCGCTTGCGCCGCTCAGCGGCCACCTCCTGCACCAGCTTGAGCACGGTGTGGATGTTCTTGCCCTCGGAAGCGGAGATAAACACTACCGGCGCATAGGCCAGGTATTTGAGCACCTTGCGTAACTGCTCTTCGAATATCTCCTTGTCGGCGGGCGGCTTGCCATCCGTTCTTCCAGTGGTCACCAGGTCCCACTTGTTAACCACCAGGATCACGGAGCGGCCGCTCTCATGCGCGTAACCGCCGATGGTGGCGTCCGAAGATGTAACACCTTCGGTGGCGTCGATGACCAGCAGAGCAACGTCGGCCGCCTCCAGATGGCGGCGCGCCATGACTACGGATAGCTTCTCCGCCATCATTTTGGTTTTGCCCTTGCGCCGGATGCCGGCGGTATCGACAAAGCGCAGCAGCCCGCCATCGTATTCGATCACCTCATCGACCGCGTCGCGCGTGGTGCCGGCAACCGGGGAAACGATCGCCCGCGAAGAGCCGGTGAGGACATTGAGCAGCGTGCTCTTACCCACGTTGGGGCGGCCAATGATGGCGATCGAGGTTTCGTGCTGTTCAAATTCGCCGTGGGTTCGGTGGTGCGGCTGGTCCTCTGCCACTTCGGGTTCTGCTTCGATTTCCACACTGCTTCCCGTTTCAGGAAAGGTGAGCGTGGCGAAGACGTGCTCGAGAAGATCGCCGATGCCGATTCCGTGTTCGGCGGAGATAGGCAGCACCTCGCGAATGCCCAGGCGGCGGTACTCAGCGGTCTGTTCTTCCATGCGCTCGGTGTCGATCTTGTTGACCGCTAGCAGTAGAGGCTTGCCGCCGCGCAACAGCAGGCGGGCAAGGTCATAGTCGGGCGCGGCCAGGGGAGTGCGCCCATCCACCACCATCACAATGGATTCGGCCTCATCCAGCGCCACCCGGGCCTGGCGAAAGATCTCCGAGGGAATCAGTTCCGGGTCATCGGGCAGAATACCGCCGGTATCGACCACGCGCGCATGCTGGCCGGCCCACTCGATCTCGCCGTAGATCCGGTCTCGGGTGATGCCCGGTTCATCGCCCACGATGGACCGGCGCGAACTGGTCAGACGGTTGAAGAGTGTGGATTTGCCCACATTGGGGCGGCCTACGATGGCCACCACCGGCCACGCCGAAGTGTCTACCGCCGCCTCGCGCCGGATGGGCGGCTCCGCCGGCGCCAGCGGATCGGGTAACTCAGCCTCTATCCGGCGCATCGGTTCCTGGCGTTCGCGAATCGATTGCACGGGCCGTTTGCGGATCTTACCCAGGCGCGCCGCCGCGCTCGCTTCGGCGGCGGCCTTGGCAGCCGCTCCGCGCTTGATCTCGGCCCGCGAGTGTTGGCCGCGGGTAGCCGGCGTGGCCCGGCGGGCCGCTTTCGCCACCGCCGCCCGCTTGCCTCCCTTGGAGTGCGGCTTGGGCTTTCTCGCCTTGGTTCCTTTTAAGGGTTTCATGAATGAGGCTCTCTTTCAGTCTTTCATACATCGGCCGGGCCAAAGTATAGACTTAGAGTTTCACTGCCTTGTCTACTGCCTCCATTTCCGCCCAGCCGCTGCCTTCGCTGCACGACTTCTTCTCCCCCGGAGGCATGCTCTCGCACTCCGCGCTGCCCTATGAGTTCCGGCGCGGGCAGTTGGATATGGCGCGGGCGGTAGAACGCAGCCTGCAGGAAGGCAAACACCTGATCGTCGAGGCAGGCACCGGCACGGGCAAGACGCTGGCCTACCTGCTGCCCGCGCTGCGCACTGGCCAGCGGGTCATTATTTCCACCGGGACCAAGAACCTGCAGGAGCAGCTATTTTTCCGCGACGTGCCCTTTCTAGAGTCGTTGCTGGGACCACTGCGGGTTTGCTACATGAAAGGCCGGGCCAACTACCTCTGCCGGAACAAGCTTTATGCCCTGCGCGACCAGCCTATTCTGAATGGCCTGGAAGAGATTGACCAATTCCAGCAGATCGCGACCTGGGAAAAGACGACCCAGACAGGAGACCGGGTAGAGATCGACGCCTTGCCCGAATCGAGCCAGGTATGGTCCAAAGTAGACGCGCGCGGAGAGGCCTGCCTGGGGCAGAGCTGTCCCGATTACGAGCGCTGTTTTATCACCGAGATGCGTAGGCGCGCCCTGGAAAGCGATGTGATCATCGTGAACCACCATCTCTTCTTCGCCGACCTGGCCATTAAGCAGCAGGCCAGGGCAGCTCCGGATGCGGGTGTGCTGCCGGAAGCCGCGGCCGTGATCTTCGACGAGGCTCATGAGCTGGAAGATGTGGCATCGAGCTATTTCGGGATCAGCCTGAGCAATGTGCGCCTGGAAGAGCTGGTGCGCGACATGGAGACGCTGCTGCGCGCCAAGCAGGCTCACTCCTCCGCGCTGAAGGGCTGTGGAGAGATGCTGCGCGAGCGGGCCAGGATGTTCTTTGCGGCACTGCCGCGCGGCACCGGGCAGAGCGAAGGACGCATGCCCTTCGAGCAGCGGGAGCAGTTTCTGGAGGAACACGGCGACGTTTACCTGGGAGTGATGAACGCGCTGCACCGCATGGAGGGCGAGCTGGAAAGGCTGCGCGGCGTAGAAGAGGCGCTGGGGCTGAAGAAGCGCGTTGCCGACATTCGCGAGCATTTGCGCTTCTTGATGGAAGCGGACAGCGTCAACACCGTCTTCTGGATCGAGCGCAGAGGTGGCTCCCCTCGCCAGGGAGGACGTAATACCTATCTGCAGGCGACGCCCATCGATGTCTCCGAGTTGCTTTCCAATTTGCTATTTGAGCAATACCCCAGCGTGATTCTCACTTCTGCGACGCTGACCGTGCAGGCTGGCTTCGGGCATCTAAGAAAGCGGCTGGGGTTGCGCGATGCGCGGGAGCTGGTGGTGCCTTCTCATTTCCGTTACGAAGAGCAGGCGCTGCTCTACCTGCCGCCCGGGATGCCGGACCCGCGTGAGCCCGCTTTTGCCGCCCAGGCAGCGCGCAGCATCCGGCGCGTGCTGGATATCACCCGCGGGCGCGCCTTCTGTCTATTTACCAGCTATCAGCAGATGCGCGACCTCTATGAGCGCCTGTTGCCGGAGTTGGATTATCCTTGCCTGCTGCAAGGGACAGCGCCCCGCAAGGCGCTGCTGGAGGAATTCCGCAATACCCCCAACGCCGTGCTCTTCGGGACCTCTTCCTTCTGGCAGGGGGTGGATGTGCAAGGCGAGCAATTGAGCTGCGTGATCGTTGACCGTCTGCCCTTCGCGGTGCCGACGGACCCAGTGGTTTCGGCGCGCATGCGAGCGGTCGCGGCCAGCGGAGCCAATCCCTTTTTTGACTACCAGGTGCCGGCGGCGGTGATCACTCTGAAGCAGGGCTTTGGGCGGCTGATCCGCTCCCTCGAAGACCGGGGCGTGCTGGTGCTGCTGGACCCGCGCATCGAGCGGCAACGCTACGGAAAGGTCTTTCTGGAGAGCCTGCCACCGTACCGGCTCACCCGCGACATCGCGGAAGTGGAACGCTTCTTCGAGTAGGGTTTCTGCATGAAAGGCGCAATGTCACGCAACCTCTACCTGCTGGCAGCTTCACTGCTGCTGTTTTCGGTCGTTTCCTGCGCCATGAGCCTGATACCGAACAGCCTGCAGCCCGGCCTGCCGGTCAACGGCTCGGTGTCTAAAACCATCGGCCTGGTTTTCCTCGTGACCTCCCTCCTTTCCGCCCTGGCCGGGATATTGACTGCGATGTTCGAGCAGGTGGAGCGCAGGAACCAGGAACGCATGCGACGCGAGCTGAACGAGGACCTGGCCCGCCTGAGCCGCAACAAAGCCCGCAAATAGAGACCAGCTACAATCAACTGAGGGCAATACAGGCCATGTACGAAGTTACGGTCGAATCGGGATTCTCTTCCGGTCATTACTTACGCAACTATCACGGCAAGTGCGAGAACCCCCACGGTCACAACTACAAGGTTCGGCTGACGCTGCGCGGCAGCTCACTGGATCCCACCGGGCTGTTACTGGATTTCAAGCTGCTCAAGCAGGTCATGCGGCCGGTGATCGACCGCATCGACCACCAGATGCTCAACGACCTCGAACCCTTCATCGAGCTCAACCCGTCGGCGGAAAACCTGGCGCGTTACTTCTACGATGAAACTAACCGTCAACTAAGCGAGATGACCGGCGGCCGCGTGGTGGTAAAGGACTGCACCATCTGGGAGACGGACGCAACCACAGCCACTTACTACGAGTAGTTCTATCTTGCCGTAGCGCCCTGGGCCGCCAGGTACTTGTCAAAGGGGATCTCGAAGTAAAAGAGTTCTTTGCCGTCGGAATTGCGCAGCATGCGCAGGTTGAGCTTGGCGCCCACCAGCGGATTGGCGAGGTCTTGCACATCGTAGAAGAGAAATCCGGCGCGGGTGGTGTGGGCCTCCACGGCCACTGCCGAGTACTCAAAGTCCTGAAAGTCCTCATCCACGTCCTTGTTCTTGGTAGAGGACTTGTTCCCGATGCGCGGCAGCGGGCCGGGCAATTTGTAGCCGCTATCGGGGCGCTTGATTCCACCGATGCGGCGCTGCACCTCTTCCGGGGTGGCCGCTGGTATCTTGTCGCCCGCGGCAGTGATGAAGTTGATGCGCGCGTCGATCAGAGAGATAGGCTTATCTCCGTTATTGGTAACAATGATGCGGATGGGCATAAAACCATATTCCAGGTACTTGAAACGGAAGATTGATGCCTTCTCCTTGGTGTTGTAGGGATCGGCGGCGATCGCCACCTGATCGTTGGGATGCTGGTCAAAAGCCGGATAGCTGGTCGCTACCCCCGCGGGAGGTGGTGCATGTTCGCCCGCGCGGGCACTGGAGACCAACAGCGGACACGAGAGCAGCGCGACGGCAAGCAATGCAGATAAAACGAATCGGCGAGGCATTCCCGCCTTCGATTATGAGCTTCCCCGCTGTCGCGAGTAAAGGCAGGGCGCGCAAAGAGGCCGGCCATGCCGCTCCTCATCTATAGCTTCCTGCTGTTCGTGGTCCTGCTGTTGGGCCTGCCCTACTATCTGCTGGCCATGGCCACCAACGGCAAGTACCGCGAGGGACTCAGTGAGCGGCTGGGGTGGGTGCCCGCTCGTTTGCGCGAAAAGGACACCCGGCGGACCATCTGGGTGCATGCAGTGTCGGTAGGCGAAGTACTGGCCGCCAGCCGTCTGGTCAATGAACTGAGCGCCTGCGCGCCGCAGTATCGCGTGCTGCTCTCGACCACCACCCGGACCGGGCAGCGGTTGGCCAGGGAGCGTACCGGCGCCGACCATACCTTTTACTTCCCACTGGATTTTCCCTGGATTGTAGGCCGCTACCTGAAGCGATTGGATCCCGTGCTGCTGGTGCTGGTGGAGACGGAGTTTTGGCCCAATCTGCTGACCGCGTGCCGCCGCGCTGCCATTCCTGTAGCGGTGGTCAACGGCCGCATCTCCGATCGCTCCCTGCCGCGTTATCTGCGCCTGCGTTTTTTATGGAGGCAAATCCTGGCGGGCGTCTCCATCGTGCTGGCCCAAAGTGAGGAAGACGCGAAACGGATGAAAGCGATTGGCGCGCCCTCGGGCCGGGTCTCTTTCGGCGGCAATCTGAAGTTCGACGTACGCAGTGCGGAGCCGGCCGCAATCACCACCGCGCTGCGCGAGAAGCTGCCCAGTGGAACCCGCGTGCTGGTGTGCGGTAGCACCCTCGAGGGGGAAGAAGAGATCCTGCTGGATGCCTTTGCGCAGTTACGCAATACCATCCCCGACGCTGTCATGATTCTTGCCCCGCGCCATCCGGAGCGCTTTGGCAAGGTGGCCCAGTTGTTGAAGAACCGGAAAGAGCAGAGCGTGCGCCGTTCCAACTGGATGAAACGCCCGGTAAAGATTAAACCGGGCTCGGTGATTCTTTTGGACTCAATTGGCGAACTGGCGTCGGTCTATGCGCTGGCCTCAGTGGCCTTCGTGGGCGGCAGCCTGATTCCGGCGGGAGGCCATAATCCCCTGGAGCCGGCACAATTCGCCGTTCCTGTTGTCATGGGGACGCACTATGCCAACTTCCGCGCCATCATCGACACCCTGGTCTACGCCGAAGCGCTGAAGTTGGCCACCATCGAGACCCTGGTGCCCATTCTGGAAAACCTGCTGACCGATGACGAGGCCGCCAACACCCTGGGTGTGCGCGCGCTCGAGGTTTTTCATCATCAATCCGGGGCCACCGGCCGGGCAGTCACCGCACTCCTGGGCTTGCTGCCCCATCAGCAAGCCTCATGACCCCCCTGCTGGCTCCGTTCGCGCTGGTTTATGGGTCGCTGGTGCGGGCCAGAAATGCCCGCTTTGACCGCATGGCTCCGCAGCGGCTGCACTGGCCGGTGGTCAGCATCGGCAACCTCTCCGTGGGGGGCGCAGGCAAGACTCCGCTGGTCATCTGCCTGGCGCGGCTGCTGGAAGGGGACGGTTATCGTCCAGACGTTTTATCGCGCGGTTATGGGCGGTCGAGCCAAGGCATTCATCGCGTGGATAGCGCAGGGAATGCGGAGCAATTCGGAGATGAACCCCTGCTCCTTGCGCGCGCCGCGGGGATGCCGGTGTACGTCGGCGCCAGCCGGTACGATGCCGGGCTGCTGGCGGAAGCCGAAATCCCAGGAGAAGGCCGCCATGTGCATCTGCTGGATGATGGATTTCAGCATCGCCAACTGGCCCGCAACCTGGACATCGTCGTCATGCACCGGAGCGATCTGAGGGGGCGGCTGCTGCCCGCGGGACGGCTGCGCGAACCGCTGTCCTCGCTGGAGCGAGCCGATGTGATTGTGCTGCGCCAGGAGGATGCCGAGCTCGAGTCCACGCTGCGTGGCTATGTGGGGAAGGAATGCCGCTTCTGGCGCATGAATCGCTCGCTCAGTATCTCGAGCCCTGCGCAGCGCGCACTCGCCTTCTGCGCCATTGCCCGGCCGGCAGAATTTTTCACTGCACTGCCGGCGATTGGGGTTGAGGTCGTGGAGCGAATGACCTTCCGCGATCACCATCGCTACACCGTGGTTGACATCGACCGCTTGGCCGAGCTCGGCCGGCGCCACGGCTGTGATGCATTTGTCACCACGGCAAAGGATGAAGTAAAGCTGGACGCCGCCATGCGCCAGCGGTTGGAAGCGGTGGCGCCCCTGCGCATTGCATCGCTTGTGGTCGAGATGGAGGACGAAGATGCGGTGCGCAGCCAGCTCTCTGCCAAAATTGCCATCCCGGGTAGCAACTCGCCTGTAGCAAGTTGAGAGAGAAATGACCCCGCGAAAAATTGCCATGAATGCGAGCCTGGAGGGCCGGCCACCAAACGTGAGCCCAGAGGAGTCTGTGTGGGAACTCGAAAATAGACCTCGAATCGGACCCAGGCCCGTAGGGCCGGTGGCCAAACGTCAGCCCAGCCCGGGAGGGCTGGGACATCGATTCCGCAATATCGTCCGAGCGCCGGAGGCGCGGCACCCCGAATGTAGGTAGTGCCGCGCCTCCAGCGCTCCTCAATCATAGCGATTCGTCTCCCAGCCCTCCCGGGCTGGGCTGACGTTTGGCCACCGGCCCGATGGGCCTGGGTCCGATTTGCAGTTCATTACCGGTTATCACACACTCTTCGGAAGGGCCGGGGATCAATCCCGAGGACAACCTGAGCGCCGTAGGTGCGGCACTGACTAACCTGGGCCGAATCGCGCCTATAGCAAACTCCGATTATGAGAAAATCGACCCATTGTCACAGCAATTTGATTCAAGCCGCGTCCTGATTGTGCGGCTGGGCGCGATGGGCGATATTCTGCATGCCCTGCCGGCGGTTGCTGCTCTGCGCAGGGCCCATCCAAAGTGGTATCTGGGTTGGGCGGTTGAGCCTCGCTGGCGCCCTCTGCTCTGTGGAGACGACGGCGACATGCCGCTGGTGGATCGCACGCACCTGGTAAAGGCCAAAGAATGGGCTCGCGCTCCGCTGCCGAGCAGAGACGCTGCGAGAGATCGCCGCCTTGCGCCACGCACTGCGGGCAGAGCACTACGACCTTTGTATCGATCTGCAGGGAGCCGTGCGTTCGGCCCTCGCCGGCCGGCTTTCCGGCGCCCCCCGGATGATCGGAGAAGACCAGCCGCGCGAGTGGGCCGCACGCTGGCTCTTCGGCGAGAGGGTGGCAACCCAGGGAGTGCATGTAATCGAGCAAGCCATGGAAGTTTGCGCCGCGGCTGCTGGGGAACCGCTTTCTGCCGATTCTCCCCCCCTTGCCGTGCAACCGCGTGGCGGAAGAGTGGGCGGAGGAAGTGTTGCGTGGGGCAAGCGGGCCGGTGGTCCTGCTGAGCCCTGGAGCGGGCTGGGGGGCCAAGCGTTGGCCCCCCGACCGCTACGGAGCGGTGGCGGCGGCCCTGCACGCCCAGGGCTACATGGTGCTGGTCAACGCCGGCCCGCAGGAGCAGGGGATCGCTGCCGAGGTAGTGCGTGCCAGCGGGGGTGTTGCCCGGGCGCCCGAGTTCACCTTGGAGCGGTTGATCGCCCTGACCCGCCGGGTTTGCCTGGTCATCGCCGGGGACACCGGACCGCTGCACCTGGCCTGCGCACTGGGCAAGCCGGTAGTGGGTATCTATGGGCCGACCGACCCCAAGCGCAACGGTCCTTTTGGGGTGCCCTTCCGGGTTCTACGGCACCCGGAGAGCAAGCGCGACCACTCCCGGCATGCCGAGCCGGAGGCGGGACTGCTGACCATTACCCCGCAGCAGGTTGTGGATGCAGCGAACGAACTGCTGGAGAAGCGGTGAAGAAAGTCCATGGTGCCATGAGCCGATGGGTGCCCCACATCTCGCTCGTTTTTCGCGAGATGTGGGATACCACCACACCGCACCGACGGGTTTTTAGGTCTATTGGCAAAGCACGCCGAGGTTCGCGGTATCCCACATCTCAAAATCGAGATTTGGGGCACCCTTCGGTCCGTGGCAAGTACAGATTCAGAACGGCAACGCCATGCTGAGTAACTGGAGCCGAGTGGCGCGGCGTATCCGCGTGCCGATGGGATTTCTCTTTGCCGCTTTCTACCTGTGGAGAGCCCGCCCCAGCCTGGTCTCTCTGGCGTGGAGCCTGCTGCTGGTCGTGCCCGGGCTCCTTTTGCGCGCCTATGCCTCGGGCTACGTGAAGAAGAACGCGGAGCTGACCGTGACTGGCCCTTACGCGCTACACCCGCAATCCCTTGTACCTGGGATCCGTCCTCATGGCCTTCGGCTTTGCCGCCGCCTCCCGCAGCCTGTGGATCACGCTCCTGCTGGCGCTCCTCTTCGCCATCATTTATGTGCCCACCATCCTACTCCGAGGAACAGTTCCTGCGCGCCACCTTTCCCGCCTTTGCGGCTATGCACAACGTGTGCCTCGCCTGCTGCCCCGGCTGACACCGGCCCGGTTTGAAGGTGAGGGTAGCTTTTCTGGGACGCTCTATCGCCAACACCGCGAATACAATTCACTTTTGGGTGCCTGCGCCGTTTACGCTGTACTGGTGGCCACGCTGTGGCTGCGCCATTGACCCCGGGGAGAGAGTTGACGGTGATACGGTATCCAAGACTTGTCGCGTCAATGGCCTGTTTCTGCGTGGCGCTACTCGCCATCGCTCAGACCCTTCCTCCCTTGCTTCCCCCGGCAGCAAACTTCTCCTTTCCCGCCAAGCAAACGCTCACCTATGCCGTGGATTGGCGTGTCTTCCCTGCGGGCACCGCCACGTTCCACCTGGAGCAGGTGGGAGGGATGCAGCACGTTGTCGCCACCGGCGAGTCGATTGGCGCCGTCAACCTGCTCTTTCGTGTGAATGATCGCTTTGAGTCCTACTTCAACCGCACCACCGGTTGCTCCACCAGCTTTGCCAAGCAGCTCCAGGAGGGCAGGCGGCAACTGGTCAGTACCTTGCGCTTTCTTTCGAGCGAAGGCAAACAGGTGCTGGAAGAAAAGAATCTGGTGACGGGAACCAGCAAGCATCAGGAATCGCCGATTCCACCCTGCGTAACAGACCTGATGTCCGCTATCTTCTATGGCGGATCGCAACCGCTGCAGCCGGGAGGGATGTTCCACATGCCGGTAGCCGACGCCATGCGGGTGGTCGATGTGACCATGAAAGCCGAGGTCAAGGAGCAGGTGGTGACCCAGGCTGGAACCTTTCAAACCATCCGGGTGCAGCCGATCGCCGATGCAGGCGTGGTCAAGAACCGCGGCAATATCTGGATCTGGTACACCGACGATGACCGCCGCATGCCGGTGCAGATGCGTGCCCGGCTCTTCTGGGGAACGATCACCATGCGCCTGGTAAGCATGGCGCCCAAGTAAGCTTATTGAATGCGATAGCGCTCGCGCATCAACCGCTGCAGTCTCGGCTTATAGATGATGTTGTAAGCCAGTTCTTTATCGGGAAACATGGCCAGCGCGGCCCTCTTGCTGTCCGCTACCAGCTCCGCAGCCTGATCTACGGTAAGGCTCCCATCCTGGCTGATCACCGACATGACCATGTCCATCATCATCTGCAGGCGGCGGATCTTGCGCTGTTCCTCCATTTTCTCCTGCGCGGATTGGGCGGATTGACCAGAACTGAGCGTGTAGGGGGGAAGATTCTTCGTTGCGACCGGACTCGCGTGACCCCATGGGAAACCCTTCCTCCGATTTTAAAGCATTTTCATTTCTACGCTGCCCAGTCTAGTCCAGCGATGTGCGGCTTTTCTTGCGTCGGGGCTAGTTGCGCTCTTTGCCTCAGAAATGAAAATGCTGAAGCTTGCTTTGTTGCGAATCGTATAACGGAACCCGTGGCAGGGAAACACAAAAAGGTGTCTTTGCGGACACGGGGACGTGTCCCCCGGTTACTTGCGGAGCTACTTTGCCGCCAGCGGCTCCGCCGTCACCGAGCTGCCATCCAGATAGAAGGACGTAGCGCCCAGGGCATCGGTGCGGAAGGTGCGGACATGGTTGTCCTGCAGGCGGCGGAGGATTTCCATTTTGGGATGGCCGTAGGGGTTGTGGTGGGCGACGGAGACGACGGCAAACCTGGGCGCTACCGCGGCCAGGAAGCGGGGAGTGGTCGACGTCTTGCTGCCATGGTGGCCAACCTTCAGCAGATCGGAGTGAAGCGCCTCAGCCAGCATGTGCTGCTCACTGGCCGCCTGGGCATCGCCTTCGAGCAGCACCGAGGTTTGCCCGTAGGCCACATGGAGCACCAGGGAATCGTCGTTGCTGGCGGCAGGGCCGGGGATGTAACCGACTGGTGGGGCAAGCACTTCGACCTGCGCGCCGCCGAAGGCAAAGTGATCGCCGGCAGCCATGGATTCGACTGGAATGTTGAGCCGGCGAGCCTCGGCCAGGAGTGCCTCGTAGGCCGGAATTCCCGGGTTGCTGCCCACCCAGAGCTGCCGGGGGCGAAAGTTTTTGAGCACGGAAGGCATTCCGCCCATGTGATCGCTGTGCGCGTGGGTGAGGGCGACGGCATCGAGCCGGCGGATATTGCGCGACCACAGAACAGGGGAGACGACGTCTTCGCCGATCTCAAAGTTGGCGTTGGAAGCCTGGGCGCCCCCGATGGGACCGCCGGCATCGATGAGCAGGGTTTTTCCCTGGGGTGAGATCAGCAGCAGAGAATCTCCCTGGCCGACATCGATGGCGGTGACCTCGAGTACGCCGGGATGGTAGGCGAGCGCGCGGGGATAAAAGACACACGCCGCGGAACAGGCCAGCGCAACGATCGGACCCAGCGACAGGGAAGCGGCTGTTGCGTGCCGCCCAAACCGCCAGGCCGATCAACAGCATGCCGGCAACGATGGCCAGGCTACCCGGGCTGGAGAGGCGAATGTCGCCCGCGCCCATGGTGCTGAAGAGCTGCACGATTCCATTGATGGCGTGCAGCAGAGCCGCAGTTACGGCCGCCGGCACGATGGCCAGTGAGGGCCACAGAAGCAGGGTGGAAAAGGTGATGAGGGCGGAGGGGAGCGCCAGCCCGATCAGCGGCACCACCAGCAGATTCACCGGTAAACCAAGCGCCGTGACGCGGTGGAAATAGATGGCCATTGGCAGGGACATGGCCAGCTCGATCAGCGCTGAGACCAGCAGCAGCTCCAAGATGCGCAGCATGAGACGGACCATGGCAGGGGGCAGGAACCGGGCGAGGCGGCGGCCGGATAAACGGTTGCAGGTGGTCGGCGATGAGCCGTAGGGTAACGCGAAACTGCGCCAGCCTGGGAGGCAGCCCAGGGTCGATCGCGACCAGGCCCAGGTTCCTCGCCGCCTGCAGGTAGGGGCCGAAGGTGTGCTCGGCCACAGGAACCGCGACCCCGGCGACGATCAGCACCGAGAGCAGCGTCATCTGGAAGCTCGCTCCGGCAAGCGATCGAGGATCGAGGGCGAGCAGGCAGACGGCGGCAAAGCCGATCGCGTTGAGGCTATTGCGTTCCCGGAAGAGCAGCGCGCGCGAGCAGATAGAGCGTCACCATCCAGAAGGAGCGCTGCACCGGTTCGCCGAATCCGGCGAGCATTGCGTAGCAGAAGGAGCACGCGATGGTCACCGCCGTCGACCAGACAGCGGGGCAGCCGCAGCAGGGCGGCCAGGCCGAAGATGCATGCAGCGAAGATAGCCAGGTGCATGCCGGAGACGACCAGCAGATGAAAGGAGCCGGTGCGTTCAAAGCCCACGCGGGCCTGGTGATCCAGGTAGGTGCGGTCGCCAAGGATCATGGCGCTCAGCATGCCCGCATCTTCGCGGCTGAGCAGCAGCCATCGCGGTAGGCGCGATGCCGCGGAGGAACCGGCGAAATCGATCAGCCGCTGGCTGCCGGCCTGCTGCACGGAATGCAGCCAGCAGGCAAAGCTGCCTCTTGCGGGCCCATGGGTGAATGTAGTGCCGGAGGCTTTCAGTGAACCCACCACGCCGATGCCTTGCTGGCGCAGCCACGCGGTAGCATCCCACACGCCGGGATCGAGATAGCGCTCGGGCAGATGCATCGCGATCAGGGCGTGGATTTGGTCCCCGCAGTGGATCGACGGGAATGCTTGATCGGCCAGGGCCGTAGAGAGTAGCCCGCAGACCGCCTGCCACCGCGCGGCCATCCGCGGAAGTGATGCGCAGGTCCAGACTCTCACTCTGTTCTTCCCTGGTGGTGTTGCCGAACGGCGAACTGGATTGCGTGAGGCGGATAGGCGTGGTGCGGGTAACTTCACCGTCGATCGTAGTGGCGCCACCAGCGTCCGCTATCAGGCCAAGTTGTGCTCTGTGGGTCGGGAGCGGGCTCGATCTCGCTGAGCAATGAGCCCAGCAGAAGCCAGGTGCAGGCCAAGGGCAGGAGGGCGATGCGGAGGGCCTTCCGGGCAGCCAGCGCGGAGAGGAGGGTAAGCAGCAGAGTGGCGGCGATAAGTACTCCGGGAGCGATCCAGTTACAGTGTCGTCCAGAATGATGCCGGCGGAGAGCCACAAGGCGGCGTAGAGCGCGGGCGCGGTGGCGAAGGAAAGCTGTTCGAGGCTCGACTTCCGACCACAGCTTCTCCTGTCCGCGGAGGGGTGATCGGAAACAGCAGGTCCCTCCACTCCGCTACGCTCCGGTCGGGATGACAATTCTATTGCGGGGTCAAGTATTTCCCGCTGAAACTCTTGCGGGCACCAACAGAATTGTCATCCCGGCCGGAGCGTAGCGGAGTGGAGGGACCTGCTGTTGAGGCCAATCATCCCACGAGCCTTCCAGCCGGCAACACATTAATTACGATTAATGAAAGTTACAGTTTCCATGTGGAAGGTTTGTGGAAAAAGGTCCACCAGGTGGATCGTCTGCACGGAATAATCAAATCGTAACAGTGACTGCAAATCGCGAGCCAGCGTCGCCGGATCGCAGGAGATATAGACGATGGCGGGAGCGCCGATATTTCCCAGGTGCGTGCAAATCTCCTTATCCAGCCCGGCACGGGGCGGATCGAGCAAAATGAGTTCAGGCTTCGCCCGCGCCGGGCCGCGGGTCTGGCTGCGCAGAAAGTCGAGTGTGCTGGAACGGACAACGCGGTGTGCCTTGCCCGCGAGGTTATGCTTCAGATCGTCAGCCGAAAACCCGGCGGATTCTACCGCGGTTACGTTTTCAAAATCGAGCGCCCGCGCAAACAGCCCGGCGCCGGAATAAAGATCCCAGGCCAGGCGGCCCGATCGCTTTTCCACCGCCAGCTGCAGCAACCCGGGCAGCAGAAAGCGATTGACCTGAAAAAAGCCGCCGAGGCTAGCCTGGTAGGAATGTCCGGAGACCGTGTAGGTGAGCGACCGCTCCCCCCAATGCATCATCTCGCCCTCTGCAAAAAGCCCTACCCCGGTGAGTACGGGCAGCTGCGCATGCAGTCGTTCAGCGAACGCTTCGAGCGCCTGCTCGCGCAGCCGCGCCGGTTGTCGAAGCGCGCGCGCTCCCGGCCAGAGAGAGACGAGCAACTGGTCCTGCTCGCCGTTGGTAAAGAATTCCACTTCATCGCACAGGCTCTCGAGGCCGGCCTCGGTACCGATGCGTGTGACCGCGGCGACCGCCTGTTCGAGAAGGGGAGCGGCGATCGGACAATGGGTAACCGGCAGCAGGTCGTGCGATCCTCGCCGGCGATAGCCCAGCGCGATGCCGGCCCGTTTCATCACCTGCAGGCGGATCCGGTTGCGATAGCCCCAGGGTGGCCCAGTCAGACTCCCGATCTCGGCGGGAACAGGGACGTGCGCTCGCGCCAGCGTCTCCTTCAGGATGTCGAGCTTCATCTGCAACTGGAACGCAGCGTTGGCGTGCTGGTACTGGCATCCGCCGCAGCGGGGAACATATTCGCAGCCGGGTACGACCCGCTCCGGGGAGGGCTCGAGGATAGCGCCGAGTTCACCGGTCGCGAAGCTGCGGCGGTCAGTCGCGATGCTCGGCTTCTACCAGTTCGCCGGGCAGCGTTCCCGGAACAAAGACCGTCTTGCCGGCGGATGCGGCCTCGTCCGCAGCAATGCGCGCCAGGCCGTCGCCGCCATAGACCGCCTTCTCGATGCGCAGCTTCATGCCTGGCTCATATAGAACAGGCTGAGCCGGGGCAGGTTGAATTTCTCCAGCAGCCGCTTGTGCAGAAATTGCTGCTCCACCTGGCGTATCTGCATCGCGGGCATGCGGCTGCGGTAAGGAGCCAGTTCGGCAACGGCCTGTTGCCGCAGCGCCAGCAACACATCTTCCGGAGCGGTGGTCAGGAGGATGGCGAAGAGCTTTTCTTCGAGCACGGTGAGGGACTGCTCCAGCTCTTCGAGGTGAGGCAGTTTGCCTCTCACCTCGCCGGCGAGCGCCTGCAGACGATCGGCGATTTCCGCCAGTGAGCCGCTTTGCGGCCCAGCGCGGAGCTGCTGCGCGGCTGCTTCCAGATGGGCTGCGATCCGTTCCTGTTCGAAGCCCTGGTTTGCAGCTTGGTCTGCTGGGCTTGTCCTGGCAGGCCCCGCTCCGACCGCAGCTTCCTGCATCTCTTCCACGGCCGAGATCACTTCCTGGGCGCAGTAAGCCAGGCCGTTCACTCGCCGCACGCGCGCCTTGTTCTTCCGCGCGTCGTATTTGTCGAAGGCGGTGTCGATGCCCTTGATCACCGCTGCCAGCGGGATGCCGGCCTCGCGCCAGGTTTCGATCAGCGCCCAGTCGATGGTGGAAAGCAGAAGCAGCGAACCGCGGCGGCGCTGGAAGTGTTCTTCAATCTCAGTAAAGTAGTTGAAGTAATTTTGCACGACTGCGTCAGGCGTGCTTTCCGGCAGCTTCGCTGTGGCTGTGTTTCACCTTGGCCACGCGGTTGCGTTCATAAATCAGGCGCAGCCCGTCGAGCGTAAGCATGTCATCGATGGTATCGATGAACCTTGAATCGTCGACGATGAGGCGCGCCAAGCCGCCGGTGGCAATGATCTTGGGGGGCGGAGGAGCTTCATCGGATGCCGAGTCCGGGCCCCGGGTTTCGTTCAGCATGCGTTCCAGGATGCCATCCACCAGGCCGATGTAGCCGTAGTACAAGCCGCTCTGGATGTGCGCGACGGTATTGGTGCCGACCACTTTGGCCGGCTTCTTCACGTCCACCCGGGAAAGCTTGGCAGCGCGGGCGAAGAGCGCCTCGGCGGAAATCGCGAGCCCTGGGGCGATCACACCGCCCAGGTATTCACCCTTGGCCGATATCACGTCGAACGTAGTGGCAGTGCCGAAGTCGACCACAATACAAGGGCCACCGTACTTGGCAAAGGCCGCCACGCCATTGACCAGGCGGTCGGCGCCCAACTCGGCCGGATTGTCGACCAGGATGGGCATGCCGGTTTTGATGCCGGGTTCCACAAACATCGGCTTCAGGTTGAAGTATCGCTCGCATACCTGGCGCAGATGTGGACTCGAGCGGCGGCACCACGGAGGAGATGATGATCGCCGAGACATCCGTAGCTTCCACCTTCCGCATGGCGAAGAGATTGAGAAAGAGCACCCCATATTCGTCCGCCGTCTGGGTCCGGAGCGTGCTGACGCGCCAGTGGGTGATCAACTCATCGGAGGCCAGGCGGTAAAGGCCGAGGACGGTATTGGTGTTGCCTACGTCGAGGGTGAGCAGCATAGAGTTTTCGTCATTCATCCCGAACACCACCGGAGTGCACGGTGCGAAGGCCTTCCGCTGTGCGCACCTGAAGAAAACCGCGCGCGTCCAGGCCCGCGGTGATGCCGGAGTAGCCTGGGCCCTCATCTACGTGCACGTGCCTGCCGCGAATCCAGGTAGAAGCGCTTTCCAGGCGGCTGAGGATGTTCAAGGCCGCGCCGGTTGTCTCTGCACTGAGCGCTTGTGCCTCCCGGTAGAGCGATTGTAACAAAGCGATCAGAAGATCCTGCCGTGCCCACGACTTCCCGGTTTCGCTGCGCAGGGAGGAGGCGATGAGCGCCAGTTCGCCGGGAAAGCTCTCCTGGTGCACGTTGATGCCGATGCCCACCACGGCATGGCGCACGCGCGTGACCTCGGCGTTCAGTTCGGTCAGAATGCCACAGAACTTTTTCCTGCCCAGGAGCAGGTCGTTGGGCCAGCGAATATCGGCCTCGAGCGACGTGACCTGGCGCACCGCCTCACGCACCGCAAGACCCGCGGCCAGCGAAAGCCAGAGAATATCTGCCGGCGCGACGCGGGGACGCAGAAGGACGCTGACGTAGAGGCCGGCGCCTGGAGCCGAGTGCCAGCTATGGGCGCCCCGGCCGCGGCCGGCCGTCTGCTCGTCGGCCAGGTAGACCCTGCCTTCCGGCGCGCCCTCGTCTGCCTCACGCATGGCCAATACGTTGGTGGAGTGGATGGAAGGGAAGTAGCGAATCTTGCCGGCAAAGGGCGTCCCGGCCAGGGCCATCGTCGATCGCCGGCAGATCGTAAGCGTCTTCCTGGGCGGGATTAAGCAATAGAAAGTCCTGGTATGTTGGGCCTGAAGGGTACAGCAGAACCTCTTTTACGCACTGTTCCCCGGCTTTCCTCACGAAGGACGGGTGGGATTCAACTGCTCTTTCTCTCTGACTCTCGATCCATCCGACGCACTTAGCGGTCGAACATCGGTGGAATCCCACATCTCGCGAAAAACGAGCGAGATATGGGGCACCCGAGGTCCGCGGAGGGGAGGAATCCTAAAGTGGTCCCTAGAAAATATCTGTCGTCACTCGCATGCTCAGCTCCACCGCGGCAGCGGATTGCGTCAAGGCGCCAACTGAAATGAAGTCGACTCCAGCGAGGGCATACTTGCGGATATTTTCCAGGGTAATGACGCCGCCCGACGCTTCGAGCGCAATCTCAAGACCGCGAGCCCGCACGACCCCCACCGCCTTCTTGGTCTCAGCCGGCGACATATTGTCCAACAGAAGCGCCTCCGCGCCGCCATCCAATGCCTGCTCCAACTCCCCCAGGTTGCGAACCTCGCACTGCACCGTCTGGCCCGCCGTTCGCGCGGCAAGGGCGCGGGCCAGGACCTTGGCAATCCCGCCGCCCAGCGCGATGTGATTGCTCTTGATCAGAATGCCATCGGAAAGATCGAGCCGATGGCTCTCGCCGCCGCCGCAGCGCACCGCGTATTTGTCCAGCACGCGCAAACCGGGAACCGTCTTGCGCGTGTCCAACACCTTGGCTTTGGTGCCGGCTACGGCGTCTACGTACTCCCGGGTGCAGGTGGCGATGCCGCTCATGCGCTGCATCAGGTTCAGGATGACGCGTTCGCAAGCCAGGATGGCGCGCGCATTGCTCCGGATCACGGCCACCGCCTGACCCTTCTTGACCCGGACCCCGTCGAACATCTCGGGGTGATTGATCACCTCAAAACGGCTGGTGTTCTTCTTGTCCAGCCGGATGAAAATCTCCAGAAAGCGGGGAATACAACCCAGGCCGGAGATCACGCAATCCTGCCTGGCGAAGACCGTACCGGACGCCCGCAGCCCGGGTTCAATGGTCAGTGGCAGTGGTGGCGTCGTTGGTCGCCCGATCTTCTACCAGGGCCGCTTCCAGGGTGGCCTCAACCCGCCTGCTCTTCCAATCCATTGGCGTTCCTTACTGAACCAGCCGTTTATTGTCGCAGTCGAGGCTTTCGAGCGCACTGCGGGTCTTGGGAATCAGCACGCTCAACTCGGCGGCGCGGCGCCGCAGTCCTTCTACCACGCTCGCCGGAGCCTTGGCCAGGAAACCCTCATTCGCCAGTTGGCGATCGGCATTCGATCCTTCCTTCTCCAAGCGTGCCAGCTCTTTGGTCAGACGCTCGCATTCCACCGCAACATCGATCGTACGCTCATAGATCACGGCTACGTCGAATCCCGCAGCGGAGCGCACGCCCGTACCCTCCGGCATGGCGTCGACAAACTCAATGGCCGAGACCTTGGCCAGGCGGCCGACGATGTCGCTATTCTGTTCGATACCCGCCCGCTCGCCGGACGCCACCCGGAGCCGGATTGGCACCGAGGCCTTCTCCTCCACTCCCAGTTGCCGCCGCATATCGCGCACCGCAACGATCAACTCCTGTAGCCGCTTCATCTGCTGCTCAGCCGCCAAGTCCAGCAGATCCTGTCGACCCTGAGGATAGCGTGTGAGTGCGATCGACTTGCCGGGAGCACGATTTTCGTGGAGCGCCTGCCAGATCTCCTCGGTGATAAAGGGCATAAAGGGAGACAGCAGGCGCAGGGCCGACTCGAAAACATAAAGCAGGGTAGCCAGCGCCGAGCGCGCCGGAGTGGAAGGGCCGCTGAAATCGAGACGCAGCTTAACCACCTCGAGGTACCAGTCGCAGAAATCGCCCCAGAAGAAGCTATAGAGCGTGTTGGCCGCCTCGTGGAAGCGATACTCCGCCAACGATTGGTTGATCGAGATCGCAGTGTCTTGCAAGCGCGACAGAATCCATCTGGCCTCGACCGGGGCGGCGGAATCCTCGGCCGGTCCCTCCGCAAGCTGGCTCAAATCGATAGTGATCCCGGCCTCGGCGGCTCGCTCCATTTGCATGAAGATGAATCGCGCTGCGTTCCAGATTTTGTTGGCGAAGGCGCGATAGCCGTCGGTGCGCTCTTCGCTGAAAGCGATATCCGTACCGGGCGCGGCCATGGCGGCGAGCGTGAAGCGCACCGCATCCGTCCCGAAGCGTTCCACCACCTGGATGGGGTCGATCACATTGCCCTTGGTCTTCGACATCTTCTGCCGGTCCGCGTCGCGCACCAGCGCGTGGATGTACACCTCGCGAAAGGGCACCGCGTCCTTCAACGTGCGCTTGCTGCCGTCGGCCATCGGCTCTTCCAGCATGAAGTGGCAGCCCAGCATGATCATGCGCGCGACCCAGAAGAACAGGATGTCGAAGCCGGTGACCAGCAACTTGGTGGGATAGAAAGCGTCGAGATCCGGCGTGTGTTCCGGCCATCCCAGCGAGGAGCAGGGCAACAGGCCGGAGGAGAACCAGGTATCCAGAACATCCTTCTCCTGCTCGATGCGATCGCTTTTGCAGTGGGCGCAAACCTCGGGCGTAGTGCGGGCCACAGTAATTTTGCCGCACGCAGCGCAATGCCAGGCAGGAATGCGATGGCCCCACCACAGCTGGCGCGAGATGCACCAGTCGTGAATATTGCGCATCCACTCGAAGTACGTCTTGGAGTATTGTTCCGGCGTAAAGCGGATAAAACCTTGTTCGACCGCGGCAATCGCCGTGTCGGCGAGCGGCTGAATCCGGATAAACCATTGCGTCGAGAGCAGGGGCTCAACCACCGTTTTGCAGCGGTCGCACTTGCCGATGGAGTTCACATGGTCGCGCACCCCGGCCAGCAAATTTTCCGCTTCCAGATCGGCCAGAACCCGCTGCCGCGCCTTGTAGCGATCCAGCCCGGCATAAGCTCCTGCGGCGGCATTCATGTGCGCCGTCTCGTCCATCACGCTGATCGAAGGCAGCCCCTGGCGTTGCCCCAGGGCAAAGTCGTTGGGGTCGTGGGCGGGTGTCACCTTCACCGCGCCGGTACCGAACTCGCGGCTCACCCAGCTATCGGTGACTACGGGAATCTCGCGTCCGGTTAGTGGCAGGCGGAGCATCTTGCCGTGCAGGTGAGCATAGCGTTCATCGTCCGGGTGAACGGCGACCGCCACGTCGCCCAGCATTGTCTCCGGCCGGGTGGTCGCCACGGTGACAAACCCGGATTCTCCCACGACGGGGTAGCGAATCTCCCATAGCTTGCCCTGCTGCTCCTCGTGGATGACCTCCAGGTCGGAGATGGCGGTCTGGCAGCGTGGACACCAGTTGACGATATAGGCTCCGCGATAGATGAGCCCCTGCTCGTACAGCCGGACGAAGGCCTCGCGAACCGCTGTGGAGCGGGGCGCATCCATGGTGAAGTACTCGCGCGACCAATCGACGCTGGTACCTAGCCGCCGCATCTGGTCGAGGATGGCGGCGCCGTAATGCTGCTTCCATTGCCAAACCCGTTCGACAAAGGCTTCGCGGCCCAGCTGCTGGCGCGTTTTATGCTCTTCGGCAAGCTGGCGCTCAACCATTAACTGCGTAGCTATGCCGGCATGATCGGTGCCTGGAATCCACAGCGCCAGGTCCCCGGACATGCGGCGCCAGCGAGTGAGGATGTCCATCTCGGTGTGTTCCAGCATGTGCCCCATGTGCAGCCGTCCGGTGACATTCGGCGGGGGCAGCAGCATGGTGAAGATGGGCGCAGCGGATGCGGCTTCTGCGTGCGGTACGGAAAAGAGATCCTCTTCGACCCAATAGGCTGCCCAACGATCTTCGATGGCAGCCGGGTCGTAGGCTTTGGGTAGTTCACGAGGCATGGGAGTTTTCTTTCAACGCCAGTGCAGGGCACACGAGCTTCTTTATTGTGAAGGGTAAGGCCTGAGCACCGGGGAAAGAAACAGCAGGTCCCTCCAGTACGCTACGCTCCGGTCGGGATGACAATTCTGTTGTGCCCGCAAGAGCTTCAACGAGAATGCCTGGTCCTGCAACAGAATTGTCATCCCGACCGGAGCGTAGCGTACTGGAGGGACCTGCTGTTTCTTTCCCCGGTGCTCACACGCCCTGTGAGCACCGTACCCTTCGATCGGCTGAGGGAGGGGGTTCTAGAATGGATTGAGCTTATCCAGCCCCTTCTTTTTCTTCTCTTTGCTGCAAGACTCATCGCTGTTATTGCATTTTGGCGCCTTGGGCTTCTTCTTGCCGTTGGCCGCGGTAGCACCCGCATCGGTACCCGTCTGTACCTGGGCAGCCCCGCTCTTCACATCGTTGGTCTGTGCCGGGGCCTCTGCCGGCTTTTCCACCGGAGGCAGAGGCTGATTATTGGCCGGGGCGACCGGCGCCAATCCGCCAGGGTTCTGTGCACCCGGTACTCCAGCCGCCTCAGCCGCCCTGGCAGCGCCTTCCGGCGTCACCGGGGGCCCTACGGGCGCGGGGGTAGACGTGGGCGGTCCTGATTGCGCTGGTGCCGCGCCGCCGCTGCCTTCACCCGTGCTGACGATACTGGCTCCGATACCCGCTCCGCCACCGCTGGGTGGTCCATTTTCCGCGGCGGGCACATTCTCCAATTGCAGCGCGCCCCCGGAGCCGGCTTCGGGGGTAGCAGCAGCTGCACTCGAAGCTGCGGCTGCCGCCGGCGGTCCAAGCGGAGGAGCTGCGGGCAGCGGCTGATTATTGAGCGCCGCGGTAAATAGCGCTGTGTCCCGTTTATGCACCTCGGGCGCCGTGATCACCGGCGGGTCGGTGAGTGTCGGTTCCCCGATACGCGCAGCATTCACCGTGACCGGGCCGCGCTTTACCAGCAACATCGCACGATCCTTAAAGGTGATACCCGTTCGGCTTTGCTCCTCGGCTTCGCTTTCCGCGAGCTCTTCCTTGGTCGGTTCGGGCACCGGGCGGTTGAGCGCAATCAGGCGCTCCCGGGCATCTTCCACATGGGCGGCCATGGAATAGTGCGTGACCACGCGGGAGTAGGCATCCGCAGCCTGGTCGTCGTAGGCCTTCATCAGTTCCTGCTTGGCCTTGGGGTTGATCTGGCTCAGACCCTGAACATAGCGGGCTTCGGCCGCATAGGCATCTCCCAGGCCGATCAGCGCCAGGTCGCTGTGACTATAGAGGGGGTAGCTATCGGTAACGGTTTGCAGGCGGGCAATGGTCGCCGCCCAGTTCTCGTGTGTGGCGTAAAAGCTCCCGATCTGGTACTGGCGCTCGGCTTGTACCTCCTGCACTTCCCGCAGCCGCTGCTTAGCCCGGGGCACAAAGGTTGAATCGGGAAACTGTTGGATCATCGTGCGATATTCCGCTTCCGCTTGATCGGCATTCTTGGGGTCGCGGTCGGGCTTCTCCATCTGGTCGTAGTAGATGTCGGCGACCTTCATCTGCGCTTCGGCGGCTTCCGGCTGGTTGGGAAAGAAGGTGATGAAGTCCTTGTATTCAGCCTCCGCCTGGGTCAGCGCGGCGGTGCCCCCTTCCTTGAACCAGCTATCGCCGACTGCCAGCTTGGCACGCATCTGGTATTCGGATTCCGGATACGTATTCAGGAGTGTCTGCAAATCCAGCCGGGCCACGTCAAACTTGCCCTTCTTCATGGCAATCATGGCTTTGTCGAAGAGTTCCTTATCCGGCTGCTTGGACGCATGCCCGGCGAGCGGGTTATCGGGCGTCGGCGTGGTTGCCGGTTTGGAAGGCTTGAAGATGCCGAACTGAGCGGTCGCGGGGAGCGCGCAAAGTAGAGACAGAGTGAAGAGCCGGAATAGGAAACGCTGCATAGCACCTCATGGGCGAACACTCGGCCAGGGAAGCCGAATTCTTTGGCCGGTAGTGGTGCCCTGCCACTGCCGGTCCAGTACCTAATGTTAAATGGCCGCAGCCTGTGCGGAATGGAAATTTTGGCCCTGGCGCCGCTGTTCGGCCTCGAGCGCCAGGTTCAGCAGAGTTCGCGCTTCTTTTTCGGGGTTTCCGGAGTCAAAAACGGCGCTTCCGGCCACCAGCAGGTCAGCGCCGGCCTCGACCACCTTGGCGATGGTTTCGTGCGCAACGCCCCCATCCACCTCGATCCTGAAGTTGAGACCAAGTTCGGCCCGCAATTCGGCTACGCGTCTGATTTTGTCCAGGGAGAAGGGAATGAACTTTTGCCCCCCGAACCCCGGATTGACGCTCATCACCAGCACGTGGTGAACCATGGGCAGGATTTCGATCAGTAAATCGGGCCGGGTAGCCGGATTGATGACCACGGCGGGTTCCATGCCGTGCTGGGCGATCGCCTCCAGGGTGCGATGCAGGTGACGGCAGGCCTCGTAGTGGACACTGATCCAGTCGGCGCCGGCATCTGCGAACTCGGCCAGGAAGTCGACGGGGTTTTCGATCATCAGGTGGCAGTCGAGCGGCCGCTTGGTGACCTTGCGCAGCGACTTGACGACTGGAGGCCCCATCGTGAGGTTGGGGACAAAGTGGCCGTCCATGATGTCGATATGGATAACAGATCCGCCGCCGCGCTCCGCGGCCTCAATTTCCACGGCCAGCTTCGAGAAGTCGGCAGAGAGGATGGATGGCACTAATTCAACCATGGATACCCCTCAACAGCCCCAGTGTAGCAGGAGTCTTGCTTCAAACTCTGTCTCCGCAGGTAGGTCTGGGCTTCATCGTCTGCGTGAGAACTACCGTCTTCCAAATTAAGTCCCGGATGGACGGCAGCAGAAAGCGATCTGCGGTTCCCCCTCCCCGCGCACCAGCACTCCTGGAAGTGATTTTCGAGGGAGCGTAGCGTATCTGCACCCCTAAGCGTGCCACTGGATCGGCGGCTTGGCCAGCTCCTCCGGGTTCGCGCTACTAGCTCGGGCGGCAACGCGAGAGATAGCGCGCAGCAAAGGCTTGCGCGCCACCTCTCCATCCGCTCCAGCAAAAATCATCTCCCCGGTGGACCGCGCCGCAGGCCGGTAAAACCATTGCGTAAACAGCGCCACGTGGTCCGACAAAGTCTGCGAAGAGACCGATTTCGGAGCGGACACACCGAGCGTCGACAAAGCCGCGTCGAGCCGCGCCTCCAATACATCCTTCGCGGCGATGACCGGCGTGCCTTCCAACGGAACAGGCTCCAGCGCAACAGGATGAGCAAAAAGAGAACTGGACCCCGACCGCTCATTCGCCAGCCGCATGCCCAGGATGGAATACAGTGCCGGCCCACTCCACACTCCGCGGCGCAGGGCGAACAGCGCTACATGGTCAAGCTCAGCCGACGGCTGAACCAGGACGCCGGAGAGTTGTGCCAGGGGATGAACAGCCTCGCTGGCCAGGTGGGCTACGGCCTGAACCTTCTGCATCCGCTGATGGATAGCGGCCGCCTGTTCAAACTCCATCGCCTCCGACGCGGCGTTGCGCTCGCCTTCCAGCCTCGTGATCATGGACGCGCCGCGCGTGGAGAGAAAAGCAAACACCTCTGCCGATTCCTGCCCGTACCGCTCATCCGAGCACCCCTTGTAGCAGGGCGCAAGGCACATCTTCATCTCGGAATAAACACAACCGGGAAAGGCTGGATCGGGGTTGAGGTCTTCGGTGCAGCGGCGCAACAAAAACAGGTTCAGCATCTCGTCCGCGTACCGCTCGGCTGCTACGCGCGAGGGAAACGGACCAAAAAGCGCGTTGGCCGCCGTCTTGCTGATCTTGGCTGTCACGTAAACCCGGGGATAGGCGTTGTCCACCGACATCCGCAAGAAGACCGGAGGGCGCAACCGCAGGCGCTTTTTTGCCCGGTCACCAAAGGCCCGCAGCGACGCTTGATAAAGACACAAAGAGGACTCGAACTCGGACCCGGTGACCGTGTACTCAATATGGTCGACCATGTGCGCCAGTTGCAGGCGCTTGGTGCGGGGCGCTTCGCTTTGCCCTTCCGCGGTTTGCGGTCCGCGCAGAAAGCGCATCAGGCGGCGGCGCAGGTTGGGCGTCTTGCTGAGGTAAGGCTCAGCCGCAGGATCGGCCGCACACAGTGCGAAAACCGCCGGGGCCTCAGGCAGGCCCCCCAGGCTGGCGCGGGGATCAGCCGGATCGAAGCGGATGGAGTTGGCTAGACCGGCTCTCATAGGCCCCCGGAAGATTCACTCGCCGGGCAGTCTCTGCCCACGAGATGATTATTCCCCGGCGATGGTCATTCCGTCGATGCGCAGGGTGGGTGAGGCAACCGATCCGCGAAATTCCAGGTCATCGGCGATGGCTGTGATGTTGTTCAGCATCTCCTTCAGGTTGCCGGCGATAGTGATCTCCTCCACGGCGAAGGTCAGCTCCCCGTTTTCGATCCACAGACCAGCAGCGCCACGAGAGTAGTCGCCGGTCACCATGTTGACCCCGAATCCCATCAGCTCCGTGACATAGAAGCCCACCTTGACGTCGGCCAGCATCTGTTGCGGCGTAACCGTGCCCTTTTCAAGAAAGAGGTTGCCGCCGCCGATGCCGGGAGTGCCGGCCAGTCCGCGCGAAGCATTTGCGGTGCTCGGCATGTTCAGTTTGCGCCCCGTGTAGGTGTTGAGCAGGTAATTTTTCAGGACGCCATTTTCGACAATCACGGTTCGCCGCGTGGGCAGGCCTTCTCCATCGAACGGCGACGTCCCAAAGAGGCCGGGTATGGTGCCGTCATCAATAACCGTTACGTTTGCGCTCGCCACCTGCTGTCCCAGTTGGTTGGCCCAGAAGGAGGCGCCGCGATAAATGCTGTCTCCATTAGCGGCTTCAAAGATGTTGCCCACCAGCGAACGGGCAATCTCCGGAGCAAAGACAATGGGCACGCTCTGCGTGGGGACGCGGCGTGCATCCAGGCGGCGCAGCGTGCGCCGGGCCGCTTCGGCGCCAATACTTTCAGGTGATTCGAGCCGGGCCAGCGTGCGCGCGCTGGAGTACCAATAGTCCCGCTGCATCCCCTTCTCTGTCTCCGCGATGGGCATGGCAGAGAGCGAGCAATAGGAGCGGCGATACTCGCCCACAAAGCCGCGGGAATTGGCCATCACCTTGTGCCCGGTCGCTACGTCAAAGCTGCCGCCGTCGCTCTTGGTGAGCCGGGGATCGGCAGCGAGCGCCGCCGCCTCGGTGCGCCGTGCGTACTCAATGCGCTGCGCCGTGGGCAGCCCATAAACGTCGTCGTAGTAAAGCCCGAGGTCCCCCGAAAGCTGGCCCATCGCGCTCGCTTCCGGCAGGCCGGCGAATGGATCTTCGGAGGTGACTTGGGCAAGATCGATGGCGCCGGAGACCAGGTGGGCCAGGCCGGCTTCGGAGAAATCGCTGGTCGACGTGCTGGCCGTGCGATGCGCTCCACTCGGCCCCATAAAGACGCGCAGACCGATGCCCCGCGCGCCAGACTCCTTCAGCGTTTCCACTTGCCCCATGCGCACCAGGGTGGAGAATTCGTCGCCTTCACGGATCACTACTTCGGCTTCGGTCGCTCCGGCACGCCGCGCGCGCTCGACCACGTCGGCCGCCAGCTGCTGCAGGTCTGTCTTGCTTTCCGCTGTTGGAACGGGTGTGGTTGTCGACATTATCTGCCTGTGCCGCCCACGGTCATGCGATCCAGCTTGATGGTTGGCATGCCCACGCCGACGGGCACGCTCTGCCCGTCTTTACCGCAGGTCCCGATGCCTTCGTCCAGGGCAAGATCGTTACCCACCATGGATACATATTTCAGCGCTTCCGGCCCGTTGCCGATCAGGGTGGCATCGCGCACCGGAGCCGTGATTTTGCCGTCCTCGATCAGATACGCTTCCGAGGCGGAGAAGACGAACTTGCCGCTGGTGATATCCACCTGGCCGCCGCCGAAGTTCACCGCGTAGAGTCCTCGCTTCACGCTGCGCAGAATATCTTCCGGGCTGTCTTCGCCCGAGAGCATGTAGGTATTGGTCATGCGCGGCATAGGGATGTGCTGATAGCTCTCGCGGCGTCCGTTGCCGGTATCGGCCATACCCATCAGGCGCGCAGAAAGCTTGTCGCTGAGGTAGCCCTTGAGGATGCCGTTTTCGATGAGCACGGTCTCCTTGGTGGGTGAGCCCTCATCATCAACATTTAACGATCCGCGACGCGAAGGCATCGTACCGTTATCCACCACAGTCACCTTGGAACTGGCGACCTTCTGCCCGATGAGTCCGGCAAAGGCTGAAGTTTTTTTGCGATTGAAGTCGGCTTCCAAGCCATGGCCTACGGCTTCGTGCAAGAGAACGCCCGGCCAGCCGGGTCCCAGAACCACTTCCATGTCGCCCGCCGGAGCAGCAACGGCATTCAGTTGCAGGATAGCTTGGCGAGCTGCTTCTGTGGCGAAGTGCTCAGGCGACTTGTCGCCTTCGAAGAAGCTCAGCTCCACTCGGCCGCCGCCACCGGATCCGCCGCGGGAGTTTTTCGATCCATCCCGCGCGATGACGTAGCAATTGAAGCGGGCAAGCGGCTGGGTGTCGCTGGCGAAGGTGCCATCGGAGGCGGCGATGAGAATGTGGCGAAGCTCATCGTTGTAGCCGGCGCGCACCTGCACAATGCGCGGGTCATAGGCGCGGGCTGCGCGGTCGGCGCGCATGACCAGTGAGAGCTTGGGGGCGATGCCTGCGTCGGCATCAACAGCGGAGATGGGGTAAAGGCTCGCCTTGGGTGTCTCACGGAAACCGGCAACACTCTGCTTGCTCGGTCCATCGGCGATCAGGGCCGCCGTACGGGCAGCGCGCATGAGCCTTTCGGCGGAGAGGTCATCGGTGTAGGCATAGCCGGTGCGATCTCCGGAAACAACACGAATACCGCAGCCTGCGCTCACTCCCTGGCTGGCGGATTTGACCAGCGACTCGTCCACCGAGATAGCGGTGGAGGCGACTGATTCAAAATAGAGATCTGCGAAATCACCGCCGGCTGAGAGCGCCTCGCCCAGGCAGCGCTCGATCAGCCGCCCGGTCAGTCCAAACTTCTGAAAGAAATGGAGTTCATGCTCGGGAAAGTTCATGGGCGGCCTTGCAACGCAAAATTCACCATTCCTTCATTCTAGGCCAATTTCTCTCGCTACGGGTTCGAGCAAACCGTAGGATTCTGACCCATACAGACCCGACGTCTACTCGGCTCGCATCACAGCAGTAGGATCGGCCCCCACAGCACGAAGCGCAGGGAACAAGGTTCCCAACAGCGTGGTGATGAGACACAGCGCGGCCGCGGCCGAGAAGGTAAGCGCGTCGGCTGGCTCCACGCCGGCAAGCAGGCTTTGCAGGAGCCTGGCCGCGATGTAGGCAAGCGCCAGCCCTGGCACCAGCCCGGCCACTGCCAGTTTGGCCCCGTAAAACAGTACCAGCTTGAAGAGATCGCCCGGGCCGGCGCCTAAAGCCAGGCGAATGCCAAATTCCTGCTGCCGCATGGAGACCATGAATGCGAGCAGCCCGTATAGGCCCAAGCCGGCCAGCACAATGGCGACGCCGGTAAAGACAACCAATACGCGCATCTGGATGGTTCGCGATTCCGTTTCTCCGGCGAGCACATCCTCCATCGTTCTAATGTTCGAGATCGGCTGCTCCGGATCAGCCTGGTGAATGATCTGCCGGACGGCGGGCAGCAGAGTTTCCATAGCCTGCGTTGACTGGATCACCAGATCCTTAGGTGCGTAAAAAGTGAAGCCATCATCGGCATCCTGTTTGGAGCTGAGATACACCTGGGGTTCGCTGGTTCTCTCCAAACCCCGTGCGCGGATGTCGCCCACTACGCCAATGACCTCGTGATCGTGAGCAGCAAACTTGAAATGCCGTCCGAGGGGCTGTTCATGCGGCCAGTATCGCCGTACAAACGATTCACTGACCACGGCAACATAGGGTCGATCCGCAGTGTCGGATTCGCTGACGGCACGTCCGGACTTCAGGGGAATGCCCAGGGTGGAAAATAATCCCGGGGTCACAAAGCGCATGCTGGCTACATTGCCTTCGCTGCGAATCTGGCCTCGCCCATCGACCAGGACGGGCCAAATGCCGCCGCCCCACGTCATGGGAAGAGCGGTGATGTATGCAGCGCCGGTCACGCCAGGGAGCCTGCGAACATCCGTCAGCACCTTGCTATAGAACTGATCTCGAGTGCTGGTTTTGTTGTATTTGGGGAAGGGCAATTCAGTACGCAGCGACAATATGCCGCTGGTTCTGAAACCCGGGTCTACAGACTGCACCTTCCACAAAGCGCGAATCAATAGCCCTGATAAGACCAGCAGCACGACGGATGCTCCCAGTTCCGCAATCACCAGCGCGGATCTCGCCCGGTGATTGCCTGTTCCTCCCGTGCGTACGCCCACGCGAAGCCCGCTTAAACCTGCATCCCGGCACGCCCGCAGTGCGGGAGCAACACCGAAGCCGACTACGGTAATTAGGGTCAGCCCCAGAGCAAACAGAAGTGTCTGCGTGTCCACGGGGGGCACTTGCTGAATCGGAAGTGCGTTAGGCACCAAACGCGCGAGCAGCGGCAAGGCTGCTATGGCGACTGCGGTTGCGCTGGCGCCTCCGGCCAGCCCGAGAAGAAGACTCTCGGAGAGGAGTTGGCGCAGAAGATTACGCCGGCTAGCGCCCAGCGACAGGCGAATCGAGAGCTCCCTCTGCCTTGCCAGGGAGCGTGCCAGCAGAAGATTCGCCAAGTTGGCGCACGCGATGACCAGCACACACAGCGCCGCTCCACACAAGCCCGTGAGTAGGAGGCGAGACTCAGAGGAGAGCTCATCGCGGACCGCGACCACGGACAGGTCGACGGATTCGTTCTCTCTCGGATATTGCCGGCGCAACCGGGCAGCGATCAGCAACAGTTCGCTACGCGCCTGCGCGACCGAGACACCGGGCTTAAGCCGTCCAATCCCTTCCAGATAGTTGTTGTTGCGGTCCTGGTAGTCTTCTTCCTTAAACCTCTGAGGCGTCCAGAAGAGTGTCTCGCGCGTGGGAAAACGAAAATCGTGCGGCATCACGCCAATCACCGTGTAGGGCTGATCGTCGAGCGAGACGGACTTCCCGAGTATGTTGCGATCGCCTCCGAACGCCGTCTGCCAGAGCCCATAGCTCAACACCACCGTGCCGGGGGCGCCAGCCTGGTCGTCCTTCTCGTTGAAGTAACGGCCAATCAGCGCCGCCTTTCCCAAGGTGGGAAAGAGATTTGCCGTCACCGTGGCGCCGTCGATTCTTAGCGGCTCGCCCTGGCCAACCAGGGACGCCGAGGCGGCGTTGTAGGCAGCCAGAGTAGTAAATGAATGGCTGGCTGCGATCACGTCGCGATAATTAGCTGGAGAAAGTTCCATCCGCGAATAGCCCGGGTGTTTTTCCCAAACCTTCATCAGCCGTTCCGGCTCCGGAAAGGGCAGCGGCCGTACCAACACAAAATTCGCCAGGGTAAAAACGGCAACATTGGCGCCGATGCCGATGGTGACCATGAGAATCGCGGTCAGCGTGAAGCCAGGGGAGCCAAGCAGCGAGCGCGTGGAATGAAACAGGTCCCGCCGGGCAATTTCCCAATGCACCATGGCCGCGTTGAACGCGATCTCGGCGACTGCAGAAAGCCAAAGCCGGCACCTGCCTGCCATTCCGCTGCAGCGGCCAAGCTCCAGGGCGAATATGGCGCTCATCTCGTCGCCATATTCCGCCCGGAACGAGGAGGGATAAAGGTGGAGAAGTAATTGATAGAAGCGCATCAGGTCGTCCTGGGTGCGACGCCGCACAAGCGCGCCATCTTGAGTAAATCGCGCAGGCGTCCCGCTTCCGCCTCTGCTACCGCTTTTCCCAAGGGGGTTATGCGGTAGTATCGGCGGCGTTCATCATCCATCTCCGGAGCCGGCCTGTTCCGGGTCTCGGTGATGAGGCCCGATTCGAGCATACGTTGAATGGATCGGTACAGGGTGCCTGCGCTCAGCTTCAGTTCTCCCTGGGTGCGCCGGCTAACTTCGAGAATGATCGCGTAGCCATGCCGCTCTTCGTCCGTCAGCGACAGAAGAATGTGAAAGGTAGTCGGTTGTAGCGGAAGAAGAGAGGTCACGCGTTCATCGGCCATGGCGCGATACTATATGCGATATGGCTATATGTGCAAGGAGTATATGCAGGCCGCGACCAGTTTTGAAAGGATGTTGCGCATTCGAAGCATCGACCTCAAAATGGGTGCCATGCCGAAAAAACGTCCCCAAAAGGCCTTTCTGCTGCCGGACGGCGGACAACGGCGTATGGCTCGCTACCATGGAGGAGCACCACGAGAGCCTGGCTCGCAAAAACCGACCAAGCGGTGTAACTGATTCAAGCCGTTGACGGACTAAAAGAGAATTGAGAAACACCTACGAGCTCAGCCTCCTGGGCTCTGGTTCCCTCACCAAGGACGGGTGCCCCATATCTCGCTCGTTTTTCGCGAGATGTGGGATTCCACAGGTGTTGACCGCTAAGTTCGTCGGATGAATCGAGAGTCGGAGGGAGAGAGCAGCGGAATCCCACATCTCGCGAAAAACGAGCGAGATATGGGGCACCCGTCCTTGGTGAGGGAACCGAGCCTGCTACAATTTTAACTAACTGGTTAATCAATGATCACCAAAGTTTCGAATACGAATCGCGCCGACCGCACGCGAAAGCTCATCCTTCGCGCGGCCATCCGCGAGTTCAGCGCCCACGGTTTGGCAGGCGCGCGCACCGACGCCATCGCAGAATCGGCCAAGGTCAACAAGGCTCTCCTCTACTACTACTTCAAAAGCAAAAAGGGCCTCTACGCAGCCGCCATTGACGAGGTCTCCAGTGCCGTAACCGAGCGCGCCTTGGCCGCCTTGGACCCTAAACACAGCGGAGGAGAACGCCTGCTGCGCACGGCGTTGAGTCACTTCGACCGCATCCTCACCCAGCGCGATTTTCAAAGCCTCATGCAACAGGAGATGGTCCGGATGCGCCGCGGCGAGAGCGAGGCCCTGCCAACTATGGTGGAGAACGTCTTTAAGCCCCTTCTCGGCAAGTTAGAGGAGGCCGTACACGACGGCATCAAGTCAGGCGAACTCTGCCAGGTGGATTGGTTGCAGGTCGTCTATTCCGTGCTCGGCGCAAATGTTCTCTATTTTCTCAGTGCGCCCATGATGCGTCTGATGCTGCCGTTCAACCCCATGGACCCGGCGGCCATCGAGTCCCGGCGCAGCGCAGCGGTGCAGTATCTCGGCAACACGCTGTTCGTTGACCGCGCTCATGGCGGCAGGCTGGTCAAGCGCGTCCTGGCCGATATGCCGATGCCCAAAGCCAGCCACGCTTATGTTTGGAGAAAGTTCGTATGAACGCACGCAATCGGATCTTTATGCTGCTCGGAATTCTCTTCGTCATTGCGCTCTGCTGGTACTTTTTCACTGCCCAGCGGTCGGCCGATCTGCAGCTCATCGGCACGGTAGACGCCAACGAAGTGATCATCAGCTCGCGTATCCCGGGCAGGATTCAGACCCTTACCGTCGATGAAGGCGACGACGTGCGCGCCGGGCAGCTGATCGCTACCATTCAAAGCGATGACCTGGCGGCGGCCCGGCAGGCTGCCGAGGCGACCGCGGCCAGTCAACGATTTAAACTCCAGGGAGCGAGCGATACCGAGCGCCAGACGCAAGGGGACACGTCAAACCAGGTAACGAATGCCGAAGCGCAACTGCGTAGTGCGCAGGCCGCGCTGGTGCAAGCCCAGGCGCAGTACCAGCATCAGAACGCCGACACCTCGCGTACGGTTGCATTGGCAGCACAGGGAATCATGAGCTACCAATCGCGCGACGAAGCAGCCACGGCGCTGCATGCCGCGCAGGCGGCCGTCGACTCCGCCAGGGCCAATGTCGCGGCCGCGCAAGCGTCTCTGAAAGTCGCAATCGCGAATACCATTCAAGCGCAGGTGGCCGCCAAAACGGTGGCGGCCACTCGTGGCGACATGCAGAATGCGCGCGCCCTGCTCGATCAGGCGGAGGTTCAACTGGGATATGCGCGCGTGCTATCCCCCATTTCCGGCAAGGTCAACGTGAGAGCGGCGCGCCAGGGCGAAGTGGTCGCGGCGGGAACGCCAATCGTAACCATTACAGATCTTACCCAGACGTGGGTGTATGCGCCTCTTCCCGAGACCGAGGCGGACTCCGTCCAGCTCGGAGATAGTCTGCGCGTCGTGATGCCCAGCGGAGCCACCCTCCAGGGTAAGGTGATCGCCAAATCCGCAGAAGCGGATTTTGCCACCCAACGCGACGTGAGCCGCCGTAAACGCGACATCAAGACAATCCGCCTGAAGCTCCTGATTGACAACCCAGGCATGCGCTACGTGCCCGGAATGCTCGCCGAAGTCTATATCCCCAAGGACAAGCTGGTGACGCAATGAGTGCCGGCAAGCCGCAGCCGGCCATCGTTGTCGAAAACATCGTCAAGCGCTACGGTGATTTCGAAGCCGTCGCCGGCATCACCTTCCAGGTCGCCGAAGGGGAGATCTTTGGCCTGCTGGGGCCAAACGGCGCCGGCAAGAGCACCCTCATCCGCATGATGACTACGCTGCTGCCCGTTACCGGCGGGAAAGCGATCATCGCCGGCCACGACGTCTCCCGCGAACCCGATGCGGTCAGGCGAGCCATCGGCGTCATTCCCCAGGCACTCACCAGCGACATCGACCTCACAGTCGAAGAAAATCTCTCCATCTACGCCAAGCTCTATGAGGTTCCCAAGGCGGAGCGCGAGCGCAATATCAGCGATCTGCTGCAGGCAGTCGATCTGCTCAAGTGGCGCAAGGCGCAAACCAAAACGCTATCCGGTGGAATGCGGCGCCGGCTCGAGATAGCCCGCGGCCTGGTCCACAATCCACGTATCTTCTTTCTCGACGAACCGACGACCGGGCTCGATCCGGTCTCCCGCGTAGCCGTGTGGGAGATGCTCAACCACCTCAAGAACACCCGCAACCTCACCATGCTGATCACCACCCACTATATGGACGAAGCCGATCGCCTGTGCGACCGCATCGCCATCGTCGACCACGGAAAGCTGGTGGCGCTCGATACTCCCATGGCGCTCAAAGAAAGTGTTCCCGGGGATAACGTCGTCGAAGTGCATTTCACCCACGAATCCCCGCAATGGTCTGAGCGGCTGCATCAGCTCGCCGGTATAACCGCTGTCGAATCCAAGAGCGCAGGCATGTACAGGCTGCTCACCTCCAACGGCTCGCTGACCACCACCCAGTTAGTGGAGATGGTGAACAGACATGGCGAAACCATCAAGTCATTGACCGTGCAGAACACCACCCTCGATGACGTCTTCGTGCATTACACGGGGCGCGCGCTTCGTGACGAACAGGTCAAGGCGCTGGGCTTCGTCATGCCGCCGCGCCCAGGAACGCAACCATGAAACGAATGATGGCGATTGTCGAACGAGAGATGCGGAAGTTCTTCCGCTCACCGACGCTGATGATCATGTCGATGGCGCTTCCGCTGGTCCAGTTGGTTATCCTGGGCAACGCTTTTGGGGGCAAGATTCGCGGCGCCCGCATGGGCGTGGTCGACTACGATCGAGGCTCGCAGGCGCTCAAGGTCGAAGAGGCCTTTAATTCCATCGCCGCCAATATCCGCACCTTCACTACCGTGGCCTACGACGATGAGCAAAAGGCCAGAGAAGATGTGCGCACGGGCAAGATCGACGGAGCAGTGATTATCCCCGCGCAGTATTCGCGCCGTGTGCTGGCGGGTGATTCTCCGGCCATCGGCCTGGTGGTCGACAACAGCGACCAGACCATGAGCAGCAGCCTGGAAGCAGAGATGCAATCGCTGGTCGACGCCTTGAATGCTCCCGTCATTCAACAGAAAGTAGTCCAGCAGATCGCTCTTCAGATCGTCGAACTTTATCCCTACGTCGAGTACATGAAATATCTGCTGGCCGGCTCCGTGGCCCTGGCGATGTATGTGGCTGTGATGATCGGTGGTGGCATGCTGTACATCGACGACAAAGCACGGGGAGTGCATGAAGGCTATCTGGTGACCCCCATCACCAGCCTCGAACTGGTCATGGGACTAAACCTCGCCGGCACCGTCAAAGCCGTGTTGTCGGGCATCTGCATCACCGTCATCGGCTCTTTGCTGGCGGGTCTGGGTGTCATCTTTCATCCGGAATCCGCCTTCCTGCTCTTATTGCTCATCATCGCCACCTCCATGGCATTTAACGGCATGATGTTTCTCATGATGGTGCGGGTGGAGGATCCGCTGGTGCCGCGCATGATGTTTGGGGTACTGAATACGCTCCTCTTCTTCCCCAGCGGAGCCATCTCTCCTGTCTCAGGCTTGCCCAAGTGGCTGCAGGTAATTGCGCACCTTGATCCCTTTACTTACGCCGTACATGGGTTCAAGTCCATTCTTCTCAAAGATGGTGGCTTTATAGCGATCCGCATGGACCTGTTCTTCCTGGCAGGCTTTGGGATCCTTACGCTGTTGATCGCGACTCCCCTGTTCAAGCGAACTTTGTAGTTATCCCGGCCCATCCACGCGCTGTGTAAATCTATCTAGACAAACCCTTGTCTAGAAGACATGGCGGCGATAAGATCGTTATTAACGAAGTGGACGTGGATGAGGTCACCGCAGCACCATGGGAAAGCGCACGCGCGACAATGGGCAGTCCGCGGGACCCGTCAGCCTCAAGACGCTTGCTGCCTATCTCAAGCTTGACCCCACGACTGTCTCTGTTGTTCTGAACCGGGTTCCTGGGCGATCCATTCCAGAGGCGACGCGGGAGCGAATCCGCAAGGCGGCGATCAAGTTCAACTATGAACCCAGTTTCGTGGCCCGCTCGCTGCGTAATCGCCGCACCATGACCATCGGCATCCTGGTTCCGGTGCTTGCCGACGGCTATCACGCAGAGGTGATGACTGGAATTGGAGATAGGCTTCTTGAGGAAAACTACTTCTACTTTATCGCCCATCATCGTCATCGCGCCGACCTTATCGCGCAGTACCCCCGCATGTTGATCAGCCGCGGCGCCGAGGGCCTGATCACGATCGATACAAATCTGCTGGGTAAGCTTCCCCTCCCGGTGGTCGCGATCGCCGGCCACCAGCGTGTGAGTGGAGTTACCAACGTAGTCCTCGATAATCACCGGGCGGCGGAGCTATCGCTTCGTCATCTTTACGATCTGGGACACCGGACGATTGCCTTCATGCGGGGGCAGCCTTACAGCTCCGATTCCGACGCCAGGTGGCAAGGCATAGTTCAGGTAGCACAGGATCTCGGCCTCTCCATCCGGCCCGAAATCACCATCCAGTTGGAGAAAGACCTGACCTCGCCCGAACTGGGATATCCGTTAGTGAAGCAGCTACTCACTCACCATCGCAGTTTTAGTGCGGTTCTCTCGTTCAACGACATTGCTGCGATTGGTTGTATTCGCGCCTTGCATGACGCGGGCCTGCGAGTTCCCCAGGATGTGTCGGTAGTGGGATTCGACGACATTAAAGAAGCGGCCTTTCAGACGCCGAGCTTGACCACGATTCGGCAGCCCCTACACCAGATGGGGGCATTGGCCGTCCAGACACTGCTCGAGCAACTTCGCCCGTCGGGCTCCAGGGAGTGCTCGCAGATCGCCGTGGAACCGGAACTGATCATCCGCGAATCCACCGGTCCGTCGAGAAAGAGACTGCGTACACGAGTCCGGCCAGCGTGATCCGGCGGCGTTAGTTGCTGTGGTGCCGGTTCTGTCCATCCGATCTGACGGCCCCTATAAGAGTCACCGCCCTCCACTTGTCATCCCAAGCGAAGCCGAGCGATCTGCAGTGCGCCCCGGCTCCCGCACAAAGGTCTCCGTTCCGTTAGTTCCTCTCAGGAGGACGATTCTGTGGAAGTCTGACGGAAAACACCCCAAGCAAGTTAGCGCTTAAAAAGTGGACGCCCACCTTCGCACGAGTGGATGGGGATAGCAGAGTCAACCTACCAAGGTTGTTGGCAAAAGAAAAAGGGGTAGCGGACTGGCCGCTACCCCCGGAGAGGCTTGTATCAGAATGTTAAGTGCGCACTGAGCTGCAACGTGCGGCCATTTTGGGTTCCTCCAGTAGCCAAGCCTGTAATCGTTGAGGTTCCCGTTGCGATTGCGCCGTAACCAGCGCATCCACTTGGCAGCAAGCCAGAGGATGGGCAAACGGTGAGGCTGGTGTTGGGCAGCCCCAGGGTTGGGTGGTTGAAGGCATTGTTGGCATCGGCTCGCAGCTCTACGTTAATTCCTTCCGTGAAGTGGAACGTTTTGCCCAGCCCAAAGTTGACTTGCTCGAAGCCAGGTCCGGTCAGCTGATTACGGCGTTCGTTCCCGAAGGTTCCTGGGGCTGGTACCGCAAAGGCAGCCTCATTGAACCACTGATTCGGACCACGGTGCTGCAGCGTGGGGTTGCCGATCACGTTGGGAAACCATTGGAAGTTATTGCCAGCCAACGAGTAGGAGTTAGTGCTGCTGGACATGATCGGTGTAAAGGGCTGGCCATCCTGCAGGATGAGTGTCCCCGCAAGTTGCCATCCCCCGATCACTGCGTCCAGCGGGGCGCTGCTGTTCACGAACTGGCGCCCTTTGCCGAAGGGCAACTCGTAAATTGCATATCCCCTGAATGCGTTGCGAATGTCGAAGTTAGAGTTCCCGTAGTTCGCTGACGGAACAAACGAGTTTTGAATATAAGTCGCCCCCGAGTGGCTTCCCCACCCGGCAGAGTCGGCGTCATCGAGGAAGTGGGACCACACATAGCTGAACTGGAGACTGAGCCCCTGGCTCATGCGCTTCTCGATCACCGCCTGCAACGAGTTGTAGTTGGAAACGGCATTTTCATTCGGCGGCGTACCCGAGGTGTTCAGCGAGCCAAACTGCGGATAGGGCCGCGATCCCTGGTCGTTAGCGGAGAGCAGAGCTTGCGGCACCTGGTTAATGTCCACCGGGAAGGGCAGGTTATGACCATGTGTGGCGACGTAACCGAGTGAAGCCACGACGTTGTTTGCGATCTGACGTTCTGCGCGCACATTCCACTGATAGGAGCCGCCGACCGGTTCGTGGTAGGCGTTGTAGTTGAAGCTCTGTCCGTTGTATGCGCCGGCAGAGTTCGAATTGGCTACATATGGCAGGTTGGCGCCGCTTTGGGAAAGAATAACGACTGGAGTTAACCCGTTCGTGTTGTCGTTTACGCTGCCCTTTGAGCCGAAGGCCTGACCCATTCCCCCGCCATATTGGTCATTGCTCCAGTTGTACGCAAAAAGACCAAAGCCGCCATTAATCGTAGTTTTCTCATTGAGCTGATAGGCGAAACCTACGCGAGGAAGAAAGGTGTCGTAGACCGGATGCTGCAGGTGGGTGCGGCCATTAGCATGCGTAGAACCAAACCAGATGGCGCCCGGGGTATTGGTTAGAGGGTTGGTAATGGTTGGATCGAAAGAGGCTTCGTTGCCTTTGACCTCACTCCAACCGGTCTGAATCTGGTAGCGCAGACCCAGGTTCACGGTCAGGTTGGGTTTGATCTTGTAATCATCTTGAATAAATATCTGGGGCAGTTTCTCGCGGCCGCCATACTCCGGCGTTACGCCCGCATTCCAGTTCTGCGTCTGTCCCAGAAGGAAGTCCGCATAGCCGACGCCGCTGGCGCTGTCGCCGATGAAAGCCTGCGTATAGTTCCCGGTATAAGTCATCTGCCCCGCGTTCACGTTCCCCCACGCGGTTGAGTTGTTCTGGTAGATGAGGAACTCGCCCCCAAAGTGCAGCACGTGCTTCCCAACGATCATCGTAACCACGTCGGACGGAGCAAACGCGTGCTCTTTGTAGACCGCGTTAATGTTCGAGGTCAGAAGCGAGCTGTTTGGATTCGAGCCGGCGAAATTGAAGCCGGTGATCGTAATAATGGGGAAGTTATCCGCTTTGGCGAATTGCCATCCCAGCTTGGCTGGGTAGCCTTGGTTAAGAGTGTAGGGCACGAAGAAGTTAAGCTGGTTGGTGTAGCCTATTCTCGCTTCGTTGGTGACGCGCGAGCTGATGCTCCACACGTCCGTCAGCTGGCTATTGATCCTGCTTACATCTCCGCTCTGGCAGTCAATCGGGCAGTCTCCCCAACCAAAACTTTTGCCGGGATTGTTTCCCTCGGTGACCGAGCCATTGATCTTGTTCGTGGAGGTCAGGTTATAGTCGATGCGCCCAAAAAACTTGGTGAACGGATTGATGTTCGGAGGAGTGTACGTGTAGTTGTTGATCACCTGGCCATTGGAAATGGTTCCGGCGGTGTTGGCAGCCGGAAAGTACTTCTGCAGGTTCGCGGCGACGGGATCGAAGCGGTCGGCCGGAATCTGGTTGTTGGGGAAGGGCGTGCGCGAGATGCAGGGGCAGGCGGTCGGCGTGCTCGCGCCGGGATAAAGAAAAGTGCCCGTCTGCTGAAATACCGTAGTGCTCGCGGGGTCGTAAATGGTGGGCAGACCGGCAAAGTTTCCGCTTAATTCCGCCGGCGTGGGGGTGGTGTAAAACGCGGCCGCGCTCCCCCCATTGTCGATAATGTGATCGTAGTTGAAGAAAAAGAAAAGCTTCTGCCGGATGATCGGGCCGCCAACCGTGCCCCCAAATTCGTGGAAGTGAATTTGCGGCTTGGTCGCAGTCGAACCGAACGTGTAATTGTTCGCGTTCAGAGCGGTATTTTGAAAATACTCATACGCGGAACCGTGGAAGCGGTCGCCGCCCCCTTTGCTGATCTGGTTGTAAAGAATGCCCCCCACCCCGTATTGCGCAGAAAAGGCGGAGCTGCTGGTCTGTACTTCCTGAATGTCTTCCTGAACCGTGATATCGGAGTTCGCGCTGGCCGGCAAAGTCGTCTCGGCTCCGTCTGCCAGTACCGTGCTGAAGGGCAGGTTGCCGTTTACCGAGAGCATCGTGCCGTTCGAAGTTCCTGTTCCCGTCGACCCCTGTGCGCCCCCTGGAGCTCCCGCCTGTCCCGGCTGCAGGATATTAAAGCTGGACCAATTCTGCCCAATCGATGACACCTGTGGCAGCTGGTTGATTGTTTCGTAGCTCATCGTCGCCGATAACGCCCCGCTCTCAGTATTGAGCAGCGGCACATCGCTATTCACCACGACCTGGGTGTTCACCGTGCCCACCGCCAGCTGCGCATTGAGTTGGAGCTGTCCCACGTTCACCGTGATCGAAGAGTGGACCAGCGAGGTAAATCCGTCCTTGGAGAAGGTGATCTTGTAATCGCCGGCTACGATGGAATTTGTGTCGTAAATCCCGGCCGCATTGGTGGTGTAATCGTGGCTGACTCCGGTAGCATTGTTGATCACTGTGACGGTGGCGCCAGGTATGACCGCGCCGGTGTTGTCGGTCACCGTGCCACTGATGTCACCGGCATTCGTGGCTTGCGCCATTGCAGCTTGAAAAGAGACTAGGGCCAGAACAATTCCGGCCAGTACAGTCAATCCTCTTAACTTCATAGGTACTACCTCCAAAAATGTTGCCGATACATCGTCTTGTTTCTGTTTCTCGTTCTAATTGCATTTCACACACACTGGGAGCTTCCGCTGCAAACCACGATCGTGCGCTCCGTGTTCTGGGAGCGGCTGTTGATATTCGTGCAGGTTGTTGACGTCACACATCAGGGCTCCGTCCAACATGCGAAGGTCGCCTGGATACCGCCAACAAAGGGGGAGGGAAGGGGAACGAACGATGGCCATCAGGCCGCGTCGCGCTTTCAAGTCATTTCGGTCTGCAAAAAATACCCCCCGGTCACCCGAAACGCGCTCACTCTCGGCGAGGTTTGCTAAGACAAACGTTTGTCTGTAAGCCAAAGCTCGCGCGCCAGCAATATAACAGGAAGCGATGTGACGTTGTCAAGAATTATCTTGCCTCCTTTGCAACCCCTTCTAGATGCAGAACAAGCGTGTGTCTTGGGCCTTTGAGCCGCCTCGCTTCATGCCCGGGGACGGGCAAAGCAGGGGGTCGTCGCGTCCTTGAAATGGCAGCGGGGGAGTTACGGGTTTTCTTGACTTTCAAGCCTTTGTCTCTCATCTTGCTCACGGGGTATCATTCGAAGGCGATGTGCGCAAAAAAAAACTCTGTACTCTCTTCCTGGCATTCCTCGCCATCATTCCGCTCCGGGCCCAGGGTCCCCCTGGCGCCCAGGACCAGGCCGCGCAACATTCCAGGTTGGCTCAGCAATACCTCAATGAGCGGCGCCCAGATCTAGCCATTCCGGAATTGAAGGCACTTGTTGCCCTGGAACCCCGGAATGTTGATGCGCAGGGCAATCTGGGAGTCTTACTATTTTTTCAGGCCGACTATGCCCAGGCCGCTCCTCATCTGCGAGCCGCACTTGACCTGCAGCCCAACCTGCCCAAGATCCAGGCATTGCTGGGAATGGCCGAAAGGCGCACCGGAGATACCGCGCGGGCCGTCGCCGACCTGGAAGCCTCATTCGCCGCCACCACGGAGCCAAAGCTGAAGGTGCAGATCGGTATGGAACTGGTCGAGCTGTACACAGCAAGCGAGGATCTGGAAAAGGCCAGCTCGGTCGTGAATGCTCTGCGCCAGGTCGACCCGGCCAACCCCGTAGTGCTTTATGCCGCGTATCGCGTCTACTCCGACCTGTCTGGCGAAGCCATGCTGAGCCTGGCCCTGGCCGCTCCCGATTCTGCGCAGATGCATCAGATGATGGCCCACGAAGAGGCAAGACAGGGCAACACCGCCGGCGCCAAGTTGCAATTCGAGAAAGCCCTCGCGATCGATCCCAAGCTTCCCGGCATTCATTTTGAGCTCGGAGAGTTGCTCGGCGTTTCTGAGGATGCCAAGACCAAGTCCGGAGCGGAGGCGGAGTACAAGGCGGCCCTTGCCGAAAATGGATCGGATGAAAAGGCGGAATCCAGGTTGGGAGATCTGTCCAGCCACAAAGGGGATTCTGCCCAGGCCCTGAAGTACTACGACGCTGCGCTGCGCTTGCAACCCGATGATGCAGAGGCACAATTTGGCATGGCCAAGACCCTCATCGCCATGAATGAGCAAGCCAAGGCCCTGCCGATCCTCGAACGTGCGGTCCAACTGGAGCCGACCAACGCCGCCGCCCATTTCCGCCTCAGCACCCTTTATCGCGAAATGGGACGGACTGCCGATGCGCAACAGCAGGTGGAAGAGTACAAGAGATACAAGGCAATGAAGGAAAAACTTGAGGCCAATTTCAAAGAGATGCAGTTACATCCAGCTGGGCTCACCAGCGAGCAGCAAGAGGAGAAATAGCGAACCTCGCCGTGATGCTATGAGAAAGAAACCAGGGACCTTGATGCGAGGCGCCCGAATGAGCTGGTTTCGCATCGCCGCTACGCTCTTATCGGTCGTGCTCGTACCTTGCTGCCAACCGCAAGCGAGCCCGAGTCAGGCCAGCACCAAGCCACTGCAGCCCTCATCGGCGCAGCCACACTCCGAGCTTCCCCAGCTTGTCGACATCACGCGCTCCACGAAAATTCAGTTTGATCATCTGTCCTCTCCGGCCAAGAAGTACATCGTGGAGTCGATGAGCGGCGGCGTCGCACTGATCGACTATGATCGCGACGGCTGGCCCGACATCTACTTTACCAATGCGCCCGGAATCGACATGGCGCTGGCCGGCCACAAAGCGCGCAGTGCGCTCTTTCATAACAACCACGATGGCACCTTTACCGATGTCACAGAAAAGGCCGGTGTCGGCTATCCCTGCTGGGCCATGGGGACCTCCATTGGAGACTTTGATAATGACGGCTGGCCCGATCTGTTGGTCACCTGTTTTGGCGGGATCGTTCTCTACCGTAACAACCACGATGGCACCTTCAGCAATGTGACCGCCCAGGCGGGGCTGGGTGTTGATTCCGGCTGGGCGACCGGTGCGGCTTTTGGCGATTACGACGGCGATGGCTGGACTGACCTCTTCGTTGCCCATTACGTAGATCTAGACCTCAAGGACCTCCCGGAATTCGGCTCCAAGCCAACCTGTCAATACCATGGCATAAACGTGCAATGCGGGCCCCGAGGCCTGAAGGGGTCTCCCGACGCGCTCTATCACAATAACGGCAATGGAACCTTCACCGAGGTTTCAAAAACGGCCGGGGTGGACGATGCCCAAAAGTTTTTTGGGCTGACAGCGATCTGGTGTGATTTCAACAATGATGGCCGGCTCGATCTCTTTGTCGCCAATGATGGAGAGCCCAACTACCTTTATCGCAACGACGGCAACGGCCACTTTACCGACGTCGCACTCGATGCCGGAGTCGCCGTCAACGTCGACGGCAGCGAACAAGCCAACATGGGCGTAGCCCTGGGTGACTACGAACATAAGGGCCTGTTTTCACTCGCCATCAGCCACTTCAGCGACGAGTACGCGGCCTTGTTCCGCAACAATGGGGCCCTCAACTTTACCGATGTCTCCTATGCTGCCGGTATTGCTCGCAGCACCACGCCGTATGTCGGATGGGGCGATGCTTTCTTCGATCTGGATAACGATGGCTGGCCTGATCTGATCATCGTTAACGGGCATGTCTATCCGCAGGTCGATACCAAGGACATCGGCACCAGCTATCACGAGCCCAAGCTCCTCTATCTCAACCAGCACGACGGCACTTTTCGTGACATAAGTAAGCTTGCCGGGCCGGCGATTCAGACACCGCAGGTCAGCCGCGGGCTCGCCGTGGGCGACCTCTTCAACGATGGCCGCCTGGAGATCGTAGTGGAGAACCTGGAAGGTGAACCGATGATCCTGCAGACGCAGGGGGGACCTCGCAACCATTGGGTCAGCTTCGAACTGGAGGGGGCGAAAGGCAACCGGCTCGCGCTCAACGCGCGGATACGCGCAACGGCCGGCGATCTGGTGCAGCTGGAACAGGTGCAGAGCGGGGGAAGCTACCTTTCGCAGAGCGATCTGAGGATCCATTTTGGCCTCGGCGGTCACGAAAAGGTGGATAAGCTGGAGGTTTTTTGGCCCTCGGGAAAGGTGGAGACGCTGACCAATGTGGCGGCAGATCACTTCTACACTCTGAAAGAAGGAGAGGGCATATCCCCCGCGCGCAGCGGCGCGGCAGGGAAGCCGGGGGCGCCAGGCGGCTTCTGATGGGTTCCCGCAAAGTATCTAGACAAACTATTGTTTAGAAGCGCCGCGGCTGGTATTTTATAGTCAAACCGCTTTTGCACGAATGAGGTTTCCGGCAGTCCGATGGGAAAGCGTACCCGCGACGATAGCCAGCCTGCTGGCCCCGTCAGTCTCAAGACCCTTGCGGCTTATCTCAATCTCGATCCGACGACGATATCGGTCGTTCTGAACGAGGTTCCGGGACGCTCCATTCCTGAAGCTACGCGGGAGCGAATCCGCAAGGCAGCGCTCAAATTCAACTATGAGCCCAGCTTCCTCGCCCGATCCTTGAGAAATCGCCGCACCATGACCATCGGCATCCTGGTACCGGTGCTTGCCGACGGCTATCACGCCGAAGTGATGACTGGGATTGGAGACCGGCTTCTCGAGGAAAAGTATTTCTACTTCATCGCCCACCACCGCCACCGGCCTGACCTGATCGAGCAGTATCCCCGCATGCTGATCAGCCGGGGCGCGGAGGGTCTGATTGCGATCGACACAAATTTAGTTCACAAGATTCCGCTGCCCGTGGTTGCGATTGCCGGCCACAAGCGTATGAGCGGAGTGACCAATGTTGTGCTCGACCATCGCCGCGCTGCGGAATTATCGCTTTGTCATCTCTACAACCTCGGGCATCGCACCATCGCATTCATGCGTGGCCAGCCTTACAGCTCCGATTCCGACGCCAGGTGGCACAGCATCGTCCAGGTGGCGCAGGACCTCGGTCTCTCTATCCGGCCCGAATTAACCATCCAACTGGAAAAGGATTTGACCTCGCCTGAGCTGGGTTATCCCGTCGTTCAGCAGTTGCTCACTCACCATCGCAGCTTTACCGCCGTACTGTCTTTCAACGACGTTGCGGCCATAGGCTGTATTCGTGCGCTTCATGACTCCGGGTTAAGCGTTCCTCAGGATGTGTCGGTCGTGGGCTTCGACGACATCAAAGAAGCCGCCTTTCAGACGCCAAGTCTGACCACGATTCGCCAGCCGCTTCATCAGATGGGCGAACTGGCCGTCCAGTTATTGCTCCAACAACTGCGGCCTTCGGAGACCAAACCTCCACCGCAGGTAGCGGTAGAGCCTGAACTCGTCATCCGCGAATCAACCAGCCCTGCGCGGCAGAGCCTACGCAAAGTAGCTTCGAAGCGATCGGCCAGAAAACCAGTCCAACATAGTTAGAGGTGTGTCACACCAGCAACCAAAGGTGTTGGGTGCTTGAGTGGGCTACCATGTCTCACCCAAACCCTTGGTCATTGAGCCCGTGTTCGCAACTTGGATGAACAATCGGGGAATATCGGTTGCCGGCAGTTGTTCTTACTTGTACGTCACTGTTGCTGTACTACTAATCTTTCGATCTGGTGAACGAGCAGGCGGGTGAGGAAAAGTCCGATGAAAATAATTGGTCATGCAGTGAAACTGTTCTGAACGAGTTCGCAACTTCCCCTTGTTTACGGTATTTTAAAACTTCTATGGTTCTATAAGACCATTATGCATTTCATTTGGCCTGCTGCAGACGAGCGTGAACGTGTCTGAGTTCTGTATGCACTAAAGGGCCGCGCGCGGGACACATAGACGCCCCAAAAAACAGCGAGATCGCGATCCTCGTCCGCGATCCTCCTCACGATTGTGCAAGAAAAAAATATCCGTACGGTTGAAGTCCAAGATGGAGAACCGTGTTCCTAAAGGCCCGCGGAAGAAGCCTGGATACCGGTGTCTCTCGCCGAAGATGCGATTGCGATCACTGCATTTATCAGGAACCGTAGCGGCCAAAAAGTTGATAGTCGCCATCATTCGAGCTGCGAGAAGCGGCAGCGATCAAGTTTATTTTAAGGGAGGCATTTTTCGATGCAAAACCGCTATCTCATGCGCAGGGCTTGTACCCTCTTCCTGGCCATCTGCCTGGTACTCGCAAGCCGGGCGAACGCCCAATCCGCAACCCAGGGGGCGGTTGGAGGAACAATCCTCGACGTCAACGGCGCAGCCATTCCGAACGCATCTATCAGCATCGTGAACGATGGTACCGGTGCGCAGTTCCAGGTGAAATCCGACGCCAGCGGGTTTTTCAAGGCGCCGTTGCTCGAGCCTGGGACCTATACGGTTTCCATCGCCGCGCCCGGCTTCGCCGGCTTTCGTGAAAACAATGTGATTGTCCAGGTGAGCCAGATGACCAACCTGGAACCGCATCTCGCCGTCGCTTCGTCGAACTCCACCGTCGAGGTCAGCGGGGAGTCGCCTGTGCTCAACTTCGATTCCCCTGACTTTACCAGCACGCTAAACAAAACTGCGCTGGACACCATTCCCATTAACAATCGCCGCTGGTCGAGCTTGGCCATGACCACGCCCGGGGTCGTTTCGGATAGCAATGGCTACGGGTTGGTCAGCGTTCGGGGAATAAGCCCGATCTTGAATAATGTGGAGATCGACGGCGCGGATGACAACCAGGCCTATTACTCTGAGGAACGCGGCCGCACACGCGAAGCCTATTCCACCTCAGGCAGCGCTGTACGCGAGTTTGCCGTGAACACCGGCGTTTACGCGGCAGAGTATGGGCGCGCAGCCGGCGGCGTCATCAATTCTGTAACCAAGAGTGGCACCAATCAGCTGCATGGCGAAGCCTATTTCTATGATCGTGAGAGCAAGTGGGCTGCGTACAACGACTTCACAAACAGGACGGTAGCTACCCAGAACCCGGCCACAGGTGCTTATACCTTTACCAGCACTCCATTCAAGCCTGAGGACTTGAGAAAGATTTACGGCTTTACGGTTGGCGGACCACTCATCAAGGACAAGCTGTTCTGGATTTACACCTTCGATACGCACAACCGCATTTTTCCGGGAACAGCAATTCCACACTCTGCAAGTGCTTTCTACGCGCAGCCATCGCCTGCATTGACAGGTACGAATACATGCAATCTTGCGACCGGTTACCTGACCAACGGCACCGGAGCGAACACTGACCCCAACTACACTCTGGACAGTCAGGTGTGCACGTTGGCCGCTCGCCAGGGCTTAACCTACGCGCAAGGTGTCGCTGCCTATGACAGCGCGATTGCCGGCCTTCTCACCGATCTCGGAACCGTACCCCGCACCGGCTACCAGGAGATCAACACGCCCAAGTTGGACTATCAAATTAACCAAAGAGAACACCTGAGCGTGCTCTACCATCGTCTCCGCTGGTCCTCACCGGGCGGTGTGCAGACCACAGCCACTGACGACTACGCAGTCGATACCTGGGGAAATGACTATGTCAAGCTGGACTACGGCGTTGCCAAGCTTACCAGCATGATCAGAGACAACATCAGCAATGAACTGCTTTACCAGTATGGGCGGGAGCTGAACGACGAGAGCCAGCAGCCCTACAGCGCTTACACCCAGAATAATCTTGTCGGCACCGGCGGCAATGTGCCCGAAGTGGGGCTGGCCACGTCGACCAGCGGCTTCTATCTGGGTTCCCCTTATTATTCCTACCGCAAGGCTCTCCCCGACGAGCGGAAGTGGCAGATCGGCGATACGCTTTACTACAGCCGCGGCAACCACAGCCTTAAATTCGGCGTCGACACGGTGCACAACTACGACCTGATCAACAACACCTACGAAAGCAACGGTGACTACACTTACACCTATGTGAGCAACTACATTAACGACCTGCTGAATAAAGGCAGAGCGAATTCAACGTGCAACAGCAGCGCATCCGCCGCTGCGACCGCGACCACGAGCGCTGTGGGCAATGATCCTTGCTATTCCAGCTTCTATCAGGGATTCGGGCCTCCTATCTTTGCCATATCGACGATGGATTATGGCTTCTTCGCCCAGGACAACTGGAAGTTGAACCCACGTCTCACGTTACAACTTGGTGTGCGCTATGACTACGAAGCGTTGCCTTCTCCGGCGTCAAACCTCACCACTGCGGTTGGCAGTTTCACCCCATACCCTGGGCTGACCAACCATCCCAGCGATAAAAATAACATCGGGCCGCGGGTCGGGTTTGCCTACGACGTTTACGGCTCAGGCAAAACTGTATTGCGTGGCGGCTACGGCCTGTATTATGGCAGAATCACGAACGGAAATCTGCTCAATGTGCTGCTCGACACTGGTAGCCCAAATGGTCAATACACTACGCAGTACAGGCCTGCGACCGGTCCGCAGCTTCCCAACATCGTCAGCACTACGGGCGCGGCGCCGACACCGAGTTCCTATTTCCTCGCTTCCAACCTGCAAAACCCTATGGTGCATGAGTTCGATCTCATGGTCCAACAGGCTGTGGGCCGCGGAACGGTTTTCCAGGTAAGCTATCTCGGTGCTTTGGGGCGCCATCTGCCGAACTTTCTCGACCTCAACCTCAATCCAGCGACGGTAAAAGACGTGCAGATTAGCATTGTCGATAGTACGCAAAAGGGTCCATTGCGGAACGGCACTGTCTACAGCGTTCCCACTTACACCAGCTACGGCAACACAGGCCTCTTCGGCCCTGCCGCGGCCAAATATCAAAGCATCTCAGAGCTAACCAGCAACATCACGTCGAACTACAATGCTTTTGTAGCGGAAATTCAAAACCACTCTCTGCACAGTATCCAGTTTGACGCCAACTATACCTGGTCGCACGCTCTCGACTTCGCGCAAAATTCCTCTACCACCACTGCGACAAATAACTGGTACGACCCCTTCGGGAATTCGCGCATCAACTACGGAAACTCCTCGTACAACGTACCCAATCGGTTTGTGGCCTACGCCCTTTACACCTTTCCTAACCTCCACTCCGGAACCTGGCTCAAATATCTGACCAATGACTGGAGTCTCGATAACAGCTTCCAGATGCAAAATGGGTTGCCCTACACGCTCAGCGTGAGCAGCTACAACTCCTCCGACGCGGTTCTTACAAACTGGAACGGGGCCGGAGGTGCTACTGCGCTCATTCCTGGAATTGGACCCAACACCAAGCAATACCCCAGGCACATCGTTGACGATATTCGCGCTCAGAAGGCATTCACCATCAAGGAGGGCTACCAGTTGCAGCTGTTGGCCAATGTCTTCAATATCGCCAACCACCAGAACATCGACGGCATCAACGATACCGCTTACCTGCTCTCCTCCACCGGTGCATTGAGCGGTACTGCAACCTATCAATCCACCTATGGTCAGGTCACCAGTTCCAACAACAGCGGTTTTCTCTACACCCCGCGCCAGATTGAAATTGCAGCGCGGTTTTCGTTCTAAAAAAATGAGGTTAGCCACAGGGACGAACTCGCTCAACCAAGGGCACGGCTTCAGCCGTGCCGCTCGTACCCCATCAAATGCGTGCTCAGATAGGAATAAGCGAGTATTCTGGATGCCCAAGGATTTAACGCCGAGGGGGAAGCCATGAACCTGACTGAAAAGCCCCAAGTCGTAACCTGGCCTAAAACCCATTACGTGTTCGTCGAGAGAGTAGGACCTTTCCAAACCAATGCTCCCCAGGCTTGGCAGAGCCTGCATACATTCGTTGCCGGAATCGCCCAGCACAATCAGATCACGGGATACATGAGCCTCTACAAAATGGAGCCGATGATATACCGTGCCGGGGTCTCGGTCGGCGCCCATCCCGCAGTGGTGCCCGAAGGCCTCGGCTATACCGAATTTCGAGGAGGCAAGTTCAGCCGCTTCGTCTTGACTGGCCCTTACTCGGAGCTGGGTCCCGCCACCGGCCGGGTGATGCAGATTGTTTCCGAGATGAAGCTCTCGCTGCGCGACGACTACTTCATTGAGAACTACTTGAACGATCCGAGAACGACGCCGGAAGCGGAATTAATAACCCAGATCCTGGTTCCCACGGCTTAGGCGAAGAGCGATGCCCGATCAAGAGCTGTGGCCGGCGCATCGCAGCACACCGAGATATGCGCTCCACGGGCCCACGGCTTCACGGTATTGATGGGCCATGACCCGTGAGATCTGGTGCAGATGCGTTAAGTCATGCGTCGCCCAGGTGGCCAGGAGCTCTGACAGAGTAACCACGCCGAGGGCGGGATGTCGTCCACGCCGCTGAAGATCTGCTGGCTGCAGGTTCAAGGCGCGCAGTTGATCCAGGTTCTCTGAGCGCAAACCAGCAAATTCATCCAGCAACTCCGCCAGGGACTTACCCTGGATTTCTCGTGCCATTCCCCAACGATCAAAAGGCGGAAACGCCTGCGCCTCGCCGGACTGCAATACGATCCTGACCCGCGGCATCCAGTCGGTGCGTTCGGCATGAATCAAATGGCCGACCACCTCGAAGGCGCTCCAGGTGTTATCCCCTTCATTTCGCGACGTCCAAATTTCCGGTTGCTCACGAAGAAGCGCATTGAGAACGCCCGGTGTGCGGGCGAGAAGCGAAAGTGTGTCCTGCAAATCCTGTTCCATTGCGTTCCTCAATTTGGCCGGCATCGCGTGTGCCTCAGCCATCTTAGTTCCCTAACGAACTACGCGCGAAGAAGACGATTCGTTACCCCAAAACTTAATAGATTGGGCTATAAATGGGATCGATCATCATTTCATTTTCATAGTTCAATCGATTGTGACACCAACCTGTCATCAGGGGTAGCCGATGAAGAGAAGAGATTTGCTCCAGGGGCTCGCAGCATTGGTTCCTGCATCCTCGGTGTTGGGCCACTACACAGCCCTTGCGGCTCCCTTGAGTAAGAAGGTGAAGATCACCGATTTGAAAGTGATGGTCGTGGGCAAGCCCGGAGGCAATACCCTGGTTCGCATCGATACCGACGCCGGCGTCTCTGGATACGGTGAGGCCTATTGGGGGTTCGGGATCAAAGATGTGATGCTGGGATATCTGCGGGACACGGTCATGGGCCAGGACCCATTGGACATCGACCCGCTATACACCCAGATGATCCTGCGAACCGGGGGTGCAGGCGCGATTGGTGGTGTAACCATCACCGCCATCAGCGGAGTTGAGATTGCGCTTTGGGATCTCGCCGGAAAGCTTCTCGGGGTGCCTGTCTGCAAGCTATTGGGTGGTCAATACCGCACCGGAGTGCGGGCCTACCTTACCACCAGCCCGGCAGATTTTCTTGACCCTGCCTCCTGCCGCGAGTGGGCGGCGATGGTCAAGGAACATCGCTATGGCTTTGAAGCGGTAAAGACGGACATCCGGCGCGCAGGGGATCCCTACGGTCTTGTCCCGGGGGACGCCCGCTTTAACAGCCGGCAGCTTAGTCTGCGTGATTTGGAAATCAACGCTAAAGGTTTCGCCAACGTGCGCGAGGCGCTGGGCGACCGTTTCGAAATTGCCGTCCACTGCCACTGGGAGCTGGACATGTCGGATGCGCTGAACCTGGCGCGCGCGGTTGCGCCCATTCAGCCCATGTGGCTTGAGGACCCCATGGATCCCGACTTCTCCGAGTCCTGGGTCAAGCTCACAGAGGAATCTCCCGTACCCATCCTTACCGGCGAAAACCTGTATACGCGCCGTGGCTTTATGCCCTTCATCGTTCACCAGGGCTGCAAGATCGTGCAGATCGACATACCAAAGTCCGGTGGGTTACTTGAATCGAAGAAGATTGCGGATCTGGCCGACATCTTCAACATCCCTGTATCGGCGCACAACGCAATCGGTCCTTTGGGCGCCATCGCTTCGGCGCATTGTGCCGCAGCAATCCGTGATTTCAAAGCGCACGAGCTGGCGCTTAGCCCCCCGCTGGGTCCCGCTGCTTTGAAGACTCACGAACTCCCCTGGGGTTTTTATCAGGGCGACCCGTCGCTAACCTGGGAGAAATTTGTCCTCCATGACGGACCCCTGGTGAAAGACGGCAGAATTCAAGTGCCGGACAAGCCCGGCCTGGGGGTGGAACCGAATCCCGACTATGTGCGCGCCCACCTTGCACCGGGCGAGGTATGGTGGGGCTAGACAGGCTCCGCATCAGCCACCTAACAGAACCCATTAGGACGGGCGAAGCCCACCATAGCTTTTAGTCGCTTATCTCTGTTGGTATCGGTGCTGCAGCCATAGCAACACAAAACCAATTAAAGGAATCAGGAAGTCCATATAGAGAATCACACCCGCATTTCCCGGTGCGAAATTGTGAGCCGTGATGATCTGATAAACGTGACCGATCCCGGCGCAAAAAAGAAACAACGCCGGCCCCGTGACTGCCGCCAGCCGAAGATCGAAGCTTCGTTTGAAGGCAAGAAAACCAACAACCGCGTATCCCAGGCTGGCGAAGCCGACCTCCTTTTGGAACGGGCTGTTTGCCCAGCCGATAAAGCCTGCGGTCATCTGGCCCATAAAGCTATGCAGCACGAAGTTATAGAGAAGGCTGAACCCGATGGAGAAAAGCAAAAAATACGAAAAGACTGCTTCAACCACAATCGGCGTGGTCAAAGGTTTTGGCTTGCGAAGGAGCGCCACCCCTGACGCAATCAAACCAATGACGAGGAAGGTAAGAGTGAAATTTCCCAATACGAAGCGGATAATGTTCGCCATTGCACGACCTCGAATTTCTTTCTAAGCAGCAGCCCGGCCCGGGTCTAGCGTACCTTGCCCGCGGAGTGCTCGAGAACGACATCGGAAACCACTGCCGTATCCGTTGTAGCGGGTAAATGCGAGCAAAAGCCCACGCCCACGTAAAACGGCTGGTCAAAGTGCAATTGGATGGGTGGGCCAAGCTGGTGCATGGGTTCGCCCTGCAGGCTTACAAAGATCGCGATGGAGTCGCCATGCTTTTCGATTCCGATGCGCTTTGCCTTGACCCCGGCGAGCGTTCCGCCGAAGCGGTACTGCATATCCTTCATCAACGCGCCTTTGTCCGCACGCCACGCCAGGTGGATCATGCCCACCCCATGCTCGCCGATCATGGCTTCTTTGGAGTCGTCTTCGAGATTCTGCCGGATGACCAGCACCACCTTGCGATCGCCGTAGCCCTTGGGGTCAGGAAAGGTAACGTCGGTTGCAAGCGAAACGTCACCGCTCATTTTCTTCCACAAAAAGCGGAACTCATCGCGCGAGTACCAGATGTTGTAACCGGCGGAACTGATGGTGTACTGCTTGGTCGCGGGGTCATAGCTAGCGCTACCCGGTACCACCGCGCTGCCAACGTCTGATTGGCCCTGAAATACCCCGATCGGTGTGTCGAAATTCGTACTCGGCCGATGAAAATCCGCCGGCGGTGGAACCTGGACATGGGTAGGGGAACCCGGCTGGGCCCATTCCGGCACGGTGGGCGCTTGTGCTTCGAGTAGATGGGGTGTGGCGCACAGTAGCAGGACGAAGGTCGAGACAAGGCAAGAGCGAGCGATGGAGAAACGGATGGAATGTTCCATAACAATGAACTCTAGCAGACACTGACAGAGTGACGATTTTGCATGCTCAACTTTGCCGACAGAACCGGATGGGTTCCAGCGCCATGGTATCCCACTCAAGCCAAAACACGGCTTGAATGGGGCACCCAGCCGTCGTAGCCGGTCAACCCTCTCCAGATTTCGTCTCTCACTGAGCAACAAATGGGATAGCACGGCGCTGGAACCCGTCCAGCTCTGTCGGTTCTGCTAGTAAAAAGAATTCTTGTCAACGACGCGGTCCAGGTCGCATGCTTCAGGCTACGCTGGGCTCCGGCGCGCAAATGGAAGCTGCAACTTGAGAACACAGAAGCCAATAACCTGGCAGGAGACCGATGCGGTGCTTAAAGTGAAGGACTTGCCACATGCGACTCTTGAGCAGCCGGTCGCTGAGCCGCGTCCGCTTGTACATGGACGTCTACTGTCGCTGGACGCCCTGCGGGGATTCGACATGTTTTGGATCATCGGCGGTCAGGAGATTATCAAGGGAATGGCCCAGGTGTTTCCGGGCAAACTATCAGAGCTAGCCGTGCTGCAACTAGAGCATGTTCGCTGGCAGGGGCTGCATTGTTACGACGTGATCTGGCCCCTCTTTATGTTTATGGTGGGAGTGTCGCTCTCGTACTCCCTGGCCAGGCGAAAGTTGAGCGGAGCCACTGACAAAGTCTTGTACCTTCACGCCGTGAAGCGGGCGCTGATTCTATTCGTGCTGGGAATGATGGCTCAGGGCAATCTGCTGCAATTCAATCTGGCTACGCTTCATCCCTGTTACAGCGTGCTGCACGGTATCGCCGCCGGCTACCTGATTGCAACCGTGGTGATGTTGTGTTTTGCACCGAAGGGGCAGGCGATTGCGATTGCCGTGTTCCTGATTCTTTATTGGATATTACTCATCACTATCCCCGTCCCGGGCGTAGGGCGGGGCGTATTGACTCCTACTGGAAATGCGGCTACGTACGTTGACCACCTTGTCCTGGGAAGGTTCGCGTACGGAGAGAATACCTGGTTTCTGAGCTACCTGGGATTTGCTGCCTCGGTCTTGATCGGTGGGTTGGCCGGTAACGTGCTGCGTTCCGCTCGTTCAGCAAAGGACAAATTTCTCTTCCTGTCCGTCGGCGGCGTGGGCATCGTGAGCCTGGGGCTCATCTGGAGCCTCTGGTTTCCAATCATCAAGCTGCTTTGGACGAGCTCGTTTGTTCTGGTGACTGGTGGGATAAGCTGTCTCCTGTTGGCGGTCTTCTATCTAATTGTCGATGTTGGTGGCTACCGGAGGTGGGCCTTCGGCTTTGTCGTCATCGGGACAAATGCGCTGGCGGTCTATATGGCGACGATGCTGTTCGATTTTCGCAACCTGGGGAACATCTTTGTCGGGAACCTCCTTCCCCGGGTTGGACGCTACAACAACCTTCTTGAGGCATCTGTTGCGTTCATGATCATCTGGTTGATTTTGTTCTGGATGTACCGCACGAAGTCCTTTGTGAAATTGTGATAGAGTTCGCCATCAGATTCATGTTCTGAGGGTGACGGGAGAACCAATGAGCAAAGCCGTTTTTTCGCGACGCGAATTCCTACAGACGACCGCTGGAGTTGCAGGAGCTTCCTTGGCCGGCAGCTCCATGTTTCTGGAATCCGAATCCTTGGCGGCTGCGGCACAAACGGCTGCGCCCAGCGATCAAGTTCGTTTCGGGATTGTCGGCGTCGGCATGGAGGGCTCCGGACTGCTCACCACGGCAGTCAAACTCCCAGGTGTCGAATGCGTAGCCGCGGCTGATCTTTATGACGGCCGTCACGAATTAGCAACGGAGATTGTCGGCAAACCGATCAAGACCACACGACGCTACCAGGAGTTGCTGGGCGATAAGTCGATCGATGCCATCATCGTGGCGGTCCCCGATTTCTGGCATAAGCAGGTGGTCGTCGATGCCCTGGCCGCGGGCAAAGACGTCTACTGTGAGAAACCCATGTCTCACAGCCCCGCCGACGGCATCGCCATGGTTGCGGCGGCGCAAAAGACAAATCGCATCGTGCAGGTAGGCGCGCAGCGCACAAGTTCCGTCTTGTGCGCAAAGGCGAAGGAGCTTTACCAGCAGGGCGCCATTGGCGATCTGAGCCTGGTCGAAGCGTCCCTGGGCAGAAACAGTCCCACAGGCGCCTGGGAATATCCCCCTCCCCCCGACTTATCCCTGGCCAACCTGGATTGGGACACGTGGCTTGGAACCACTCCCAAAAGGCCGCTCGATCCTAATTTGTTTGCTCGTTGGCGTTGTTGGAGGGAATACGGCACCGGTGTTGCCGGTGACCTGCTGGTTCATCTGATCAGCGGCATGCAGTTTGTGCTCGGCATCAATGAAGTTCCCAAACGTGTCTCGACCTTTGGCGGCATCTACCGCTGGAAAGATGGGCGGGATATGCCCGATGTCCAGGCTGTTCTCTTCGAATACGACAACGTTCCTGTGTATATGCGGCTATCGCTGGGCACGGAGTCGGACGAGGTTACGCGCTTTATGGGCTCGAAGGGAATCATCGAACTCCGTGGGACCAGTGTTACCCATATCCCCCAGACGGGCGTAGACGAATCCCCGAGCTACTACACAAGCTCGTACCCCGGGCGCCTCAGGAGCGCCTATGTCAAGCAGTGGCATGAGGAACACGATCCTGTTCCTGGGAAAGAGCCGACCCTCGAGACCCTAACCTATACCGGAGATGATTACGACGATCTGCGGCCGCATTTGTGGAAGTTCTTCCAGTCGGTTCAGTCGCGTCAGCCGGTCGTTCAGGACGCGGTCTTCGGACATCATGCCGCTCTCGGCTGCCACCTCGCGAACGAATCGTATTTCAGGAAGAGCCCTGTGGTTTGGGATGAAGCCTCGTTGACCATCAAGTCCGCGTGTTGACCGCAGTTGCGCCTTACTCCGTCCGTAGCGCCTGCATGGGATCGATGGAGGCGGCACGGCGGGCCGGGATCACCGCGGCGACGAGGCCGCACACCGCAAGCAGAATACAGACCAACAAAATCGTGGCTGGATCGTGTTCGCCAACACCAAAAAGAAAAGCTTTGATGGCCCGCAACGCGATCCAGGAGCAGGCAAACCCGGAGACCAGGCCTAACCCCAACAGGAAAATTGCCTTTCTTAAAATAAGCAGCATAACGTCCGTCCGCCGCGCACCGAGGGCCATGCGAACGCCGAACTCGCGGGTCCGGCAGCTCACGGAATAGGCCATGAGACCATAGAGGCCAACCATCGCCAGCAACAGAGCGATGGCGGCAAAAACAGTGAGCAACGATGTTTGAAAGCGACGCCGGGCACTTGCCGCAGTCATCAGGTCGCCCATTGTAAGAACATCGGCACGCGGCAAGTTGGGATCTATGCCCTTCAAGGTGCTTCGGATCTCGGAAGCGACCGTGGAGGGTGGCAGCGCTGAGCGCACGGCAACATATGCACCGCCGAACTCGTAACTGGGGACGTATATCTGAGGCTGCGGAGCTTCTTCCAGGGTGAGGTGAAGCACATCGGCGACCACGCCGACGACGGTACTCCACTTCGCATGGTTATCGTCGGTGCTGATCCGCGCTCCAATGGGATTGCGGTTTGCAAAATATAATTTGGCAAATTGTTGGTTGACGATGGTTGGCGATGCTGCGCTGGAAACGTCATCCTCGGTAAAGAAGCGTCCGGCGAGCAGAGGAATGTTCATCGCTCGAAAATACTGCGGTGTGACCGAGCGCCCCTCGGCCATTTGATCTTTCTGGTTTGCGAAGCCATCTACCCAAAAGAAACCCGTGCTTTCGGAATTACTGAGAGGCAGATAGTCGATTGCCCCTGCCGACTCTATACCCGGAAGAGCGCTGATCTTGCCCATGAGATTCTTGAAAAAAGCTTGACGCTGTTGTGGTTCGCTATACCGCGCATCGAGCCCGATGTTCATGGTGACGGTGGCGGGCGAGAATCCTGTCGTGACCGATTCCACGTTCAGATAACTCCGAATGAACAGCCCGGCGCCGGCAAGCAGCACCACCACCAGCGCCGCTTCCACCACGATGAGGGCGCTTTGCGAGCGGCTATGCGTAACTGTCACAGCGCCCCCTCTCCCCGATGCCAGCAAGCCAGTAGGACTGATCCGGGATACGGCCAATGCAGGCAGAATGCCGGTCAATAGGCTGGTAAGCACAGATACGCTCACGGTGAAGAGCATGACCCGCGTGTCCAGCGAGGCCTCGTTGAGGCGTGGAATATTGCCTGGATCGAGACGGGGCAGGATGCGCAGGAAGACATAGGCGAGGCCAACTCCGAGGCATCCGGCCGCAAGCGCGATGAGTAGCGATTCGGTGAGAAGCTGGCGGATGATGCGGCTGCGGCCTGCGCCCAGGGCCACCCGCATGCCAAGCTCCTGCATCCGGTTGGCGGCCCTGGCCAGCAGCAGATTCGCTGCATTTCCGCACGCAATCAATAGTACAAACGAGACCGCACCCATCAGCAGCCACATAAGGGGATGCACGCGGCCGACGGCGTAGTCCATGAAGCGGGTTACCAACGCACCCCAACCTCTCTCCGGAAACATCTGAACGCTGTGAAGCTTGTCCAGGCGGACCATGATGGTGCTCATTTCCGACTGCGCTTTACTCATGGAGACGCCAGGGCGCAAGCGAGCGATCGCGTCATCGTTTCCCATTTCGCGCTCCGCTCTCTGCTTTGAAGTAAGCGCAAGCGGAATCCAGATGTGCGTGGCCTTGATCGAGGCCGTTCCGTAGGGTAGATCGGAGTTGGACGGATATTCGAACGCCGGCGGCATGACCCCGACGATCCTGTAACGGACGCCTTCCAGCAGCAGCGAACGCTCCAGGATATCGCTGCTGTCCGCGAACATCGAGTGCCAAAGCGCGTGGCTGATTATGGCTACCCGGTTATGGCCGGGCTGGTTGTCCTCGACCCCGATGGCACGCCCGATTTCCGGAGCGGACTGGAGGGTCGTGAAAAAACTCTCGTCGACACGGGCTGCAGCAATCCGCTCCACCGAACCGCCCCACGCGAGATTGAAACTTGCCTGCTCAAAGACTGACATACTGGCAAAGGAATGACCCTGTTGCTTCAGATCGTAGAAGTCCGCGTAGCTTGGAGACATGGCGTCGGGGGGAGCGGAGATGTGGGGATTGGGCGTGAATAAATAGACCAGCCGATCAGGGTCCCCGTACGGTAGCGATCGCAAGAGCACCGCATTCACGAGGCTGAAGATGGCGGTGCATGCGCCGATGCCAAGGGCGAGTGTGAGCACGGCGGTGATAGTGAAACCGGGGCTGCGGCGCAGGGTGCGGAGGCCATAGCGGGTGTCCTGAAGGAGCGAATCAAGCCAGGGAAGTGTGCGGCGTTCGCGGTAAGCCTGGCGGGTTTGCTCGACGCCGCCAAGACGGATGAGCGCCTGGCGACGGGCCTCCTCCGGTGTTAGTCCTGCGCGGACGCCCTCGTCTATATGGAGCGCCACGTGTGATTCGAGTTCTGCGGCGAAGTCGTCTTCCCGCCGCCGCGCGTGCAAGAGGCCGAGAAGACGAAGACCCATGGCTCGCAGTGTGCGCATCGCGTCTCCTTATGCTTCTCCCGCCGGAGTAAGGAAGCGCGCCAGGATCGCGGTAGTCTGCTCCCAATCCGCGGCGGCTTTCTTCAACTGGCGGTGGCCTGCTTTGGTGAGCTCATAAAATTTTGCCTTGCGGTTATTTTCAGAGACGCCCCAGCGGGAGCGGATAAAGCCTTCCTGTTCGAGTTTTAGCAAGGCCGGATAGAGCGTGCCGTAGTTCAATTGCAGCAGATCGCCGCTGGTCTGCTCGATGCGACGCGCCAGCCCGTAACCATGCAGCGGACCGAGTGTCTCAAGCGTACGCAAGACCATCAGCGCAAGTGTGCCCTGCCAGACATCGGCTTTTTCACCCATGTATTTCTCCTATTGCGAAGCAATAGGGGAAATATACAGGCCCACCTATGGGAACGCAAGAGGAGGCGTCTTCCCGGCGCCGCAGTTGTAGTTCTATCCACCTCTCCTGGAGGGGCGCGGCGCCCACACGAACGCGGCACTTGCTATGCCCGCGGAGCGAGGCCGATGGGTGCTCGAAAGGCAATCATCAAACAATCGTCCTGGGGCAGGCTCACGTTGGGTGACGCGAAGAAGTTGTGCGAACTAAGCGAACTAAGCGGACTAAGCGGACTAAGTACCGGTGCGAGAGCGGCGATGATAAAGCGCCGGCGCGGCGCAAAAGAAAAGTGCGCGATAAGCGCGATAAGCGCGATAAGTCCCCCTAATCAGGTCTACCGGAACGATCAACCTGTTCAGATGCAGACGGTTGGAGTCTACGTAATGGTTTCGGTTGCGAACATTGTGGTCCTGGGGCATGTCTTACCATCTCATCTGTTGTTGAACAGCCAGCGTCTTCCTTGAATAGCGATCTCGTCTACTCAAGGAGGCGTGCGATTCCTCGCCCGCAAACACATCCATTTGCGCCCTTCACAGGTCGGTATTCGAGTTGCTGTAGATATAGATTCGATTCAGGGCGATTTCGATTAAAGCTTAGGGAAATTATTTTCTGATTCGGTCAGCAAGGCCTGATCATGGCTCACGCGGCGAATCCGTAGTCGAATTGCAAGCGCGCAGCTGCTTCGGCTCGCAGCATCTCAAGGGCGCTACGCCCCTCAAACCGCGTCTTCGCCTTTCGTAGCCAGCATGCGGCCTTCGCATCATCGCCTCTTCGGGCAGGGAAGTCATACGAGCGATGCGCACGGCACGGTCGGATTCATCGTGGGTCAGTGATTCATGACGGCTTTTCCGATGCACTAAAGTCCGCCGCGGAATGATGAAGCTGTAAATTTCCTCGGCGCTCAGCCCATGACCGCAAAGCGACTCCACGGAGGACAGAGGCAGGCGCTCATCGACCAACCGGGCAAGGTCACGATCGGAACGTAAGGACGTGATCCCAAGCTTGATCTCTATGCGGCGATAGAACATCGCCGGGTCTCGCCTGGTACGGCAAACTGATATAGCGACTATCACTGCGCGATCGATTCGGACGCACACTTGGGCGTCACGTCGGGACAGGTCGGCTTTCGGTGGTAAGGACAAAAAGGCACGTCAAGTGCTGTGGTATCCCACATCTCGCGAAAAACGAGCGAGATATGGGGCACCCAGCAGTTGCGCCAGGGATAGAGCGGCCGACGCTTGTCCGCTATTTTGTGAAAATACCGTGCTCGCTGTCGAAGCTTTTTTCGGACTTTCCGGCTTTCTCCGCAGCCCGGTCAGCCACGCGATCTATTGCTTTTTCTTCGCCGGTTTCTGGGTTGTGAACATCCAGAGTCGCCGGCTTTTCAGTCTTTCCCAGGTTTGGAGCAGCTTGATTAGGCATAGTCTTATCTCCTGACCTAGATAGATGCACCATTTTCCCCAGGGGTCTTCTCCCGCGCAGCTTTATTCCACCTCAAACGCGACGTACTGCAGAACAGCCTGCCTCTCCACCTCCAGTACCACCGCATCGCCGGTTTTGAATCCGGCGAGCGTCTGCCGCAACTGCTGCGTATTGTCCAACGGCTTCCCATTGATGGCGCGGATCACGTCACCCACCGCAAGATCGGCTGCCGTGGCCGGCTCCCCCGAGAGCAGACCAACCACCAGAACTCCGTTCTGGGAGCGGAGACTCAGCGCGGCGACCAGTGAGGAGGCCTTGAGGTCAATCACGAAAACTCCCAGAGAAGCAATCAGATCCTTCCTGGGATCAATCAGGTCGGATAAGTTATCCAATACCGGCGGCGCATCGACCGGGGTGATCGAGACCGTCAGTGGTTTCCCATCGCGCAGCACTTCCATTCTCAAGGGCGTGTTGCGCTTATGCACGTAGAGGAAAGCGGTGTACTTAGGCAGTGAATCCATTCTTCCGCCGTCAATTGCCATCACCACATCCTTCGGTCGCAAGCCAGCTGCCTCGGCCGCGCCGCCCGCGTCGATGTCGGAAAGGATCACGCCCCAATCCTGTGGCAGCTTGAGGCCCGCTGCCAAGGCAGGCGTGATGGTCTGCGGATGGGCGCCGATGGATACACTGGAAACGATTCCGTGCTCCTTGAGTTCGCTGTAAACGAAACGCACGATCGGCTCCGGAATGGCAAATCCAAGACCCTCGTTTCCTCCGCCAGACGTAACAATATATGTGTTGATTCCCACCAGGTTACCATTCCGGTCGATCAACGGACCGCCGCTGTTCCCGGGATTGATGGGCGCATCGGTTTGCACATAGACCATGGGCCGGTCAACCTCGGGCTGCCTGCCGACCGCGCTGATGATTCCTTTGGTGACCGTATGGTCCAGACCTTCAGGCGCGCCGATCGCAATCACCGTTTGGCCCAAGCGAAACCGGAATAGCTCGGGCAAGGGAATGTAAGGGAGACCCTTTTCTTCAATCTTGAGCAGGGCCAAATCCGCATAGCGTGTGCTTCCAATCAGCTTCGCTTCATACACCCGCTGCGGGTTGTGAAGATTCGTGTTTCCCGTCACCAACTCCACCGTGGCCGGCGCAATGATCACGCGGATACGCAGCGCGCCGGCAACCACGTGATTGTTGGTGATGATGTACCCATCGGGATCGACAATCACTCCTGAGCCGATGGAGCGCTGCCGTTCCAATGACTGCTGCGACGCCTGCTGCCCCTGGTCCGGCTGCGCCATCGTCTTGTCGCTCTCGGGGACCCCATAACCGGTCACTTCAATCTTCACCACCGACTGCATCGCGCGCTCGGCAACCTGATCGATCGCCTGGTCGTATTGCTGAAGAATCGGAGCCTGGGCAGCGGCGCCCTGATCCGCAGCTCCAGTCTGCCCGTGGACGGGTTGCAATAAGACAGCGCCTGCGAATGCGAGCGCAAAACTTCTTATCATGGACATGCACTTCCCTAGGTAAACGTAGGTTTGGGGAGCCCTGGAGCGTTCACTGCGGCAGAATGCTCACCCTCAGGGCTCTCCCATTTCAGAATCTTGAAATCGAGCACAAAGATGGCATACATCACCGGCACTTGCAACTTGGTCACGACGGTCGCCACCAGCAGGCCGCCGATCTGCGCGTAACAGAGCGGCTTCCACAGGGGGCCGCCGTGCAATGCGAGCGGTAAAAGCGCGAGCACGGTGGCGAAGACCGTGATCAGCACCGGACGCAGGCGCAGGATACCGGCATCGATCAGCGCAAGCTCGAAGTCATCCCCCGCAATATGCCGCTCTTCAATGAAGTCGAACAGCACGATGGAATGGCTCACGATCACGCCGATCAGACTGGCCACGCCCAGGAACGCCATGAACCCGAACGGCTCGCCCATAATCCACAACGCGGCAAATGCGCCCATCATGCCGTAGGGCGCAGCAGCCAAAACAAGCAGCGGCTTGATGGCATTCTTGAATTGAAAGAGCAGGGCAAGGTAGATGGCGACGGTTGAAATCATCATCACCATGGCCAGGTTCTTAAAGCCATTCTTGGTCTTGTCGTACTCGCCGCCGATCTTCATCTCGTAGCCGGGAGGAAGATCGGCCTGCAACTGCTGCAGTCGCGGCAGCGCCTGTTTTAGAACCTCGGAGCTCAAGCGCCCGGCAACCGGGAAAGTACGCACATTGATGGTGCGGAATTGTTCCAGGCGCACAATGCGGCCGGTTACCAGGTCGTGATCGATATTCGAAATCTGCACCAGGGGAATCTTGTTATTGTCCTGTGAGCCGTAGACATACAAATTCTGAATGTCGGAGAGCTGCGATCGCTCATCCATGCGCAGCCGGGCTACAATCGGGATCTGCTTCTGGCCTTCCTGCAAAACGCTGACCGTGCTTCCACTCATGCCCGCCGTGGAGGAATTGGCCACATCCATATTGGTGATGCCGGCCAGGTTGGCGCGATCCGGATCGACGGTTAACGCAACCTGCGTATTCTCGTCCCCCCATTCATTGCGCGTGCGCTCCGCGATGGGAATAGAACGGAAGATATCCTCCACCTTGGCGGCGATGCTGCGCAGCCCGCGAATATCCGCCGGCTCGTCTTTGGCGCTCACGTCGGCTGTGCTGGAGATGCGAATCTCGATGGGATAGTCGAGGGGATTGGTGAGCAGTTGGCGCGCATCCATGCGCGCCCCCGGGATGGATGCAGTCAGCACCGGCTGCAGCTCCTTAATGAACTGCGGAGTGATCTCCTTATCCTTGACCTCGATCAATACCTGCGCGTAGTTCAATTGTTGCAACTGTGGAGAGGCCGAGAACCAGAAACGCGGTCCACCTCCGCCTACGAAGGTGGTGACGTAACGCAATACATCTCCTTGATGTCCGTCCTGGGCGTGTTCCTTTGAAAACCGCTCCGCCTGTTCGCGGACAATCTGTTCTACCTGGCGGGCCGTCTGATTTGTGGCTTCGAGCGTGGCGTCGTTGGGCAGCCATACATCGACGTAGGACCAATATTGAACGTCCTCAGGGAAGAACGCGGAGTTCAAACGGGAAAAAATGAAGGCTCCCAAAGCGAGGAAGGCCAGGGAAGCGATAAAAAACTTCCAACGGTGTTCGATGGAGTACTTCGCCGCTCGCGCATACAAGCCGAAAAATCCGCTGTTGCGCCGCTCCTCGAGTGTTTTCTCCACCTTCTTTTCCGGGCGCAGAAGGTAGTAGCCCAGCAGGGGAAGGAAGGTCATCGAAACCAGGCGGGAGGCCACCAGCGACACCGTCATCACGATGGGCAGGCTGTGCAAAAACTCTCCCGTGCTGCCGGTCACCAACAAAAACGGGATATACGCCACGATATTGGTAACCGTGGCATACATGATAGCGGTGGCCAGCTTGGTGGGACCCAACCATGCAGCAACGATGTTGGGATGGCCCTCGGCCAGCGCGCGCTTGATGGAATCGCCGGCGATCACCGGGTCGTCCACCAGCAGCCCGAGGGCAATGATCAGGGTGGCGACGGAAACCTGTTGGATATCGATGCCCAGGAGATACATCGCGCCAAAAGTCATGGCCAGGGTGATGGGGATGGAGAGGGCCATCAGCACAGCGGATCGCCACTCCCAGAAACCGATCCACGACACCAGCACTACCAAGCGCGATCGCCTCGTAGAGCGCATCCATGAACAGGCTGAGGTTCTCCTTCACCTGCAATGGCTGGTCAGAAGTGCGCGCGATGATCAGGTCCTCAGGAAGATATTGCTTCACCGCCGCAAGCTTGGCGTCGACGCTTCGGCCGAAGGCGTCAATTTGCTCGCCATCCTTCATCTGTACGGCAAGCGTTACGGCGCGGCTGCGGCGCCAATGACCGTCCTTGTCTGCCCAGGTGAGATAGTTCAAATATTTTGCCGGGCTCTGGTAACCACGGGAAATGTCTACCAGGTCGCGCAGATAGACCGGGCTCTGTGCCGCCGATGAGGAAGACCCGATGATGACGTCACCGATCTGCTGCGGATTGGTGAACTTGCCCGAAGGGTCAATCAGAATGTTTTGTGGACCGACCTCGAGCTGGCCGCCGGGCAGGGTGCTGTTGCGGGCGCCCAGGATGTCCTTCAGATTAGAAGGCGTCATGCCATATTCGGCCAGTCGTTGTTGCGAATAATCCAGGTAGATCTGCTCCGGCAGCACGCCCTTGCGGTCAATCTTGGCCACTTCCGGAGCGCCCTGGATGGTTCTTCCCATCAGGTCGGTGAAGTCGTCCAGTTCCCGATAGGAGTACTTATCTCCCGCGACCGCGGCCAGGCGAGCTTCGGTGTCTGCTGGATTGCGGATGAACGCGGCCGGCCAACTATCGGGGTGAATTTCAGATTGATGCAACTTCTCGATCATCAGGCGATTGCCCAGAGCCCGCAGCTCATCATCGCTTAACGATGAGCTCACGTCGGCCCCGATGAAGCCACTGCCGGAAAAGAAGTGCGGATCGGAGACGTACTTGTTTTGTCCTCCCGCCTGCAAGACAGAAACAAAGGCGTCGCGTACCAGGTCAGGGGAGACGGACAGCGGAAAGGCGTAAACAATACTGACCCGCGGCTGCGGAGACCGTGCCGGTTCTGCCGCGCGTGTGGTTTCAATGGCGTTACGGATAGACCGGGCGCGCAACGCAATGTCAACGTCGCTTGCCCGAGGGCTGGCGACGGTCAGCATCAACGCTGCGGTATCGCCAAAATCGCTATTGAACTGGATGGGGCCCGCGCCCTGGGGCAGCCTGCTATTCAGCGCGTTCAGTTTGAGGTTGATATCCGAGAACTGCTTTTTGGGGTCGGTTACCGTGTCGTCCAGTTGCACGTAGACCAGAGAGAGCCCGGGAAAGCTCAGAGAGCGGATACCAAAGTCTGAGGCCAAAGGAGGCTTGATGAACGCGTTTTGCGCCATCGTCTGCTCCACTGGCCGGCTTACCAGCTGCTCCACTTCCTGCGCCGTTGCCCCCGGCCAGTTGGTGGAAGCGACGGCCACCCGCACCGGGATACTCGGGTCTTTCCGCTTGGGCATGTGCATGTAGCCATACCAGCCCCATACGCAGACCGCGATAAGCAGCACCATCGAGACCTGGCGATGCTCGGTGAAGAAACGCGCTGTATTGTGCGTTTTTTCGATGTATTCGGCTTCGGATTTATGGCTCATCGTATTGGCTCATCGCAGTAGCGCACTTAGGGCATGAGGCGAACCTTATCGCCGTTCTTGACCAGGCTGACGCCGGTAGTGATGACCTGTTCTCCAGCTGTGAGGCCGCCTTTGGCGGCAATCATATTGCCGTAGGTATCGCCCAGTTCGACGGCGCGCAATCGCGCTGTCGCAGTATCTCCACTGCCCTCCGGAATCATGACTGCGAAGCTGTCCACCCGAGCCGGATCGCGAATGACCGCCGCCAGGGGAACAGCCAGCACCGACTGTGGCAGCTGCACACCGTTCAGCGCGAGCGAAGCAATCATTCCCGATTTCAACTGATTCTTTGGATTGGGAATAGTCACCTCCACAGAGAAGACGCGGCTCTTGGGATCGGCTGCGGGAGAGATGGCGCTTACGCGTCCGGCAAACCGCTGCGGCAGCGCATCCGTGGAGATGGCAAGATGCTGGCCCAGCCGCACGCGGCTGATAGAAGTATCGGGCACACCGAAGACGGCTTTCACCGATTCCGTATCCGCCAGGGTAAAGCCGTTGGTTGCCGGTCCTACCAGGCTGCCGAGATCGATGCTGCGTTTGACTACCCAGCCGCTGAACGGAGCCCGCAACTCGCAATAGGCAAGCGCGACGTTGGCCTCGCTGACCGATGCCTTGGCGCCGGAAACAGAGGCCGTGGTGCTGGCCAGTTGCGCAGTGGCAGAGTCGTAGTCCGGCTTGGTCGCGCTATGCGACGCGTACAAGGCCGAGGTTCGATCGAAGGTAAGCTTGGCCTTGTCGAATTCTGCCTGCGAGCGCGCCAGCTGCGCGGTGGCTTGTTGCAGCTTGTCTTGATAATCCTGTTGCCGCACCACGGCCAGTACGGTTCCTTTTTGTACCCAGTCTCCCTGATCGATGTTGCGCATGCCTCCGCTGGGACTCTTGACCTGGCGGAGGCGGTCGACATATCCCCCGGACTGGAAAGCAAGATCAACTTGAGCATAAGGAGCAATGCTGGCTGAGTACTTGGCCCCGTTGCCTACGGCGATGGTTTGTACCATCGCGGTGTGTACGGGCAAAGGCAGCGTCTCAGCTGAGTTCTGCTGCTTGCATGCGCTAGCGCCCAGCACGATCGCTGTTGCGAGCGCGGTGAGCCAAAGTTTAAAGGCGGTGGAATTCATCGCATCACTCTTCCCCAAGAGCCTTTTCAAATGCAGCTTTTGCATTCCAGAAGGAAAGCAGGCTCTGTTCATATTCGTGGTCGGCGTTGGCGACCGAGGCTTGCTGTTGCAGCAGATCGCGCAGCAGCACAGCGGAGTGTTTGAACTGATCGCTCACTTCGCGCAGCTTCTCATTGGCCGCGTCGCGGCCGGCCTGGGCCACTTCGAGCAAAGTACGGCTCTCCTCCAGCTTGCGGAAGGTGTTGTCGACATCGAGCACCACCTGGGCCTGCGTCTCCTTCAGTTGATAGTGGCTCTGCTGCACGCCTACATCTTTTTGCCGCACCTCGTCTCTGCGCCCTCCCCAATCGAAGGGGTCCCATTTCAATTCCATCCCGGCGGAGAGAATATTCTGCGGCAGAATCTCGGTGTTGATGGGCTCGAGATAGTGGATGGCTGCGCCCACGTCGGGAATGTACTTGGCCTTGGCCAGTTTGCGGTCATAATCGGCGCGGCTCACATCAATCACGGCTTCCTTGACCTCGGGTCGCTGCGCCAACGCCGTTTGCCGGGCTAACTTCATGTCCATTTCCGCGGGGGTAATCGGAGGCACGGGCTCGGTGCGAAAAGGGATATCGAGATCCCGCCCCAGAAGTTCGTTTATTTGCTCTTTCTGGGTTTGCAGGGTATCGCGCAGCTGGATGATCTGATATCGCGCCTGGGCCAGCTGGGCTTTCGCCTGCAGACTGTCAGACTTGAGGACTACTTCCTGGGAAAGATAGTCGCTGGCGACCCTGTCCGTCTCCACATATTGTTTGACCAACGCCTGTTCAGCCTCCAGGGCGCTCTCCGTCTGCAGCGCTGCGTAATAGGCCTGCTTCACATTCGCCGCCAAAGACTGCCTCTTGCCCTTGTATTGTTCGCTGGAGAAGTCGACAGACAGCTGCTGCAGCCGGACCGCAAGATTGATCTGGTATAGCTGCGAGAGGGGCTGCGCCACCTGCACGGATGCATTGCCGGTAATGCCGTGGGAAAGGGCGAAGCTCGTGGGCAATCCGGGGCCGAAGCTCCCTGGGGGAAAATTGAAGGTGGGCGACGTGATATTTCCCGAGGCGAACAGGTAGGTGGTGAACGCGGGAAAACGCTTGGTCTTGGTTTCCGCGACCTCCCAATTCGCTTTGGTTATATCGAGTTTGGCAATATTCACCGGCCGGTTATTCTCGAGAGCAATCTCGACCGCCCGCGAAAGCGAGAGGACCGGGGCATCGCCTGAGGTCTCTTCCCCAGGCAACAAGATCCCGGCCATCAACGCAGTCCCGGCAATCGCCCAGGCCAGCTGCTTGGTGTATTTCGTAAGCATCATCGTCGAATCGACCGCTCGAAAACATGGCCCGATGAAAACCACCGCAAAGAAGAAGGGGGAAGGGACGTAGTGAATGATCGTTCCCGGCTGGCGGTTCGGTCAAGAGAGGAGTGGTAAGATCACGCCGGCGGCTGCCGGCGTGGTCGTGATTAAGGGCAGCGGTGGTTCACTTCGGGATTAACGCGGTCTGTCCCAAGTGGAAGGAAATGTGGGTTGTCCGGTTCAGCAAGAGCGAAAAGCGATTGCGCTGCGGATCCTTAGCGAAGTCTTCATCGGAAACAGAAGCGTGCTTTTCCAGCCACGCGGCGGGTGAAAGGCTCTCAAACCCGGCCAGTAACCTGCCGTTAACGTCATCCCAGGCTTTCTTTAACTCCGGGGCGGCCGGAAGTGTGGGCGACGCTTTATCGGGATTGGTCAGGAACAGGGCATCGAATTCCGGGTAGACGCGCGGCCCTAACACCAACAGAGGCAGCATACGATCATGAACCGCCGTCAGGTGGCCCCAAAGATAGATCAGCCGGTTCTTTCCCGGGGCGACCTCTTTGAGAAGCTGTTCTTCGGTGAGAGGGGAAAATAGCTTGTTCGCCCTCTCGATGTTCAATTTCCATGAATTCACTCCTGCTACCACCAGCGATTGCTCAGACATTCATACGGTCCTTTCTTCTGCTCTTGCATTATTCTTCATCAGAGTCATGTGTACGAAGAAAGTTTCCCTAATTGCCGGGCGTCTGATCTCCAGCCTCGAACATGGCGGCGATCTCTCGCCCGCTGGGAGCTTCTTCCGCGAAGGTAAAGGTTCCATCGTTTCGCATTTCTCGCGCGGCGCGTAGAAACGCGTTAAGGGCGGTGCGTGCCAGGGCACTGCCGACGCTGACTCGTCTGACCCCCATCGCCGAGAGTGCTGCCAGGCTCAGCGCAGCCCCTGGAATGCCCATGAGCACGTTGACCGGGCGGTCCACTGAGCGGACCAAGGTGGCAATCTCGTCTGCGCTGGTAAGGCCGGGAGCGTAGAGCACATCGGCGCCCGCCTCCTGATAGGCCTGGAGCCGCTGGATGGTGTCTTTCAAATCGCGCCGTCCGTGGAGGTAATTCTCCGCCCGCGCCGTGAGCGTGAAGGGAAACCCCAGGGAACGCGCGCTCTCGGCCGCCGCGCGTATTCGCTCCACGGCCAGGGCTGGTTCATAGATCGGGGCGTCCGCGCGCCCGGTTGCATCTTCGATCGAGCCCCCGACCACTCCCGCAGCTGCCGCGAGGCTGATGGTTTTCGCGACCACCCCAGGCGCGTCAGCAAAGCCATTCTCAAGATCGGCGCTGACCGGCAGGTTGGTGGCGGAGGCCAACGCCCCTACGTGCGCGATCATGGCCTCACGGCCGACCGTGTAATCCCGCAGGCCCATGGAGGTGGCATAACCGCCGCTGGTGCTGGCCAACGCCTCAAAGCCCAGGTGGGCCAGCAGCCGCGCCGTGCCGACGTCCCACGGGTTGGGGATGATGAATGCGTGGCCGCGCTGGTGGAGCGCGCGAAAGGCTTGTCCTTTTTCAGCTTGTGTCGTCATGGTTAGGTCACGATAATTTCGAAGCAAGGCCAAAGGTACCGTCGACCACCTCCACAAAGTTTCTCTCTTCGCGAAGAATAAGCCGCATGCTCTGCGCCATGGCAAAATTATCACGTGCTTCCGGATCCGACTTCAACCGGGCGCGGTAGTTTTCATAGGAGGCCAGACTGTCGAACGCAATCAGCCCCCAGGCCACGTCATTCGTCCCTTCATAAGGTAGAAAGTAGCCGACAAGGTGGCCGCCGCAACGGGGAATGATGCGGCCCCAATTCTCGGCGTACTTCTTAAACCCTTCTCGCTGGAAGGGATCGATCTGGTAACGGATGACGCAAGTAACAGCCATGGATTTCCTCCTGGTCGCCAGTGCGCCTGGCGTGCCCCCAAAAAAAGTGAATGCCGCACCCGTCCCGGCGAGGGTTACCATCGCTTCGCGCCGGTTCATCTGCCTGGGCTTTGCGGGCTTCATAGTTGGTAGTATGCTGGCTATCTGACATCGACAATTCGTCGGTCAGCGAACTATGAATGTTAAGCATCACCAGGTAGCCTCGGGTATTGCAGCAGCGATTGGCGAGCCGGCGAGAGCGCGCATCCTCTACAGCCTCATGGATGGGCGTGCGCGTACCAGCACCGAGCTCGCAGTGGTGGCCGAAGTGAGTCCTTCGACCGCAAGCGCGCACCTGAATCGGTTGAAGGCGGCGGACCTGGTCAGCGTCCTGGTGCAGGGAAAGCATCGCTATTACAGTCTGCAAGGCCCCGATGTCGCCCACCTGCTCGAAGGCTTGAGCATCGTCGCCGGAGCTGTCCGGGAAAAATTCGTGCCTACCACCCCCAGCCGGCTATGTGCGGCGCGTACTTGCTACGACCACATGGCAGGAAGCGTAGCCGTGGCCCTGCACGATCGCTTGAAGTCGCTGGGTTGGCTCGCAACCGGGCCGTCCAGCACCGATCACGCCTACGAGCTTACCCCGGCTGGAACCAGGGCGATGGAAGCTCTTGGCATCGATCTCGAAGCAACCCGCAGGCTGCGGCGGCGATTTGCCTGCGCCTGTCTTGACTGGAGCGAACGCCGCCCCCATGTCGGCGGGGCGCTGGGAGCGGCCCTCCTGAAACTGGCATTAAAGCAAAAGTGGGTGACCCAGGATCTTGATGGGAGGGCCCTGGCCATCACCAGTCGAGGACGGCGCGAGATGCAGATTCGTTTTGGGCTCAACCCTTGGAAAAATGGTTGAGCATTATTTTGCTAAAACAGGAGCGGCTTATTCTTTGTTTGCGCATCCCACCAAGGAGGATTTTATGTCAGCAATTTTGAATGCCGGCGCCAAGGCTCCGGATTTTAGCCTGAGCGTGACCCCCGATAAGAAAATTACACTCAGCGAACTGCGCGGAAAGCCAGTGATTCTCGCGTTCTATCCCGCGGACTGGAGCCCGGTCTGTGGTGATCAGATGGCTCTCTACAACGAGGTCCTGCCGGAGTTCCAGAAATTCGGAGCAGAGCTGATTGGCATTTCCGTCGACGGGGTCTGGTGCCACGCCGCGTATGCCAAGGATCACAATCTCCATTTTCCTCTGGCCGCCGACTTCGAGCCCAAGGGTGCGATCGCCCGGACCTACGGGGTCTACCGTGACAAGGAGGGATTCTGCGAACGGGCCCTCTTCGTCATCGACAAAAACGGCGTCATCACCTGGAGCTACTGCTCGCCGATCCTGGTCAATCCTGGCGCAGACGGCATACTACAGGCGTTAGAAGCGCTGTAAGAAGAAAGGACGGGTATGACGAAGCTCGCAGTGGCGGTCAGTGCCAAGGACCATCGACAGGGAGATAAGGATGCGCCATGCACGCTGGTAGAGTATGGGGACTACCAGTGCCCCTCGTGCGGGCAGGCCTATCCCATCGTTAAACGTGTGCAGAAGCATTTTGGCAAGCGCCTGTCATTTGTTTTTCGCAACTTTCCTTTGACCCAGATCCATCGATATGCGGAGCCTGCGGCCGAGACCGCGGAATTTGCCGGCGCTCACGAAAAGTTCTGGCAAATGCATGATCTGCTTTATGAGAATCAGGGCCGTCTCGGCGATGACCTCCTGGTAGAGCTGGCTCAGGAGCTGCAGCTTGCCCCTGCTCAGTTGCTTCAGGCGCTGGAGACGAAGGAGTTTCAGCCCCGTGTGCGCGCCGATTTCACCGGAGGAGTGCGCAGCGGCGTCAACGGAACCCCGACCTTTTTCATCAACGGACAAAGGCACGATGGTTCGTATGACTTTGCTTCGCTGGTGGAGGCCATCGACCTGGTGTTGGAGTAAGTAGGCTCACTTCTCCGCATCGGTGTGCCAACCGGGATTGGTCCATTTGCCATCGTGCAACACGAAGATTTCGGTTGCCCGCCCGGCGCTGATGGAACGTTTGCCGTGCATTTCTGTTTCAACCTGGTACTGGCTATAGAGAATGGCCACTTGGCCAAATTGCTGAATCTCTGTGCGCGGGAACTCGAGCCGGATCAGCTTGCCTCCCTGGGCGCGAAATTCGGCAGCCGATTGGAGCACAGCGGCCTGGTGTTTCCACTGTTTTTCGCCGGCACTGATAACGATGGTTTCCGGTGGCACAAGTTCTCTAAGGGTCCTGGCATCGTTATCGAACCACGATCGCCAGACTGCCTCCCGCACGCGGAGCAGGTTGGAACTTTCGTCCGGGTTGGCGGCGATGCTGGTACTGTTCGATCCGGCCACGATTACGGCCACGATGATTAAGAATCTGCGAAGCATATTTCCTCCGAATGGCGGTGGACTATTTAGCAGGCTGCGAAGAACCAGGTTTCTGAAGGTTATGGGCTTCAGAGTCTGCGCGAGAACGGCTCTCTACAAATTGAGTCCCGGAGGGTACGGGCTTCAGAGGGTGTGTGATAACCGGCAATGAACCGCAAACCGGAACGAGGCCCGTAGGGCCGGTAGCCAAACGTCAGCCCAGCCCGGGAGGGTTGGGACATCGATTCCGCAACATCGTTCGAGCGCCGGAGGCGCGGTACCCCGAATGTAGGTAGTGGCGCGCCTCCAGCGCTCCACAATCTTGGCGATCCGTCTCCCAGCCCTTCTCCGGATTTCCTGCACGGGGCGCCACCAACATCCGCGTGTGCGGCTTTCGTTAAGGAAAGCCGCATGAAGTGCGCCAACGCCAGCAAGGTTCACAGGAAATCCGGATCCGGGCTGGGCTGAAGTTTGGCTACCGGCCCTACGGGCCTGGGTCCGATTTGCATTTCATTGCCGGTTATCACACACCCTCTTCGGCCCGTACGTAATTGGTTGTAAACAGGTCCTGCTTTAGCCGCTGAGGGGAACATTTCAATCCCTCCCCACTTTTTTCCGCTGCATGCCAGAAGCCGCGCTCCCATCATTCAATGCAAGCAAAACTGCTGTGGCAGAAGCCGAGAAAACCGAGTAATCCAGAGGCGACTTGAGCCCGAACGAGATGGCCATGGCGGTTCCGAAAAGTATCAGCAGAAGCGCACTGGCTAGGCCCGTCCAGCGCAGCCACAACCCAGCTAACAGAAAAACACCCAGAAGCAACTCCGCAATCGTCGCAGTCCAGGCGAGGAAGGGAATCGAAGACACCGGCATGAATGAGTTCACTTTGGCGGTATAACGAATGAAACCGTCAAAGTTTCCGTAGCCCACATTCCTGCCTCGCCAAAGTCCGAATCGGTCAGCGACCCCAGACAGGAATGCGATCCCCAGAGTGATCCGAGCGTACAGAAAACCCCAGTCGATTCGACCACGGCGCCGAAGGTCGTTCATGGTTGACCGTCTTCTTTCGAGGGAGTCGCCGGCACGTTGGCAGAGAGAGGGGCGGAATGATCGCAGATAAAGTAAGCCAGGAATGTTGCCGGTTCCGTTGCGCTCACGTTCTCTGAAATCAGATGAATGCCATTGGGTGCTTCGTAGAAACTCTCTCCCGCCGTGTAGGTGGCCGGCACACCACCTTTCACCTGCATGCGCACTGCGCCCTTGAGAACATAGCCAATCACGGGGCATGGGTGACTGTGCGGTGCCGACGAACCGCCCGGTGGATAGGTCACCTCGACTGTCGTTACCTGCAACCGGCTGCCATCCAGCCGCGGCAAAGCTTGTGAAAATACAGTTCGTGCGTGGGTCGCGGCCTGGGCGGTAACCAGCACAGGTAGCGACAGCAAGGCGAGCAGCAGGCTGAGAATCTGGAATCGTCTCCACATGCCTCCCAAGCTAGCAATAAGTGGTACTGTGTGACAGGCCCACTCACCGCAGCTTTGGCTGTACCACTTTAGATTCGCTATGGCAAAGCGCAGTGCTCCATTCAACCTTATCCTGCCGTCACGGGAAGCGAAGACCCCGGCATTCCGCTGGCTCTACGCGGCTCTGCGTGGGGACATTTTGGCCGGCCGTTTGCGGCCCGGCTCAAGGTTACCCGCCACGCGCGATTTGGCCGCGCAATATGGGCTCTCTCGTGGAACCGTGGTCAGCGCATTCGAGGAGTTGAAGTCCGAGGGATATCTGCATGGAAGCAGAGGCTCCGGCACCTATGTAAGCAGCGTCTTACCGGAAAACCTGCTCCAGGTGGCGCCAGAGCCGAGACAACGACTCTCGGTGAGCAAGCAACCGCCGCGCCGGCTCTCCGGCTACGGACTGCGCGTCCAGTCCTTTTCAAACCTCGAGAGCCGGCCCACTCGGGCCTTCCGCGCTAACCTGCCTGCCCTCGATCTGTTCCCCACAAAGATCTGGATGCGCTTAGCGGAGCGGCGTCTACGGCGCCTATCCATACCTCAACTGCTGGGCTGTGACACCCTGGGCTATTTACCGTTACGCACCGCCGTTGCTGACTATCTAAACACCTCGCGCGGCACTCGATGCACTCCGCAACAGGTGATGATTGTTTCCGGAATGCAGGAGGCGCTCGATTTGGCGGCGCGGCTGATTCTGAATCCTGGCGATCAGGTGTGTTTGGAAGAGCCGGGGTATCCCGGCGCTGCCATGGCTTTCGAGGCCCTGGGGGCGAAGATATGGGCAACGCCGGTGGATAGCGAAGGGATGGAGTTACCTGGGCGGCGGGCGCGAAATGCCAGGCTGGTCTACGTGACCCCAGGGCATCAATTTCCCGTGGGCATGACCATGAGCCTGGCGCGGCGCCTGCAACTGCTGCAATGGGCTCGCCGGTCGCGCGCCCTGATATTCGAGGATGATTACGATAGCGAGTTTCGCTACGCCGGGAGGCCAATACCCGCCTTGCAGGGGTTGGATCAGCACGGTCTGGTGCTCTTTGCCGGCAGCTTCAGCAAGGTGCTCTTTCCCTCGTTGCGTCTCGGCTACCTGGTGCTTCCGCCGGATCTCGTCGATACCTTCGCGGCGGCGAAATCTATTCTCAATCGCCATGCTGCGCCGTTTGAGCAGACGGTGCTGTGCGACTTTATCAACGAAGGCCACTTCGGGAGGCACCTGCGGCGCATGCGCGAAGTCTATGCCGAACGGCTCTCGATCTTGATGGAAAGTGCGCGAAAAAAACTAGCCGGGCTGTTGCAGCTCTCGAGCGTCGAAGCAGGTCTGCAGACCGTGGGCTGGCTGCGCCCGGGGATCGATAGTGCTGAGGCAACGCGGGCTGCGCAAGCTCGCAAGGTGGAAGTAACGCCACTCAGCATGTACAGCCGCAGCGCGCTGCGCCGCGAGGGATTACAACTGGGATTCGCTGCCGTGAACGGGCAGGAGATCCGTCGGGGCGTTCACCAACTTGCCATGGCCCTTGAAGAACTGGCCTCTCCGCAGCTATGATGTGGGCCTCATGTCTGACCAGATAGCCCACCTATTTCTTACCGCCACGGTAAAGACGATGCAGCGCTCCGAAGACGACATCAACCGCTGTATCGACAAGTTGTCTGATGAGCAAATGTGGCACCGCGGAGCCGACCACGAAAACTCCATCGCCAATCTTCTGCTTCATCTTGAAGGCAATCTGCGGCAGTGGTTCCTGCATGGAATTGACGGCCAGCCGGACGTGCGCCACAGAGACTCAGAGTTCGCGCTCTCGCCGTCGCAGCGTTGTGCAGAGATTCGTAGCCGCTTTGCCGCGACCCTCGCAGAGTGCCGGAACGTGATCGGGTCGCTTCCACCGGCGCGCCTGCTCGAAATCATCCATCCTCAACCAACGGGGATTTGGCCGCCGTCGACCATCCTCGAAGCGATACACCGCGTGACTGGCCATCTGCAGTCGCACCAGGGCCAGATCATCCTGCTCACCAAGCACCTCACCGGCGCTGATCTGGACCTGTCCGTTCCGCGGAAACGATAACCATCGGTTCTGCCCATCCCCCCTTCACCAAGGTCTGGGTGCAGCACCAACCACCACCTTGTCATCCCTCGGGTGCGTTCAGGGCACAAAAAAGGCGCGTCGGGTGCTGTGGTATCCCACTCAAGCCAAAACCGGGCTTGAATGGGGCACCCAGCCTTGGTTGAAATCCAAAAAAGTCACAACCTCCGACCGAAGCGCAGCGGAGGGACCTGCGGTTTGTCTTGTTTGCGGGCGCAGAGGTTAGGAAATAGATGGAGCACCGGGCCGGAATTGAACCGGCGAATACTGGTTTTGCAGACCAGCGCGTTAGCCACTTCGCCACCGGTGCTCATTGGATCGCCGCGGGCAGTCTCACCCAGAGACTGCCCGCAGCGATTTGCTACTTGCCCTGGGCGGCAAGATCCTTCTTCGCCAGATACCAGGTTTCCACTGTCAGCCCCGCTCCGCCCCCGTTGGTGCGCTTGCGGGCGTCTTCCACCGTAGCCGGTGCGGGCACAATGACCGGCTCTCCCAACTTCCAATTCGCCGGGACTGAGACCCCGTTGCCGTCAATCGTCTGCAAACCCTGGAAGATGCGAATCAACTCATCTACATTACGCCCCAATTGCATCGGGTAATAGACAATTGCGCGGATATTCTGCTTTGGATCGATGGCGAACACTGCGCGCACCGTGGCCGTATCAGAGGCCGCTTCATGCACCAGCCCGTAGGCCTGCGATACTTTCTGGTCGAGGTCGGCAACCACGGGAAACTTTATCTCCACCCCCGCATTGCGCTCAATGTCGCGCACCCACGCGATATGGGAATAGACGCTGTCGATCGAGACGCCAATCAACTGCACATTCAATTTTTCAAAATCCGCCCAGCGGCGCGCAAACTCGATGAATTCCGTTGTGCACACGGGAGTGAAATCGGAGGGATGGGAGAACAGCAGCACGTACTTGCCTTTGGCAGTGTAATCGCTTAGCTGGATTACTCCATGCGTGCTCTTGGCCTGGAAATCGGGCGCCTGCTCAAGAATGCGTGGGATGCGTGCTTCGGTCGTTGTGCTCATGTCGTTTTCCTCGTCGAGACCTGGTTGGGAGTCGGCCTTTTGCGCGTCGTTTCCAGGCTTGATTCCAAGCACGAGGGAACCCGCGGCGCGAGCCAGCTGCGGGTGGATGAGTGTTCGTAGTTCAGGATTCGAAGCTCTCGACTCTTAAAACTCGGTCAAGGAACACACCCGCAGCGTGCAGCAGCAACTGCAACAGAGGGAGCCGGGGTGGTGAGAGGTGAGGGCCATAAACGCTTCGACTGTTACAAGCATAGAGCCCACGGAAAGTCGTGTCAAACTTTGGTACTAAGGATGAGCAAGAAAGCACATCGGGAATGGGATCTTGCGCTAACCGGTGAGACCCCGCTGAAACACGCAAGAAAATTCAAACGGCACCAACGCTCGCGTGGATAAGTTGTTATTTATTTTTCGCGGCAGCACTGATCCTGCTGCAAAAGAGCAGCTTTTCCTTGAACGATTCACATGCTTTCAACAGGGCTAACACGGCCCATAAGCAACACTGACAACGGGACGCCGTCAGGCGGTGGAACTTTTGCAAAAAAGCAAGCCACACTTCGCTTGATCTTCTCCGTTTACACATCGCTTTCCTCTTCGTACTCTGTCCAAGCGTTTCCGAGCAGGTAACGCAACTGTCGGCCATTAAATCTGACAACTGAATTCAGACCGGACGCGTTTGGATGCGCGCTGCTGCTGAACAAGGACCTGCGGTCACCCATTGCTGGGTGACCGCAAGGGGACTCTTGTTTCGCTGCTGCCGCAGGCCATCCATGGCGCGACTTATTCCGTTCTCCCCCAACCCAGCGGACCCGCACAAGCAATGTGCGCCCGCGTTTCACCGCTTTCACCGCTCCTTGGAAAGGAGAATTTAAGGACCCATGAGGCCGAAGAAAACTATTTTGTGTGTCGACGATAATGAACAAGCTCTTTCCGTTCGCAAATTCCTGCTGGAGACCAGAGGTTACCGCGTGCTGACCGCGGTAGGCAGTGAAAAAGCCCTGGAGATTTTTCGCGAAGGGGGAATCGACCTGGTTCTGAGCGACCTGATCATGCCCTACATGGATGGCAACGAGCTCATCCGCCGTATGAAGGAGCTGGCGCCTGAGGTGCCGGCGATCCTGATCAGCGGCAGCGTGAAGGCGTTCGACCGTGCCAATCGTGCTGACGCCTTCTTACCCAAGGGCGCCTGCTCGCCGGTTGAGATGCTGGAGCGCATTCGCGTGATGGTAGCCCGCAAGCGCGGCCCCAAGAAGGGCCACAGCCTGCGTCCGCTGGTCACCGAGGAGGTTGCCCACCACGAGGTGGAGGCTGGCGAAGAGGTGGTAGTCGGCGTTTAATCGGCCAGCTACAATCGACACGTGCAGCCCATCATTGCGGCAAAGAATCTGAGCAAGATTTACCGGGCGGGTAAGGTAGACGTTCGTGCTTTGACCAACGTCTCCTTTGTGGTCCCGCCGGGTGAGTTTGTCAGCATCGTTGGCCCTTCGGGTAGTGGCAAATCGACCCTCTTCTATATTCTTGGTGGTTTGACGCGAGCAACGACAGGAAGCGTATTGATTGACGGCATCGATTTTGCCCAGCTGACTGACTCCCGGCGCACCGCATTGCGTAAAACAAAGATCGGTTTCGTATTTCAGAAGTTCAATCTGCTGCCCACTTTGACGGCGCGCGGCAACATTGAAATCGCGCGGGAGATCGCCGGTAGCCACAGCCCGCAGGACGAGGAATTGCTGCATCACCTTACCGATATGCTGGGCATTGCCGACCGCCTCGATCATCGTCCGGCGGAGCTTTCTGGTGGGGAGCAGCAGCGCGTAGCGATTGCCCGTGCGCTCATTACCCGCCCCGCCATTATCCTTGCCGATGAGCCGACCGGCAATCTCGACACCGCTAATTCCGATGCGGTGCTGAAGATGCTGCGGAGCTCCACCCAGGAGTTCAAGCAAACGGTATTGATGATTACGCACAACCCCGAAGCGGCGGCCATTGGAGACCGCATCCTGCACATGCGTGACGGCCGGCTGTTGGACGAATAGGCGGCCCCTTGTCTGAAGAATCGACCACCTGGGTAATCTTTGCCGGCCTGCCTGGGACGGGCAAGAGCACGCTGGCCCGGGCCCTGGCGGAGCGCCTGGGAGCGGCCATTCTAGATAAAGATCGTATCCGTGGCGCACTCTTTCCCGATGCGCTGACCGACTACAGCCTTGAACAGGATCAACTGTGCATGCGCGCCATGCTGGAGGCGGCGGCTTATCTGACCGAGCGGAGGCGGGTGAAATACGTCTTCTTTGATGGACGGACCTTCTCCACGCGGGGGCAGATTGAGGAAGTTTTGCTGGCGGCGAAGCAGGCGGCCGCGCCTTGGCGCATTCTGCACGTGAGGTGTGAGGATGCGGTCGCGGAAGAGCGCCTGACCCGCAGCGATCCTGGTCATCCGGCAAAAAATCGCGATCCGGCGCTCTACCGCAAGATCAAGCAGCACTTTGAGCCCATTCTGCAGCCCAGGCTGGAGGTCGACACGACGGCTGGCATGGAGCGGGAGCTGGCGGCGGTGGAAGCCTATCTTGCGGGCACGGAATAGGGGGTTGCGTTGACCGGGCGGGGAGCCGACCGATATACTGCCTGAGGACGTATGCGGGAGTAGCTCAGTGGTAGAGCATCGCCTTGCCAAGGCGAGGGTCGCGGGTTCAAGTCCCGTCTCCCGCTCCAAATGGCTACCTTCCGAGCCGCCTGTGGCTTTTCAGAAGCAGGATTCCCTGAAGGATTCAAGCGAAGAGCCGTTGCGGCGCAGGCGGCATGGTGGAAATCTCGGTTTTTGCATGCGAAGCGAGCCGGAGTAATCGGAAAGTCGCATATGCCAGGCTGGGGTTCCATCCAGCCGGGCGGTACAATGTTCAAGATGGCGCGGTACCCAAGCGGTAAGGGAGAGGTCTGCAAAACCTTTATGCGTCGGTTCGATTCCGACCCGCGCCTCCATCTTTAAAGTGACATCGCTCATTGCAATCGGCTCAATTACCGGCATGCCGCGATCATAACCATCCCACGATGCGCAGCTAATCCAACATGCCCGCCGGTCTCCCATCAATGACTGTCATGACTCAGGGCTGGCAGAAAAGATTGTGGTCCCTTCCTTGATGGTCTCGAGCACTTTGATCTCACGAATCTTGTCCACCGGCGTCTTCAGCGGGTCAGCTGTGATAATTACAAAATCGGCCAGCTTGCCGGGCGCGATGGAGCCGCGCCGCGATTCCTCCCGATATTCCCAAGCCGGATAAATCGTCATGGCCTTCAGCCCACGATAGGGGTCTATGCGCTGGCCGGGCCCGAGAATATAGCCGGAGCGGGTGGTGCGCGCCATGGCCGTCCACAGTACCATGAACGGGTCCAGCGGGGTCACGTTGAAGTCAGTGTGGTTAGTGGCCTTCAGGCCGAGGTCCATGGCCGACACCATCGGGCTGATGAAGGCCGCGCGTTCCTCGCCGAGGTTCTTGCGATGTACATCTCCCCAGAAGAAGACGTGCATCGTGAAGTATGACGGCGTTAGCCCAAGCTCAACGTATTTGGGCAGGTCCTCGCGATGTTGCATCTGCGAGTGGATGACGATCGTTCGGCTGTCATCTCCAGCCTTGAGGCCGGCGGCTTCGGTCGCCTTGATGACCTGTTGTATTGCCCCGTCGCCATTGGCGTGGACGAAAATTTGCAGCCCCGCCTGATGCGATGTGTTAATGAGTTTGGCGAAATCCGCGTAGGGCAGCGTGCTGTTGCCATGCCAGTTTTTCTGGCCCTGCGGACCCCCCGTGAGCAGAGGCTGAAGGTATGAGGCGGTCTTGCCCTGCACCGAGCCGTCCTGAGTAATCTTGATGCCCTGCAACTTCAGCCGGTTGTTCCACTGGCCAAACGGGAACTCCGGCTTGTTCATCCACTGGTCCATTTCCGAAAAGCCTGGCAGCGCCACAATATCGATGAACAATCTCTTTTCGGCACCCGCCTTCTGCAACAGCCGAATGTCTTTGGTGTGCGTATAGCCTTCGTTAGCAGTGGTGAATCCGTTCGAGGCATACATCATCTGGCCCGGCTTCAGCAACTCCAGCATTTCGGCCTCGCTGGGTTGCGGCAACTTGGCGAAGATGGGCAGGAACGCCGTTTCCATCATCAACCCAGCAGGCTCCTTGCCGTCCGGGCCGCGGGCGATCACTCCGCCCGGCGGGGTGGGCGTGTTGCGGTCCACGCCCGCCCATTGCAGTCCCTTGCTATTGAGGACGCCGCCATGCAGGGATACGTGCGTAACCATCACCTTGTGGTTGGGAAACGCCGCGTCAAGGTCGCGCCGCGTCAGCGGGCTACCTTTCAGCATCGAATCGTCATAGCCCCAAGCCAGTATCCAGCCTCCATCGGGAATCTTTGCTTTATCCTGGTAGGCTTTGAGCGCCGCGATGATCGCGGGAACTGTGTCGCCCGGACCTACCGGCGAGGGCGAAACATTGACCTGCTGCGACAGTGTCGGCGCATTGATAAAGTGGCTGTGCGGATCCACGAAACCCGGCAGCATGGTCTTGCCGCCAAGATCTTTGACGACGGTAGTGCCACCCTTCTGCTTCATCGCCTCCGCATCGGAGCCGGCAAACACGATCTTGCCGCTGCTAACAACCACGGCTTCGACATAAGTTGGTTGATCGCCCTCCATCGTGAGGATGGGGCCGCCGTGAATGATCAGGTCGGCACCGGGAGTGACCGGCCTGGGCTGATTGCAACCAACCAGGGCGAGTGTGACGCAAAGGACTGCGGCGGAGCGAGTGCGCATTGGCTTCCTTGTGTTGGTAGTCCGATGGAATGTGAGATTTGCGGCCCAGTAAGCAAAGAACAGCCACATCAGGATTGTGGATAGCAGGAAAGGCCCAGACAGAAGTCGCAATCAGCGCTGCAACAGCGCTACGCTGTCGCAGCGTGACCCTTTGCGTGTTCGCAATTGTGGGCATGAACAATTCAGGCTGCTTGCACAACAGCGGGCGGCTTCCAGGTACCTTCGCCGGCCGGCAAGATGGACGGAGATGTCTCCTTTGGCCAATACAACCGCATCACCAGGTAGATGAGGCCATCAGGAGCAGGGAGCCAGTTCGCTTCCTTGTCCGTGCCTGGAGAATCTTTCTGAATGTAGAGCGTGACCGAGCCGTCCGCATTTGTTTTCATGTCAGGCAGCATCGGAGAGTTGATCAGGTATCGGTTGATTGGGTTCTTGATCAGGAACTGGGTTTTCCCGTCGTACATCGTAACGGACCAGAATGCATTCACAGGTGGCAATTCGCCCTTGGCGAAAGTCAGGGTGTAGTTGTGCTTGCTACCGTCCAGCGGCTTTCCGTCGCCAGTGACTTTGGTTAAGGGGTACATCGCTTCGATTGCGCTGTTCCCGAAGATTCCACCTTTGGCCGCTGCAGCCCGCTTTAGCCAATCACCATTATAAAAAGAGCGATCACCGAAGAATGATCCCACGTTCCAGCCATTTATTACCTTTCCTCCGCTGGCGATGTACTCGTCGACCTTGTCGCTGCCTGCCTTCATGCCCAGCAGTACTTCTGCCTTGTGGAGAAGGGAGAGTTCCTTCATGTCAAACGTCTTGCCAGGGCCAACACCAATACTGGCCAGCTTCGCGCGAATCTCCACCTCGTCGGGGCCGGCTGGGGAATACTGAAGCGCAAAATCAAGTATTTCCCAAAACTCTTTCTTTGCAATCTCTGCATCTGCCTTGAGGTAAAGGATGGCGGGCGGGGCAGGAGGCGCGGGCTGATTGAGAAACGCTGAGAGCGGCTGCACTTTGTAACCGGCCTGGACTTTGACCACGTTCGGCATATCGCTCGCGTTGAAGAGCTGGGTACGGAAAATTATGGCCGTAAATGCCGTCGTCGAATGGAAAACCTGCTTGATCTGCGGAGGCTTTTCGCCCTTCCAGTCAGGCCCCACAATCATGAAGTCGCCCGGTTCGGTTCCAGTGGAGCGACTCCCCATGTACCCGTAGTTGAAAGTATTCGCATCGGTAAGCTGCACCGAGTAGTAGCGTGGCTTCGCAACGGCAGGCACGGAGATCACCGTTGGTTCGGCACGCAGGTCTACCTCCATTAAAGAGTACGGAGTGTCACTGTTCGGCGTGATCACTGCCGTGTCTTCGTAGGTGAACACCCGCGCTTCATTCGTGAGCACACCTACGGGTGCCTTGTATTGGGACGAGGTTTTATCCACAAACAGTTCATACGCTGAGGTGTAGTACATCACCAGCGGCAGACCAAAGATGAGGCCCTCTTCGGCGATTGCCTTCGTCTCCGTGATGCCGGGACGATGCGTCTCGCCTTTCTCTGCCTCTGATATAGCGTCGCTTTTGCCGGTGAACAATGACATTCTCAGACCTCCAATTAGCCAGAATGGGCTGGATCTCCGAAGGAGACTACTGTCACTTGTGACAGTTAAAATCCAAAGCACGGGGAAATACGGGGACACGGTGGTGTGGACCCTAAACTTGAGACACTGAAAGTAGAGACAAACTGCAGCGAACGGAGGTTCGGATGGCAGTCCGAGTATTCAGTGTGGAGTTTCGGCACCACGCGCGAGATTCTGCAAACACAAATCACCACCCGGCTAACGCGCTTGGTTGGTTCCGTCCTCCGCTTTCCCGGCTTTCCACCAAGCATGGCCTGAATTTCTCACAGATCCGCCTCTCATTACCGCTGTTTCTCTTCCGGTTCTCCCACAGACTCGTCCACCTGAGAGGCTGTGACTTTATTGACTTCTCGCGCTAAGTCTTCGAGTTTTAAATCCCGCCCGCCCCGGCTTTGCCGTGGGACCGGAGCGCTGCGTAGTGGAGAGACCTGCTCAGAGGTTGCGACTTTTTCGATTCCTTCATAGTTTTGGTGGCCGGAAAGCCCTGCAGAGCATAGGTTGATGACGCATCCTCGGGGTCCTTCGACTCCGCGCCGTAAGTCCTCTGTTAATCGGTAGGTCTGCGAGGCGCTTCGCTCAGGATGACGATTTTGTTTGGGATTTTAGAAGGTCTGGCCGGGTGTGCCAAAACACAAAAGAGTCAAAAAAGTCACAGCCTCTCAGGATGACGATTCCGTAGGAGGACCGGAAGAGAAACAGCGGTAGAGAGAGGCTGGCGAGCAAGCAACCAACGCATCTCGCGCCAAAGCAATCCTCTATCATCTTGCAGCCTTTTTGTACGATCCAGCCAATCGGGGAATGAGCAGGTCAAAAAAAAGCCCCGGGTTCACTTCCGTAGCGACCCTTGCATTCGGCGTGAACGCATCCTGCCGCGCGGCGTTGGAATCATCGGAATATTGCATCGGGGCCGATCCGCGGACCGGATTGCGCTTGTAGCCATAGCTCGCTCCCGCGGAGTAAAGGCCGGCCGATTCTATTTTGATGAGGTAGTCCTGAAGGGTCAGTATTCCGGGGTCGAGCAGGCTGCTGAGGGCGAGAGGATCATGCATGTTGAATCCGGTCCGTCCACGTTTCGCGGCATTTTCCATCACCTTGCGGCCAATCATTGCGGCCGCTTTGCTGATTGGGCCGGAGCCTGCTTCCAGCGCCGCGAGGTGGCTTGCGCTAAAAGATACTTTTTCGGTTACATCCAGGCCCACCATGGTAATTGGAATGCCGGCGTTGAAAACGATGCTTGCCGCCTCCGGATCGACATAGAAGTGCAACCAGGGTGATCTGCTGCGGGCTCTGTTTGACAATCCTGTGGATCAGATCGACCGCGTGCTCAGCCACCGGTTGGAGCGTGGGCTCGGGGAATTCCGCGCCGGCGAGTCCATTTTCGCCAAGGCGAATTGTACCTGCCGGTTGTTATGGACGGAACTCGAAATGGAAGGGCTGCGACGAGTGAAAAACGGAGTTGGTTTATGATCTTTTCACTCATAGTCTCTTCCCTAGACGTATGCAGCGGTCGCGAGGCATACAGCAAGATCAATCCATCCCCGGGAGATTTGATGTCAAGCTCGCACAAAGCGGTTCCGCATTCGTTCAGCGAAGAAGCACTTACCAGACAGCGGCTGGTGGCTGTCGCGCTCGGGCAGCGTGAGGCCGACCTGGTACTGACCGGGGCCACGCTGTTAAATGCTCATTCCCTTTGCTGGAAGACGGCTTGGGATATTGTCATCAGCGGCCAGCGCATTGCATGGACGGGGCCGTCGGGCCAATGGAGCGGCCACGCGCGCAAGCAAGTTTCGGTCAAAGGATTATGGGCGGTACCCGGCTTCGGCGAGGCGCACAAGCATATCGAGAGCACCATGTTGAGCCCGGAATATGAGGCCGATCTGGTCTTGCGTTACGGGACCACGTGGAACGTCGAAGCCTCGCATGAGTTCTCCAACGTGAACAGCGAGCGCAACGTTGAGTTCTGGAAGATCGCGCGGGAACATGGCAGTCCACTAAAAATTTTCCCATCGCTCGGCTCCGCTACGCCGCCGACTGGTTGGGAAGAGTCAGGCGGCTACTACGGATACCGCGAGATCCGCGATCTCATCGACCAGAATCTGTGGGTCACCGGCCTGGATGAGGTCATGGACTGGTCGGCGGTCGTAAATCCGTCGAATCCGGGCTACCAGCGGCTCTGGGAGAATATCCAGGCTACGCTCGATGCGCGGGGTGTGGTGGAAGGGCATGGCGCGGGACTGACCACCGCAGCCGACATTTGTGCCTTCGCGGCCGCCGGTATCAGCTCCGATCACGAGATGCGCGAGAACGAAGAGGCATGGGACAAACTGGAACGAGGCATCTTCATTGAGGCGCGGCCCAACTCCAGCCATATCCTCAAACACTTCGTGGAAAAGGGGCTGCAGGACTGGTCGAATGTCTGCGTGACCACGGACGATCGTAACGCGGAATCCACCCTGCGGCGCGGGGCGATGGACTTCAACATCCGCGTAGCCATTGAGGCCGGCGTCCCACCTCTCGTCGCCTACACCCTCGGTAGTTACAATACAGCGCGCCACTTTCGCATCGACCACATCGTCGGCTCGCTCGCTCCGGGACGTTATGCCGACGTCGTGTTGTTGTCCGATGTTGAGCAAGTGCGCATCGACCAGGTCTATGCCGACGGCATCCTGGTGGCGAAGAATTACCAGCCTCTCCTGCCGGTTCCGCACATCGACTGGCCCACGTGGGCGACGAAAACGGTCAACCTCGGTGGAACCATTAGCGCCGGACATTTCGCAGTGAAAGCCCCGCCGGGGCGCGCTAGCGTGACCGCGGCCATTCTTTCGCCCTTTTATCATGAGCCGGAGTTTATGACGGCGACCTTGCCGGTGCAGGATGGTGTTGTGCTGCGCGACGACGCGCAGTCTATTACCAAGGTTGCGCTGCTGGATCGGTACTCCGGCAAAACGCGCGTCTCCCGCATGTTCTGGAAGGATGTTGGCATGAAGACCGCCGATTCGGCAATGTGCTGCTCCATCGTGCATGACAATCACAATGCCTGGGTGGTGGGCAGCAGCGACTCCGCCATGGCCACGGCGGTCAACGCGATGGCTGAGATGGATGGCGGATTCGTGCTGGTGCGGGCCGGGGAGGTCGTGGCCCGCATTCGACTGGAGGTGGGCGGTCTGATGACAGCTCGCCCGGCGGAAGCCTTTGCTCAGGATCTGCTCGCCATGCGGGCCGAGATGGACAAGATGGAGTGGCTGGAAAAGCCAATCGTCCGGATACAAACCTTCCTGGGCGTGGACCACGTGACTGAGGCGCTATGCTACGGCTTTCTGACCTGCCCGCCCTGGGTCTGGACGTTCATTCCCCCAACGGATGTGGTGCCGGAAGGCCTGATCAATATTCGCAGCGGAGCGACGCATTCCGTCGTGTGGTAGGGCCGCAGCTCGAATCGTATCTGTGACTGCATTATTTGTCTTGAACCGTGCGCCCTAAGGAGAAGCCCCACTTTCCCTATGACGAGCTCCATTGAGCCAGCGCCGCGGGTCTCTCGACCAAACGCGGCTGTGCGCGCGCTTGATCGCATCTTTGCCTTTTCCAGCCGGGGCTCGAACGTTCAAACCGAGATTCTCGCCGGCTTAACCACTTTCAGCACCTTGTCCTATGTGCTGGTCGTGCACCCGTTGATTCTCTCCCAGGCGGGCATGGATCGCGGCGCCCTGATCACCGTCACGGCTTTGGTGTCCGTCATCTTCACCGTGGTGATGGCCTTGCGCACGAACTATCCACTGGCCATGGCGCCCGGCATGGGCGTGAATGCATATATCGCTGTGCAGGTCTGCCAGGGAATGCATATTCCGTGGCAGGCGGCCCTGGGGATGGTCTTCTACAGCGGCGTCTTGTTCATGATCGTTTCGGTGACCGGGATACGGCGGAAAATCCTGGAATCATTTCCCGACAATTTCAAGAAGACTGTGGGTGCGGGAATCGGCTTTTTCATCGCCTTTCTGGGGTTGAAGAACGCCCGGATCATCGTGCCCAACCCTCACTCGATCGTTGCTCTCGGGCAATTTTCATCGCCCATCGTGCTGCTCGGTTTTGCCGGGATTCTGCTGGCCATCGTACTGGTTTATCGCCGCGTTCCGGGGGCCCTGGTCATTTCCATCGTGGTGCTGACCGCGGCCGGATTTTTTCTGCCCGGAACGAACCCCGGCTCCAGGATTACGGAGCTGCCGCATTCGATCCTGTCGCTGCCCAACTCCATCGCGCCGGTCTTTCTTAAACTGGACCTCCGCTACGTCTGGCAACATCCCGCGCAGTGTCTTCCCATTGTCCTCGCGTTGCTCTTCTCCGACTTGTTTTCGGCCATGGCGGTGTTGCTCGCCATTGGCGCGGCTGCCCATCTCAACGACGAGCACGGTAATCTGCCAAAGTTGAAGGAAGCCCTGTCGGCGGACGCAGCCGCGGCTTCCGTCGGCGCGTTATTGGGCACCACCACGACCATCATCTACGTAGAGTCGGCAGCCGGCGTGGAACAAGGCGGCCGCACCGGCCTGACAAGTATTTCGACGGCGGTCTGCTTCCTGGCCGCACTCTTCCTCACGCCGCTGATTGCCATCATTCCATCTGTGGCGACCACTCCGGCTCTGGTGATGGTCGGCATCTTCATGATGCAGAGCTTCAACGAGCTTGACCTGCGTGACGTTGTGATTGCCTCAACCGCGCTGGTGACCATCCTGTTGACGGTGCTGGCATCGGCTAGCGACGGCCTGGCGCTGGGCTTCATTACCAACATCCTGGTGCTGGCTCTCGTAGGCAAACATCGGCACATCAAGCCGGTTGCTTATGTGCTCGTGGTGCTGTTCCTGATCCATTACATCGTGAATTGACGCGGCTATCGTGCCGGCCAGTAGTGGTGATACGCCGTAGGCTCATGTGACCCCGATCTACGGTATATGATGATACCAGGGAAGAAGGAGGCAAAAATGAGCCAGAGGAAGCTTGCCGAGGCGCGCGGCTCAAGGGGGTCTTCTTCGCTCTCGCTGCAGAACCTGGTTCGTGCAGCTGCCCAGGCAGACCACGGCATTTCAAAAACACAAGCATCCCGCGTTTTCGAGCGTGTGGCTTCTGGCTCCTCTGTTCCGGTCGGGAAGTTGAGAGCAGAGATCATCCCCGATTCCAGCTGGAAAAGGTCGGGGAAGACCCTCCGTCCTTCCGCAAGCCAGACCACCGCCAGGCTCGCCCATGTTCTTGCCGTAGCGGAGAGCATCTGGGGGAACGAGGCAGATGCCGCCGAGTGGCTCAATAATCCTCACCCCGAATTGCGCGGCGCGACGCCATATTCTCTCCTCAGGACAGAAGCGGGCGGTCGTACGGTGGAGGCTCTTCTGGCTGCCCTTGAATATGGGTTTCCTGTCTAGTGGTGATCTTCCGCATGCACAGCAAGTCGCATGGCGTCTTTGACACCAAGGGTGCCACGCTGCAAGAGGGCCGCTGGCACTCGATCGGAACACGTGTTGTCTATGCCGCCGAGCACGCGAGCCTTGCTGTGCTCGAAACCCTGATTCATGCCGGCGGGAAGAAAATTCCCCCTCGGGTCATAAGCCGGATTACCGTTCCGGACAAGCTACCCATCGAGCGCGCCGCCTGGATGGATATGCCGCACTCCCAGGCGTTCGGAGATGATTGGTTTCGGGAGCAGAGGACCGCCGTGCTCAGCGTGCCCAGCATTGCCGTCAACAAACTAGAACTTAACTATGTGCTAAATCCCTACCACCCAGATTTCGGCCAGATCACCCAAGAAGACACACAAGACTTTGTTTTCGATCCCCGTTTTGTTTTCTTAAGGGGATAAGAGACTAGAAGTCCGACGTTTGCCGCTCTCAACAATATCGCTCCGGGTAGTCTCGTAGACCATTCGGATTCAGTCATTAGCGGACGCGCGCCAATCCTGCATTCGAGAGCTTTGCCGCCTTCCACGCCGCGGTGCGCGACCGGATGTACGCGTTATATTCCTGGCTTGTCTTCATCTCCGGCACGGTGTGATGGGCGCCGCCTCTCTCATCGGGAACCGGCAACTGCGAAACCAACTCGGCATGAACCTGTTGCAGGTGCGACGGGATAGTCGTGTCGAGCGCGGCTCCGGCGACCGTGACAGGAACGGTCACACCGGTAAGTGGATCGTCGGTTCGCGGCGTCGCGAGCGTCAGCACGGCACTTACGTCCTGGGCTGCGGCATCTCGCGCGGTCAGGTTCGCCAATCCCCATCGATTTTCAACCGTCTTCAAGATTGAGGTGTGATCGAGCGGCGTCGTTCCCGCGGCTACACGAAACACCGTACCCGCTGCGATCAGTGGTGACACCAACACCGTCGGTACCCGCGGACCGAACCGTGTGAAATCAAAGCCGTACTCGCCCACTGAGTTGTCCGGTGGCGTTGCTCCGAGCGGCGGCGGCACATGATCGTAACAGCCGCCGTGTTCATCATAAGTAATGATCAAAAGTGTCTGGTTCCAGTTCGGGCCGTTGCGCAGCGCGTAGTACACATCGTGAATGAGCTGCTCGCCCAGCGCCACGTTGTAGTTCGGGTGCTGGCTGTTTCCTGCCGCGTCCCAGCTTGGCTCCAGAAAGACATAGGACGCCAGCGTGCCATTCGCCGCCGCGGCCTGAAAGTCTGTGAATAAGCCGAAGTGGCTGTCGTCGGCATTTACCGTGTCCGAAAAATCCTGCCGTGTGAGCGGCGGCTCGGTGTAGCCGTAGACCGACCAGCTCACGTTGGCATTCGAGAGCGCGCCGAAGATCGATGGGCAAGTGTACTTAATCGCCTTATCGTCCATGTGGCCCTGCGATGTCGCCGCGCAGACAAATGCGCGATTGGGCAGGGTCTCGGTGGGAACCGAGCCGAACCACTGGTCGCAGACCGCAAAGCCTGTCGCCAGGCCTGAAAGCACGGGAAGCATCGCCGGCGTGAACACGTTCATGATGTCGTTCGCCGTCGTGCCCGGCAATATCGACCACTTCTCCTTTGCCTCCCACCCCAAGGTATACGAGTAGTCCGTCACAAATCCCTGGTTGGTCGCGTTGGCTGGTGAAGGAGCGGTAGTGGTGCCAAACAACTGCGAGTTCGTGGCCGAGTAGCCTTCTCCCGGATCCGCGCCCGGCATATAGTAGGCGTTCTCGTCGCTCGCCAAAATCTGCCTCACTGGAACTGGGTTGCCGCTGCTGTCGGGATTGCTTTCATTCCCGGTCAATCCATCGAACGGCGCTCCCGCCGGAGACACATTTCCATTCGCGGCGTAGAGAAAGCCCAGCATGTGGTCGAACGAACGGTTCTCCAGCATCAGAACGACGATATTGTTAATGGATAGCAGCGAACTCGTAGCCATGGCGGATACTTCCTCCCAGGGGGATTGGAGTTTCATAAACCGCGATGGTACACATCATTGATTACGCGAAGATTACGCAAAAGATACCGCGACGCACCGGGAGCATCCTCTCATTAAGGGGTGGGTGCGTGATTCGCTAGACTGCGCTTGTTACTAATTCTCGCGAATAGCCGCGTCGGTGCCATACGCCGGATAGTCTGTGTACCCCTCGGGCCCCGGCGTGTAGAACGTCGTCGGATTTGGCAGATTGAGCGAGGCGCGGTTTGCGAATCGCGCAGGCAAATCTGGGTTGGCCAGAAAAGGCCGGCCAAATGCAATAGCGTCGGCCTCGCCGAGGCGCAGGGCCTGCGACGCATCGTCGAACGAATAATCCGAATTCAGGATCAGAGCGCCCTTGAACGCCCTGCGAATGGCGGGCACGAGCTGCCGTGTCGCCGGCCGGAAGGTGCTTTCGGGGCGTGACGCGCGCATTTCCAGGAACGCTATCCCAAGTCCATTCAAGGCTTCGGCCGCCTTCGTGAACAAGGATTCCGAGTCACTGTCACCGCACCCCTGTGGATCATCATTGGGAGAAAGCCTCACTCCCGTTCGATCGGCGCCGGCCACGCTGATGAGCGCCTGGGTCGCCTCGATCAACAGCCGGATACGGTTTTCGACGGTGCCGCCGTAGCTATCGGTGCGCCGGTTCGTTCCGTCGCGCAGAAACTGATCGATGAAATAGCCGTTCGCGGCGTGTAACTGCACGCCATCGAAGCCGGCCGCGATCGCATGCTCGGCCGCCAGTTTGTAGTCGCCGATGATCTCTTTAATTTCGTGTATCTCGAGCGCTCGTGATTCGACGTAAGGCTTGTTGCCTTCATACGTACGGGCAGACCCCGGAGCAGTGGTAGCCGAGGCTGACACTGGTTGGGCGCCCCCGAGATAGTCGGGGTGCACGATCCGCCCCATGTGCCAGAGCTGCGCAACTATGCGACCGCCCGCATCGTGGACCGCCCCCACAATCGGCTTCCAGGCAGCGACCTGTTCCTCGGACCAAAGTCCCGGAGCGCCGGGCCAGCCCAAGCCTTGCTGGCTGATGCCGGTCGCTTCCGAGATGATTAATCCAGCCGATGCTCGCTGACTGTAGTACTCGCCCATCAGCGGCGTCGGGACATGGCTATGGGTCGCGCGCCCACGGGTGAGAGGCGCCATCATGATTCGATTAGGCGCATGGATCGCGCCCAACTTAATTGGGTCAAACAGGGTGGTCATTAAAAAGGCTCCGCTATCTGCGGTAGCTTAACAGAGCTTCAAGCACGAGTCAGGGTAGAACGTCGATCAGGCAATGACGACTCGGACATCGGAACGCCTCAGAGCGTCGATCGCCTCTTCTGCGATCCCGTCATCGGTGATCAAAATGTCGATGGAGGCCGGCGCGCAAACCACCGCCGGGCTAACCATCCCCACCTTACTCGAATCAGCCACAACGATGACTTCCTTGGCTCTGCGGCTCATGGCGCGAAAGACGGCTGCTTCATCGGACTCGATGACGGTCGCGCCGTATCGGGCATCGATGCCCGTGACGCCGAGGAACAGCCTATCCATGACCACCGTATTCAGGGATTCAAGGGCGGTGGGCCCAACCAGCGAGAAAGCTCCCGGCCAACGCATGCAGCCGCCGATAAGGGTCGTATCCAGTCCCTCGCTGGAGGTCAGTTCGATGCCGATGTTCACCGCATTGGTAATCACATGCAGTCCGCTGCGCAAGCGCAAGCAGCGCGCGACCAAAGTGGTCGTGGTTCCGGCGGTGAAGCCTACGGTTTCATTCTCGCCCACCAGTTCGGCTGCGGCGGCGGCGATCCGCTGCTTCTCCTGCGTGAAGCGCTCCTCCCGCACCTGGAAGGAGGCGTCGAAACGAAATGGTTCGTAGATCTGGCCGGCTAACATGGCGCCGCCGTGGGTGCGATGCACCAGGCCGCGCTCTTCGAGCCTGACCAGGTCACGCCGGATGCTGGCCGGGGAAGTCCGGAACTCCTCAGTCAGCTCCTCAACCGTGGCCTTACCGTGGTTCAGCAGCAGCCGAAGAATCTCTTTTGCGCGTTTCTCGGTCTTTGAAGACATGGGTTCGCTGACACGTTTCTCCCGGCGGTATACCGAGAGGACGTCCACTCAGTGTACGGATTACTCATTGTACGGGTTGCTATACGAAATCAGGTTTGTCCATGCCAGCTGCTGCAATGGCTTCCCGCAGAGCCCGCACATCTTCCACCCGCACTCCACTGCGAAGATAATTGTCTACGCCGGCATCGCCTAAATGAACCGTGCGCACCTGGTGTTTCACCGGACTGGGTGTGGTCTGGCGCAGGGAAGCATGAAACTCGCGAACGCCGCTGGCGTGCGCGATCTCCATGGCGTTGCTCGCGCGCACGCCGCTGCCGGCCATGATGCGGATCCTCCCCTGGGACGCGCGTACCAGGTCGCGAATGCGATACCGTCCTGAGAGTGCGTCCGGCTCCCCGCCTGAGGTCAGCACGCGGTCCGCGCCGGTACCAACCACGTCTTCCAGGGCTGCCTGAAGGTCACGGGTCATATCGATTGCCCGATGAAATGTCACTTCCATCGGACGAGCCAGTTCGATCAGTCGCCGGGTGCCTTCCACGTCCACATCGGATTCGGCAGTCAGCAGGCCGAAGACAACACCGTCGATGCCGCACTCCGCGGCCAGCTTGATGTCCTCGGACATGACCGCCAGCTCGTTTTGAGAATAGAGAAAGTCACCTCCACGGGGGCGAATGATCACGTGGACGGACCCTTTGAAATGCGCTCGCACCACACGCATCAATCCCAGGCTGGGTGTAAGGCCGCCTTCCATCAATGCACTGCACAGCTCAATGCGTTCCGCCCCGCCCGCGTCGGCTGCCAGGGCAGACTCCACAGAGTCGACGCAAATTTCAAGAATGGACACGGATTCGCTCCCGCCCGGCTCCCCGGCTGGTGACACGATCTACGCGGAGGAAGGGGGAGTTCCTTCCTCCGCGGTTCACGGATGACGGGCTGACATGCGAGCTAGCATTCGAGCATTCGAGCAAATATTCGACCAAGGTGGGCCAGCCGAAGCAATCATAAATGCACTAGAAGGAATAGTGGGCCGCAAACTGAATCGTACGAGGCCCGCTGCGCGTACTCGTTATCTGGCCAAAGTTCGTGTCGTTGACGTTGTTGTCGGGGTTGGCGTAGCTGGCAAAGTTAAATACGTTGAAGCCGTCCACGCGGAAGCTTATCATCTGGCGTTCGGTGATATGGAAGTCTTTGAACACCGAGCTATCGATCTGTTCGAATCCGGGTGCGCGCTGGCTACCGACCCCATCCGAACCATAGGTGAATGGTGCGGCCGGCCCATAGGCGCAGGTGCCATTATCCGGGCCGCTGCAGGGAACTGCGGAGGGGCCGGTACCGAACCAGTGAGCAACGCCCTGGTGTTGGATCTGGAGCTTGCGGTACTGATTGGCGCGCGATCCTCCGGAGGAACCAGCATACGAGTTGGTCCCGGCATTGAAGGGCCCGAAGATGGTAACCGGCAGACCCGAATAGACAATGGCAGTGGAGGAAAGAGTCCACCCGCCCACCAGCAGGTCGAGCCCGCGGTTGATGTGGCCGCCGAAGGCTTGCCCTTTACCGAACGGCAGCAGATACGATCCGTTCGCGGATAAGTTGTGCCGGATGTCCTGGTCGCTGGGCCCGTAGTCGCCCGCCAGGTCGAAGCCGTTTTGGGTGGCGGTTGGCCCGGCCACGCTCGCCCCGCCGTAGTTGCCCTGGCTATCGGTGAGCGAACGCGAATAGGTGTAATTCACCGTTGCCTGGAAGCCCCGGGTCATCCGGTGGCGCACGGTCACCTGGGCTGCGTTGTAGTTGGAGTACCCTTCTGACTCGATGGTAAAGAGCGCATTGCCGGGGCCGACCAAACTGTCGAATGGTCCGGGGGAACCGGCCACTGCCTGCGGCAGCGTCAGCTGATTTGAGTTGAGGTAATCAATCAGATGATGTCCCACCTCTCCGATGTAGCCGAGCTGGAAGGAGGTGCTGTTATTCAGTTCATACTCCGTCGTGAGGTTGAATTCCTGAATGTAGGCCGGCTGGATGTGCTGTGGATACGCGGTGTAGCCGGCGGTGACGATCGAGCTGTTGTTGATAGCGAACCCATTTTGGACCGCGAACGGAGCCCCGCCGCTGGTCGCAGTGGGACTGGGCGCAGTCAGTGAAGAGGCGTTGGCGAAGGGAGGATTATTGACCAGCCGTTCCCCGGTTGAATTCCCTTCAAGGAAACTGGTGGTGCCATAGCCGCCGCGGACCACCATCCGCGGACTGACCTGGTAGGCAAAGCCAAAGCGGGGCTGAAACTGGTCGTAGGTCGGCTGGTAGCAACCTGCGTTGCCGCATACGATCGACCCCGGCCGCGCCCCGGCCGGCACATGGCCTGCATACTCCACCGTCCCAGCCAGCGGCCCGTTCAGAAACACATTCGCGGTCTTGTTGTTTACCTCCGCATAGGGTTGGTCGTACTCGTAGCGCAACCCAAGGTTAAGCGTGAGCTTGTCGGTGATCTTCCAGTCGTCCTGGATAAAACCGGCCACCCGGTATTGACGCTGGCCGAAGTCCCCATTCGATAAGCTGATCTGCTGGCTGGACGAGCGGTCCAGTACGAAGTCTGCACCCCCATAACCGGCGCCACCCGGCAGAGCCGTATAGTTGCCATTAAAGCTGAAGGTGCCGAGCGCTCCTCCATTGCCAATCAGGGCGAAGTTCTGCTGGTAGCGCAATAACTGCGCCCCGAGGCTCAGTAAGTGCTTTCCCCGCTGGATGGTCAGGTTGTCGCCGTAGGTGAAGGTGTTATCGCGCAGAATCTGCGCCTGTGCCGGCACACCCAGGCCGGTGAGAGTCGACGCGCCGATACTCTGATAGGAGAACCCGTCATATTGTTGCTGGCCAAACGGTATGCCAACGATGGAATTCCCATTCAGCCCGAAAGCGCCGGTCGAATCGCTGGGGATGTTGCTATCCCAACGGATGCGGGTGAAGCCGATGCGCGCCTCATTCACCATGGTGGGCGAGATCGTGTGCACCCAGGTGGCGCCACCCAGATGGTCCGGATAGGTGTCTTTATTGGGGAAGGTGATGGCGAGCGCGGCGATGTTTCCGTCGAACGCCCGGCCTTCCGAATAAAAGGCGGTGATCTTATCTGCGGGGCGTGGATCAGCCTCGATCTTGATATCGCCTTGATCGTTTTGCACGAATGAGCTCGCAGGCCCAATGAAATTGTTTTGCACCAGGCCGTCGGTCGGAGCTTTATTGGGCAGCGGGTAATACTGGGGATTCGCAATCAGGTAGCGAGCGACCGGGTTAAGGATGGGCACACCCCGGTTGCCCGGGTAAGGCGCAAAGCCGTTCTGGGTGTCATAAAGCTGGAACGGCAGCGCGGAAAAGTCGCCCTGGCGCATGGCAGCCGAAAGAACACTCGCTGTGCCCTCGCCTCCCTGGTGTTTGCGTGCGGCCTCATAGTCGGCGAAGAAGAACAGCTTGTTCTTGAGGATCGGGCCGCCGATGGTGCCTCCAAAAATGGATTGGGTGAACGGGTTCTCAGGAACGCCTGAGAAATTGTTGGCCCAGGTGTTGGCGGTCAGATTCTGATTCTGCACCATCCCATACGCGCTGCCGTGAAATGTGTTGGTACCGCTCTTGAGAATCGTAACTATATCGCCGCCGTTTACGTTGCCATAGGTGGCCGGCGCATTGGCCTGAATCACACGCAACTCCTGAATGGCGTCGGGCGCGGGATTGTAGCCGATCAGGTTGTTCTGGGTTTCGTTGATGTCGGTGCCATCGAGGGTGTAGTTGTTTGACTGAGCGCGGTTGCCGTTGATGGTGACCACGTCGCTGTTGAAGGTACTGCGCTCAATCGCATTGTTGCCGGTCAACCCGGTGGGAGCGGTTGCCACCGCGCCTGGCTGGAACAGGGTCACCGAGGAAAAATTCTGACCATTGAGCGGTATTTTCGAAATTTCCTCTGCACTGACCGAGAGCCCCAGGGAGCCGTCCGCAGTGTCCAGAATGGGGGCGATCCCTCCGTTGACAGTCACCGAGTTGGTGTCCGAACCAACGCTCAGGTGCGCGTCGAGGTTGGCAGTCTGGCCAATTTCAAGTTTGAACTGTGGCAGTGTGACCTTGTTGAAGCCCTGGGCGGTCACCTCTATCTGGTAAGTGCCAATGGGTAGAAAACGGATGGAATAGACACCGCCGCTGTTGGTCTTGTCAACGGTCTGTACGCTGGTCGCCATGTTGATGGCGACCACGGTTGCGCCTGGAATCACCGCTCCTGAGGGGTCGGTCACCGTTCCGGTCACTGCTCCGGTGACGGTCTGGGCGGCCCCGGTGCCAACGCAGAGCAATACAGCAATCAATGATCCTACCCACATACGTACGAGACTCATCTTCATTGCGCTCCAACCCTCTTCACGCCGCAGCCGGAATATTGACTGGGGAATTCGTGTTATTTCCGCAACGATAAGCTCGCAGCGGCTTAACCGTCTAGTCATAAATGATTGTTTTGATCGTAATATCAAAAAATATCGATCAAAAAAATCAATCACGTGAGGAATAAAATCATTTTGACCGAATAGTGATCGAGACTTTGCATTCTGCAGGCAACCTGGTAGCCCCTGTGTGAATCTCAGGCGCGCAGAATAACCAGAGGCAACCTCAGCGGGCGTTGGGCAAAGCCGGCCAGATGCCCGGGTCCTCGTAACCCAGGACCCAGCTGCAAATGCCTTGCAAGCGATGTTGCCGGGCGAGGTCGTAGCGGTCCATGAAGGCGCGCTGGTTGGTGTAGAAGACCCATTCGCGCATGTCGTCGCGGTAGAAGTAGAACCAGGGGGTGTGGTCGATCGCATCCCATTGCTCCTTTGCTTGGTAGGTGTCGCGGAGATAGGCCGCGGTCGGCTGGGAGATGAACTCGGCGGTTACGTTTGCCGCCTTGTCCTTTTTGTTCAAGCCCGGATCGCCGGTGTACCAGTGGTATCCATAAGCCGCGATACCGAGCGAAAGCTTTTGTGCGGGTACAGAGTTCAGGGCATATTCGAGATTCTTGTTGGTCCAATCCCAACCGCCGACCGGCCCCGGCGTAGTCCAGTGCGTGCTCTGGTCGTAGGTCATGAGGCAAAGTATGTCGACTGCCTCGCCCAGCGCCTGCAGATCGTAAGCGCCGCGCCATTCGGAGAAGATCCACTTGGAAAAGTCGGTTTCGCCCGCGTGCCCCGGGGCGCCGGGAACTACATCGATGCTGACCAGCAGATGCTGCTGGTGCAGCGCCTCCGCGGTTTTCTTCACCATCGCCGCCAGCCCATCGCGATCGGTCCACATCACGTTTTCAATGTCGTAGTTGATCCCGTCGTAACCGTTCTCTTTGCATTCGCGAACAAAGGCCCGGTTCATCTCATCCTGGGCCTTCTGGTTGTTGATCAGCTGGTGAGCCTTTTCCGGACTGAAGAGGGCAAACAGGGGCAACAGCGTCACGTGCGCGTCTTTTGCTGCCTTCAGCACCACCGGCTGCGGCTCCCCAGACACCAAACCGTTTTCGTCAATCTGGTACCAGGTGGGGGAGAGGATCCCGATTTTGTCTTTGTGGGCGAGGAAGGAATCGACGGAGGCGGGCTGATTATTCATCCAGAACAGCGTTACTGGCTGGGTTGAGGAGGTGGGCGCATTGGCTTGCGCCAGTAGGGCCGATTGGTTTGACAGCGACATCAAAAACAAGATCCCGAGAACTTTTTTCACCAAACTCCCCTGCTGGGTCGACGCAAAATGAAGAATATTGTCAACTAGAATGTAAAAATCGCTCATAATCTATGAATGATTATGCAAGAAAACGCAAGCAAGCAGCTCCACCAAAATTCATTCGTTAAATGAAATGAGGGATCATTTGCTTACCGCCAGGTTAGATTTCCGCCGCATTGCCTTTGCCTTAGCCTTCTTCTGCCCCATCGCTCTGCATGCTCAGCTCTTTGATTCGCAACATCCCCACTCGGTGCCTATCCAGTTGTCGGCCGGTGAACAGGCCACGCTGGACAAACTGAACGCGCTGCGGACTCTGCCCGACGGGCCCTGGCGCTTTCATGTTGGCGACATCGCGCACGGCGAGTCGGTGACTTTGGACGACAGCTCGTGGCAGGTGGTAACCGCCAAGTCGAAGGCGCCCAAAGAAGCTGTCTGGTTTCGCCGCGTGATCGAGGTCCCAAAGACGCTCGACGGTTACGATCTCACCGGCACCAGTATTAACTTTCGATTCGCGGCTTATGCGAATGGACCTATCCCGCAGATCCTTTATTTCAATGGCCGCCGCGTGGCCATGGGGGACGATCTCGAAGCGGTCGAGCTGTTCGCGAACGCCAAGCCCGGGGAAAAGACACTGGTCGCGGTCAAACTAATGCCCACTGTGGACGTGAAGCAGTTTGACCATGTCGAACTCAATATTAGCTTCGCTCCCTCGCGCCCCAATCCTGAAGATCTGCGCCAGGAGCTGGTGAGCGCGGCTACCCTGATTCCTTCCCTTGTCCCTGGCTCTGAGGCCGATCGTAAGGTGGTGACCGACAGCATCCACCAGGTCGACAGTTCAGCGCTCGAGCACGGCGACCAGAGCGCGTTTGATGCGTCTCTTCGCAGCTCCCAAACCACGCTGTCTGCGTTGCGTCCTATTCTGCAAAAGGCAAATTATCATCTCACCGGCAACTCCCACATCGACGCTGCATGGCTGTGGCCGTGGACCGAAACCATTGACACCGCCAGGCACACCTTCGGAACGGCGGTCCAGTTGATGAGTGAGTACCCAACCTACACGTATACGCAATCCGCCGCGGTCTATAACCAGTGGATGGCGGATGATTATCCCGACCTGAACGCTCAAATCGCCGCGCGGATCAAGGAGGGGCGGTGGGAGTTGGTGGGCGGCATGTGGCTCGAGCCCGATCTCAACATGCCCGACGGCGAGTCCCAGGTGCGGCAAATTTTGATTGGCCAACAGACTTTCCAAAGGCTCTATGGTGTGACCACCCGCATCGGCTGGAATCCTGATTCTTTCGGCTACAACTGGCAGCTCCCGCAGATCTACAAGCGCAGTGGCATCGATTATTTCGTCACCCAAAAGATGACATGGAACGACACCAATCAGCTGCCGCTTAAGCTCTTCTGGTGGGAGTCGCCCGACGGCAGCAAGGTTCTCACTTACTTTCCCAATGGATACGCCAACAACAATCTTGCCCCCACGCGCCTGGCCCCAGATCTAGCCGTTGCCCGCGATCGAAGCCCCGGGCTGACCAACATGATGGATCTGTTTGGCGTTGGTGATCACGGCGGCGGACCCACCCGCGCCATGCTCGATCAGGGCCTGCATTGGATGGAGCCGGACAAGGTCGTTCCGCGCCAGGAGTTCGGCACCGCGCAGTCCTACTTCAACGCCGTAGAGAACAGTCTCAGTGGCAATTCGCCCACCTGGAATTACGCTGCCCTGGCCAAGGGAGATAACACGCTGCCGGCGCCGGCTCCCGGCCAGATCGCCATCCCCACCTGGAAGGATGAGCTTTACCTGGAGTACCACCGCGGCGTATTTACTACCCAGGCCAATCACAAGCGGAACATGCGCGATAGCGAAGAGTGGATGCTCAATGCGGAGAAATATGCTTCGCTTGCCTGGCTGGATGGCAGAAGCTATCCGGCCAACCAACTGAGCGACGCATGGAAGCTGGTACTTTTCAATCAATTCCACGATCTCGCCGCGGGCTCTGGGATCGGCATTATCTACAAAGAGGCGCAACAGCAGTACAACCAGGTCCACTGGTCAGCCGACCAGGTGACTGCGGGCTCGCTGGCCACGATCAGCGCCGGAATCGACACTCGGGTCAAGAAAGGACTTCCAGTCGTGGTGTTCAATCCACTGGCCTGGCAGCGCGGGGGCGCGGTTGAGGTCTCGGTGCAGCTTCCGTCCGGATCAGGGGATAAGCTCACCGTGCTGGATGACAAGAACAATATTGTTCCCTCGGAGATCCTTACCCACGACCCGAATACGCACACTGCGCGCCTGCTTCTCCGCCTTGCCAACGTGCCTTCTATGGGGTACCAGGTGCTGCATGTGGTCGAGTCGAACCAGAGCTTTCCCTCCGACCTTACGAGCAAGGGGACCACGCTCGAGAACGCGAACCTGCGGGTGGTGATTGACCCGCAGACCGGTTGCATCACCTCACTCTTTGACAAGCGCGCGCAGTTTGAAACCCTGGCCCCGGGCGGCTGCGGCGACGAACTACAGGCCTTCAAAGACACACCTAAGGACTACGACGCCTGGAACATCGACCCCGGCACGCTGGATGTGGCTCCTACCCGCATCCACAATGTCGATTCGGTGCAGATGATCGAGAACACGCCTCTTCGGTCCACCATCCGGGTGGCCAGAACATGGCAGAACTCGAAGTTCGTTCAGGAGTTCACGCTTTTCGCGGGGAGTGATGAGGTTCTGGTTAGCAACGACTTTGACTGGCACGAAACCCATGTTTTGTTGAAGGCGGCTTTTCCTCTCGCCGCTTCCAGCGCCAAAGCTACGTACGAGATTCCCTATGGGACGATTGACCGGCCGACTACGCGCAACAACAGCTTCGAAAAAGCGCGCTTTGAGGTGCCCGCTTTGCGCTGGGCCGACCTGGGCGATGGCCAGCATGGCTTCAGCCTCATCAACAATTCAAAGTACGGCTACGACGCGGTTGGCAATTTGCTACGGCTGACTCTTTTGCGATCGCCCGTCTGGCCTGACCCGGATGCGGATCGGGGACCGCACCACTTTGTCTATGTCCTTTATCCCCACGCTTCCACCTGGCAGCAAGCACTGACGGAGCAACGTGGGTACGACGCCAATTATGGGCTCCAGGCGATGCAGGTTGAGCCGCACGAGGGCTTGCTCCCGGCGGAATATTCTTTCCTGGAAGTAGATAACGATCATGTGGTGGTTACAGCGATGAAAAAAGCTGAAGATGGAGACGCCTTGATCATCCGCTTCTATGAATGGGCAGGCAAGGCGGGACGTGTCAAGCTGACCGTGCCTCCCGGCGCCACTGCGGCCTCGGTCGTCAACTTGATGGAGAAACCCGAAGGAGCACCACTGCCGATCACAGCGGACTCCGTCTCGGTGGATGTAACACCGTACGAGATTCAAACCGTTCGCATCGCATACAAGCCGGCTCGCGACGGTCTTGATGTCGCAAATGCGAGTCACTGAACATCGGTGGACACGTCATTTGGTAACGCTAGAGAGAGGCGAAGTCCGTGAGAAATTCAGGCTAGGGACCAAAAATGTAACTGTTCCAGCTCATCAGCGTGGGTATTTACCGGAAACGCAGGGATTATAGGTAACTTCACCTGTTTACCAGCCGATCAATCCGGGAACTTACCGAGAACAAGATTTTCCAGGGGTGACACCAGAGCAAGTAGAATGGGCCCTTGAATCGAGGTGGTTTATGCCTAACGGTCCTGGGCCGGTCATGATCTGGCAATTCCTCAAACAACTACTCATTTTTCCAAAAGGACTTTTTGGCGGGCTAATTTTTGCAACCGCCATGTGGACGATAGTCATTTTCTACCACACCTGGCATGCGACCAGGAGCGCGAGGAAATTGGGATATGTCGGACCGGTGGCCATCGCTGGAGGCTGGCAATATCTCGCCCAAGTTCCGTGGGTTGTCGTGCTGCTCTCGGTTGCGTTTGGGATGGGATTTTATCTGGCGGTTTCGTGGGTCGCTCGGCATCCGTAGCGGCTGTCGTTCGAGTTTCATCTTGACAGTAATCCCCTGCACGAACAGCCGGGCTCGGAACTTACCGATAAGACTTTGCAGGCACGGTATGCGGTCATCACACGAAAAAAGATCACCCACCCATTAGACACTGGCCAGTAACACCGTCTCTCCATCAAAAGGGGTGATAGGTAATAGCTCGGCGCGTGATGTTCGAAGCCTGAAAGTCAGCGTTCCCCTCGGGCCGGATCAACACCGTCATCTCGACCCAGTTCCCATGGTCGTCGTAGCGGTAATCGAAGCGGTTCTGTTGCGCCGCGACTTTGTCCGGAGTGTACTGGAGGGTACCGTCCTCCGCGAGGCTGGCTTCGCGACGGCTATGTTCAGTGGTTTCCTCAATAGGATCGTCACCATCACCGTAACGATAGGTCGTACGGTCCAGACCCAGGCTGAACATGGAACCCGTTCGTTCAATAAGCCAGCCCTGGGTATCGTAAGCATAGTTGGTCTCTGAAAAGATCCCGCTCCATGCCGCATTAGCTTGATGCCCCGGGCTTCGGCCAGCCGCTCGACCGAGATTTCTTTCTTTAGCCGCTCGATCTCATGCTCCGGGATTCTCGCCATTCGCCCTCACTGTTTTTCCAGGTATCCTGCTAAAACCTGTCAAGGTACATATGTGATACCTTTGATGTGCTACATAGAGTTCCTCGAGGTCAAGAGAGGATTTTGGCTACTTACGCTGTATGTGTGCCTAAGAACCCCATTGCTAGCGGCTTCCCAGCTCGCGTCGCCGAACTGCGTAAAGAGAAGGGATTCACTCAACAGCAGCTCGCCGAGCGCGTCGGTGTCCATGTTCAGCAGCTAAAACGATACGAAGCAGGCATCTCGCAGCCCACCCTCGACGTCATTCGCAACATGGCCATAGCTTTGGGAGTCGCTTCCGATCAACTGCTCTTCGATAAGGACGAGCGCGGCCCGGACGATGCCCTCAAGCTTCAGTTCGAGGCCGTCTCCCGCTTCGATCCAGAGTCCAAGAAGGTCGTCCAGCAGGTCCTCGACAGCATGATCCTGCAGCAGGAAGCACGCCGCTGGTCGTCGGAACGATAAGGGGGAACGGTAACCTTGGAGAGGAAGGATTTCCCATGGCTCAGGCCGTAATTAACCCGAAGCAGCAGGCCCACGAACTCATCGATCGCATATCCACCGCGCAGGCCTCCGCCGTCGTCGGCCTGCTCGAAGCGATGCTCGATCCGGTCTCCGTCGCCCTGGCCAACGCCCCGATGGATGACGAGCCGGTGAGCGAAGAAGAGGCCCGCGACATCGCCGAGGCACGCGCCGCCTACGCGCGCGGAGAAGTCGTTTCTCACCAGGAGGTCCTGGCCGACTTCGGCCTGACGGCCGAGGATTTCGAGCGCATGGGACGGACCCCGCTCGACGCCGAACCGCATCCTTCCGGTCAGTGAGCATGGAGCGCAAGAAGATCGCCTGGCGGGACCAGGCCAAGGCCCAGCTCCGCGCCATCGACCAGCCTACCGCCCTGCGCCTTCTCCGCGCCCTGGCCCACTTCGCCGCCACCGGCGAGGGCGACGTGAAGCGCCTCCAGGACATCGAGCCGCCCGAGTTCCGCCTGCGCGTCGGCGATTACCGGCTTCGCTTCCACGATTACGGACACACCCTCTACGTCACTGCCGTCAAGCACCGTCGCGAAGCCTACCGCTAGTCATCGGACAACCCGCCTCATCTCAGCCTCGCCACCGTCGCTGTTCCATTTGTCTTGGCATGTGTTTTAAAACACATGAGAAGAAGACATTCTTCTCATAACTGACAACCACCCGCAGCGAGGACGGCGGTCAAGGGCGCGCGCCTGTTGCGCGTTCATCGAAGCGAAGCGCAGACCCTTGACGGCCACCACAGCGAAGGGTGCCGCGCATGAGCGCCAGGATGCCATTCCGCCTCGATCTTTTGCTCTCAATAAGTTCGCAACAAGGAACTTTGGTATCTCGTTAGAGACCGCACTCCTGCAACTCGCTTGTTTTCAACGAGTATCTAACGGGATACCAAGGTTCCTAGGCAGTTACCTGCAAGGGGTGGAGTGTCACCCTTCTCCCCATGCGCAGCATGGCGCTCTTCAACGATGCTGGATGAAAGAGGATTTCAGGGGTTGGCAGGGATACCGATGGAGAGCTGGCCGCCCTGAAGGAACGGCCTACTTCCTAAGTGCATTGCGGATGAACCACGCTCCGGCTCCGAAGAAGAAGATGGCGGCTACACCGATAAACCACTTTCCCTGTTCAACAGCCACATCGACGATTAGAGCCGCAATCATGATGTACATGAGCGCAAGGATCACTGCCCCGATCCGCTGAACTAAAGGGGCGTCACGCGCCCCTTTCCAGAGGAACTCGTCGACCGACCGACCGCCCCGGAGCACATCGGGCCAGATCAGGTTTTTCTGGCTAGACTTTAGGTCTTCTATGTACGAGTCGAGTTCCTTCTTGCTCTTTGGCTTTCTCATCTCAGTGCCCCTGTAAGCAGTTGACAAGTGAGAGCCCGTAATCACCGATCATGAAGCCCGCGTTGAAGCCCGTATCAGCCGCGGAGTTTCCAAATGGGCGATCCCCTTGCGTTGTTCTCTGGTAGATCGACTGGCCGAATTCGCCGTCTGAAGACCCTGATGGCGGGTTCTGATTGACTCCCCGCTGAAGACTATGGATGGCAGATACTGCATCTGGAGCGCCCAAACAAGAGGGATCTCCGGCTAAGTTAGGCGAAGGCCGAGAAGGGTTCGGACCTATCACACCTACTCCAGGGGGTGGCGGCTTATACCCAGCAGGAATCTGGCTCGATATGCTTGCGGAGTTTAGGCTTGGACTTGCAGGCGAGTTCCCGTTGACATTCACCGTTTGCCCAGGACTTGAGACGGCACCGGAGTAGGGATTCAGAAGAGCGGTGGCTACGCCCGCATTTTGGGAGCCTGGGAAACTATCGAACACGCCGTCTCCGCTAGAAGCGCTATATCCATTAACCTGACCCTGGGCATTGAACCCAATCTGATTGACCGTTCCGTCCACGTAGTAGCCCGAATTGGCTCTCGCGGCCGTTGAGTTGTCGCAGTCTCCGCTGTTGAAATCTTCGAAGGCCCCACTATCGTTGTTGATGTACACACAGTCCAGGCCCGTCGGATCAGTGTTGATGAGCGGATTATTCCGACCATAACTGTACAGGTTTAGGCTCTGCGGATTGGTCGGATCAGCATAGTAAAGCTGAGACGGGTCCGGGCTGAGGAAGCGGCCCATCTCATGACTCCACCGGGTTTCTGAAGCTACGCTCCAGCTATCCCCTATTGCAGCAGTGGAGTTCGGGACGTTGTTCCCCGGATGCAGTGCAGGATTTTTACTCGTGAGGCTCAGACGCGGGTTTTCGTTTAGCGGCTGCATCGTACAGATGGCTCCGTGCATGCTTGAGAAATGCTACATGGTGACATGCTTCACACTGCCCATGCAATTGGGTTCGCATCAGAGATGCAGGGGTGGAGTGTCACCTTACAACCCGATGCCGTAGGCAGGGCGCTTTTATTCCGTTCGCCACAGCGCTCGATGGCAGGCCCAGACGCAGCAAGACCGCCCCGAAGGACGGCCTTGCTGATGAGGAACAGAAGATCACTGAGTATGAGACACCATCTTGAACTCAGTATCCGCGTCAGGGAACACCGGTAGGATCACTTTCCCCCAGTGCCTTTCTGGCCTGATGAACCAGTGGCCCGGCTCCGTGTACTTCGGCTGCTTGTTCTCGCTGGCAGATGCGTCTGCCTGGAGGATGTATTCCGGCGCGAACTCCCGAGGTATCCATAGCTGGTCGAAGCTAATACCCTCATTGGCCCACAGCCATTTACCTGAGTGGTTTTGGACCTTTCCCCCTTGCCAAGCGATCCCTTCAGTGAAGCTCTTGTCTGAAGAGAGCTTGAGGGAGATCGTATCCGCCCCCACCTTCAGCTCGTAGCGCCCTAAGATAGCCGACTCAGACTTGACCATCATGCAACCGTTCAGCGACAACAGCACCACGCCGATCAGCGCAAGTTTGACACTCATCCACTTCGGTTGTTTTTTGGTGTCCATATGCTCTAGCTTCCCCCGCATGGATCAGCAGCAGTGATATTCAACTGCTGGTTTACCGTTCCCAAATGACCGCTTGAGGGATTCGGGATGCCCAGGGGAGCTGTCGCGTGGAGAGCAAGTGAGTTTAGCGTAATCGCATTCGTCACTGTGATATTCACCACCCCACCCGACCGGCTATACGTGGAGTTAAACCCTCCCAACTGAGCTTCTGGAGTGTAGTAACCACTCACGACGGAGCCGTCCGCGCTCTTCAAGAAGGGGCCGTCGATCATTGTGTTTGCAAATGCTTCGCCTGTACCGACCGGCACACTTCCGCTGGTAGCACTGCAATTAGACGTAATCCCAGCCATAATACCCTGCATCCCAAGTGAGTTTTTGAAGCTCATCGTGAACGGATCGTTGTTGTTATAGCTGATGGTCGGTTTAGCTCCATTGCCATAGAACAAGTTCACAGCTTCATCCACTTCTTGCCCTGCCGCGTACTGGCCTCCGTACGCAGTCCCGGAAGCCGTAGTCCAACTCGATGCAAGCGTCGAGTTTGCCGATCCGCTCCATGAGCCGTACTGGATGTTGGCGTTCTGCCCGTTCGTTAGAAGTGCGTTCTCGAATAGGTCCGGGTTGACGTATGTTCCGCCTTGTCCCGAGCAACCCGCTGCATTGCCGGTCTGGGCATCGGCTGCTGAATCGTAGCTGCCGTCATCCCACACGCACTCCAGCCCCGTCGGGTCGATGTTGATGAGCGGGTTGTTGAGTGCATAAGAGTAGAGATTTAGGCTCTGCGGGTTCGCTGGATTCGCGAAGGATAGACCACTCGGATCGGGCGACATGAAGCGGCCCATAGTGACCTTAATTTTGGCTCATTGCTGTTCGCCTCGGCTAGCCGTACAATTCACGATTAATCTCAGTCGATAGCGCTTTCAGACGGATTTTGTGCCGCGCGTACCAGTCGTCGAGCTTCTCTCTTAGTTCTGGGTAGTGCGCCTCAGAAAATGCTTCCTCGATTGCTTTCAAGTTGGATCTCAGAAGCCGCGAGGCAGCGTAGAAACCATCAATGGATCCTACTTTCACTTGTTCTGGGGCGTCGACGAGGCTAAGCACCAAGGATAGCTCGCTCCATCGACCATCCGTTCCGGCGAGTCTTAGGCTGACAGATTCCTCATCTCTACCACGCAAAAATCGGTAGGCTATGTTTCCCTTGACAACAAACACGTAAGCGAGATCGAAGGGCGGCGGGAACTCTAGAGTCGGATCTCGACCGACGATTCTCGCAATGTTGTCAACAAATAGGAACGAGAATATCTGCCTGACGCTGGCGGCAAGCTGCAGTTCCCGCTTTTCGGCGCGTTGTCTGTCTGCCTTGGCAAACAATGCTTGGTACATAAAGCGTCCAGTCAATCCGATCAATAATAGTGGCGGTCTCGTTACCAGGAAAAGCCAGTGTTTGAAAAGCTTGTTCATCTAGATATCTCTACGACTTAGCGCGGAACGAGTGCGCGGGGCAGTGTTAATGGGTCCAAGGCGGGTTTAGCCGTGAGTCTTGTGTCATGGACCAGGCAGAGGGATTGGTGCCGGAACGCCGTGTTCGCAGATGGCGGTCAGTTGCCGAGAAGCGTCGGATCGTTGATCTGACGTTGGTGCCCGGCGCGAGCGTGGCACTGGTGGCGAGAGCTCATGGGGTGAACGCGAACCAGGTATTCAAGTGGCGGCGCGAGTTTGAACGGGGTGAGTTGTCGGTGCCGGCTTCAGCATCTGCGTCTTTGCTTCCGGTGGTGCTATCTGGTGGAGATAAGCCGCAGACTAACTCTGGATGCATTCACATCGAGCTTCAGGGCCGTGCGCTGATCAGCATCGAGAGTGGCGCTGATCCCGCCTTGCTACGCACGATCTTGGAGAGCTTGCGCAAGTGATCGAACTTCGTACTGGAACGAAGATCTGGCTTGCAGCCGGCGTGACGGATATGCGCCGCGGGTTTGATGGATTGAGTGCGCAGGTGCAGACGGTTCTGCAGCAGCAGCCATTTTCCGGTCACGTGTTTGTTTTCCGCGGTCGTAGAGGTGACATCGTAAAACTGCTTTGGTTCGATGGAGACGGCCTATGTCTATTCGCCAAGCGTCTGGAGAAGGGTCGCTTCATCTGGCCACAAGCCACAGAAGGGACCGTTTTGCTGACGCGTGCGCAGCTCTCGATGTTGCTGGAAGGCATCGACTGGCGCAGCCCGAAGAGAACCTGGACGCCTGAGCTTGCGGTGTGAGTAACAAGACAGATTCTCCAGTATTCATGCGGGTTTTATGAGATAGCCCATGGCTCTGTTCATGCCATACTGCAGTCGTGATTTCTGCTCCATTACCGAATCTCGATACGCTCGATACGGAAGCATTGAAGAAGATGGTGCTCGCACAGCACAACCAGTTGCTTGAACAGCAGCAACTGGCCAGCCAGCAGATAGCATCGGCCAGCCAGCAGATTGAACATTTGAAACTGGTCATCGACAAGTACAAGCGGATGATCTTCGGCACCAAGAGCGAGAAGCTGAAGGGCGAGCTGGAACAGCTTGAGTTTCAGCTGGAAGAACTGGAGACGGAGCAGGCAGCCAGGCAAACGCAAGAACCACCCTCTCCGCGAGCGACGAATAAGTCCCGGCCGCGTGCTCCGCGCAAGCCATTGCCCGAGGATCTTCCGCGCGAAGTCATCACCCATCCTCCTGCGAGCACTTGCTGTCCGGATTGCGGTGGAGCCCTGCGCCAGTTTGGCGAAGATGTATCCGAGCAGCTGGAGCGCATTCCGGCCAGCTACAAGGTCATTCAACATGTGCGGCCCAAGTTTGCTTGCGGGGCCTGTGAACAGGTGGTTCAGGCGCCTGCCCCGGCGCGGCCGATCGATCAGGGCTTGCCAGGCCCCAGTCTGCTGGCGCATGTGCTGGTGTCGAAGTTTGCTGATCACTTGCCGCTGTATCGGCAGTCTGAGATCTACGCTCGGGAAGGAGTGGACCTTAGCCGTTCCACTCTGGCCGGATGGGTAGGCGCGGCCAGTGAGTTGCTCGCGCCGCTGGTCGATCAGATCAGGAGGCACGTCATGGCAGGAGGCGAAAATACACGCCGATGATACGCCGATTCCGGTGCTGGCTCCCGGCAAGGGCAAGACCAAGACGGCCAGGCTGTGGACCTATGTGCGGGACGATCGGCCTGCTGGTCATCAGACCGCACCTGCAGTGTGGTTTGCTTATTCCCAGGATCGCAAGGGCGAACATCCGCGTCAGCATCTGAAGGACTTCCGCGGTGCGCTGCAGGCCGATGCCTATTCAGGCTTCCATCATCTCTATGGTGAAGGGGCCATCTATGAGGTTGCGTGTTGGGCTCACGCCAGACGTAAGTTCTACGACGTTTACCTGGCTCATGCATCGCCCACGACCACCGAGGCGATGCTGCGCATCGGAGCACTGTACGGAATCGAGGAAGAGATTCGCGGCAAGCCGGCCGAGCATCGCTGCTCAGTACGCCAGGTGCGCGCGCGGCCACTGCTGGACAGTCTGATTCCGCGACTTTGAAGATACAGCATCTCCATATAAAACCCCCCAGTGCCCATCGGTTCGGAGCTGAGGTAGAATTGCTGTCCTCTGAAAATAGATGACTCCAGAAATCCCTGGTTAAGGGTCCACCACTCATCAGCATTATTGAAGAAGTTGTATACCCCCGTTGGGGCATTCAAATAGTTGGCCCCAATAGATTGAGCCACCCCCTGGTAGTCATCCGCAAAGGTGCCAAGAACTACGCCGCTGGCACCCGTATACCCGTAGTACCAGCCAAAACCCCTAGCAGCCGCGCTTACAGCTCCCGAATAGGCTGCGGGGGCTCCAAGCACAGCCCCATACATACCTGTGTAGCCAATGGTGGCGTTTGTAACGAACTGATTAGCGCCGACCCAATAGGGTGCCCCTTGCGCTCCAAAAAGCTGGGCGGCTGCGCTGTTGGAATCAAACGCGCCATTCGATCCGTTTTGGCCGTTCTGTTGGCCAGAATTGGATCCTCCGGTTCCTATCTGAAAATTGGCAGTATTGCTCGGCGCGGACAAGTCCCCGGGGTCAGGAGACCATGACTCTCCGCCCTGTTCGGAGCACTGCTGTTGCGTCGCCCCACCGTTCTCCGGCGTATCGTCTTCATCGAAACCGCCTGAGCTTTCCGACCAAACGCAGTGATACAGTCCTGTGGGATCGACGAACTTGAGAGGATTGTTGACTGCGTAAGCATACTTGTTCAGCGTTTGCGGGTTGGCAAGACTACCACCCAGCGGATCCGGGCTCAAGAATCGGCCCGTTCGTTCAATAAGCCGGCCCTGGGTATCGTAAGCATAGTTGGTCTCTGAAAAGATCCCCCCAAGCGATCCCATCATCAACGACAGGGCTTTGTCCGCCTCTGCCGAGATCGGCTGGTCGCTCTGGCCGAACATGCTGAACATTGACGGGCCACCCATGTGTATCTCAACCTTGACCAGTCTCCCCGCGTTGTCGCGTCTCATGATCACTTGCCGGAGCGGGTTCTGCTTCGCATCCTCAAAGACCTCTTTGACCGGGAGGTCATTGTGGTCATAGGTGATCACCACCCTGACGGCGCCGGGTGCGCCCAAGCCCATGTTCGTCCCTTCGATAGAGTAGGAGACATTGCCTGCCCGAGAACCGAAGACCGACACCTTAGTGCGCCTGCCTTCGGCATCGTAGCTGCTGGTCTCCACGTCCGTTTCGGCGACGTCCGGGCTCACTGCGAAGGTTCTCAAATGCCGGCCGGCGTCGTCGTAAAGATACAGAGACCTGTGCGGGGTGTCGTCATTCATCCACGAGTGGCTCTCCCTCAGCCGCCCGAACTCGTCATAGATCCATCGCGAGTGAGCCACGGATCCGTCCGGATTGTAGCCATCCGTGCTGCTGATGGCGCCGTCACGACGGAACGTGGCGACGGTAAAGTGCCCAGCAGGCTTCCAGTATCCGGAATGCAGATCCCATTCCGCCAACTCGGTCCTCAGGCTTGCCACCCGTCCATGGACATTCCATTTTGCAAGATCAGCCACGATGATGCGATGTTAACCAATTGACAGACTTGCGCCAAGTAGGGTTACGGGGACCAGACGGGGTTTCGGAGAACAGGAAGATGATGAAAAATTGACTTAAAAAACCGGAGTGAGGCAGAGTTCGACTAAAGTGTTAGCCCGCGAGTTCACATCGCGTAGCAGGGAAGTCCACATCTTGTTGGCCGAGGACAATCGTGTGAATCAGGCGGTCGCATCTCGGCTTTTAGCCAACCTTGGCTACACCCTGGTAATCGCCAATAATGGCCACGAAGCGATTGATCTGCTTAAGCAGCAGACCTTCGACCTCGTGCTGATGGATGTTCAGATGCCCGACATGGACGGCATCTCAGCTACGAAAAGAATTCGTGAGTACGAAAAATCGATCCATGGGCACATACCGATTATCGCAATGACTGCCCATGTAATGAAGGAGGACCGTATGCGCTGTCTTGCCGCCGGCATGGACGGCTATGTGACCAAACCCATCAACTCTGACGAGGTGGAGGCGGCCATCCTGACTGCACTCGATGAAGCTCCAGAAACCGGCAAGGACACGAGCTTACTTCAGGCAAAGGATAAATAAGGGAAGCGAGGGAAGTTGCGTTGGAATCTTCTAAGACCATGGAGCAAGTTCCGAAGGATTCTGTAAGGGTGACTCCCGCCGGGTTGGGCCTTCAGCTTGCTGCCAACCGTCGCAGCACGTACGGGAGGATGTCACCTGGGCCACCGATAGAGGGGTCGCACAAAATTTCCCCGAAATCTCCGGGCTAGCGATTGACTGCCGCTTTCGTAACTGCCGGCATCAGGGAGAGCCTGGATGTGCCGTGGTTGCGGGCGCCGGAACCGGACAGGTTGACACAGATAGACTCAAGAGTTTCCATCGCTTCCGGTTGGCAGCCACTTGGGAGCAACCCGGCGAGCCGCAAGCTGTTTCCGGCTGCGAACTATCAGTTTTGCCAGTAGCGACGCTGGCGCGACGCCTGTAGGCTGGTTCGGCTTGACAGTTCGCCCGGCGGGGAGGAACCGATGTCAACGATACTAACTACGACACCTTGGAGACGCACATGGTCGAAGCAAGGGTATCTCCGCGCCTCGAGTTTGCCCTCGAACTGCGGGTCAACATTGGACCGGTATTCGAACTCGGATGGGGTTCCTTCGGGCTCAGGAGGACGGTTCCCATCACCGGCGGGACTTTTCGCGGGCCCGGGATTTCCGGTCGCGTCCTGCCCGGAGGTGCCGATTGGCAGTTCGTCGACCGTGACGGACTTACGTTGGTGGATGCACATTATGTCATCGAGACGGCGGACGCGGTCCGGATCGAGGTGAACAATCCGGGAATCCGGCACGGCGCGCAGGATGTGTTGGATCGCATCGCCGCCGGCGAGCCGGTTGCCCCAAGCCAGTACTACTTCAAAACGGCACCACGCTTTTACCCTCCCGATGGAAAGTTCGATTGGCTTAAGAAGTCGATCTTTCTGGGGGATGCTGAACGACATCCAGAACACGTCATCCTGAGAGTGTGGAGGGTGGCTTGAGCATCGTTCATCCGTCAGGACTGCATTATCTCCCCGGCCAGAGAATCCGTCTTCGACTGACTCTTGAGAGCCACCAACCGGGCTATCGTCACATCGCGCCGGGAACATCTCAACAGATGCGCGCATTCTTCGTCGGACTGCTCTTCAAGAATCGACATGACGAAGACAAAGCGGTCAAATGCATCCAATAAAAGGATTGCGGCAAAGGGGTCGTTTTCTGCCCGCATTCCCGGTCTCGCGAGGTTGATCATCGATAGGCCATCCGCATACTGCGGTGTGGGCATGATCAAATGTATCGCGTGTCGGAGAACTGCCCCCCGAGTCCATGAACGCGCCCGGTCCATGAAAATACCCATCCCCTCTACGCATTCTCCCATCGCCGATACGAGACACTGCTCGGCTTTATCATGGTCTGCGGTCAGGAGAAATGCGAGCAGGTACAGGCTGTGCATCTCTTCGTGAAAGGCCCTCAAAAAGTCTGTCGCGGTTGGGTATGACGTTGCTCTCTCGTCAACGAAAGGCATGGGCAGCAGCATAGTTTCACCTCTTTGATTGGAAGTCGCTGATTGCTCTGGGTCTTCATAGAATGGACGTCGGGGCCCACGCGGCGCCTAACGCATGCAGGATAAGCTGGTCTCCAGGGCTTAAATGGCCTGGATCCAGGACGGTCTGATAGGCATATTGAACGCTGGGGTTTTGTGTTATGCACCACGGCTCGTGGCGAATAACTCCCTCACAGTGCCCGCATGCAGAGTCCGCGGTGTATTGGTTACTGTGACTCAATGGGAAGTGTGTTTGTACCGGCATTGGTTTCTCCTTCGGCGATGATTGATAAACCTGCCTGCGTTCCTTGTGTATCAGCCTTATCGCCCGATTCGTATCGTCCTTGCACTGCTCAGTTGCACTTTCAGTGCCAATCCGAATTCGCGAGTAATGAACGGCATTTTTTGTGTTCTGGGGTTTCGCTACCCATGGATATCCATGGGTATCCGTGCCAGGCATGAGACAGCTCCGCGGCCGGCAATTGTCAGGAAAATTTTGGAAACAGGAACGCATGGACGGATGTCAAAGTTTTGACACCTGTCGACGGCTTCGCGCCGGAGTTTTGTCTACCTGGCGGCAGTAGCGGCTCCTTCGCACAACCGGCTGACACGGCGATCGCCGGTGCCGCACGAACCCCAATTTCGCGATCGCCGGAACTAGTGGACAGCAGTGCCGGACACCAGGGTACGACGGCATGTCTGGCATTGCTCCTGATGCATCAGGAGTCGATTCTTGGCAGCGTTCCTGTCAGCGATGACCTTTAGCCGAACCTGATCTGTAAGCAACGTTGCTTGACCGAACAATTGTGAAGACGCCGCAATCTGCGCCCAGCGTCGAAGTGAAACCTCATAGAGTTGTTGCAGTCTGAGTCTCTCAGGACACGCCATCGGTGGTTGCTCGCTCCGCTTGAGATATTCAAGCATCGGCTCGAACCGGCAAAAAGGGCCAGCGACAAATTGCGCCACCAAGGGAGATATTTCGAGAGTCAGCGACCTTGGAAATGCTGGCCTGGCACCCAGGTTTCCAGGTAGTGTTTACGTCACCATGCGTCGCAGCTGCGTCCGCCATTGCAACGGGGGGTTGGTTGGCCGCCTTGACACGTGAATTAAGATCGGAATCAACAAAAAAACGGCAAATATACGCAAGGAAGGCTCACTCGCCATGGATATGCTTTTGCCTGGTTCCGGCATTACTTTGCTGGCATATTCTGCAACGTGTACCGTTGTGGGCGGCAGATTGTGGCGGAAAGCGCTAACATGATCGCAACCTACTCGTTGTTTAGCGTTAGAAAACCTGCGGATGAGTTTCGTGCCCCTTGCGTTCTCGCCCCGTAAGCTCGTCCATTGCATTGGAAACCAGGGCCCCGTAGAGCCGTGGATCAAGCACCGCCTGAGCTAGGCACACTGAATAAGATTTCACGGCTGCCTCGGAATGTTCGCCCTGCCTGGGAAGAATATGAACGTTCTTTCGAAGTACAAACTCTGGGTAGGCGGCGCGCTTGGCCTGCTTGTCATCGGCCTGATCATTGGAGCGATGTACCCCAAGCACGTATCCGGAGCAAAACCCGACAGTCCACTGAATGTTGAGGTGGTGCAGGTTGAGCAGAAGGATGTGCCGATTTTTGGCGAGTGGATCGGCACCCTCGACGGATTTACTAATGCGGATGTCCGGGCGCAGGTGACAGGGTACCTGCTGAAGCAGGGTTATCAGGAAGGGGCATTCGTCAGGAAGGGCCAGTTGCTCTTCGAGATTGATCCGCGGCCGTTCCAGGCGGCTCTCGACCAGGCCCAGGGGCAGTTAGCACAGGCCAAAGCGCAGCTGGCTAACGACGTAGCTGTTCAGGGAAGAACTCAGCTGGATGTAGAGAAGTACGAACCCCTGGCCAAAGAACAGGCAGCGAGCCAGCAGGACCTCGACAACGCCGTGCAGAATAACCTGGCCGCCAAGGCCACGGTGCAGACCGCTGAGGCCCAGATCAAAAGCGCCGAGGCTGCGGTCGAAACCGCGCGCATCAACCTGGAGTTCACCCGCCTCGTGGCCCCCATCGACGGCATCGCCGGGCAGGCTCAGCTTCAGGTTGGCGCGTTAGTGAACCTGGGCAGCGGGCCGGTGACCTCCGTGTCCACGGTCGACCCCATCAAGGTTTTCTTCACCGTCGGCGAACCCCAATACCTTGCCTGGAGACAACGCTTCCCAACCGAGGCCGCTCGACAAACGGCTATTGAGAATCTGCGCCTCGAACTGATTTTGGCCGATGGTTCCACCTATGAGCATCCGGGCAAGTTCTTCTTTGCCGATCGCCAGGTAAATGAGAGTACCGGGGCCATTCGAATCGCTGGGGTGTTTCCTAATCCAGGAAATATTTTGCGTCCTGGCGGGTACGGCAAAGTGCGCGCCGTTGTCCGCATACAGCAGGGCGCGTTGCTGGTGCCTCAGCGTGCCGTCTCCGAGCTGCAAGGCAGCTATCAAGTCGCGATCGTGGGGGATGACAACAAGGTCAACATCCGGCCCGTCAAAGTGGGCGATCGAATCGGCAACCAGTGGGTCATTGCGGAAGGATTAAAACCGGGCGAACGCGTGGTCGCGGAGGGCGTGCAGAAGGTACGTCCGGGCCTGCAAGTGAACCCCAGGCCATTTGTCCAGGACACTGCGGGAAGGTAATTCCATGTCCAAGTTCTTTATCAACCGCCCCATCGTCGCCATGGTGATCTCGATCGTCATGGTGCTGGTTGGCGGCCTCACCATGCTCACCTTGCCGGTCGCGCAATTCCCCAACCTCACCCCGCCCGAGATCCAGATCCTCGCCACCTATGTCGGCGCGGACGCGCAAACCCTGGAGCAAGCCGTTGCCACGCCCATCGAACAGCAGATGAATGGCGTAGACAACATGAACTACATGTATTCGGTGAACGCCACCGCCAACTCAACCACCACCCTGATCACCGACTTCGACGTAAAGACCGATCCCAACACCGACTACATTCTCGCGCAAAGCCGTGAAACGCAGGCCGCTTCTCAGCTGCCCGCGGACGTTACCAACTACGGAATCACGGTTCGAAAATCGGTCACCGCTCCCCTTATGTGGGTGGCCCTTTATTCGCCCCACGGAACCTATAACGCCAGGTTTCTCGCCAACTACGCGTACATCAATCTGGTTGACCCCATTCTGCGTTCGACCGGCGTCGGCAACGTGAACGTGTTCGGCTCCGGTCAATATGCGATGCGCTTATGGGTAAAACCCGACACCCTGGCCAAGCTGGGCATCACCGTCCCGGAGATCGTCAGCGCCATTCAAGCGCAGAACACCGTCAACCCGACAGGGAAGGCAGGAGGCGAGCCTGCTCCCAAAGGTCAGGAGTTCACCTATTCGGTGCTCGCCCAGGGCCGTCTCGTCTCGCCGGAAGAATTCGGAGCGATCGTGGTGCGCGAGACTCCCGACGGTGGGACCGTCCGCGTACGCGATGTCGCGCGCATCGAGCTGGGTTCGCAGGACTATACCGTCGCTGGACGTTTCAACGGAGAGCCCAGCGCTATCCTCTCCATCTATCAATTGCCCGGCTCCAACGCGGTCGACGCCGCGGCAGGCATCAACAAATTGATGTCGCAAATGAAACAGCGCTTTCCCGCGGACATGGACTTCAAGGTTGCGCTGGATACCACTCTGTCGGTGACAGAGGGCATCAAGGAAATCGTTAAGACGCTGGCCATCGCACTCGTGCTGGTGATCCTGGTTGTCTATCTGTTCCTTCAGAGTTGGCGCTCCACCTTGATTCCGCTACTGGCCGTGCCCGTTTCGCTGGTGGGCACGTTCGCCATCTTTCCCCTGTTCGGTTTTTCCATCAACACCCTTTCGCTTTTTGGCCTCGTGCTGGCGATCGGGCTGGTGGTGGATGACGCCATCGTCGTAGTCGAGGGCGTGGAGCGGCACATCGAGGAGGGGCTCACTCCGAAGGCCGCGGCATTCAAAGCGATGGAAGAACTTTCCGGGCCGGTGGTTGGCATCGCCCTGGTTCTCTCCGCTGTCTTTGTGCCCACCGCCTTCATCCCTGGAATCACCGGCAGACTCTATCAGCAGTTTGCCGTCACCATTGCTATCTCCGTGGTTCTCTCGGCGTTCAACGCGCTTACCCTCAGCCCGGCGCTTTCCGCGCTGCTTCTTCGCCCCCGGCAACCGAGCCGCGGCTTGCTGAGACGATTCTTCGATTGGTTCAACGGCCGTTTCGGGCGAGCGACTGAGATCTACGTCCGTTGGAGTGGGGTGCTGCTCACGAAAACCGCGGTGGTGCTTGTACTGCTGGTGGCTTGTGGCGTTGCAGCCGCTTTTTTTGCCTCCCGTGTGCCATCCAGCTTTCTCCCCGACGAGGACCAGGGTTATGCCTACATCAATCTGCAGCTGCCGGACGGGGCCTCGATGGAACGGACAACCGCCATGGCCGCCCAGGTTGAAAAAGTCATCCTCAATACCCCGGGAGTGAAATACGCAACCAGCGTTGTGGGCTTCAGTTTGCTTAGTTATGTGCGCACCAGCTACAGCGCGTTCTTCTCTGTGGCCCTCCAGCCCTGGGATAAGCGAACTTCGAGAGAGCAGCAATTTCAATCCATCAAGGCGCACCTCAACCGGGAGTTGAGCAAGTTGCCGGCGGGAGTTGCCTTCAGCTTTTCCCCGCCTGCCATTCCTGGCGTCGGCACTTCCGGCGGTTTCACCTTTATGCTCGAGGACCGTTCCGGAGGCGATGTTCAGTTCCTCGCCAGAAATCTGAACCGCTTTCTTGCTGCCGCTCGAAAACGCCCCGAGATCGCCAGTCTTAGCACCACTTTTTTGCCCAACGTTCCCCAGGAATTTATTCAGGTAGATCGCGACAAGGTGCTGAAGCAAGGTGTGAATCTGAGCGATGTCTACCGCACCATCCAGGCATTTATGGGCGGTTATTTCATCAACTATTTCAATCGCTTCGGCCGCCAGTGGCAGGTCTATATCGAAGCCGAGGGTGAGGACCGCGCCAGGATAGAAAACGTTGGCCAGTTCTATGTCCGCAACGGCAGGGGAGAGAATGTCCCCCTATCCACCCTTACCACGCTCAAGCCGCGCTTCGGGCCGGAATTTACTTTGCGTTACAACGAATATCGTTCCGCGCAAATTAACGGTAGCGCGGCGCCAGGCTATAGCGCCGAGCAGGCTACGAATGCCCTGGAAGAGGTTTTCAAACAGACGATGCCGAGCGAGATGGGCTTCGACTACCTGGGTATTTCCTTTCTGGAGCAGAAGGCGCGGCAGGGAGTGCCACCTGCAGTCATCTTCTCGCTTTCGCTGCTCTTCGTCTTTCTCGTTCTTGCCGCGTTGTATGAAAGCTGGTCGCTGCCGTTCAGTGTGTTGCTCAGTACGCCCGTCGCGATTTTTGGGGCCTTTGGTTTTCTGTGGGCGCGGCGCGTCCTGCTGCAAATGTTCCTGCCCCCGTATCTGGTCCAGATGGAAACCGATGTCTATTCGCAAATCGGGCTGGTCATGCTCATCGGTCTCGCGGCCAAGAATGCGATTCTGATCGTCGAGTTCGCTAAAGAGCAATACGAGAGTGGTAAACCTCTTGCGGATGCTGCGCTCGAAGGAGCCAGGCTACGTCTGCGGCCGATTTTGATGACGTCGTTCGCCTTCATCCTTGGTTGCGTCCCGCTTTGGACGGCCACAGGAGCCGGATCTGTTGCTCGCCAGATCATGGGCACGACGGTGATCGGCGGCATGCTCGCCGCCAGCTTGATCGGGATCTTTTTCGTGCCTGCGATTTTCTACCTGGTGGAGAAGTGGTCAGGCGCCGGCAGGCACCCGGTTCCCGCCGCGCTGCCGGAAACGACCGTGCCGTCGGAGGGAGATTGATCAAGCGATGAAAACCTGCGCGATCTTCGCTGCTATCTCGATGTTAATGATCGGCTGCATGGTGGGTCCCAATTATCACCGGCCCGCCGTTCCTACTCCAGGCGTGTACCGTGATCTTAGCGATAACTCGCAGGCCCAGGTCCAGACAGCGTCCTTTGCCGACCTTCACTGGTGGCAAGTCTTCCAGGACCCGCAACTGCAGGAGCTCATTCGCACCGCACTGAAGGAGAATTACGATCTTCAATTGGCGACCGAGCGCATTGTTGCTGCGCGTGCACAGGTCACCATTACGCGGTCCAGTCTATTTCCCCAGGTGCAAGCGAACAGTAACTTCCAGGGCGGGAAAGATCCGAGCAGCCAGTCTACGTACAACATTCTCGCGCTCACCGCCGATGCGGCATTCCAGTTGGATCTCTTCGGTCGCTTGCGGCGTGCCACCGAGGCTTCACGCGCCCAGCTCCTGGCAACCGAGGATGCGCGGGACACTGTCGTACTCACCCTTGTCAGCGATGTGGCGAGCGACTACTTCGCGCTGCTGGAGCTTTATCTCGAACTGCAAATCACGCGCGACACGGTGAAGAGCCAGGAAGATTCCGTCAAGCTGACCAAGTTGCGGCTTGACCACGGTCTTGCCACCAAGCTGGATGTGCTGCAAGCGCAGCAGGTGCTGGACATTGCCAACGCAGCGGTGCCGGACCTGGAGCGACAGATTGGTCAGGAGGAAGACGCGATCAGCATTCTCCTGGGCCATTATCCCGAGAGCATACGGCGTGGACTGCCATTAGCCGAGCAGCCGCTTCCTCCGGAGGTGCCGCCGGGGCTGCCATCGACGTTGCTCGAACGGCGCCCGGACATTCGCCAGGTCGAACAGGACCTGATCACCGCCAACGCTGAGATCGGCGTCGCCAGGGCTGCGTTTTTTCCGCAGATTTCTCTTACCGGCTCCGGCGGGGGCGCGTTTGGTCGAAGCAGTCTCCTCACCGGCCTTATGAGTTCACAAATCGGAATTTGGTCCTACGGCGCGCAGGTCAGTCAACCGATTTTCACTGGCGGCGCTCTGCGTGGAAACCTGAGACTGGCTGAATCCGAACAACGCCAGGAACTGATCGCGTATAAGCAGGTTATCCAGTTATCCTTCCGCGATGTCTCCGATGCTCTGATCGGTTATCAGAAACTACATCAAGTCCGCGTCGCGCAGGAGATCACGGTCAAGGACCTGCAGGATTCAGTCAATACTTCTCTGCGACGTTATCGGGGAGGCATTACCACTTATCTTGAAGTTCTCGATGGGCAGCGGTCACTATTTGACGCCGAGCTAACTCTCGCCCAGGCTCGGGGCAACGAGTACCAGAGCCTGGTGCAACTTTACAAGGCCCTCGGCGGAGGCTGGCAGTAAGTGGCCAGTAACTTGAATAGGAGCAGATCATCGTCCAGCCAGGACGAAATTGTCCATCCCACTCCACCCATGCCAAAGTGAGGAGCGATGGCCCACCACTTTGGCAGTCGTGGAGTGGGATAAAAAGAGTCGGACTGAAAACTTGCAGTTCAGAGCGTAGTTACTGGGATCACTTCCAATTTTCTGTCGGCTGCAACTGCCCTAAATCCGTCCGTCAGGTCCATTGCACCTCGGCTGAATCCGTTCCAAACAACCATCGCCAGCGCGCGACGGCCGGTCGTCGATGCCCACCCCACGGCCTCGTCTATGATTTTTGAGTTCACGGTTGCATAAGCCTCATTGTCGCCGCCCTGAAGATTCAACTCCAGAATGTCTTTACTCTGCATCTGTTGCAGAATCGCGTCCAAGCGGCGCCCCCAGTCTTCGCCACGATCAGCCACCGAGGTTGCGCGAAATTGCTGCCTCGAAAACGGAAGCACCACACGCCGCCCCAGCCCTAGTTGCGCTGCGCCTTCAAGGGCAAGAATATCCGCCCCACTGGCAGCCGAACACACCACTGCCTGGCTCGCGGCGGAGACCATCATATTACGGATGCGAACCGCTACCAGGGCTTCATTCTCGGGAGGAAATCTACGTTCCTCCGCGCCTGGGGCGTCGATGCGTCTGCCCGCCAACGCGAGGACTGTGCCGTTCGGGTCCAATAATCGCTGCAAGCCACCGAGGATTGAAGCCATCGCTGTGCTGGTCGCGGCGTCGTTGAGAAGCGACAGCGATCTGCGCAAATCCGGAATGCTTGCTGGAAGCGTATCGAGAGGTGGACCCGTCTGCGCATGCAGCAGCTTCTCGGCGCGCAAAATATCGCCCGCGTCAAACGCGGCGCCAAGTAGCATGGGAGCCACCATGGGATCGGCTGGGTTGCGCTTAAGCCAACGCTCACCAGCCAGGAGGGCATTGTTAGCCGCGGTCAAGGCTCTCATCTCGTCGCCCTCCCACTGCCTCTCCCGGTACAGACGGGGCAAGCTGCAGGGCGGCAGATAGTCATTCGCATCGAGCATCATCGCTCGCTCAAAAGAGAAGATGGCCTTATTCAAAAAAACTGATCTGGCTTCTGCATCGTGGGAATCTTCGTACAGAGCTTTATATCGTCGACCAAGCAGCCCACTGCGCTCCGAAGTATCTCCGTCGCCAAGGATGAGAGCCTCAAGTTCCAGGATTGCCTGCTTGTGCTGGTCTGTGGTCTCAGGCATGAGGGCACGTTGTTCCCGTTCGAATCGGCATCTTGAGTATATTGGCCCAATTCCGGACATCGCGCATCCAGCGTTTTCCCCAACAGGATGCCTGGGTCCCTAATAGGTGGCTTGGGTATCGTACCAATGGAGGTATCTTACCCGGCCCGGTGCACTGGGCGTAAACTCAACCAGGATTGCAATATGAAGGGGGACTTACTCCCCAGGAGCTCTGACCTGCAGACGATCTTCATCAGCTATCGCCGCGACGATTCTGAGGGTGAGGCCGGCCGCCTTTCCGACGACCTGGCACAGACCTTCCAGGAAGGATCTGTGTTCATGGATGTGAATGCGATTCAGCCCGGCCGTGATTTCCGAAAAGCAATTGACGAGTCCATCCACAAATGCAGTGTGCTGCTGGCGGTGGTGGGGCGGGACTGGCTGGAGTCGAAGAACGCCTCCGGTCAAAGACGTCTTGAGGAGGAAACGGACTTTGTTCGGCTGGAGATTGCATCGGCTCTCCGACGGGATATTCCTGTAGTACCGGTCCTGGTTCGCGGCGCCAGGATGCCGCGCGCCGACCAGCTTCCTGCCGATTTGCGGGAGCTGGCTTACAGAAACGCGGTTGAATTAACCCATGCGCGCTGGAAGTCGGACGTCCGGGTGCTGATCCAGGCATTACGGCCTTATATGGGAGGCTCGGGGGAACAGGTTCCCCTGCAAACCCCCTCTTCCGGTAGCACCCCGCTGCCGGCCGCTCTGATGCAGAAGCCTGTTGCCGAAGCCGAGCCAACCGCGATTGCCGGGATCGAGAGAGCCATCCTCGAACGAGTCGGCCGCGAGCTTGCAGCCTACATCGGTCCCATCGCCGAAATTGTGGTTAGGCGGGCCGCCAAACGCTGCACCTCTGTCGCCGATCTTTGTGCCCTGGTTGCGCAGGAGATTGATTCGAGCGCGGACCGGGCTAAGTTCCTGGCTTCCTGCCGGAGGTCGGCTTAACTCTCTTCAAGCATGGCCAGGGCCTTGGTGAGGCTCACCCGCATGCGATTGAAGGATGCGATCACACTGGCGATCTCGTCCTTTCCTGACACCACCAGCGGGGGTACGTTTTTATCCCCCTTGCTGATGCGGTCTCCACTGTCAGAAACAATCCTGAGCGGACGAATAACCAACCAGTAAACACCTGCATCGAGCGCGAGAATGGCCAGCAGCAAGGTCAGCAGGAGCGCTACCACCAGGCTGCGAAAAGCCTGGTTTGCAATCGCGATTGGCACCGACATGGGTACGGAGATGATCTGGGCGCCGACGATCTCATTTGGCTTCCAGCCGAAGCCATTGGCAGAACCATAGACGGTGAGCATAGCCTGGGGTGCGGCCGAGGGAACGCTGTGACATTCCATGCACGGAGGATCCACTTTAATGGGGTGGGCTAGAAAAAGTGCCTGGCCGGAGGGGGTATCACGTTCGCCCACCACCTGTTGCTGCTCAGGATGATCGCGTAGCCCACGAATGACATCGGCTTCCCAATCAGAGGCGCGATCTTCGGGATTTGTCGGGTTGAGCGTAGCTTCTTTGTAGGAGTACTCCGGATAGCTCTTGCGCACCTTGTTGAACGTGGTTGTGGCGGCGAAGAAGGGGATAGTCTCGGCCAGGAACCTTACTTTATGGCGTGGATTCTGCTGCAACAGCGGCGAGAGATCATCCGCTGTGTAATCGCGCACCGCTCTGGTCCCGGCCATCATGAGTTCAGCTTGGGCAAGAACTTCGCGCCGGGCGTTGCGGATCAGAAAGCTGTAAGCGAGTTGGCAGATAAGCAGCCCGCCTGCCCCGAAAATAACCAGTAGGATGAGATTGAACTTGGCCAACAGCTTCATGAAGGAACTCTCCCGCGCCATTCTCTTCCGACCGAGAGTACCACCACGGTGGAAGAATGTGAGCTTTCAGCGTTTGTGTGGGACCTCCGCGGTTAGGTAGGTGCGGGCGAAAAAGGCTGCGGAAAACTCGCTACGAAGGGCACGGCTTCAGCCGTGCCACAAAAAGCTACAGCTATGAGGGCTTTAAAAGGCTGCGGAAAAACGCGTTGTACGAAGGGCATGGCTTCAGCCGTGCCGTAAAAAGTACAGCAATGACGGCCTTTAGAGGGGGTGTGACAACCGGGAATGAACCGCAAATCGGACCCAGGCCCGTAGGGCCGGTAGCCAAACTGCGCAGCCCAGCCCGGATCCGGATTTCCTGTGGACCTTGCTGGCGTTGGCGCACTTCATGCGGCTTTCCTTAACGAAAGCCGCACACGCGGATGTTGGTGGCGCCCCGTGCAGGAAATCCGGAGAAGGGCTGGGATAGGGATCGGCAAGATTATGGAGCGCTGGAGGCGCGGCACTACCAACATTCGCGGTGCCGCACCTCCGGCGCTCGGACGTTGTTGCGGAATCGATGTCCCAGCCCTCCCGGGCTGGGCACATTTTGGCTACCGGCCCTATGGGCCTGGGTCCGATTCGAGGTCTATTTTCGAGTTCCCACACAGACTCTTTTAGCCCCTGAGGTACGCTTCTGCAAGCTTGTGCCTGCACGGAATTACCCGTGAAAAGCCGTACCTCAGCGGCTAAAGCCGGGTCTCGCATACGGCTTGTGCGGCACGGCTGAAGCCGTGCCCTTCGTGGAGAGTTTTTCCGCAGTCTCTTTAGTCGGCCCGTATAGCGAACTGGGCAAACACCTCAACCCTTGGCAACGCTTGCAGCCGGCGGAGATATCAGCAGGAACACGCACGCTGTGGCCACGATCGGGAGCAGTCCGGCCACCAGAAATGCGGGTGTGTAAGAAAACCGATCCACCAGGAAACCTACCGCGAAGGTGAAAACTGCGCTCAACAGACCTGCCGCAAATCCGCTTAACCCGGTCACCGTGGCAACTACATCCTGGGGAAAAAGATCGGAGGGCAAGGTGAGCCCCATCGTGGACCAGCTGGCATACCCCCAGAGAGCCACGCAAATCAGCGCCAGGGCGGAGTACGCGCTGTGCACGCGAGCCGCGGGAATGCCGGCGAGGATGGGCAGGCAGCTGATGGCGCACACCCACAAGCGAGCCCGAATCACTGGAATCCCCCGCCGGATGCAATAGCCGGAGATGAAGCCTCCCGTAAAGTTACCCACATCGGCGGCCACGAAGGGTATCCATGCGAACAGCGCGATTCTCTTCAGGCTGAACCCTCGGGCATCACTCAAGTACTGGGGCAGCCAGAAAATGTAGAACCACCAGATCGGATCGGTCAGCGCGCGGCCGAGCACGATGGCCCAAACATTCGAACTCTTGAGCAACTCAAGCCATCGTGCAACGCCCCCACCCTTGAACGTGAGCGTCGGCTCCTGGCCGGCGCGAATAAGAGCCACCTCCTCCGGGCTGACCCTGGGATGACGATCCAGCGGATGGTAGACACGCAACCACATCGCCAGCCAAACGAAGCCCAGCGCTCCGGAAAACACAAAAGACCAGCGCCAGCCAAAGGCGATGGCAATCCAGGGAATTACCAGAGCAGCCAGGGCGCCGCCAATGCTCGAGCCGCTGTCGAAAATAGCCACAGCAACGCTGCGTTCCTGACTGGGAAACCACTCGGCTACCGTCTTGCTGGCGCCCGGCCAGTTGACACCTTCTCCCACCCCCAGCAGAAATCGAAATGCGGCAAAACCGAAAACAGAACTGGCGAACCCAGTGAAGATGTTCACCACCGACCAGAAGCTTACCGCCAGAGCCAAGCCGAGCCGGGTGCCCACGGCGTCCAGGAAGACCCCCCCCACCAGCCACATAATCGCGTAGGAAATCTGAAATACACCGAGAATCCGGCCCAGATCTGCATGACTGAAGTGGTACTGCTTGACCAGCATGGGAGCCAGCACAGAGAAGGTCTGCCGGCTGATGTAATTGGTGACAGTGGAAAAGAAAAGCGTCCAGACAATCCACCAACGCGTTCTGCCGGAAGTCCGAACCCCAGGCGGGGCTAAGCCTATCCGCGGTTGCATTCCCTTCATCTCATCCATTTGGCTCGCTATCTTAGCCGGTCTTTGAGCGCCGCTCTCGCTTTTCTAAATGCGTGGAAGGCCGCCATCCCTCAGTGCGATGGCACCAATCCGTTCAACGCAGAGGCGGAATCCTCGTCCAGGTAAATCGTCACATCCGGATGAGTGCGGAGGAGGGTAGCCGGGCAGGCGGTCGAGATCGGATCCTCGAGCGTACGCCGGACAATCTCCGCCTTGCGGCGTCCGGGGACCGAAACAATCAGCTTGGGTACCTTGAACATGGTCGGAATCGTCAGGGTAAGGGCCCGCTCCGGAACATCTTCAAACGTGGCAAACCAACCTTCCGCAAGTTGCTGTTGCCGGCATGCCGCATCCAGCGTGACCACCTTCATCGCCTCGGGATCATCGAAGTTCGCCTCGGCGGGATCGTTGAATGCCAGGTGCCCGTTTTCGCCGATCCCCAACAAGCAGAGCTGTGGATTGGCCTCACGCAGTTGTTGAACATAATCTTGTCGCACACGATCGGAATCGGGCGAACTTCCATCGATCTCAAGGAATTCTGCCATGTTCACACGTTCGGTCAGGTTTTCGCGCAGATAGCGGCGGAAGGAAGCGGGATGATTCTCATCGATTCCCAGGTACTCATCCAGATGAAAGCCATGAACTTTCTTCCAGGGCAGATCCGGAAGGGAGGTCAACGCGCGTAACGTTTCCAGCTGCGAGGCGCCGGTCGCAAAGATGACGCCGATTGCGTTGCGGCTCTGATCCAGCTGCTTGAGCGCCTGCGCGGCAGACTGTGCGGCCGCTTCGCCGGCAGCCTTTTTACTGGCGTGGATCTCCAGCTTCATGCTTCCCACTTCAAAGTGCTTCGTTTCCATTGCTTCGATCCTCATAGGTTTTACTTATCTGGAACAAGGGCTGCGTGCAGGCCCACATGCATAGTGATCGCTGGCTCTTGATGCCGCCGGCGATCACTATGCATGTACGCCAAAAGCAGTTTTAGATTTGTTCTCGCCGGCGGTCCTGGTACGGGAAGCACGAGGCGGCCTGTCCGCACCAATTGAACGAAAACAAAGTGTATCAAGGAAATGGGCAATCCGATTTTACCCGCAATTACCCAAATCACGGAGCTAGAATCTTCCCAGGCGCGGTCGAGCTCGCCTTCTAATCGTCAGCAACATAACAGTGAATGAGTACGAAAGTCAGGGTACGGCCATGAAGAGAATGATTGCTTTGCTCTTGTTTGCTTCGCTGCCCGCATGGGCCGATGACGTTTCTGGCGTGTGGAAGGTCGACGGACTGATCGCCGACCACCCGATTACTCCCACCTGCACGCTGAAGCAGACGGACAAGCAGATCTCCGGAAGCTGTCAAGTGTCTGATCACGTTCAAACCGTCGAGGGAAGCGTAAACGAAAAGCAAGTGACCTGGAAGTACGATCAGCAGTATGAGGGTACGGTTTATACCCTCACGTACACGGGAACGCTGGACTCGAATACATTGATCAAAGGCACAGTGACCGCGGACCCGTCGGATACGTCGGGAGACTTCACGGCTAAGAAGCAATGATTGAGCGAGCTTGTGTGAGTCTGCCGGCACCGGAGGACAAGATGACAGACCAGGAAAACCTGGGAATCGATAGGCGAACATTTGTGAAGCAGGCGGCGGGAGCGCTGCTGACTGCGGGGATGGACGCCCGCTCCTATGCGCGGGTGCTGGGAGCGAACGACCGCATCCGTATCGGTCAACTGGGCTGCGGAGACCGTAGTCAAGGCCACGTCCACATGGTCCACCTGGCGGCCAAGCAGATGCCGGTGGAGACGGTTGCCGTATGTGACCTCTGGAGCTTGGCCCGGGAGCACCGTGCAGCCCAGGTAAAGCTCGCCTTCAATCTCGAGCCGCAAACCTATAAGTATGCGGAAGAGATGCTGGCCCGCAAGGACATCGACGGCGTGATGATCGCGACCGGCGATTTTCAGCATGCCAAGCTGTGTACGGAAGTGGTGCGAGCGGGCAAGGACTGCTACGTGGAGAAACCGTTTGCCAACGTGCTCTCGGAAGCCATCGAAGCGCGCGATACGGCGAAGCAATCGAAGCAGATCGTCCAGGTGGGCACACAGCATCGCAGCCAACCCTATCCCCTGGCCATACGTGACGTCATCCGCTCCGGGCGCATCGGCAAAATTGTCCATATCGAGCAGGAATGGAATGTGAATGAAGGGCGCTGGAGGTTCACGCCGAACGATACCGGCCAAACCCGCGAGATGCTGATGGATGTCAACCTGGAGTGGAAGCAATGGCTCTACGGGCGAAAATCAAAGCTCCGCGAAGAAGACACGGATTGGAACCGTTGGCTCCTGGGAAAACCGAATCGTCCCTTCGATCCTCACGTGTATCTGGAGTTTCGGCTTTATAAGGATTTTTCTTCGGGAATCTTTGATCAGTGGCTAAGCCATGGATGCGATATGGTCCATCTCTGGACGGATGAGGCGTATCCAACGAGCGTGATGGCTACCGGCGGCATCTTCACCTGGCCGGATGGTCGCGAGAATCCCGATACCGCCGTTGCGGCGGTCACCTATCCAAAGGGATTTCTCTATACCTACAAGACGATTTTTGGAAACAGCTATCGCAGCTTCGCCCGCATTCAAGGCCGCGATGGAACGATCGACAACTACGGGGGCGAGGGTGCATCTTTGTTCACTGTCACCAGGGAAGGTGGCTAGAAACGAATTTGATCCGTTCGACGTCGGGCCGATTTACTCCAAACTACCCATTGTTGGGCCCTCCGGCGACGGCGAGGAGATTGTCCGCGTTCCCAACGCACCGGCTCCTAATTCGGTTGGCCCAGACGATGACGATGTTACGCACCTGGTGAACTGGCTGCAATCGATGCAGGCGCGTAAACAGCCGAATGCCACCGTGGACAATGGTTTCTCCCACGCCATCGTGTGCATCATGGCCGCCCAGTCTTACTGGAGTGGCAGGAAGTTGTACTGGGACCCAACGCGCGAGCAGATTACCGATCAGCCCGTCTCGTAAGGTCGCCCGGCAGGAGCGAATCGAATATGAAGAGGCGAACGAAATCGAAGCGTGGCCAGCCGCTGACCGCCAGCCAGAAGCGGGAAATTCAGGCACTGGCCGCAATGCCCGAAAGTAAAATCAACACTTCCGATATCCCAGAGCTTCCTCCGGGAGCTTGGAAGAACGCAGTACGAGGTAAGTGGTATCGCCCTATTAAGTAGTCAGCATCGATCCGTCTGGATGCGGATGTCTTAGCTTGGCTCAAAGCAAAGTGCCGCGGCTACCAGACAAAAGTGAACGAATTCGTCCTTGAAGGGATGCAGCTAGCGAGGCGGGCCGTCCAATGCGACGCGGAACGCATAAGCATAGCCTTCCGCCGGTTGCGACGGAAGCGCGATATGCAGCCCGTCTGCCTGCAGAGTATAGGTGAGCTGAGCATCCGAACCGAGCAGTGCGATGGTGCGGATCTTCTTACCCTTGAGCGCGCCTTCGGTCAGGGAATGAACCACTGCTTCCTTACCCGAGGGCCACGCCAGCTCGATGGCATAAAGATTGTCTGCCCTTGGTGGTGAAGCGGAAATCCTCCGCCGTATATTCCTGCGTCTTCGTGTCCTGGAAGGACCCCGCCGCGACCTTGGTGGGCCCTTCTCCATAGCTCACCCAGGGCCGGGTTCCGTAGATCGCTTCGCCGTTGACCTTCAGCCAGCCACCTACCGCCAGCAACACCTGCTGTACTTCGTCCGGAATAGTCCCGTCGGAACGGGGCCCGATATTCAACAGTAGGTTGCCATTCTTGCTCACCACGTCGGCGAGTTGGTGCACGATGAAGGCCGGTGTCTTGAAGGTGTCGTGCTCAATGTATCCCCACGATTTGTTGCTGACCGAGGTATCGGTCTGCCAAACGCGGTCGAGCGTCTGGTCCAGCTGGCCGCGTTCAATATCGAGCACGCCCGAATCCTTCTGCATATCCACCCATTTGTAAGTGATGATGCCGACCGGCCCGCGTTTGCTCGATTCGTTGTAATAGTAAGCAGCAAACTTGGCTAGATAACGACGAACATCCGGTTGCCCGATCCACCAATCGAAAAAGATGATGTCGGGGTGGTATTTTTGGACAATTTCCGCATCCCGGGCAAGCCAATCGTTGGCATAGGCGGGGCTGACATAGGTCCAGTCCTCCTGCAGATTGCTTCCTCCCGCTTTGTCCTCCAGCTGTTTCTGGGCCGGTCCGTACAAGGCGGCGTATTGCGGATCATTCACGTCAGACGGAATGGTGCGCCCGCCCTCCATAAACCAATCATGCTCGATGCGATGCGACGAAGCTCCGAAGTAAAGGCCCTTCTGCGCGGGTTGCCTTCCCTAGATCGCCCACCAGGTCGCGGTGCGGCCCCATCTTCATCGCGGTCCAGTCGGAGAGATTGCTGTCGTACATCTGGAAGCCGTCATGGTGTTCAAACACCGGGACCACGTATCGTGCGCCGGACTCCTTGAATAGGTGCGCCCAGGCCTGCGGATCATAATGCTGGGCCTTGAACATGGGGATAAAGTCCTTGTACCCAAATTTCGTCACCGGCCCATACACGCTCACCTGGTGCTTGTTCTCCTCCGATCCGGCGAGATACATCTGGCGCGGATACCATTCGCTCCCGAACGCCGGAACGGAATACACGCCCCAATGAATGAAGATCCCGAACTTCGCATCCCGGTACCAGTCAGGGACTTTGTATTGCGACAGTGAGTTCCAGTCCGGACGAAACGGACCCTGGTTGGCGCCGCGCTCCACGTCCGCAAGGATTGCGTTGCGTGGGGCATCGTACTTTGCGCTCGCCTTTTGCCAGATCTCGGCCAACGACTCAGGGCTGTTGGCTGCGGTTGGCGCGGTGGAGGTCTGCGCAATTGCCGGCAAGGGCAAAAATGCGCTATGCCCAGGCCGGCGAGCAAGGCAAAGGATCTCAGAGCACGTTGAAGATGCATATGGTTCACCATCGTACACAAATTTTCCTTTGCCGGAACGGGCGCGCGTGCCGGGAAAGGGAAGTCCGCTTACTGTTTTGTGTCTAAAGGCTTAGCAGATTTCTCAAAGAACTCCTGTTGCAGTTGAGGCGCCACGGTGTCTGCCTTTACGAATGCGATGGCTTTCCGAATCCCATCCGCGCTCATTTCTCGCAGGGCGGCGCCCCGGGCCGCTGTCGCACCAGCCGCGTCGCCGGCATAGTGATTCGGATAGCTGGCATACCACCAGATGCCCGTACTGAGCCCGGGAGGCAGCGCCAATCGCTTTTGGTCCGCTCCGGATTCTTCCCCCGCTCTCTCCGGATGAGCCAGGCCCGGTGCGTTGGCCATAATGCCCGCGATTTCTACTTCCCCTGCGTGGCCATCGACACCCGGTTTCGACGGCGCCGCGGCTGCGGGCATCGTCTCACCACTCCGCGGCCCGGCCCCGCCGTAGATGTAAACGACGTAATCCTTTTTTGAGTCCAGCTGCAGCTGAATAAAATACTGCAGCAGTGCGGTGTTGCCGCCATGGCCATTCACGATCAACACCTTGTGGCAGCCGTTGCGTGCCATCTCATCGGTGGTTGCCTGCAAAAGTGCAAGTTGCAGATCCGAACGGTAGGCGACGGTTCCTGGCTGGTGGCGCGCTTCGGCAATCTGGCCAAAATAATACTCCGGAAAGACAATGGCATATTGCTGCTTTACTGCCTCCAGGGTAGCGCCCCGCACATTGATCAGATCCGTACCCAGGGGGCCGGAAGGTCCGTGCTTCTCAATAATCCCGAAAGGCAGAAGACAAACGCCGGAAGAGGACTGCAAGGCTTTTACGAAATCCTCGGCGGTCAATTCCTCCCACTTGGGAGATAGCTGTTGTGCGGAGCCTAAGGCCGCGGGAAGCAGGCAAAGCAGCAACGCATTCATAACAAACTTCGGAAACATAGGTCCTCCTGAATAAGTCATCAGACCGAAGCGTGAAGGGAACTGATGACCTTATCCATCATCGTCGCTCCGTGTGTCCAGAATAGTACCGGAATTACAACCTCGCCGAGAGGCTAATCCAGTAGCCGCAACGTCAAACCAGCTAGCCAGCTTGCAATCTGATTAAGAAACATGTTCTGCTCGGTGGAGATACGATGAGCTTGACACGTAGGACACTGCTTTCTCTTCCCGTTGCTATCCCTCTTCTAAACCTGGCAGCGCGCACTGCTGTGGGCGACGATCTCTACTTTCCTCCGCCTGACGCTCAGGGCGGCTGGCGGACGTTGAGTCAGCCTTCGGAAATTCGCAGCCTTACCGGCATAGATAAAAGCAGGCTCGACGAAGCCTTCCAATATACGCAGACCACCAGTCAGCATGGGGGCTTATTGGTTCTCCGCCATGGATACCTGGTCTACGAAAAATACTTCGGCAGAGCAAACCGGGAAGCCAATCCCAACATGTATTCCATCGCCAAGATGTTTACCAGCGTCTCCTGCGGCATCATGCTGTCGGAACACAGCAGCCGTTTTCCCGACGGGTTATCGCAGAAGGTCTTCACCCAGCAGTATCTGCCGCAGGCCTTTCCCTTGAGCTACCCCGAGATGGCAGACATCCGTCTCGGCCACCTGCTCACCATGACGTCCGGCCTTCAGAACTCACGGACCCCTCTTCCAGCCGCGCTCCCGAATGCCGGCCACCTGACCGGAATCATCCACGGCGAGAACGTCAACATACCTTACTGGACCTCACCCGACCCGGTGCTTGACCAGGACGGCAGCACGCTTCACGGAAAGATGTGGGCACTCCCGGGAGGCGGATATCTTTACGATCAGGATCCGCACATAGCTTCCATCGTTCTGCGCGGGGTGGTAGGCATGGAGCTGCAGGAATACATCAAGCAAAAACTGGCGGCGCCACTGGGTTGGGGCACGTGGGGCTATGCCTTGCATCACAATGGTGAGACTCTGCCGCATACGCCTGGAGCGGCGGGCATTGCTCTCCATTCCACGGATGCCCTGCGCTTCGGGTATCTGCTGCTCAAGCAAGGCAAGTGGAAGAACCAGCAACTGGTGCCGCGAGAGTATGTCGCACTGCTGAGCAGGCCCTCGCCCTTCAACCCACATTCGCCCTTTAGCCTGCAACACGAGGTAAACACGGACGGGCACGTAGCCGGCGCGCCGCGCGATGCGTTCTTCAAGTCGGGCGCAGGAGGTTTCGGCCTCTACATTATTCCGTCGCTGGACATGGTGATCTATAAGATGTCCAGCCTCAACGCGGAGACCTATGATCCCGCAGCCACCGGCCTGCCTTTGACCTATACGCCGGATACCTCGCGCGACGACTGGAGACCGCATCCCTTCAACCAGTTTGTCGATGGTCCGACGGATGGAGATACGGGCGTGCGCAGAACCCTCGAAATGGTGGTCGCAGCGACTGTGGCCTGAGAAGCGGTCAAGCAGTTTTTCATGCGCCTCGACCGAGTCACCGAAGCAGGCGCACAGTAACTCCGCGGATATCGAGCCACGAGGAGCTACTTACAGCGCTGCCCCAAGCGCTTGATTGGCCTCTGTTATCAGGTAGTTAGGCAGTTAGTTCATTAGGGAACCACCACTTAGTTCACATAGTGGTACGCGCTTGACAACCCCGCAGCAGCGGGCGTAGGTTGTGCGCACCTAACTGATCAGCACAATCAAGTAACAAATACTGATCGCGGCCCAGGGCTTTCCAGCGTTCATTGCACGATCTTTGGAGGCATTTATGCATTTGCTTCAGATCTCAATTCGTAGAAAGTCCCTCGTCTATAGGCTAGTCAGCCTGCTTTGTCTTCTACTACTTGCCACTGCGGCGCTCCGGGCGCAACAAACATCCGGGTCCGCTGTGGGAACCGTCACTGACAATACGGGTGCAGTCGTCAGCGGGGCGGCGGTTACATTAACAAATGTCGATACCGGCGATCGCCGCACTGCCACCACCAATTCCAATGGTGACTACCAGTTTGTCAACCTGATACCCGGGAATTACAAGGTCGACATTGAGAACAGTGGTTTCAAGCACTTCATCCGCACCAACGTTGTCGTGCAGGTGCAGGGTTCCACGCGCGTGGACGCCTCGCTGGAATTGGGAAACATAAGCGAGACCGTCCAGGTAACGGCACAGGCCCCTCTGGTTGAAACGCAACAAGCCACCATTGGCCAGGTGGTCGCGGGCAGAGCTGTGACTGAGTTGCCTCTGAATGGCCGAAATATTTTTAACCTTCTCGCCATCTCTCCAGGGGTTGTGCCCCAGGGTGGAACCCAAGCCAGCAACGCTGTATCGGGAATGAACGGCAACGGGTTTTCTACCGGAAACTATCAAATTTCCGGAGGCATCCCCAACACCGGCGCGCAATTCATCGATGGCGGTCCCATCAATAACGGCTACATTAACGCGATTTCGTATATACCATCGCAAGATTCCATACAGGAGTTCCGCGTCGAAGGAAACGCGATTGGGCCGGAATTCGGCGGCACCACGAACGGCGTGGTCACCATGGTGACCAAGAGCGGATCCAATGCTTTCCACGGCACTGCCTTCGACTTTCTGCGCAACACGGTGCTGAATGCCAACAACTTCTTCAACATTCAGGCACATTTGAAGCGGCCTGTCCTGATTCAAAATGAGTTCGGTGGAACCGTTGGGGGCCCGATCAAGAAGGATAAGATATTCTTCTTTGGCAGCTACGAGGGTATCCGCGCGGCCATCGGCGCCTCCACCACCTACTCTGTGCCCACCGCAGCCATGGAGTCGGGCGTCATCACCAGCTCGACGCCTATCAAGGACCCGGGTCAATTTGACGCCAACGGTAACTTTATCCCCGCTCCGCCGGGTACGGTTTTCCCCAATAACACCATTCCCCAAAACCGGATCAACCCCACAGCCGCGGCGATGTTCAAATGGTGGGCGCCACCGAATGGACCGGGAACTGTCAACAATTACAGCGTGAACGCCACCACCAAGCCGGCGTTGAATCAGTACATTGCGCGGCTCGACTGGAATGCAAGTGAGAAGCAGCGCATTTTCGGCCGCTACACGTACCACCATTCCTTGAATCCCAGTGCCTTACCCTATGGTTATCTGCCCAACCCTTCGACAGGCCATAACGCGGTGCAGCAGGTCGTGCTCGGAGACAGCATCACTGTCAGCCCGACCAAAATTCTGGATTTTCGTCTTTCCTATTTTCGCGACACCAGTTTTACTGGCGCCACGGGTATCCCATTTGATCTCTCGTTCACCGGCTGGCCAGCGGCGACCATCGCCGCACTGGGATCAAATTGTTGCGGCCCGGTCATTCCCCGCGTCGCGGTCTCCGGATTATCCGTCAATGGCGGCGGCGGCCAACAAATCTTCGTAACCGAAGAAAACTATGCCATCTCGGGAAGCGATACCATGATCTACGGACGGCATACTATCCGGTTCGGGGGAGAGTTCCGCCGCGCACCCAACAACTACGGGCAGACCAACTCCACCCAGGTGGAAGCGTTTGGCTTTACCAGCGCTTTTACCGGTAATCCATTTGCCTCCTTCCTCCTGGGCTTACCGCAAACTACAGTAAACGAACTGGCGATTATCCCCGCCTCCGTGACCTATTACGGCGGCCTCTATGTCGGTGATAGTTTCCAGGCCACTAACAAATTGGTGCTCAACTACGGTCTGCGCTGGGAATATCCGGGCTACTGGACAGAACGGCATGATCGTCAGGCAGTCTTCTTGGCAAACGGCGCGAACCCGCTGGCCGGACCCACGGGATTGAACCTTACGGGCAACGTGGATCTGGTAAATACTCCGGCTTATCCTCATCGCACCAACGTACTGCCTCACTACGACTTGTTCTCGCCGCGCCTGGGCCTCGCCTATCGGCTAACCCCCAGCTTGGTGGTCCGCAGCGGCTTCTCCATCCTCTTTGCTCCGACTGCCAATCTGCAGCAGGATGCGCAGCCCTATCAAGCCGCGGTCAACCTCGCATTTACTCAGATCAATCCCACGACCGTGCCCATTAATTCGTTCAGCAACCCCTTCCCGACCGGAGTCCTCGAGCCAGTGGGAAGAAGCCCCAACTATCTGAGCGTTATCAATGGGCAACCCGTGGTCACCAACGTGCCGAAAGAGCCCGCGACCTACGCTGAGCAATGGAATCTGGATGTGGAATATGACCTCGGACATCAGACCCTATTAGACGTTGCTTATGTCGGCAATCATGGAGTCCATCAACAACTACCGGCAGGCCTCAACGACAACGGCCAGGGTCTGGACCAGATTCCCGATCAGTATGATTCGATGGGTTCGGCGCTGACGGTCCAGGTTCCCAACCCATTTTACGGGCTGATAACTACCGGCAACCTGTCTGGTAAGACCATTCCTGCCGGCCAGCTCCTGCGTCCCTATCCGCAATATTTCAATTTGTGGAATGCCGCCAATACTGCCGCCGGCTCCAACTACAATGCCTTGCAAACGAAAGTGGAAAAGCGGTTTTCCTCGGGCGGGATGGTGCTCGGTACATACACCTGGGCAAGGGACATGGGTACCGCTGATACACAGACCGGATTCCAGGAAGCCGTCCAACCCGGAGAAGTCCAGGATTGGAACAACCTTCAGGCCGAATATGCGCCGCTCAGCTACAACGTTCCCTCGCGTTTCGTGGCGGCGTACGTCTATGACCTGCCCATCGGCCAAGGGAAGCGCTTTCTGGGCAACTCGAGTGGAGTCGTGAACAAGGTCGTGGGCGGATGGGGACTCGACGGAATCACCACCTACGCATTCGGCTTTCCCCTGATATTCACCGCGCAGCCAACATTTCTCAGCCAACAATTCGGCGCCGGCCAGCCGCGGCCCAACGTAGTGCCCGGTTGCCAGAAGAGACTCTCAGGAAGCGCAGTCTCCAGGCAGCACGGTTGGTTTAACACCAATTGTTTCACTGCACCGTCGAATTACGGTTTCGGAGATGAGCGCCGTACCGATTCCACATTGCGCACGCAAGGAATAGCCAATTGGGACGCTGCAGTTTTCAAAAGCACCGCGATTACCGAACAGATCAATCTGCAATTTCGTGCCGAAGCTTTCAATATGTGGAACCGGGTTCAGTTTGGCCAGCCCAGCGCTCTTTGCTGCAACAATTCTACTGACAAGTCCAACGCCACCTTCGGGGTGATCAGTTCACAGCTCAACCTGCCGCGGGTCATTCAGTTTGCTCTGCGGTTAAACTTCTAACCCGTTGTCATCGTCTAACGCGTTGTCGTCGTCGTGTAGCATTGGCAGCCGGTGAAAGCGCAGGCGTGGCGAAGTGGTAGCGTTATCGTGCATAGTGGTTTGCAAAAGGGTGTCGCGTTCAAAAGGACAGGTGAAATGGGACAGAAGGAAACCGATCAGAAAACATCGGACACAGCGAGTACCGGGTTTACCCCCGACCGGAGAGAGTTCGTCAAACTGGCAGTCGGCGGCGCCCTCAGCGCAGCCGGGGTTTTTGCGTCATCACGTCCCGCCTCGGCGACCGTGCACCCAAGTGCCCCGGGCATCAAATTATGCGCGCAAACCTCGGCCAAACCCAGCGACGATGATCTGCTTTTTCTCAAGCAGATGGGCGCCGAGTACGTCAGCGTAGCCTCCACGCCCGACCTGCGGACCGCGGAAGGCTTCATGCAGATCAAGAAGCGCTATGCGGATGCGGGTATCACGGTCTGGAACATCGGCAACTCCAGCGTGCACAACATGCCTGAGGTCACCCTCAATCTGCCCGGCCGCGACCAGAAGATCGAGGAATACAAGCAATACATTCGCAACCTGGGCCAGGCCGGCATCTACTACACCACCTACGCTCACATGGGCAACGGCATCTGGAACAGCGGCAGAGCCACCATCCGCGGCGCCTCCGCCAGAGAATTTGATATGGCCAGCCCCAACAAGGTGGGCATTTGGGGAGATAAAAAGTTCTACGAGCCGCTCTCCCACGGCCGCGAGTTCTCGAAAGAAGAGATCTGGGAAAACTACACCTACTTCATCAAGCAAGTTGCGCCCGTCGCCGAAGAGAACAGCGTCCGCATCGGCATCCACCCGGATGATCCACCGGAGCCCATACTGGCAGGGGTTCCACGCTGCATCTTCGCCAATTTCGAAGGCTACAAGCGAGCCATGGAGATTGCCAACAGCCCCAACGTCGGCATCTGTCTCTGTTGCGGATGCTGGAACGAAGGCGGGCCTGCGCTCATGCATAAGGACCCGGCGGAGATGATCCGCTATTTCGGTCCGGAGAAAATCTGGAAGATCCATTTCCGCAATGTCAGCGCGCCGCTGCCGCACTTCGTTGAAACCTTCATGGACAATGGCTATTACGATATGTCCAAGATCATGACCGCCCTGGTTGAAGTAAAATTTGACGGCATCGTGATTCTCGATCACACGCCGACTGTCGTAGGCGGCCATTATCCTGAACAGGCGTACGGCTTTGCGTATATGAAAGCATTGAAGAATCGGGCGCAAGCGGAAGTCAAAGCGTAGCCCATACAGGGAGCATGAGCAGAAAACGGGTAGTCGCGGCGATCGCTTTGGGCTTGGGCGTTTGCGTCTCTGGGCCCTCAGAATCTATTCGGTGCAGCAGCGGGTACGTCCGCACAGCAATCTGACTGGCCCGTCTATGGCGGCCAGGACGCGCAAGACCACTACTCCAGCCTGGCCCAGATCAATCGCAGCAACGTGAAAGATCTGGTCGTGGCGTGGAAGTACGACACCGGAGAATCGGGCGGAGATTTGGAGGCGTCGCCCATTATCGTGGGCAAGGTTCTCTACACCACTACGCCGTCGCATGGGGTGATTGCGCTCGATGCAGCGTCGGGCAAACTGCTTTGGAAGTGGGAAGCAACGGTTCCAGGTTTCGCCCGATCGCGCGGCGTCTCCTACTGGACCGATGGCCATGACAGCCGTATCTTCGTTCCTCTGCGCAATTTTCTCTTTGCGCTGGACGCGACCACCGGCAAAGCTGATACCAAGCTTCGGCGAGAACGGCTCCATCGATCTACGCAAAGGCTTGCGCGAACCCTACCAGGAGCAATCTGTTTCGCTCAGCACGCCGGGAACGGTTTACAAAGACCTGATCATCGTGGGCGGACAGAATCCCGAAACCCATCCCGCGCCTCCGGGTGACGTCCGCGCCTTCGATGTGCACACCGGCGCTGTGCGCTGGACCTTTCACACCATCCCGCATCCGGGCGAATTCGGCTATGACACCTGGCCCAAAGACGCCTGGAAGAATGCCGGCGCCGCAAACAACTGGGCCGGCATGACGGTCGATACCAAACGCGGCATCGTGTATGTGCCCACCGGTTCTGCCGTCTTCGACTTCTATGGCGGCGATCGCGTAGGTGACGATCTCTTTGCCGATACGCTGCTTGCGCTCGATGCTGAGACCGGCAAACGCATCTGGCATTTCCAGGGAGTGCACCACGATCTGTGGGACCGCGATTTTCCTGCGCCCCCAGCGCTGCTGACGGTCACGCGGGACGGCAAGCGCGTGGACGCCATCGCCCAGACCACCAAGTCAGGTTTTGTCTTCCTCCTTGATCGCACGACAGGCAAGCCGCTCTTTCCCGCTCAAGGAGTCGGCCTATCCGGCGAGCAATGTCCCGGGCGAGGTTACATCGCCCAGGCAATGGCTACCCACTGCGCCGGAGCCCTACACCCACCAGAGCGTCACAGCAGACACCCTGACCAACCGCACGCCAGAAGCGCACGCCTGGGCGCTCAAGCAGTTCAATACATTTATTGCCGGCGGGCAGTTCATTCCTCCCAGCGTGGACAAGCTGACCATCGACATGCCGGGATTTGCCGGCGGCGGCGAATGGGGCGGTCCGGCCGTCGATCCAACAACCGGGGTTTTCTACGTCAACGCCAACGACACAGCATGGCTGGTTGGTCTGACGGTTCCTCCTCCGCCGGGGAGCCTGGGTGAAAAGATTTATCAGAACCAATGCAGCATGTGCCACGGCATCAACCGGGCCGGCACGCCGCCTTCCGTTCCTGCCTTGCGTGGGATTGAGGGTATCCTCACCGACCAGGAAATTGCCGCCACTATCCGTTCCGGCAAGGGCCGCATGCCGCCCTTCAACAGCCTGAGTGACGAGCAGGTCGAGGCCGTTGTGCACTATCTGACCAGGGCTCCGCAGCAGCAGCAGCGGCGTCCCTCTGCCGCCCCGGTAGCCGCGGAGGCAGCGGACAATGGCGCCAAGAACGACATGCCCTACAAGACGATTGCCTTTCGTCGATTTCTTGATCCCGAAGATTATCCGGCAACCGCGCCGCCCTGGGGAACACTCAGCGCGATTGACATGAATACCGGAAAGTATCTGTGGAAGATTCCATTTGGTGAATACCCTGAGCTGATGGCTAAAGGCATGCCCACCACCGGATCAGATAACTACGGTGGCCCGGTCGTCACCGCGGGAGGCCTGTTGTTTATTGGGGCCACTGTGTTCGACGAGAAATTTCGCGCCTACGACAGCCACACGGGAAAGCTGCTATGGGAAACGCAACTACCCTTTGCCGGCCTGGCGACACCTGCGACCTACATGGTGGACGGCAAACAATATGTTGTGATCGCCGCCAGTGGAGGGCAAACCAGCAAGAAGCCCTCCGGTGGCGTCTACGTGGCCTATGCCCTCCCCTAGCAAGCTGCGGAAAAACTCGCTATTTGGAGCGGAAGGAATGCCTCAGCGGCTAAAGCCGAATTCATTGCAAAGCATTTGCGTACGGGCTGAAGCCCGTACCCTTCAAAGACCGCGCGAGGCTCAACCTTCGCTCGGGCTCCGCCGGGACTCGATCTCGGAGTCTTTTGCAGCCCGTTTAGCCGGGCGTAAAGGATTGAGTCTGCGTGAAAACGGAAGGGAAACAGCAGGTCCCTCCACTGCGCTCCGCTCCGGCCGGGATGACAATTCTGTTGCAGGGGAAATGGCCCCAAAAGGGCGGATGACAGTTAATGGTCCCACAGAATTGTCATTCCGGCCGGAGCGTAACGCAGCGGAGGGACCTGCTGTTTCTCTTCCGTTCTCACGCAGACTCTAAAGCCCTTGAGGTATTGTTTTCCTGCCAAAGTGCAGACTTTTCGGCAGCCTGCTAGGTTTACGATGGGATGCCACAACAGATCCGCTGAGGGAGATCGCATTGCATAACAGAAGGTCCTTGCTCCTGGCCGCCTTGCTCATTTCCGTAGCCGCACTTCCAGCGGCCCAAGCCCAGGCTGCTAAAGACTCTTCTTCCCCCTGCGCCTCGATCATCAACAATGAGTTTCCCAAAGCCGTCCTATCCAACGGATCGGTCCAGGCAGTTGTGTATCTGCCCGATGACAAGAAGGGCTACTATCGCTCGACACGCTTCGATTGGTCGGGCGTCGTTCCTTGCCTCACTTACAAAGGCCACACTTATTTTGGAGTTTGGTTCAATCACTACGATCCATTGATCAACGATGCCATCACCGGCCCGGTAGAAGAATTTCGCTCCAGCGACGGTCTCAGCTCCATCAACTACAACGAAGCGAAACCGGGTGAACTCTTCCTCAAGCCGGGAGTCGGTGTCCTGCGCAAAGTGGATGATTCGCCGTACAAGTTCGGCTTCCACTATCCCATTGTCGATTTGGGCAAATGGAAGGTTCGGGTCAAGAAGGACCAGGTGACCTTCACCCAGACTCTGCAGTCGCCCATGGGCTACGCGTATGTCTATGAGAAGACGCTCAAGCTCGATAAACACCAGCCGATTCTCACACTCGAGCACCACATCAAGAACACAGGCACCAAGGCAATCGACACAGAAGTCTACGACCACGACTTCTTCATGCTCGATAATGTTCCGACTGGCCCCGGAATGGCTGTCCATTTCCCCTTTGAGCCCCAGGCAAAACGGCCCCTGGAGCCACGCGGCAAGATTGACGGCAAAGACATTGTCTATGTCCAGGAAGTGGGCACTGGCCCAGGGCAGGCCGTTTCCAGCTATCTGACCGGTTATTCAAACAGCCCGGCCGATTACGATTTCACGGTTGAGAATAGAAATACAGGGGTTGGCGTCGAGCAAACCTCCGATTCTCCCATCGCTCAGCTCAACTTCTGGTCCATCCACACCACCATTTGCCCGGAAGCTTACATTCATGTGAATGTCCAACCCGGCGAGACCGGGCATTGGAATATCCGCTACCGTTTCTTCGCCAAATAAACATTTCTTGGCCTTCCCCTCATCGGAAATAAGCGTCTAAATCGTTGACATTCGTTAGACTTGGCCTCTCTAGGCCAGGAAACTTACGGTGCGGCCGGTGCGTCCATTCCATAAAGCTGGGTTGCCATTTGTCCTGCCGCAGTTCAGCTCTGGGCAATGATGAAACCTACCAAGTGCTGGTTGATCCTGATCGTATCCCTGCTGAGTGCGCTCGCCGCGCCGAAGATCCTTTTCGGTCAAGGGGCAACCGCCACAGTCCAGGGCCGGGTTTTGGATCCAAGCGGCGCCGTCATCCCGCAAGCACAGGTCACAGTGACTTCGCCTTCTGGAAAAAGCTCCAGCGCAGTGTCAGACGGCACCGGTTCTTACCAGGTAAAGGGTCTGCCTGCCGGCGCTTACACCGTGAATGCGAATACGGCGGGATTTGCTCCCTTCACCTCCTCGGTCACCGTCACCGCCGGGCAGACCAAGACGCTGAACATCGCGATGCAAATCCAGATGGAGCAGCAGCAGGTACAGGTCGAGGCCGACACGCCGACCGTCGATACCAGCCCGGATCAAAACGCCAACGCGGTGGTGCTCAAGGGGAAAGACCTCGATGCACTCTCCGACGATCCCGATGAACTGGAGAACCAGCTGCAGGCTCTCGCTGGACCGGCTGCTGGTCCCAACGGGGGCGAGGTCTACATCGACGGGTTTACCGGAGGACAGATGCCGCCCAAATCTTCCATCCGTGAGATCCGTATCAACCAGAACCCATTTTCCGCCGAGTTTGATCGCCTGGGTTACGGACGAATAGAAATCCTCACCAAGCCCGGCACGGATAAGCTGCACGGCCAGATCGAAGCCCGCGGCAACGACTCCTCCTTCAACTCGCGCAACCCGATTCTGCAGACGCCGGAACCGTCCTACTACTCCTACAACCTGCAAGGCAGCGTAGGCGGTCCCATTTCCAAAACGGCCTCGTACTACGTCAGCGCATTCGGACGCAACAATCAGAATGTGAGTGTGATCGATGCGGTCAACCCGGACGATCTCAGCGGACCATCCTTGAATGAAGCCTACCCCAACCCGAGTTCACGCATCGACATCAGCCCCCGCCTGGACCTGCAGCTCGGCCAAAAGAACACCTTGACCCTTCGTTACGATTTCTACCGCGCGGTGACCACCAACGCAGGCGTAGGTCCCCTGGCTCTTCCCTCCCAGGCCACCGACACCGAAAGCATGGAGAACACCGTGCAGGTGAGTGACAGCCTGGTGCTGAGCAAGAACATCGTGGACGACATTCGTTTTCAATACCGCCACTTCCACTATCAGAACGTTGCCCAAAATGTTTCACCCACCATCACGGTGCAGGGCTCCTTTGTGGATGGCGGCAACAACGGCGGAACCGTACGTGACACCCAGAACCTATACGAATTGCAGAACTACTTCGCCGCCGCCGAGGGCAATCATTCCTTGAACTTTGGCGCCCGCCTGCGCGCCGATAGCGATTCGAACTACACCAATGGGGGCACCAACGGCCAGTACATCTTCCAGTCCGTGCAGAATTATGAAAGCCAGATTCCGCAGACCTACCAGGTGACGGAAGTTAATCAATACACGGCGAGCGCGATTCTGTTCGATGCCGCGCTCTTTTACCAGGATGACTGGAAGGTGAACCAGCGCTTTACCTTCAGCTACGGATTGCGTTGGGAAACGCAAAACCGGATCAACGATAAAAGTGACTGGGCGCCGCGCTTGTCATTTGCTTACGCCCTGGGGCACGGCGATTCCAAGCACCCGCCAAAGACGGTGCTGCGCGCAGGATACGGCTGGTTCTACCAGCGCTTCACCGTGCCCAACAGTTTCGGATCCAACGCAGGCACGCCCTACATCATCCAGGCGATCCATCAGAACGGAATCAACCAGAAGGTTTCCACCATCACGAATCCGGCATTTCCGGTCAACCCGGTTGCGGTAGTGAATGCCAACACAGCGCAGACGCTCTACACCCTCGATCCGCATTTCCATGCCGCCACAGACCTGCAGTTAGCCGTGGGCCTTGATCGTCAGGTGGCCAAGAGGATCACCGCGAATGTGACTTATCTTTACGGACGAGGCGTGCACCAATACCTAACCAACAATATCGGAGCTCCGGAGTTTGCCACTGCGGATCTCGGCATCTATCCGGCCACCCCGCTTCCACCCGCGCAAGAGAACAACCTGCAGTACCAGTCCGGAGGCGTCTACCGGCAAGACCAGATCATCGTTTCCGGCACGGGCCAGTTACCCGCGGTTCAGCTTCTTCACTTTCTACACCTACACCACCGCGAAAGCCGATACCAATGGAGTCACCTACACTCCTTCCGTCGCTCAGAATCCAGGGCTTGACTATGGACGAAGCAGCTTCGATGTTCACAACCGTTTCGTGATCCTGGGGAACTTCTCCGCGCCCTACGGTGTATCGCTGACTCCCTTTTTCGCCTACAACTCTGGAACCCCCTACAACGTGACCACCGGCAGCGATCTGACCAGGAACAACCAGTTCAACGCCCGGCCGACGTTTGCGGCGAGTTGCAGCGAACCAGACGTCGTGGACACGCAATATGGCTGTCTGAATTCGAACCCCTTCGGCACCAACGAAAAGATCATCCCCTACGGTCTCGGCACCGGTCCTACGAATGTCAGCTTGAACATGCGTGTAAGTAAAGTGATCGGCATTGGCCCCAAAGTAGAAGGTAGCTCGTGCTGCACGGTCGGGTGGCGGAGGTGGGGGTGGAGGCCGAGGCGGAGGCGGCGGAATCGGCCCCGGTGGCCTGAGCGGAAGCCGTGGGGGACCGGGGCGCCTGGACCAGGCTACTTCGCGCAGGTACAACCTGACCCTCACCGCGTATTCGACCAACCTGTTCAACCATCAGAACCTGGGAATTCCGAACGGAACGCTTTCGTCGACGCAGTTCTTCGGCAAATCGCAGTCCCTGGCAGGCGGGGGATTCTTTGGCGCCTCCACGGCGGGGAACCGCAGTGTCTTTCTTCAAGCCATCTTCAACTTCTAAAATCCGCAGCTGCACAGCACGGCTGCTGGTTGCCCTGGGATCTGTCCATCCCTCTCAACCCATGCTAAGGGGGGCTGCCGCGTCCAATTGTGTCATCCGAGCAAAGCGGGGGACGCGCTGTTTCTTTCCGTCCATCCACCTGACGGCCCTAATAAGAGTCAGCGCCCGCCACTTGTCATCGCGAGCGTAGCCGAGCGACCTGGTGTGCGCCCCGGCTCGCCGTACAAAGGTATCCGTTCCGTTAGTTCCCGAACAAAATCGTCATCCTGAGCGAGGCGCTTCGCTCAGGATGACGCCTTTGTTGGGAGTTCAAGGAAGTCTGGTCGGATGTGCCAAAAACACCGGTGAGCCCTGCTTAGGCCCCACTACTTGAGATGGATCGTGATGCCGGAAGAGATCCGCAGCAAATTCTGGTCGTTGCCGGCAAGGTTTGGCAGCCGGGTATAACCGTAATCGGCCTGGATCAGGCGGAAGGATAAATGTCTTCGGTACTTGTAATCGACCCCGATGCCCGCGAGCAGGGCAAAGGAATTAGCCGAGGATTCAATGAATCCTGACTTGGTAGGGAAAGCCGAGTCAAAGCCATGGGCAAAACCCGCCAACGCTTGTACGAAAGGCTTGACGTTGTGGTAGGAATCCCATCCATCGGGCCGCTGGTGACCCAACCTGAAATTAAGCCGCATGCCCGCGGTCGCCATGATCAGTGAAAAGGGCTGACCCGTGTTATTGATTTGGCCGGTATGGGCCGCGGTTACATCGACCACCGTGGTATACGCGCGATAGGTGCGAAAATTTCCCTCGGCGCTGGCTCCGTTCATGAAAAAGCAACCGCATTGGCCGGGCCCAGCGTTCGCCTCTGTCGGACTGTAGGCCAGCGAGACCTCCGCGCGCGGCAAAGAAAAATCTCTTCCCCCCGGCGCGATCTGGCCATGAAGGCCGGGCGCAAGCCCCAGCATCGTAGCCATCCATAATAAAGATCTACGCATACCTTTTCCCACAACGCGCCCCGCACTCCGTCTACTGGATCGCAAGGGGCACCTCGACTGTGCGCTGGCACTGTTCCTTCGGTGGCCGTAACCGTGATGGAGTAGGGAACTTTTTTCGCCGCGAAAAGGCCCGCACCCGAACATCCGCTCAGGCCCGCAACTGCGGCCAGGCTGAGCACCGCAAACAGCGCCACTCCCAGGTATGGAGGAATCTGCCGCAACCGCCTGCGCACCGCCCTCGTTCCCAAGAGGGGAATCAGAATGCCCAGCGCGAGCGGCAAGCGTTCGAAGGGAGACGGTGGTGGCTCGTTCGCGGCCGTCTTTGTTGTCTTGACTGTCATCGTGATATTCGTCATGGATCCGCCCGCCGCCAGCGTCGCAGGAGTGAAGATCGCCGTCGCGCCCGCAGGCAGACCACTCGCCGCGAAGCTCACGTTGTACAGGAATGTCGTCGCAACCTGGGGCTGCACCTGGATCGTATACACCACCGTGGTGCCGGGCAGGATGGTGGTGTTGTTGTTTCCTACCCGAAGCAGGCGCAACTCGTCGATCTGGACCGAGACCGCATTCGAGTTGCTGGTCAGAAAACCGGGGGCTCCGCCATAGCTCGCGGTCACGCTATGCACTCCCGGACCTATGCTGGTGACGGTCAAAACCGCTTGCCCATTCGCGCCTATGGGCGCGGTGCCAAGCTGGGTGCCGACGCTCTGGTCAAAGAAGGTGACCGTTCCCGTCGGAGTCGCAAAGAAAGGCTGGCTCGTAACCGGACCCAGCTGGGCGGTAAACGTCACCGGCATGGTGATCATTTGCTCGGCAGGGCTGGCGGTCAGCGTCAAGCTCGTACCGACCGTCGACCCCTGCAAAGGGATGGTGGGAGAAGTGCTGGTGACGAAAGAAGCATCCCCTTCATACACGGCGTCCACGTAGTGGGTACCGGTGCCGGCAATGGTGATACCCGAAACACTCGCAGTTGCCGTTTGCGTGAATTGGTACAGCAGGATGGTAGTGTCAAACTCTCCTATGTTGGGGATGGCCAGGTCCGTGGTGCCATCTCCGTTGAAGTCTGCCGCCACCAGGTCGTTGGGAGTTTTTCCCAGCTGGGTCGGCGTTCCGGCCGCCGCGAAGCCGCCCGTTCCATCTCCCAGCAGGAGGGTCAAGGTCTGGGTCGGGAAGTCGTTCACATCGCCTTGGTTAAGAACGGCCAGGTCGGTCTTGCCATCCTGGTTAAAGTCCGCGGCAAGCACGTTCGTAGCGTACAAGCCCACCGTAATCGGTGATCCCGCCGCAGGGGTAAAGGTACCGTCCCCCTTGCCCAGCAAGACGGACACGTTGCTCTTTTGGTTGTCTATGGGAGGCGTCTGATCGATGGCGGTGTAGTTTGCTACCGCCAGGTCGGGAATGCCGTCGCCGTTAAAATCGGCGGCGATGACTTGGGCGGGATTGTAGTCGAAGCCGGGAATTGGCGAACCGGCGGCCTGGTGGAAGGTGCCGTCTCCGTTGCCCAACAAAATAGTGACCGTGTTATCGTCTGCGCTGGTCACCGCTACATCGGCCAAGCCGTCGCCGTTGAAGTCCGCCACCGCCGTAAAAAACGGAAATCCTGCTACCGGAACGGGCGTGCCTGCCGTGAAGGTGCCGTTTCCATTGCCCAACAGAATACTTACGGTATTGTCCTTGCCATTGGCGACCACCAAATCCAGAACACCGTCATTATTGAAATCTCCGGCTTTTACCGTTTCCGGGAAATTACCCACGGGAATGGGGGAGCCGTTTGCTGGGACAAATGTGCCATCTCCATTGCCCAGCAGAATGGTCACGGTATTGTCGAAGTCACTGGCCGCAGCCAGGTCGGCCTTGCCGTCCTGGTTGAAATCTCCCGCGATCACGGAGCAATTCGAACGCTGGTTTAAGGGGAACGGGATGCAGTTACTGGCGGTCACGTTAGGGATAGTTGCGCCTTGGGTGAAGGTGCCGTCTCCGTTGCCCAGCAGAATCACGATCGCGTCGTCAAGCGAGTTCATGATTGCCAAGTCTGGCTTTCCATCCCCGTTGAAGTCTGCGGTGGCGCCGGCTGCAGGCTCATTGCCGGTAGGGACTGGAGAATTCGGCGCCTGGACGAAACCTTGAGCGAACGTTGGTGGGCCCAGGAGTGCTGTTCCCAGAACGTAGTTGCCGGCGCTCGTATCCTGAAACGACACTGTGCCTGCCATCACCGGCGGATGGTTCGCGTAGCCGACCACCGTTGCCGTCAGCCCATAGCCGCTCGGGTTGCCGGTGGCCGCAATCGCTGTAGTCGTGGGATAGAGGCCGGTTACCGTCAACGTTTGCGAGCTGGACCCGCCGGGCGCTGCGGTCGCCGTCCCGCTGAAGACTGCCTTATACGTATGGACCCCAATCGCGGGGATGATTCTGAGGGTTGCGTTTCCGCCAGCCAGCTGCGCCGTTCCCACGATAGCTGTGTCCTCGCAGAACGTGCGCGGACGCATTGCAGAAATTGACTGTGCCCGCGGCTACCGGTGCACCGTTCGCCGTCACCGAAGCGGTCAAAGTCACTGCCGTGTGCCACGCCACCGAAGACGAAGAGACCGTGAGCGTCGTCGTAGTAGGCAACGGAGCCGCTTGCGCCGCCGTCGTCACGCTGCAGGCAGCCGTCAACAACAGCCTGAAGATTACGCGGTGGAACGCTACGATTCGTCTATAGGCAGAAAAAGATACATTCCCCATCTAAACAGTCCCTGGTTGCCACTTCACGAGCTTCTGGCTTCTTTCTATGCGTGAAACGCAACCTCATACCAAGCACGAACTTAGAATAGCTACCCAATCGAGCGCCATCCTAAAGATATCGGTTGGCCGCCAGGTAACATTACGCAGCAGGTGCCTGAGGTGGCATCGCCCATTTGCAACCCACACTGTTGCCGCGAAACTGGGCTGCCCGCAAACGCGCACGAATATTTCACCACCAGCGCCCAATCGTCACCATCGCTGTGGGTTAGGAAGGTTTGCTTGCGTTCACGCCGATCTTAAACCACCGAAATCCTGCACCACTGCTAACTGAGTCGAAAGTAGCACTCAGCCAAATCGCTCGCCAGACGCGCCCATCTACAACTTTCGTGTTGGACAAGAAAATTAGACTCCGTCTGCGGTGCAAAACGTGAGGAGCAATCAGGAATACAACGACGGTACGGATCAAGTTTGTTACTAGCTTGATCTTCCGTGTCAAGGGAGCTATCGGCTGTCGTTCCAGGAGCGTGAGTTTACCTCGTTGCTCCTGGAGCACCTGCTCACGCTCAGAGCATGGTGACTTTTCCATTGCCCACATCGTACATGGCAGCACGGATGGCCAGCTTCTTCTGCTTCACCAACTCGCCTAGAACAGGCGAGGTCTCACGTAACACCGACGCTTGCAGACTGGCATTTTGCCGGCTGGCGGTGGTTAGGTCGCCGTTGGCTCCGGCGATTGCGGGATGGATGTACTGATAAAGTGTGCTGATCTGTCCCGGCACCGCCTTGCCTGCCATGGTAGCCTTGACGGCGCCGCAATTAGTATGTCCGAGCGCCACAATCGCTTTTACTCCCAGCACCGCCGCACCATATTCCAGGCTGGCGATGGTGTCCGGCGTGGCCACATTGCCGGCCACTCGAACCACAAAGACATGACCGATGCTCTGGTCGAAAACCAACTCCACCGGCACGCGCGAGTCAGCGCAGGAAAGCACGGCGGCGAACGGCTCCTGGTGCTCTTCCGTGGAAGCTTTCAAAATATCCAGATCTTCCTGGAACGAGACCAGCTTCTGGGCCACGTAACGCTGGTTGCCCTGGACCAGCAGATCGATCGCATGCTCCGGCGTGTCCGGGCGCTGGATGGTGTCCCGCTGCGCCTGGTACAGACCCTGCGCCGATGGAGCGGTGACCCCCGCCAGGCTGAATGCCGCAAGCTTTAGAAAATCTCTCCGCCCGTTACCTGCTTCCCAGAACATCGATCCTCCTGGCAGTTTCAAATCTGCATAAGAGTATCCTCTTCCGGACCTGCGAATAAAACCGATTTTTTCGACAGCATAAGCTCGGCGGCGTTTGGCACCCGGCCAGACCGACATGGACTTCCGTGCAAAGCTACAGTTTTTTCTTCCAGCATGTGCGTCGGTACTCCATTTCGGTTACCAACGGGAACGATGCCACACAAATGGTGTAGTTTTGCACATCACAATCGATCTAAAGTTACTTCACACCAAAGCAACTAACTGCCGCGTCAATCGGGCAGTTACTTCAGAATGGCGCGGAACCCAAGCGGTCAGGGGAAGGTCTGCAAAGCCTTTTAATGCTGGTTCGATTCCGGCCCGCGCCTCCACTTTCCTGGTACATCTCTCCCAGTAGCGATATCCTTTCCGTCGGCGGCCTCAGCGGCCCCGGCGAGGGAACGAGCGTGGAGAAGAAGTTGTTGGTAGTCGGTAGCATCAATATCGACCTGGTGGCGTGTGCGAACCGCCTCCCGGCCCCGGGCGAGACCATTCTTGGCAGCAGCTTCGATGTTTTCAACGGAGGCAAAGGCGCCAACCAGGCGGTAGCCATCGCCAAGCTGGGCGCCCCAGTGGACATGATTGCGTCTCTCGGCTACCGACCTTTTCACCGAGAGGCTGCTCTCTGGCCTGAAGGACGCCGGCGTCGATACCCACGCGGTTCAGATGGTAGCCGGACCCTGCGGAGTGGCCCACATATCGAGGGCGGACAATGGGGAGAACTCCATCATTGTGGTCTCAGGCGCGAACCGTTTGCTTTCCGCCGCCTATATCGACGCCCACCTGGAGACGGTGCAGCAAGCCAAAATGATCCTGGTGCAGTTGGAGACCCCACTGGAAGCGGTCATCCGCCTGGCGGACCAGGCCGCGGAGGCCAAGACTCCTTTGATGCTGGATCCTGCTCCCGCCATACCCTTGCCGCAAGCTTTGCTCAGCCGCACCACGTGGCTCACGCCCAACGAAACCGAGGCGCAAATCCTGTTGGGGCGGGTCAATCTCGATCCCGCTGCCGCCGCCGAAAAGCTGCTAGCGATGGGGGTGCGGAATGTAGCGCTCAAGCTCGGCTCGCAGGGAGTCTTTCTGGCCGGACGCGATTGCGCCGCGCAACAGATCCCCGCCTTTCCCGTGAAGGTGGTCGACACCACGGCGGCCGGTGACTGCTTCAACGCCGCCTTCGCGGTTGCCCTCACCCGGGGAAAGCCGCCTGCGGAGGCCGCCCGTTACGCCGCTGCCGCCGCCGCCATCTCCGTAACCCGAGCCGGCGCTCAACCCTCGCTACCCTCAGCTGCTGAAGTCGAAGCATTTCTAGCCTCAGGGTTCTGTTAGGCGTTTTTTTTGATCACGCTACGCCCCGGGCATGGCGGGGAAGGCCGGCCTGAAACACCACTAAATCCTCTGCCTGCGTCTCCATGACAAACTGCGTACCGCAGGGCACGAACGCGATGGATCCCCGCTCCAGGGATAGGCATTGGCCGCCCGCACTCACCCTGGCCGACCCCTGCAATACCAGCAACGCTTTAGGGCCATAAGGCGCGTCGCCGGCATATCGGCTGTGCGCTGCAAGCCCAATGCGGCTCAACTCAAACTCCTCCGCCGGGGTTCGATAGACACGTTCCTGGCTGGTCACCAGCTCTCCATCCAGGACATTCGGAGTACCACCCTCGAAGGTGAGGATACTAAGCAGTTCCGGGACGTCGACATGCTTGGTCGTCAGCCCTCCGCGCAGCACATTGTCGGAGTTGGCCATCAGCTCAACATTGACCCCTTCCAGATACGCATGCAGAACTCCCGCGGGCTGGAAGGTGCCTTGCCCCGGCAGCAAATGCACCAGGTTCAGCAGGTAGACGCTGAAGATCCCGCGATCGCGATGTCCACCCGGCAAGGGAAAATTCTCCGCCGCCCGCAACGCCCAGTAATCCGCGCTGTTCTTATCCGGGGACAGCTTTGCTCAGCCGGGCCAGCAGCCCGTTGAGCAACACGTCCACCTGCTCCTGGGGCATGGTCATGACGGTGCTGTAAAGTTCGCGCAGTAAACCGCGGCGCGCCTCATGATCGTGGTGGCCCGCCTGCACCAGCCGCTGCGGAAATTCAGGCATCAGCGCACCCAGCTCCGGCGTCCGGGCGAAGCTCTCCGCGATTTGCTCCAGCGGCCGAAACCCGTGCAGCATCCAGAACTCGGTCAGCGCCACGCCGATCTCCGGCTTGTGGTTATCGTCTTTGTAATTTCTGAAGCTGGCCTCCAGCCCAATGCCCTCGGCGTTCTCGCGCGCAAAGCCGCGCCGTGCCTGCTCCAGCGTAGGATGCGCCTGAATGGAGAGCATCTTGCGCACGTCGAGAACCTTGAAAAGGTACGGCAGCCGGCCGCCGAAACGCGCATTCGCCGCCTGCCCCAGGATGGCATCAGGCGCCTCGGCGATCAACTGATCGAGAGGTTCGAGCGTGCCCCCAACATCGGCCAGGGAAGGCGCCTTGGCATGGGCCCCGATCCACAATTCGCCAAACGGTCTGCGCGTCGCGTTTTCCCTGCCCAGCAAATCAGGGATGAAGTTGTAGCCGCCCCAGTCATAGTGCTGCACCACGCCCTGCAACGTCAGTAGACCCGCTTCAAGCATCGACGGCCTTCTCCATCTTGCGCAGGATACCCGCAGGCTCCGCAATTCCCATGGCGGCGATCTCGTCGGCCCGGCTCTGTGTATCCGCGACCGCATAGATGCGCAACTCGTCCGCGTTCCCAGAGGGCCGCACATGCGCTACCTCGCCGTTGGCGAACAGAATGCGCACCCCGTCTGTGTAATCCACGTGCGTGATGCCGGCAAAACCCAACGCTGGTGTAAAAAACTGCGCCAGATCTTTTCGAATCTCTTCCGTATCAGCATTGGGCGGAGAGAATCGGTCCACGATCTTCAACGCAATTGCCCGAGGGAACTGCTTCAGCAGGGCAGCGCGGCTGAACCGCTTGGGCAGACGGGCAAACAGATCCACCAGCGAAAGCCCATCCTGCTCGAGCGGCGAAAAGCACGCCCAGGATAGGCAAACCCGCGTCCCGGGTCAGCAGCGGTTCTAGCACGGCGCCATTGCGGGCAATCGGCGAGCCGGTCAGGAAGCCGCCATTCGGCTCCCATCCGCAGACTCGCTTTTTGCCTTTAGCAAGTGCGGCCTCCATACCGGCAATTACGAAGGGCGAACCGATGCGCGTCTTCGGCTCTACCACGGCTGCAAGCTTCCCCCGGTCAATGGCGTCGTTGCAGCTGATGGGAACCACCACTGCATCCGCCTGCAGATATTCAGCCACCACCATGCCCAACAGATCACCGCCGAAGAAATGTACCTGGGCCGTGAGCGGGTCCACCCCCAGAACCAGCGGACGATCGCTATCGCCGTCGGTGGAGACCACGGCGTCGAGCGGCCCGCTGCCTGGCATCGGCCAGCCCCTGAATCACCGCCAGCTGCGGCGCATCGATATTCTCCGTGTCGATGGGAACAAAGGTATCGCTGCGTCCGCACTTCACCACCTCCGCACCGAGACGCTCCAGAATTTCCACCAGCAAATCTCGTCCCACGGCCGAATGTTGGTAGACGAGTATGCGTTTGCCTTTGAGCGTGGAGCCCGAGAAAAAATTGGTAAAACGTTGGATATACGCCGCGCGCGCTGCGCCATGCTCTGCCGGAAGCTCCTGATGGCCGCACCTGAGCATGCCCCGTTCATCGAATAAGGATTGGTCCCACGGCTGCTCGTACAGCCTCTGCCGTACCAGCCGCACCCGTTCGTTGATCGGTGCTTCCTGTTGCTTGAGCAGTTCACCCCGGCTGCTATTGGTCTTATAACCGTTGCGCTCGAAGGGAATGTGGCTGCCGGTCACCATGATGCTGCCCTTGTTTTGCGACAACGCGTAGCTGGCCAGCGCGGGTGTGGGTATGCGGCCCAGGTTCACGGCCTGCATGCCCGCATCGGTGATGGCCCGGACGATGGCCTGGGCAATCTGCCCCCGGCCTTCCTCGAGCGCAACGAACTCGCTTGAACTGGGGCGCAGATCATAGGCAAAATAGAAATCTTCACCCCGCCGAATGCCGCCCTCGGTGAGCGGCAACGACTGCAGATACTCCAACTCGGCCAGCGCGTTGAGATAGATCTCCAGTTGCGTGAGGTCCACCACCTTGCCCCGGCGGCCGCTGGTTCCAAATCCCAGGACTTGCGGCTCGTACTTCAGCCGCGATCGCAGCGAATCAACCTTCGTGACCACGCTCATGCTCGATTCCTATTCCGCATCATCCCCCATCATATCCGCTGCCTTGCAACGTTTCGCTATCCCCTAACCGTCGTATAAAGTCCTTGTCCGCACGGCCGCTGCACTGAACAAAACGGTCGATTTAGATGCGGGCAGCTGAATTTCTGCTGCCTCCGTACAGCCGGCTAAAATTCCCCCCATTACCTGTAAATCAAAAGCCATCCAGTTGCGTCCTAAAAGGAAGACGGTTCCCACGGCAAGGTCAGGGGCTGTTTGATCGCGCAAGACATCGTTGCGAACTCTGACAAGGCTGTGGGCAATGCGTATTTCCTCACACTCCAAAATATTCATCACCTTTTATTTGCTGGGCTGTGCCTGCATCTTCCTTCTTGGAACCGCCCACTGGAAGCAGGTCAATGATCCGGCGCAACTGAGCTACCTCTGCTTCCTGATGGATCACGGAATGGCGCCCTACCGCGATCTGCTCGAGATCAACATGCCGGGCATCTACCTTGCGAACTGGAGCGTGATGCATGTGCTTGGCGAGGGTTCTTTGGCGTGGCGAATCTTCGACTTCAGTCTTATGGGCGCCGCCGCCTGGGCCATGATCGTCATCGCGCGGCCCTATGATTGGCTCGCCGGAGTTTTGGGAGCGACGCTCTTTGCTCTGTTCCACGGCAGGGATGGAGCCGGGCAGGCGGGCCAGCGGGACTTCATTATCGCGGTGCTCCTCTTGTGTGCATACGCCTTCCTCTTTGAATTCTTTCGCCATCGCCGGGAGTGGACCATCTTCGCCTTTGGCCTGTGCGCCGGCATGGCGGCAACCATCAAGCCGACGCCCTTGCCTTTTGTCTTCCTGATCCTGGTCTTGGCCGCGATGCGGGGGAAACGAACCGGCGAGCGAATCCTGCGGCCTTCTCTTTACGCCCTGCTGGGCTTACTGGTTCCGTTTGTAATCGTCGGTGCGTTCCTTGTTTCCAAACATTCTGTTGGCTCATTCTGGTATCTCGTGCGCGTGGAGCTACCCTTCTACAAAAGCCTCGGGCGTCTTCCATTCCCAGCGTTGATGAGGCTGGCCGCATCGCCTTCGGTGCGCGCCCTGGCGCTGATCGCTTTGGCCATTGCGTTGTTGAAGCGGCACGGGTGGAGTTGGGAAACCAAATTGCTGGCCGCCGGAATTATCTTCGGCATCGCTTCATTCGTCGGGCAGGGAAAGGGCTTTCCTTACCATCGCTATCCGCTGTTGGCCTTTCTTTTCCTGTGGGTGGCATTGCAAATCGTCACCGGTTTACGCGAACGCGGAGTGGTTGGCGTTCTGGCTGCCACTGGATTTGCCTTCGCGCTGATCCTTCTACCTTTGTATGTGAGAGAAGCCGATCGTAAGGTGTGGGATCCGCAATTCACAGACTCCCTCGCTGCTGATCTGAACCGCCTGGGTGGCCAGCAACTCTCCGGGCATGTGCAGTGCATCTATATGCCGGCGGACTGCGACGATACCCTTTACCGCATGCGCCTGGTGCAGTCCACCGGGCTGTTCTACGACTTCCTGATCTTTGGATCGCCTCAGCAACAAGTCATCCGCGACACGCGCCAGCAATTCTGGCAACAATTTCAAAAGAACACTCCCCGCGTGGTAGTAGTGGGCAGCGGGTTGTTTCCGGGTGGTTTTGGTTACGGAAAGCTGGCATCGTGGCCGCTCTTTCAACAGGAACTCGCCACTCATTATTCCTTGTATGACGATCGATGGTTTCCTCCCGCCGAATCGGGGGAAAGGGCCTATCGGATTTATGTCGAGAAGGACAGCCTGGTTGCCTCCGACCGGCACTAACCAATTTGCTGAAGGGTACGGGGCTCAGTGTCTGCGCGAGAACGACTCTCTCCAAACGAGTCCCCTAGGGACGGCTGAGCGTAGCCCAGGACGTAGTCCTGGGTGGCGAGGGTCGTTCTCACGCAGGCACCTTCAGACCTCAGCGATAGGGTTCTTCACAATGAACCAATACGACAGCGCGCCCAGCGAAGTCGCCAGCGAACAAATCATCAACGCGATATGGAAGGAATGAGTGTGGTCGAGCAGCCATCCGGTAATGATCGGCGCCAGCGATGCGCAGATAAAGCTGCCGAAATTCTGAATCGCGCTGACCGAGGCCACCATGTGCACGGGTGACATAGCCTGCGCCAGCCCCCATCCCGCGTTGCCCCCAAAGTAGATGAAGAAAATCGCCATGGTGACGCAGATCACCGCGCCCGTGGCCGTGGCCGTATAAGCCACTCCCAGTGTGCTCAGAGCCGAGCAAAACATTCCGCTCACAATAAGAATCTTGCTCGCCGCAATGGGAGCAATGCCGCGGCGGATCAACCGGTTCGACGCTGCTCCACTGGCAATCGAGCCCACGGTGCCAAAGAGGTAGGGAATGATCGCCACCCAGCCGGTCCTGGCGATAGTCAGATGCCGTTCCGCCTGCAGATAGCCGGGCAGCCACGACAGGTAGAGCCAGGTGGTGTAGTTGACCCCGCCGAAGCCCAGCATCATGCCCCAGATGGTGCGCAAGCGAAATAGCCGCCTCCACACGCGCAGCGACATTTCTGTCCGCGGCTGCTCCGGCTCGAGACCCAGCGATTCTGCCTCGGCGGAAGTCAACGCCACCCGCTCGCGATCGCGATAGAGCGGGTACCAGGCGAGAGACAGCAGCAGGCTAAAGACTCCTACGCTCACAAACATGGTCCGCCAGCCAAAGGTCAGCATGATCACGGTCAGCACAGGAGGTGCGAGGGTCACGCCGAGGGTGTTCGAAGCGGTCAGTAGTCCGGTTGGCAATCCACGATCGCGGACCCCGAACCAATCGTTCATCACCTTCACGCCACAAGGCATCATCGGCGCTTCGCCTGCGCCCAGCGAAATGCGGGTCGCCATAAAGCCGCCGAAGCTGCTGACCAGGCCGGTAGCCATTTGCGCCAGCGACCAGACAAACATACCGGCGGCCAGAATCACCCGTGAGCCCAGGCGATCGAGCATCAGTCCGATAGGCAGCTGCGCGATTCCGTAGGCCAACGAAAAGGCGGAGAGCAGTGCTCCTATCCGGGTGCCGGAGAGGCCCAGGTCCGCTCGTATGCTGGTATTTGCTATAGAGAACGATGTACGGTCGAGATAGTTGACAATGCCGGCAAGAAACAGGAAGGAGACAGCAAAAAAGCGCATTCGGCGAACACGGGACGGCCTGGGATGCGCAACTTCAGAACCCATACTCTGCACGCGCTATGATCGCAGACAAGGGGCCGAATGGTCTATTTCGTAACCACCGCAAGCTTGATGATTACGGTGGCCCTGTGTGTTCTGGCAGGCCGTCGAGGACTGTCTTCCTTCGGCTGGAAGCAGGGGGCTCTGCGCGTGGTTGCAGCGCTGCCCTTGCTAGCCTCCGGACCGCTTCACTTTATCCGTACCGCACTACTGGCGAGCATCATTCCGCCCTTTTTCCCTTACCGCCCGCAGCTGGTGTTGTTCACTGGGGTGCTGGAACTTGCCGGAGCGATCGGCCTTTTGTTGCCCGGGTTCACCCGTCTGGCCTCCGCCTGTCTCGCCGTCTTAATGATCACGATCTTCCCAGCGAATGTATACGGCGCCGATCAGACCGTGGGCGGCTTGCACCTGCCCAGCGTACCGGTTCGCTTAGCCATGCAGGTCCTCTACATAGTGTTGCTGCTAATGGCCGGGTGGGGAGTCCCACGCACCCAAAAACCTTAATCGGCATCCACTAGCGAATTACCCTATGTCATCCCGAAGCGGAGCGCCCGGAGCTACCAAACTGCACAGGAAATCCGTGCTTAAGAGTGTGTGAGAACTAGCGAAACCCGGACCTTTGAGCGGGAGCCGGGGCGCACCGCAGATCCCTCGGCTTCGCTTCGGGATGACAAAGGGGAGGGTGGTGACTTTTATTAGGGGCCGTTAGATCGGATGGCAGAAGTCAATAGAGTCACAGCCTCCAAGCGAAGCCGAGGGACCTGCAGTTCTCTCCATAGGCAACGAAGGCTTGGTGCCCCATTCAAGCCGTCTGGCTTGAGTGGGATAACATGGCCCCGCCCTCTAGCTCCCTTTAGGCATGAATTGCACAGTGTAGGCGATCGAAGGATCAAACGGCTTCGAGATCACCTTCAGATCCAGAAGTTGCTGATACATACTCGTCCACCGAGCCGGATCGAACCGGCCCAAATCCTCTCCATTAGGACCCTCCCCGGCAATGAAGTGTTGATCCCGCAACGCCTCATAGCTGAACTTCATCTGTGACACGCTCATAGCCGGGTTGAGCTTGGCAATCGCCGCATTAATGTCATCCGGATTTTTCAGATAATCGCGCCACCCCCGCACCGAAGCACGCACGAACTTAGCCACTACGTCCGGATGTTGTTGCAAAAAGGCGCGCGAAGTATCCACCACACGATAAGGGTTGTACCCCGTCTCACTGATAAGCAAAGCGCGCACCGGCACGCCCGCCTGGCGCGCGAAGAACGGCTCAGACGTGACAAAAATCTGTTGGATATACCCGGGATCCTGAAGAAAGTTGGCGATGCTATAAGTCGCCGGAATCTCCCGCACATTTTTCAGCTGGTACCGTTTGACCAGATACTCAAACCAGGTCGACATACCAAGCCGGATCGCCACCGCGTGACCATCGAGATCTTTGAAGGTATGCACGGGGGAATCCTGATGCACCATCACCGCCTGCGGATCGTGTTGCATCGTCGCCATCACCGCTACCAGCGGGACGCCATTGCTCACGGACAACAGAACATAATCCGAAGAACCCATGGCGAACTGCACTGCGTTCACCGAGACTTCCTGGCTGGAGTTCACATAAGGGCCGCCGGGAAGAATAGTTACATCCAGTCCTTCGTCTTTGTAGTACCCGCGAATCTGCGCGTCGTAAAAACCGCCGTGCTCCGGCTGGGGATACCAGTCCGTTTGCAGCTTGACCGGCGTGAGCCCACTCGAAGCCCGCTGCCGCCCGCACCCTCCAAGCACCAGGCACACGCCCAGCAAGCACAAGCTAACTCGTAAAGGCATCCTCATGCATTGCAGCGTAGCATCCTGGTCTTCATTGCCGGAGAGCAATTTTCTCGCCCAGGCTGGCTGCGAAAGCGAGCAGTCGCGCATCGTTGCCGCGCGCCGCAACCAACTGCACTCCGCCGCCCTTGGCTGGCAGAGCGACCGCGGGCATACCTGCCAAACTGATGGGCGAGGTGTAGCGCAAGATCTTCAGCCGCATGGCAGAGTGGTCCGCGCCCACGGCCAGTGTGGTCATGGGCGCACACGGCAGCATGAGAAAGTCATGCTCCTCCAGCAACCGGTCCATGAGCCCGCGAAACACCACGTGGCGCTTACGCAAATCCTCGATCGTGGCATCGGAGAGCGAAGCGCCCGAGACCAGCCGATCCCGGACCACGGGTTCAAAGTGCTCGAAGTATCCGCGATGCACCGCGGCCGCCTCGTGTGCCTGGATGCCCGCAAAGATCTCCCGCGCATCGGTCCAGAAATCGGGCTCGAAGACGCTGATCTGGGCGCCATGCCCGCGCAGCTCCGCCTGCCACCCACGATACATCTCCAACACCGCCGGCTCACAGTCGTGCATGTAACCCTCGCCCACAGCAGCGATGCTCACCTCTTGCGGCGCCGCTACCAGCGGCACATCGAGCAGCGCGGCAGCCAGCGCCGGCCCGTCGCGCAGATCGCGGAAAAGCCATCCCAGGGTGTCGAAGGAGACAGCCAGATGGAACCCGCCCTCCCACGCCTGGGCACCGCCGAGACCCAGCGTAGAGCGATAGCCGGCCAGCCCACAAAGAGCCGCCGGCACGCGAATGGACCCTCCCGTATCCGTGCCGATAGAGGCAACCGACGAGCCCTCCTGCACGCTGGCAGAGCTTCCGCTGGACGAGCCTCCTGTGAGTGCCTGCGCATTCCTAGGCTGTGCGCAGTCGCCATACTCGCTGTTCTCGCCAGTGATGCCGTAAGCCAGCTGATGCAGATGGGTCTTGCCCATGATCACGGCGCCGGCCTCTCGCAGCCGCGCGGCCACGAAGGAGTCAGCCGCTGCGATGCCGTTCTTCTCGGCATAGAAATGAGACCCGCAAGTGGTAGGGTAGCCAGCGACATCGAAGCAATCTTTAACCCCGACGGGAACGCCGAAGAGCGGCGGCCGCTGCGCAGGCTCGGGAAAACGGGCAGTGAGCGCCTCCGCTTCCGCCAGCACGCGTGCGCGATCCATCGCCAGGTACACGTTCCGCCCGATGTTGCTGTTAGCGCGCGCCAGCGCTTCCTGCGCCTGTACGGCGGGCTGTTGCGAAGACAAGGCTGTTTTCAGTGGGCTCAAGAGAGACATATCGGTTTGTGTATACCACGCCCTGACTGCACTCGATCTGCGTAAATGATTTAAACTTCCCCATGACCATTGAAATCTGTCTGAAGCCGCGGCCGATGAAGCCCACCTCAAAGCACTGGTCAAATTTACCGCTCTTAGTTTCAAGACCCCACGCCCCGTACCCTTTGGCGCCTTGATCGTCAACACTCAAAGCGGAGAGACGCTCATGCGTGCCCGCAACGCAGTGGCCATAGAAAACGACCCTTCCGCCCATGCCGAGCTGCGCACCGTCCGCCTGGCCTGCAAAAAACGCAAGAGCTACGGGCTCCAGGGCTATACACTTTATTCCACCTGCGAGCCTTGCCCCATGTGCATGGCCAATGCTCTTTGGGCAGGACTTGATCGTGTGGTCTACGGCGCCACCATCGAGGATGCCAACCGGCATTGCCGTCAGATTCAAATTCCAGCCGCCGAGCTTGTCCGGCGCAGCGACATGCAATGCAACGTAACCGGGCCCATCCTGCGGGAACTTTGCTATACCCTATTTACCCACCCGCGGATGCAGGAGGCCTTCGCCACCTGGAGCACCCGTAAGGAATAGGAGGACAGCCCCATGACAACGCCGCTCGAAGTGTCTCTGGCCACCATCCTGGGCGACCCTGCGCGGGTCTCGACCGTTCCCCAGGTGGTCCAACGCCTGTCGCGCGACTTCTACTGGTACTCTCCCGTGCTGCGCAAGCGACTGGATGGCAAGGTCGCCGACGTGGTCGTTCACCCGCTGAACGTCAGGGAAATTCAGGATGTCCTTCGCTACTGCTACGCCAACGACATTCCAGTCACCCCGCGGGGCGCAGGGACGGGCAACTATGGCCAGGCGGTGCCGCTGCACGGCGGCGTGCTGCTCGACCTCTCGCGCATGGATCAGATCGAATCCATCACCCCCGATGGGGTAGCGATTTGCCAGCCGGGTGTGCGCCTGGGCGTGCTCGAAGCAGAGGCGCGCAAGGTGGGATGGGAGCTTCGTTGCTATCCCTCCACCGTAGTCAAGGCTTCGGTGGGAGGCTTTCTGGCCGGTGGCTCGGGAGGCATCGGCTCGGTGGCGCATGGCGGCCTGCGAGATTTCGCCACCGTGCGCGCCCTCGACGTAGTCACCATGGAAGAGGAGCCCCGCCTCGTCCATCATGAGGGAGAAGAAATTCACGAGATCCTGCACGCCTGGGGCACCAATGGCATCATTACCCGCGCCTGGCTGGCGCTGGCTCCGAGTGTCGAGTGGGGGCAATGTGCCGTGGCCTTCGACACCTTCGACCAGGCGCTTGATTTCAGCGAGCGCGTGGCCACCTCAAGCGATTGGACCAAGCGCCTGGTCACCACCTTCGAGTGGCCCATCCCCTCGTTCTTCACCCCGGTAAGCACGCTCGCCCCTAAGGGCAAGGCATTGATATTTTTCCTGATCGCGGAAGCGCAGCGCGCCGCCCTCGAAGCGGCGGTCCGCGAGGCCGGAGGAGTGATGACCCACTCCGCGCCCTACAACGGTCTCCGCACGGTGCCCCTGCTCTCCGACTACACCTGGAACCACACCACGCTGTGGGCCATGAAGGCCGACCCTGCCTACACCTACCTGCAATGCGGCTTCGACGCAGTGGCCGCCCGCAGCCAGTTCGCCCGCCTCAAGCAGCGCTTCGGCGACGAATTTCTATTGCATCTCGAATTTATGAAGAACGCCCAGGGTGTCGTCTTTCCCGGCTCCATTCCCGTAGTCCGCTTTACCACCGAGGAGCGCTTGAACGAAATGATTGACTACTGCCGCGAGATCGGAGTCGGCGTCGCCAACCCACACGTGAACAACGTAGAAGGCGGAGGCCGCTATCGCAGCGACAACGTGCAGCTCATGGCCAAGTACAAGTACGACACCAAGGGGCTCTTAAACCCGGGCAAAATGGTCACCTTCGAAAAGGCCCCCGCCGGAGCCTCCATCGCATGAAGAGCTGGATTCCCGACAACCGCAACTTCGCCTATCTCACCTGGAAGCAGGTCGACGCGCTACCCCGCGACAAGACGCTATTGGTACTGCCCACGGCGGCCATCGAGCAGCACGGTCCACACCTTCCGTTAGCCACCGACACGCTCATCAACAGCATTCTTCTCGGCGTCGGCGTTGGCGCGGCTGCCGCAGGAGACATCCGTCTACGCCCTACCCGCGGTCTGTTACGGCAAGAGCAACGAGCATGTTGGTTTTCCCGGAACACTCTCCGTATCTTCGACGACCTTCATGGCCGTATTGCGCGATTTGGGAGCGAGCATAGCCGCCTCCGGTTTCAAAAAACTAGTCCTCTTCAACACCCACGGGGGCAACTCCTCCTTGGTGGACGTGATGGCGCGCGATCTGCGGGCAGAGTTCGGGCTGCGTCTCTTCTCCCTCTTCGGCTCCGGAGGAGCAGCCTTCACCGGGTTAGGCGAGCAAGAGCGCACCTACGGCTTCCACGCCGGCGAAGTAGAAACCTCCTTCCTGCTCAGCGCCATACCAGAGCTGGTACACACCAACGAGTACACCGTGAACTACATTGCGGACATTGCAAAACCCGAGTTGCTGCGTCCCGAAAATTCGCCCGCGAACTTCGCCTGGCTCACCCGCGACATTGCGCCCAGTGGAGTGATGGGTGATCCCAATCCTGCGACAGCAGAGAAGGGCACGCTCTGGATCGACGAAGCAGCCACCAGAATCGCGGCTGCCCTGACCGCCATGGCCGCCTACGAAAACTGGCACAAACCCTGAGCTTGCGTACGTAAGTATCACCACAAATTCTGGGTGCCCCATTCAAGCCCGCCGTTGGCTTGAGTGGGATAACCAAAGGCGAGTACCAACATTTCAACGGAACAGGCAAGCACAATGATCGACTGCGGCTCCGGAGTTCGTCTAGAACGCGGCGTGCATTGCACCATGCCAGACGGAATCGTACTCGTCTCCGATCACTACTACCCGCCCACGCCTGGACCACACCCAACCCTGCTCATGCGTCAACCCTACGGCAGGGACATAGCCTCGACCGTGGTCTACGCCCACCCCGTCTGGTTCGCCGCGCATGGCTACAACGTAGTTATCCAGGACGTGCGTGGCCGCGGCGATTCCGAAGGCGACTTCTATCCCTTCCGCAGCGAAGGCGGTGACGGAGCCGAAACCATCCGCTGGCTCCGCACGCGCAGCGAATCGAACGGCAAGGTAGGCATGTACGGCTTCTCCTACCAGGGCCTCACCCAGTTGTTAGCCGCGGCCGAGCAGCCGGAAGGGCTCATCTGCATAGCCCCCGCGCAGACCGCCTGTGATCTCTACCACGGCTGGTTCTACCGTCAAGGCGCCCTACGCCTGGCCTCAAGCCTGGGCTGGGGGCTACAGATGTTGAAAGCCGATGCCCGCCGCCGCAAACTTCGCACCGCCAGCGACGGCCTGGAGAAAGCGTGGACCGACCTGCGCGCCCAGCCCCTGGTCACGCCCTACGGCTTACATCCGCAACTGCAACACCAGGGCCTGCCAACCTACGTGCACGACTGGATCACCCACGACACTCCCGGTCCATACTGGTCCGCCCTCGATGTGAGCGAGTCCCTCGATCGGATCACTATCCCCGCACTCCACCTCTCCGGCTGGTTCGATACCTACCTGGGCGGCAGCGTCGATGGCTTTCGAGCCCTGTCCGCGCGTCCGGATCAATATCTGGTAGCCGGTCCCTGGGTGCACATCCCGTGGGGAGAAATGATCGGCGAGCACAACCTCGGTCTCGAGGCACTCCTCGATACCGATGCGTTGCTGCTGCGCTGGTTCAATCACTGGCTTAAAGACAGCGGGGAATTCGCCCACGAACCGCGCATTCGCCACTTCGCGCTGGGCGCCAATCGCTGGTGCGAAGCCGAAAACTTTCCCTCAACCAGCCTCTCACTCTATCTGCACAGCGCAGGCCGCGCCGACTCGCGCAAAGGAGACGGCGCACTCTCGACCACACCACCCTCCTCTGCCGAACCGCGCGACATTTTCATCTACGACCCTGAAGTCCCGGTACTCGCTCCAGGAGGTGCGCCGGCGCTGCCCGGGCCCATCAATCAAGCCCAGATGGAATTAGGCAACAATCTCCTGGTCTACACCGGTCCTCCCCTGGCCGAACCGATCCACATCTTCGGATCGCCGCAACTCAAGCTCTACGCAGTCACCTCCGCCGGCCACGCCGACTTCACCGCAAAACTCGTGCGTCTGCGCCCCAATGGTCAAGCCGATTTTGTCTGCATCGGCATCGCGCGTTCTTCGTATCTTTTCCGCGAGCAAGGCTACACTGCGGACGCCGTTCACCACTGGCAAATCGAGCTGGAGCCCACCTCCTGTGTCTTTGCCGCCGGCGATGCCCTCCGTCTGGAAATAGCGAGCAGCGCCTTCCCCTTGTACGATCGCAATCCATCGACCGTGGTGAAGCCCTGGCTTGCCGATTCGTGGAACTGGCAGCGTTCCACCCAGATGGTGCTGCATGACGCCGACCATCCTTCCCGGCTGGAACTGCCGCTGGCGGCGACCCTATGAGTACGGAATTGCGGGTACCGCAAGTCGAACTCGCTGCCGTAAGCAAGACCTACGGCAGTAATTCCCCAGTGCTGCAACAAATCAATCTCACTATAGCCAAGGGAGAATTTGTCAGCCTCATCGGCCCCTCCGGCTGCGGCAAGTCAACCTTGCTCAAGCTCATCTCCGGCCTTACCAACGCGAGCTCGGGCACCATCCTGGTCGACGGCATGACCCCAGTCAACGCCAGAGAGACCATCTCCTACATCTTTCAAGACGCCACCCTCTTGCCCTGGAGAACCGTAACCGGCAACGTCGGCCTGGGACTGGAGCTGGAGCACGTCGCCCGCGAAACCCGCAAACAAAAAGTAGACACGCTGCTGGAGCTGGTAGGTCTAACCCACGTGGCGCGCGCCTACCCGCGGCAGCTCTCCGGCGGAATGAAGATGCGCGTTTCCGTAGCCCGAGCCCTCGCCACCAGGCCGCGCCTGCTGCTGATGGATGAGCCCTTCGGTGCGCTCGACGAGATGACCCGCGATCGTCTCAACGAAGAGCTGCTGCGTCTGCGAGCGGAGCAAAACTGGACCGCCGTCTTCGTCACCCATTCTGTAGCCGAGGCTGTTTTCCTTTCCACCCGCATCATCGTGCTGGCGCCCTCGCCGGGCCGGATCGCGCAGGAAATAGAAATCAACCTCCCCTTTCCCCGCACCAGTGTCACGCGCGAGAGTCCGGACTTCGAATCCTACCTGACCCAGGTTTCAAGGGCACTTCGCGGAGTGCGCAGCGCATGAAGAAGTACCTAGTCACCATCCTAAACGCGCTGGCCGTCTTTGCCGGGCTTCTGCTGCTTTGGCAGGGCCTGGGCCTGCTCTTGCATCTGCCCCCCTACATGCTGCCCCCGCCTTTGGCCGTGGGCAGGGCGGTCGTCGACCGTTTCCCTTCGCTGCTGGCGTCGCTGGCCATCACCTCTGAGGAGGCGGCAGGAGGTCTGCTAGCCAGCATCGTTGCCGGCGTACTGATCGCCTTGCTCTTCGCGCAGTCCCGCTGGATTCGGCGGATGTTTTACCCCTACACCATCCTGTTGCAGACCGTGCCCATCGTCGCCGTAGCGCCGCTGATCCTGATGTGGGTAGGTCCGGGCACACTATCGGTAACGTTGGTAGCCTTTATCATCTGCCTGGCGCCGATCATCGCCAACACCACGCAGGGACTGATCAGCGTAGAGCCGAACCTCATCCATCTTTTCCTCATGCACAATGCTTCGCGCTTACAGATCCTCACCCGTCTGCGTCTGCCCCACGCGGTGCCCTCGCTCTTTGTGGGGATCCGCATAGCCGCCGGCATCTCTGTGATCGGCGCGATTACAGGAGAGCTCTTTGCCGGTTCCAGCCGAGTAGGCGAGGGCGGTTTGGGCTACTCTATTCTGTACGCCAGCGCCCAGTTGCAGACGGATTACCTTTTTGCCCTGGTGCTGGCCGCGACTGTATTAGGCTTCGCCTTTTTCTTCCTGGTCATGTTTCTGGAATGGTATTTTCTGCACAACTGGCACGAATCCGCGCGCACCCTGGCGGATGAATAGGAGTTTTGGCGCGCTCTTCCCATCCCACCAACGAGGGTTTGAAGTGTGTAACAACCCAAAACTTTGTTATCCCGACCGCGGGGAGGGACCTGCAGTGTGCCTCTCCCTCTTCGCAACCCAAAAGGGAGCGGTTCACAGGTTGCGGAGGTATCTGAAGGGTACGGCCTTCAAGCCGTACGTAAGTGCTTTGCAACAAATCCGGCTTTAGCCGCTGAGGGGGAACGATGCTTCGACTGGAATCTAAAACCGGCTGGTGGTTAGTAACTCACGTGGACCACGCGCACCTGGCGGGAGCCTTCGCCGAGCAATGGGGTAACGATCTCTTCCTCGCCCCTGAGCCCCGCGAACAAGTGCTGCGTGGCGTCACCACCCACGACGACGGCTGGGCTGCGCGCGATCAACAACCGCAAATTACCCGCCAGGGAAAGCCCAGCGCCTTTTCCGTCGAGTTGGTAGGCAAATACTCAGCCTTTGAAGAAATAGACCTTGCCGACTATCTAGCCGTGCGCGAGCGCGCCGTCCGCATGGTAGCCGAGAGAGATCCCTATGCCGCCCTGTTGGTCTCCATGCACACCTACAATCTGCTGACCGCCCGAGCCGATCGCACTACGATCCAACCGGACCAGCTCCCACTGCTCGATGCATTTCTAACCCGTCAGGAGCAATTTCAAGACGAGCTGCGAGCCCGCGTGGCCGCGGACAAGCAGCTAACCGCTGAACAGACTTCGCCGAAGCGGATTGAAAATCACTTCCGCCTGCTGCAAGCCTGCGATAACCTCTCGCTGCTGAGTTGCGTCGACTACCCGCAACCCGGGGATCTGCAACATGCGCTGCCTCATCGCGAAGGCGGCGAAAGCCGGATCGCCGTCGAGCGGCTGGGCGAGCGTCACTTCCGTCTCGCTCCGTATCCCTTCGCCGAGTCTCCGCTGGTCTTCGACCTGACCGCGCGCCACGTGGAAGGAAAACACTTTGACCGCGTTGAGGAACTCCAGGAAAAGTTTTACGCCGCCACTCCGGTGCATCTGCCGGTCACGATCACGCGCTAACCGCACGGGGGAAGAAAGTGAAGAATTTCTTGTTAGCAGCCATGCTACTTACGACAGCACTCGGGCTAGCTCAGCAAACCGCAGCCCGGCAGCTGGTAGAGCGTCAGGCAAGAGCCTGGGAAAAACAGGACTTCACCCTGGCCGCCTCTGACTGGCTGCCAACGGCGATATTGATGTCACCCGAAGGAAACACGCCCGCCCCCCAAATGGCCGCCTCCATGAAGGACTACTTCAAAGACTTCAGCGATCTGCACGTCACCATTAAAAACGTCTTCGCCTCCCCCGACGGCAAGAAGGTGGCGATTGAGTGGGACTGGGCGATCACCCGAAGAAAAGACGGCAAGCGTGGAGTCTCCCATGACGCCATCATCGTAGACTTGCAGGGCGGTAAGATCGCCTCGTGGCGCGAGTACTACGACCCCGCCGCCTCCGGCGAAGCGAATCCGTAAGTCCCCAAATTTCAAGGAACCTCGCAAGGATCAGCTACGTATCACACTGTCATGAAGACTAAATATGCTGTGGCACTGGCCGGGCTCGTCCTTCTCCCTTCGTTGACCATCCTCGCGCAGGATCCCGATCACTCCTGGTCCAGGACCTATGCCGTCACTGGCAAGCCCACGCTGACCCTCGAAACCTCCGACGCCGGCGTCGAGTTTCATTCTTGCGGGGACTGCCATGAAATCCGGATCCACGTCCAGGTGGAGGGGAGGAAGCTGAGCGACTATCGCCTGGAAGAGGGCCAAAGCGGCGATCAGGTTCACTTTCTCTTGAAAGAGCTGCCGCACATTGGCGTGCACGTCACCTGGCACAGGGAAACCCGGGTGACCGTAGAAAGCCCCGCCCAGCTCACACTGCAAGCCAAAACCTCTGACGGAAATGTAACTCTCTCCGGGTTGCAGGGCGACCTGAATCTAACCACTGGCGACGGAAACCTGACCCTCGATCATGTCTCCGGCAGCCTGCGCATCAAGTCTGGTGACGGCCACGTGAAAGTCACCGACGCCGATGGTGCAATCGACGCCCACACCAGCGACGGCACACTTAGCGTCGACGGCCTTTTCCACGCGCTTGCTCTTCACACCAGCGACGGCACTCTCGAGCTCAACTTACGCGAGGGAACCAAGCTCACTGTCGCCTCAACCATTCAATCGTCTGATGGCTCGATGACCATTCGCGTCCCCCAGAGCTTGGCCGCCGATCTCAGCGTGCATACCAGCGACGGCCATGTGGAGTGCGCTCTCCCCCTTACCATGGACCATTACCAGTCCGGCGGAGAGGGCCATGAGTTGCACGGAAAGCTGAATGGCGGAGGCACGCCGCTCACCATCAACACCTCCGACGGTAACGTAAAGGTCGAACAGCTATAGGGTTTTCACTGTGGGACTGCCTGCGCTTGCATGACGGCCTCTCTCGTCATCTCGCCATCCACCATGCGCCAGATATGAAGAGGATTTTCATTTCTCAACTCCGCGGGTAGAGCAGCATCGGGAAAATTCTGGTAACAGATAAGCCGCGTAAAACGGAAGATCGCCTGGCTGCCCACCGAAGTGGAACGTCCATCGGAAGTCGATGGATACGGTCCGCCATGCACCATGGCATGGGAAACCTCCACTCCGGTTGGAAAACCATTGATCAAAAGTCTGCCCGCTTTGTTCTCGAGGATCGCAATCAAATCGCCAAAGCTGCGCAGGTCCTCCTCGGTACCGTGAATGGTTGCCGTGAGGTGGCCTTCAAAATTACGCGCCGCCTCCAGTATTTGTTCGCGGTTAGCGTGGCGGACTAACAAGGTTGCCGGGCCAAAAATCTCCTCCTCGAGTTCCGCGTCCTTCAGAAAAGTCTGGCCATCTGTTTCGAACAGCGCTGCCCCCACACCGAGTTCCCGGCCATTGCTGGCGATGGACTTCTCCGCCACCACGCTCACACCCTGCCGCCCCTTGCGATCGGCAACGCTGCTTTGATAGGCCGAACGGATACCACCGGTGAGCAAGTAGAAGGGCGCCGACTCATCCACCGACTGCCGTAGTTGGTCGACGAACTTCGAAGCGTCGCCCCCTTCGGGCAAAAATACCATTCCCGGTTTGGTGCAAAACTGACCTGCTCCGAGGGTGAACGAAGCATGCAGTCCGCTGGCGATGGCGGCAGCACGTTCCCGCAGCGCACCCGGAAGGATGAACACCGGGTTGGTGCTGCTCATCTCGGCATAAAACGGGATTGGTTCCGGCCGCGCGGCCGCTGTATCCATTAATTGCCTGCCGGCCCCCCGTGATCCGGTAAACCCGCCGGCTTTCACCAGGGGATGTTTCATCAACGCGACACCGATTTGCGCGCCGCGGCCAAACAGAAGGGAAAAAACCCCTTCGGGCAAATTGCATTGCCGGACGGCTTGTTGCACGGCTTGACCGACCAGTTCGCTGGTGCCGGGATGAGCCGAATGGGCTTTGACGATGACCGGACATCCCGCCGCCAGGGCGGACGCGGTATCCCCGCCGGCCACGGAAAACGCCAGGGGAAAGTTACTCGCGCCGAAGACCACGACCGGGCCCAGGGGACGCAGCATGGAGCGCAGGTCCGGCTTGGGAGCCGGTTTACGCTCTGCATCGGGGCGGTCGACGCGAGCGTTGACCCAGGAGCCTTCCTCAGCGACCTGGGCAAACAAGCGAAGCTGGCCGCAGGTACGCGCCGTTTCACCCTGCAATCGGGCTTTGGGCAGGGCCGTTTCCTGTTCCGCGCGTTCGATCAATTCGGGAGCGATCGATTCGATATTGGCGGCGATGGCGCGTAAGAGCGCCGCTTTCTCGCGGCCGGTCGTTCGACTGTAAACAGCAAAAGCCTGGTCCGCCAGAACCGCGGCCGCATCTACTTCTTCTGCAGTCGCAGAGAAAAAGTCCGTCTCCAGCCGCTCCCCAGTGCGGGCGTTCGTAGCATGGAAGACTTCTTTGGTCACCGAGCCTGCACGGAAACCAAGTATAGATAGTCCTGTCAATTTCATGGTTGCGCTCCGAAGACAAGTCGATGCCTGCGCACTGCGCTGTATAGCCGCCTGGCGCCGACATTGTAGCGCAAGTATAGTCCCGCCGGCGGTCGGCCGGCGGCCGCCCGGACGGCTCTTACCATCTCAGTGTTTTTCGTCACCCCCGCAGAATCGTCATCCTGCCTGTCCAGGCTTGCCGTGGAACCGACGCGAAGGGGAGTGGAGGGACCTGCTGCTATTTTTCTGTCCATCCAATCTGACGGCCCCTAATAAAAAGTCACTACCCTCCAGTTGTCATCCCGAGCGAAGCCGAGGGACCTGCAGTGCGCCCCGGCCGGGATGACAATTCGCGCGAAAAATCAATAAAGTCGCAGGCGCTGAGCGCAGCTCAGGATGAAGGCCTTTGTTGAGGGTTCAGGAAAGTCTGGGCGGGTGTGACAAAAACACGAGGAAATTTAAAAAAGGTCACAACCTCTGAGCGCAGCGCCTCGCAGATTTATAACGTGACACGGGGCTTGCGCTGCTTATTTACCCATGCTGCTCGGAGCTTTTCAATCACTGAGCATGCTCGATCGAGCATGGACAAGAGCGGGGGAACCATTGTGCTTTCCTGCCTTTCGCTTCTAAGCTTTCATGCTGCACAGACAGAACGTGAACTCACCGCGTCATTCCGTTATATTCGCTCTGTCTGCCAATGAAAAAAAACAGCAACGCTTCAGAGAAGCTCCTCGCCAGAGCACCTGCGCACTCTTCCCGCAAAAACCTTGCGCGCAAATTTCTCTGCCCTGTTCTCGCAATATCCGCAATGATTTCTGCCACTGCCTTTTCCGATGAGTGGCGTCCGCGGCATGCGCTCGTCCCGCCGACCGGCGTGATGAATCTCACCCAGCCGGCCGGCCCCGCGGACGTATTGCTTCCCGGGCCCGAAAATCCCGCCGCGGCTGACGCGTGGCGCACGCAAATGAAAGCCTGGCGGCAGGAACGGCTCCAGCGTTTGCGTTACCAAAGCAAGGAATACGACCGGCCCGAGCTCGCCTGGACGCAGCACGTCTATTCGCAAGTCCAGCTGCTGATCTGGGACCGCACCTTCTTCGATCCAGACAAAAATCAATACACGGTTGACCGCTTTCTCGCCGACGTCGAAGGACGCCTCGGACCCATCGACGCCGTGCTCATCTGGCCGCTCTATCCCAATCTCGGCGTAGACGACCGCAACCAGTTCGACCTCATTCGCGACCTGCCCGGCGGAGTTTCCGGCGTGCGCCACATGATTGACGAGTTCCACGCCCGCGGCGTGCGCGTCTTCTTTCCCACCCTCGCCTGGGACACCGGCACCCACGAATCGGCCGCACCCACCGCCACGACTCTGGCCGAGTTGATGGCGCAAATCGGCGCCGACGGCGTCAACTTCGATACCCTCGAAGACGTTCCTGCCGCTTTTCACGCCGCTGCCGAGGCCGCCCACCATCCCCTCGCCCTCGAACCACAATTTGCCATTCGCGACGAGTCGCTGGCATGGAGCACCATCAGTTGGAACGACTGGGTAACGTGGGAAGACACGCCCTATCCATTCGTGCCCATGGTCAACCAGGCGAAATGGCTGGAGCGGCGGCACACCATCAATGTTACAGATCGCTTCACGCGCGATAAGACCAACAGTCTGCAGCACGCCTTCTTCAACGGCATCGGTTATGTTTCGGCCGAAAATCTGTGGGGCTTTTGGTATGGCACCACGCCGCACGATGCCGAAGCCGATATTACGATTCACACGAATCGAACGAGCCTTCGGGGCAACGCTGCAAAGCCCGGATTGGGAGCCGTACACTGCGACCCTGCAGTCCGGCATTTTCGCGAGCAAGTTCACCAGCGAAAACGCAACCCTATGGACGATGGTCAATCGCAACGAATACGACGTCTCGGGTGAGGAGCTGAGCATACCGCACACCAACGGGATTCATTACTACGATCTGTGGCACGGTGTCGAGCTGACTCCCAACGTCGCCGGGGGAAGCGATAGGCTGCGATTTCCCATCGAAGGCCTTGGCTTTGGCGCGGTGCTCATGACTCCGGCGCTCACCGGCGAATGGAAGGACCTGCTTGCGTTTATGGCCGAGCGCGCCAAACGCCCTCTCAGTGGGTACTCGCGCGAATGGAAGTATCTGCCCCAAACCATGGTTGAGCTGGCGGCGACCAAGCCAGCCGTCTCCGCGCCACCGGGCATGATTCGTATTTCAGGCGGCGATTTTGATTTTGCCGTACGTGGGATTGAGATCGAAGGCGGCAACGACCCGGGCGTCGACGTGCAATATCCGTGGGAAGACGCGCCGCGCCGCTTTCATCGCCAACGGCTGCAGATCAAGGCCTTCTATATGGACCGGACACCGGTAACCAATGCCGAGTTCAAAAAATTCGTCGACGGCGCGCATTACCATCCCGCGGACGACCACAATTTTCTGCGCCTCTGGTCCAACGGAACCTTTCCCGCGGATGCTGCGAACCAGCCGGTAACCTGGGTCTCCATTGAAGATGCACGTGCGTATGCGGCGTGGGCCGGAAAGCGGCTGCCGCACGATTGGGAATGGCAATATGCCGCGCAGGGCTCCGATGGCCGCCTCTATCCCTGGGGAAACGATTGGAATGATGGAGTGCTTCCGCCCCCCGATCGCGGGCGAGTGATGCGCGCACCAACCAACGTGGATGCGTTTCCGGCGGGGGCCAGTGCCTTCGGCGTGCTCGACATGACCGGAAATGTTTCCCAGTGGACCGACGAGTTTCGCGACCAGCACACGCGCGCGGCGATCCTGCGTGGTGGTGCGTACTATCAGCCGCGAGGATCGATCTGGTATTTTCCCCAGACCTACCGGCTCGACGAACACCAGAAGTTTCTGCTGATGTCCCCGGGGCGGGATCGCGCGGGGACGATCGGATTTCGCTGTGTGGTGGATGTAACTCGGTAATTTCTGCCGAGCACTTATAAATTTTCTACATTAATCAAATCATTCTTTAGGGCCCAAATGACGATGCGCACTCGATTAGGTGCTCCCGTCTTCATCATGATGTGGGCCACAGAGTTTTTTACACTTTGCTCGGTAATCCCTCCCATCATCGCTGCTATTTCTTTGTTGGTCATTCCATGAGCGACAAGTGTTGCCACTTGCCTTTCGCGTGGAGAAAGGGGGCGATTCAACATCGGCTTTCTTAAATGATGAGTAAATCGTGGCTTCTCGTGCCCGTTTTTGCTCACGCGCCCCGGCGATGAGCTGTGCTGCTTCTGATCAAGAATACTGCCATTCACTGCCTACTACTCCTTGGTTTGCCGATGAGTGGGTATTGCGTGCTGTCCAAAGCCGCGGCGGACTGAGCCGATGCTGCAGCTAAGGTGTGCAGCGTGAACGCCGCGTTCCGGAAACTGTATTTGAGGAAAACAAATAATACACGGTTCCAAAGTACGGGCTGGCATCAACGGGGAGAAAACTTATCGAGCACTGCCAACCTTCTCCCGATTATAGTATGCGCATTCAGCTAAGCAGCGCTTGAAGCCAGTGCAATTCAGCGTCCAGACGATTTCCTGCATTTGGCAACGACACCTTTACGTGGTTCAGGTGGCTTTACCCTTTGGAAACTATTTAAACAAAGTACTCCCAGTCCGACTAGCCATCGTTGCTGGACCGCAATCTCCGGGGTGAGCCAAACAGGCTAGGAAAATTCTCCGAACGAAGGGCACGACTTCACAGCTTGCGGAAAAATTCGCTGTTGGGTGGGCCCGGACTCTAGTCGAACCCTGCCAGCCCGGACTTCAGAGGCTGCGGAAAAACTCATTCTTTTGAAGGGTACGGGCTTCAGCCCGTACGTAAGTGCTTAAAAGCGGGAACGGCTTTAGCCGCTGAGGGGACGGTTTTCCCCCTCGTATCAGGGCACGACTTCAGAGGCTGCGGAAAAACCCGCTCTTGGGCGCGACGGACTTTAGTCGAACCGTGCCAGCCCCGGACTACCTCGCCGCAGCGAGCATCAGTCCGGGGGAGCGGGTTTTAAAACCCGCGGAACGCTCCATCTTGCAATAACTGGGCTTTAGAAGCCCTGGTGAGAACAGCCAATTTCGCGGGCCTCAACCCATAGCAGGACGAGTCACGGCTCTCATGTTTTGTGTCAGGGCACAACTTTAGTCGGGCCGTAAACCGCCCACCGGATGAGGGCTTTACCCCCTGATCTACCCCGTTTTTGCGTATGCTATAGTCTGAGCGAAATGCCGCAAGAGGGACAAGCCCGGATGGGCGAGACTCACCTGGACGTGTCGGACTACGCCGGCCTCGTTGGCAAGGACCTGCCCCAACCTGAACAATTCAATTACGACGTCACCAGGGACGGCATTCGTCACTTTGCCTACTGCATTCCCGACCCCAATGCTCTTTACCTTGAGCCCGAGTACGCCGCGACCACGCGCTGGGGAAGCATCATCGCGCCCCCTGGTTATCTCTATGCCCACGGCTCGCCCGCCTGGCTAGGCAGGATGCCGGGCATAAGGGATTCCAACGGCAGGGAACTGGAAGGCAACGACAACGCCACCGAGGCTTGGGAGTTTTATCGCCCCGTGCGTCCTGGCGATACCGTCTTTTCTTATGGCAAGATTGCCGGCATCGAGCCCAAGAAATCGCGCAAGCTCGGCGCTGCCGTTCTGGTCAATGAAGAAATGCGCTTCACCAACCAAAGGGGAGAGCTCGTTGCGCGTTTGAACTCGTACACCTTCCGCTTTGATGCCAAGCGTGTGCAAGATTCGGGCACCATCGCGCAGATCTATCCCCCGCTTGAGCCGGGCCAGTTCACGCGCAATGTATCCACGCCGCCGCTCCTGCCTGGTACCTTTCCCACGCCCATTCGCCGTTACGACGCACCGCGATATTTCGAAGACATCGCCCAGCATGAAGAGCTTCCACCGTGGGAACTTGGGCCGTTGATGGCGTTTGATATAGGGCGCTTCAATGCGGTCACCATCGGCACCGGCTTCGACCGCATCGGCCGCACCGGGCATGTCCCCGATGCATTTGCCCCCGGCGTGCTCCGTATCCAGTGGTTCGGAGCCATGCTCGCGCGCTGGGCCGGCCCCAACGCATTCGTCACCAGGATCGTTCAGCGCAATGAAGAATGGGTGCTGGTTGGCTTCAAGATCATCTGCAGTGGGCGAGTCACGCGTAAATCCGTCGTAGACGGTCGCTATCTCGTAGATCTCGAAATCGCGTGCCACAGCGAATTAGGCTTTCGCACCAACAGCGGAACCGCTCAGGTGGAATTCGAAAGCCGGGAAAGCCGGCAGCCGTGACCACCACCCCAGCCGAGCCTGGTGTCAGCAGCCACTGGACCCCGCGCCTCACTCGCGCAGGTTGGGAAGCGATCGCCAACCCACGCCGCATCGCCCTGGTGGGCGCAAGTGGACGCGACAGCAGCGTGAGCTTTACCAGTCGTTTTTTGCAAACCAACCATGAGCTCGGCTATACCGGGGATATTTTTCTCATCAACCCCACTCGATCCGAAATCATGGGCCGCAAATGTTGGCCAAATCTCGCCGCATTACCCGAGCCCGCTGACATGGTTGCCATCAACCTTCCCGGCGAAAAAGTTTTGCCCGCGGTTGAGGAGGCGATCGCGCATGGCGCCCGCGCGCTCATGATTCATTCCGGTGGCTTCCTCGAGCGGGGCTCAGCCGGCGCGGAACGTCAGCAGCGGCTGCAGCGCCTATGCGCGGAGGCGCGCATTCCAGCGCTCGGGCCTAACTGTCTCGGCTTCCTCAGCTTCACCAATCGCGTCTCGATTTCGAGCTTCAAAATCTCCGCCGCAAACACCGCGGGTTCGGTCGCGGCCATAAGCCAAAGCGGGTCAGTCGCCTCCCTATTGCAGGCGATTGCAGGGCGTCATGGCCTTTCCTTCCTCGCTTCCACCGGCAACGAAGCGGTCACCAACGTCGAAGATTTGATCGCCTATGCGATTGAAGATCCAGCCACCCGTCTGATCGTGGCCTTCGTCGAACAGTTCCGCAATCCGTCGGCGCTATTCGATCTGGCGGAACGCGCGCACGCCGCCGGAAAGCCGATCATTTTACTCAAAGCCGGATTAACCCAGGAGGGCGGTGCGGTCTCGCGCGGGCACACCGGTGCGATGGTCGGCTCGGGAGCCGTCTATCGTCAGGCTCTAAGCCAGGCTAATTTCATACTCGTCGACGATTTCGACGAGTTGGCGCAGACCGTGGAACTGGCGGCATCGTGGGCCGTGCGGCCGGCGTCGTTCCGCGTTGGCATGTTGGGGACATCGGGCGGGGAACTCAGCAACGTAACCGATCAGTGTGTCCAGCACGGCGTGAATTTACCGCCACTCTCCACAGAAACGCTGGCCGCTTTGCAAGGCGACCTGCATCTCCCCGCCGACGTGTGGCCGCGCAATCCCGTCGATGTCGGCACAGGCTTCAATGTTCCCGGTAGCTATCACGACCGTATGCGCCGCGCCATCCGGACCGTTGCCGCCGACTCTTCCGTCGACGTCGTCGCGGTGCACCAGGGCTTTCATCGCGATAGTCCGGACATCGCTTATTCCCATAACCGCGAGATTTTAGACGCCGCCGCAAAGGAATCCGCGCTCATCGGAAAACCCATTCTGGTGATGGCAAGCCGAGCTGGCTCCGTCGATGACGAGGTGATGGTAGAAGTCAGGAACGCCAACATCCCCGCGCTGGAGGGAAGCCGCGAAGCCTTACGCGCGATCCGTCACCTCGCAAACCACGCGCTGCGGGGGGCGCGCCGCAAAGCGATCGCGCGTTCGGTTCTACCCCAGCAGGACGAGGTCATTGCGGCCATCCTAGCCGGCACCGAGACCGCGATAGGGCAAGCCGATCTCTTTCCCTATCTGGCCGAAGTAGGATTGCCGGCTCCGCCTATGCGCCGCGTTGCCAACAAGATGGAAGCCGAGCAGGCGGCCCGCGATCTCGGACCACGGGTGGTGATGAAGATTGACACCGCACGCGTCGTCCACAAGAGCGACGTGGGTGGTGTTGCACTGGGCGTAACCCCGGAGACTGCGGCGCGGACCTACGAGCAGCTCCGCGCCTGTCTCGACCCACCGTTAGGAACCTATCCCGGTGAAGCCGTGGTCGTAGCCCCGCAACTAGACAGCGGCATAGAAGTTTTCATCGGTGCGAAGCAAGATGAAAGCTTCGGCTTCGTGCTCGTCTTCGGCCTAGGCGGGCGGTTGCTCGAGATTCTCGATCGCAGCGCGATGCTCGTGCCGCCCTTCGACCACATAGACGCGCTAGAGCTGATCGAGCGCAGCGGTGTTCGTCCGCTGCTGGACGGCTTTCGCGGCGGCCCCAAAGCCGACTTCGACCAACTCGCCAACTTGATTCTGCGCGTCGGCCAACTTGCGGCCGCCATCGGCAACCGGCTCGAGGTGCTCGAGCTGAATCCGGTCATCGTCAACGCCCGCCATCCCGGCGGAATCATCGCTGACGCCCGTCTTCTGCTCTACCCGGGAGTGAAATGACCCAGCTCACCCTGCCACCCTCCATCGCCAACGAACGTTGGGTGCCCCATTGCCCCGATTTCCTGTGGAGGCTTGTCGCGTTGATACACTCCATGCGCCTTTCCTTAATGAAAGGCGCACGCGCGGACCTCTCTTGCGCTGCGTGGCAGGAAATCGGGTCAAGCCCTGTTTTTGGGCTTGAGTGGGACACGCAGCACTCAACGACACACCAGTCTCCCTCATCTGTCAGTAGGAGCCGAGGGATCTGCGGCTCTCTCAACCGGCAGAAAACTTCCCTGTGGCAAGTTAAGAGAGAAATGACACAGCAACAATCGCCATGGGTGCGCGGCCCGGAGGGCCGGCTAGCCAAACGTGCCTGCCCCGGCCTGCCGTGGGAGCCCAGCCCGGAAGGGCTGGGGATCAATCCCGAACATGATATGAGCGCCGTAGGCGCGGCACTAAACCTGGGTTCCGCTCGCACCTGTGCCATCCCGAGGCCGCAACCATGAGCTCTTCACCCCTCATTCACTGCCAAACGGCGGAAGCCGTCGCCACGCTGACCATCGCGCGTCCTCACAAGCTCAACGCGCTGACCGACGGAGTAATGAAAGACCTCGTCGCCACCCTTGATCGAATCGCAACCGATGATTCGATCCGCGTAGTCGTCCTGACCGGAGAAGGCCGCGCCTTCTCCGCCGGCTTCGACGTGAGCATTGACAAGGACATGCCCGAGCGGACCCCCGCCGGCTGGGCCGGCCATTTTCGCCTAGCCTATTCCGGTCTCGAACGTCTATGGTCGCTGCCCCAGCCGGTGGTCGCCAAAATTCGTGGCGCCTGTCTGGGCGGCGGACTCGCCTTGAGTCTCTCCTGCGATCTGGCCTATGCAAGCGAAGATGCCTTTTTCGGCGAGCCGGAAGCAAAGTTCGGCGGCAGCACCATGTCTCCCATTCTGGCCTGGGCATTGTCCCCGCGCCACTTCAAGGAGTTGCTCCTCACCGGCCGCCGTCTTGATGCGAGACAAGCCGAAGCCTGGGGCCTGATCAACGAGGCGGTGACCGCCGACGCGCTCGATGCCCGCGTCGATCAGGTAGTGCGCCACATGTGTCTCCTGCCGCCCGGCACACTCACCAGAAACAAGAGCCTCCTCAATCGCTTTTATGAAGTCATGGGCTACGCCACCCTGCTCGACATTGCAGAGGACCGCTCCATCATGGGTCTCAGTGCAGCGCCTGCCAACGAGTTCACGCGCATCGCGAAAGAGCAGGGAGTTTCCGCAGCCCTCGCCTGGCAAAAGAAGCGCTTTGCCGAAGTAGGAGCATTTACCTCGTGAGCCGCCACGCCTACAGAAAGGCAACGCGCTTCGGAGCATGGCTCCTGAGTGCAATCGTGCTGGTGTGTTTTTGGCAGTGGTACACCAAAAAATTCGATGTCTCGCCCGCCATCTTTCCCAGTCCTCTTGAAGTCTGGCAATCCCTAAGGGCGAACCTCGCCGATGGCACCTTCACAAAAGATCTCGTGGTGACCCTGCGTGAGGTCATGATCGGCTTCTTTGGCGGCAGCTTGGTGGGCTTCTTTCTGGCCCTGCTCATCTCTGAATTTCGTCCTGTGCGCAGCATTGTGTATCCGTATGTGATCGGCCTTCAATCGGTACCCAAGACGGCGCTAGCGCCAATGTTTTTGATCTGGTTTGGTTTCGGCATACAGTCCAAGGTCGCGCTGGTTGTATCCACGGTGTTCTTTCCTGTTCTCATCAACACCCTGTCGGGGCTCGAGCGCACAGATCCGGATCAACTCGACATGCTGCGCGCTTACTGCGGGCGGCGCTGGCGTATTTTCCTGCGGGTCAAGCTGCCCAGCGCCTTGCCCGCCTTATTCGCCGGCCTCGAGTTGGCCATCGTGCTGGCCATCATTGCGGCGGTGGTATCTGAGTTCCTCGGTGCGGTGGGCGGGCTTGGCTACCGCATCCTCACCTACAACACCAATCTGGACATGGCGGGTGAATTCGCCGCGCTGGCAGTGTTATCGCTCACAGGATTTATATTGCACGCCATGGTTCGTCTCCTCGGTCAGCGCCTGGTCTTCTGGGGGCATCAATCCGACGGAGCACGCGGCGTCTAAGGGGGGAAAGTCATCTCAGGGGAAAGTGAGGTCGCTCTGTATCCAAATCGCTCATCCCGCCGCGGCTTCTTGAGCCGCCTCGGAATCCTGGCTGCATCGAGTGCCTTTGCCAAAACCGCGCCGCTGTTGGCCTTCGATGGCCCGCTAAAAAAAATCACCTATGCTGTTGCTACCGCCGATCTGAATGTCGGTTATCCCTACGCGACCCTCCCCAAGGCCCTTGGCTATTACCAGCAGGAAGGGCTTGACGTTGCGGTTGTGCCCGGCCAATCCTCCGCGTCCGTCGCGCAATTACTTCTTTTCGGACGAGCTGACGTAGGGCTCGCGCAGCCCGACCCGATCGTGATTCAGCGCATCAAGCTCAAAATTCCCCTCGTCTCCTTCTACGCCGTCTGCCGCCGCGCCACCAACCGCATCGTCGTTAACACGGATTCGCCTATCCAGTCGGTGCGCGATCTCAGGGGCAAGAGGGTCGGCGTGAACGATCTCGGCAGCGGTGGCGTGACCTATCTGCGGGCCAGCCTCAAAGAAGCCGGCATGAATCTGAACGATGTGCAACTGCTCAGTGTCGGTTACGGAACGCCATCGTTCGAAGCATTAAAGAACAAAAGCGTGGACGCGGAAGTCAGCTTCACTGGAGGCATCGCACGCCAGCGAATCGCCGGATACGCAGTACGCGTGCTGCCAGTCCCGCCTGACGAAATGGACCAATACAGTTACAATTTGTTCGCCACCCAATCCTTTCTCGCCAAAAACTCCGATGTCCTGGTGAAGATAGGGCGAGCCACGGCAAAGGCCACCGTCTTTCTCAAGACCAACCCCGAGGCCGCCGTTCGCGCCTTCTGGAAGCAATATCCCGATCGCGCGCCCAAAGACAGGAATGATCCAAAGGCGCTCGCCACCGATCTGGCCATCATCAAGGCACAAATAGTGGACATGGGGGCAGATCAACTCCCGGTAGATTTTCAGTGGGGCAGCCAGCAGGCTGCGATCTTTGAGAAGATCGAGACCTACCTGGTCAATGCTGGACAGATTTCCGCGACCATCGCCCGAACCGACTTGTTCACCAACGCCTTTGCTGCCCAGTACAATCAGTTTGACCATTCCATCATCGTCAACCAGGCGCGAAACTGGAAATAACGTGACCACCAGCCCTCCCCGGTCTTCGTCCGCTGACGGCATCACCTTCGTGGATGTCGGGCACCAATTTGAAACCCGCGAAGGCCGCCAGCTCAACGCGTTGGCGGGCGTTCACCTCGACATAAAGCCGGGTGAATTCGTCTCGCTGCTGGGCCCCAGCGGCTGCGGCAAAACCACGTTGTTGCGCATGGTAGCCGGGCTATTGGCTCCGAGCTCAGGCAAGGTCCTGGTGGGCGGTGTGGATGTGCGCGCGCCGCGGCCGGATGTAGGGTTGGTATTCCAGCAGGCCTTGCTGCTGCCCTGGCTCTCGGTCCTGCGCAACGTGCTGCTGCCTGTGGACGTGCAGGGGCGGCGAATTGCAGACTATGAGGATCGCGCCCGCGAGCTCATCCGTATGGTGGGGCTAGGCGACTTCGAGAAGCGGCTGCCCAACGAGCTTTCGGGTGGAATGCAGCAGCGTGTCGCGCTGGCGCGAGCTCTGGTGCACGATCCAAAAATCCTGCTTATGGACGAACCCTTTGCGGCATTGGACGCCATGACGCGGGAGACCATGAACATCGAGCTTCAGCGCATATGGTCCGCGCAGCACAAGACGGTGCTCTTTGTAACCCACGGTATTACTGAAGCGGTCTTTCTCAGTGACCGTGTTGTGGTCCTGACACCTCGTCCTGGCCGTGTAGCGGCGGTCATCAATATCCCCTTCGCCCGTCCCCGATCCTCTCAACTCCTCGGCACCGCGGAGTTCGCCGCCCTCGCAGCAAAAATTCGCGGCGTATTTGATAGTTCGAGCTCAGCGCTGCAGTAGGAAGTTAAGGGGACGGGAAGATCCAAGAGGGAAGAGACATGATGGGCGCGCTTGAAGAGGAGCAAACCTGCGGTTACCACGCTGAGCGTGGGCGCAGACGCTGGGCTTGCTGGCGTTGGGTTTGCTGCGTTTCATCTTTCAACCCCCTCAACCACCTTCCCCGCTTCCGCGCCTTTTAGTTCATGCCGAAGTAGATCAACCCTTTTCATGCTCAGGATCAACCTTTCCTTGAGCCAGTGAGGGTAGTCCCCAAAGTTTCCTGGATGAGCGGTTAGGTACTTTTCCCACGCATCGTGAATCTTTTTACGGTAAAAGCTGTCGTTCATGGGCGTATCTCCCTCCCGTGTGCGATTTCGACTGTTTCCCGGAGCATCGGTCCGGTCACAAGAGAGATACCAAGGCATAGTGCACCGCGCAGTTCTTCGAGGACGCGTTTTTTGTAGTTTGGAGTATTGGTGGAATCGATAAGGCAGATTTGATATCCGGCACGAAGCAGAGGTGTCGCAACTGCCAGAATACCCAACGGGGCGGTCGCATCGGAACTTGCGAAAGACGGGAAGAAGAATACGATCTTGCGTGACTTTGGCAACGCTCACTCTCTGCTTAAAAATGAAGATAGATCCATTGCCGGGCGGGGTTGTCACGCGGATGTCACTGGTTTGTCACGCGCTGTCTACTGCATATTTAGCGCGAAGAGGACGTAGACCGCTCGGTAACTACGGTCTATGGATTTGGACGGGTGCTTGCTTTCTACGCAGCAGCAGCCGATCACGAACTGATCTTGGCTACTACGCAGTCGTTCCGCAAAGGTTGAGGTCGTCCTTGCGCAAACGCAAGGACCGCAGTCAGCGGCGCGTGAAACTCTACGAGAGTGAGAAACAAGACTGAAAAATTTGGTTTTTTTTGTAGTAGCGAGATTGGGTCACTGGAAGAGTCAACAGTAAAAGTTCTCGTTGTCGATGACTACGAACCATTCCGGCGGTTCGTACGCTCAACGCTGGCCGCAATGCCGAACCTGAAGGTCATCGGCGAGGCATCAGACGGACTGGAAGCACTTCGCAAAACCGAAGAACTGGAACCAGACTTGATCGTGCTCGACATTGGGCTTCCCTCGCTGAATGGAATAGAGGTGGCTCGACAAGTCCGTACGCTTCGCCCTCAATGCAAGATACTCTTCATGAGTCAAGAATCTTCCGCCGCTGTGGCGCAAGAAGTTTTTAACTTGGGGGCAATGGGCTACGTTCTTAAAGCATACGCCGGAAAAGAACTGTCAGCCGCTGTGGAAGCAGTTTGTCAGGGCAGGCTCTTTCTCAGTAAAAAACTATCGGGTCACGATCCCCACTGATGTTTCCCTTGCGCATGGTTCCGGCCGCCTCGTCCTTGCTTGTTTCATCGAAGCTGCTCTAAAAGCTGGAAGGCTGGTTATCGTGGTCACGACCGAGTCACACCAAAAGGGTCTTCTTCAGATCTTGCTGGCACATGACATAGATGCTGCTGCCATGGAAGAAGCCGTCTATCTCACCTTGGATGTTGACGAAGCGCTTTCGACATTCATGGTGAATGATCTGGCTGACTCAGTCAGATACCTGAAGCTCCTGGGCGATCTAGTCTCTTCATCGGACTGATCAGAAGCTTGCGCACGCGCAACGACCGATCCAGCAGCGCGTGAAACTCTAACGGCATTATTGACCAAATCATAGTCCGGCCACGTACGTGATTGACCGCCAGGCCGAAGGAGTTGCAGTATGAAAACGCCGCGGGGAACAGACGATACGCTCCGTTGTTCGTTCTGTCATAAATCGCACGACGCCCTTGCTAAATTGATCTCCTCACCGACCGATTTTCCGCGCGCCCACATCTGTGATGAATGCGTTGCGGTTTGCAACTCCATTCTGGAAGATGAACGGGAGCAGACCCAGCCGGGGGCAGCGCCGGCTCACTTGCCCAAACCGCAAGAGGTGAAGGGATTTCTCGATGAGTACGTCATTGGCCAGGAGCAGACCAAAAAGAAGCTCGCTGTAGCGGTCTACAACCACTACAAGCGTATCCAGATGAACAGGACACGCGGCAGTGACGTCGAGCTGTCCAAGTCCAACATTCTGCTGGTCGGTCCGACCGGAAGTGGCAAGACCCTGCTGGCGCATACCTTGGCCAAGATGCTGGATGTACCGTTCGCGATCGTAGACGCCACCACGCTGACCGAGGCCGGCTATGTGGGCGAAGACGTCGAAAATATGCTCCTCAAGCTGCTTCAGGCTGCCGATGGCGACGTAGCCAAAGCGCAAACCGGCATTATCTATATTGATGAAATCGATAAAATCGGCCGCAAGGACGAAAACCCGTCCATTACTCGCGATGTCTCCGGCGAGGGCGTGCAGCAGGCCTTGCTGAAGATCCTGGAGGGCACGGTAGCCAATGTACCGCCCCAGGGGGGACGCAAGCACCCGCACCAGGAGTTCACCCCGGTCGACACCACCAACATTCTGTTTATCTGCGGCGGTGCCTTCGTCGGGCTGGAACGCCTGATCGGGCGGCGCGTGGGCAAGAAGGCCTTGGGTTTCAAGGCGCTGTCGGAGAAGGACGCCCAGGAAGCAGGTGCTTTGCCGGCGCAGCGCGACACCGAGCTTCTGCGCCAGGCTCAGCCTCAGGACCTGATCAAGTTCGGCCTTATCCCGGAATTTGTCGGACGCCTGCCGGTGATTGGAATTCTCGACGAGCTCGATGATGCTGCGCTGGTGGAGATTCTCACTAAGCCCAGAAATGCCATCCTCAAGCAGTACCAGCGGCTCTTCGAGTATGAGGGTGTACGCCTGTTGTTTTCTGACGACGCCTCCCGCGCCGTTGCCCGCGAGGCCCTCAATCGCAAGGTTGGGGCACGAGGCCTGCGCATGATCCTGGAAGAGCTGATGTTGGACCTGATGTACCACCTCCCGAGTAGTAAGAAAATCAAGGAGTTGAACATTACGGCGGAGATGGTACAGAAACGTGACCTTTCCGTAACTCTTCTGGAAAAGGCCGGGTAGGACCGCATACCTTTCGCCGTATCCAACTGGTCTCATGCATCCACAAGTCGCTCGAGTGCCACGAATGAGAGCCGCCATCGAAGCGGAGCTCAGCGCCTCACCCGAAGTCGCACACCCACCTATGACCGGACTCGAGGCCTTGTTGAAGCCTTGCCCTAAGCCCCCTGAGGTGCGGCAAGGCGAGTTCCCGGCCGGTTTTCCACATGATATTTAGCAACCCGTCCAATTTCGGGCGCGTATTAGCGTGTAGGTAGAAAACAAAAAAACCTGCAAAGCATCCACCCGGCCGCCCAAATGAAACCGTGACGGAAGCTTTCCCACATAGGGAGCATCTTGGTGGCCATCAACCAACTAAGCACCAGAACTTCACTCTTCGCTCGACCGTCCACGCCGCAACCGGAGCTTTCTCCCCCCGCCGGGCATCCTCCAATTGCAGCGGACGTTGCAGAAGCTCCCGCCCAGCAAGATCTACCCGGCGAGGTTCCCGCACTGCAGTTACCCGCTGATCCAGCGACCACGGAAAACTGCGCCGACATCGTCTATCTCTCTGACCTTCCACTCCGCCCCGTCGAATGGCTCTGGCAAGACAGGCTCGCCTCCGGCACCCTGGCCATGATCTCCGGCGAGTCTGGATCAGGAAAGACCTGGATCGCGTTGGCGATCGCGGCCGCGTTGAGCCGCGGACGATCTCCCTTCACCGGCGAAAAACTCAAACCTTGCACCGTCTTGTACGCCTCCACCGAGCACGATAGCTCGGCTGTCATTCACCCTCGCTTCGCCAAGCTCAACGGCGATGCCACCCGCTTCGTCGTATTGCGCGGAGGCGTCTCCTCACCCAGCGTTCTCGACGACGCGCTCGAGCGAACTCAAGCCCGCCTCTTGATCCTCGATCCATTCCACAGCCTCTTTCGTCCCGGTGTCGATCTCCATCAACCCAGGGAAACCATTTCCCTGCTCGAGACGCTTGCCGGTCTCGCCGAGAAACATCACTGTTGCATTCTTCTCCTTCGCCATCTCCACAAGCGTGGACCCGGCCGCCCCACCCATCGCCGGTCTACCGAGATCTCACCCGCGTTCCGTACCGAGTTTCTCGCCGGCACTTCTCCCGACGCACCCTCGCAGCCCGCTCTGCTGCAGGTGAAATCGAATCTGGGTCCTCTCGCTCTTCCGCTGTCATACAAAATTGACGATGACGGAAACTTCCTGTGGACTGGCCCCAGCAGCCTCACTTCGCAGGAAGTGCTGGCCACCCGTCCTACCGGCGCTGGCCGCCCTGAGCGCAAGTTTGCCGGCGAATCGCTCCGCCGGTATCTGCAGGATCGATGCGAAACACAATGCACAATCGAGAGGGACGCCGAACGCGATGGCGTCAAGATTGCCACTCTGCGCCGCGCGAAATTCGATCTCGGCGTTCGCAGCTCCAAAAATGGAGTCAACGGTTGCTGGTACTGGGCCGCCCCTCCCCAGGAAGAGCCGCATCCAGCCGCCAAAGAGCCGGGATAATTAAATTAATTACCTTGATCATCTTGACGAAACAAAGGAGCTAGCCGCCAACATGATCAAATCGATTCGTAACCGCAGCAGATTACGAAAACTGATGACCAGAAAACTGGTGACCACTGCTGAGGATAAGTTTGCTGTCCCTTCATTTCCATGCAAGCATCCTTGCGTGATGGCTGGTGCTTTGCACGGTGAGGTTGCGGCTGCCCCGACAGGCTAGGCAAACCTTCCAGGGACCCCACGACCAAGTTACCACTGACCCCGTTCACAGGAAGTTCGCGCCCGATAATCCCGAGGCACTTCCACGCTTCAATCATTGAACCTTTTTCAGAGTGACTTCAGCGCTCCGGCTATCGTTCGCGCTTTTGAGAACCAGCTTTCCGTTCATCTCCAGCCCTGAGTCTTTCAAATCGTAAGAGAATTTCCATTCCCCAGTTGTAAGCTCGAAAGTGACGTGGTCTCCGCTCACTTGCCCGTTTGATATGGGGTAGCGTTCGCTTGCATCTGGACCCCCGGTCCCCGTTAGTTTGGCGCCATCCTGCTTGAGAAGGAGGAGTTGTGGAACGTCGTGATCACCGCCGTCTACGCGAAAGGAACCATGCCAATTTCCCGACGCATCGCTAACTCCCAAGCCAAAAATAAACAGCAAAGCAACTACCCAAATTCTCATATCGAGATCCGTTCACTTGAGGGATTTACCTTATGGCGAACTTTGGTCGTGACCCGTTTCCACCACATCATGAATCCGCTGATTGCCTGTGGGAGGATCATTATGCCGGCCAGAGCCATCAAGGCACGACCCATAACCCCAAAAGCGGCGCCCGTATGAACAGCCTCGTTGGCCGCAAACAGGCGTTGGCCAAAGGACAGATCGGAGGCTGAAGAGACGAAAAGCACGTTGCCCGAATACGGATCGAGGGTCACTACCCGCTCGACATCCGACCTCATGAAGCGATGCTCGATCATGGAAATCTTGTACGTTCCTCCGTAGGCGGGCAACTGCATCCGCGAGGGGATATCCTTCGGGAGAAGCGCTTCCGCGATGGTTAATGCCTGGTCGGGCTCGGTCAATGGAGTGCCTCGTTCCGGCTGCGGTAGCAATAGAGGGGAAGGCCTGATTTGGTCGCTTCCTTTGAAGGCTCGGATGACTTGGTTCACCGGCCCTTCGAAGCTGATAAAAGCGCCCGTTCCTGAGGCGATCAGGAGAAGAGCCGAGAAGAGGACGCCGATTGCTTGGTGCAGGTCAGACCAGAAGCGACGAGTTCCGTTAAAGGCATGCAATCGGATCCGCCCGTCTCGCCACCATAGCCCAAGCCCGGACATCAGTAGCAGTAGAGTCGCCAAATTGGACCAGCGAATCGTGCTTCGACCGATGTTTCCGCTGGCCAGGCTGACATGGAGACGTCGTGCAAACCCCAGAAAAGTCTGGCCTCGAAGTCTCAAACCCAGCACTTGCCCGGTATGGGGATTGACGTAAGCAATACCCGAGGGCAGAGCGACTTGCCAGGCAAGATTGGGAGACGCAGCGAAGGTTACGGCGGCAATGCCGTCTGATGGAAAGCTTGCTTGCACAGAACGCAGGATCCGGCTCAGAGGGAGATCGCGGGGGGACGAAGGGATGTAAGAGAGTTTTGCGGTCAGGACGTGATCCAGCGGTTGCTCAAACGCGAGAATGCTGCCGGTTATCCCGAGCACAACAAAGAATCCGCCTGCAAGCGCTCCGACCCATAGATGAACTTTGAATACCCACCTACGCATCTCTGTCCGTCCATGTTGCCCAATAGCGTCTGTGCGTCACGCCAGATGACCCGCCGCTGGTTATGAGCTGAGCAACTCCTCAATCATGCCTGATAAGTCTCATATTGGGTTAATTTAACGAGGCAGTGGGGCAGGCGCCAGTTACCGGTAACCCGCATTTGCCGGCAGTTGCTACCGGCAAGCTTAAGACTTGCGAGGAGTGACCTGCACCGGCGACGTGGCTGCACAGATTTCGGCACAGCGCTGAGCCCCGTCATCCATGTCCATTGCGGTTTCCCTCGCAAGCGAGAAATGTAGAATGTTCGGGCATGCCCTCACGCTTGTTCGTCATTCTTCTGTTGTTGTTTTCGACAAATATCGCGCGCGCCCAGGCGAAGGTCCCAGTGCAGGAGTGCGGTCTGAAGTCGCTCCAGGTATGCGCGCTGCATGTTGCGCAGGACGAGGTAGGCATCGTCACTGCGCCCTTTCATCTCTCCGCGCCGAGCTACTACTGGCTTCTCCCCTTTGGGGCGGCCACCGGCATCGCCCTCGACACCGACAACGAAGCCATGCAAGCGGTGGGATTTGATACGTCTCGTCAGAATGAGTTTCGCCGGATCTCCGACTACGGCGGCCTTTACGTCCCCTCAGCATCCGTTGCCGTGGGATATATCGCCGGTAGCGTTACCCACAACGCCCATCTGCAGCAAACCGCCGTGCTTGCCGGTGAAGCCATGGCTGACTCCATCATTCTCAACACCGGCTTAGGCTACGCCATCGACCGGCAGACACCCATGCAGGGCAACGGGAAGGGGGATTTTTGGCCGCACGGCACCAGGACGTGGCCGGATGGGCAGTCGATGCCCTCAGATCACTCCATCCTGGTATGGTCCTTTGCCCACGTCGTCGCTTCGCAATACAGCGGCATTGTCACCAAACTGATCGTCTACTCCCTGGCCACCACCGTCTCGGCGTCAAGGGTCATGGCCCGCGAACATTTTCCTTCAGACGTATTCGTAGGGGCAGCGCTCGGTTACGTTATCGGCGGGTACGTGGTTGAGCGGCGCTCCTCCCAGAGCGCCTGGAATCACTTCTCCGTGCAAGCGCTTCAGACAGCCAACGGCAAGGGCTTGCAGCTCTCTTATGCCTTCTCGCGTTGAATCGATCACCAAATCAGCAATGCGCGGCGGGATCGCGCGTTCACTCAGTCTCAGCCGGCGTGCATGAGCAGAAGCGTGGCGCATACCATCAGCAGGGCACAGCCCACGGGAATCAGCATTCCCTGGCCTACTCCGCGGCGAGTCGCAACAAAGCCCACCGCCGGAGGGATGACAATGGCCCCAAACCAGCCGCCAGTCGTGACAAAGCTGATAGCCGTGCCAACCATGGTTGGAAAATAAACTCCGGCAAGTCCCAACGCGGTGGGAAAGATGGCGGCCATGGACCATCCAGCACCCAGCGAAGCAAGGATGACAAGAGGCCGGCGGCGAAGTGTATACATGCCCGCAAGGCAGAGCACTGCTCCGGCTGCGCTCAACAACAGCACACGCACCGAGCCGAAGGCGGAAAGTGTCCATTGGCTGGCCCAACGTCCCGCCATCATCGCCAACGCAAAGGTGGAAATCAGTTTGGAAGCGGATGCTTGAGAGAATCCCCGTTCGGTGGTAAAAAGTGTAACCGTCCATGTCCAGATGGAAAACTCTGTTCCCACATAAAGGAAGACCAGAAGCATGAGCAGCAGCAAGCGCGGCTGTGTCAGCAAAATACCCAAGCGAGCAAAGGGCGTCTCCGGGCTCGCGGCCGGTGTTGGGAAGGAAAGCGCCAGGTGGAACATCAGGATGGCGACGGCCAAAAGGGCCGAGACCTTGAGCACTCCGGAGAATCCCCATCGCCGGAGCACCGGCATCACCAGAAACGGAGCCACGAAAGCACCGACGCCGAAAAACATATTGAGCAGGTTTGCCGCTATCTCCCGATGCGAGGAATTGGCCAACGACATCGCCGTGTTTTCGCCCGCGATCACCATGGCGCCGCCCAGGCCCAGAACGAAGGCTAAGGCATAGAGAGGTTTGGAGGATTGGATCGACCCCAGCGACCAGAAAGCGATCGTCACCAGGAACAGGCCCAGGCAGACGACGACCTTGGTTCCAAGGACATCCATTGCCAGACCCGAAGGAACCGACGCAACAATCAGGCCGATGGAGTTCATCATGAAAAACAAGGCCGCCCTGGATTTGTCCAGTTGCAGCTTCTCCATCAGATTAGGTAGCACAATGCCTAACATGGCATTGAGATAGCCATAGATGAACACGCCCATCCATGTCGCGAATATCAGCGATTTATCCCCGGTCATTTGCGCTTCTCCTGAACCCCACTGCCTGAAGCGCTTATGCCCGCTTCCCCTCACGCCATGCCGAGCCGTGCCATTGCCGCTGGATATACTCCGCAGAACGAAATGCGATCGCCTGAATGGTCAATGACGGATTGAAACCGGCATCGGTCACCAGGACGCTTCCGTCCACGACAAACAGATTGTCCAGGTCGTGGCTCTGACCGTAGGAATTGACGACCGATGTTTTGGGGTCACTCCCCATTCTGCAGGAACCGTTCTGGTGGTCGTCGACGCCCCCGCGCGGGGTCCCGCCGCGCCACGTTTTGATGGCCCCGGCTTCCTTCAACAGCAACTCTTCCTTATCCATGACGAAGTTGGCGACATCATGGTCGGTTTGCATGTAGGAATGCGTGATCCGGGCTACAGGCACGCCCCAGGCATCCCGCAGTTTTGGATCGAGATCGACGCGGTTCGCTTCCTGCGGCATGGCCTGGCAGTTGCTGCCCAGATGAATGTAACGGTAGAAGTACTTCCGTTGAAAGTCCTTATGCGCTTTTCCCCATCGTGCTTCCCCGGGCGGCCGTCCTCCGGCGAATTCCGCGGGCAGAGTGCAGTAATAGTTATAGATGTAGCCTCCACCAGGAATCTCGCGGCTCCGGGGATGGTTCCAGTCGTTGAAGGCGATCGAAGGACCGGGCCCTTTATCGTGCGGGATCTCCTGCTCAAAGATGCCGAAGACATCGCCGCTCATATGGTCGTTGATATTGAGCCCCACCTGCCCGGAAGAGTTGCCAAGTCCGTCGGGGTGAAACTTGTTGGCGGAGTTGAGCAGCAGACGGACCGATTCGGTGGCGGAACCGGAGACCACCACCAGGTCCGCATATTGCTCATGGCCGCGCTTGTGAGCATCGAAATACTCCACGCCGCATGGCCGTCCCTTCGCATCTGTCAGGATGCGGGTCACGAAAGAACTGGTTCGCAGCTCGCAGCGTCCGGTCTGCATCGCCAACGGCAGCATGCTGATCTGCGTTCCCGATTTTGCTCCGGCCTCGCAGGCGTGAGCAAGACACCAACGGCATTGAAAACAGGCCAGGCGCTTGCGGTAGGGCTGCGTCAGAATGGCAAAGGGCGGGGGAAACGGATGCCATCCAAGACGTAGGCCTGCATCGCGAAGGATTTCCCCCTGCGGATTGATAGGCAGAGGAGGCAAAGGATAAGGCTTCTTCCGCGCTTCCGCAAATGGGTCAGCGCCGGCTAGTCCGGAGACGCCGATTTCATATTCCGCGCGTTCGTAGTAGGGTTCCAGATCGTCATAGGTAATGGGCCAGTCTTCGAGCGAAGATCCGGCAATCGTGCCGTAGGTGGACTTCATACGGAAGTCTTCCCGCTTGTAGCGCCAGGCCGCTGCCCCGTAAGCAAGCGTGGCTCCTCCTACCGCGGCGGCCGTTCTTCCATAAACGCCATCCACTCCGGCATACACAATCCTGGCCTCTTCCCGGTCGGTGTAACGAAAGGTACGGGGATTAGGAAACACCTCGGGCCCATAAGCGGGCGGTGTCGAATACTGGCTCTCCGTCTCGGAGTGATCAAAGTCCGCCGTGGTATAGGCCTTGCCCCGCTCGAACACGACAACAGAAAGCCCTGCTTCCGCCAGCTCTTTGGCGACCACGCCGCCACCAGCCCCAGACCCCACCACCACAACATCTACTTTTCCCGGTGTCATGAACCTAGCCCCTAAAGCCGATCATTTTCCAACTCGCGCCGTCCCGGTTTCCACCGTTTCCAGGGTCACCGTAGTAGCCTTCAAACGTATCCCCCAGCAGCAGGTTGAAAAAGTCGCGGTCCTCAGTGCTTTCCGCAATGCTGTGGAGTACAAGCGACTGCTGATCCGCGGGCAGGGAAGCGAATGCTTTGCCCGCCTGCTCTACGCTCACCGCATCGATGCGCCTCAATCCCTTTTCATAGCGGTCGATGTAAAACCTGCCGTAAGGTCCCGCAAGCTTTTGATCGATGTAGTGAGCGGTGCCCGCTTCCTTGCCGCCGGGAAAATCGTCTGGCGGTATCAACTGGTCGACCACAGCTTCCATAAGCGTTGCCTGCGCGGGGGTAAATACACGGTAGGTTTTACGCGAGGAGCTATCAGCCAATGTGGTGGAGGCGACCGCCGGCCAGGTGGCCACGGTTCCACTGGCCGCGATCGATTTAAGAAACTGTCTACGGTCGACACGCTTGCCGGGCATTCCCATCTCCCTGTATCAGAAAGTCAATCCTATTTGACCATGCAGCAAAGCGGTTAGTTAGCGAGCCGCGCGTCATGGGGCTGTCATAATATCTAAAGTATAGCGGGAGGAATGGCTACAGCGACATCTGCCGGCAAACGGAACAACAGAGATGCGGAGGAACGAATTTTCGCCATTATGACTTTTTTGGCGAAGTCATCCAGTCTTAAACGAAACTGTCATCCCGACCGGGGCGCAGCGTAGTGGAGGGACCTGCGGTGCGCCTCGGCTCTATCACAAAGGCCTCTAGTTCTCCCACAGACTCGTCATCCTGAGCGGAGCGCCTCACAGACCTATCGCGTGCCACACCGCTTGGTGGCGCGTAGTCGAAGGACCTCGGCGGTCCTTATTTCACCCATGCTGTTCGGAGCTTTTCAACCACCGTGCCCGAGTCCGAGAATAGCGGGAATGACTTGAGTACGCAGAAGGTCGCGCGCGCGGCCGCCCCAGTGAACCACCGAAAAAAACTTGACAGTCCCTCTGCCAAAAGTTAACACTACACCGTATAAGCGGTTATTACATCCTCTGCAGGGCAGAGCCACCTCGTTTTAGTTCTACGGCCCAGCACCATCGTGGCTCGTGCGTCGTCCCTAACGGGATCCCACAGCAAGTGACAACCATTCGCCTCCCGTTGCGTAGCCGTACGCCGGCTCTCGCGTTGTCTCTCGTGTACTTCCTGAAGCAAGTTTGCTCGCCGCAAAAGGATCTGTCTCCGTATGGTCAGGACACTCAGAAGTCTCTTCGTCTTCATGCTGGTTCCGGTGGTCACATCGATGGCGCTCGCTCAAACCACAAGTGCACGGCTCACCGGCACGGTAACGGACCGAAGCGGCGCTGTCATTCCCAAGGTACGAGTGACAGTTCACAACACGGGGACGAACCTGATCCAAAGCACGGAAAGCGATGGAACCGGCACCTACTTATTTACCGTCCTTCCCCCCGGTCAATATTCTTTGACGGCCGAGGCCGCGGGCTTCGAAAAGTCCCTACAAACTGGAATCACGTTGACCGTCGGGCAGCCGGCTACCCTGAATATTTCGCTGCAGGCGGGAGGCACTCAGGAAACAGTAACGGTAACGAGTGGAACCGAGCTCCTCAATACCACCACAGCGGAGATTGGCCAGGTGGTTGGAGAGCAGGAGGTGAAAGATCTGCCTCTCAATGGGCGCGATCCATCAAGCCTGGTAGACCTCTCCCCGGGAGTTACCAACGAGTTGATCTCCCAGGCTTCGACTCTGCCGGCCTCGAACTCGTTTCCTACGGAATCCGGAGCATCTTCCGGCGGCCAGCGCCAGGGGAGCACCTGGTACCTGCTGGATGGTGTCTCCAATATGGATACCTTCGCCCTGCTTGCCGCGCCCTTCCCGAATGCGGATGCGACGCAGGAATTTCGCGTCATCTCCAACAACTTCGATGCGCGCTATGGCTTTGCGCCCAGTGCGGTCGTGAGCATCCAGACCAAGTCGGGAACCAACCAATTCCACGGTGGACTATTTGAATTTCTCCGCAATAGTGACTTCAATGCTTCGAATTACTTCACCCACGCGGTCGATCTCCTGAAGCGTAACCAATTTGGCGGCTACGTCGGTGGTCCCATCCTTAAGGACAAGCTATTCTTCTTCACCAACTACCAGGGCACGAGGAATAGTTACAACGCATCCTCCAATCCGACGTACACGCCCACCCAGGCCATGTTGAATGGAGACTTCAGTGCTGTCGCGCCTCAGGATCTCAACGGTCCTCTGAACACCGTCTTTCATACCGCCAATGGCAAGGCTCAGCAGGTCGATACCAGCCTGTTTAGTCCCGGCGCTTTGGCGATTGCCAAGTCGCTGCCGCTGGGCGGCACGGCCGCAACCGGTCTGACAAATTTTGTGAGTCCGGCGGTCAGGGCCACGTATGACGAAAATACTTCGCGGCTCGACTACAACATCAATCCTTCGCAACGCGTCTTCCTGCGCAGCTTTCTCTACAACTACAAGCAACCGGGCGCGACCACGCCAGGCAACATTCTCGCCGGCGTCACGGGGCAGAATGGAACCTATCTGAATCTGGTGGCCGGCCATACCTGGACCATCAATCCCACCTTGCTGAACAGCGCCACTCTCTCCTGGGCGCAACTCGATTACAGCACCGGCACCATTGAAAAAGACCTCAACGGGAATGACGTATGCCTCTCGAAATACATCAACGTAGCGGATCCCGCCGGCCAATGCTATATCGGCGGACTCTCTGCCTTTGACGGCAACACGCTCTATGGCGGTGGCCTTGGATTCAGTGCCTTTACCGGAAATCCCAATGACACGCGGCGCCGCTACTGGTGGTTCACCGATACGGTGAACAAAACCATCGGCAGACACACGATTACGGTGGGCGCCGACATCATGCATCGTTATGGTTTCGAGTTCAACGGCGGCAGCGTGAATCCCAACGTGAATTTCAATGGCCAATTTACCGGTTTTCCGTTGGCTGACTTTCTGCTCGGATACCTGAATACCTTTAGCCAGGGCGCGGGCGAAAGCGGCAGCGAATCCGGCTACATGCTGGGAATCTACGGACAGGATCAATTCAAGCTCCGTTCTAACGTGGTGGTGACTCTCGGCCTTCGCTGGGATCCAAACTTTCCCCTCCAGGTCAGTGGAGGCCGCGGGGCCGCTTTTGTCCCCGGTCAACAGAGCACTCGCTATCCCAATGCCCCCGCCGGGCTGGTGTTTCCCGGCGACACTGGGATTAACAAAGGTCTCATGCCCACTACCTATGGCTATGTTGAGCCCCGCATCGGTGTGGTCTGGCAGGCTCATCCCGACACCGTAATTCGAGCAGGCTTCGGAATGTTCACCACTCCGCTGGAAGATGCTTTCTACAATCACGTCTGGGATGCCGCCCCCTTCGCTCCGTCCTTCAGCCTGAGCGCAACCGGTACGGTCCCGATGAACTTTGATTCGCCATGGTCGACGTTTGCGTCGACTGGAGGAAAGAGTCCATTTCCTCCGTTTGCGTCCCCTTCGCAGATCCCGGCTTCGAACGTGTCGTTTATCACGCCGGTTTCTTTGCCCGCAGTCTTCGCCAGCAACTACCGGCTCGGCATCACACAAAGCTGGAACCTGTCGCTGGAGCAAAGCTTCGGTAACCAATTCGTGCTGCACCTGGCGTACGTGGGCGCCCAGTCGTATCACCAGGCAACGACGGTCGATCAGAATCCGGGACACTACTCCACCAATTCTGCCCTCAGCGGTCAACGCCTTACTTACCCAAACTTCAACCAGATCATCCAGGTGCAGGATGGAGCAACCTCGAGTTACAACGCCTTGCAGGCCGGAGTGGAGAAGCGCCTGCTCCATGGCCTCCAGTTTCAGGCCAACATCACCTGGTCGCGCGACTTCGACGTAGGCGGTTCGGGGGATCCATCGTTTGAATCTAGCATCAGCGATCCTTACAGTATCCGCCACGATTACGGACCATCGAGCTTGAATTATCCGGTGGTGTTCCACGCCAACTTCATCTACTCCTTTCCTCAACTACGCGGTCATGGGGCGCTGCTACACAACACGCTGGGCGGCTGGGAATTCTCCGGGCTGTACACCGGGCAATCGGGACCACCTTTTACAGTGAACGGTGGAAACGGCAATAACAACTCCGCCTTCAATGAGTATCAGGATCGCGCCGATCAGGTGCCCGGACAGCCCCTCGGCGTGCGCGCGGGTGGCAAGAACCAATGGCTCAATCAATATTTCAATACCGCGGCCTTTGTGAACAACGCGCCGGGCACAGCAGGGAACTCGAAGAAGTTCATGATCCAGGAAGCACCGATCAACACCGCTGACCTCGCTCTGATCAAGAATTGGGCAATCCAGGAACGCTACCGGGTTCAATTCCGCTGGGAAGCTTTCAACGCCCTGAACCACCCGAGTTTCGGTCAGCCTGATTCGAATCCCGGAGATTCGAACTTCGGGCAGATTACGAGTATCGGCGCGGTTCCTCCACGGGTTATGCAGGGCGCGCTCAAATTCTCCTTCTGATGCGCGGCTTGCGGAATCTGATACTGTGGCGGCAGGCAGGAGCAGGTTGTTCACTCCTGTGGCCGCCGGGTTTTCCCCTATGACTGAACTGATCAAGCGGCGCGATGTTCTCAAGGCCGGCATCACCGGAGCGCTGGCGCTCGCCTTAAAGCAAAAGACCTTCGCTGCAGAGCCACCGCAGCATTTCAAAATTGGCATAGCCGCCACCGAGTGGCTCGCGCGGGACCACTCGGTGGCCGGCTACTGGAAAGCAGCCGACGCCATCTCTGCCCTCGGCGTAGGCGCCACCGAAGCGGACAATGGCGACGCTCAACTCGATTCTGCTTACGCCGCTAAACCGCTCGCTTTCCGCCAACTCTCGCAACGGGCGGGTGTGCGGCTCCTGGGCGTTTACCAGGCGATGCTCCTGCATGATCGCGCCAAACTGCCGGAGATGCTGGCAAAAATACGTTCCGACGGGCGCTTTCTGAAAGCCATCGGTGCGGAGTACATTGCACTCGGCTGGGATGCGCCTTCGGCCGTCAACGGGAAAGCCTACGAACGCACGCCCCAGGATCTCCGCCAGGCCATTCGTGCAGCCAATGAAATTGGCAGGATCTCTCTGGAGGAAAACGGCATCGTGATCGCCTTCCATGGAGAACGAGATATCCCCAAAGAGATGATCCTTGCGCTGCTGGAGGGAACGGATCCCAAATACGTTCGCTTTTGTGCCGACGTGGGGCATCTGACTGCGGCGGGATTGGATGCCGTGGAGGTGGTGAAGACATATTCTTCCAGGCTGGCCGTGAGTCACTGGAAAGATTTTGATCCGCGGCTACCCGGTCCAAGCTATTTGGGCAACGGAGCCAAGGGAGATTTCGTCGAAGTGGGTCGAGGCATCGTTGACTTTCCCGGACTAGCGAAACTGTACCGGCAGATCGGTTTCGCCGGGTGGGTTATGTTGGAGCTGGATCAAACGCGCATGCCCAGCGTATTGGTAAGTACACAGGAGATGAAGGCGTACGTGACGGATAAACTCAGACTACGGTTTTACCCGCCCCAGCATGCTTAATAAGGGAAGTCTCTCTGTGGCTTTGATGGCCGGTGCGATTTTGGTATCGCAGACTGGTATCTCTCAACAAATGGTTCCTCTTGAGGAGGCAGTCAAGGAAGCGGCCGCCCGCTCCACCCTGGCTGCTCCGGGCGGCGCGCCGTTTCACTTACGAGCGACCATCTCCGACGAGAAAACACACGACCCCCAGTACGATGCAGAGGTCGAGGAATGGTGGCAGTCGCCGGCAGTATGGCGGCGTGAATTTCACTCCCGCGCTTTCTCACAGACGCTGGTGGTGAATGGCAATAAGGTGCAGGAGAAGGATTCAGGGCCAGTCTTTCCGGAACTGCTGCGCAATCTTACGGTGGAACTGGTCGACACTGTGCCCCGGTTCGATCAGTTGGCGGCATTGCACCAAACAGTCATCAAGCCAGATGGCGCTCCTGGCCAGATCAAGGCGAATTGGACGATTCCCGGAACGGATGGAACAACCACCAAAGCCATCAAGGCTTCCATCGCGATCTCTCGCGACACTGGTCTCATGACGTATGGCGGAGATATCGATTGGGACGTCTCGCTTCATGACTTCCAGGACTTTCATGGCAAGCAAATAGCCCGGCGATTGACGGCGCAGAGCAACGGGGGGCCACGATTGACGGCCCAGATCATCCTTCTGGAGGACCTGGGCTCTTCTGGTGCAGAACGCTTTGTCATTCACAGGCCGACCTCTCCGAAGAAGCAGCTCCGTGTTGTGGTCGTTCCCGAGATGGAGCTTCGTAAGCTGGCCCTGGAAACGCCCGCTCCCCATTGGCCTGACATACCTTCCGGAGCCCGGACTGGCGCTATGGTCATGCGGGTTGTCGTGGACCGCGCAGGCCAAGTGCGGTCGATCGACGATTTCTTCTCCGACAATCCCGGTCTGCAGCATGCCGCGGAGGAGCAACTCAAGATGTGGCGTTTCCGTCCCTACCTGGATCACGGGTCTCCCGTACAGGTAATTTCGACTCTTACATTTTCATTCAGGCTGAATCAGCCTAATCTTTAGGAGGCAAAGAAGAATAGTCGAACCCGCCGAAAAGGAGTCTTCCGGATGGCTGAGTCACGGGAGAGCTACAAGTATTTCCAGCCGGTCCCTACTCGCTGGAACGACAATGATGTGTACGGCCATGTCAACAACGTTCAGTACTATAGCTACTTCGACACCGTCATCAGCACTTATCTGGTCAAACAGGGAGGGCTGGATTTTCTCGCCGGCCCGGTCATCGGCGTGTGTGCTGAGTCCCACTGCCAGTTTCTGCGCGAGTTCACATTTCCTGATACGGTCGAGGCCGGCTTGCGTGTGGAGCATATTGGCCGGTCGAGCGTGCGTTACGGAATAGGTTTATTTGGCAGTGAGGGCAGCTTGGCCGCAGCGGGTTGGTTCGTGCACGTGTTTGTAGATCGTGCTACACGGCGGCCAACTTCGCTGCCGGCCCCATTGCGCGCAGCCCTTGAGTTGCTCCTCCCCGAAGTTGAACCGTGAAGGTTGAAGCGCCGGTTCCACAGTTTCACATCCCAGAAGTCTTTAGCTGAGTTTGAATCGATCCTTATTGATCCTCAAACTCCTGACCCTCGATTCGAGGGTAGAGGGAGGTATGCGAAGTTGTACCGCGGCGCCATTGGGACCAGAAACTCGGCCTCTACCGTCCCGTTCTCGGAGGAAATGAACTCATAAAAGTCGCCTGCGACCGAGGTCATGGGCACAAACCTTGCCGCCACCGTAAAGTGCTCCGAGGCCGCAAAGGCTGCGGGAAGAATAGAGAGTTGAATCCGTCGCGCGACCTCGAGTTCCTGTTGAATGGAGTTTAGCTGCTGGTCGCGGTCGAGGGCCCGTCTCGCTGCCACATATCCGAGACAGCACAGCAACACCGCGAAACCATAAGGCTCAATCGTTGTTTCATGATGGAGAAGCGTTTCTATATTGGCCCAAAGGACAAAACCAACAAAGGTGACCAGGCCGGCCCGAAACACTAAATCTTCCTCTTCGACCATCGGCCGACCGAAAGTCAGGATGGTGAGCGAAACCGAACCCACGATAACGGCAATGCTGTTCAAAACAGGACAGCGAACCAGGCGAAGAAGGAAAGCAGCCGGTCGAATCTTCTGCGGATTAAGGAGAACCCTACCGCTACCAGGCCGACCGTGATCGATGCCGCGGCGATAAACAGCTGCGGTTCATCCCTACGGAATGCTCGTAATACGTCCTCGGCGGCAGGCTGCATCTTTAGCTATGGTAACCAATGAAAAAGTCAATGGTTGAAAGAGCTGTACGCGAAGCGAGTGGAGCATTCCATCCACGTCTCTCCTGTGAAGGAGACCAGCTTGCTTCACCGGCAACGAAGGCTGGGTGCCCCATTCAAGCCGACTTTGGCTTGAGTGGGATACCACAGCACTCGACGTGCCTTATTTTGTCATTAGGATCGAAGCCTATGGATTTGAAGTCCTTTCAATTCTGAGCGAAAGCTTGTCGTCTACAAACGACCGTAGTCCATGCGTACCCGTCTACTAACGAAACAAGGGAAGATCGCTGAGACTGCCAAGTTTCAACGGAACCTCATTAATAAAGGCCTCACCCGTGATGGACACTAATCAGCGAGCCGAAAAACCGATCGCGAGATTCAAGCCCAAATAGGTAATCGTTCATTCCCAACGGCAACACCCCGAAGCCCTCAGCGGTTTTTGCAAACTGCGAAGCGTGCATCTGAAGCAATTCGAGCTTGCTCCGGTAGACATCGGAAATGTCGACGACCATGCTGGGATGCTTGAAGTGATGCAACAGGTAATACAGATAGGCCAAAGGTTTGTGTGGTGGATTCGGGTCGTTCGACTTTTTCAATGTGCAGTGAACGGCGGCATTTCGGATCAGGCACCCCGTCGCCGCATGGTCGGGGTGGCGGTCTTCCCAATAGGGCGCCAGCACCAGTTTCGGACGGTAACGCCGGATAACGCTCGCAATCTTCTGCCGGTTCTCCACCGAATCGATGACTCCGCAATCAGGCAGGCTGAGGTTTTCGCGAAACCGGGCCCCCATCCACGATGCGGCATCCTGCGCCTCTTTGTCGCGCTCCGCGCTTGTGCCTCTAGATCCCATTTCACCTCGGGTGAGATCTACAACACCGAATGACGTGCCCTTTGCCTTTAACTTCATTATGGTTCCGCCGGCCCCCCATTCGACATCATCAGGATGCGCCCCAAAGAGCAGAACATCTACCGGCATTCCGTCACCGCGGTGTGGGTTCTGTTTATCGCCTGTCATCTAGTTTCGATATTACCTCTCGGCCTCGCGGCGGCGCCGCGAAAACCCCGTTATGGAAGGGAATCTCAGCGGCGTACGCCCTGGCAAGCGCTCAAATATTGACCCGGCTCTTCACGCCATGCTAGCGTCAAACTATGGCGTTCTCCCTCCTTCGTTGTTGTCGCTGCGACCACCCTTTCATTGGGTGAGCGACGACGTTCTCAGGTGTTCCTTCTCCGAAGCTCATCCGCGGTGCTCCATCGTTCGTCCATAGTATTCGTCGACCAGCCGGGGTCCATGCCGGGCTTGTTTGCGAATGCCACCCCGGGGATATGCCATGGCAATAGATGAACAACTTGCGCGCGAGGCCGGTTCCATGCTGATAGCAGCGAAAGACCCATCCGGCGCGGTCTCGAGAACTCCTGAGGAACTCGCCAACATCGTTTCGCTGTTCGCGTCCTCCGATGGATGGATGGATAAAGTTCGGCTGCGCGCCGAACGCCGCTGGTATGAGCGGCTGTATCACGGTCCGGACTATGACGTATGGGTCCTCGGCTGGCTGCCTGGGCAATCCACCGGCTTCCACGACCACGGTGCGTCCTCGGGAGCCTTCGTCGTAGCGACCGGGATTCTTGAGGAGCATCGTCCTGGTAAGCGGAACCACGTGATGCATCCGGGCAAGCCGCGCGCATTCGGTCCTGATTACACGCATGACGTCCGTAATCTCTCCCTCGCGCCGGCCATCAGCATTCACGCGTATTCTCCTCCCCTGAGTGAGATGAACGAGTACGATCTGGATGGGAGTCAATTGGTTCCGCGCGAACGCTCGTCTTCGCAGGCTGAGACGCCCGACCAGGAGTGGCGCGTGCAGAGTTGGAGACCCGTAGGCCGGACCGGTGCTTTGAGCATCGAGCAGGTGCTTTCAGCGGCGCGTGCGCGGCTGCGACGGCTATCTCCGGATGAAGTCTATGAGGCGGTGACCTTAACAGAGGCGGTGCTCGTCGATATTCGTCCCGAAAGCCAACGCGCGATTGAGGGTAGTATTGCGGGGGCGTTGGTTGTCGAACGTAACGTGCTCGAGTGGCGGTTCGACCCGGCCTCCAGCGCGCGGCTGCCGGTCGCGACCGATCATGACCTGCAGGTAATCGTCTTCTGTTCTGAAGGCTATACCTCGAGCCTCGCGGCCGCGTCACTGCAGGATCTTGGCCTGTACCGGGCTACGGATCTGATTGGTGGATTTCATGCATGGCGCGCAGCAGGTCTGCCGATTCTGCCGCCAGGCAAAGGCGGGAAGTAAAAACCCTGCCAGTGTTACCTGGCAGGGCGAAGGGAATGCACCGTTAGAGTGATTCAGCGTCTAACAAGATCGGAAAGCCTAAAACAAGAAAAACCATGGCAGATGCAATTTGTTCATGTGCTGCGAACGGCAAGTACGGCTACTTCTTTGATTACAGCGATTCTCCTTGTTCCCTCACCGAGCCTATCCCCCGAAAGGATCGTTGAGGGAACAAGGAGAATCGCCGCTTGAAAAGAGCATAGCGTTTCTATAGAAATCCACCATGCGCCTTGGGTAGCAATGGCAAAGATCGTAGTTGTAGCCGTACGCCTCTCTGGTGTACGTTACGTTACCAAAAACCTCATCTTGTTGGAGGCCCCGCATTTATGCGGGGGCCCCCTCCGGAATCGTTGCCTGCAGGCAAAGCCGCAGATAGCGCACCAGGGCCTGATTGTCCAAACCATCCGGGTCAAATAAATGACCCAACGCAAGTCCGTCCATCACCCCGCAAATGGCAAGGCAGTCAGTAAGCTTTGCGCTGGTCGTTCGCCCATCCAATTGCGGAAGCAATCGGCTGATCTCCGGGATCGACGTGCGCAGACGCATGTCACGCAATAGGTCGGCCAGCCGCTTGCGCTTATGAGGATGCCGTACCGCGTAAAGTTTGAATTCCACGTTCAGCAGCATGCGCTCAACATCTTTGCTCAAACGCGCTAGATACTGGGCCAGGGCATCCATCCGTTCCTTGATGGTCGGCAAAGCAAGCAACAGCGGACTGAGCTCGGTCAAATCACGAGCCATATCCTCTTCAAAGATCGCGAGAAATACATCCTCTTTGTCTTTGAAGTTGTCGTAAAAAGCGCCACGAGTTTTTCGCGCGCGCAAAGCAATGTCTTCGATGCGCGCATGTTCGAAGCCGTCTCGCGCAAAAATATGCCTCGCGGCGCGAATAAGGTGGCTGCGGGTGACGATGCCGCGGCGCTGCCTTTGGATTCGCCCCTTTTCAGGCTTGACCTCTCTTTTTGCATCCCTCATACGCTTCTCTGAGTCTGATCATAGAACATACATGCACGAATGTTTTCGAACCATGCATCCTGAGTCCTTTAAGGGGAAACCGGCAATGATCCAGTGGCTTAGATTTGCGGCAGAAGCAACTGGCCGCAACCGAATGAATTGTATTCCTGCGGCAAGCGTGCTGGTGCTTGCGGGCGCGCTCGTCGCGGGCTGTGGGAAAGGATCCGCGACCCCAGGGGCGCCGCCGCCGCTGCCCGTCTCGGTCGTTCAGGTTGAGCCCTCCAACGTTGCCGTTTCCAACGAGTGGGTCGGCACGCTCGACGGTTACGTCAACGCGCAGATCCAGCCCCAGGCAAACGGCTATTTGATCAAACAGAATTATCGAGAAGGCGCCCAGGTGGCCAAAGGCCAGATCCTGTTCGAGATCGATCCTCGTCCATTCCAGGCAGCTCTCGATCAGGCCAAAGGCCAACTGGCCCAGGCACAGGGGCAAGTGTTGCAGGCTCAAGCGCAACTCGGCCTGGCCGAGATCAACGTCAAGCGCGATACACCGCTTGCCCAGGCCCGTGCCATCTCCCAGAGCCAACTCGACAACGACGTTCAGCAGCAGGCGCAGACCGAGGCCTCCGTGCAATCCGCAAAGGCTTCTGTAGCCGCCGCTGAAGCTGCGGTAGAAAACGCTCAGCTGAACCTTGGCTTCACCCATGTGCGGTCGCTGATTACCGGCGTCGCCGGCCAAGCCACCACGCAGGTCGGCAATCTGGTCAACACCCAGTCGGTGCTGACCGCCGTCTCTCAGCTCAACCCCATCAAAGTCTACTTTTCCATCAGCGATGCAGAATATCTGGCCCTAATTCAGCGGGCTCGGGGCGCGGGCGGCGACCTGCTCAAAAGTGAGACCGCCATTCCCCTCACACTGAGCCTCGCCAATGGCGAGGTCTACCCCCTGAAAGGCCACATCGAGTTTGTTGATCGGCAGATGAACGCACAGACGGGCGCCATCCGCATCGCTGCCGTCTTCCCCAACCCCGATAACATTCTCCGCCCCGGCCAATACGGCCGGGTGCGCGGCGAGACGCAACTGCGCCACAATGCCTTGCTCATCCCGCAGGTTGCGGTGCAGGAACTGCAGGGATTGCAACAGGTCTATGTCGCGGGCACTGACAATAAAGCTCATCTCACCACCGTGGAACTTGGGCCACAAATCGGCACCAACTGGCTGGTGGAAGGAGGGATTGCTCCCGGGGCGCAAGTCATCGTCGACAACCTGCAAAAACTTCGCGAGGGCGCTCCTGTCAGTCCGCACCCGGCTCCGGCCAACGTCGCCTCGGCGCCCAACCCGGCGGGGAGATAACTGATGTCAAAGTTTTTTATTCGCCGCCCTATCGTCGCCATCGTCATTGCCATCTTGACCGTGATCCTGGGCACGGTCTCGCTGGTAAGCCTCCCTACTTCGCAATATCCTGATATCGTTCCGCCGGAAATTCTGGTGACTGCGACCTACCCGGGCGCGGACTCGAAGACGGTCTCCCAAGCGGTCTCTACGCCGATCGAGCAGCAGATGAACGGCGTCGACAACATGATCTACATGGACTCGGTCAGCGCCAACAACGGCGTGGTCCAGCTCTTCGTGGACTTCGATGTCAAGACCGATCCCAACATCGACCAGGTACTCGCCCAGTTGCGTGTCGACCAGGCACAGTCACAGTTGCCGGCACAGGTCACCACAGCCGGCCTCACGGTGCAGAAGGCGCTCACTTCGCCGCTGATGCTCGTCGCTGTCAACTCGCCCGGCGGCAAACTGAGCCAGGAGTTCCTCACTAACTACGCAATTATCAACCTGCAAGACCAGCTCGCCCGCGTCAAGGGTGTGTCGCGCGTGCAGGTGTTCGGCGGGCAATATGCCATGCGCATTTGGGTGCATCCCGACCAGATGGCCAAGCTGGGCATCACCGCGCCGGAAGTCATCCAGGCTATCCAGACCCAGAACAACGTGAACCCGGCCGGGCAGATCGGTGCTGAGCCGATCCCACAGGGCCAGCAATTTACCTACACGGTGCAGACGCAGGGCCGCCTGGTTAAGCCAGAGGAGTTTGGCGCCATCGTCATCCGCTCCAACCCAGATGGCTCCATCGTGCGCCTGCGTGACATTGCCCGTGTCGAGCTGGGCCAGCAAGCGTACGCCATCTCTGCCCGCTACAACCAGGCGCCCTCCGGCGTGATGGCCATCTATCAGCTACCCGGCTCCAACGCGGTCGCGACCGCCGCCGCCGTCAATGCCCGTATGAAAGAGCTCTCGGCCACCTTTCCTGCCGGCATCACCTACGATGTGCCGCTGGACACGACCAAGGCCGTCACCGCCGGTATCCACGAGATCGTGCTCACGCTGCTGGAAGCTCTCGGCCTGGTCGTCATTGTCGTCTTTATCTTCCTCCAGGGGTGGCGCGCCACCCTGATTCCTTTGCTCGCCGTTCCTGTCTCGCTGATCGGAACCTTCATTATCTTTCCGGCGCTCGGCTTCTCCATCAATACTCTTTCGCTCTTTGGTTTGGTGCTGGCCATCGGCCTGGTGGTCGACGACGCCATCATCGTGGTCGAGGCGGTGGAGCATCACATCGAGGAGGGCATGGATCCAACCGCGGCGACCATCAAGGCCATGGAAGAGGTGGGCGGTCCGGTGGTTGCCATCGCCCTCATTCTCGCCGCTGTGTTCATTCCAACGGCATTCATTCCCGGCATCACCGGGCGCATGTATCAACAGTTTGCCGTCACCATCGCGATCTCGGTGCTGATCTCGGCATTCAATGCGCTGACCCTTTCCCCCGCGCTCGCCTCCCTGCTGCTCAAGCCCAAGGATGAAGAACGGAAGACCGGCGTGCTCGGCAAGGGGTTCGGGCTGTTCAACAAATTCTTCGGCCGCACCACCGACAGCTTTGTCCACACTTCGGATGTGCTTATCCATAAGTCCGCCATCGCCATGGTCGCGCTGGTCCTGGTCGCGCTGCTTGGCGGCTATCTGGGCACGAGTCTTCCCGGCGGCTTCATTCCCACGGAAGACCAGGGCTACATGTTCCTCGCCCTGCAGCTGCCGGACGCCGCATCGGCCCAACGCACCGACCTTGCGGAGCAAAAGATCACCGATGCGTTGCTCAAAACCGATGGCGTACAGGGCGTCATCGCCGTTAACGATTTCTCCCTCCTCACCCAGGTGCAAAGCACCAACGCCGGCTTCTTCTTCGTGGCCCTCAAACCGTGGGACAAGCGCAAAACGAAACAGCAGCAAATCGACTACATTCAGAGCCATCTGCAAAGGCAGCTGATGGCCAATCCTGCAGGCATCGCGTTTGCTTTTCCGCCGCCATCGATTCCGGGCATTGGAACTTCGGGCGGCGTGACCATGATCATCGAAGATCGTTCCGGTGGCGACGATCCCATGGTCCTTGCCAAGAATGTTTTTGCTTTCCTCGGCGCGGCGAGCAAGAGGCCTGAGGTCGCGGCCGTCATTCCTTCTTATCAGCCCGCTGTACCCCAGCTCTACGCCGATGTTGATAAGGCAAAGGCGCTACAACAACAGGTACAGCTCTCCGATATCTACACCACGATGTCGACCTTTATGGGCGGCTACCTGGTTAACTACTTCAATCGCTTCGGCCGTCAGTGGCAAACCTATGTCGAAGCCGAAGGCACCTCGCGCCAGAACATCGCGAACATCAGTCAGTTCTATGTACGCAGCGCGAACGGTGGGCAGGTTCCGCTTTCCTCGTTGGTAAAGGTGTCGCCAATCACCGGCCCGGAATTCATCTACCGCTTCAACGAGTACAACGCAGCGCAGTTGAATATCACAGGCAGTCCCGGTTACAGTTCCGGCCAGGTCAGACACGCTCTCGAAGAAGTCTTCAAACAGACTATGCCGGCGGGTGCCGGATTCGATTATTCGGGTATGTCTTATCAGGAACAGCAGGCCGAGAAAGGCGTGCCATCGTGGGCCGTTTTTGGCCTGTCGCTGCTTTTTGTCTTCCTCATCCTGGCTGCCTTGTATGAGAGCTGGACGCTTCCATTCAGCGTCCTGCTAAGCACTCCGGTCGCCATTCTCGGCGGGTACCTGGCCCTGCACATTCGCTCGTTTGAGAATGACATTTTTGCCACCATCGGTCTGGTCATGCTGATCGGTCTCTCGGCGAAGAATGCCATCCTCATCGTCGAATTCGCGAAGACCAACTACGAGGCGGGTCAGAGCATTGCGGAGGCCGCGCTTGGCGCTGCGCGGTTGCGCTTCCGCCCCATCGTAATGACGGCGCTCGCCTTCGTCTTCGGTTGCCTTCCGCTGTGGTTCGCCTCCGGCGCCGGTGGCGCTTCACGCCGTATCCTCGGCACCGTGGTCGTCGGCGGTATGTTCCTTTCCACCGCCATCGGCCTCATCTTCATTCCCGTAACCTTCTCCGTTGTCGAGTACCTGTCGCACCGCTACGCGCGCGGAGGGAAAGGCACAACCATGGATTCGAAAGGGGATCTGGATCCCGTGGCCCTGGGCGCAGCCGCCGGCGGCCGTCCGACCCGCGGAGGTCAGGCATGAGCAACTCTCCGGTTTGGTTCAAGCGCACGTACACCATCATCTTCACTGCCGTGTTGTTAGCCGCGGCGGCCGGGTGCACAGTTGGGCCCAAGTACAAGCGGCCCACGTATCCCACGCCACCCACCTTCCGCGGGGCGGACGATGCCGCGGTCATCAGCGATGCACAGGCCTCTCTCGGCGATGAGCAATGGGCCCAGGTGTTCCACGAGCCTGAGCTGCAGGATCTGATTCGTAAGGCGCTCACCAACAATTACGATCTGCGCATCGCGGCTCAACGCATCCTGGAGCAACAGGCGCAGGTGCAGATTACCCGGTCGCAGCAATTTCCTACGCTCAGCGTTGGCGGCACCGGCGCGGGTGTGGACGTTCCGGGCATCAGCAGCTACACAGGAGGTGGGGCCAATTCGATTAGCAGCCCGATCGTCGTGGGTGACTTTAGTCTCTCCGCTGCGTGGAACCCGGACTTCTGGGGCCTTTATCGCAAGCAGACGGAAGCTGCCCGGGCCACGCTCCTGGCGCAGACCTGGGCCCAGCGCGCGGTGCGCCTGACGCTGGTGCAGGAGGTGGCGACAGCCTACATTCAACTGCGTGCACTCGATCGTGAGGTGGAGGTCACCCAGCAAACATTGAAGGCCAGGCAGGATTCAGTCGACTTGACCAGGCGGTTGGAGAGCGGCGGCTCCGTTCCGCTTTCCGACCTACGACAGGCCGAGCAGCTGCTTTACACTGCAACCTCGCAACTGCCGCAGTTGGAGCAGCAGGTGCAGCAGCAGGAGAACGCGCTCCGCCTCTTGATCGGAGAGAATCCGGGTCCGGTAGCCCACACGGATCCAACCGCGCTCACGCCCCCGCCGCAGGATTTGCCAACTGGCATCCCATCGCAATTGTTGGAACGCCGGCCGGATATCCAGCAAACCGAGGCGCAGCTCAAAGCAGCTAACGCGAACATTGGTGTGGCGCGTGCGCAATTCTTTCCCCAGCTATCGATCAGTGCTTCCGCCGGCATTGGGGGAGACAATTTCTCCAACATCTTCTCTAGCAGCTCTCGGACCATTTACGGAATCGGCTCGTTGACGCAGCCGCTTTTTGAGGGCGGCAAGCTGAGAGGCCAACTGAATCAGGCCAAAGCCACTGATCAGGAACTGGTGATCACTTACCAGAAAACCATCGCTGGTGCATTTCGCGACGTATCGAACGCCTTGATCGCGCTGAACAAGCAGCGCGTGTACCGCGAGCAGCAGGAGAAGCTCGTGGCGGCAGCCCAGGACTCCGCTCGTCTAGCCCGCCTCCGCTATGAGGGTGGATCGACGGCCTACCTCGAGGTACTCACCAACGACACCAACCTCTTCTCGGCACAGCTTAACCTGGTAACCGCGCAGCAGGGGGAAGCCCTCACCCTGGTCCAGCTCTACAGCGCACTGGGAGGGGGCTGGCAGTAATCGTTTCAGAGCTGTCCAGATTAGCGGACAAACGGCCTTTTGCCGCTCTGTCCATCCCCCTTCACTCATGCCAAGGTGGGCCACCGCCCTGGCATGACCCGGATTTCCTGCCACGCAGCGCCGCACGCGTGGCTGCTGGTGAGTGCCGCGGCGCAGGAAATCCGCGTGTGCTCCGATCGAGCGCGGTCGAGGGACTTGCAGTGCGCGCCCCGGCTCCCGCACAAAGCTCTCCGTCCTGAGAGACTGTGACGTAATTGATTTTTCGCGCGAAGTCCTCGAGTCAAAACGAAACTGTCATCCCGGCCCGACCGCAGCGAAGGGGCCTACTATTTCTTTTCTGTCCGTCCAATCTGACAGCCCCTAATAAAAGTCACCACCCTCCACTTGTCATCCCGAGAGGCTGTGACTTTATTAAAACGAAATTGTCATCCTGACCGGAGCGAAGCGTAGCTGCGCTCTGGTCGGGGTGGCAATTTCGTGAAAATCAATAAAGTCACAGCCTTTCACGATGACAAATTGGAGGGCGGTGGTCCACCTTGGCATGAGTGGAAGGGGGATGGACAGAATCAACCAACAACGGTCTCCACCAACCAAAAAGTCAATTGACAGGTATGTGATCGTTTCGATTCGGGGAGCAGTAAGAACCCTGCCAGTGTTACCTGGCAGGGCGAAGGTAATGCATCGTTAGAGTGATTCAGTGCTAACAAGATCGGAAAGCCTAAACAAGAAAAACGTGGCAGATGCAATTTATTCATGTGCTGCGAACGGCAAGTAACACTTCATCTTCTGTTACAGCGATTCTCCTTGCTCCCTTATCGAGCCCATCCCCCGAAAGGATCGTTGAGAGAACTTAGAGAATCGCCGCTTGAAAAGAGCATACCGTTTCTATTGGAATCCGCCATGCGGCTTGGGTTACAAAGGCAAAGATTGTAGTTGTAGCCGTGTACCTCACTGGTGTACCCGTCACGTTACCAAAACCCAAAACTCAGCGTTTGAGGACCTGCTCGATATAGGCAAGGGCACGTGGATCGTTGGTTTGCCCTAGCCAGAAGATCGCTTCCTTGCGAATGGCGAAGTTGGAATTGGTGTCGGCGACGTGGACCAGCTGGGGCACACTTTCTTCGCGGGGCAGTTGGCTCAGGGCAAAGACGGCCTTTTTCTTGACCTCAAAGTTGGGATCGTTTTCGATGGACGCGTTCAAAGCGCCGATGGCTTTCTTGCCTGCCTTCTGCGCCAACCAGAAAAGAGCCTGACTACGAACCCGGCTGTCAGCGTCCGACGTCGCCAGCTGAACCAACTCGTCGGTCGCACCCGGATCTGAATTGATCGAGAGATCGAAAGTGAGCTTCTCGCGGAGCTTGCCGTCCTGTTCGCTGCGCACCAGCTGACGCAAGGCCAGCAATCCTTCGTGCCCGCGCTGCGCGCCCAACCAGAATGCCGCCTTCTCGCGCAGGTAGGCGCTGCTTGCGGGAGAGGCGAGCGAGACGAGCACTTCGGTTGCCTTGGGTGTCGCATGGGCGCTCAAAGCAGCCAGATTCTCATCGACTGCCCCGCCGCGCCCGGCTCCGCTGTCGCGAAGTGCGGCTGCACCCTGGGCAAGCTTGCCGAGAAGAGCAGCACTCTCTTCCGGCTGCACATCGGTCAGCCACTCAAACGGCACTCCGCCGGCATCGAGGTTGCATCCCACGGGAACCACGCGCGTCTTCGTCACCTCGCCGTGGTCAAGCCGGAGAAGCACGTCGACCATGGGCGCAGGCGAACCGGGCTCGGCGGCGTTCAGATTGTCTGCTGTGTCCTCGAGTTGAAGCTCATTGCAGCATCCAGCTTCCACTCCTGATGATCCCGTCCCAAGCGAACACGGAGAATGATGTGTTCGTGGAAGAGCCGGCACCGCATATCCCAGCCAAAGCGGACCATTGGAGTGGCGAAATCGGTCCACCGTCGCGGACAGTCCCAGACTCACCGGTCCGGAGTGAAACTGCGTGTGCGTGACCCGGGGCTCCTGAGCGCTGGTCATCAGCGCGGAGGCGGCGAGTGCCATGACCATAAGCGCGTTGTTGTTCATGGAGCAATCTCCTTCCAGTTACTTGTTGAGAATTTCGAGCATGTAATCGGTGGCTTCTTTGTTGTGCATGAGGCTGAGTTGCTGCACCAGCGACTGTTTGACGGCGGGGTCCTTCTCGACCCGGGCAAGTTCGACCAGATCGTGGCTATCCCCTGCGAGAAAGAGCGCCTGGGCTACGGCTTTTTTCGTCTCCAGATCTGTATTCTTCTTAAAGGCCGCGACCAGCGCAGGCGCCGCGGACATACCACCAGCTATGCCCAGGTTGCGAATCGCTTTGCGGCGCAGTTCGGGATCCTGCTCTGAGCCGGCGATGCTGCCCAGCGCATCGGCCCCCTTTTGGCCCGCGGGGATAAGCCCACTGATCACTTCCGCCTTGACCTTGGGGTCGCTGGTGTCGTGATAGAGAGTGAGCAATTGCGAGGTAGCTCCCATGGCTCCGAGGGTGTGCACCGCAGTGCGCACGAGTTCGGGGTCGGATTCATGACGCGCCGCTTCCACCAGCGGATCGGGGGTGCCGATGATCAGATAAGTATGGAGAATGGCGTTCTTGATCTCTTCGTTCCTGGTTTGGCGGTAGATGTTGGCGAGGGTCTCGGCGGCTTGCTTGCCGCGGGCAACGGCCAACATCTGAATGGCCTTGCGCTGCAGGACTGGGTTGCGCTCGCCGCTTGCCACCTGGCCGAGCAACGCCTGCGCCTGCGGGGATTGATCCTGCGCCAGAACGAAGAGCGCCCGATCCTTGAGCTTTTCTGATTTGTCGCTGTTCAGAATCTGTTGAATGATGGGCAACGCGTGCGCTTCATCCTGCTGCATGAGCGAGTTGAGGGCGAGCAGCTTGAGTTCTTCATCCTGCTCGGCCTGGGGCGGCATAGGATCGTCGCTCTTGCCATGAATCTCTATTTCCAGCGCGCTGCATTCCTTGGCCCAATTTCCTTGCGGATATGTATGCCTGAGCTGGGCACAGATCTCGAGCGCACGGCCGGCATTGCCCTGTTTATTCTCGGCATAAGCTTCCCAATAGAGGGCTGCTTCCGCGCGCGCCCCATGCTGCGAGGCGAGATTGGAAAAGATTTGCTCCGCCTGGGCCCAATGGGCATCGTTGATGGCGCGCGTGCCTTCCGAGTAGAGCGTGTCTTCCTTCGCTTGGGCGGCTGCGTCGTCAAGGAGGAGCGGAAAAGGGGACTCCGCGCACAGCGCCGGTGGCGCCGACAAGGCAACAAGCGATATTGCGAACAGTAGTGATTTCGTATTCATTTAGATGGGAACCCCTTTCGTTGCTTTGGGAGCGCTTTGCTGTTCAGGGCCTGGGGAGTGAACCCGGGAGCGCAAGACGCGAATGTCAAACAGAAGACCGTCGGTATTCATCTCTTGCCTCAGGCGGTTGAGATCAGCCTCTGTGAGCTTGTCCGGCTCGTTGGCAAGCTCCATCAACAGACGTTCCAGGCGGTCGAGCGAGGCTTCCACGTTCAGATCGCCGGCATGCATCGCGCTCTGCCTGACCAGGCGGTTGGTGGCCAACAATTCTCTGGCTTCGCTGCGCAGCGGCAAAGCCGAGACATCGTTGCCATCCGCGTGATTGAGCTGGACCAACAGGCGCTCAGAACGATCGAGGTGGTCCCCAAGAACAACGATCACCACCCGCTGGCGAGCTTGCGGGTCAACCGCTACGGCTACCGATGAGGCTTGCTTGCGCTCCCACCGGCGCCCGGCAACGAAGGTCACGGCAAGCAGTAATACGCAGGCAGCTGCCCAACCGAGGGACCGGTAATATCGCATCCAACTGCTTTTCCGCTTTTCGTATACCGGCAGAGAGGCGCCAATGGATTGCCAGATCTGTTCGACGTGATCCCCCCTGCGCGCAGGTGGAGTGACTGTGACTACTCCGTCGAGGTCCCGGCACAACTCCGCGTACCGCTTGGCGCACACCGGGCAAGCTTTCAGGTGGCGCTCACTTTCGCCCATGTTGGCGGATTCTTCGTAGTAGTGCTCGACCAGTTCTGCTTCTTCCAAATGCTTCATGTGTTTACCCATAGGGGCGCGAGTTGGCGCCTGAGTTTCTGCACCGCACGAAACACCGCCTGCTTGGCCGCATTGGGAGCGATGTTGAGTGCGGCTGCAATCTCTTCGGTGGTTCGGTCTTCCATATGGCGCAGCACAAAGGCGGTGCGCTCCGTGGGGGTTAGCTCGCTCATCGCCGCCTGCTGCCTGGCCTCGATCTCGCGGCTCAACAGCAGCCGGTCGGGACCTGCTTTAATGTCGGCCAACTGGACCTCACTTTGTTCCGGATCGTTCTCTTCCGCGATACGGCTCTGGGCTTCCGGCCGTCTTTTGCCCACAACCTCAAGAGCACAATTGGCCGCGATGCGATAGAACCAGGTCGCCATACTGGACCGCCCTTGAAAGGTCGCGAGCGACTGGTATCCACGCAGGAATACCTCTTGCACGGCCTCTTCGGCATCGGACTCATTGCCGGTAATCCGATAGGCCACCCGAAAGACAATTTGGGTATAGCGCGCCATGAGCACCTTGTAAGCTTCCTTGTCGCCGGAAAGGATTGCCCGGCGTATGGAGTCGTCGCTCTCTTCCATCCAGCGCATTAGATAGGGAAATGGTATTCCGGTTAGGTTGAGATCTCGATTTTTTCCATATAGGTGAGAGGGAGTGAGAATTCGTGACCGCAAGGGGAATCCCGCCGGTGGCGATAGAAGGGTTACCACATGAAATCGGAAGACTGGAACAGGGCGCGACCGATTGACTACCGGCAATATCATCTAAGCCCTCCGCCGCATGGCTATGAGTGGCGGTCGGTCGATGGCAACTATGTTCTCGCTGCCGTCGCCAGCGGCGTCATTGCCTCAGCCATCGTTGCTTCGACGGTTCACTAGTCGTCGCTTTGATACAACCTCCGTGGACCAGGAGCTGGAGCGAATCCTCTGCTGGTCCACTCGCACGTCTGCTCCAAGGCGGATGAGGCCACTTCCACCTGCCTCTCTTTCCATGAACAATGTGACGCCAGTTCCGTCAGGCCTTTGGCACAGGCGCACTCGACCAGGTCTTGACGAATTCTCCGAGCCGGCCCAGGGCGTCCGGGAATTTGCCGGCTATAGCGGCGAAGCCAAGGCGGAAATGCGGCGGCGCATCAAAGCAGTCCCCAGGCGCGAGCAGGATACCCTGCTCGGCCGCCCCCTGGCAGAAGGCGCGGCTGTCTTGTCCGCTCACCAACCAGGGAAACGCCGTCATTCCGCCGCGAGGAGGAATCCAGCCGATCGTCTCCTGATGCTCGGACATGAAACGGCCCAGGTGCTGAAGATTTTCACTGGCTACTTTCTGTGTTCTGCCCAGCACAGCATCGCGGTGGCGCATGGCGAGCTCGGCCAGAAATTCTCCGGCACTATTGTTTGTGATGGAAAAATAAGAGCGCGCCGTCCAGTAGTCCTGACGGCGCTTTGAATCGTGCTCGATCATCCATCCGGTCCGGACTCCCGACAGCGGAAATGCTTTGGAAAAATCATGGATCACCGTGGCATGGGGCAGGCGGGCGGCTGACCTGGTTGGCTGTCCATGAAAGATAGGATGGTAGACCTCGTCGCTGACCAGTTGAATTCCACGAGATGACGTGAACTCGTGCAGACTGTCCAGCTCCGCATCGCTGATGGTGGCGCCGGTAGGATTGTGAGGACTGTTGACCAGGATCAGTTTGGTATTCCGGTCCGCGAGTTTCTTCACTTCTTCCACGTCGATGCGGAACCCGTTCTCCTTGCGAAGTGCGTAGTAGCGGGTTTCAAGCCGCAGCGACTCAGGCAAGGCCGAGAATGTGGTGAAGCCCGGATGGGGCAGGATGACGTTTGCCCCTGGCTCCGCAGCCCGCCACATAAGGATCAACAGCGCTTCTGAGGCGCCCGTAACCACTTGTACGGCCTCTGCATCCACGCCGTGCATCTCGGCGATGGCCGCACGTAAACCCTCCGCGCCTGCGGGCCGGCTGTAAACAACCTTGTGATTCAAGAAGCGCTCGCGCTCTTCGTCGTTGGCGAGGTTTAGAATCTCATTCAAGGTCCAGGACGGCCCGGTACTGGCAGCCAGATTGAACTCGGTACCGTGCTCGTAGGTGTCCAGCCACATATCCAGCAGGAATGGTTTGAGTTGCATGCCTCACCTCGGGAGATTGGATGGACTGCTATTCAGGGTAGCTTCAAAAGAATCTTGTGCGCTCAGCCCTTAGTAAACGCAAGCTCGCAACGGGTCTCGATGTTAAATGGAGAGCGTTGGTCCAAAGCTCCCAACATCCTCTAAAGGAAGGCCGGCTGCGCAAAGCGGACAATCTGAGGGAATAAAGATGTGGTTGGTTGCATGGCCAAGTGCTTTGAGGGGAACATTTTTTTCAGCCGCAAATTGGGAGGCCGCGGTACCCAAGACAAGCAGGGCTCCGATAGCTACCACCTCGGCACCACATAATTTCACATCCTCAAAAGTGCCGCGCACTGCCGAACCGGCATTCATCACGTCATCGACGATTGCTATACGCTTGCCTCGTAAGTGATCGCGTAGGGGAGCAGGAACACGATATCCAGCAGGGAAGAGGTCCCCAGTGGTTGATCGGACAAAGCGCTCGGAATACGCGAATGGAACTTCAAGCCTCAAAGCTACCATCAAACCTACGAAGGCCCCTTCGACGAGAGGTGCGCAGACCATCTCGATATTCGCCTCCGAAAGCGCGCTGCTCAAGCGATTGGCAAGAGCATCCATCCGCTCCGGTTTAAAACACAATGTTTCAAGGTCGAGCCAAAGGCTACCATGGTGGCCTGATTCGAGGAGAAAGTGCCCATTTCTGGCCGCCAACGAATCTAAGATTTCGTGCATTAGCCCCTCCTGATGCTCCCCATAAGATAGATTCCGGATTCTATCAAGCGTCGCGACCGCGCGTAGGTTTCCAGCATCTTGATTGTTAGAGCCTATGTCACTTCCGGAGAATCTTCGATTCAACAATCAGCATCCTCAACGGCCCCGGGTCCCTCGTGTAGCGATCGTAGGAACAGGCTTTGTGGGTTCGACGACAGCCTATGCACTCTTGCTCTCGCAAATCCCGGCCGAAATTGTACTGATCGATCGAGATCAGCGCAGAGCCGACGGTCATGTCCAGGACCTGCGAGACGCTGAAGTATTTACTCACACCACCAGAATCGTCGCCGGCCAGTTTGCAGATTGCTGCAGAGCTGATGTGGTCATCATTACGGTCGGTGCAAGCCAGGCCGGCCGCACGTCACGACTGGAGAGTATGCATGAGACCGCGGCGATATTGAAGGGTCTCGTTTTGAACATCGCGCGGCATAACCCTCATGGCATATTGCTGATTGCATCGAATCCCGTGGACGTTCTGACCTATGCTGCCTGGAAATGGTCCGGCCTTCCGCCGAGCCGCGTTATCGGCTCTGGCACGTCGCTGGATACTTCGCGTTTGCGCAGGCGGCTTGCTGAGCGCTACCGCGTTGCTTCTGGAAATGTGCACGCATACGTTGTCGGTGAGCATGGAGAGAGCCAGGTCGCGCTGCTGTCGTCTGCGCGGATTGCAGGCATTCCACTGGAAAGCTTTTGCCGGGAACAGGAGCTACCCTACGATGAAGGTGCACTGAGAGAAATTGCCGAGGAAACGCGAGCCACCGGACTCAAAATCATCCGCGCAAAAGGAGCCACGTACTACGGTATTGGAGCGGCGCTGGCGCGTATCGCATGCGCGGTCTTGCGCGATGAACATGCGGTACTGACGGTGTCGAGCCTGGCGCCGGAGCCGATGCGACTCGGGGAAGTGTCTCTGTCCCTGCCCACAGTCATTACTCGCGATGGCGTTGCCCGCGTGCTCTCCGTTCCACTCAGTGTGTCCGAAAGAAAAGCGCTTGAGGCATCGGCAGAGACCGTGAAACAGCACATCGCTGCATTGAACACATCAGAGTCCACTGTTGCTTAGAAAGCCCATGCGGGTTGCCAGGTGTAACATAAGGCAAAGCAGGGGGTATCCTCATGAATCTCCTCAGCAAGGCGCTCGACAGAGTTTTGCGGCTCTTCGCCAGAAAACTTCCCCCGGAAGACGACCCCTACTCATATGTCATGGCGCCTAAGAAACCGCGGCCGCCTTACCGGAGCGCTGCTGCCGTCGCCGAACCACCCGAATAGTGCCGCTATCGTTTCGCCCGCTCCGTATCCGTATGTTCCTGAGTTCGCGGGTCTTTGGAGAATAGTGAGAATGCCCAGGACTGCGTCCTGGGTTTATGCAATCGGTGGTCTCAGGGAGAAACGGGTTGGCCTTGGATGATTGCCATAGCATTCCCGTGTGGTCGAGTTCACCCAGGACTGACGTCCGGGCACGTTCTTTTTCCGGCGCGATGTGCGGAACCTACTGGACTGCAGCGAGAACACTTGTCCGCGTAATCTGTCTGCTAGCCCGTGCCCGTCCCGCTGCATCTGAGCCGGTCTCTTTGGCCGCAACTTCCATGGAATCCGAAGTGATCCCGGCGAGATACACCAGCAGATCGTTGCTCTCGCGGAAAATGTTGGCTCCTTCATGTCTGCCTTCGGTAGCTGCGACGAATATGCCAATGTGCCGCCCGGGATTGAGAGCGATATAGGTGGTGTAGCCCGCGCCGCCACCGGTTTTCTCAATGATCATCGCTGAATCATCCGGTTGGTTGATGTGCACCCACCCCAGGCCGATGCCGGTGGGAACACCGGCGTGTGCCAGCCCCTGAGTCCAGCGGAGTTGCGAGGCTTGGATATACGTCGCAGTTGCGGCGGGATCCTGGTGCACGGGGACGCCGGGCAGATCAAGCAGGTATTGCAGCCAACGCGTCATGTCGTTCGCGGTCGAGTACATGCCTCCCGACCCTTCAGCCGCCGTCGTATCGCTGCACGGACCCTCATTCCTGGCTCCGATGAGAAGGCGAGCGCACTCGCCGGGAGTCGGGCTCAGCGTCGTGTCGCGCAGTCCAAGGGGTTTAGCGATTCGGTCGGCAAAGAGTTGCGGATAGGGTTTGCCGGCAGCGGCCGACAATGCATCCGCGAGCAGGTCGAAACCGATGTTCGAATAGTGTGCGGCGGTTCCAGGAGCAAAGCGCAGGCGATAGCCAGGGAGCCATTGCCAGCGAAAGTTATAGTCGGGAAACGTGAAATGCCCGGCATCGCCAGCTGGATAAGCGATTTCGCGCGGGAGGCCGGAGGTGTGCGTAGCCAGATCACGCAGGGTGATAGGAGGCCCGCTCAGGCCACGAACCGTGCGCACGGGAACCGTGATATTACGCGGCGCGAACTTCTGCAGCGGGTCGGAGAGTGAAACGTGTCCGTCGGCGACGAGCTTCACCAGCAGGTCCGTTGTCATGATCTTTGACAACGAGCAAAGACGAACGAGCGAGTCAGCATTCGGCTTCTGGTGGGAGCCGGGATAAGTCTGACCATAGCTTTGCATCCATGTCTCATTGCCGCGGACAACCACAACCACCATTCCTGTGGAACCGCTCCGCCGAAACAGGTCGGCAACGATGGGATCAGCGGACTGGAGCTGAGGGAGAGCTGCGCTCTGGGCCTGGGCCCGATGCACGCCGAGGGGCAGGAAGAGGATGAGGGCTACGAGCAAGCGAACGAAGAGCATCCGTCGATCCTGGTGTGCGGGTCTGGGAGGGCGCATCGATGAAACCATGATTGCCAAAAATTACCCCTGCGTATATGAGAAACATGCCGCCGGCTGTGAGTCCAGAAGATTCCACCAAGAGGCGGCCAAATGGGCCAAACGGTCTATGGGCGCGACACCAACGTTACTCAATGATAAACGGCAGCAGGATACCAAAGGGATGGGGGTTAACTTTTCCAACATCGCCTATGGGGGCGCGATTGGGAGAGACGCGCTACTCCAGTACCTCGGAGAGCATGCCGCGATAAAACGCATCGAGCTGTCGATGTCTCTCGCTCGCCAGCTCCTGGCCTCTGCGTGTCTTGAAGTTCCCCTCTAAAGTCAGCAGCTTCTTGGGAAAGTGGTCCAACGCATTTCGGCTATCATCCAGCGGGCGTGTCTTTGCCAATGGATCAGCCGGGTCATACAGTCGCGAGCCCAGGCGGCCTGCGGTATAGAAACATCGTGCGATGCCGCAAAAACCGATGGCATCCAAACGATCGGCGTCTTGCAGGATGCGGCCCTCGATACTCGTCGGTGCGATTCCGGCAGAGAAGCTGTGGCTCTCGATGGCGCATGCAACCGTGTCGATACGGCGTGGCTCCCACCCAATTGCTTCCAGGCGAACACGCGCTTCGTTCGCTGCCAGCACTGACGCCTTGCTGCGCAAAGGAGAATCCTTCGCAACCTGAACACAATCATGCAGCAGGACGGCCGCCGCCAGCATTTCCAGGTCGCCACCCTCCTCCTGCTGGATCAACTTAGCGCTGCGCCACACGCGCACCATGTGGGATAGATCGTGCGCTCCGTCTTCGCCGTCCGGAGAGACATCCAGGAGCTTCACTGCAAGCTGATCAAAAGGATGGAACATCGGTAAGGTCATGCTCTTAGTATGCAGCGTGGCATACAGACTGCGCAGGCTTGGTGATCTCCAGAACGAATGTCGTCAAGTAATCTACCCGATTGCAGCCGGAAGCATGAATCCCACATAATACGGCGATGCGAATACTGGTAATCGGCGCTGGCGCCGTCGGTGGCTACTTTGGCGGCCGCCTGGCTGAGGCCGGGCGAGATGTAACCTTCCTCGTGCGCGCTCGCCAGGCAGAGGTCATTCGCGAACATGGTTTGCGCATCATCAGTCCCCATGGCAATGGGACGCTCCATCCCAAGCTCATCCTGGCCGGCGAGATCGCCGGCGCCTACGACCTGATCATCCTTTGCGTCAAAGCGTACTCCCTGGAAGCGGCGATCAACGACTTCGCCCCAGCGGTAGGACCGGGCACCATGATCCTACCCTTATTAAACGGAATGCGTCATCTTGAGCTACTGGCGCGCCAATTTGGAGAAGACAGCGTGATCGGCGGAGTTTGCCTCATTGCCGCGGAGGTCGATAAGGATGGCCGCATCGTCCAACTGACGGATGTTCACCGGCTGGTCTATGGCGAGCGCATAGGGGGTATTTCTGCGCGCATGAATGCTCTCAACCAGGTCATGCAGGGGGCGGTGTTTGAGGCCAGAACATCAGACAACATCCTTCAGGAAATGTGGGAGAAGTGGGTAATGCTCGCTAGCCTGGGCGCTGCGACTTGCCTCATGCGCGGCAACATCGGAGAGATCGAAGCCGTACCCGGCGGTGCAGAACTCGCGCGGGCGATACTTGGCGAATGTAGCGCCATCTCCACCGCGTGCGGCTACGCGCCAGGCGATGCATTCCTGGCTCGGACTCAGAAGATGCTCACCACACACGGGTCGACCCTAACGTCCTCCATGTATCGCGATCTAAGCAAGAACGCCCCCGTAGAGGTGGATCAAATCCTCGGCGACCTGCTTGACCGAGGAAGCAAATCTGGCCTGTTCACGCCCTTGCTTGAGTCCGCCTGTGCGAACCTACGGATCTATGAGGCTCGGCGGCTGCGCCATTGAATGGTCGACAAACCGGCGGACAGAGGTGACAAAACAAAAGCCGGATGGCTCCTTCTGCCATCCGGCTTTCTTAGTGGTTAACGAATTTGCGTTAGAACGTGAGTGCCAGCGACATCTGTATCTGCCTCGGAGCGCCGATGGTATGGGTTACAAAGCCAAGGCCGGCCGGGCAGTTATAAAAGCTTTCATTCGTCTGGTCGCCGCTGGAATTGCATCCCGTGGCTAAGGCAGTCTGCCCTGCTGCGGGGAATTGATTAAAGTACTGGTTCTGAAATACCTCATTGCCCGGGACGTCAAAGCTGGCGCTGTTAGTCAGGTTGTACACATCAAACGTGTACTTCAGGTTGAAACGCTCGGTGATGCTGGTCATTTTCACCAGTGAAATATCTCGCCCGCTTTTGCGATGACTGGCGGAAGATGTTGCGCTGACCGTTGGTGAAGCTGGTCTCAACCGTATCGCCTGCCGGGATGGCCGCAGCCAGAGGGCTGGACGGCGTCACCAGGGGAACGGTGAAGCATTGCGGGTTGAGTGCGGGAGGGTAATTCACTCCGAACGCTCCGGAGTGGCCCGTTTCCGCCTTCTTCGGCGAGCAAGCAGCATAGTTCAAAGGCACGATAGGGTTGGTAATGCCGTCGGAGATGCTGTAGTAAAGACTGCCGACGGCGCCGCTAAAGTCGACCACGCTGAATGGCTGACCACTCTGCAAAACGGTGAGCCCGACCAGCGACCACCCATCAGTAAGGCGACCCGTCCACGTGGACTTGCCGTAGAAATCCGGCAGTTGGTAAACATAGGTGAAGTTGAAGACATGGGTACGGTCGAAGTCAGAAGACGCGTAACCGTCACGGAGATTGAGCGGATTATTGCCGTTATAGAACAGCCCCAGGGCGCTCTGCTCGTCCAGGGCATGGGAGTAGGTATAGGACGCCCCCACCTGCAGTCCGTGGCTCATGCGCTTCTCCACATGCACCTGCAGGGCGTTGTAGGCCGAGACACCGGCTGCCTTATAGCTGATGGACTCAGCCGCGTACCCGATATACGGAACGCGCAGATCGATGTTGCCGCCTTCAAAATTATAGAGCGCTGTGGTGCCGTCCCCCAGGTGATGAAGCTGCCGTCGGGGTTGGTGGGCGTGTAGCCGTAGGAGTAGTTCTGACCGTGAATCGGAGTCGAGGGCGACGCGATGTTGGGCTGGTTGAACGGGACCGGGATCACCTGGTGGCGGCCCAGGTTGCCAACGTAGCCAAAATCGAAGGCCAGATCGTTGCGCGGCTGCCATTGGACGTCCAGGGTGTAGTTGATGGAGTAAGGCAGCTTGTTCTTGCCGATCGTAAACGCCAAGCGAGATCGGCTGCGGCTCCGTTGATGATCGAGGTCGCATTCGGCAGATAGGCGGCGAAATCCGAGGCGTTGGGATTAATCGGCGCTGGGCTTTGCACGTTGGTGTACGGGTACTCCAGGGAACCGGAAGTACCACCGCCGCAGGTGGGGATATAACCGTCCTGATAGGTTGCGGCCGGGCAGCTCTGGGTGGTCACGAAGGGAACCTGCTGCACCACGCCGAATGGTCCGCCGGTGTCAAGCCGATAGCGATAGCCGGGCGAGAAGTAGCTGAACAATTCGCCTCGGTCGTAGTACATGCCCATGCCGGTGCGGACCACAACTTTGTTGTTGAACTTCGTCGGCTCCCAGGCCGCGCCGATACGAGGAGCAAAGCCCCACTGGCGACCCGTGAGGGTGGTTTTGCTAACCCCTGCGGTTCCATTCTTGTTGTTGCCGGCGATGATGAAGCCGCTCTGGGTTGGCTCCCAGGCTTCCGGCGGTCTCGCCGCCTGGCAGAGGTCCGGTGGGCGAGACGTAGGAGTAAAGGGAGGGATCGAAGTTGAAGATGTTTCCGTACTTTTCTGTCATCCCGGCGTCCCAGTCGTAGCGCAGGCCTGCCGGTCAAAGTCAGATTGGGCTTGATCTGGAACTTATCCTGCAGGAACAGGCCGAGCTGGTTGGCTCGGTAATAGCGATTGGCGTTGCCCTGCAGAAAGTGGTCACGTTGTAGCTCGTCATCGGGGGTGACCAATCCGTGCAGGAATTGGCCAAGGTCCGCTGGTTGCGACCGTGCCCGTGCCCGGGCGGCGATCGCTGATGTTGAGTTGGGTGAAGCTATAGCTGCCGCCGAACCCGATACTGTGTTTCCCTTTTACCCAGATCGCATTCGCGGAGGGCTGCAGGCGATTCTGGAAGACGCCCGTCAACGATCCCTGGGAACCCGCGCTCGCGCCGATATTCAGGCTAGTCGCCGATGCCCGGTATCTTGCTGTCGCCCAGGATATGGATGATGGTAACCCCAGGGAAATAATTCGAGCCGAAGGTGTCGATCGAGGCCGACGGGTAGCTCCCACCCGGAATGTTGCCAGGCCCGAAGGCCTGATCATTGGTGTTGTAGAGCTTCTCCCGCAGATAACCCAGGGTCTGCTGCGTGCTCAGGTTCGATCCGACCAAGTAGGTGTTGTTGATGGAAAAGACCTGTGAGCCGGCGTCCAGCTTCTGGGTAAAGCCGGGAACGTTGGAATAAGCGTAAGGAGCGGCCGTAGGGTCGTGCTGATAGTAGTACTTCAACGCCACGGTATCTTTGCTGGTCGCGTTGTAGTCGAGGTTGGCCACCGCCTGGTCGCCGATGAAGGTTGCTGTTCCAGGCATGAAGGCGTTGAAAACTTCGCCCGGCTGCAATACCGCGCCTGGAATGGCATTGGGGATAAGGTACTTGCCCGGTTCGCCCTTTAGGGCTGGCGAATTGAACAAGGCGAGCGCGACCGGATCGATCGCCGCGGGCGCATCGTAGCCGTTCGAAGATTGGCGATGGCGGCCAGGGCCTGCGGGCTGCGATCGTCCGTCAATCCCACCGGCACATCCAGGAAGGAGTCGCCAATCTCCGCATCGCTGACGTGCAGGTGCTGATAAGCCAAAAATCCGAAGAGCTTATCCTTGATGATAGGGCCGCCCACAGTTCCGCCGAGAGTGTAGCGGTGCAGTTGCGGATTCTTGTCATTTTGCGGCACTGCATTGTCCTGGTTAAAGAAGAACGGAGCAGCATTGAGCCAGTTGGTGGCGCGATGCAGATAGAGCGTTCCGTGGTAGTCGTTGGTGCCGGAAATGGTGCTCAGGTCGATATGCGCGCCGCTGGTTGCGCCCTGTTGCGCGTCATACATCGACGCGTTCACGCGCACTTCCTGAATGGTCTCTGGCGCAGGCGAGGGAAGGGAGTTGCCGATCGACAGATACACCGAAGCGCTCGACTGAATCACACCGCCGCCGCCGGTATTACCTACGCCCGTACTCGGGCCCACACGCGAAGAGGCGACCTGGCTGGTGCTCTTGCCGTTGAAGAGGTTGCTGCCGTCGACGCCGTTCAGCAGGAAGCTGTTGCTGGTGTCACGTTCGCCGTTAGCCCAGATGGGAGCATTGCCCAGACCAGAGTTGACGCCGGTGCCGCCAGGCAACTCAGCATTCACACCGGGAGAGAGAATAGCGACACCGGTAAAGCTGCCGGTGGGCAGCGGGACGGACTTCGATCTGCGCTCTATCCATGACATAGCCGTTGGTGGTGTCGACGGCATTCAGCAGGGGATTCACATCGACCTCAACCGAGTCGGCTACCGTGCCCACTTTCAGTTGCGCCTGCAGCGAAACTGTGCGGTCCGCCTGCACCAGGATGCTCGGGTAGCGTTCGGTCGAGAAGCCGTCCTTGGTAAACGTCACGGTGTATTTGCCGATGGGGAGATCGTTTAATACGTAGCTACCTTGCGCATTGCTCTGCGCTGTGCGCTCCAGCTTTGTATCTTCCGATGTGGCCTTGACCTCGGCGCCGGGAACGGCGCTTCCGGAAGGGTCAACCACCGTTCCTGTGATTCCACCCAGGGTTTGCTGCGCCTGCATTGTGCAGGGCTGCGAGAGGGCGATCGAGACCAGCAGGACTGCTGTCGAAAAGAACTTTCTGGACTTCAAATACATGTGGACATGCCTCGCATGAGAGAGAAGCTGGGACTAGACTCTGAGTTTTTTCTTTATGCGACTACGAGGTCGGTGTAACCAGAAAGGTCACGACAGGGTGACGGCCCAAACTCAACCGATGGATTCGAGGGACTGCGTTGAGGATAGCCCAAAGTGGTTAGCGGAGCCAAGCAAAATTGCGTCGCTCGCGATGACCTGAAACAGGACACTGCTTGCACCCTACAAGATGCAGCGCAAAAACGCGGTTTCACCGGGCAGCCCTCGGGCAAGTAACTCAGGGAAGTAACGATACGTGGGCAAAGACAATGCGCCATCCTTCCGGAAGCCGAACCCACGTCTGGCTCTGGCGCCCGCGTGTGATCCGGCCTTCGATTTCCCGCTCAAAGGCCAGCGTGATGCTGGCGAAGTCTTTGCCAAAAGCGACAATATCGAGCCGTTTGATGGTTCGCTGAAGGTTGGCTGGGGAACGTCCCTTGCGAAAGGCCTCAATCTCGCTGATGCCGTAAAGGCTCTCGCTGGGACCGAAGCGCGCCACGTAGGGTGAGGCCCAGAACATGCTCATCAGGGTCTCCACATCGTTCGAGACCAGGGCTTGCTCGTAGCGGGGATACAGTTCGCGCAGCTCGGCAACAGTCGATGGGTCGTTGATCAGCATAGTGCTTAGAACATCTTCCTCGAAGGCAGCACGCATTTGGGCATCGCTGCACTCACCGTGATCATGGGTTCGTTGACCACCTGGCTAAGCCGCAGTTTCATCGCCACGCTGCACAGCAGATACGCGTGGATGGGGGTAAACGACCACCGGGCGATCAGCAACTCCACCATACGCAAGGTGGCCGCTCGAGCAGCTTGCAAGGCGTCTGTATCGGACTCGACTACGATCCATGCATCGGGGGGCGCGTCCGGAGAGCGCGACTCTGCGGATTCGACCAACGGTCCGAAGAGTGTTTGGTGCCGATGTACGCGGAAGCGCAGAGTCACATCCGCCGGGCACTCGATGCCGTTGATGCAGACTTCGCCATCGCCCTGGGCAGCGTGCGCGTCCCCGGCGGAAAAGAGGGCGCCCGCGTTCAGCACCGGCAGATATAGAGTGGCTCCGGTGCAAAGCTCGCGCACATCCATGTTGCCGCCGAAGCGGCCGGGGGGACGAGTCCGGAACTCGCCATCTTCGGCCGGGGCAACGCCCATCACTCCGCAGAAAGGACGCAGCGGGACAATGGCCGGCCCCAGAGAAAGACTTACCTGGGGGTCGAGCGCCCAGTGAAAGAGATAGGGCTCACGAAACTGCTCTTTTAAAAAGCCGAGGCCGGGAATCACGCTCGTCCAACCCCAGCCGCGGTGCTCCACCTGCAGCACGTCGATCTGCAGCACATCGCCCGGGCTCCGCGCCTTCGATGCGGATGGGTCCGGTCAAGGCATGAATCCTGCCCCGGTCGATGGCCAGAAAATCTTCCACGCTCGAGTCCGGCGTTACCTGCGCCGCCGCTCGAGTCGAGGCAGCTCATGTGCACCGTATCTCCGGAGGCGATGGTGAGCCGCGGCTCCAGCGCGCGATTCCAGCGCGAATGAGTGGGCTCAGCGGTTAACCGGTGTTCGGCCATGGGCTCCTTATACCGCCACGATCATCTGCAACTCAACCAGCGCGTTGCGGGGAAGCGCGCTCACGCCGATGGCGGCGCGCACGTGGCGGCCCTGGTCTCCGAAGACGGCCACCAAAAGATCGGAGGCGCCGTTGATGACCGCGGGCGAATCCGGAAAACCGGCAACGGCATTGACGTAGCCGTTCACGCTGACGATCTCGCGAACCTTGTCCAGCGAACCCAGCGTGTGCTTGAGCACCGCAAGTTGGGTCAGGGCACAGGCGCGGGCCGCGGCGTAGCCTTCGGCGATGCTTCGATCGGCGCCGGCGGTGCCGGTGATCACACCGTCTGTGCCGGTGGAGATCACACCTGCGAGATAGAGCAGATTTCCGACAGCCTTCGCGGAAAGATAATTGCCTCCCGGCGCAGGTCCCTCGGGCAAGACAATTCCTAGCTCCAGCAATCGCTTCTCAGCACTCATGTATTCGTAATCTATATCATTTCGTCTCTTTCCTTTTTCCCGTTTTCCTTAGAGAATGAAGCTCCTTATTCGAGGATCCTATGAACGCATTTATTACCAGCGATACGCCTGTTACCCAGGAGGTTCTGAACACCATTGCTCATCTCCCCACCCGGAGCCTGACGACGATCGTCGAAGACGGATTCTTCAGCAAACTCGCAGACCGGGACTTCATGCGGATCGCGGTCCTGCTGGCGCGCAAAGGGTATGAAGAAGGCGGCTGTCCGATTGGAGGGGTGATCATTGACGATGAAACCCGCAAGATCGTGGGCAAGGGGCATAACACATTAGTTCAGGAAAACCATCCCTATAACCACGGTGAAACGTCCGCAGCGCGGGATGCCGGGCGTCTGGACTTCGGCAAAACCACGATATTCACCACCCTTACCCCCTGTGAAATCTGTGCCACGCTGATTTACATGCGACAGTTTAAGAGAGTGGTCGTCGGCGACGTCACCAATGCTTCCGGGACCGAGCAGATGATGCGTGACAAGGGCGTTCAGGTAGACATTCTTGAGGATCCCGAAGGCATTGCACTCTATGCCAGATACAGGAAAGAAAAACCCAATCAGGATCTGGAGGATTGGAAGGGTGTTGCCGCTGTGCGCAAAGGTGAACCGCCCAACACTACGCCGGCGGTTTCCAAATAGACCAGGTCTCTATCGCCTGGTTTTTCCGTCTGTTTAGAAAAAATGCTTTAGCATAGGCCAATGAAACGAGTGGTTGCCGCCCTGATCGTTGCCGGCACGCTGTTGCTTTCCGCCCAAACCGCACCACACAGTCCACTCTTGCACGCAACCCGGCAAGCCCCTACGGACCTCGAGGTCGGCGGAGCGATCTCGGGTGCAGGCCAATTTATCTCGTACCAGGACCTGCTTCATTTACCCCAGGTCAGTTTCATGACCTCCATGGATGCGAACTTTCCCGTACCGGCTCGAGTGAGCGGCGTCGCTCTCGATCAGCTGCGGCGTTCGTTGGGTGCCGATGCGGATATGGTGCTGGCGATATGCAAAGACGGGTATCGCAGCCCCTACCCGGCCTCTTATCTTGCCGCCCACCATCCAGTGCTGGTGCTGACGGTGAATGGCAAATCGCAGGAGGGCTGGCCCAAGGCGGAGAACGGCGGAGAGCTGGGACCTTATGTGATCGCGAACCCCAGCTTTACTCCGTCGTTCAAAGTGCTTTCCCACAGCGACGAAGCGCAGATTCCTTTTCAGGTCGTGCGCCTCGACTTCCGCCGCGAGAGCGAGGTTCTCGGCGCTATTATGCCTCACGGCAATTTCGCGCCCGGCTCGCCGGTCATGGACGGCTACCGGATTGCGCAACAGAATTGCTATCGCTGTCACAACATGGGCGCCGAGGGGGGCCAAATGGCCTCTATCCCCTGGCCTGTGCTGGCGGCGATGGCCAAGGGAAGCCCGGAATTCTTTGCCAAGTACGTACGCAATCCGCAGGCACTGAACCCGCACAGCAGAATGGCCGGCAGCCCCGGGTATGATGACCAGACCATTGCTGCACTGCGCGCCTACTTTGTTACCTTCGCACCAGGGGAAACACCAGGAGAACAAAAATGACGATTCGTGCCTCCAAGGCGCTGCTTCTCTTTGCCCTCGGTTTCTACTACACGCGTGGTGGTGTTTAACAATACGAACGACTACAACTCCAATCTGACCTTCGTGCGCCACGTTCTGCTGATGGATACCACCTATCCGGGAAACCACGGGATGTGGCGCTCCATTCACTCGCCTGCTGCTCCCTGGTTCTTTTTTGTATCCATCGTCTGCTGGGAGATTGTGACGGGTCTGCTCTTGTATTCGGGCAGGATTTCTGCTGGTCCGCAATCTGCGATCGAGCGCGGCCACCTTCAATGCCGCCAAGAGGCTGGGAGTTGTGGCGCTCACGCTCAGCTTGGTGATGTGGCTGACGGCTTTTTTGAGTGTAGGCAATGAGTGGTTTCTGATGTGGCAGTCGAAGGAATGGAGCGGCGAAGCCGCTGCCGGCCGCATGTTCGCGATTGTAGGGATTGTTCTGCTCTACCTTGTCATGCCCGATGTAGAGGGCCAGGCATAGAAAGAACGTCGAGTGCTGTGGTATCCCACTCAAGCCAGAACCGGGCTTGAGTGGGATACCACAGCACTCAACGCACCCTTTTTAGCTTTCCACTTGTGACAACTTGGCCAGGGTGCCTGCCAGCACCTTGGCGCCATTCTCGATCTCCTGCGGTGCGGAGTACTCGTCGGGGCGATGGCTCACTCCCCCACGGCAAGGGATGAACACCATCCCCACCGGCGCGATGCGGGCCATGAACAGTGAGTCGTGGTAGGCGCGGCTGACCATCTTTTTGTAGGCCAGCCCATTCTCCGCCGCAGTCTGCGACAAGGCATCGATGATCTGCGGCGCGCAGGTGGCCGGAGCATCGGCATTGATGGGCGTAACCTGCACCTGAACATTGCGCTTGGCTGCTACCCGCGCGCAGGCCTGCTCGATCTCGCGCAGCACCTGGTTTCTACGCTGTTCGTCGGTGTCCCGGATGTCAGCTTCCATCTCTACCCGGCTGGGAATGCTGTTCACCGCTCCCGGATATACATGGCACTTGCCCACGGTGGCGCAGGTGTCCACAGAGCCGGTCGCAAGCGCGCGTTCTTCGATGGCGAGCACGATCTCCGCGGCGGCGCAAAAGGCGTCCTTGCGGTCATGCATGAGCACGCCTCCGGCATGGCCACCCTCGCCCTCCACGCGGATGCGCAGAGCCGCGGGCGCAGCGATGCTGGTGACAACACCCACCGCCAAACCTTCCTTCTCCAGCAGCGGACCCTGCTCGATGTGCAATTCGACAAAGGCTGCATAGTAGCCATCGCGCAGGCGCACCTGGTCGAGCGAGCCCATGGAAGCCCGCGGCGGCGCGCAGCTGGGCCAGCGTGTTGCCTTCGGAGTCTTTCAGGCTGCGTGTCGGCGGCGCTGTCCAGGCCGCCGCCCAACATCCGGCTGCCCAGGCATCCGAGACCGAAGCGCGTGGGCTCCTCGGCGGTAAAGAGCAACAGCTCGATGGAGCGTTGTGGTTGGAATCCGCTCTGCCGCAAAGCACGGATCGCCTCCAGGCCGCCCAGCACGCCCACCGTGCCGTCAAACTTTCCCGAGTGGGGAATGGCATCGATATGAGACCCGGTGCCGATCGCCCCAAGCTCAGGCCGGGCGCCGGTCCAGCGGGCAAACATATTGCCGACCGCATCTTCGCGCACGGACAAGCCGGCGTCGCGGCATTGAGCCTTGAGCCAGATGCGTGCCTCCTGGTCCGCCTCGGCAAAGACCAGCCGGGAGATACCAGGAGGCGTGCCCTCGGAAAACGAGGCCAGCATCTCGATGTCGGAGAGCAATCGATCTCGATCTATTCGCACTTGCATAGGTGTTTAGAGCAGAACCCGCATAAGTCTACCCGGTCCAACATCGCGAGGTTGGATTTTTCTTGAGGAAAAATCCAGTCTGACGATCCTTTCGCTGGAAACAGCATTGCGGGTTCTGCTCTACCGTCCAGGGATCGGGTGGCGATTCCAGTCTTTGTAAATCAGGTATTTTGCCGGAGTCTTGCCCAGCGCGCCGAACCACTGCGGGCAATAGGGCGCCATCCAGATAAAATCTCCCGTCTGCACCGGGTACCAGGAGTTCCCCAGCCGGTAGATACCACCGCCCTGGAGCATCAGCAGCCCGTGCTCCATCACGTGGATTTCCACCTGGGGCAGCGCAGCGCCGGGCTGGTAAGTCATGGTGTTCACCGCGTAGTCGAGGCCCGGCGTGGTCGGCAGCAGCTGCTTTACCTGGAGCGCTTCGTCCCCACCCAGGGGCTGCGAGGCGACGGCGTCCTCGCTCCCAAAAATAGCCGGCTCGGGGGCCTCGTCGAGCAGCGATATGGCCGGCTTCTCGATCACCGCGACGCGGCTTCGCGTGGACGCCTTCACGGTGTGCGGCTGGTTGGCCGGCAGATGGGCAAATCCCCCGGGCGTAAGCTGCTGCGTCTTACCGCCCACAACCACCGATACCGCGCCTTCCAGCAAATAGAGAAAGCGCTGGCCATGGGCCGGACCCAGCGAACCTCCGGGCTCGAACTCCGCCGTGTACTGGGTGAAGGCGGCTCCGATGGCAGGCGCCGTGTGCACAATAACGGTTACAGAATCGAAACCGGGCAACGGGATGCCCACAAAAGTATCCGGCGTTTGCAGCAGGTGGGTGGGCTGGCGGTCGCTGCGGGTATGTCCCAGGTTATACATGCGGAGTGCTTTGCTCCTTATTGATGGGTAGTGCCCCGCAACTGTCAAAGTTGCGCAAAAATGCCAGGCCGGCGGCCAGAGCATGTTCCACATCCTCAGGACGAACGGACTCGTCGGGATGATGGCTGATGCCGCCCGGACTGCGTAGAAAGATCATCGTGCTGGGAACCCGCTCCGCCAAAATCATGGCATCGTGGCCGGCCCCGCTTACCATGGAGAGCGGTTCGATTCCAATGCTCGCGGATCGCATCCTGCGCCAGCGCGCACAAGCGAGCGTCCATGGTCACCGCGGGTTGGTCCATCAGCATTTTACTCATCGTGGTGAGGCCGCGCCGTTTGGCGATCGACACCGCCTCGGCGAGCAGGTGGTCCACCGCCTGGTGGCGAACCGCATCCTCTCCATGGCGTACATCGAGGCTGGCGCGCAACTGTCCGGCAACGACATTCCCCGCTCCCGGGTGGGTGCGCAGATCGCCGACGGTGGCCACCATGCCCGGCGTCGCCAGAGCCACCCGCTCCACCTCGCTGATCCACTCTGCCGCCCCCGCGACGGCATCGTTGCGCAGCCGCATCGGCGTCGTGCCGGCATGACGGGCCCGGCCGGTAAAGGTGATCTCCGCGCGGGTCTGGCCGGCGATCGCTTGCACTACCCCGAGCGACCTATCTTCGCTTTCCAGCAGCACGCCCTGCTCGATGTGGAACTCGAGGTACCCGGCCACATCGTCGCTTAACGACGCACTGGTCAAGTTTCGCAGGATCCAGTCCGAAGGATGTCAGCGCGCGCGCCAGCGAAATTCCGTCGCCATCCTTGGTCTCCAGCAGTTCCGCATCCAAGCGTCCAACCAGCGCCCGGCTGCCGATGAAAGGAAGGCTGTAACGTACACCCTCTTCTTCTGAGAATCCGACGAGTTCGATGGCGAAGGGCAGCTTCTCCCGCTCCAGGGACTCGATCAGGGCCAACCCCATCATCACGCCCAGTACGCCGTCGAAGGCGCCGCTATTGGGCACCGTGTCGAGATGCGAGCCGATCATCAGAGAAGTGCTCGAGGCGCCCGGATACCGTCCGCGGAGATTGCCGGCTGCATCGGTCACGACCTGCATGCCCGCAGCTTCCATCCAGCCCTGCACGGCCTGCATACACTCGCGCATCGCGGGGGAGAGGAAGGTACGCTTGATCTGGCCCGGCTCTTCGGTGAATTGGGCGAGATAGCGGCAGCGGGCAATGACTTTCTCCGCCTGCTCTCGCATTTCAACTTGCATTCATACCCCTTGGAAAACCATGTCCCAACCACAAATTGCAGATCTGTCCCCACCACAGATCGACGCGTGGGCCCCACATCTCGCCCGTTTTTTGCGAGATGTGGGATACCACGACCCTCGCTCTCTCCAACTCGTGGCTGAGGTCCAAAGCAACCGTCCGGTCTCCGAAAGCAGTGGTATACCCGCCGGTTCAGAATCCCATGATTAACCTTCTCTACAGATACGGGCCACGATGTTGCCATAGGGCTCATCCGTGGGCACGAAGATCTGGTTGGGATTTGTCTGCCCGAAGCGGGAGAGATCGACCAGCAGACAATGCTTGTTGGGCATGGCCAGCTCTATGTCCGTGATCTCCGGTACGGCTTCAAGCGCAGCCTGGGCCATGGCATAGAGGGTGTGTTGCACCGACTTGCTGTCGTGCTCGGCAAAGGCCTGGATCAGCGTCTCGCGCAGCTTGCTGCGCAGCTGCTCGAAAGGCAAGACCGCGGACTGATATTTCCATTGCGCACGCATCGAGGTGCCGAAGAGGCGGTCCGCCGTCTCCGGCAAAGTGGTCAGCGAGTCGTGCAGATATCCCTCGAAGCCGGAGTTGGCCGTCTTCAGCACCACCAGACCGTCAAGGCCCGAAATGACAGAGACCGCTCCCCCTCGGATATACGTAACCGCAGTGGTCTGGGTCTCGCTGCTGCCGCGAACAAAGGTGGAGGGATGCGGTTTCCCTCGGACCACAGCGTGATCCCACGCTGTGCTGGCAATGGTGATGGCGACGCTGTTCGACCTGCGGATTGCGAGCCAGAAAAAACTCAGCCAACTCCCGGGCAAAGTCTTCGATACACTCGGCCGTGCTTTCGCGGGCGCGCGAATACACGGTGTTCTTCATCGTGTCCGTGGGCAGAATTTCGCTGTTATCGCCCACGGTGAAGCAGCTTTCGAAGTCGCCGGAGAGCAGTACTTCGACTTTCCACTCCTTCACGGTATGCAACGGACCATCGCGCTGCACCTTCATCACGCGCACGCTCGATTTTCCGTAGGTATTTTCTGCCAGAGCAATCACCGGCTAGCTCCCTCTATAGGTGGTATAGCCATTCGGACTCAAAAGTAATGGAACGTGCAAATGGGTGTCCTCCGGGCGCACGGTCACGATGATCTCAACCGTGAGGTAAAGCCCCTTGACCGACTTGCGCCGCGTGATAGGTCCCAGTCTCGAAGCGCAGCCGGTATTGCCCCGGCCGTAAAGCTAGCTCATCCTGGGGCAGAAGGTTAGCGCAGCGGCCATCGCCATCGGTCTCGTGCGCGCCCAGTTTTTCCCATTGGCCCGAGGCGCCGGCGTATTCCAGATGCACCATCATGCCGGCAGCCGGGCGGCCGAGCGCGGTATCGAGCACATGGGTGGAGATGCGGCTCACGCGGCCCCCGGTCCAGCCAGCCACTTGCGCAGCCTTAGCTGCATGATCTGCTGTTGTTGCGCGGCCGATTCCAGCAACTCCTCCGCGGGATCATTGCTCAGGCGGCTGCTCCAGGATCTGCAGCATTTCCGCCGGCTGTTTCCCGCTGGCGCAGACGATAAAGATCCGCCCAAAACGCTCCTCGTACTCGCGATGACCCTGTTGCATCCGCAGTAGGATAGCAGCATCCGCTTCTATCATCCGGCTCTGCTCAGCGCTGGACCACGCGGCGGAGGCAGCGGTGGTCTTATTCTGCGCGTGCTTCTCTCCAATCCGCGGATGGCTGCGGAAGGCCTCCAGCCAGTCCGCTTCGGGCAGATCGCTGCCAGCAGCGGTCCGCGGCGGCGAAGAGACTCGGTTCGTCGGCAAATGGGCGCATCGCCGCTAACCGCGCGGCCCAGGCATGAGAGCCGCAGCAGGAGAGAATCTCCGGCGCCGCTTCATCGCGCGGCAGCGCATGCCAACGCACCAGCACCGGTTCATTGGAAGAGGCCCTCGAGAAACTCCTGCAGCAGATTGCCGGCAACATGCAGCCGGTAAGCGGCGCTGGAGCGAATGTCATCGATGGGAGCGACTTCCGCCTCCAGCGCCTGCCGCGCTTCGCCAACCAAGGCCGGACTCCATGCCCGGCCAAGCAGCACCTTTTCCGTCCGCCGCAGCCGCAACGGCGTGACCGCCATACTGCCGATGGCCAGCCGCACGTCCTCGATTTTGTTGTCGGAGACTCTGCCCAGCCCGGCCAGGCAGAGCTTGGCGATGGCTTGCGCGTTGCGCGTGCCCACTTTGCGGGAGTACGAGTAGTAGCCGGCAAATCGCGGTTGCAGCGCAATGCCGGAGATGATCTCATCGGGCGCCAGCCTGGTCTGCTTGTAGCCGGTATGGAAATCGCCATAGGGAATGCGCCGCGGGCCGCGAGCAGAAATCAAAAGCAGTTCGGCGTCGTAGACCAGCAAAGCGGGAAGGGAATCGGCGGCCGGAGAGGCGTTCACGATGTTGCCCCCGAGCGTGCCGCGGTTCTGGTTGGCAATGCTGCCGGTCCAGGAGGCCGCGCGGGCGAGCAGAGGGAACTCCTGCGCAACCACGGGATGATTTCTCAAATCGCTGTAGGTGCATCCCGCGCCGATGATCAGCTCCTGTTCGGTGCGTTCGATACGGCGCAACTCCGGCAGTCCCCACAGGCTGACCAGCTTGCGCGCTCCGAGCCTTCCCGCGCCATACTGCACCATCACTTCGGTGCCGCCGGCAATCGGCAGCCACACTCCCGGCTCGCGCGCCAGCAGTTCGAGCACCCCGGATAGTTTGCCCGGCGCTACCAGCTCGTACTCCGAAGGCTGGGCCCTCATGTCTCCGAACCTGCCTGTGCCGCTTCCAATACCGCTTCAAAGATGCGCGTATAGCCGGTGCAGCGGCACAGGTTTCCCCCCAGCCCTTCGCGAACCTGGTCCAGCGTTGGCGAAGGATTGCGGCGCAGAAGATGAACCGTCGCCATAACCATGCCCGGGGTACAGATGCCGCACTGCGCTCCGCCACATTTAAGAAACGCCTTCTGTACCGGGTGCAGAACGCCGTCGCGGGCAAGTCCCTCGATGGTGCACAACGTAGCTCCCTGCGCCTGGAGCACGGGAACCAGGCAGCTATTCACCAGTTCACCATTCATGAGCACGGAGCAGGAACCGCACTCTCCTTCGCCGCAGCCCTCCTTGGCTCCGGTGAGGCGCAGTTCGGTGCGCAAGACGTCGAGCAGGCGCTCCATGGGATAAACCGACACGGTGTGAGCGACGCCGTTCACGGTGAAGGAGACTTCGCATTGGCTGGCGCTCATTGGCTGCCCTCCGCCGCCAGAGCTGTAGCCAAAGATTCCGCCGGACGTTCGGGCTCCGCCGTCAGGCCGCGATAGATATCTTCCGGCAACAATGGGATCGAATTGAAGTTGACGCCGGTCGCGTGGACGATGGCATTCACGATCGCGGGTGCGGGCCCGTCCATGGGCAACTCGCCGATGCCTTTGGCGCCATAGGCTCCGTACTCGTAAGGCACTTCCTCGAAGAACACGCGAATGGGCGGTATGTCCTCTGCGGTGGGCATGATGTAGTTGGTCATCTGGTTGTTGATCATCCGCCCGTCTTTCCAGAGCACCTTCTCATAAAGCGTGTAGCCGATGGCCTGGGCGACCCCGCCTTCAATCTGTCCGGCGGCGAGAACCGGGTGCAGCACCTTGCCAACCTCCTGCAGGGCAACGAAGTCATCGATGGTGACGCTGTAGGTCGAAGTATCGACCGTGACTTCGGCCACGTAGACAGCCCAGCCATAGGCCCCGTAGGCCTCGCCGCTATACAGCTCATCATTCCAGAAAATATTCGGCGCCGCCTCATAGCGGCTGAAAGACTGTAGTTTGCCAAATTGCTTGCGGTAAGCCGGCGCAAGCGGCAAGGAACTGCTCGCGACCGGCGGTCAGCCTGCGAGTAACCCGCTATCGATCAACGTCTGCCGCATCTTCAACGCCGCAGTCTGCACAATCTTGCCAATGATCATCGCCGTGCGCGAGGCCACAGTCGGCCCGCTATTGGGGCTGATGCTGGTATCGACGGGAGCCATGCTGACGTCGTCGTACTCCAACCCCAGCGTCTCGGCGGCAATCTGGCAAAGAATGGTGTTGGTTCCCTGGCCGAACTCGGTGCTCGACACCAGCACGCGCACGCCGCCGGCTGCCGTCGCTTCCACGCCCGCCAGCGCATTGAGATAGCGCTCTCCGGACCCGGTAAAGCCGGCGCCGTGCAAAAACGCCGCAATGCCGATGCCCTTCTTCTTCGTGCTGCCGGGGTTGTGCGCGGCAAACTGCTCCACCTTGGCGTGGTAATCGGTGAGTTTGAGCGCGCGTTCGAGCATCTGATCGAGCACGATCGGGTCGTGAATGACCTGACTGGTCGAGGTCGTCATCCCCTGGTGCAACAAGTTGCGCCGGCGGAATTCGTCGGGAGCCATGCCGATAGTTTTCGCCACATGGTCCATGTGCCGCTCCAGGGCAAACAGGCTTTGCGGAGCGCCGAAGCCGCGGAAGGCGCCGTGCGGCGGCGTGTTGGTGGCATACGCCTTGGCGTGGACGCGGATGTTGGGCCAGAAGTACGGGCCGCCTGCATGGATGGTCCCGCGCGACAACACCGTTGAGGATAAGGTTGCGTAGGCGCCCCCATCGGTGACGAATTCGATTTCGGCGGCGAGCAGCTTACCGTCGGCGCTGACCGCGGTGCGATGCCGGGTGCGCGAGGGATGCCGCTTGGTGGTGGCCGCCATGTCTTCCATGCGGTCATAGATAATCTTCACCGGGCGTTTTGATTTCATGGCCAGCAGTGAGGCGTGGCAGGCAAGCATCGAGGGATATTCTTCTTTGCCGCCAAACGCACCGCCAGTTTCGGCCTGTATCACGCGCACGTTTTCCGTTGGTAAGCCGGTGAGCGCCACCAGGGCCTTGTGTACGTAAAACGGACATTGCATCGAACCCCAGACGGTCAGACCTCCCGTGTCGCCTGCCTGTGCGATCACCCCGTTGGGTTCGATGTAGAGTTGCTCCTGCGCCCCGGTGCTGTACTCTCCTTCGACAATCCAGGCCGCGTCTTTCCAGGCCTGGTCCACATCTCCCTTTTCCATCAGGTAGCTCTTGAAGATGTTGTCCTTGCCCCAGATGATCGAGCTCGCGGCGCTCGCTTTCTTCAATGGTGTGAATCGACGGTGAAGGCTTGTAGCAGATCTTCACTGCCGCCACGGCGGCTGCCAGGGCGTGGCGGTCGGGGTGCGCAAGCAGAAGGATCGCTTCTTCGGGATGATTGACCATTCCGTCCGCCAGGCAGGGCTGGTCGTCCATGATGAGCGAAACTACATTGCGGCCGGGAATGTCTTTGGCGGTGACGATGGTGAACTCGTGCCACGCGATGCCCTCGCCGAACTTGATGGTTTCAATCGCGCCGCGGGCAATGGTACTGCGCACCGTGGCGCCAAAAATCATGCCCGGCAAAGAGAGATCGTCAATATAGCGAGCCTGGCCGGTTAACTTGGGGACGCCCTCTTTGCGAGGAACAGAAACGCCGACGACGCGGGTTTGCAAATAGGACCTCCTCTTCTGCAATCAAGGCTGGGTGCCCCATTCAAGCCGTTTTTTCGCTTGAGTGGGAGACCACGAACCTCAATGTTCGCTGCAAGTAGGCAAAAAGGCTACCGGTCAACAGCTGCGGTATCCCACATCTCGCAAAAAACGAGCGAGATATGGGGCACCCGGCTTTTGTTTCTCATTCAGAGTCAAAGCACTGCCTTTGATTCTTAACCTGCGATCACGCCTGCGCAAGTTTTTCCTGGGGCCGCTGCTCCCTACCGATGGGGGGATCGGGGAATGAACCGTCCTTAAATACGGCGACGCCCCGGACAAATGTAGCCTGCACCCTGCCGTGGAACCGCTCCCCAAGGTACGGAGAGACGGGGTGCCGGTAGTGCAGATCTGCCGTGCTCAAGGTGAACTCGGCATCAGCATCGAAGACCACCAGGTCCGCGTCGTATCCCGCGGCGATCGCTCCTTTGCGCCCCTCCAGCCCGGCAAGCTTCGCCGGCTGCGCGGACATCCAGCGCGCCAGGTCTTCGATGGGGAGACCCCGCGTGCGCATCTCTGTCCAAATAACGGAGATAGCCACACTGAGGCTGGCAATCCCTCCCCACGCGCGGCGGAAATCGCCTTCCTTCATATGCGGCGGGCAAGGGGAGTGGTCGGTGGCGATCAAATCGATGATGCCATCGCGCAGTCCTTGCCACAGCGCTTCGCGGTTGGCGCGCGAGCGGATGGGCGGCGCGCATTTGAAGAGCGTGCCGCCGGCGGGAATCTCTTCGGCGACAAAGTGCAGGTAATGAGGGCAGGTCTCCGCTGTAACCGGCAGGCCCTCAGCGCGAGCCTGGCGCAGATCTTCGAGCGCCAGCGCCGTGGCTACATGCACAATGTGCAGGCGAAACCGATACTTGCGGCAAAGCCCGATGAGCATGCGGATCGCCGCCAACTCCGACTCATCCGGACGCGAGCGCAGCCATGTTGCGTACTGCCGCCAGTCATCCTCATCTCCACCTTGATAGAGGTATTCGGCCAACTCCGCGTGGACCAACAGAGGCAAGCCAGTGCGGGCGAGGGCTGGCGCCGCGGCCTCGAGTTCCTGCGGTTCGATCAAGGCCAGACCTGCAATACCGGGATCGACCAGGAAACATTTGAACCCAGCCACGCCTGCTGCCGCCAAGGGAGCGATGTGTTCCTGGTTTTGGCCCGTCAATCCACCCCAGGCCACCCAATCCACTCGGCATTGCCCGGCGGCCGCATTTCGCTTGGCTTCGAGCGCGGCCACCGTGGTGGTCTCAGGCAGGCAATTGAGCGGCATATCGACCAGCGTGGTGTAGCCCCCGGCCGCGGCGGCGCGGGTGGCGGTGGCGAAGCCTTCCCATTCCGTGCGCCCCGGTTCGTTTACGTGCACATGCGAATCCACCAGGCCGGGCAGCAACACCAGTTCGCCGAATGAATGCAGGAGCGCCGTGCGGGGCACATCCCCGGGCTCGCGCACTGCCTGAATGCGCCCCTCTTCTACGATCACTGCTGCCGGCCGCACGCCCTCGGGCGTCACCACGCGGCTGGAGACAAAGGCCTGTGTCATACTTCGGATATTCGGGCAGCCCTGTGAAGAGTGCAAGCGAAATCGCCGACGAGGGATGAACATGCAGAGTGAGAATGACTTCATGCAATTGGCCATCCGGCTGGCCACGGAAAATGTGCGCAGCGGAGAGGGCGGCCCTTTTGGAGCGGTCGTAGTCCGGGACGGAGAGGTCCTCGCCACCGGAGTCAACCGGGTCACGTCGGCCAATGATCCAACCGCTCATGCCGAGGTGAACGCCATCCGCGCGGCGTGCCAGGCGCTGGGGACCTTTCAGTTGCCGGGTTGTGTGCTTTACACCAGTTGTGAGCCCTGTCCCATGTGTTTGGGCGCGATCTACTGGGTCCGGCTGGACTCTGTGGTCTACGGCAACACTTGTCATGACGCGGCTGCAGTTGGATTCGACGACCACTTCATCTATGAGGAACTTAGCGTGCCGCCCGGTAAACGCAAGTTACCCATGCTGCGCTTGTTGCCGGAAGTCGCGATCGAGAGTTTTCGTGCCTGGCAGGAACACCAGTCAAAAATCGCGTACTAAGCTGCGGAAGTTTTTCTATTGGTCCACGGCCCGACTTCCGTCTATGCTCCCGTATGAGCACTCGATTCGCTGGCCCTGCTGGTTTGCATTTTCTCTGCCGCCAGCGCCTTTGCGGCTGTTCCAGCGCCGATTCCCGTCAAGATAGTGGTCATTTCGCTCTTTGAGCCGGGAGCCGACCAGGGCGACACTCCGGGCGAGTACCAGTATTGGGTCGAACGCGAACACCTTGACCACGTCTTTCCTTTTCCCCAGGGCTTTCACGACCTGCGCATGAACGACCAGGGTGTCCTGGGAGTGCTGGCCGGGGTCGGCACGGCAAGAGCGGCCGCCTCCATCATGGCACTCGGCCTTGATCCGCGTTTCGACCTCAGCAAGGCATATTGGCTAGTCGCCGGCATCTCCGGAGCCGACCCGGAGGATGCATCTCTCGGCTCCGCTGTCTGGGCAGAGTGGGTGGTGGATGGCGATCTGGCTTACGAGATCGACGCCCGGGAGATTCCGCCGCAATGGACCACGGGCTATGTTCCGCTGAACAAGACAAAGCCTTACCAGCAGCCGCGTAACGACGATAACTTCGCCATGTTTCATCTCAACCCGGGCCTGAGGGAATGGGCTTACCAGCAAACGAAAGCGGTCAAGCTCGACGATTCGCCCCAGCTGGAAGCAGCGCGCGCGCACTTTGCACGGAGCGAATGCCCGCCGTCCACCGTTCGTGCTTAAAGGCGATACGCTTTCCGCCTCCACCTTCTGGCACGGTAAGCTGCTCGATCAATGGGCGAATCAATGGGTCAGCTACCATACCGACGGCAAGGGAAATTTTGTTACTTCCGCCATGGAAGATACCGGCGTTTTGCAATCGCTAACCTTTCTTCATCACGCCGGGCGGGTTGATCTGGATCGGGTGATGGTGCTGCGCACCGTAAGCAACTTCGATCAGCCGCGACGGGGTTGACAGCCGCGGAAAGCCTGGCCGCCAGCGAGGGGCACCGCTACAGCGCTTACTTGCCGGCGCTCGAGGCGGCATATCGCGTGGGGAATGTCGTCGTCTCAGAGATTGTTACGAATTGGGACCGCTACCAGGATCGCATACCGGGCTCGCAGCTAAAGGAGAAACCATGAGCACGACGGTGCCGGGACACAACACGCGAACGCTGAGTTATTTCGAGCGAACCTTTCATATCCAGGAACGCGGATCGACGCTGGCGCACGGAGATTCTCGCCGGGGCGACTACGTTTCTCACCATGGCGTACATCGTGTTTGTGAACCCGGGCATCCTGAGTGAGGCGGGCATGCCGGTGCCCGCGGTTGCCGCCGCCACCTGCTTGTCGGCGGCCATCGGCTGCATCCTGATGGGCCTTATTGCCAACTACCCCATCGCCCTGGCGCCCGGCATGGGCCTGAACGCGTACTTCGCCTTTACCGTGGTCAAGGGCATGGGTGTTCCCTGGCGGACCGCGCTGGGCTGCGTGTTCATCTCCGGCTGCGTTTTTTTGCTGTTGACGGCGGCTGGGATTCGCCAGTTGATCGTGAATGCCATCCCCCGGGAGCTATTTGCATCGGTGGCGGCGGGGGTGGGGCTGTTCGTTGCCTTTGTCGGCCTGCGCGATGCCGGCATCATTGTGCCCAACGCCGCGACCGTTGTGGGCATGGGCAATCTGCGCGCGCCGCAGACCGCCCTGGCGTGCGTCTGCCTGCTCACCATTGCCGTGCTGCAGGCATGGCGGGTGCGTACCGCCATGCTGCTGGGCATTCTGGGGACCACGGCCGCGGGTTTCGCCCTGGGTATCGTCAAGTGGCATCCCGTCCATTACCGCATGCAGGATCTGACCGCGACCGCATTTCAACTCGACATCCGCGGGGCTCTGCACTTGGGAGGAAGCTTCGGCGCCGGGCTACTGGAAGTTGTCTTCGTATTTCTGTTTGTCGACCTGTTTGATAACGTGGGCACGCTGGTCGCGGTGACCAAGAAGGCGGGACTGGTAAACCCGGACGGCGAGATTCCGCGCCTGAATCGTATTCTCTTTGCCGACGCCACGGCGACGCTGGCCGGTTCGATGGCCGGTACCAGTACGGTGGTTAGCTACATCGAGAGCGCGGCGGGAGTCGCTGTTGGTGGCAGGACCGGCATCGCCTCGATCGTCACCGGCCTGTTCTTTCTTGATGGCTCTGTTTGTGGCCCCGCTGGTAGCCAGCATTCCTATCGCGGCGACTGCGCCGGCGTTGATCCTGGTGGGCGCCTTGATGATCTCTGCCGTCACCGAGATCGAATGGGCAGACCCCATGGTGGCGGTGCCGGCATTTCTAACCCTGATCACCATTCCACTCACGTTTTCGATTGCCAATGGCTTGGCCTTCGGCATCACTTCCTTTGCCGTGCTGCGGCTATTGCGGGGAAGGCCAACGCGGCAGGACTGGATGCTGTTTGTGCTGGCGGCGCTGTTTATCCTGCGCTTCATCTACATGGCGAAAAACTAAGCGGGCGCCGCGGGAAACTCTGGCAAAGGCTAACCGGGTTGGTTCGCTGTTGTGCTTGACTCTGTCCATCCACCTTGGCTTGGGTGAAGGTGGATGGGCAGGGTCAAGCAGCCGGGGTCCCACTCAACCAAAAAGCTAATTTGGACAAGTATGATTCTCGACCATCCCCGACGTTGATTGAGAGTTCGGGCTAGTGGATGGTTTTCATCTTGCGCGACATGTAATCCATCAGCAGGTATTCGCCCAGCGTGTCCGGAGTGGTGAAGTACGCCTTGCCGCGGCACATCTTGGTCATCTTCTGCACGAACTGCACCAGGCCAAGGTCCGAGGCCAGCATAAAAGTATTGATCATGATGTTCGAGCGCTTGCAGCGAGCTACTTCCTCCAGCGTCTCACTCACCACCAGGGGATCCAGCCCGAACGCATTCTTGTAAATGCGCCCATCCGGCAATGTAAGTGCCGAGGGCTTGCCGTCGGTGATCATCACAATCTGCTTCATGTCTTTGCGCTGCCGCTCCAGAATCCGCTGCGCCACGCGCAGCCCCTCGCGGGTATTGGTGTAGTGCGGTCCCACCTTGACCCGGGCAATCTGGGAGATCGGCACTTCCTCCGCCGAATCATGAAACAACACCAGCGAAAGCGAGTCGCCCGGATACTGCGTGCGAATCAAATGCGATAGCGCCATCGCCACCTTCTTGGCCGGCGTGAAGCGGTCCTCCCCATACAGGATCATGGAGTGAGAACAATCCAGCATCACCACCGTGGCGCAGGAGCTCTGATACTCGCATTGGTGCACGTGCAGATCGGAGTACTCGAGATTGAGCGGCATGGAGATGCCTTCCCGGGCAATCGCCGCGCTCAGCGTAGTCGTCGTATCCAGGTTCAGCACGTCGCCGAACTCATACATCTTGGAGGCGCCGCTGGCCTCAATGCCGGTGGCAAAATGCCTGGTGTCGTGGCGTCCAAAGCTTGACTTGCCCAGCGAGCCGAGCAGATCGCGCAAGGTCTTGAAGCCCAGAAAGTCCAGACTCTTGTCGGTCACCTCGAAGCGCACTTGACCCTCGGCCATGCCGGCCCGGCCGCCGGCCGATTGCGGATTTGGATCCTGCCGCCCCTGGGTGGAGATGTAGTTCTCCTGCTCCATACGCTGCATGATTTTGTCGATGAGCTCGTCCAATTCGCCGTTCTCGACCATCTCGTCGATGCGCTGCTGCATGTCGCCATCGAAAAGATCCCCTGCTTCGAGGGCCTGCCGCAAGGCCTCACGCAGGTTGTCCATCGTGTGCTCGCCGTCGAGCTCGGCGAAGCGCGACCACGGATCCTGAAAGCCGGAATCGAGCAGATATTCCGACAGCGCCTTGAGCATGTCTTCCATGCTCATCTCCGAGGCCGGGTCGCCGGTGTACTTGGTGTAGCGAATTCGTTTCATCCACAGATCCTCGAAGAACGGCCGGGAGAAGGGTGTCTAGTTAAAACCGCGACGGCTTCGCCGCTGCTCCTGGAAGTCGTCGTAGTCGCGATCCTGCTCCACCCGCTCCTGCTTGCGCGTGGCCTTCTCCTGCGCGCTGAAGCCGCGTTCTTCACTCCGGCTGAGGCGCTTATGAGCGTACATGCCTTCGAGCAGAAACTCCGCCCCACTCACCGCAATTTCCGGCCCATCGGAAACCTTAACCGAGATCGGCGATAGTTGGGGAAACAGTCCCTGAATCTGCTTCAGCTCTTCCAGGATGGCCTGCGACGGCTGATCGTCGTCGATGCGAACCGCGCCCCCCAGGTTGAACCACTGCTCGATCTGCTGCGTGTTGGTGCCGGAGAAATACTTGTCGAAGATCTTGCCGATGGCGGCGCGAATCAGATCCCGCACCACCACATCGGCGCCGCGCATCTCGCCTTCGTACTCCAGCTCCAGCTTTCCCGTGATCCCCGGCATGGCGGCGTAGATATCGCTCATGCGCGGCACCACCAGCTTTTCCCCGTGCATCAGCGCGCGCCGCTCGGCGTTCGAAACCACCAGCTCCATGGTCGAGATAGGTAGACGCTGGCTCACGCCGCTGCGCTTATCCACCTTCTTGTCTTCGCGGGCGGAGAAGGCCACCTGCTCGATCACCTCGCGCATGTACTGCGGTATGACGATCTTGGTCGTGCCCCGCTCGCTCCAGGCTTCCTGGGCGGTAATCGCCATGCCTTCTTCGATGGTCTCGGGATAGTGGGTGCGGATCTCCGAACCGATTCGGTCCTTGAGCGGAGTGACGATTTTGCCCCGGGCGGTGTAGTCCTCGGGGTTAGCGCTGAAGGTAAGAACGACATCCAGTTCCAGGCGGACGGGATATCCCTTAATCTGCACATCGCCTTCCTGCATGATGTTGAAGAGCGCCACCTGGATCTTCCCCGCCAGATCGGGAAGTTCGTTGATAGCGAAGATCCCGCGATTGGCCCGGGGCAGCAGACCGTAGTGCATGGTCAACTCATTGGACAAGTCCTGGCCGCCGCGTGCCGCTTTGATGGGATCAAGATCGCCCACCAGATCAGCCACCGTCACATCGGGTGTGGCCAGCTTTTCTACGTAGCGGTCCTTGCGCGGCAGCCAGGCGATCGGCGTGGCCGCGCCCTCGGCAGCGACCAGGTCGCGGCAGCGCTTGCACAAGGGGTGATAGGGATTGTCACGGATCTCGCAGCCCGCGATGTAGGGCATCTGCTCGTCGAGCAGTTCGGTCAGCCCGCGCAGTATCCGGCTCTTGGCCTGTCCGCGCAGGCCGAGCAGAATGAAATTCTGCTTGGACAAGACCGCATTTACGATTTGCGGAACAACGGTATCTTCATAGCCGACGATGCCGGGGAAGATCGGCTGCCGGCTCTTCAGGCGGGCAATCAGGTTCTCGCGCAACTCGTCTTTTACGCTGCGCTTCTGAACGCGCGCTTCGTAGAATTCCTTGCTGGACTGTAGCTCACCCAGAGTCTGGGGAAGACGGCTCGACGAGGACATTATTTTGCTCCTTAGAGCGAATTTCCAATTGCGATGTTTCAAGGCGAGTGCGAGTACACTTCACCTGAACGAAACGCAAGCCCTGCTGTCACCTTACACCAAGAGTGGGCTGGATCTCATGGCCAGATTTCCAGTTGCGGGAAACTATCGATAGCCACGTGTGAGTCCCACGTGTGCGATCCCGCCTGTTTCGGCGCCACCTACATGACGTGCCCATTACGGCCGGCGGTGGCGCTTGCCTGCACGCCCCGGCGCAATTTTGGCAGCATCGCGGTATAGAAGGCGATTAACCGTTCCGTGCGCTCGCCATCCGATCGCATCGCCAGCAACTCGATGCGGAAGGCAAGGTCGGTGGGCGATGCCCACGCCAGGCGAAAGGCAACCGGTTCATCGAGATCGAAAGCCCGGTGTGTCTTTTCCCCGCCCATCAATTCCAGTACTTCGAAATGCAGTGCCGTGCACTCCTCCCGCAGGGCGCGGGAAGCGGGCAGGCCCTCGTCCCCAAAGAAATCGACTTCGGCCTGGAGAAAACTGCGTGAGTTATCCAGGTTCTCAATCTCAAAACGCTTCGCTCCCTGGCACAGGATGTCCATCCGCCCGTCGGGATACTGTTGTAGAACGCGAACGATCTCGGCCGTGCAGCCGACCACGGCCAGGCCTTCGCGTTGGGCGCAGACTACTCCGAAAGCGATCTTCTCTGCCAGGCAAACGCCGATCATCTCTTTATAGCGGTCTTCGAAAATGTGGAGCGGTAGTGCTGCTTCGGGAAACAGCACTACTTCCAACGGAAACAAAGGTATCTTCATTCTGCTGCTATTATGCTCGTCTTTCTCGCGCTGCGACCTGTTGTCAAGGCCCTGGTTTTGATCCCCTGCGATCCCATTTGGCTACTTTAAAGCGGCGTGCAACTCAATCTTGTTTCCCCGGAATTATCCGTCAGGAGGTGGACATTGGAACCCAATCTTTCACCCCAGTTCTTCCAGCAATGCCTGCATTTCACCCAGCGCATGCGCATTGCCGGTCCGCTGCGCACTGGCAATGCCCTGAGCGAGCCGCGCTTTGGCATCCTCCGTGCGCCCCGCCTTCACCAGCGTCTGGGCTGCCATAAAGTACCCGGCGGTGTAGTCGGGATGGGTTGAGAGCAGCCGGTCAAACTCTGCCAGGGAGGCATCGGTCTGCCCCTGGTTGGCATGCTCCATCGCTAACCCATAGCGGGCAAAGGCATCTCCAGGGTTTTGCGTGAGTATCTCGGTAAGCATAGCTATCTTGTCCATAGGTTTCTTTCTACTTTACAAGCTTCGTCGCGACCGCCGTGACCGGCAGTCATTTGCATTCATGGGCGCAATTGTCGAGACTAAAGTTAGACCGTCGTACCCGGCAATCCGTTTCATGAGGCACAAACCCTATGGCCGATCCTTTGCTTCCGCCGCGCAAGATTGCGGACTCGCGGTCTGAGATGACCGAACTCGTCCTGCCCAACGACGCCAATACGTTGGGCAACCTGCTGGGCGGCCGCCTCATGCATTACATCGACCTGGTGGCGGCCATGGCCGCCTACCGCCACGCCCGGTCGTACGTGGTCACCGCTTCGATGGACCATATCGACTTTATTGCGCCGGTGCATGTCGGGGATCTGCTGATTCTGAAGTCCTCCCTCAATCGCGCTTTCCGCACCTCCATGGAGGTGGGCGTCAAGGTGTGGGTGGAACACACCATTGACGGCACCTTGCGTCACGTCGCCTCGGCCTATCTCACCTTTGTCGCGGTCGACCAACAGGGAGGCCGGGTAAGGGTGCCACCATTGGAACTCGAGACCGACGAGGACAAACGCCGCTACCATGACGCAGGGCGCCGCCGCGAACAAGGCGAACTCGAGCGAGAGCGCAAGCAAAGAGCGCGCGCGGAGACTTTGGCTGCTGCTGGTCACGAGCACACACGTATTTAAAGGAGTTTCATATGGCACACATGCAAACGCCGCCAGGGCCGCAAACCCTCCCGGGAGTATCGAACATCATCGCCGTCGGTTCGGGCAAAGGCGGAGTGGGTAAGACCACGCTCGCGGTGAACCTGGCTACCGCGCTGGTCAAGTTGGGCTTTCGCGTCGGCCTGATCGACGCCGATATCTACGGTCCCAATGTTCCTCTCATGATGGGCATCGGCCAGCAACCGCGCGTGCTCGCCAACAACCAGATCGAACCTCTGGTCGCCCATGGCGTCAAACTTATTTCTGTTGGCTTTATTTCGCCCGGCGACAAACCGCTGGTCATGCGCGGCCCCATGTTGCACCAGATCATTCGCCAGTTTCTACAACAAGTGCAGTGGGGAGAACTCGATTTTCTTCTGATCGATCTTCCGCCGGGCACCGGGGATGTCGTGATCTCGCTGGTGCAGACGGTTCCCCTTACCGGAGCGGTCATCATTTCAACACCCTCGGATGTTTCGCTGCAGGATGCGCGTAAGGCCCTGGAGATGTTTCACCAGGTGAATGTCGAAGTGCTGGGCCTGGTAGAAAACATGAGTCACTTCACCTGCCCCCACTGCAACCAGGTGATCGACATCTTTTCCCGCGGCGGTGCGGAGCGTCTGGCCAAGCAAGCCAACCTGGCATTCCTGGGTTCGATCGAATTGGACCCGGAGATACGCCACGGAGGTGACCATGGTTTGCCCATTGTGCTGGCGGGAGAAGGAAACGCGCACGCGCGGCAATTCTTAGAGGTAGCACGCAAGGTCGCAGAACGCGCGCTTGCCATATCGGCGAAAGACGAGAACATCTTGGAAATAACCTAGTTGCCTGGAGTTGGGCCTGAAGGGAGGGGTTGAGCCTGCAGGGTAGGGGTTGAGCCTGAAGGGTACGGGTTGAGCCTGAAGGGTACGGCCTGAGGCCCTTACCCTTCACGGCCTGAAGGCCGTACCCTTCAGCCACGCTCAACCAACGCGCGCACCCTCGCAGCCCGCTGCGATCTTGACAGTGCAACACTCAAGCTTCTAGAATCCATATTGGCGAGTCTGCGCTGTTGATTGATTTAAACCAGTGTGGAATGAGCGCATTAGGGCAGGTGGACAATGTCTTCCGACCTTCGGATCAGCCCGCGCGACCGGCTGGTTCTGAACGCGATCATCGAACTATATATCGCGACTGGGGAACCGGTCGCCTCCCAGACCGTAGCACGCCAACTAGACAATAAGGATGGCATGAGCGCGGCGACGATTCGCAACGTTATGGCGGCGTTGGGAGAAGCAGGTCTGTTGGAGCAACCTCATACCTCGGCCGGGCGCTGTCCGACCGCTCGCGCCTTTCGCTTATATGTTGAGCAGCTTCATGGGGGAACGAGAATTTATCCCAGCGCCCTCACCCAGGAGCGCAGGGATCAGATTGAAGATAGCTTTGCCGGCGTGAGCAGCCCGCAGCAATTTTTAGAAAGAACATCGCACGTGCTCTCATTGATTTCAAGCGGTGTCGGCGTAGCCATGGCGGCGCAAGCGGAGACGTACTGGTTGGACCATATTCATTTTTCGAGAATCTCCACCGGCCGCGTGCTGGCAGTGGTGGTGACCAAGTCCGGAATGGTTCTCGATCGCATCCTTACCCTGGACCGGGACCTTTCGCTGGCTGAACTGGAGGGCGCGGCGGCATTTCTCAACCAGAACTTCCGCGGCTGGTCGATCGAGCGCATTCGCACCGAGTTGGCCCGCCGCCTGGAGCAGGAACGCAGCGAATATGACCAGCTCATGCGTTCCCTCGACGAGCTCTGCAGGAAAGGTGCACTGGAACAGGAAAGCGCAGTGCAATCCATCTTTATCGTGGGAGTGGCCAACCTGGTTGCAGGCGAGGCGGACGCCGAACAGCTGCGCCAATTGCTGAACGCTCTCGAAACCAAGCAGCGTCTGATCGAGCTGCTGGATGCGTACGTCGACGCCCGGCAGCAGTCGGTGCGCGTGGTGGTTGGTTTGGAGGAGACCATCCCGGAGATGCGAAACCTGGTTCTTATCGGCGCCCCGGCGCGGTTGGGCACACAGAGCCTGGGCACGGTGGCGGTGATTGGTTCCACCCGCATCGCCTATCAGGAGACGATCAACGCAGTCTCTTTCATCGCGCAGCTCTCGGATCGTATACTGCCGACGCAATAGCGCACTTCCTCTTTTATAGGTGCAGAGTCCCCCGCGGAGCACTCTGCATCGTGATTCACGATTCTGCATCAAGTTATGCGAAAGGTTTTTCACTTAATCCACTATGGGAACAGCACGCAAGGCCACTGATCCGGTCAATGAAGGGCAACCGAACAACGATCCAATTGCAGCCTCCGCAGAGGCGGCGAGCGAAGGCGAGACCAACAGCGGAGAAGCCGTTGCTAACCATCTCCAGGGCGAGATCGATCGCCTTAAGGGCGAACGCGATCAGCTAGTCGACCGGCTGGCGCGCCTGCAGGCTGAGTTTGAGAATGCGCGCAAGCGGGAAGCGCGGGAACGCGCAGACTTCCGCGACTTTGCGGTTTCCGGTGCGGTGGAGCAATTTCTTCCCGTGCTGGACAATTTTCACCTCGCTCTGGGTTCTGCCGGCTCAGTGGAACAGTTGCGCGCCGGCATAGAACTGATTGTGAAGCAAATGGAAGAGGTTCTGCGCACGCTCAACGTGCAGCCGGTGGAGTCTGTCGGCGTCCGCTTCGATCCCCGCGTGCATGAGGCACTGGAGAGTGTCGACCGCAATGATTTGCCCGACCACCAGGTTCTGGAAGAGGTTCGCCGGGGATACCGCATTCGCGACCGGCTACTCCGTCCGGCCCTGGTTCGTATCGTCAATAATCCGCAACAGAAAGAAGCATGAGTAGCTCATCCAACGTGACCAAAGTCGAATACTACGAATTTCTGGGCGTCTCCCGCGACTGTAGCGAACAGGAGCTCAAGACTGCCTATCGCCGCCTGGCCATGCAATATCATCCCGACCGCAACCCGTCCCCGGAAGCGGAGGATAAGTTCAAGACGGCCAGCGAGGCGTATCAGGTGTTGTCCGACCCGCAAAAGCGCGCTGCCTACGATCGCTACGGGCATGCGGGAGTGAGCGGTGCTGGTCCATCGGGCTTCGAGGGCTTCACCAACGCCGATGTGGGTGATATCTTCGGCGACTTCTTCGGTGAGATGTTCAACATGGGTGGGGGGCGTCGCAATGGACGCGGCCAGCGTGGCCGCGACATTCGCTACGATCTCCAGCTCGAGTTCGAAGAGGCGGTTTTCGGCAAGCAGGTAGAAATCCAATTCCGCCGGGCGGAGCTTTGCGCCGATTGCCGCGGAACTGGCGCACCTGCTGGACGCGGCCCTGAAACCTGCAAGCAATGCGCCGGCCGTGGGCAAGTACGTTACCAGCAGGGATTTTTCTCCATCGCCCGCACCTGCCCAATTTGTAACGGTAGCGGGCAAGTGATTACCGACCCCTGTCTCCAATGCAACGGTGCAGGACTGACCGACCGGCGCCACACGATCAGTGTCACCGTGCCGGCTGGAGTGGAAGATGGAACCCGTATTCGTTACCAGGGCGAAGGTGACGCGGGGCGTTCCGGTGGTGGTAAGGGTGACCTTTATGTCGTGCTGTCGGTCAAGCCGCACGAGTTCTTTGAGCGCGATGGCAATGACCTTCATTGCGTCGTATTTGTCTCCTTCCCGCAGGTTGCGCTAGGCGACGAAATTCAAGTGCCGACGCTTGAAGGAGACACCGGGCTGCGCATCCATGAGGGCACGCAGACCGGCAAGGAATACCGTCTGCGCGGCAAGGGTGTACCTCATCTCAACGAGCACGGCCGGGGAGACCTGGTGGTGCAGATCGTGGTGCAGACGCCGAAGAAGTTCAACAAGGCGCAGCGTGATCTGCTTCGCCAGCTTGGCGAAAGCATGCACATCGAGAACAAGCCCACCTCGCGCAGTCTGCTAGGCAAGATGAAGGATCTCTTCAGCTGATCCGCGCTGCAGTGTGGACCCCTAAAAGAGCGCGTTGAGTGGGATACCACAGCCCTTAACGCGCATTTTTTTCATCCGGATTGATCTGCAGTTCTCTCGAATCCCGTCGCAACCACCAACCAAACCTCATCCCAGCATCGCGGCAACCACAGCCATAGCGGTAATGCCTGCCGTCTCGGCGCGTAAGATTCGCGGACCTAAACTCACTGGCTGCCAACCTTCTGCCGCGAAGAGCGTTTCTTCCTCCGCAGTCCATCCGCCTTCCGGTCCCACCGCGAGGTTCACCGGCGGTCTCTCCGCGGCGAGTTGATTCACCGCCGTTAGCACCGTGGCATACAAGGTGGTCGAACGTTCCTGCTCTGCGAGCAACAGGCTCAACCCGGGATGGGCAGCCTTGATGTGCACCGCCGACTTGAGCGATACCAGGTCTTCCACCACCGGCACATCGGAGCGGCGCGATTGCTTGGCTGCCTCGCGTGCAATCCGTCGCCAGCGCTCCACGCGAGCCGGCGCGGCCTGAACCAGATGCTTCTCGCTGCGCCGCGCACTCATGGGAATGAACCGCTCGGCTCCCAGCTCCGTCGCTTTCTCGATGATCCACTCCATGCGGTCGAACTTGAACACCGAGAGCAATAACGTTACCGGAAGTGCCGGATCTGCTTTTACCTCAGAGAGCAGCGCGAAGCGCACCGCATCTCCAGTGACCCCGGAAATGACGGCACGCCACACCCGGTCCCCGGCAACCATCTCGCACTCCATCCCGGTTTGCGCGCGCAGCACACGAATCAAGTGTGCCGCCTGCTCACCCTTGAGGGAAGCGCTGGCCTCGTCCCATTCGTCGGCGATCCATCGTCTTCGCGTCATAGCGCGGCCCTCTCCTCAAAGGTGGCATGGTCCGGTACCACTTTGGTAAGCATAAGCGCCCTCCAGGTCCGCTGCGCCTCGCTTCTTTCCCTCCGGCATCGGCAGCGCCAAACTCCAGAGGTGCGTTCTCTCCACCCTGCCGTCACCCACCGCTCCGGTGAGGGAAACCCATCCCAGCCGGGCACAACGGCAAAACCCGGATTTTGGAATTTCGTTGTGAAGGGATGCCGAAGCCGCATAAACACTGGTGATCCAGCGTTGTCCAAAAACACATCGGGGGACGCTTTTGGCGTCCCCCGATTGTGTTGCCTGTTACGTTGCCTGCTTACTTCTTCTTTGCGGTTTTCTTGGCTGCCTTCTTCGCTGGCTTCTTTGCTACTGCTTTCTTGGTTGCCATTTTTCTATTCTCCCTTTGTCGAGTCGACATCGAACACTGCAAGAGATACTTTGCAGTTAACGAATGTATAGAATCCTAAAAAAATAGTGTCAAGAAAAAAATAGCATTTGGTGAAGATCAATTCACCAATCGGAATCGCTGAAGCCAACCGTCCACTTCCCCACGCGCTCACTTTCCTGCTGCGTGGAGACCATAATGTCGCAACAACACCAGCGCAAGACCGCTGATGGAATCGTGCCAGGCGTGCGCGATCATTCCTGTCCGCAGTCCTCTGCGCAGCAGCGCGAGCACGCCGAACATAGCGCCATACGCGGCGATCAGCAACATTCCCGCAATTCCTTCGTAACCATGCGCGCCGCCAAACACCAACGCGGAGAGCACCACGCCGACCCAGATTCTCCGCCCCATGCGAGCGAACTGCTGCTGCAGGTAGCCGCGGAAGACCAATTCTTCGCAGAAGCCGGCGGAGATGCTCAGTACCAGGAACAGCATCATCTCCAGCCCGGTGATGGGCGCGAGTTTCTGGGTCACGTCACCGATCTTCTGCGGATCGATGTGCGATCCGGAGATCTTTACCAGCGTTTCACCCAGCACCGCGAGCACCATCAGCGCACCCACCCAGTAGCCCAGCGCCACACCGATATCGCCCCACCATCCCCGGGCGCCGGGACGAAGCTCTCCGAGAAGTTGCCGCACTGGGACCTTGCGCATATGTATGCCCCACAGTGCCAGCGCTGCCAGAACCCACTCATACACGATGGTCAGACTGTAGTTGGCCACCAGGCGTAAAGGCTTATCACCGAAGCTCCGTAGTTGCCTTACTCCGGCCACGGAGAGCCCGATGATCAGCAAAACCATCAGCGCGGTGTGCCACCAGGGCGCCAGCAGGCCGCCCTCCTCATCTGCGTGCCCGCTTGCCGCCTGCGGAGATTCGATCGTCGTCATACCCTGCTTTCATCTCCTGCGCTTCTCCCTTGGGCCAGCATCCGATACGCATTGCCTGCGCCGGGTAGCTCTTGCTATCGTGTTGCGTTGCTTCGGCATCTAAAAAGTGAGGCCGCCCGTTATGGAAGATGTAGTCATTGTCGCCGGAGTGCGCACCCCAGTTGGAAAATTTCAGGGTGCACTGTCCAGTTTTTCTGCTGTGCAACTGGGTTCGCTGGTAGTGCGTGAAGCCCTGAGCCGCGCGCGGCTCAATCCCGATCAGGTGGACGAGTGCATCATGGGCAATGTCGTCTCCGCGGGCTTGGGTCAGAATCCAGCGCGTCAGGCAGCGATCCACGGCGGTCTCTCTCCATCCGTCAGCGCCATGACCATCAACAAGGTCTGCGGCTCCGGGTTGAAGGCGGTGAGTCTGGCGGCGCAGGCCATCCAGACGGGCAACGCGGAGATCGTGATCGCCGGAGGCATGGAATCGATGACCAACACTCCCTACCTCCTTCCCCAGGGCCGCAACGGCTTCCGCATGGGTAATGCGACTGTCGTCGATTCTATGATTCACGACGGGCTGTGGGAGATCTACAACGACTACCACATGGGCATCACCGGAGAACATGTCGCCGAGAAACACGGCATCACCCGCGAGGAGCAGGATCAGTACGCGCTCAACTCACACCGCAAGGCCGCGGCTGCCTGGCGCGCCTGCTACTTGCGATCGCAGATTCTCCCCATCGAAATTCCCGCCAGGAAGAAGGGCGAGGCGGCGACCTGGTTCGAGCGCGACGAATCCGTGCGCGAGGATGCCACGATCGAGGCGCTGCGCGCGCTGAAGCCCGCCTTCAAGAAAGATGGAACCGTTACCGCAGGCAACGCGCCGGGTGTAAACGATGGCGCGGCCGCAGTGGTGGTGATGTCGGCGGCGAAAGCGGCATCGTTGGGGCTGGAGCCGATGGTTCACATCCGCGCCCAGGCCACCAGCGGCATCGATCCTAAATGGGTGATGCTCGCTCCCGTTTTGGGAATCCAACGCGTATTGGCGAAAGCGGGCTGGTCAAAAGAAGAGCCGGATCTCTACGAATTGAACGAGGCGTTTTCCGTGCAGGCTCTGGGCGTGATGAAGGAAGTCGGGCTGGATGCGGCAAAAGTAAATGTGAACGGTGGAGCGGTCGCGATCGGGCATCCCATCGGCGCCAGCGGCGCGCGCGTTCTGGTGGCGCTGATCTATGAAATGATCCGCCGCGATGTGCATAAGGGAGTCGCGGCCCTCTGTCTCGGAGGTGGTAATTCCGTCGCCATGGCGGTCGAACGGTAGCGCAGCCCGGATTTCCTGTACGGTGCGCTGGACGCGACCGCGTGTGCGGCTTTCATCAAGGAAAGCTGCGTGAACTTCGTCAACGCCAACAATCTTCACAGGAAATCCGGGCAAGCAACCATAAGCAGGACTTAATGTCCCGCATGGTCAAGACTGGCCGTTCAACCTTGCTATACTCGCGGCACCGGATCTACTGGAGCCGCGATGCTATTTAAGGCACTGAGTGCGGCGGTGTACGGCATCGATGCTCACATCATCGATGTGGAAGTCGACTACTCCGGCGTCAAGACAATGGAAGACTGGTTTCACACCGTGGGCCTCCCGGACGCTGCGGTGCGTGAAAGCCGTGATCGGGTTCGCTCTGCCATCAAGAACTCCGGCTTCAATATCCCTCCAACGCAGATAACCATCAACCTGGCTCCCGCCGATCTCAAGAAAGAAGGATCGGGTTTTGACCTGCCGATGGCCATCGGCATTCTCGGAGCCTACGGAGCGCTGCAGTTGAAAGACCTTGGGCAATTCCTGCTGGTGGGAGAGCTGGGGCTCGATGGGGCACTGCGCGGTGTTCCTGGCGTGCTGCCCATTGCGGTGGCCGCGCGCGCGCGGGGCATCGCCAATCTTCTTGTACCGGAGCGCAACGCTGCCGAGGCGGCAGTGGTTGAGGGCTTGAACGTTTACCCGGTGCGCAGTCTGATCCAGGTACGTGACACTGCTGAACGCGGCGGCCAACGGCGGCATCCATGACCAGCCGCTTCGTGTGGACTCGCATCATCTTCTTAATGAGCAGCACAGCTTTGCCCTCGACTTCAAAGATGTTCGCGGGCAACAGACCGCCAAGCGCGCCCTGGAGGTTTCCGCTGCCGGCGGTCACAACATCCTCATGATCGGTCCGCCCGGCTCTGGTAAAACCATGTTGGCCAAGCGGCTGCCCTCGATCCTCGCGCCGCTGCGTCTGGAAGAGGCGCTGGAGACCACCAAGATTCATTCCGTTGCCGGCGTGCTCGACGCCGACGCGGGATTGGTCACGCAGCGTCCCTTTCGCTCGCCGCACCACTCCATCTCCGACGCTGGGCTCATCGGGGGCGGAAGCATTCCACGTCCGGGCGAAGTATCGCTGGCGCATAATGGCGTGTTGTTTCTGGATGAGCTTCCCGAGTTTCCCCGCAACGTGCTGGAAGTGATGCGCCAACCGCTGGAAGATGGAACGGTAACCATCTCCCGTGCTGCGATGTCGCTCAGCTTTCCGGCACGCTTCATGCTTGCGGCGGCGATGAATCCCTGCCCTTGCGGTTATTTCAACGACAAGTCGCACGAGTGTTTGTGTACGCCGCCCATGATGCAGCGCTACATCTCAAAGATCTCCGGCCCGTTACTGGACCGCATCGACATCCATATTGAGGTTCCTGCGGTACAGTATCGCGAGCTTCGTTCCGGAGCTGCGAGCGAGGGTTCGGGAGAAATCCGCACCCGCGTGCTGGCGGCGCGGGAGCGGCAGCACCAGCGTTTCAAGGCGGACCGCATTTACACCAACGCGCAGATGAATACCCGGCAAATCCGCACATACTGTGAACTCTCAGCCGGAGGCGGAGCGGCTGCTTGAACGCGCCATGCAACAGCAGGGCCTGAGCGCGCGCGCCCACGACCGGATACTGAAAGTCGCCCGCACCATCGCTGATCTCGACGCAAAGCCAGAGATTACCGTGGGCCACATTGCAGAAGCCATCCAGTACCGCACCCTCGACCGCAGCTTCTGGAGTTAAGAGACAGTTGCGTTCGGGAAGGGCGCCATCCTGACCAGCGAGCTGATCGACGTGCGCCATATCTCGCACGCAACTGCGTAATGCGTCTTCTCGGTCACCCAAGGTTCGCTGACACTTTGAATTCTCACAACGCAGTGCAGGGACCTATTTAGAGCTTCCTTTTCCAGATATCCACAGTTGGCTCAACGCCCCCGGTTCTCCGCCCACCGGGTCTGATGCAGGGAAGGGAAGTTGCTTCATGCGCGCCAGCGCGGCGGGCGAAGGCTCGCTGCGGCAGATATCCCATGTCTGATCCGGAGGGTAGGCGCCGACCACAAGAAAATCGGAGCTGGCCTCGAGGCGGCAGTGGCCCGTGCCCGTCGGCAGCATTACGACGTCTCCCGCTGACACCACCACTTCATGGCCTTTCTCCCCCCCGAGCATCAGGCGCGCGTGACCGCCTGCGAAGCCGAGCACTTCGTGGGCCGTCGAATGGTAATGATGAAAGTCATACACACCATTCCGCCACTGCGGAGGCCATCCGTTGCGACGGAACTCGGCCTCCATCTGCGAAGCCAATTGTTCGGCAGGTCCCTCGGACACCGCACGATAAATCAAAACCGGCAGATCCGGATTATTTGGCATCCAGCCATTACGTGATAGCCGCAGTATCTCTGGCGCTGATTTGTTTTTTCCGGTCATGGCTGCAAGTAAAGATCCAGCGGGCGTCAAGCTCGAATGCGCTCACCATGGCGTTGAAACGCCGGCGATCGATAGGACTCATAACGTTTGGATGCTCGTCTGTGAGGGATTGATACTTAGACTCGTGTCAGCTCTTCAATGAGTTTTCGGTGCTGCGGATAGGCGGCCACTAGTTCCGATCGCACAGCCAACTCGAAATCAGCAAAATCGAATCCCGGCGCAACCGTGCAACCGACCAGCGCAAACCCCGCGGCATCCTTCACCCGCGAGGCAAACCAGCAGCCTGCTTTCACCACCGCCTGAAACACCTCATCGGAACCGGCCGCCCAGGTGCAACTCGGAATAATCCCCGTCAGGATCGATAACGTAAACCACCAACGAACTCCCGCAATAAAAATGCCACACCTCGTCGGACGCAATGCGGTGGAAGGCAGAAAAATCCCGCCCATCCAGCAGAAAGTAAATCGCCGTCGATGCCGATCGATCTCCCTGGAAGCTGGAGGGCAAAGCACTGCGAGCAATGGTCAGGTCCGACTTGTAAGTGGCGCGGTAGTAGCCGCCCTCCGGGTGAGGGCTCAGGCCAAGATGGTTGATCCAGTACTGCGCATCCTTGTCCAAAGAGAAATCCTAGTGCCGCGCCGGCTCCGCGGCCGCTGTCTCCGCCCGTTGCCGCAATGCGTGCACGACGACGCGCAGCATTTCTTCCTCCGGAGCCCGTTTGCCGGTCCAGATTTCAAACTGCCGCGCGCCCTGCTGCACGAACATCTCCACGCCAGTCATAGCGGGTATTCCTTTTTGCCGAGCCATGCGCAGGAATGGGGTATCCACCGGGTTGTAAACCAGGTCGAAGACCAAGCGTGCGTTGATCTCTTTCGCTTCCAGAATGTGCTGTGGCTTAACCCCATGCATGCCGACGGCGGTCGCGTTCACGATCACATCGAAGCTGGTCTTGGCGACCAGCTCGCGGCGAATGGTTTTTGCTTTGGCTTCGCGTGCCAGCTTCTGCGCCGTCTGAGGAGTACGATTCAGAATCAGAACCTCGGCTCCTTTATTCGCCAGGCCGAAGACCGCTGCCCTGGCTGCGCCCCCCGCCCCTAATACCAGGATCTTTGCGCCGGCCAGTGAAATCCGCTTTTCCAGCGGGCGCAGGACGCCTCCAACATCGGTATTGAAGCCGTAAAGCTTTCCATCGTGCGCGCGAACGATGGTGTTGCAGGCGCCAATCTGCGCCGAGATGGGGTCCATGTTCTCCAGATGCTTCAGCACCTCCTGCTTGAGCGGCATGGTCACGCTCAAGCCGGAGAGGGGCAACTCGCGGACCAGCGTAAGCAGGTCACTCAGCTTGCTGGTTTGCAAAGCAAGGTAAACCGCGTTCACCGTTTCGCGGTGAAAGGCGGTGTTCATCATGAGCGGGGAGAGCGAGTGCTTGATGGGGTTACCCGCCACGCCGTAGACCCGGGTCGCCGCATCGATCTGCGCGATCCGATATGTATCGGTCAGTGTGCGCGCCGCAATCTGCCCCGGAGCCGTTTCTTCGCCCTGGCGTGGCGGCGGCAAAAGTGAAGACGCTGCCCGCGCGAATGGCCAGCACCCGGCTGATGATTCCCTGGTCGCCCATGCACAGGCCGACCATGTTGGCCATGTCGCCGGTGCGTTCGAGAAAGTGCATCATGACCACGTTGTCGGCCAGCGACTTGGCGGTGGACACAATTTTTATAAATTCCGGTTCGTAGGGCCGGATACGTTCGAAGATGCCATCCAGATCCTTGGTGGACTGAAAGTCGTGGTACGAGATAATGAGGGCCGTGCCGTGGGTGCGCAGCTTTTCCAGCTCCGGCGCCTTGATGGCTTCGGCGGTTTCCAACTCCAGATCCATCAGGTGGAAGCCCGAAGCGCCGGCCTTCTGCAGCACCTCCAGTTCAGCGGCAATCGCACCCTTGAACTTCCCCCCGTTGGGAGCGCGCCGGCAGGTGGCGATGGCCGTTACCACGGTGTTTTCGGAAAGGAACTCCTTCAACTTCGGTAACGCGAGGAGGGGCTTCTCCAGGTAATCCAGACGGAATTCCAAAAACGGGCTATCGCGCATAGCCTCGGTGGCGCGATCGACCATCTCGCCGGCTGTGGACCCGATGATCGCCACGCACACTTTGCCCATACGAGAGCGCAAGTAGTGCTGAGATAGAGATGGAGCGGCAGAATTCATGATGACAATCTGCACATCTTAATGCTTTCGGTTCTACGCTGCACAGGTAAGTGTCACGATGTACGTCTTTTCTTGGCCAAAAGCCGGGTTTCATCCCCTGGAATAGGTTAAAAGGCTGGGTTACCCTTGGGATAGTAAGGAGCAACCTTGAATCATCTATCAACGGAAGAAACGGCCAGATTACATCCCTGGAGTGAAGGTGGAGAAGTCGACGCAGCTGGACTGGAAAGCTGGGTCCAGGGGCGCCTGGCCTGGCAGCGCCAGCAGATCGAGCGTCTCCTGGCCGTGGAGGGCCAGAAGACCCTGGACAATACCCTTCGTCCCTACGACGATGCCGTGGCCACGCTGAGCGCGGCGGGCTCCCTGGCGTCCCTGCTGGATAGCGTGTACCCGGACAAAGCGGTGCGCGACAAAGCCCGGGAGCTGACGCAAACGGTAGCCGAAGCGGCCACCGCCCTTTCGCTCAATCAGGAGGTCTACCGCGCCCTCGTGGCCGTCGATATGACCGCCGCCGACCCGGCGACCGCGCACTACGTGAGCCAGACGCTCTTGAACTACCGGCTGGCCGGCGTAGATAAGGATGAAGCGACGCGCGCCCAGCTGCGCCAGCTCTCCGACCAGGCAACGGAGATATCGCTCACCTTTGCCAAGCATGTGCAGGAGAACGTCAACCAGGTAGAGGTGCGGGACGCCTCCGAACTCGACGGGCTGCCGGAAGATTACATCCGCAACCATCCTGCGGACGACCAGGGCGTGATCACGCTCACCACTGACTTTCCCGATATGCAGCCGGTGATGACCTTTGCCCGCAGCGCGGATTTGCGGCTGCGCATGTTCCGCGCCTACAACACCCGCGCCTACCCGGCTAACCGTCCGCTGTTGCTTAACCTGCTGGCGGTGCGGCAGCAGATTGCCTCCATCCTTGGCTTTGCCTCCTGGGCCGATCTGGCGACCGCTAACCAGATGATGGGATCAGCCGCCAACCTGAAGAAGTTTATCGGCGAGCTGGAGCAGGCTTCGCGCGCCGGAGCCGAGCGGGAATACCAGATGGTGCTGGCCTTTGCGCGCAAGCAACAACCCGGGCTCGCGGCGCTCAAAAGCAGCGACCGCGGTTATTGGTATGAGCAGTACCGCCGCGAGGCCTTCGACTTCGACTCGCAATCCGTCCGTCCTTACTTTCCTTATGCCGCGGTAGAGAAGGGCATACTCGAAACCGCAGCGCGGCTCTTCCACGTCAGTTTTCAAAGGAACAACGACGCCGGCGTCTGGCACCCCCAGGTAAGCGCCTGGGACGTCTACGACCGGGGACGGCTGTGTGGCCGTTTCTACCTGGACATGCATCCTCGCGAGGGCAAGGACAAGTGGTTCAGCGCAGCGCCGCTGATTCCCGGGATCGAAGGCCGTCAGCTTCCGGAGGCTGCGCTGATCTGTAATTTCCCCGGCGGCAAGTGATCGCACGGATGACCCAGGCCTGCTGCAATACAGCGACGTGGTCACCTTCTTCCACGAGTTCGGCCACCTGATGCATGCCATTCTTGGCGGCCATCAGAAATGGGCGGGCGTGAGCGGCATCGCCACCGAAGGCGACTTTGTCGAAGTGCCCTCGCAGATGCTGGAGGAGTTTTTCCACGACGCCAAACTTCTCGCCTCGTTCGCCCGCCACTACCAGACCGGCGAGCCGATCCCCGAGGCTCTGGTGGAACGGATGAATCGGGCCAGCGCCTTTGGCAGAGCCGATGGGGTGCGCACCCAGCTCTTCTACACCAGCTACTCCCTCGATGTGCACAACCAGCCGGCCCAGGAGCTGGATCCGGATGCCATGCTCGAGCAGGGTTACAAACGCATGTTGCCCTATGAGTGGGTCGACGGCAATCGCATGTATGCCAGCTTTACCCACCTCATCGGCTACACCTCGAACTACTACACCTACATGTTCGACAAGGTGATTGCGCTCGATTTCTTCGGCCAGTTCGATCGCGCCAATCTGCTGGAGGGACCTACGGCGATGCGCTACCGGCAGGCCGTTCTCGAGCCGGGCGGATCCAAGCCGGGCACGCAGCTGATCGAGGATTTTCTCGGCCGGCGAACAAAAGATGGATGCCTTTGCCCAGTGGGTGGGCGAGGAATTCGCCGGCTCTTCCACCGATCATTAGAAGAGGAGAAGAGGGCAAGCGATGGCGTCGGCGATTGTGCGTAAGGCATGGCAGGGCAAGTGGGCGGTGGTTACGGGCGCCAGCGCCGGGCATCGGCGAAGCGATCGCGGTCGAGCTGGCGGAGGCGGGGGTGAACCTGGTGCTGACCGCCCGCCGCCGCGAACGGCTCGACCTGCTGGCGGAGCGGCTACGCACCGGCAATGGGATTCAGGCGCAGGTGATCGTTGCCGACCTCACACTGCCCCAGGCGCCGCAGCAGATCTACGATGCCACCGAGGGAGCTGGCCTGCAGGTGGATGTTCTAGTCAACAATGCCGGCTTCGGGGAGTACGGCGAGTTTCTGCGCTCCGATCTGGAGATGCAGGTGAGCATGGTGCAGGTGAACTGCGCGGCGGTGGTCCATCTCACCCGGCTCTTCCTGCCCGCGATGGTGCAGCGCCGGCGGGGCTGGGTGATGATTGTGGCCTCGACCGCGTCCTACCAGCCGGTACCGTACCTGGCGACCTATGGAGCGACCAAGGCCTTCGACCGCATGCTGGCCGAAGCCCTGGCCGAAGAAATGAAGCGCCATGGAGTGCTGGTGAGCGCACTCTGTCCCGGGCCGACCGAATCTGAGTTCAACCAGGTAGCCGGCGCGCGCACCGGGGACACGCGAAAAAACCAATCAGCGGCGGAGGTGGCGCGGCGCGGGCTGGAGGGGCTGGCCGAGGGAAAGCATTGGGTCATTCCCTACCTCGCTGGCCGGTTGCAGGTTTTTGCCCAGCGATTCGTTCCACGACGGGTGGTGACTGGCGCCGTCGAGCGCATGTTCCGGCCGGCAGGCCTCAAATAAATCCCGGGCATGCGATTTTTTTCAACAACACAACTTTTTTTCTGCCGAAGCATCTTAGTAGGTAATTACAGAGGCTACTTCAGACTTTTCCAACCTAGGCAGTTGTTTATCCCCACTAAGCTCCGCCTCGGCGAGCTCTCCTCAAGTAAATCCCTGAATCCCCTCCTCAACAGCCTCTTGAACGGGCCCGCCGGAAGGCGGGCCCATGTGTTCTTCTGGCTGGAAACAGCTCCTCAGGTCGACCGGAGCGAAGCGTAGTGGAGGGACCTGCTGTTTCTTTCCAGCCGGTACTGGCACACCCTTGCGCCCGCGACGCATAATATAGCGAGTGATGGCATCTTCCCGTTCCGGCACTCGTGCGCTTAAGGATCTGCCGCCCAAGCAGCCGGAGTTTCTGCGCGTACCAGACTGGTCAGGACAGAGGCATCCGAGCCTGGCTTGGCTCATGCATGGATTTAGTACCCGAATCGGCGGGAGAACGACCGTCTACCACCCCGGCGAAGCCGGCAAATTCGATCTCAATCTGGGTTTTACCGATTCCGATGACCGGAAGATCGTGGCTGCCAATCGCGAGCTGTTGGTCAACGCCGTTACTGAAGGCAAGCGCATCCTGGGATTGGTTACGCTGCGCCAGATTCATTCCTCGCTGATCCGCAGGGTCCAGGCGAAAGACGTCCAAGGCTACGAGATGCCTGCAGTGCTGAAAGGCGATGGCCTGATGACCGACGAGCCGGGGGTCTTACTGGGTATCCAAACCGCGGATTGCATCCCGGTGCTGGTGGCCGACCGTAAGCAGCGGGCCGTCGCCGCCTTTCATGCGGGGTGGCGCGGCACCCTGGCGCGCATCGTAGAAAACGGAGTGGGGCGCATGCGGCTGGAGTTTGGCTCCCGGCCAGAAGATTTGATCGCTTCCATCGGACCGGGCATTGGGCAGTGCTGCTACGCCGTCGGGGAGGAAGTGCAGCAGGAATTCGAGTCGCAATTTATCTACGCGTCCGAGCTTTTCCGCGAGGTGTACGACTCCGACCAGATCAGGAATAAATACCCCATGCTCTTTCTCACCGCTCGCGCTCCGGGGCATAGCGCCATCGGCCCCGCCATGCATCTGGATCTGGCCGAGGCCAACCGGCGGCAGCTGCTCGCCGCCGGGCTCAAGGAGAAGGCCATATTCATGACCGGGGAATGCACTGGCTGTCACACGGATCGCTTCTTCTCTCACCGCGTAGAGCGGGGATTTACCGGGCGGATGATGAGCGTGATAGGTATCGCCCGTGGCGGGGCTAAAGGGACGAGCTAGGCGGCGGAGTGTCCCTCCCCACTGCCGGGCTTGGTCTCATCCGGTTCCGGTGCCGCTCCCTTGGGGTTCACCAGGTCGCGCAATTCCTTGCTGGGTTTGAAGTAAGGAACTCGCTTGGCAGGGACGTCCACCTTGGCCCCGGTTTTGGGGTTGCGCCCGGTCCTGGGCTTGCGCTGGCGGATACGGAAGCTGCCAAAACCGCGGATTTCGATCTTATCGCCGGTACGCAACGCGTGAATCACGGAATCGAAAATGGTATCCACGATCATCTCCCCATCGCGGCGCGTCAGATCGCCCAGCTGGGTCACTTCCTCTACGAGGTCTGCTTTGGTCATGGTCCTATCTTCCTCAAAGTATAAAGGTAACCCGTGTCAGCTATTGTAGATGCAGCATCTTGATGGTACATCGGAAACAGTTGCAACTACGCTTCGCCTGTGGATCGCAGGTGCCTGATATCCAATTCCTCGCTATTCCATCAAAATCTGGTTAACTCGATGAAATCCGTATCGTTTCGGGCCGTTTTTTCTTTAGTTGGGTTAGAGATGCGCCAATTGGCCGCAGAGTAGCGCAGAAATCACGGAGGATCCATGGAAGGGCCGCCAGTGGCCCGGCTCCATTGTGGCGCATGGAATGTTTAGGGTTTTGATCCCCGAACTGAAGCTAAAGATGCCGGACCGGGAGGAGAAGGCCTCCATCCGGCCGGCAGCTGGTTTGGATTACGACCGGGGGACGGCCGCTAAAGATAAAGGGGCGGTTCTCTGAGGCTTTATAGCGCAAAAATTTCCGCCGTGTCCGCTACCTTCTGCGTCTTCACGGCAACGCGAATCTGCATTTCGGTGGTTTGCTCCATTACCATCGTTTCGGAACACGACCCGCACAGCCAGAAGTGCTGCAGACGGCGCGCGCGCCCTCCTGGAGAAGGCGTGTTTAGATCTGGCAGATCGAAGACGAAAATTCTTCCTTCACGCAGATAGTGCAGCGGCTTGCCACAACTTGGATTAGCACATTGATTAATCATGAAACTCCCCATAGGTAAGAGCGACAAAACGAGCAAAGGGTTTCCTCCTGATGGCGAGAACCCCATATGCGAAAATAGACAGTTCCGATGCCCATACTGCGTTCGATTCTGATCGCGTTATCCCGCAATTCCTCACTACGCAACTTCGCCGAGAATTCTACTCTCGGTGGGCGGATGTCTGCTCGCTTTGTAGCCGGCAGGAGTGTCGAGGAAGTACTGACCGCGGCCACGGCGGTGAACAGCCATGGGATGTCGACCACCCTCGATAGCCTGGGAGAAAACGCGCATTCTGCCGCGCAGGCAAACCAGGCGGCCGATGTGTATCATCGCCTGCTCGACGCCATCGAGCAGCGCCGCCTGGATGCCAATGTGAGTGTGAAGCTCACCCAGATGGGCATGGATCTCGACCCGGAACTGGCCTTTGCGACGGTCGCCGGCCTGGTCAAACACGCGGTGGCTGCCGACACCTTCGTACGCATCGACATGGAGGGATCGGAATACACCCAGGCCACCATCGACCTGGTAAGCAAGCTGCATGCCATGGAAGCAAACAGGGGCCGGGTGGGGGTAGTCATTCAGGCGTATCTCTACCGCAGTGGAGCGGACATCGAGCGCTTGCTGGCCCAGGGTATTCGCGTACGGTTGTGCAAGGGAGCCTACCAGGAACCGTCCAACGTGGCCTTTCCTGACAAAGCCGATGTCGACCGGAACTTCGTAAGGCTAATGCAGGTTTTGCTCCCCAGCGGGGTGTACCACGGCATCGCTACCCACGACGAAAAGATGGTCGAGGCCACCTGCCGTTTCGCCGAACAGCGCGGCATAAGGCCGGACGAGTTCGAATTCCAGATGCTGTACGGCGTGCGCCGCGATCTGCAGCGGTCCCTGGTGGCGCAGGGCTATCGTGTTCGGGTTTATATTCCTTTTGGGACCGAGTGGTATCCGTATTTCATGCGCCGGCTCGCGGAACGGCCCGCGAACCTGCTGTTTATGGCGCGCAATTTCTTCCGCAAGTAGCCGTCTGTATGAAACAGGAGAGAGCAAGTGAAGACCAAGAACGCACTGAAGCAGGCGGAACTCATTCTCAAGCTGTATGAGATTCGCCGGGAGACGGCGCTGCGTGCGGCGCGCGATTATGTCGGGGGTGAGTTCCAGCCCAAGTCGGTGGATGAATTTGTGAGCCTGGTAAAGGATGGCGGCAAGCCGAGTGGGCACATTTTGCAGGTCTACGGATATTGGGACATGGTCGCCGCTTTCGTGGTGCACGGAGCACTGGACGAATCGCTGATTTTCGACACCTGCCAGGAGATGTACTTCCAGTTCGGAAAGATCCAGCCCTACCTGGCGGACTTTCGGCAAAAGATGAACCTGCCGGAGTTTCTCAAGAGCATGGAAGCCGTGGTCGTAGGCGCTCAGGAAAAAAGCACACGACCCGCCACCAAGGTTAAGAGTCCCAAGCAGACAGGGAAGGGCAGTAAGCAGGGGACTGAACCCGAGGATGCCGCGCTATCCACCGCCGAACCTTCCGCTGGCGGTCGATGACCTGATCCGGCGAAGTATCCAACGCAGAAATCGGTGTCTTGAACTCGGCCTCGTAGGCGTCTGGTTCCCTCACAGACGACGGGTGGGATTCCACAGCACTGGACCCTGGTTCTTCGGCCCTATAAGCAGAGCACGTTAAGATTCGTGGAATCCCACATCTCGCGAAAAACGAGCGAGATATGGGCCCACCCGTCATTCGTCAGGGAACCAGACGCACCGTTCGTAAGTATCTTCTCACTTAGCCTCTTTAGCCGTGACAATCGTAGCTCCGCGAATTTGTCTCAGTGACTGTTTTCCAGCGCCAGCACCGCGAATCCAGTGGCGGCATCGCTCATAAAGCGGCCGATATCGGTCGCAGGATCGCGCTTCTTGTTCAGCGACCAGGCAGACCAATTCCCCTGATCCTGGCTCTGATTCTGTGTCAGCCAGACCAGCCCACGCTTCACTGGGGCCTTCGCTAAGCCAGACTGTTCCAGCGCCAGGACGGTCAGGCCGGTAGCCAGTCCGTCGCTCTTCGTTTCCTCGGGCGTATCATCTTTTCTCTTCCAGGTACCCATGTCGCTCAGGCTCCAACCCCCGTCCGGCTGTTGCTTGGAGGCGAGTTCTGCCACCAGGGCGGTGCGCTCTTTCTCGTTCAACAACCCGGGCAGCCTGGCCGAAGCCCACAACAGATAGACCTTGTTCAACAAGGGCTGCGAAGCATACTCCCGGCGCAGAAAGCCGCGCAGCAATCGCAAATTCTCCTGAATTTTTGGGTCGTTGCGATAGTTATCCGGCGCTCTCCCCACCGCGATTGCCGCCAGCGTGGCGCCACAGTACTGGGACTCACTCGATTCCCAGGGAGCCAAGTGGAAGTTCTGCCAGCCCCATGCACCGGCCAGCTCACCAGACTTGATTTGCAGGGCCCACATATTGTCGAAGGCGCTGCGTGTGATCTCGCGTTAGATGGTTCTTCCGTTGGTCGTAAGAAGCCAGAATCAGGGTGTTAATCACCGACTCGGTAGACCGCGAGTCCGCTGCCAGGGTGGGGCCGGTTTGGCTATTGGGATAAAAGGGCTGAACCTGGTTCCACAAGGTGACCCGCCGCAGCACGTTGTTCAGCAGGATGTGCTCCTGCGCGGTAGGCGCATCTTCGCCCAAAGCGGGCTCCAGGCTGGAACGGGAAAGCGCGTAGGGCACTACGGTGTGGCACGAAACACAAACCGTCTTATGATCTCGTTCTGCGGCAGGCCAACTTTGCCACCACACCTCGCGGCTATCAAGGTAGTGAGCGGCGGCGGCCTGGTTCCATGTCGTGGGCGATGAGCTAGCTTTGTCGTTCGCAGCACTGGCAGGCGAGGCAGCGTGGGCGGCTATGACTGGAAAGGAGGCGGCAACGACGATGGCGAACAGGCGGGCAGATTTCACGCGAGCACATCTCCTTCAGGCGGTTGAAGATAAATAGCGCATCCCCCCAACAATGAAGAGAAACCCACCAAAGATTTATTAAGGAGAGATACTGTAGCAGTAGCCTACCACAGGGCTTTGGCGCATCCGCGCGAGACTCAACCTTCGCTCGGGCCCCGCCGGGACTCGATCTCTTCCATCAGTTCGGCAACCTCAGTTTTGCGCTCATTGCCGAGTCCGCGCAGTCCCTCGATAACCCCCAGCCTGTCTTCCACGGCACGGTTCTGGTTGAACTTCTGCTTGCCTTCGAGGCGAAGGATGCGAAATTCGAAACCCACAATTGCCTTCAGCTGCGAGTCAATATACACAGCGGGTGCATCCGTGACTTGCCAGGGAGCAGGGAACGAGGCCTCGTGGCGCTTGGTCAGCTCAGTGACCATGGTCCTTAGCCACTCCGGATCTTCAAAGAAGGTTAAGCGGCCATAGGCATGAATGGCGGCGTAATTCCACGTCGGCACCACTCTGCCATTCTCCTGCTTGGCGGGATACCAGTTGGGAGACACATAGGTATCCAGACCGAGGAAGATGATGAGCGCCTCGGCCTTGGGGTCGGTTTCGCGCCATTGCAGGTTGGCGCGCGATACATGTCCGGAAAGCGTCCCGTATTCACCTTTGGTCTCATCCAGCAGCAGCGGGAGATGGGTGGCTACCAGCCCTTGCGTAGTCATGGTGACCAGGGTCGCCAGCTCGCTTTGTTTCATGGCCGCATGAAGCAGAGCGAGGTCGGTTACCTCAAAGGCTTTGGGAGTGTACATGCGCGCCTCCGCTTACTTGTCTTATACCATTTAGACTTTTCCCAGGGGGCGTCATGGCTTCGTCATCGAGCAACAAGCATGCGGGTACGGGAGCAACAAGCAACCAACCGCCCATTCCTGAACCATCCTTCGCGGAACGTGCGCGCACGCTCTTGCACCTGGGCCGTGTCGGCAGTCTCTCCACCCTTTCCCGCAAGCGGCCGGGCTTTCCCTTCGGCTCGTTGATGCCCTTTGCCCTGGACGGCGCGGGACGGCCGGTCTTCCTGATCAGCACCATGGCCATGCACACGCAAAACCTGCAGCAGGATGGCCGCGCCAGCTTGCTGGTGACGCAGCCGGAAGCAAGCGGCGATCCGCTGGGAGCCGCGCGGGTCACCCTGGTGGGCAACGTCTCAGTGGTCGCTGCCGCCGAGGTGGGGGAAGCGCGCCGGCTCTATCTGGAACGCCACGAAAACAGTAAGTACTGGGTCGATTTCGACGATTTTTCCTTCTTCGCTATGGACGTGGTCGATGTTTACTACGTCGGCGGCTTCGGGGTGATGGGCTGGATCACAGCGCAGGACTATAGTCCAGGCGCATCCAGACCCACTGGCCGATGCGGCTGCCGGGATCCTGCAACACATGAATGCCGATCATCAGGACGCGCTTATCCTGCTGGCGCGCGCCTTTGCCGGTATCGAAGCCCAGGAGGCGGTGATGACCTCGGTCGATCGCCTGGGTTTTCACGTCCGCTTGAAGACCGAAGAGGGCATGAAGGGCGCCCGCGTGGCCTTCCCTGGTGAAGTAAACACCCCGCTCGAAACCAGGAAGATGCTGGTGGAAATGGTGCAGCAGGCGCGTCGTTCGTGACCATACTGTATCGCCCTGAACTGCTCTACTCCCAGGGAGAATTCGCATCTGGGCAGGGGCTCCTGGTGGGTCCAGCTGGAAGTGTCTTAGCGGCGGGTACGAGCGCCCCCGCAGCAGTGGTTGATCTGCCCGGGAAGGCGCTGTTTCCCGGTTTTGTGAATGCTCATTCTCATACGTTTCAGCGCCTGATCCGGGGCAAGTCGGAGTCCAGGGCGAGCAGCGGCCGCGACTTCTGGTCATGGCGGGGGACGATGTACCACGCCGCCGCACAGCTTAATCCTCAAGATGTCTACGACGTGGCGCGCATGGCATTTTTGGAAATGCTGCTGAGTGGGACCACCACCGTGGGCGAGTTCCACTATCTGCACAATGCTCCCGGCGGCCGTCCTTATGACGATCCAAACCTGCTGAGTAAGCAGATCATCGCCGCCGCCCAATCCGTAGGGATACGGATCGTTTTATTGCGGTCGGCCTATCTAAGGTCGGGTATGAACTCCCACCGGACCCGGGCCAGATTCGGTTCTTTGAATCTGCCTCCCAGTTTCTCGACAACATGGAGGCGCTCAGCAAAGAATATCCCGCCGATTCAACGGAAGTGCGCTTGGGTGTCGCTCCGCACAGCCTGCGCGCCGTGCCCTTGCGCGAGTTGAAAGAGATTGCCGCGTGGACCCGGGAGCGGAAGCTACCGCTCCACATGCACGTCGCGGAGCAGATTGGAGAAAATGAAGCCTGCCTGCGCGAATATGGGCTGACGCCGGTTGCGCTGCTGGGCAGGGAAGGCCTTCTTGGTCCTGACTTCACCGCGGTGCACGCGATTCATATAACTTCGGATGAGATCGAACTGCTTGCGAGGGCCAACGCAACTGTGTGCTCCTGCCCCACTACGGAGCGCAACCTTGGGGATGGCGTGATCGCCGCCGACCTGGTCATGCGACAGGGCATCCGCATAGCCTTCGGGTCGGATAGCCAGGCGCAGATTGATCCGCTGGAGGATGCGCGCGAACTGGAGTACCACTTACGGCTCGAGCGGCAACAACGCGCCATCCTGGACCAGATCGGAGAGCAGACCTTGGCCTCGCGCCTGTTTGATTGCGCCACGGTTCACGGAGCTCGTGCGCTTGGTGTTCCAAGCGGCGGATTGATTGCAGGCTCGTCCGCCGATTTCTTCACCGTGGATCTGGATGATGTGTCGATCGCCGGCAACTCAGGCAACGATTTATTGCCTTTGGCCGTCTTCTCACTCAGCCGGTCCGCTATTCGCGACGTGATGGTGAATGGCCACTGGGTGGTGCGCAATCAACGGCACCCATTGCAGGAGGAGATTGTCGCCCGCTTCAAAGAGCTGCACCGCAAACTGTGGGGGGCGCGCTAGACTGAGCTTACTTAACCATGAAGAAGAAAACCCGCACCGTGAATATCTCTCAAGCCAGAACGCAGCTTTCAAGGCTAGTCGATCGGGCTTCTAAGGGCGAACCGTTCATTATCGCCAAGGCCGGTAAGCCGCTGGTTAAGGTCACCGCGGTTGATGATCCGGCCCCGGCGCACGTGCGGCGATTGGGTTTCATGGCAGGCCAGATCACTGTTCCAGAGGATTTCGACGTGATGGGTAGATCCGAGATAAAACGTGTTTTTGAAGGCCGGGATCCGTATATTCCTCGGCGTTCCTGATCTGTACCCGTCATTCGTTGAAAGGACAAAGGTGGAGCGCTGGCTGCATAAAATCTTCCTTTCGTTGGCGCTCGTCCTATGCCTGCTGCGGTTCGCTTATTTGCGGGCCGACTTTCCCAACCACTCGCCGTGGATGATGGACCAGGCAAAGTTCACCGATGAAGGTTGGTGGGCGAACGCGGCGGTTCGGCATTCGCTCCTCGGGCACTGGCAGGTTGCGGGTGACTACAATCCAGCGGCAGCGGTTCCGGTTTGGCCCGTCTTGCTGACCATGGTCTTTCACTTCACCGGCGTCAGTATCGTAGCGGCGCGAGCAGTGAATGTGTTTTTCTCCATTGCGACCGTTGGTCTGGTTTACCTTCTCGTTCGCCGCTATGCCTCGGAGACAGCAGCCGCGGTAGCAGCGCTGCTATTGGCAGCCAGTCCGTTCGCCTTCGCTTTCAGCCGGCTGGCAACGTTAGACACCATGGTGGACTTCGAGTTCTGCCTTCTGCTGTGGATCGCCTCCTACGCTAACCCGCGGCGAATCTGGCCGTCGATCCTGGTTGGGCTGGTGATTCCCATCATGCTGTTGACCAAGACCACTGCAGTTGTCTTAGTGCCGGCGGCTCTATGGCTGCTGTGGATGGCAACGAAGAAGAGATTCCTGCTCTCGACCCTAATGGTGGGCGCAGTGGCAGCCGCCGGGACAGGGATTTATCTTTTCGCCGTCCTACACTCCAGGTACGCGGATGACTACCACTACTTTTTTGACATCAATGCACTGGCGGACGTGGAATGGCGACACACGGCGTTGCTCTTTCGGCAGTTGTTGTCTCACTGCATGTGGATCGACCCCATCTTGTATCCGGCCGCGTTGGCCGTTCTTCTGCTGTCGCTGGTCTGGCTTAGGCAGCTCTGGAGAAACCCACTCTTCACCGCATCCTGGATCGCTTTTGCGGGGGACGCCGTCTACATCCTTCGCCGTCAGGATGATTATGCCCCCAGATATTTCCTGGCCATGTTGGTGCCGTTGATCCTGATCCTGGTTCTCGCTCTGCAGGAACTTAAGATCCGCAACCGCAGTCTCGCGTCTCTGCTGGCGGCCGCACTTGCGCTCGCCGTGGTGTTCGATACGGCAGGGGTCTGCGGGTTCCTGAGCCATCGTCAATACGGGTTTTCGAACGCGGCCGAATCCATCCAGGCAATCGTGAATGCAGCCCCGAACGCACACCGGCTGCTGCTTGGTTCGAGTGGCGACCAGTTGTCGCTGATGACCGGCATTCCCTCGATCAATGACGGATACAGCAGCGAAGACCTGGCGCAAAAACTCTCTCGCTATCAGCCCGGCTGGTATGTAGGGTGGAATGAGCTCGATCAGGACATCGTCGGCTCTCTGTCCGCTTTCCGGCTGGACAAGGTTGCGACCTTTCGCGTCTTTGACCATGATGAGAGAGATTTGTTGACGCTCTATCGGATGGTTCCTGCGAAGCCCTCAGGAGGCTCTTGAATGATGAAGATTTTTCTGGCAGTTTTGCTGACCTTGGCCATGGCTGCTCCCGCGTCGGCAGCGCCGCCGCTCCATGTGATCTTTGACACCGATATGGGCAATGATGTGGACGACGCGCTGGCGTTGGCGATGCTGCACGCCTTTGCCTCCCGGGGCGAGGTGAAACTGCTGGCCGTTACCGTGAGCAAAGACAATCCCTGGGCCGCCGAATACGTTCGTTTGGTCGATGAATACTACGGCCGGGGCACGATCCCGGTCGGCATCGTCCACGACGGCAAGACAAAGGAGGATGGCTTGTACGTCCGGCAAGTATGCGAACTCCATGGGCGCCACCCCAATGAGGCGGCCGTGGAAGATGCGGTGCAGTTGCTGAGAAAGACGCTGGCGGGCGAAGGCGATGGCGCGGTAACCATGATCCAGGTGGGCTTCTCAACCAACCTGGCGCGGCTGCTCGACTCGGCGCCCGATCGTTACAGCAATCTCAACGGCATGGAGTTGGTAAAGAAAAAAGTTCGCTTGCTCACGATGATGGCAGGGAACTTCGCCGAGGCGAAACCCGAGTACAACGTGATGATCGATATTCCCGCCGCAACCAAACTCTTTGCCAGCTGGCCCACCGACATCTACATAAGCGATTACGCAGTCGGAGCGGCCGTTTTGTATCCCGCGTCCAGCATTGAGAACGACTTTCCCCAGGGCAATCCCGTCGCGGAGGCGTACCGGTCGTATGCCAAAATGCCCTACGACCGTCCCAGCTGGGACCTGACTACGGTCCTCTATGACCTGCGGTCCGATCGCGGCTATTTTGATGTGTCACCGCCAGGCGATGTGCAGGTTGCGGCGAATGGTTCCACCAGCTTCCAACCCAACACGCAAGGCAAGCGATGGGTTCTGCGGGTTGATCCGACACAGGCTGCGAGGGTCCGAGAAGCCTGCGTATGGCTCGCCACACAGCCAAAGTAGCAGCATTGTTCTAACGATGAAGCTCCCCTGGGCCAGGCCGAGCGCGCCGCCCCTTCGAGCATCAAGCCGATCCCCTCTTTATGAGCTTTTCCCGCAGGCTGTTCCGTTATTTTTAAAATTTGATATTTTTGGGTCGTTTTTGGGGATTGCCAACTCAGCGTGGGTGGACAAAGGGGTTCTTTGTGTTGGAGAAAGGACCTCTCGCGTCTGGAACAAAACGGAACCCGGGGGCATAAGGCACCAGTGGCGGGGCTTCCGCGGGGTTAAAGGTGGACTGGTTGGGGCCGGGGGCCGGAGGCGCCTCTTCCGCGGAGCCGGGGGCGGGCTTCCACTGCACGCTCTGCGGCACGCCGGGACTGACGGAGGCGCCGAGGACATCTTCCTGATGCGCCTGGGCAGGCTCCACGGCATGCCGGGACAGACGGGGCGGGCAGGCGGCGGCATCGGTTTGCGGTTGGGTGTTGGCCGCAGGGGCGGATTGCCTGGCGCGACGATCGGGGATGAAGTTTTCCATGGCGATGATCATGGAGAGGGCCTTGACCTGTCCGGTAATGCTGCCACGGGTCATCTCGGGGCTGAGGTTGGCAATTTCCCAGAGGCGGTCCAGTACTTTTTCGCGGTCCAGGTTGAGGCGGCGCAGTCCGTCGGCCTCTTGCTGGACGAGCTGTTGCTGCACGGCGGCGCGGTGCTGATGCATGTAGTCGCGGACATGGGGTTTGGATTTAGTGTAGGCGGCGGAGTCGGGGTTGAGGCCGACTGCTTCGGCGGCATGACGGTCGGTCATGGTTCCAGAGAGGACCAGGCGGGCAAAGGCTATTTCCTGATCGGTGATGGGATCGGTGACTTTATTTTTGGGCATAGAGGGCTCCTGGAGTTTGAGAGAAGCGATGGCAGAGGTTTCTACTGCTCGGGGAAGCAGGCTGGGATGCAATAAAAAATCCCGCGGCAGCGGGATGCTTGGATTGCCTTAATTTGTGACAGGGATAGAGTGTGACACCGGACAGCGGTAAAACTGTCCTTCGCTCGCATGTAGGCCGAAACTACCGACAACTGCCGGCTAGCGAGCGGGACGCGAGAGCCCACCGGCTACCGAAATCTACTGCTTACAGGATATAGCACTGCGGCATCGGAGTTGGCCGCCGAGACGCTTTTCCTGAGTCGCCGGTTATGGTTTCGGAGGTTACTCTTGGTTGACCCCTGGGCTGCTTTCAGCCAAAGCTTTCCAAATTAACGAGCAAATCTGTTTTGGTGTGCAGGTAGTCCGTGGATTGTATGCAATCGGTGTCTCCGAGAGAATCGGGTTGGCCTTGGATGATTGCCATTGCATTCACGTGTGGTCGAGTTCACCCAGGACTGACATCCTGGGTCATTCTCAGCCGTCCCTTCGGGACTTTTTAGCCTCCGGTATACTGGATGGATACGAGAAGTATCTTGGCGGTCCTCCATGTGCGGAATCCTGGGTTATTTTCACAAAGGCGCGGGCACTGACCACCACCTCGGGGCCACCGTGCTCAGCATGCTTCAAGCGCTGGGACGTCGAGGCCCTGATTCCGCCGGCGTGGCCTTGGTCGGCCCCGCAAACCGGGCCAGCTATATCGTGCGCGTGCAATCGGGCGACGAACTGGAGATGACCGAGCTGGCCATCGAGGCTAACCGGGGAGCGATCCAAAACTTCGCCCGGATCCTCAACGCTTACGATCTCTCCAGCAGCGGAGTCTATGTGCGCTTTGTGCTCGCGGGAGAAGTCGACCTGCCCGCGCTGACCACCGCGATTGAGTCTCTGGGCGAAGGGGTCGAAGTGCTCAGCATCGGTCGCGCGATGGAGCTCTCGAAGGAAGTGGGAACACCCCATCTTCTCGAAGGCAAACACCACATCTCGGCCTTTGCCGGCTCCCACGGCATTGGACATACGCGTCTCTGCACTGAATCGATCGTGGATCTGAGCCACTCGCAACCCTTCTGGGGACGCGGAGCTGCGGATGTGGCGATCGTCCACAATGGACACATCACCAATTACCATCAACTACGGCGCAAGTATGAGCAGCGCGGCGTGCGCTTTGTTACCGAAAACGATTCCGAAGTGCTGGCCGTCTATCTGGCGGAGTCGCTGAATCGCGGCGCAACCCTGCGACAGGGGCTGGACGGAGTTTTGCGGGATATGGATGGCGCCTTCTCTTGCCTGGCCGTGACGGCGACGGAGATGGGCTTCGTCAAAGATCCCTACGCCTTCAAACCGCTGGTGGTTGCCGAGACCGACGAGTTTGTTGCCGTGGCGACGGAGGAGATTGCCATCCGCTCGGCCATTCCGGGAGATTACAAAGTTTCCGAAGCCCAGGTGGAGGAGGTGCGGGTGTGGTCGAGATAGCCTCCGTCGCCATCGATGCCGCAGCGCTTTCCACCCGGGAAATTAATGCGCTGATCCGGACCGGCTTACAGAGCGGAGTGGCGGATATATGCGTGACCCACCCGAATGCCCGTCACAACCTGGCGGTCGCTCTGCTGCAACCAGGACGAGTGCGCTTTCAGGGGAGCGTGGGCTACTACTGCGGCGGGCTGATCGATGGCGCGGAGATTCACGTGGAGGGTAGTGCTGGCTGGGGTTTGGCGGAATCCATGAACCATGGCCACGTAGTCGTCCACGGAGGCGCGGGCAACGGAGCCGCCGCGGCCATTCGTGGGGGCACGGTGGTGATCCACGGCGATGCGGCCGCGCGGCTCGGTGTCTCCATGAAGGGCGGACTGGTGCTGGTCGGCGGCGACTGCGGTTACATGGCAGGCTTCATGGGCCAGAAGGGAACACTGGTGATATGCGGCAACACCGGCCACGCCTTTGCAGACTCGATGTATGCCACCACCTGTTATGTTGGGGGCGCCATTGGCGGTCTGGGCACGGATGCCGTGGTCGAGCCGCTGGCGCCAGAAGAGGCGGAACTACTCGATCGTCTGCTGGCGGAACATCTTCCGCCCGAGTTGCGCGCGCAGAAGCCGGCAGGGCGCGACTTCACCAAGGTGGTCGCCGGACGGAAACTCTGGAACTTTGACAAGCACAATTGGAAAGACTGGCAGGATGCGCTTTGAATAATCCTGACCCTACGCGCCCACTGCTCAAAACCAGTGGTACTTACTCGCCTGATGTGATGCAGGGTATCCACACCAAGGCGGAGACCGGCATCTATGAAATTCGCGGCTACGGCACACTGCGCCAGCGGCGTTGGGCCACCTTCGATGACCTGACCTTCCTGCCGTGTGGGCTTACGCGTATCCCGCTCGAAGGGTACCGCGAGAAGTGCTCCACCAAAACGATTCTGGGCGGGCGCTTCGCTACGCGGCCCCTGGAGCTTGAAATCCCCATCATGATCACGGGCATGAGCTGGGGCGCGCTCTCCTACAATGCCAAAGCAGCCCTGGCCAAGGCCGCAGCCAAGGCGGGCACTTCAAATACCACTGGCGATGGCGGCCTCTCTCCTGCCGAGCGGGAGTTTGCCAAGGATTACGTGTACGAGGTGCTTCCCTCGCGCTACGGAATCGACGTGCACGATATGCGCGCAGCGAGCGCAATTGAATTGACTATCGGGCAGGGTGCGAAGCCGGGAACCGGTGGCCTGCTGCTGGGCTCAAAAATCTCCGAGACCATCGCCCATCAACGCGATCTACCCGTGGGGGTCGACCAGCGCAGTCCGGCCAGGCACCCTGACATGCTCGGACCCGATGACATGGTGATCAAAATTGAAGAGCTGCGCGAGGCGACCGACGGGCAGGTGCCCATCTTCGTAAAGCTGGGCGCCAGCCGAACCTTCGATGACGTCAAGCTGGCGGCCAAGGCCGGCGCCGATGTGGTGGTGGTGGACGGCATGGAGGGTGGAACCGGCGCGTCGCCCGCTATTCTGCAGGAACACACCGGCATACCCACGCTGGCAGCAGTCTGCGAGGCGCGCGCGGCCCTGGAAGACTGCGGGCTCTATGGCGAGGTGCAGCTGATTATTGCCGGAGGCATCCGCGACGGAGTGGACGCCGCTAAAGCGATGGCCCTGGGCGCGGACGCGGTCTACATCGGCACCGCAGCCTTGATCAGCCTGAACTGCAATAAGCCGCTGTATGTCGAGGACTACCACGCACTGGGCACCGAGCCCTACCATTGTCATCACTGCCACACCGGGCGCTGTCCCGTGGGCATCACTACGCAGGATCCGGAGCTGATGAAGCGGCTTGATATCGAGCAGGGAGCGGAGCGCGCGTTGAATCTTTTGCGTGCCATGACGCTCGAAATCCAGATGTTGGCGCGAGCTTGCGGCAAGTCGGACGTGCACCACCTGGAGCCGGAAGACATGGCGGCATTGACCATGGAAGCGTCGATCATTTGCGGCCTTCCTTTAGCGGGCACGCGCAAGGTTTTCGGAAGATAGAGCGGATGTCTTTTCTACTGAAGTGCCCAAATTGCGGCGAGCGAAGCGTCTACGAATTTCGCTTTGGCGGAGAGGTCCGGCAAAGACCTTCTCCCCAAGCCGAGCCCGAGGCCTTTGTGACCTACGCACTCTACAAGAGAAACATCGCAGGAGTGCAGTGGGAGTGGTGGTACCACCGCGGCGGTTGTGGCGAGTGGTTCAAGGCCAGTCGCAATACACTCACCAACGAGGTCCATCAAACGCTGCTGCCGCAGGATGAGGAGCAGCGCGGATAATGGATGAGCCGGAGATCCTCTTTGCGTGGAACGGCAACACCGTAACGGCAAAGCCCGGCGATACGGTCGCCTCCGCCTTGTATCGTTCCGGGGTCCGCACCTTCACCTAGAGCTACGAATACGGGCGTCCGCGCGGCCTGCTCTGCCTCACCGGATCCTGCCCCAATTGCATGGTGAACATCGACGGCGTGCCCAACGTGCGCAGCTGCATTACGCCGGCGCGAAATGGCTTGTCGGTGCTGGCGCAGAACCAGAATGTTTATCGCGGCTTCGATTCGCCCGCCGGTTAAACGCTTTCCGCCGGCTCCGCCGCTCTCCGAGTCAGAACATCATTACCAGCATGCCTACCTGCAATTCGATGTGGTTGTGGTTGGCGGCGGTCCAAGTGGGTTAGAAGCTGCTTTGGCATCCGCTGAACGAGGTATGCAGGTGGCACTGCTGGAGAAGCAGCCGGCTCTTGGTGGAGACTCTGTGCTGGTGGAAGAAGTGCAGGCCCACCCAATGGTCACCACCTTTCGTGAACTGCAGTTGTTTTGGGCTGTATGAAGGCAATCTGCTGGGCGCGGTGCAAATCGACTATGACCTGCCCAATGCGGAGACGCTCCTGCACCTGCGCGCCCGCAGCGTGGTGGTCGCCACGGGTGCTGTATGAGACGCAGTTTCTTTTTGCCAACAACGATCTGCCGGGGGTGATGCTATCCACCGCCGTGCTGCGGCTGCTGCATCAACATGGAATCGCTCCAGGCAAACGAGCGGTGCTGATCGGCGACACAGCCAGATGCACGCCGCTGCAGGCCGAGCTCGAGGCGGCGGGGACGGAAGTAGTGGCGAGTCTGCCGGTATCGGCTCCGTCGTAAGCGCCCTGGGCGAAGATCATGTCACAGGAGTGGCAACCGAAACAGTCACCTATGACGCGGACCTGGTAGTGATGTGCGGGCCCCTTATTCCGGACCTGGGCTTTCTCGCCGGGACCTCACTGGAGTCTGTGAGCCTGGTGGGAGCTGCCGCCGGGGAGGGCTGGGCCAACCAGGCCTATATTCCGCCTCCTTCCGCGCAATCTACGGATGCAATGGCCTGCCTTTGCATGGATGTTTCCGGGCATGAGGTGGCGGAGACCATCGAGGCCGGCATGGGCCACATCGAATTGATCAAACGCTTTACCAAGCTGGGCAAGAGCGCCTGCCAGGGCCGCATGTGCCAGATGGCGGCTGTGAGTCTCTGTTCCCAGATCAGCGGACAAACCGTCGCCAAGGTGGGGACAACGGTCGCCCGTCCTCCCGCTCCTCCGGTAACGCTCGGCGTGCTCGCCGGCATGAGACATCATCCCGTCCGCCGCACGCCCATGCACTATCAACATGACCAACTGGGCGCCGTGTGGATGGATATGGGCGACTGGAAGCGGCCACGCTACTACGACCCCGCCGGCAGCAGAAATCAAGAGCAGTGCGTCGAACAGGAATATCGAGCGGTGCGTGAGCGGGCCGGCATCATCGACGTGAGCACCCTGGGAAAGATCGAGGTAAAAGGCAGCGATGCCGGCCGCCTGCTCGATCTGGTCTTTACCCACAAATTTTCTACGCTGCCCGTCGGCCGGGTGCGTTACTCCGTACTCTGCGACGAAATGGGAACCATCGTCGATGACGGAACCATCTCGCGCATGGACGAGCAGCGCTACTTTCTAACCACCACCACCGGTAACGTGGACTTCGTGCAGCAGTGGCTGGAATGGTGGGCGGCTGCAGCGGGCTTGAAGGTCAACATTACTAATTTGACCGCCGGACTCGCCTCCATGAACCTGGCCGGCCCGCTGGCACGCGGTGTGCTGGCCCAACTGACCGATTGCGATCTATCCTCTTCCGCCTTCCCCTACATGGACTGGCGGCAAGCAACGGTCGCCGGTGTGCCGGCCACCATGATGCGCATTGGTTTTGTGGGCGAGATGGGCTGGGAGATTGTGGTCGCTGCCGAGTGCGGAAGCCATCTATGGGAGCAGGTGCTGCAGGCAGGCGCCTCCGTCCACCTGCTGCCCTTTGGGGTGGAGACGCAGCGCGTGCTGCGCCTGGAAAAGAAGCACATCATAGTCGGCGTGGATACCGACGCTCTCACCAACCCTTACGAAGCGGGCATGGCTTGGGTAGCCAAAGTTGATAAACCAGACTTCATAGGCCGGGTTGCGCTGGAGCGCATGAAGCAAAGCCCGCTCGAGCGCATGCTCGTCGGGTTTGAATTGAACGGAGCCATCGCGCCTCCCGACGGTTCCCCAGTATTGGTTGAGGGCAAGCCGGTCGGTTGGGCCACCAGTGTTCGCTTCTCCTGGGAGAAAGAGAAAGTGATCGGCATGGCATGGGTCACGCCTGCGGAAGCCAAGCCGGGCGCGCGCATTACTCTGCGCTCTGACGCCATCGACTACCCTGCGCATGTGGTGGAGGAGGTCTTTTACGATCCTGCGGGTCAGCGGTTGAAGATGTGATGGAACGGCAATCGGCACTGCATCATTGTCATCTCGAGGCGCATGCTCAACTCAAGAGCTTCTTGGGTTGGCAGCTGCCTGCCTGGTATACGAACCCGTCGCATCGAGCTTGAGCAGGTACGCGCCTCCGCGGGCATTTCCGATGTGAGTTATCTCTCCAAGCTCGATCTCCGCGGTCCAGCGGCCGAGTTTCTCCTCGCCCGCGCGGCTGTGGAAGCTTACCCCCGCCCACGCGCTGGTTACCTCTCCGCTGCCTATTGCCTTCGTTGCTTCCTCATCCGTCACCGACGTTACTTCTATCTACAGCGCGATTCTGCTGGCCGGCCCAAAGTCACGGGAAGTGCTGCAGAAGCTGACCACGCTCAACGTGAGTGACAGGGCCATGCCCGAAGGCGCCGCCCGCCAGACGCGCCTGGCCCACGTAAACGCCACCATCCTGCGCAGCGATGGCTGGGTCATCCTGAATACTCGCGACGTCGCAGAGTATGTGTGGCAGACGTTGCTGCATGCTAGGCGCACGCCCCTTCGGCATGGTTGCACAGCAGCAGTGGATGGGCAGTCATGAAAAGTGCATAACCGGGCAGCCGGTGATGTGGGGCAGGCATGCCCTCAAGCCCACCTATGACGTGGCCATCATCGGCGCCGGCGTGCATGGGCTCGCCGCGGCTTATTACCTGGGAAAGATCCACGGCATCCGCAAAGTAGCGCTGCTCGAGAAGGGCTATATCGGGTGCGGAAACAGCACTCGCAACACGGCCATCTTGCGCTCCAACTACCGCACCTTTCCGGGCATTGCTTTCTACGACGCTTCGCTTCGCCTCTACGAAGGCCTCGCCCAGGAGCTCGACTGGGAACTGGATTTCAACCAGAGTGGGCATTTCACGCTGGCGCACACTGACTCCTCGATCACCGGCCTGCGCATACGCGCGGAGAACAACCGGCTGATGGGCGTTGACAGCCGAATGGTCGACCGGGACGAGCTGCGGCGGATGGTGCCCGCGATGGATATGTCTGACCGGCCGCGGCTTCCCCATATTGGCGGCGCTCTATCATCCACCGGGCGGGACCATCGGGCATGACGAAGTGGTGCAGGGTTACGGCCACGCCTGCGATGCCATGGGCATTGAGGTGCACCAGTTCACCGCGGTCACCGGGCTGGACGTCGAGGGCCGCAAGGTCGTCCGCATACGCACGACGAAGGGTGATTTATCCGCCGGTGCGATTCTGAATGCCACGGCCGGTTGGGCCACGACCATCTCTGACATGGCGGGTGTCCCTCTACCCATTGTGAGCCAGCCTCTGCAGGCCTGCGTCACCGAGCTGATCGAGCCTTTTCTGGACTACGTGATCGTCTCGTCGAACCTGCATGTGTACGTGAGCCAGACAGCCAAAGGCGAGCTGGTGATCGGGTCAGAGGTCGATCCCTACCAGACTTACTGCACCCGGTCCACGCTGCCCACCCTGGAGCAAATGGCCACTTATACTCTGGAGTTATTTCCCCAGCTCCACGGCTTGAAGGTTCTTCGCCAGTGGGCCGGGGTCTGTGACATGACGCCCGATTATGCTCCTATCATGGGAGCGGCCGGCGAATTGGATAACTTCTTTATGGATGTGGGTTGGGGCACCTGGGGCTTCAAGGCGGGTCCGATCGCGGGCAAATGCCTGGCTGAAACGATTGCCACTGGCAAGGCCGCGACGCTGATGGAGCCGTTTTCGCCCGTCCGATTTGCGAGCGGCAAGCTGGTGGGGGAAAAAGCCGCCGCTGCAGTTTCACAGTAGTGCGGAGGAGGGACCTGCTGTTAAAAAGCTAGATTCACCACGGAGGCAGAGAGTTGACCCAAGATCTCAAAGAACTCATAAAGCAAAAAGGCATCGAATATTTCCTCTGCTCTTTCGTCGAAATGAGCGGCATTCCCAAGGCCAAGCTCGTCCCCGTCAGCGCGCTGGATGACATGGTGAGCGAAGGCGCCGGATTTGCCGGCTTTGCCGCGGGAGACGTAGGGCAAGGCCCTCACGACCCTGACCTGGTCTCTATCCCGGATATGCAAGCCATGATCGTGCTGCCCTGGCGAAAGAACATCGCCTGGGTTCCGGGGATGCTCCAGGTCGAGAACCAGCCGTCGAAGTTCTGCCCGCGCAGAATTCTCGCCCGTCAACTGGAGATTGGACGCCAACGCGGTTACGAATTGATGGTGGGTGCAGAGCCGGAGTTCATGCTGCTAAAGCGCAACCAGGATGGCGTCTGCGTGCCCTGGGACGCAATGGATAATGCGGCCAAGCCCTGTTACGATATGCGCGCGCTGCACCGCAACCTGGATCTTCTGACCAAGTTATTGAGTTACATGCAGGAGCTGGGCTGGGAGCCGTACGCGGCCGACCATGAAGATGCCAACTGCCAATTTGAAATCAACTGGAAGTATGCAGATGCGCTCACCAGCTGCGACCGGCAGATCTTTTTCAAATGGATGGTCAAGATCGTCGCCGAAGAGCACGGGCACCTCGCTACCTTTATGCCCAAGCCGTTTGCTCATCCTCACGGGGAATGGTTCGCATTGCCATCTGAGCCTCGCGGATCCGGGAAGCAAGAAGAATCTCTTCGACAGCAAGGACGATCCTCTCGGTCTCTCAGCGGAGGGCCGCTGGTTCATGGGCGGTATCCTGAAGCATGCGCCGGCGCTCAGTGCGATCCTGGCCCCGACGGTGAATAGCTACAAGCGCCTTATCCGCAGAGGACCTCGTTCCGGCGCCACCTGGGCCCCGGTCTACATCACCTATGGCAGCGCGAATCGGACGCAGATGATCCGCGTGCCCGGCCCGGGCCGCATTGAAAACCGCATGGTAGATGCCGCGGCAAATCCTTACCTGGCCTGTGCGGCGATGCTGGCGGCCGGCCTGGACGGCATCGATCACCGCATCGATCCCGGAGCAGCGAGCCACGACAATCTGTACGAGGTTCCGTGGGACGAGTTGCAAGCGAGGGGCATCGGCCATCTTCCACCCACCCTGCAGGCGGCGGTCGAAGCTCTGTCACAGGATGAGGTGGTGCGCACCTCGCTGGGTGCGGAGTACGCGGATTACTACATCCAGGTGAAGACCGAGGAGTGGGAGAGCTACCACAACAGCGTCAGCCAATGGGAGCTGGACCGCTACCTCAACGTCCATTGAATGCGCTAACTTGTTTGGCAGACAATAGAAGCACGAGACGATGCTGGTTTTTACATCTTCAACGCGCCACAAGCGCTGCGTCACGCTATAAATCAGTGCGGCGCTCCGCTCAGGATGACGAGTCTGTGGGGGAACTAACGGAACGGAGACCTTCGTGCGAGAGCCGGGGCGCACCGCTCGGCTGCCCCCGATTTCCAGTCAAACACCGTAGCTTCGGTGGATTTCATGTGGCTCTCTTTGCGGAGAGCCGCATACTTCGTCGCTGTTAGAGCCGCGAAGCAGGAAATCCGGGTACGCTCGGAGGTTGTGACTTTTTTGTTTTTTTCCTGGTTTTGGTGGCCGGAAAGCCCTGCAGAGCATTCGTTGGTCAAGCATCCTCGGGGTCCTTCGACTCCGCGCCGTAAGTCCCCTGTTAGGCGAAAGGTCTGCGAGGCGCTTCGCTCAGGATGACGATTCTGTGGGAGAACTAACGGAGGAGACCTTTGTGAGGGAGCCGAGGGATCTGCAGTTCTCCACTGCGCCCCTACCCTTTCGCTAGCTGCACTTGTTCTGCCGCGACCGGTTCCGTTTTCTCCGCAGGCGCCGGCCAGAAATACCGCTCCTTCTTGATCGCCTCAATATACGCGGCCCGCGCCTCTCGCACAGCCTGGCTCTCGGACACCTCTGCGACCGGCACATCCCACCACGAGTTATACCCAGGCACGCGGTCGTTGTAATCCGTCTCGACCACGACTACAGAAGTGCGAGTCTGCTTCTTTGCCTCCGCCAAAGCCGCGCCCAACTGCTCGTAGGTGCGAGCGCTGACCGCATAAGCTCCCAGACTGGCGGCGTTGGCCGCGAAATCGATAGGGATCACAGGGCCAGTAAGACCCTCTTCCCTGTAGCGATACTCCGTCCCAAATCCTCCGCTCCCAACCGCGCGGCTTAAACCACCAATGCTCGAAAATCCGTGGTTATCGAAGAGCACGATATTGAGTTTGATTTTTTCCTGCAGGCTGGTGACGATCTCCTGGGCCATCATGAGATACGAGCCGTCCCCGACCAAGACATACACTTCGCGGCTCGGATCCGCCATCTTGACGCCCAGGCCCCCGGCGACTTCGTAACCCATGCAGGAGTAGCCATAATCCATGTGGTAGCCCTTGGGGTCGCGCGTACGCCAGAGCTTGTGCAGATCTCCCGGCAAACTCCCCGCGGCATTCACAATAATGTCGCGGGGTTCCAGGGTCGCTATTGAGCAGCCCCACCACTTCGCCCTGGCTAAGCGGCGGACCATGCCTGCGGGCGTAGATGCGATCCACTTCCTGGTCCCATGCGGTGCGCAGACGGGCGATCTCACGTTGGTAGGTTTGCGGAACCTGCCACGATGACAACCCACTGCCCAACTCTTCCAGCGTTTGCAGGGCATCCGCTGTCAGCGGCAGCGCAGCATGTTTGAACGCATCAAACTCGGCGACGTTGATATTCACAAACCGCACCGCCGGGTTCTGGAAGGCGGTTTTCGAAGCAGTCGTAAAGTCACTGAGCCGGGTGCCGATGGCGATGACCAAATCCGCGTCTGTGGCCAGCAGATTTGCGGCGGAAGTACCGGTAACTCCCATCGCTCCGACGGATTGCGGATGATCCGCGTGGAGAGAGCCTTTCCCCCCGTGGGTCTCGGCAACGGGAATGCCGGTTCGGCTGGCGAAGCGGGACAATTCACCCGTAGCCTCGGAATAGATGACGCCGCCGCCGGCGATGATCAGTGGGCGTTGCGAGGAGCGTATCCACTCGGCAGCCTGCTTCAGCAATCCACTATCGGCGCGCGAGCGGGCGACCGTCCAAACACGGTGTTCGAAAAACTCTTCCGGATAGTCATACGCTTCCGTCTGCACATCTTGCGGCAGAGCCAGCGTCACGGCGCCGGTCTCCGCTGGGGAAGTCAGTACGCGCATCGCCTCCGGCAGCGCAGTGAGAATCTGTTCCGGCCGGTTGATACGATCCCAGTAACGAGAGACCGGGCGAAAGCAATCATTGACGGAGACGTCCTGGCTCGCAGTCGATTCCAACTGCTGCAACACCGGCGCAACGTTGCGCCGGGCAAAGATGTCGCCGGGCAGCAGCAGTACGGGGATCCGGTTGATAGTAGCCAGGGCCGCGCCGGTGACCATGTTGGTCGCCCCGGGCCCGATCGAAGAAGTGCAGACCAGGGTGCGCAGGCGATTGCTCATTTTGGCAAAACCGGTTGCCGCGTGAACCATGGCCTGCTCATTGCGGAACAGGTAGTAGGGGAAATCAGGGTTCTGCTGCAGGGCTTGTCCGATGCCGGCCACATTGCCGTGGCCAAAAATGCCCAGGCATCCGCCAAAAAACGTCTGCTCCCGGCCGTCCCGTACGACGGATTGGGACTTGAGAAACTGAATAATGGCTTGTGCCATGGTCAGTCTGCGCGTCATAGTTTCCCCCTTCTCGGATCTCCCTCGGAGGTCGCCTACCATCCTACTAGCACGATAACCGCTTAGCCAACGCCCACCCTATCCGCGGAGCGCCTGGTCCAGGTCGGCAATAATATCCTCCGCGCCCTCAAGCCCGACTGAGAGCCGGAGCAGCGACTCTGGCGAGCGTGAAAACACGCCTTCGATGGAAGCGCGATGTTCGATCAAGCTATGGGTACCCCCCAGGCTAGTGGCGCGCACGATCAGTTTCAGCCGCGAAGCGAAGGCAAAGGCCTCCTCCCGACCACCATGCACCTCGAAGGAGAGCATTCCACCGAAATCCCGCATCTGTCTGCTGGCGATTTCGTGCCCCGGATCGTTGGCCAGGCCAGGATAGTGGACGACCGAAACGGCCGGGTGAGTGGAAAGGAATTCCGCCACCCGGCGGGCATTCTCGCAGTGCAGGCGCACGCGGGGAACCAGCGTTTGCAGCCCCCGCAGAATGAGCCAGCAGTCAAATGGAGACAGGACCGCGCCCCCGACTCGCTGGAACGTTTTAATGCTGGTTGCAAGTTCGGATTTCTTCCCGAACACTACCGCTCCGCCCAGGACATCACTGTGTCCCGAAAGATATTTGGTCAGAGCATGAACCACCAAATCCGCACCCAGCTCAAGCGGGCGTTGCAGCACTGGGGTAGCAAAGGTATTTTCGCAGGCAAGCGGCACCCCGAGGCTGCGCGCGCACTCCGCCACGGGCCGTATGTCGACGACCTCAACCAACGGGTTGGTCGGGGTCTCCAGCCAGAACAGCTTGGTCTCCGGCCGGCACGCCTTGCGGATCTCCTCGATATTCCGCATATCCACGAACGAATGCTTCAATCCCCACCGGGAGAAGAGTCCAGTGACGAGCTCGCGTACGCCGAAGTATAAGTCGCGGTGGAGAACCACATGGTCTCCCGGCGAGAGGGCCTGGAATACGGCCAGGCTCGCCGCCATGCCGGTGCTGAAGCAAACCGCCTCTACGCCCCCCTCGAGATCGGCCAGGCACTCTTCCAGCGACTTCCGATTGGGATTGTCGATCCGGCTATAGAAGAAGTGTCTGGAGAATTCGCCATCAGGATCGCGCTCAAAAGTGGTAGAGGTGTAGAGAGGCGTAGTAACCGCGCCGGTAGCGGGGTCCACATGCCGCCCGGAATGGATGCTAAGTGTTTGAAGCTGCTGGTTCGGATCCGGCTTCGATGTCATAACCAGAGTTTATTACGTGGCCCAGTTGACCAGGCTGCCATTGTCACTCCAGCAAACAGAAGCTTATCCCTTAGACAACTATCCGCGCCTTTCCCGTATCTGAACGGAGACTGCTGTTTTCCCCCGCAAGTTTTCCGCTCATGGAGCTTAGTTCGATGCCCAAGCTGTCTGTGGTTGCAATACCAGTCCGGGACGAGGCTGAACGGATTGGCGGCTGTCTGGCCGCGCTTGCGCGTCAATCTGTTCCCACCGACCACATCGTTTTGCTATTGAACAACTGTACCGATCGCACGGCGGACCTGGTGAGAGGTTTACCCCAGGCGCACCATCGGCTCCACATCATCGAAAGCAAGCTGGATGAGTCCCTTGCCAGCGCTGGTTTCGCGCGCGCACTGGCCATGAAACACGCCGCTTCATTGGCTGCTTCTTCGCGCAACCAGGAAGCCGTGATTCTAACCACCGATGCGGATGCCGAAGTTCCAGAGAACTGGGTGGAAGCAAATTTGCGGGCCATCGAGCAGGGCGCGGACGCGGTTTGCGGTATGGCGGTGATCGACCCGCTCGAAGCTCTGTTCATCCCACGGCATTTACATGAAGATGACGCGCGCGAGGTGGCCTATGGACGACTCCTCGACGAAATTGCGTCCATGGTCCTGCCGGATCCTGCGGATCCGTGGCCGCGGCACACCGAGGGCTCCGGCGCCAGCATCGCGATTCGCGCCTCGATGCTGCGGGAGGTTGGCGGCATGCCCTGTGTGCCCTCGGGAGAAGACCGGGCCCTGATAGAGAGGCTTCGCCTGATCGACGCTCGGGTGCGCCACGATCCCCGCATCAGCGTTGTTGTTTCAGGACGCATCGAAGGCCGAGCGCAAGGAGGCATGGCCGACACCATGCGCAGGCGAATCCTGAAGCAGGACGAATTCGTAGACCACCGTATTGAGCCGGCCTGGGCCGCTTTCTATCGCCTGCGGATGAAACGGCGGATCAGTCTTTTGTGGGAGAAGCCAAGCGACGTGCGGCTCTATCAATTAGCCAGGCTTCTCGCGATTGCGCCCAAGGTGCTCATGGATGCGGTTGGCACTCCATACTTCGGCCTGGCATGGTCAAGGATCGAGCGGGCGTCTCCGCTTTTGTCACAACGACGAGTTCGTTTTGTAGATCTACCGCGCGAAACGGCAATTGCACGGGGCATCTATCGCCGGTTGTCAACTGAAGATGCCGCGGAGCTTACAGCGGCTTAGGCCTGAGGGTTATTGCGTGAACGTTGTAGAGGCACAGCCATCGGAAAGAACGGCGGAGCTTTTCGCCACCATCACTGCGCTCGTTCCTGAATTAGCCCAGGAGGCCGCCAGCTCCGACGGCGCTGCTTGTTTCCCCTTCGCCAGTGTGGCAAGACTGCGGGACGCCGGTATGTTGATGGCGCCGGTGCCGGTGGAATTTGGAGGATTTGGGCTGCATGGCAAGTGGGATTCGGCATCCCTATTCCAATTACTTCATTTGTTGGGCTATGCCGACCTTTCGCTGGGGCGGATATTAGAAGCGCACGTCAACGCCTTTGAGCTTATACGAAGCTATGGCACACCTCGGCAGATAGAGGCTGCGGCACTGGCAGCGCAAGCCGGGGACCTATTTGCGCTTTGGGTGACCGACCCTGCGAAGCAGGCGGTGTGCTTGTCTCGCGACTTTACCTTGACCGGAGAAAAATGGTTTTGCTCGGCCGCGGGCGCGGCGAAACAGGCTCTTGTTACTGCTCAGAGCGAAGCCGGCAGCCAACTGGTGCTGGTACCGCTTACCGCCGGCATCCCGGTAACCGCGAGAGGTATAAAGCTGGCCGGCATGCGAGCCGCCACCACTGGGAGTGTCGACTTTACCGGCGTGGTGGTCCAGGCCGAGGCGTTGATTGGAGAGCCGGGTGATTATCTGCGTGAGCCGCTATTTTCTACTGGAGCCTGGCGCAGCTCTGCCGTTGCGCTGGGTGGTCTGGCTGCTCTGATCGATACGGCAAGGAATGAGTTGTGCGCCCGGGACCGCGCAGATAACCCATTCCAACGAACGCGTTTTGGTCAGAGCGTCATCGCCCATGAGACCGGGCGGCTCTGGATGTTGGAAGCGGTCAAGCGAGTCGACGCTGCCAGGGGTGCGGGCGACGAAGCCGTGGCCTACGTGAACCTGGCCCGGACCGCGGTAGAAACTGCCTGCCTGGATGCCCTGCGCCACATTCAGCGCAGCCTGGGCCTCTCCGCTTTCATGCAAGGCAGCAGAGCGGAGAGAATTGCGCGCGATCTCGCCACCTATCTGCGCCAGCCGGCGCCGGATGAGGTGCTGGTTGAGGCAGCTGGGTACTTCATCCATCAAGGTGGTCAAACTCTATGACGGCAAGCGATGTGATCGTGGCCATGGAGGGCCTGCCGGATGCGGAGATTGACACCATACTCGGCGGCGAGCGGCCGCTGATTCTAGCCCCCCACGCAGATGACGAGAGCCTGGGCTGCGGCGGCCTTATCGCCGCGTGCTGCGAACGCGGACGACAGCCGGTGGTGGTCATACTCACCGACGGTGCTGCGTCTCATCCGGGCTCAAAGCAGTATCCGCCGGAGCGGTTGCGGCAACTTCGCAAAGACGAGGCGCGGAAGGCAGTGGCGGTGTTAGGCCTGGCATCGGAGAACCTGGTGTTTTTCAATTATCCCGATACCGCATTGCCCACCAGCCCAGCGGTAAGCGAACGGCTGGCTACACTGGCTCGAGATCGGGGTTGCACTGTCCTGCTCGCTCCCTGGCTTTATGACCCACACTGCGATCACGAAGCAGCGGCCATCCTGGCGCGAGAAGCTGCCCGGCGCGCTCGCTGCAGATTGTTGTCGTATCCGGTATGGGGCTGGCTCCTGGCCCCGGATCACCCGCTACCCGTGACCCAGGTAGCGGGCTACAAGCTGCCGATTGCCGCGCATCTTCAAGCGAAGCGAAGCGCCGTTGCTGCGCATGCTTCGCAATACTCCACGCTCATCGACGATTCGCCAAAGGGGTTTCGATTGCCGCCAGAACTACTTTCCGTCTTCGAACGCCCCTACGAAGTATTCCTCGCCCATGAATAAGGAATCACGCCCGGCGAAGCATTTCGAACGTCTCTATCGTGCGAACTCTGATCCTTGGAGCTTTGCCAGCAGCCCCTACGAACAGCAGAAGTATGAAGCGACTCTTGCAGTACTGGGCACGAGGCATTTTCAGTCGGCTTTGGAGGTAGGTTGTTCGATCGGCATTCTCACCAGCCGATTAGCCTCGCGATGCGACCAGCTGGTTGGACTGGACTTCGCCCCTTCTGCGGTGAAAGCGGCGCGTGCCCGTTGCGCCCCCTATCGGGGTGTGCGGATCGAACAGATGCAAGTGCCCCGGCAGTGGCCTGAGGGCTTGTTTGATTTGATCCTCTTCTCCGAGGTCTTGTATTTCCTCGATGAGAGCGATTTATTGGACACGTGTGCGCACGCCTTGCGCTCACTGCGGCCGGGGGGCCTGGTACTTCTGGTTAACTACACCGAAGAGACGGATGATCCGCTGAGCGGGGATACAGCTGCCTCTTTCTTTATCAAAACCGCGGCTCCCACATTGCACCCTATCAATCAAACAAGGGAGCCACATTATCGCCTCGATCTGCTTGGGTTTTAGCCGCTTGGCTGCGGTCCAGCATCTTAGCAAGGGAAAGGAGGAGTTATGCCGGAAAAGGAAGTAGTCGAGCGGGCAGAAGAAGATCTGCAGGAAGGGAAGTCGCCGTCCACGGCGGCGGGAGAATTTGTCCACGAAGAGATCGAGCACGTACGAGAAGGGAAGCATGGCGCACGCTCGCCCCAGCAGGCGATCGCAATCGGGCTGAGCAAGGCGCGCCGGGCCGGTATTCCACTTGCTCCTCCCAAGGCTGGAAAAACCAAAAAGTCGACGCGAGAGAGCGCGGAGCGCGACTACCGCAAAGGGCAGTCTCGGGCGAAAACCAAGACATCGGCGAAACGGTCGCGCGCGAGCGAGGGCGCTCTGAAAAAGGAGCCGCGGTCGACGGTCTCGCATAAGGCACTTTCCGCCCATGCCAAGAAGGCTGCCAAGTCACGCTAAGGGTTTATGTGGGGGCGCGAACGCGATCCTGGCGGTTTGCATTCTTTGTTGCTCCACCTGTCGATACTGGGTCTCAGCCCTGGTTACGAGCTGTTGAAAGTCGTATCCGCTTAGCCGTGCGTCATCGGCGGCCGCAACATCCAGGGCTGTCCACATGCCCAACTTGCCGCGCACACCCAGCGCAAGGAACTCCAACGCCTCAAATGTTGCGAACGGGCCGGCTGAGTCCGGCCCTAACTTTAGCCGAGTAGCCTTCTCGCCAAACCAACCCGTAAGCTCCTTGATCACATTGGGACCGCCCCCAACCTTTTCCGCCAGGCGTTGCAGCGTGTCGCGGTCCGCTTGAACATCTGCCAGTAAGTGTGCCGCAAAACCACCCAGTGCTTTGTCTTTGTGCTGGTCCCGCATCGCCTTCAGTAAGTCGATAGCGGCTCTAGCCCCGCCTAGATGGTCATGGAGATAGGTTGCTAATGGATCACTCATCGCAGGTATCCTCTAGCAGTCCTTAGATGCCATGAGAGTCTGGGTAGATACGACTTCCCTCGATGCGTGACGTAACCGTGCGCTGCCAGGTGTTCACCCATGCTTGAGTACATCTCGGGGTTTCGTCCCTACGGGACTCAAGTTGAAAAAGTAGTTCTTCAGGCAGACTCAATGCCATACCAGTGAGCTCGCAAGTCTTAACCAAGCGGTTTGTTTGTCCTAAACAACTTACCCGGAGTGCAGTGGCGAAACAAATATGGCCGTTGTTTGACAGCAAGGCGCACAGCAGCTCGGCTTCGCTCGGAGGTTGTGACTTTTTTGATTTTTTCCTGGTTTTGGTGGCCGGAAAGCCCTGCAGAGCATTCGTTGGTCAAGCATCCTCGGGGTCCTTCGACTCCGCGCCGTAAGTCCCCTGTTAGGCGAAAGGTCTGCGAGGCGCTTCGCTCAGGATGACGATTCTGTGGGAGAACTAACGGAGGAGACCTTTGTGGGGGAACCGGGGCACACAGCAGGTCCCTCGGCTTCGCTTCCACGGCACGCCGGGACAGGCGGGATGACAAAGTGAGGGGTTGCGCTTCCATGCAGAGTTGTTGCTGATGGATTTTCCGCGACCTACCTATACAGTCACGGGTAGATATTCCTTGCTGACTGTGACATACCCGTCGCGGGCAACGCGCTTGCCACGTTCCCGGTACATCGCCTCATCCCGCGGCTGCCACGTGCCCAGGCCATCAACATAGCGGTTGTACATACAGAATGCAGCCGCAATCAGCACCGTATCGTGGATCTCCTTATCGCTGGCCCCCTCCGCCCGCGCTTTCTCGACATCTTCGGCGGTGACGTGCTTGCCGCCCTTTTGCACCTGTCCGGCGATAACCAGCAGCGCCTTCAACTTGGGCGAAATATTCGCGTTCTGAAAATCAAGCTTCACTTTCTTCACCAGCGCCTCGTCATCATTCAAGCTGGCCGCCGCAATCGCGCCATGGATCGTCTGGCAGTAATAACAGTCATTCTCTGAGGAGACATAAGTCGCAATCAACTCGCGCTCCCCTGGAGTAAGCGAGTTAGGGCCGTGCAGCAGGATCTCGACCAATTCGTTAAGCGGTTTCGCAGTCTCCGGCCGGAAAGCCATAGCGCCGCGAATTCCAGGAAGACCCTCGGGTAGTTGAATGTGAGCCATGATGGAGTAAATCCTTTCAGGGAGTGATGACTACGGTTGATTTGGCGAGCTGAGATTTGGAAAAGAAGAAGCGGCGGATAGGATCGCCGCACAACACGATGGCGAGACCGAGAACTGCGGGAATGGGATCGTGCATCAGGATCATCAAATTAATCACGGCGCATCCCAGCAGAAAAACCACTGGCGCCGCCGGGAACCACCAGGCTCGTACGCGCTGCTCCAAGCGAAACAGGGAAGCGGCGGAAAGCGAGAGAAAACACACGGCCGAGAAGATGATGAAGGAGAGGATGCGATCGAAGGCGCCGAAGCAAAGAACCAGGAGAGCGAGCACGGTTTGCAGCAGGATGGCGTTGGCGGGTGTTCCAAAGCGGGGATGCAATCGGCCGCAGGCGGCCCAGAACGCGCCATCTTTCGCCATGGCGTAGTAGACCCGCGGAGCGGCCATGGTGAAAGCCATCAGGCCGCCCAATACCGACAGCAGCACGCAGCCGGAGAGAATCTTTCCCCCTAAGCTGCCGAAGAGGGCCTGGCCGAACTGGGCGACAAAGGCGGTGTTGGAAGCAATCTGCTGCAACGGCACCACGGAGAGAAAGGCAAAAGAGAGCAATAGATACACCGCGGTCACCAGCAGCACACCGCCGGTGAAGGCAAGGGGAAGATTGCGCCGTGGGTTGCGCACCTCGCCGGCAATCTTGCCCGCCTCCCACCAGCCGCCAAAGCTGAAAAACGCGCTGACGGTGGCTCCGGCAATGGCGCCAAAGATCGGTTCAGAGCCGGGCCGCCGCTCGCTAAGCGGCAGTAGATTGGCGGAGGAGGCGTGACCCGAGAAACAGGCCCATCCAACCAGGCAAAGCAACACGCCGATCTTGAGCAGGTTGGCGCCTGCCATCATGCTTCGGCTCAGACGCGTTCCCACGCTATTGAGCACCGCCAGAGAGACGAGAATAATGATGGGAATCCAATAGGCATAGCGGGCTGAACCACCGGTCAGAGCGAGCACATAGGGGGCCGCGCCGACTGCCAGTGCGGCTGCCAGGCCCGGGTCCAGCACGGCGGCAGACATCCAGCCATAAAGAAATGCGACCCGGCTGCCATACCCCTCGCGGAGGTACACATATTCTCCACCTGCCAAGGGATAGCGGACAGCCAGTTCGGAGTAGCAGAGGGCGCCGCAAAGGGTGATAAGCCCCATGCCGCACCACACTGCGGCGAGCAGCAAGGGCGAGCCCAACGACTTCGCCATGGCGGCCGGAGTTAAGAAGATGCCGAGCGCGATCGATTGCCCCATAACCAGGGCGATCGTTCCCGGTAGACCCATGCGCCTGTGCTGATCCATTGAGGACAACATCCTACCCGCGCGGGTAGGTGTTGAGCATCGACCAAAAGGTGGAGGCGGATAGGAATCAGGAACAGCAGGAACCCGTCACAATCAGCTCCTGTGCTTAAGGGGCGGATACCGCTTGCGGCTGCCGGGCCCGCGCGAGTTGAGTGTGCAGTAAGTCAAAAACATCTTGCATCCCGAGACCCGTTTTGGCGGACACTTCAAAGACCTGCATTCCGGGACGAACACTCTCAATATTGCGGCGAGCCGCCGGAAGATCGAACTCCGCTGCCTCGGCCAGATCCATCTTGGTAATAATCGCGACGTCGGAGCTATTGAAGATGGTGGGATATTTCAACGGCTTATCCTCGCCCTCGGTCGCAGAGAGCAGAACGAATCGTAATTCCTCTCCCAGATCGTAGCTGGAGGGGCAAACCAGGTTCCCCACATTCTCGATGAAGAGAAAATCGATCCGGTCCAGCTGCCACGACTCCAGCGCCTTCTCCACCATTTGCGCATCCAGGTGGCAGACGGTTCCCGTGGTGATCTGTCTCACGTTTGGCGTCGCGCGCCGCAGCCGCGCGGCATCGTTCTCTGTGGCCAGATCGCCCACCAGCGCAGCCACACGAGAGTCCCGGGCCAGCCCCGCGAGCAGCTTTTCCAGAAAGGCTGTCTTCCCCGAGCCCGGGCTCGAGACCAGGCCCACGACGCAGGTACCCTCTCGGCGAAAGCGCTCGCGCAGGGCCCGCGCAAGCAGATCATTCTGCTTCATGACCTTGGCCCGGACTTCCACCATGCGGGTGCTCATGCCGCAATCTCCAACGAGGCCACTTCGATCTCGCGGCCGGAGACGATCTTTTGCCCCGGGCTCCCGCACTCCGGGCAACTGAGCTGATAGAGCGACGGAGGGACCCGGTCTTTCCGGCACGTAGCGCAGTAAATGACCAGCGGAATCGTCTCGATCTCCAGCCGCGATCCCTCCAGCAACGAGCCTTCACAGGCCAGCTCGTAGGCGAAGAGCAGCGCTTCTTTATCCACGCCGGAAAAGGCTCCCAGCTTCAGATGCACAGCCTCGACATCCAGCCCACCGCGGCTCTCCGACTCCTCGGTGATCTGGTCGATCATGCTGATGGCGATCGAGAGTTCGTGCATGCTTTCTCCTTTCGACTAGTACTTACATCGCACGGATTCTGAGATAGCGGCGCAGGTCCGGAGCGACCGTAACCGCCAAACCGATGAGGACCAAGCCGAGTGCACCGAAAACTAGTTTTGCGTTCATATGTCACCTCTCCATTGTTCGTAATTACACTAAGCTCACTTGGTTGGTGGTGGCAATGCGGGCGGCTAACTCCAGCACCATCTTTGCCGCCTCTTCCACTGCAGCCTGCACCGGCGCTGATAGGCCCATGCGCCCTTCCAACTCATCGCCGAAGTCCTGCGGTTCACAGCCCAGGACCAGCACCTGCGCGGAAATCGTGCCCAGAGAAGCAGCCAGATTCAATACCCGGACCGGATCCATGCCGTGGGGATTGATCGCCGTTTCCGCACCGGTCCAGGGCCGAGAGATCCGGTTCCATCACGTACAGCGTGCCCGCCGCTTGGCCGCGCGGCAGCGCATCCACGATGATCACTGCATCCCATGGATCCAGCAGCGCGTACGCCAGATCGAATCCCCGGATACCGAAATCCTTTACCGACACGCTCTCGGGCAATTGCCGCTTGCTGAGCGCGAGCGCCACCTCGACCCCGAACCCGTCATCCCCGAGGAAGATATTGCCCACGCCTGCAACCAGAATCTTCGCCGTCATGTGGGCTCTCCTTTCAGCACCGGCTCGATCTCATCGGGAGAGAAGAAGAAGCGGTGTCCCGGCTGACGCATCATGCCAAACTCCCGGCCCGGGTCGTCGTCCAGCACCACGGCGAGCTGAATGTGGTCTTCGAAGTCCTGCTCAATCGCTTCAATGACGGCAATCTTGCCGGCCAGCGCCATGTCGATGATATCGGCCTTCTTCTTCGGGCAGATGCGAACGCGGTCGCCCACCCGCAATTCGATGCCGAAGACGCGCACGCTCTCGGGCGGCGCTGCTGCTTCCTCAAAAGGATTCCAGTCCCGGTTCATTGTGTGCCGCCTCGAATCTCGCGCAGTCCGCGGACTACGCCATGCGCCTTCAGCATAGCCTCCGAAGTCAGACGCTTCGGTGCGTTCCAGAATCCTTCGCGCACGGGGATCAGCCGTTTCGCATCTCCTGCTTCTCAGCGTCCGTGAGGGTGAGCACGCGCAGGGTGAGCATCTCGTCCATCTCCGTGCCATCGAAGAAGTCGCCTTCGCTCTCGGGCGCGATCTTCGGATAGTCGTACAAGATGATCGGCGAGCAAAACATCATGCTTCGTATCCGGCTCCTCGCCCACCAGCACCGGGAAAACGCCGGTATTGCAACAAGCTGCGACCGCTTCGCGATAGGCCGGGTCAGGATCAAGCAGGGAGACAAACTCTCCGCCGGTGATGCCCAGCAGCACATGCGCGGAGACGAAGGATAAAGGAAGCGCTTCGTCTCGTTTTGCTCCACCGCCGCTCGGGAGCTCGGTCATGTTCTGTATTTCGAGGTGGAGCTTGGACACGCCATCCGAAAGTATTTCCGCGCCGATGCTCAGCTCGAGCCGCAGGCATTCCATTTTGACCGTCAGCGAAAGTGGGGATGCGATAAGGTCCCTGACCCGCAAACCCGCATGCTCCGAATTACGTTCGACGGCTTCATCCCACGCCAGGGAAGGGTCCGTGAGCTTATCATCACTCTGCGTCGGGACAAGCTGTAAAAAGCTGATTCTTACATCCAGGCTAGCCTGCGCATCTGCCACCGCAAGACACTCGGCCACCAGCCGGAAGGGCTCCTGGGGACGCTGCGCCTCCGCATAAACGCGCGGGTAGAGAGTTCCGAAATTCCATCGCTGACGATTCTTGATTGCGGTCGGCCTATAGGGATAGAGAATGTATCCCTCGTAAAGAATCGCAGCCGCAATCTTTTCCGCGCCGTCGAAGTTCATGCCTTCACCTCTTCGGTCCTCCGCCGCCAGCGCCCGGCTGATGGCCTGCTCCCAGGTGGGGATACCGTGGCGCACCTTGTACTGGTAGAGCTGCTCGAATACATCACGCCGCAGGCAGAGCCACGCCGTATTCGGAAAGTGCATCTCCATCATCTCTTTCCAGACCGAGATGGGCAGGCGGAAGTTGGCCTCGCGATCCCATGGAACTTGAGCGACCTGAAGCGCCCCATCGGCGCCCTGGTAAAAGACCGTGCCGCTGAACATCACGCACACCGGAATCTCGCCCGTATCCAGCGCGTGAAAATACTTGGTCGCCGCGACATTGAAGTCGAATGTGCAGGGAAGCTGCAGGTCGACGAGCACATTGTCGGTAAAGCCCGGAACAGCCACCGTGGTATTCATCCACAGCAGCGGTCTCACCGTGCGGCTCCATCGCTCCGGTGTGCCAAAGAGGTCAAGCAGCTTCTCCTGCTCCTGGGGAACGTAGCGTCTTTTTGCCGGCTCGATCTGCACCTGGCAGCGCAGCGTAAGGGTATGGATCTCCTCCGAAGCCGGCAGATTCGTAATCCGCAGCTTCAAAGCGATCAACGGAGCGGCAGCATGCGGAACCGCCTCGGCAGCTTCGATCTGGAAATGCAGCTCAGGCATGGTCCTTAACCTCCACGCTCCGCGTTTTCAAATCGGAGAAGAACTGGTGGATCTCCTTCCACACCTCTGTCCCCCCGGAGAGCCCACGCCAGTGCATGCGGATCAGGCCGACCAACCGATAGCACTCATCGACAGGAGCGATGTAGTACTGTGCCGGCGCGCCGACGCGGTTGACCAGAAAGGTTTCGACATCCGGCTCCATCTTCTGCAAAGCGGGATGCTCGGCGGCGATCTCTGACCAGGATTCGAGACTGAGCAGCGATTCGATCGCCCCGGCTGGACTGGGATACATTGCCATCACCTTGCCCGCTGCGCTATCGCGATAGAAGAAAGCGAGGTTGATGGGAATCATCAGCGCTTCCCACTGCAAGTCAGGCAGCTGGAAGTCAGTGAGCGCGCGAATGCGCCGCGGCACGCGGAGGAAGTGCGCGCCGGCCTGTCCGCAGAACAGAACGGCGCAGCCATCGCACGAGCACAAAATCTCGCGCTTCTTGGGATCGAGCAGATGCTGATGAACAGCTCCCAGCGCCGCGCTGCAAAGCTCACAGCGTTCTGCCGCGGGCGCCTTGCGCGCAGCTATCTGCCTAAGAAAAGGAAGTGTTCCTGGTGCCATTCTCGCCCTAACTAACCGTATAACGAACGTTGGGTACCCCATTCAAGCCCTGTTTTTTGGGGCTTGAGTGGGATACGCAGCACTCAACTGAAAGATCCTCTAAGCCGGAGGCATATGGGGCATGCTCGGATGTATCGGCTTGCGCGTCTCAACATTGATACCCGTCGCATCGTCTTCAAGGCGATCGACTGGCTTGCGAAGCTGGAGTCTCAGAAAGGGAAGGTCTGACTCGGGGTGTCTCTGGATACGGCATCGCGTCTCTCCTTATTTCAGCACGACAAGGTTGGAGGTATGGGAAGGCTCAACCGGCATTCTCCGCGACAATTTCAAGAATATCGGGAGCCGCTTCGTAGAGCGCTTCTTCCACCGCGTTCTTCAGGGTGAGGGAAGAGGAGGGGCAACTACCGCAGGTACCGTGCAGCTTAAGTCGAACGATGCCATCGCGCACGCTGACCAGTTCGCAGTCTCCGCCATGAGACTTGAGATAAGGCCGGACCGCCTCAAGGCCGCGGACAACCCTGGTTTCGATATCGTCGGGATGGAGGGAATGCAACAGGAACATGCCGGCGACGAGGTTGTCTTCGAGGGCCGCAGTGAGCACTCGCTCACCCTCGGCTGTTTCCACGCACCTATCGATTAGCCGCTGCAACGCGGCGCCATGCAGCTCAACCACAGACTGCACCAGCTCCAGCGCGGCGGCCCGAACCTCCGGGTCGCCCGCCTGGTCGAGCTTGGCTGCCAACTTCTCTACATGCTCACTTTGGGCGCGGAACTCTCCGCGCCGCGGTGCGGCGATTGGTTGCTCCGCGCTGGCCGCCATTATTCGGGCCCCGCCGCCCCGAACATGGGTGAGTGTTTCACTTCGATCACCTTGCCATCCCCGACATACATGTGTACGCCGCAAGGCAGGCATGGGTCGAAGCTACGAACCGTGCGCATGATGTCGATGCCCTTGAAGTTCTCCGGGCCATTGTCCTCGAAGATGGGTGTGTTCTGCACCGCATCCTCGTAAGGACCAGGAGTTCCATAGACATCGCGCGGGTTCGCATTCCATGGGGTCGGAGGATAAGGATGGTAATTGGCGATCTTGCCTTCGCGGATAACCACATGGTGCGACAGCACCCCGCGGACCGCCTCGTGGAAACCGCAGCCGATCGCTTCCTCAGGCACCTTGAAGTCCGACCAGGTGGAAGTGCGGCCGGCGTTCAACTCGGCCAGCGCTTTTTCGACAAAGTACAGCGCCGTCGCGGCCGCGTACGCCTGGAAGTACGTACGAGCCCGATCCCGCTCCAGCGTGTTGCTCCACTGCGGAATCTTCCACTCGAACTGGGTTTCGGCCAGCATCGCCGTCTTAGGCAGATTGATCTGCACGCTGTGTCCCGTAGCCTTCACGTAACCAATGTCGACCAGGCCGGAAAGCGCCGTGGACCAGAGCCGCGCAATCGGTCCGCCGCCGGTGTCGAGCGCCAGATGGTCGCCGGTGCGCTGGTCATACCACCGCGGTGACATGACCCAGGTGTAGTTGCCGCCGAAATCGCGCTTCTGCGGGCGGGGAAGAGTGGTCTGGTTCCAGGGATGATGCTTGTCCACTGGATTACCCAACGGGTCTCTGGCGACAAAGGTCTCTGAGCCCTGCCAGTCGTCATAGTAGGAGCTGCCCAGCAGGATACGAATATTCAAATTGATATCGACCAGGCTATTGGTGACCAGCTTTCCATCCACCACCACGCCGGGGGTAACGAACATCTTTCGTCCCCACTCCGCCATGTTCTTGTAGGTGTAATCGCAGCTGTCCGGATCGTTATACGATCCCCAACACGCCAGCAACGTGCGACGCAGACCGACCTTTTCGTATCCGGGCATGGCCTCATAGAAGAAGTCGAAAAGGTCATCATGCAGGGGCACGACCCTCTTCATGAACTCGACATACTTCATCAGCCGAACCAGGTAGTCGGTAAATAGCTGGATGGTGGCCACTGTGCCCACTCCGCCGGGGTAAAGGGTGGAAGGATGCACGTGGCGCCCTTCCATCAGGCAGAACATCTCGCGCGTCATGCGGCTCATGGCCAGCGTCTCGCGATAGAAGCTCCCGGTAAAGGGATTGAGCGCGGTCATGATGTCAGCAATGGTGCGAAAGCCGTGTTTGTCTCCGTTGCGGCAAGCGGTGGATTGGGCCTTGGCCCAGACTCCGGGATTGGTCTCCTTCACCATCTGTTCGCAAAAATCGACGCCCACCAGGTTGTCCTGGAAGATGTTGTGATCGAACATGTACTCGGCGGCCTCGCCGAGGTTGATGATCCACTCCGCCAGGGGAGGTGGTTTCACCCCAAACGCCATGTTCTGCGCGTACACCGCGCAGGTGGCGTGATTATCGCCGCAGATGCCGCAGATGCGGCTGGTGATGAAGTGGGCATCGCGCGGGTCCTTGCCCTTCATGAAAATGCTGTAGCCGCGAAAGATGGAGGAGGTGCTGTGGCACTCGGCGACTTCCCGGTTGGCGAAGTCGATCTTGGTGAAGATCCCGAGGCTGCCCACGATCCGTGTAATCGGATCCCAGTTCATCTCGACCAGGTTGCGCTTCTTCTTGTCGACTTCAGAGATCGTCTCGGGATAAGTCGCCATGGATGTGTCCTTTTGCTTGAATTTTTGTCCGTTGAGCGAAGCGCCTTCAGTACGTTGTGGGCTGGTAGCCAGTGGTCAGCTTGCCCCCGGGATGCCGCCATTTCGGTTCTTTGTTCACCGTGGTATTGGTGATACTGCGCATGGTGCGAATGAAACGGCCATAGGTGCCAATGATGTTTGAGGAAAGCTTGGCTCCCGGCGGTTCGTCCATGAAGGGCATGAACTTATCCGGAAATCCCGGCATGGTGCATCCGATGCAAATGCCGCCCACGTTGGGGCAGCCGCCAATGCCGCGCATCCAGCCGCGCTTGGTTACATTGCAGTCCACCACCGGCCCCCAGCAGCCTAGTTTCACCAGGCACTTCGACGATCCGTAGTGGGTGGCAAAGTCGCCCTGCTCGTAATACGAGCCGCGGTCGCATCCCTCGTGTACGGTCTTGCCGAAGAGCCACGTGGGCCGCAGTTGCTTGTCCAGCGGGATCATAGGCGCCAAGCCGGCCACCTGGTAAAGCAGGTAGAGAACGGTTTCCATGAAGTTATCCGGCTGCACTGGGCAACCAGGCACATTCACAATGGGCAGGCCGGCTTTGGAGCGCCAATCCCATCCCAGGTAATCAGCCAGGCCCATAGCGCCCGTCGGATTTCCCGCCATGGCGTGAATGCCGCCGTACGTGGCGCACGTGCCCGCGCCGATAATGGCCAGAGCCTTGGGCGCCAGGCGATCGATCCACTCGCAGGTAGTGATCGGCTGGCCGGTATGCGGGTTGGTGCCCATCGCCGCCCAGTAACCCTCTTTCTTGATCGTCTCGTTGGGAATGGAGCCTTCCACGACCAGCACAAACGGATCTAACAAGCCCTTTTCTGCTTCATAAAAAAATTTCATGAATTCATCGCCGTTCTCATACGCGAGAACAGGATTGTGCAGATGAACCTTGGGCAAGCCCGGGATCGCACCCAACAAAACGTCTTCGATGCTTGGCTGTTCCGCCGCGGTGACGGAAACGCTATCGCCGTCGCAACTGAGACCAGCGGTGATCCAGAGAATGTGGACATCAGAAACGGCGGGAGCTTTGGTGATGCTGCTTACCTTTTCAGCCATGAAATTCTCCTTCAGCCTTAAGACTCAGGAAAACGACACACAAAGATGGACGCGCGATACACGGGTAGTGCTTGTGATGTTGGGAGCGGGAAACCGGGTTGGTAGAAGCAGGGCAAGCCTGTCACCTGGTGAGCAACTTTCGCGTCAGAAGTTCCGGTGAAATCGCTGACCGGTGAAAACTACGCCCAGTCAGCATCACTGTCAAACCCTCGGAATTCACACGCTGAAGCGAAAGATTCATCTGATGACTGCTATCGGGATTTCCCCGATTTCCGTTAGCAGGAATGCCGGATGAGCTGTGGAAGATTTAGCAGATGCGAGGTAATTGCTCACCGAACATCACATCCAGCACGCGCGTTCCGCCGATCTGCGTTTTCATCAGCACCATGCCTGGGTGTTCGGCGACGACCTCGTCCGATGATGGCGGCGTCGCGGCCCAACTCGTGCTGTTGCATTTGCCCAAGCACGGCTTGCGCCATCTCTGGTGCAACGATCGCCAGCAGCTTCCCCTCGTTGGCGACGTAAAGCGGATCCAACCCCAACACTTCACATGCGCCCTTGACCGAATCGCGCACCGGAATCGATTGTTCTCGCAACACCATTCCCACCCCAGCCCGCTTGGCGATTTCGTTCAAGGTGGTAGCCGCGCCGCCGCGCGTGGGATCACGCAAACAGTGGATGAACTCCATCCCGTCTGGCGCTTGGGGTGCTGAGCATGTCCGCCACCAAGCCATTCAGCGAGGCACAATCGCTCGCGATGGCGCCTTCGAATTCAAGGTTTTCCCTCTGCGACATAATGGCCATTCCGTGGTCGCCGATATATCCACTCAGAAGAATCTGGTCGCCCGGCCGCGCGCGGTCTGCCGAGATGTTCACGCCGCTCTCGATCACGCCAATGCCGGTGGTGGTAATAAATATCTGGTCGCCCTTGCCGCGATTGACAACCTTGGTGTCGCCCGTCACAAACTCTACCCCGGACTCCGCGGCGGCTACGCGCATGGATTCCACCACACGCCGCAGATCGTCGACCGCCAGACCTTCCTCGAGGATGAAGGCGGCCGAAAGATAAAGCGGCCGCGCGCCGCTCATCGCCAGATCGTTCACCGTTCCGTGAACGGCCAGCCGCCCAATGTCGCCGCCCGGAAAAAATATCGGGGTGACCACAAACGAGTCCGTAGTAAATGCCAGGCGAGCGCCACCGATCGTGACCACTGCCTGGTCATCGAGCTTGTCCAAAACGGGATTTTTGAATGCAGGCAGAAAGACCTGGTCAATCAGGTCAGCGGTAAGCTTGCCGCCGCTGCCATGCCCCAGCACAATCTGCGGATGCTGAAAGATAGGCAACGGACAAGACCCAAACCCGGCGGCCGGCTTTTCCTCGTCTTTAGCGGATATCTGAGAACTAGCCATTGGCGTGCGTCATCACTTCGAGTTGCACCACGTCCGCCCCTTGCGGTTTTAGATGCCGCCCGTAAGCGTAATAGGCAGCGCAAGCGCCCTCGGCTGATACCATCGTCGCCCCCAGCGGACGTTGCGGCGTGCACAGCGTGCCGAACGCCGGGCAATCGTGGGGCTTTTTAATGCCCCGCAGATATCTGGCCGCTGATGCAGATCTCCGGCTCGAGGGTGGCGATCTCCGCCACGTCGAATAACTTCTCAGCGTCGTACAGGGCAAACTCATCGCGCAGATGGAAGCCGCTCATGGGAATGTTGCCGATGCCTCGCCACTTGCGATCAGCCACCTCGAAGACGCGCTCGATCAGCTTCTGTGCCGGCACATTGCCGTCGCGGCCGAGAACGCGTGAGTATTGGTTCTCCACCACGGCCCGCCCTTGTTCCAACTGCTGCAGCGTCATGAGCGTCCCGTGCAATATATCGAGGGGTTCAAAACCTGTGACCACAATGGGAACACGGTAGCGAGCGCTGATGGGATCGTATTCGCGATAGCCCATCACCGCGCACACGTGCCCCGGCCCGAGAAAGCCCTGCACCCGGTTATCGGGCGATTGCAGAATAGTCTCGAGCGCGGGAGGAACCAGCACATGCGAAACCAGGAGCGATACATTATTCACCTGCTCTTCGCGCGCGCGCCACGCCAGCATGGCGTTGGCCGGAGCCGTGGTCTCAAAACCGATGGCAAAAAAGACCACCTGCTTGGACGGGTTGGCTCGCGCAAGCTTCAGGCAGTCGAGCGGTGAATAAACCACCCGCACATCGCCACCCAATGACTTGATCGTGAACAGGTCACCATCCGAGCCCGGCACGCGCAACATGTCGCCGAAGGAGCAGAAGATGACATTCTTCTGCCGCGCAATGGCGTGGGCTTTGTCGATCATCTCCAGCGGGGTTACGCAAACCGGACAGCCCGGCCCGTGAACCAGCTCCACCCCCTCGGGCAGCAAATGATCGATTCCGTTCTTGACGATGGAGTGCGTTTGTCCGCCGCATACCTCCATCAGCACCCAGGGACGCGTCTGAATACGGCGCATCTCGCCGACAATCTTCTTGGCAACGTCACCGTCGCGGTACTCATCAAGATATTTCATTGTCGATAACCTCCGGGTTCTACTTCTTCAACCACGGGCGATTCCAGTTCCGTGAGTTGATCCAGATCCCGCAACGCCTGGTAGGTGCGCTCGGCTTCTGCTTCATCGATGCGGCTGATGGCAAAGCCAACGTGGACCAGAACATACTCGCCAACCTGCGTTTCAGGAACGTATTCCAGGCAAGCCTCGCGCACAATGCCGCCAAACTGAACCTTGGCCATGCGCATGCCGCGCTGGTCGAATGTCTCTACCACCTTGCCGGGAATAGCCAGACACATGTCATTCTCCTTGGCGCAAGTGCTCGTTCGCCACCATGGCCTGTCCGAGCGAAAGGCCACCGTCGTTGGCCGGAACTTGGGCGTGCAGAAAGACGTCAAAGCTGCGACGCCGCAACTCTACCACCGTCCGGCCTAGAAGGTATAGGTTCTGGAAGCTTCCACCGCTAAGGCAAACCCGGTTCACCGCATCGCTTGACCCAATACGGCTGCACACTTCGCCAATGGCCGCGCTCAAGGTGTTGTGAAAACGCGCGGAAATCTCCCCCACCCGCCGGCCCGAAGAAACATCCCTCACTATGGAGACGATGACCGGCCGGAAGTCGAGGATGGCCGGTTCGCCCTGCTCTATCTCGAAGTCGTAGCGATCGTCGATTCCTGTTTCCGCGACCGCCTCCAGGGCAATGGCTGCCTGGCCTTCGAAGCTCACCTCCGGTGCCAGACCTAATAGCGCCGCCACGGCATCGAAGAGCCGCCCGCAGGAAGATGTCTCCACCGTCCGAATGCGCCGGGCGAGCATCGTGTCCACCAGTGCAAACTGCTTCTCATCTATATCTTGAAAGCATCGCAGGTGAGAGGGTATTTGCCCCCCAAAGGCATCTCGCAGATGGCTGAGCGCCATGCGCCATGGCTGCCGCACCGCCGCGTCGCCGCCGGGGAGCAAGACATTCCGCAGATGGGCTCGCCGCGTAAAGCCGGCAAAATCCGCAACCAGAAATTCACCTCCCCATATCTTGCCGTCTGTCCCGAATCCGGTGCCATCCAGGGCCACGCCCAGAACACGGCCGCGCAGATGGTTCTCCGCCATGCAGCTCGCGATATGCGCGTGGTGATGTTGCACGCCGATGCGGCGTGAAATCCCTGAAGCCGCGGCCATGCGCGTGCTCATATAACCGGGATGCAGGTCATAGGCAGCAGCGCGGGGCACGACCCGAAAAACATGTTTCATGCGGTCAAGTGTTTCTTCGAAGAACCGCATGGTTTCGTAGTTCTCCAGATCGCCGATATGCTGGCTCAGAATCGCATAACTTCCCTTTGTTAGACAGAAAGTATTTTTCAACTCCCCACCAAATGCGAGCACTTCTTCCATCTCGATTCCCAAATCGATACTCTGGGGCGCAAAGCCGCGCGAGCGACGCAGCACGCGTTCTCGGCCCTCGAATGTGCGCGTGACAGAATCATCCACACGCGTGAAGATGTCCCGGTTGTGCAGCAGGAACCAGTCAGCGACGCCGGCCAGTTGCACCATCGCCTCGTGGTTGCTGACCACGATAGGCTCCTCGCTCAAATTGCCGCTGGTCATCACCAGGGCATCCCACTCGGATTCCATTTCCGGCGAATCGCTAAATAGTAGATAGTGCAGCGGCGTATAGGGCAGCATCACGCCCAGTGTGTTGTCTCCCGGAGCAAGGCCAGCGGAGAGGGGCCCACCGGCCAAGCGCGGAAGAATCACGATGGGCCTCCGCGGGTGGAGCAGCGCAGCCTCGTCCTCGAGCGTTAGTGGACACAGCTTCTTCACTGCGGCCAGGTCGCGCACCATCAGCGCAAAGGGCTTGTGGGGACGCCGCTTGCGTCTTCGCAACTCTGCAACCGCCGCGTTGTTGGTTGCATCGCAAGCCAGCAGGAAGCCGCCCAGACCCTTGACCGCAACAATTTTGCCTGCGCGCAGCAACGCGCGTGTCTGACGAATGATCAAATCCTGGTTCGCAAAAGACGCATCTCCTGCCAACAGGGTCAGCGAAGGTCCGCAAACGGCGCACGCATTGGGCTGGGCATGAAATCGCCGGTTGTTCGGATCGTCATATTCCGCCTGGCAATCACCGCACATGGTGAAGGCAGACATGGTGGTGGATGCGCGGTCGTAGGGTATGTCGCGGATGATGGTGTATCGCGGCCCGCAATGGGTGCAATTGGTGAATGGATATCCGTAGCGCCGATTCGCGGGATCTCCGAAGTCGCGCCAGCAATCTTCGCAGGTGCCGGCATCGGGAGGAACCAGCGCGAATGCACCACTCTCCTCCCGGCTGCCCAGGATAGAGAATCCGTCGCCGCGCAGAACCTCGATTTCGGAGACTGTGATCTCCTTAATATCCGCCAACTTGGGAGGATCGTTCTTCAGCGTCTGGAAAAATTCATCGAGAGCAGCTCCGCGGCCTTCGATCTCAATGGTGACGCCGGCAGAGGAATTGAAGACAAACCCGGTCAGCCCGAGAGAAGTTGCTGTCTTGTACACGAACGGCCGAAACCCCACGCCCTGCACGACGCCTCGCACCAGGATGTGCTTGCGTCTGACCAGTTCGTTAAGATCGTCGGCCTGGAGGCTAAACATCCTCCGCATCATACTCGGCCCCGGCAATCCAGATCACGGCGCACTTGCTCGATTTCACGAGATAGGGGATACCACATCTCTCAATATGCCCCTCTCAACGTGACGAGAATCGTGGATGACCGCGGCTCTGTCCATCTTTTGCTAACGGCTGCTGAGGTGAGTGCTGCTCTCCCCTTTTGTCATCCTGAGCGGAGCGCCTCACAGATTGATCGCTAAGGCGCTCCCTGTGGGTGCACTAACGGAACGGAAACCATTTGTGCGAGAGCCGGGGCGCACTGTAGATCGGCTTCGCTCGGGATGACAAAGGGGAGGATCGGATGGACAGAAAGAAACAGCTGGTCCCAGCGCTGCGCTCCCGCGGCACGCGGGGCTGGCGGGATGACAAATTCATTTAGAACTCAATGACTTCACGCGAAAATCAAAAAAGTCACATCCTCCGAGCGTGGCCGAGGGACCTGCAGTTTCACCTTGAGGCTCAGCTAAATCTCGCCGCAAGACCGGTTTCTATAATGAGTGTATACTCATTATAGGTTAAGTGATTATGGCCCGCCCCAAGAGTGAAGACAAACGCAACGCAATCCTCTCCGCCGCGACCGAAGTCTTCGCGGAGCGAGGGTTAAGCGCTGCCACCTCAGCCATATCGAGTGCAGCGGGCGTAGCGGAAGGTACCTTATTCACTTACTTCAAAACCAAGGATGAGCTAATTAACGCCCTCTACCGTGAGATCAAGCTGGAGTTGGCAGATGCCATGATGTCCGACTTCCCCCGCAGAGCGGGCATCCGGGAACGCCTCGAGCATGTTTGGAACCGCTACCTGGCATGGGGAGTCAAGAATCCCAACCAGCAAAAGGTTCTGCAACAGATGACCGTCTGGGGCGGTCTGACCAGGGAGTCGAAGCACGCCGGAACGGCGCCCTTTCTGGAAATCGAGAAGATGGCCGCGGCCGCAGTAGCGCAGCACGTCTTTCTCGACCGGCCCCTGGAGTTTATCGCCGCGGCGATGAGCGCCCTGGCGGATACGACGATGGACTTCGTGCGGCGAAACCCAAAACAAGCGGATCTGTATCGCAACCAGGGGTTTGAGATGCTCTGGGCTGGGATCACCCGGAAAAAGTAGTTTTTAGTGAATCCGAATGAGCGAGCAATCACTCATATAACCAAAGGAGCCCCAACCAATGAATCCATGGTCCATCGCAGATATACCACCCCAGAACGGCAAGCTAGCGGCCGTAACCGGGGCTACCGGAGGACTCGGCTACGAAACAGCGCTTGCCCTGGCCCGCGCCGGAGCCGAAGTACTGGTGACCGGCAGGAACGCCGAGAAGGGCCGTGCTGCGATTGAGGGCATCGAGCGCGCCATGCCGTCCGCCAAGGTACGCTTCGCGATGCTCGATCTGGCCAGCCTCGCGTCCGTCCGCGCATTTGCGGCAACCATGCTCGAGAGTAACCGTCCGTTAGATTTATTGATCAACAACGCCGGCGTAATGGATCTGCCTACCAGGCGCCTGACCGAAGACGGCTTCGAGCTGCAATTCGGAACCAATCATCTTAGCCACTTTGCTCTTACCGGGCTGCTGTTACCGTTACTGCGCAAAGCCCAAACGCCCCGAGTGGTGAATGTGAGCAGCCTGGCGCATCGTGGCGGCAAGATCGATTTCAACAACCTGCAGGCCGAGCGCAAGTACAATTCCTGGGCTGCCTACCAGCAATCCAAGCTGGCGAATCTGCTATTCACCTTCGAGCTCCAGCGCCGTAGTGATGCTTATGGATGGGGACTGATGAGCAACGCCGCGCATCCGGGATACGCGCGCACCGACCTCATCCCCAACGGACCAGGCACAGGCGGCCTGAAAGGAATCGGGATGAAAGTACTTGGATCCTTCCTGAGCCACTCCGCCGCAGCCGGGGCCTTGCCCACACTCTTCGCAGCGACGTCTCCAGACGCGGCCCCGAATGGCTACTACGGACCGAACGGCTTGTATGAACTGAAGGGGACGGTTGCGCCCGCCAAGGTCATGCCCCGGGCGAATGACAAGGCTGTGGCGCGAAGGTTGTGGGAAGTCTCGGAGCAACTCACCCGAGTAGAATGGCCCGCCACGGATCAAACCCCCGAGCCGGTTACGTTTGCTATCAAGAGAGAAGCATAAGCGATGAAGGTCTTGCTCTTTGGTGCGACAGGAATGGTGGGGCAGGGTGTGTTGCGCGAGTGTCTTCTCGATCCGGAGGTGGAACGGGTGCAGACAGTAGGAAGAAGCTCCACCGGCATCCATCATCCCAAATTGCATGAGACCGTGCATCGCGACTTATCGAACTACGCGGGGATCGAGGCCGAGCTCTCCGGTTTCGACGCCTGCTTCTTTTCGCTCGGCGTGTCGTCCGCAGGAATGAAAGCAGAAGACTACGAGCGCATAACCTACGGCATTACCATGGCTGCCGCGGAGACGCTTTGCCGGCTTAACCCGCAGATGAGATTCTTCTACGTCTCGGGCGCGGGCACCGACAGCACCGAGCAGGGCAGGAGCATGTGGGCGCGGGTCAAAGGAAAAACAGAAAACGCACTCCTGCGGTTGCCATTTGCCGCCGCGTACATGTTTCGCCCCGGCCTGATCGCGCCGATGCACGGAGAGAGACCGAAGGCCGCTGTCTATCAAGCCTTCTACACCATCGCCAAACCACTCCTGGCGTTGCTCCGGCGCACTTTTCCTGATTACGTCCTGACCACGGAGGAAATTGGACAGGCCATGCTGATCGTGGCCCGGCATGGGTACCCAAAACATATCCTCGAAATCAGGGATATTCGCGCCGCCCTTCAGACCTCTTGAGCTAACCTCGGGCGGCGAGGTCAGACCTCTGGTGATTTTTGTTCCGCTATGCGGGACGATGCGCATCTTTTCATAGCTTTCTGCAACGGAAACGTTGACAACCCTGCCTTCGAGCGAAAATCATTCTTGTCGGAATAGTTCCCATACGAAAACCGTACCGCAGAGCGGGACCCTTGGGCGCATAGCGGAACGCAGGAAGTGTGGAATCTTGCCCGAGTTCGAGGGTCATATCATGGAAACACCGTCAACCACTCTTCCCCTGCCGGAATCTCTGGCCAGGACCGGCAATCTCTACCAGTTGCACAGTCTGGATCGTGCGGTTGCCGTTCTCGAGATGCTGGGGGAAAGCGACACCGCGCTCAGCCTTGCGGAAGTATGCCAACGTCTGCGCTTGCACAAGAGTACTGCTCACCGTTCGCTGATGGTGTTGGAACGCAGTGCTTTGATCGAGCGCACGGCGGAGAATCGTTATCGCCTCGGTTTGAAGCTATACGAGCTGGGCAACCGGGCAGTCGAGCAGGTCGATCTGCGCACCCGTGTTCATCCCTTCTTTCGCCGTCTTGCCGCGCAGGTGGGAGAAACCGTGCACCTGAGCGTACTGCAGAAAACTTCGATCGTTTACCTGGACAAGGTCGAGCCGAATCGTCGCGTCTGTGTGAGCTCGAAAACGGGAACCTCCAACCCGGTTTATTGCACCTCCATGGGTAAGGCCATGCTGGCTTTTCAGCCTCCCGAGGTGATCGAGCAGATCATTGCCAAGATCCGCTTCGTGCGCTACACCTCCAAGACGATCACTTCCCGGGAGGCGCTCTTGAAGGCGCTGGAGCGCGTCCGGCGCCGCGGTTACGCCATCGACGACCAGGAGATTGAGGTAGGTGTTCGCTGTATTGGTGCGCCTATCTTCGACGAAAAGCGTCGGGCGATTGCGGCTGTAAGTGTCTCCGGCCCCGCGTCGCGGATTTCGGCGCCCACGATGCCTGAGATAGCCGAGCACCTGCTCCGCTGCTGTCGCGACATCTCCGTCTCTCTCGGTGCGCATGCAAAAAAAAGACCGCGTGTCCTTTCGGCGTTCGAGCGCCACTACAACGGCTAGATCTTCCAGAAATTTGTCTCTCGCATGGCTCAGGTACCGCCACCTACGGCTGAAAATCCTGCTCGACGGATTCTGCCTGTCACCCGGGCACAAGTTTTTTTGCTATTTCTGTTTCTGCTAGCCGGCCAGGTGGAACATAAAAAGGAGAGATCGTGACAAAACGGTTATCCCGCAGAGATGTGATCAAAGGCGGCCTCGCCATTCCGGCGACCAGCCTGCTGGCAGGATCCGCAGTGATGACCGCCGCACGGTCTATGGCTGTGCAGACCCAGGTTTTAGCACCTGCCTCGCCGCGCGAAAGATTGCTGCTCGACTTCGGATGGCGCTTTCATTTCGGCCATGCCGTCAATGCGGCCAAGGATTTCGACTTCGGCAACGGTCGCTCGCGAGCGTTTCAAAAGACCGGGAACTTTCTGCCTGTGGCTGCACTTGCCTTTGACGACAGTGATTGGAAGACACTGGACCTCCCTCATGATTGGGTGATCGGTCTGCCGTTCAAGAATGACCCAGCGCTTTCGAGCAAGGGATTTTACCCCATCGGGCGATCCTATCCGGAGAACAGCGTTGGATGGTACCGGCGTATCTTCGAGATCCCCAAGACGGACAAAGGCAAACGCATCTCGATCGAGTTCGATGGCGTCTACCGGGAAGCCCTGGTCACGCTGAACGGCTTTTACATTGGACAGCATCGCGGTGGATACGATCCGTTCTCCTTCGACGTGACGGACTTCATCGTTCCCGGTGCGCCCAACGTGCTGCTGGTCCGCGTGGACGCCACGCAAAGCGATGGCTGGTTCTACGAAGGCGCGGGTATCTACCGGCACACGTGGCTAGTCAAGACCGCGCCGGTACACGTGAAGCAGTGGGGCACATTTGTTCGCTCTACCATGCAGGCCGGCAACGCTGCAATAAAGATTCGGACCGAGGTGGCGAATGATGCGAACCAGCAGCAGAACGTTCGCGTAATCTCGACCATCCTTGACCCGGCAGGCAAGTCTGTAGCCATGGCCACCAGCACCATCGTCGGAGTGTCAGACAATGACCAGCACATATTCGACCAGCAAGTGAGCTTCGCCAACCCAGCGCTCTGGAGTTTGGAAGAGCGCAGCCTCTACACGTTGCTGACAAAGATCGAAGCGGACGGTGTCATCGTCGATGGTTACGAAACGCGCTTTGGCATCCGGTCGCTACGCTTCGATGCGAATCAGGGCTTCTTTCTAAACGGCAAGCCGGTAAAGATCAAAGGCACCTGCAATCACCAGGACCATGCCGGTCTTGGTGTAGCGCTACCCGATGCAGCACAAGCCTTTCGCGTTCGCACCCTGCAGCAGATGGGCTGCAACGCCTATCGCAGTGCCCACAATCCGCCCGCGCCCGAGTTGCTCGATGCATGCGATGAGATGGGCATGCTCTTTCTGGACGAGACGCGGATGATGTCGTCGAACTCCGAGGGGCTGGAGCAGTTTGGGCATTTGGTGCGGCGGGACCGCAATCATCCCAGCGTCATTATGTGGAATATGGGCAATGAAGAGCACGAGGCGACCACAGAGGCCGGCCTCAACATTCTTACCAGCATGAAAAAGGTGGCGATGGAGCAGGATGGCTCGCGCCCGGTTACTGTCGCTCCGCCGCCTCTGGGTTTTGACCTGGGACACGGCGGCCTTGTGGTCTCTGACGTGGTGGGCTACAACTATGCCGATCCGCAGATCGAGGCGTATCACAAGGCAAACCCGAAGATTCCAGCCATGGGTACTGAGAACGTCAGTGCCGTAGCCACGCGCGGTATCTACACCATGGATGCGGAGAAGGGTTTTGTCGGCTCCTATGACCCCTACACCACCACAGGCCGCGCTTCGGCAGAGGGCTGGTGGCGCTTTGTGAACGCACGGCCGTGGATGCCCGGCGGCTTTGTATGGACGGGCTTCGATTACCGCGGCGAGCCTTCGCCATACCAGTGGCCCAACACCGGCTCACAGTATGGAGTGCTCGACACCTGCGGCTTCCCAAAAGACACCTACTTCTACTACCAGGCGTGGTGGACCGCGAAACCGGTGCTGCACATCTTTCCGCACTGGAACTGGCCGGGCCTTGAAGGCAAGCAGATTGCCGTGTGGGTGCACACCAACATGGATCGCGTTGAGCTCTTGCAGGATGGCAAGAGCCTCGGTACCAGGGACGTGCCGAAGGATTCCCACGTTGCGTGGAACGTGACCTACCAGCCGGGAACGCTGGAAGCGCGCGGCTTCAAGGACGGTCAGCAAGTAATGATTGCTCGGCGCGAGACGGTTGGCAAGGCTGTGAAGCTGGCCATCAAGGTCGATCGTCCATCGATTGCTTCGAATGGTGAGGACCTGGCCTTTTGCGCCGTAGAAGTGCAAGACGCACAGGGGCGCGTGCTGCCGATCACAGACCAGGAGGTGACCTTCACGGTCACGGGCTCGGGCAAGCTCATTGGTGTAGGCAACGGTGATCCTACCTCGCAGGAGTCGGACATTGGATTCACGCGGCGCGCGTTCTCAGGGCTTTGCATGGGCATCGTGCAGGCGAGCAAGCGTGCCGGAGACATCGAGATAGAAGTCACGTCGGCTGGACTCACTGCCGCCTCTGCCACAGTCGCCGCCAAGGCTGTTAAGCTACGGCCGCAGGTGGCCGAATGGGAGCGCGAGGTGCCCACCGGCGCGGGGATTACAGGACTGTGGCGACCGGCTACGATTGTGGGATCATCGGGGCCTGATCCGCTGCAATTAGCAGTTTCGGGCGATACGCTTTACACGCTGATTCAGAACGGTGGTACGTTGACCGGAAAGCTGGAAGCGCCGGCCGGTGGATTCGGGCCGGGAGGTGGCGCTGCCGGCGGCCCCATTGAAGGCAGCGTTGACGGAGAGAACATATCCTTCCGCGTCGGCGCCACGACCTACACCGGCACTATAAACGGGGATCAGATTGAGTTGCGGAGAATGTCGCCGCCGCGGCCAGGGCCTGGATCTGCGAGCCCGGTCGAGACAGGTCCAAGGCCGGTCATCGGACCGTTGCCGGATGGCTCGGATCCATCTCTCGGGGGCTTCCGCAATCGAGGGACACAGCCACCAATCGTGCTGCGAAGAGCCAGCCGATAACGACTTTGGAAGGGCAGGTGAATTTACTGTACGATGAACTCGATCGAAAAACAGGAGACCGGGGCCACACCATAGGGAATGTTAAGTAGTTGAGGTGAGGGGTGGCCTGCAAAAAGCCGAAGCAGCTATTCCATTTTCTCCTGGGATTTGGTCTGCCGGCTCGGCCCCTCGGCTATCTCACAATCGCGATACTCCTTTCTCTTTTTCGACCGACGCCTGCGAGAGGCGACTCACTACCATCTCAAGTTGCTGCCCACAGCACGATTCTTGATAACCTTCCAGAGAAGATCAATCTTGTCGATGGAAACGACATTCGCTTTCATCGGCTGTCCTCCGGTTCAGGCTTGTCGCAAACTCGCGTTGCCTGGGTGGTACAAGACAAAGTTGGGTTCATGTGGTTCGGCACCCAATACGGACTCAACCGCTATGACGGATATAAATCGAAGGTCTTCAAACATGAGCCTGACCGCCCTGACAGCCTGAGTTGCGTCTATGTACGCAGTCTCCTGGTCGATCACACCGGAACCCTGTGGGTTGGTTGTGATCGGTTCCTCGACCGGTTTGACCCAGCCACAGAGACCTTCAAGCATTACCGCATCTACACAGAGATTTCTAATGAACTCCCTACCCCCATTGAACGCATCCGGGAGGATCACAAGGGAGTCTTGTGGCTGGCGACAGAAAAGGGGCTATACCGGTTTGATCCCACCAGTGGCGGAACCACACGATATTCTCATAACCCTGATGATCCCAGCAGCATTGCAGCAAATCGCATCAATGTTGCGGCAGAGGACGGGGAAGGGCGACTGTGGGTGGCAAGCGCTAACGGGCTGGACCAGCTCGACCCCGAGACCGGAAAAGTGTTGCGCCGTTCCCCCTTGCATCGCGAAGTCAGTCACTTTCACGAAGATGAATTCGGGATCTTCTGGCTGGCCGGAGGCGATTCATCGTGCGCGCTCGCGAGTTGGAATCCGCAAACCGATGTGGTGAAATGTCATTCCCTCAATTACGACCTGAAGGGGATCCCGCTCCAGGCCCTCATTTCCGAAATAATCGAGACCCGCAATGGCACCATGTGGTTGAGTTCTACGGCTGGCCTCCTGAAGTTCGATCGTTCTCAGAATAAGATCATTCGCTATCACAACAACCCTATCGATAGAGAAAGCCTGGAAGCGGACAACCTGATTGTTCTGTATCAGGATCATGAGGGAAATATCTGGACCTGCTTCCAGACCGCAGAGCCGAACTTCTTCTCAGAGGACCCGCTGCCTTTTCAGAACTTCACCTACCAACGTGGCAGCTTGGTCAACCCACTCGTCACTTCGATCTATGAGGACAAGAACGCCATACTCTGGATTGGCTCTATGGGGGGACTCAATCGTATCGACCGGCGGACAGGAACGAACATCGTGCCGGTGGGGTCGGGTGTCGGTAATGAGATCCTCTCGATACTCGAAGACAGGAAAGGGGTTCTTTTTAGTGGAACATTTCACCAGGGCCTTCAGGAAATCAATCGCAACACGGGTGAGCTAAGTCATTATCCCCGCGGAGTGCCGCCGCATTTCACCAGCCCGATTATGCAATTGACCTATGATCACAGGGGAGATTTGTGGGCGGCCATGTATGGCGGTGTAGGACGTCTCGATCCCGCCACGGGACGTTTCGTTATGTACATGCCCGAGAAGCAGGACACGATTCAGTACCAAAAAATCACTGAGGATAGGGAAGGGTTTTTGTGGCTCGGCGCGCAGTCGGGCCTGCACCGCTTCGATCCAAGGACGGGACAGTTCAAAATATACGGCCACAAACAGGATGATCCGGAGTCGCTGAGCGACAATCGCGTGAACGCCTTGCATTTTGATCAACAGGGTACTTTATGGGCGGGTACGCAGGATGGCCTTTCGAAGTTCAATCGTCAAACCGGGACCTTCAAAAATTATTATGAAAAGGACGGTCTGGCTGGAGATGTGGTGAGCTGCATTGAGGAAGATAGAAACGGTGTGCTTTGGATGGGCACCAATAAGGGCCTTTCAGCATTCGATCCGCATGCGCAGAAGTTCCGTAATTTTTCCGCCGCCGATGGACTTCCCGGACAAGATTTGACCGGCTGGGGAACCTGCTATCAGAGTCCTTCCGGAGAGATGTTTTTCGGCGGTTTCAGCGGGGCCACGGCTTTCTATCCCAACAAGCTCGCGAACAGTTCATTTGTGCCTAGAACCGTTCTGACCGACTTCAGGCTGTCAGGAAACTCTGTCCCCATCGCTGCTGGGACGGTACTTAAGCAATCAATTACGCTTACTAATTCAATCACCCTCTCGCACCAGCAGAATATCTTCTCCATTGAGTTTTCAGCGCTAAGCTTTTTTAACGCGGAGACGAATCGTTATCGCTACAAGCTCGACGGCCTTGACCAGGACTGGCATGAAGTAGGCAGCGACCAACGTATCGCCAACTACACCACGCTTCCCGCGGCAACCTACACATTCCAGGTTCAGGGAGCAACCAGCCGCGGCGCCTGGAGCCAGCCCGGCGCAATACTCCGCATTGTGATTTTGCCCGCCTGGTATCAGACTCTCTGGTTTCGTATCATCTGTGTGACTGTATTCCTGCTTCTGCTCTGGGCAGCTTACCTACTGCGCCTCAACGAGCTCAGGATGCAGTTCAGTGCTGCCCTTGACGCCCGCGTGGATGAACGCACTCGAATCGCACGAGAACTGCACGACACTCTGCTACAGAGTTTTCAGGGTGTGCTGTTGGTTTTTCAGGCAGTAGCGAATTTACTGCCGGCGCGGCCGGAGGAAGCCAAACAGCGGATTGAAGTCGCGCTTGACCAGGCATCCGATGCCATTACCGAGGGCAGAGATGCAGTGCATGAACTCCGCTCCGGCGGACTCAGCACAGTGGATCTGGGAGAGGCGATAAGCAAATTCGGCAAGGACCTTCTGAGTGGCGCCCCCACGGAAACGATGCCAGAGTTTAGCGTGCAGGTTGAGGGAACACCACGGCCGCTCAATCCCATCACTCGTGACGAGGTATATCGCATTGGAGTAGAGTCCTTGCGCAATGCGGTCCGTCATGCAAATGCTCGACGAATCGAGGTAGACCTCCGATACAGTGAAAACGGCTTGCGGCTCCGCATTCGCGATGACGGAAAAGGTATCGACCCGGTCGTTCTCGGCCAGGAGCACATCCCCGGCCATTGGGGCTTGCGTGGTATGCGGGAACGCGCCAAACTCATCGGAGGTACCTTCGAGGTCTGGAGCCAGCCAGGTACCGGCACTGAAGCGGAATTGACCATTCCGGCCGCGAGCGCTTACTCAAAACCGCGCAACCCGCGCGGTTTTCGCTTGTCCCGGCTTTGGCGGAGATGAAGTGATGAATACCACTCCCAAACCAATCGGAATACTGGCGGTCGACGATCATCCGATTTTCCGCCAGGGGATCGTAAGTCTTTTAACCGATCAGCCCGATATGAAATTGCTGGCGCAAGGTTCCAGCGGGCGCGAGGCAATCCAGCAATTCCGGGTGCATCGCCCCGATATAACTCTTATGGATTTACAAATGCCGGAAATGAACGGATTGGATGCCATCATCGCTATTCGTGGTGAATTCCCCGATGCAAAGATCATCGTACTCACCACCTATAGCGGTGATGTGCAGGTGTTGCGTGCATTGAAGGCTGGAGCGCGCGGCTATCTTTTAAAGAACACCTTACACAAGAATCTGCTGGATACCATTCGCGCGGTTCATGCCGGCAAGAAGAGCCTGTCCCCTGAGGCCTCCTACGAACTTGCCGAACACGCGACAGACGATGCCTTGACCCCCGGCGAAGTGGACGTCCTGCGGCTGATTGCAGCCGGAAATGCAAACAAGCAGATCGCCGATCTTCTGTCAGTCACCGAAGAAACCGTCAAGGGCCGCGTCAAGAACATCCTCTCCAAGCTGAATGCCAACGATCGGACCCATGCAGCCACGATAGGCCTTAAGCGCGGAATTATAGAACTCTAGGGGGCTCGAAAGAGTCTGGGATTCGCTCCTTTGGGGGTTTCGCCGGGCATTGGCGACTGGGTACCCTTTCAGAGGGTACTCATGCGTCGCCTTTTTTCAAGTTTTGCCAGGGGCTGGCCCGGGATTGGATTGTTGTTGCTGCGGATTGCCTGTGCTGGATTTCTCATCACTTATGGAGTCGAGCAGTGCCGTGCCGGCCTGCCGATGGGATCGCTGATTGTCGGCCTGTTCGCGATTGTAGACGGTGTGTTCCTGGCCACTGGGCTATGGACTCCCATTGCGGGACCTCTCGTCATAGCGCTCTCCACCTGGGGAATTTTCCTTCAACATGAAGATCCTCGTCCCGGGATTTTATTGGCTGCGATCGGCGCAGCGCTGGCGCTGGTCGGGCCTGGAGCACTGTCAATTGATGCCCGGCTCTTTGGCTGGAAGAGAATCAACCTCGAAAAATAATCAGCATCGGTAGCCGCTCGGCACACCTGTTGGTGGTCTTATAGGAGTAGTTCGTACCACCCCCAAAGAGCAGTACGCGGCACACTCGATGCAGTTCAGATAATCCTCGATCTGGGGTTCGTTCGAGTTGGCAACTGCGCCACAATCGATTCGTCGCTGAAACAAACCTTGGCGACTACTCGAACTACGGTCCGAGCCTGCTCGGCCAACGGAGGTTGTAGTCCATGTTGTCACACGCTTCCACCCCCATCGTTTTTGTCGTCGATTCCGACCCTTCAGTCCGCGAGTCGCTGGAACTGCTGGTCCGTGCCGCCGGTTGGCGTGCGGAGACATTTGCCTCTGCGCAAGAATTCCTCGCCCGTCCGCGGTCTGTTGTTCCTTCCTGTCTGATCCTCGACGTAACTCTGCCCGACCTCAATGGTCTCGAACTACAGGAGCGCATTGCTGCTGAACGCACGGATATGCCGATCATTTTTCTCACTGGCATCGCCGACATAGCGATGACCGTGCGAGCGATGAAGCGCGGCGCTCTGGAATTCCTGACCAAGCCGTTCGACGCCGAAGCTCTGTTGATCGGGATACAGCAAGCATTCAAACGCAGCGAGGCCGCGCTTGGCCGCGAGAACCAATTGCACGCATTGCGAACGGTTTATGGGTCGCTTACTCAACGCGAACGCGAAGTAATGAAATTGGTGGTATCCGGCCTGCCGAACAAGCAGGTGGGTGGAGAGCTAGGCATCAGTGAAATCACCGTGAAAGCCCATCGTGGCAATGTCATGCGCAAGATGAAGGCGGACTCATTTGCAAATCTGATCAACATGGCAGTGCGACTTCGCGTCACGCGCTCAACCGCCACAAACTCCGCTTGGAGTTGACCATAGCTAAAGGTTCCTTCGCAGCGCAGCAACCAATACTTAAGTATCAGTCGATACTAACGTTCAATGGATTCAGCTTCGATCTTCTGGTGTGATCGCAGCTGTGTGACCCATCGGGACAAACGCATACGCGGTACAGGCAATTTCGCGAAAGGAGAAAACCGTGACGCAGCTCAACAACGTTCGAGACCAAGACAAAATCAGCGCGGCGCTAGAAGAAACGCTGATGCTTGGCGTGATCGCTGCAATGCTGGGCGCTTTCCTTGCAGGTTGCTCAGCGAACAAACCTCCTTCCCGGGAGGAAACGACATTGACCAATGCGGCTAAAGACGTTGTCATTCCATTGGAGGCAGGAAAGATGAAGAACCCGCTGCCTGAGACGGATGAGGTCGCCAGCCAGGGCCAACAAGTGTTTCTTGAGTCTTGCGCCACCTGCCACGGTGCGGATGGGCGGGCACAAACTGAAATCGGGCGCCACATGGACCCGCCCGCCATGGACTTGCACTCACCCCACGTGCAGCACTGGAGCGATGGGGAACTCTTTTGGATCGTACGGAACGGAGTTCGCCTTACAGGCATGCCTGCCTGGCAGTCGAGCATTTCCGATAACGACACCTGGAAGCTTGCACGTTTCATTCACAGCCTTCCCCACATCGACGCGGCCCCTGCCTCCATAGCAGTCGCCTCACCGGCACAAGCCGTCGTTGCCGCACAGGACAAGTACGCTCTCAAAATACCGAATGGCGTCGCGTTTTCTGAGTTCAGAGGATACGAAGACTGGCAGACTGTCTCCGTCAGTCACAACGGAAATGCGATGGCTGTCATCCTGGCAAATCCCGTGATGATCAACGCTTACCGGGCCGGCGCGCCCGGCAACGGCAAGCCTTTTCCTGACGGCTCCAAAATGGCGAAGGTCCATTGGAACCTGAAAAAAATGGAGACATTCCCCTCAGCGACCGTCCCGGACACCCAGCATGACGTCGACTTTATGGTGAAGGACAGCAAGCGGTTCCAGGACAGCGGCGGATGGGGATATGGCGTCTTCGAATATGACGCCGCGTCCGGTAAGTTCAGGCTCGGCAACTTAGCTGACAAGCCGCCACAGGGGAGCGACGCCAAGTGCGGGTTTGCGTGCCACACCATAGTGAAGACAAGAGATTACGTTTTCACCGATTACGGGCACAGGTGAAATCTCCCGCAAGTTCAGGCCTAGGCCGCCATCTGCCGGGCCAGATCGACCACGCTGACGGAGACAATGTCGAAGTCTCCGGGACCGGCCTTATCAGGCGCGCCGGCGGATCCATTGCCAAACTCATTGGGACGGTAGATGAAGCCCGTGCGGAGACCGTTTCTGCGGGCCGCTTGCAGGTCGCCGGCGTGCGCCGCGCACATCATAACTTCATCCGGCTTAAGGCCAAGAAAGTAGGGAGCTGAAAGATATACCTCGTTATCAGGCTTGTAGTGTTTGACCAGTTCTGAACCCAGGATTGCGTCCCAGGGTAAGCCGCCAAACCTCGCCAGGTTCGCCATCAGGGCGATGTTACCGTTCGAGAGCGGAGCGACGACGTACTTTTTCTTCAAGCGCATGAGTCCTTCCACCGAATCCGGCCACGGTTTTAGGCGGCGCCAAACATAGCTCCAGGACACTATTTCCTCTTCGGTCAAGCCCTTGATCTTGAATTCCTTAAGCAGGTCCTCCAGGATCATTCTGTGGAGATCGTCAAGGCGAGTCCATGGAATCTCGCCCTTGCGAACTTTATCCATGGCCGGTGCATAACCGAGGCGCCAGCGGTCGGCGAAGTCAGCCCAATTGATGTTGAGGCCTTTGGCTTTGCCCCAGGCCACGCCCTCGTCGATCACGGAGCTGCGCCAGTCGACGATAGTTCCGAAGGTGTCGAATACGAGCGCCTTCACTGTGGTTGAACCCTGCATTACGTCCTGCTTCCTGATAGCAGAGTTTAATTCAGAAAACGAAGTGAACGCTGCGCTTGCGCCAATGCCTTTGAGGAACATACGGCGATCGAACTTCGAACGCATGATGGAAGACCTCCGCAAGTTTCGGCAACCGGCTGTCAATTCGATAACCCTGTTTGTACTCCACTCTTTACCCCGCTGACGACCGATGGCAGATTGTACCCGTTACTGAGGCCAGTTTTATGTGTAGTTAACGGCCGATGACCAGGCGCCGAGTCGATATACCCATCCCGTTTCCCGGGAAGTTCGATTGGTCGAAAAACCACTTGTCCGCCAGCCAGGAACTGTCAGCCATCCCTCGGCGGCGTCCTTGAACAACGAGGGTCCGGCGGGGACACGGACCGATAGCTGCTACAATTATTGTGCTACTCCCCCGGGCCAAACCATCTCGAAATAGCTAGGAGAACCCATGCACACTTACTGTGTGGTCCTTCGGCCCCTGAACCCGTTGAATTCTCTTTATCCGCGCGACAAGCGCTACTATCTCAGAGCCAAATCAGCTGCTCAGGCAATGCTTATCGCGTCGGAGGATCCTGAATGGCTCGTATTCGGGGTTGAACCGGCGCGCATGTCTGCTTCTCCGCCACAAACTGAGCGTTCAGTGTCTGCAAAGAATTCGATCGTCGCTTAGCTAATCCAATCCAGTATCAGTCGGCGTCGAGGAAGGTCCCAGGCACGCTCACCACCTCGGCGGGTGGGCTCTTGGTGCCGGGAAAAATGCGGTTTAGCGCAGCCTGGCTATCGGAGCAGGGTCCATGTCCGCATAGTCCTGATTTTCTCCGCCCATCCCCCAGCAGAAGCTGTAGGCGCGCGTGCCTACTCCGGCGTGGATAGACCATCCAGGAGAAACCACTGCCTGAAAGTCCTTCATCAAGATATGGCGGGTCTCTTCCGGCGGCCCCATCAAGTGAAACACAACCGCATCCTGCGCGAGATTGAAGTAGAGATAGACCTCGGAGCGTCGCATGTGAGTGTGGGGAGGCATAGTGTTCCAGACGCTTCCCGCGTGCAAATGGGTCACCCCCATCACCAATTGGCAGCTCTTGACGCCGCCAAGGTAGATATACTTCGAGACCGTCCTCAGGTTGCAGGTCTCGGCGCTGCCAATCGTGGCCGGGCTGGCTTCCTCTTTTCGTACCAGGGCTACCGGATAGGCCGTATGAGCAGGGTAGCTAAGAAGATAAAAGATAGCCGGTGATGCGGGATCCTTGGATTCAAAGCTGATTTCGGCATTGCCTCTGCCGATGTACAGGCAGTCAAGATTCTCCAGGCAGTAGCATTTGCCATTGACCTTGATAGAGCCGCTTCCGCCAATGTTCAAAGCTCCCAACTCCCGCCGTTCGGTGAAGTACTCTGCCCGCAGATCGGGATCCGTTGGCAGAGCAACTGGCTCCCATACCGGCGCCGCGATGCCCGCGATGGTTCGGTCGAGATCCACATAAATCAAGTGAATCGCTCCCGGCTCATACAGCGAGTCCATCAGGAATGTCTCTCGAAGCTGAGCTGTGGTCATGTGCGGATAGCGCGTGGGGTCAGCCAACAGATAGGTCTGCATTCATTTCTCCTTCACACACCGGTCAAGTCATCATCCCGCGACGGCGTAAGCTCATCGACGGATCAAAGTGTCAGCAAGTTGCCGGCATTACTGCGCTCCAGCTCGAGCAGGGGAGTGATTCCCACGCGGGACCTGGTTCACAAGCCATTGGACCAACTCCGCAGCTCCGGCAAGGTTGTCATATTCCGGGGGAAGGTTGTGCCCGTTCACGTATTCGTTATAGATCCAGGGATCCGCCACAGCAAAAACCGTGCCCTTGCCATATTTCGCTGTGGCCATCAAGATATCTCCCCGGTCCTGCAGCACAGAAACCGCAGGCGCTTTGAGCGAGATGGTGCAGGTGTCCTTCATGTAGAACGTATGCGGATGCTGAAACACCGGACCATTGCCGGCCACCGGGATCCGGCCCGGTTCATGGTTGTCGCCAATCACGTGATGGCTCAGCACCGGGTTGAAGTGGATGCCGAAGATATCGGCCAGCAGATTCAAATGCTCTATCTCTCCGTTCGCCGGATCGTTCGCCATCAGAAGGAGCACTCCCCCTTGCTTCACCCATTCGGCCACCTGCCGGGCGTCCTCCGGCTGTAGGTAATGCGGGTGGGGATTCTTGACCGGGATATCCGGAGACACAATGATGTAGATCTGTGCCCCCTTCAGATTGGCCACCGTAGGCGCGGTGTAAAGCGTATCCGTGGTCGCACCGGCCTTGTGGAAGACGTCGCCTAGCAGGGAAAAGCCACTATTACTGACATCATTCCATTTGTAATGAAAGTACTCCATTTGCCCCGCCGCGTTGGTCCGCTGCTGGCTGTTAAACCAGGCATCCACCACCACGCGGGTGGAGGATTGGCTGAATGCGGTGAAACACATCAGCCAACCCAATACCACCGAAGTAACAGCCCGCATGCGTTTGCTCCTAGAAATCCATCTTCAGGCTGAGCTGTAGGATTCGCGGAGGATCCGCGGCAAGGATAGTTCCGAAGGTGCTGCCGCTAAGAGACGTGCCGGGGTTGGTGACACCGGTGCCGTTGCTGTTGATAGCGCCCCCTGGATTGGCGTAATTGGTGTGGTTGAAGCAGTTGAAGCACTCGGCTCGGGCTTCGAGCTGCAAAGCCTCATGGATTGGGATGAATTTGCTGAGCGCCGTGTCCACGTCTGTGTAGTGCGGTCCGTAGAACTCATAGGGCCGGGTGTGGCCATACGTTCCAGCGGTGTTTGCGGCAAAGGAAGCACGGTTCAGCCATGTGGTGATTTTAGTGTTTTGGGCGCGAGGATTGCCGATCAGGTTAGGCCGGTCATTGCCAACGCCAGTCAGGGAGGCGTCGGTGCCGGTCGTTGCGGTAAAGGGAACGCCGGTGGTCGCGGTGATGATGGGCGCAATCTGCCAGCCGCTCAGCAGGAGCTGGCGTGTATAGGTTCCGCCGGCGGAGCTGCGGATGATGGCCGAAGTCACGAAGTTTTGACGCAGGTCAGAGGCGCAGTTGCTGTAATCGAGGTTGGGGTGAGCGGGATCCTGAAATTGGTCTCCGGCATTGTCTCCGTTTTCTGGAGGACCGGAGAGGCAGTGAGAATAGGTGTAGTTCGTGAGCAATGTGAAGTAGTCGGAAAAGCGATGCTGCACGGTGAGCAGGAGGCCGTTAAAGCTCGATCCCAGACCGGTATAAGCCTGGGTGACCTGGGTGAAATAGGCCCCCTGGGCAGTATTGATACCGGTCAGCACGCGGCGGGCATTGGTGTTTCCGGTTGTGGAGCAGTTTGTTCCCGCCGCAGGCACCGTCGCGAGCGTTCCGCAGGAGCCAGGGGCGCCGGTCGATTTGCCTGGGTAGTAGAGCGCCGGGTTCTGCTCGTTACCGTAGGAGCCATGCAGGACCCGCGTGCCGAGATAGGTAGCGGTGAATGCCCAGTCCTTAAGGAACTGTTTTTGCAAGCTCAAGTTCCAGTTCTGCGAGTAAGCCTGCTGCAGGTTCGTGGGCAGCACGAAATAGGTTCCAGAGGTCGGGAAATACGCATTGTTGGCAGTCGGCGGAAAGGGCTTGGGGTAAGGATTCCCGCCAGGATAGCCCGCGTAGGGGGTAGTGAGGCCGCCCGGAGGAGGCGTCAAAGTGATGGAGTCGCCCCACGGCGCCATGGATGCGTAGCGGGAGTTGTAGTAGAGCGGCGGCTCCTGGAAACCGAGGCTATAGGAAGCGCGAATACTTTCTCTTCCCTGGCCGCGCGGATCAAACACCACGCCCAGACGGGGTTCAAGCCGATTCCATTTGCCATGGTAGTAGCCGTGTGGGATTCCTGGGTCGCCATAGAACAGCACTCCTGCCGGAGCTGTGGGATAGACAATGGATCTGGTCCCAGAGGTGTAGTCCGCCAGTGAGAAGCTGGCGCCGCGACCCGTGGTTTCAATCGCCGGCAGCCCGGTGGCCCAACGCAGGCCTGCGTTCACAATCAACCGCGGGCTCAACTGAATGCTGTCCTGGAAATACAGGCCGGCATAGTTCTTGCGGAAGTCGACGCCGCTGTTGTTGCCCTGATAGAGCGATTGAATCTCGCCGATCATGAAGTCTACCAAGCCGTCCTTGGTGTACTGCCCAGTGAAGTTGAACTGGCCGTTGGCATTGTTCACGCCGTCCGATTCGAGCGTGTTGCGCAGATAATTCACGCCGAAGGAAAAGTGATGCATACCCTTGGTCCAGAACATGTCTTCGAGCAGATTGTAACCGTTGGTGCTGTTCAGCAGGTGTTCGCAAGTGCCGCAAGCCACGGTGAACGCGTTGGAGATGTTCATGTAGAGGTAGTTCTTGATGGGCGCGTAGCTTTGGATGCCCAGCGTGTTGGGGTTGATGCTGTCAGCAGCGACGTTGCGGCTGACGATGTTTCTTGTATACCCCAGGTGAAAAGAGCTGACCAGGCTCGAAGTAAGGCTGTAGGTGTGGCCCAGAGTGAAGGATTGCACCCGGTCATCGAGCGACGGATTCTGCGTATTCAACAGATTGTTGTCGAAGATACCTGGCTGCGTGAAGTGGGTGAGGTAGTAGCGGCCGAAAACAGTCTGCTTGGTGGTCGCAGTCCAATCGAGGCGGGCGATGTATTGATCTTCATTCTGCGGCAACGGAAGGCCGTAGACCAGTTTGCCGCAAGGGTTGGTCGCCAAGGGGATGTACTGGAAGATCGCGAGCGCGGAAGGGTTGAGCTGCGAGACTGGAACCTGGTTATTGGGATAGCCCGTACCGGTTGCCGGGTTGATTAATTGCTTTGCCACGCCGCCGCTTTGGCAAGCGGCGCTGGTATAAGCGCTGAAGTTACCCTGCAACATGGCAGTAGTGGGGACATAGCTGGTGTATGCGTTGGTTTCCTGCCGGGTGCGTGTGCCCTGATAGCCACCGAAGAAGAACAACTTGTCTTTGCGGATCGGTCCACCCAGAACCCCGCCGAACTGGTTGCGCTTGAGCGTGTCCTGCTTGGTGGAGAAGTGGTTGCGCGCATTCATGTCGCCGTTGCGGAAGAACTCGAAGACTGTTCCGTGGAAGGAGTTCCCGCCTGCACGAGTAACGATGTTCACGACGGCGCCCGGGTGAATGCCGTACTCCGCCGACAGACCTGAAGTCTGCACGCTGAATTCTTGAATGGCGTCAGGGAACGGAAACGGCAGATTGACGTTGGTGAACGCATCGTTGTTATCCGAGGCATCCATCAGGTAGTTGATGTTGGTCGCTTGGGCGCCGGCAACAGAGAGCGTTACGGCGCTGGGATAGTTCTTGCTCGAGGCCAGGTCGGTTGCGGGCGCATTGGCTGTTCCGGGCGTCAGCAGGATCAACTGCGTGGCTTGACGGCCGTTCAACGGCAGATCGACTGTGCGTTGCCGGTCGACGACCTGAGATATGGATTGATCTTCAGTCTGCACCATCGAGGCGGCGGCCGATACCTGCACCGTCTGAGAGACGCCGCCGACTTGCAATTTCACGTCAATGCGCAGCTCGTTGCCTACCTGGATCACGATTCCAGATTGGTCGTAGGTGCTGAAGCCAGTGGCAGTCACCTTGAGGGTGTAGGGTCCCACCGGCAGACTGGGCAAGCTGTAACCACCGTCAGCGCCGCTGGTCACTGTGCGGTGAAGTCCTGAATCCGTTTGTATTGCCTCCACCGTTGCTCCGGACACGACGGATCCGTTCGCGTCCGCGATCGTGCCTTGAATTTGTCCACCGCCGATAGCCTGCGCCTGAAGGAATCGATCTCCTGCAGGGAAACTGAGAAGAAACAAAAACAGATACGTTAGCTTCCAGATATTTTTTGTCTTCCTGGTAAGCTCCGCATGCGCAAACGAGCGAGTAGCAATCGACTGCATAACGGCCTCCGATGAGTCGGCCAAGGTGTATCAAAAGGAATATTCGTTAATCAATCGAAATCATAGGTTGGTACCTCGAATGTAGGGCAGTGTTCCGCTGGGCGGTACGGCGATCGATGCGGTGCTGGAGTATCCTGTTCATAATCATGTTGATAGCCGACGATCTCGCCCGCATCGCAGTTCAGGAACAAGAGCTCCAATTCGCCAGCTTTGATGAAGAGACAGCCTGGAGGCTAGGCTCTCATGTGCGCACCCTGGCCATCGCCCGCAAGCTGAGCCTGGTAGTCGATGTGCGGCGCTTCGCCCAGCCGCTCTTTTACGCCGCCCTGCCCGGGACCACTCCCGACAATGTGGAATGGATACGCCGCAAGAGCAACGTGACCGCTCGTTTTCATCGCAGCTCCTACGCTGTCCGGCTGGAGTTGGACGAGAAAAAATCGAATCTACTGGATCGCTACGGGCTGGCGGTTGCCGACTATGCTGCTCATGGGGGCAGCTTTCCGCTGCGCGTATTAGGCGCTGGCGTTATTGGTTCCATAACGGTATCCGGCCTGCCGGACCGTTCCGACCACCAGTTGGCAGTGGAAGCTCTTTGCTCCGAGTTGGGTCGGCCCTTCGATACTCTGCGCCTCGAATAGCACTGGGATTTCACCAGCGATGAGCAGATTGGTCGACTTTGCCATTCGAAGTGTGGGTCTTACACAGAACCAAAAAGGGTGTCGCACCTACGGCGCTCGGATCATTTTCGGGATTGATTCCCAGCCCTTCCGGGCTGGGCTTACGTTTGGCGGGCCGGCCCTCCGGGCCCAGGGGCGGACGCTTCTCTTCTGCGCTTCTCCCCCCGCATAAATGCGGGGGCGTCCCACCCATCCAACCCAGCGGTCTGCGCTTGCGTCCAAGCCAAATGTAATTGGTGGGAGGAAATTCAAATGGCAAAACTAAACGAGGCGGCCCGCGATCGCATCCCTACAACCAAGTTCGCCTTTCCCAAACAACGCAAAGAACCGCTGGAGAACGCCTCTCATGTGCGCAACGCCGCGGCGCGCTTCGACCAGGTGGAGGGCGTAACCGAGGCGGAGCGCGCCGCAGCGTGGAAGCGCATACAGTCAGCCGCCAAGAAATTCAAAGTGGAGCTCAAGAGTTCGCCTAAGTAAGAACCTGCATTGCCGGCGGACGTAACGCTGTGGCGATGAGCGCGGCTGCAAGAAAAGCGGCTGATGTGATGCAGAGCGCCCAGCTGAGCCCAGCGTGTTCCGAAACCCGGCCGATGATGTAGGGCGCGGCGGCACTCAACACCCGGCCGATGTTATAAGCGAAACCCATGGCCGATGCACGCAAAGCGGTAGGGAAGAGTTCGCTGGCAATCACACTAAAGCCGCTGAAGTATCCGGTCCCAAAAAATCCAACCAACGGACCGATGATAAGCAGGGCATTTGGATTCCGCACGAATGCGAAAAGTGGCACCAGCAGTGCGGCGACGATCAGATAACAAATATAGGTGTATTTACGGCTGAAGCGGTCTGCGATATATCCAAAGGAAATATACCCGAGGAATGTGCCGGTCTGCATCACGATCGTCCATCCAGAGGTCTGCAGAATGCTGAGCCCCCGGCCGCCCTCCGCGACCGGCATGGAAAGAAAACGTGGTAGCCAGGTAAAGAGTCCCCACCAGGCGAAGAGCGCAGCGGCATTCATGCTGGCGCACACCAGCATGCTGTAGCCGAACGTGCCCCGGAAGAGGCGGCCGAAGTCCACCCGCGGTTTGGTTTCCTGGCGCCAGACCTCCGGTTCTCGCAGCCCCTGCCGCACCCAAAGCGAAATTAAGGCGGGCAGAATGCCGGCGAAGAACACTGCCCGCCAGCCGAAGCGCGGCATCACCAGCGCGACCACACCCGCACCCAGAGCGTAGCCAACCGCCCAGGCGCTTTGCACCAACGCAAGCGCTTTGCCTCGATGCTGCGCCGGCCAGGTTTCAGCGACCAGGGCAGCGCCCGAGGCCCATTCCCCACCCACGCCAAAGCCCAGCAGCACACGGCAGATCATCAGTTGCGCGGCGGTCTGCGTGAAACCGCACAGCCCGGTGCCGATGGAATAAACCAGCACGCTCCAAACCAGCGCCCGTACCCGGCCAAACCGGTCGGCAAACCAGCCGAAGCCCACCCCACCCGCTGCTGCGGCAATGAGCGTGGCCGACACCATGGCCCCACTCATTGCTGCTGAGAGATGCATCTCCCGCTGTACCTGGCCCAGTACCAATGCGTAGAGCATAACGTCCATGCTGTCGAGCATGTACCCAAGGAAGGCCGCAAGCAGGGTGCGCTTTTGTTCGCCCGAGGCTTCAGCCAGCCAGCCATAAATGCCGTTCAAACCATCAGCCTCATGTGTGGGACCAGAATACGGTGCCTGCGCTGCAACCGCAGGTTTTTCTCGAGTTTACGGTCAGACCAAGTGGTCCACCAAAATAAGCGCTTGCCGGTCGATTGTTATAGCCACTAGCATAAGCACATGGCTAAAGTATCCGCAGCGATTGCGCCGGTTATTGCCGTTGACAGAAAAGCTTCAAAACCTCTTCACAAGCAGATCTACGAGGGTTTTCTCTCCGTCATTGTGGGCGGCAATATGCGAGCGGGGCAGCGCGTGCCGTCTTCCCGCACGCTCAGCATTGAGTTGGGGATCTCTCGCATCCCGGTGCTCAATGCATACGCGCAGTTGTTGGCTGAGGGGTATTTCGAGAGCCGTAAAGGGGCAGGCACATTCGTCTCCGAGTCTTTGCCGGAGAGCCTCACCGTCTGCGAGCAGAAAACGCTGCAACCCGAAGAGGCGGGTTCAGGACCGCGTCCGGTGGCACGTCGCGCTTTGCTCTTAACCAGATATGACCGGGCGCCGTGGGTGGGTGGCTGGGGATCGTTTATGGTACATCAACCGGCGTTTGACCACTTTCCCTTTCCCATTTGGTCGAGCCTCATCACGCGTCATTCCAAAAGCCCACGCTTTAGCGCGATCCACAACACCGATCCGCGGGGTTCTGAAACTTGCCGCGAGGCCATTTGCACTTACCTGCGAACGGCGAGGGCGGTCCGCTGCGATCCCAGCCAGGTGATGGTGGTTGCCGGCTCCCAGCAGGCGCTGGAGATTTCGGCGCGCGTTCTCCTGGGCAACGGAAGCCCGGTTTGGATTGAGGAGCCCGGGTACCGTCTGGCGCGCAGCGTCTTCCAAGGGGCGGGGTGCCGTCTGGTTCCTGTTCCTGTGGACGAGGACGGCATGAATGTCTCAGCTGGAATCAAGCAATGCGCAAAGGCGAGGGCTGCCTATGTGACTCCTTCGCATCAATATCCTCTTGGGTCCACGATGAGCGCCTCGCGCCGCATGCAGTTACTGAACTGGGCACAGAGTTCGGGATCGTGGATCATCGAGGACGACTATGACAGTGAGTATCGCTTTGAGAGCATGCCCATCTCGTCCTTGCAGGGGCTGGATCGTAATGCGCGCGTCATTTATATCGGAACCTTCAGCAAAGTTCTCTTTCCCTCCTTGCGTCTCGGGTACATCGTGATTCCGCCGGACTTGATCGACCACTTTGTTGCGGTTCGCGCTGCCATGGACATCTTCCCTCCCTACTTGCATCAGGAGGCGATCACCGACTTCATGCGCGAAGGACATTTCGCCCGCCACATTCGCCGCATGCGCATGCTTTACGGCGAACGAAGAACAGCGCTGGTTGAGGGTATCCGCGAGCAATTCGGTCCGCGATTAGAGATTCACGGCTCGCAAGCCGGCATGCATTTGGCAGTCACGCTGCCCAAGGGTTTGAGTGATCGGGAGATTGCCACCAGGGCGGCGCGCAAAGGGCTTTGGTTGTGGCCTCTCTCCCCGTCGTATTTGAGCCAGACTCCCCGCCAGGGTTTCGTCCTGGGGTTTGGTAACACGGCCGTGGAGGACATGCCCCAAGCGGTCGCGCAGATGCGCACGGAAGTGTTCAGAATGAACGCCGCGGCAGGGTGAGCATGGGTAAGTCCGGGCGGAAGGAGACACGATGGCGAAGGTAGCAGTGCTGGATGACTGGCAAGGTGTGGCGCGCGGCAGCACAGACTGGTCGCCACTGGAGGCGCGCGCCGAAGTCGTCTTTTTTGCACAGGCGTTCGAGGATGAAGACGACGCCGCTCGAAAGCTGGCGGATTTCGACATCATCCTGTCGATGCGCGAGCGCACCCCGCTGCCCGCCTCGCTCATCAACCGCTTGCCCAGGCTGCGCATGCTCGGCATGACCGGCGCGCGCAATGCTTCCCTCGACACCGCTTGCTGCACGACGCGGGGCGTGCTCGTGTGCAATACGGACTACGGAGCAGCCCCCCAAGCCGCCACTGCGGAGTTGGCACTTGGCTTACTTCTGTCGGCGGCACGAGCGATCCCTGCTGCCGACGCGAATATCCGCGCCGGACGATTCCAGGAGGGCCTGCCGGTCGGCATCAGCCTGGCGGGAAAGACCATCGGCATTATCGGTCTGGGCCGACTGGGGTCGCTCATGGCGAGCTACTGCCGGGCGTTGAACATGACGGTTCTTGCCTGGAGCCAGAATCTGAGCGCAGAGAAGGCGCTGGCGGCAGGGGCTGTTTTGGTTTCGAAGGAGGCACTCCTGGCGCAATCCGACGCGGTCAGCATCCACGTGGTATTGTCGGCTCGCTCGCGCGGCCTGATTAGTGGATCCGACATCGCCCTCATGAAACCGGGCGCGATCTTGATCAATACCTCTCGTGGTCCGATCGTCGACGAGGCCGCGCTGCTCGAGGCCGTGCAATCGCGCCGCATCGTCGCGGCGCTCGACGTCTATGACCGCGAACCGCTGCCTTCGGGGCATCCGCTGCGCAGCGCGCCCAACACGATACTGACGCCGCATCTAGGCTATGGTGTGCGGGAAACCTGGACCGACTTTTACCGTCAAAGCGTGGAGAACGCGCTCGCCTTCCTGAACGGCCAAGCGGTGCGGGTAACGAACCCCGAAGCGCGCCACGCTATATAAAGATTCGCAACTTGGGTGAACGCGTTGGGAGACGCGGGCAAACGGAACCGGGTTGGTTGCTATTGTGTTGGCTCTGTCCATCCACGTCCACCACATGCCAAGGTGGGCCGCCACCCCGAATTTGTCATCCAGACCGGAGCGCAGCGTAGGGGAGGGATGACAAAGTGGAGGGTGGTGACTTTTATTAGGGGCCGTTAGATTGGATGGACAGAAAAGAAGCAGGTCCCTTCGCTGAAAATCAATAAAGTCACAGCCTCTCGGGATGACAAATTAGAGGGGGGCGGCCGTCCCTGGCTGCGGTGGAGGTGGATGGACAGAGCCCGCCAACGAGGGTTCCCACAGGTGGCCCATGTAACCTACAGGAGAAGTGGTCTGCGATAGGAGAACGATGGCTTGCGCGTAGCGATCGATACTGGTGGCACATTTACCGATTGCGTCTATCTCGTAGCCGGAGAGCTCCAGGTTCTCAAGGTCTTCTCCACTCCTAGCGACCCTTCGCAGGCGGTGCTCGACGGCTTGGCGCGCATCAGCGCAGGCAAAGCCCTCGACGTGCGCCACGGCACCACCGTGGGAACCAACACCATGTTGGAAAGGAAGGGTGCGCGGGTCGCCTTTGTGACCACGGAGGGTTTCGAGGACACTCTTTCCATTGGGCGCCAGACACGAAGCAAGCTCTACGACTGGTTTGTGCCCCTGCCGGTATGCCTGGTGCCCAGGCCACTGCGCTTTGGTGTGCCGGAGCGCGTCAGCGCCGAAGGCAAGATCCTGCGCTCGCCAACGGAAGAGGAATTAGAGTCCCTGGTCACCCAGGTACGCGCCAGCGGCGCAGAGGCGGTAGCCATCTCGCTGTTGTTCTCATTTGCCAATCCGGAGACAGAGCGCCGCATCGAAGAGGCCCTGCGCCCTCTCGGTTTACCCATCTCCGCCTCGCATCGCATTCTGCCTGAGTTCCGTGAGTATGAGCGGGCATCGACCACGGTCGTCAACGCCTATCTCGCGCCCAGAATGCAAAACTATCTGCTGCATCTGGAGCAGAGCGTCGCCAGCCACCACGGCGGCGGGCGCGTCGACGTGATGCAGTCCTCAGGCGGTATTATCTCGGCGCGAAGTGCGGCCCCGGAGCCGGTGCGGACGGTGTTGTCGGGCCCCGCGGGTGGGGTCATCGGCGCCTGCCATGTGGCGCGCTGGGCCGGCTTTGAGCGCATCATCGGCTTCGATATGGGCGGCACATCGACCGATGTCTTTCTCTCCGATGCAGCCAACGGGGGCGCGCTGCTAACGCGCGAGTCGATGGTCGCTGGTGTGCCGGTGAGCATGCCCATGCTTGACATTCATACCGCCGGAGCAGGAGGCGGATCGATTGCCCGCTTCGACGCCGGCGGCATGTTGCGCGTAGGACCTGAGTCGGCGGGAGCGCAGCCGGGGCCCATCTGTTTTGGCCGCGGAACCCTGCCCACCGTTACCGACGCGAACTTGCTGCTGGGCCGGCTCGACCAGGATAGTTTTCTGGGCGGAGGAGTGCATCTCGATCAACCGCGCACCGCACAAATCATGCGCGAGAACAAGGGCCCACTGGCCAGCGCCGAAGAATTCGCCGCCGGCATACTCCGCGTAGTGGAAACACAAATGGAGAAAGCCATCCGCGTGATCTCTGTTGAGCGTGGGCATGACCCGCGGCAATTCACCTTGGTGGCCTTTGGTGGCGGAGGGCCGCTGCATGCCTGCTCGCTGGCCCGCGCACTGCGCATTCCAACAGTCTTGGTTCCCGCCATGCCCGGCGCACTATCGGCGATCGGCATTTTGCTAGCCGACGCAGTGCGCGATTATTCCCGCACGGTGATGCTGCCGGGCGACTGCGATCGAGAGTCTCGAAGACAGCTTCGCGGAACTGGAGCAGCGCGGCGCCGCTGAGTTCGCTGCGGAAGGTTTGCAGGGTATGGCTCAGTGCACAGTGGACGTGCGCTACCGGCGCCAGGGATACGAACTGAATGTCCCTTTCCAAAAGCAGTCACCAGCGCAATCCATTGCATCCTTTCATCACCTGCATCAGCAGCGTTACGGATTCTGCGATGTGTCGAAAGCCGGTTGAGATCGTGAATCTGCGCCTGCGCATGACTGCGGCCGGTGAGCCCTACGCGCCTGCATATCGTGAGCCCGTACCCGGCGATGGCAGTGCCGCCTGCTATGCGGAGCGCCCGGTACACTTCGCGGGCAACTTCCTAGCCACGCGCCACTACCGGCGCGACGGCCTCGCTCCGGGAGACTCGATCCACGGGCCCGCGATGATTACCGAATATACTTCGGCCACCGCATTGCCGCCGGGTTGCAGTGCGCACGTGGATGGCTTCGGAAACCTGATCCTCTCGATTGCACCGGAGGAGCGCGCATGACCGCTGCCGATCCAGTAGAGCTGGCGATCTTTCAAAGCGCGGTGCACAGCATCGCCGAGGAGATGGGCGCGGCCCTGCGGCGCACAGCTCTCTCGCCCAACATAAAGGAGCGGCGCGACTACTCCTGCGCCATCTTCGATGCCCAGGCGCGGGTGATCGCCATGGGTGATCACATGCCGGTGCATCTCGGCTCCATGCCTATGTCGGTGCAGGCGGCAGTCGCAGCGATCACATTTGCGCCCGGAGACATCGCCATCCTCAACGATCCCTTTGCCGGAGGAACACACCTTCCGGATATCACCATGGTGCTTGCCGATCTTTCTGCCTGGGCAGGATCAGCCTGCGTTCTATGTTTCGAACCGCGCCCACCATGCGGACGTGGGCGGAATGTTTGCCGGATCGATGGGACCCGCCAATGAAATCTTTCAGGAGGGCATTCGCATTCCACCCGTACGGATTGTGCGCGGCGGCCGCGTCGATCGCGAGATGCTGAACCTGATTCTACTGAACGTCCGCACCGCGAAAGAACGCGAAGGCGACCTGGAGTCGCAGATCGGAGCCTGCCGCGTAGGCGAACAGCGGGTGTTGCAGTTAGTAGAGAAGTACGGTGAACCGAAGCTGCAGGCATTGATTGAAGAGCTGCTCGATTATTCCGAGCGCCTGGTTCGAGCGGAGTTGCGCAACATGCCCCCCGGTGATTTCAGCGCGGAGGATTGGCTGGACGACGATGGCGTCTCCGAAGGCTTGCGCAAGATTGCGGTGCGGTTACGTTTTGACCCCGAGGCCGCGGCCCTGGATGTGGATTTCACCGGCTCCTCCGCCCAGGTTGCGGGCAGCGTCAACGCGGTCCGCGCGATCACGCTCTCGGCGTGCTTTTACATGCTGCGCTGCCTGTTGGGAGAAGACGCGCCGGCGACCGCCGGCATCCTGCGGCCGCTCACTCTGCATACTCCCGTGGGTAGCATCGTGGATGCGCTACCCCCTGCGCCAGTCGCCGGCGGCAACGTCGAAACCTCGCAGCGCATTGTGGATGTGTTGCTGCGCGCTCTGGCGCAGGCGGTTCCGGCGCGCGTGCCGGCAGCAAGCGCCGGCACCATGAGCAATTTGACCATTGGAGGTTTGGACCCGCGCACCGGCGAGCCCTTCGCCTACTACGAGACAGCGGCAGGTGGCATGGGCGCGCGCCCCGGACTCGATGGCATCTCCGGTGTGCAGACGCACATGACCAATTCGCTGAACACACCGATCGAGGCGCTGGAGTATGCCTACCCATTCCGTCTGCGGCGTTACGCCTATCGCTATGGATCAGGCGGGGAAGGTCAATTCCGTGGCGGCGATGGGTTGATCCGCGAAGTCGAGCTACTCGCCGATGCTCAGGTGACGCTGCTGGCAGAGCGCAGAAAGTTACGGCCTTACGGATTGCAGGGCGGAGAAGAAGGCGCGGCAGGATGCGCGTGGCTCATCAAGGCCGGCAGCGAAGAGGTGAAGGAGCTGCCTGGAAAGTGCAGTCATCGTCTCGCCAAAGGAGACATACTGCACCTTGAGACCCCAGGAGGAGGCGGCTGGGGTAAGTTCTATCCCCAGCCGCTAAAGCCGATCTTCCGCGTTTTATTGAGCTGCCAATTGGGCCAGACTTCTCGATCCGTTTCGCACAACAAACATAGAGGTTTCTGATTGCCGTTCGAGGCCCGGCCGGGTTTCGGGCCGATAACTGATACGCAGCTTCATCGCCATCCTGACCAGCTCCGCGAAGGATTCAGCTTGCATCTTTCGCATCACCTGGCAGCGGTGGGTTTTCACTGTAACTTCGGAGATGCCGAGAACGGAAGCCGCCTCTTTATTGAGTAGCCCTCCCACCACAAGCGGCAACACCGCCCGCTCGCGCGGTGTCAGTTGAGATAAGCGTTCCTGCAGCTTCGCCAGTTCTGCCTTTCTTTGCCGCTGCTTTCGATCTTGTGCCAGGGCGAGGTGGATCGCTGCAAGCAAGGCCCCCAGGTCGACAGGCTTGGTGAGGAACTCGATGGCCCCTGCCTTCATCGCACTCACGGTGGAGGGGATGTCGCACCGATCGCTGACAAAAATAACAGGCGTGTTGTCCCTCTCCGCGAGCCGCCGCTGCAATTCGAGCCCGTTGATGTCAGAAAGGTAGATGTTCAGTATTACGCAGGCTGCCGTGTCTCTTCCGGCAAACGCCAGGTACTCGACAGCTGAGGCAAAGCTCACCACCTTCATTCCCAGCGCGGTGAGGAATTCGGTGATCTCCTTCCTGAGCTGCAAGTCATCATCTACGAGGTAAATCACATCCCGGCTTGGCTCAGTTTCGCCATGGTTGAGAGCTGGTGGGTTGAGGTATGGCGCGGGGTGGAAGCAATCACAGTGTCGCGCGAGAGAGCCTGCATGGGCGAATCACCTTTCGGGCAAAATAAGGTAAGAACAATCGCTGGGTCCGGAGTAGCTGATTTGAAAGTTGCCAGCGTTAAATCAGCGCTTCTGAACTCGCGCGGAGTTACGCCAACGATCTTCCGAAACACCTTCGTGAAATGCTCCTGGGTACGAAAGCCAGTGAGTCTGCTCACGTCGGCGATGCTTAGCGCTTCATCCTTCAGGAGAAGCTTTGCGCTGTCGATCCTTGCCCGCAGAACATACTGGTGAGGGCTCAGGCCGGTCGCTTTGGTAAACAACAACACAAAATGGTTCGGCGACACCCCGGCGATCTGGGCCATGTCCACCAGGCTAATGTTTGCGCCAGTGTTCGCCTGGATGTAGTCGATGACTCTGGCTACACTTTTCTTGCAAATGTGCGCATCCCTTCTCTCTTCGCTTATTCACCTCAGCGAGCAAACGATACCGCGAGAACATTGGTCAAATGTTCCGGTTTTGGTCGATTCTTCCGAGAAATTGGTCTAAAAAACAGGAGACCGGGCAAACGGCGGTATGATTCAGCTACTGGGTTCTCTACCCAGCGGGGGTGAAGCGATGGATACCTCTGGGGTTCTTCCTGTCAAGGCGGTTGAGGTGATGCGCAATGGGTGCGCGGTGTGTCCCATCCCTGCGCTATCTTCGCTAAGCAGTAAACGGGCCGGGTGGGACGGCATTGCCCTGGAATCGTTCAGTGATGTGCCGGGCGTCTCGATTCCGGATCATGACCATCCGACTCACTTCCTGAATCTTCTTACCCATGGAAATATCAAGGCGCAGTGGACCACGGAGGGCAAGAGCCGCAGCGCCGACAATGGCCCTGGGACGATCTACGTATTGCCGGCAGGAACCCGCGATCGCCTCACCTGGTCAGGTCCCACCACTCGTATCATCCTGGTCATGGAACCGCGGTTCCTCGCGCGTTCGCTTGAGGACACCGCGCACCTGAAGGATGTGGAACTAACCACCCACTGGAATCTTCGTGACCGCCACATTCAATCGTTGATGCTTGCTCTGCATGCCGACCTGGAAGATGGCTCACCGGCCGGTCCGCTCTACGGCGAATCTCTCGGCCTGGCGCTCGGCATCTATCTGGTTCGCCGCTATTCGGTCCGTAATTCCGCCAAGCCTGATTACCGCGGCAGCATGCCTACGACGCGCCTGAACCGGGTTCTGGAGTTTATTAACCAAAACCTGGCACAGGATCTTCGCCTGTGGGAGCTCGCCCAAATAGCCGGCATGAGTCCTAACTACTTCTGCGAGCTATTCAAGGTAAGCACAGGCCTAGTCCCCATACCAATACATCCTGAGGTGCAGAATTGAACGCGCGAAGCAATACCTGCGCGATCCGAAGATCACCTTGGCCTGCGCAGGAGAGGCGGCCGGCTTCGCCGATCAAAGCCATTTCACGAAGGTCTTCCGTCGAGTCGTGGGCGTCACGCCAATGAGGTTCCGCGGAAAGATCGATCACGGGCACAACCACGCCTAAAAAGAACACCTTGCACCTTCGAGGGGCGGAGCGCAATCTCAAAAGGAGGGTTGCGAGCCTATCCTTTTGGGGCCTGTGTGCTATGCGTCGAGCCAAGTATATTGAAGGCTCCACGTCTTGGGGTTAGCCGGCATCCAAGTTTCCTACTGGTATCGGATCGGACCTGTCTAAACCGGACCGGAGAAGGATAGTGAGCCGTGACCAAGAAAATCAGAGTCCTGGCGGTGGACGATCATCCTCTTCTGCGCGAGGGTATCGCGGCTGTCATTGACGGAGAGGATGATATCGAACTGGTGGCCGAAGCAACCACCGGACAAGAGGCTATCGAACTCTTCCGTATCCATCGTCCGGATGTAACTCTGATGGATTTGCAGATGCCTGGCATGAACGGCATCGACGCAATCAGCGCCATCCGCAGCGAATTTTCGAGTGCGCGCTTCATTGTATTGACCACCTACCAGGGGGATGTTCAGGCGTTACGAGCGCTCAAGGCAGGCGCCGCCGGATATCTTCTCAAGAATATGCTGCGCAAGGAGTTGCTGGATACGATCCGGGCGGTCAACGCCGGACGGCGGCGCGTTCCACCCGAAATCGCCGCCGGACTCGCCAATCACATGGCCGATGACACGCTTACCGATCGGGAGGTTGCGGTCCTGCGCAAAGTTGCCATGGGAAGCTCCAACAAGATCATAGCGTCCGAGCTGAACCTCTCTGAGGCTACCGTCAAAGGACATATGAAGAGTATTCTTTCCAAACTCGGCGCGAATGACCGCACGCACGCAGTCACCATCGCCCTAAAGCGTGGGTTCATAGACGGCTAACTCTCGGTCTGGAACAAGTGTCTTACGTGTATCCCTCAACTAGCCTAAGCGACCCTGTACCTTCAACCAGAGGAGAACGCTAGGTGAATTCGCTCATCTCGGTGAATGTCGGGCTGCCGCGCGATGTCGAGTGGCAAGGCAAGGTAGTCCGCACTGCTGTCTTTAAGCGACCCGTGCCCGGGAGGGTGATGGCGCGGCGTCTCAACCTGGATGGCGATGGCCAGGGTGACCTTGCAGGGCACGGCGGTGAGCATCGCGCCCTGATGGTGTATCAGCTCGACTCCTACCGATACTGGCAGAAGCAACTACAGCGGCAAGACCTTGAGTATGGCCAGTTCGGTGAAAACCTCACCGTCGATGGTCTTGCCGATAATGAGGTCTGCATTGGAGATCGCTACCGAATCGGGAGCGCCCTCTTCGAGGTGACGCAGCCGCGGGTTACCTGCTATCGCGTCGGCATTCGAATGAATAACCCGCAGATAGCAGCACTCCTTGTTTCCCATAAACGGCCGGGCTTTTACTTTCGTGTGATTGAAGAAGGGGAGATCGGCGCGGGAGACGAAATTACCAAGGTCGCTGAAGGGCCGGAGCAGGTCACGGTTGCGGAAATCGATGGCTTGCTCTATTTGCCCGGCCACTCGCGGGAGCAGCTGGAGCGCGCCCTGCGCATTCCGTCGCTCAGCGCGGGTTGGAAGGGATCGTTCGAAGCTCTGCTCGCGGAGGAGGGCAAGGAGCATGGTAATGCAGGTCTCGCTCCATCCGCCGCACCACCGCCGGCGTGGACTGGCTTCCGCTCCCTGCGCGTTGCAGCAATCGAGCGAGAGGCCGTGGACGTGCTCTCCTTTGTTTTCGAAGCGGAAGACCAGAGGCCATTACCAGCGCCTCTCCCCGGTCAATTTCTGGTCTTCAAGCTCGAACCGGGTAATAACGCCGCACCCATCTTGCGCAGTTATTCGATTTCCGGTGCGGCAGGTGCTGGAACCTATCGCATCAGCGTGAAGCGTGCTGATGGCGCAGGCAGCCGCTACCTCCACGACCGCATTCGGGCCGGCGACCTCATTCAAGTAAGCGCACCAAGGGGAAGCTTCACACTTGCCGCGGATGACAAGCCGGTGGTCTTGCTGAGCGCGGGCATTGGGGCCACGCCGGTACTCTCCATGCTTCACTCGATCGCCGCCACCGGCGCAAATTCCGCCCGGGAAATATGGTGGTGCTACGGCGCGCGCAATGGCAAACAACATCCCTTCGCGGCCGAAGTCCGGAACCTGCTCAATGTTCTTCCCCGGGGTCATTCGCTCATTGCCTATAGTGAGCCGGACGAGGCCGATCGTCCGGGTAAGGACTACGACGTCCACGGTCGTCTGAATCTTTCGCTATTGCAACAGCGTGGGATACCGCACCAGGCAGACTTTTATCTCTGCGGGCCACCCGCTTTCCTTGCCGGCCTCACGGCAGAGTTGAAGTCCTGGGGAGTTCCTGCTTCCTGCATCCACTCGGAGGTATTCGGCGCTGGACCCTCCATAACACCCGGAATCGCGAGCACCACATCCCGGGCGCCGCATCCACCCGCGGGAGAAGCCGGCACTGGTCCCAGTGTTTCCTTCACCCGTAATGGCCTCACCGTGCCGTGGGACGAGCGCTTTGCCAATCTTCTCGAATTCGCCGAGGCCTGCGATGTTCCGGTCAGGTGGTCTTGCCGGACCGGAGTCTGCCACATGTGCGAGTCTGGGCTGATCGACGGCAAGGTCAGCTACGCCCCCGAGCCGCTCGACCGGCCTGCCCAGGGGAACATTCTGATCTGCTGTTCCCGCCCGCTGTCGAGCATTGAATTAGATCTCTGAAGTTTGCCCGGCTACAGGCCGAGCGCGCTCAATCCCGGATGATCATCGGGCCTTCTGCCCAGGGCCCAATGGTACTTGCGCTCGCTTTCGCTGATGGGCAAATCGTTGATGCTGGCGTGGCGCGCATACATCAGACCCTGGTCATCGAACTCCCAATTCTCATTTCCGTAAGCGCGGAACCAGTTGCCTGAGTCGTCGTGGTATTCATACGCGAAACGCACCGCGATACGGTTGCCGGTGAACGCCCACAACTCCTTGATGAGCCGGTAGTCGAGTTCCCTCGACCATTTCCTGGAAAGGAAGGCCACGATTTGCTCTCGACTGTTTAGGAACTCGGCGCGGTTTCGCCAATGGGAATCGACCGTGTAGGCGAGAGAAACCTTCTGCGGGTTGCGCGAGTTCCAGCCATCTTCGGCGAGGCGGACCTTTTGCACTGCAGTTTCTTGTGTAAATGGAGGTAGTGGTGGACGCGAGGTCATGGTGGCAACTCCCTTCCGGCCACCATAATTATCCTTTGCATAGGAGTCAGCCGGCGTGAAATTTTGCAAGCTCTTTGCGCAGTGCTTGATTTTCCTGCTCTAGAGCTTCCACACGCTTCTCGATCGGTTGCATACCTTCGCGGATCTCTTCCGCGGTGTAGCGCGGTGTAATGTGCTGCGGGCAGTTCCAGTCGTAGGCTTCCACATGGATGACGAATACTCTCTCGATCACCGTCTTTTCGCCCGGAACGCGGACCCGGTCCAGCCAACTCTTTGCCGCTTCGCCCTCGATGATCTCCACTTTGCCCAGGATCTTAAGCCGGGCCTGTCGCGGATAATCGACCATGATGATCGCGACGCGACTGTCGGTTAGCAGATTCCCGGTGCTGATGTATTGTTTGTTTCCGCGAAAATCTCCAAACGCCAGGGTGTGGTCGTCGATCACCTTCAGGAAGCCTTTGGGACCTCCGCGATGCTGGACATAGGGCCATCCGGTCGATCCCGTAGTCGCCAGGTAGAAGCTATCTCGCTGGGCCAGAAACTCTGACTCGAAGGGAGTGAAGCGATCCTGCGAACCCCCGGAATCCTCCATCCGCGCGTACTGCCGGCGGCTGCCGTAGCGCTCCTGCAGCTTCTTGACCAGGGGCGTGAAGACCAGCGAACCAAAGCTCATAGCACCCTTCCTACATCGAATCTTACTCCGGACCGGCTCCGGTCATTCTTGCTCAATGGTACGGTCTGAAGACTTTGCGCGAGAACTGGTCTCCAAATTGAGTCCGGCAGGGACGGATGAAAATCAGACTTGTCCAAATTGGGTGGTGGGAGCCTCCGCATTCATGCGGGGGAGCCCGGTTTTCAAGCCGAGCGGTTCGCGTAGGACTATTCTCCTCCGGCTTTAGCCGCGGGGTTTGGTCGAGTTCCAGAGCCGACGCTATCACACCGGCCAATGAAGCCGCGGCTAAAGCCCGATTGATCGAGATGCGATTCTTTCCGCGACGCTGAAGCGTCGCTCCCCCTGCTGAAGCAGGGGGCTCCCACCGTGATCGCGATAAGCCCTGAGAGCTGATTTGTTTTCAGCGAGTGCGCTACAAATCGGGCGCATCAAAAAAAGTCAATTTGGATAAGATCAAGTCTCAGCCGTCCCTCCGGGACTCAATTGGAGAGAGTAGTTCTCTACACTGGCGTGCTCGGCTTATCCCAATCCACGTCACCCGCCGCCGTGCTTCGACTGCCCACCATCATGGTGGCTCCCCTGCGCAATGCCCCGGGCTTGCGTGACTCGAGTCGCTGCATGTAAACATATCCGGCGATCAGTGCACCCAGGAACAAGTAAGGGGTGATGTTATACGGCCATTCCGGCACGGGGTAGATGGTGACAAAGAGCACCGGCAACAGCGCCAGCGTTCCGATCCAGGGTGACACAACGTGATGCCAAACGTTGAAATCTTCCGCATGCTCCCGGCGCATGTACGAGGTAAGCGCCAGGTTTGCCGTGCAATAGATGACGATGACCGCCAGAGTGGCAATCGGTTTCCAGCAGGTCGAAGATATAGGAAGGCCGCAACAGCAACCCGATGAGCAGCACCGCCACAATGCCGACGATCTGCATGACGGCGATAGCGAAGGTGGGTGTCTGGTAGACAGGATCGATTCGTCCGAAACGCGCAGGAAGCGTGCCCGCCTGGCCCATGGTATACATCACGCGGGACGCGGAGTTGGTGCTGGCCAGGCCCACTCCAACCGCGCTGTTGATCAGCGCGAGCACTACGAACCACCACCCGGCTCCCCACAGCGCATGGCCAAGAGCGTAGTACGGATTTGCGTGGGTGGCGAAGGCCGCCATATCGCCTGTGCCCCATCCAATGGCGCTCGCGTAGGAAGTAAAAATGTAGAACACGCCCGTAGCCACCAGCGAGAGCATGACCGCCTGGCTAACGAATGTTCCGGCGCGCCGCGTCTCCTGGGCCAGCGGCGCCGGACCTTCGAACCCGCTGAGGGCCAGGATCGAGAAGACCATCCCAGCTAAAATGCCTCCGAAATGGTGAGGCGACAACGAAGGGTCGAGTGGGGCAGTGTATCTTGATCCCGGTCCGGGGTGGATCAGGAACGTGATCGCGAGCGTCAGCATGATCATCAACTCGAGCCCGCCCAGGATTGCCGTAACGTGCGCCGAAATGCGAATCCCCCTGTGAGTGAGCATCCAGATAACGGCGAAGGTCACCAGCGCGATGAGCCACCAGGGGACGTGCACTCCGAAACCAGCCCGCAGCATGTCTGAGATCAGATAGCCAAGGAAGCCGGTGGACCCGGCCGACCCCAGGAGTTCATAGACCAGGTAACTCCAGGTGGCCATGAAGCCGATACGGCTCCCCAGGCCGCGGGTGGCGAAGGAGTAGTAGCCTCCGCTTGAGGGCAGATACTGCGAGAACTGCGACACCGTATTTCCGATGAAGAAGCAGACGATGGTAGCCAGCAGGAACGAGAGTGGCATATCCGGTCCCGCCTTGAGGGCGATGATCGGAAACGTGAACACCATATTGGTTGCCGGCGCGATGTGTGTAACTCCCTGGAACACCAGTTCCGGAAGACCCAGCGAATTGCGTCGAAGCTTGGGATCGGTGGTCTCAGCCGTCAACCAGGGGGCCTCTTTCTGTACTCGAAACGCGCCAGGGGGCTAAGGATGGTTCTCGAAGTCGTGGTCCCGATGAAGCAGAGAGTGGCCCTGAGTCAGACAGAAAGTAGCAATCATGCAGTCGATCGTTTTTCCCCAAATGGTCGACTAACTCAGAGTGCGGCCCAGGCGGGACTCGTTCAGATCTCCCTCCCATCGCACTCTACCGCGGAGTCGGCGAATCGCTGTCTGCGAGTGCGTCTTTACCAATAGACACCGACCCGCTTCCACCGCAGCCTTTTTCGTCTGGGCGCTGCTGCTGCGCATGGTCTCGCTCAACAATTGATCATCGATTTCGATATTTGTGCGCATAGCAAAGAGCCCGGTGTGTAAGGATCGCACGATTATGTGCACGGCTCAAGGGCCAACCTTGAATAGCCCATAGATATCATCTTTGCCAAATCCGAAAAGCTCCTGTGAGACTTTCCTATCTACTCACGCAACGACTCCCGGCCTAATCTCAAATCAGCGATGAAAACGAGAGTCGCTGGAGACTGCGGATATGAAACTGGTTCTCGGATTTACCCTCGCATTCACGATCGGGGCGGTCTGCCGTCTGGCCAGAATTCCATCGCCGGCGCCGAACGCTCTTCTCGGCTCGCTGCTCGTGGTTGCGATGAGCGTCGGTTACATCGCGGCCGGACGCGTCCTCGCGCGACCACATGTTGCTCAAAGTTCAATCACTGGAGAAAAGTTATGCAGGTAATCGAATTTAAAGAGTTCGGAAGTCCATCCCAACTAGGTCTCGCCGAAAGGCCGTTGCCACAGGCGGACGCGAACACCGCAGTTGTTCGTATCGAGGCCGCTGCCGTCAACCCCAGCGACTTGAAAAATGTCGCTGGGCGTATGTCGCAGACAACCTTGCCTCGCATACCAGGGCGGGATTATTCCGGCGTGGTGGTGGACGGCCCGAAGCAGTGGATCGACCGGGCGGTGTGGGGTTCGGGCGGAGATGCGGGGTTTACCAGGGACGGCTCGCATGCTGAGTACATCCAGGTTCCAGTCGCAAGCCTGGTTCAGAAACCCGAGAGGCTGTCCTATATAGAAGCAGGAGCAGTAGGCGTGACCTTTGTGACCGCGTGGTGCGCCCTGGTGGAGTATGCCCGGCTTAAGGGCGGAGAGACCGTGGCCATCTTTGGCGCGGCGGGTGGTGTCGGGGGCGCGGCGGTCCAAATTGCGAACAAGCTGGGAGCGCGGGTCGTCGCGATCATTCGTACAGGCTTTGGTTTAAACCCATCGCTCGCGCGGCTTGCTGAACTGCAACTTGATTCCAGCGATCCGGAGCTGCCATCGATCCTCCGATCCTTCAACTCGGGCCGCGGTGCGGATGTGGTGCTCAATGCGGCCGGGGGGCCGGTGTTTGCAACCGGACTTAGCCTGCTCGCGCATCGTGGGCGCCAGGTGGAGATTACCGCTCCGTCTCAACGACGAGCAAGCCTGGACCTGGTTGACTTTTACCACAATGAGTTCCAATTATTGGGCGTGGATACCTTGAAGCGTGATCTGACGGCCACGGCTAGCATCCTCGAAAAACTGCGTTCTGGCTTTGACGCGGGCGCCTATATTCCACCGATGATCGCGGACACACTGTCTCTGAACCAAGCGCGGACCGCCTATGAACTTGTGGCCAAAGGCGGGAGCGGACGGATGGTGCTAAAACCGCGCTGATCAGGTCGAGATCGCGGTCGAGCGTGGGACCGATTCGCTCGGTGCTGCATATGAAGAACGCAACCCTACCGAACGCATCACGACCTATGCCTGCTACCCGCGCACGGCTGACACTGGTCGCCTTGGCGATCCTGCTGATCGCCGGCCATGTGGCTGCTCAGACTCCCGATCCCCAACCGCCGGGCTACGTGAGCGATCCCGCTCGTCCAGCACTGAACCCGTTGCCCGCCGAACAGGACTGGAGCTTCCTCGCTCGTCCGGCGCAGCATCCCGATTTCTTCGACCCGATGAAGTACATCCGCCTGGGTAGCGGGGAGCAGAGTTATCTTTCTCTGGGACTGGAATACCGCACCGAATACGAGTACTACGACAACTGGATGTTCGGCGCCGGGCCTCAGGACCATAACGGCTACGTATACTTCCGCGTGATGCCGCATTTCGATCTGCATGCCGGGCCGGATTTCCGCCTCTTCTCCGAGTTTAAATTCGACTATATTGCCGGAAGAGTAGGTGGACCCAGGCCTGGTACCGATGAAGATCGTGGAGATATTCATCAGGCATTTCTCGAGATCGGTCCGCATGTCAGCCGTCAAGACGGCAGTAGTTTGCGGCTTGGGCGACAGGAGGTTGTACTTGGATCAGGACGCCTGTTCGACAACAACGAAGGCCCGAACGTAAAGCTCAGCTTTGACGGCGGCCGCTGGATCACGCAAACCTCTCATCTCCGCTGGGATGTGTTCGCGTTGAAGCCCGTGGAGGATAACTTCGGATTCTTCGACGATGCTCCCAATCCCCGGCAAACAGCATGGGGCAGCTATCTTACGATTCCCTTGCCGATTGTCCCGCGTGGTATGACCGATCTCTATTACATTGGCCTTGCGGCAAAAGGCGACACCTACAATCGCGGTACCGCGAATGAAGCACGGCATACCGTCGGCGTGAGAGCGTTCCGCCCGGTAGGACGAAACTGGGATTACAACTGGGAAGCCAACTATCAGGCGGGATCGTTTGGGAACGATTCGATTGCCGCCTGGAGTGTTTCTACTGAGACCGGATACACCTTCAGCCAGGCCCGTTTCCAGCCCCGTCCCCTGTTACGAGCGGACGTGTACAGCGGCGACAGCGGGACAGGCAATACGCTCGGCACATACAATCCGCTCTTCCCGCGAGGCGCCTATTTCACCCCTAAACTGGCTCCGTCTCTTGGGCCGCAAAATCTGATGGACATACATCCCATGGTGCAGTTTCATCTGAGGCAGAATGTCACAGGAGCGATTGCGTGGGTGTGGTACTGGCGTGAATCCATCCACGATGGTGTGTACGCCTTTGGCAGCGATGCGCTCATGGACCCCGCCAACAGCTCCAGTGTGAAGTACCTGGGGGACCAGGGTGACCTGGAGATTCGCTGGTCGCCCGCGGCGCATTTCATTGCCGCATTTAATCTGGCGGGGTTTCGGCCCGCCGGCTTCTTCAACACTGTGCAGTATAACCGTCCCCCCATTGGGGCGAATGCCGGTTTGACATTCAGGTTCTGACCCTGCGTGAATCGCTAGAATAAGAAGGACAAGCGAAAGGGCGCGAACATGGCGGACGAAGTTGCCGAGCTTCAACTGTTTGTAGAGATCGTAAAAGCCGGCAACCTTTCTGCCGCCGCAAGGGCTCTCAACTCCTCACCCGCGGCCATGAGCAGGGGCCTCACCGCCCTCGAGTCGCGCCTGGGCGTACGGCTCGTCACACGGACATCCAGAACATTCGAGCTCACCGCGGAAGGCCAGATGTTCTACGAGCGCTGCGAGCGCATTGTAGCGGAGATAGCAGAAGCTGAGGCTGAGGCATCATCGCAGGGTAAGACCGTCAAGGGAAAACTGCGCATAGGCGCCCCGATGGGAATCGGCCGCAGACTTATAGCTCCACTGGTTGCCAGCTTCGTTGAGAAATACCCTGGCATTCAGGTTCATCTCAACTTATCCGACTCCGGCCTGGATGTTATCGATGATGGGCTTGATGTCGCCCTGCGCGTCGGCCTGCCGGCGGATACGAGCGTGATCGCAAAGAAGATTCTGTCCACCAGGCGCATTGTCTGCGCCTCTCCGTCCTACCTGAAACGGCATGGAGTTCCGCGAAGACCCGAAGACCTGCGGCAACACGACTGCATCCGGCTGGTTCGCGGCCGGCGGGTGATGGACGCGTGGTTGTTCCAGGAAGGCGGCAAGCGATTCGAAATCACTTTAAGCGGAACACTGACCACCACCAGCGGTGAAGTTGTACATAACTGGGTGTGCGCGGGAAGAGGAATCGCGCTAAAAGCAGGCTGGGATGTTCAGCCGGACCTGGACGCAGGATCCATTGTTGAATGTCTTAAAGACTTCTGGTGCGATGAGATTGATCTCTTCGCGATTTGCGCCAGCCGGCTACACCTCTTTCCCCGCATTCGCGTGTTCCTCGACTTTATCTCTTCCACACTCCCGAAAATGGTTAGCGAGGAAAGCCGAACCAATCTACCGCAATCAACATCAAAAGATGTGCCGCCCGTAACAAAACCACGAAGGTCACCTCGGCCGGACAGCAATCGAGATCGACTACACTAGAGGTATCGAACCCATGCAAGAAGCGGCGCAAAATGTCCTCCTGGTTGTCGTGACGCTCTTCCCCATCGTAGACCCGCTCGGAGGCAGCCCTTTCTTTCTCGCGCTGACCAGGGAATACTCAACGGAAGCACGAAAAGCGTTGTCCTGGCGCATTGCCGTCAACAGTTTCATCCTGCTGGTTGCGACGTATTTTGTCGGGACTTACGTGCTCGCCTTTTTCGGGATTTCGCTGCCAGTGGTGCAAGTCGGCGGCGGCCTGATCGTGATTGCGACAGGATGGACGCTGCTGAAGCAGCGAGACGACGAAAAAGATCAAAAAGAGGACGTACAAAGAACCGTCCAGCCGCAGGATACAGCTCGCCGGGCATTCTATCCCTTGACCTTGCCACTGACCGTAGGCCCTGGATCAATCTCCGCTGCGCTCACGCTGGGCGCGAACGCGGCTCACCATCACGCCTACCATCCTTTGACAATCCTGGCCGCACTCATTGGATTGGCGCTGATCGCGGTCAGCATTTTGCTTTGCTATGGATTTGCCGACCGCTTGGCGCGAATGCTGGGAGCGACGGGGATGACGGTGATCACGCAATTGTCATCCTTTCTCCTGGTTTGCATCGGCGTGCAGATCGCTTGGAACGGAGTGAAAGCATTGCTGGAGTCGCTGACCCTGCATATTGGCTGACCAAAGGGGTTCACCGGCTCCTGCCTCCGCGCGAATTTCGCGAGGACACCGCTCCTGCATCGTTGCCTGGCTCCATCACCATCGGGCTTGGGCCGAAGACCATGGTGAGGACATGCTTTTGCCAAGAGCGGCGGCCCGTTGCGCCCGCTACGCGCACACCCTCGGCGGGCGTGGCCAGGGCTTCGCATTGAGGCTCCCGCATCCTACCGGTTTCATCCGTGGAGGATGCGCTCGAGACGGATTGAGAGTGTTTCGAGGCTGTCCAAACGCAGGCCAGCGGCATCTTTGGATCGCCCGTCGGTTCCCAATGGCGGGCTAGAAAAACAGGATTCGGGACCAAATGCAGTTTGTTTGTCATGGTTCTCCTCTTGCAGTCCGCTCGACCGGACACGCCAAAGCGCAATCCGGCCGGGATCGGAACAAGGGATTGTTGGTTCGGGAGGGTGAGTCAGGCTTTCTCCGAATGCTCCAGTTCGCTGAATGGGAGCCTGACAACGCGTTTCTCAAAGCGCACCCACGCATCCCACGGCGAAAGCCTGGTCACTTGCCCTATCGTGCCTGCCGGGATATTGGCAGGCGGGTCAAGTTCCCACTTGAGCCTGACACGCTGCCCGATTACGAAGTTTCCTTTTCTCATGAAAGCCCTCAGTTGGCGATCAAGAGCCAACCCCTTTATTAGAGGACCCATGCGATAAGGAATGTGATTTGGAGTTGTTAGGGATTTGTAAAGGCGACGGCGGCTGATCCCCGGCCCCCCTAGATGGCAAGCTCCAGGGGCATATCTAATGGCTCCATTTCCCCATTTCGAGGACTGAGGAGCGCTTCGATATTCGAAGTGCGGTCCGGAATTCCCAGACGACCGGCGAGCCATACGAGTTCTGCGAGAGAGGAGGCCTGCATTTTTTTCATAATCTGCCCGCGATGAATTCGGATCGTGATTTCGCTGGTTCCTAGCTCGTAAGCTGTTTGCTTGTTTAGAAATCCGCGCACTATGTACGGCAAGACCTCACACTCGCGAGGCGTCAGACGGCTATAGTTCTTGCGAATGCGTAGTATCAGCTGGCGGTCAACCCATTGCTCGTGCGCTTGCTCCAGTGCGAAGCGTACAGAACGCAGAATCTGTTCATCGTTCACTGGTTTTAATAGAACCTCGCTTGCCCCTCCGCGCATGGCCCTCACTGCCGCCGGGATATCAACACTCCCGGATAGGAAGATGACAGTGATTGAACCGTCGCTGGCAAGCTGCCGCTGCACCGTAAGTCCGTCAGTGTGGCCAAGAATTAAATCGAGAATCAGACAAGCGGGCACGCGTGGCCTGGGTAGGGCTAGAAACTCGTCGGGATCCGCAAATGCCCTGACCCTGTATCCCCTGGATGACAACAACAAACTGAGAGCTTCGAGGCTGCTGAGGTCGTCATCGATCAGATAGATAGTCGGATCTTCTTCCATATCAGGCCGAGGTTTGGAACCATGTGTAAACTTGACAACCGGCCTTTGGCCCAGACCCATGCTGGATGCTCGTCTTGAGCTTGCGGAATCCATATATCTGATCACGGATATCACCTCGTTCAAATGAGAAAACCAGTAGCTTAGCAAAATTTTGGTTATTCAGCGTCGGGGACGATGAATAACTGCGGCCCGAATACTCGCTCCTGTGACCCTTGTGCGCCGGGTTCCGAGAGGCACCTTGTGGATATGACTCTAACTAGATCTTGTGGAGGATCCAACCCTTGATGGGATCAAATGACGATAGCCCTTTGGGGCTGTTCTCGCACATGCCCTGGAAAGACCGTCGAGTCTGCCAATGAGCTTGGTTGAGGTAGGGGGGATCAGGCTTTGTACTGCGCTTTATAAATCGATGTAGCCACGCTTCAAGGCGATTGTCACTGCATGCGTCCGGTCATCCGCGTCGAGTTTCGAAAGAATATTCTTAAGATGGTTCTTCACTGTATGTTCTGTTATTGACAATTCAGCAGCTATGATCTTGTTCGATCGACCCCGAGCGACGCCACGCAGCACTTCGATTTCCCGTTGGCTGAGGGCATCTTCTGTGGCGTGTAAAGCCATCTGTTGTGCGATCTCTTCAGGAATTCTTCTTCCACCCGCGTGAACCACGCGTATCGTGTGCACCAGCTCTGATCTAAGGGTGTCTTTCAAGAGAAATCCAACGGCGCCGGCTTTGAATGCGCGCGTCACCTGGATGTCGCCAGTGGCGGTGGTAAGCACAATAATCCGAGCCTGACGAAACTCAGCCCGTATTGCCATCAAGCAATCGATTCCGTTCATACCCGGCATCTTGAGGTCCATGAGCGTGACATCCGGTTTGTGTTCCCGGAAAAGTGCAAGTGCCGCGTCCCCATCTTCGGCTTCGGCGACAACCTTCATGTCTCGCTGTGCATTGATCTCCCCGGCAACGCCGTGGCGCATCAGCGGGTGATCATCAACGATGAGTACGCTTATCAGCGGATCATGTGTCATAGCGCACGGCTCCTTAGCAACCGGCGAATCCACCGCGGGGTCCCCTGGTTCTCAGTGCTACGATATGCGATCGCGCTCGGGATGCGAACTTCGAGTTCGGTTCCAGCTCCGGGCCGGCTCCAAAGATCCATATGGCCGCCGATTCGTGAAACACGTTCTCGCATACCAGGCAGCCCGTAGTGTCCAGCGACGCCGCCCTCGCGAAGAATCGCGGGGTTAATTCCGACACCATCGTCGCGGAATCTGATGCGGAACTCAAAGATGCCGAAATAGATCTCAACCTCGATCCTGCGGGCCCGCGCGTGACGATACGCATTGAATAGAGCCTCGCGGCCAATCTTCAGGACCTCCTCCTGCACAACAGCATCGAGGTCGCGGCTCAGTCCGCCCAAACTCACTTCGAGCTGAGCAGGGCTCAGTGCGCGCAGCTCTTTCCCGATGGCGGCATAGGACTCGGTGAGGCTTTCCGGTTTCGTTCCTCTGGAACGAAGCCGGGATAACACTCCTCTTCCCTCGATCATCACGCCATCGGCCTGGGACAAAGCTTGTTCGAGCGACTCACGTACCGAATTCCCCGGAGGAAGCTGCTGCGTGGAGGTGTGGAAACGCAGAATCAATCCCTGAACGCCTTGCAGGAACGTGTCATGCAGATCTCGAGCCACCGCCTCTCGCTCCACCTGCCGCTGCATGAGAATTACGCGCGCCTGTTTCACCAGGTATCCAACGCGGATCAGGTAGGCCAACACGAGCAGTAGCACGACCGCGACCATGGCGCTTATCTGGAACAGTGGCGTTGCGTAGAGGTGCGGTTGCTGAGTCACTTCGTAAACGACCTGCGGTGCTTGCCAGCGACCTATGCTGTCGGTCGCGCGAACCTTAAAAGGATGTACGCCAGACGGGATGTTGGTGTAAACGGCCGTCCGTGACATGGTGGCATCGAGCCAGTCGGAGTCAACACCTTCCATGTGATATTGCAGCCGGATCTTCTGCGGATTAGCAAGACTGATCGCGTCGATATGCAGTTCCACGTGATGGATGCCCGGGCGCAGGACCAATCTGTCGTTGACGGGGTTACTCTTGCCGTCACTTGAGATTCCGGAGATGAAGATCTTTGGCGTTCTGCCTGTGCTCGGCAGGTGCCGCGTATCAATCATCGCCAGCCCCTTCACTGTGGCGATCCACAGTTTGCCATCGGGCGCCATGGCCATATTCGGTGCGCCGATGCTTGCCTCAGTCGTGTCCAGGCCGTCAGCCCGGTTGAACACTTCATAATTGAGCGGAATATCCGAGTTGCCGGCGCGCGCAAGCTCCTGCTCCGAGATGCGAATTACGCCGTTCATGCTGCTGAACCAGAGCATGTGATCCGACGCCTCTGCCATGTCTATCAGATTCAGCGTATTGTCGAGGCGGGTAAGCTGCCCGTTCTTGATCTGACTCAATCCTTGAGGCATGTTCGTCGTGTATAGGTCGCCCCTTGAATCTTCCACCAGCCGGCGCGTCAGTACCTCATCAAACGAATGCGTTGCCGGCAAGGGCACAAAGCGGTCGGACACAAGCCGCTCGACACCGCCCTGGGTCGCGACCCAAATGGTTCCGCCGCGGTCCTGATGGATGCCCAGCACCCGCGCGTTCAATAGTCCGTCTTCGGTGGTGTAGTTTCGAACATTTCCGTCCTGCATGTGACTGACCCCGTCGGGGGTCGCGATCCACAGAGAATCGTCCTGAGCTACTGCAACATCAAGAACGATAGGGTTGGCCCTTTGCTCACCCAGCGTGTATTGGGTAAAGGCTCCGTTTCGGTAGCGGAAGAGGCCGCCACCGTAGGTGCCAATCCAAATGTTGTTTTTGCGGTCTTCAGCCAGTGACCACACGCACGTGTTTAGCAGATGGTCCTTTTCATCAAAATTCTTAAATTTGTTCCCATCGAAGACTGCAAGACCGCAGTTCTCGCCGACCCAGAGTCGTCCGTCATGGGCCGTCAGCACAGACATCACGATATCGGTCTGCAGGCCATCTGCCTGGGTGTACATCTGAACGATGCGAGGCTGTAGATGCACCAGGCCGTTTCCGTTCGTACCGATCCATAAGTCACCTTCCTTCCCCGCATAGAAACTGCGCGCATGCAAGTTGGGCGCCGGGTTCGCCAGGTGTTGGCCCGATATCAGATAGATTCCGATTCTAGTGTTCAACCAAAGATCGCCATTGGAACCGACAAACATACGGTATGCAGGTTCGTGGGCCGGCCCGTATGGATTGAATGCAACAGGACTTTGCCCCTTTATCGCGCGGAGGCCGGCTCCGGTGCAATACCAATAGGTGCCGTCGGCGTCCTGATAGGTGTCGAATATCAGGTTGTCAGCAACTCCAAAACGAGCCCCGAGCCCGGGATGCGAGATCAAGCGCTTCCCGTCATACTCGGCGAAGCCTTTTCCGGTATTCAGGATGAGTTTTCCATTCAAATCCTGATTGATGCGCCCGATGTAGAGAGAGGAAATCGCACGAACAAACCGGTTGCCGTTAAACCGGTAAAGTCCATGGTCGGTGCCGGCCCAAATGGTTCCATCACGCGCCATGAAGAGCACCTCGACCTCATCGCTCTGCTGCTCTCCCAGGCGGAAAGCTGTCGAGTCAGGGAAGTACGAAGCATTCAGATCCTTTTTCGAAATCCGCACGATTCCCGCATCGGTGCCCACCCAGAGGTCGCCGTCTGCACCTTCCACTAACGAGCTAACGATGCTGGGTGGGAGCGCCCCAGGGATTCGCAGCCGTACCGGGGTGAATGTCCGCCCGTCAAAGGATGCAAGACCCGACTCGGTTGCCACCCATAACAAGCCATTGTCGGTCTGGGTGATCGCGTTGACGGTACCGTCCGGCAATCCATCATCGACCGCGAAGTCGGTGCGTACGTACTTTGATGCGATCGACGAGTCGCTTGCGGATGACGCCCATATGCCGGGCGTGAAAAGGCAGAGCACGGCAGCAGCGTATATTCGTCTTCGCAGACGCATCCAAGAGCCGTTCCCAACTCCCAACGAATGTCGCATGGGGAATTTTGACTGCCAAAGGGGGCCCGAGCCATACGCGCCGTCATCCGGGTTTGGGGGCCCCGCACGCCGCGATCGAACTCGTCTCCAGAATACATCCTGGCAAAGCCCCAAACCACCTCGAAAGAGCTACTCGGCGGTAGCCCCCCTGAGATTGTAAACACGTTATCTAGCTCATAAGCTCAAGCAGTGCAGAGACTCTTTACCATGTTTCCAGTAGGTTTGCCTGGAGCCGCCCTGCTCGTGCTGCGCGGGTGTATTGTCACCGCCCTGGCTGGAATCGCATTCCCCACCGGCTGGCAGCACTTTGCTTTCCTCGGCCTGCTCGGTATGCTTTGTCTCGGCTTGTTGACTCCCGTCGTCTGTGGAGTGGCGGGCGCAACCGTGCTGCTCGATCTGCCGCATCTCCCAACTGGCACTATCGTGCAGTCGAGCATCGTTGTGCTGGCAACCTTGGCGTATGCTTTCCTGGGCCCGGGAGCTTACTCGGTCGACGCCCGACTGTTCGGAAGGCGCATCCTTGTATCTACGGACTCCTCGCAATCCGAATGAGATGACCTGCTCGCGTTGGATTTCAGGTTCAGTTATGGGCTCACTGAGAAGCTCGGTTAGTTGCTGTTGTGCTGAGTCCGGACATCCCTCTCCACCTATGTCAAGGTGGGCCGCCACTCTCGAAATTGTCATCCTGCCTGCACCGGCTTGCCGTTAGATCGGATGGGCAGAACGAAACGGCAGGCTCCCTTCGACTTCGCTCAGGGCAGGCTCTCCTCTACGCTGCGCTCTGGCCGGGATGACAATGCGCACGAAAAATCAATATAAAGTCACAGGCTCTGAGCGGAGCGTTACCCCGGATTTCCTGTGAAGATGAGTGGCGGCTTTCCTTCCTGAGCCGTCGCCTTGAAGCGATCTAACCCTCTGGCTTCCGCCAGCGTCCCGCTCCGCAAGAGGGACACCACAGGCCGCTGAATATCGAGAAGAACGATATTTGTCGCCCATATTGCGGCGCCGGTTCCTGCATCAGCTCCCACGTATGCTCGTCACGGGAAGTTAGTTCATGCTTGTAGTTCTAGTTCATCCAACCGCTGCCACTTGTAGAGGGCAATGGATACTATCCAGCTCAACACAAAGAACCCGATAATGAAGTATCCGAGCGTTCCGAAGTTGTCGTTGAGCTTCCGCACAATGTCCCATAACATCCCGCTGAAGTGAAAGTGACCGGCGAACAGTCCCAAAGCCTCGATGCCCCCAACAACCAGCGCAACCACGACCGAGACCAGGGTGATGGTCAAGTTGTAGTAGAGTTTGCGAACGGGCTTCATGAATGCCCATCCGTAGGCTCCCAGCATGAGGATATTGTCAGTCGTATCAACCAGCGACATGCCTGCGGCGAAGAGAGCAGGGAAGACCAGTGTGGACAACATAGCCAGTCCTTTTGAGGACTCCGTCGCCGAGATGCTCAAGAGCCCGATCTCTGTGGCTGTGTCGAATCCCAGCCCAAACAGAAGGCCCAGCGGATACATATGCAAGCTCTGCTGGATCATGGCGAACATTGGTCGAAAAATCCGGGCAAGTAATCCGCGATCCGCCAAAAGCAGATTCAGATCTTCCTCGACATACGGTGCTCCATTGCGGACGCGCACAAAGACGCGATACACCGCACGCAGGACCGTCAGATTGATGAACGCGATGGCAAACAAAAAGCCGGTGGAAACCAGCGTGCCGATCACCCCACCGATGTTGCGCAGGGCATCCACGCGGTGCTGCAACACCGAAGCCGCTGAGCCGATCGCTATCGACCCGACGAAGACGATTGTCGAATGTCCCAGGGAAAACATGAATCCGACAGTGACTGGCTGCTTGCCTTCCTGCATCAGCTTGCGAGTCACGTTATCGATGGCCGCGATGTGGTCCGCGTCTACGGCATGCCGCAAGCCAAAACTATAAGCGAGAAAGGACGTCCCGAGGAGCACTGGATAATGACGAAAAGCAATGAAAGCCCACAGCCAGGTCCCTACGTTGAAGACCAGCAGAAGGGCGTAAATACTGACTATTTTCGCCCGAACACTGCCGCAAGCACCATTGAGTAAATCGCGCATTTCAACTCCGGCAGTGGATGGTTAAGCCGAAAATGGTTGATCGACTGGGCTTGGCCGCAGCCCAGTCGATCGATTGATTACCCTGCGAGGGGAACGTAGGGGAAGGCTGGTCGTGGCTTTGACGTAACCGATTCCTTGCCGATCCCAAGGCTGATGGGAGTGTTTGCCGCGGTGGAGAACATGACATTGGGCGCGTTATCGATGAGGGAGCGGCCGTTCCACCCGGTGAAGCCGAGCGATGCCTGCGTGCCGACCTCGTAAGGGAGCATGTTGGGAAACAACCGGTGCGCGATCTTTTCGCCATATGCGTGGGGGTCTTCCGCCGTTCCATATGCGGCCACCACGGCTGCGATCTTCTTGGTGATAGCCTCTCCCCAGGTTGCGAAGTCGTCGGCCGGGCGCCCGGCATTGAGACGATTGCCAAGATCTTCGTTGTACTGCGCAAACAGCGGCGGAAGCATCGGCAGACCGATGCGGTTGATCGAGCGCCATCCCCCGGCATCCGTGGCGAGCGTGGCCACTGCCCACACACCGATTCGACGCTGGTTGCCGGTATCGGCGAGTAACTCGCCATCGGGCAGTTCCAACACGATCGAATACACGGTCTGACCGGCAAAAAGATTCCTCGCTCGAGTCGGATCCCAGTCGGCCAGGTTCACAGTCGTGCCGTCCTGGAACGCGTGACCTACTGCGTGCAGCACATCAGGCTCGATCCAAAATGGATCGCCGGCTTTGCCCGCCCATGCGCGCACACCGGATGGCGTGGTAACGGTTTCGTCTGTCTTACCCTGAGCGATGACCGTGCCGGCGGCGTGGGGATCGGCAGCTTCTGCTCCTCGAATGCGCCGTACGGTATAACGCTGCTGTCCTTGATGGTCGCGCTCATCGAAGGTGAGACGGTAAGTAACCTCTTCCACCGCATCGCCGTTGACATCGACCTTGAATTCGTACATGCCCTCCGGATGGTAGCCGGGAATTGTGGGCTTTCCCAGAGAGTGGCAGACATTGATTGCAAATACAGTGCCGGCTTGGCCGCGGAATACATAGAGATCCGTGATGTCAAGGCGAACGTCCTGGCGAGCGATGGGTGAGTCGAGATGGTGAGACATGCTTTCAACCTTTCTGATTGCGGAATGTAATGGGTGCTTGCTTTCGGTCGACAGAGCCGAGGCGGCGTGGGATAGACTCATTCCCGCCGCCATCATTGCACCGCCGACAAGAACTTTCCTGCGCGATATCTCTTTGCTTTCGATTGTCATTGGTTCAAAATTCTCCCCGCCTTCAATGTGTCATATCTGGGTAAGCTGTCCTTCGTTTGAAGAAGCTCTGTGAGTGGTGTTGGAGCCACTAAGATGCTTCCGGCCCTCGGAAGCGATCTGGTTGGATATTATTGGGAGCCGAAAAAGCTGTCCATCATACACTTGTATTAGTGAGCCTCAATGAGTCCCGCGGAGAGCGCCCACGCCGGCAAATTCAGGTGACGAGTGGAGATTTGCCAGGTCATTCTCAGTGCCGAAATACCGACACCTAAGTCCTCTCATAGACTTCAGATCTATCTCATAAACCTCATATCAATGACTTAACTACGGCCATTTGATTGCCTAACTCTTGATGGAGGCGACCCGTGTGTTCCCACTCGGTTGTTGGGTCGCTCGTCGTGCCGGCAGTGTCTTCAACGCGAGGCATCGTTGATCCATAAACCAAAGAACCAATGGAGAAATCAAGACCATGAAATGCCCACAAATCGCTCTTGCCATCTCAGGAGCACTTCTCAGCATATGCAGTTTAAGCGCTCAGCAAGTGAAGAGTACTCGCTGGAAGCTTTTGTCACCGGGGTTTGGCTATCCAACGGTCACTTTGTAGAATGCAAGTTTCATGCCAGTCTGTTTCCACCGTGAGTGCTTGAAGTGCAAGGGCCCTGGGTGTCGGAAAGATTTGCTGGATGTCGATACCCGATCATGAAACAACAAATAGTCGACAGTGGAAGCCGATCTGCTGTTTCTTTCTGTCCGATCTAACGGTCCCTAATAAAAGTCACCACCCTCCACTTGTCATCCCTCGGCTGCGCTCGGGATGACGAATTGGATGCGGTGACTTTTATTAGGGGCGGTTAGATCGGATGGGGCAGAAGTACCGTTGGTGAGTGCCGCGCAGCAGGAGTCCGCGGGGCTCCGGTCCCACGGCAAGTCGAGGCAGTAGGGATGACGATCCTCAATCCTGCGCCGTCCGGGAAGAGATGAAGCTCCTCCCGTTTACCCGCTTGCTGTAGCGCTTACCCTAGCAGACTGTCGCACGCTGCTCATCCAATCGCGGAGGAACTACGCGGAGCGCGCGTCGAGATACGGGGTGCAAGAAGTCCTTTCGCTCCGATTTCTGGAAGCCCGGCCTGGTGATGCCAAGCCTCTGCATGCGAGAGATGAGAGTCGTTCTCGGCAGACCAAGCCTTGCCGCGGCGCCATCACGACCACTTACAGTCCAATTTGTTTCCTTCAATATCCGTTCGATGTGAGTCCTCTCGGCTTCAGAAAGGCTGATGGGGCCGGCAAGTGTTGCTTCCAAAGCCAGCGCGCCCAGCTCGCTCGCGCGAGGGCTTAGCGTTTTGCCGGTCGAGGTGATGAGCGCTCTTTCTATAAAATTCTGCAACTCCCGGATATTTCCTGGCCACGGTTGCCGGGCCAAGATTTCAAGGAGATCCTCAGGGATATGATCTACCCGCTTTCCTAACCGGTGGTTGAGCCGTTCAAGAAAGTAATGTATGAGCAGTGGAATATCCTCTTTGCGGTCTCGCAAGGCGGGAAGCGCAATTGAAAAAACGTTCAGGCGGTAGTAGAGATCCGCGCGAAAAGTCTTCTCTATGACCATCTTTTGCAGATCGAGATTGGTCGCGGCTATGATTCTCACGTCCACATGTGTAGTGCGGGTACTACCTAACCGTTCGAACTGTCGTTCCTGGAGAACACGCAACAGCTTCGGCTGCATTTCCAGCGGAAGGTCGCCAATCTCGTCCAGAAACAAGGTACCTCCGTTCGCCGCAAGGAACCGGCCTGCAGTTTGAGCCACTGCACCGGTGAATGCGCCTTTCTCATGGCCGAAAAGTTCACTTTCCAGCAACGTAGCGGGAATGGCCGCGCAATTGATCGCGACAAAGGGCTTGCCGCTCCTGGGTCCATTGTCGTGAATTGCGCGTGCAACTACCTCTTTACCAGTGCCTGTCTCGCCCTGCAAAAGCACCGCGCAGTCAAGCGGCGCCACCATGCCAATGTCCTCGATCACGCTGCGGAATGCGGTACTTGAACCGATTAGATTGTTGAGAATCATGGTGTTGTCCTTTCACTTGGCAATGGAGGCCTTCCCGGGAGTGAGCTTGTTTGTTAGGGACCAATGGCCTCTTACTTGAGGACCATCGTAGCGTGGGAAAAAAGCGGGCGCCTATTATCTCTTTGTATAGAATTGTGCAGATATGCGCATGTATGTGCAAATATGCGCGAGATGTCGCGCGCTAGTTCGATATGTTTGCCCGAAAAGCATGAAGGTGGACACCGGGTGTAGCGGCCCGCGCCCTATGAGCAGGAAGCGTCGAAGCTAGAGTCGTCGCATCAAAGGGGTATTGCCGAAGGCGCTCGCCCCGGCCTTAAATCATTTAAAAAAACAACAGGAGTGGCAAATGCCCACAAGCGTAAGTAGTCCTAATGTTCCACCCTTCACACATGAGTCCGCGGTCGCCAAGGTGCGCGGCGCCGAAGACGCTTGGAATACCCGCGATCCCCAGCGTACGTGCCTTGGATATACAATCGACAGCCGCTGGCGCAACCGTGCGGAGTTTGTCAATGGGCGTGAAGAGATCATCGCGTTCCTCACACGCAAGTGGTCGCGCGAGCTCGAGTACAGACTGATCAAGGAGCTGTGGGCGTTTGGAGGCAACCACATTGCGGTCCGGTTCGCCTACGAGTCACGCGATGATTCCGGGCAATGGTACCGGTCGTATGGGAACGAGAACTGGGAATACGACGAACACGGTCTGAATCGCCTTCGCTACGCATGCATCAACGACTTGCCGATCAAGGAATCTGACCGGCTTTATCACTGGCCATTAGGGCGCCGGCCTGACGATCATCCTAGCCTCACCGACCTCGGACTGTAGCACCATGCCTAATCAGGACGGTGGCGTGGTCGAAGTAAAGAAGCTCACAGACCAGGCCGCCGTCCGTGAAGTGAGTTTGCTCCACAACAGAACCCGGTAGAAACTGGACGGGCGCCCCACGTTCGCCTCAGCGTACGTGGGCCGAAAATGATATGTCTCGATTGCTTTTATCTGATTGATTTAGCAGGAGGCCGTGGTGAGCTTCCCCCCGGATTTCCTGTGGAGGTTGGTGGTGCGGCAAGTAACCGCCGATTGGCGCTCCGCGATAGGTTTGGAAAGAAATTCACTTGCTCCGCCGCGCATCGCTTTCACTGTTGTCGGGACGTCGAGTTCTCTACCACAACTTAAAGCAGGCGCCATGGACTCGATCGCATTGAGGGAGCCATCCGGCGCAGGAAGGCGCTTGACTTGAATTCCAGTTTCCCGCGTGACGTCCCGTAACTCTTGTCCTAGTCCCGGCGGTTGGTCAGGCACTTCCCACTCCACATCCAGAAATGAGATCGTGACCGGTTCGGACGAGGATGTCTCGAACAGCCCGGACCTGAACAGAGCAGGACAATCCCTAACAGTCCAGGAAGTGTTGAACTCAGGTACTTCGTAAATCGCCTGGGTATTGGGTCCGCGCTGGTGAATGATGCTCGTGAATCAAACCGCATCACTTCTCAACACCATCACTTTCAAAAGCGAAAGGTTCCCGACTCGACCAATCATACCTGCGGGACAAGCACGTGGTGCCTTTCCCGTCTTAGATCACCGAAAAGTCGGATCGGTCTTTTAAAAGTTGGAAAACAGAAGACAGGCTGGCCAAATTTCCAAAACTTCTTGTTTTGCGCCGTTCAAAATGCAGATTGGTAGCCACAGCGTCCCATTGTGCAGCGAAGAGCAGGCGAAGACCACGGATGGAAGACGGTCGGCATATTATCCCGCGTTAGAGGAGTTATTGGAGTGGGTAGGAAAAGTGATACAAAGCCGCCAATGAGGGCGAAGACCTGCGTGGCCGTGCGTACGGCTGGCGGCATAACTATCGTTTTGTATTAGACGCGAGTCCGAGCCGTTTCTTACCCGTAAGGCATCGAAGTAGTAGTTTCAATGGAACTCAACGGGGTACATCCCGTGTGTTCTACCCAAAGATTAATGACCTTTCTCGAATAGCCGTTATGCCGGAATGTCGCGCCGCGTGGCGTATGAGCTGCACGATTGCGGATTCCAATTGCTCAAGTACCATGCAAATGCTCACTTCTATCAGCCGTAGAAGCATGCCTATCAGACACTACAAGGAGTCGATGTATGCGTCAGCTCGCGTTAGTTGAGGAGGACGAAGGCCCCGATGTGGCTGACGCTCTTGCTTCCGCCAGAGTATCGCGGAGAAACGAATCCCAGCTTTGCCGCAGGTCGTTGGTAGCATCGATAGCTTCGTTCCTGTCACACGATATTCGACATCATTTATCCGTAGTCTATTGCAACGCTGAATTTATGAGTAAATCAGCGACTCGTGAAACTGATCGGAAACAGCTTCTCGAAGAGATAAAGCTTGCCATCAGGAACGTAACCCAGATACTCGACTTTACGCTTCTCCAAACGCGAAGCGAGCCTCCTGCCCAGGATGGCATAGAATCATTCAACGATCTCATCACGTCCACAGTGGACGCAGTTCGCCCCCACCCACATGCGGCTGGAGTGAGTATCTCCATAGCGGAATCTGCCTCGACCTGGGCCGTCTTCAACAGAACAATCGTCAGCAGTGCTGTTTACAATCTGCTGTTGAACGCTTGTTTCGCCGCGCAGCGGGGAAGTGAACCAGGGAAAGTGGAAATCGCACTGCGTGAGGATCATCAATCGGTTCACATTCTCGTAAAAGACAATGGTTCGGGCGTTCCTGTTGGAATGCGGCAAGATCTGTTTGGGGCGTTCGTGACATCGGGCAAACCCTGCGGCCTGGGCCTCGGTCTTACCATCGCAGAATATGTCGCGCATGCGTACGGTGGCAGCCTGGAGCTCGAAAGTACCCGTCCCGGCTGCACCATCTTTGCTCTGAGACTTGCAAAAGCAGTGCTCGCGGTATTGGAGCCGGCCTCTCGTCCGAGGTCTATAACCAAAGCCACCAATGAAAGATCGCTTGCGCTGGAAGCTAGGCAGCGGTTGCGTTGGCGGCGATGGATTGCGGCCGCACCAGCCAATAGACCGCGGCCAGGTGTGTGATCATTAGCAGCGGCACGTAAATGACCGGAATGGCGTAGGCGGAGGCCAACTGGCCGGCCAGCGCAGGGAGCCCTGCCCGGATAGCGTGGTAGTAGTCGAGGATGATGTCGGTCAATCCCACGAGATTGAAAGCGACCACGAACAGCCAAAAAAGACTGCGTATCCTTACCGTCAAAAGCGCCAGCATGGCCAGCACGCCGGTTGCAAGGTCGCCGTAAGCGGCGAACACGGCGAAGCTCGAGGGCAGATTGGGACCGACGATGCCTGGAAGGATAAAGACCAGCCCAAAGAAGCGAAAGCTGTGCAGAGTCGCGATCGCGCGGTGCGCTTCGACCCGGCCCTTCGATCTGAGCCAGGGACCGACGTACACGCCGAAGCAGAGCAGCCACGCGACATAACCTAAAACGAGATGGATTTGAAAGAGGATTTGGGGCGACATTGAGACCTCCTGTTTGATTCGCTGATGCGGATCAGGCCGAAAGCCTGTTTCATTGAGCCGCGGCACTGAAAGAGTTGGCGTTCGCCAGGAAGAACTCTTCCAGCGTTTGTGGACTTCGGCCTGTCACGGCGCGAATGGTATCGGTGGCCTGGTAGGGTCGCTCACCTTTCCGGAAGTACTGCCAAAGATGGGTCAAGTGATCGAGCGCGTGCGGATTGAGTCGCTCCTTGACTGCATCACCCCACTGTTCGTCAGTAATTGGCACATATCGAATTTCCCGCCCGATCGCCCTTCCCAAAGTTTCCATGATTTCCCGTACTGTTTGGGTCTCGCTCACCAGAGGATAGACGTCCTGGGATGGCACGTCGGGATCAGCGAGAAGACTTGCGGCCACGCGCGATACATCTTCCGCGCCGGCGAGCGGAATGACGGTCGTGTCATCGCCCCACGGTAGGAAGGCGGCATCTTGCTCCGCCACGCTCCGGCCGACGAGCGCCCGTACATTTTCGTAATAGGGAGGCGCCTGAAGATGAACCGCGCCCACCTGCGCCCAGTCGAAGATTCGATCGGCCAGGCGATGCTGCAGATTTCGGAAAGAGGGAGCGCCTTTGAGATCCCGAAACGAGGGATCGTCGGGGGTGGCCTGGAACTGCGAATTGTTCACCACCAATTCCAGGCCCGCATCGCGAGCCGTCACAGCGAAAATGGTGGCTGCCTCAAGCAGCCCATCCGTCACTGGATAGGTAAAGTAAGCACGATTCACTCCTTTCATTGCCGCATCGACTGAGGTTGGATCGAGGAGGTCGCCCTCCATGATTTCTGCCCCTTGTTGCCGGAGTTCGTCGGACCGGGCATCGAGTTTGTGGACGAATGCTCGAACGGGAATACCCTGCTTGAGCAGGAGACCCGCGATGAGACGTCCGGTTGACCCCTGTCGTCCGCCGGCCGCGCCTGTAATCAGAATCGGGTGAGACATTGGAAGTTCTCCTTTGCCCCTATAGGATGATGTACATAATCCTATAGATTCGAACTTTTTTCGTTAGCCCCCCTTCTGCCGCGGGTTGCAACGTGGGATGCTTTTGATCATCCTATAATGAGCCATGCGTTACCCACAGGAACACAAAGCGGAAGTTCATCAGAAGATTGTGAGAGACGCCTCGCGGCGCGTACGGACCGAGGGTCTGAACGGCGCGGCGGTGGCAGCGGTTATGCGCGACACTGGTTTGACGCACGGAGGCTTTTACAAACACTTTGGCAGCAAGGACGAGTTGCTCCTGGAGTCGCTCCGAGAGGCTTTCCGGGAGACTACCGACAATCTGGCTCATGCAGCCCAACAGCCGCATCCCGAGGCAGGGTGGAAGGCGATTGTGAAGACCTATCTAAGTCTGGAGTATTGCGATCATGCCGAGCGCGGCTGTCCGTTGACGGCACTTGCCCCGGAGCTGGCGCGGGTCGACAAGCGGATGAGGGGTCAGATCCTTACCGAGCTAGTGAAATACAAGGATCGAATGCTCCCCTTTATGCCTGGACGGCGGACTGCGGAGAAAGAGCGCGCCTTCTTTGCGATCTTTTCAACCATGATCGGGGCAATCGAAATAGCTCGCATGCTACCAGAGCCCGCGATGCGAGAGAAGGTGCTGGCCAGCGCAAGAGATTTCCTCCTGCACAGCTTTTGATTTCCTTTAGGCTGGGTGCCCCATTCAAGCCTTCTGTTGGCTTGAGTGGGATACCACAGCACTCGACGCGACATTAGTCGTGGTACCGTTGCTCTCCCACAGGAAGGGCGACCGCCAAGCGGTTCTGCGGTGGAGGCAGGGGGCAGGTTGCATACGCTGTATAGGCGCAGGGAGGGTTCTCCAATCGATTGAAGTCCAGCCAGAGCTTCCCGGGCTTGTTCAAGCCCTGGTCCGGAAGTGCTGTGTACAAGAATCTCGCAGCCCCGTAAGTTGTAGTCTTGCTGGTCGTATCGCGCAAGATAAAGAAAAGCTGTCTATCCTTCGGCGACTCCAGGACCGGCTCCAATCGAATAGTCTGACCTTCGACTATAAATTCGGCCACTCCCGGTACTGGCATCTCGATCGTAGTTCCGAGGACCGTAGGGATCTTCTCAATCTTTGCCGGGGCATAGGGAATCCATCGGGCGGCAATTCGGTATTTCTCATTCGGTGCATACCACTTGAGGCCGTGGAACTGGAGCCTCGCGGAAGAATGAGAATCTTTGAGGCGAAGAGCATACCGGTCTCCGCGATGAATCACAAACATGCTCGATGTACCGTCGGTTAGGGTGCTCGGGGTGTCTCCACTGGCAAGCACCTGAACTCTCGGCGTGTGTCCATCCAACAAGAGTTCTCGGGGAAAGCCTCCCGATGGAGGCGCAAGGCTCACGGCGCTGTGGCTCAGGCGCAACACTCCTAAGTGCGGAGCCACATCTGCCTGGATCCGAATCCGGTTATCAGATGCCGACCCGAATGTATTGTCCCCTTCGTTCAGCCACTCAAGGCCTGTTAGAGTGAGCCATCCATCCGGTGCCTGCAACCCCCTTGCCTGAAGTTCCCTCCAGGCGAGCAGGTCCTTCCGCCAGTTCGCTTCAGGCGCCGCGCCAGCCTGGGGAAGAGCGCAATGACAGCCGGTCCAGATAAGGATTGATGCGAAGGCAACGGTTCGATAGCTTATCACTCCAAACCCCCATTCTCGCGCTCAAGGTTTAGTCCTGATACCGTTGGCGAAGCCGCGGCGCTAGCCGAAGCATCAACTGCACGCGCTCAACCTCATTCAGCCAATCGCCGAGCGTGGCATCGAGTTCGTCCTTTTCCGGTGCGATGATTCCCGTGGGGCAACTTGGGCCGAGTCTGTTAAGAGCCAGGGCGCGGTAACGATGGATGGTGCGATCCCCTGCAGTTGCGCACCAATCCCAATCTTCTGAGAAAAATAGAACTATCGGTACACGGCTGCCGCCGTTGATCCGCAGGTCCTCAGGCAGTTCGTCGCTCATCGGGCGCTCAATAAAGCGCAAATCGATCTTTGCCGTATTGCCTTGCGCGATGCGATGAATCAACGGGCCTTGCTGGACGCAATCGCCGCACCAGATGCCGCTGTAAACCAGAATCTTCATGTCCCGTTCAAACCCGCCGACAAGCTGCTGCTGTGCGGCGGTTAAATGGGCGAGATCGTAGACCTGCGTCCAGCGGCGTTGTTGTTCTTCGCTGCCCGTCTGAAGATAGCGATCGTAGGGAAGCGCAGACGCAAATCGTTCCGAAATGTTAGAAACCTTCATTGCATTTCCTCGATTACAGTTAAATCAACAACAAGGGTACCGAACACCCTTCCTGCTCCGCAGGGTTGCAATGCTTTGCAAATACTCTAGACGCCCAAAGACCTCGGAAAACGCGCCAGTTCGGCGGGTGTCGATTCATTCGGAACAGAACAACCCGGCGCTGCGATGTATTTGCTTCCCGCCTGCTCTCTTGCCTCCGTCCACTGTTTCCGCATCTCCGCGGTGGTCAATTTGTCGAAGTCAATCTCATCCACTCCGCCGGCGATCGTCTGCGAGAAGTGTTTGCGCGCCTCAGAAATTGGAATCCCGCTGGTCTTCACAGAGTACTGAACTACCGGCGCATTGAAATGCTTGAACTGGTCGATATACGGTCTCTCCAGATAATGCAAATGCAGGACGGTTAACTTGGTGTCTGCCAGTGCATCAAAGACACGTTTGTCATACGGACGGGTATAACGTTCATAATCGGAGACCGAGCCGAACTTGCTCTCCGCGTTGAATACGCTCACCAGCGCTCCTGAAGCCCCAATCTCCTTGGTATGGCGGATGTGATTGACTGTGGATTGGGTAATTGCTTCTAACGCCGTATGCCACCCATCAGGGTTCTGCTTCTGAAAATCATGCAGGCTGCTGATTACCTGGTCCTGAATTTCTTCCGATTTCCCCAGTTTGGCGAACTGAGGTTGCGCCCCAAACAAAATCATTGCTGTCATATAGGGTCCATAGAGCGTATCGATAAAGTAGGCATCTCCGTTCAAGCCATCACGGATCAGCTTGAGCGTGGTCAACTGATTTGGGTATGGAGAATCAAGGGGCTTGAGTTCATACCACTTACCGGTCGACGATGCTGGATAATCAAAGTCATTCATGACTTTGACGATGTCAGTATCGTACGTGCGGTGGAAGTCCAGATGGTCTTGAGCCTCCAGTTGGGGGGTAGGCCTCTTGTAGTGGTGATAGAAGGTAAACGGCGGACGATCCACGTCCTGCCCGCTTAACGCGCGGTCAACTCGCTCCTTGTGGGTTAGGGTAGCGGGCGTTGTCTTACCAAGAAGCGGCCTTGCAAGCGCAAGGCCGGCAGTGGCGGCGGCGGAGTGCAGAAAAGTACGTCGATTCATCGAAAATCACCTCGTACCACTCAACGGTAATACGTCCGCCCCATCGGCAGACCCAAGAAGGTCAGATGTTGGCCCCACGGAGTGGCATAATGTTCCACCAGGAAAGGTGACGGATTCGCAATAAAAGCTGGAATGGGAGGAATGTATGCGAGCGTCAACAACACGAGCTATGCAGAGTCCGCTCGGCCGCAGGCACAAAGATTGCCGCGATCTGTAAGGTCACCTGCATAGTGGTATTCAGCCTTAATCATGCGGCAAAGTCAAGTTTCAGGATACGGTTCCTTCAGCCCTGCCTATGCTCCGGCATTAACCCTGACGTCAGCGATGCTCGGAGCCATCCAGGAGGTGGCAAGCCACTACGTCCACATTGCTGGGTGCTCCCGCCATCGCATTCAACTGTAGAAGCAGTTGCCAATGCTGCACTTCGCCCGACTTTTTAACCCCGCACTCCTTCAGGGTTGCATTCATGCGTGCATCGTCGGTGATAAATTTTCCCGCGGCAGCGGTGCCTTCGCCCGTGGCTCCCGCAACCAGCAGAACCTGGCCGGCCTGATCCGGATTTTTTACCAACGCCACGGTGGCGAAGCTCCGGCCAGTTTGCCAGCCTGGCGCGGTTGGTACATACGCGGAGGCTTCCTGGGGGCGCGGGTGTTCATTACGGATAAATTCCGTTTTGGTCTTCGGGTCGAACACAAACCGAAAGTCAAGCTGGTCGCCGAACAATGCTGACCAAGGGTTGCTGCGCGGGCTGCCCAGGAAGACGAAATTATCCTCACTTGCCAAATCTTGAATCTGTATGCTCCGCGCAGCGTGAACGCTGACCTCTCTGGAACTGGCGAGGGCCATCTGTCCGATATAGAGGGCGATGGGCACGTCAACCGCTGCCGCCTTGTCCCCACGCAGGATGTTGCGGCAAAGATTGGAAATCTCCGGACTCAGCTTGCTTGGGTCAGGTATGTAATTGTGATTTGCATAGTCAGAAACCGAGAGTTGGCCGCCAGTATAGCCATCGATCTCAGCGATATTGGGATCGCTGGTAATGATTTGCGTGGACTGCGGTGAACGGAAAAACGCCGACCACAAAAGCGACGATCGCGGGACCACGTTCACCACGGAATAGCGGCTCCAGGCAAGGAAGGCAGCTGCGATCAGAGCAAGGGTGCATAGTGCGGCGATGAAAGAGAGCCGAGGAATTCTGGCCCGAACCTCCGGCCGGGAAGACTCGACGGGTACATCAATAGGAGCGTGCACCAGACCTTGCAACAAGTCCGGATGTGGCCTATCCGCCCCTTGATCCAATTCCCCCTCAGGTCCACTGAGGTGCGAATTGCCGTTCGCGGAGGAACGCGTCCGGCGGGCGATCTCGGGAACGTAAGCTCCCAATGGCAGGCTGATACGAAACTCAGAGGTCGCGCCATCCTTGCCATAATGTTGCAGAAGGCGCTTGCGCACGTCACTGGCCGTGACCCGGACGATCGCATCTTCGCCCGTATCGTAGCTTGGGGAACGGCCAAAAAGCTCTATGCCGATGACCCGTTCCTTCAGGGATTCGAAGTGGCCCGCAATGGCCTGATCGACGATGTACTTTAGAAACTGCCCGCTTCGATGACTGGCCTTAAACGCGGCACCTTCAATCACCTCTTTCAGGTGCTGCTGAAGCAGTTCGATATCGCTTTCGGTTTCTAGAATCTTTCCGATTTCGGATGTTCGGGGATCGGTTAGAGCGGTTATGTGCATCGTTGGACCTGACCGGCGCCATTTTAGCATTCGGACGAGTGTCATGTCCCTTGGGCTCCCGCCCCCTTTTCACCAATTCTCCCTCACGTAGCTACCGTTAGGCGGCGATCGCCGAACGCCATGCTTTTTATTATCAGCTTCATAAGGCTGCGTTAGGACTCCGGCATAACGTTGCGATGGCGATCGACGTTGCTATAGTGTGGGGTCCGCCTGGTGACGTTAGCCGAAACCGAGGGACAAATATTGGGACACCGCCACGTTCAACGCATTTTAGGACCCGAAGCTCGTCCGCTTTCATCTGAAACCATAGCGCGACAGAGGAAAACGCCGACGATGAAATGGATGTTGAGATGCGTTGGGATGGTAGTCCTGGCACTCTCCTTGAATCACACTGCCTCGGGCACTTCAAGGGCGCCGCAAAAAGATCCAGTCGATTATGTCTCTCCAAACATCGGGGGAATCGGTCAACTGCTTACCGCCACGGTTCCTTACGTTCAGTATCCACACGGGATGGCGAGACTGGCGCCCGTTACGACCCCGGGCATTACCGATCGTTATCTGGCTGACAAAATCTATGGCTTTCCCGCTGGCCCAGCCATGTTGATGGCCTCTGTCGGCCAACTCAGCTGCAACCCTGAAAGCTACGCCTCCGATTTTGACCACGACTTTGAGATTGCCACCCCGTACTACTACGAAGCAGACCTGCAAAGCTGGGGAATTAAAGCCGAAGTTGCCCCAAGCCGGCAGGCGGCATATTACCGCTTCACCTTTCCTGCCGACGCGCACGCCCATCTGGCATTGAGCATGCAGAAAGATTCCGAACTGACGGTCGTTGGAGATACGGCTGTACAAGGGAGCGAGAAAATCACCGGTCCCATAGGCGAGGTTTCGGGCAATCCTGGGGAAACGAGAGAATATTTCTATGCGGAATTCTCCAGGCCATTTTCCGTTTATCGAACCTGGATCGGCGATGAGCTTACGCAGAAGTCGAGCCAGTCCGGCAGCGGTATTGGCTTTGTTACTGATACAGCGACCCAGAGCGGGGAGCAGATCGAGGTGCGCGTGGGGATCTCCTACATCAGCGCGGAGCAGGCCCATCGCAATCTGGAGCGCGAGATTCCCAAGTGGACGTTCGAACAGGTCCGCTCAAAAGCGAGATCGGTCTGGAACGACACGCTTAGCCGCGTGAGTGTCACTGGCGGCACAGAGCAGCAACGCACCATCTTCTACACCGCCCTCTACCGGTCAGAGGGACGCATGACAGATATCACCGAGGAGGGCAAGTATTTCAGCGGGTTCGACCACACCGTTCACGAGGCGCAGGGGCACGACTTCTATATAGATGATGGACTCTGGGACACGTATCGCTCCTTGCACCCGTTGCAATTATTGCTGGACCCGGCGCAGCAGCAAGACATGATCGAGTCGTATGTGCGCATGTATCAGCAGAGCGGTTGGCTGCCCTCGTTTCCTTCCGTAGCCGGAGAGCAGGCGGTCATGATCGGCCACCATGCCGCGTCCTTCATCCTCGATGCTTACAGCCAGGGCTATCGCAAGTTTGACGTGGAGCAGGCTTATGCGGCAATGCGGAAGAACGCAACGGAAGCGACCCTGTTGCCGTGGCGTCGAGGCCCCCTTACCAGTCTCGACCACATCTATTTTGACCAGGGATTCTTCCCCGCGCTTGCCAAGGGAGAGAGCGAAACCGTGCCCGAGGTGACGGTCGAGCGCCGGCAGGCCGTCTCCGTCACGCTCGAGAACAGTTACGACGACTGGTGTGTCGCCCAGCTGGCAATGGCGCTTGGCAAGCAGGCAGATGCAGCTTACTTCACCAAGCTCGCTCACAATTACCAAAACGTCTTTAATCCACAGATTGGCTTTATGGCTCCCAGAAGCGCAGATGGACAATGGGTTGCGGATTTCGATCCCAAGCTGGGCGGGGGACAGGGTGGCCGCGATTATTTCACCGAGGTCGACAGCTGGATCTACAGTTTCAGCGTCCAGCATGATCCAGCGGGTCTTATTCGCTTGATGGGGGGGCGTGATGCTTTTAATAGGAGGCTGGATCGTCTCTTTGTTGAGCAATACGGCACATCGAAGTTTGCCTTCCTCGGCCAGTTTCCAGACGCGACAGGTCTGGTGGGTCTTTACGCCCAGGGAAACGAGCCGAGCTTTCACATCCCTTATCTTTATGACTTCTCCGGGCAGCCGTGGAAGACGCAGCAGCGCGTACGTCAGTTGATGGATATCTGGTACGGCGACGGGCCCCTGGGCATTCCTGGCGACGATGATGGCGGAGCCACTTCGTCCTGGTATGTTTTGAGTGCATTGGGTTTTTATCCGGTATGTCCGGGAAGTCCGGTATACGAGATTGGCAGCCCGCTCTTTACCAAGGCGGTCATTCGGATGGGCAGCGGGAAAGACTTCACCATAATGGCGAATCACGTTTCTGCGCAGAACAAGTACATCCAATCGGCGCAGCTAAATGGCAAACCCCTCAACAAGCCCTGGTTCTCGCACGCCGAGATAGCCGGCGGAGGAACCCTGATGCTGGAGATGGGCAACAAACCGAATCGCAACTGGGGAAGCGCTCCGGGAGATGCGCCGCCCTCGATGACAGACAACACCACCGCGCAGTAGCCGCAGGTTAGCTCCCTTCATCGGCAACGAATACTGGGTACCCCATTGCCCCGATTTCCTGTGGAGGCTTGTGTCGTTGATACCCTCCATGCGCCTTTCCTTAGTGAAAGGCGCACACGCGGACCTCTCTAGCACAGCGTGGCAGGAAATCGGGGTCAAGCCCGGTTTTGGCTTGAGTGGGATACCACAGCACTCGACTCGCTGTTTCTTTCTGCCCATCCGATTTGACGCCCTTAATAGAAATCACCGCCCTCCCCTTTGTCATCCCGCATGAAATCCACCGAAGCTACGGTTCTTGACAGGAAATCTGGGGGAGCCGAGGGACCTGCAGTGCGCCCCGGCTCCCGCACAAAGTTCTCCGTTCCGTTAGTTCTCCAACAGAATCGTCATCCGGAGGTAGCCGAGGGCGCAGCGAAGGTACGTGGGCGAATAGTCCCCATTTTCCGCCGCCTAACGTCAAGTACCTAACCGTTAGGCGGAACACCCATAGCAACACCCCTATTATCAATAACATCCGGAAGCGTTAGAGCGCCTGCGTAACGTTGCAAGCTCATGAAATGGCCCTATAGGGTTCTCGCGACCGGGAATGTCGGAAATTGCTGGCACAGAAACACACACATCTTCTACGCATTTTGCATTCATTGGAGGCAAGAAATGACATCAGGAAAACTAAGTTCCGTTAAAGAGAGCTGGCTCAAGTTCATCACTTTGAGTCTGATGTTCACGGTGTTATGCTGCTCCAGCCAGTTGTGCCTTGCACAACTCGATCGCGGCAGTATATCGGGAGTGGTCACCGATCCAGCAGGTTCCTCCATCGCGGGGGCCAGCATAACTGTCACCAATACCGCGATGGGCACCCAGAGCTCCACCGTGACAACGGGCGCCGGGGCCTATACAGTTCCGGAGTTACCTGCGGGCCACTACAGCGTTACGGTATCCGCGCCGGGCTTCACGAAGTTGATCCGCAATGGGATCACCGTTTCGGTGGGGGAGACGGCAACAGTCGACCTCCAGCCGACGGTAGGAGAAACCACAACGTCGGTTACGGTGAACGCGGATGCTCCTTTGCTCCAAACCGACAGCCCACAGAACAATGTTCAGGTCACCGCGAGGGACATGAATGAGCTGCCGATCAACATTACCGGTATCGGAGCGATACGTGACCCGATGGGCTTTGCCGCCCTCATTCCGGGCACGATCTCCGGCGGCTGGAATGATATCCACATAAGCGGCTCCCCGGCAACGACCTACCGGGTCTTTATGGATGGCCTGGACGACACCTCGGCGGTCAAGGGCGCCATCTCCGATGAGCAGCAGCCCTCGGTGGAATCGCTTGGATCCGAATCCGTGATGATCAACAACTATTCCGCCAAATATGGCGAGTCCGGTGGCGGAGTCTTCAACTACACCTCCAAGTCAGGCACCAACAGATTGCATGGGACGGCCTTCGGCTACATAGAGAATGAGGATCTGGACGCCGGACAGCCCTTCAACTACACCTCAAGCGGCCAGAAGTATAACCCTGTGCAGCGGGAGCTGGATTTTGGCGGCTCTTTCGGTGGCCCGGTTTGGATTCCTCACCTCTATAACGGCCGCAACAAAACCTTCTTTTTCTTCGCTTTCGAGGAGTACCACAACACCCAAACCCTCAACAATGGAACCATCACCGTTCCCACGACAGCCTATCGTAATGGCGACCTGAGCTCGCTCTTGCTGGGTCCCATCGTGGACAACAATGGAGCGCCGGTCCTGGATTGCCTTGGCCGGCCGATGATTAACGGCGCAGTTTACAACCCGGCGACGACCAGAACCGCCACCTGCACCAATGGTTCCACCGCGACGGTTCGGGATCCTTTCCCGAATAATTTCATTGGGGCGCCCAGCACATGGGATCCGGTGGCGCAGAAGGTCCTCGCTTACATGCCGGCTCCCGCCGGCGACACCGCCAACGCGCTGACCAACAACTACCCCAATCTGCAGCCCAACAACAAGTACCAATACCTCACCAGCCTCAAAATCGATCACGCGATCGGTGAGAAATGGCACCTCTCGGGCTATGGCATCCTCGAGTATGGCGACAAGGACAACGCCGCGGACGGCATCAACGGGGTAGGAGCTTCCACACGATGGAACACCACGCCCGCGCCGCAGCTGTATCTCAATGCCGACTACACGGCCACCCCGAATCTCGTACTCCACGCCGGATTCGACTTCACCCGCCATGCTGCCGCCCAGGATTCGGCGGTGCAGAACTTCCTGGCGTCCTCCCTTGGGCTGAACACGGCCGCCAACATGCCCGGCGGCGCCGCCAAAACGTTCCCGATCTTTAGCGGGCTTACCACCAACCGCCAGAGCGTTCCCCAGCTGGGAGTCAACAATGCTCCCTTCATTGACGACAACTACTACAACACAGAGTCCGCCATCTGGATCCATGGCCGGCATACCTTCGAATTTGGCGGCGAATTTCGTCACCAATTATTTGGCACGCACAACGACCTCTCGGCCGGAAGTTACAATTTCTCGGCCGCTCAAACGTCTCTGCCCTCCGCTGCGGGGCAAAACCTTTATGGAGCCAGCCTGGGCGATGGGTTCGCGAGTTTCGCTCTCGGCCAATTGAGTGGCGCAAGCATCGGGAACGATAACATTCAGTGGTTTCATCGCATGGAGGGCGCCTTCTACGCACTGGACACCTTCAAGTTGACGCGCAAACTCACCGTAAACTACGGGCTGCGCTGGGACCTAGAACAGATGCAACGCGAACAGTATTTGCGGGAAACGCAATTCAGCCCGGCCGTCCCTAACCCGTCAGCCGGAGGCCTGCTCGGTGGCACCGAGTATGAGGGGTATGGAACGGGTCGCTGCAATTGCCTCTTCGAGCATTTCTATCCCTGGATGGTTCAACCCCGTCTGGGGCTCAATTATCAACTGGATGCCAAAACCGTAATCCATGCGGGATGGGGCATCTATTCCGGCCCCCAGCTGTTCATGAATGAAGAAATCTACAGCAACCAGGGATTTGGCTTCAATCAGGTGTTTTTGACCAGTCCTTCGAATGACATTTCCGCCGGCCAGCTTTCCAACGGCATACCGTACACCTCGTCCGCTATCACCGCCACCCATTTCGACCCGGGCGCCTACCCCAATGTCGGTCAACTGAACTCGCCGCCAAATTACATCGTTCCCAACAACGGCCGTCCTCCACGTTTCCAGCAGACCATCCTGGGCTTTGATCGTGCGCTCGCAAACAATCTCACCGTCAATGTGTCCTATCTTTCGAACCGCGGTATCTGGCTCAATTCCGATAATTTGACGAATACTACCAACGAACTCCTTCCCTCGGTGCTTGCGCAAAAATATGGATTAAACGTTGCCAATACAAACGATTTCAACCTGCTCACGGAGCCGATCTCGTCGCCTGCCGTGGCGGCAAGAGGCTTCACAGCTCCGTACTCCACTTTCCCGTCCGGAGCTACCCTGGCTCAGGCGTTACGGCCATTTCCCCAATTCGGCACCATTGGTGACTACTACGAGCACGATGGCAACTGGTGGTACGACGCGCTGCAAATGAAACTCACCAAGCGGCTCAACAATGGGCTGTCAGGGGGCGTTGGCTACTCGTGGTCGAAGAATCTGGGAACCATCACCAGTACCGGAACTTATACCGTGGCGATGCCGGTACAGGATCCGAGTGCGCCGCCCAAGAATGCGAAATCCTACGTGGCCATCGACCAGCCGCAGATGCTCAACTTCTACTTCAATTACGAGGTGCCGCGATTCAGCTTCTCGCAAAGTGGCTGGAGGCGCCTCCTGCTGTCAGGCTGGACGACCGATGGCATCTTCCATTACCAGAGCGGTTTCCCGATGCAAACACCGAATTCGACGAGCACTCTCACTTCGGTGACCTTCGCCAATGGTGTCTGGGCGAACCGCGTTCCGGGTCAGAAGCTCTTTCTGCATAACCTCAACAGCCACAATGTCAATCCTTTTACCACCTTCTATCTGAATCCCGCTGCGTGGGCCAACCCGGCGCCCGGGACCTATGCCAATTCCAAGCCGTTCTACGGCGATTATCGTAACCCGAGATACCCCAGCGAGCAGCTGGGCTTCGGCAAGGTCGTCCCCCTCAAGGAGGGCATGACGTTCTCGCTCCGCTGTGATTTCTTCAATGTCTTTAACCGCTGGGCATATCCCAGCCTGAGCAACACATCAAATCCTTTCCAGGCTCCTCAGTATGGGAGCGACGGAAGCATTTCCAACGGTTTCGGCTTCTTTGGGAACGGCATCTCCGGCGCAGGCGGAAACTTCGCTCCGAGAAGTGGCGAGTTTGTCGCGAGAATCCAATTCTGAGCGTCACTTTCACGGGGAACTCAATCCGACAGGGCGGATGAATTCATCTGCCCTGTTTCAGGAGCGGGAAAGTGCCATTGGCGGACGGCCAGGTGCGAGCGCCGCCCGGGAAATAGGAATGGAGACTGAGTTCGCGGCGACAGGGTAGTATTGGTGGGGCAAAATAAAGTTGGCAATTACGCGACGTGAGTTTGTAAGAGGCCTGGCTGCTCTAAGCAGCGGAAGTGTGCATTCCCGAGCATTGTCGGTATTGCACACTTCCTCCGCCGGTGCCGGGATCGGCTCCGCAAGACCGCCAGGGCAATATTGCGGTGACGGCGCCCTACCCCCTAGTCAACTTTACAGCGACGGGCAAAGCCTATCCGCCGCTGGTCAATCTGCTGATTCGGCAATTGTCTTCGAGAACACAATCAAGGCGTCCAAAATAAATTTTCTTTTGAAGAATAGTGTCAGTCCCCAGCGCTACTCCATTGAGACAATGACTGGCGGTGTCGCAGTTTTCGACTACAACAATGATGGACTCCTCGACATCTTCTTCACGAATGGAGCAGAAATCCCGTCTCTGGAAAAGAGCAATCCCAGCTTCCATAACAAACTGTTTCGCAATAACGGGGACGGAACCTTCACCGATGTAACGGAAAAGTCTGGTTTAGCTGGTGTCGGCTACTCAATGGGGGTGGCGGCAGGTGATTACGACAATGACGGATTTGTGGATCTATATGTGACCGGATTCAACTGTAATCAACTCTTTCATAACAATGGAGACGGCACCTTCACTGATAGAACGGAGAAAGCGGGCGTCAGCGGTGTTCTGAAGAGGAGCAAGCCCTGGTCTGTCGCAGCAGGATGGATTGACTATGACAACGACGGATTGCTCGACCTGTTTGTCGTGAATTATCTGGACTATTCGCTTTCCACAGCCCACAGTTGCAAGACGGGCAACATCGTTGATTATTGCTCTCCCGATGAATATCGCGGAACACCGAATATCTTGTATCGCAACAATGGTGATGGCACATTCACTGACGTTTCGCAGCAGTCGCATATTTCCCAATATGTAGGCAAAGGCATGGGGGTCGCGTTTGCTGACTATGATGGCGATGGGTTCACCGACATCTTTGTTTCCAACGACTCCATTCCAAACTTCTTGTTGCACAACAATGGCGATGGGACATTTACAGATGTCGCACTTCTGGCCGGTGTAGCCTACAACGAAAACGGCAAGGCTGTTGCTGGTATGGGGACTGATTTCCGCGATATCGATAATGATGGCATGCCTGATATCTTTCTCACTGCGATGTACGGTGACAGCTTTCCCTTGTACCGCAATCCGGGAAAAGGTCAATTTGAAGACGTCACAGAGACGACTGGTATCGCTGCAATGACAATCCGTTTCACGGCGTGGGGAGCAGGAATTTTCGATTTTGATAACGACGGGAACAAGGATATTTTTGCTGCCGGTTCCGCAATTCTCGACAATTCAATGGAGGTGAATCATAAGCCTTACCCGCTTCCCAATTTTCTCTACCGCAATCTCGGCAACATGAGGTTTAAGGATGTGAGTGGAGAGGCGGGAGCAAGTTCTTCCGTTCCGGCTGCGCACCGCGGCGCCGCATTCGGTGATTTAAACAACGATGGGAAGATCGACATTGTCGTCACAGTGCTTAACGGGGAGCCCCAGTTACTCATGAATCGGTCTCAGAATCACAATCATTGGATCATTCTGAAGCTGATTGGCGTGGCCGACAATCGGGATGGATTAGGAACACGGGTGAAGATAACGACGGCGAATGGCGTTCAGTACAATGAGGCCACGACAGCCGTCGGCTACAATTCGTCCAGTGACAAGCGGGTATACTTCGGATTACAGAATGCGACGGTTGTGGACCAAATTGAACTCGTATGGCCCACGGGCGTGAAGCAAGTGCTTAATCATGTGACGGCCGATCAGATCCTGACAATCGTACAAAGTGGCAGCTCAAAAAAGTCCGGTCGTCCAAATTGAATTCTCGGGAACCTACGGCCCGGACCATCCATTAGATTTATAGGTGGCAGCGCGTAGGCTCGTCGCATTGGTCTGAACTTCTATGATCTGGCTTCTCGCAATCCAGCTCGCAATCGGCCCAACGGAACATTACGAGCACGCAAAACAGGATTTAGCTCAACGGAAATTTTCCGAGGCTGCCAGTGAAGTCGATGTTGCCCTGCATGAGAACCCCTACATGGTTTCGGCTCTTGTCCTCAAGGCTCGGTTAGCTACCTTTGCGCATCGTCCGGACATTGCCAAAAGCTGTCTCATTACGGCCATTACGGTCGATCCAACATCCGAAGAGGCGCAGTTCTATCTCGGGGCGCTTTTCTACGAGCGAAATGATTTTAAGCTGGCGATCTCACCGCTTCAGGCAGCCCAAAAACTCTCTCCCAACAGCCCGCTGCCCGCGTTCTATCTCGCGATGACCCACGAGGCTCTGGGAGATCAGAACAAAGCGTTGGAGCTCTACCAGCAGGCAGAGAACCTTTCTCCGCAGACATCGCCGCAAAGTGCGGAGATTGCTGTCGCGTATGGAAGATTGCTGGTTTCCCTGGGCCGGACCCAGGACGGTATTGAAAAAGAGCGACGAGCTATCGGGATCGATCCCAAGTCCCGCGATGCGCACTATGTATTGGCAAAGGGATTGGAACATGAGGGAGATTTCGAGAATGCCGCGCGTGAAGGAGAACTGGCCCTGACTCTACCAGAGGCCAACGCCAGCGATGCCGAGATTCATTTTCTCCTGACAAGGCTATACCGGAAGCTGAATAAGCCTGATTTGGCAGAGGCACATATGGAGAAATTCCTGGCTCTAAAAAAAACGACACAAAAGTGAGTTGTGCTCGTCAAAGTGTGCAACGGTCTTTTCTCTTCTGGTCGTGTACGAACAGGCCGCCTATCTCAGACCACAGACCATTGAGCAACTGCAATCCCTGCGTCCAAATGCCAAGATTGCTGGCGCTGTTGACGTGTCCAGCCCGGCCGATACTTACAAATTCGCCGCCCCATGCATCAGCGCACGACTTGGCGAATTCCGGGTTTCCATAGGGATCGTCCTCACTGGACACGACAATGCTTCTATATGGAAGGCTTAGCAAGGGGAGGTCCGAGAAGCCTTTCGCCTGCTTAGGGAAGTTGGGCCCGTTCGGATCGGGGACAGCGACCAACAAAGCGCCTCGGATATGCCGGCGGCTTTGCGCGGCCCAATGGATGAAAGCCAAACAGCCCAGGCTATGCGCCACCACCACGAGTGATTCAGCGGTTGATCGCACCTGAGAATCGATCGACTCGACCCACGAAGCACAAACGGGGTGATCCCAATCCGCCACCCGGATTCGTACCATAGAAGCATCTGCGGCCTGCCACAAGGTCTGCCAATGATCCGGCCCCGAGTTTCCGATTCCGGGAATGACGAGTACGGCTGTTTTCATCTGTTAATCACCAAGAGGTCTGCGATTCGAATATTGCCAGCTTACGAGAGTTAGGAATCAATCGGAAGTAGTAAGCATTTGATTTATCCGTTGATTATGGGGAAAATGCTTCTTGCGGGGTCTCCACACTTATGAATTCAAAGAATGGCCCGGACACGATCGATTGGAAGATTCTGGAAGTACTCCAGCAGAACGCTCGCATAGCCAACACTGAAATCGGCAGAATCGTGGGATTGTCTCAGCCTGCCGTGACTTCCAGGATCCAACGATTGCAGGACGCAGGTGTGATTGAGGGTTATGCCGCCCGGGTAGATGCGAAAAAGGTGGGACGCGAAATCAGCGCGCTGATTCGCCTCAAGACATCTCACGCGCACATTCATGGATGCCTCAAGCTGTTCGATAAAATTCCGGAAATTCTTGAGGCATACCGAGTGACCGGAGAGGATTGTTTTGTAGTCAAAGCTACCTTCGACCGCATGACAAAGCTCGAGAGAACGATCGACGCCCTAGCAAAATTTGGAGAAGTGACAACCTCGATGATTTTGGCAACCTATGCCGCGAAGCCACTCACACATTCTGAGTGACTCACCCGCTATTCTCGATGGCAACAGGATGCCATGGACGGCTCTTATTGAAACTTGCCGCTTTAAACCAATGCCGGCACTGGTTGTAGCTGTAGAGGAGGTAGCCCAATGGTTGCGCTGACGAGTCAAGACCTTCTCCGATGGAATGAGGGCACAACGAGCATTTGGAGAGAGCACTTGCGTTCACATCCAGAACTGCTCACACATCCCTGTGACATCCGTGGGGCAAAGACAGTTGCGGATCTATTGCAGCACATCATTGCAGTGGAGCTGCGGTATGCGGAGCGCCTCAATAGCGAGCGAGAGACGCCGTATGAGGAAATTCCAAATGTCTCTGTCGATTCGCTGTATGAATTCCACGATCGCGCCATGAGGAAGCTCCGTGTTCTTGAAGCTGAGGCCGACGCGTTCTGGAGTGAACGTATCGAATTCGAGACTCGAAGCGGTCGATTCAGCGCGACACGGCGTGTTCTATTCGCGCATTCTTTGCTGCATTCGATACGTCATTATGGTCAGCTAGCGACCATGCTTAGGAAAGAGAATGCGGGAGTATCGGCGATGTTTGACTATCTCGCCTTCGGCGAGCCGTTCTCATGAGTCGATATCAGATCTTCGGGATTGCCATCCTCTCAACTCCCGACCTGCCCAAATCACTTCAGCCTTTCGTACTCCTCTTTAGCTTGTCGGTAGATCGGAACATCCGGATCAGCTTTTTGCCATAAAAGCAAAAACTCTTGATAAGACTTCCGAGCGGCAACCTGGTCCCCAGCCATCGCCTGGGCACGCCCAAGCTGAAGCCGCGCTAGCGATCCGGTCACAAACCGTCCAATGATGGCCGGATGATCCATCAGCTTTTGGAATTCCTGCGTGGCCATCCGGCCGTTATTCATTCGAAGATAGGCGAGCCCGCGGAGATAGGCCGGATAAAGGCTGTTGAAGGGGTTTGGGTAGGCCAGATCGTATTTAAGAGCGGGGCGCAGACTCTCAATCGCTCCAGCGGGATCATTCTGCTGCAATTGGATGGCGGCGCGGATGGTGGGCAAGGAGTAATTCTGCGTGAGAGTATCCAGCGGGAACTCCTGACTAATGGCATTGGAGAGTTGCTGTGCTCGCTCGATGTTCCCGCTGCGTGCGGACAGCAGAGCTAACTCCAACCGCGTGTCGCGGTCGAGAGGCCCATTGACCGGGCCCGACGCCAACTTCCGGGCGTTCGTGAGAGAGCCCGCCTCCGCTTCCTGAAGGGCAAAGTCCGCGTTGTCAACGGTAAGCGCGGCCTCGGATCGCCTTGGCAGGATCCGTTTGCCGCAACCAGTGGGTGCCCATTCGGAAACGTCCGTAGTATTGCTGCACATTTGCTTCTCCCTTGAATACCGGCCCCCCCAATTCCGGGTGGGCCATCGCCCACGCCAACTGCTCTTTCATGGCCGGCTCATCCTGCTGCAGAAAAGCTATCAAGTGTCTCAGGCTATGGAGAGACGGGTCCGCAATCCCACGGGCTTCCGCGTCCTCATAGGCGGCTTTCGCCTCGTCCAGCCGGTTGGCCAGGATAGTTGTCGCCACCAGGTTGGCGTAGGTGGCCACCGACGGCAAGAGACGCACTGCTTCGCGTGATTCGACGACGGCACGCTCATACTCTCCCAGTCCTTGTAGGAAAAAAGAGAAATTAATGTGAGCCCTTGGATCCAGCGGAAATGTCTGCACCCACTGCTCGTGGATCGGATACGCTTTTTCCAACTCTCCAGTGCCCAGGTCGTAGTAGAGCGTCTCAACAATGAAGCGGGTCGGCCCGGTCAGCCGGCCGCACAGCTCATAAGCCTTCTTCTCAGCCGTCGATGCCAGCTCCATCTCCCCGGCATTTGAGTAACCAGCTCCCAAGCCGACATAGGCCAACGCAAAGTTCGGATCCAACTCGATCGCGCGTTGGTAGTACGAAGTGGCGGCCTGGTCTCGCGCAGAGTGATGCCTGTACCCCTGGGCGAGAAGTTGCAGAGCCTCAAGAGACGATGAGGTGGCCCGGTCCAGTGGTTCATTGAACTTCTGCAACGATTCCCGAGGCTCGCCCAATTTGCGCCGCAGGTCGACCGCCATTGCTCCCAGCGTGCGCACAATCTCACTCCTGGCGGCCACGTCCCGTGTGGCGCTTGCGACTGTGTGGCCGGTGGCGCAGTCGATTCCGTCCAGCTCCAGGGAGAAGTGGTTTCCCTCGTCGGCGATGGAACTGGCAACCACCGCTTTGCTGTGGGTGCGCAGGCAAACCTCGTGCGCTCTTTCCGCGGTGAGCTTCGCGTCCTCTGGCTGGTGAAGCAGTTGCAGCGTGCCGCGGACTTTGTCTGGGGCGAGCAGATTAAGAAACGGTGTCTGTTCGAATGCAACCCGTATTGCTGTGTTCAAGGCATCGTCAAAAATGGGATCACTGGTCCTGTTGTCGAGGTCGGCGAGCACGACGGTATCCTGGGCGGAGAGCGTCCACGGCTGCCGGACCCGATGCCAGGCCCAGCTCCCCGCGACAACTAAAAACAACAGCACAACTGCGACGGGCCACTTCCATAGGTGGCGAAGCGGGCGAAGTTTGTGACCCTCTAACGCTTCCAAATCCGCCGCCAGGTCAGCCGCAGTCTGGTATCGCTGGGCACGGTCCTTCTCCAGAGCCTTGGCGATCACCGCGCCCAGCCTGGGTGAAACTGACGCGTTCAGATCCTGGGGCGCGGGCGGTTCCTGGTGGAGTATCGCCTCGTGTACCGCTTCCACTGTGTGGCCGGTAAAAGGACGCCGGCCAGTCGCCATTTCATAGAGGACAAGGCCGAAGGAGAAGAGGTCGGTGCGGGCATCCAACCTCTCCTTTTTTATCTGCTCCGGCGACATGTAACCAGCGGTGCCGATGGCCATCCCAGTACGCGTCAGGCTGGCGTCTGCCTCCTGAATGGCCGCTGCGCTTTCCTGGCCGTAAGATTTGCTGAAGAGAGTCGTGGCCGGGGTTTGCCCCGTCGATTGCCCTTGCGCTTTCTCTTCTTCCGGATCGTTGCTGGCGGCCAACTTCGCCAAGCCAAAATCCAATATCTTCACCACTCCCTGCCGGGTCAGAAAAATATTGGCCGGCTTGATGTCGCGGTGAATGATGCCCTTGCTGTGAGCGGCTTCGAGGCCGCTGCAGATCTCAGCCGAGATCACGAGTACCTCATCCAGGGGAAGAGGATCGGCATTTGCTCCGGCGCCTGAAGCGGCAAGACGGTCGCGCAGCGTCTCCCCTTCCAATAATTCCATCGCGATAAAAGGCAGGCCCTCATATTCCTCGATGGCGTGAATGGTGCAGATGTTGGCGTGGTTCAAGGAGGATGCCGTCTGCGCCTCTCGCTCAAACCGGCGCAGAGACAGCGGGTCGCTGGTGAGCTCTTCGGGGAGAAATTTCAAGGCCACGCGACGGCCCAGCTTGAGATCCTCGGCCTTATAGACCATACCCATGCCGCCGCCGCCGATAACCTCCAGCACTCGATAATGCAGCACTTTCCTGCCAATGAGTCCGCCCCCATCCCATATGGTTGCGGGCGTAACGGTTCCGTTGCCGCCACCGTCGTCCTGAGGATCGGCCTCGACACTGGGCTGTTCTTCCGGAGTCGTTACCCACTCTATGGGAGCGATGAGCCGGTAGCCCCTGCGAGCTACAGTCTCGATATATTTCGGTTCTTCCGCGGAGTCGCGGAGAGCTCTGCGCAGGGTCCCGATAGCTACATTGATGGAGTGGTTAAAATCGACAGCCGTGTCATTGGGCCAGAGGCTTTTTCTGATCTCCTCGCGGGTAGCTACTTCGCCGGTGCGCTCGATGAGCAACCGCAACACCTGGAACGGCTGTTCCTGCAGCACAATCGTGCGCATCCCATTTTCCGGCTCAAGCGGCCGCAATTCCCCACTCCTCAGGTCAAGCTCAAAAGCTCCCAAGCGTACGCGGCTTGGCTGAGAAAGGTTCATTGGCCGGCTCCTCCCGCTCGCGTGACCGCCATTTGACCGATGTTTGACCGTGGTTGCATTTACTCGATGCTCGTATCTATCTACAGTCGTTTCCGTGGGATGGCTCGACTGAAGTTATCTTTGATTACTCTCAGGCCTTGGTGGACTCATCCCAAAAGAACCCTCCGGTGCATGATCCATGCAACCGGAACACCACCATCATTTATTGATTGTGCGGGGCTTACTCGACGGAAAAATTGCTGACTGTTCAGGAATCCTGACTGTTCGGAAGAGGGACGGAGAATGCGCGAAGGTAGAGACTACATCGAGCCTTGGCTGGAGCGCCGGTTCTTAAAGCGGCGCTTGTCGATGCCAAACCTGGCGATCCTCGACTCCAGGGTCTGGTGCGGAATCCCCAGTTTCGCGGCTGCCCCGTCCGGACCTGAAACGCGCCCCTGGCACTCTGCCAAGGCTGCTTCAATCGCTTTTCTCTCACGCTCCACAAGCTCTTTCTTATCCTCGGCCAGAATACCGGCTTCGGAAAACCTACGTCCAGGCAGCGGGCTCGATTTCCGCTGCAGCCAGGTCTCGTCGACGGAGAAGGGCTCTGCCTCTCCATCAGAGAGAATCACAGCCCTTTCTATGATGTTCTGCATTTCGCGGATGTTCCCAGGCCAGTCATAGGCTTGCAGCAGGTCCAGTGTCTTCTTATTGATATGCCTGATCCTTTTGCCGCTTCTTCTCGCATAGCGTTCGACCAAATACTCCACCAGCAGGGGAATGTCATCCTTTCGTTCGCGCAAAGACGGTACGTAGATCGGGAACACGTGGAGGCGGTAGAAAAGATCCTTGCGGAAAGAGCCCGCGGTCACGGCAGCTTCCAGTTCGCGGTTGGTGGCAGCGAGTACCCGCACGTCGACCGACACCGGCTGGCTGCTACCGACCCGCTCAAACTCCCTTTCCTGCAGCACGCGCAGCAGGGCGACCTGCGTTTCCGCAGGCAGCTCACCGATCTCGTCGAGGAAGATGGTTCCGCCATGAGCAGCTTCAAAATGACCGAGACGACGCTGAAACGCCCCGGTGAACGCACCCTTCTCGTGCCCGAAAAGCTCAGAAGCAATCAAGGAGGGAGGGATGGCCGCGCAATTGACACGGATGAATGCACGGCGCGAGCGCTTCGAAAGCTTATGAATAGCACGCGCAATCAGCTCCTTCCCTGTGCCTGTTTCACCCAATATCAGAACCGTAGAATCCGTGGGCGCCACCTTCGCCACCTGGGCAAGCACGCTGCGCAGTGGCGCGGACGAGCCAACGATTTCTTCGAACATGGAAGAGCGGTCGATCTCTTCGCGAAGCACCAGGTTCTCTTCGCGAAGCCTCTCTTCGCTGCGCTTGCGATCTTCGATGTCCGTGCCCGCCGCACACCAGCGAACAATGGCGCCGTGTTCATCGAAAAGCGGATTGTAGCTGATGAGAAACCAACGATACTCGCCGTCTTTCCGCCGCACCCGCACCTCGTTCTCCCAAGGGACTCCGCTTGCGAATCCCGCCGTGCGTCTCTCCCGCAACCTGTCCATATCGTCGGGATGGAAGACCTGAGGGCGAAAATCGGTCAGCATGACTTCCTCCTCCGTCAGACCGGTGTAAGCGAGTACCCGCCGGTTGGCGTAGAGGATACTTCCATCCGGTCCCAGCATCACCACGGTTTGCGGGATGGCATCCACCATTTGCCGCAGTTGCCCTTCGGACTTCGTGACCTCCGCAAACGCCGTTTTCAATCCTGTCTGGGCGCGTTCGCGTTCGATGGCAATGCCTGCGATGCGGCTTGCGTCGTCAATCAGCTGCATTTCACCCGGCTCCGGACTGCGTACTTCCCGGTAATGCATGCCGAAAGTGCCCAGCACGCTGCCGTCGTGGGAAAGGATGGGGCTCGACCAGGCCGCGCGGAATCCCGCAGCCACGGCGATGTCCCGGAAGTTCGTCCAGCGCGGGTCAGAAAGTATGTCGATGGCAAAGACCGCCTCGCGAAGGAACGCGGCGGTGCCGCACGATCCGGAATTGGGGCCGACGGCGAGGCCATCCGTCGCCTCCCGGTAGGCCGCCGGCAGGCTCGGGGCAGCTCCGTAACGCAGGTGCAAACCATCCTGTTCAAGCAGGAAAATCGAGCAAAACATGCCCTCGCTTTGGGCTTCGATCAGCAGCGCGAGGCTCCTCAGCACTTCGTGCAGGGGTGCGTCGAGAAGAATCATCTTCAAGGCATCCAGCACTGCCTCGCTGGAAAGCGATGCGGTGCGGATTGGCGGCGCGGGTGGCCTGTTTTCCGGGACGCGTCCTGGCGTTTCTACGTTTTCCATAAATAGCCCGATGCGGAATGGCCGATGCGGGCAGTATCGCACATGTGATTTCCCGAAGAATCAGAATTGCTGACGAGTCGGAAGTTTTCATCGGGGGCGGGCCCGCAGATTCAAGCAGTTGAATTGGCAGCCGGCTTGCACCGCTCTTCTTGGGACCAATCTTGAAAATTGAAAAGCATTCTTCGCATGGCAAAACAACGATCCGCCTGATCGGCCGCTTTCAATGGGAGCACGTGGATGAATTGAAGAAGCAAATCCAGAGCAACGGCAAACAGCTCGCTTTGGACCTTCAGGAAGTCACGCTCGTCGATCTGGCTGTAGTGCAGTTTCTGGCCCTCTGTGAGGCCGACGGCATCGATCTGCTGCACTGCCCTCCTTATATAAGGGAGTGGATTCGCCGGGAACGCCAGGCATGACGACAATCCGCCGCATCGTGCCCATATTTGACCTGTGTTTGACCGCGGTTGCATTTACTCATTTTCCGGTCCTATACCGTGGAGTTGGCAGCCTGGCCGTGCAGATTGCCAAAACCATGGGAGCCGGACTCGTAGTCGCATCCGCCGGCAGCGAAGAGAAGCGGGCCTTTGCTCGAAGCCTCGGCGCAGACAAGACCGTTGACTACGACCTTCCCGGCTGGCCGAAAGAAGTTCTCGAAGCTACTGGCGGCCGAGGAGTAGACATAATCCTTGAGTCGATCGGCGGTGAGATCTTCGAACAAAACTTCGAGTGCCTTGCCACCTTTGGCCGCTACATCATTTTCGGTTCCACCCGTGGGCCGGGCGAGCCCTTCGAGCCACGACGCCTGATGAGCAGGTGCCAATCCATGACAGGTATTTATTTGCCCGTCTTCAACGCCAAGCCTGAACTCATCCGCCAAGGCATGGAGTACCTGGTCGACCAAGCGATCCATGGCAAACTGCGGGCCCAGGTTTCGGCGATTCTGTCTCTCAGCCAAACCGCCGAAGCTCATCGCTTGCTGGAGGAGAGGCAAGTTGTCGGTGCAATTGTGCTCGACCCCCGAACTTAAGGCTCCAATTGATCGTTATTTGATCGTTGTTGCATTTACGGTCCACCCGTTCTTGCCCAAACTTTGAGCAGAGAGAGGAAGAAAAAGATGTTGGGCACGATATCCATAACGCGAAGCCAAGGAGTGAGCGTACATACCTATACCGCGCCAGAGGACGGATGGTGCGTAAACAATCACATCTTTGAGTTGGCTAAGCAGCTCCTCATTCTAGACGCGCAATCCATGCTGAGGTAACCCATGTCCGAAGAGAACCGAAAAGTAGCCATCGCTTTTTTTCAGAAAGCATTGAACGAGTTTGATGTCCCGACTGCGATCGCGCTCTATGGCGGCAAGAGCTACAAGCAACACAACCCGCTGATCGAGGACGGCTGGGAAGGACTGACTAAGTTCATCGCCTGGCTGCGCACGAACTTTCCCCACGCTCGACTGGATATCAAACATGCCTACGCGGATGGAGATTTTGTCGTCCTCCACAGCCACTGGAGCCGTACCCCAGGAGAACGAGGCGAAGCCGTAGTGGACATCGTAAGGCTGGAACAGGGCAAGCTGGTGGAGCACTGGGACGTAATCCAACCGATTCCAGAAAAAGCCGCGAACCATAACACGATGTTCTAGCAGGATCTGCCACAACCAAGGTGTTCATATGTCCTACGCCCCCATTCTTACCGCACCGCAGATCGACCGGATTCGTGTGTTCGCAAAACCGAGGCCCGTTGTTGCGGGAGAAGTGCTCTACGACCCCAATGACGACACCCCGCCTGTTTTCGTGGTCATCTCGGGCGAGATAATGATTCGGGCCATCGGCGGAGGAGAAGAGCGGACGGTCACTAAGTACAGTGCCGGTCAATTTTCCGGCGAGCTGCTCATGATCTCCGGCCGCAGGTCTATCTATCGATGCCAGGTCACCCAGACTGGAGACCTGCTCGAATTAAGCGCCAAAGATCTGCGCACGCTAATCGGCAAGGATGCGGAACTCAGCGATGTCTTCATGAAAGCCTTCCTGGCTCGCCGGCTTTCGCTCCGGGATGCGGGGTCGGGAAATGTGGTGGTTCTCGGCTCGCGTTACTCCGCCAATACGCTCGCGTTGCGCGAGTTTCTGACCCGCGACGGGCATCCCTTCACCTATTTCGATCTTGATGCTGATCCGGTGGCCCAGGATTTGCTTGACCGTTTTGGCGTGTCTACCGAAGACATCCCGGTGGTGATCTGCAACAACGTTCTTGTCCTGCGCAACCCCACGCCAAACCAGGTTGCGGAGAGCCTGGGGTTCAACGGCAACATCGACGACTCGCAGGTGCGCGACGTGGTGGTTGTCGGGGCCGGCCCCGCGGGACTAGCCGCCGCGGTTTACGCCGCCTCCGAGGGGCTGGACGTACTCGTGGTGGAGAAGGCGGCGCCCGGAGGCCAGGCCGGCTCGAGTTCCAAGATTGAAAACTACCTCGGCTTTCCCACCGGATTATCGGGGCATGAATTGGCTGATCGTGCGATTGCCCAATCAGAAAAATTCGGTGCGCAGATCATGGTCGCCAACCCGGTCAAACGTTTGAACTGCGACCAGCGGCCCTACCAGGTCACGCTCAACGACGGGCAAGTGATCCCTGCACGCTCGATTGTTCTGGCCACCGGAGCACAGTACAACAAACCCTCGCTGCCCAACCTGGATGCCTATGCCGGAAGAGGCATTTATTACAACGCGACCTTCATGGAGGCTCAACTTTGCGGCGGCGAGCAGGTGATAGTGATTGGCGGCGGCAACTCCGCCGGGCAGGCTGCGGTCTTTCTCTCCCAGAAGACGGCAGGCGTACGCATGCTGGTCCGCTCGATGGGTGTCGCCGAGACCATGTCCCGCTACCTGATTCAACGCATTGAACAGAACCCACTGATCGAGATGCATTACGCGAGCGAGCTGACCAGCCTCGAGGGTGAAGGGCACTTGGAGCAAGTGTCGTGGATTAACAAAAAATCCGGACAAGCTTCGACCCTTCCCATCCGGCATGTGTTCGTGATGGCCGGAGCATCGCCCGAGACTTCCTGGCTTTCCGGGTGCCTGGCCTTGGATAGCAAAGGCTTCGTCCTAACCGGACGCGACTTGGAGGCGGCGACCCCACCGGTGCCTTGGCCCTTATCAAGGCCGCCGTACATGTTGGAGACCAGCTTGCCTGGCGTTTTCGTGGTTGGTGATGCGCGATCGGGCAACGTAAAACGAGTGGCTTCGGCGGTGGGCGAAGGCTCCATCGTCGTCCACATGGTTCATCAAGCTCTGGCAGAGTCCTAATACAGCAATGCGAGTAGGAGATCTATGTCAACTAACGGCAGCACTGGACTAAATGCAATGCAACACAAAATCATCGACGGGTTAAAGATCCGTTATGCCTGCTCTCAAACTGCTGGGAGCGTGGATAAAGGTCAAAACCCTATCCTTCTTCTCAGCCCCTGGCCGGAGAGCATTTATGCTTTTCTTCCTACCTGGGAGATGTTCTCAGAATTGGGACCGTTGGTCGCGGTGGATCTGCCCGGCTTCGGCTTGTCGCAGAGCCGCCCGGACGTCATGGCGCCAGAAGCAATGGGCGAATTCATCCTTCGCATTGTGGACGCGTTTGGGCTCGATCGGCCGCACGCAATCGGACCGGATGTTGGCACGCCCGCTCTCCTATTCGCGGCTGCGAATCATCCCGGCAGCTTTCGCAGCTTGGTCATCGGGAGCGGCGCCACCGACCATACGCACATTCTGGGCATCCTGGACGAACTGGTCAACGCTCCTTCGCTCGAGCCGTATAAGCATCTGACGGGTGAGCAGTTCGTACGCGGCGCATTAGAGAACCAGAAGAAGTACGAGCTTCCTGACTATGCCCTGGCCGATTACCTGGCGGCTTATGCGGGTGACCGGTTCTATTACTTCCGTGCAGTTTGTCCGCGACTACCCTACGGCCCTCCCCCGCCTCGCTGAACGGCTTGGCGAGATTGAAGTGCCGTGCCAAATCATCGTCGGACGCCACGATCCATTCGTCCCTGTTTCCAATGCCGAAGGTCTGCATAAAGGTCTGCCGAAAAGCAAATTAGACATTCTCGACTGCGGCCACTTTGTCTGGGAGGACGCCGCTGCCGAGTATGGCAAGCTCACGTCCGACTGGATCAAAGGCGGCTACGGAAATCTCAACTAAGAGAAGTAACTCGTCCCAGGAGGCATATGAAAACCGCAAAAGAACTTCTTCAGGCCTATATCAACGGAAACGCGTTTGAGTCAGCCGCCCTCTTTGCCGAAGACGGTGCACTCGAGCTGCCCTATCTTGCTGATCTCGGCGTAGAGCCACGCTATGAAGGACCCAGGAACGTCGCGGCCTTCCTCGGTTTTCTGCACGAGAAGATGTATCCGAACTTCAAATTTATCGACGTGAAAATCTACATCGATACCCCCGGCCAGGCTTTCGGCGAATACACCATTCACCAGAAGTCGGGGATTTCCGGCAAAGATGTTCACCAGCGCTTCTTCGGTCACTGTGTTGCAGCCAACGGGAAAATCGTGCTGCTACGCGAGGCGCTCAACGTGCTTGCGGCAGCCGACGGCATGTTCCCCAACGGCATCGCCGATGTCATCAACAAGAAGAAGTAACGGAGGAAGAAATGAAAGTACTGTTCATCATCAGCAGTTCCGACACAGCATTCTGGCTGTCGGAAGTCACCCATCCCTACTGGCACCTCACCGAACGCGGGGTCGAGGTGGACTTTGCCAGTCCCAAGGGAGGGAACGTCGTGTTTGATCCTTACAGCGACCCCTACTACGAGAAAACGACCGAGCCTGACGATCTTGTCAGCAAAGGTTTCCTGGCAGACAAGAAGCTGGCCAAAAAACTCGAGACCACGCTCACGCTAAAGGATGTCGACCTGAGCGCCTACGACGCGATCCATGTGGCAGGCGGCCGCGGCGCGACCTTCGATTTGTATCCGAATGCGGATGTAGCCAAGGCACTCGAATATTTCTGGGCGAGAGACAAAGTGGTGGGCGCCATTTGTCACGGCGCGATCGCATTGGGCAATATTCCCGAACGGATCCGCGGCCGTCGCGTCACCGGATTCACGCTCGAAGGAGACAAGCAACTGCAGGCTCTCTTCGGAGCCGGCTTCCTCATACCGCACTATCCACAGACGGTGCTGGAAGAGACTGGCGCTGTTTACACCAGCACTGAGCCCTATGCCCCCAAAGTCGTTGTCGACGGAAAGCTGATCACCGGCCAGAATCAGCAGTCCGCTTCAGAGTACGCGCTCGCGCTGCTGCATAAGATGACCGGTGACAGTCCCGTATCGACTGCTGAATAGCGCATCGCTAAGCCGCCATGCTTCGACAGAGTGGCGGCAGCACCCGGAGATAAACATGTTGTTCCATGTAACCATCGCTGTCCACATTCCGCACGACGCAGACCCAGCTAAGATCAGGCAGCTAAGCGCGCAGGAGCACGAGCGGGCAAAGGAACTGCAGCTGCAGCGCAAGTGGCTCCATCTCTGGCGCGTCGCGGGTAAGTACGCCAACATCAGCCTCTTCGATGTCGAGAGCCCCGCTGAGCTGCATGAAATTCTGAGTTCGCTGCCCCTCTATCCGTTCATGGATGTCGAGGTGACCGCTCTCTGCCAACACCCGGGATCGCTGGAGCAAGCCAATTGAGAACCGTTGAGCACCCTCGCTCGAGTTCAAGAACCCACTCAAGCAGATTGTTTGCGCGCCTTGTCGAGGATCTGGCGAAGGCGGTTGCCTACGATGAGCTCTTCACCGGGCTGCATGGTGATGGGAAGAATACGCATCTCATCCGTGGTGGGCCGGCCAATGCCGAAAGGCGCCTCTGGGGTCTTGATGCGAGCCAGCACGCCGCTGATATTTTGATTGGTCTGTACTTCAATCCGAGGATTCCCCGCCTTCAGTTGTTCGTTGCATTGAGCCACCGTCAGCCCGAACTTCTGTTCGTCCCAATGGACGTGGAGGGTGGGGAAGGCGTCCGATTCAAAGGCCGCCGGCGTTTTGATGGAAGTCTGAACCCCTGGTACCGTCTCTATCATCGTTGCCAGGCGCTCCATCCGGCGCTGCCATTCTTTGTTGATCGCATCGCAGTCGGCCTTTGACCAGTAGTCCAATGCCGCCAGGCAGCCCATGATCTCTTCCTTGCCAACCTTCATCGGACGACAGATGGAGCCCTCCCACGGTGCACAGTTATAGCGCGCCGCTACAATGAGATCCTTCCGGCCGAGAAGCAGTCCGGAGACCTGCGGTCCCATCAGTCCCTTGCCGCCGCTGAAGCAGAAAAGGTCAACCCCGAGCTTGGCGTAGCGCGTGAAGTTGGAGTAGGGAGGTATGCCGGCCGCTTGGTCCACCATAAGGGGGACACCGGCGGGCTTGCTGATCTTGAGGATCTGGTTAATGCGGTCATCGTCGTGCCAGGTGGTGTAGATCATGGCCGTCTGCGACGTCATGGCCGAGTGCAGATCGTTCACCGTGGGTGCGACAATCAGCTTGGCTCCAGTCAGCCGGATGCAGCTGTCCCATGGGCTGCGGCCGCCCATGATGATGACCTCACCCTTCATCCCCGTGGTATCCGGCAACTGGTAGATGTTTTTGGGGTCGCAGCCGGCGATGCAGCCTGCGACGGCCGCCGAGATGGAACCCGCCGAGCCGGAAGTGATCATGCCGTATTCCGCGCCCGACATCTTGGCCAGATAGCTGCCCACTTGGTCATGCAGCTCATATATGTCGATAAAGAAGTGGGAAGCCTCTTCGGCGGCCTTGCGCACCTGGGGAAGCTCCACCGAGGCCGTCAGATAGGTGTAGACACCGCGGCAGTTGATGATAGGACGTATGCCAAACCGGGTGTAGATGTTGTTATTCCAATCCCTCGGGGAAGTGGGAATGATTCCGGCCGCGGAGGCAGCCACCGTGGAGGCCAGGCTGCGCGCGCCCAGGGACACAAAGAGGGGGGCTGCGGCCAGGAGTTTCATGAAGGACCGGCGGCTATTTTGCAGTTCGCTCTCAGGCGACATGGATTCCTTTCCTACTGCGGCAAAATCGAAGGTGATACATAAGGAGGGGAAATAGTTGCGTGAGGCAACAGGGTGTAACTTTCCTGAGGCAGCGATAACTCGGGAAACCCGCAAAAAAGGCCGGGCAGAGCCCACCCGGGTGCCCAAATGACTGCATTTTCCGGACCCGGCCCGAGTGGCCTAAAATTAATTAAGAAAAATATTCATGTCAAGAGAAAATTCTCATAGTATTGAGATGTTGACAGCGAAAGAGCCACCGGGATTTTCGAAATCGTAAGGCAGTTTGCACGTTCGGCCCGAACAGCGCCACGCCTTTTCTTGCCAATTGTGAAACTTTGCTCTATGGTTTCGAGCGGAGAGGGTCCAGGGTTTTCCCGCCAACGTAATAATGACTTCCGAAATCAGGGTTCTAATGAATGACACACACCCCAAGAAACGCAAAGTAGGGCTCCGGGAGATTGCATCTGCCGCCAATGTAAGCATCGCAACAGCTTCCCGCGTGCTGAGCGGAAATAGCCGCGTCGCTCCCCATATTCAAAGGGTTGTTTTTGAAGAGGCGAAGAGGCTTGGCATCGATCCCACTCAGCAAAACAAGACCAAAAGCCTGGCCTTTCTTCTCAGCAATCGCGCGTTGCTCAACGTGTTTCACTCGAGAATTCTGATCGGTGCGGAGCAATGCGCCTCCGCGCACGGGTGGGAGATGGTGTTTCTCTCCTTCAACTATTCGCTCCTCGCTCCCTCGGCAGAGCTTCACTTGCCAAAAGTGGTGCAGCGTCACGACGTGACCAGAGCGGTCATTCTAGCGGGCACGAACTCGGCCAATCTCATTGAGCTGCTACACCAGAAAGGCATGGCTTTTGCCGTTTTCGGCAATAACGTCATGGGGAAAACGCAGGATCTCGAGAATAACGACGTGGTCCTCGGCGATGATATTCAGGGCGGCCAGGACGCGACTCGATATCTGATCAGTTTAGGTCACCGCAATATCTGGTTTGTAGGCAATACCCGCCTGCCATGGTTTGCGCGTTGCTTCGAGGGGTATGAGCGCGCAATGCACGAGAGTGGGCTCGCGCCGCGCGAGAGCAGCATCGACTCTGAAGATTCCACGGAATGCGGATATCTGGGCACCAAGTCACTGCTGGCGCGGGATCAATCCGTCACGGCGATTCTTGCTGGTAATGATACGACCGCCTATGGGGTCTATAACGCGCTGCGAGACAGGGGGTTCAGTATCCCCAAAGATATTAGCGTGGCCGGCTGCGGCGATACCATTGGTACCTGGCTCTATCCAGCCTTGAGTTCGGTCCGGGAATTTCCTGAGTTGATAGGCAAGCAGCTTGTCGAATCGGTTCTCAGTCGCATTGCCAAACCCGATCAGGGGCCCCAGCTCCTTACGGTTCCAACTGAATTCATCAAGAGAGATTCATGCGGCCCGGTCCGTGCCTCCAATAGCGCAGCAACCAGCGGGGCGAGGCAACGAACCACAACCCTATAATTCCAAAGACCATTGGCTTGAATGCGTAGTTAACCACGGCCGTGGCATAGAACACTCGGGCCTGCTCACGCTTGAAGTGTCCCTTATGACTCCACTCGGCCGCTTTGGATCTAACTGGCTCTCACCCACCCTCTCACTCGCTAAGGATAAGGAGACTAAACCATGAAGAACGAATTTCTGCGGATTGTAAAACGGAGCACTCTTCTAGCCGGGTTTCTTGTCATCGGGGCATCGTGCAGCGCTTTTGCGCAGAACAAGACCATCGGCTTTAAGCCCGGAGGGGTTTTGAGCCAGGGGCGGGTTGTCGGCAACATGCTCTTTGTCGCAGGCCTCAAGGGAACTCCTGCCACCGGTAAATTGGCAGACCTCGACATTGCCGAACAGACAACGCTCACCCTGGGCGCCATCCAAAAGGTGGTAGAGGAGGCGGGCTTCAAGATGACTGACATCGTCAGCGTGAACGTCTACCTGTCCGACATCAACGACATCGATAAGATGAACGAGGTCTACAAAAAACTGATGCCAGACCCCAAGCCGACGCGAGTCACTGTGGAGGTAGGGCACATACGCAACGGAAAGATTGAGATCTCGTGCATCGCAATCAAGCAATAGCGATTTTAGGCGGTTTGCTGCTGCTTTCGTGTGCCATGACGGGTGTATTCGTGCGGGCCCAGGCCGGCGAACAAATCTGGAGGTTTGATCAGATTTCTTCGCTGGGCGGCCACCCGGCAAAGATACTCGGACATCCTCACGTGGTAGAGACACCCTATGGAAAGGCCGTCCTATTCAACGGAAAGGATGACGCCCTATTCACGGATGTGCACCCGTTGGCAGGAGCGAAAACCTGGACCTGGGAAGTAATTTTTCGGCCGGATGAGGGGGGGGCGGCAGAGCAGAGATTCTTTCATCTGTCCGTATTGGATCCGGCAACTGGAGCGGATACGAATGACCGGCTGTTGTTTGAGATCCGGACCATGCACGGAGAGTGGTGCCTGGACAGCTTCGCCATGGCGCAGGGTCAGGAGAAAACGCTGCTCAATTGCCAAAAATTGCATCCGCTGGGGAAATGGTATCGGGTAACCGCCGTATATGACGGCAAGACGCTAAAGAATTATGTCGGCAATGAGCTGCAGGGAGAGGGCGAAGTCCACTTGACCCCGCAGGGCACAGGCCATTCGTCAGTCGGAGTCCGGATTAATTTGAAGGACTATTTTAAAGGTGCAATATTCCAGGCCCGATTTACCCAGCGCGCCTTGGCGCCGGAAGACTTCCTGAAGATGCCCGGGGAGACTGACGGGAAGTAAGCACCCTGAAATTTTGGCAAAGTGAGTAAAGCTTGAGATCACTGACTCGTCGTTTGTTCCTGGTTAACCTGGCCTCATTGCCCATGGCCTCCCGCTTTTCCTTTGCGGCGCCGAAGGCTTCTTATCTAATGTTCGCCGGGACCGATACAGGCGGCAAGAGTATGAGCACCGGCATATATGCGTATCGATGGGAACCGGTCACGGGCGTTCTTTCCCCTCTCGGGTTGGCCGCGGAAACCGCAAGTCCAACCTATATGACCATCTCCCCGAATCGCAACCTGCTCTATACCGTCAACGAGGTGAATGAATACCACGGTTCCAGAACAGGCACTGTTTCCTCCTTCGAGTTGAATGGGGGCAGGTTGAAGTTCAAGAATCTAGTTTCGTCCGGCGGGGCGGGACCGGCCAGCATAGCGATTGATCAAACAGGGAAGGCCGTATTTGTTGCCGACGGCGCCGGCGGCAGCCTCACTTCTTTTCAGGTGTTACCGGATGGCCGCCTCAGTGACCCGGTTTCCAATTTTCACTTCTCTGGCCACAGCGTAAACCCCGTGCGCCAGAAGACCGCTTACACCCACTGCACGGTCATTTCTCCTGACAACCGCTATCTTTTGGTAAATGACCTGGGGCTCGATCGAATCACGACCTATCATTTTGATCCCAGCACGGCGATTCTCACCCCAAACGCTGCTCCGTTTTACCAGGCCGTGCCTGGCTCAGGCCCGCGCAATCTCACTTTTCATCCCAACTCCCGCTGGGCCTACTCCGCCAACGAGATGGGGAATACGATCGATGCTCTTGCCTGGGACAGTAGCCGTGGAACGCTTACCCGATTGCAGAATATCTCGTCGCTCCCCCAGGGTTTCACCGGCCCGAATGAGGCAGCCACTGTCAGAGTTGATTTGAACGGCCGGTTTCTGTACGTCTCAAATCGTGGCGCCGATACGATGGGCGTATTCTCCATTAACCAGGTGCATGGCACCTTGCGGCAGATTCAGCAAATCTCCTGCGGAGGCAAAACGCCCCGTTACTTTGCCATCGATCCGAGCGATCGGTGGTTGTTGGTGGCCAACCAGGATTCAGCGAATATTGTTGTCTTTGCGCGCAACCCGGCGACAGGCCTTCTAAAGGCCGCCGGCAATCAATATCAGATAGACTCTCCCATGTTCTTGCTCTTCCAGTGAGCTCTGGTGCGGCGCCGCTATCGCAACGCGTATTTTTCCCTGACCAGAAACAGGTAGCAACCGACGCCCACCATAAGCCAGAAGCCAATAGCGACCAGCGGCGCGTTGAAGTTTCCTGTCTTTTGCACCAGAACGCCGGTGATCCATGGGGCCGCGATTCCCGCCAGGTTCGCCGCGGTGTTCTGTATACCCGCCACCCGGGCGGAAGCCGACGCAGGCGTCAACGTCTGGGTCAGGGCCCAGTAGTTCGCCGTGGCCAGGCCGAGTCCGCTCAATGAGAACACAGCCAGGAAGAGAGTGACTGTGATCGAGTTTGAGAAGGCTCCGAAGATCTCGCTAAAGGCAAGCGCGAAACCCACAATCGTGAATGCTTTTCGTACCGTGATGGCGTCACGCCCGCGAGCAATGAGTCGATCGGCGGCCCAGCCCGATAAGATCGCGATCGTTGCCAGCCCGCCGAAAGACATGAATGTGAACCAACCTGACGCCGTCAATGAAAGGCCAAACCGATCCTTGAAATAGGTTGGCATCCAGGTCATGCAGAAATAAACAAAGTACATATAGCAAAATGTAGCGACGCAGGTGCCCCACATGAGCGGAGTGCTTAGAAGCGCAGCCCAGGAGACAGTCTCCTCTTCAGCCCGCTTTTCTGGAACTGGAGTGCTCTCGCTCCTGACAAAGAGAAACCAGGGAACCAGCCAGAGGAAGCAGAGGGCGCCGTTCAAGACGAACATCCATCTCCATCCGTAGCCTAAGACAAGATAAGTTGCGATGGGAGCCCCGATTGCAGGCCCGTACTTGGTCCCGGACATAAAGATGCCAATCGGCAGACCCCGTTCGTCCTCAGCGAAGTTTTTTCTGATATAGCGCATGCTCGCGGGGGTAACGATGGATTCGCCGATCCCGAGTGCTATGCGTACGGCAATCAGGCCATTGAGCGAGCTCACGAGCGCAGTCGCCGCAGAAACCGCGCTCCACAAAAAGAGTCCCGCGGCATACGGCCACTTCAGGCCGAACCGGTCGACAATCCATCCGGCCGGCATCTGCAGCAACGTATACGACCAGAAGAAGGCTGACAGCAGGATTCCCGATGCTTCCGGCGAGAGTGGGAAGCTCCTTCGAATTTCGGGCAGGGCAGACGACAGATTGATACGGTCCGTATAGGCAATAATGACGCCTACGGTAAGCAGTGCAAGGACGAGCCATCGCGTGTTGCGTCCCACGGGCGCAACGACTGCGGCGCTCGAACTTACCATAGTCAGCCTCCAGGAAACCCGTTGTTAGATCCGAAACCCCTGCATCCCGACCGGAGCAAAGCGCAGAGACCTGCTGTTTCTCTGTCCATCCTATTGGGCGGCTCATAATAAAAGTCACCGTCCTCCCCTTGTCATCCCAAGCGTAGCCGAGGGACCTGCTGTGCGCCTTTCTCCCAGCAAAGGCTGGGTGCCTCATTCAAGCCCGGTTTGGCTTGAGTGGGGTGCCACAGCACTCGACGCGCCTTTGTGTGTCATCACACCTGTGTCACCCCTTCCCCAACACGCCGCTGCGAGTCGAAACCAACTCGTCCTGCCTCGCCAACAGTTCCTCCACGACCGGTCTTATGCGATTCTTCTGCTCCGCGGAGAGCTCCGAAACGAACGGTGGAATAGATCCGGTATGAGCGATGCCGGCAATCTCCAGTGCATGATGCAGAACACGGCCTGGTCCCCACGCATCGCGAAGGTCTTCAAAATCCAGGAACCGGGCACGGACACGCTCTGCTTCCGCATAGTCACGTTCGCGGCAAGCGGAGAAGACAGCAGCGCTCAACGTGGGGGCGAGGCACCCCGAACCCGTAGTAAATCCAGGCAGTCCCCATTGACGAAGATGGGTAACCGCCGGACGCTCCCCGATACCACTGATTACCCGCGACCGGTCTACCCGTTTGAGCAGTTCGTCGAGATACTTATCTTCGCCCGGATCCTCCCGGACCACGGCGTACTTAATCGCAACGCAGATCCCTTCGTCGACTAGTTTAGCGACTGAATCGAGACCAGCCATGAGATTGGCTCCCATGTTCGTTTCCTCTTTCACGTAAATCATCAAGCGAGTGCCGGAGGCCTCCGAAAACTCGCGCAGGCCTCGCTCAAGTCCGGCTGCATCGCGTGGATCTCCACAAGGAAGGATCATCACAAAGGGAATGGCAAAGCGGCGCAGCAAAGCAGCCTGGTCCATCAATCGACCATACGAAGGGCCTGCGCTCATAAGGAACAACTGCCCGTCCCGTTGCATACTCGCTTGCCACTCCAGCAACTGCTCGTATTCAGCCAGCGTCGAATGATAGAGGAAGGCATTGCCCCCATAGATGAACCGGGAAATTCCGCCCTGGGCGATATATCGAACAATGCGCGAGTTCTGTTCGAAATCAATGCGTCGGCCACTCTCCGCGCTGCGCGCCAGCGGTGGGACAGCAAACACACCATCAAGCGATATAAGCTCTCGTGTCATATCATTCACCTGAACCACGTATCAATTCCCATCGTGCTACGGCAAAGCAAACGCAAACACATCATCCCCTGCCGCCAAGGCAAAGTATTGTTTTCCACTCACCGCGTAGCTCATCGGGGATGCGCGGGGCGTTTGTCCAATGTTAAAGTGCCACAGCGGCGCCCCGGTGCGTCCATTAAGGACTACAAAATTGTGTGCATCGTCTCCAAATGCAACCAGACCTGTTGCGGTTGACATCACACCGGCCCAGGCAAACGGAGCGCCGATCTGAGGATTGCGCCACGCGAAATCGAGCTTATTAAGGTCGAAGGCGTTGATGAAACCCTTGGTAATCTGGCCCGTCGGTGTCCGCGTTCCGGTTGAGTAATACTCGAGGCCTTCCTGGAACGGCTCTGTCTTCGAAGTAAAGATGCTGCACGCCTCCATCGAGCGGAAGTAGAACATGTGTGTCGCCTCGCTATAGCTGGGGGAGTACCAGTTGGTTCCTCCGCTAGCGCTGGGACAAACAAGAACACCCTTCTCATCCGGAATCATGTTGCTGGAGATAGGCCGTCCGTTATCGTCAATGCCCGTGGCCCAGTTCTCGGCCATGACAAATTTCTTAGAGTAGAGATACTTTCCATTCGTCCGGTCCAGGATATACAGAAACCCGTTTCGGCTTGCCGTCACAATCAGCTTGCGCGGCTGCCCCTTGAAGTTTGCGTTCACCAGCACCGGCGTCTGCAGTCCGTCATAGTCGTACAGGTTATGCGGGCTGTATTGGAAGTACCACTTCAGCTTGCCAGTGTCTGGGTCCAAAGCCAGCAGGGAACTCGTGTACAGATCGTCGCCCGGCCGCACGCTGCCGTCGTAGTCCGGCGAAGGATTACCCGTGCCCCAATAAAGAGTATTCAATTTCGGATCGAACGTCCCCGGCATCCAGGTGGCTCCGCCGCCGTGAAGGTACATATCGCCTGGCCAGCTCTCGTTGCCCTTCTCGCCCGGCCCGGGGATGGTCCAGAACCGCCACGCCTCACGGCCCGTCTGCGCATCGAATGCCGCCAGGAAGCCGCGCACCCCGTCGTCGCCGCCCGACGTGCCCACCAACACCTTGTTCTTTACGATCAGAGGTGCACTCGTTGCTCCATAGTTCTTGTTGCCCGTGGCATACGGTACGTCCCAGATCAAGTTGCCCGAGCGCGCATCCAGGCACAACAGGTGCGCGTTGTCAGTCTCCATATAAACCCGCGTGCCCAGAATCGCGACACCTCGATTGTGATGGCTGGAGGCGTCATCAACCAGTCCCTGAGTGATGGCTCTTGTGTGATGCCAAAGCTCCATCCCCGTTTTCGCGTCGAGCGCATACGCGGCGTTGGCGCTGGTAATGAACATCACTCCCGCGATGACCACGGGAGTCACCTCGAGGGGGCCAACTTCCTGGGTATGGAACACCCACTTCGCTACCAGGTGGCCTGCGTTCTCCGGCGTAATCTGCGTCATGCTGCTGTAACGGCGTCCGGTGTAATCACCGTTGTAGGAGACCCAGTTATCCGCGATGGCCGTCTGCTCCAGGTCGCTCTGCTGCACGTCGATAAGGCCGATACCGCCAATCGCCGCTGCAGCGCTGCCCTTCGCATCCGGCTGGGTCGCGGCCTCCACCACCCCTCTCTCCACCGCGAGTAGCAGGCAGCTCGCCGCCGCAAGCCCACACCCAATTTTGGCCAATCTCGTCATTCTCCCCCTGGCTGCCTTCAATCGTGTCGATCTCACTGGTTGGCTGGTGGTCTATCGCCGTGCCGCTTCCGTCGCGGAGGCATGGCCTCTGCAGGGGCGTTCTTCCCCGTAACGATAAGGAAGCTAACCAGGTCATCCAGCTCCTTGCTCGTTAGCCGAGTGCCGTAATCGCGCGGCATCAGCGAATATTGCTTGTAGTTCACCTCCGCCAGGTTGCTCCGCGTCAGAAAGTGGTAACGGCCGTCTTCGGTTTGCAGCGCCAGGTTGAAGTTGTCCTCGGAGCGCACCACGCCAATAAGTTTCTGCCCCGTCTTGGTCTGTACCTCGACCACACGCGAGGCTGGGTCCAACGGAGTATCCGGTTGCACGATTGCTTGCTTGATTGCACTCGCCGTATGGTTCGCGCCGTAGCCGGTCAAGTCCGAAGCGATAAACCCGCCCTGGCCCAGACCCCCCGTGTTCACCATATGGCAGCTTGAACACTGCGCCTTGCCGAAGTAAAGGACGCGTCCAGCGACGGCATCTCCCGTCAGCTTATCCGTGTTTGAGACGGCAGTCTTTCCCTGTAGTGTGCGCAGATAACCCACCACCGCAGTGATCTCCGCATCGCCAAGCCGCTCAAAGGACGGCATACCCGCGCTGGTGCCATCGCGCACAATCTTGATCAGTTCAACTTCAGAGAGCGCGACCACACTTGGCAGCGTCGCGATCGATGGACCCTTGTCCCCGCCCTTGCCGTCTGCACCGTGGCATCCAGCACAGTTCGCCTGAAACTGCTGGGCGCCTTGCTCAACACTCATTTGCCCCATCGACGGCATTGCAGCCAGCAGAAACAGAGCGGAAGCAGCTAACCTGTGTGCACGCCGGCTGTGTCTCATCTGCTTGAGAGATCCCCTCAAAAAGTAAAGCAACCAATATAGCCGCGCGTTCTGCTGTTGTGCCTCTGCAATCATGATTGGTGCGCGCTTCAAACAGAAAGAACGGCACCATGCAAGTTGGCGCGGGCCGGTAAAGACGAAGTCAGCGTGCGGGACCCATCGTTTTGTTCACTTGCAACCCGAGCCTGTAGCCCTGGGCATGTGCGGCAGTTTCAGACAAATCTATGCGTGTAAATAGGGCCCTAGAAATTGCGCCAGCTCTTCGCGGATGATTTTTCTTTGAGCTTCGTCTGGCGTCATGCCATTAGGTCCGAAAATGCGGTGCGCATCGCGAATGGTAGTGGTCTCTTTAAACACCCCGCGTGCGGTCAAAATGTACTGCATCACGCCCGGAATGGTTTGAAACGCTTGTATCCTGCCGAACATATCAAACGCTTCCCTCTGCTTGCCCGCATACCACAAATCGAACACCATCTGGGAAAGATCGGCCAGGCCGGTTTTGGGAATGTAACCGTCAAAACCGAGGCGCATTCCAGAAAGCATTTGGATTGCCCCTTCGGCATCCATGACTATGAGCTTGTTATCCGTTCGTCTCTTGAATTCCGGCAGGCGGGTTAGGGTATTGCCGGTCTCATCTTTCAGGCCTTTCAATGTGGGGACCTGCTCATACATCGCTAAGATCAGGTCGACACTCATATCACCGTGGCTCTGCACCATGATGGGAAGGTCTGTCGCCGCGCCTACGGCCTTGTAATAGTCCAGGTGGTCCTGCGGGGTAAGCTTCTTTTCCGGCTGGCCATTGTCGAAGCCGGGAGGCAGGGACACCAGTCCATCTGCGCCATGCTTGGCAGCGTGCCTGGCATAGCGAATCGCAGTATTGACGTCGCCATCCAGGGGCTGAACACCAATGATCAACGCGGTCTTGCCGCTCTTTCCCGCGGCCAGCATGGCCTCGGCTCCGTCCAGCCGCTCTTTCTCGGAAAGGGTCGTCCATCCGCTGGAGCCCTGCGGCCAGAGAAGGCCCGGTATACCAGTGCGATTGCAGAATCCGACCTCAGCAACCAGGCAATCGAGGTCCAGCTTATTGTCCGCGGTGAATGGTGTCTGCGCAATCGGAAACAAGCCACGCCACGGCTTGGAGCCGGGGTTCAGCGTACCCGCCGCCTCGGCTTCGTCTGCAGGCAGCAAAGCAGCCGCACCAAGACCAAGGGTGAGCACGCCGGCAGTTTTAAGAAATGCACGCCTATCGACCTGATCCTGACCCTGTCTCTCCATGGCAGTGCTCCTATGATTCACTCCAACACATTCGATGGCGCTCCGCCCATCCCCGCCGCGCTACCTCCGTGGATGATCAGAACGGATGATCAGAACTCTAGGGGGAAGGCGAGTAGCAGCGCTTGAATTGCGTTCGAGTTAGGAACGGTCTCAAGCTTTGTTCGCTCGAAACTAAAGCAAATTTTCACAATGAGCAAGAAAAAAAAGCTAACGCCAGCCCGAGCCCCCTAAGTGTTTTCGATTTCGGCTGGTTCCTTCCGAATGCGCATGTTTAATGCTCTGAGAATTTTCTCTTGACATGAATATTATTCTTTATTAATTTTAGGCCACACCCCAGCTGGTCCTGGAAAAACGCAGTTGCTCCCAGCAATGATTCACCGGGCCGGTTTGCAGCAAAAAACGAGAGATCTCACAGACTTCATCGAAACGATTCGACGTCGGGAAAGTCACGATGCCAAAGCTTTCGAATTCTCTTAGTGGCGACACTCGACCTTCCTTAGTGGCAGTAAGACAGTCTTTGGGCGCCTCGCATTACCAGTTTGACCGCACTTTTTTCGTGTGATTCGAAATTGCCGAATCTTGCGACTGGCACAGTCTGTCACCTGCCGGCGCTTCCAGTAGAGGGCTGTACTCTCTTCGGCATTGGTTACGGCGGCCGTCTTTGCTTTACACCGGGCCACGCTTCACATTCCTGAGAGTTCATTTTGAGGGGGGTCGCTGCAAATGAATCGACTGAGACGATGTGCTTCTACGAGCATCGCGATTGTATTTTTCCTGTTTACGGCCGTTGTGGCGTGGGCCGCAATTACCGGTTCGATCTCGGGAGTTATTACGGATCCCAGCGGCGCGCTGACTCCCGGGGTTACCGTCGTTATCACCAGTCAGTCGACCGGCGCAAAGCACACAACTGTTACTGACTCAAAGGGCTTTTACAGCGTTCCCGCTCTCGATGTTGACAATTATGACGTCAGCGCCAGTCAGGCCGGCTTCCGGGACTTTTTGGAGCAAGGCGTAAAAGTCGACGCCAATTCAGCAGTCCGCATCGATATCGCTTTGCAGGTTGGCGCCGTAAATAACGTCGTAACCGTCCAAAGCAACGCGCTCCAGGTGGAAACAGAGAACACGCAAATGGGAGAGGTAATCACGGGGGAGACGATTGCGGCCTTGCCGCTCAATGGACGCTCCTTCATCGACTTATTAGCCCTTCAGCCAGGCGTCTCACCCTACCAGAGCACTGGGCTGACCAAGGGCGCCGGGTTGTCAGAGACTGGAGTATCTGGCGACCTTACCGACGGAACTCAGTCAGTCAACGGCGGTCGAACGGGTGCAAATGGGTTCATGGTCAATGGAGGAGACTCTCAGGAAGGCGTTCACAATGGCGCCGCGCTCATTCCAAATCTGGACTCCATCGCCGAATTTCGCATTATCACCAATAACTTCAATGCCGAATATGGTAACTACAGCGGCGGCCAAATCAATGTCGTCACCAAGTCCGGAACCAACAGTTTTCACGGCGACGCCTTCGACTTTCTGCGCAACACTGACCTGGATGCCAGGAACTACTATTCCCCTACTCGCGGCGTTTACATTCAAAACCAGTTTGGCGGAACACTTGGTGGTCCTATAAAGAAGAACAAGATGTTCTTTTTTGTCGACTACCAGGGAACCAGGCAAACCATCGGGCAAACGCAGTTTTTCCCAGTGCCTACCAATGCCGATCGCGCGGGGGCTTTGAGCGACCAATCGGCGGCATTTATCGGGGCCACCCCGGCAAACGGCGGCACAGGGGTAAACGGTGCCTACTTCGCAAGTGTTCTCTCCCAGCAACTCGGGTATCCCGTAACCAACGGAGAGCCATACTACACCGATGGATGCGTCAGCCCGGCCCAGTGCGTATTTCCCAACGCTGTGATTCCCCAAGCTGCGTGGTCGCCGGTCGCGGTGAATAGTTTAAAGTACATCCCCGCGCCCAACTCAGCGGATGGGAGTCATTACCAGACAGCCGCTTTTCCCTCGACCTTAAGCGATAACAAGTATGGAATCCGTGGAGATGTAAACACCCCCATCGGGCAGGCGTTTGCCTACTACTTTCAGGATAAATTCAACGGAGTCAATCCCTATACCGGTGTGAACATCCCAGGTTTTTCCCAGGGGAATATTGGCAATACCCTGATGGGGGACGTGGGCCTTACCACAACCTTCAGCAGCAACACGGTCAATGATATTCGTGTCGTTTACCTGCGGGACAACGCCAATGAGGGGACTATCATAGGCGGCAAGGGAGTCACCCTCGACTCTCTGGGTTTTAACTCCCCCTGGAACAGCACCGGCGGACTCGGGAATGTGTTTCCTGCAGACACCGCTGTTCCACAGTTTGAGTTCAATAACTACAGTTTTGGCTCCTCCACAAGTATTACCAGCCAGGTCAACAACACCATACAGGTGATCGACAATTGGACCAAGGTCATTGGAACGCACAGCATCCAGGCAGGCGGCGATTTCCACTACGACCAGATCATCCAGCGTCACCCCTCCACCCCGAACGGGGCTTTTAGCTTCAACGGCTCGGAAACAGGCCTTGATTTTGCCGACTATCTCATTGGCGCTCCGGCGTCTTTTAGTCAACAGAGCTTCCAGATTCTTGATACACGAGATTTATATTATGGCGCTTATTTGCAGGATAGCTGGCGTGTTCGGCCAACGTTAACCATAAACTATGGCTTGCGTTGGGAGGTGAGCACGCCCTGGTACGATGCAACCAATAAACTGGAAGCACTCGTCCCGGGCGAACAATCGTTGTCCTTCCCGGGCGCCCCTCTTGGACTGGTTGTACCCCTCGATCCCGGGATCCCCAGAACGCTGGCGCCTATTGCCTACAATAACTTTGCTCCGAGAGTCGGGATCGCTTACGCACCAAGTGTTGACGGTGGATTTCTAGGTAAACTTCTCGGCGGCCCTGGAAAGACCAGCATACGTACTGGCTATGGCCTCTTCTACCAAGGCATTGAGGACGCCACTTCCTTCTACGAATCCGGCGATGCCCCCTATGGTTCGAACTGGGTCAGCCCTGTTCCCCCTCTGCTCGCTTCGCCCTATATCGATCGGCCGACCGGGCGTTTTGAAGGAATAAAGTTTCCCTTCAATTACCCGCCAAAGAATGTGTCCCCACAGCATCCCTTTACAAACTTTCCTTGGGCGCAAGTCGAACCGGTCTCGGGTTCCGAGTTCTACTACATACATAACGTCACGCCGTATTCACAGCAGTTCGAGCTTTCTGTTCAGCGAGAATTCGGCAATAACACGGTGATGAGTGTCAGCTATGTGGGCACGGTGGGGACGCACCTTCTTACCGGCGTCGAAGCGAACCCTGGAAACCAGGCGCTGTGTCTCTTACTGAGTGATCCTGCGAACGTCGCTCCCGGATCGGCAACTTGCGGCCCCTTCGGCGAACAAGTCGACTATACCTCGGCGGCCGGGCAGGCAATCACTACTACCCGTGCGCTTGGATTGGATGGAATCGGCTCTAACCCGTGGTACAAATCGGCTGCCCACTCCTCGTATAACTCCTTACAGGCAAGTCTCAAGAGCTCGGGCAAGTGGGGCAACTTCTTGCTTGCTTATACGTATTCGAAAGCTATGGATAATGGCTCGGACGTATTTGACGCAACCAATTGCTTCAACCCGGCAGCGAGCTATGGCTTGTCGATCTTCGATTTGCGAAACAATTTTGCGGCAAGCTATGCTGCGCGGCTGCCCTTCGATAACTACTTCGGCAAAGGCGATATCGCAAAGCGGTTTACGGCCGGATGGTCCCTGGCGGGGCTTACCACACTTGCCAGCGGTCAGCCAGTTCGACTCTCGGAATCAGATGATCGCGATCTGGTTGGCGATTTTAGCTTTCCTTTCGATACGCCAAGCGCCGCCAAGAATGGAAGCTCTTTGTACACCAACCGGAATCCCAGATCAGGCCAGCCCTACTTCAATCCAAACTATTTCATGAACAATCCGATCGGTCAGGTGGGGGACATTTCGCGCCGCTTTTTCTCTGGCCCCGGCATCGATAACTACAATCTGTCCTTGTTGAAGGATACGCAGATCACCGAGCAAACCCAGTTGCAGTTCCGGGCAGAGGCGTTCAACGTATTCAATCACGCGCAATTCAACAATCCGGCAGGCAGTATCAACAATACCGGCACAGGCGGTTTCGGTTATGTGACATCGGCCCGAGACCCTCGCATCATGCAAGTTGCTTTAAAGCTGGTCTTCTAAGCATGTGTGGCTGCGGGTTACCGCAGCCACACCTAAGCGTTCAGGAGGGACGGCTGATAGTCAAAGGTGTCCAAATCAGGGGAGGATGCAGTCTTTCGTCGTCGTAATTTGTTGAAAAGATTAAGACGAGTGGGAGTGTACGAAATCAGGTTGCCGGGGGACTTCCGATCTACCGATCCATCAGCGACAACATTGCATGGAAGCGCAACCCCTCACTTTGTCATCCCGCCTGTCCCTGCGTGCCGCGGAAGCGAAGCCGAGGGACCTGCTGTGCGCCTTGACGTCAAACAAAGGCCATCTTTGCTTCGCCACGGCACGCCGGGTAAAATTTCACGGCAGTGATTACCGGAACGTTCGAAGCTGCTAACTTCGACTGAAGACACCGGGCCGCATAGGTCGACATAGCTATTGCCCAGGGGAATCACAACATTATGCAGTCTGACCGAGAGCTTCAAAATAACCTGAATAACCTGAATGATCGCCGATCCTTCCTCAAGCTGCTGGCTGCTGCGCCCCTGTTCGCTTCCCTCGGAGCGCGCAGCTTTGCCTCTGCCGTAGCCGCCACCGCCAACCCAACTGGCTCCAATGAGTCCTTCTCCAACAATATCTACACTCGCCTCGGCGTTCGGCCAGTGATTAATTGTGTTGGGACTTGGACCTATCTGACTGCATCGCTCGAGCTGCCTGAGGTGCGCGCCGCTTGCGAAGCGGCCTCCCATTATTTCGTCGACCTGTTTGAGCTGCAGGCTGCCGCCGGCCGTCGTCTCGCGCAACTCTCTGGCGCCGAATCGGGCATGATCACCTCTGGCTCGGCGGGCGCTATTTCGGCGGGAACTGCGGCTTGCATCGCCGGGTCCGATCCCAAGAAAATTTATCAGTTGCCCGACACGACCGGCATGAAAGGAGAGGTAGCCTTCCTCGGCCCACGCACCCCCTGGGATAGCTGCATACGGCTCGCCGGAGCCAAGCTGGTTGTCGCGCCTACCGTCAATGATCTCCCCGCTGCGCTCACGTCGCAGACCGCAATGGTATACACCACCTGGGGCGACGAACGCCTCCAGGAAATCCTCAAGATAGCCAAGCCCGCCGGCGTTCCGGTGTTTCTGGACCAGGCCGGGCACATTCCCCCGTATTCGAACCTCACTACCCTGGCAAAGACGGGCGTCGATCTTTTTTGTATCAGCGGTGGAAAGGGCCTGCGTGGACCGCAGGTCTCCGGACTTTTGTTAGGCCGCAAGGACCTGATCGACGCGGCCAGGTACAACTGCAGTCCTTGGGAAGGCTCCATTTGCAGGCCGATGAAAGTCGGCAAGGAAGAGATCATGGGCGTCCTCGCCGCCCTCGATTACTGGTCCAAGCCACAGGCAGCGGTCATCGAGGGAACCTGGCAGCGCCAGATGGAGCGCATCTCGAAGTTGGTGTCCACGGTACCGGGAGTCCAGACAGAAATCCTGACTCCTCCGTCGGAGAAGGGCAACAGTTATCCCACCTTGACCATAGCCTGGGACGAAAAGAAATTTGGCTTGACGGCGAATCAATGCGGCAAGCTCTTGCGCGACGGAAATCCTCGGATCGACGTGTGGACAGGGTTCAATTTCAGTGGGGTCCTGGCGAGAGAGGAGCTCGACAAAATCTATGATTCAAACGTAAGTGGTCCCAACCAACTGCAAATTTTCTCCGTGACGATGCAGCCGGGCCAGGATCTCATCGTAGGCAATCGCATTCGCCAGGAGCTCGAAAAGGCGCGTAAACAGGCGATGGCATGAAAAAGGATCAGTGGAATAGACGTGAATTCATCCGAACCGCCGCTGTAGCCGCGCTCGGTGCGGCCGCTATCGTGGCTCCCGGAACAGCCGTGGCCTCGGGTGTGTTGAAGCCGGGTTCCAAACCCTGGAGGGGCTTGTTTCCGGTTGCTCAGACGCCCTTCACCCCGGACAACAAGCTCGACCTCGATTGCCTGGCTGCACAGGTCAAATTTTGCAACAGTAATCGTGTGCCGGGTCTCATGTGGCCGCTGAATTCCAGTGGATGGTTCCACCTTACCGAGAAAGAGCGAATGGACGGAGCCGAGTCCATCATGGCCGCCGCCAAGGGAGGAAAAACCGCCGTAATAATCGGAGTGCAGGCGTCAGGTGGCGATGTGAACGCCGCCGTTCGCTATGCCCAACACGCTGCCAAGTGCGGCGCAGATGGACTTATTTCCTTGCCCCCGGGTGCCCTTGCAGACAAGAGCGCCGAAAAGGTAAGCGATCGAGCGGTTTTGGACTATTACAAAGCTTTGGGCGCGGCCACCGATCTGCCGCTGATGATACAGAGCTACGGTGATATGAGCGTCGATTTCATCGTTGAACTCTACGAGCAGGTTCCCACGCTGAAGGGAGTCAAAGACGAAACCACGGGCAGCCCGCTGCCCCGCATCCCGGAATTCAGGAAGCGGCTTGGCGACAAGTTCGTGGTCATGGCTGCGCATAACTGTATTCAAATGCTTGATGAACTCCGGGCAGGTTTTGACGGTTATGTGCCCATCATCACTTACGCCGATCTTCTTCAGACCGTCTTCGAACTATGGAATGCGGGCAAGCAGAATGAAGCCTTTGAAATGTTCGGCCGGGTACAGGCGTTTCAAACCATTACCGGAGCGACCCAATACCTTTTAACTGCGCGCGGGGTGTTCAAAGAAACAACCATAGTTCGCGACGCCAGCCGCGTCTTCGGCCCCGACGGCGTCACCCCAGACAAAGCTCAACAAAAAGTTATCCGCGAAGCAATGAAGCAGTTTCTAGAACCTTACTCACGGGCCTAGCAGGCTGCGGAAAACCCCGGTCTTTGAACGGTACGGGCTTCAGCCCGTACGTAAGTGACTAAAAACAGGAACGGCTTTACAGGCTGCGGAAAAACGCTCTGTACGAAGGGCACGGCTTCAGCCGTGCCGTAAATGTATCGCGCGGGGGCTTTTAACCGCTGAGGGGACGGTTTTCCCCCTCGAACCGACTCTGTCCGTGGCCGGCTGAAGCGGTCACCACCCTACTTAGCCCGTTTTGTGAAGCCTTGCGCGATCATCGGGATGGAATAGACCTGGGCTGCGTTGTCGACCTCTTTTCCCTGGGCATCTTTGGCGCCCTGGGCTAGGACGAAGAGCGTTTTCTTATCCGGGCCGGAGAAAGCCACGCTGATGACCGGTCGAGGAGTAGGGATCAGACCCAGATACTTGCCATCCGAAGCGATGACCTGGACGCCAGGTGCGGTTGTCACGTAAATACGTCCTTCAGCATCGATGGCGCTGCCGTCGCCAAAGCCCCCAGCTTCGAGTTTGCCAAAATCCCGCTGGTTTGTAAGCGAGCCATCGGGCTGAACATCGAAGGCCACGAGCACGAGTCTGTTGCTCACATAGAGTGTCTTTTCATTTGCACTCAGGATGATCCCGTTCGGGCCTCTGAGATTCTTGCTGTCGTACCTGGTGATTTTGCCGCTCGGACTGGCGTAAAACACCCCGCCCATCGTGAAATACGCACCGCCCTTGCTATCCGCACTCAGATCGTTCAGAACCACGCCGCTGCAATCCAGGGGATCGCCCTGATAGTGGTCAGCCAAAATTTTGCGATTTGGTGCAAGCTCTGAAATCGATGGGTGGAAGCCCCTGGCCACGATAAATAGCGCGCCCATCGAGTTCATCGAAAGAGAACCGCCCGTATTCGTATCCTTGTAGACGATCGAAGGCTTGCCCTGATGATCGAGCTTCAATACGTCGCTGCTATCGTTTTGCGCGATCAGAAGGCCGCCGTCGGGTGATCCCACAATCCCATCGCCGTTGTCGCCCATCTGTTCCCAAACAGACTTCCATTTCTGCCCCGCAGCGATGACGCCGGGGATTTCTATGACCTTATAGTCTCGAAGCCCCAGCCGCGGCTGGCCATAATCCGGGGCTGTCAGCGGTGGGTTCTTGCAGTGAGCTAATACCGCCGGCTCTCTCGGATCCTGCGGAGCTTGGCCTTGGCCCCAGGCAACTGTCACACCAAGAAAGCATGCCGCGATCGTCAGGATTCCTTTTTGCCTCACTGTCATTTGGTCCCCGATGCAGGTTTCAAAAGATCGCGTGGAAGCGTAACGCGGAGTACCCGAAATGGTCGAGTGGTTGCATCTACCCCACGGTTACACGCCGGAATGCGGCCTGCCTGAGAGGCCGCTATATAAATCCGTCCATCCTTGTCGAGAGACATGCCGTCTGGCGAATCTAACCATTTCGATTGGGCCAACATAGTAAGTTTGCCGTCCGGCGTTCGCAACTGCAGCGCATGTTTTTCCACATCGCTCAGCAGGAGACTTCCATTGGGAAGCATATATATGCCGCCGATCGGTATGATCGGTCCGTCATCGAGCACTCGCGCATCGAGCGCTTTCTCATCCAGCGAGTCATCCAACAGGTCGTTGACCTTCACTTTCCAGAGATCGCCCCCCATGGGCATGCCGAAATAAAGCCAGTTCTGATCCGGAGAGATCTCGATATCGTCTGCATTGACGACCGGCGGCTTTCCATCAGGACCGGCCAACTTTCTCCCATCGACGACAGCAGTGCGGCCGGGGACGGCCTTGGTTTTGCTGCTCGCTGCGAGAAGTCTCCTGACTCGACCTGTCTTCAAATCCACCGTCAGTATCGCTCCCAGGCCTGATTCGGTGAGGAATGCGTGGCCCCTGGCGATGCGAACATCGTTCAGGCAGGCTGCCACGGGTGCGTCTTTCTGGCTGAAGTGATATACACGGCTGACCGTATTGTTTTTCAGATCGATCTTCACCAGCTTCTTCCCGTGCGCTATGCCTTGCCCGCAATCAACCACCCACAGCGCGTCTGGTATGCCGGGCTCGATCCACACTGCATTCACCGCCGTAAAACGGTTCTCTTCATCCAGGCCCTGGTGCCAGGTGTTCCAGTCTCCGCCCGGGTAGGGCACAACTTTGCCCTCCTTCACTTCGCCCACAGAGAAGCTATCCGGTTGAACCCACCGGGGAAGGGCAAGGAAGATCCGGTCGTCATGGCTTACCGCCACGCCGTTGAGCTGGTAGTTGGTAGACACCGCGACTGAGACCGGGAGCAGTTTTTGCGCGCATAACTGTGCGGCAAAGGCCGCACAGAATGCGGCCAGCACGCAGAACTTCCGTTGTTGATTCATGAAGCCGTTCTCTCCAGTCGCGGTCTACTTTTTACTCTCGTACGGGATAAACCCATGCGTCTTCGTCTGCAGGATATACACGGTATTGCCCGCGGTGATGTACAGCTTGGAGTAACCAGGACCGCCCCAGGCAAGGTTAGCCATGCTGTGCGGCATCTGCACGCTTCCGATGTGCTCGCCGGCTTTGTTATAGACCCAGAAACCGCCGGGCCCGGAGACGAAGAGCCGGCCATGTTTGTCGACCCTCATTCCGTCAGGCGACCCCCGGCTTCCCGGATCAACGAGTGTGCCGAAGACCATGCTGCCGGAGATGGTTCCGTCCTTGTGGAAGTCAAAGCGGCGTATTTCCTTCGTTTTGTCGTCGTCGACGTATAGATATTTTCCGTCGGGCGAAAACGCCAATCCGTTCGGTGCTAACAACTCCCTTGTCAGCAGTGTTAAGGAGTTATCGGCCCCGATACGGTAGATCGATTGTGGCTGCTCCTGCTGTTGGTCGGGCCGCAAATCGATAATTGGATCGGTGAAATACATGGCCCCGTCCGGCCCCATAACAATGTCGTTCGGAGTATTCAGCTTTTTCCCTTGATAATGGTCCGCGATGACCTGGAAGCTCTTGCCGTCCGCGGAAAGCAGGATGACCGAACGCAAACCGCTCGAGGTACTCCACAGGCGATGCTGTCGATCGTAGGTGCTTCCATCCGGATCGATCACTGAGAGTGTTGTTTCGATACGGCCGCCTGGATAGAGCTTGACGATTCGATTCCCCTTTTCATCGCTCACCCACAAAAAATCGCTCCGGTCCCAGACCGGTCCTTCCGTGAAGGCGAAACCGGTGCCCATCGTCTCCAGCTTGGCGTTCTTATCAAACACCTTCCAGAACTCCGGCGTGAGCGCGTGCAGTTCAAACGGTTTGTCCGGGACCGGTGCGCGAGGGGTGACCGGAGTGGCAGCCGCCGGTGGCTCCGCTACGGGTGTGGGCGCATCTTGCGCAGCGGCAAATGAGTACGAGAGCACAAGGGATACAAGCGTCAACAGCGGGAAAGGCGAGAGTCTGGATGTCATCGATCGCTTTCTAGGCACAGTCATCGGGGCAGCGGATGCCACTTTTTATTGACAGCAGTTGCTGGGCATGTAAAATTTCGCCAAGCCTTTGTTTCGATATGAAATAAAGTGTAAATGAAATAAAGCGTAACGATATGAAATCCTGCTGGGCTGGCCGATCCAGATCGGGCACGATCTGGATTCATCGCCTGCCGGGCTAGTTTCGCCGGTGCACCTCTAAGTCTGCACGTAACTCAGCCGGCAACCATCCGTTCTGGCGAGTATTTCTCCAAGGAGAAGGCATGAATCACTCCCCTAGGCACGCTTTGATCGTGTTTGCCTGTCTATTTGCTATTTCCTGCGGCACGGAGTTATTGGCCCAGAAGGGCGGTGCGCTGAAGGTCATCAACGTCGAAGGCCGAAGTGCGGCTTCCATGTCGAGTCCGGGTGTGCTGGCAGGGGACACGCTTTATGTGGCAGGCCAGAATGGCCGGGGCAACGATGGCAGCCTTCCCAAGGACTTCTCCCAGGAGGTCAGCCAGTCATTGCGCAACGTGCAGGGCGTGCTGCGCGCGGCGGGAATGGATTTTGGCTCCGTCGTCTGGATGCATGTGTATGTGACCAGCCAGCAGGACATCGATGCCATGAACGATGTCTATTGGAAAGCGATCGGTAATCATCCTCCGGCGCGCACGGTGCTGGTGGTGGCGAATCTCCCCAATGGAGAGAAGGTCCAGATTAGCTGCATCGCAGCCGCCAATACCCTGCAGCGGAAGGTGATCGAGCCCCCAGGATGGCCAAAGGGGGAGCATATCGATCCTGCGGGAATCCAGGCCGGCGAAGTGCTCTACATGTCGGCCCAGGATGGGACCGATCGGGCCACGGGCAAGATATCGGATGATTATGGGACTGAGGTCAAGCAGGCGCTCGACAATGTAGCTACGATTTTAAAAACGGCAGGTATGAGCATGGCCAACGTCGTCTGGGTCAATCCATACCTGAGCAGCGCAGAGGCGAAGGCAGCCGCGCCAAACACTCCCGCGCCGGTCGGTCACAATGGGCAGGCACCGAGCTCCAATGCCAGCGTGATGAACAAGATTTATGCGTCTTACTTTGAGTTTGGCAATACTCCCGGACGGGGAACGATCCAGGTGGCGAGCCTTCCCAAAAACAGCCATATCGTCTTCAGCGTTATCGCCGGATCCGATCTATCCAAGCGCAAGTCAATTCAGATCAGGAATATGAAGCCTAGTCCGACGGCCAGCCCAGGGGTCATTTATTGGGATACCTATTACATGTCGGGCAAGAGCGGCTTCATTCCCGACCAGGGCATCGTTACTCAAGATGTAGCTTTGCAACTGCGGCAGACGATGCGCAACCTATTGGATGACCTCCAGGGGGCAGACCTGGACTTTCCCGACGTGGTGCAGGCGACCATCTATTTGCGGGACATGCAGTATACGGATCAGGTTGTGCCCCTTTACGGCACCTTTTTCAAGGGGAGTTTTCCCGCCCAGACCCTTCTACAGAACAGCTTCGACATGAAGACGGCAACCGGGGAACAGATTTCCTTTATCGCGGTGAGACAGCCAAAGCCTTGATTTGCGGCATCATTCGTCCAACTTCCAATCTCCGAAAGGAAAGGAAACCATGTCACTTGAGCAAAACGTCACCGCAGGCCAAAACGATCGCCGATCGTTCCTTAAATTATTGGCTGCAGCTCCTCTATTGGCCACCATCGGCTCACGCAGTCTTGCAAACACGGTAGTCGCGGCGGCCAAAAAGTCGGTCCCAGGAAATATATACACGCGGCTTGGCGTCAGATCTTTTATTAATGCCCGCGGCACCTGGACTTACCTGAGCGGTTCGCTGGAACTTCCCGAAGTGCGAAAGGCCGTTGAAGAAGCCTCCCATCATTTCGTGGACATGTTCGAATTGCAAGCAGCCGTGGGACGCTATTTAGCCAAGCTCTCCGGCGCAGAGTCGGGCATGATTACTTCTGGATCGGCTGGAGCAATCGCGGTGGCCACGGCCGGATGTATCGCGGGCTGCGATCCCAAGAACGTGTGGCAGCTCCCCGACACCACTGGATTGAAGAGCGAGGTGATCATGCTTGGCGGGCGAAGCGCCTTTGATAACGCCATTCGTCTTTGCGGCGCCAAACTCGTGATCGTACCCACCGTAGACGGCCTGAAGGCGGCAATTAACCCGCAGACGGCCATGATTTACACCACCTGGAAAGACGACCGCGTACCAGAGGTGCTGAAGATCAGCAAGCCTGCGGGCGTGCCCGTGTTGCTTGACGACGCTGCCGGCATTCCCCCCTTTGAGAACTTCACCCGCTTCGCCAAGATGGGCGTCGATCTCTACTGCTTTAGCGGAGGAAAAGGCTTCCGTGGCCCGCAGTGTTCCGGGATACTGCTGGGCCGCCAGGACCTCATCACTGCAGCCCTCGCAAACACCTGCCCCTGGGAAGGTTCTGTATGCCGCGCCATGAAGGTGGGTAAGGAAGAGATCATGGGAATCCTTGCCGGCGTTGACTACTGGGCACAGGCCGACCTGAACGCCCTGAATAAGGAGTGGACCTCCCGCGTAGAGCGCATTGCAAAGCTTGTCGATACTGTGCCCGGCGTCACCACCGACATAAGCATTCCCAAAACTGGTAATAGCTATCCCACACTCACCGTTCAGTGGGACGAGCAGAAGTTCGGTTTAACCATCGATCAGTGTGCGGAGCAGCTCCGCGCGAATGAACCTCGTATCGAAGTGCTCACCAACAATAATCCAAGCCTGGTTCCTGCAGTAAGTGGTAGAGAGCCCAGATCCAAAGTCAACCATTTACAAATCATTTCCATGACCCTCCAGGATGGAGAAGACCTGGTCGTGGGAAACAGTCTTCGCCGCATACTCAACAAAGCCCGGAAGCAGTCGGCCTGATAGCAGGAAGGGAAGATACCTTGTCCGAACTCGAGCTTCATCTCAATGACCGGCGATCGTTTATTAAGTTGCTGGCCGCCGCTCCTTTATTTGCCACCATTGGCGCGCGCAGCTTTGCCACTACGGTGGCTGCCAATACGGGAAAATCCTTTTCCGCCAATATCTACACCCGCCTCGGGGTCCGGCCATTTATCAATGCGCGTGGCACCTGGACCTACCTGAGCGGTTCGTTGGAGTTGCCCGAGGTGCGGGAAGCTACCGGGGAGGCCTCGCATTTCTTTGTCGATATGTTTGAACTGCAGGCAGCCGCTGGCCGCCATCTCGCCAAGCTCTCCGGCGCCGAATCTGGAATGGTCACCTCGGGCTCAGCCGGCGCAATGGCATCCGCGACTGCGGCTTGTATCGCCGGATCGGATCCCAAACTTGTCTGGCAATTGCCCGACACCACCGGCCTGAAAAGCGAAGTCGTAATGATGGGGGGCCGCAGCGAATTCGACAACGCCATCCGCCTCGCCGGAGGCAAACTTGTCGTCGCCAAAACTGTCGACGACTTGCAATCCGTCCTCACTCCGCAAACCGCGATGGTCTACACCACCTGGCGAGACGACCGGCTCGAGAGGACACTCAAGATCACCAAGGCCGCCGGCGTTCCCCTGCTGCTGGACGACGCGGCCGGTATTCCTCCCTTTGAGAATTTCACCCGGTACGCAAAGACCGGGGTCGATCTTTATTGTTTCAGCGGTGGAAAAGGTCTGTGCGGGCCGCAATGTTCCGGGGTGTTGCTGGGAAGGAAAGACCTGATCGACGCGGCCCTGTACAACTCCAGTCCATGGGAAGGCGCCGTATGCCGGCCCATGAAAGTCGGCAAGGAAGAGATCATGGGCGTGCTTGCGGCCATCGACTATTGGTCGCGTGCCGATCTCCCGGCGCTCAACAAAGAGTGGCAGAAGCGAGTCGAACGCATCCAGAAGCTAGTGAACACCGTACCTGGGGTCACGTCCGAAATTACCATCCCCAAGGGTGGAAACAGTTTCCCCACACTGACCGTTACCTGGGACGAAAATAAGTTTGGCTTGACAGTGGCTCAATGCGACCAACAGCTACGGGCAGGCGAGCCTCGGATTGAGGTCCTGACGAACAGTAATCCCAGCGGCGTTCTGGCGCGCGATAGAAAGCCTGGGGAGGAAGGTCATGGAGACCATCCCAATCGTTTGCGTATCATCTCTATGACGCTGCAGCCAGGGGAAGATCTCACGGTGGGGAATCGCCTGCGGAAGATTCTCGACCAGGCGCGCAAACAATCTGCATGAGCAGGTTCCAGGGAGGACCAATCAACTATCTATCAAAACACTGCCCATCGTTTGCTTTGGGCTTCTTGCTTGCTGCATGTGGCGCCCAGCTGCTTGCGCAGACCGGTGGGGCGGTCAAGCTCATCAGCATTGACGGCAGAGATGCTGGCCCGGCGTCGAGTGCCGGCGTTCTCGCCAACCAGACGCTTTACGTCGCTGGTCAGGATGGGCGGAATACCGACGGCAGCCTTCCCAAGGATTTTCAGCAAGAGGCGAGCCAGTCGTTGCGCCATGTGCAGGACGTGCTGCGGGCGGCAGGAATGGATTTCGGCAACGCCGTCTGGATCAACATCTATGTGACCCACGCGCAGGATATCGCTGCCCTGAACAATGTCTATTGGCAATCGATTGGTGATCATCCTCCTGCGCGGACTGTCCTGGTGGTAGGGGCTCTTCCCCACGGCGAAAACATCGAGATCAACTGCATCGCCGTGAGCAGTGCCGTTCATCGTCAGGTGATCCATCCCCCGGGATGGCCGCAGGGAGCACACATCGATCCGGCCGGAATCCAGGCCGATGACGTTCTCTACATGTCGGCGCAGGGAGGCGCCGATCCGCAGACGGGAAAGCCCGCGGCGGATTTTGCCGGCGAAGTGAAGCAGGCGCTGGATAACGTCGCCACCATCGCAAAGACAGCCAACATGAGCATGGCGAATGTTATCTGGGTGAACCCCTATCTCAGCAGCACAGATGCTCCTGAAAATGTGATGAACAAGATTTATGCGACGTATTTCGAGTTTGGAAATACGCCGGGGCGGGGAACCATTCAGGTGGTGGATCTTCCCAACAAGAGCCACATCGTTTTCAGCTGCATCGCAGGCGCCGATCTGGCAAAACGCAAATCGGTTCGTCCTAAAAATGAGAAGCCTAGCCGAACAGCAAGCCCCGGCATTCTCTATGGAGACACCCTTTACCTCTCAGCCAAGGATGCGTACGTTCCGGCTCTAGGACTCTTCTCCCCAGATCTGGATGTGCAAACACGGCTCTCCATGCGCAACCTGCTGGATGGGCTAGAGGAGGCCGATATGGATTTCTCGGATGTCGTCTCTTCGACCGTCTACATGCGTGAGATGAAAGATGCGGACGCTGTCCACAGTCTTTACGGAACGTTTTTCAAAGGCCGTTTTCCCGCCCGAACGACCTTGCAACAGAACTTTGATACCAAGGCAGAGGACGTCGAGCAGATTTCTTTTATTGCCGTAAGACAACCGAAACACTGAGGGTATTCCGCTTTGGTGAGAACCAGGAAGTATTTTGTCGCGTGGGTTACTTTGCTTGCGCTGGCGGGTCTACCGCTCCACGGTCACGCGGCCTCCACACCCGGCTGCACCGTGCAGTCCACCAACTACCTAGGCTGGGAGGCCGAAGAGTTAGCCAATCCATGGGTGAAGCTGGAGATTGTTCCGCAGATTGGCGGACGCCTCATACAGGTCACCTTTGGCGGCCACGATTTTCTCTACATCAACCCCCAACTCAAAGGGAAGGTACTTCCTTTGGAAGGCAAGGGAGACGACGGGCGCAACTACGGCGGAGACAAAATATGGCCGCTACCGGAGGGCGGCCAGGACGAGCAGCATTGGTCCGGCGGGGGTAACCTGGACAGCGGTCCCTTCACCCTGCAGGTGCTGTCGCAAGGGCCCACCTGCGCGGTGCGGCTGACCGGGCCGGTCAATCCGGAAATTGGACAACGCTACATCCGCGACATCAGCATCGGCGCGGACACGCCGGTGATCTCCTTCCACGTGGTCATGCAGAACATGAGCGGCTTCCCGCAGACCTGGTCGGAGCAGACCATCACCGAGTACCCCACGTCGAATCCCTCTGGCTCAGAAAATTTCAACGACAAGTTTTGGGGAGTCACGGCGATCAACCCCGCAAGCCCATATCTCAACGGCTACCACGTGCGCACCGGCCCGGCGGAGAACCCGGCTTTCTCGGTCAGCAATGGCACGTTGCGCGTGCACTGGAACGACATCATGCAAGAGGTCTGGATAGACTCTCCCTCGGGATGGTTAGCGGCCGTGGATGGCATGAGTGGATACACCATGGTTGAGCGCCACCATATTGATCCAACCGCGGAGTATCCCAGCAAGGCGACCATCATCTTTTATTCGTCTGGTCCGCCTGAAACGCGGAATCAGCACACCGAACCTCGCGAGGGACCATTCGTGGAGGCGGAGATGAATAGCCCCATGGTCGAACTCGCGCCCGGAGAAAGCTACGCCATGGACACGCAGTGGTATCCCACCCGCATGGGAGAGGACTTCAAGACGACGACCTACAGTGGTGTGATCGGAACGCCGCTGACAGCGACGGCGACGCCCGCCGGCCTGGTACTCTCCGGCAACTTTGGAGTCTTCTATGCAGGCGATCTGGTGGCGCACTTTTACGGAAGGGGCGCTGGAGGTACGGCGAAGCTAATGTCCGTAACTCCCCTCGAACCGGTGCATTTGCAGACCACCATACAGGCGCCGCCGAAGACGACCAGGGTCTCAGTGCATCTGGTGGATTCGACTGGCCTGGATCGCGGACCACTCGGAGAAGTACCCGTGAATACGCTTCCTGCGCAGTAGAGCATCGACATGACCAATTTATGCCCCTCCACAAATTTGGCATCCCGGCCGGAGCGAAGCGCAGTGGAGGGACCTTCTGTTTCTCGATCCCTTAGCTCCTTCAGCAATAAACTATTACGGATGTGAGAATTTTCTCTTGACTCAGATATTTTTCTTTACTATGTTTAGCCTTACCTGGCCAGCTTATTGACCTACTTTCATCCCGCCCTTTTCTAGCCCAGCCGTTAGGTCAGTCTGCTTCATCGGCAACGAAGGCTGGGTGCCCCATTCAAGCCGCGTTTTGGCTTGAGTGGGATACCACAGCACTCGACGCCCTTTTTTGTCATTCCGAGTTATCGCAGCCATAGGAAAGGTACACACGTTGTCTGAATGGGAGCATCAAGGTAACTCATCAAATGACCGGCGATCATTCATCAAACTGCTGGCTGCCGCCCCTCTCTTTGCCACCATCGGGGCGCGCAGCTTTGCCGCTACCGTGGCTGCCGCTACCAGGACCGTAACCTCCAAAGGGTCCTTTTCCGACAACATCTACACCAGCTTAGGCGTTCGGCCCCTGATTAACTGCCGGGGGCCCTGGACTTATCTAACTGCCTCGCTCGAGCTCCCCGAAGTGCGCGCGGCCGCTGAGGCAGCCTCCTACTACTTCGTCGACCTGTTTGAACTCCAGGCAGCCGCCGGCCGTTACCTCGCTAAACTCTCCGGCGCCGAATCCGGCATGGTCACCTCCGGCTCGGCGGGTGCGATCGCTGTGGCCACTGCAGGCTGCATCGCCGGCTCGGACCCGAAAAATATCTACCAGTTGCCCGACACCACCGGCATGAAAGGCGAAGTCATTATCCTGGGTGGCCGCACCCCCTGGGACAGCTGTATCCGGCTCACGGGCGCCAAGCTGATCGTCGTTCCCACGGTGAAGGATCTCCCCGCGGCTCTTACCTCACAGACCGCCATGGTCTACACCACCTGGGGCGAAACCGACGTCATCCACAGCATCCTCAAGATCACCAAGCCCGCCGGTGTCCCTGTCATGGTGGACCAGGCTTCCTCCATTCCCCCCTTCTCGAACTTCACGCGCTTGGCACAGACGGGTGTCGATCTTTTTTGCTTCAGCGGTGGCAAGGGCATGCGTGGGCCGCAAGTCTCCGGTGTCTTATTAGGCCGCAAGGACCTCATCGACGCGGCCCTGTACAACACCAATCCCTGGGAAGGCTCCATCTGCCGCCCGATGAAGGTCGGCAAGGAAGAAATTATGGGCGTCCTCGCTGCCATCGACTACTGGTCCAAGGCCGACATTGCCGCCATCGACAAAGTCTGGCAGCGCCAGATGGAGCGCATCGCAAAGTTAGTGCAGACGGTACCAGGAGTGCAGGCAACCATCACCACCCCTCCCCCTGAGGAAGAGGACAGTTTCCCCACCCTTGCGGTATCGTGGGACGAACAGAAGTTCGGCTTGACGGTGGCTCAATGTGACCAGCAGCTGCGCGACGGCGAACCACGGATTGACGTATCGACAAGCAATAATCCCAGCGGCGTTCTGGCGCGTGCTGGACTTACTGAGTCAGGCAGTCAGAAGGCGCCTCGTACGAACCATCTGCGCATCCTCTCCCTGACCCTGCAGCCAGGCGAAGAGCTCATCGTGGGCAATCGGCTGCGCCAGGTTCTTGACCAGGCTCGTAAGCAATCTGCGTGAGTGATCGCGTGGAGAAGGGACTCTGGGCCCATCAAAAGTGGATCGATATCACCGCAGGAGAATAAGATGACAACACGTCGACAATTCCTATCAGCCGGAGCTGCCATGGGTGTTCTGTCTCTAGCACGGAGCCAAGCCAGTACGACATCTTCCTCGTCTTATCCCATCAACGAATTCGAAGCGCGGATTGCCAGGAAAGATTTTCGCGACATGACCAAGGACATCCTGCCTACACCGTGCATGGTCGTAGACCTGGACATGTTTAACGCCAACGTAAAGCACATGGCAGAGACGGCCAAGACCAACGGCGTCAACGTAAGACCCCACGTCAAGGTCCACAAGAGCGTGGACGTTGCCAGGCATCAGGTAGCCGCCGGGGCGGTCGGCCTCACTTGTGCCACCATCGCCGAGGCGGAACTCTTCTCCGGGGCGGGCATCAAGGGCGTTCTGTGGACCAAGCAGCCCGTGGGCGTCAATAATATCCAGCGCGCCGTAGCCCTGTCTAAGAAGGATCCCACTTTCATGCTGGTGACCGATGACGCCCAGGTGGTGGACTGGCTGGAGGAAGCGGCGGACGCTCACAAGACCAAGCTGAGAATCTTAGTGTCAGTATTCGCCGGAATGAACAGGCAGGGCATTGACGGTGGCCAGCCTGCACTCGCGCTGGCGCAGAAGGTATCCTCCTGCGAACACATGCAGTTTGAAGGGTTCATGGCCTACTCCGGAGGCGCAGCGCATACCAAGGGCTTCGAAGCACGACAGAAGAAGTCCATGGAAGTGTTGGCTGGCGCGCGCGAGAGCAAGGACCTGGCACTGAAATCCGGCTTGCCGGTAAACATCATATCCGGTGGCTCCACGGGCACTTACAACATCGATCACAGCACCGGACTGACAGAGTTAGAAGCAGGCACCTATGTCTTCATGGACACTGAATACTTCATCGTCGGTGGACAAGACGGGAACATGACCAGATATACGGATTGGCAACCTGCGTTAACCGTTCTAACTACCGTTGATAGTCAGCATCACCCCAACATCATCACCACTGATTACGGCAACAAGGCGCTCGCCAAGAAGACCGACGAGGTGAAGGGGAAGCCGTGGCTGGAGGTAGGGGTTCAGGGAGCAGAATATGGTGCCCTGACCTGGAAGGACGGGGACCAGGCGCCCAAGCTGGGCGACCGGTTGGAAATTTACTGCACCAACCTGGACCAGAGCACCAACGCCTTCGACCGTTACTATATCGCTCAGGGTGACAAGATCGTAGACGTATGGCCCATTATGGGCCGCAGCGGTGCCGCCCAGCGTTAAGCAAATCTCTCTTGGAACAACGAGTCGCGGCACCCGCTCTGGTTGCCGCGCAGATGTCCTACGTGTGCGCGCAGTTTTGATGTAAGGAGCAGGGGGCGGCGCCTGAAGTTCACCAGGAATTCAGCTCACATCCTCACGCTGTGCTGGTTACTGCTGGCGACAACTTCTTTTGCCCAGAAGTACACGGCTGAGAAAACGTCAGATCACGGCGTCCCTATCGTTCGCCTCAGCGATGCGGCGAACGGCGTGGAAGTCTCCGTGGTGCCCTCCGTAGGCAATCTCGCCTACGAGATGAAGGTACACGGGAAAAACATTCTGTACTTTCCCTACGATGACCTCTCCGAGTTTGTGAAGAGCCCAAAGCTCGCCGGGATTCCATTTCTCGCGCCGTGGGCCGACATATTAGACGAGCAAGCCTTTTGGGCCAACGGCAAGCGGTATGGATTCAATATGAGTCTGGGCAACATCCGAGGCGTCATGCCGGGTCACGGGTTGCTCATCAATTCGCCATTCTGGGAGGTGACGGACGTGGCGGCCGACGGCCGGTCCGCACATCTGACCAGCCGGCTTCAATTCTGGAAGTATCCCGACCTGATGGCGCAATGGCCGTTCGCCCAGGAATACGAGGTCACCTACACTCTGGCCGATGGCGTCCTGGAAGTGAAGACAACGATTACGAATCTAAGTGCGGATCCCATGCCGGTGCTCATCGGATTTCACCCTTTCTTTCAAATTCCCGGCATTCCGCGCGACGAGTGGATCGCGCATCTCTCTGCACGGATACATGTCGTGGCCGATGAAACGAAAATTCCGACGGGTGAAATGCGGCCGCTTGACATACCGAATCCATTACCCCTTCGCGGCCAAAATTTAGACGACGGCTTTACCGGCCTTGAACGCGATGCGGATGGCCGTGCTCATTTTTCAATTGAAGCGCGTGGCATGAAGGTAGAGACGTTATTCGGACCGAAATACCAGGTCGCCACCATTTATCTACCTCCCTCCCCCAACCTGACCCGGGAATTCATTTGCTTCGAGCCCTTGGCCGCGATTATCGATGGAGTGAACTTAGCCCGCCGGGGCAAATATACTGAGTTACAAATCCTGCCTGCCGGCCAGAAATGGACGGAAAGCTTCTGGGTTCGCGGCAGTGGAATGAAACCCTGATTCACCGCCGCCGTTTATCTGTCTGCGTCAGAACCGGGAAGGGATCTGCAGTGTCTCTCTGTCCATCCGATCGGACGGTTCCTAATAAAAATGACCTCCCCGGGGGAGCGCAGGGGATCTGCGGTGCGCCCCGGCTCCCGCACAAGGGTCTCCGTTCCGTTAGTTCTCCCACAAAATCGTTATCCTGAGCGAAGCGCCTCGCAGACCTATCGCTTAACAGAGGACTTAAGGCGCGGAGTCGAAGGACCCCGAGGATGCTTAATCAACCCATGCTCTGCAGGGCTTTCCGGCCACCAAAACTACGAAAAAATCGAAAAAGACACAACCTCCGACCGGGGTAGCGCAGTGAAGGGATCTGCGCTTTCACTTCCTTTCCCCACACAGACACCCAAGAAGTATGCTTTGGAAACCGGTTGGTCTACGCACCAGGTGGTACGTAGAAAAGTCTCGCAAAGTTCTCTGGGAGGCCCAAATGAACACTCAGTATTCGCGTCGCTCTTTCTTTGCATTGAGCCGATCGGCTCTGACATCCATAGGATTGGCAAGTTGGATCACACCAATGAATGCCGCTGCAACACCCACCCCTACCTTGGATGACGGCGTTGACTATTACGACAAGCTTGGTGTAGCGAAGATCATCAATGCCGCGGGCGTCTTTACCATGTTTACTTCATCGATCATGCCGCCGCCCGTACAGCTGGCTGTCGCCAAAGCAGCCAGGCATCCAGTGCGATTGAAGGACTTGCAACTGGCTGCCGGCGCCTATATAGCGAACAAACTGCATTGTGAAGCTGCCCTCGTATCCGCCGGAGCCGCATCGGCGTTAACCTTGGGAACGGCCGCCTGCATATCTGTAGCCAACGCAAGAAATGGCGAACGAATCGCCAATCTCATTCCGCAGCAAATGGATGGCCTGAAGAACGAGGTCATTATGCAGAAGGCCCATCGTTATGGCTATGACCATGCCCTGCTCAACTGCAACGTCAAGATCGTAGAAGTGGAGACGATTGACCAATACCGTGCGGCATTTAATGCCAAGACCGTAATGGCGCATTTTCACAATGCGGCGCAAAGCGGAACCATCAGCCGCGAAGATTGGATCCGCATCGCGCATGAGCACAACGTTCCGTGCTTCAACGATGCTGCTGCCGATTGCCCGCCAATTTCTCGACTTTGGCTTTACACCCAGATGGGGTTTGACCTGGTAACCTTTTCCGGAGGAAAGGGACTTCGAGGCCCTCAAAATGCCGGCTTGCTCTTGGGCAAGAGGGAACTCATCGCTGCCGCTGCCGAAAACAATAACTCCATCGATGACGTGGTCGGCAGGGGCATGAAAGTTGCAAAAGAGCAAATTGTAGGAATGGTCGCTGCGGTAGATTGGATGTTAAGCCAGTCCGACGAAGCCATGCAGGCCGAATTCCGTGCCCGGGCGCAGGCAATCGCGGATTACCTGCACGATGTTCCTTCGCTGAAAACTCAGATATTTGTTCCGGAGATTAATCAACACGCCTCTACTTTACTTTTGCGCTACGACCAGAAAAAAGTAGCCATCACACCCCACGCAGTTGCGGACGCTCTGAGAAAGGGTTCACCCAGTATCGAGCTCCATCCTGCGACTGGCGACCCCAATTCCATGTTCTCCTCCGATGCAGAAACCATTGTTGTGGGAGTCTGGATGTTGCAGGATGGCGAAGACATGATTGTCGCTAAGCGTCTTCATGAAGTCCTGATGACTGCTGTCAACGCTTAGCCGCTGCCAGGATTACTGGCATCACAAGGGAACAAACGCCATCACTTCCTTGTCGATCGCTCCTGCGCGGGCATGGTTTTCGAGCCTCATGATCAACGCGCTGGTCAACTCCTGACCCTTCGCTACCAAAAGCACGCCCTGACCATTCTTGATCTCCTGATCGAGGACCATGCCTGCCCGCAGTCTGGCTGTTGATACCTTACGCAACTGCTTGGTTGCTTCAAGGGGTCGAAGGCTCGTGAGGGTGTCGATCAGGCTGGACTCAAACTCGTTACTTCTCTTCCGAATGTGCGATAGGGCCGCACCCTGGGCAGGGAACTTCTCTCTTAGTTGCTCGAATGCCACCGCGAGCTTGAGTACCTTTGCGGCGCGCGTCAATTCCGCGCTGGAGTAGGGTGGAAACGCTGATTCGGCTTCTGGAATGTCAGGCTTGAGCTGTTGGCCAATGATCCATGAGGTCGATTCAAGTCGAGGAATATTCTTCAGAAGTTCCATCGCCGCACTAGGGTGCGCGTTGAAACCAGCTTGTTCCCCCTCGGTGAGTACCGCGCCCGCATAGGCCCGGTGCATCAGATCCGATTCCAGGGTAATGCATCCCAGTTGCGAGAGGGTGGCCGCAGCTTCGATACACCAGGGCGAAGGGAGTTTAGCTTTCGCCACAATGTGGCGGACGCAGTGCGCAACCCGCATCGAACGTCCGAAGGTTTCCGGACTCGCAGCACTCAAGACGTCGGCTAATACCTTAATGCTCCCCATGAGGGTCTTCTCAAGAAGTTCTCTCTCGCCATTGATCAGCCGATAATGCTCAATCCCCGCGTTCAGTGCATTCCCCAGCACCTCCGTCTCGCATGGCTTGGTAAGAAAGCGGAAGATGTTTCCCCGATTGACGGCCTCGATCGCGGCGTTCAGGTCGGTGTAGCCAGTCAGTAGAATGCGTACCGTGTCGGGAGTGCTTTCACGGACTTTACTGAGGAACTCAGCCCCATTCATTACCGGCATTCGCATGTCCGAGATCACAACGGAATAGGGTCCATTCTTCTCCATGGCGGCGAACGCGTTGGCAGCGCTTTCCGCTATATCGATCGAAAACTCAGGGTACAGGATGCGTTTGTATCCTTCGAGCACTGCGGGTTCGTCGTCCACAAATAGGATTCTGTCGGCCATGATGCTCCTTGGGTCACAGGGAAAGCCACTCCCCCGGGTAACTTATCGGCGCATCCTTGCAAATTATTACGCTTCGAACGTGCCTTATCGCGACACAGGACCGGAATCGCCGCCGCCGCCGATAGATCACTCATGAGCACCCCGTCCTCTGCAGGAGCTAAATCAAGATGAGCCACGCATTCGCCCTCGAAGGGTCCTATGACTATCGCTTGGTGGCACTCTCGCTAATCATCGCCTTCCTCGCTTCCTACACTGCTATCGACATGGCGGGGCGCGTCACCGTGCATCGAGGTTTTGCCCGCGTGAGGTGGTTGCTCGGCGGGTCCTTCGCCATGGGCAGCGGCATCTGGTGCATGCACTTTACGGGCATGCTGGCCTTTCGCTTGCCCATCCCCGTCTACTATGACCTTTCCACAGTGGCGGTCTCCCTGCTGGCAGCCATCGTGGCCTCGGGGATAGCGCTGCACGTCGTCAGCCGGCCACGCATGACGCGCGTCCACCTGGTCGTGGGAAGTGTGCTGATGGGAGCCGGCATCGCAACCATGCATTACACCGGGATGGCGGCCATGCGCCAGCGCGCGATGCACTACTATGACCACACGCTATGCACCTTGTCCATCGTTCTTGCCCTGGTCATCTCGTTCGTTGGTCTATTGATTATCTTCGATTCCGAAGGGGAGAAGCGTAGCCGGAAACGCAAACTTGGAGCTGCATTCGTTCTGGGAATCGCGATTCCCCTGGTGCACTACACGGGCATGGCGGCAGTCCACTTTGTGCCTTCGGCCATGTCGCTGGACTTCTCCAACTCGATGGACCTATCGGGTCAGTCCGGTTCGAGCATATTCGGCATGACCCTTCTGGTCTTAGGGCTCACCCTGGCTACCTCGCTCGTGGACCGGCGGCTCTCCAGTCAGCTAGCCATGCTGGAAAGGGAGCGCGAGATGCTGCGCGCACTCATCGACAACATACCCGACTTGATGTACGTGAAGGATATCGAAAGCCGCTTTGTCGTCGCCAATCGTCAGGTAGTGCGAAGCCTTGGAGTTGGTAGCCACGAAGAGCTGATTGGAAAAACGGAGTCTGACTTACTTCCATCCGCGCGGGTGAATGATTCCTACGAGAATGAGCAGAGGGTCGTGCGCTCGGGCGAGGCGATGTTCGACCATGAAGAGGTGGTGTTGGATGGCCAGGGGAATCAAATACCCGTCCTCACGACCATCGTACCCCTTCACAACAGCAGAGGTCATATTAACGGCATCGTAGGCGTCGGACGCAATCTCAGCGAACGAAAACAGGGGGAAGAGGCGCTTGCAGCGGCAGAAAGAAAGTACCGGGCCATGTTCGATCAGGCCCTTTTCGGCATTTTTCACGCCGATCCCGCAGGCCATCTCCTCAACCTGAACCAGGCAATGGCTAATATCCTCATGTATGCAAGCCCCGATGAGATGCTCGAGAGTCTTACTGACTCGCTGTGGACGACTGCAGTATCGCCGGAGCGGAACGCAGAGTTCAGGGCAGCGATCGAGAAGTTCGGACATGTCCGAGCCTTTGAAATAGAGGTTTACCGCAAGGATCGAAGCAAGATCTGGATCTCCGCGACGGTACGGGCAATGATGGACAAAGGCGTTTTTACCGGCTTCGAAGGGATGTTTGAAGACATTACCGAGCGTCGCTCGTTACGCGATCAACTGCTGCAGGCGCAGAAACTGGAATCCGTCGGCCAACTCGCCGCCGGCATCGCGCACGAGATAAATACTCCCACGCAGTACATCGGGGATAACATCCGCTTCCTTAAGAAATCGTTCGCCAAATTGGCGACCGTTCTCAGTGTTTACGGCAGGCTGTGGAAAGAAACCTGTAACGATACCCTGACCTCAACCTCCAAACAGGAAATGGCCGCGGCCTTACAGAAGATCGATGTCGAGTTCTTGCTCGAAGAGATTCCCAAATCGATCAATGATGGCCTGGAGGGGGTCACGCGCGTTTCCTCTTTGGTAAGTGCAATGAAGGAGTTCTCCCATCCCGGCACCAAGGAGAAAGTCGCCCTCGATTTGAATCACGCCATCCAAAGCACCATTACGGTCGCCCAGAACGAATGGAAGTACGTTGCCGAAATGGAGACTAACTTCGAACCCACTTTGCCCCTCGTCTCGTGCTTGCCGGGAGAGTTCAACCAGGTGATCCTTAACCTCATCGTCAACGCAGCCCACGCGATTGGCGATCGCAGCAAGGAAAAAAACGGAGAAAAAGGCAAGATCACCGTGCAGACTGCCCGCTGCTCGACCGGGGTCGAGATCCGGATTGGTGATACCGGCTGCGGGATTCCCGTGCAGGTGAGGACCAAGATATTCGACCCCTTCTTCACCACCAAGGAAATAGGAAAGGGCACCGGGCAGGGACTCGCTATTGCGCGCTCCGTCATCGTGGACAAGCACAATGGCAGCATCGACTTCGAAACTGTCCTGGGGGAGGGTACTACCTTCATTATTCGTCTTCCACACATCGGTAAGACTCCGGTGGAAGAGCCGGTCTGTGCATGAAACGCATTCTGTTCGTGGATGATGAAAAGCAGATCCTGGATGGTATTCGTCGCCTGCTGAGCGATCAGGTTGATGTTTGGGAAATGCAGTTCGCCCTGGGCGGTGAAGAGGCGCTCAAACTCTGTCAGGTATCCAGGTTTGATGTAGTGGTTTCCGATATGAGGATGCCTGGGCTGGATGGGGCGATGCTGCTGGGCCAGGTTCGAATTCTTATTCCCGAAGCGGCTCGCCTTATCCTCTCGGGTTATTCGGATGTGGCTCTGGCCACCCGCGCTATTCCTGTCGCGCACCGCATCCTGGCCAAGCCCTGCGACGGAATCGAACTGCAGGCAACCATCCAGAGCTTCTGTGCGTTGCAAGACCTGTTTTGCTCATCGGACCTTCGTCGCGTGATCGGGACGATTGGCGAATTGCCTTCCTTATCGCGCACCTATAAAGAGCTCGCAACAGCGGCCCAGGATCCCAATACCTCGTTGGCCACGGTTGCGAAAATTATGGGGAAAGATATCGCCATGGTGGCCAAGGTCTTGCAGCTGGTTAACAGCGGATTCTTTGGATTGGCCCAAACGATCACCAGCCTGGAAGTGGCCGTGGCCTACCTGGGGATGGAGGCGATTAAGAATCTTGCTATGGCGACAGACACGTTCAAAGTCTTCACTCCAGCGCCCGGCATTGCTCCTTCTTTTTGCGAAGATATGCAGCGCCATGCACAGAGGGCAGCCTTGATCGTGGGCATACTTCCACTACCTGCGAAGCTGCGTGATGTGGGTATCGTTTCCGCACTTCTTCACGATATTGGGGAACTGGCTCTAGCTTGTAAATTGCCCCATGAGTTTTGCGCTGCACTCGAATTGACGAGGGTCACCGGCTGTAGCCAGGTAGAAGCGGAGGAGCAAATTATCGGAACCTCCCACGCAGAAATCGGAGCTTACTTGCTCGGATTATGGAGCATCGATAGCCTGGTCGTTGAAGCGGTTGCCCATCATCATCGGCCCGACCGCATACCTCACACGTCTTTTGACGCCTCGACCGCCTTGTACGTTGCAGACCGTTTAGTTCGCGAATTGGACGACCACCCTGATCATGCAAAAGGTATTCCCTTGCGTGAGTCCGACGATGCGCTCCTGGAAGCCCTGGGGCTGTCGCAGCAGTACTCCGCGCTACGAGAGCAGGCGATGGAACTTTTCCTGTAGCTTGGGGCTGACATCTCTGCTATGAAACATTGCCACGTGTGGGTGGCGCTGCCATCCTGGATAGCCTTGGCTTCGCCGTCTAAGTCTTCGAAAACAAGTCCAACATGCTGGGAATATCCGTCCCTGGAATTGGCTTGCCGAACAGGTAACCCTGCGCGTGGGTGCATCCATCGGAACTCACCGCATCCAGTTCTTCCTCGGTCTCGATTCCCTCGGCCAAAACAGATATGCCGATGCCTTCGCCCAGCACCACGATCGAACGGACAATGGCGCGCTTTTTCGCCGCGATACCGATCAGCGACCGATCTATCTTGATGGTGTCAAAGGGTAGCTTGGCTAACTGTACCAGGGAGGAATAGCCAGTTCCAAAATCGTCCATGGCGAGTCGTATTCCTTTGCGGTGCAATTCATCCAGGGTCGATAAGACAGATCGCGAGTCCTTGAGCAGCAGCCCTTCCGTAATTTCAATCTCCAGCCTGTTCGGCGGAAGGTGCGAAAGCATCAGGGCATGCTCTACAGAGTCCAGAAACAGACCATTTTTGAACTGGAGCGGCGACGCATTCACGGCAACTACGATGTTCGATGGTAAGCTCGCCGCCTGCTTGCACGCAGTGCGCAGCACCCACTCTCCAATTTTGACAATCATGCCAGTCTCTTCTGCAAGTGGAATGAAGTTTCCCGGGGAAATCAAGCCAAGCTTCGGATGGCGCCATCGCAGCAGCGCCTCAAATCCAATCAGCGCTCTCGTTCGTATGTCAATTTGTGGCTGGTAGTGAATCTCGAACTGATGAAGCAGAAGCGCCTTACTAAGATCGCCCACCAGGGCATGACGCGTTGCGATCCGCTCCTCCATGGCTGCATCAAAAAAATACACCGTGCCCGGTCCGGCCGCTTTCGCGGCGCGAAGTGCGATGCTGGCCTGTTGCAACAGGATCTCAGATTCCGTGTCGCTTCGCGGGCCCTGGGCAACACCAATACTTGCGCTGCCATTCAGTACCACACCATCGATGAAATACGGTCGTTGCAGCAGATTCGTGAGTCGCTCCGCCACCAGTCCAGTTTCCTCCGCCGACCGGCTTGGCCGAAGCAAAACAACAAACTCGTCTCCGTGGAGACGTAGAATCGTATCCTGCTCACGCAAGGCAGATCGCAGCCGCTCTGATCCCACCTCAAGTAGTTGGTCCCCAAAGGTATGGCCATAGAGTTCGTTTATGCTCTTGAAGCGATCCATGCCAATCACCAGCACAGCGAAGGCTGGGCTCGGTTGCGCTGCGTAAATCGATGCGATCTGCGCGGCAAAGCTCTTCCGGCTTTCAAGGTTGTTCAAGGGATGGCTTGTGGTGACCATCATGCGTCGCTCCGAACTTTACGGGCTTTTGTCCATGCCGGAACATGCCCAGCTGCCTAGGCCAGGCCGAAAGTAAGACGACTCCTGTGTTCAGCGAAAATCCGCATGGAGATCCCTGCCGTAATACACCCATTCGACGAATAGCCGTGAATAGAAACATCGGCAGTTTCCAGGCAAGCTTCAATCCGTCGATGAACCGCTGAGTTCTTCTCCGGAAGGGGCAATTTCCGCTCATCGCGGAGCATGCCTACCGTTCTCTCCTCGATGTGCCGATGAAGCTGCCATAAGACCACAGACGCGTTTAGGCCGGATACTGCGTGGTACGAGCATGCATACTGGGTACCCTCATTCAACGTGTCTCGCTGGACGACTCAGATCGGAGCAATCCATGAACAGTGACGTCTACAAGATCCTCTACTGCAGTAAGAACCTCATTGAAGGCGAAGATGCAAAACGAGACGCAGAGATAACCCAAATTCTCCAGACATCGCGGCGAAAAAATAAAGAGCAGAACGTCACCGGCGCTCTGCTCTTTGATTCCGGCTATTTCGCGCAGACACTCGAAGGACCGAGGCTGGCGATCGAGCGGATCTTCGAAAGGATCCAACGCGATCCGCGACATGGGGAGGTCACGGTGCTCGGCAGTCAAACCCACGGCCGCAGAGATTTCCCTGAATGGTCGATGGCTCATGTTGCCCCTCCAGGCGGAATTGCCTCCGCTATGGCTGCTATTGCTCTCGATACGTCTTTGTCGCGCCCCACAGCTTCAGCCGAAGAAGTACTTGGTCTCCTGCGATCGCTGGTGATTCAGGAAGATTGATGTTCCCGCGGTCGCCCGGCCATCCCATTGACGCACACGGAGCGCCTTCCCGACGGTATCCACCAACCTCTGGTCGAGGTTTCGGACAGTGGCTGCGGGGCAAGTTACGAGGGCATTAAGGGCGCAGGCTCGTTCAACTCAGTCCAGTAAAGGCTAAGCTGCAGCGCCGCAGCTACAAATTGATCATAATCCAGAGGTTTGATTACATAGCTATTGGCGAAGTGATTGTATGCGCCCAGCCGATCCCTCTCCTCCCCCGACGACGTGAGAATGATGACCGGCAGATGTCTGGTGCGTGCATCCGTACGAATTGTCTCCAGGACTTTCAACCCGCTGATCTTGGGAACGTTGAGATCGAGCAGGACAAACACCGGCAGGTCGTGTACCTCCCTTGCTGCATATTTACCATGTGCAAAAAGGTACTCGAGCGCCTCCACCCCATCGCGGGCTCTGACCAACGCATTCGTGACTTTGGCTTGTTGGAACGCTCTTAACGCCAGTTCGGCATCAAGGTCTTCGTCCTCGACAAGGAGGATTATCCTCTTTGTGTCCCTCATCGTAACTCCCTGGCAATAGGATCGGCTTCCATGGCCATCGTCTCACCCCGCCGGAAGTCTCCAGATCGGTTTTCCATAATTGCCTCTCCGGAGCGAAGTACAGGCTTTTTTTCGGGCTCTTTCGTTCTGGATCGGCCGCAGGAATGGTTACTTGATTAGTGTCTCAGACCAGGTCGGTGTAGTCCCCTCGCCAGTTACCTTTGGTATCGTCCCGATTTGTTCGGTCGTTTCCAGAGCGAAATAGAAAGTGGCTCCGTGATCGGGTTCTGACTCGGCCCAGATCATCCCCCCATGTTTTTGAATGATTCGATGCACGGTGGCCAGACCAACCCCGGTTCCTTCAAATTCCGAGTCGGTGTGGAAGCGCTGAAACACCCCGAACAGTCTCTCGGCATATTTCATATTGAAGCCCGCGCCATTATCTCGCACGAAGAGGATTGCCGGTTTATCCGGTCGTTGGATGCTGCCGACTTCGATCACAGCCTTAGACCGGCCACGGGAGTACTTCAGAGCATTGCCCAATAGGTTTTGGAAGACCTGGGCTATCAAAATCGGGTCGCAGTCCAGCGAGGGTAGCTTGGCAATGCGCCACTCCACATCGCGTCCATCGCAATCAGGCTTCAGCATCGAGATCACATCATTGACGATGCGATTTAGTTCGCTGCAGCCACGCCGCAAAGGTTGCCGGCGGAGTACTGCCATCTTCAACAAAGCATCGATCAGCAGCCCCATGCGGCTAACGGCACCTTCGATGTGCTGCAAATACTCTCGTGCTTCCACTGCCATCACCGGGCCAAAGTCATTCACCAGGATCCTGGAAAAACCGGCGATGTGGCGGAGTGGGGTACGCAGATCATGCGAAACGGAGTAGGAAAAGGCCTCCAATTCATGGTTTGTGGCCTCCAGTTGCGCGGTACGTTTCACTATCTTCGCTTCCAGATCTTCGTTGAGGTTGCGGATCACCAGTTCATCCGTTTTTTTTCCGGTGATATCTCGGAACGCGAGCACGGCGCCACGCATCACTCCTTCCTTGTCTATCAAAGGTGAGCCGTTGGTCTCAAGCCACAGTCCCGTGTTGACCCCAGCGTGACGCAAAAATATCTCGGTGTTAACGGCCTCCCCGCGAAGGGTACGTTCCAGAGGAGTTTCCCCGGGTGGTATCGGCGTGACCGTGTCGGACAAGAAGAGGCCGTAATGTGCGCTCCACTCCGAGGATGGCCCATTCGTCGGCCCAAGACCCATGATCTTCTCCGCCGCCGGATTCCACAGGATAAACTTCCCGTCCTGATCAGCAGCGACCAGTCCCTCGACCATGCTATCCAGTACGGTTTGCAGCATGACCGCCTGGCTTTCCAACTCGATGCGGGAGCGGCGCAATTCCTCCGCCTGATGGGCCAGGTCAGCCTCGCTCTGTTTACGTTCGGTGATGTCGTGGAGCACCGCGACCCCCCCGCGTAGGTTGCCCCGAGCGTCTTTCAGAGGCCGTGCCGTGACTTCGATAAACTTTCCCGGTTCAGGCGCCGGTGGCTGAACCATTAATTCTACTTTTACCGCTTCACCGTTGAGAGCCCGAACCAGGGGTAAGCGATCTGGTGGGCAGGGCGTGATCCCGTCGGCCAGGAAGACATTATAGTGGGGGGTCCACTGCTCGGTGGGTAAGTCGCTGGCTCCGCGTCCCATCAGCGTGTTTGCGGCATCGTTCCAAAGGAGAAAGTGACCTTCCCGGTCGGCGGCGATCAGTCCCTCACCCATGTTGTCGAGGACTAGTTTGAGCATGGAGGTCTGCGCCGCCAGATCGTCGCGAGAGAGAGCAAGGTCCTGGGCTTGCCGAGCCAACTCCATTGCCGACTGAGTTAATTGTTCCTCTGCCTTCTTGCGTTCGCTGATATCGCGGCCAATTTTTGAGGCGCCCACCGTTGTGCCATTGGCGTCTCGAATCGGCGAAATGGTCACCGAAACGTCGATGTTCGTGCCGTCCTTCCTGACCCGCACAGTTTCGAAATGTTCAACGCTCTCGCCACGCTGGATCCGGGCCAGGATATCGGATTCCTCTTTGACGCGCTCTGGCGGTAACAGCAGCAGCACTGATTTGCCCACGATCTCTGCCGCTGGATAGCCGAACACCTTCTCAGCCCCCCGGTTCCAGGCGGTGATCGTCCCATCGAGGGTCTTGCTGATGATGGCGTCATCGCATGATTCCACGATGGCGGCCAGCCGTTCCCGCATTTCTTCTGCGTGCTTTCGGTCCGTGATGTTCCGATTGATTTCCAGAATCGCCGTGGGCGCGCCTTGGTCGTCCCGTTGCAGCGTCCACCGGCTGGCTACCACAACTTCGACGCCCTGGCGGGTGGTGTGTCGCAACTCTCCTTCCCACTCTCCCCTGGTGGCCAGCGCCAGCTCGATAGCAGTCAGCGGGATAGGGAACCTGGTCTGCAGAAGTTCGTGGCTCACTCGACCGCTGGCCTCTTCGGTGGACAGCCCGTACATCTGCTGCGCCGCCCGATTAATGAAGATCACCCGGCTTTCCAGATCGCGCGCTATGATGGCGTCGCTCGCCTGGTCCAGCATGGCCGCGTGGCTTCTTAGTGTGTCCTGCGCTTGTTTATGTTCGGTGGTGTCGCGCACAACTTTGGAATAGCCGCTCAAACTGCCGTTTCCATCGTGCAGAGGGGCGATTACGACATTGGCCCAGAAAGTCGAGCCATCCTTCCGCACCCGCCATCCGTGTTCCTCGAAGTGCCCGGTGGTCGCGGCCTGGTGTAACGCCTCTGAAGGCCGATGGCGCTCAAGGTCACTTGCGACGTAAAAGCAGGAGACGTGCTTTCCGATAATCTCCTCGGCCTGGTAACCGTGGATGCCGGCTGCGCCGGAATTCCAGGTGACCACCCGGCCTTCGCCATCGAGCATGTACACGGCATAATCCTTGACTCCATCGAGCAGCGTTCGGAACATCTGCTCGCTGGCCCGCAGCTTGGCTTCGCTCTCCTCGAGCGCCGCCGTGCGTTGCTCCACTCGCTGTTCCAGAGTGGCGTTGACGGCCGTGACCCTGGCCCGTGCTCTGGCGCTGACGCCGATCTCACGGCTGACCGTCATCCCGGCGATGAACAGGAAGATCACGCCCAGCAGCGAGCCCAACGCAATCACAATCATAGTGGTGTGTTGTGCGGCGCGGGCACGCTGCGTGCGCAGCCCCAGCAACCCTCTTTCCGCGGCTTCCATCTGGTCTACCGTGACGCGCATCGCATCCATGTCGTGCTTCCCGTGTTCAAACAGTGCCACGGTGGGCATCGTCCCCACGTTCCGGCGTGAAGCCACGATCGCTTCTACGTCCTCGACCTGGTTATTCGCTTGTTCCTTCAACACGTTCAAGCGCGCGAGTTGATCCGGAGTTACCAGGAGAGCCCGCAGCTCATGAAGATCCTGAACCAGCGCCGGTCTCCCCGACTCATAAGGGGCCAAATATTGAACGCTTCCGGTTTCGGCGAAACCCCGTCCTGCGGTTTCCATGTCGAGCGAGTGTCTGAGTGCGCTCTCCAGCACGGTCATCACTTTGTGGGTGTAGGCGACCCAATCGGCGGTCTTCGCGGCCTGTTGCGCACCGTACCAGGAAAGAAGACCTAAAAGCACTGTCAGCATCACCGCCGCGGCAAAAGACGCGTTAGCCCACCGCCGTAACCGGGCTTCCGTCGCAGGTTCCTGCATCTCCTCCGGGGGCTCGTCCAACTGCGTCTGGCCGAGTTGCAGTACCTCTCCTGTTTTTTGGTGTACGCCATGACGGCTTTTAACGAAGAAAGCAGTCCCCATCAGCATGGCGACAGCCGCGATTGCCAGCGAACTTATCATCCTCCAGCCGAAGTGAACCTCGCTCACCAAGGTTCTCGAGATTAACCAAAGGAGCAAGCCAAGAACCAGCAATGGACCAGCCAGGGCGGCTCGCAACATGCTCGTTGCTGGGCTCAGGCGGGTCAGAAAGTCGCCCATGACCCACCTGCGCGGGAACTCAAAAACGCGGCGGGAAATACCTGAAACATTGGCGGCTGCGCCCGTCTGGCCGCGCGACGAATCGTGATCTCCGCCAGATATTCCATCAATTCGCAGACCTCGCGCATATGCTACGCGACCTGAATCCTTCATCGGCGACAGGCACGCCGTCCGCTAGATTACCTGCGTGCTCGCAGACGCACAGAAGGCGTGCCCAGCCTCTCTTTCACTTGAGACATCCTTCAGCGCGGCACGAGTAAAGAGTCACCGCGACGGTGTGCATGAACCCAGGGTCAGGTTTCCGCCAAAGCTCATGTTACAGATATTGTCGCTAGGAGAGGATCGCGGTAGCACCCGCCGTGAAGTTCCGCTGCCCAGGTCGAAGTGCCGCACTGGCCTGGATCGTTTCGGTGACGGTCGTTACACTCGCAGTTGCCTTGGCGTCTGTCTCGCCTTGTGCAGACGGTAGCACTACTACCGTAAACCAGTAATCGGCCAGCACGGAACATCCTGAAGACGGTAGATGGGCCTGCCGATATCAATACCCAGAAGCGCAGAATCGATAAAGCTTGCCCTGACCGTCCGTCTGGCCGGATGCGCTACGTTCGTACGATTCATCAAACACTGCACCACGAAGGGATGACCAGACTGTGCAGATCAATTTACCCAGTGATCAGGCGGCCAGGATCCCCTGGGCCAATCTGCGGATTCCCTCCTTTCCTCAAATCGCTATCCGCGCTCTCCAACTGACGAGCAACGAGGATGTGTCGATGCGTCAGCTCGGCGACCTCATCTCTTCCGATCCCTCGTTCTCCAGCGAAGTGCTCACGATCGCAAATTCTGCCTTGTACGCCCCCCGTTCGCCAGTGACCAGCATCCTGCAGGCCATCGCCGTTCTTGGCCTTAACAGCCTCAAAGGTGTCTGTCTAACCGTCGGAGTCAGATCCTACCTTGGCAAGTCGCTAAACCGGCCGTCCTCGCGGGCTATTTGGCGCCACAGCGCGGCCTGCGCCTTGATAGCAGAACAGCTGGCCCAGGGGGACTCGAGGAACAGAAACACTGCATACACCGGCGGCGTCCTGCATGATATCGGCCGATTGGCCATGGTGGTTATTCGCCCCGAGGCATACGACGCTTTACTGATGACCCACTGCGGATCGGCCAGCAGCATTCTCCCCCGGGAGCGCGACTTATTCGGGTTCGATCATTGTGATGCAGGAAGGCATCTCATTGCGGACTGGAAATTGCCGGCGCACTTCGAGGCCATCGTCTCCGATCATCATTCCCCAAGGCAAATGCACGACCCTTGGAATCTGCCCGCCTTGATCAACGTTAGTTGCAGAATGGCCGATACCATCGGATTCGCCGTGTTTCCCAAGTGCGAGGTTACGCCCTATACGGATCTGCTGGACGAACTCCCCAAGCAGGACTGCAAGGCATTACCTCCCGACAGGGAAATTCTTGCCTTTGACGTCTCCAGCAAGATCAACGCCATAGAGCTGACTTGAGGTTGTACGGTCGCGTGAAGAACCATTCCCCTTAACGGATACTGGAGGAGGCTCTTCATCAGAACCGCAGGTTCTCCGAAGCTGGGCAGCTCTATCAGCGGATTTTGAATAGGCTACGAAGCATCGGCGGGAGCGTCATCACGGAATAGCGAAGCAACTGAAACCTGCCGGACGACCTTACCGTTGGCCTTCGCTTTGGGCTTCAATGAGGCGTTGCCTTGGTTATGCATCACGGTTGCCGCGGGCGCGTGGCGCATGAGCTTCTGCTGCACTCCCATAGGCGTTTTGTCTTCGTCCATCCAACTCCTGTACGAACGGGGAAACGTGTGCCAACAAACCCCCACCAGGCCGAGTTTCCTCGCCGCGGGCCTGAAGTAATCCTGCTGGATTGGTCCGGCATAGTAGCAGCGACCCGTGATGTGCGATGGAAATACCAGGCCGGCCCCTGGCGTCTTCTTCCGCCATTCCAATAAACTTTCCAGCAAAACAGGGTCCATCGGAACCGGCCCTTCGAACCCTTCCAGGTTAACCATCCCGCCATTTGTAACCCGTGGTTGTATCGACATCACGCCGGTCGCTAAGTCCAACTGATCCCACCGGAGCCCAAGCACCTCGGAAACTCGCATGCCGGAACACATGGCCGCTATAACCATGGTCCTGTGCAGGTCAGAAAGCTGACCGGCGAACGCTTGATATTGCTTTATGGTCAGAACGAGCGCCTTTCGCTTCCCCTTGTTGACCGTCTTGATCTTCGCCAATTCGCTTTCGAGTTGTTCATTCCGGGCCATCAAGCTGTTGCTGTGACGCTCTGTTTGCGCAACGTCAAGCACCGCCTTCTGATGCTTATTCATCCACAGATGGATCAGTGCCGCAAGGGTAAGAAGAGTCGCAATCAGAAGTCCACCGTTTGTCGAAGCGACCCACGGGCGGGGGAGCGCGATGCGATCGAAACCCCAGATTTCCGACGCGACGCTTGACAGCGCAGCGATGGCCGCGGTGAGCCAGAGCAGCCACTTGGAACCCCTGATGATGCACAGCACGAGTGGAAAAGTGAACAAGGTTGGTCCGGCAAGCTCCGCGGGTATCCTGAAATCGAGCAGCGCTATCAGCACGGTGATCCCGACGATAATCACTACCATTGGTGTGCGATTCATTTGTCACCGCGACTGTAATGGCGCTTCGCCTGTTAAGGCTGAGAATTCCTTGGAATGCCACTATCGCTACAGGAAGCGTCCCGGTCACCGCTATATCCCGTTTTCGGCTCAGTCATTTGAAAAAATAACCAGCTGGCGAGTGACATGACGATCAGCCCTGACATATACGAAAGCTCTCGCTACCCTTGTATCGGCTTCCAAAATGAAGAACTTGAGCAAGGGCTCGTTGCCAATTGGATCAGCGGCCGCTTGTTGCCGCCACTTGCCAATGGCATATCCCTTCACCTCTTGCAGACGCCACTGGGTAACGTTCTCGGTTCGGGTGACGATAAAATTTGCAGAACCTATCCTAACGGTTACCCGCGCATCCTTGCTGCCCCTTGATGCTAGATTGATGAAAATGATCCTGCCCCAGCTACGAACCGACCTGGAGTTCATGCCCTCACCAGTAACCGGCCGGCCAGGGCTGTTGATTCGCGACCGCTTTCGATATTCGGACGCTACACTGATCATTCCTCCACCCTTGATACCAGGCCTTCTGTTGTTCGATGGGACGCGAACAGACCTGGACCTGCAAAGGGAGCTTACCCGCTCCCTGGGAAGCCCTGAAATCGGCAGCGCGGCCGGCCATTTGCTGGAGGCACTGAGCCAAGCGGGCTTTCTTGAGGACGAGACCTACGTCAACCTTAAACAAGGACGCATTTTGGCCTTCACCGAAAGTCCGGTGCGGCCGGCGGCTCATGCGGGATCCGCATATCCCGCAGAAATCGGACCGCTGCGGAACCTTATGCACCAGTATCTCGAGGGAGCAGTTCCGGCCCAGCAGGGAGTGATGGGGATAGCCGCGCCGCATGTCAGTCCCCAGGGCGGCTGGCAAAGCTACCGGGCTGCTTATAAAGAATTAACCCCCGATTTGCGGGACCGCACCTTCGTGCTGCTGGGTACTTCGCATGCGGGACAACCCAACAAGTTTGGCTTGACACGAAAGCCCTTCGAAACCCCATTTGGAAAAACGACAATCGACCAGGCCCTGGTGGCAGAGTTAGAACCTCAACCAGCGGTGCTGGCGGAGGATTATTGCCATGCGGTCGAGCATTCGATCGAATTTCAAGTGATCTTTCTGCAAGCCATTTACGGAGCCGGCGTATGCATACTTCCGGTTCTGTGCGGCTCATTCGGAAGAAGTATGCATGCAGGGGGATTTCCTGAAGATGACGAGCAGGTCAAGCGCTTTCTTGGGGCGCTAGGGGAGATTGCTGAGCGAGAGAAAGAACGTCTGTTCTGGGTGCTGGGCGTCGATATGGCCCACATGGGTATGCGATTCGGGGATAAGTGGGCAGCCCATGCAAACAGGGATGAGATGAACCTGGTGAAAGAGAGGGACAAGCTCCGCATCGCGCGAATCAATGCATCGGACGCACGAGGGTTTTGGGATCTCATCAAGGAGAATCAGGACGATCTGAAGTGGTGCGGATCTTCGCCGATTTACACCTTTATGAAGGCTGTGCCGCGGGCGCGGGGAACCCTGCACCGTTACGAGCAATGGAATATCGATGAAAACAGCGTAGTCAGCTTCGCCGGCATCTCTTTTGCCGGTTGACTTGCCGGAAGCGAGAACTTAGGTCCGATGCAACTATACGGCTATCTAGTAGCCTCGCCACGCTGCCGAAAGACTGAACAGGAATTCTCTCGCAGGGTTCGATCTGGAATGCAGGAGAGCATTGGGAAAGGCTGTAGGGCTCTGACATGAAAAGGATCGCGAATACCCAAAAGGCGTCAACCGACGACATCTATTACGTGAGTGCTGCGGATGTCGCAGACAAGATCATCGAGCGCATGCGGCGTGGCTTGGATCCTCTCCTGTTTTCGAGTTCCTCCTTGGCGGATGTCCCAGTGGGTCCATGGTTAAGGACGCAAGTGCGGAGGAAGCTCGATTAACGCGCAAATCTCATCATCGGCTCGTGCGGCAGGCGTCTGCGCGTTCCTGGGCTTGCTCGGCCCATAGTTGTCTATCCGGGTTTAGCGATGGCAATGCTAATGCCTGATGAGTCCCTGCGCGAGAGAACCGCAGAAGAGAACGTGTCCACTCCCTAGGCCCGGAGGGCCGCCCCGCCAAAACTGTAAGCGCAGCCCAGATGGTCTGGGAATCAATCCGGCGTCTGCGCGTTCCTGGGCTTGCTCGGCCCATAGTTGTCCATCCGGGTTTAGCGCTGGCAATGCTAATGCCTGATGAGTCCCTGCGCGAGAGAACCGCAGAAGAGAACGCGTCCACTCCCTAGGCCCGGAGGGCCGCCCCGCCAAACGTAAGCCCAGCCCGGAAGGGCTGGGAATTAATCCGGAAGATGATCTGAGCGCCGTTAGGTGCGGCACCTTTTTGGTCCCGTATATTACCCACGCTTTGAATGGACCACCGAACATTCCGAACCCCACGGCTCAAACTGATTTCCCATAATCGGTCGCGACATCATCTTGTCCAACAAAATCAACCCAACAAAGTCGACCAATCGCCTAATTTGGACAGCTCTGAACCATAGAGCCGCCGCGCCGAGCCAGCGGCCCAGGATCATATCGGAGACAGTCATCTTAGACCCATCGCCATTCCCCTTGGGCCTCCTCCCTCACCCGCAAGATGCTAGCGAATCGAAGTCGTCGCACTGCTCATGGTTGCAGCGAGAACGACAACATACCGGTTGTTGGGCAGCGTGATGGTGGCTACGGTCTTGGTCGCGTTCAGGACAAATTTGTACTCGTATAGATAGAAGGTGCGATTGTCCCGCTGTCCCTGGCCGTTGTCGCGATAAAGCATGGTCATGGCCTTCGTTTCCCCGGAGAAATTCTTCGGCGTAAACCAGTCACTCAGGTTCTGGGTGAAGATCGACGATGTTCCATCCGTATAGGTCACTTTGAACACTTGCGCAGATTGGCTCCCATTCACACCCGTGGCCAGTAAAGTGATACTGGAGTACCGACCCGGTGCGAGCGAAACTGTCTTCGCGCTCACCGCATCTGGAGCGTTGGCTGGCCCGAAGTAGAAGAGAGCCCCGCCGATGGTCTGCTGCACGCCGATAAGGTTGGCGGAGTACGCTGTGCTGCTGCCGTTCAGGCCTCCATCCAGACCGCCTCCAGCGAAAGGCAAGCCATCCAGCACCATGGCGTTGATGTTGTAAGCAGGCGCCAGGTTCACCAGGCTGGTGCCGCTCGGCGAAACCACCACGGTGAGCGTAAAGGATGCGCTACTGCTCAAGGCACCCGAGACTCCTTTAACGGCGATGGGGAAGTTTCCCACGGTTGCGGTACTGCTGGCGGTGAAGGTCACAACACTCGTCCCGGCGGCGCTCGCAGGCGCGAACGCTGCCGTCACTCCGCTGGGAAGTCCGGACGCAGACAGCGTCACGCCGCCGCTAAAACCGTTCTGCGCGGTGACTGTCACCATCCCGGCTGCAGTTGCCCCGCGCGGGAGCCCCAGGGTGGCAGGCAGCAGGGACAGCGTGAAATTCGGCGCGGTGACGGTGAGCACGATGGTCACTGTGCTGCTGAGCGTGCCCGATACTCCAGTCACAGTCACGGTAGCTATTCCCGCGGTGGCGGTGCTGCCGGCGGTGAAGGTCAGGGAGCTCTTGCCTGTGGTGCTGGACGGCCTGAAGGCGGCTGTCACGCCCCCCGGCAATTTGGATACACTCAAACCCACAGTGCCGCTAAAGCCATTGTCGCCGGCTACGCTGATGGTGGTACTACCGCTGCCCGAACGCGGAACGGTGAGGCTGGCGGCTGAGGACGTAAGGCTGAAGCTGGGCACAACCACGGTCAATGCCACGGTCGTCGTACTGCTAAGACTTCCCGACGTCCCGGTGATGGTAAGCGGGTAGGTGCCGGCAGCAGCCGAGGAGTTAACCGTAAACGTAACTACGGAGGTCTTGCTGGTGGTGGTTGGGCTGAAGGCCGCCGTCACTCCGCTCGGCAACCCGGACACACCGAGAATCACACTGCCGCTGAAGCTATTCTCCGGCGTCACTGTAATTGTTGCCACGCCTGTACTCGAGCGCTTAAGACTGAGCGCCGGCGCGGAACTGGACAGTAAGAAGGAAGGCTCCCCGGATGTGCCGGTCAAATCGTTGATGAGATGCTGTCCCCCGGGAGAACCCCACCCGGTGGCAAGGTCGTACCCGCTGACGGCGGAATACCCGCCGTTGTTCCCGCTTCTGACGTCGTGGAGATCCGTCGTATAGTAGTTGCCTTTTCCGATGCCGTAGATAAGCGGGTTGAGAAATCCAATGCGTGGCTCTGCATTGGCAACCGCCTGCTGGTTGGCCAGCGCGATGAACCCTGACCACAAAGGGGCCGCGGCACTGGTGCCGCCCACCACCACCGCCTGCCCGTTGCTTTGGATCAGGAACATCTGAATGTCCGCAGTCAGCGCGAGATCGGGAATGTTCCGCATCGTCGTGGATCCGCCATTTGCGGCCATGCTAAGCCCCTGCTGGTAAATTGGGATGGGGTAAGCAGTGCTGACGCCCCCGCCGCTGCCCGACCACGTCGTCTCAGACTGCCAGGGTCCCCCAGCACCCGAAGTAGCCAGGCTCGTTCCCCCAACCACCGTAAGGCTCGGATCATCGGAGGGAGTCATCACCCCATTCTTGTATGCGCCGCTATCACCGGATGCCTGCAGAAGCGACTGCCCCTGGGCGATGTATTGTTTGAAAATCTGCTCTGTAGTGGCATTGATGCCGTATCCCCAGGATGAGCTCAGTTGCTGCGCCAGATTGTCGGTGGCCATGCGGTTGAGAACGTCGTTCGGCGTAGTACCCTCATAGACCATCACTTTGGAGAGCCCGGGAGCCATGTATGAGGCCATCATGATGTCGAGGATTACCTCTATATTTGCGCTACCGGGTGCTCCGTTGAAGCCATCGAGCAGCACGGTCTGCGTGGGTACAGGCGACACCCCCGCCTGGGCAGCATTCTTCTGCACGTCGCCAGCGTAGAATCCGTCAAATTCAAGCAGCCCGACCACCTCGCCGTTTCCGGTGAGCGAAACCCCAGGCGCATAAGCGGAGCGGAAGTCCTTGCCGATGAAATATCCGCCGGGACCGCTGCCGGTTACATACGGATCCGCCTTTTCCAGCGGCGTCTGGTGTAGGCTCATCGGATGCGGCAGCGCGTAGTTATCCAGCCCGCTGATGTCCTGTACCTTCAAGTCAAGGTCGAGCGAGGGTTCGCGATCCGGCGCATAGAACCTGCCACGGACCGGGTGATCATAGGCCATCATCTTGACGTGCAGGGCTTTCTCGATCGCAGAAGTCTCACCCGAGACATCCAGCAGGACACGGTTGGGATGCGTACCGGTTACCACCAGACCGTTCTCGTGAGCGAACTGGATCAGCGCCTGATAATCCCGCTCTGTCGGACCAAATTGCGCCGCGAACTGCTGCGCGCTCAAGTAATGTCTGAAGTTCGGGCTCGCCGGGTCCTGCAGTTGTGCCAGCAGCGCATCGAGTTCGTTCTGATTCCTCAACGGCAATCCTATCGCCAGCTCTAGCCGCGTCGTATCCGCCAGGGGGCTTAGGGCCCGCGATTCGGCCACGGCGTGCGGAACATGTCCTGATAAAACTTGCTGCGCGTTCGCCGCAGCCGATATCCAGGAGATCAGCAGGCCAGCCAGGCAAGCGGACGTGAAGGTTATAAACCGATGAGACCGCAACGCCTGGTTTGCTCCGAGAGACTTGATCATATTCGCCAGTTTTCCTTTGCGCGTTGACCCAAAGGTCTTCGCGACTATCTAGATATCGGCCTATCGGCAATACGGCTCCTGCGTACAGGGAGCCGGCCATGTTTTAACCAGGTAATGCGAAGCCTTTAGTTGTAGGCGGGATAACAACAGATTTTTTTTGAGCTTCAGACCCCATGTGTACAGAGTGTGATTGGAGCATCGTTGGAGCTAACTTGTTTAGGGCGTTTTTCGTCAAACTCCCAAAGATTCGTCATCCTGAGAGGCTGTGACTTAAACGAAATGCCATCCGGCCTGCCCCGGCTTGCCGTGCGACCGGAGCGCAGCGTAGTGGAGGGGACCCGCTGTTTCCTTCTGCTCATCCGATCTAACGGCCCCTAACAAAAAGTCACTGCCCTCCACTTGTCATCCCGAGCGATCTGCAGTGCGCCCCGGCTCCAGCACAAAGGTTTCCGTTCCGTTAGTTCTCCCACAGAATCGTCATCCTGAAGCGAAGCGTCGCACCGATTTATCGCGTGATACAGCGTTTGGTGGCGCGGAGTCGAATCACCCCGGCGGTGCGTATTTTACCCATGCTGTTCTGAGCTTTTCACCCACCCGGCCCGCCACGGTTTTTCCCCGGGGCCCTGCGTAGCGTTGGCTTGATTCCCGGGCCGGCCCGCGGATAGAGAGATATCTCGCGCAACACTGCGCTACACCACACGTGCTCGCTCAATGTGACCCGGCTACCATGACGAGCTAAGCGGCAACTGGGCGTCTGCTGATCTTGAGACAGCGACCAGGCTGCCACACGCTGGTATGGGGCAGCTGGTGTTCCGATCCAGACAATCCGGCTCAATGCACACGCGGATCGAGTGCCCTCTGCCGCATATTGCGCTCCCAAGCCTGCCTAATGGGTGTTCCTTGCAAACGCAGATCAGCATGGCCGGTACCTCTCTTACTCCTATCGACCGGAAGGCAAGAAACATGCCGCGCTAAAATAAAACGGCAGCCGCTGCATTGGCTGCGTGTCCTTCTCTTGCCCTTAACCAAGGTACCGAAACTGCGAATTTACAGACACCGGCCAGCGATACGGCGTGGAATGACACCGGCACTGGTTAGCAGTAGTTCGCGCACCGCGGCATGGATTCGCTCCACCGCCGCCCGCCGGTAATCCCAGCGCGGATCTCCACCCGGTTGCTCGACTACCATGGTCGCGTTGGCTTCAAAGAGCAGAATCTCGCCCCGCTGATTGAGTGCGAAGTCGATACCGCCATAATCGAGTCCCATGGCGGCCGGCAACCGTTGCAGCGCGTCCATCGCGTGGGCGCCCAGGACCTCCGGCATATCGGCCAGAAACTTCGCTTCCTCCGCGCGATGCTCGGCACGGTCCCGCATGTCGGCGCTGAAATAGTGAATCTTCCATTGCTTCGAGATCGCCAGGTGCAGCGGATAAAGCCGTCCGCCAACCATCATCACCCGGTACTTACGCACCCACCCGTCGGCCCCGCGGGCGTCGAGATACTCAATCACCATCACTTTGGCTGGGGCGCCTGCGGATCCGCGCAGCTCAGCCACGCCCTCGGCCAGCCCCGCCACCGACTCGACGCGCACAAAATACTCTCCCCCGTGGAAGCCCGGAGTGCGCAGCAGCAGGGGAAAGGTGAAGCCGCGCCCAGCCAGGGCGGCGGCTCCGTCCCGCCCCGCCAGCAACGCATACGGAAACGTAACCATCGCAGGAGCTATTATCCCCGGCAGCGTTTGCAATCGGCCGGCATTCTCGCAACGGCCGGTAGCGATCACTGCAGTGGGGTGATTCAGTACCGGAGCCGAGGTGAAGGCCAGCAGCGACTCGGCCGCCCGCAACGCTTGCCCGGCCGCGTCGCGGTCGCCAATGCCGTTGATAACCAGCCGATGCAGCGGCAGCGGCGTCTCGGTATCGTAGAAGTCCGCGACGACTACATAGGTCTGAAAAATGCGCTCGTCGACCAGCTTCTCGATGGGCGTGTTGCCGCCGGTGGAGGAGACCAGCAGCAGTACGGGAATGGGTTCGCCGTCTCCCCGGTAGGGCGAGGGGAAGAGGGCGTTCGCCGCAAAGGCTTTCTCCTGGTGTAGCCGGGCTCGCTCCGGCTCGCCCAGCCGGGTGAGCGCGTAGTACATGCCACCGTGGGCCTGGGGGAACTCCGGGTTGATGGCGAGCGCTGTTTCATAATGGGAGCGGGCCTCCGCGGGATGGCCCGTTTCGAGCAGCACACTGCCCAGGTTTACCCGCAAAGCAACGTCGCCGGGATAATACTTCACCCCCTCCGCATAAACCATTTGCGCGGCCTTGCGTTGCCCCATGCTGACCAGCAGCCGGCCCAGCCCAAACAAGTTGAGCCGATGTGCGGGCTCGAGTTCAAGTACTTTCAGATAGTCGCTTCTGGCCTCCAGGTTGCGTCCCATCTCGGCCAGCAAGGTCGCCCGCTCAAAACGCAGCGCGGCGGCAACGTCCGGCTGCAAATCGCTGGGTAGGTTCAGTAGAGCATCGAGCCGCTCTATCCTGCTGTCACGCTCCAGCCACGGTTGCCATTGGGGTTGCTGTGCCCCGCGCAAAGCCCGGCCGGCGGCCAGCGTGGCCGCCACCAGGGTATCCATCTCGGCTTGGCTGGTGCGATGGTTCACCATGGCTGCGCGGATGGACAACCGGCCCCCGATGGTCGTTGCCGAAGGCGCGACCGAGCCTGCCTCCTGTAGCTGGATAACGATCTGCCGATTAAGCTGGTCAGCCATCTCGTCCGTAGGGAAGCGGTAGCGGAAGCAGACGATGTTCAACTCCACCGGCGCCATCAGCTCGAGCTCAGTCGAGCCCAGGATGCGGCATTCCAAATACCGCGCCAGTTCGCAGCTGTGCTGCATGACCGCTCCGATCGCGTTCATGCCATAAACCTTCAGGGTGGCCCAGGTTTTTAACGCGCGAAATCCGCGTGAGAGATCAGGGCCCAGGTCGCACGGCCAGGGCGAGCCGGCAGACATCCCTCGTTGTTCCCGCATCAGGTAGGCGGAGCAGGAAGCGAACGCCTCCTGTTGCCGTTGGCCGTCGCGAACCAGAATGAAACCGGCGTCGTACGGTACCTGGGCCCACTTGTGGAAGTCGAAGGCCAACGAATCGGCTCGCTCGATGCCTTTGAGCCGGGGCGCCAGCTTGGGGGCCAGCATGGCCAGCGCGCCGTAAGCCCCGTCCACGTGAAACCACAACTGATAGCGAGCGGCCAGCTCGGCCATGCCGTCGAGATCATCGATGGCGCCGATATCCACCGTTCCCGCGGCGCCCACCACGAGAAACGGAGTGAAGCCTTCCGTGCGATCCGCGCAAATGGCCTGCTCCAGCGCTGCCAGGTCGATTCGCTGCCGGTCGTCTACTGCGATCAGCCGCAGCGCCTCGCTTCCCAACCCGGCGAAATCAAGCGCTCGGCCAATGCATCCGTGCACGGTAACGGAGGCGTAGGCGGTCAGCTTCGGAACGCAGCGGGCGACCCCACGCCGCCGCACCTCCGGGCCCAGGCGCGCATCCCGCGCGATCAAAACCGCGAGCAAATTGGCCATCGACGTACCGGTGACGAACAGGCCGCTCGCTGCCGGCGGAAATTGGAATAAGGAGCGCATCCAGTGGGTCACCTGGTTTTCGACCTCCAGCGGAATCTGGTCGCGGCCGCCCGCATTGGCGTTCAGCCCCGCGGCCAGCATCTCCGCCAGCATGCCCACCGCGGTCCCGCCGCCCTGTACCCAACCCAGGAAACCCGGGTGGGCATTGCGCGCGGCGAAGGGCAGAATAGAGGTCATGAACTCCGCGTGAACCTGCGCTAACGGCGTGGGCTGGGCGGGAAGATCTTCCCGAAAGCGCGCGCGCACCTCGTCCGGAATCACTTGCCACACGGGAAATTCGCGCAGGTTTTCCATGTACCCGAGCATGTCGTCGAGCATCCGGTGCGCCTGCTCGCGAAAGCCGGTCCAATCCTCCGGGTCGAGCGAGCTACTTGCCGCGGGTGCGTGAATAATTTCGCTAGCGTCGTTTTCTTTCAGAGGTTCCCCCTACACGGCGGCTCGGAAGCGTTCTCTGGGTACCAGCAATTGGAGTTCCACGGGCCTTCTCATGGAGTTCTCATTGCGCGTCACATGCCGGCGAAAATTAGCGTTCAAGGGAAGGGAAAGAAGGCCGATAACCGACCTACGGGAAGGAATGAAAACAGCGTCCCCGCAATCAACCAGTTTGATCAGAGAGAACTATGCTTACCGCACAATTGAATTGGACCGGCTTATCCAACCTTGCGAGCCAGCAAGTGGGGCGCGGCAACGTTGCCCCCGTGGATGGCTCCGAGGCCGCATTCGCGCTCCTCTACACAGAGGTCCTGGGCCTAACGGCGAACAGTCCCCTGGAATCAGAGCGGCGATTGACAACGGCTTTGAGTTGCTGGCCAACGACGACTACGGCGGCCCACACCCTGCATGCAAACTCACTCCGGACCATACAGACGCAAGCGGCGAAGAAACGTGGCAGAGTCTGCTCCTCGATTACAACCATCTCATCGCTTTCGGATCGGGCGCGCGAGAACGTCAGTTTAACGACCAGGATAACGAACTGGAGTCGCCGGGTTACAGCAGCAGCATGGGTCGATTGACGTCTCAAAATAGGACAGCGCAGATCGAGCCGGTGCCCGATAATCCCTCCACTCTCCCTGTCGCCGATCGTCAACCAGAAACCTCAGCCTCCGGCTTGCACAAGAATCAGTTGGCTGCCTGGATGGATGCTCACGCGCTTACCCGCTCCAGTCAACATTGTGCGATGTATTGTCGCTTGGGCCTGGAGGCCGCGGGGTTAAGCACGCAGGATCGTCCTCGCTCCGGCGACGCCGGAGACTACGGCCCCTTCTTGCTCCGGCACGGGGCACAGGTGGTGGCTGCCGATTCCTATACGCCACAACTTGGGGACACCGTCGTGTTCGACAAAACCGCGCAACATCCTTACGGCCACATCGAAATGTATGACGGCCAGCGGTGGGTGTCTGATTTTATGCAACACAGCTTTTCGCCGTATCGCGATTACGCCAGCACGCCCCCTTTCACTATTTACCGGCTTACCTAGCGAAACCGTGGGCGTAGTTGTTCCTGACTCAGGAAGAGATGCATGGGTCCTGGCTCCGGCGCCGGCGATGCCGGCCTTACAGAGACGCTCCAGCGCAAGAGAGCACCAGGCACACCTACCGGCGGGAAGGAGGTTAATGGACTCTGAAACCAGATATCGGCAACTCTTTGCAGACGCACACGATGGGGTCCTGATCCTCGACGCGGAGACAGCAGTGATTACAGATGTGAATCCCTTCCTGGCTCATCTGTTGGGTTACTCCCACGCGGAATTGCTGGGTAAGCCACTCTGGGGTATTGGCCTGCGTAAGGATGTCGAAGCCGCCAAGGGCAGGTTTCGAGAGCTAGTTGAAAACCAGTACATTCGCTATGACGATCTGCCCCTCAAGAACAGAGATGGGTCAGCCATCAGTGTGGAGTTCGTCAGCCACGTCTATCGGGTGAAAGACGAAAACGTCATCCAGTGCAACGTGCATGACCTTCGCCACAGGGAGCATGCCGGGCACTCAGAACAAAGGCTTCCGCAGCCCTACGATATGTGGGCGGTGGGTCAACTTGCCGGCGGCTTAGCGCATGACTTCAATAACCTGCTGGGGATCATTCTGGGCTATTGCGAGATTCTGGAAGATCAGATCGCGTTGCCCACGCCCACGCGCACGATGATCTCTGAGATTCACCGTGCAGGCACGTCGGCCAGGAACCTTACCCGGCGCCTCCTGGCGTTTACCCGACGACAGACCAAAGACGGCGACAAAGGTAACGGGCTCGGTTTATCGACCGTTTTCGGCACAGTCAAACAAAATGGGGATGCGATCGCCCTATCCAGCAAGTCCTACGAAGGAGCTGCTTTCCAGCTCCATTTTCCATCCTGGGATGAAGCTCCGGTCGCACCGCAGCAGCCGTCGGCCATAAGTGGAGGAACAGAAACCATCCTGCTGGTCGATGACGCCGCTCCACTGCGCCAACTGACACGGCGGCTGCTCGAAGAAGATGGCTATCAGGTGATCGAATCTGGCGACCCAGCCGAGGCCCTGCGCATGGCAGGCGAGTATCGTGGCCCGCTCCCTTTGATGATTACAGACTTGTTCATGCCCGGGTTCAGCGGCTCCGTTCTGGCCAGGAAACTTGCCCCGTTCCACCCCGAGACCAAAGTACTTTATGCCTCGGGATACGACGATGACTCGGTCGTCCAGTCGGGAGTGCGCGGACAGAACTATGCTTTCCTTGAAAAACCCTTTACCCGGGATCAGTTGCTCGGGAAAGTGCGTGAGCTGCTGGATTCACCGCTGCCGGCTCCGCCCCGCTCGGTGTTCTCTCGCGCTCCATCGCCGCTTCGCTATGGTTGATCTTCCCTAGCCTGATTCGTCCCCTGGGCGGTTTTCTTTGCGCGACGCTCAATGAGAACTTTTACGCTGCCGATACAAGGGAGGGAAGGGTCCTGTTCATCGCAGGCCGATCCGCTGCTTCTCGGTCGACTGCAATCTGGCAGAAGATTTGGTTCGGATGGGGTGGAATAGAAAATGTTTTCGATCATTGGGATCCTGGTTGTGTTTGGCTGCGTCATCGGTGGTTTCCTCATGGAGAAGGGCAAACTTGCGGTTCTGGTGCAGCCGGCGGAGTTGGTCACCATAGGCGGCGCGGCGATCGGCACGGTATTGGCGGCCAATCCAATGCACATCCTGAAGAAAATGGTCGCCGGCCTCCTGAGCGTAATCAAAGGATCCCCGTTTTCCAAGCAGCGGTATGTCGACACCCTCAAGATGATGTTCGACCTGTTTGCCAAGTCGCGCAAAGAAGGTGCGATCGCCATAGAAAGCGATGTCGAAGATCCGGAAAAAAGTCCCATATTTTCCCGCTACCCGGCGTTCCTTGGCGATCATCACGCTCGCGACTTCGTGTGCGACACCATGCGCATGGCCATCACCGGTGGAGTGAACCCGTTTGATGTGGACCAGATGATGGATCTTGATATGGAGGTCCATCATCATTCGGCCAATCAGCCAAACCAGTCGTTGAGCAGCGTGGCCGATGCATTGCCCGGGCTGGGCATTGTTGCCGCAGTGCTTGGCGTGGTGGTGACTATGGGGTCGCTCGGTGGACCACCGGAGGAAATCGGACATAAGGTGGCCGCCGCCCTGGTAGGAACCTTCCTGGGAATTTTGCTCTGCTACGGAGTGTTCGGGCCGCTGGCCGCGAATATGTCGAAGATCGTGGAAGAGGAGCACAGCTTTTATGCAGTTCTCCGGGTGGTGATGCTCGCCTTTATCAAGGGTACCTCGCCCATCATGGCGGTTGAAATCGGCCGCCGCGCAATTCCCGGGCACTCTCGCCCCAGCTTCGCCGAAGTCGAAAAAGCATGCCGGGAAAAAGCCGGTGAGGCCGCGGCCGTACCCGGGGCCGCATAGGTCGATCAAACCATGGCAGATGAACAGCCAATCATTATCAAGAAAAAAGGCGGTCACGGCGGCCATCACGGCGGCGCCTGGAAGGTGGCCTACGCCGATTTTGTCACCGCTATGATGGCACTCTTTATCGTGCTCTGGCTGATGAACAGTAGCAAACCAGTGCAAGAGGCCGTGGGTGGATACTTTCGCGACCCGCATGGCGTCGCCGAGAAAAAGGGAACCGCGTCAGGCGGAGCCGGCGAAGCCGCTCCCGTGGCCAAAAAAGAAGACATGGCAAAGTTGAAGGAAAACCTACTCAAGGCCATGGAGCAGCTGGCGGATTTCAATAAGCTCAAAAAGCAGATTGAGATGACCGTCACCCCGGAAGGTTTGAAGATCGAGTTGATGGAGGATCCCAACGGAACCTTTTTTGAAAACGGCAAGGCCCAGCCCACCGCAATCATGCAAAATCTGTTGAAAGTTCTGTCCGTCGAAGTGGGCAAGTTACCCAACTCGGTTTCAATTGAGGGCCACACCGACTCCAAGCCTTTTTCCGATTCCCAGGTCTACGGTAATTGGGAGCTATCGACAGACCGCGCAAACGCAGCCAGGCGTCTTATGGAGAACAGCGGTTTACAGCCAAAACAAGTCGTTCAGGTGCGGGGTTACGCCGATCAGAGCCTGCGCAAGCCTCTTCAGCCGGAGGATGCTTCCAACCGAAGGGTCACGTTGATTGTTCAATATGTCAAAACCGGACAGCCGGCCGCGTTCACCAGCAATGGCTCCTTACCGCCCGCCAAAACGCTAAATCCTGCTCCCCCATCGCCCCCAGCCGCGGTGCCGGCGGCAACGACCAACCAGGCAAAACCGGAGAAGTAGCAGCGTGAAAAAATCAAGATCGAACGATTGCCATCGAGCCTCCGTGGTTACTAATAGCCGCGATAAACTCTGTGGTCATCCTGCGTTCCCAGGCTGTTTCAAAAAGGAACAACAGCCCGACCTGCTTTTTCTCGATATAAGCGACTTGGGCACGCAACTCGAGCACTCCCGTTGGAGGGCGAAGAATGAGTAAACCCGAGCCACCGACAGTGAGCGGATCATCGAACTCGGCACGAATCCCCGCGTCGCTGACATCCCGGCATAACCCGCGGAAGGGCGAGTCTGCGGTAACGAAATCGACCTGGAATCCAGCCGCCATACGGGGTTCGCGAAATACGAATCTGCGGATACTGGGCAAGGCTCTCATTCCCGCCGGCCCCCCGCTGCTGTCGCGGAACCGGCATACAAATTCAATCGACGCTTCGTATCTATCGGCGCAGTGCCCTCAACTCTTCAAGAAATCGAGCTCAGCGATGCGCTCCACGCCCCCTCGGCCCTTGCTGTCCAGTCAATCCGCAGTCTCCCAGCCGCACCCTCGCCCGTATCGATGGGTCGCCACTGTAGCGGCTACGAGTACCCAAAAAACCAGGTGCGCCAAATGACGGTGCAGCCTGTACCTCCCAAGGTGCCGGTAGGCGACGCGGGTTCTGCAGCCGCTTTCACAACCGCCGGCGACGCGCCCGGTGATCCGCCCAAGTCGCCGCTGGGCGAGAAGATCCTGATCGTCGAAGATGATGTCTCTCTGGGCAAATTTCTCAGTCGTGCGCTCAAGATCAAGCTCTTTTCTGTCGAAATCGCACTCGATGGCGAGGCCGCCTGGGAAACCCTGCAGAACTCCAGCTACGACCTGGTGATACTTGACTTGAACCTGCCCAGAATCGACGGAATGGAACTGCTGAGGCGGGTGCGCCAGATCCAGCCGGGACTCCGCATGCTGGTGTTGACGGCGCGGAATCGTACCGAGGACCTGGTATTGGCGCTGGAACAGGGAGCCGACGATTGCCTGATCAAACCATTCTCCTTCCTCGAATTGCTGGCGCGCATCCGCGGTCTGCTGCGCCGCGGCTCTTCCTCCGCAGTCAGTTCATCCAGGGTGGGCGATTTGAGTATCGACCGGGAACAACACCGCGTGGTGCGTGGTGAGCGCATTATCGATCTGACACCGCGTGAGTTCGCCATTCTGGAGTGCCTCATGGACAACGCCGGAAAAACCGTGTCGCGCATGACACTGATGCGCGATGTATGGAACATTCCCTTCGATCCCACCACTAACATCGTCGACGTGTATATGAAATACCTCCGCGACAAGATTGACATTGGGGGAGAAGTGAAATTGCTCCGCACCGTTCGTGGCGTGGGATACGCCTTAAGAAATGATTAGCCACAGCACATTCCGCGAATCGTCGTCCCCATCGGAAACACTTTACTCGAACCTGGCCCAGGGCATCCATGCCGCCGCCCAGCCGCTGGCCGTGCTGCTGGCCAGCTTAAGCAAAGGCCACACAGACCGGATGAACTCCGACGAACTGCGGGAACTGACCGCAAGCTCAGCGGTGGAGGTGCAGAGGGTGTGTACTTTGTTCAGTTGTTTGCAGCAGCTGGTCATGACCGAGAGCATCAAGCCCCGATTATCCCCAACCCCGATCCTCCCTCTCCTCGCCTATGCGGTCGACGGAGTGAACCTCTTGTTCCAGCAAGACGGTATCACTCTTAGCGCAGTGGTTCCCGATACCTGTCCGCCTGTGCTCATCCATCGCGCCCGAACTCTGCAGGCTCTATCCAGGGTTCTGCTGGTTGCCCACAGGCTATCCGGCGCCCTGGACACGGTCGAACTGACTGCTTCCCCGTCTGCCAACACAGTGCAAATCGTAGTGCGAAATTTGCGCCTGTCCGCTGCCGTAATCGACGCGGAAGCGAGCCTCAGTATAGCCGTCGCAGAAGCCAACATGCGCAGCCAGCAAGCCGGCCTTTCTCTGAGCCTGCAGCCATTCACTGTGCGCATGGATGTGCCGATGGCGCCGTTCGCTTAGTCGTACTCAAGTTCCGTCTTTGTAAGAATCATTCGCAGCCGAAAGTAACTTATGAGCGCGCCCCCCCTGCCGAAGTCGCGTGTGGACGAGAGCAACACCATCAGCGTGTTGCTCGTCAGTCCCAACAGCAGGCTCCGCCTGCAATTGCGAGAGAAGCTTCGTCAACCCCGCTGGAGTTTGACAGAAGCTGCCGGCGGCGCTGAAGCACTGGAGTGTCTGCACGAGCTTTTCAGCGAGATTCTCCTGCTGGATCCGCTGCTCCCCGACCTTGAGTCCAGCGAATTCAGTGCCATGGTTCGGGAGCAGTTCCCCAGTGTGCAGATTCTCACCGTCAATTCGCATACTGGCCAGCTCATTCTGGGCGCATCTTCTCCCACCACGCTCTCCGCTCAACTCACCGAAGTGCTCTACTGTGGTGGCAGTGCGCAGCTCAATGCGATTTCGCCGGTTCAGTTGCGTCGCGCGCAGGCAGGCAATGACAGCGGAAGCCGGGGCATTCGCGGTATGGTCGGAGACGCGGAACCAATGCAGCGCGTTTATGAATTGACCAACATGGTGGCTCGCCGCGATACCACGGTTCTGGTGACCGGGGAGAGCGGCACCGGCAAAGATCTCATTGCCCAGGCGATCCATCTCATCAGTCCGCGCCAGAAACAGCCTTTGGTGGTGATTAATTGTGCTGCCATCCCTGAGCCGCTGCTCGAAGCTGAACTATTCGGCTACGTCAAAGGTTCCTTCACCGGTGCGGTGCAATCGCGCATAGGCCGCATCCACGCAGCGCACGGGGGAACTCTCTTCCTGGACGAGATTGGCGACATGCCCTTGTCTCTGCAAAGCAAGATACTGCGTTTTCTGGAGCAGGGCGAAGTGCAGAGGATTGGCGGCAACGACAATCTGAAAGTCGATGTTCGGGTCGTAGCGGCTACCAACGCCGACCTCCACGGCTTGGTCAAGCAGCATCTGTTCCGCGAGGATTTGTATTATCGCCTGGCGATCTTTCCCATCAAGCTGCCGCCCTTGCGCGAGCGTCTGGGAGACGTCGAGAAGCTCGCCGAGGCCTTTCTCGCCAAGTTCTCTCCAGGTGCAACCCTCAGTGCTGGAGCGGTGGAGGCTTTGTGCCGTCACGACTGGCCAGGAAACGTGCGCGAACTGCGAAACGTGGTCGAGCGGGCCAGCATATTTGTCGCTGGGGAACGCGAGATCTTGCCCCACCACATTCTTCTTTGAAGGGTACGGGCTTCAGCCCGTACATATACAACCGGAATCAGTGGGCTTTAGCCCCTGAGGGAAACCTCTCAGCACCTCTCGGCCGAAAAGCTGCCTCCGGGGCTAAAGCCCTTCGCTGTGGTTCCTTATGTACGGGTTGAAGCCCGTACCCTTCACCGAAGAAACCTCCTGCATCCGAGCCTGAGCATCGACCAAGCAAATCCAATTGGCCATTGCCGTGCTAATTGAATAGGCAGATGCTGCCTAGTTCTCATCTTGAACCAATGAATACCCTGCTCGCGGATGACCAAAGCGGTGGGCGAGTCCTCGAGGATGCCGCAAAGGACGAATCTGAGATGCCGGCAAGAAGTGCCGTGCTCCTCGCCTCTGCGTTCACCGAATTCATCTCCGCATCCTCGCGGCTTGAGGACTCCTACCAGCAGCTGCAAGAGGAGGTGTCGGAGCTCCGTGTAGAGTTGTCGGCCCAGAATGCGGCCCTCAGCACCAGCCTTGCGGAAAACGAACGTATGCGGCTTGAGCTGCAGCAGATAGTGGACTCCATGCCTTGCGGTGTATTAGTGCTCGATCGTAAGGGGGAAATATCCATGATCAATCCCGAAAGCGGACGATTACTGGGACTGGATGGGGGGCATTTCCCCAAAGGATCGAACGGGACTCTGCGGCAAATTTCGGCCCTTAGTGGCGTCAATCTCGAATCCTCTTTTGAAAATGCATCCGGTAACGACACCGGACTGGAGTTCTGCGTCAACCAGCCTTCAGGGAAACGTTGGCTCGAAGTTCGTAATCGACCCCTCTTCCATTACTCAGTCCGGGGCGGCAAGCCCAACCGGACCATCTTGATTCTGCGCGACATAACCGCTCAGAGGCGCGCTGAACAGGAGCGTGGCGCCGCTCGCGAGGCCACGGCCATGGCTGGGATTACAACCATTCTTGCCCACGAGATTAGAAATCCATTAGCCAGCCTGGAACTCTTTGCCGAATTGATTGAGAACGACGGAGATCGCCGCCAGCAATGGATTTCTAATTTGCGCGTCGGCATACGCACTCTCTCGGGGACGGTGAACAATGTCTTGAGCTTCCATGGTTCCGGCTCATTGAAGCTGGCGCCGGTTTCCTTGTCTGCTGTGATTGGTAACGCCGTTCAGTTCGTTAAGCCTCTCGCGCACCAGGCTGCAGTTTCATTGAATAGTTTAGTCGATCACGGCCACAATCCAGTCATGGGCAATGAGAGCGCGCTCCAGCAGGTAGTTCTCAATTTGATTTCGAATGCCATTCGTCACACGCCGGCCGGCGGAAGCGTCTCTGTTTCGTTACGCACCGAACTTAGTACCACAAGCGGCGAGAACCACGTGATCGTCGAATTCTCCGACACTGGCTGCGGCATCCGGCCAGACCATATTGGACATATCTTCGAGCCGGGCTTTAGCGGGAGTGGCGATACCTCCGGGCTCGGCCTGGCGGTTTGTGCCCGCATCATGAAGCAGCACGGCGGTCAGATTTGCGTCTCCAACCGAATCCATTGCGGCGCTCGATTCACGCTCTCTCTCCCCCTACTCCAAACGGAAGCCGGTTCAGCATGAACAGCATTGCAAATTCGTCCGTGCTCGTGGTTGACGACGAGCCCGGTATGCGTACTGCGCTCGAAGCCAATTTCCAGCGCCACGGATGGCTGGTACAAACCGCGACCGGCGTTGGCGACGCGACCCGCGTGCTGCAGCACGCAAGCTTCGACCTGGTAGTGAGTGACATCCGCATGCAGGATGGCGATGGGTTCGAGGTGATGTGCTCCGTGCTCAAGAACTCGCCCGCCACTGCGGTGATTCTGCTCACCGCGTTTGGCAGTGTTCCTGAGGCCGTAGAATCGATGCGCAGCGGCGCATTTGATTATCTGACCAAGCCAATATCGTTTGAACAGCTCCAGGCCGCGGCCGCTCGCGTCATGCAGCGGGTCAGCGAGAAAAGAGCCGTCCCCGATAGAGTTTTCAGGAAAAACGTAACTATTTCAGTCGCTGGGGCGGGAATAGTCGGCCGTTCTCCATTATTACTCCAGACCCTGCAGCGCGCCCGTGCTGCCGCCAGTACCGGCGCCGACGTGCTGATCGAGGCCGAGAGTGGTACCGGCAAGGAGCTGCTGGCGAAGTTTATCCATGAAAGCAGCGACCGCAGCCGCAAGGCTTTTGTTGCAGTCAACTGTGCCGCTCTTCCCGAACACCTGCTGGAAAGCGAACTATTCGGGCACGCCAAGGGCGCCTTCACTGGCGCCAATATGGCCAAGGCCGGCAAGTTCGAACTGGCGGATGGCGGCACACTGCTGCTCGATGAAATTGGCGAAATGCCGCTCAACCTGCAGCCCAAGCTCTTGCGCGTTCTCCAGGAGCGCGAGTTCGAGCGACTTGGCGAGAACCGGTCGATCCATGTCGACATCCGCGTCATTGCCACCACCAACGCCTCCCTCGGCACGATGGTGGAACAGGGCCGCTTCCGTAGTGATCTGTACTACCGGTTGAATGTCATTCCTCTTTCCATCCCCGGCCTTCGCGAGCGCAGCGAAGACATTCCGTCTCTGGCCAGGTACTTTGCCGAAAAATTCGCTATGGAAACAGACAGCGCGGTGCCGGTGCTTGATCAGAGCTTCTTGGATAGGTTGCAAGCTCATAGCTGGCCCGGCAACATCCGCGAGCTGGCCAATTTCATGCGCCGCGTGCTCTCCCTCAACCCGGGTGCCAGCATCGACGAAGCATGTTTCTACAAGGAGTTCCGGCCATTGGCAAAGAACGAGGCTGTTTCACACCTCATGCCAGTCCCGGGAACGCCCATATCCGTTCTCGAGAAAATGCATCTAGAGAACACGCTCGCCCTGGCGCATGGCAACCGGACCCACGCCGCTGAGATGTTGGGCATCAGCTTGCGCACGATGCGAAACAGGATCAAAGAATACGGATTACCCCCAAGGAGATACGCATGACCACCGGCCTACCGACCATGGCGATGTTGGAGAGCTACCTGAAGCTGGCCTCCAGCCGGGAACAGGCAATTTCGGCCAACATGGCCAACATTGACACACCCGGTTACCGCACCCGTGACATTAACTTCGAGAGCGAGTTCAACAAAGTGATGAGTGGGGCATTGCGTACATCGGAGGACGGCGCTGAACCCCTGCAACTGCGCCCCGTCTTTCGCCAGGTTCAAAAACTGATGGAGCGCCCGGATGGCAATAATGTGAGCCTTGACCACGAGGGGCTCATGCTGGCCAGGACACAATTGCAGTATCAGCTTGCCATCCAGCTGATACAGAATCACTTTCACCAGACACTGAGCGCCATCAACGGAGGAAGTTAATTGTGAATCTCTTCGACTCATTATCCATCAGCGGTTCTGCGTTGCTGGCTGAAAGGCAACGTTCTGAGATCATCGCCGCAAACATGGCCAATGCGCAGACGACCCACACCGAGGCTGGCGGCCCCTATCGGCGCAGGGAAGTTGTCTTCGAGACGCGTGAGCCTTCCTCGTTCCGGCTTGCCCTTGCCAACAGTGGCGAGCTTCAAGGGCCGACCCCCGGCAGCGTGCGCATCTCTGAAGTCATCGACGATCCATCCCCGGCGCTGATGCGTTATCAGCCCGGCCACCCGGATGCCAACAAGGAGGGCTACGTTTCTTATCCGGCCATCAATCCGACTGCGGAGATGGTGGATCTGATGGATTCTGTGCGCGCCTACCAGCTGAACGCCTCCGCAGTCGCCGCGGCCAAGCAGATGATCCAGCAGGCGATCGGCATCCTTAAGAGCTAGGCAGGAGAGTCGAAACATGAGCGGTGTCGTTCCAGGTCTTGGCAGCATCGGCCCTATCAGTCCACTCCCTAAATTGCCGTCGCTGCAACCCGCAGAGCCGCAGAGTGGGTTCGGCGCAGTGTTATCCAGCGCGCTGCATCATCTGAATCAGCTAAGCGGCGGCGCTGAACAACAGGTTGGTAACTTGCTCAAAGGCGTCGGCGGCGACGTGAGCACGGTAATGATCGCGGTCGAGAAGGCAGATGTAGCCTTCCAGATGATGATGCAGGTTCGCAATAAGATTGTGAGCGCTTACCAGGACATCGAGAAAATGCAGTTCTAGCAAATTCCGCTCTCAGATCCGGGAACGCGGCGAGCTCAAGGACCTATGGCGGCCAAAAACCAAATAGCGGTTACCAAACCATCAGCTGGCGCAGCCCCGGCGCTGGATCGCGTCAAGCTGTTCTGGGCGGGCCGCAGCCCGCAGCAACGCCTCTATCTTGGTTTGGGTCTCGCCATCACTTTGGGCGTTGCTGCTTTTTTTGTGAAGATGCTCTCCACGCCCGAGTACAAGCCACTCATGTCGGGCCTCGAACCAGCCGACGCGCAAGCCGTTACGGCCCAGTTGGCGGCAAAAAAGATACCCTATCTTGTCAGCCCGGACGGCACCTCCATCACTGTCCCGGCGGACCAGGTCGACGCCGCCCGGCTCGAAGTGGCCTCTCACGATTCACCCCACAGCGGCCGCATCGGCTTTGAAATCTTCGACAAGGTCTCCTGGGGACAGACTGAGTTCGATGAGAAGGTGAATTATCAGCGGGCGCTCGAAGGCGAACTGGAGCGAACCATTCAAACTATGAGCAATGTCAAAAGCGCTCGGGTGCACCTGGTGATGGCAACCGACTCCGTCTTCATAGACCGGGAGCGCGGTGCAAAGGCTTCGGTCACACTGCGGCTTCGCGGTGGAACTCTTTCGCGAGCAGAGATCTCGGAAATCTCACGCTTGGTCGCCGGCGCGGTGGATGAACTGAAGCCGGCGGACGTGGTGATTATTGACGCGGATTCGAATCGGTCGCTGGGCTTGAGTGGTGGCTCCACCGATCCAAGCGACGGCATCGAGCAGGAACTGACACGACGGCTGATCTCGACCCTTGCACCCGTCGTCGGAGCCGACCGCATGCGCGCATCGGTCAACGTGGAATACGAAACCGGCAGCAGTGAAGAGAGCCAGGATAAGTATGATCCTGCCGTGAGCGTTACCCTGAATATGCAACGCTCCGAAGACGTTACCGGCCCGGGCGCGGGGGTCGGTGGCGTACCTGGAACCTCGAGTAACGTAGCCGCGGCCAAGCCGGTCCCCACCCCGGTGGCAGGCGCACCAGCAACCGCTCCTCCTTCAACTGTCGCCAAAGAGCCCAGCCAATCATCAAAGACAGAGAGTGCCACCTACGGTGTCAATCGAACCACTCGCCATGTGATCGAACCCGCCGGGAGCATCCGCCGCGTCACCGCCGCAGTCCTGCTCGATGATGCCGTTGAACGCAAACAGGAAAAAGGCAAGTGGGTCGAGACTCACCACAAGAGGAATACCGACGAACTGAAGACCATTAGTGAACTCGCCCAGGCCGCTATCGGATTCAACAGCGCTCGTGGCGACGTGATCAGCGTCCAAAACCTTAGTTTTGACCGCCCCGTGGCCGCCGAAATTCCCCCCATCACTCTTATCGATAAGGCCCGGAAGGGAATCAATGACTATTCCTCGGTCTTTCGTTATGCCGGCCTCTTGGTCCTCTTCCTCCTCGTCTACATGCTGATGATTCGGCCCATCCAGCAGCGCGCGCTTGCAGCTCCGAATCCACAGCTGGCCGCAAGTCGTGTTCCAGCCCCCGGTGAAGCCGATCCCCTGGCGATAGATGAAACTGCGGCCAATCTCGCGCTACGTTCTCAGGTTCTCAGAAAGCAGCTTGCCGAGTTTGTTAAGGCCGAACCTGAAAGCAGTACCAACGCCGTGCGTGCGTGGCTGCGGGAAGAGGCACCATGACCCCGCCGCTCGAAAAGCTTGCCATTAGCGGCGCACGAAAGGCGGCAATCCTGCTGACGGTTCTGGGAGAGGATTCTGCCGCGACCGTGTTCCGCAATCTCAACGAGAAGGACTTGCAGCGAGTTGCCGACGAGGTCGCAAGCCTGGGAACCGTACCGGTGGAATTGTCGCTCCAGGTCTTTGAGGAATACCAGAGGCTTACCCAGGCGCAGGATTTCATCATCCAGGGCGGACATGACCTGGCCCGGCGTCTCTTGGTTAAGGCTTTCGGCGAAGACGACGCTGAGGGCATCATGCAGCGGCTGACCAAGGCCCGCGAACTCAATCCCCTGGAGTCGTTACAGCGCGCCGATCCTCAGAAACTCGCAAGATTTCTCGAAGCGGAACATCCTCAGACCATCGCACTTATCCTGGGCCAGCTTGGCGATCGACAGGCTTCGGCCCTCCTCATGAGCCTTCCCAACGATATTCGTGCCGAAGCAGTCAAGAGACTGGCCAACCTGCGACGCTTCTCGCCCGAGATGGCGGCGAAAGTTTCAAGCGTACTCGCCCAACGGCTAAAGGCGGTCGGAGAGCAGGGCAAGCGGGCCTACTCGGGCTTCCAGAGCGTGGCCGACATCATGAACTGCATCGATTCCACCGTAGCCCAGGAGATTCTCGTAGATATTGAAAACGAGGAACCGACGCTGGCCATCAGCATTCGCGATCTGATGTTCACCTTTGACGACTTTATTCAGGTGGGCGAGTCGCAAGTTCGTGAGCTTACGGGAGCGATTGACAAGAGAGTCTTGGCGACAGCGCTCAAGGGAACCAACGAAGAATTAAAAAATCACTTTTTTCGCACCATGTCGTCAAGGGCTATCGAGATGCTCAAAGAAGATATCGAGTCCCTCGGCCCTATGCGTAATAAGGACGTACTCAAAGCTCAGTCTGAAATTGTTACCATTGCCCGGCAACTTGAGACCGAGGGGAAAATTGTACTGAAGGGCGAGGCAAATGATGAGTATGTCGTCTGATCCATTGGGTAAACAGGAATTCTTCGTTCCGGTTAAATCGTTCTCCTACCGGAATATGGAGGCTCCCGCGCCCTTTCAGGTGAACGAACCAAAGCAGGCTGGCGCAGAGCAGGAGCGCGAGCGGCCTGTCGCCCCTGGCGCGTCGGAAAAAGAAGTGAAGGCTCTGCTGAATCTTGCCCGGCTTGAGGCCGTGGCCGAGACCGAGGCGCGTCTCAAGATAGAGTATGAGTCCAGGTCAGCGGCGGAGTTGGAAAAGATCCGCCAGGCGCTCGAACTTTTTCAGGTGGAACGGAGGGATTATTTTTCCCGCGTTGAGTCCGACGTGGTTCAACTCGCCCTCGCCATCTCGACCAAGATCTTGCATCGCGAGGCCCAGGTTGACCCCATGTTGGTCGCGGCCTTAGTGCGTGTGGCGATCGATAAGCTGCACGATGGCTCCAGCGTTTCCGTGCGCGTTTCGCCCGCCGAAGCAGGGAAGTGGCGCGCCTTTCTGGCCAACCCTCTCAACGGTTCGACCATTAAAATCGTAGAGGATGCTCATCTGGGCGCGGCGGATTGCATCCTCGAAACGGAACTGGGATCGGCAAACTTCAGCATCGAAGCCCAGCTGAAAGAAATTGAACAGGGATTCTTCGATCTACTGGCCCAGAGGCCTGTGATCAAGTGAGTCCTTTGCGCCTGCTTGCCCCCTATTTCGACCGCCTGGATCGAGGGTCGAGCCTTCGTTGGCGCGGACGAGTATTGCAGGTGGTTGGCAACCTGATCGAGTCCGAGGGGCCTTTCTGTTCTATCGGGGAGTCTTGCGAGATCACCAGCGCCATTGGCGAAAAGTACTCCGGCGAAGTGATTGGCTTTCGCGGATCGACCATGCTCTCCATGGCGGTTGAGAATCCTCAGGGCATCCGCTTCGGAGACCGGATCGTTGCTTGGGGAACCCGGTCATCCATTCGGGTTGGCAGTGACCTGCTGGGCCGGGTGATTGACGCTACTGGCGGCCCCCTCGATTCAAAAGGCGAATACCGTGCACAACGGGCGGTGTGGATGGATGGGGCGGCGCCCTCGCCGCTTGATCGCGTGCCTATCCGTGAGCCACTGGGTTGCGGCATCCGTGCTCTCGACGCTTTTGTTACCTGCGGACGCGGCCAGCGTATCGGTATCTTTGGCGGCAGTGGTGTGGGTAAAAGCACGTTGCTGGGTATGATGGCCCGTGGCACTGGTGCCGACATGACGGTGTTGGCACTGGTGGGCGAACGCGGACGTGAGGTTGGAGAGTTCCTTGAGGTGATCGGTGAAGAGGCTCGAAGGCGAAGCGTGGTGGTCGTTTCTACTTCCGATCAATCTCCTCTGCTGCGATTGCGTGCAGCCCTATCGGCAACCGCCATCGCTGAGTATTTCGCCGGCGCGGGAAAGAACGTGCTACTGGTGGTCGACTCCCTGACCCGATTCGCCATGGCTCAACGGGAGATCGGTTTGTCGGCCGGTGAGCCGCCAACGGCAAAGGGTTATACCCCCTCAGTGCTCAACCGGCTGGCTCGGTTGGTGGAGCGGGCAGGCTGCTTCAAGAGTGGCAGCATCACCGCGTTTTATACCGTCCTGATGGAAGGCGACGATCAGCAGGATCCGGTCGCCGATACCGTTCGTTCGTTGCTCGACGGGCACGTGATTCTCGACCGGAACCTGGCCATGCGGAATCATTACCCACCCATCTCCATACTCGAGAGCCTGAGCCGTTTGATGCCGCATGTTGCGTCCGAAGACCACATGCAGAAGGCCAAGGCGCTGCGACTCTTGTTGGCCTCCTACAATCGTTCTGAGGACTTGATTCGCATCGGCGCCTATCAGAAAGGCGCCGATCCAACGCTTGACCGGGCGGTCGAAATCCTGCCCCAGCTGAACGCCTTCCTGCAGCAGCGGCCGGAGCAGATTATCCCCTTTGCGACCGTTGTCAAATCTCTTCTTGAGCTCCCGAGCTGATATGCCATTTCACTTTTCACTGGCTACCATACTTCGCGTGCGCGTAATTATTGAAGAGCGCGAAGAAACCAAGCTGCAAAAAATCCTTTTCGACCTCTCGGAAATCTTGAGAGACCTCGAACGCACCGATGCCCAACTTGCGGAAACGGACGCTTCGCGTCAGGCAGACGTCCTCAAGCCCTGTATCGGGCTTCAGGTTCATGCGTCCTACGGAAAGGTGAAAGAGCTCAATCAGCTCAGAAAAGACCTCGCATCCCAAATTCAGGAACTCGAACTGGCGCGAGATAACCAGCTCATCGTTTACGACGCGGCTCGGCGGAATCGCGAAATGCTCACCGATATGCGGGAAAAGAAACGCACTGCGTATGACTCCGACATAAGTAAACGTGAGCAGAAGGTCCTGGATGACAATTACATTGTCCGGCGCGGCCGCTGCTGACCTGGCTCCCTGTGCTGGCCGGCAAGCATGGGACACCCGTCCCATTCCTCATCAAATCCTGTCCTTTGGTTCAACTCGGCAGCCTTTGCCTACGCGTTATCCGGCAAACTTTGCCGGGTCGGCTTCAAGGGTCGCACGACGCAAAGCTCGTTCATCTCCAGGCCATTGACTCTAATCAGAAAACTGATCTGGAAGGGATCGGCTTTTGACCAATATTTGTTTGGCCCGGCAAATGCTACTGTATGGGCGTGAACGTCGCACCCATCGTCAAAATGCTCCAGGTGTCTCCCGTGATGACTCGAGCTGCTTCCGTAACGCCAGTCTCCGATCAGTCCCCGCAGACATTCAATGAATCACTCCTTGCGGCTTCCAAGCCATCTTCAAGTACGGGCGCCGTGCACCAGGCTGGCGCAGGCAACGGGCGCTCGCAGAAACCTGCTTCACAGGATGCGAAACTACCGCTCTCGACGGCCCATGCCGGTGCTGTGCCGTTGCCCGCTCCTCTGAAGACAATGCAGCACCAAGTGCCGCTCCTTCAGCAATCACTGTTGGTCAATCCGCCCCTGATCCCGGCGCAGCTGTCCCTCGAAGAGCCTGGTCTTCCAGCAAGTGCTTCGACGGTTGCGGCCGGCCAGCCAACGCGCGATGTTCCGTCGGAAGCGCTCTTGCCGCGGGAATCGAAGCTTGCTCAGCCAGTCTTCGCTAAGCCGGACAGCATCCCATCGAGTCATCTGTCTAACGCATCGGCGAACGGAGTCCTGAACACGGTTTCGACTACGCTCTCGAACCCCCCGAACACAAACGCGACCGTCTTTGCTAACCCTTTTACAGGTGTAGTCCCGGACAGTATCCAAAATGCGCTTCCCAGCGCAGTTTCAAGCGCCGCTCCGGCTACTCTTCCCACTGCTGTTCTGAGCGCGGTTCCGATCGCGAACGCAAGTGCTGTTCTGAGCGCGGTTCCAAGCGGGGACTCAAATGCTGTTTCAAGACCGGTTTCGAGTCCAGTTCCAGGTGTCGTTTCCAGTGTCATCCAAAAACCGCTGCCCGATGCCATTCCCAGTGCGGTCCCGGCCGCACTTCCCGGTGCACTTCCGAGCGCGGTTCAGGCTTCACCGGTCGTCTTGAACGCAGTCCCGGACGCCTCTTCGACTGCGTCCCCTGCGCCCGTCTTGCATGACGCCGTGAACCCATCTGCAAAGGGAAACGTTGCATCGAAATCGAACTCGGTATCAACCGCTGATGCGAACCCGCCGGCGGTAACGCCCGCTTCAGGCGAGTTGGAAACAATCCTCGGCGTTCCGGGCGTCACAGCCGATCAGCTCGTTGCACTGATCCAGCCGGCGGGTGGGTTGCCTGTAGCTGCTCAGGCTATTGCATCGAGCGTGAGTCCGGCGGCGGTGGAGAAACCTTCGGCCATAGCCGTCGCCAATGGCAAGGACAGCGCCGGCAGCGCCATCAACGATGCCACCGCATTAAAGCAGCATCCACAAGCTGCATCCGAGCCGACCGCATCGCAAGCAGGTTTGCAGGGTACTGCGCAGTCTAGCGATCAGAGTCAGGGGGGCGCCTCCCAGCAGGGGCAAAGCGCGGCCCCGGCCCAGGTTAACTTCGCAAACCATACTATTGCCGCCATTGACCACGCACAGAACCCCGCAGTTGCCGCCCCATTGCAAACTGCTCCAACGCTGGCCGGCGTTTCTGGTCACACCGCGAAGACAGCCGACACAGTCGCCCCCGCTACGAGCGCTTTGCCGCAGTCTGCGCCCGTGATCAACACCGCGAAGCTGATCCAGAATATGGGTCAGTCCGAAATGAGAGTTGGTATCCGGTCAAGCGACTTTGGCAACATCTCAATCAGCACCTCTGCGACCCGGGATCTGATCTCAGCCCAAATTTCGCTCGATCACGGCGAACTAGCCAGGACGCTTGCCGCACACCTGCCGGAGATGCAGGCAAGGTTGGGCGGCGATCAAGCGATGGATGTGCGCATTGACATGAATGGGCAGGCAACAGGGCAGGGCGCGGGAATGTCGCCCGGCATGTCCAACGGATCGGCAGACGGATCACGCGGCGACCATCAGCAAAAGGGCAGCACGACGTCGAGCCAGTCGGCCGACGGTTCTGCCGAGCGGGGAAGTTTAATCGTCGCAGCAGGCTTGCCGCCGGGTGAGGGCAGACTCGATGCCCGCCTCGACATCAGAGTTTAGGTAAAGTTTCGGCACACTACGCACTTCAGGAGAAACGATCATGCACACGGTTTCAGCAAACTACACTTTGCCGACGGTTTTAAACACCCTTCAGCCGGCCGCTGCCGGGGGACTTCGAAAAAGTATCAGCCCCAAAGTGACTCCCGCCGCTACCACCGGAACAACTTCCAGCAGCAGCACAGACACTGGCTTGGGCAGTACCTTCCTGAACCTTTTGGCGACGGAATTGCAGAATCAGGATCCCACGGCTCCAGTGGATTCAACAGCGATGGTCGGCCAGATGATCTCACTCAACCAACTTGACCAACTCATCAGCATCAATCAGACGGTCACTGGGTCCACAGGCACAGGAACGTCGGGGTTGGTGCAGCCAGCGGGGGGAACCGCCGGCAATGCTGCGCCCTCCGCACTGAACGGCGGCGTCGCCAACAGCGTTTCACCTTCGGTAGCAGGTCAAGTGGCCAACCAACTGCCCTTCGACCCCAATACAATGATGCCCCTAAATTCTGGTAATGCCGGCGCGCTTGGGGCCTCCATCCACTCTGTTGTTAACCCAGCATCTATGGGCTCGTCCACGACCAACAACAATACCTCAGGAGGTAAGTAATGGGTTCTTTCGCGACACCACTATCCGGGCTCACAGCTGCTCAAGGCCAGCTACAATCCGTATCCAACAATCTGGCCAATATCAATACCGATGGCTACAAGGACCAGACTCTAACCTTCGCCGACGTATTTTCACAGACCGGCATCACCAACGGTAGTGGAGACCCGGTGCAGACCGGATCTGGCGTGACGGTTTCCTCAACCGACTCCAACTTTACCGAGGGAAGTCTGAACGCGACAGGTACTTCATCGAACATGGCCTTGTCTGGAAATGGGTTCTTTGTCACTCAGACTTCGAGCGGCCTGCCGGATTACACACGTGCCGGGGACTTTACCACCAACGATGACGGACAGATCACCACACCCAGCGGGGAATTGTTGCTGGGATATCCGGCGGTCAACGGCGTGGTGAACACCGCGGCCAAGTTGCAGCCGTTGCAGGTGGGCACCGGTGTGACCAGCCCCGCAGTCGCCAGTAGCAGTTTCAACATCTCGGCCAATCTTAATGCCAGCTCCGTGATTGGTGACACCGCCAGCAGCACGCTGCCGGTTTTTGATTCGCTGGGCGCCTCGCATACCTTGACTGTTACCTATACCATGACAGCACCCAATACGTGGAGTTATTCCGTTACCATACCAACCGCCGATTTAGCTCCCGCGCCCGTGGTCGTTCCCCCGGCGGTCGCCCCCACCACCACGGTGGTCGGGACAGGCACTCTGGGCTTTGATACCTCTGGAGCGCTGGACGAGGTGAATGGAGTGACTACTCCAGCTGCCGTGGCGGGAGGCATTGCGCTAACCATCCCACCTGTCGCTGTGGCCCCCGCCGTACAAACCACCTTCGCCGATGGCGCCGCAACCATGCCCCTCACCTGGAGCCTGGAGACCGCGGGAACTCCAACCATTACACAAACGTCTACCGCAAGCGCCACCAGTGCCACGAGCACGAATGGCTTTGCCAGTGGCACACTTTCCACTTACGCCGTACAGCCCGATGGAACCATCAACGGCACTTTCTCAAGCGGTCAAACTCTTGCCTTGGGGCAGGTTGCCGTGGCTTCATTCTCCAACATTCAGGGACTTGTCGACGTTGGTAACAACAATTATCAGCCCAGCGCGGCGTCGGGTGCGGCCGTGGTTGGCGTCGCCGGAACTGGCGGCCGGGGCACCGTAATTGGCGGCTCCGTGGAGCAGTCCAACGTAAACATCGCTACCGAGTTCGCCAAGATGATCGTGGCCCAGCAAGCTTACTCGGCAAATGCCAAGTCTATTACTACGTTCAACCAGGTGTCCCAGGCGACCATCGCAATGCTGCAATAAGCGGGGATTGCTTCTGTTTTCTTAGCATTGCATTAAGAACCGGCCGCTCTGCGCCTCTGCGGAGCGGCGAAGGTCCATTTCTAGAGCATTTCTCATGTCTGTCTCACGAAGTCACTACACTCCTGGCTTTGTCACTGGCTGCCCGCAAACGAATAACTACTGTAGGGAAAGCCATTTTCCTTATCGCAGGGCAACTTACTCTTTCCTCCTGTGCCGTAAAGCTACACTCGCCCGCTCTTCTTGAGCAACGGTCCCCCGATTGCTAAACCCCTGTCAAAGGGCGGATGCGCGTTCCCTGCGGGCAGCAATTCACCTGCACAAACCTTGCTAGCGAGACTCTCGCAACGAGGCGGATGCACGGAACGGGACACTCTGCGAAGAGAGACCAATGAAAACATCAACCACCAGCGGGATACCGATGATCGAAGCAAAGTCGGCAATGGCTCCGCTTTTGACCGAGCGGCCTCTAGAGCGGGACCCAGGCGAGTTTTTGCCTTGGCTCCCCTGTACGCTTGCGTTAGACCTTCCGGTGGTGAACTTTACCGTCGGTGATCTGCTGAGCCTCACCAGCGGCTCAATAGTCGAAACCGCGTACCACCAAAGCAGCGATCTGCCTCTCCGCGTAAACGGGCAACTGGTTGGATGGACAGAATTCGAGGTCGTTGGCGAACGCCTTGCCGTGCGGCTCACAGACTTGTCATGAAAACATCTCGCTCGAGCAAATCTAATCCTATAGCCGGCGACGCATTGCAGGCTCCCATCCTTGCCGCTGAGGCTTCATTGAGCGCTCTTCGCAGGCAATCCTTACTTTCCCGCGCATGGGGATGGCTACAAGCACGCCAGGTGGTTCGATCCGGTACCAGGCGATTGCGCGTGGCGGAGACAGTTTCACTTGGTGAAAAGCGCTTCGTTGCCGTGGTGCAGGTAGATGGACGTCACTTCCTGTTGGCCGGCGGCCCCACAAATATCGTGTTGTTGGCGCAATTGGATGCACGGGATGCCTTCGAAGACGTACTCAGGAAGACCCTGACCGTTTCCGGGAAGCAGGTCGCAAAACGTAAACCTCTGGCAAACCGTGCCCAGCAAGCGAAACCGAAGAGAACCAACGGCCTCGCAGACTTGCCGCAGAAGAAGGCTGCTGCCCCTGGCAAGCAGTCCGCGAAAAGGGCGAGCAAGCAGAACCCCATCGGGCAAGCGGCCGTAGCCGCGCCTCCGATAAACCACTTGAATGGAACGGAGCACTTCGAAGACGTGTTGCAGAAAACAATGGTTGCCGGCAGGCAGCCGGGGAATCATACCGGGAAGCAAAATTCCAAATCGACAACAGGACAGGTGGGGTACTTCGCGTGAAGAAGTCCGTGATGGCGCGCGCGATGCTTTGCATCATGCTCTGCCTGAGCGCGAATCTGGCAGAGGCCATGGCTAGGCCGGCGCGTGCTGGCGCCGCAGAGAGCCTTGGCGTCGTACTCCCGCCATCGTTGCCGATGCTGTTAGCCGCCGCCCCCATCCAACTGACCGCCGCGCCTTCAGATCCGAACGAATTGCGAATTACAGGGTTAGGCGGAGGGTCGACGCAGTGGACCGTCGTCATCCTCATGACGTTCCTCACCCTCATCCCTTCCATGCTCATCTGCATGACGCCATTCGCAAGGCTACTGATCGTCTTTCATTTCCTCAGGCAGGCACTCGGACTGCAAACTACGCCATCGAACCAAACCCTTATTGGCTTGTCGGTGATCATGACCTTCTTCCTCATGCAGCCCGTGGGTGACGTCATCTATCGCGACTCGATAATCCCTCTGCAACAAGGGAAAATCACCGCAGTAGACGCGATCGCCCGCGGGGCCATCCCCATGCGCGAGTTCATGTCGCATTTCGTTCGCGAAAAAGATGTCGCACTGTTTCTTGACATGGCAAAGGAATCCCGTCCACAGAACATCGGCGATGTTTCATTCCGCGTCCTGCTGCCCGCCTACATCCTTTCCGAATTGAAAGCCGGCTTTCAGATTGGCGCTGTCCTCTTTTTGCCTTTCCTCGTGGTGGACATGGTCGTAGCGTCGATTACCACCTCTGTCGGCATGATGCAGTTGCCGCCCGTGGTCATTTCTACTCCGCTTGAAGCTCCTGCTGTTTCTCATGGTTGACGGCTGGCACCTGCTTATCGGCGCTTTGATGAGGAGTTTCAGCTAATGGGGGTCGATCAGGTAGTTCTGCTGGCCCGTCTGATGCTGCAGGAGGTAGTGATTTTGGTTGGGCCGGTTCTGGCTGTCGCCATCATCGTCAGCCTGCTGGTCAACATTCTTCAGGTGCTGACCTCCCTGCAGGACCAGACCCTGTCACAGGTACCCAGGCTGCTGGTCACGGGAACAGCGCTTTTCCTGCTGATGCCATGGATGTGGCGCCACCTCGCGCACTACACCATCAATCTGTTAACCGACTTTCACCAGGTCCTGCAGTAGTGAACATATCTCTGGTTCAGATCTTCGGCGCATTGTTGACCATCGGCGTCCGGCTGACCGGCATCATGCTCTTCGCGCCATTCTTTGGCAGTGCCGCGATTCCGGCCCGCGTCAAGGCTGTACTGGTGATGACTTTGACCGCGCTGCTCTATCCGATGCTCTCCACCAAACATACCGCAGTTGAATATCAGCCAGTGGCCAATGATGGTGTTCAGTGAGTTGCTGATCGGGATCGCTCTGGGGGTCGCGACCAACATCGTCTTCGACGGCGTGCAGATGGCCGGACAGGTATTGAGCGTGCAGATGGGCTATTCGCTGGTTAGCATCCTTGACCCGCAGACGCTGGCCGAGTCGACGGTAGTGGCCACGTTTCATCAAACAATCGCCATGCTGATATTTTTGCGTCTCAACGTCCACTTCTGGATTCTGCGCGCACTCGCGCGCAGCTTCGATTATCTTCCTCCCGCCTCGGGCCATTTCGGAGGCGCCTTCGCTGCTGCTGCGCTGCAGGCAGGGGCAGCTGTTTTTGCCATCGGGGTTCAGATTGCTGCACCGGTTCTTTCCGCAACCCTGTTTACCGACATCGCGCTCGGTCTGGTAGGCAAGGCATCCCCGCAACTGCCGCTCATGTTACTGGGTCCCGCGATAAAGAGCGTTCTTGGACTATTGCTTTTAATCTCCGCACTCAAATACTGGCCGAATCTATTTGAAACCTTGTTTCTCCGTTCGATGGTCACGGCCGACCATCTGCTCCACCTGGCTCGGTAGCAATGGGCACGAGAGGAATATATGGCTGATAGCAGCAAGACAGAACGGGCAACACCAAAACGGTGGACTAAGGCGCGGGAAGAGGGCCAGGTAGCTCGTTCCCGCGAACTCCCCGGTGTTTTTGCGCTTGCTGGCGTAGCTTGGAGTGTCGACCCTGATGGCGTCCACCTCAGTCACTCACTGGACGACGTTCTACCGCAACTCGCTTTACGCCGCCTCCACCGGCAATTTCGATAGCAATGGGCCACTGTTCTTTTGGAGCTCGATTGAAGTGATGCGCTGGATTGTTCCCATCCTGCTGGCAGCCATGATGCTTTCGGCGTTCTCAGGACTGGCCCAGGGCGGCATCAACTTTGCCCCTGGAGCGCTGGCTTTGAAGTTCGAGCGATTTAATCCTGCCAGCAAGCTGGGCCAGATCTTCTCCCCTGTAGGTCTCAGCAATCTGTTGAAATCGCTGCTGCCCTTTTCAGCCATTCTTTGGCTCGCAATCAATTCGGTTCGCGCCCATTGGGAAACGATGGTGCACGCTTCCAGCCTCGGATTGAAGGTGTTCGCCGGCTTTGTCGGCAGTATGGTGTTTGCCTTGACCTGGAAGGCCGGGCTCGTCTTGCTGCTCTGGTCCGCAGTCGATTACCTGTTGAACATGGTAAAGATGAGCAGCGACATGAAGATGACCAAGCAGGAGGTGCGTGAGGAATACAAGGAATCAGATGGTAATCCCGTCATCAAAGCGCGTATCCATCGCTTGCGAAGGCAAATGCGCAAAAAACAGACCTTGAAGGCCGCTGCCACCGCCACTGTCGTTGTCACCAATCCAACTCACTACGCGATCGCTCTCCGTTACCAAACGGAGATGCCCGCGCCAGTGGTTGTAGCTAAAGGACAAAACCTGCTGGCCGAGAAAATCAAGCAACTCGCGCGCGACAGCGGCATCATGCTGGTGGAAAATAAATCGCTGGCGCAGGCCCTTTACAAGAGCGTGGAGGTTGGCGATTCGATACCGGCTAAGTTATACCAGGCAGTAGCCGAGATTCTTGCCCTGGTATTTCGTGCCGAGGCCGAAGTCCGCAAGGCTGAAGCGGCGCGTGGCTCAAGGAACGCTTCTGGTCAGAAAACTGAAAATGGTCCATCGATTCCGGCTCCAGGGGTGACCCGATGATGGCGCGTCTGCTGGCCTTGCTCCGTAGGTCCGGTGAGTGGATCGCGCCTATCGCCGCCGTCTCCATGGTCTTTGTGATGCTGGTGCCGTTGCCCAGCTTCATCCTCGATCTGCTGCTGACCATCAGCATCACCGCTTCGATGCTCGTGCTGCTTACCGCGATCCAGATTCTGCGTCCGGTACAATTCTCGGTCTTTCCCAGTCTGCTGTTGTTACTCACCCTGCTTCGCCTGTCGCTCGACTTGGCCGCCACACGGCGCATTCTGCTCCATGGCAATGAGGGTACCGGCGCGGCAGGCAAGGTGATCGAAGCCTTTGGTCAATACGTGGTTGGCGGCAATTACATTGTTGGCTTCGTCCTTTTCCTGGCCCTGATCGCCATTCAGTTCCTGGTCATCAGCCATGGTGCCGTGCGCACCGCAGAAGTCACAGCCCGCTTTACTCTCGATGCCATGCCTGGCAAACAGATGGCGATCGATGCCGATCTGAACGCCGGCGTCATCAATGAGGCGCAGGCCAAAGCACGCCGGGAGCGTGTGGCCCGCGAGGCGGAATTCTGCGGCGCCATGGATGGCGCGGCCCGCTTCAGTCAACGCGATTCCTTAGCCACCATCCTGATCATGGCCATTAATATCGTTGCCGGCTTCTTGATCGGGGTGTTTCAACAGGGCGTGCCCTTCCAGGAGGCACTGAAAACCTACACCATTCTTACCGTGGGGGATGGCTTGGTGACCATCCTACCTTCCTTGCTGGTTTCGGTCGCAGGCGGCATTGTCGTCACCCGGGCCGCATCGAAAGAAACCCTGGGCGTGAATGTAGGCAAGCAGCTCTTCAATAGTCCGCGCCTGCTGTGGATCGCGGGTGGAGCATTGACCGCCCTGGGGCTGATTCCCGGCTTGCCGAAAATCTCATTCTTCAGCCTCGCCTCCATCCTCATGTATGCGGCATGGAAAATGAAGCCGCAAGTCGTCAAAGATGAGATCGAAGAGCTGGACCTGCTTTCTAAAAGCGCACCGGCTGGTGGGCCGGCGTCGCCCACTGCGGATCCCATGGATGCAATCCTCAAGCTCGACGAACTCATGCTCGAAGTGGGTATGGGCCTGGTGCCTCTGGTCGATGCCAAGCAGGGAGGCCAACTGCTGACCCGAGTAAAGTCGATGCGCAGGAACCTGGCCCAACAGCTCGGTTTTCTGGTTCCCTCCATCCACATTACCGACAACCTTTCGCTCAAGGAGCGGGAATACGTGATCTACCTGCGAGGGGTCGAAATCGCACGCTGGGAGTTGCGCCGCGACTCCCTGCTGGCCATCAGCTCCAATGTGGATGCCCCCGATTTGCCTGGCCAGGATACTCGCGAGCCGGCCTTCGATGTGGCTGCCAAGTGGATCTCTCCCCAATCCCAGGGCCAGGCGATTGCTGCTGGGTATGCTGTGGTGGACCCCACATCCGTGCTTGCTGCTCATCTGGCGGAAGTGATCAGGCAGAATGCCCATGAACTCTTGTCGCGCCACGAAACCAGGAGACTGATCGACCGGCTCAGTGATTCTTACCCCAAGCTGGCGGATGAACTGATTCCTAAGCTCCTGAGCCTGGGTGAAGTACAGAAGGTGTTACAGCAGCTGCTCCGCGAGCAAGTGTCCATCCGTGATCTGGGAACCATCCTCGAAACTCTGGTCGACGCGGCGTCGTTCAACAAGAATCCGATTGCCTTGGTCGAAGCCGTGCGCCACACGCTCGGCCGGGCGCTGATCCGGCCCTTACTCAATGAGAAAGGTGAACTCAAGGTCGTCACTCTCGACTCGGCGATCGAGGAAGAGTGCATACGCGGGTCAAACCTGCAACTAGGTCAGGCAAGCTCCACGCCCGCACAACTAAACCTCGCCCGCCGCGTACTCGATGGACTACGGACGAATTTCGGTAAAGAGATCGGTGCGGCGCCTCCTGTCGTGCTTTGCTCTTCTCCCGGACGGTACTATCTGCGCCGGCTGCTGGAACCGTTCATCCCCAGAGTCGTTGTCATCTCACCCGGCGAGATTCCACCTTTGACGCCAGTGCAGTCGGTAGGGGTTTTGCATTGAGAGGAGAAGGTCGCGACTTACGGACAAATAAGAGAAAGTCTGAACCAGGATATAAGGGTTCCCGAAGTGAGTAAGTGCCTCACCAAGAGGGTAGCAGAATGAAAAATGTGGAAGTAGCTTACCGCGCCAGCAGCAGAAGTGTCGAAGAACGGAACGAACTCGTGTTGCGGGAACTACCGCAGGTCTATTACCTGGCAGCGAGAATTCGCGAGCGATTGCCTAAACATGTGGAAATGGAAGATCTTGTCCAGGCCGGTGTCATCGGTCTGCTGGATGCCTGCCGGAATTACGATAGCGAACAGGACGCGCAATTCTCCACTTTCGCGAAATATCGCATCCGCGGCGCGATCCTTGACAGTCTGCGCAAACTCGATTGGGGATCTCGCACTTTGCGCCGGAAAGGACGTGAGATCGCCACATCCGCCGCCAAGCTTGAATCGCAGCTGGGAAGGTACCCGCTTGAAGAAGAGATTGCTGCCGACATGAAGATACGTATCGACGAATTGCAAACCACATTGACACAGCTGGATGGCCTATTCCTGGTGGGACAACTGGCCAATATCTCCGGTGACAATCCGGAGTCATTCGATCTGATCGAATCGGCCCCCAGTGCGGGGACAGATAATCCTTTTGAGCTTTGCCTGGAAGGTGAAATGAAAGCGCAGCTGGCCGCAGCCGTATCGCGAATGTCCGAGAGAGAGCAGCTGATTCTCTCGTTGTATTACTACGAGGAGTTGACCATGAAGGAGGTCTCGGAAGTGGTCGGCATCGCGGTATCGCGGGTCTCGCAAATCCACGCCGCCGCTATGCTGAAATTGCGCGTCTCACTGGCCCATCTCCGCGATGCAGCAGCACCGGCCGTAGGCGCTGTGCCGGTAATTCTTCAGAGTAGCAATCCTCCTCCGAATAAGAACCAGGTATGACCACCGTGTCCGGATTGGAGGAAGCAATGACAACGAAGAACGGCGAACAGCCCAGGGCGCGTACCATTCACTCCTGCAACTTCCGTTATGCGGGGCGCTTGTCGAATGAAAATGCCCGCGCCTTGACCTCCCTGCATGAAAAATTTGCCCTTAACGTCACTAATTCGCTGGAAGTCTATCTGGGCACCTCCATTCGCCTGAAAATGCTCTCGCTGGAACAGCTCGCTCTCCAGGACTATATCGGTGCCGTAGCGCCGAACACCTACCTGCTGCCCTGCGCCCTTAACGTGATGGAGAGTAATTTCCTTATGGAGATGGACATCAGGCTAATCTTTCCTATCATCGACCTGCTTCTCGGCGGTGCCGGCACTACAGCATCGGATGAGGTACGCGAACTTACTGAGATCGATGAAGAGATTATGGAGAGCATTACCGCCCTCATCATAAAAGAGATCGACCGCTCCTGGCGCGCACTGAATCTGTCGCTGACTCCAGGCCATTGCATCAAACCGGCTCTAGTCACGCAGATCTATCCGGCCAACGAGAAGTTGGTGCTTTTGATGTTCGAGATGACCGTTGGGGCCTCCACCGGATCTTTCAAAATCGTGCTGCCAACTTCCTTTGTGGGCTTTCTTCTGAGGCACCTGAAAGCAGCGCAGTCGAAGAAGATTTCGAGTCTTCGCCATCTCCCCAACCCCAGTCTTCGCGAACGGATGCTCGATTGTGATTTTACCGTTGCCGTAGACATCACTCACATGCGCGTGCTGGTGAAGGACTTGATCGATCTGAAACCGGGAATGATCTTAAAAATGAAAGCGCCGGTGAAGAATCCCGGCCGTCTTACCGTGGAGGGAGTCGACATCTTTGAGGCATTGCCGGTTCGCAACGGCAAGCTGAAAGCAGCGCAACTCTCTAGCCGGTCACTCGAACCGGCAGCGAAGAAGGAATAGCATGACAGCCAACGATTTAGCCGAAAAAACGTACCGGCCTTTTACTCAAGTCTTCTTTAGTACTTTGGTCGCGGCCATCAGTGAGGCTAGCGGATCGCCCTGGCTGGTCGCTGCCGTCCCAGATGCGCAAACGACTGCGGATGAATCCGAGCCGGTCCGCATCAACCTGGCGCTCGAGGGAGACTTGCAAGGCGAGTTCCTGCTGGAGTTCCGCCGCGCCGACGCCGCCTTGCTGGCGGCGAAGTGCCTGCAGCAGCCAGCCGATGAATTCGGGCCGGAACAGTCCGAAGCCTTGCTGAAGTGTGTGGAAGCAGGAATGAGCAAGTGCTGTTCCGCACTTGAGGAGGAGTTCGGCACAATCACCGGCAAGACCTCCATCGCTTCCCAGCCAACGTCCGACAGCGCAAACGTTGCCGAAGTCACTGCTGCCGACGATGGCGGTAATCGCGTTTCGATTCTAATGTACCTTAACCCGGCACTGGTGGACGCGTTAGCTCTCCACGCAAAGAAGGCAAGCGCGGACGGAAGGACTGAAAACTCGAAAAAAACCGTTAGGGAAAAGGAGGCGCAGCCAAATCCGGAGCAGTTAAACCTGCAGCTGGTTATGGACGTTGAGCTCAATGTGACTCTTCGTTTCGGGCAGCGCCAGCTCGCACTGCGCGAAGTGCTGGAATTGACCAGTGGATCCGTCATTGAACTCGATCGCCAGGTGGAGGAACCAGTCGAGCTCCTTCTGGAAGGCAAGGTAATTGCCAGGGGCGAAGCGGTAGTAATCGATGGCAACTATGGACTTCGCGTGACTGAGGTACCGCAACCGATCTCTGCCCAGGCGATCCGTTGAGCGCGCCAGGGGAGCAGAAACCCATGAAGCTAATCCCCTCCATAGCGATGCCGGCCTGGATTGCGGCGTTGAAGGTGATCACCTCCAAATGTGGGAGCTGTAACCGATCCTTGGCGCTGCGTCATCTCTCTGCGCGCAAGGCCGGCATCAGGATGCACGGTGCTTGGTATTGCAGTTCGCGGTGTTTCCGATGGGCTGCTGAGCGGGAGGTCTTGCGACTTTTAAAGCCGGCAAAGGAGCAGCCGGCTCATGTCTCGCGCATGCCGCTCGGCCTGAATTTAATCAGCCACGGTTTGCTGACGATTGAGCAATTAAAGAAAGCCACCGATGAACAAAAGGAGGCTGGTGGTGAGATCGGCGAACTCCTCATCCGTCAGGGCTCGGTCAGCGAGAAGCAGGTAACCGCCGTTCGTGCCGCGGAATGGGGGTGCCCGGTATTTGCCGTACCGAAGCAACCGATCCCGAATTGGGATTAACCTTCCGGCCACCCTTATGCGGATCTATTCCATGATTCCAGTCCACTACGTAGTCACGAACTAATTTATTGTTGGTCGGCTTCGTTCATAACGTTGAGTATGGACTGCTCTATGCCATCGAGCAGATTACCGGATGTGAGACAAAGCCCTGTTTCGTAACTCCCAGCGACTTTGAAACCCAGATGAAGCAACAACAAAAAGAGCTGGAACAGCCCGGGTTTACGCCCGGTCAGAGAGACTAACGTTCGAAAGCATTCAGACTGCGCGGAGATAGCCCGTGCTCTGTGCGCTTCTGGCCTCGAGATCGAGGCCGATGAAGCCTTCATCGGAAAGTGCAAGGAATATCTATGGGCACGGCTGAAGAGTGAATCGCAAGCCATCGACTTCCTATTCAGGACCGGATGACCTGGCCCGAGGTCGCTTTTCGAAAATAGCGCAACTTTGGCTGGAAAGGTTTTCTCCACCTGCCGATAGAGCCACAGCAGGTAGGAAAGAATGCTCAATCAGGCGATCGACAGGGTAACAGATCATAGTTGGATTCCCTCATCCGCGTGGCGTCGTCTCGACTTACCGCCGCAGAAGAAGTTCGCGCGCAAGAAAGTCAGATCTCCTGGATGACATACCGGTCATGTCCGCGACGGTTCTCGGTTTAGAAATACTGCTGCATGAGCCCTGCATCGATTTGCGGATGGCTTCCGAGCTGGTTCTGAGCGATGTCGGAGCCACCATCCAGATTCTAAGGCTGATTGGAAGAGAATATGAATTTGCCACCGAGCATCCCTACCGGATGGGTGACTGCCTGGCCAGTCTGGACGCTGGTACCTGGTTCGATGCAATCTCCGCGCGAACGTTCGCCTGCGACCGCGAACACGCGGCAACCACTGCGCTCTGGAATCACTGCCGCCTGGTAGCCCAGTATGCTCAACTGGTTGCTGAATCGCTCGACGGCATTTCACCGGAAGAGGCCTACCTGGTTGGGTTGCTGCATGAGATCGGTGCGATTCCGAAGGTACTGAGTTGGCCCAACGATGGCCTGGACGACAGTGAATCGGCCTCCTTGTTGGCTATGGAGGGCTCGTTGCCACTGTTCGTGCTTTCTGCTATCCAAAGCACGAATGATTCCGGCTCCTCCTCTACCTGGAAAATCGTCTTGACGTCAGCCCACGAACTGGCTAGCCACACCGGACTTCAATCCAACTACCCGCCAGGACTTCACCTCCTCAATCCCTCGTTGGCGGGCGTGTCCTTCCTATTGTCCCGGACTGTATGTTTGCCCCCTCTCGATGTCTCCTTCCGTCTCACCCATTTCTCATTGACTCCTCATCCGCGCCTTAGCTGCCCTGTGCGCCATTCGTCCTCCCTGCTGAAACAAAAGGGTTAACCGAAATAACCTGCATTGGGCTTTCGCGTGCATATTACCTGCCCGAGGACGCGAGATGAACAGTGGATACTACGCAGCCTGTACCGCGCTGATGGCCCGAACCGAAGCGCTCGAGACCATAGCCAATAACCTGGCCAATGTGAGTACTGCTGGATTTCGCGCCAGCCACAACGTTTTCAGCTCCCTTCTGGCGACTACCGGTAACTCTCCTCTCTCTGTTCTCAACCAGGACGCCAATGACTATGGAGTATTGAGCGGCACCCAGCTGGATACTTCACAAGGCGCTCTGGTGAAGACCAACAACGATCTCGATTTGGCCATGGAAGGACCTGGTTACTTCGCAGTACAGACCGCGGCGGGCACCGTTTACACGCGAGGAGGAAACTTCCGTGTCTCGCCGGTTGGGCAACTGATCACGGATGCGGGCGATCCTGTCCTGGGCGACAACAACCGCCCCATCACAATTATCGGAGCCCACGTGTCGATTAGCGCCGACGGCACAATCTCCACCAACGGCGCCATCTCAGGTCGCCTGAAGATGGTCGAATTCGCGCCTACGGTGAGCATGAAGACTGCCGGCGGCAACTACTACAATGCTCCCGCCGGTGCCGCCACCGTCCCTGCTCAGAAATCTCGGGTGCATCAGGGAACGCTCGAGAGCTCAAACGTCAACCCGGTCACCAGTGTGGTTGAGTTAATCACTGCGCAGCGTGAGGTTGAAACTATGCGCCACGTACTCACCATGATCAACGGCGAGCTCGATAAGACCGCAGCCCAGGAATTACCACGCACTAACTGACGCATCTGTAGAAATACGGCGGATGAACCAGTTCTGAAAGGAAACCTCATATGTTTCGTGCCCTCTACACGGCCGCCAGCGGGATGACCGCTCAACAATTGAATCTGGACAACATCGCCAACAATCTCGCCAACTCCAGCACCACCGGGTTCCAGCAGCGTCAGGTAAATTTCACTGACCTGCTGTACCAGAATGAAATCATGCCCGGCGCTGCCGCCACCCAGCAAACCACGGTAGCGGCGGGTCTGCAGATTGGTCTCGGTACCCGGCCATCGGAAACTGAAATCATCCAGACCCAGGGCGACTTCGCCACCACCGGCAACCCGCTCGATTTGGCCATTCAAGGTCAGGGATTTTTTCAGATCCTCTTGCCCAGCGGACAAATAGGTTATACCCGTGACGGTTCCTTCCATCCCGATGCGGAGGGAGCATTGGTCACCGCCGATGGCAACCCGCTGCAACCCGCCGTGACCATTCCGGCCGACGCGATAAGTGTCACCGTTGGCAGCGATGGCACCGTCAGCATCACCCAGCCCGGGCAGACCGCAGCCACCCAGGTGGGCGTCATTCAGACGGCGCTGTTTGTCAATCCAGGTGGCCTCAATAGCGCGGGAAACAATATCTATCTGCCCACAACCGCTTCCGGTCAACCGGTGGTAGGAACGCCGGGCGGCGCGGAAGGACTTAGGAAGCCTGCAACAGGGCATGCTGGAGCAGTCCAACGTCAGCGTCGTCAACCAGTTCGTGGCCATGATTTTGGCCCAGCGCTCCTACGAATCAAACTCCCGCGTAGTGAAAGCGGCGGATGAAATGTTGCAGCAGCTAAACCAACTTTCCACATAAAAGAAGAAGTAGGCAGAGAGGCTATATGAGGGTCGGATGGGTATCCATTTCGTTGATGGCGGCTATCAGTTTGCCGGGGTGGGGGCAATCTCAGTCGCAGGATCGGTTTGCGCTGACAGCAGGGCAAGTTGCTCGCGCTCTCTCCTCCAGCGGGATCCAGACCAGGGAAGAACAGGTGTCGCTGCTTACCCGGGTGGTTGCGACTGAGAGCTCGCCTGCGCTGGATGTTCTGTCAGTGGAACGGCTCGCCAAACAGCTCGGGGCAGAACACGCCTCAACCCGCTCGCGGGTCAGGCTGGCCTGCCATCTGCCGGGCAAATGTCTACCCTTCTACGCCATCGTGAGTGGGTTAGAGCCTCTGGCCGGACTCGCGACCGCGGCCCCCAGCGCCTTCGCCGGCACGAACAAACCGGTGTCGAAGGCAAACATGGAAATCACCATGCGGGCCGGCACGCATGCCACGCTGGTGATGGACGATAACCGTTCTCATATCCAGGTAGCTGTCATAAGTCTTGAAAATGGCATCGCCGGCCACACGATTCACGTCGCCAGCCCCGACCACAAGCAGATCTATCTCGGGGAAGTGGTCAACGCAAATCTATTGAGAGGGAGCTTCTGATATGCATCCGAGCCTGATACTTATGAGACGAACCGCAGCCCTCGCCTTGCTCGGAACCCCCTTGCTCTTCGCCTCCCCCTTGAACCGGCTGAAGCACAATCCGCAAGACTCCCGAGCAACTGCGTGCAGAATACATCGCCCGATTGCAGCAGCAGTATGTCCCGGCAGTCGAGGAGGCCAGTGTCGGCAGTCTATGGACGGCCCGCAGCGTTCTAGGCGACTTCTCTTCCGATTACAAGGCCCGCAACCTGAACGACACCATCACCATTCAAGTCGGCGTTCAGACAACGGCCGCGCAGTCTGGCACCGTCGACAGCGAGCGAAGCTTCACCAGTAGCTCCGCCATCACCGGCATCATGGGCAGGGTCCCCGCATCGACCAATCCTTTGCTGTCGGGGAACTCCTCATCGGTACTTAAGGGGCAGGGATCGACGGCGTCCAATACTACCTTCTCCACCAACCTTACCGGTCAAGTGATCGCAGTATTTCCAAACGGCAATCTCGTCATCCAGGCAGAGCGCGAGATCTTCATGAATAATCAGCACGAAAATGTAACTGTGCGCGGCATGATTCGGCCCGGTGACATTGGTCCGGGCAACATCGTGCCCTCGGCTGCTCTCAGTAATCTCGAGATTGAGATGAAGGGCAAGGGAATCATCGCAGACGGAGTTCGTCCACCGAATGCCATCACGAGGGCAGTCCTATGGCTATTAAATTTTTGAATCGCATGCTGCGCATACTGAAAACACGAAAGCGACTCTCTTGGTTCGCTGCCCTGTGGGGCCTCTCTTCGCTTTCCCTTTTGCCGCCGAAACCGTGCACAAGGTACTGCTTCGTGACGTAACCCAGATCGAAGGCGTACGCGACAATCAACTGGTTGGATATGGCCTGGTGGCTGGTCTGAACCGTACTGGCGACACCCAGCAGACGTTTTTTACCGTACAGACCCTGGCCAATGCACTCACCCGCATGGGGGTACAGATCGCACCCGGCGTCGTGGTCGTAAAAAATGTAGCCGCCGTCTTTGTCACCGCGAACCTGCCGCCTTTTGCGCGCCCGGGAATGAAGCTCGATGTCACCGTATCATCGGTGGGCGATGCCAAGAGCATCGTTGGTGGCGTTCTGCTGCTCACCGCCCTCCGTGCGGCCAACGGGCAGGTCTTTGCTGAGGCGCAAGGACCCTTAGTCATAGGTGGGTACTCTGAGGGCGCAGCCGGCAATATAAGAGCTGTTAACCATCCGACCGTCGGCAGGATTGCCAACGGTGGAATCATCGAACGGGAAGCCGCTGTCGACCTGAGCCGCTTTCGAATCATCTCGCTGCTCTTGCTCAACTCCGACTTTACCGCCGCGCGTGACGTCGCCGACGCGATTAACAAGGAGTTTGGCAAGACCATTGCCACTACCCTCGATAGCAACCGTATCGACGTCAATGTTGCCGACAGTGGCGAGCATTCTGTGCCCATCCTTATCTCCCGCGTCCAGAATCTCTCCATTTATTCCCGTTCGCCGGCCAAGGTAGTAGTCAACGAGCGCACCGGGACCATCGTGATGGGTGGCGACGTGAGGCTGTCGCCGGTTTCCGTCATCCACGGCAGTTTGACCATCGACGTACAAACAGCAGTCGTCGTTTCACAGCCCCCTCCATTCTCTGGCGGAGAGACAAAAACGGTTACCGAAACCAGGCTATCGGTGAACGATGCTCCGGCACAATCGATCCAACTGCAAGAGGGGGCCAACGTGGATGAGTTGATCAGAGGATTGCATGCCATTGGCGCCACCTCCCACGACATCATAGCGATCCTCCAGGCCATCAAGGCGGCCGGTGGACTCGAGGCCGATCTGGAGGTGATCTAGTGTCTGATGTCTCGACCTTCGGCAGCATACCCGCTCTCGCCATCTCACCGCTCACCACTCAGGCAGACAAGCTCCTGCGGCATTCCGGCTCGACCGCGACCGAGAACAGCAAGATCGAGAAGTCGGCGAAAGACTTTGAGTCCATTCTCCTGGGCAGCTGGCTGCAGCAGGCGGAGCAGAGTTTTGGCAGCCTGCCAGGCGGAGACGACGACGGCGACGCGGACGCCGGTAAGGAGCAGTTTCAGGGAATGGCCATGCAGTCATTGGGGAACTCGATGACGGCGGCAGGAGGCATTGGCATCGCTAAGATGATCTCAAGCCAACTTCATAAGGCGGCAGACTCGCCCGCAGCGGTTACTCCCAGGACGCTCCCGGTGCACATCGAATAACCGGCTCGGGCACCGCAACTCCACTGTTTTCAAAGCCTCGACGAACAGATTGAAAAGTTTATCTGGATACGCCGATAGCAGTAACGTTGAGACAGGAGAAGTTGAGATGAAGATCGAAGGCACCAGTCCGGTAGCAGCCCAGTCGCCAGGCGACAGCGTTGCCGCACGGGTTACAAGCGGTGGGCAAGCCAGTACTCAGGGTGCGGTGCAAGACTGGACTTCGTTCCATTCAGACAGTAACTCCGTTCGGTCGTTGACCAGCCAGGCTCTAAGTTCTCCTGAGGTTCGCCAGGGCACCGTGGATGCCCTCCGCGAATCGGTCAACAGCGGTCAATATCAGGTCGATGCCGCCAAGACTGCTGCCGCCATCAGCAACAGCGGTGGCAAGTAGAACGTGAACGACGGCAAGAGCCTGCGTCGGCCAGTGCAGGAGTTTCGCCCCGAAGGGCTTAGGCATGAATAACCAGGCAGTCCAGACCGCGGTCCAGAACCCAGTCCAGACTCAGGACCAGCTCGCCACCGCCTATCTGCTGCAGCTGCAGACGTTGGCGTTCGAGATTTCCATGGCCATGGATGCCATCGCCGCCAATGCAATAACCAGTTTTCAGGAAAGTGTCGCCAAGCAGGAAATGCTTTGCGGAGTACTGGCAAACATGGCGAAAGCCATCAACGAACGGGTTAGGTTGTCCGGGCAATCGCAGTTGGTTTTGGGCGACGGTTCCGTCGAACGAAGGATTCGAGCCACAAGTGAAACCATCCGCAACCTGAATTTGCAGTATGCCGCGCTGCTAAAGCACTCCGGCAGGTCCATTGCTCTTCTGGCTTCGTTGTGCAGATTTCATACAGGTCAATTTCAGGAGGCTCGTGGGCCCAGGCCGAAGCGTCAGACCTGGTCTTGCGATATGTAACCCATGTCGTCTCTGAGCACCGCACTCTCGACTGCTGTACAAGCCCTGGCCGCCGACACTGGCGCTCTGCAGGGAACAAACAACAATATTGCGAATGCCAACACTCCCGGCTATACCCGCGAGGTACCCATCTTTCAGGAAGCGGCGCCGACCAATGAAGGCAATCTCAGCGTGGGCAACGGCGTTGTGCTCGAGGGCTACCAGAGCCAGCGCGACGAACTGGTACAGGCCCAGATCCAGCAGGAGACCCAGGCCCAAAGCGGCGCCAATGCCCAACTGACCTCGTTGCAGCAGATACAGCCCACCTTCACCACTTCGACAGAAGACGTCGGGACGCGAAATGTCGGCCTTGTTCGCCAGTCTTTCAAGTCTCTCGACGAACCCCGGCAGCTCATCGTTACGCGAGGGAGTGCTAACTGCCGGGCAGAATCTGGCCTCGGCCTTCAACACCACCTCTAACGCTTTGACCACGGAGCAGACGGGACTCAATACCCAGGTGACGCAGGATGTGAACCAAATCAATCAGCTCACGCAGCAGATTGCGGCTTTGAATCCGCAGATTGCCGCGCTGCATTCATCCGGGCAGGATGGTGGAACGATTCAGGATCAGGAAGACCAGCTGGTGCTGAAGCTCTCCGCGCTGACCAATATCGCTGTAACCCAGACCGCAAACGGCACCGAGACCCTGACCACTGGAAACGGAACGCCGCTGGTTGTGGGTTCCAAGAGCTATGCATTGCAGAGCAGCACCGGCAGCAATGGTATGGAGCAGGTCCTCGATCAGAACGGCAACAATATAACCGCCTCGTTGAGTAGCGGCGATCTGGGCGGCACCATTCAAACCCGCGATCAGACGATTCCCGGCTTTCTGAGCCAGCTGGACACGCTGGCCAATCAGTTTGCAACCGCCTTCAATGCGGCGCAGGCAAAGGGCTTCGATCAAAAAGGTAATACTGGGCAGAACTTCTTCACTATCCCCGCTACGGTCTCCGGCGCGGCCGGCGTTATCAGCATGGCGATCACCGATCCCACGCTGGTCGCTGCCAGCTCCGACGGTACTGCAGGAAGTAATGGAAACCTGGGCAACTTCAGCGCCGTGCAAACAGCGACCCTTCCCGCCGGCCAGACTCCCTCTGGCGCGTATGCAAACCTGGTCTATCAGGTGGGTAGTCTTGCGTCCAACGCCAGCGCCGAATCGAGTGCCACGGCTCAGAGTCTGCTTCAGCTCAATAACCAGCTGAACTCGGTTTCAGGGGTATCGATCGACGAGGAATCCACCAATCTCATCACTTTTCAGACGGCCTACGAGGCCGCTGCTCGAGTCATCACTACCGTTCAAGCGCTATTCGCGGTGACCATGGCGATGGGTACCGCCGCGGCTGAGTAAGAGACGAAGAAAGTTGAATTACCACGCAAAGGAGGCGGGCAATGCGAGTCACCAACATGGTTCCAGATACGCTCTACAACATCCAACAGAGCCAGCAGGCTCTTTCGGCCGCATTGCAACAGGTGTCAACCGGCTTGCGCGTCAACCAGCCTTCTGACGACCCGGCAGCCTCGGCTAATATGACCCTCTCCCTCGCGTCTTCGTCAAACGTAGATCAGTACACAAAAAATATCAGCGCTGTCACCTCTCAGATGCAGACAGCCGACTCAGCCCTGAGCTCGGTGGTGACGTCGCTGAACTCGGCCGTCACACTTGGAACTTCGGGCACCAGCGGCATCCTCTCCACCGCTAACAAGCAAGCCATCGCCACCCAGGTGCAGGGTGTTTTGGCCAACGTCGTTTCGCAAGCCAACGCGTCATATCAAGGCGCCTATCTATTCGGGGGTTCAGAGACGGCCACACCACCAATCCTCCCCGCTTCTACGACTTTTACATCCGCGCAGGGAACGATGGCTCCTCCGCTGGCCGCCACTTTGCCGCTGACCGCCGGTTCAGTCACAACCATCAGCGATGCGGCCACTGGCAAAACTTTTGTCTTTACCGTCGCTGCGGGACAGACCATCTCCAACCTTTCTACCGCTGTTGCCAATGCAGCGGCCGCGGGTATACTCTCCGCCGGCACAACCGCTACCATCAATGCCACCGGCCAGCTGGCGATTAGCTCCAATTCGAACTCCGACGGCATCGTGGCCGGCTCCAATGATCCGGTCCTCGGCGCAATGACTGCTACTCCAGGTACTGAGGTCCCGAACGCATACGCCTACGTCGGAAACAACACCGTCAACAGTGTGCCGGTGGGCGATTCGTTGAATGTCGCGACCAACCTGCCGGGTAGCCAGATTTTCACCTCCGGGGCAAACGTGATCGGGTCCCTCAATGGGCTCATCACCGCCCTCCAGAGCGGCACGTCGACACAAATTGAAGCAGCCACCAACGCTGTCTCCACGGCACTTGCAGGTGTCGGCGAGCAGCGCGTTCCCCTGGACAACAGCATCAGCCAGTTGAACTCCCAGGAGAGCTATCTCGGCCAGGAAACATTGTCGCTGAGCAGCGAGCAGACTTCGCTGGTCGGAGCTAACCTTGCCGTGTCAGCTACCAACCTCTCCCAGGCGGAGCTCACTAACAGCGCCGTTCTCGCCGCCGCCGCCAAAGTTTTGCCCCAAACCCTGCTCAATTATCTCGGACCCGCATAATCCGGACCGCCATGGTCCGCCGCAGCAACGCCGGTCTCTTACCCGTGCTACGTCCCTGGCGCGCCCCCAAGAGTAGATCGGAATATATTCCAGACAAACCACTTAAATCACTTCCGCATTGAAACCATCTCTCCCAGTGACCGATAGAGTCTGTGTCCAAGACGACCTCACCCGGCGAACGGAGCCTCAAATCAGGCCCGGCAAAAATGGCGAGTGCGGCGCAAATTGGCAATCCAAAGGAGTATCACACCATGGCACTTAGCGTCCTGAACAATATCTCCGCGCTCACTGCAGAAAATGCATTGTCCAACACTCAGATGAGCCTCCAAAAAACCCTCACACAGCTCTCGACCGGCTTGAGGATCAACTCTGGCTCGGACGATCCCGCAGGTTTGTCCATTGCAAACGGCATCACCTCCAACGTTTCCGCCCTGACACAGTCTGAGCAGAATGCCAGCAATGGCATCGGCCTGCTGCAAACCGCCGACGGCGCCCTGTCGCAGGTCACTACCCTGCTTAACCGCGCAGTCACACTGGCGACTGAAGGCTCAACCAGCGATATTACGGCCTCTCAGTATACGGCGCTGCAAACCGAATTTGCGTCCATCCTGTCAGAAGTGAACCAGATCGGCCAGGCCACCAACTTCAACGGATCGAACGTGTTTGCCAACAACGCTCCCACAGTCTTCTCCTCCACGCAAGGCAGCGTGGCCACACCTCTAACCGCCGCCACGACATTGGCCGCTGGTGAGAGTGTAACTATCAGCGATGCAAGCACCGGCGGTACGTTTGTCTTCACCGCGCCCACTGGCGGCAGTACGCTCGGCGCATTGAATACTGCTATCGCTGGAGCGGTCACCAACGGTACTCTCTCATCCACTGTTACCGGTGCCTTCGTAGGTGGCCAGGAAGTAATCGCAGAAACAGCAACCACCGGTATCACGGTCAGCACCAACGCTACCGAATTGGGACCGATGGTTCCCACCATCTCCGCTGACACCAGCACTGTTTACATCGGAGACGGTACTACCACCGGAGCTGCAAACACCACCGTCACCACCACGATCAATGCGCTCTCCTCCGCGTCATTGAACCTCGCCAGCAATAGTTTGGGCAACGCAACTGCCGCGCAGACGGCGCTCACGGCTGTCAACCTGGCAATCACGAGTATCTCCGCACAGCGCGGTGCGATCGGAGCTTCGGTCAACCGGCTCACGGCAGCCCAGGGGGTCATAAGCGACCAGATTACAAACCTGCAAAGCGCGGTGAACAATATTCAGAATGCCGATATCGGCGTAACCGTTGCGAATATGACTCAGTACAACGTCCTCGAGTCCACTGGCGTCGCGGCGTTGCAGCAGACCAACCAGGCACAGCAGACAGTGTTGAAACTGGTCCAGTAAGTTAAACCCAACAAGCCTGCAATACAGGGGTGGAGCCGCAAGGTTCCACCTCTGCTTCATCCTCAAGGATCGATGATTGAGTTGATCTTCAAACGTTGTCCTTCAGGCTTTCAGGTCCACAGGGCGCTGGCCCAGATCCACAGGATTAGAAAACATGAGCTCAGTTTCCGCAGTCAATTCGCTATTGTCAGGAACCGCCAATACAACCACTCCTGCCATTAATATTGGCAGCCTCCTGGCCGCAAGCTCGGGCCAAAGCACACCAGGCATCGACGTCACTGCCGCGGTCGCGGCGGCCATTTATGCGGACCGCGCGCCGGAGCGGATATGGCAGGCGGATCAGACCACGCTCACCGGACAGACCAACGCTCTGACCGCGATCCAGAAAGCTACCACAGCCGTCACCACCGATTTGCAATCGCTCAATAGCGTGACCGGCCCGCTGTCGGCGCGGACGGCGACATCCTCTAACACCGGTGAGGTCTCTGCAACCGCAGCTGCCGGAACGGTTGCCGGCAACCACACTGTCGTGGTCAACAGCTTAGCGACCACCGGATCGTGGTATTCGGACCTTGCTACCAGTGCGACGGCAACTCTGCCGGCGTCGTCCCTCACCCTCACCGTGGGTACTGCCGCTCCAGTGACCATCGCCACGGGTAGTGGCAATGCGGGCGATAATTTGAACGATCTCGCCTCCACTATCAACGGAGATAAGCTCGGTGTTACCGCTACCGTGGTCACCGATTCGACGGGCTCCAGGCTGGCAATTATCGCTAACGCTCAGGGCGCCGCCGGCAATTTCTCGATAACCTCTGCGAATTACACCGGGACATCGTGGTCTTCACCACCGATTCCGGCGGGTGACACGCTTGGCGCCAACAGCTTTACCCTGACCGTCGGGGCCAATACCACGACCATATCGACTACTTCCGGCGAAACCTATGCCACCTTGGCTTCGGATATCAATGGAATGAATCTCGGCGTCACCGCGTCCGCAACCAGCAACGCCAACGGCACCAGCCTGTCGATCACCAGCAATACTCCTTTCACCATCAGCGAACCTGCTTTTGGCTTTACCCAGGCCGCTGTGGGAGCCAACGCTGACCTGACCGTGGACGGCGTTCCCATCTCCAGCGCGAGCAACACAGTCAACGGAGCCATCAGTGGAGTCACCTTGACACTGCTGGGCGCGAGTCCGGGCACCCAGGTAAACCTGACGGTAGCCTCCGACGCCAGCCAGGTCTCCACCGCAATCAACCAGTTTGTGACGGATTACAACACTGCCATGGGGCTCTTGAACGCCCAGTTCGCCGTTAACAACACCGCGAACGCAGACGGCAGCAGCACAACCGCGCAAGGGGCGCTTGCTACCGATCCCACTGTCGTCAACTTGCAGAGCACGCTTGAGCAGGCCCTCAACTACACCAATACGCCGGCAACCGGAACAACTACGGTTTCAAGCCTCGGCGACCTGGGCATTACCATGAACGCTGACGGCACTCTTGCCGTCAATTCAGCCACGCTCAACAGTGCGCTTACGGCTAACCCCTCCGATGTGCAGAACTTCCTCGAGGGTGCATCCTTGAACGGTTTTGCCAATTCGATGACCATCGCGTTGAACCCTTTCACCGATCCCGCCAACGGCGCCTTCACCGTAGATCTCAAGGGACTCAGCGCCACCAACACTAATTTGACTTCGCAAATCAGTGATTATGAAACCAACTACATCGCCAATCAGCAGACCGTTCTCACCGCAGAGTTCAGTAAAGCTGAAATCGCGCTGCAGCAGTTGCCACAAGAGATGCAGCAAATCCAGGCAGAGCTGGGCAACAACAATACAAAACAGTAACGGATGACTATGAACACCACAGAAATGTCTTATCGCCGGTTGGCTATTCAGGGCGCAAGCCCCATCGGTCTGATGATTGCCTTATTTGACCGATTGGCGGGCGATCTTCGCCGGGCCGCCGCCGCCCTGCACATAAACGACATCGAAACGCGCTGCAAAGAGTTGAACCACGCCGCGCTCGTGCTCGGCCAGCTGGAAAGCTGGGTCGATGTCAAGAACGGCGGAGAGTCAGCCCAAACCCTATGCAGATTTTACGCCTACTTGCGAGCGAAGATGTTCGAGGCGGCGGGCAAAAAATCTGCCAAGCTGCTCGAAATGCAGATAGACATGATCTTGCTGGTCAGGACTTCCTGGCAACAGCTTGACATACCCCCTCCGCAGGCATCGGAGATTCCGCCCGAGATCTCGATGAGAGCGGTCAGGACGCCCTCCGAGGACAAGTTGGATACAGAGAACGGCAGAACTCCGCTTTCGTATTCAGTCTGATTTAAAACTCAGCTCGGAGATTAAAAGCAGCCATCAGCGAATGTTCCATGCAAATCCCAGATGCAGCGCCGCCGTCTTGTTGGGAATCGACATTCATGCCTCCATCGAGGCGCCCGTGTGTATCGCCCAAGGCAGCCATTCTAAATTTCCCGCCGTTGCACAGGGTGTTGCAAAAGCGCATATATTGCCGCGCCAATGCACGACAAGCGAGGGATGGATGAAGGCACTCGTGGTCGATAGTTCCAACACGATGAGGTCGGTCCTGCATCGTTTACTTTCCATGCGGGGGTTCGTCGTTGGCGAAGCGGACAACTGTCAACAGGCCATGGATGTTTTACGCGGCATGGGTACTGCCCATCTTGTACTGGTCGATTGGGGTCCCCAGCAAATAGATAGGCTGGAGTTCGTCGCTCGTTTGCGCCACGAGTTACTCGAAGACACCAGGGTCCTTATGCTGGTGGCGGCCGAACCGGGCATACGGGAACTGCATGGAGCCCTCATCGCGGGAGCCGATGATTACTTGATCAAACCCTTTACCTCCCTGCAAATTGATGAGAAGCTGGCGCAGGTTGGGCTCACTTGGCGGTTGTGAAATCTTGAAAGCCATCCTGTCCGGCTATCACATTCGTTCATGACCAATCACCCATCGGGTGCATATCGCGAGCTAATTAATGACCCGCTCGCGCCGATAGAAAACCTATAGGAATGTTGTATATGTTTGCTCCGAGCTCGAAGCTGAGACCGTGAGTGAGGCTGCTTCGGGCCCTCGGTCCATGCATGCCCATGGTGAGCCGCGGCGGTGAAGACATTGCACCTGCATCAGAAGTCCTGAAGGGAGCTCAGCGTGAATAAGAGCACATTGGGTGGAATTGGGCTCGCGGTCGTGGGAATCGCCGGGGGGTTATTTCTTGACGGCGGTAAGGTCGCGCAACTATTGCAGCCTACCGCAGCCCTGATTGTCTTCGGAGGCACCCTTGGCGCGGTGATGGTACAGTTCCCATTTTCGGTTGTGAAGCAGGCCGTCGGCCAGTTGAAGGCCGTCTTTATCGGCAGAAAGGATCCTGCCGCGCAGCTCATCGAAGACCTGACACGCTACTCCGTGAGAGCCCGCAGGAATGGCCTGATGTCCCTTGATCCAGAACTGGAGTTGATCCAGGATCCATTCTTGAGAAAAGCCATGACCCTTGCTGTTGACGGTACCCATTCCATCGATCTGCGCCAGCGAATGGAGTTCGAGATGGACAGTGAGGCCGATCGGGAAGATTTGTTACCCCTGGTCTTCGAGGCTGCAGGCGGCTACGCCCCGACCATCGGTATTATCGGGGCCGTCATCGGTCTCATCCAGGTTATGCAGCGGTTAGAGAATATTAACGAAGTCGGCAAGGGAATCGCAGTCGCATTTGTCGCAACCATCTATGGAGTCGGTTCAGCGAACATTTTCTTTCTCCCTTGCGCCGGCAGAATCAAAATCTTGATGCGCAGAAACCAGGTGCTGCGCGAATTAATCCTCGACGGCGTGATTTCCATCGTAGACAAGATCAACCCCAGGGTTTTCGAAGCCAAGTTTGCCAGCTACGTCAGTGCCCCCGCGACCGCAGCAAGAGTAGCCCGATTAGTAACCAAATGAGAACCCGCAGAAGACGTGAGGAGCATGCCAATCACGAACGCTGGCTCGTATCCTACGCTGATTTCATGACTCTTCTCTTCGCCCTTTTTGTCGTCCTCTTCGCTTCCTCGCATCACGACAAGAAGACCATTCAGAGTGTATCCAAGGCTGTCAAAAGTGGATTTCAGGAGATGGGAGCTTTTTCCAGCAGCGATAGCGCGGCTGATAATTCTCGGGTGTCGGGTCCCACCAGTACCGGCGAAGCGAGACCGAGCACGGTACCGGCTAACGCGGGCATTGACATGATCGAATTGCAAAGGAAGCTCCACAAGGCGCTGGGCAAAGAGATCGAACGCCAGGAGGTTATTTTGCGCATGACCCCTGAGGGTTTCGTAATCAGCCTTCACGAACTGGGATTCTTTGACAGCGGGGAAGCAAAGCTCATGCCTGGAGCGGGAGATAAAATCAAGCGGATCGCGGAGGTGCTCATGCAATATGGCCTTGACATGCGGGTGGAAGGGCATACCGATGATGTACCGATCCACAACGCCATGTTCGCTTCGAACTGGGACCTGTCCACCGCGCGGGCCATGGCGGTGGCCATGATGTTGCTCAACGAATCCGGTGCCGATCCCCAGCGCATCTCGATTGCAGGCTACGCGCAGTATCATCCAGCCGCCAGCAACGACACCCCGGAGGGTCGCAGAGCAAACCGTCGCGTCGATATTGTGGTTGTCTCCACCTCCACTCCCGCCGCAGCGAAACCTCCTGGCCTCCCCGCTGGACCGCCGCAAGCTGAGAACCATCCAAAATAACTCTGTCCATGGGAACCTTCGAGCCTTCACGATAGTGAAACCTCCGCCGCCAGGATCCGCCTTAAGCCTGATGCAAACTGCTTCCTGCTCTTAACAAAGCTTCGAAGTAGTAGGAGGTGCTGTCCTGTATAAATGCGTCAGGATGGATCAGTCCCTGGGTGTCGCCTCCGTGCTCGTGATATCTGCACAGTTCTAACGCCCTCCCCAGGCCTTCCGCTGACCCCAGCAACGCCTCCTGTATTCGGCAGTCGATTGAGACCAGGCCTACCAGCTGTTTCATAGGGATATTCAACATCCGATCCATCATGGAGAGCATGCCCAGCATATACAGTTCGGCGGGATTCTCATGCAACATGGGAGCCAGCGACTCACAAAAACAGGCTCGCTCCACCGCTTGTTGCGTATCCCCTCCGGCCGGCGAGGGGGCCAGTTTACTGGCGAGTACTACCGTTACCAGCCTGCGAAAGGCATCTTCACCCACCGCGTGCAAGGCTGCCTGGATGGTTGATAACCGGTGTCGAAATCCGTACGCGGCGGAATTGGCCACCCGAAGCAGCCGGTAGCAGAGCGACGGCTCCATCAATAGGAGCCGTTCAACTTTCCTGTCATTCATCGGTGACTCTGCCAGTGTGGCAAACAGCTGTAGGTAGACGGACTGCATGGCAGTGATTTGCGCCTCGGCGACAATCTCCGGTCGAGAATGGAAATAGCCCTGAAATAACGTGTTTCCTTCCCCTTGCGCTGTCCGCACATCTTCCAGGGTCTCGACTTTTTCTGCCACAAACGTCGTCTTCGTATCGCGAAACATCTTGTATATCTCTTGCCTCATATCAGGTGTAGAGGCGCGAAAGTCAACCTTGACATAATCTGCAATCTCGACCAGACCCCCTTTGCTTTCGTGTGCAGAAAAGTCGTCCAGGGCGAAGCGAAATCCGGAACGTTTGAGCACTTTGCATGCCCTCAAAAGCTCCGCGTCAGGAGTGACGCTCTCTAAAATCTCGAGAACTACGGTTCGGCTGGGCAGCAACTTCACGCTCATGTTGACCAGGGCCGCGCGGGTGCAGTTGATGAAAAGCTTCTTGGATGAGGAGCAGGCGATCATCGATAAGCAGCTGTCGATCATCTGGTTGGTGGCGTCCTCGACGTCCCCCGAAAACGCGTTAACCATGCCGGTGCGAAAGAGCAATTCGTATCCATAAAGGTCCATCTTCTGGTCGAGGATGGCCTGCCTGCCAAGGAATCGGTGCTTGTGGGGAGTTGGTGGAAGCATGAAAATCGAACCTGGTCTCTACTTCAATGCCTGCTGCCGTAAAACCGGGCGATCCACGTTATCCCTGGAGCCCTCGCAAAGTATTTCCCGCTGCGATCAAGGCCTTGAAATAGTACGTGGAGCTGTCAGCTACCAATTCAACCGGGTGCGGCAGCCCCTGGGAATCCCCCCCGCGCTCCTCGTATTGGCAGAGCGTTAACGCCTTGCCCATCCCGTCCGCAGAGCCAAGCAGTGCTTCCTGGATTCGAGAGTCGATAGAGATAAGATCCACCAGTTGCTCCATGGGGATATTCAACATCCGATCCATCATGGAGAGCATGCCGAGCATATACAGCTCCGCCGCGTTCTCATGCAGTATCGGCGCGAGAGACTCGCAAAGGAAGGCTCGCTCAAGTGCCTGTTCCGCGTCCCTGTCCACTGCCGAGCCAGACAATTTACCAGCCAGAACGACAGTGACCAGCTTGCGAAAGGCATCCTCACCTACTGTGTTCAGAGCCCCCTGAATGGTGGATATCCGATGGCGAAGCCCATAGATGGCGGAATTGGCAAGCCGAAGCAGGCGGTAGCAGAGGGACGGCTCCATCCGTAGCAGGCGTTCGATCTTCTGCGGGTCCATGGGGGTATGAGTCAATGCGGCAAAGAGCTGAAGATAAATTGTCTTGCCGGCAGATATTTGCGCTTCGGAAATAACCTCCGGTCGAGCATGGTAATACCCTTGAAAGAGCGTGTTTCCTTCCGCTTGTGCGGCTTGCACCTCAGCCAGCGTTTCCACTTTCTCCGCCAGAAAGATCGTCTTCTTGGCAAACATCTTGTATATCTCCTGCCTCTCAGCGGCATCAGAAGCACGAAAGTCCACCTTGACGTAATCTACGATCTCGACCAGCTCCCCTTTATTTTCGTAGGGAGAGAAGTCATCCAGAGCTAGGCGAAAACCAGCCCGCTTGAGCTCCTTGCAGGACTCGACAAGTTCTGCATCAGCAGGGACCGTTTCCAAAATCTCCAGAACCACTGTTCGGCTTGGTAGCAGCTTTACGCTCATGTCGACCAGCGCATTGCGCGTACAGTTGACAAAAAGATTTTGGCAGGAAGAGCAGGCAATCATCGATAGACAGCTGTCGATGATCTGATTTGTGGCGTCTTCTATGTCTCCGCTGAAGGCGTTTTCCGTTCCAGAACGAAACAGCAATTCGTATCCATAGAGGTCCATCTTCTCGTCGAAGATAGCCTGTCGGCCAATGAACCTTTGCTTGGATGGTGCTGCTACGGACATTAGATGTCTAGCCAGATGCTCTGAGATCCTGCTGGAAACGCACTCAGACGTTTACCGTCTTAACCGGTTCGAACTGAGAAAATATAGTGAACTTACCACCCTGGTAACCGTCCACTAAGACATTAAAGTAGCTCCTGCGGTCGGGTTTCTTAAAAACCTTTCCCGCAGCACCATCGATCAATGTTGGATCCACCACCATCTTTTGGAAGACGGCTCGGCCTTCGGTGGTAACCACGGTGGACGCAATGTTCAGCACCTCGTACATTGCATCGCGCAGGAGCTCTTCCACCGGGCTTGCCGCTAAATGCTCCTTTACCGCGGAATCCGGCAGGCCCACCAGTACTCCCGCGATCGAGCCCAGCAGCGGCAGGTCAGACTTGACGACGATCGCAGTCTCATGGGGAAGAACCGTGTAAATCCCATACATCTGCTTGATCTTCGTCTCCGGCGCGACGGTGGTCTGGGCGAAGGTCACTTTGCGGCCGATCAATTCGCTCAAAAGCTTTGACAGAGCAAAGGGCGTAGGTTCTGACATGGTTTGTCACTTTCCTAGAATTGGGGACAACGCCTCTTGAATAGCCTCCGGACTAAACGGCTTGGTGATCAGGAAACTTGCTCCCGAATCCATGGCAAGCTGTTTAATCGCAGCCGAAGCCTCTGAGGTGATGAAACCAAAAGGCACCTTGTTTGCCGATGCCCTCACCTGTACCAGAAAGTCGATCCCTGACATCTCAGGCATGTTCCAATCAGAAAGAATCAACTTTGGCTGTTCCACGCGCAGCTTTTCTAAAGCCTGCACCCCATTTTCCGCTTCGCCCACGTTTAGCCCACGAAAACCAGCCTGTCGTATGGCCCGCTGCACGATCCCACGCATCGTCTTGCTATCGTCCACCAGAAGAATATCCATGCTAACCACCTAATCTCCGGAATAAGTCGTTATCTAAGTCCCTATCGGCACATTCCCCATACTCTGTCAGGACGGACCGCTCAAATAAGTGGACCTGGCAGGCAAATATCAGGGCCGCAGCCTGCTTCCCATGGATTTCTCCGGCGCCATAGCAAGCAGCGTGACCCAGAACGGACCGTCTTCGCACTGAAAGGAAAGCCTATCCTGAACTTGGGATCCGCAAACCCGCAAACCGTAGTCGCTGCCATCCGTGACCGATGGCATCGACAAGCTCAGTCCCGCCGCTACGGCGCTTTTAATGTTGCCGCCGATCATGTTGGCCAATTCGCCAAGCACGTCGCGTACGTCGTCAGTCACCGCCTTCGGCGAATCCATGGAAAGAAAGCGGCCGGCGAATTGACAAGCCTCCCGCCGATCACACTCCAACAACAACGCTCCGTTCCAGACCCCCGAGAGGTGTACCGCCGATGTCAATTGGTCCTGCGATGGGCGCCAGGGCGTCTCCCCAGGGGACACTTCGAGATTCATCATGGCGAGGAATACCGCCTCAACCGTCTGTGCCACCATCTCCGCGTTTACGTTAGCTAGCACTGCTGTCCTCTTATCGGGCAACGTAAAACACCACGTTTCCCACTGTCTGCCGGTCAAACCGCTCCTCCAGGCTGAAGGCCGTCTCCGCGCCACCGAGCAGCAGCCAACCGCCGCGAAACAACGTGCTGTGGACTTCTTTCATGATGTTCCGCTTGGTTTCGTTGTCGAAATAGATCATGACGTTGCGGCAAAACACCAAATCGAAAGGCCCCAGGGTGCGCATGCTTTTGCGCAGGTCAATGGTGTCGAACCGAACCATCTTGCGCACCTGCTCGGCTAACTGCCAGTCCAGTCCAGTGCGGCGAAAGTACTTGACCAGCAGCGCTGCCGGCAGTCCCCGGTTTACTTCGATCTGCTGGTAAATTCCGGAGCGGGCACGTTCTACTACTTTCTCCGAGAAGTCAGTGCCCAGGATCTGGATGTTCCAGTCCTGGAACCCGTTCTCCAATAGCAGCATGGCGAGTGTGTAGGCTTCCTGGCCGGTGGACGAAGCAGCCGACCAGAAGCGCAGCTTCTTTGTGTCTTCCCGCTCTTCCTTCAGTTTGGGGAGCAACACGGTCCGTATCGCCTCATATTGCGCAGGATCGCGGAAGAAGTAGGTCTCGTTGGTGGTCATGGCCTCGACCACCTGGTGACCGAGCCCGGCATCGCGTTTAGTACGCAGCTGCACACACAAGTTGTTTATGGAGCCGAGGCCGTGTTGCTTCACGATGGGCGCGAGACGGCTTTCAAACAGGTAATGCTTGTTATCTTCCAGCACGATCCCCACCTGCGAATGGACATGCTCCTGGAGGAAACGATAGTTCTCGGGTAGGATCTCGATGATGGTCGTGTGGCTCCCCATAGAACCTTTCTTAATTTCTCCCCGTGATGCCCAGGATCTCAGCCACAATTTCACCGAGCGGAAGCACGCGGTCGGCGAGACCGGCATTTGCCACCGTCCCCGGCATACCCCAAACCACACTCGACCCCTCGTCCTGTACCAGCACTCTGGCTCCGCGTGCCTTGAGCATCTCTACCCCACGAAGACCATCCTGCCCCATGCCGGTTAGAACCACAGCCAGCACTGCGCCGTCATAGACCTCCGCGACCGAGGCGAACAGGGCGTCAACCGCCGGACGGCAGGAGTTCTGTTGCGGCGACTGATCCAGACACACCCTCACCCCACCCGCGCCGGAGGCTACCTTCATATGAAAATTTCCCGGCGCAATTAAGATCTTGCCCACTTCAACCGCCTGGCCCTGACTCGCTTCCTCAACCTTCAGCTGGCAACTGGCGTTCAGGCGCTCGGCAAGCAAACGCGTGAAGAGAGGTGGCATATGCTGCACCAGCAAAATCGGCAAGGGAAAGCTGGCAGGGAACGATGGCAGTATTTCGCCCAGCGCTGTAGGGCCGCCAGTGGAAACTCCGATCACCAGCACTTTGGGTCGCAATTTCAGAGCCTGAACCACTGGCGTGGCCCGGGCCGGCGCCGTCGCTGCGGCAGATGCAGACGTTGTTTTGACTGCGGTCACGCTGGCTGCAGGAAAGCGAAAGAACTGCTTGATCTTCGGGATCATCTCCTCCCGGAGACGGGCCATGGAGGCGTCGAGCGAGCCTTCGCTCGAGGTCTTGGCCACATACTCATCAGCCCCCAGGGTCAAAGCCTCCAGGGTGATCGCCGCCCCCCGCTCGGTAAGTGTGCTGAACATAATGACCCGCAGCTGCGGATACTCGCGTCGAATCCGGCGTAGCATTTCCAGGCCGTTCATGTCGGGCATCTCAATGTCCAACGTGATGACGTCAGGCTTATACTGCGGGATCCGCTGTAGTCCGATGACTCCGTTCGAGGCGCTCCCTACTACCTCAATCGTTGGATCCTGCTCCAGCGCTTGCGTGACCAGCCGGCGGATGACCACTGAGTCGTCCACCACCATCACACGAATCCGTTCTCCTGGTTGAAGCGCCCGCCGGTTCACTGCAGCCATATCTAAGCGCTCGCCACGGGAATTATTCCAACCAGCTCTAGCTTTTCCCTGAGGATCTCTTTTGTAAAAGGCTTCATCACGTATTCGTTGGCCCCCGCTTCCAGGGCAGATACCATATGGTCCAGCTCGGTTTCAGTGGTCACCATAATGACTTTCAGCGAAGCGAGATCGGGATCCTGGCGCAGCTGCTTGAGCAGTTCGAACCCATCCATCTCCGGCATGTTCCAATCTGCCAAAACTAAACTGACGTTCGCCTTCTCGGATTCCATCACTTTCAGAGCCTCTTTTCCATTGCCTGCCTCACAGACCTCATACCCAAGTTCCCTCAATATCCTGCCCAGAATGGTTCGTATTGTCTTCGAGTCATCTACGACCAGCGCTTTACTCATCACTCATCACCTTCATTGCTTACGGCTCAATTCACCAGCGGCGTCAGAAGGTGAACCTCGATACAGACGCTTGTAGCCGCGCCGCCATCTCACTCAACTCTAAGGAAGCCGTCTTGGTGTCGTTCGCTCCCTGGGTTGTATTCTTCGCAGCAGTAGCTACGCCGCTGATGTTCTTGGCGATATCGTTGACCCCCTGGGCAGCTTCGTTCACACTGCGGCCGATCTCATTGGTGGTCGCCGTTTGTTCTTCTACTGCCGAAGCGATGCTGTTGGAGATGTCGTTGATCTGGTTAATGATGCTGCTGATCTCCTCGATGGCCGTCACCGCTCCCTTGGTGACCCCCTGGATAGCCTCGATCTTCTGGCTGATTTCCTCCGTCGCCTTGGCCGTCTGCTTGGCGAGTTCCTTCACCTCGTTGGCCACTACGGCGAAGCCTTTGCCGGCTTCTCCAGCCCGCGCAGCCTCGATGGTTGCATTCAACGCCAGCAGGTTGGTCTGCTGCGCGATGGAAGTAATTACCTTGATCACGTTGCCGATTTCCCGGCTGGACTCACCCAGCTTCTTCATCGTGTCGTTGGTCGCATGCGCCACGCTGACAGCGTTCTTCGCCACCCTCGCCGAGTCATTCGCGTTCTTCGATATCTCGCGGATCGAAACCTGCATCTCCTCGGAAGCGGAAGCCACCGAGGCAACATTCCGTGAAACCGCTTCACTGGCCGCCGACACCACGTTGGCCTGGACCGCGGTCTCTTCCGCATTGCCCGCCATTTGTTGGCTTAACGCGGTGAGCTCTCCGGAAGAAGAAGAAAGTGTGCTGGCGCTTTCAGCCGTCGCCTTGAGCGGCTCAACAATGGTATCCAGCGTCTCGTTCATGCCCTCGATAATCTTGCGGTAAGCTCCTTGTTGCTTGTCCGCGTCTGAGCGCACACCGAGCCGCCCCTCTGTCGCCGCCTTGACCAGCATCGCACTGTCGGCGACTAAGGTTTGCAGAGCCAGGGCTACATGGTTTACGGCCTGCTTCATTTTTTCGTGGTCACCCTTGTAGCTGTGCGCGATCATCTCGTCGATCTTGCCCTCGGAAATTTGCGCCAGCACGCGGTTGGCTTCTCCAATGGGCAGCAGGATGGCGTCCAGCATCTCGTTCACGCCTTCGATAATCTTGCGGTAGTCGCCTGTGTGCCTGCTGGCGTCGGCGCGCGTCGTCAATCTGCCTTCCACCGCCGCTTTCGCCAGCATCGTAGCGTCTGCCTGCATGGCGGCCAGCGCCATCTTTTGCGGCGTGATATCGAGCGCATACTTCACTACCTTCACCGGCTTGCCGTTGATATCCAGAATCGGGTTGTAGGAGCCCTGAATCCACACCTCTTTGCCGCCCTTGCCCATGCGCTCGAATTCCGCCGTCTGGTACTCGCCCCGGTTCAGCTTTGCCCAGAACTCGCGATAGTCGCCGCTCTGCCGATAAGCCTCGTCCACGAACATGCTGTGATGTTTGCCTATGACCTCGCCCAGTGTGTAGCCCATGGCGTTCAGGAAGTTTTCATTGGCCGTAATGACGGTTCCATCCATCTTGAACTCAATGGTGGCCTGGTTTCTTTCGATGGCCGCCACTTGGCTCTGATAGTCCACGTTGGCCAACCTTTGCGACGCATCCGTCCACTCCACCACCGTCCCGATGCGGGTTTTGTTTTCCGGGTGGAAGATCGCCGCTAGAATTGCGTCGAAGGTACGCCCTCCCACCACGATGGAAACTCGGTGCGTCCCCGTGAGCGTATCCAGCATCCGGCGCTGATGCGCGGGATGCTTGTGAAAGAAATCGATACTGCTGCCGATCAGGCGGGAAACGTCGAAGTTCGGTAGATCTTTCTGGATCTCCTTTTCCACTTCCACAAGCAGCTTGGTGACACCCTCATTCAGATACGTAATCTTGTGCTCGGCATCCGCGATCATCACGTTGGCAGACAGGCAGTCAAGCGCTGAGAGCTTGCGAATGTTGGCAGCCTTGGCTTCGAGGTCAGCTTTGCTGGGCCCTCGCGGGACCTTCGGCGTCTGCACCGTAGGCACGCCCAGAACAGAGGCCCCGGGAACAGAGGCCTCCAGAACAGCGGCCTCACTCTTGTGTCTTCCGTTCGCCATACTCATTCCTCTCGTGCTTCTTGAATTCGATCCGATTCGTTTCCACTCTCTGAATGCACAGTTGTGTCCCGGCGCCAGCAGTCGCTTCGAGCGCTCTAGGGCACCCTTTCGACCGCGAGATCGACGGTTCGCTCCGCATCCAGAACCAGCAACAACCGGTCCTTCAGCTTGTAAACGCCACGGATCAATTCTCTTGCCGCGGAGTCCAGATTTTCAGGAGGCCGTTCGTACGCAGCAGCGTCCATATCCAGCACATCTCCGATTTCATCTACCAGTAAACTGACCGCGCCGTCCGCGGTGCGGACCACCATGTTCATGGGTGACTTGTCCCCAGCCCGTGGCGGCAAACCCAGCCGCCGCCGCATATCAATTGCGGTTACAATTTGACCCCGCAGATTGATCAAGCCCTCGATCACCCCCGGCGCCTGGGGCACCGGGGTCATTGGCTGAAAGCGCAATACTTCCTGGACGTTGAGGACATCCACCCCAAAGAACAACTCGGCCACAAAAAACGTTGAAAATTGTCCGCTCGCCTGTACCAATTCAGTTTTCATCGTCAGGGCATCGGTGACCATTGGTTATCTTCCCCCTCCTACGCCGGCCGCCACCACGGCGTACGATGCCGCCCCCGAGACCAACTTAGCCACCGCTTCAAGCACCAGCACGCGATCGAACTTGGCCACGCAATCCTCAAAACCCGCGCTTCGTGCGGTCGCCGCCCGTACCTGCTCTGCCGAGTCGGCCAAAACCAGGACAGGGATTTTTTCCCAATCTGGCCGGCGGCGAAGGGCCGCCAGCAGAGCAGAACTTCCGCCCGGCGGAAGATCGAGCGCCGCCAGGACAAGGCTTGCCGGCTTCTGTTCCAGTTTGCTCAGCGCCTCGTCCAGATTGGCTGCTTCGAGCACCACGTAGCCCGCCATCTCCAGACCGCAGCGCACCACGCCGCGCGAGAATGCTGAGCCATCGGCCACCAGGATCCGCCGCGGATCCGCTCGCCCCTCCGTGTCCTGAAACCAGTTCCCCCCAGCCGCCCGTATGACCTCATGGAGATCTAGGAAATCGGTGACCTGCTTGCCCACCACAGCCGCGCCCAACAGGCCCGTGCGCTCCGAACTCTGGCGCACCGTAACCGTCTCTTCGGTGACATCCAGAATCTCGTCGACCACCATGCCCACACTACTCTCACCGTCGTTGAAAACCACTACCTGCACCGGGTCGGGCGCCTGGTCGGGCCCGGAAGAATGGGGTTCGAGCACGCTTTGCAGAGAAACCAGGGGCAGGATTCGGTCGCGATATTGCACCACCTCGCCACCGCCGGCGTGCTCGATGGCCGATTTCGGGAATTCCTCCAACCGGGCGACCAACGCCAGCGGAACCGCCAAACGGGTGAACGTACCGGCGCGAAATAGTAACAAACGCTGTTGCGTAAGCTCCAGGTCCACTTTCTGTTGGCCGCTGGCGCGCGCCTGTTCCTGAAATTCGGTTAATAGCACCCCGGAACGCTGCCCGATACCCAGCACATCGAGGATGAGAGCCACCCGGCCGTCCCCCATGATGGTTGCGCCCGCGTACAGGGTGAGCCCTTTTAATTGTTTGCCCAGGGGCTTGACCACAATTTCCTGGGTATCGTTGATGCCGTCCACTATCAGGCCAAATTGCCGTTCTTCCGCCTGCAGCACCACCATGCTGACGGCCTCTGCCTCGTCGGCCGTTTTCAGCCCCAGTACCCGGTTCAGATAAGCGATGGGCAGCAGGCTTCCGCGCCGCCGATACACCGGTGTTCCGTGCACGTACTCAATGTGTTTTCCCGACTGATCCGCCTCCAGCCGGATCAGTTCCAGCAGGCTCACCTGGGGAATCACAAATCGCTCCCCACCGCTGGTGATGACCAGGCCGGGAATGATGGCCAGTGTGAGCGGGATCCTGATCTTGACCGTAGCTCCTTCGCCCAGCCGGCTGAAGACATCGACCACCCCGCCGATCTTCTCGATGTGGGACTTCACCACATCCATACCAACCCCACGGCCGGAAAAGTTGGTCACTGTTTTCGCAGTGGAGAATCCCGCCAGAAAGATCAGGCTTAGCGCCTCGCGGTCGTTCAGCTTATCCACCTGTTCAGACCGCAGCAGGCCGTTCTCAAGCGCCTTCCGTTTGAGTCTCGAGACATCAATCCCCGCCCCGTCATCCGCGATTTCAATATTCACCTGGCCACCTTCGTGATAGGCGCGAAGGGTCAGTACTCCCTGCGGGGGTTTCCCTGCCTTAATTCTGATTTCGGGAGTTTCGATACCGTGATCGCACGAATTCCTGATCACGTGCATCAACGGATCTTTGATGGCTTCGATGATGGTCCGATCGAGTTCTGTCTCCGCTCCCTCCATCTGCAAATGGATCTGTTTGCCAAGGGTCGTGGCCATATCGCGTACCACCCGGGGCAGCTTATTCCACACCACACCGATGGGCTGCATGCGCGTCTTCATGACACCCTCTTGCAGCTCGGTGGTAATCAGGTTCAACCGCTGCGAAGTGGCGTTCAGGGCGGGGTCCTCCCGCTCTACATTGAATTGCAAAATCTGGTTGCGGGTAAGCACCAGTTCTCCGACCAGATCCATGAGCTTGTCCAGTAATCCGACCCCAACCCGGATGTTTGCATCCACTGCCGCCGAGGACCGCGCGACATCTTCTTCTTTCTTCCCCTCCTTCTTGCTTCCTCGCTCCTCCTCTTTCTCCGCTGGTCCGTCCTCGTGCAGGTCCGAGGGGTTCTTTGCGGTCGCAGGTTCCACCACCAAGCCAGGCGGCGTAACTGCGCCGGACGGACCGGGCGCCGCCGGCATTTCTTCGCCGGCTGGCAATTGCGCCGCGATCCGTAAGCGTTCGGTCAATTCCTCAAAGCGCTCCGCGCCTTCCTTGCCACTGGTTTCAACCGCAGCCAGCACTTTTCGCGTGGCATCCACCGTCTCCAGAATCAGAGACACCAGGGCCGGAGTGAGCTCCCGTTGGCCGTCCCGCAGCTGGCTTAAGAGGGTTTCTGCCTGGTGCGTGATCGCTTCCAGAATGGAAAATGCCAGGAAGCCGCACGCTCCCTTGATGGTGTGGATAGTGCGAAAAATGCTCCCCAGCAAATCGGCATCGTGGGGATGTTTCTCCAGTTCAACCAAATCCTGATCCAGGCGCGAAAGGTTCTCATGACTCTCGACCAGAAACTCACGAATTGTTTCCTGATCTTCCGTGCTCGTGTTATCCATAATTCCTTCCCACTCCGCGGGCCGCTCGCTCTCAGCCACCTGGGCGGAAGTTATGGCGACTTAAGCTCGGGCTTATCACTCCGCTGTCTGCCGGTCATGGGAGTTCAGCAATGCCGCCAGGGCTGCGATACACATCCATCAAGACCACGCGGCTTAGCCGCAGACGTAACAGTACCGGTCCCGCCAGCAGAGTTCCTCACGGAACAGATATCATCGGATGTCTTCTCGACTTGCTTAGTTAATCGCAGTGCTCGGAAATTAGATCGATTCCGATCGATCCAGCACCTCTGCTGGCACGGAAAGCTCTGTCCATTGCATCGGCGCGGGAACAATGGAGTTGAAATGTGTTCAATTTCGGGCCATGAGCAACTCAACCTTCACTGCCTATCTTTCTTTAATTCCCCTCAGCCCTCACGGGATTCGAAAGTTTGCCGATAGACAGTGCATGAAAGTGTTTTCGAGCGAGCAGCGCACGCGGCGCCGCCTGTGGACGCTTTGCACCCTCGCCGCCTCCATCTTCTGGCACAATCCTCTCCTGACCCAAACCCTAACTCCGCCAACCACCCTCCCCATCGAGATCATGGGCCCAGACGGCTCCTTGGCCACCGTCGCCATTCAGATTCCGCAAGCCTCTGCAAGGCAAGTCACTTCACTGTGGTTGCAAATACATGGACTCGAATATCCTGACCTGGCAAGTTTGCGGGTGAATAACGGGGCGTGGGTTTCGCTGAACAATGGCACCGCGACCGTGCTCCAGCCAGGGCTCAGCTATGGGGGCATTGGCGGAGCCTTCGCAACCCTGAACATGACCGTGCCCATAGCCCCCGGTTCGGTGGTGCAGGGAACGAACCGGATCGAGTTCCGCTTCAATCGCACCAACGGCGTGGTGAGCGGGTTTCGCGTGTTGGCCTTCAACCTGTTGAAGGCGGATGGTGAGCGCCTGTTGCCGCCCGAAGCTTTTTTCCAAGAGGATCCAGAGCGTTGGGTCGCGCCGATGGCCGGGCAACAGGACATCGCGGCGGGCGAGCGGCTGTGGCGAAGCGCGCCCCTGCGTGCGAGCAGCCTGACCGGGGCGCCCCCTATCCGGGCACACTGCGGCGACTGTCATGCCCGGGATGGACAGGATCTGAAGTACTTCAATTATTCCAACCTGTCGATCGTGGCCCGGTCGCAGTTTCATGGCCTTTCCCAGAAGGAAGGCATGCAGATTGCAAGTTATATCCGCTCCATGGAAATGCCCCACCCCGGCCGCCCCTGGAATCCTCCCTATCAGCCGGGCCCCGGAATGCAGACCCGAGCCGCCGCGGGGTTAGCCGCCGGAGCGGGGCTGGATTGGGTGCTGGATGACGATAGCAAGACACTACGCAGCTTGTTCCCAGCGCTCGATGGCCCGGCCGTACCGGTGGCCGTATTCGCCCCCGACGGCGAGCTGAAGCTGCGAGAAATTCCCATAGCGTTGCAAATGCCGGACTGGAACCACTGGCTGCCCCAGGTGCATCCGCTCGATGCCTGGGGGAACAGATTCGCCGGCAGCGAGTTCAACCGCATGTATGGAGCTCGGAACGCGGACTCGAGAGCGCAATCTCCAGGCGATGCGGCGAGCTTCTTTGCCAGGTGGCTAAAAGCCAGGTCCAGGTTCCTCGATCCCCCCAGGGAACGCGATGCGGCGCGATGGTCGCCTGCGCTGGCACAGTCTCTCTACGCGACGCTGCTGTGGCAACTAGTAAAGACATGGGAAATCTCCCAACTCCACGGGCTCGAAGGGGCCGGAGGCGATGTCCTCTGGAACAACGTAGTGGCCGCCGATACGGCTCCAGTGACAGTTAATATTCCCGATAACGCGAACGGCATGGGAGCGAGCGGATTGACGAATGAATACTTCAACAATGCCTGGTACGAATTGCAAATGCTGTTGAACGACGGAGGCCATCAACACCGTGGGCGTGGGCCGGTGGATTGGGTTTACATGGCCGGACACGAGCGGGAACTGGAACGATGGAGCAGAGTGCCTGAGCCCGGGAGGGTGCTGGTGACCGCGATCGCAGCCATGCAGTCGACTGGCCGGGAGATTGGGCCGCAGGATAAAGCAACGGGCTGGCAGCCGGACCAGACAATCGATCCCAGGATGATGGTCGCTCCGGAGTGGACTGAGACCTTCGCTACCCTTCCGCCGGCACAGCGGCGAGCGATCACGCAGGCATGGTTAAGCGCCTGGCTGGAGAAGTGCACAAGCTACCCGGTGGTAAAGTACTTTCGCCTGGGTCAGCTGCCCGGCAGCTACGAACCACCGAAAGAGCTGCGTGCGATCTCGGGGGGCAAAGTATGGGAGTCGGCATCCAGCTTCCGCTCGGCGGGAGTCGACGGGAAGCTGGTCGACAGGCTGGAACTGTGGGGGAGCCAATACATGGCGATGTCGTCGCTGTTTCAATATTGAAGCCGCTGTCACTGTTGCCTTATAGAGCGGCGATTTTCTTGGCCAACTCTGCGGCCTTGGCGGGATCCATAATCGCGGCGCCCCCGGATTCATAGCAGCCTGCCAATTGCTTGAGGTTGGCGGAAGTCAGCGCTCCCATGTCGATCTTGAGATGCATTTTGCATTGCCGTCCGAGAAACGCCTCAGTAGCCGGTCCCAGGTAGGGCTTGCTCAACGCAATCACTTTGTTGGTAACGTCGCTCATTTCTCCCTTTACTCCTCAATCGGCAAAGCCCTCGCGGACTCGGCCTCCATCTGAAAAAATCTGACTGCAACCACCATGCGTGAAAAAGAGTCGGCAAGATCACCGATTTCATCGTCGGAAAAACGGCGTACCGTGATTTGCAGATTTCCCATGCTGACGTTTTCCGCTACTTCTTTCAGGTGTTCCACCGGCAGCAGCACGGCTCTACACAATACGACGCTCATAACCAGGGCAATCACCAGGCCCAATAGCGAGACGCCAAGGACCACAGGCACCGAGCGTTTGCTGACGCGTTCTATGTTCTCCTGCGACGACTGGCTGGAATCGCGCCCAACCATCTCGCCATCCTCGGCCGTCTCGTTCAGGTGTCCCGCGGCCGCTTCGTAGGCGGCGATGTCGTTGGCGCCGCCCACCCCATTCTTCTCCACCCCTTGCGCCAAGGTTTCTACAGCACTGGCATAGTTGGCTGCCGCGGTAGAAACCAATTGAAATTTTCCCCGCTTTTCTTCCGTAGGCGCGATCTTTACGCCTCTCTTGGCCAGCGACTCAATCTCGTGGATTTCGAAGTCCGCCTCATCCAGATAGGTCTCGCGCGCTTTGTCAGCTCCCAGTTGCTTGAACTCGGCCAGATAGCTCTTGATCTTGCGCTGCGCTTCCAGATTGTGCACTTGAATCTCCAGCGCGATCGAATTCAGCCGGTCGCCGACCCGGGCGGTTTCCAGCGCGCTGGTGCGCAGGCTGAGCACGGAGTAGACTCCGATCGCTGCGACAACTCCCATCAAAAACAATACCGCGCTGAAGCCTCCTACTAGTTTGTTTTTAATTGTTGGTCTCATATGGCTCCTTTGCCGGTTGCACTTAGCTAGAGCGGGTAACCCGGTTGGCCTAGCGTCTTGCCCTCAATGCGGATGACTTTTACCGATGCCCCCATCGCCGGTAGCGAATTTGCCTCGACGACTGCGAGTCCTCCTGCGGACCCGCTCACGTATTTGCCCGCGGCCGCATCGGAATCCACGGTTTGAATCACCATCGGGTCATCGCCGCGAAACTCCGCGCTGATAATGTAGCGATGGTATTCCGCCGGCGAAAGACGAACCACGGTCGAGAGGACGCACTGGAAATCCTTGGTGGATGGATCGCGCGCAATCAGAGCGACGTTCTTATTGTTCTGCCAGGCCCGCACATCGCCCAGGATCAGTTTTCGCAGCTGCGCCATGGATAAGCTCTCTACCGGATTTGCCTTATTCACCACCACCGCCAGGCCGCCGGGCACGCACTGCGCGTGGGCGCAGCCACAGAACATCAACAACAACATCGCGATGTACAAGCCGTGCTTTGCCATGTCAGTTCGATCCCCCTCGACGAAGGTTCAACAGCCGCTTCAAAAAGTGAAAGCGACTTGCGCGTTCAACCCATTTCCCGCCATACGCGTGCTCTGATAAAGATGGTTGTATTGCAGTTTGAACGCCGCATATTCGGTGAAATCGATTCTGAGTCCAACCGACGGACCGTAATAGGTTCCCTCAAGCAGATTCAAAGGATCGCCCAGGTGGTCGCGCACATATTGATAACGGAAGTACGGCTTGTAGATACCAAACTTGCGGGCAGCCTGGATATAACTCATCGGGCTACGGAACGGCGCGACGATTCCGTCTTGTTTGTTAGTCAGCATCACCGCTTCGTTCATGAACTCCCAGTTGGAAGAAAAATAAACGACATATGCGCTCTCGATGTTCTGTGTCACTCCGGCCTCTCCCGTGGGGTAGAGACGATCGTGATACCACGATCCACCGATCTGCAACCCCGGGACCATTTCCGGTCTGATGTACGCGGCAACGTTCGTCGCCTTGGCGTTGCGGTCGGAGACGAAATTCTGTACCGACTCGATCGCGAGGTTATTGGTGTTGGAAGTGAGCCCATTGCCCACCTCGGCGATATAGTGAAGCCCCAGCTTCCCGGTATGGGGCACGGCTCCGGTTACGTTGACACCAACCATATGCACCGGCAATATGCCGCCGCTGTCTTCGAACAGGTACATGATGGGCCGGCCCTCGGCGGTGGAGAACCACACCCCGTGATGGTAAGCGGTGTTGTAATAACCGATGGAGGTGTGGAATCGGCCGGCGGTGGCGACGAAATTCCGGTTGACCTTATACGTGAGCTGATAGCGTTCAATGTCGAGTCCAAAGGAATTGGTATCGTCCGGCCCAAGGACAATCTCTGCCAGAAAGTTCAGGTGTTCGGAGAGCTTGGAGGTGAGGAACAGATCAAACTCCCCCGCCTGAAAGGTGGTATGGGGAATGGTGACGGGGTTCCCGCAGGTTCCGCATCCGCCGTCGATGATCGGAAAAACCAGAGGATTGGCGATCGATCCGACACCAAAGTTGAAATCGAAGAATCCTCTGAACTTGATCACCGGACCACCGGGTATCGACATGCTGTGCCCGCCCATGTCGACGTCCGCCACCTGCGCTACGGGAGGCTCCTCCGGTGCCGGAGCAGCAGTGGCCACCGCCGCCGTGTCTGCCGGCGGCGCCGCAGGCGTGGCCGGCGTGGCGGGCACCGGGGCCGTAGCGACAGTGGGAGAGGGAACTGGGGGAGTTGGAACTGCGAGGGTTGGAACTGCTGGGGTTTCTCCCGGCGTGGCCGGTTGCGCGGCCTTTAATTTAGCCACCTGCGCTTCCAGTTCCTTCAAACGCGCGTCCTGCGCCTTAATTAGCTCCAGCAGTTGCGCCGTAGTTTCCGGTGACGCATCGGCGGGCGGCGCCGGAGTCTGCTGCGCGCCCGCCGATGGCAAACCGGCCAACATCAGAACAACGAAAGAAACACAGACCCTGGTTAGCCACATTGCTGTTACGTCCCTTTTCAACCGTCACATTTGCTTACTACTCTGGTTGTTACTTGCCCCGTTCACCTGGCTGCATGGAACTGCTTAAGCTGCTCCCGGACTCCGCAGTCCTGGGCCCCAATGGGCGGTGACAATCGAACAAGTTATGAATTTCTGTTCGGAATCGCCAACCATCTAACTGTTAAACGTTATCGGCGCTTGGAGGATGAGGTTTAGGTCACTTCGCAGAGGTGGGTTATTTTCAGTACACGTAAAGATGGCTTTCTTGTGCAGCAGACCGGCCGCGCAACCACGGGTGTGGCGTCCACTGCTTTTGCGGAATCTGCCAGGCACAGAATCGTCATCCTGAGCGGCTGTGACTTTATTGATTTTTCACGCGAAGTCATCGAGTTTCGAACGAACTGTCGTCCCGCCTGCCTCGGCTTGGCGTGGGACTGGAGCGCAGCGTAGTGGACCTGCTGTTTCCTTCTGTCCATCCGATCGAGCGGCCCCCAATAAAAGTCACCACCCTCCCCTTTGTCATCCCGAGCGAAGCCGAGGGATCTGCGGTGCGCCCCGGCTCCCGTACAAAGGTCTCCCTCCTTTGTGCTAGCCGGCTTCCGCACCGAAGAGGTAGGCGCGGCTTCGGTGAGTTCTCCCACAGAATCGTCATCCTGAGCGAAGCGCCTCACAGATGGATCGCGTGACAAAGCGCTCCGTGCGCGGAGTCGAAGGACCCCGGCGATGCCTATCTTGCCCATGCCGTTCGGAGCTTTTCAACCACCGAGCCCGAAAACAAGATCTGCTGCGATATGCACTGGATGGTCACGGGTAACATATTTCGGGCACTGTAATCATTGTCCTTTCCCAGGTCGGTGCAGGTCTTTGAACAGGAATCGATTGTGCGAATGGGTTGAGCTTGTTTGCGCGCCGTCAGCGCACGGTGCGGGCACGGTGGTTGAAAGGCTCCGAATGGCATGGGCAAGATAGGCATCGCCGAGGTCCCTCGACTCCGCGCACAGAGCGCTTTGTCACGCGATCCATCTGTGAGGCGCTTCGCTCAGGATGACGATTCTGCGGGAGAACTAACGGAACGGAGACCTTTGTGCGGGAGCCGGGGTGCACCGCAGCTCCCTCCGCTACGCTGCGCTTCGCTCGAGATGACAGTTTCGTTTAAGACTGGATGACTTCGCCAATAAAGTCACAGCCTCCAACCAGAGCGCACCCGGATTTCCTGCAGCGCGGCACTCAGCAACATCCACGTGGGCGGCTTTCAGTAAGGAAAGGCGCATGAAGTTCGCCCACGCCACCAACCTCGACAGGAGACCCGGGGAACGCAGTCGAGGGACCTGCAATTTCTCTTCCGGTTCTCACCCAGACTCTGAAAGCCGCGCCTTTGGATAGTGCTTATGTTCCGCCGAGTCTTTGCAGCAGAGCGGCCGGGATACGACCCAGTGCCAGCACCTGGTCGACGGCGCCCAGCAGGATTGCTTCACGAGGCATGCCGAAAACGACGCAGGTCGCCTCATCCTGAGCGATGGTAAAGGCATGCGCCTCTCTCATCTCCAGCATGCCTTTCGCCCCGTCCGCTCCCATTCCCGTCAGCAATACACCGACCGCGTTTTTGCCCAGTTGCTTGGCACAGGAGGAAAACAGCACGTCCACTGAAGGCAGATGACGATTGACTCGTTCGCCCCGATAGACCCGCACCCCATATTCCATCCCGCGCCGAACTACCTGCATCTGGTGGCCTCCAGGCGCCAGCAACGCGTGCCCGGGGAGGATGCGATCACCATCCTTGGCTTCCTGCACACGAATCCGGCAGAGCGAGTTTAACCGCTCCGAAAATGGCCGGGTGAACGCCTCCGGCATATGCTGCACCATAACCACGCCGGGAAAGTCGGCAGGCAGCGGGCTGAGCAGTTCCTTGAGCGCCTCGGTGCCACCCGTCGAGGAGCCGATGGCCACAACCTTATGAGTGGCCGAGAAGTGGCATCCAGCGGCCAGTTCAACCGGTACTGTCACCGGCGTCTTCACTCCGCGGACCTTGATCTTGGCCGCGGCCTTGACCTTGGCGATGATTTCGCTGGTCTGCTCGATCGTGCCGCTGGACACGTCGAGTTTTGGCTTGGATACGTAATCGATCGCTCCCAGGCTCAGCGCACGCAAGGTGGTTTCCGCACCACGTTCGGTCAGCGAGGAAATCATGACCACCGGCATAGGGTGGCCGCGCATCAGCTTATCGAGAAATGTCAGGCCGTCCATACGCGGCATCTCGATGTCCAGAGTCAGCACGTCGGGGTTGAGGGCCTTGATTTTTTCCCGCGCGATGAAGGGATCGCCCGCCGTTCCGATCACCTCCAACTCCGGGTCCGAGCTGAGTATTTCCGTCAACAACTGCCGCATGAGCGACGAGTCATCGACGATGAGTACCTTATATGGCATCTGCACAGCCTCGAGTCGCCTTCAGAAAGGGGGTTACATCCTGTTACAAACAGGAATCTTCACGCACTCAACCTTCGCGGTTCCCGTACTTGTTCGCCATTGGCGCCGCTGTTGAACTCTCCGACCAGAACCATCAGACCGGCCGATTGCTGCGAGAGCGACTGCGATGTTTCGGCAAGCTTTTCGGTCTGGGTGGAGTTGGTCTGCGTCACCCGGTCTATTTGCGCCATCGCAGTGTTCACCTGTTCCACGCCGGTGCTCTGCTCCGCCGAGGCGGTCGCAATCTGGCCCACCATCTTGCCCATATCCTTAACCGATGTAACGATGTCGGCCAGGGCCTTGCCAGAGCGATCGACGAGTCGCGTTCCGTTCTCCAGTTTGACCATCGAGTCCTGGATGAGACGCTTAATCTCCTTCGAGGCTTCGCTGGTACGCTGTGCGAGACTGCGTACCTCCGCCGCCACCACCGCGAAGCCGCGGCCCTCTTCTCCGGCGCGTGCCGCTTCCACGGCGGCGTTCACGGCCAGCAGGTTGGTCTGGAACGCGATCTCGTTGATGGTGGAAATGATTTCGGAGATTTTTGCCGAAGCGCTATTGATCTCACCCATCGCGGTGGTCGTCTCGGAAACGACCAGGCCCGCTTGTTCCGCAGCCTGCTCACTGGACGATGCCATCTTTCTCGCTGCGCCGGCCATCTCTGCGCTTTGCCGTATCGTGGCAGTGATCTGTTCCAAGCTGGCGGCGGTCCGCTCCAGGCTCGACGCCTGGTCCACCGCGCCGTCGGCTATCGCTCGCGACGAGGTGGCCAATTCTCCTGACGCTTCACTCATCCCTTCGATACCTAGCTGGGCTTGCTCGATCATGCAGCGCATCGCGCCGAGATGTTCCTGCAGCTCTGTTTGACTGTTTGCCGCCTCCCACGTCTTCTTGTTCAACACCGCGCCGAGATAACACAGTGCCACGGATTCAGCAACTACGTAGGCGACATGAACAAAGACCATGGGAAAGTTGGGCGCGGTGAACACCCAGACCCGATAGTGGGCCGCCTGTAGATAGTTGAATAGCTCGTGGTGCACACAGATGACCGCCGCCGCCCCCACGATGACTTGCCAGTCCTGGTAAATGAGCAACAACGCCAGCAATACAAATACCCCAAAGTGCAGTTCGGTCATGCCGTGGGCCTGGTCGATGTTCAAACCGCAAAAGATCATCACCGCGACACCCACCATCATCCTGGTGAATCGCGCACCCGGCGCAAACAAGACAAATACGATCGGCAGCCCGGCGGCCGGCGCTGCTATCAGGAAAACGAGAGTCCATGTTCCATACCAGGACGCCAGGGTGATCGAAAAAAGGACTAGCCCGCAAAGCACGGCAACGAAAAACTTATTCGCCATGGCGACATGAGCAGGCACGGCTGCGCCTTCGTTATGCATGGGAACCTCAGGGAAGCCGAAATGGGGCACTACGGCAATCTCCGTTAGTGTCATCGGCTGTCAGGGGGATACCAATTACCTTGGTTCGGACTCGAACTGAGTACTTGCGTCTGCGCCCGCGTACCCTCTCCATATTGAGTCCCGTAGGCACCGGTGAGAATGAATCTTGTCCAAGTCAGCCCTTTTCGGTGCGCCCGATTTGTAGCGTACTCTCTGAAAACAAATCAGCTCCCAGACCTTATCGCAATCAGTCAAGCAGGGATGGCTGAGAATCGGAGCTGTCCAAAGAGCGGGAAGATACGGTTTTACGGCGTGTATTTTGTTGAAAAGACTAAGGCGAGCGGGAGCGTGCGAAATCAGGTCGCCGGATGATTTCCGATCTACCCATCCATCAGCGAAAACATTGCATGGAAGCGCAAACCGTCATTTTGTCATCCCGATACGCAGATGTGTCCAGAGCAGCCTACAGGAAATCCGGGGTAGTCCTCGGAAATAGATTCGATAGATGAGCCACTCCCAGAGCTCGTCGAACGGGGACGGCTGAGAATTACCTGGGATGCAATCCTGGGGTGCTTCTAACTCTCCAATGGACCACCGCAGTGCAGCCGCACTCGAGTTAACTTCAAAATAGAACTGTTTCCCCGCCGGAATTTAGTTTCGCCAAGTCACAGCGGTAAGCGCCCTCGGCGCTAAGGATGGCGGGCAGCCGCGAGCCGTCGACGGAGTGGACAATCGTCTCGCCGGTATTCGTATTGAAATGAACCTGTACCGCGTGCCTGCCGCCCAGTCGTTGGGCAACTAAAGCTATCCTCTCCGTGGCGAGAAAATTGCGTACGAACGCCGCATTCAGTTCCCCTACCGTCGGCGACTTCAAGTGAGCGATCACATTCGCTGCGCCAAATACCTTGGCCACCAGCCGTCGCCGGTCTCCGCCCTCTCTCATGATCGCGTTGATCAGCAACTCCATCGCATTCACTCCGCAGCGCGAGCCGCCCCCGTCCCGTCTTCCTGGAAGCAGGATGTGATTCATTCCGCCGATACCCGTAACCGGGTCGCGAAGGCACACCGCCACACACGAGCCCAGCAGGGTCTGCAATACCAACGGCGTCGCGCTGGCCACGATCTCGCCAATATAAATGCGCTTTCTCTGCTCCAGCGGCAGACCAAGGTGGAGAGCTCCAACGGTTCGCGCCCGTCTCGGTGTTGCATTGAGGTTATTCATTGTGGTGGGCGGCTGCCAATGCCTGCTGCTGTTCCGCTTCCGGTTCGCAACTGGTGGATGGTGTGGCCCATCGCCTCTACCGCGTCGTTCAGCCATGGCACGTGCTCGGAGTGGCCCAGAATGAGATAGCCTCCGGGCTTGAGGTAGCGCAACATCTTACGCAAAAAAATCTCCTGCGTGTCTTGGTTAAAGTAAATCAGCGCGTTGCGGAAGAAAATGGCATCGAACATGCCTTCAAGCGGCCACTTGCTATCCATGAGGTTAAGGCGTTGAAATTTCACCAGCTGGCTTAGTTCCTTTTTCACCCGCACCCGGCCGTCCATATCTTCCTTGCCGCGGAGAAAGTACTTGCTCTGTATGGCAGCAGGCACATCGTCTAAAGATCCCTCGTCATAGATGCCCTGCGTGGCCGTTGCCAGCACCGTGGTGTCGATATCGGATGCAACCACCTCAATCTGCCAGCCGCCGGCGGAAGATATCGGTTCGACCATGCCGCCCGGCAACGAAGCCGGCGCACGCCCGGATTTCAACGCCTCCAGCAACGAAATGGCTATCGAATAGGGCTCTTCGCCGGTGGAGCACGCCGCACTCCATATGCGCATGTTCCGCGGGCGACCCAACGAAGCCCCGGCCTGCGCCTGCGGTACTAGCGTCTTGGCGAGAAAATCAAAGTGGTGCATCTCGCGAAAGAAGGAGGTCTTGTTGGTGGTAACACAGTTGATCATTTCGGCCAGCTCCCGGCCGCCATCCTGAACCTTCTCGACGTATGCGGCATAAGCGGCAAAGTCACTCATCCCGTGGTGACGAAGGCGCTTGGAGAGACGCGAGGCCAGCATCACCTGCTTGCCGTCTTTCAGCCAGATACCTGTTTCCCGATGGATCAACGCGCGAAGTCCTTTGAACTCGCGCATGTCCATTGTTACAACTGAGCCAACCGGCGATTGCATGATGAAAACCCTTCGGTACTGTGGACTAAATGGCCAAGCCCCGCCGCTTCCTTAAACCGCGGCGATCTACTCCAGAATCAGGGGCGGTGAGCGATGCACATTCTTCACCATCAGCGTGCTTGCGAGAAGTGCCCAGGACCGGCATTCATTACAAGAGAGTTGTTGAATAGATAGTTCCCGCGAAGCGTCGACCCCCCTTGTCGTCGATCTGAAGCCCTCTGAGGGAGCCTTGAATGAGTGGCTTGGCCGCTTCTCCGCTCAAACGTACTTATCGGCCGAACCGCCGGCCTTTTTCAAAGCAGGCCCCGGGACAGGAGGGAGATGCAAAGGGTACTTTCGAATAAGGTAAAGCCGATTCTGTAGCCAATTGCTACAGATTTACACTGGCCTGTTCCTCCGGCACGAGCATCTCCGGAAGAAAGCGAATTGCTGCTCGAAGAAGATCTCTAAAAGCTTCCGGAGAGGCCGCGCTCTTGCTCGGTTTCATTTGTCTCCTGGTAGCTTGTGGCCGCCAAGGGCGCGTCGCCCCCAACCGTCGCGGCGGATTGAATAGCCACCTGAGACCAGAGTGTGGATGCCTTGAAAGTCGTTCAAATACGCAAACCTCAAATCGAACTGTTGCAGCTTTACCGGGGCAAACAAAATTCCGCCGTCGACCACCTGCACGACACTCCGGTCTTGAAGGACTGTCGGCGCATACTCTCCAAAGACCGTCAACTTGGGGGAAAGCGATCGGCCAAATGCAACGCTCGGCTCCCAGGCTGGCCTGCGTGCCCCATGGAGAGTCGTAAGCGTTACGCCCGCCAGTTCATTTATAAAATAACCCCGCGGAATGGCCTGCGTCCAAAGCAACGTGAGACCCGGGTCGTAACTGCCCGAAGTAAGTGAGGGGCCCCCGGTCGGAAAACTAAGCGACAGAATCGCCGATTTCGGCGATACCGTGTTTGGGCCGGCCAGAAGCATCTTCGCGCCGACTGCGGCGTCCGTTGACTGAAGAGAAGCAGGTGTGGATGCGCTCGATGACTGATAGACGGCATCGCTGGCGAGAAAACGCCCCTCCACCCGGTTCGTCAGGCCCACGCGCAGAAGACTCTCCGGCCCATCGACCACGTACCGCTGGCGTTGCGCATTGACGTCCACTCCGTTTTCTATCTGGAAACTCCCGCCCGGAATAAGGTCAGGCGACGGACCCACTGTCGGCCGATCGGTGGAGATCGCCTCCACCTCTGCCTCCTGAGCCACGGCGGCCGTCGCCAGCCAGCCGAGGCCAGTTCCACATAGGATCACGACTTTCAAAATGTTCCGCATCCATGTGCCCTGAACATCAATTAGGTTCATCGGCAGAAACAATTTGCACGCAGGCCCAAGGATTGCGCGCGTTAGTCGGCTTGGGGCACGGTCAACTCAATATCGCTGAGCAGCTTCTCCAGGTTGAGCGCGACCGCGAGATGCTCGCGGGTCTGAAAGACGCCGTCGATGAAACGCGTATCTACCGCCGACCCGAAATCAGGCGCAGCGCGCATGGCCTCCTGCGCGACCTGCAGGACATCGGAAACCGCATCGACCAGCAGCCCAACCATTTTGTCTCCAACCATGGCGATCACAATCACAGTGAACTTGTTGTACTCAACCGTCGGCAGGCGAAACTTCATACGCAGATCGACTACCGGCAGCACCGTGCCTCGAAGGTTCATCACCCCTCTGACGTGTGGGGGGACGTTGGGAATCGGCGTGACGGGTACATATCCACGAATCTCCTGAATTTTGAAGAGCTCAAGTCCATACTCCTGCTCATCCAGAAGAAAGGTGAGGAACTGGCTGGAAGCCGGAGCCTGTTGCTTCACGATCGCTGTCATAAACATTCCCTCTCGCAGTACAAGCAATGCAGGCTTGGGCCCCAATGTCTAGAATTCTTCAAAGCTCGCATCCTCTGATCTGCTTGCGGAGCTACCCACCAGCACCGCGGAGGGAGCAGCTTGCTTTCGCCCATTCGCGGCAGATGGAACAGACTTTCCTGCTCCGGCTCGCGCCGCCACGCCGGCTGGGCGATGCCCCGCAGGCAGCAAATGCCGAGTGCTTCGGGGCGCGGGCTGATGACCGTGGCCTGCGTGCGACGATTCGCGGCTATTGCCCAACGTGAAGGTGCTCACCAGCTCCAGCAGGCGCGCCGCTTGCGCGGAAAGGTTTTGCGCAGTAGAAGAAAGCTCCTCGGTCTGGGCGGAGTTGGATTGCGTCACCTGGTCCATCTGCGTGATCGCAGTGTTCACCTGGTCGACCCCGGTGCTCTGCTCCGCCGATGCGGCTGCGATCTCGCCTACAATGTCGGTTACCCGCTTGACTGAGCCCACGATGCCCTGCAACGTCGCTCCCGACCGGTTGACCAATTCGGAACCCTTCTCCACCTTCTGCAACGAATCCTGGATCAGACCCTTGATTTCTTTGGCCGCCTCGGCGCTGCGCTGCGCCAGGCTGCGCACCTCGGTGGCCACCACCGCAAAGCCGCGACCCTCTTCGCCGGCGCGCGCGGCCTCGACCGCCGCATTTACCGCCAACAGGTTAGTTTGAAAAGCGATTTCATTGATGGTCGAGATAATGTCGGAGATCTTAGCCGAAGCGGTATTGATTTCAGCCATGGCGGCGATCGCGCTGGAAACGACCTCCTGGCCTTGCTCCGCGGACTCCCGGGAACCGGTCGCCAGTTGGCTGGCCTGCTTGGCATTATCTGCGCTTTGCCGGACCGTGGCCGTGATCTGCTCCAGGCTGGCTGAAGTCTCCTCCAGGCTGGCCGCTTGCTCCTGCGCGCCGCTGGCGATCTGCTCCGCGGCCGCCGCCAGCTCCTGCGAAGAGGTGTTCGAGTTGGTGGCGTTTTCGGCCACCTCCTGCAAGGTGGAGCGCAGTTTTCCAAGCGCCTCGTTCAAGGCTTTGGCCATGCGGCCCACCTCGTCCGTGGTATGCACTTCGACGGTGACCGTCAGATCGCCGGCGGCCACCAGGTCAAGAGCGGCTACCGCCTGGCCCAACGGCACCGAGAACCCGCGGGCGATCACGACACTGATTCCGACTCCAAGCAGCAGCGCAATCACGGCCGCAGAGAGCAACAGGAAACGGGCGGACTGGTACGATTGGGAATTCGCCTGGAACTTATCCTCGCCGAGCTTTTCCTTAATCGCGCTGGCCCGGCTCGATGCTTCGAACAACGGCTGCCCAATTTGGTTCACCTTGACCAGCTGGGCCTTTGCGCCAGCCTCATCCTTGGCTTCAATCCGCTCATAAAGGTCGTGGTATGCCTTTTCCCAGTCAGGCAGCACACCGCGAATCGTCGCCATAGCAGCTATACCCTCTTTCACGTAGAACAGCTTTTCCGCCGCATCCAGGTTGCTATGGATGGCGGCGAAATCCGTGACCATGGTTGCTTTGTCCGCGGCCACGATTGCCGGGTCCGTGATATTCAACATCGCGTCCCTGACAGAGCGTCCAAGTGACAACCGGGCCATGCCGATCTTGTCAACATGGATCGTGCCCACCATGTCGTCCGAATAAAGTGTGCCCATCCTGTCGTTTGCCTGGCTGAGGTTGGTGATCGATAGATAGCTGATGACTCCGATCAGGACGATCAAGACTCCGAAGCTGAGCAACAACCTGGGAGTGGCATTGAGATTCTTAAACCAGTTCATGCGCGGATGCTCCTCGTGCCACAGGTGCGGATAAAGCTTGTTGGACGGGCATGGCTGATGGTCCAGCGTGCCTGGTCTTCCTGGCTTGATGCCCGATCGAAAATAAATTCAATTCGGCGAGCGCCGTAACGTCAATGATGGGTGCGACGCAGCCGTCCCCCAGAATGGTCGCGCCCATCAACCCTTCAACTTTGTGCAGATTTTTTTCCAGGCTCTTGACCACCACCTGTTGCTGCCCGAGCAGTTCGTCGACCACCAGGCCAATCTTTTTGCGGCCGGCTTCGACCACCACCACCAGCCGTTGGTCCTCTACCGGTTCAGCGCACGGCTCTGTACTTTTGAGCGCGCCGGGGTCGAGTGCATCCCCCGCCACTCCGAGGAACCGGCACAGGCGCAGCACCGGGATCGATTGCTCCCGGATCACGATGGCCTCGCCCTGTTCAGCGACGCGGACGATCTTACCCTTGGCCGGCACCGCTTCCACCACCGTCAGCAAGGGAAGCACCAACGTGCGGTCGGCCACCCGCACCAGCAGACCCTCCAGGATCGCCAGGGTTAGCGGGAGTTCGATCGAGACCTTCGATCCACTGCCCAGTTCGCTGGTCAGGCCCACTGTGCCGCTGAGCTGCTGCACATTGCGCTTGACGACATCCATCCCCACACCCCGCCCGGAGAGATCGCTGACTTCTTCGCGCGTGGAAAATCCAGGGGCGAAGATCAGCATCCTGAGCTGATCGTCGCTGAGCTCCGCCTGCTCATCGATCAAGCCTCGCTCCACCGCCTTAGCCCGCACGCGCACGGTGTCGATGCCGGCGCCATCGTCGGTGATCTCGATCACGATCTTTCCCGAACGATGAAAGGCGCGCATGTGGATCAAACCGTCTTCGGGCTTGTTAGCCGCCAGGCGCACCTCGGGGGATTCGATCCCATGATCGGCGGCGTTGCGGATCAAATGCGTCAACGGATCGCCGAGCAGCTCCAACATGCTCTTGTCAATCTCGGTTTCCTCGCCGTCCGTCTCCAGGCGAATTTGTTTACCGGTAGACTGCGCAATGTCGTAGACCACGCGCGCATATCTCTGGAAAAGCGTGCCCACCGGCATCATGCGCACCGCCATGACCCGTTCGTGCAACTCCCGCGTGCTGCGCTCCATGGCCGCGACTGCCTCGCGCAATTTGGGCAGACACGAGGGCTCGAAGGTCTCCACCATTTGTGCCGTCATCACCTGCGCAATGACCAGTTCACCGACCAGGTCGATCAGCCGGTCGACTTTCTCCGTGGGCACACGGATCGAACTCGACTCCGCCGCGGCGGCGGGCTTTTTCGCCGCTCTTCGCTCCTCCACCTTTCTGCGCTCGACCGGCTCCGCTGGCTCCACTTTTTCCAGCAACGCGGGAGCCACGACCTCGAGCGTGCGCGGCTGCGCCGAGCGGCCTATGCAGCGCCAACCCGCTCTCCGCCTGCGGCGGCGCGCCTACGACCCGCACCGTAACCTCGGCGAGGTGTTCCACGAATTCGAAAACCTCGCACAATTCCGCTTCGGAACACGAGGCCGCCAACTCGATCGTCCAGCTGATATAGCACTGGTTGGGGTCGAGCTTCTCCAACGACGGCAGCTCCTCCGCGTGCAGCTGGCACACGCTCACTGTCCCCAGAGCGGCCAGATTGCGCAACAGCATAATGGGATTGGTCCCACTCGAAAACATTTCCCGATGAGGCCGGAATTGAACCTGATAAAAATTTATTTCCCGGCCGCCCACAGGCGCTTCGGGAGTTACCCTCCTATCGCTCGCCGCCGGCGCGATGGCCTCTCCCGAAGACGGCCCCGCACCCTCGATCAAGCTCTCGATTTGCTCCACCAGTTCCGGGGCTCCCTCAGGCATCCCGCCATCCTCACCCGCATCGAGCATGGCCCGCAGAACGTCGACGCATCGCAACAGCAGGCTGATGACTTCGGCCGTGGCCGGCATCTCCAGCGACCGTAACCGGTCCAGGAGGTTTTCCAAAGCATGGGTAAACCGGACCAGATTCGTCAGTCCAAACGAACCCGCGCCCCCTTTGATCGAATGCGCCGAGCGAAAGATCGCATTCAAAGTTTCCACATCGTCCGGGGCCGTACGGAGTGCCAGCAGGTCCGCTTCCATGGATTCCACATGTTCGGCGCTCTCCTGCATGAAGGTCTGACGAAATTGGCTGAGGTCGATTTTCATGGTGGTAGCGTTTTCATGAATACTGTTCTGTTTTGCGGATCGCTAAGTGCAGACGTTGTTCGCGGACGCCTGCGTCCATCTGCCAAAACACTTCAGGGCAACACCTTGGCCACGGTCTGCAGCAGTTTCTCCGGATCGAAAGGCTTGACGATCCAGCCCGTCGCCCCGGCTGCCTTGCCCGCTTCCTTCTTCGCCGCCAGCCCTTCGGTGGTCAGCATCAAAATCGGCTTGGTTTTCATGGCCGGCTGCGAGCGCAGATTCTGAATCAGGGTGATGCCGTCCATGACCGGCATATTCAGGTCCGTGATGACCAAATCAACGGTGGCGCCTTTCAGCTTGTCCAGCGCATCCTGGCCGTGCTCCGCCTCGATCACTTCAAAGCCGCCTTCGCGCAGCGTGAAACCCACCATCTGCCGCATGGAGACCGAATCGTCGACAATCAGGACTTTTTTCAAACCTCAACTCCTGCCAACCGCTCGCGTCGGCCCACCCGCGATCAAAACAGCTCCACATCGCCGGCCGCAGCTTCCGCCTCGTCGGCTCCCCCAACTGCGCGCTCTTCCCGCATGGTGTAGGCGCTGAATCCCTCATCGGCTGCAACCGCGCCGGGGCTCACGTTACCAACATGCTGCAGACGCGAAGAGAGCGTGTCCAGATCCGCGACGACGTGCGCGATGCGCTGGCTGATGCGGTCCTGGAATTGCATCCCCCGCACCGCCGAACCGATATCGGTTGCCAACAACGCCCCCTCGGCAGTCATTCCGTTCAGCATTTCTATCATCTCGCTATGCGCGGCCTGCAGGTCCTGCAGAGACGCATCCACTTCTCGCCGGCATTGCTCGACTCGTTCGCTGTCCTTCTCGTTCATGCGCCGCAGGTCCTGAAGGGTCGATTCGGCGAGCGCGCGTAAGTTAAGCGCAAGCTCACCAACATGGGCAGTGACCGTCCTCGACTTGACCGTCTGCGCAGCCAATTCCACTGCCACCACGGCGAAACCCATACCCGCACTTCCCGCGTGTGCCGCCTCAATGCGCGCATTGAAGGCCAGCATGCGATTGCCGCTGGCAATCGCATCCAACTGCCCCAGGGCATCGCTGATCTGCTGGGAAGCCTTGTCCATCTCCTGGATCCGCTCGATGGCCCGATGAGAAATATCGCCCGCCTCGGCGGTGGAGTTCATGATCTTGACCAGGGTGCCGCTGCAGGCCTCGATCAGACCCTCGAACGACTGTTTACCCGTGCTTGATTGACCATTCTGACCAAGAAAATCTGACGCTCGCGCCACCGTGGCTCGCGCCCGGGTCGCAATTCCCTGAAAGCTATTGCAGACTCCCACCACCGCTTCCTCGATCTGGGTCGAGGTCTGTTTCAGTTGTTCACTCATCGTGCCCAGTTGGGGCCTGTAGCGCGCGAGTTCCGCCTCAACCTCGCTGGGGCCATCGGGCTTGCCGCTTCCGTGCAACGGGATCTCCGCCCGGTCCTGGCTCAAACTTCCATTGCAGCTTTCATGCATTCCCGTTCACGCTTCCCGTTCCGGGGAGATATGCTCCCGTCCCCCGGCGTACTCAAACCAGCGCGACAACGGGGTGGAGGCGTTTTCTAGGCCCATTCCTCTGCCTTGCTTCTTGCGCTCTGCAGCCAACGCCAGCAGTATCTGAAGTGCGCTCGCGTCCAGGTGATCGACGCCCTCGAGATTGACGATCAGGTCGCCGTCCGCGTCGGCGGCTGAGAGTGCAAGGGCGCGAAACTCCTCGGGTAGCAGCCACTCTCCGTCCCGAGTAACATTCATGACTGTTTCTGTTACAGGTTGGCTCGGATTTCCGCTTTCCGCGTGCTTTCTCTTCAAGCTCATTCTCCGCATTCCCCCCGCTAGCCCGGCTGACCTGGCGATCACCTCACAGAGAGGTCTGTCGTGTCATCACTGCGCTATGGGGTTTATCGGCGCTAGGCCTCAAACATTCATCACCGGGTTGGCGCAGGAAACCACGAGCCGCGTCCTTTTCTCGGCGACCAATGCTTGGTGGGTGAACGGGAAGGCAGATTACTTGCTGCGAATGCGCGTGCCGGCGAGGAAAGTGCGGAAGCGCGCAGCGTCCTCGCGCTGCGCTTGAACGAGAAGTTTTTGGCGCTGCAGATGGCCGGGGTGTTCCAGTGCGGCGGCGGCCTGCTCGTCCTTATCGGCGTCGCCTTCGAGACGCAGGGCGTTGGCCCACAAAGCGATATAGAAACGGACGCTGATCTCGTAGGGTTCGCTCTTGGACAGAGAATCACTCATCTTGATTTCTGGGAGCTCTTTCGTTGCTGGCTAAACATCTTTTCCACTTCGCCGATACTACCGATAAGTAGTAAGTGCGGGCAGATTACAGGCAGGGCTTCCGGAAGTTCGCTTCGCACCGATTTAGGGTTACGCGTGATGGTTACAGGCTCACACTGGAACACACCCGTTACCTTGTCGAGCATAAGAAAATAATTGTGGTTGAGTATCTGATCCGGAACCGGCTGCGATTGCTTCAAGGATGCCGCTCTGTATTCACCAGCCGCGCCCTCGAACGGAAGCATGGTTACATTGGTAAGTACACCTTGCGGGCGGTCCTGCCGATGATCGGATCGCACCCTGACCCGGCGGAACCGGCTCACCATGAAGATCAGTTGCGCGCCTCGGCAGGCCGGTAGCGACCCGCGCCCTACGTTCGGACTAAACTAATCTGCAGGTATTCGAGAGGCTCCGGATGCCGTGGCCGACGGCGCCGAAGCGCTGGCTGCGCTCCAATCCATCACTTACGACTAGCTTCTAATGGATGTACGTATGCCGGTAATGGACGGCATCGAGGCCACACGGCAGATCCGCAATCCACTGTCGGCGGTACTTAATCACGACGTTTCCATCACGCCATGACCGCTAATGCCATGGATGCTGACCGGGAAATATGCGTGGCGGCCGGCATGAACGGCTTTGTATCCAAACCGGTATCGATGGCTGCATTGCGGAATGCGCTTAGAAAATGGCTGCGCAGCGGAATTTCCGCTACTCCAGCGATGGCCAACCAACTCGCCCCTTCTCGCAGTGCTGCAGGCGAACCGATGGTATTCGACCGGGCTGGCGTGATGGAGCGTCTGCAGGAAAACAAAAGCCTGGCCGTGATGGTTATGAAAGCGTTTTTCCAGGACACTCCGCACCAGATTCAGGCGGGTTCGCAATCGGTGTAGACCGCGACGACGTAATTGCCAAACAGCTTTAGACGAGGCGAAAATCACGGATGTGGCCGAGCAGCTTTCCCGTGTCGATCGGTTTGAATAGGTAGGCATCGCACAATGAACTGAAGGACTGCCTGATGTTCTCCATGTCGGCCGCCGCCGTGGTCATAATGATCTTCACACTGTTTGACGAGGACTTGCCGGCTGCCTCTTCGAGAATCCGGATTTCCTTAATGGCCGCCTGGCCATCCATTTCCGGCATCATGATATCCATGCAAATCAGGTCGTAACCTTGCCCGCTCTTGTGAGCAGCGCTAAATGCTGCCACCGCCTGCTTGCCGTTAGCAGCCACCTTGCATTCGCCATATTTCGAGAGAAACGACTGCAGCAGAATCTGGTTGGTAATGTCATCTTCGACGATGAGTGTTCGCATCGGGTGATTTCTCCTGGCATCCGGCTCCCACCTCGACTGCTCAGGGCCGCATGGTGTAACCGTCCATATCGGGCATCTCGCAATCCTCGCGGAGCGAGCGTGTCTATCTTTTTCGTGTCTATCCTTTTCGTGTCTATCCTTTTCGTGTCTATCCTTTTCGTGTCTATCCTTTTAAGGATCGGCGCTATGAGCGCGTTCACGATCAATGTATCCAGCAAAATTATCCTCAACGGGCACTTCTCCAGGAAAAGCAACCACCCGCCGACGCTACATACGACAGAGTAATCGTGGAAACACTTAAAGCCGAGTTCCTTGCCTCAGAAAAGTTCAACATTATCGCCGTAATTTTCTCCTGCTGCTGGTGCGGTCAGCCTTCCGTGGGCATCATTCGTCTCTCCTGAGACCATGGCATGCGCTTCGTGTTGCTCCCACATCGTGTACCCGGCGGCGGCGGCCTGCAGGTCGAACGGCTTCCCGGACTTCGGATACAAGGTCAGTAGCAAGCCGATTATTCTTTCAAGTTCTCCCAATAGCTCAGTTCCTTCATGGACGAATTTGAGAGATTGCACCAGGGTCTCCGTCGTTTCCTGCAGTTGACGGGCTTCCTGGCCTAAACGCGTCACTTCGGCGCGTTGCATTCTTCTGGAATTGCGGAAGGCTTCGTCGGGTCGATGGTTGATGAGTTCTGCCCGGCGTGACTCGACTCCCTGCACGCCGGCAGTGATCGCGGCAGCCTGGGACCGGAGAGCTTCCCCCAATCCGGCGAACCGCCTTGTCAGCTCCTTTTCCAGTATCAGAACGCTCTCCGAGGCTTCCGACGTCATTGCGCCCAGCGCAGCAATCGCCCTTGACGACGGCATCCTGTCCGCGCTGATCAGAACATTGAAGGCGAGCAGTTTCATCGAACGCATCGCGCGCGCCAGGGTTTCCAACTCATCCCGATTCGCGCTCAGCAGTTCCCGAACCGGTACGATCGCCGACACCACCAGATTGCCTACCGTCGCTCCTCCCGCCAGCAAACCGTCAAGTTCGGAATTGAGAGAGTCGATCTGATCGGTCGCCTTTTCGAACCGGGTCACGTCGTCGTCCCCAGACGCGGACGCCGGATCGTCGCCCGCAATGCCTTGAGCGCACCCGATCACGTTATTCAGCTGCTCCTCGATGTGGTCCCCCGTCCTCACAATCTGATCCATCACGCCCTTCGACTGGTGACGCTGCAACAGCAACGCATGTTCCGGCTCATCTCCCGGCTCGGTGCGAAGGCCGCCCAGCGCGTTCATGATGTGTTCCAGGCGCTGCCGGATGGCGTCGTGTCCCTGCAGGGCCTTGATGGTTCCGCGAAGTCCGTCTGCCAGCGCCGAGCCCAGGGCGATGGTCTTGTTCTGCACTCGCAGCATGTCGCGCGGAACCTCCAAAAGTGAAGCGATGTTGCCCTCCACCCGTTGCTCCGATTCGGCCGCCCGGGAGGCATACAGAGCGGAGGCCCGCGTCACCGAATCAGTGGCCGTCGAGAGCTTGTCGAGGATCGTCGTTAGGGTGCTTTCCTGCGAGTCGCCCGCCTGTTTCAAGTAAATTAAAGCCTTCCGCATTTCTTCATAGTCGGTCAGAACCGCTGCGCTTTCCTTTGCCGAAAGTTGCGAGGCCTCCAGACGGAAGTGAAAGGCTATGTGCTGCAGCGGGGCGAGGTTGGTCTGCAATTGGTTCGCCATGCCAAGTAGTTCTTTGGTCTCCTCCGCGGAGGAGACCAGACGGCGGCTCGAATCCTCGATTTGATTCAAAAAGGTTGTGAAGACTCCGTAGCCCTCCAGCATCGACTCCCGCAGGACGTTCCGGCTCTCCTGGCCCGCTTGCGTGTTTTCCGCCAGGCTGGCGCCGGCCTTCTGTACGCTCTCTGCCATGTTCCAGCAGGCATCCAGCGCCAGGATCAAGCTGGCAAACTCTTCTTCGCTCGTCTTCAGGTAGCGGGCCAGACGCCCGCTCAAAGCCTCGTACCCCGCCCATGCTGTCGAAAGCGACTCTTGCTGCCCCATGTTTGCGGCCTATGCTTTCACATACTGCACGCATCGAGTGGGCCCGATTCCTGACGGCATGCAGATATCCTTTACCAATCCGAAATCCATAACCTTCCTGCCCCTTCTCAGCTGAAAGCAAAATCTCTTTAGATGGATTTTTCCCAGGAAAACCACTCCTTGCAGATCCCAATGAGCGAGTTCGTGGCGAAACCGCTTCAACGCAGGACCTTGGTCACCACGGCCAACAATTGTTCGGGTTCAAACGGCTTTACGATCCAGCCGGTGGCCCCAGCCGCCTTACCTTCCGCCTTCTTTTCCACTTGTGATTCGGTTGTAACCAGAACGATCGGTGTGAACTTATATTGGGCCAGCTGCCTGAGATTCCGCAGCAGCTCGAGTCCATTCATCACCGGCATGTTGATGTCGCTCAGCACCATGTCAAAGGTCTCCGCAGTTGCTTTCTGCAGACCTTTCGAGCCATCTTCAGCTTCGACAACTTCGTAGCCCGCGCGGGTCAGTGTCATCTTGACCAGTTGACGCATGCTCGAGGAGTCATCGACTGCGAGAATTTTCTTAGCCACGCCGGGGCCTCGGGTTGTGCGATGCTGCCTTCGCCTTGATCTTCACCGCCTGGTCCGGACGCAGTATATGCATGTTTCTCATTGCGCGCGCTCCCTCTGCTCTACTTCATCGACGCTATCCCAGCCTCCATCAGCCCTGTCGCAACGGACGGTAACCTTGAGAAAGAAATAGGATCCCCCTCGATGACAATTCGCATCGCGTGTCAAGGGCTGATCAGGTGGTGCGCGGCGATCGCTTCCATCAAAAGTATGAATTGGTTCTCCTGGTTCTCCGTAAGCGCTCTGGCCCCGCCCAGGTCCCCCCCACCCGCTGCCGCCTCGATTTCAGTGGCGACCGCGCGCAGCGCTTCTCCTCCGATGGTGGCTGCCGCACCGCGTATCTGTGGGCCAGATTCGCTACCTCCTCAATATTGCCCGCGTGCGCGGAGCGCAACAACGACGGGATCTGGGTTGGCATGTCGCGCGCAAAACCATCCATGACCGCTTTCGCCAGCATTTCGTCTCCCATGACGCGGCTAAGCAGGCCCGGTATGTCGAGGGTTGGAGGGCTATCCGAACTTAAGCTGGAGAGTGCCGGTTCACTCTCACATTTCTGGTTCGTGCTTTCACCCGGCTCTTGTGGCAGCCACTTCCTGAGGACCTCAACCAGCTCCGCCACCATGATGGGTTTGGACACGACGTCATCCATACCTGCTTCCAGGTATCTCTGACGGTCGCCTGACATGGTGCTCGCGGTCAAGGCAATAATAGGCACGCGATGCTCTCGGATGCCTGAATCCGATGCGGTCGCCCGTATGCGTCTGGTAGCTTCGAGGCCATCTATCTGCGGCATGTGTATGTCCATCAGTACCAGGTCATAGGAAATTCTCTTGAGCACCGCAATCGCTTCCACACCGTCCGACACAGCGTCAGAGCGCAAGTCCAACTGCTGTAAGAGCCCCGTCGCCGCCATCTGATTGCTGACTACGTCATCCGCCACCAGCACACGGGCTCGACTGGCGGCAAAAACGTCTTTGAACGAACCGCTCTTTCGCTGCCGTGGCATCGCAGCAGGATGCGTATGGGAGAACTGTCCCGGCCCAAACGGGAGACTGAACCAGAAAGTGCTGCCCTCTCCAGATCGACTGACCACCCCTATCTGTCCCCCCATCAATTCCACCAGCCGCTTGGCAATGCTCAAGCCCAGTCCGCTTCCACCAAAGCGCCGGGTCGTACTGCGATCGGCCTGCGTAAAGGGCTGGAAGAGGTTGCCCTGTTGCTCGGGCGAAAGTCCGATGCCGGTATCGCGCACCGCGAAGGACAGCAGCTGTGAATTTCACCGCGTTGGATAAAAGATTCAGCAAAATCTGCCGCAATCGTCCCGAGCCGCCCACCACGCTGAGCGGAATTTCACTCATGTTCACCGAAAGGTCGAGCTGCTTTTTCGCCGCTGCGGGGGTGACCAGTTCAATGGATTCTTCAATTACGGTACGTAAGTTGAACTCCGTCTCGTAAAGCTCCATCTTACCGGCCTCGATCTTGGAGAAACAGCATTCATCCTGATGCCCTCAGTCAGGCCCGTTATGGAACGTATTTGCGTCTCTGCTGACTTTAATAAGTGGCCAAAGCAATTTATATCTTTCACAGCTTCCTTTTACTTGCATACTGAGTTCACTTAACTTTTGGTCGTCGCCAAGGTCATTGGGGCACTTGGTTTTCCAGCTGCGCTACAATCCCGCGGTGTGGCTCATCGCAGAGGTAAATCGTGCCTGTGACTTACGAGGAAGGTAGCGCGATCTCGACCATGCGGTTGGAAGCCGAGGTCGGCATCAGGGATGCGCTGGAGTTGAAACGCATCCTCCTCGACGCACTGGCTTCGGAAAAAGAACTACACGTGAACATTGAGAACGCGACCGAGTTAGACGTTACCGTCTTTCAGTTGCTGCGAGCGGCAGCGCGCCAGGCACAAGCAGCGAATCTAAAAATTTACCGTGAGGGTTATGTCGCCGAGACTGTCTCCTCGGCCTATGTGGACGCAGGGCTGGGAAACTTTCCACTTGACGTGAAGTCGAGCCATTGAGGGCTATGAAAGGTGCCGGAAATCAAGAACTCAATCAGGCGTTCCAGGAGGAAGCCCGGGAAATATTCGTCGAGTTGGAGGCAACGCTTCTCCAGCTGAACGAGAATTTTGACGATCAGGAACTTGTTCAAAGAGCATTTCGGGCACTGCACACGATCAAGGGCTCGGGGTCGATGTTCGGCTTCGACAAGGTGGCGGCCTTCACCCACGACCTCGAAAACGCATATGACGAGGTGCGCGAGGAACGCCTGAAGGTTACGCCGGAGTTGATCGACTTGACTCTGGCAGGTCTTGATCAGATCAAGTTGATGATGGATGAGGCCGCCGGCCGCGCGGTTGCAGATCCAGCCCTGGCGGAAGCCATCCTGGTAAAGCTGCGGGCGTTGACTGGCAAGTCTGCGCCCGGTTTGATCAAGGCGAATCCATCCCTTCCCTTGCCTCCGCCGCAAGCGGTGGACGGCCTGGCTCGAGACTGGCATATTCACTTTTCGCCCGTAGCCGATTTCATGCGCTCCGGCGCTGACCCGCTGTTGTTGCTCCGTGAGCTGAAAGACCTCGGGAGCCTTATCGTAACCGCCGAGCTGGAGTCGATCCCGCCCCTGAGCGAGTTGGATCCGGAGCGCTGTTACGTATCCTGGGACATAGTCCTCACCACCTCGGCAGCAAGTGAGGCGATCCGGGATGTGTTCATCTTTGTGGAAGAGAGTTGTGAGCTGGTCATTGAGCCGGTGCCGGTCACGGCTGTGGAGCAGCCGATTAGCCGCGCCGAGGCCGTGGCCGGGATGCCGGCGGAGCCGGCCAAGCGGCGCGCAGGTTCCGGCCGGCGCGGAGACGAGGCTGTAGCCAGCGTCCGCGTGCCTTCCGTGAAACTGGATCACTTTGTTAATCTGGTCGGTGAACTGGTAACCGTGCAAGCCCAATTGGCTGAGGTCGCAGCCCATCGCGACGATTCGAATCTGGCTGCCGTTTCAGAAGAAATAGAACGCCTGACCTCCGCTCTGCGCGAGAACTCAATGAGCATCCGCATGCTGCCCATTCGAGGCACCTTCGAACGCTTTCGCAGGCTGGTCCATGACTTGGCGCGCGACCTCCACAAAGACGTTGAGCTGAGCATCGAAGGAGCCGAAACAGAACTGGACAAGACCGTGATCGATCAGCTCAACGATCCCCTGATGCACCTCATCCGGAATAGCATGGATCATGGTATTGAGCCCACCGAGTCGCGCATTGCCGCGGGCAAGAATCCCATCGCTCAAGTCAAGCTGTCGGCGCGCCACTCGGGTGCAAACGTACTCATCGTGGTGTCTGACGACGGCGGTGGTATCCGCGCCGAGGCGGTTCGGGCACGGGCGGTGGAAAAGGGATTAATTACGGCGGACGCTCATCTGAGCGAATCGCAGATCCTGGCCCTGATCTTCTCCGCCGGCTTTTCCACTGCACAAGCGGTCACCGATGTGTCCGGACGTGGCGTTGGCATGGACGTCGTCCGCCAGCGTATCGAGGCGCTGCGCGGGACGATTGCCGTGTCCAGCAAGCCAGGCATTGGGACCAGCGTCACCCTGTGTCTTCCTCTGACCATGGCCATCATCGACGGGCTGCTGGTGCGGGTGGAGGAGGCCTATTTCGTGCTGCCCCTGGCAAACACACTCGAATGCGTCGAGCTGACCCAGCAGGATATTGAGAAAGCCAATGGCAAACAGCTGGCCTATGTACGGGGACAGATCATTCCCTATATCCGCCTCAGGGATCATTTTGGCATGAGGTCAAAGCGCCCGGAACGGGAGCAGATCATGATCGCCGAAACCGATGAGGGCCGGTGCGGCTTTGTTGTGGACGAGGTGCTCGGGGATCACCAGACAGTGATCAAGACCCTGGGCGCGGTGTATCGCGATGTTCAGTTGATATCCGGCGCCACCATTCTCGGCAATGGAAAACTGGCATTGATCCTGGATCCGCACAAGATTGTCCAGGACGCGATCCAATCCATGTCTGTTCAGGCGGCTGGAGGCGCGCGTTCGACCCCACGTTTTCATCTATCCGGCCACGCTGGGGAGTGAACGCCGTCGAAGTGTATTACCCGCCGCACAGGTCTCATGCCTCCGGGGCAACAGCCGATGACCATCGAGAGAGAATACCCTCCGAAGCCGGCGAGTGAATCGTTCTCTGCGCTTCGTTATTTAAGCCGACGCGCAAGCTGCCTGTTTCGTGTACCCGCCCTCAGATGCTTTTGGCGGGATGAGAGGAAATGTCGATGAAGAAGATTTTGACTGGAGTAGATATGGGGCGCGAGAAATTGGAAAACGATGGAGCACGAGAAGCAAGAGGGAAAGTGGCGCTGCGGCCTGGGACCAATGGGAAAGCGGGGACCAAATTCATAGAGCCCCCGAAACCGCCGGCTCGCCGTGGGGCGGCCCATGGCAATGGGGGGCATCCCGCGGCCGGAAGCGCAGTGCAACGTTTCGGAATCGACGAATCGAACCTGGCTGTCCGCCGGGACTTCATGCGGCTGGGTGAGGAGGCGCGAGTTTTATTGGAGGAGCTCATTCCCTGGGCACGATCCATTGCGCCCAGGATAGCCAAGGAGTTTTACAATTGGCAGTTTGAGTTCGAGCCCACCCTTCGCTTCTTCGAAAGCTACGCCCAGAGCGCTGGAAGGTCTCTAAGCCAGGTGCGCCAGGCGCTGGAGCGCGCCCAGGCGGGGTATTTCACTCGAGATCTTCGAAGGGGCCGAGCAGAACTGGGGCGTGGAGTATTTCGAAAGCCGTCTCAAAGTCGGCGCCATCCATGACAAGATCAATCTTCCGCTCAAGTGGTACATCGGGTCCTACACCGAGTTCCAGAGCCTGACCAGCGGCCTCCTGCGGGAAACCTTCAAAGATGCGGTGAAGGTCGCAGCTGCGGAGCAGGCCATCTTCAAGGTTTTCAACTACGACATGCAGGCTATCTGTGAGGCGTTCCTGATGAACACGTTCGAGTCGATGGGACTGAGCCTGGACGACATTCAGGTTGCGCCCGGATCAGATAAGAGCGAGCACCTCGATCAAGTGAAGGCTACTGTTGGCTTGCTGATCGAGCAGGCCGAGTGTCTGGCGGGCGGGGACCTCGATAGCAGCGCGTTTGATTCCGCCGAGGAGCAGACGGACAAAGGGGCCTTGGCCAATTCGATCACCCGAGTCCGGGAAAGCTTGAAAGGTTTGCAGCAGGAGCTGGGGCGGCTGACCGGGGCCTCGCGCGAAGGCCAACTCGCGGAACGCGGCCAACCCGATCAGTTCGAGGGCGCGTACGCGGAGATCGTAGTCGGCGTGAATGAAATTCTCGATGCCGTGATCACCCCGCTCAACGTCGCCGCGGAGTACATTGATCAAATCAGCAAAGGCGATCTCCCGGCGCAAATTACCACCGTCTACCACGGCGATTTCAACACGCTTAAGGACAACCTGAACGTGCTGATTGCCGCCATGGAGCAGGTCACCGGGGCGGCCGAAGAGATAGCCAACGGCAATCTGAGGGCGGTGCTGAAGGAGCGGTCTCCGCAAGACAAGCTGATGCCGGCGCTGAATAGTATCCCCGTGGTGCTGCGGAACCTGCAGAAGGAACTGGTACGTCTCACCGAGGCCTCAAGGAGGGCCAGCTCACCGAGCGTGGCATGCCGGACCAGTTCCAGGGCGCGTACGCGGAAATTGTGCTCGGCGTGAACGTCATGCTGGACGCCATTCTGCTGCCCATCGGTGAAGGCAATCGCATCCTTGCCCAGATCTCCGCCGGCGAGATCGACGAACTGATCGCGCAGACCTACAAGGGCGATCACGAGAAGATGAAGCAGGCGGTGAACGGCATTGCTATGGTCTTGCAGCACCTGCATGGGGAAGTGGTGCGGCTGACCGAGGCCCCAAGGAGGGGCAGCTCACCGAACGCGGCAAACCGGAGCAGTTCCACGGAGCCTACGCCGAGATTGTGCGCGGCGTAAACGCCATGCTGGACGCCATTCTGCTGCCCATCGGTGAGGGCAATCGCATTCTGGCCCAGATCTCCAACGGCCAGATCGATGAACAGATTGTCCAGACCTACCAGGGTGATCACGAGAAGATGAAGCAGGCAGTGAACGGAATTGCCGTCGTCCTGCAAGGTCTCAAAAAGGAAATGGCAAGCCTTACCCAGGCAGCTAACGCCGGGCGCTTGACCCAGCGCGGCAAGGCCGATCAGTTCCACGGCGCCTATGCCGAGATCGTAATCGGCGTGAACGAAATTCTCGATGCCGTGATAAACCCACTCAATGTCGCTGCCCAGTACATTGACCAAATCAGTAAGGGTGAGCTGCCGCCGCAAATCACAACCGCCTACCACGGCGATTTCAACACCATTAAGGACAACTTGAACTCCCTTATCTCCGCCATGGAGGAAATCACCGGCGCGGCGGAAGAGATAGCCAATGGCAATCTGACCGTCGTGCTGCAGGCCCGCTCTCCACAGGACAAGCTCATGCAGGCGCTCTCCGCCATGGTGAGCGGCATCACCCGGGTGGTGTTGGACATCGGCACCATTGCCGGCGAAGTCGCATCGGCCAGCCAGTCTATCAGCACGACTTCGATTGAGGTGTCGAATGGCGCCAGTTCCCAGGCCGCGTCCGCCGAACAGGCCTCGTCGTCGATGGAGCAAATGGTTTCCAACATCAAGCAGAATGCCGACAGCGCTCAGCAGACCGACAAGATCGCTAACAAGTCCGCCGCCGACGCGCAGGAAAGTGGAAAGAGCGTTATAGAAGCAGTGGCAGCCATGAAGGAGATCGCAAGCCGCGTCTCGATCATTGAGGAGATCGCGCGTCAGACCAACCTGCTGGCGCTGAACGCCGCTATCGAAGCCGCTCGCGCCGGAGAACATGGCAAAGGCTTCGCGGTCGTCGCGGCTGAAGTTCGCAAACTCGCCGAACGCAGCCAGAAAGCGGCGGGCGAGATCAACCAGCTTTCGGGCACCACGGTAAAGGTATCCGAGAGAGCCGGCGAGATGTTGACCAAGCTGGTGCCGGATATCCAGCGAACCGCCGAACTGGTGCAGGAAATTGCCGCCGCCAGCAAGGAGCAGGATGTAGGCGCCGAACAGATCAACAAGGCCCTCATGCAGCTCGAAAAGGTCATTCAGCAGAACGCTTCCGCTTCCGAGGAAATGGCATCGACGACGGAAGAACTTACCAGCCAATCGGAGCAGCTGGTGAGCGCCCTCTCCTTCTTTCGCACCGCAGACGGAGGCCACCAGGAGCATAACGTTTCCAAGGCGGCCCGGCCGGCGATGGCCGCAGCGGCCAAAACTCCCAAGCCAAACGGGCGCGCTGTTCCCGCCCCTGCCAAAGGAAAGCCCAAGATCGCAGCAGGAGGCGTCAGTCTCAGGATGAAGGACACCGGTGACGAACTCGACAAGGGTTTCGAGCGTTACTAGGAAGCGTGGGACTGGAGCGAACCATGAGCGTGACGCAAATTACTGAGACGCGGCAGTATCTCACCTTCAAACTTGGGAATGAAGTCTTTGCGACTGAGGTTGCCAAGGTGAGGGAGGTACTCGATTTCACGAACGTTACTGAGATTCCCCGCACGCCCGAGTTTATGAGCGGGGTGATCAACCTGCGCGGCAGCGTGGTCCCCGTGGTCGACCTGAGGCTTTGTCTCCACATGTCCAAAACCGAGAGGACAAGAAATACCTGCATCGTGGTGGTGGAGGTCCTGCTCGACCATGAGTCGATCGTGATTGGGGCCCTGGCGGATTCTGTAGAGGAGGTTATCGATCTGGAGCCGGACCAGATCGAGCCGCCACCGAGAATCGGCACCCAGATCAGGACGGATTTCATCAAGGGCATGGGCAAGCGTGACTCACAGTTCATCATGATCCTCGATATTGACCGCGTCTTTTCAGCCGACGAACTGGTCGCTACGCGCTCAGTGGATGCCGGAGTGAATGCCGATGCCGTGGCTTAATGAAAATGATAGCCGGCGTCCATGCCATGAACCATCGCGATGAGCTCATCTCCAAATCGGATTTCAGTCGACTCCGCGACCTGATCCAACAGGAGTCGGGCATCAACCTGAACGTGGACAAGAAGTTGATGGTCGAGTTGCGGCTTAAGCCGCGATTAAAGACTCTGGAACTGGATTCGTACGCCGAATACTGCGACTATCTCTTTACCTCGAACGGGTTGAAGAACGAGCTGATTCACCTGATCGACGTTGTAACCACCAACAAAACAGACTTCTTTCGCGAACCAGGTCATTTTGATTACCTGGTGCAGAAGGCACTTCCCGACATGGAAGCCCGCAATGGCCAGAAAGAGATACTGATCTGGAGCGCGGGCTGTTCGACTGGCGAGGAGCCCTACACCCTGGCGATCGTGCTCAGCGAGTACGCGGCGGCCCACCCTGGTTTTCGATTCAAACTGCTGGCTACGGACATCGCCCTCTCCGTCCTCGAAAAGGCCAGCCTGGGGGTCTTCAATGAAGATGTGGTGAGTCCGGTGCCGGCTGCGCTGCGGCGAAAGTACTTCATGCGCAGCCGTGACAAAGAGTCCAGGCAGGTGCGCGTCGTTCCCGAACTACGCAGCACCATTGAGTTCAGACAGCTTAATTTCATGGACGCCGATTACGCTCTGCCCAACAAGGTAGACGCGTTCTTCTGCCGCAATGTCATCATCTACTTCGATCGCGCCACCCAGGAGCAGATCCTGCAGAAACTGAGCGACTGTCTTTTGCCCGGAGGCTACGCCTTCATTGGTCACTCTGAAACTCTACACGGCATGGATCTTCCGTTGGCGGCGATCGCGCCGGCGCTTTATAGAAAAGCCGATGACCAAACCTCGCAGTAATCTGCCCGAGGTTTATTTACAGCCGGGCGAGTTTTTTCTGGCCCGCGAACCTACGCTCATCTGGACCATTCTTGGCTCGTGCGTGAGCGTGTCGTTCTGGAGCGAGAAGCTCGGTGCGGGCGCCCTTTGCCATTCGATGCTGCCCCGGCATCCGGGCTCTCCGGACATGGAAGACGGGCACCGGTATATGGATTACGCCATTCGCGATATTGCATTGCAGTTCGACAAACTCGGCGCCAGGCGGGCAGACGTGCAGGTCAAACTTTTCGGTGGCGCGGATGTTCTTACCCCTTCCTCGCGGCGGCCGACAGTAGGCAGACTCAATCAGGAAGCCGCGATGGAGGTGCTGCACGATGAGGGATTTGACGTGATTGCATCCAGCCTCGGAGGCAAAAGCGGGCTGAAGATCTTCTTCGACACCGGCACCGGAGAAGTCCTGCTTCGACGGCTTAAATGAAATGACGATCAAAGACTTCCATGAACAATCGTAAAGTGCGGGTCCTGATCGTGGACGACTCCGCGGTGGTCCGCCAGACACTATCCGAAATCCTCTCCGCTGACCCCGCGATCGAAGTCATCGGCACCGCTGGCGATCCCTTCGTCGCGGCGGAACGGATTGCACAGCAGATCCCTGACGTCATCACCCTCGACATCGAAATGCCGCGCATGGATGGTTTGACCTTTCTCCAGAAAATCATGTCCCAGCACCCTATACCAGTTGTGATCTGCTCCAGTCTTGCAGAACAGGGCGCACAAAGCGCGTTGAAAGCACTGGAGTACGGCGCAGCCGACGTGATTGCCAAACCGCGGATGGGAACCAAACAGTTTCTTGAGGATTCACGGGTCGCGGTATGCGACGCGGTGAAGGCGGCCGCCGGAGCACGCGTACACCTTCTACAGCCGGCCCGAAAGGTGGAACCAAAGCTTACCGCGGACGCCGTTCTCGCACCCCCTTCCACCCATGCCATGGTGGAGACGACGGAGAAGGTTGTGGTCATCGGCGCTTCCACCGGAGGAACGGAAGCCCTCAAGGCGGTGCTCGAAATGCTTCCCGCCGACGCTCCGGGTATCGTGATCGTGCAGCACATGCCGGAGGCATTCACCCGCGCCTTTGCCGACCGCCTGAACGGCCTGTGTAACATTTCCGTCAAGGAAGCGGAATCGAACGACACCGTCTTGCGCGGGCGGGCACTCATCGCCCCCGGCAATCATCACACCCTCTTGAAACGCAGCGGCGCCCGGTATTACGTCGAAATCAAAGAAGGTCCTCTGGTCTGCCGGCACCGGCCGTCCGTGGATGTGTTATTTCGCTCTGCCGCCCGTTATGCCGGCCAGAACGCCGTGGGCGTCATCATGACCGGAATGGGCGATGACGGCGCCAGGGGAATGCTGGAGATGAAGCAGGCCGGCGCCATGACGATCGCCCAGGATGAAGCTTCCTGCATAGTCTTCGGCATGCCCAAAGAGGCCATCCAGCGTGACGCCGTAGCTAAGGTGCTGCCCCTGTTATCACTCGCCTCCGCCATCGTTACCTATTCACGGCAGGCCACCCAGGTCACCTAAAGTAGGTGCTGCTTTAAGGGAAAACAGAAAGGGATAAATGGCTTCACGGCCGGGACCGGAAGATCAACGCCTCACCCAATCAGAGACACGTGAGGAAAACTGGCAACGCTGGGGCACTTACCTTCCAGAGCGTCAGTGGGGAACGGTGCGCGAAGACTACTCTGCTGACGGCAACGCCTGGAACTTCACCCACGACATGGCCCGTTATCGTGTCTACCGATGGGGTGAGGATGGCTTGTTGGGATGGACAGATCGCGAGTGCCGGCTCTGCTATTCAACTTCCTTGTGGAACGGGCGCGACCCGATCCTCAAAGAGCGTCTTTTCGGCCTTGGTAATCCTGAGGGCAATCATGGAGAAGACGTCAAAGAACAGTTCTATTATCTCGACAACACCCCAACTCATTCCTATGCCAGGGCGTTATACAAATATCCCCAGCGCCCCTTTCCCTACGAAGAACTCGTCCATACCAACCGCGGGCGCACCTACACAGACTCTGAGTATGAACTCATGGATACCGGCATATTCTCAGGGGAGCGCTACTTCGACGTGCAGATCGAATACGCCAAAGCCGATCCCGAGGACACGCTCATACGTCTTACCGTATCCAATCGCGGCCCCGCTGCCGCTGAGCTTACCGTCGTCCCCACCCTGACGCTGCGCAACAACTGGTCCTGGCGAAACCTGGAGCGGGGTCAAGAGACGAGGCCCTGGTTGCGGCTCCAACAACCGTCCGGTTGTACCGTCATCGCGAACCACAAAACACTCGGCCGGTACCTTTTCTACCCACCTGAGGGATCTGATCTGATCCCCGACGATATCCTGTTCACCGAAAACGAAACCAATTTCAAACGGCTGGACAAGAATTTTCAGGCAGAGCAGACCTTCACCAAAGACGCCTTCGATCGATTTCTTGTGCAAGGCGAGGTCGCCGCGGTCAATCGCGAGCATCACGGCACCAAGGCGGCATTCGTCTTCCGGCTCAATCTCGCCGTGGGTCAGTCCCAGGTGCTCCGGCTTCGCTTGGTTCGAGAAGATAAACAGGAGCCGGCCCAGATCACACAGGCTTGCTTCGAAGGGTACTTCACCCAACGGCAAGCGGAAGCAGACCACTTCTACGCCAACCGGATGCCCTCCACCTACACCGATGACGAGCGGAACATCGCCCGTCAGGCTTACGCCGGACTTCTCTGGAGCAAGCAATTCTACTACTACATCTCACAGCGTTGGCTCGAAGGTGACCCCGGCCAGCCCACTCCTCCCAAAGAACGGCTGAACGGATCGAACGCGCAATGGCGTCACCTTTTCTGCCGCGACATCCTCTCCGTGCCCGACAAATGGGAATTTCCCTGGTTCGCTGCGTGGGACACTGCCTTTCAAATGATTCCGATGGCGGAGATTGATCCAACCTTTGCCAAGAATCAGCTACTTCTTCTGTTGCGTGAATGGTACATGCACCCCAACGGCCAGATGCCGGCTTATGAGTTCGCCCTCAGCGACGTAAACCCTCCTGTTCACGCCTGGTCTGTCATGAACGTTTATCTCACCGACGCCGAAGGCAAAGACGGCCAGAAGGATGTCGACTTCCTGGAACGCGCCTTTCAAAAACTCCTGCTCAACTTCACCTGGTGGGTTAATCACAATGACGCCAACGGGCGAAACTTATTTGGAGGTGGCTTTCTCGGCCTCGACAACATCGGAGTGTTCGATCGAAACATGAAGCTACCGCATGGAGCGACACTCAATCAAGCCGACGGCACGGCGTGGATGGGCCTGTACTGTTCGGCGATGCTGACCATCGCCCTGGAACTGGCGCAAACCCGGCCCGCGTACGAGGACATCGCCAGCAAGTTCTTCGAGCACTACATAGCGATCATCCACGCGATCAATGGCAAGGACGGCCTGTGGGACGAAGAGCAGGGCTTTTACTTCGACAAGCTCCTGGTGGCCGGCGAGGAATCAAGATCTCTGAAGGTACGATCGATAGTCGGTGTAGTTCCGATCTATGCCATCTGCATGCTCAAACGTGAGCAGGTAGATCGTCTTCCGGGCTTCCGCAAGCGCCTTGAGTGGTTCCTGAACAACAGTCCCGGGCTCGCCGGTTATGTGTCGGACGCCGAATCGGAGAACCCGGATTTCGCCGGTTCAAAATTTATTGCGTTGGTCCCCAAGGATCGCTTACTCCGCGTCCTCCGCTATGTGCTCGATGAGTCAGAGTTCCTTTCCGATTACGGAGTGCGCGCCCTATCCAAATATCACCAGGCCCATCCTTTTGAGATCAAATTTGCCGGCCAACGGTTGATCGTCAACTATTTGCCGGGCGAAGGCGACAGCCGCATGTTCGGTGGCAACAGTAATTGGCGAGGCCCCATCTGGTTCCCCATCAACATCCTGTTACTGAACGCGCTCCACGGCTACCACGCGGTTTACGGCGACGGTCTCAAGGTGGAATGCCCTACGGGGAGCGGCAATCTCCTGACGCTTCTGCAAGTGGAGCAGGAATTAGCCAGGCGTCTGGCCGATCTCTTCAAGCGCAACGGGTCCGGTCGCAGGCCGGCCCATGGCAACGAACGTCGCTACATCGATGAACCACACTGGCGGGATCTCGTCCTCTTTAATGAGTACTTTTGCGGAGACACTGGACGCGGAATCGGAGCGAGTCACCAGACTGGCTGGACAGCCCTTGCTGGCTCCTGCCTCTCAGGAATGCACGGAGTCAAGAGGCACATCTAGCGTTGCCTCAATGGCGATCAAATGATCAAGACGCTCAGGAAAGTGGAACTTGCCGATGACTAACCGGGGACTTGTCCTGTATTACGCAATGCTCACTGTTTCCACGGTGGCAGGCATGTATCTGGGGTGGTGCTGGTGACGCCCCACTTGGTGACTGTCGGCGCGTATCGGAATGGGGACCTGGTGCGGTCTCGCGAAAACGAGCTGGTGACCATCATCGGGGATGGTTTGGCAAATAAAAGTGCGAGATAAGCGTGATAAGCCCCCACTGATCTTCTGCCGATTCCTCGCCTTCCACACGGATTCTTCATTTTGTTCGTGTTTGTTCTTTCGTCCCCTTATCTCTTAAGAGAGGAAAGGAAAGCCCGTGCAGAAACGTGCGAACTAAGCGAATTAAGCCTGCTCCTTCTCCGCGCTGTCTTCGCGAGCTGGTAGTTGCCAGCACCCGGGGAGAGTCCGCGGATTGGTCACGAGACCGGACTAAGGCTGTGGGTCCGCAGTTTTCCGAAAAAGTGCGCTATAAGCGCTATAAGTCTTCTTTAGCGCTGAGGTACGGTGGTCACAAAGAAATTCGCCGCGAATCATCGGAAAACCGTACCTCGGGGGCTAAACATGCTGCGGAAAAACGCTTTGTACGAAGGGCACGGGTTCAGCCGTGCCGCAAATGTACTGCGAGGGGACGGCTTTAGCCGCTGAGGTACGGTCTATTACAGTAATTCAGTGCAGGTACGAGCTTGGAAAAGCGTACCTCAGGGGCTGAGCGGATACCGCGAGGAAAGACATCTGTTCTTCCCTCGGTAGCCGCAGCTGAAGCCCTCGTTGCTGTGGTTTTTTACGGCACGGCTAAAGCCGTGCCCTTCGTACATAGCGTTTTTCCGCAGCCTGCTCAGGCGTGCCCTTCGTGCAGCGACTTTTTCCGCAGCCTGTTTAGCTGACAGCGTGGAGGCTGGGCGATGAATTGTCGAGAAGATGTTGACTGGGATAACAGAGGTTTTCGTTGCGCAAATTGGCCGTCAATTGCACGACATTACCCGATATTGCACGACGCAACCCCTCTACCTTCTTATGTTGTTTAAAATAAAGAAGGTTAATGGGGGAGCTATTGGTGGAGGCGGCGGGAGTCGAACCCGCGTCCGAAATCCATGTCAGCAGAGAGACTCCATGCTTAGTCGAGTTCCAGAGATTTCGCACGACGCGCTCAGAACCGACAAGATGCGCGTAACGCTAGTCCGATGATCTCGCTCCTGCGGCTCGGACCGCGTCCCAGGAACCAGCCTGCTGTGCGACGTTCTTTCGCAGCCCACAGGCGAAGCCACGAAGAACGGCTACTTATTTAATTAAGCAGCAAGTGCTAGTTGATTGTTAGCAATTATTGTTTTTGCAAGCGATTACGGGTGCTCACACCCCGGCATGCCTCTCAACCTAATCGATCCCGTCGAAACCGTGACGCCCCCTCCTTCGGAATAGAGCAGCGACGAAACCCCGCTCTCCCCTGAGTATAACCCCCTACATTCCAATCGAATTCAGATCGATGCTTTGGAACTCCTTGCGCATCACGCCCTCGCGAATCTGCTTCACCGTCTTGCCTTTCAGCGACATCTGGTAGGCGTAAAGTCCCTCTTGCGCGCAGGTAGTGCACTCCGCCCCATGGAGACCCTCGAAGCAACTGTGCAGGCTGGCATGGCCCAGCGCCCGGTCACAGCGGCAATAGCAGGGAAGCTGGTAAAGCACGTTTTGCACCTTAGCCGCATCCTCATAGACCACTTTTTGCCACGGGTACTGGAACATCGGCCCCTCCAGCTGTTTGCCGGAGAGAAGCGGGGGTAGCTTTTCCGCTCGGGTGGGCGCCGCTGCATGGTAAGCCGGAACATCTACGTCGCTAACCCACTGCGCATACGCTCCCACGGTCAACATCCCTATCGCCAGGCATAGCAAAATTCGCCGCATTGCCCCTCCTTTATTGAGCAGTGTAGCGCGAACCAGAAGGGAATCGCCACGCAGCGGCAGGTCGGCCCGATTCGAGCGACTTCGGCGATTGAATTGCAAGGTGTGAGTGCAGGATCTACGACGGAAAAAGCAGAAGAACAAAAAAAAGGCGGCACGAACGGTAAATTGTCCGTGCCGGGAGGCCAGTGACGCAACTTGTACTAAAAATCTCGCCGCGAGAGCTAAAGCTTCAATCGCGACTGAACATATATTAGCAGATGCTTACGCTGAACTTCTAGTCGCAAATGCTGAATTTCGTTAAAAAACATATTTCCTTAAATTTTAAATCCCGATTACTGTATCTTTCAGGCTGAACTTCACCCTTCCTCCACATAGACGCGGTTTCGAAAAATAAGTTTCTCCTTAGACTCTTCTCCCATATTTTTTTGAAAGTTGTCCATGCCTCTACGCAAATTTCGGTTAAATCTGGTCTCCACCACCCCTGTGCAGGCTCCAGGTGAAAATCCCGCCCCGCCCGAGCGGCCGAATCTCTGGCGTTCCGGCCTTTTGATCGCCACGTCCGCAGCCTTTGGCGGTATTGCCGTCGCCATCTGGAACCGCAGAACCCTGGCCAAGATGCGCCAGCAAACCCCGCCTGATTCCGACGAAAACTAGCTTTACACCCGAATCCAGCGTTTTTCTGAACAAGCTCTACCCAAGCGAGTCTAAAACCCCCGCCATCTTCATATCCCGCTGGGTAAGGCCGCCCTGGTCGTGGGATACCAGCGCCAGCCTCACCTTGTTGTAGCGGATATCAATATCCGGATGGTGGTCGGCCGCCTCCGCCTTTTCTGCCACCTGGTTGACAAAGCTCATGGCGGCCGCGAAGTTGGGGAACTGGTAGTGCCGCACGATCTCCTTGCCCTCGAGCTGCCAGTGGGGAAGTGACCGCAAACCTTCCTGCACCATCTCCGATGTCAAAATGCTCATCGCTACACCTCCTGGCCTTTATGCGAAGGGATTGCGCAGCTTCGTCCGGTCTTTGGGCCCCTGCTGCAGGGGTGAAAATTTCTTCGCTTGCTGGGTAATCTCCGCCCGCAGGTCTTCCCATAGCTGGTCCGGCAGGCTCAGATACACCTCCACCACCCTGGGATCGAACTGCGTGCCGGCGCAGCGCTTGATCTCCACCCGCGCTTGAGAGAACGTGGCGGCTTTGCGGTATGGCCGGTCCGACGTAATTGCGTCCAACGTATCGGCCACGGCAAAAATTCTAGCCCCCAGCGGGATCTCCTCGCCTCTCAGTTTTCGCGGATAGCCGCTGCCATCGTAGTGTTCCTGGTGGCTATACACAATCTCCGCCGCTTCCTGCAAAAAAGGAATCTTGCGCAACATCTGGTAGCCCCGCGCGCAATGTTCTCTCATCACCTTTTGCTCATCCAACTGCAGCTTGCTGGGTTTCAGCAAAATCGCGTCGGGAATCGCCATCTTCCCGATATCGTGCAGGAAGGCTCCGCGCGCAACCACCGGTATCTGCTGCGCTGGGATGCCCGCGCCCCGGGCCAGCGCAATGGTATAAGCTGTGACTCGTTTCGAGTGCCCCTCGGTCTCTGCATCCTTAAGGTCCAGCGCGTCTCCCAGTGCCTCGAGCGTGATGTCGTACGAGCGCTCCAGATCCGCGATCGCCTGGTGCAGCATCCCTGTCCGGGCGCTTACCAGTTGCTCCAGATCCTGCCGGTACATGGCGTTCTGCTGCACCAGGCGCCGGTAGTCGATGGCCCGCTCCACCGTGGCCAGCAGTTGATCTTTCTCGAAGGGTTTCAGCAGGTAGTCATACGCCCCTTGCCGTACTGCCGCAACCGCGGCCCCTTCATCCCGCCCCTGAGTCACCAATACCAGGGGAGTCTCGGGTTGTACCTGGCGCATTCGCTCGAGCAGGCCCCTGCCCTGGACCCCAGCCGACATCAGGTCAGACAAAACCAGGTCAAACGGAGGATCCTTCTCGATATGCGCGATAGCCTCCTGGCGGTCGCTGGAAAGCACGGTGGAGTACTCCGCCTTTTCAAGCATGCCGTCGATCTCGGCTCGGCCATGTGTGTGCTGATCAACCACCAGGACCCGTGCTGGGATGCGTTCTGTCTCCATACTTGCTGGACACCCGAGTTGCCTCGGAAGGCTCCTTCTTTCCGTCTGATACTACCCCTGTGCGAACCTGGAGACCAGATTCCCATCTTGCCTGGCACGTAGCGTGTCCATAGCTACGGCGTTTGAGCGAAATTTGTTCCGCTCACCGGTCTCTCTCGCGGAGTATGACCATCCGGCCGGGTAATCTTATAAGAGGCTTCTTCTCCCTAAGTCTATCTTCAACCTATATTCGTGACATGAAATCTTCACTTTGCCGTTCACATGTGGTGAACATGCCAAATCCGGCACTCGCCCTAAAAGCGCTTTGGCATTCATCTGATCCCCGAACTGCTATACTCCCGTCTAGCGCCATCCAACGGTCTCTCAGGCTGAATGGAATTTGCCGGGGTAACCTTGTTCAACTTCGAACGCGAGTTTTCCGCTGAATCGAACCTGGTCGTCTCGCAGGCTGCTAAACAGTCCTGTGAGCAGCAGCAGCGGGATGTCTATGAAAGCCACCGTCACCGTACTTTTTCCCTGGCCTTCTACATGACCGGCAACGAGATGGAAGCGGAAGAGATTCTTGCCACTACGTTTATCCGTGCCTTCCAGCAGAACGAGCAGCCCGACGGGTTCGCTGTGGATTCAGCCCTGATCAACGAGCTGAGTCAGCGTTTTCCTCTCAAAGAGGAAGAAGCCGCTGCGGTTATTTCTCCGGGCAGCGGCCTGAGTAATCGCAATGTGCGCCGTCCCGATCTTGAGGTTGCGGTGCGCAGCCTGCCCCCGAACGAGCGCCTGTTATTCCTGCTGCGTGACGTGGAAGGGTATACACCCGCGGCGATCGCTCGCCTGCTCGATATTCCCGAGCCGCAGGTCCTCCGTGCTTGCTTTTCCGCCCGCATTCGCCTTTGCCAGGTGATCGCCCAGCAGGCGCGCACCGAAGCTGCCTGAACCGCACCTACCCCCTTTATCTCTTGATCCGCCGCTTGGCGCTCCACCCCTCCTTGATGGTTTGCCTTGCCCGCCCCAGGGCCAGCGCATCTTCCGGAACGTCTTCCGTAATGCATGATCCTGCAGCAATATAAGAGCCATTCCCTAAAGTAACCGGTGCTACCAGCGTGGAATCGCTGCCCACAAAAACGTGGTCGCCAATGATGGTCTTCAGCTTATTGACTCCGTCATAGTTACAGGTGATGACCCCCGCTCCTACATTCACCCCGGCGCCAATTTCCGCGTCCCCCAGGTAGGTCAAGTGATTCGCTTTGGACCCCTTGCCCAAACGAATCTTCTTGGTTTCGACAAAGTTGCCCACATGCGCGCCCTCCCCGATCTCGCTCTCCGGGCGGATGTGCGCGTAGGGTCCGAGCAAGGCGCCATCGTCCACTCGCGATTGGCTGATGATGCAGCCTTGCCGGACCAGCACCCGGTTGCCCAACGTAGCGTGCTCCAGTACGGAGTAGGAGCGAATGCGGCATTCCTTGCCCACCTTGGTCTCGCCCAGCAACTGCACAAAGGGTTCAATCACTGTATCCGCTCCCACCATCACCCCGGCGTCAATCACCGAGGTCTCCGGCCGGAAAATCGTCACTCCCTCAGCCATCAGCCGGTGTGCGGTACTGAGGCGGAGTTTGTCATCGATGGTCATCATCTCCGCGATGGTATTAGCACCCAAAACCTCATCCGCATTCTCCGCCCGGAGCGCCACCACCCGTTCACCCGCCGCCCCCAGAATCGCAGCCATATCCGTCAGATAGAGCTCGCCGTGGGCGTTCTGCGTTCCCAGCCGGTCGATGTTTGCGAACAGCGGCTTGGTAGTAAAGGCATAAATTCCAGAGTTGATCTCCCGCGCCTGGGCCGTTTCCAGGGTCAAAGCTTTTTGTTCAACAATCTCCCGTATCTCATCAGAACTACTGGATTTGCGGACCACTCGTCCGTATCCATGCAGGTCCTCGGGTGTGGCCGTGAGCACAGTCATTGCGGCTCTGCTCTGAAGGTGGAAATCGCGTATCTTCCTGATCGTCTCCGGTCGAATCAACGGCACGTCGCCGGAGAGCACGATTACGTCGGTATAGCTCTCGACCGCCTGGCGTGCCTGCTGCACCGCGTGGCCTGTTCCCCGTTGTTCGGCCTGCTCGATGAACTCCACCCCGACTCCGCCGAGAGAAGCCTTAACCAGATCGGCCTGGTGTCCCACGATTACGTAGATATCTTCCGGCGGTACGATCTGTCTCGCCGCATCCACCACATGCCGTAATAGGGTCCTGCCGCCCACTTCATGTAAAACCTTTGGACGCTGGGTCTTGAGCCGCGTGCCTTTTCCCGCAGCCATAATCACGATGGCGAATTGCATCGGTTACTCTCCTTTAATTGCTGATACTTGCGTCCATCTATCTGAAGTTGAAAGCGAAGAAATTTTAGTGCGAAAAGCTCTGGCTTTTGAAGGGTACGGGCTTCCAGCCCGTACGTAAATACCTTGCAATGAATCCGGCTTTAGCTGCGGTTACCGAGGGAAGAACAGATGTCTTTCCTCGCGGTATCCGCTTAGCCGCTGAGGGACCGGCTTTCCCCGAACCGACTCCATTGGGTCACTCTGAACGCGAGTTCTCCACCCTCCCAGCGTAGCGGACGGAACCACAACTCATCACCCTCAAACATTTGCAATATCGATACCGGGTGATCGACGTTACCGGCTTTTTACTCCATATTCACGTGGACAGTTTTTCGCAATGGTATCGAGAAGCGTACCGTTAATTAAGGAGGGAATCAGAACCCATGAGCACCGCGCCTGCCTCTCCCATGGAACGCGCCTCTGTACCTTCGACCGAGCCGACCCCTCCCCGGCCGCGCCCCGGGATGATCCAACACGCCGCCGTGCTCGGTGCGGGAACCATGGGGGTCCGAATTGCCGCTCATCTGGCCAACGCCGGCATCCCGGTGGTGCTACTCGACTTGGCAGGAGACCCAGCCAAGGGTCCTGCCGTCATTGCCGAAGCCGCCCTGCAAGCCCTCACCCGCGCCAAGCCGGCCGCGTTTTACGACCCGGCCACTATCCGTCTGATCCAACCCGGTACGTTCGATCACGACCTCTCGTTGCTGTCCAAATCCGATTGGGTGATCGAAGCGGTCACCGAGAACCTGGCCATCAAGCAGGAAATCCTGGCCAAAATCACGCCCTTTCTCAAACCAGGCGTCATCCTCACCACCAACACCAGCGGGCTGCCGATAGCCAGTATCGCCTCGGCCCTGCCCCCTGAGCTGCGCCGTTCCTGGTTCGGTACCCACTTCTTCAATCCGCCCCGTTACATGCGCTTGCTCGAGGTGATCTCAACCCCCGAGTCTGATCCGGCAGCCGTCGCCGCCATCGCTGATTTTGCTGACCGTCGCCTGGGCAAGACCGTCGTCTACGCCCGTGACACCCCGAACTTCATCGCCAACCGCATTGGCGTGTACATCATGGTCCAGGCCATCGAGCTGATGCAGCAGCAGGGGCTCACCATCGAAGAGGTGGACGTGCTCACCGGCAGCGCCATCGGTTGGCCGCGCACGGGTAGCTTCCGCCTGTCGGATATGGTCGGCCTCGACATCCTGGCGCATGTGGTAGCGAACTTCTCCCAATCCCGCGCCGGCGAAGCCCTTCAGTTGCCCCCTTTTGTCGAGACCATGTTGGAGCGTCGCTGGCTGGGCGACAAAACCGGCCAGGGCTTCTATAAGAAGGAGCAAGACGGCGCAGGCAACGAGCTCCGGCTCGCGCTCGACTGGCAAACCGTTACCTACCGTCCCGCGACCCGCCCCAAGTTCCCCTCCTTGGAACTAGCCAAGAACGCCGAATCCCTTCCTGAGCGGCTCCGTCTGCTCCTGGCCGGCGATATTCGGAAAGACAAAGCAGCCGCTTTCCAATGGCAACTGCTGAGCCGGCTTTTTGCCTACGCCGCCAACTGCCTGCCCGAGATCGCCGCCGAGCCGGCCAGCATCGACCGCGCCATGCGCACCGGTTTCAACTGGGAACTTGGTCCCTTCGAGATGTGGGATGCGGTGGGTGTCGAGAACACCGTCGCCCGCATGCGCCAGGAAGGCCAGCCCGCCATTCCTAATGCCGAGATACTCCTTCGATCCGGAGCCTCCACCTGGTACCGGGACGACCCCGCGGGCGGCAAGCAGGTCTTCGATCCCAAGCGTGGGGAGTATGTTTCCATCCTCCAGCCGCCAGGAATCGTAACCGTCGCCGACTTCCGCAAATCCCATGGCATCGTCAAAGGCAACTCCGGTGCCTCGCTGGTGGATCTGGGCGACGGCATTGCCGCCATCCAATTGCATTCGAAGAAAGACGCGGTCGGCGAAGACATCACTCGTCTCGTGACCCAGACCCTGAACCCTGGCAGTGACGCCGTCCGCGACTTCCAGGGCTTTGTCATCACCGGCGACGGCGCCAACTTCTCCGTCGGCGCAAACCTGTTCCAGGTTCTGCTCTTCATCCAGGAAGGCGAGTGGGAAGATCTCGACTTTGCCGTGCGTGCCTTCCAGCGCATGACAGCCGCAATCCGCTTTTGTCCCCGGCCAGTGGTGGTGGCTCCGTTCGGCCTCTGCCTGGGCGGAGGAGCGGAGATCGCTCTGCATGCCGCCAGCCGCCAGCCCCACGCCGAGCTTTACATGGGCCTGGTGGAAACCGGTGTCGGCGTCGTCCCTGGCGGTGGTGGTACCAAGGAAATGGTTCTGCGCGCGGTCGATTCCGCTGCCGCCATCCTTTCCGCAACTGGCCGCGACGCAGCAGCTCGCCTGGCCGGTTCGACCGAATATTTCGACGCCCTCAAGCGCAACTTTGAACTGATAGGGTTGGCCAAAGTCTCGACCTCGGCTGCTGATGCGCGCCTGCTCGGCTATCTGAGCCCCTCCGATCGCATCACCGCTCATCGCGATCGCGTCCTGCACGACGCGCGCCAGGCAGCCCTGACCCTGGCTGGCGCAGGCTATTCGGCTCCGGCCCCGCGGGAAGTCCCCGCAGCCGGCGAAAGCGCCCTGGCAACCCTGAAACTCGGCGTCCATCTCATGCGCCAGGCGGATTACATCAGCGACCACGATCAGAAGGTAGCCAACCACGTCGCCCACATCCTGTGCGGAGGCGCCATTCCCCCCGGCACCGTCATGGGGGAACAATACTTTCTCGATCTCGAGCGCCAGGCATTCCTCTCGCTCTGCGGAGAGCGCAAAACCCAGGAGCGCATTGCCTTCACCCTAAAGACCGGCAAACCCCTAAGGAACTAAACCACCGTCAAAAGATATGTATAGGCCCAGGTTGTCGCGATCTCGAACCTCTCACCACACCAGCAACAAACGCTGGGTGCCCCATTCAAGCCTTCTTTTGGCTTGAGTGGGATAACGACACTCAATGTGCGACAGGTGAAAAGAAGGGAACCAGGAAAACGAATATGAGAGACGCCGTCATCGTCAGCAGTGTCAGAACCGCTGTCGGCAAGTCTGGTCGAGGTGCGTTGGCCACGACGCGCCCCGACGATCTGGCCGCGACCGCGATCGAAGGCGCCCTCGCCCGCGTTCCCCAGCTAGATCGCAACGAGATCGAGGATGTGATCCTGGGCTGCGCCATGCCGGAGGCGGAGCAGGGAATGAACGTCGCCCGTATCGCGTCCCTGCGCGCCGGCCTGCCGGTAAGCTCTTCGGCCATGACCGTCAACCGCTTCTGCGCTTCCGGCCTGCAATCAATCGCCATGGCCGCCGATCGCATTCGCGGCGGCGGCGCTGAGGTCATTGTCGCCGGAGGCACTGAATCCATGAGCATGGTGCCCATGGGCGGCAACAAAGTCAGCGCCAATCCCTGGCTCATCGACCACTACGCCGATTCCTATCTATCCATGGGACTCACCGCCGAGCGAGTAGCGCAGCACTACGCTATCAGCCGCGAGCAAGCCGATGCCTTCGCACTGGCCAGTCATCAGAAGGCGCTGGCCGCCATCGAAGCCGGCCGCTTCGATGCCGAAATCGTGCCCGTAACCGTGACCTATTCCGCCAACGGCGCAGGCAAAGTCAAACTCGCCACCAGGCCATTTACCACCGATGAAGGTCCGCGCGCAGAAACTTCGCTCCAGGCCCTGGCCGGACTCAAGCCGGCCTTTCATGCCAAGGGAACAGTCACGGCAGGGAACTCGTCCCAAACCTCGGATGGCGCCGCGGCTGCAGTAGTCATGTCTGCCGAGCGCGCCGCCGCATTGGGCCTCAAGCCCTTGGCCCGGTTCGTGGCCTTCGCCACCGCCGGCTGCTTACCAGAGGAGATGGGAATGGGCCCCGTCTATGCCGTTCCCAAAGCACTCAAGTTGGCCGGGCTAACCCTGGACCAGATCGACCTCATCGAACTCAATGAAGCCTTCGCTGCGCAATCGCTGGCCGTGATACAGCAACTGCATCTGGACCCGGCCAAAGTGAACGTGAGCGGCGGAGCCATCGCTCTCGGCCACCCGCTCGGCTGCACTGGAGCCAAGCTGACAGCCACACTGTTGCATGCCATGCAGACTCGCAAGCTAAAGTACGGATTGGTAACTATGTGTGTCGGTGGAGGCATGGGCGCCGCGGGCATTTTCGAATCTATCCACTAGAGACCAGGGGGCAAAGAATTGGCAACAGCGACAGAGGTATTGCAACGAGTCATTCGCGGCGGAAGCTTCCTCATTGAGGAGCGCTCGCCAGACGAGATCATGACCCCGGAAGACTTCAGCGAAGAGCAGCGCCAGATCGCGCGCACCGCCACTGACTTTGTTCGCAACGAAGTCCTTCCCGCAGCCGAAGAGATTGAAGCCAAGCATTTCGACGTCACCCGGGCCCTGCTGAAAAAAGCCGGGGATCTCGGCTTGATGGCAGTCGACATACCAGAGGAGTACGGCGGCCTGGCCATGGACAAAGTCACCTCCGCCATCGTCGCCGACCATCTCTCCCAGCTCGGCAGCTTCTCTGTCGCCTTCAGCGCCCACGTCGGCATCGGCACCCTGCCCATCGTCTGGTATGGCACCGACGCGCAGAAGCAGAAGTTCCTGCCCCAATTAGCCACTGGGGATTGTATTGGCGCCTACGCGCTCTCCGAGGCAACTTCCGGTTCGGACGCGATGAACATCCGCGCCCGAGCCACCCTCTCGGAGGACGGCAAGCATTACCTCCTGAACGGCGAGAAGATGTGGATCAGCAACGCCGGCTTTGCCGACCTGTTCACCGTCTTCGTAAAGGTCGATGGAGAAAAATTCACCGCATTTCTGATCGAGAAGGACACCCCGGGCCTCTCCATCGGAGGGGAAGAGCACAAGCTCGGTATCCGCGGTTCCTCCACCTGCCCGCTGGTGCTTTCCGACTGCAAGGTGCCGGTAGAAAACCTTCTCGGCGAGGTGGGCAAGGGGCACCACATCGCCTTCAACATTCTCAACATCGGCCGCTTCAAATTAGGCGCCGCCTGTGTGGGAGCTGCCCGCACAGTCCTCGGCCACGCCATCACCTACGCCAAGCAACGTCAGGCCTTCGGCAAGCCCATTGCCGGCTTCGGCCTTATTCAGCAAAAACTGGCTGATTCCGCCGCCCAGCTCTTCGCCGTGGAAAGCATGGCCTATCGCACGGTAGGAATGATTGACGATGCGCTCTCCGCTCTCGATAGCGGCGCCGCCGGGAACTCGCGTGAGATTCAGAAGCGCATCGAGGAGTACGCCGTCGAATGCTCCATCCTGAAAGTTTGGGGCTCGGAGATGCTGGACGCCGTCGTCGACCACGCCGTCCAGATCTATGGCGGTTACGGTTATGTGGAGGAGTACCCGGTCGAGCGCGCCTACCGCGATTCCCGCATCAATCGCATCTTTGAAGGCACGAATGAGATCAACCGCCTCATCATCACCGGCTGGCTGATGAAGCGCGCCATGGCCGGCCAGCTCCCGCTGATGGCCGCTATCAAGAAGCTGATGGATGAGGTCCTGGAGCCGCCTTCCTTTGAAGACGACACGGACCACTCTTCTGATCCCTTATATGCTGAAGCCCAGATGCTGGCCGGCGCAAAAAAGCTCGCCCTCTTCACCGCCGGCGCAGCGTCACAGAAGTACATGAACGCTCTCGCCGATCAGCAGGAGGTAATGGCAGATCTGGCCGACATCATCATCCAGGTCTATGCGTTGGAGTCAGCGTTGTTGCGTGCCCGCAAGCTGAAGGCCCGCAGTTTACCGCTGGCCAATACCGCAGTGGCCATGGTCCAGCTTTACGCCGCCAAGGCGATGGACATTGTGGAGCTAGCTTCTCGGCGCATCGTCGCCGCAGTCGCTGAGGGCGACACCTTGAAGGTGCAACTAGCCATCTGCCGCCGCTTGGCCCGGCGTGTACCCGAGGACGTCTACGCCCGTTCGCGCGACATAGCCCGCCACCTGGTCGAATACGGAGTCTGGACCTAACTCTCCACATCCGCCTAACCACGGCAGAGGTCGGAACAATTTAAATTTGTCATCCCGACCGAAGCGCAGCGAAGTGGAGGGACCTGCGGTTCCACTCCACCGGCAACGAACGCTGGGTGCCCCATTCAAGCCTTGGCTTGAGTGGGATACCACAGCACTCGACCCGCCTTTTACTGCTCCCGTTGCTGCAAACCGTCCCCGCCTTGCGAGCCGCCCACCTTCCTCGAGGTAGTCACGCTAACCGGCGACTGCAGATGGAACGTAACCAGCGTCTCCGTAGGAATCTGCACCTGCTGTCCTTTAGTAACCCCATTCACGCCGGCGCCCAAACCGCCGCCGCTGGCGGCCCCAATAGCCGCGCCTTTGCCGCCGCCCAACAGGCCGCCGAGAATCGCTCCAACCGCAGCCCCGCCGCCGGTCTTAAGCGCCGTATTCTTGCCCCGCCCGGCGCCCTTCTTGTCGTAAGCGTCGGTCACCACATCCACCGGATGGTCCACGGTATCGATGCGCGTCAACTCGATAGACAACTCCGAGCTGCCGGAGAAGTGGGTTGCATCCTTGGCGATGATCACCCGTCCCGTCACCGCCGCGCCCGATTTGGCGACGACCATGCCATCGACGATCAGGTCCCCAGCCAGAGACCCATGGAAAACCGTATTGGGCTGAGTCTTCCCGCTATCCAGCGTGTCCGTCATGCGAATAGGAACCACCGTCCCGGTTGGCAGCGTCACCGTCTTGACCACCGGTGGAGGAGGAGGCGGAGGCGGCGGCGGGGCTACGACCTGCACCGGTTCCTGGGCAGGCGGGGGTGGCGGTGGAGGCGGAGGCGGGGCGGTGCTGCCTCGGCCACTTCCTTGTGCCGCTTCGGAGCCGGAGCTGCCTTGGCTACCTTAGCCGGGGCCACCACCAGGTTATTAACCACCGTCCGTACGCCGTCGATCGACGCGCTATCCGCAGCCGCCAGGGCGCGGGAGGCGTCGTTTTCTACCTTGCCATCCAGCGTAGCCACTCCATTGGCCACGCTTACCTGGATGTTTTGCCCATTCAACGCGGACTCGCCGCCGATCTTGGCCTGAATATCGCTGCCAATCTGCTGGTCGCTCCGTGGGGGCGGGGGAGCCGGCTGGGCCGCAGCAGGCGCCGCTTGCTGGGCTTCCGGAGCCGGCTGTTTTTGGCACCCCGCTCCCAGGACCAGGAAACCAGTCAGAACGGTCAGCGGAATACCGCGTCGAATCAGAAAAGCTCTCTTCATGGAAAAAATCCTCAATTTCGCCTTCTTTTGCCAATGCTCGCCCTGCCATGCCCGGTCGGGTGGTGGGTGCGAAACTGCTCTACCTTTTGACGTGTAAAACCCCGAACAGGCTGGCATCCCGGGGTCTAAATTCGTGCGCCAAGTCTCTTGGGTCAAAACCCACGTGGCGGCGCCACGGCCGTTTCGCAAGTGGTGTAGATCGAAGCGATAGGCCTTTTCGTGGTTTTCTCCCAGGGAAAACCACACCTCGCGATCTTTATAAGGCCACAGTAATTGCGAAACGGCGCCAAGGAACAATTCTGCATCCCATTATTGTTAACGAGCACCCAGTGCCTTGGCAAAGTATCTTCTGGTAGTATCCGGGTGCTAAACCCGGCGAGGCAGGCACACGCAGTATATTGGGACGAGTACCGAGTAAAGCAAGTTAAGGGGAAGATCATGACAGACGAAGAGCAAGGTGGAAGCGGCAGTGGTTTCGGTTGGTTTCTAGTCGGACTGGGAATTGGCGCGGCAATCGGTGTGCTCTACGCTCCCCAGTCAGGAACAGAGACTCGGGAAAGTCTGGCCGAGAGTGCCCGTGAGCGCGCGGAATATCTCAAGCAAAAGTCGAAGGATGCCGCGGCACAGGTCAACACCTATGTCGATACCGGCAAGGAACAGTTTGGCGAATATGTAGTGCGCGGCAAGCAAGCGGTAGAGCGTGGCCGTTCTCAGGTGGAAAGCTACATCGAGCAGGGGCGTAAAACAGTGGCCAAGCATGCCGAAAAAGTTTCGGCAGCGGTGGATGCGGGAAAGAACGCATACACCGCATCTACCACTACAGTCGACGGGCAAGTCTAGAGCATTTTGATCAGAGAGGGCAGTCTGGCCTCTGGCCGAATTGCCCTCCATGAACCCGGTTAGGCCTTGGTTTGAGCGCACGCTATAGTATTTTCACGGCTTTTCTTGACTGTTCAGAGTAGAAGTGAAAAATACTCGAGCGAAGGGTTAGAAGTGAAAGCAAATGGATAAACCCACGCAAACATTATTGGTCATTTTCATTGCCATAGCTGCGGTCAGTATTCTGGCGCAGGCTTGCTTCACGGTTGGCATGTTCATTGCTACCCGTAAGGCCCAGAAGAAAATTATGGGGCTGGTTGACGACGTTCGTTTGCACGCCTTGCCGGCAATCATTGCTTCGCGCGACGTTATTCAGGACATTACTCCGAAGCTGAGAACCATCGCCGAAAACCTGACCGTCGTCAGCACCACTCTGCGCACCAAGTCCGAAAAGGTTGGTGGATTAGTAGGAGACGTAACCGATCGCGCCCAGGCACAAGCTGTGCGAGTGGATGGCATGGTCAAGGGTACGCTCGACCATCTCACCTCCGCTGTCCAGGCAATCGAGCATGGCGTTGCGGTACCCGTCCGCCAGGTGAACGGCATTCTCAACGGCCTTCGCGCGGGGGTCGACTCCCTGCGCAAAAAGGATGTCAGCAATCACCGCGACTCCGAAGACGATCTCTTCGTTTAAGGCCTAAACGATCCAACCGCCGCCGATCACCTCATCGCCGGCATAGAATACAGCCGCCTGTCCCGGGGTCACGGCCCGCACAGCCTCATCGAAACGCACTTCCACCTCATCCTCGCCAATTGGTCGAAGCGTGGCCCAAGCCGGTTCGTGCCGATGCCGGATCTTCACCTGGGCGCGCATCTCCCCCTCCAGCTTCGCAATGGAAATCCAGTTCAACCTCCGCGCCCGCAGCGAATCGCGCAGCAACTCCGGCTCCGTACCCACCGTAACCCGCTTGCTGTCGCGATCGATGGAGATCACATACAGCGGAGAAGGGGAAGCCAATCCCAGTCCCTTCCGCTGTCCAACGGTAAAGTTATGTACCCCGTCGTGCTTTCCGCGGGATTCCCCACCCACCGACACCAGCTCTCCCGCGGTATCCGGTACGGCTTCGCCCTGCTCTTCAAGATAAGCATCGATGAAGCGCTTATAGTCGCCCCCGGGGATAAAACAAATCTCCTGTGAATCCGGCTTGTTCGCCAGCGCCAACCCGTATCCCCGCGCCAGTTCGCGCACCTCCGGCTTGGTGAAGCCCCCCAGAGGGAACAGCGTGCGCGCCAGCTGCTCCTGCGTCAGGCCAAAGAGAAAATACGTCTGATCCTTGCTGGCATCCGCGGGCCGCTTCAGTATCCACCGCGCTCGCTCGGGATCGTACTCATTGCGAGCGTAGTGGCCGGTAGCAATCTGCTCCGCCCCAATCTGCCTTGCGGTCAGCAGCAGCTGATCGAACTTCAGGTGGTTATTGCACAGGCTGCAAGGAATGGGCGTTCGTCCCGAGAGGTATTCATCGACGAAGGGGCGGATCACATCGCGCTCGAAGCGCTCCTGGTGATTCACCACGTAGTAGGGAATCGACAGCATCTCCGCCACCCGGCGCGCATCGTAAACGTCATCGATCGAGCAGCACCGTCCCTGCACCTGCTCTGGCATTCCCTCCTGGCCTGCGAGCCGGCGCTGGTTCCAAAGCTGCATGGTCAGACCAACGAGCTCGTGTCCCTCCGCCTTGAGCATGGCCGCCACGGCCGACGAGTCCACCCCTCCGGACATGGCCACCGCAATCGTCTTGTGTTCTGGCTTCATCATGGAAAATTACCGGACCGTCACCGCGGAAACCTCCCGCAGTCGAACCACTTGCGACGAGACCAACTCGATCGCTCGATCAATCTCTTCTTCCGTCGTTTGCCGGTCCAGGCTCAAGCGCACGCTGCTGCGCGCCCGCTCCGGCGAGAGGCCCATAGCCTCCAGCACATGGGAGGGTTCGCTGGCGCCGGAGGAGCACGCTGCGCCACTCGACACCGCCAGACCCTTCAGGTCCAGCGCGATCACCAGCGCCTCCCCTTCCAGGTGGTCGAACCAGAAGTTGGTGGTATTCGGCACCCGGGGAGCCTCTCCGCTGTTTATCCCCGTCTCTCTTGTGCGTGCCAGCAAGCCAGACTCCAGCCGGTCCCGCAGGGAGCCCATACGCTCCGGCGATCCGCTGCGCAGTCCTTCCATCGCGCACTCCGCAGCCTTGCCCAGGCCTACGATACCGGCCACATTCTCGGTGCCGGCCCGCCGTTGCCGTTCGTGGGCGCCACCGGCAAAGAGCGGTTCCAGCCGCGTACCGCGCCGTACGAACAGCGCTCCCGTTCCCTGGGGAGCGTGCATCTTGTGACCGGAAATCGTCAGCAAATGGCACCTAATCGCATCCATCTCCAGTGGCAGCTTGCTGGCGGCCTGCACTGCATCCACGTGGAATCGGACCCCCGCCTCGGCGGCAATCTGGCCAATCTCCTGCACCGGCTGCACAACCCCGGTCTCGTTATTGGCCATCATCACGCTGATCAACCGGGTATTGGGCCGCAGCGCCCGGCGAATGTCCTCGGGAGCGACCACCCCTTGCCCATTGACCGGGACGAAATCGACCTCGACCCCGCGTTCCCGCAGCTTCTCGCCGGCATGCAGCACCGCATGATGTTCGACTGTGCTGGTGATGACATGATCCCCCGGCTTAACCGAACCAAAGATCGCCAGGTTATCGCTCTCCGTCCCGCCGCTGGTAAAGACAACTTCCGAAGGCCGGCAACCGAGGAACCGCGCCACGCTAGCCCGCGCCTGCTCTACTGCCCAACGAGCGTGCTGGCCTTCCTGGTGGATCGACGAAGCATTGCCGAACCGCTCCAGCAAAAACGGACGCATAGCCTCCAGCACCTCAGGCAGCAGAGGCGTGGTAGCATTCGCATCCAGATAGATTCGCCGCACCACTCTATTCTACGGGGGATCTATCCATTAAGAGGAATCCCCCGGAGGGGATTTGTCCTTTAAAAAAACGACGGGTGCCCCACATCTCGCTCGTTTTTCGCGAGATGTGGGATTCCACGGAACCAAACCCCAGGCTTCCCGTCCCCAAGCAGCTCCGTAGGAAACGGACGGGTGCCGAAAAAGACCGGCCGAAGGCCGTCAACCGCTCTCAGCCGATGGAGCAGAAAACCTGTTAGCCTTCTCCTGCCAAACCCACTCAAGGGAGACTGATCGTGAACCTAGCCACATTCGCCGCATGTACGCTAACCACCCTGCTCATCGCACCATCTGTATCCCCGGCACAACCAATCCCGGCGGCCCAAACCGTACCCGTTCACCTCGCAGCAAACCAGTCCTCGCCGGCCCAGATCTACGCCAAGCTCTTCAGCAGTCAGGAAGAGGAAGTAATCTCTGCCGCCGAAGCCATGCCGGCCGACAAATACGATTTCAAGCCCACCAAAGGCACATTTGAGGGAGTGCGGACCTTTGCCCAGCAACTCACCCACATTGCGGGCTCGCAATACTACTTCTTTGGCAATTTCGGAGTGAAAGGCGGCGTTGATTCCGACGCCATCGACAAGCTGACCAGGAAGGACGACATCATACAGGCGCTAAAAAACTCCTACGCCTTCGCCCAACAGGCAATCGACACCATTACCGTGGAAAATGCCTTTGAGCCGTTGGGCGGCGAACACAAAGCCACCCGCGCCGGTTTGGTCGCGAACGCCCTGGCGCACACCAACGACCACTACGGGCAGATGGTGGTGTACCTGCGCATGAACGGGATCGTCCCTCCCGCCAGCCGCAAACCCTAGCGCTTCTCGATCGGAGTGTACGCAACCGGGTACTCAGGCCCAATATATTCGGCACGCGGACGGATCAGGCGATTGTCATCCAGTTGTTCGATGACGTGGGCCGCCCACCCGGAAATCCTGCTCACTGCAAAGATCGGGGTAAACAGGTCCAGGTCGATGCCCAGCATGGTGTACGTCGAAGCGGAATAGAAGTCCACATTGGCATTCAATTTCTTTTCCGCCAGAATGTACTTTTCAATCGCCCGCGACATCTTGAACCACTTCGCGTTCCCCGACGACTCGCCCAGCGCTTCTGACATCTTGCGCAGGTGGGTCGCTCGCGGATCTTCCGTGTGGTAGACGCGATGGCCGAAGCCCGAAATCTTCTTCTTCTGCGCCAGCAGCTTCCCCACATAATCGACCGGATCGGCACCCTCTTTGTCGATCGCGAACAGCATGCGCATCACCGCCTCGTTCGCTCCGCCGTGCAGTGGGCCTTTCAGCGCGCCGATCGCGCCGGTAATAGCGGAGTGAATGTCAGACAGAGTGGCCGCGATTACCCGGGCGGCAAAGGTGGAGGCATTCAGTTCGTGGTCGGCATGGAGAATAAGTGCCAGGTCAAAAGTTTTCGTCGCCGTTGCAGAAGGCTTTTCGCCATTCAGCATCCACAGGAAATTCGCCGCGTGGCTAAGAGAAGGATCCGCCTCGATTACCGGCTGGCCCTTGCGAAGCCGGTCGTACGCAGCCACCAGCATGGCAATCTGCGAAGTGAGCCGGAAACTCTTGCTCACATTGGCGTCGTGCTCATTATCGGCCTCGTCCGGGTCGTAAAAGCTCAATGCCGAAACCGCCGTGCGCAGCACTTCCATCGGGGTCGCGCTCTTGGGGAACGACCGCAGCAGGTCGATGATCTTGGGATCCAGCTTGCGAGCGTCCGCCAGCCGCTTGCTGAAGTCTTTAAGTTCCGCCGGACTGGGCAGCTGTCCAAACCACAACAGGTAGGTGGTTTCTTCAAAGGTCGACTGCTCGGCCAGCTCGTGGATGTCTATCCCGCGGTAAGCCAGCACTCCTGCATCGCCGTCGATCCAGCAGATGCCCGAGTTGGCCGCAACCACGCCTGCAAGTCCCTTTCCCACCACCGCTGTCGACATTCTTAACGCTCCTCTGATTTCTAACCCGGCCGTAGTTCCGGCCTTCAGCACTGTTTACTTTATAGCGCAGCACTCTGCCTAACGCGCAATTTTAAGCCCTCTGGCACCCTTAGGCTAGGCGGCAGTAGGCCAAAACGTCCCAGCACGAGCAGGGCCGGTCGCTAACCTTACCATCGGGCGCAAAACCGGCGCAAAAAGAATCGCTTAGCCAACTAGGACAGCCACTGATACTGTCCAGTACAACTACAACAAGAGACTATGGAGGGACCACCATGTCCATACTGCCCGACCTTGCCGATCTTGAAGCGCTGCGCGCCTTCGACACCCCGACCATTTGCAACGCCCTCGATGTCGTCGCGCCCGATCGGCGCGGATTCGGCTTCAATCGCCGGCCTCTCGTAGCACCTTTCCCGGCCGCCAAGCCGGTGGTGGCCTTTGCCCGCACCGCGACCATCCGTTCCCGCGAGCCCGATTCCAGGGAACCGTTTGGAGGCAAAAGAACCATCGCCTATTACGAACACATTGCTGCAGCCCCAACCCCCAGCATTGCCGTCATCCAGGATCTCGACGGGCCCGACACCGGCCTGGGTGCATTCTGGGGCGAAGTCAACAGCAACCTGCACCAAGGTTTGGGCTGCGCCGGCGTCATCACCGACGGTGCCGTACGGGACCTTGATCTATGGGCCAAGGACTTCTTCGTCCTCGCAGGATCGATCATGCCCTCACACGTCCATGTTCATGTTGTAGACGTTGCCACTGTCGTAAGTGTTGCCGGGATGATTGTTTCGCCCAACGACGTGATCCACGCCGACCGCCATGGTGCCGTCGTAGTGCCGGCCGAGGTGATCAAACTTATCCCCGCGGCTGCGGACCTCATTGCCCAGCGGGAAAAGGTGCTCATTGACGCCAGCAGGAGTCCTGACTTCTCCATCGACAAGCTGCGCCAGGCCTTTGCCGAAGTCTTCCAGGTCCATTAGGTCAATGCACCGCTTCCATCAAACGTCCGGGCAGAAAAGCGGCCAGCGAAACCTCGGGAGGCTTGCCTTGCAGTAGTTGCCGTACGATCAGCGCTGTAGCCGGTGCCAGCAATATCCCATTACGAAAGTGTCCCGTCGCTATCCAGCAATGAGGAGCCCCGGCGCGACCGATAAGCGGAAGCTCGTCGACCGTACCCGGGCGAAGCCCGCTCCAACTGTCCACCACCGGGGCGGAAGCCATGGGAGGCCACAATTCCGCTGCCTGGGCGCGCAGTTGTTCCACCGCCAGCGGCTCCACACGCCGATCGAACCCTGCCCGTTCCACCGTAGCTCCAATCGCAATCAGGCCATCCCCTCGGGGCACCAGGTAGATGTCCGGCGAGCGCAGAACGTATGGCAGGTCAAGCGGCGGAGGCACCCGGACCGCAAGCATCTGTCCTTTCCGCGGTTCAACCCCCGCGGCAAGTGGGCGCTCCGAACCCGGGTGCTGCACGCCGCCCGCCCACGCCCCGCAACAATTCACGAAAGCGCCCCCGCTCACCGTCCCCCTGGGCGTTTCCACCTCCACGCCGCCGTCCCGGCTGGTAACGGTGAGTACCTGCGTTTCCTGCTGCAACTCCACCCCGGCTGCGGCCGCGGCTAGGGGAAGAGCAGTGCACAGATCGCGTGGGTTCAGGCTCGGCTCCTCCATCCAGCAAAAGGATCGCCCGTCGGTTGCCACGCCCGGTATGCGCCTTTCCGCCTCCTGCGCGCTCAAGCCAGGGCATACCTTGGTTTCGTTGGCGTGAAACTCGCTCCCAGATCGGCTCGTCATCAGGGTAGCCTGGGTGCGGATGGGTACCTGGCGGCCAGACAGCCGCTCAACCACGCCGAGATATTCCGGGTAGAGCCGGATGCTCAGGCTCGCGAGCTGGGTGAGCTCCGCGGGATGATCGGGATCGTTGGCCGACAACATGCCGGCCGCGGCCCACGAGGCCTCAGACATGGCGCGGCCCTTTTCCAATACGCGGACCCGGAATCCGTTCCGCGCCAATTCCAGTGCTGTGGAGAGGCCAATAATGCCCCCTCCCCCGACGATGACATCCACAGTCTCCACTCGTCCATTGTAGGATGAGAAAATACTGCGGAGTCGACAGCAAGCCCGCAGGCGAAAGAGGGTAGATCGCATGAGCGACGACACTTACGAAGAAGCCGCCGAACGAACCCAATCCGGACTATTTATCGCCATTCTTGGCTTCGCCGCTTTGGCCTCCGTTGCCGGGCTCATCTGGAGCTACACGCTCGAGACCAGGCTGGAAAAATCGCAGACCGCTTTGGTCAACGCCCAGCAGCAGAACGACAAGCTGGCCGAGAGCCTCAATGAGACCAACGCCAAGTTACGTGTGACCTCTGAAACCCTGGGTCAAAGTGTCGGCTTGACCCAGCGCCAACTGGAAGCCCGCGCCAGTGAATTCCTCAAGCGCCAGCAGGCGGAAACCAGCCGCTTGGAGAAGGAGCAGCAGGCAGCCCAGGCCGAGGCCCAGAAACAGATCGGTGCCGTCTCGAGTGACGTCTCCTCGGTCAAGACCGATGTGGGCGGTGTAAAAACCGATGTTGCCGCGACCAAAGCTGAATTGGCGACGACCGAAACCAAGTTGCAGAGGGTAACGGGTGATCTGGGCTTGACCAGCGGGCTCGTCGCGACCAACGCGAAGGAACTCGATATTCTCAAGCACAAGGGTGATCGTAACTATTACGATTTGAACCTGACCAAGGGAGCCAAGCCCACTCCGATCTCGGGTGTCAGTCTGCAACTGAAGAAGGCTGACGAGAAGCACTCCAAGTACACCCTGGTGGTCGAGTCGGACGACAAGAAGATTGAGAAAAAGGACAAGAGCCTGGACGAGCCCGTGCAGTTCTACACCGGCAAAGACAAGCTGCTATACGAGTTGGTAATTAACACCATCAACAAGAACCAGGTAATCGGCTACCTGGCAACGCCCAAGAGCGCCCCAGCGCCCGTGACCCCCTAACCAAAGCCATGTAACACGAGCCTGCGTGCGGGCGTCCGCAAAAAACTCAAAGAACGAGCGCACGCCTTGAGCCGCGCCGTAAAAAGCTACAGCTATGAGGGCTTCAGCTGCGGCTACCGAGGGAAGAACAGATGTCTTTCCTCGCGGTATCCGCTCAGCCCCTGAGGTACGCTCTTTCGCAAGGGGCTGGACCTTACAGGCTGCAGAAAAACTAATGTTTTGTATCAGGGCACGACTTTAGTCGGGCCATAAAATCCCGGGCCTGATGAGGGCTTTAAGCCCCTGAGGCGCGTTCTTTCTGAAGAGTCCAGGCTTTCCTGAAGGGTACGGCCTTTAGGCCGTAAGTAAATGCTATGCAATGAATACGGCTTTAGCCGCTGAGGGATCACCCCCATAACCTGCGGCCCCGTCATCCCTCGGTAACGCTTGCTGGGGGCCCCATTCAAGCCCTGCTTTTGGGCTTGAGTGGGATAGCAGCACTCAATAAGCCACTTTCAGTTCATCCCGCCTGCCGCGGGAGCAACCGGCTTGACTGTGTAACCCGAGAAAGAAATGACACTGCCGAATCGCCATCGATGCGAGGCCCGGGAGGGCCGGTCGTCCAAACGTCAGCCCAGCCCGGAAGGGCTGGGTATCAATCCGAAAATGTTCTAAGCGCCGTAGGCGCGGCACTAAACCTGGCCCGCGACCGGCTCACCGGCCAATACTGATTTCCAGATTCTTCTGGTGCATGAATTGCACCACCACTTTAGCCGTCTGCAACGTATCCCATTGTTCTTTAGAGATGGGATAGTTAAAGATCGCCAATCCCTCGGCCGACTGCCCGGGAGACAGCGTGATATCGCGAGGAATCGGATCCGCGCGCAGGTAACTAAGGGATGGGTAGGCCTGGAACACCCGGTTCATATCCTGGTTGCTGGCCGCCACATTGGTTTGTTCGGAGCCGTCGGGCAACTTGATAGCCGACCCAACATCCTGCACAAAGAGCGGAATATTCGTCTGATTCCTGATTTTGATCTTAGTCAGGATAATCACCTCATCCTGGGACTCGCTACTGCCTGCCATCCCATCCTGGCCGCCGGCGCCATTGTTAATAGTCGAGTGCACCGGGTACACGGTGGACGCCAGAACCTCTCCGGAAGCCACAGGCGGCTTCTGCCCCAGGTACACATACAGCCCCAGGGCAATGCTGACCACGATGGTCGCGATCCCCAGGGTCTTCAAGGCGCTCTTGAACGGATGTGGCGGGTCGACCTGCGCCATGTTGGGTCCCGGCCCGGAGATTTGCGGCAGATCGGTCGATTCGCTCACTTCGCTCATGGTGGGAGAATTTTAGCCCATTGCCTCAACCCGCATAAGTTACTAAAGAGACCCTCTCCCTTGACAGCCTAAGTAGCGTCTTATCAGCTAATAGCGCGCAACTGACGATTTTGCTCCTGCGCCGATCAAGTTCCTCTACACTGAAATGAGACACATGCGAATCTTGATTACCGGCAAAAACGGACAGGTAGGGAGCGAATTCTCCCGCTTGTACCCTCCCCCTGGCGACGTGGTTGCGGCCGGTAGAACCGAATGTGATCTTAGTAGCGAGCAGTCTATTCGAGACCTGGTTCGGCGGGTCGAGCCCGCGGTCATCGTCAACGCCGGCGCCTATACAGCCGTGGACCAGGCAGAAGTAGAACCCGACCTCTGCTATGCCGTGAACGCTGTTGCTCCCCGGGTTCTGGCCGAGGAAGCCGCCCGGCTAGGCGCCCTCCTGATTCACTACTCCACCGACTATGTCTTTAACGGAGAAAAGCCGGAGCCGTATCTGGAGAGCGATCCAATTAACCCGGTAAGCGTCTATGGAGCATCTAAAGCAGCAGGGGAGGCGGCGATTGCGGAAACGTCGGCTCATTATTTGGTGCTCCGAACCAGCTGGGTCTATTCTGCTCACGGCAAAAACTTTCTGCGCACCATGCTCCGTTTGGGAGCCGAGCGCTCAGAGTTGAGGGTAGTGGACGACCAGGTGGGTGCTCCCACGTCAGCCGTTGCGATCGCCGCTGCTACCGCACAATTGGTGGAACAATACGCGACATCCGGGGCAGCGCTGCCGGTGGGCATCTATCACATGACAGCTGGCGGTTCGACCTCGTGGTATGGCTTTGCCCGCGCTATTTTCGACGCCGGTGTACTGAGTATCTCGCCGCGCGTGCAGGCGATTCCGTCTTCTGCTTATCCAACCCCGGCCAGGCGGCCGGCCAACTCAGTGTTATCGAACGATAAATTTGCCCACACTTTCGGTTTCCGGCTCCCCCCTTGGCAGCAGCAGTTGCAAGGCGTTTTGACTGGGATGCAGGTCGCCAGCTGAAGTATCGTGATGTCCTCAAAGGGAAACTCGCATAAAGCGAGAGGAGTGAATAGATGAAGGCGTTAGCGACCAGTATTTCGGATGTGGTATTGCTTGAACCCAAGGTCTTTGAAGACACCCGCGGTACTTTTTTTGAAAGCTACAACGAGCGGGCTTTGGCGGAACTGGGTATCAGGGGTCCTTTCGTTCAGGACAATCAGTCCTTCTCCCGCCGGGATGTGGTCCGTGGTCTGCACTACCAGATTCACCAACCTCAGGGAAAGCTGATCCGCTGTCTGAGCGGAGAGATCTACGATGTCGCGCTCGATCTCCGCCGCTATTCGCCCACCTTCTGCCAATGGGTGGGTGAGGTCCTGAGTAGCAGCAACCGCAAAATGCTCTGGATTCCTCCCGGTTTCGCGCACGGTTTCATGGTGTTATCGGAAGGTGCGGAAGTGCTTTACAAGGCCACAGACTTCTGGGCACCCCAACACGAGCGCACGCTTTTATGGAACGACCCAGCGTTAAAGATTGAGTGGCCGCGTGGGAATCGGGCCATTCTCTCCGCCAAGGATCTATCCGGCTCCACCTTGGAGCACGCGCAAGTCTACGAGCACCTGGCCGTCTACGATCAAGTAGCTCATCCCTCCGAGAAAACCGCCGCCCACGCCCTAAGAGCCTGAACCTGATTCAAACTGCTATCCGGGCCTAACGCGGACCCTCGAATCAAGCTGTGCCCTGGTGCAAACGCTGGGTGCCCCACTCAAGCCCGTTTTTGGGCTTGAGTGGGATAGCAACACTCGATGAGCCACTTTCAGTTCATCCTGAGAACCCCGCTAAAGCAGCTCATTCAGCGCCAGGGCCGTTCTCTTCATCTCGTAACGCGTCTGAAAACACTCCAACCCACGGCTGATCATGCCCCGCCGTTCCTCTGGCTGCATTCCCAGCAGTCTCGTCATGGACTGGTACGTCCCTTCAGCAGTGTCGGAGTTCACGATACCGGCCTCATCCTGGACAATATCCGGCCAAATATTCACCTTATCGGAGATAAGCACCGGAACCCCGCAGGCCAACGCCTCCACCACCGCGATCCCGAAATTCTCCTGGTGTGAAGGCAGCACAAACGCATCTGCGGCATGAAAAGCGCCCCATTTCAAATCCCCCTCCAGCATCCCTGTCCAGTGCACTCGGGCCGAGATACGCAAGCCCTGCGCCTGCGCCTCCAACTGGGGCCGTAAACCCTCCTCGTCCGGTCCAGCCATAACCAAATCCAAATCCGGATGCGTCTCCGCCACCCGCGCAAACGCTTCCAGCAGCAGATCGCATCCCTTCTTCCTATGAAATCGCGAGAGAAACAAAAAAAACCTGCGCCGCCGCAAAGCAGGGAACTGCCTCAAAAACATCTCCCGCTGTTCAGCCGGATCACCCCCAGGCTGCGACGTCCCAAACGAAACCACGACCGGATTCCATCGCTGTGGCCACATCGTTCCCGCAGCGCAGTCCCGCTCGATCGGCGTAGTGAAGCACACCGCCTTGGCGTCGCGCAGCACGCGATACTCCCGCGCCAGCCAATACACCTGCTTCTTGAAGTGTTTCATCGGAAACGTCCGTTTGAAGTAGGGATCCAGCATGCCGTGAGGAAACACCACAAAAGGAATCCGTCCGCGAATCACGCGATAGCTGCCGTAGCTGTGGTACTGCCACAACCCATGGATCACCACACCATCGAAGCGCGCGAGATTCCCTTTTAACCACTCCCCCAGCCGAGGTGTATAGCGATAGTGACCCCGCGCCGGACCCAGCGCGTGCACAGGAAAGCTGTATCCCCGAAGATAAGCCTCTCCCGGCTCGTCCACGCAAACCACTTCCACTGCGGACACGCCGCTCTCGGCCAGCTTGCGAATGCCCTCGGTCGGTCCCCCGGCAGCCGGAGCGAGTGAGTCCACCACATGCAGCAGCCGCTTAGGGGATTCGTATACGGCCATAGTCTCTGTCAAGATACCAGCCGGGTATCGCAAGGCCGAACTACCCGGGCGCGGAGGATCATCTGGCATAAAATGAGTCCAGCCTTCAACCGTCTAGCCAAAGAGGAACCTTCTTGAAACGAGCGTTAATTACCGGCATCACCGGTCAGGATGGTGCCTATCTCGCCGAGTTCCTGCTTAAAAAGGGGTATGAAGTGCACGGCATCAAGCGCCGCACTTCCTTGTTGAACACCAATCGCATCGACCACCTGTATGAGGATCCCCACCAGGAACGGCGCCGCTTGGTGCTTCACTATGGCGACATGACGGATTCCACCAGTCTGATCCACGTGGTCGAAAAAGTTCAGCCTGACGAGATCTACAACCTGGCCGCCCAGAGTCATGTCCAGGTATCGTTTGAGGAGCCCGAATACACCGCCAACTCCGATGCCCTGGGAACCCTCAGGTTGCTGGAGGCCATTCGCATTCTCTCCCTCTCCCAGACGGCCCGCTTCTATCAGGCCTCGACGTCGGAGATGTACGGCCTGGTGCAGCAGATACCCCAGTCAGAAAAAACCCCCTTCTATCCCCGTTCGCCCTATGGAGTGGCCAAACTTTACGCCTACTGGATCACCGTCAATTACCGTGAATCCTACGGCCTCTATGCCTGCAACGGCATCATGTTCAATCACGAATCGCCATTACGCGGCGAGACCTTTGTCACCCGCAAAGTGACCCGCGCCTTGGCGCGCATCAAGCTCGGCCTGCAGCAGAAGCTCTACCTGGGCAATCTTGATTCCCGGCGCGATTGGGGGCATGCCCGCGATTACGTCGAGATGCAGTGGCTCATGTTGCAGCAGGAGCGAGCGACCGACTACGTCATTGCCACCGGGGTGCAATACAGCGTCCGCGAATTTGTCACCTTGGCGGCAGCGTGTCTCGACATCCACTTGGAATGGAAGGGCAGTGGCCTCGAAGAGCAGGCCTATGATCAGCACGGCAAGGCCGTGGTGGCGGTCGATCCGCGTTATTTCCGCCCCGCCGAGGTAGAGACATTGCTGGGGGACGCCAGTAAAGCGCGCAGGGAACTGGGCTGGTCGCCCCGCACCGACTTCCGTACGCTGGTGGAAGAGATGGCCATTGAGGACATGAAGGCTGCGGAGCGCGATGCCCTGGTCACTCAGCACGGCTACGCCGCCTACAACTTTCACGAATCCTGATCGGAGTACGCGTTGGAGAAGAACGATCTTGTTTACGTTGCCGGGCACCGCGGTCTGGTGGGCTCGGCAATCTGTCGTAGTCTACGGCACCACGGCTTTAACCGGCTCCTGCTGCGTTCGCATGCTGAGCTCGACCTCACCGACGCAGTGGCCGTGCAGCGCTTCTTCGCTGAGGAGCGTCCTGCTCACGTCTTTGTGGCCGCTGCCAAAGTCGGTGGCATTCTCGCCAACGATCTTTATCCGGCAGACTTCATCCGTGAAAACCTGATCATTCAAGCCAACGTAATTGATGCCAGTTACCGCGCCGGTGTCGATCGCCTGCTATTTCTCGGCTCCAGTTGTATCTACCCCAAGCTCTGTCCGCAGCCGATCAAGGAGGAGTATCTTCTCACCGGTCCCCTCGAGCCCACCAACCGTCCTTATGCCTTGGCCAAAATCGCCGGCATCGAAATGTGCTGGTCCTACAACCGGCAATTTCACACCCGCTACCTGTCGGCCATGCCCGCGAATCTATATGGTCCAGGCGACAACTTCGATCCTCAGAACTCCCACGTCTTACCCGCGCTGATCCGCAAAGTCGCCGAGGCAAAATCCCTGGACCACAAGCAAATCGTCGTCTGGGGAACCGGCACCCCGCGCCGCGAGCTACTGTTCAGCGAAGACCTGGCGGAAGCCTGTGTCTATCTCATGAACCTGTCAGAAGACATCTATTCCTCCCTATTGTCTGGAGTTCCCCTGATCAACATCGGCACCGGCAAGGACGTGACCATCCGCGAACTGGCGGAGCAAGTCTCCACCGCCCTGGGCTTCAGAGGTGATCTGGTCTTCGACACCACAAAGCCCGACGGAACGCCCCAGAAACTACTCGACGTAACCCGCATGGCGGATCTGGGCTGGAAACCAAAGACCACCTTGGCCGAAGGCATCAAGCAAACCTACGAAGCCGCGCGTCCGCAACTAGAAGCTCTTCTAGCCCGTTAACCCGCCATCCCTTCCACAACGAAATCCGTGTCCCTTCCACGACTGACGGGTGGGCCCCACATCTCGCTCGTTTTTCGCGAGATGTGGGATAACACGAATCCCAACGTGCGTGACGGGTGCCAATCAAGGTTCGCACCAGCGTACCTGGGCCGAAGAAGAGGGGGCGAAGCCACCACTGCTCTCCCTATCCTTCAGAAAAAAACAAACCCACCTGAGACGCTTTAGGTGGAGGTGTCAAAGCACTCACCACCACAAGGCAAACCACAGCAGCGATCAAAGCCGGAAAGATAGCATCCCGCTGCGCCAGCACAGGCGGCAAGTGCCGTTTGACCACATCAAGATCCCAGAAAAAAGTGACCATCGTACCCACCGCAATAGCGCTCACCGCACCCTGGGCATTCGCCCGCCGGCTATAAAACGCAGCGAGGATCACCGGCGTAAGCGCAGCGGAATAAATCGTATAGGCATAGAGTGTCTTAGCCAGCACCGAGCTGGTATTAAGAGCCTGGTAAAGCGCCCAGATACCGAGCATCACCACCACCAACCGGGAAACGATAAGCACCCTCTTATTCGAAGCCCCAGGCGAAATGTACCGAGTAAAAACATCATTCACCAGGTTCGTCGAAGGAGAGAACAAATAGTTATTGGCAGTAGAGATAATCTTGGCAAACACCGCCCCCATCAGCAGCGCTCCCAGCCAGGCCGGCAATCCATGCAACGCTGTATAAGCAATAATCTCTCGCGGGCGTTGATGAACCTCGCCGGTAGGAAAGACCACCGACCCGAACACCGCTAATGCAGCAATGACTGTTTCCAGAATCACCGTCCCGATAATCCATCCCACCACTGCATTGCGCGCGTCCTTCTCCGACTTCGCCGAGAAGAACTTCTGATACATCGACTGATTGCCCAGCATCAGCAGCATGGTTGGCAGAAAAAGCTCAAGTGCCTGGGCAAGGTTAAAGTCTCCCAGAACCTGAAAGTGCGTAGCCGGCAGAGCATGGGTGACGCCGCTCCATCCGCCCGCCGCGTGCAACACAAAGGGTAAGGCCGTGATCAGAGTAATGGTCGCCAGCGACCCGATCACCACATCCATATACGCCACGGACGCCATCCCGGCGATGGCAGTAAACACAATGACGAATGCGGCAATGATGTACTTGCCCAGATCCGCGGTGATCGTTTCAGGAAAAATCAGGTGCAGAATATCGCCACCGCCGATCAGCTGGTAGCTGGTAATCGCGGTATAGGCAAACAGAATAGCGATGACCCCCAGCACGCGAGCCGTCTGGTTGTAGCGAGCCTCCAACAAGTCGGGAATCGTGAACTGGGCAAACTTCCGTGCTCGTGGAGCGATGAAATAAATCAGCAGCAGCCCGGCCCACCCTCCGCCCCCCTGCCAAAGAGCCGCGAAGCCGTGCTTGTATGCGTTCTCCGCCCCGCCCAGCAGTGACCCCGAACCGATCCACGACGACAGTAGCGTAAAGATCAGCACAAAAGTCGGCAGGGAACGCCCAGCGACCAGGTAATCGGCCTTGGTCTTCGTCTGTTTCAGCCGTGAAAGCGAAACCGTAAGCAGGCTAAGAACGATAACGCCGAGCACCCCGGCATACAAAGCGTGGCTGGACATGTCCTATAGGTGTACACCGAACCGCTGCTGTTCTAAACCGTAAAGTGTCCGCGCAACCTCTGTTGCAGTTCGGCTGCCGTGCGCCCGGCAATGCGAATCACCTTGTTGCGCGATCGCTCACCGGTCACGACTTGGACTGCGGAACGCGGTACAGAGAAAACTTCAGAAAGAAATTCCACCACCGCAACATTCGCTTTTCCCTCAACCGGCGGCGCCGAAAGAGACAGCTTCACCACATCGCCGATCATCCCGGTAATCGCTGTTCGAGCAGCCCGTGGCTGTACCCGCACCTGAAACGTAGCGCCCAGAGGATGGTCGCTGATAGCAATCACTTGGGGTACTTCCGCGCCCCAAACAACGCCGTGCCGATCCGCACCTGGGTAGCACCTTCGGCGATCGCCGCCGGAAAGTCATGAGACATCCCCATAGATAGCTCAGCAAACGAAAGCCGTGGATACTCTGCCGCGAGCTGATCTCGCAGCGTGCGCAGCCGGGCGAAGTAGGGCCGGACCGCTGCCAGGTCCTTGAGGTAGGGTGGCACCGTCATCAGCCCGCGAAGCTCCAGTGCAGTCAAGCCGGGCAGGCCCTCCAGCAGCAAGCGAAGCTCCTCTGAATCCGGCAACACACCCGCCTTGGCAGCCTCGTGGCTCAGCTTGATCTCGATCAGCACCGCCAGCCGTCGTCCCAGCCGCGTTGCCGCCTGGTTGAGTCGTTCGGCCAGCGCCAGCGAATCGACCGTGTCGATAGAAGAGAAGAGTTCCGCTGCGCGCGCCGCCTTGTTCGACTGCAGGTGGCCGATCAGGTGGAATTCCGCCCCCGTCGTGCCCGCCGCTCCAAGGGCAACGCTCTTCTCCTGAAACTCCTGCACCCGGTTTTCGCCAAAGATCCGGATACCCAATGCCTCGGCCGCGAGGATCGCAGAGGCGGGGTGCATCTTCGAGACCGCCATGAGGGAGATCTCCGTGCGCGACCGCCCCGCTTCGCGGCAGGCCATCGCGATCAGGGCCTCGATGCGCTCCAGATTTTCCCCCAGGAGGGCGAAACTTCCCGCGGCCGCTTCGCCTACCCGGCCGTTCTCAGTGGCCGTGTTCTTCAAGGTACTTTTCCACTTCCAGGGCTGCCATGCAGCCCGAGCCGGCCGCGGTGATGGCCTGGCGGTACCTGCGATCCTGCACATCCCCGCAGGCAAAAACCCCGGGAACGCGGGTGAAGACCTGGTTCGTGGTGCGAATATAGCCGTCGTCATCCAGATCGAGCAGCCCATGAAACATCTTGGCGTTGGGAATATGGCCAATCCCCAGGAACATGGCGCTTACCGGCAGCGTCGACTCGTCATGGTTGAGAGTGTTCTTCAGCCGCAAGCCGGTCACTTCCTTTTGCTCCACGCCCAGCACCTCTTCGACCGCCGTATTGGTCATGAACTTGATCTTCTCGTTCCCCATCGCGCGATCGATCATGATGCGCGAAGCGCGGAATTGTTCCCGGCGATGAACCAACGTGACCTTGGTAGCAAAGCGGGTAAGAAACAGTGCCTCCTCCATGGCTGAGTCACCGCCGCCAACCACAGCGATCTCCTTGCCGGAGAAGAAGAACCCGTCGCAAGTGGCGCAGGAGCTCACGCCATGCCCAATCAGGGCCTGTTCGCTCGGCAGCCCCAGCCAGCGTGCAGAAGCGCCGCTGGCGATGATCAACGTCCGGGTATGCACTATTTCTTTACCCAGATTCAGGGCGAGTGGCCGTTTGGAGAAGTCGACTGACACCAGGTGAGCCATCCGCAATTCGGCCCCAAAGCGGGTCGCCTGCAGTTTCATCCGTTCGATCAACTCGGGGCCCTGGATGCCTTCCGGCCAACCCGGAAAATTCTCCACCAGGGTAGTAATTGAGAGCTGGCCCCCCGGCTCGTGGCCTTCGAGCACCAACGGTTTGAGGTTAGCGCGGGCGGCATAGATAGCGGCTGTGAGGCCAGCGCAGCCGGTGCCGAGGATAACGGTATCGCGAATGTCTGCTGTCATAGCGGTGCGTCTTTGATTCTAACCGGCCTCTGAAAGATGCGAGCTGCGGAAGTAAGATGACTGGCATGGCAAATCTGACATTGATTTACGGCATGAGGCTGCTTCCTTCCGAGGAGGCGCTCGAAGTGGGCGACGCCCTGGTCACGCTCAAGAACGGCAAACAAGCACATGTAACCATGCACGTCCTTGAAGGTACCCGGGAAGAGATCGAAAACCAATTGCGCCAGAGCATAGAAGCCTTCTTCGACTTCTATCCCGAAATCTAGCCAGCGCGGAAAAACTCCGTTGCCCTGGATCTGTCCATCCCCCTGCACCCATGCCAAGGTGGCTGTCGCCCTCCACTTTGTCATCCCGGCTGGAGCGGACCCGGATTTCCTATATCGCGGCACTCACCGAGGCAACGTGTGCGGCTTTCAGGCCGCATGAAATTTTCCAACGCCAATGACGGGCTTTAGAGGCTGCGGAAAAACTCGCTGTTGGGTAGCCCCGGACTCTCGTCGAGCTGTGCCAGCCCCGGACTTCAGTCCGGGGAGCGGGTTTTCAAACCCGCGAGAACGCTTCCTCCAGCAATGACGGGCTTTAGCCCCGGTGAGGCCACCCAATTTCGCGGTCCCGACCACCGCCGGACGAGCCACCCCTCTCATGTTTTGTGTCAAGACACGGCTTCAGCCGTCCCCACGGGACTGAGCGGAGAGGACATCCATTTTGGTCCTGCTGAGAACGCCTCAAACTTAAAAAAAACAACACTTTGCCCTCACCCCCACGAAACCTTCCCGCTAGTCCGTAACTTTAGCCCCAGCATCTCATCTACTCTAGTAGTGGAGATATCTACATGGCTGAGAATCCAACTTCTACGGTCAAATCACGCCGCCCCCGGGTAGTGATCGTCGGCGGCGGTTTCGCCGGCATGAACGCCGCCATGGCGCTCGCCGATATGAAGGTCGACGTAACCCTTGTCGACCGCCGTAACCACCACACCTTCCAGCCGTTGCTCTACCAGGTCGCGCTCGCTGTGCTTTCCCCGGCCGATATTGCCCAGCCCATCCGCCACATCCTCTCGAAAAAGCAGAATATTCAAATATTGATGGACGAGATGATCGGCATCGAAGCCGATAGCCGCACCGTGCAGCTGCATAGTGGCGCGAAAATCTCCTACGACTACCTGATCCTGTGCACTGGCTCGACCCACTCCTACTTTGGCCACAACGAATGGGCGCCCAACGCACCCGGACTCAAAACCGTCGAGGATGCGATCGAAATCCGCCGCCGTGTACTGCTGGCCTTTGAGCTGGCAGAGCGGGAGATGGTAGAGACCGGAGCCCACCCCATGCTCAACTTCGTCGTCATTGGTGGCGGCCCTACCGGGGTAGAGTTGGCGGGAGCCATCAGTGACATTTCCAAGCTCTACATGCGGCACGATTTCCGCCACATCGACCCCTCCAAAGCGCGGGTCATCGTGATCGAGGGCTCCCCCCGCATACTGGCCGCCTATCCCGAGGATCTGTCGAAGAAGGCCGTCCAGCAGCTGGAGCAGCTAGGGGTCGAAGTGCGCGCCGGACAGAGTGTGAGCGACGTCAAGCCCGGCTATGTCATGGTCGGCGATGAGCGGCTGGACGCAGTAGTGACCTTGTGGGCTGCCGGTGTTCAGGCTTCGCCCCTGGGCAAAATGCTGGGGGTGCCGACCGATAAGCGCGGTTGCGTCATCGTCGACATTTACCTCAACCCGCCCGGTCACCCGGAGATTTTTGTCTGTGGAGACCTGGCCCACGTCGAAGAAGGCGGGCGACAGGTCCCAGGTGTAGCCCAGCCCGCAATGCAGATGGGCCGTCACGCAGCGCAGATGATCGCCCAGGACATGGCAGGCAAGCCCCGAACCAAATTTCACTA
>CAWAUX010000012.1:0-752368 GCA_963785315.1 uncultured Acidobacteriaceae bacterium | reverse complement strand
GTGGAGGGTGGCGTGGAGGTGATCTTCGTGGAGGGCGACCATGAATCCATGTTTCACGAGCACCAGCCTGTCAACAATACCGGACCCTGCGGGCAGACTCTGAGGATCTCTTTCACATAGGCCGCCGCCCGCTCTACCACGGTTTGCGGCTCAGGAGCACCAAGCAATTCGCGCACACCATATACAGGCCGATCCTGCTCGGTGAGCCTAAGCAATACTCCATAAAGTAGGTAGGAATGAATGACGAACAAAGGAGCCAAGCTGCCCCGGGGCGAATCGGCACAATCTCAGATAGCGACTGGTCACGATCGACGATTTCGGCAAGCGCTCGAACAGTAGGCGCGTCAAAGAGTAGGCTGATAGGAAGGCTGAGGTCGAAGGCCCGATTGATCCTGGTAAACAGGTTGCCCGTCAGCAGCGAATAACCCTCAAAATCAACATGATCCTGCGTCTCTCCATCAAGAGGCGCAGGATTTCGATATCACACCAGGACCAGGCCGAGAAGGACCACGAAGTGGCGGAACATAGCTGCAGGTCACAGGAACGCAAGGTTCCAAGGCAACTTATGGGCGACACCCGGATGAAGTGCATGGTTTGAAAACCGCCACCACGTCGTTTGCTCGAAGCCAGCCGTGAACATTTTTAGCTGCGGAAGTCGAAAGGCCACCTATTTTTCCACACGTCGGTAACCGCGCTCTCTGGCTGAGCTGGCCCACATTCCGCTAACTCAATGATGCTCTCACGCGCCGGCCACTGGTTCATCCTGTAGAAGGCATGGCATACCTCATCTCGAACGCACTATATTTAATGCACAATCTTTCTACTTATTATCTTTTTTTGCCATGACGCTTCCACTTATCCGAGTAAGTAAGAAAGATTCCTCCTTGATGGTCCTCCTAAGCTATCGCGGGCTGACACACTCAAAAGTAACTCGTTAACAAACGGCGACAGCATTACCAAAATGAGCTGGCATTCCGTCCAATTGGCGATAAACTTTTGGAGTTGACGGAGGGGCTTCCTCTCCTCGAACAAACACGGCGCCTTGGGGCTTTGGACCACATTAGAGCGCAGACGCAAGACTGCTTTTCACCTGCTATTGGCACCTGTATTCTCGTTACAGATGAATGGACATGGCGTACGTTACTCTGCAACGGCACACCTTTGACCATCCGTTGCGCTGAACTAAATAAGAGACCCTCTAGTTAAACGACATCGTTGTTGATCTGTTCGGCACCTGGGACCCAGCAACAACGTTCCCGTACGCCCGCCCCAGAGTGAATCGATGAGGCCATGTGTTTGCTATCGGATCTCCTGTTCCAGGCGAAATCCAACTCGGGAGCGCAGTATCGCGACCTGACTGACTCAGACGCAGCAGAACTCTTGTTCCTCTATCTTTCTCGCCACTCATCACAAATGCACCAGCGAATAGCGTTCCTGGCAGGGTCGCGGCGTGACGTCCGCTGCAAGTTTTTCGTCTAAGAGAGATCACCATGGCAGCATCCGAATCTGTTTCTACACCCATAAGAGCCGGGTACACGGCTCTGACGGAATTCGGGCCCCCCATCGCGCGCCGCAGGTCGCCCAGCCAGGCCGCACTGGACGCGGGGATTATGATGACGGAAGATGTGCTGGCCGCGCTGCTCGCGCTCTGCCTCGCCTCTGTCTTTCGCTTCGACCTGTCTCCCACAGAGTGGCACCCAACTGTTTGGGCCGGACACCACTTTCCCATCCCCCCCGGGTACCTAGTGTTCTTTGTAGCTGCGCTTTTGATCATCAATCGGCGCGACGGTCTCTATGGTCCACTTCAGACCCACGGCTCCTTGAACGAGCAACGGAAAACGATTCAGGCTTGTCTTGGTACGGGCTTGTTGCTCTGTGGCGGCTTGTACTTAATGCACAACAGCACCATCTCGCGCGTCTTCGTTGCCTACTTTATCGCGCTCACTACCGTCTTTGTCTGCGCGCTCCGGGCGTTCTGGCGCTGGTCCTCTTACCGAAAGTATGCTCGGGGCATTGATACGAGAAATGTGCTGGTCGTGGGCGCCAGCCATATGGGAAATGCCGTACGCAAGCAGATCACCAAATTCAGCCATCTCGGCCGCGTCTTCAAAGGGTTTGTCGAAACCCCGAACGGCAGCTCTAATCTAGAAGCCGAGGAGTTCGTGCTGGGGGATTTGACTCGGGCGACCGCCATCGCACGTCAATATTTTATTGACGAGATCATCATCGCAGAACGCTGTCCGATGCAGGCAATGATCGAACTCATTAGGTTAGGCCGGCAATTAGATATAGAAGTGCTTGTAATTCCCGGCTTCTACGATGAGCTCACACCCGATGCGCCCGTCGAGTATCTGGGCAACTTGCCCGTAGTAGCCCTGCATCGCCGCAACGGAAAACTTATCGGCCACTTATTGAAGAGGGTTTGTGATTTCGGTCTCGCCTCGTTTTTCATGGTCTCGCTCTTGCCGACTTTCCTGATAATCCCGCTGCTGATCAGACTGGATTCACCCGGGCCGGTGTTCTACATCTCCCACCGCATCGGGAAAAAGGGACGCCTCTTCGCCTGCTTCAAGTTCCGGACCATGGTGGCCAATGCAGACCAGCTAAGGCCGACCCTGGCATCCTTGAATGAGCGCGATGGAATTCTCTTCAAGATCAAGAAGGACCCTCGATTGACGAGGTTAGGCCGGATTCTGCGCAAGTTTAGTCTGGATGAACTGCCCCAGCTCTTTAATGTCTTGAGCGGTGATATGAGCCTTGTTGGCCCCCGGCCGCCACTGGCAAATGAGGTTGGACAGTACGAGTTGGAGCATTTTCGCCGACTTGAAGTCTTGCCCGGCATCACCGGCCTTTGGCAGGTTCACGCACGCCAGGATCCATCGTTCAATCGTTATGTAGCCCTCGATTTGGCGTACGTCGAGAATTGGAGTTTGTGGCTGGACTTGAAGATCCTGCTCCGAACTGCGGAGGTGGTTCTGCGAGGTACCGGTTGCTAGAGCATAGAAGCGAGATCGCAGATCCCGTTCGGCAAGCTCAGGGCGCGCTTCCAGCGGTAGACCAAGCTCAGGTGCTAGCTTCCTCCTTATATTCGACTTGAGTTCTTTGTTTGCCAGAGTGCCGGTCACGGAAATATCTCAGCTGTCCAACCAGTATGGGTATTGCTGCAACTGGGAATGGACACGTAGAGCATTAGTAACCTCTTTTGGCCCGGGACTCGAGCGCGCCTTCCAGGCTGGACGAGCCGGCAACGCAATCAGCAGCGCGAACCAGGGCAGGACCCAGACACTCCTGAAGGCCAGCAATATTAGAGTCACTGCGAACAATGCAGTCCAGAAGCTTCCGCTACGCACATTCCTTCTGCTTTGCAACCACATAGGGTCCGTACTTTCACGGAAGCGGTTGAAGACTTCAGAGTAGGCATAGCCGGCACGCACGGCCCGTCGCCAATATTGGCGAAGCGTGTCATATTCAGATCTTGCCGGGTCATCGGGGCGTCGATATGCACGATACTGTAGCCCCGTGCGCGCAAACGGCGGCAACGCCGGTTCTTCGCCGGCAATGAGGCCTCGATCGCATCCTTCGACCCAGCGAGAGCGGTCCGCCGCATCAGGACATCTCCACCCCAGACATCCGTACACCCGGCAGGATAGATCCAGTCGAGATCAAGACGCGGCTGTAGATCGAGTCCGGGTAGAGTCTCGGCGATGCCCCAAACGGCGGCAATGCCCGGGTCGGATTTAAGGACTTTGAAAGCTGTTTAAACTGCGGGATGAGGATCGTATCGCCGTCAAGGAACAGGATGTAAGCCGCGCACGCCTGTTGCCACCCCGCGTTCCGGGCTGGTGCGGCGGTCTAGATCCCTTCCATGAAGAACGGTGACCTGGGCATCGAAGTGGACGGCCCGCGGACTTCCGTCGGTTGAGGCGGAATCAACGTAGATCAATTCAACCTTACCTACCACGCCCCGCACGACGCTTACCGACTGCAGGTAACGATTCAGGCGTTCGCCTTCATTCCGGCCGATGATCACAATGGAAAGCGGAGGCGGCATCCCGCAGATCCGGGATTCAGTGAGTCCGACGGTATGGCATCGATGACCGCTCCATCACGCACTGACTTCTCTTTGCTTCGCTTTGCTCTCCACAATGCCATGCTTCTGCAGCTTATAGAGGAGTGCTTTGTAATCGATATTCAGCTGTAAAGCTGCCTGGCGTCTATTCCAGCGAACGGCCTCTAGGGTGTCGAGCAGCAGCTTGGATTCGGCCGTGCGGGAGGTTTCAGCGAAATGGTCGAAGCTTACTCGGCCACCATTCACCGGAGTAATAGACGTCGCTGGAGGTCTTGCTACTGCAAGCCGAAGCTTGGGCGGATCGACGGGGTCAGTCAGTTCTGCCGTGAGCAGGCTGGCATCCTGATACACGAGAAAGCGCCGCATCACGTTTTCCAGTTCGCGCACATTGCCGGGCCAGGAATGGTCGAGCATCGCCCGCCTGAGCATCTCAGGAATCGTGGGAGCAGAGCAGCCCAGGCCTATATGGCGCAAGAGCAGTTTTTCGGCAAGAGGGATGATCTCATCGCGGCGCTCGCGCAAGGGCGGAATGATAATGTTGATCACGCTAAGCCGATAGTAAAGATCATCACGGAAAGTGCCCTGCGCAATAGCCGCGTGCAGATCACGGTGAGTTGCCGCCATGATACGGACATTTACGTTGATAACGCGGCGGCTGCCCAGCGGTTGAATCTCGCCATCCTGCAACACTTGCAAAAGCTTCGCCTGGAGCCGGGTATCCATGTCCCCAATCTCATCGAGCAAGATGGTTCCATCCTGCGCCAGCTCGAACTTACCCGGCTTATCGACCATCGCGCCGGTAAATGCGCCCTTCTCGTAACCAAAAAGCTCGCTTTCAATCAGCTCGGAAGGCAGCGCAGCACAATTCAATTTCAAGAAAGGCTTGCCGACTCGATTCGAGTAGGACCATAGCTTTCTCGCCATGACCTCCTTGCCGGCCCCGGTTTCACCATGCAGCAGGACAGGAACATCGGACCGCCCCACCCGCCGCAAGAACTCATCATCGTAGAGCGGATCACCCGTGTCCGAACGGCTGGTGAAACCTAGCCGGCGTCCTGATTCCCCGCGCTCGAGGGCCGCGGACCGATGGCCTGGCTGCCTCGCTTCCGCGGCGCCGGGCGTGATTGCCTGCGTCAATACCTTCAGGATCAAGGCGGGGGAAGTTCTATCTCCGAGCGGTGTGCTATGGATGCTGATCTGGCGACAGCTCTCCACTCGATGGAGGGCCTCTTCATGCGATCCCCTCGAAACAAAAACCATCATGCACAGTTGGGGATACTGAACACTCAGACGAGCCAGCACATCAGCGTCATTTTGAGAGAACGACGCCACATCCAGGACAATAGCCGACGCAGCATTTTCCCCGTCGCGCAGCACCGAAACTGCAGCTCCTAGCGTCCCCTGCGGCACAACTTGGACTCCCGCCGCCGCCAGACTCCGCACCATTCGGTCGTGGGATTCTGGGGCTTCACTGACCAACACAATTTTGCGGATCATTTTTCCTCCTAACAGAGAACAGCCGCATAAGGCTGGATCCTTCCCCGGTGACTGTATCGATGAGTTGGCGTTCTACAACAAGGCTTAGGCAGAAAGACAATAAATACGGTTAATTTGACCCCAGATCGGTCTTCGACCTTGAGGAATTCCCCACTTGGCTTGCAGGTCTTGGGGTGGCCACATCGTATACCCAACGCCAGAAAGCTATTCATAATTCTGTTCTGGAATTACCAGAGTTTTGTTTAGGTTACCTTGGAGTGCTAAAGAGGTTGTTACTACAAACAGGCTCAAACGCACTGGTAGGTGCCAAAGCGGGAACACTTACTCAACTTTCGGAATATTGGTGGAGCAAAGGTTAGCGAATGTGTCGCACGGATGAAAATCCTGATTTTTGATGCTCCACGGTTTTGGCCAACAAATTGCTTGCAACCTGACATCCCCTGATGTCCGCACCGTGGGACGGAAGAAAAGTAACCACAGGCTTGCTTTTTAGATCTGCCGACTTAACCAGAAGTGAAGCACTGCATTTTGTACAACAGCGAACAAGGACCAGCTACCAGATAATCCAAAAGAAGCGAGCGTGCAGCCCTCGATTTCCACGGTACTGACAGAGGCGAAGCCCCGTGGATTCGATAGACCCGCTTTCCTTCGCATCCATTGCAGAGTAAACGACGGAGTGCGCGTATGTCTTATCGGAATCGCAGGTCGGTGGCAGTTCTGGGGGTGCCCTTCGACAATGTCACCATGCACGAAGCCATGGATCTGATTGAAGAGAAGATCGAAGAGCAGGGCTTCCACCAAGTAGCCACGGCCAACGTAGACTTCATCGTCAATGCGATCCACGACCAATCGCTGCAGGAGATGCTTTGCTCCTGCGACCTGGTCGTTCCCGATGGCATGCCCATCGTGTGGGCGTCTCGACTGATGGGCTCCAGGCTCAAAGAGCGCGTCTCGGGGGTGGACTTAATTCCCCGTTTAGCGGAACTGGCGTCCAAGCGGCGCTATGGAATTTATCTGCTGGGTGCGAGCGAGAACAGCTCCCGCCGGGCTTCTGAGGTACTCAAGAAACGGCTTTCCGAAGCTGCGCATCGTAGGCCGCCACTGCCCACCCGTCTCGCCTTTGGCGGATATGGATCATGAAGGCATTTTGCGCCGTATCGAGCGTGCCCAACCAGACATCCTGCTGGTCGCCATGGGACACCCCAAGCAGGAGCAGTGGCTTGCCATGCATCGTCACCGGCTAAAAGCTCCGCTTTGCATGGGTGTCGGAGCCTCTCTGGACTTTCTCGCCGGTGAAGTCAGACGGGCCCCCGTCTGGATGCTAACCGCTGGGCTGGAATGGCTGCACCGGGCTGCGCATGAACCCCGCCGCCTAACACAACGATACCTGGCTGACGCCTATGGATTAGCGCGCCATCTACCCCTGCAAATGGCAGCCAACGCTATCCAGCCGCGGAGAGTTACTTCCACGGTGAAAACCTACCAGCAGGATAATGCTTCGGTTATTTCTATTCAGGGCAACTTTAAAGGTTTGCTGCTCACGGAATTTGAAGGGCAGCTTGATCGTGCCTATCGGGAAGATCGCCATATCGTACTCGACCTAGCCCAGACCGCCTATTTTGGCCTCGATTCGGTTGGTTTGCTTGTCCATTTGGCAAAGATGATGAAACGCCGGAAGCGCGAGCTTTCGCTGGTGGCTATGCCCCCGCATGGCCTGAGGGTCCTTCGCGCAGCGCGCATGAGTCACTATTTCGTGAGTACGTCGAGTGTCAGTGATGCCCTCTACCGGATCAAGAAAGCAGAGAATCAGTTGCTTGCCGATGGTATCGTGGTCCACTCGTTTACTCCCCATTTCCCCAACGTTCATATCCAGGTGGAGTTGTTGAAGGACTGCTGCAGGAGAATCGTTACCTCAGCCAATCCACCCGAGTCGCTTCTGGTCACCCCCACACCAGAAGTTCGGCAACACGCTAGTGCCTCAGCAGACTTTGGTTCCACTCTATGCTCATAATGTCCCAGGTCTCTGAAGCCCTGGGAGTTACTCTCCTGCTGCTCACACTGCCGTTGGTAGTCGAACTGGCACCCTCTGACGCTCGCATCTCGGTTTCCTTAACGTAATCGCAGCGGCTCCGCAAGGTCCGCTTCGCCCCCGCAGATCACCTTGCGTGGCGTTTGCCTTCCCAGCCGGACGATGCTAACCCTCGGCAGGTTACGAGAGTGGCCTGCAGGACGGCGGTGCCTAATCTCTTGATCACCGTTCCAGCCGGAACAGGTCGGCCGCGATCAAACGATCGCAGCCTTAGTTCGTTTGCTACTTCTCTTTGCTTTGCGAAGACCGCGCAGGGCGCCTTTCGGAAAGCCAGTTGATTCGCGCACCACCAGGTGAGTGTTGATCTTGTAGCTTCGTTTGGGCTCCCCACCCTCTTCGACGTGTGCGCGCAACGCTGTCACCGCCGCACGAGCCAACTCGAAGCATGACATTTGGATGGTCGTAAGCGGCGGAATCGTCACCTGCGCAATATGAATGTCGTCGAAACCGATGACCGACAAATCGTCAGGCACCCTGAGCCCTGCCCGGTATAGCTTGTGCAGCACTCCGATCGCCGTCATGTCGTTGGAGCACATCACCGCCGTAGGCAAATGCCTGGATTTAAGCAGGCCATCCATAGCCTCGATGCCTCCTTCCATGGTGTGGTTCCCTTCCACCAGCCACGCCGGATTGGACGCGATACCGCATTCCTCCAGCGAGCTGGTAAAAGCAGCCAGCCGGGATTGCGCCGAGTGCAGCCGCTTCGGCCCACTGATAAATGCAATGTCTCGATGTCCCAGCGTTGCCAGGTGTTGCACCCCCTGCTGGATGCCGTGGTGATAGTCCACCCGCAGCAAACTGATGCCGGGCCTCTCCGGACCTACATCCACAAAGACCAGCGGCACTTTGCGCTCGGCCAACTGTTCCAGCAGCGGCTGTTCCACCCCGAAGGTCATCACCGCCACGCCTTCTGCTCTGCGCTCCAGCATGCGTCGTATGCACAGGGACATGCGCCGGGGATCGTAGTTCGTCGAACTGATCAATATCTCGTAGCCGTGCTCCACGGCGATGTCTTCAAAGCCCTGTATCAGCTCCGGAAAGAAGGGATTGGTGATCTCAGAAACGATCAATCCCAGCAGCCGGCTGCGTCCCGACACCAACGCTCGCGCCTGGGTATTGGGAAAGTAGTCCAGCTTTTCGATCGCCTCCCACACCCGCTTGGCCATCTTCGGGTTCACGGTTGACACCCGGTTGATGGTGCGCGAGACGGTAGCAATGGACACGTTCGCCAATTGCGCGACGGTGCGGATATCCATTTTGCCGGATTGCTTTCGCGCCGGGGGCCGGCCCTTTCTTCCCGCTTGCTTCACCATGCCTGCCGCCTATCCAAATAGTTCTTACAGAGTACAGCAGCAGGAGAAAACGCTTCCTGAGGACGGCAGAGGCTGTTAGGCGAGCAAGCAGGAGCCACTCGTCCGCTCCTGCTCGCTTGTTCTTCGGTCGGGTGAGTCAGAGATTCGGGTGGAGAGCGCTTACCGGGCTTATTTGCTCCAGAAGCGACGCTACGTGGAGAATCGTAGATTCGGCCTGCCAGCTGCCAACGATTTGTACTCCGATCGGCATCCCTTCCTTGCTCGTACCAAACCGCATGGAAACGCCCGGCAGGCCAGTCACGTTCAAAGGCGACGTCGCAGACATGATGCCCATGGCGCCAACAGTCTGGCCGTTGATCTCCAACTCTTCCTGACGATGCTTGAAAGAGGGAGTCGGCAATACCGGGGTGAGCAATACGTCATACTTCTGGAAGTACGCGGCATAACCATCTTTGAGCCGGTCCGCTGCCTGCTCCGCATCGATGTACTCCTTCATCGGCGTATCGGGGAGCGATAGCAAATATCTGCCCATATAGGAGATCTCTTCGTCGCTGCGACCCGCCGTAGCTTCCTCGACTGCAGGCTTCATCTCCAGAACGTGCAGACGGCTGAACACATCCAGCGCAGAGTCGCGTTCCAGCGCGGGGATGCGCACAGACTCGACGGAGTGACCGAAGCCTTTGAGCGCCTCCGCGGCCGCTTTCACGGTCGCCGCTACCTCGCGATCGATCGGTCCAAAGCCGGGTTCCACCAGCCAGCCGACACGAAGCGAACGTTGGTTAAAACCGACAACTCCGGCATCGAACGGGATGGCACTGCTGGAGAATCCGTCGAGTCCGTCAGGTCCAGCCAGCTGCGAAAAGGCCAACGCCAGATCGCGAATGCTCCGTGCCATCGGGCCCACATGCCAAAAACGGCGCGGCACACGCGGCCAGATGCCTGTCATCGGGACACGTCCGTGCGTCCCCTTCAACGAAACAATGCCAGTATGCGCAGCCGGACCACGCACGGAGATCGCAAGGTCGGTACCGAGGCCAAGCGGAGACATGCCTGCCGCGATTGCCGCCGACTCGCCCCCACTTGAGCCACCCGGCGTAAGAGTCAGATCCCAGGGGTTGTTCGAACGGCCGCTGAGTAGATTGTCACTTTCAATCCCGTAGGAGAATTCAGGAAGGTTGGTCTTCGCAAGCAGAATGCCCCCGGCTTTCTTCATGCGTGCAACGCTGGTCGCATCGGTTTCGGGCAGGCGCCCTTTGAAGATGAGCGAACCACGTTGGGTCAGCACCTTCGCAGTGTCGATCGAATCTTTCGCTGTGAATGGCACCCCGTGCAGGGGGCCCAGTTCATCTCCCCTCAGCACCGCTGCTTCTGCTGCCCTGGCGGACTCGAGAACATCATCAGCAATCGTAACGATCGCGTTCACCCTGGGGTTGACAGCCTCGATGCGATCGAGGTGTGCCTTCATGACTTCGACCGGAGAGACCTCGCGTGTGCGGATCAGTTCGGCCAACTTGGTGGCGTCGGAGTAGGTCAGTACAGTGCTCATTTTCTGCCTTTCTACCTGCCATTAGGCAGGTGATACCTTATTGAGATTCTACCTGCCACATGGTAGATTCATAAATGGAAGATATTTCTCGCTGCTTGAAGAATGGAGGAGCTGTTATGGGCGCGAATGCTCGTGAAAGTATTCTGGCCGCCGCAAAGCTTGTCGCCCAGGCTCACGGCTATGCAGGCTTGAACTTTCGTGATTTAGCACAAGAGGTAGGCATCAAAGCCGCGAGTATCTACTATTACTTCCCCAGCAAAGCCGACCTGGCTGCGGCGGTGGCAAAGCGCTACTGGGAAGATTCTGCAGCTTACCTTGAGTCCCTGCTGCAGAACTCACCGAAACCGCTAGACGCCCTGCGCCGCTACCCTGAAACCTTTCGCTGGGCACTGGAGAACGACAATCGCATCTGCCTGTGCAGCTTTATGTCTGCGCAATTTGACGATCTGCCCGACTCGGTCAAGACGGAAGTACAAGCTTTTGCTGACGTCAATATCGCCTGGCTGAAGAAGACGCTGGTTGCCGCTAAACTTGTCAGCCCCAGGGAAGCCGAGAGGCGAGCACGCGCTATCTTTTCTGGAATCATGGGCGCTCAACTCATGGCAAGGAGTCGAGCAGACATCACGCTCTACGATAGCCTGGTCGAAAGTTATCGCGCAGCAGGATTGCTTCCCGCTTAGCGATGGGCCAGAAGCGGCTTGGCTGGATCCCTCAGGCGTTCACTCGCACCTGGCTTTCGAGATAGCTGTCCAGGTGCCGTTGAGCCAGAACAAGAGCTTCTCGCGATCGCTGCAGCCTGGAGCTGACAAAAGCGCCTTCCAGGAGCGAGATGATTAGAAGGGCGACTTCTTCCGGGTTAGGTGTTGACCGGATTTCCCCCTTCGCCTGGCCGGCACGAATTATATCCGCAAGGAAACCCACCCAGTCGCGCATGGCACCCTCGGCCTTGCGACGTAGTGTCGCATTCCCATCGTCCGCATCCAGGACCGTATTGAGCATGGGACAGCCGCCGGGAAACGAGGGTTTGGAAACAAAATTTGCGATATGAAGTTTGAGCTTGTCTACGCTGTTGGGCGCCTGATCCAGGTTGCCTACTCGCGCAGAGCAGGTCTGTGCCCAGGCGTGATCGAAGGCCGCCACCGCTAACTCTTCCTTGGTGGCGAAGTGGCTGTACAGGCTTCCTTTCTCGAGGCCTGTGGCGGCGCTAATGTCCTGCATGGAGCAGCCGTCATAGCCTCTCCGGTTAAAAAGAGGCGCCGCCTTAGCGATGATTCGCTGTCGTGTTCGCTCCCCTTTTAGCATCAGATCTCATCCGGAAAAACTAAATGCGAGAGGTCAGGGTCTTCCATCGGCCCTGCCTCCGCATCGAATACGGCCATCCATTACCAGGGCAGTTCTGAGCCCAGGTGGATAAAGCGGCCATTGGGGCCGTCAGCGCCAATCAGAGCCAACTGAACGCTGGTCTTGGCGCCGTCTACGATCTCCATCGGAGCTTGGTCAGTGCCCATCTCCGTTTTCACCCAGCCTGGGTGCGCCGAGTTGACCTTGATGTTGGTGCCCTTCAGCTCCGATGCAAGATGCACGGTGAACATATTCAGGGCGGTCTTTGAGGCATCGTAGGCGAACGTTTTAATGCCCGCGATGGGACTGTTCGGGTCCGCATGCAACGTCAGTGATCCCAGGATGCTGGAGAGGTTAACGATGCGTCCCGCGGAACTTTTCTTGAGCAGCGGCAGAAACTCCCTGGTCACGGCAATTACGGAGAAAAGATTTGTACCAAAAACCTTCTGCAGTTCCGCTTCGCTCGTCTCCACTGTCTTCTGCGCAAACATTCCATCTTCAGCGCCTACGCCCGCATTGTTGATGAGAATGTCGAGTTTGCCAAACTTTTCGGCAACCACTTTAGCGGCCGCCTTGCGATCCTCTTCTTTGGTCACATCAAGCTGTACCGGGAATGCGTCGATCCCCTCGCCTTGAAGCGTCGCCGCCGTTTCCTTGGCTGTCTTCAAAGACCGCGCCGCGACTACCACCGTAATGCCGTTCTTCCCTAGCTGCCGGGCTGTTTCCAGACCAATCCCTCGATTTGCACCAGTGACCAGCGCGACCTTCTTGTCATTTGTCATCGAAATGACCTCCTGCAGAAAAGATGAAGCGCCGTGGCCATGGGATGCATAAGTTCCGACCGATCGGAAGTTTTTAACAGCAAATTAATTTCAGCAAGCCGGCGGAGTCGATGCACGGCTTGGGAAGCGTTCCGTCGCCGGCCCAGTCAAGAACAGCCAGAAGAATTCCGGGCGTGGGGTAATCGACGAACGGGTACCTGGGTGTGTTTATGTCGAAGGATGAAGCATGACTGGAAAGGTCAGACTCGGTAAGGTTGAACTCCGACGGCATTTCCCCACGAACTCTTCCATTGGTTTCTGCAAGTTAGGATCTGATGAAACCGGATCGATGTTCCGTCTATTGTCTCTCAATAGATCATGTGCTGGAGAGCCGACCATGGCTGACCCAATTGAGCTGTCACGCAACGTCTCGCCGTTCACGGTAGTTCCGAATGCTATGGAAGTACTGGAGCGGCTACTCGATTCGTATAAAGGAATTTCGGAGCGGGATTCTCTCTCGGGAGTCGATCGCGCTGTTCTGGCGGTGGTCGAGATGACTCTGAAGCACGTGGCCGGAACTGTGTAACCTGTCCCAATTGGGTCGTGGGAGCCCCGCGTTTATGCGGGGGGAAGAGCGCTTTAGCGCTCTGTGAACGAATCTCGTAACCGATCCCGTGGTGACCATGGTGTTATCGCCGCCGGCCTGACGTTGGCGCCTTAGCAGCATACTAAACGCGAGGGTTGATTTTGGGTTACTTGCAGGGGTGATCCGGTGTGACCTCCGCTTTCCTGGCAGACGAAGAAGCATGGCGTGTACCACATAGTGAAGCTATAAAAGGATCAGTCCGGCAAGAACACAAGCCGGCTTGGAGCACCTAAAATGTCTACTATTGCAAGTCTTGACTCTGCCATGCTGTCGAACACGGAAAAGGCAACTCTTCTGCGCGAGCTCGCGGGTGAATTCGGCTACAAGTTATATTCCAAGACGCCGACCTACATCCTCATCGACCGCCGGGGCGATTATCCGGTCACCGAGGCTGAGTGGTTTGCCCACAGAGGAGCGGCGGTGAAAGCAATCAGCTACAGTTGGAAACCGCTTGAGGACTCTCCGCGATTTTGATCCGGGAAACCGCAGATCCCTCCACTGCGCGAATTGTCATCCCCGCCGGAGCGCAGCGTAGTGGAGAGCCTGCTGAGAGCACTGTACGTAAGGCACCCGCCCCAGCGCGCCCAGACCCCGCGAATTAGCTGCATAACTCGCGCAAATACCTTCGCACCTCTTCCGTGTCACCGCTCTTCGCTCGCAGGGCGACGTAGCCATCTGGCCGCACGAGCCAAAGGCCCTTCGCATCATAGGGCGTTCGCAACCGCGGTTCGAGGATCTCAGCAAACTCGTTCACAACGCGGGCATGATCGTCATTCTCCGCGGCAAACAATGCAAAGCGCGGCACAGCTCCTCCTCCAACGGATGTCTCACCTTTACCAACCGGAGCTCTCTTCCCCGGCGCCGGTCCATCGTGCCCAAATCCATGGGAGCTATTCAGCGGACTGTCCGGATAACCGACCGCGATCTCTGAAAGAACATTGGCCATGGCGTGCCGTATCGGCGCAAACCCAAACATCAGCGAAGCAACATGGTTACGAATCCACTGCTTCGCCTCGCCCTTTATCAAGGTGATCTTCGTTGCTTCGCCGGTCGCCTCCAGAACCAGCTTCGCCACAGCACTCCGCTCTGCGCTGTAGCTCAGCAATAGGGGCTCCGCAACACATAGCCCCCGCGACACCAGCGACAACTTCCAAGCCAGATTGAACGCGTCATGCATCCCGGTGTTCATACCCTGGCCGCCCGCCGGGCTATGCACATGCGCCGCGTCACCCGCGAGAAACACCCGTCCCGCTCGATAATCCGCAACCTTCCGCTCATTGATGGTGAACTCTGACAGCCACACCGGATCGCTCGCTACCAACCCCTTCGGTCCCCGAACATTCAGAATCTCCTGGACCTCTTCGATCGTAGGCACACGATGCTCTCCGATACCACTCGAGGCCGACTCACCCGCATCCGCGATCACTCGATACCGGGTTCCTCCCAGCGGAAAGATCGCCAGCACACCCTGCGCGTGCCAATGAATATCGACCGCCGGCGGTCCCTGCATTCCGCTGATATGTACGTCCGCGAGAATCCAGTCATTGAGCAGAGTGCTTCCCTCGAAACTCATCCCCAGCGTGTGCCGCACCGCGCTGTGCGCACCATCGCAGCCAATCAACCACTGTGTCTCTACCTTCTCCTCGCTCCCATCCGCATGACCCAGGCTGGATGTCACGCCATCCGCGCTCTGCTCAAAGGCCTTCAGCTCCACCTGTCGCTCTACCTTCACCCCGAAAGAAGCAAGCTGCTCCTCCAGCAGCCGCTCCGTCTCGCTCTGCTGAATCAAGAGAACAAACTTGTACGGCGAATCCACGTTCGACAGATCCACATGCCCAATCTCCTCTCCACCCGAGAACATGCTTGCGTGCTCCGCCTTCAAACCTGTCTCAATGAACCGCTCCGTAACTCCCGGTCCCATCCGGTCGAGCAACTCCAGCGTCCGCGCCCACACCACGATGGCCTTCGATTTGTCCGTCCTCTGTGTATTCTTGTCTACAATCCGAACAGAAAGCCCAAAGCGCGCCAACTCCGCCGCCATCGTCAATCCCACCGGGCCCGCGCCGGCAATCAGCACATCTGGTTTCATCTCGTTCTTCTCCTCCGGTGATAGTTTCGAGGCTAACCCTGTCAGCCCGCAAATGAAATTGCGGTAACGCCCCGAAAATGCCGATACGCAGTAGGAGGGCAGAGATGTGCACCGAAGCGGCTATCTTGCTCTGATTACCGTGGTACTCGGCCTGCTTTCGGGGGCGGCAGATTCCGTCTGTCAGCAACGGCCGTCTGAGCGAAATTCCTTACCTACCCTCACGACAGCGCATGATATCCACAGCCTGACCTCCGGCCATGCGGCGCAGAACTATCCCGTGCATCTGCGCGCCGTAGTCACCTACTGCGACCCTTACATCGATCCGCGACATCCGACGGTTTGGATCTCCGACTCTTCCGGCGGCATCTATGTTGAACTCTCGTCCATGCCTGCGATTCCTTTCCAAGCCGGCGACCTGCTTGAAGTTAAGGGCGTAAGTGCCGCAGGGGGTTATGCTCCCATTGTCCGTGCCAGCGAGGCGCGCTTGCTTGGGAAGTCCCCTTTGCCTTCGACCGCGTCCAGGGTCACTTTCGCCCAGATGGTGACCGGCGCGGAGGACGGGCAATGGGTGGAGGTCGAGGGTGTGGTGCATGCCGTCCGAGAGTCTGGAAAAAAGATCGAGCTGGATTTGGCTTTGAGCGACGGCACGATCAGGGCCACCACGGTCAAGGAAGCCGGCGTGAATTATGACAGTCTGATCGACGCTAAGATCAGGCTTCGGGGCAACCAGGCCCCCTTGTTCAATCACCATGGGGCGATGACGGGCGCATTCCTCCACTTTCCCAACCGCGCCGAGGTAATAGTTGTGGAGCCCGCGCCCACCCATCCCTTCTCGTTACCGATCTCGCCAGTCAGCGGTCTGTTTCGATTTTCTCCCGAACCCGCTTCCATTCACCGCGTTCATATTCGCGGGACGGTTACTCTGGCCTGGCCTGGCCGGCTGCTTTGTCTTCAGGACGGTCCCCAGGGTCTTTGTGCCCAGACCGATCAAACGACCCCCCTGCATCCCGGGGAGCTAGCCGATGTGATCGGTTTTCCCATTATGGGCGCATTTACTCCTACCTTGACCCGTGCAACCTATACCGCAGCGGGTTTTCAGTCGTTGGCTCCTCCCATAGCCGTTACCGCCGACCAGGCGTTGCAAGGCGATCACGACGCCGAATTGGTGGAGATGGAGGGCCAGCTTGTCGGCCAGGACGAAAATGCAAGCGACCCAAACATCGTGTTGTCTTCCCAGCATCAGGTTTTTTCCGCCATCTTGCCCGTACAATCTCGAGCCCGGCTGCCGGCCTGGAAAAAAGGAACCACACTCAGAATTGTCGGAATCTGTTCGGTGAAGGACGGCACCGAGAGGGCTGGCACCTATTGGCATGGTTCTTCGGTGCCTGAGTCGTTTCGCATCCTGCTGCGGTCGCCACAGGATGTTGTCGTGATCAAGACTCCCTCCTGGTGGACTCCGGCTCGTGCCATCAGCCTACTTGCCTTGGTGGCGGTGCTCACGCTGGTAGTTCTTGCCTGGGTGTTCATTCTGCGCAAGCGAGTCGCCGAGCAAACCCACGTTATCCGGCAGCAGCTGCAGGAAGCGGCTACACTCCGCATCGCGGCCGAAGATGCCGACCGGGCCAAAGGCGAGTTCCTGGCCAACATGAGTCATGAGATTCGCACACCGATGAACGGCGTGCTAGGCATGACCGATCTCCTTTTGGCTACAGCGCTCGATGCAGAACAGAGGGAATGTGCCAGCCTGGTGAAGTCCTCCGCCGATTCGCTGCTGACCATCGTCGACGACATCCTCGACTTCTCCAAGATCGAAGCGGGCAAGCTCGACCTGGACTCCACTGAGTTCAACCTGCGTGACTGCATCGCTTTGACCCTCAAGATGTTGAGCGTCCGTGGCCAGCAGAAGAGTCTCGAATTGACCTCCGACATCAGCCCTGAGGTGCCATCCCTGGTGGTCGGTGACCTGAGCCGTTTGCGGCAAATTCTAATCAATCTCCTGGGCAACGCCATCAAGTTCACCGAGCGCGGCAAAGTAGGACTCAGGGTCGCGGTCGACTCAAGGACGCCAGATGGATTACGACTGCACTTCGAAGTGTCAGACACCGGGGTTGGGATCGCACCCGAAAAGCAGAAGCTTATCTTCGACGCTTTCTCACAAGCGGATGGCTCTACGGCGCGCAGATTTGGGGGCACTGGGCTAGGTCTGACCATCTCCTCGCGATTAGTGGAGTTGATGGGCGGCACGATCTGGGTGGAGAGCGCCTTGGGGCGCGGTAGTTCCTTTCACTTCACTGCGAACCTTCGCGAAGGCATCCCCAAGGGGGAAAGGTTGTCCTCGCAGCCCGGCACTTCCCCCGCGGTTACCCCTCATACCGTACTGAAGAAGGTAAAGAAGCTACGTGTTCTATTGGCGGAGGATAATGTGATCAACCAGAAGATCGCTTGCCGCTTCCTGGAGAAAGAGGGACACCACGTCACCTTAGCTTGCGACGGACGCCAAGCCCTCACCGCCATCGAGCGAGAGAACTTCGATGTGGTGTTGATGGATGTACAGATGCCGGAGATGGATGGATTCGAGGCGACCGCCGCCATCCGTGCCCAGGAACGAGACACTGGTAAGCGCCTGCCGATTCTCGCCATGACGGCCCACGCGATGGCGGGCGATCGGGAGCGTTGCCTGGCGGCGGGGATGGACGGCTACATCGCGAAGCCGATTACAGCCCGGGAGTTGATCGAGCTTTTGGAGAAGTTCACTGACGCCGCTCAGGAAAAAACAAGTCCGGTCTGATCCTGGTGCCCAGAGGGGGACTTGAACCCCCACGGCCTTGCGGCCTGCGGATTTTAAGTCCGCTGCGTCTGCCGATTTCGCCATCCGGGCATTGTCGGTTAGGACCTGGTGCAGAGGGCCAGTCCTGCTCCGCGCTGAGCCAGTATTTCACAACCACAAGATTGCCTCCAACTGATGCTCATCTGTACATCCGTGGGCCGAAGTTTCTTTCTGTGTTGCCGCAAAGTTATTCATTTCGGACTGGGTACAACTGGAACTCATGACAGTGACAAACGTCGAGAAGCGCTAGGTGTCCCCTCGCCAACCAAAAGTAACCTAAGAAACGATAACCGGCGACTCAAGAAAAGAGTCTCCGCGGCCAAATCCGATTCCGAAGCGTTATATCCTGTTAGCAGACGATTTCGGCAGCCGGCGGACTCTCGCGTCACCGCTCGCTGGCCGGCAGTTGCCGGTAGTTTCGGCCTTAGCGCGAGCGAAGGACAGTTTTACGGCTGTCCGGTGCCTCACTAGATCCCTGTCAAAAATAAGGCATTCCAACCATCCCGCCCCGCGGGATTTTTTTGTGCATGCCATCCTGCTTCCCTGTGCACTAGAAAGCCCATAGCTTCCCTCAAATTCCTGCCTCAAATTTTAGGAGCCACCTATGCCCAAAAATAAAGTAAGCGATCCCATCACCGATCAGGAAATAGCCTTTGCCCGCCTGGTCCTCTCTGGCGCCATGACCGACCGTCATGCCGCCGAAGCCGTCGGCCTCAATCCCGACTCCGCCGCCTACACCAAATCCAAACCACGCGTCCGCGACTACATGCTCGAGCACCGCGCCGCCGTGCAACAACAGCTCGTCCAACAAGAGGCCGACGGCCTACGCCGGCTCAGTCTGGACCGCCAACAAGTACTGGACCGCCTCTGGGAAATCGCCAACCTCAGCCATGAAATGACCAGAGGCAGCGTTACCGGACAGGTCAAGGCCCTCTCCATGATCGTGGCCATGGAAAACTTCATCCCCGACCGCCGAGCCGTCTCCTCCCAAGAGAAAAAATCTCCCTCTGCACCCGCCCCGGAAATCTATGCTTCCGCATGGCTTCGCAAGCAGCAGGCCACAACCATCGACCCGCAGCCAAGCCCCTCCCCGAACCAGGAAGAAGATTCGCCCGCCGTCCCCGGCTCGGCCGCAGCGGCGCCTCCGGACCCTGGCCCCGGCCAGTCGACCTTCGTCAAACCCTCTAGCCCCTCGGAGGCCCCGCCACCTTATGTCCCCCTCTTCACTCCTGTTCCAGACCTGAGAGTTCCTTTCTCGATAAAAAAGAACCCATTCAACCCCTTCGTCCGCCCCCGCTAAGCTGCCAAATCCTTAAAACGACCCAAAAATATAAAATTTTATAAAAAGCTGCCAGCTAAGCCGCCGCCGCGCACGTCGTCTGACCAATGAAGCAATGCTGAAGAGCTGCTTTCGACAAGTCTGATTCTCAGTCGTCCATTCGCGACTGATTCCCTAACACACCCAATCCGCCGATTTGTTTTCAGCGCGTGCTCTCTAAATCTGCCGATCGCCCCCCCAAAAAATGGACAAGACTGACCCTCAGCCAGCGGGACTCAATTTGGTGGACCTACGTAAGAGTGACTTCTTCCGCGGCCACTAGAGCCGGGCCCGGATATCAAGCATCCGCGTCCAGGTCCAGCACTACCAGAGAGGAGAGGTTCGTAAAGGGCGATGAGCCTGACGTTGGCCGTTCAACAGCGCAGACAATCGCACTAGGGCAAGAACGACGATGCCCAGTCCCGGGCCGCTTGGCTTGGCCTTCGACTTCCTCCGCGAAGGATGAGCGAGGAAGGCCACTCCTACGCCGAGCAAGTAGAGAACAAGCAGCGGGCAAGCGAAGAGGCACATACTCCACGGGTCGGGTAGGGGGCAAATCGCGCCCGCAATTATGAAGATAAGGATCACTCCGTATTTGAAGTTGCGGAGCAGAAACCTGGCGTCCACCATACCGAAGAGCGCCAGGAAAAACATAAGGATCGGGAGCTCAAAGGCAATGCCGAGGCCAAGGATGATTGCCAGGAAGAAGCCGGTATAGTCCTCGATGGTAAGAATCGGATGGAAGCGATGACCGTAGTCGAGCACCAATACCTTGATCGCTCCGGGCAGAACCCAACGGTATCCGAAATACGCACCGGCAAGAAAGAGGCCGATGGTGGCGAACATGAAGGGCCAAACATAGCGCTTCTCACGGGCATACAAGCCGGGCGAGATGAAGAGCCAAATCTGAAACAACACGAAGGGACTGGCCAGGATAGCGCCACCAACGAATGAGGTCTTCAGGTCCAGCGTCAGGCCGTCTGTCGGGTGGGTAAAGTTCAGGGGAATATGAAGTTGGTCGAGGGGCGCCTGGATGAATCCATAAAGCCGCTCACGGAAGGCCCAACCGACAGCAAACCCCACCGCCAGATACACCGCCGAATGGATGACGCGCTTACGCAGTTCTTCCAGATGTTCTATGAGGCTCATGCCGGGAAGTTCGGCGCGGGTGAGGGCAGTGCGGGCACTCTTGACGAGATCATCCATGGAAGTGAACCTCGATCAAAAAACCATGTTACATCGGGCTCCTCAGCTCCCCGGCTGGAGGGCCGCAGGCGGTAAACCCGCGGCCCGCATCAGCCCCGGGATCTCAGTTCCTTACTTCCACTCCCAGACTTTGGAGGTTGTGGCCCCTGCTGCATCTACTTCGTATTCGAAGGCTCCGCAACCGGAGCCGAGCGAAATCTTCTGGGAATTGGTTTGGAAGAACAGCATGCCGCGGTAGCTGACGGCGCCGCCTGGTCCGAATTTGCCCACGCCCATTCCCGTCCAACTAATGCCCTCGCCATCCTCCGTCATGTTGATTCCTTGGCCGTCGCCATAAATGGACCCATCTGGACGGATGACCGATGTGTACGTCCCCAAGCCGGTGGTGGGAACACCGAACAAGTGGCCGCTGTCTTCAAACGAGACTTCTACAGTTGTGGGGTCCGTGGAAAGGACCCGTCTTACGATTCTCTTGCCTTTGGTTTCGCCAATCTGTGCTCCGAGCATGAATTCACTTCCTCTTTCACCCCGCTTTTAATGGTCGTCCGCAGGGTGGGCAATTGTACCCCCGCAGCCGGGATGTGTGACTCGCGAAAGGACGCTGCAACGACAAAAGGGGCCGCCCGTCTCCACGAGCGCGCCCCTTTTGTCTTACTACTTTTCTAATCTCTAGTGCGGTTTTCGGTATTCGATTCCTTCATCGTTCAGGTAATACTCCGAGGAGCAGTAGTCCGAACCGCAGATCATCGATTCCATACCCACATATTGCATTTTCGTGATCAGACCTAACGCGCCGCAATGAGGACAAGCTAACACGGCTACATACGGGTTGTTTGCCTCACCCATCGTTCCCGTGTTTTCCAGAACAAACAGGGTTCCAGGTTCCATCTGCTCTGGAATCCACTCTCCAAGCAATTCAAGCTCTGTCAACATGCAATTCCTCCTATGCGATCCTGTTACCTGTGCTCCACCGCATTTATGTAGCGTTCAGGGTTGGTCCTGCTCTCCTTGCTCTTTTCCTGTAGGCCCGCTTCTGCTACCTTCTGCCCCCCTCCTTGGGTGCTACTCCACAATCACTTTGCCAATGGACGCTGCCGTTGGGTTTCTTGTTTGCGAAGGTCTCCTGCGTCATCACCCGACGGAACCCCGGGCCAGCAGGACGGCGGAACACCAGAACAGCCGCACCACGCTGGCGCTTTTTCCCGGCATCAAAATAGCTGCGCAAAAAATTCCAAATGCGGGCAATCACCGCGAACCACAAGTTACGCGACAACGTCGGCATAACAGCCATACGGATGGCTTGGGATGGCATCTGGGTTGTTCGGGTTGCCTGTTTCAGGTTAAAGCCGAGCGAGCGCTGCGGGCCCCACCAGCGCGCCCCGGGGGATTGCTGGGTTGGTCTTTTTTCGGGTGGCTCTACAATCGCAAGCCGGGGGAATCTGTTCTGCTGATGCTTACTCATTGGCCGAGTCACCTACCGCGGTGAAGTTTGTTGCTGATAATTCAAATTCCACCAGCGGAACATTGACCTCATTCTTTCCGCGAGTCTTGTTTTCGTCAATCCACGATTCGTTCGCCATATCAATTCTCTTGCCGCATGCACCAAGGATGCACATAGCTCTACTGCTGCGTAGTCACTGTCTTCTGTTGTGCAGCCGTGCTCGCCTGCTGCGTCTTTTCACTCAATTCACGGGCCGCATTCAACGCGCGATAGATCGACTCATTGCGCACAATCGCCTGCACATACTCGCGCGTCTCGGTAAACGGAATCGATTCCACAAATTCATCCATGCCGTGATACTTGCCGATCGATTGCCAATCCGTCACCCGGCTGTCGCCCGCGTTGTAGGCGGCAAAGGCATACGGGGCCTGACCGCCAAACTTGTCCAGCGTCTGCTTCAGATAGCGCGAGCCAAGACGAATATTGGTCTGCGGGTTGAGCAGTTCGACCTCGTTTAAATGATGGATGCCCTCTTCCTTGGCCATGGAACGGCCCACCGAGGGCAGCAACTGCATCAGGCCGAACGCATTGGCAGGACTAATGGCCCCAGGGTTGAACTCCGATTCCTGGCGGATGAGCGAGGCGACCATGTACGGATCCAGCCCGTTTTTGGCTGACTCCTGCTCAATCGAACTCCAATACTGCTGCGGGAAAAGAATCTTCCAGTAACCCATGGGAATGGTGTCGATGGGCGCCGAGGTATAGAAGGGCAGAGCCCGCTTCAACACCCGCATGGCGCGGAAGGTTTCGCCGTCTGAGGCGTAAATCTCCGCCTCGGCAAATGCTCCCCACTGATCGCTGCCGTCGGCCGCTTGAATCTCTGCCGGAATGTACTCGTTCAATCCCGCGTTGGCCAGCAGGCGGGCCTTGATCACGTGCTCGTCATCTTCCGGAACATCGTCCGTCAGCGGTGGAATCTCTTCGCGATGAATGCTACTCAGCATGGCCACGTCGGACGCTGTCACCTGGCCCAGCTCCGCCAATCGATCGCGCGCCATCTGGGCGTAGTAATAATGCTCAAAGGCTCGCGAGACCGTCTGGTAGTAAGCCGCGGCCATGGCCGGCCGATGCTCCTGGTCGGCGTACAGGCGCCCGCGCCAATACAGCGCCGCGGGGATCTCCTTGCCGCCCTGATAGAGCGCAATCTGTTTGTCGAAGAGCACCGCCGCCTCGGAGTAGTTTCCCAGACGATAGTTCAACCACGCGGCCTTCCAGTGACTGCTGGGCGCATAGTGATTTTCAGGAAAGCGCTTGGACAGCTCACTGTAGTACACAATCGCCTGGGGATAATCCTTGCGCAGCAGATACATGTTTCCCGAGGTGTAGAGCGCTTCCGCCAACCAGGGGCTGTCAGGGAAGCGTTGTTCCATTTGCGTCACCAAACCTTGCTGCGCGCTGCCATCATCCTTGTTGCGAGCCAGCTCCACGGCGAGATACATGCGCCGCGCGCCGCTCTCATCCTGCGTGTCCGGCAGAGCATCCACTTCCTGCTTGCTCAGTCGCTTGGTCTTCAAGTCGCACTCCGCAGCCGCCACCAGCAGCGCATTCTTCGCCGAAGCATCGGCTTGCGCAGAGTCATTGGCCAGCGCGCGATATTCTTCGCCCGCCTCTGCATAGCGGCCACCTGCATACAGCGCGTCCGCATGCGCCCTGCGTTCACTCATGGTCAATGTTGCGGCGGCGCCCACCACCGGCAGCTGCGTCTTGGCTTGTGCAGCTTCGTTGCTTAAAGGAAAACTGAGGAAGATGTGACGATAGAGCCGGGCCGCCTCGTCCACGTTGCCCATCATCTGGTTGGCCCGCGCCAGGGCCAATTGAAAATCCGCGTGAGTGGAGATCGGGTCCGCGGCATGCTGGTGAAGAACCCGCAACGCCGTTTGCGGATCGTTTTGCTGGAGGGAGAGATTGGCAATCATCACCGGCAAACGGCCGACAAAAATGCTTTCCGGATATTTGGTGGCAAAGCCGGTCAGCAGCGCTTCGGCATCCGAGAGCTTGCCCGCTTCCATATCCGCCTGGGCCGCGAGAAAATCGGCGTAATCGTCCAGGGTTTTTCCTGAAGCGTTGGCTTTTACGAAACTGCTGGCTGCGTCCGGATAGCGATGATCCAACAGGTAGGCATGGCCCAGGGCCAGGTAGGCTGCGGAGGCGGCTTCTCCCGTGTGCGCGTGGGCGTAGGCAGTGACCCCGGCGTAAGCCGCCGGAGACCGCATCGTCGTGAGTTCCTGGGCCATTGGGCGCAGTTGCGAAGAGGCAACAAAGGCCATCTGAAGCTTGTGGCTGCGGGCGATACTCTTGGCGGAACGCGGCTTGCGATGTGTCTTGACGTGCCGCACACCCGTCTTTGCATGCGGCGTCGCCGTCTTCTTGGTGTGCGTGCTGCCGGCATGCGCTGCATGGTGAGTCTTGCTAGCAGCTTTAGGGGCCGCAGGGGTGTTCTGGGCTCCCATTCCAGTTACAGCAACCAGCATCGCCCAAGGCAGAAGGGCTTTTCGCTTCGTCATGCGATGGATTACTTCCACCAACTCGTTCACTTCCCTGCTTGCAGCGGATTTGCTTTCACAACGGATGCCAAATAAACCGGCCGGTGGCCCGGTCTGGTCGATGGAACAAGCCACCCAGTAAACCACAGGCAAATCTGCTCTTATATAAAGACTCTAAGCGGAAAATTTGGTTGCAATCAGGGTTTCGTCGCACCCCGATCCGGAAAGGAACCCAATCCAACACCGCCGCCGCCCCACAATGGGAGAGGGCACTGCGCGCGGCACAAAAATCAGGTCAAATCAGATCGCTGGCAGCCTGTGCTCCCCCATTGACACTTAGGCCTACTTCGGAGATTTACCTATTTTGCCCTGCGCCGCCATGCCCATTTAGTATGAGATAAGGCGCGGCGCCGGCGGGCGGCCCATCCCATGCGCTCCCATATCGAATACCACTTTCTCCCCCCGCATCCGCAAGATGCAACAACCGGAGAAAGCTCTGGAAAGGTCGAATTTCTGAACCCGACTGACATGCCTATCATCCAAGCAGAAGGGACCGAAGAAGTTCATCCGGACATCTTGCTGGTCAACCGGGCGCGCGAAGGCGATGTGCAGGCCTTCGAGCAACTGGTGAAGCAGTATGATCGCCAGGTTTTCCGCATTGCTCAGCACATCACCCAGAATCGGGAGGATGCAGAGGATGTGGTTCAGGATGCATTTCTGAAGGCCTACGAGAAGCTGGAGCAGTTTCAGGGTAATTCCAAGTTTTACACCTGGCTGGTCCGCATTGCGGTAAACGAGTCGTTGATGCGGCTGCGCAAGCGCCGCACCGGACGCATGGTGTCGATCGACGAGGACGTAGAGACCGAAGAGGGCTCGATGCCGCGCGACCTGGCCGAATGGCGGCCCGATCCGGAGATGATGTATGGGCAGTCGGAGCTGGCGGAGATCTTGCGTAAGACGATCCAGGGCTTGCCCCCCGGTTTCCGGGTAGTGTTTGTGTTGCGCGATGTGGAAGGACTTTCGACGGAAGAAACTGCGGAGACGCTTGGACTGAGCGTGCCTGCGGTCAAGTCGCGGTTACTGCGGGCGCGGCTGCAGTTGCGGGAGCGGTTGAGCCGCTACTTCCGCAAGAATGAGGATGGGACCAAATGAACTGCTCAGAGTTTTTGGCGCAACTCGGCGATTTTCTCGATAACCAGGTTCCGACTGGCTTGGTCGCCGATCTGCAGGTCCACCTCGAGGGATGCGAGCACTGCGTAATCACCCTGCGTACCACGCAAAAAACCATCGAGATTTACCGCAATCACGAGATCTACGAATTGCCCACCGGGCTGCGCGAGCGGCTACAGGCCGCGATACTTGCTAAATGCAAGAAAGGCTGCTGAAGGGTTAAGAAGGCGCGTCGAGTGCGGTGGTATCCCACTCAAGCCCCACGGCACGCCGGGGCAGGCAAAACAAGGCTTCACCCGATTTGTACGAAGGGCACGGCTTCAGCCGTGCCGCAAAAAAAGCCACCGCAATGAGGGCTACCGAGTCTGTGTGGGAACTCGAAAATAGACCTCGAATCGGACCCAGGCCCGTAGGGCCGGTAGCCAAACTTCAGCCCAGCCCGGGAGGGCTGGGACATCGATTCCACAACAACGTCCGAGCGCCGGAGGTGCGGCACCCCCGAATGTTGGTAATGCCGCGCCTCCAGCGCTCCATAATCTTGCCTATCCCTATCTCAGCCCTTCTCCGGATTTCCTGCACGGGGCGCCACCAACATCCGCGTGTGCGGCTTTCGTTAAGGAAAGCCGCATGAAGTGCGCCAACGCCAGCAAGGTCCACAGGAAATCCGGATCCGGAGTGGGCTGATGTTTGGCTACCGGCCCTACGGGCCTGGGTCCGATTTGCGGTTCATTGCCGGTTGTCACACACCCTCTAAAGCCCCCGAGGTACGCCTTTCCAAGCTTGTGCCTGCACGGAAATTACTGTGAAAACCGTACCTCAGCGGCTAAAGCCACAACCCGCGCAGGACATTTACGGCACGGCTAACCTGCCCGGCGTGCCGTGGGGCTTGAGTGGGACCCCACCGCGCTGGTCCGTCTTCTTCCTTTACCTAGTTGTCGTCTCTGCGCTGCAGCGTGGGCCGGTCGTTGCCCGGCTGCGAGGGGTCGGGCGGCGCATTGGGGTCGCTGGGCGGGGAACTGGCCCGGCGCAAAGTAGGTTGGTTGCCCTTGCCGCCGTCATTCGTCTTGCGCTTGTTTTCGATGCGCGCCAAACGAGCCTTGACGTCGTCAAACTCTGAAGTCGTCACCACGTACTCGGCCCGCGGCGGCAGCAGGGTAGCAATCTCCTTCTGCGTCGCCTCAATGCGGTCAGGCGTCTGCGGGTGGCTGGAAAATGCTTTCGCAATCAGGTGGGGCTTGGTCTTTTCCAGATTCTCCAACTTCTCAAAAATGGTTACGAAAGCCTGCGGATCATAGCCCGCGCGATACATATACTGCACGCCCAGAAAATCAGCCTGCGACTCGAATCCTCTGGAGAACGTTAGAAACGTCAGTGGAATGCCGATCTGCGCCGCCTCGTAGATACCGTACCCGGTCCAGCCGCCAATGAAAATCAGCGGAATCGTCCCCAGTTGGGCGTAGTTCATCCGGGTTTGCTCGCGCACCGCATGGTGGGCAGCTACGTGCGAGATCTCATGGGCGATCACACCCGCCATCTCCGCCTCGTCGTCCGCAGTCAGAATCAGGCCGCTATTCACGTACATAAACCCGCCCGGCAACGCCATGGCGTTCACTTCGTCAGAATCGATGACCTTGATGGTGAAGGGAACCTTGGCGTCAGAATTCTTGACCAGGTTTTGCGCGATCCGGTTCACGTACTCAACCACCACCGGATCATCGACGAACTTGACGCTCTTCTGTAGCTGCATGGCATAGGACTTGCCCATGCCGATCTCGGTCTCGGTGGAGTACCAATTGCCTATGCCGCGACCGCCAATATCGCGGGTGCCCACGGCGTTTACGTCATCGATACTGCCGGGTTTCACGCCCGGCATGGTCTGGTCTGTCGCCGGACCCGGCGGAGTCGATGCCGCCGGAGGGGGAGCTGCCGTTGGCGGGCTAGCCGGTGGGCTGCTTTGCGGGCTGTTCTGCCCAAAGCCGTTCAGCGCCAAAGAGGGCGCCAGCAGCAAGCTGCTGACCACCAGGAACTCCGCGGGTATCAGCCTCTTGCTCATTGCGACCCCTCTTGTGGCCCCGATTAGCTATCCTGCGTTAGTTATCGTCCCTGCGCTGCAGCGTCGGCCGATCGTTGCCTTGTTGCGAATCAGGCGCATTCGGATCGCTGTTCGTGGAACTGGCCCTACGCAAGGTAGGTTGGTTGCCCTTGCCGTTGTCATTCAGCTTACGCTTGTTCTCGATGCGGGCCAAACGAGCCTTGACGTCGTCAAATTCCGAAGTCGTGACCACATACTCTGCCCTCGGCGGCAGCAGAGTGGCTATTTCCTTCTGCGTCGCCTCAATGCGGTCCGGAGTCTGTGGATGGCTGGAAAATGCCTTGGAAATCAAGTTGGGCTTGGTTTTCTCCAGGTTCTCCAGTTTTTCGAAGATGGTTACGAAAGCCTGCGGATCATAACCCGCGCGGTACATATATTGCACGCCCAGAAAATCGGCCTGCGCCTCAAAGCCTCTGGAGAACTGCAGGAAGGTCAGCGGAATGCCGATCTGCGCCGCCTCGTAAATGCCGTACCCGGTCCAGCCGCCGATGAAGATCAGCGGAATCGTCCCCAGCTGCGCATAGTTCATCCGCGTTTGCTCACGCACTGCGTGGTGGGCGGCCACATGCGATATCTCATGCGCGATCACACCCGCCATCTCCGCTTCATCATCCGCAGTCAGAATCAGGCCGCTGTTGACATACATAAAACCGCCCGGCAACGCCATGGCGTTGACCTCGTCGGAGTCGATGACCTTGATGGTGAAGGGGACCTTGGCGTCAGAATTCTTAACCAGGTTTTGTGCGATCCGGTTCACATACTCAACCACCGTTGGGTCGTTGACGAACTTGACGCTCTTCTCCAGCTGCATGGCGTAGGACTTACCCATGCGAATCTCGGTTTCGGTGGAGTACCAGTTGCCCATGCCACGGCCGCCAATATCACGCGTGCCCACGGCGTTCACGTCGTCAACACTGCCTGGTTTCACACCCGGCATGGTCTGGTCAGTTGGAGGGCCCGGCGGAGTAGCCGATGCGCCTGGAGGAGTCGTCGATGCCGTCGGAGGAATAGTCGATGCCGCCGGAGGGGGAGCTTGTGGACTGCTTGGTGAGGTGTTCTGTGCGTACCCGGTAAGCGCTATACCTGGCGCCAGCAGCAAGCTACTTGCGACCAGGAATTCCGCCGGCATCAGCTTCTTGCGCAGCATTTTGTTCATCGCAACCTCTGTCCCGTAACTGTAGGCGAACCACCCGGATTTTCCCTACGAGGCACCAACCATATTCGCGTGTGCGGCTTCCAGTAAGGAAAGCCGCATGAAGGGTGCCAACGCAGCGAGACTCCACGAAAATCCGGGTCGCGCCCCAGCTATTAGACCTAGTATGCGCGTTTTCGCTCGCCCCGAACTTGAGATTTCGGCAAAAGATCAAAACTGTTTCACTACCCTCAACGCACCCTGCTTTGTACCAGTTGGGGGCCGGCCTCGCTCTGCCCGCGCATGCGCAGCAAAAATGAGTTAACCAGGCGGGTCAGCGTCTCCGGGCATTCTTCATAGGGCAAGTGTCCCGTCCCCGGCAGCTCCACCAATTCCACCCGGTCAAAGCAGCGTCGCAGGTCCTGGGCAGACTCCAGAGAGACCGCCCGGTCCCGGTCGCCCCAAAGCAGCAAGGTGGGAAACCGTCGGATATACTGCAGCGCCAACTCCAGCTTGGCCATGTCATCAGACCATGCTCTCAGGATGCTGAGCACATAAGTGACGGTACCCGGCACCCGCAGGGAGTGGATGTACTTTCCCAGGGAGCCATCCCGTAACTGCTTGGGATCGCCGTACATACGGCCCAGGGCGAGGGCCTGCATATGTTCCGGCAAGCCGCCGATGCGGTGAGCAAACCAGGTTCCCAAACCGGACAGGTAAAAGCGGACGAGGGGGTCAGCGAGGTGAGAGAAAGGATTCGCCGGCGCGTGCAGCACCAGGTTCCTTACCCGTGCGGGGTATTTTGCAGCCAGCATCAAGGCGACGGCTCCGCCATGCGAAGTGGCTAAAAAGTCGGCACAGCGGATGGCGGCAGCATCCATGAACCCTACGATCCGGGAAGCCTGGGCTTCCAGCGTGGCATCGATGCCAGGCACGCGCTCCGACTCGCCGATGCCCAGGGCATCCACGGCGTAAAGAGTGGATTCCGCAGCAAGGCCGGGGATGGTCGGCTCCCAGGTGGAAGCGGTACCCAACAGGCCATGAAGAAGAATAAGCTCCGGCCCGCTCCCTGCCTTGAGGTAGTGCATCCGGTGCCCCTCCACCGGGAGCCATTGCTTTTCAATCTGGATGCCCCCGAAACCGTCGACCATCCAGCGCGCCAATGCCATAGTGACCTCTTAACCAGGGACGAATTCACATTCTATTCACTTTGTGTAGGAACACAACGGTGCAACGCGGGATGCCCACGAAAATAGGATGGTTGCGGGCATTTCTGCCCCATCGGTGGAGCACAGAATGCCATGCTGCCGGGGAGGGTGATTTCCCGAAAACAGGATAAGCCGATATGTCTCTTCATATCCAGGTAGTGGAAAACAGCAGGCGACGCCTCCTGGGGAGTGACTAAGCGGATAGCGGCTCGGGTAGGCCGCGTATATCTCTTCTTGAATCAAGAGTATACTGTGGCTGCAAATGGGCAACGCCAAGGGCTGCGGCTGAACAGGGATCTTTCCTGTTGGTCCCCGGCGTGCTCTGCGTCCATGGGGATCTTTTCTTTTTTGGCACCGACGCGATGCTTAAGCCGTTTCAAATTCGGATGGCGGTGGTTCTTCTCGCTGGATTCACCCTGGCGGCCGCGATCCTTGCCTCGCTCAATTTCACCAAAGAAAGCTCCTTCTCCCTACCCACCGACCAGGTTTCGTGGATGGAGGCGCCCGGCGGTCTGAGGGCCGCGCGGGTACTGAAAGATGGCCCCGGCGAGCGCGCCGGGATCAAGGCCGGGGATCTGCTGGTTTCGGCCAATAACGCATCTACACCTCGTGTCTCATTCCTCACCAAACAGTGGTTTGCTGTGGGTACCTGGCGAAACATCGACTACCGCCTGGTCCGTTCCGGGGTTCCCATCCACGCATCCGTTTTGCTCGAGCCGACCGACCGAAGCCAGGATCAGGGTCTGCGGCTCATTGCACTGGTTTACCTGTCCATCGGGCTCTATGTTCTTTTCCGGCGGTGGACGGCCCCGCGGGCAACTCACTTTTACGTCTTTTGCCTGGCCTCGTTTGTCCTGTATTCGTTCAATTACACCGGGAAATTCAATACTTTCGACTGGACCATCTACTGGGGCAAGATCCTGGCTGGGGCCCTGCAACCTGCGCTCTTTCTGCACTTCGCATTAGCGTTTCCCGAGGAGAAGCCGGCCTCTCGCCGGCACTGGATCCACTCCCTCATTTACCTTCCCGGCCTGGCTGTGATCGTGCTCCAACTGGTGGCCATGCTGCAGTGGCAGGCTACGGCGCTGCTCGACACGCGTCTCAACCAGATCGCGATGGGGTACCTGGCACTCTATTTCGTGCTCGCTGCCATGGTCTTCTTCCGCAACTACCTGCGGCAGACGAACCCGCTTCGCCGGCAGCAGTTGAAGTGGCTGACCCGGGGCACGCTGCTCACCGTCATCCCCTTCACCATGCTGGACGTTATACCTATCCTCACCGGGATTCCGGTTCCCAGCGTTCTGGCCAGGTTGGGGGGCATTTGCCTGATCTTCCTGCCCTTGACCTTTAGCTGGGCCATTGTGCGCTACCGGCTGATGGACGTGGACCTGATCTTCAAGCGCGGGGTCACTTACACCCTGGCGACGGCTTCCCTGGTCGGCCTGTATTTTGGTGCGGTGGCCTTCGCGGCTGAGGTGGTGCACACCCGCCTGCCCAGCGCGGGCGCGTGGGGCTTAATCGCCGCCATCATCATCACGGCCCAGCTTTTCGAGCCGCTCAAGCGCGCTATCCAGGAACGGGTCGACCGGGTCTTTGACCGCAAGCGCTACGACTATCGCCAGACCCTGATCACTTTCGGCCGCGGCTTGAGCTCGCAGACCGACCTGGACCGGCTGCTCCATTCCATCGTGGACCGGCTTTCGGAGACGCTGATGGTGGCGCGTGTCGCCATCTTCTTCCCCAACAGCGGTGGCAGCTACACGTTGAAGGCCGCCCACGGCTTGCCGGCACAACTACTCAGCCCGGAAAGCGCCCCGGCGCTCGATTTTCTTGATTTTGATCAGCCCAGCGCCGGCACCCATCTCTTCCTCGAGAACCCGCAACAGGTGCTTCACTTCCCTACCGAAGAGCGTCAGGCGGCTGCGCTGCTCGATCTCAACTACTACCTGCCCTGCCGCCTGCAGCAGAAAACCATCGCCATCATCGGGCTGGGACGCACGACTCATGGAGACTTTCTCTCCAGCGAAGATGTCGAATTGCTGGAATCCATGGCTAGCTACATTGGTATCGCCATCCAGAATGCGCGCTTGTACGCCAGCCTGGAACAGAAAATTTCCGAGTACGAACGGCTGAAGGAGTTCAACGAGAACATCGTTGAGTCGATCAACGTCGGAGTCTTTGCCGTCGACCTGGAAGAGCGCATCGAAAGCTGGAACGCGCAGATGGAAGTGATGTACGCCATGTCGCGCCAGGAAGCAGTGGGACGAGATCTGCGGGACGTGCTGCCGGTTGGGTTTGTCACAGAATTTCTGCGCTTGAAAGATGAACCCGGGGTGCACAACCTCTATCGCTTCCGGCTGCAGACCCGCACCGGCGAGAACCGCTGCGCCAACGTGGCCATCGCGCCCCTCGTTTCCCGCAACTTCGAGGTAGTCGGCCGCATCATTATCGTGGACGACATTACAGAACGAATGGAGCTTGAGGCCCAGCTGGCCCAAGCCGATAAGCTCTCTTCCATCGGATTGCTGGCGGCCGGCGTGGCCCACGAGGTCAACACTCCGCTGGCAGTGATCTCCTCCTACACCCAGATGCTGGCCAAACAGGTTCGGGGAGATCAGCGAGTGGCTCCGCTATTAGACAAGATCACGCAGCAGACCTTCCGAGCTTCTGAGATCGTCAACGGCCTGCTCAACTTTTCCCGCACCGGCGCTGCGGAGTTCACGGCGCTCGATCTCAACCACATCATCATGGAAACGCTCAAGCTGCTGGAGCACCAGTTCCGCACATCCCAGGTTCAGTTGGAAACTTCACTCGAGGATGATTTGCCTCCGATTCTGGGTAATTCCGGCAAACTGCAACAGGTCTTTCTCAACCTGTTTTTAAACGCCAAGGACGCTATGGCGGCCGGCGGAACACTGCGGGTAGCCACCACGGCGAACGGGCATGTGGCGGTCGATGTTTCCGACACCGGCTCGGGGATCGCGCTCGAACACGTGCAGCGCATTTACGACCCCTTCTTCACCACCAAGTTGACGGTCAGCGAGGGCCAGCGGCGCGGCACAGGATTGGGACTGGCAGTGACCTACGGCATCATCCAAGAGCACGCCGGCAAGATTCAGGTAGAGAGCCAGCTGGGCAACGGAACCACGTTCCACCTCGAATTCCCTACAGTAAGGAAGCCCGCCCATGTCTGAGGCCGGCATTCTCGTCCCGCAAAGTAAAGCCAACGTCTCGACCGAACCGGCACACCGGATTCTGATCATCGACGACGAAGCGGCCATTCGCGAATCCCTGGAAACACTGCTACTGCTGGAGGGCTACCAGGTGGACCTGGCCCCGGAGGGTCAGGCCGGGCTCAAATGCATCGACACCCGGAGCTACGACCTGGTGCTGCTGGACCTGGCTCTGCCCGGCCAAAACGGGCTGGAAATTCTGGCCCGCATCCGGGAGCGCCAACCCAACCTGCCGGTGATCATGATCACCGCTTATGGCACCGTCGGCAACGTGGTCGACGCCATGAACGGCGGGGCCCAGAACTTTGTCCAGAAGCCCTGGGACAACGAAAAGCTTCTGGCCGATATCCGCGCCGCTACCGCCCGGCAACGCGCGGAAGAAGAGAATGTTCAACTCAAGCGGGCTCTGAAGCAGCGCTACAACTTTGAAAATATCGTCGGCAAGAGCGAGCCGATGTTGCGCATCTTCGACCTGGTGGCGCAGGTGGCTCCCACCCGCTCCACCATCCTGATCCAGGGCGAAAGCGGTACCGGCAAGGAGCTTATCGCCAAGGCGATCCATGCCAACTCGCCCCGCCGCGATAAACCATTTGTGCCCGTGAATACGGGCGCCATGCCCACCGATCTGCTCGAGTCCACCCTCTTCGGCCATGTCAAAGGGGCGTTTACCTCCGCCGTCTCGGCCAAGAAGGGGCTCTTTGAGATGGCCAATTTCGGCACCCTGTTCCTGGACGAGATCGGCACCATGGGCATGGATACGCAGGCCAAGGTACTGCGCGTGCTGCAGGACCGCCGCTTCATGCACCTGGGCGGAGTGCACGAGATCCAGGTGGATGTGCGCATCCTGGCGGCCACCAACGTCGATCTGCGGCAGGCGGTGCGTGAGGGCAAGTTTCGCGAAGATCTTTTTTACCGGCTCAACGTCATCACCATCGATCTGCCCCCGCTGCGTACCCGGCGGGAAGATATTCCGCTGCTGGCGGCGAGCTTTCTCAAACGCTACGCGGAAGAGAATGACCTGGCTCCGCGCATGCTCGCGCCGGAAGCCATGCGCGTGCTGATGGATTACGACTGGCCAGGCAACGTGCGCGAACTGGAAAACGTCATTGAGCGCGGAGTGGTTCTCTCCTCCTCTCCCACCATTGGTTTTGACCTTCTTCCCGGCCACCTCACCGGACGTAGCTACTCCTCCAGCCTGCTGGAGCACAACCCGGACGCCTCCTTATTCGACATTCTGGAAGACATTGAGCGGCGCATCATCATCGACAAGCTGGAGCGTTGCAAGTGGAACCAGACGGACGCGGCGGAGCAATTCCGCATTCCGCTTTCCACGCTGAACCAGAAGATCAAGCGCCTTTCGATCGAGATCAAGAAACGCCTGAAAGACTAGGGCATGGTTGGCCGTGTGGTACCCTCGGCTTGCGACCCAACGATTTAAACTATGCCCATCGACACGATTGAAGGCGTTGCAAAAAAGCTCGTGCTGCCGGTGCAGAACTATGCCCTGCTCGCCGGCCGGGCAATCGGGAACATCTTCCAGCGGCCCCACTATTTCGCCGATCTCATCGTGCAGGCGGACTCGATCGGGATAGGCTCGCTACCCATCGTCATCCTCACCGGGTTCTTTACCGGCGGCGTACTTGCCCTGCAGTCCGCGTCCTCCCTGGCTCAATTCGGCGCCACTGCCATTACCGGGGAGCTGGTCAGCCTTTCCATGATCAAGGAGCTGGGCCCGGTGCTCACCAGCCTCATGGTCTCCGGCCGTAACGCGTCCGGAATGGCCAGCGAGCTGGGATCGATGATGGTGACCGAACAGATCGATGCCATGCGTGCGCTGGGCACCGACCCGCTCAAGAAACTGGTAACCCCGCGGCTTTTCGCAACCGTAATCATGCTGTTTTTCCTCACCATCATCTCTGACACCGTAGGCACAGTGGGCGGCGCGTTCGTGTCGGTCTTCATGCTGGGGCAGGATGGTTCTCAATACTTCCACACGGCTTACCAGACGCTGCGCTATCCGGATATTCTTCAGGGCCTGGTGAAACCGGTTGTTTTTGGCTTCATTATCGCCAGCATCGGCTGTTTCTACGGCATGAACACGCGCGGCGGTACCCAGGGTGTGGGCCGTTCCACTACCCAGGCGGTGGTGGTCTCCTCGGTGCTCATCATCTTTGTCGACTTCGTGATCAGCCGGTTCATGATCGGGGTCTTCGGCCGGTGAGCCTATGAGCACTTCGACCCAGCCTGCACCCACTGCGGCCGTGGATGATGCGGCGGAGCCAGTCGTCATCTTCGATCACGTATCGATCGGGTTTGAAGGCAAGCAGGTTCTCGAAGACATCTCGCTCACCGTATCCACCGGTGAAACCCGCATCCTGCTGGGCCCTGCGGGCAGCGGCAAGAGTGTGTTGCTCAAGCTCGCGAATGGACTGATGCGTCCCGATTCCGGAACCATCACCGTCTTCGGCGAAGAGATCAACAACATGCCGGAAGAGGAGCTCTTCAAATTGCGAGGACGCATCGGCATGGTTTTCCAGGAGGGCGCCCTCTTCGATTCGCTCACCGTTCGCGACAACGTTGCCTACCGGTTGATGGAGCAACACGTGCCGGAGGCGGAAGTGACCCAGCGCGTGACCGAGGCGCTGCGCTTCGTGGAACTGGAGCAGACCCTGGAGAAGTATCCTTCCCAACTTTCAGGGGGCATGCGGCGCCGGGTCGCGATCGCGCGGGCAGTGGTTAACCGGCCCGACCTGCTGCTTTACGACTCCCCCACCGGAGGGCTGGACCCGATCACTTCGACCACGATCATCGAGCTGGTCATGAAGCAGCGCGATGTTTACCGCACCAGCTCGTTGCTGGTCACCCATCGCCTGCAGGATGCCTTCACCCTCGCCACCCACACCTTCGATCGCGCGCAAAACCATATGGTCCCCATCCCCAACGACGAGCTGGATCCCAAGACCAACTTTCTTGTGCTGCATGACGGTCACATCGTCTTCGATGGCTCCACGCATGACCTGGTGCATAGTGACGATCCCTTCCTGAAGGAATATCTGTCGTAGAGATTTCGCAGAGTTTCCTGATGGTCAGCGCTTCGCGCTTTGTATCAGGGCACGACGGCAGCATCTCTCCAGTTCCAGGTCAGCAATTTAAGTAACTGTCACGGTTCCCAAGGCGATTCTTCACCCGGCCCCCGATCTCTGCTAACCTTAAAGGTTTGCTACTGAGGTGCCATGGCGTTCAAATTCAAAGGCGTCGACTTTATCCAGTTTGACGGGCTGCTCTCCGGCGACGAGCTGCTCTCGCGCGATACCACCCGGCAGTTTGTCGAAGACAATGTCATCCCCATCATCGAGCAGTGCAATCGCGATGGCCGCTTTCCCCGCGAGCTGATCCAGCCCATGGGGCAGCTCGGCTTCTTCGGCGCCAGCCTCGAGGGCTATGGATGCGCCGGCATGTCCAACGTGGAGTACGGCCTGGTGATGCAGGAGCTGGAGCGAGGCGACTCCGGCCTGCGCAGCTTCGTCAGCGTGCAGTCCGCCCTGGTCATGTATCCCATCTACACCTTTGGCAGCGATGCGCAAAAAGAAGCATGGTTGCCAAAGCTGGCGACAGGAGAGAAATTGGGCTGCTTCGGGCTGACCGAGCCCGACTTCGGCTCCAACCCGGGCGGCATGCGCACCCGCGCCCGCAAAGAGGGCGACGACTATATCCTGAACGGTGAGAAAATGTGGATCACCTCGGGCTCCATCGCCGACATTGCCGTGATCTGGGCCAAGGTGGATGACGAAGACGGCAAAGTCCGCGGCTTTCTAGTGGAAACCAATCGGCCCGGCTTCTCCGCCTACGATGTGCATGGCAAGTGGTCGCTGCGAGCCTCTGTCACTTCAGGCCTCTCGCTACAGGATGTGCGCATCCCGGCATGCAACCTGCTGCCCGGCTCGGGCGGACTCAAGTCCCCCCTTATGTGCCTCAACCAGGCGCGCTACGGCATCAGTTGGGGAGCCCTGGGAGCTGCCATGTCCTGCTATGACACGGCGCTCCAGTATTCGCTGCTGCGCAAGCAATTCCGCGAGGAACCTATTGCCAGCCATCAGCTGGTGCAGGAAAAGCTGACCTGGATGATCTCCGAAATCACCAAGGGCCAGCTGCTCGCGCTGCAGGTAGGCCGGCTGAAAGATGCCGCCAAGGTGGGCTTTGAACATATCTCCATGGCCAAGCGGAATAACGTGTGGATGGCCCTGGAGTGTGCGCGTATGGCACGGGATATCCTCGGCGGTAATGGGATTACGGACGATTATCCGGTCATGCGGCACATGATGAATCTGGAATCAGTGAAGACCTATGAAGGCACGCACGATATCCATGCTCTGATCATCGGACAAAGCGTCACCGGGATCCCTGCCTACTAGATTTTCAACAGCGGTTCCGCTTCCTGGCATTGGGTAAAATTACATTTGAAGGGTTGCCGTCAACTGCAGCCCTCTCCTCGCTATTTCGCAACCTCTGGCTCCCAATTGCGTCTCTAAGAGAGGGTAGTCGAATCATTCGAGCAGCATGGATGCGTGTACATGGATGTAAAGTCAGCGTCAAGAAAAGTATTCCAGCTGGGCAAGATACAGCGCCGTCCCGAATTGGACGCTTTGCGCGGACTCTTCCTGGTCTGGATGACGCTGACCCACCTGCCGACCCGCCTCAGCGAAGTAGTGAATCAGCCCTTTCGGATTCGTCTCCTCGGCCGAGGGCTTTGTATTTTTGTCCGCCATGCTGGTGGCCACGCTCTACATTCACCAGGCGGCGGAGGACAGCGAAGGAGTACGCGCCAAACTCTGGAAGCGGGCACTTCGCATCTACGGCTACCACCTGATCATGCTCGCCATGGTGTTCACCATCGTGGCGGAGTTCGCCGCCCACACGCATCGCGCGGCCATCTACAACCTGCTCAATTTTTACCTGGCCCACCCGTTTACCGCGGTGATCGGATCGCTGCTCCTGATCTACTGCCCGCCGCTGCTGGACATCCTGCCCATGTACGTCAGTTTCCTGCTGCTGACGCCGTACATCCTGAATGTTGCCGTGCGCCGGGGCTGGGACCGCATTCTCATCATCAGCGGCCTGGTCTGGCTGCTGGCACAGTTTGGCCTGCGTACCTGGATGCACAACCTCGTCGTGCATGTCACCGGCCTGCACATACCGCTGCAGGAAACAGGAGCATTCAACCTTTTTGCCTGGCAAGCCATCTGGGTTCTGGCCTTGTGGCTGGGCTCCAGATCGGCACAGGGCGAAAACCCCTTGAGCAAACTGCCCGGTTACGTCTTTGCTATAAGCGGGGCTGTTTGCCTCTTCTTTCTGGGTGTGCGCCATGACTGGTTAGGCGCGCACCTTACCCAGGAGAGCCTCGGCCTGTCGTTGGACAAATGGCAGATTGGTCCTCTCCGGGTGCTCAACCTGTTCGCCTTTTCATGCATGATCTACTGGGCGCGGAAATATCTCACCCGGCTGGTGCTGGTGGAACCGCTTTTGATCCTGGGCAAAGCTTCGCTGGAAGTCTTTTGCGCCCATATCTTCTTTGTCTTTGTCGGACTTGCCCTGCTCTACGGCGAAGTGACAGAACTGCATGGCCGCTACGCCATCATCCTGCTGGGGATTACCTTCACCGGGCTGATCCTGGTGGCGGTGCGCGAGGTTCGGCGCAAGCAGAAGCTGCGCCGGTCCTCCCCGACCGCGGGAGCGAAATGGGTGGTAAAACAGGAGGCTACGGAGCCTTTCCTTCCGGTGTCGGGATTAACCCCTCCACCTGCAGAGAGCCGCGCCGAAGGATAGGAAACGTTCAAACCGCGACGGTGAAGGTGTCCTCGTGGCGGACGACGTTGCGGTAAAGCGTGTCCCGCTCGACCGGCTCGCGACCCGCCTCACGGATCAGCCGCACCAGGTCAGAGCGCCGCATCCCCTGCGGTGTCGTTGCCCCGGCGTCGTGGTAGATCTTTTCTTCCACCACCGTCCCATCGATATCATCGGCGCCGAAGCGCAAAGAGATCTGCGCGATCTTGGCCGTCATCATCTGCCAGTAAGCCTTGATATGGGAGAAATTATCCAGCAATAAACGGCTCACCGCGATCTGCCGGATATCGGTCAGGCCGGTGGTGGTGGGTAGATGATCCAGTGCAGTATTGGCAGGATGAAAAGCTAGAGGAATAAAGGTTTGAAAGCCCCCGGTGTCGTCCTGCACAGCGCGCAGGCGGAGCATGTGATCGACCCGGTCCTCATCGTTCTCAACGTGCCCGTAAAGCATGGTGGCGTTGGAGCGCAGGCCCAACTTGTGCGCTGTCCGCGCCGTTTCCAGCCATTCGTCGCCGTCGATCTTGTGATCGCAAATAATGTGGCGTACGCGATCGGAAAAAATCTCAGCCCCGCCGCCAGGCAACGAATCCACGCCGGACTCCTTCATCCTGGTCAGCGTCTCGGCAATCGTCAGCTTGGCGCGGCGCGCCAGGTAGGCCACCTCGACCATGGTGAAGGCCTTGATGTGCACCTGGGGAAAGCGCTGCTTCAGACCCGCGACCAGGTCAAGGAAATACTCGAAGGGAAGATCGGGGTGCAGGCCGCCGACGATGTGAAACTCCGTGACCGCTTCGCTGTAACCGGAGGCCGCCACCTGCCACGCCTCCTCAAGAGCCATGGTGTAGGAGCCTTCGCTGCCTTTCCTGCGGCCAAAGGCGCACAGCCGGCAGGCAGCCACGCAAACATTGGTGGGATTGATATGCCGGTTGACGTTGAAGTAAGCAATGTTGCCGTGCAGGCGCTCGCGCACATGGTTGGCTAACCAGCCGACAGCCAGAACGTCTCCCGACCGGTAAAGCGCAACGCCATCGTTGAAATCAAGACGCTGGTTGGCCAAAACCTTGTCGGCAATCGGCCGCAGCAGGGCGTCATCGGTTTGAAAGCTGTGCCGCGCAGGCGCAAAGGACATGGGGCTGCTCACCTTGTTATGATACGCGACCCCGGTACCAGCCCGAGGCTTTCGTTGCGCTCTATGAAAAGATTACTGCCGCGATTCCAGGGAGGCGTCCAGGGAAGGCTCTGGGTTAAGATCTGGTAGATAGTGATCCGGTGGTGGCTGGCCACCCATATAGAATGCGACTGCTTCGAACTCTGGCATTAATGCTCTTCACAGTTCCCTGCGCGCTGGCGGCCCCGCAAAATTCCCCGGTTTCCTCACCGGCAGTCCTTCCGCGGGTCACCGCATATGCCCTGGACAGGGCGAAGGTTACACTGCCGGCAGATTTCGCCGCTCCGCTCAACCTGCTTATTCTTTCCTTTCAACGAGACCAGCAATCGGTAGTCGACGACTGGCTGCCGCATCTCACTCCCGAGGCCGCTGGCGGCGTGCAAACCTGGCTGATGCCGGTTTCCGCACCCGAAAACGGCCTATACCGCTGGTGGTTGAATGCCTCGTTACGTGGCAGCCTGCCGGCATCCCAGCCTCGGCGCTATACGGTTCCCCTGTATGTCAACAAGGTGCAGTTTCTGCGATCCTTACAGGTCCCCTCCGAGAAGGAAGTGGTGCTGTTGCTCACCGACAAGGCGGGGCACGTCCTATGGCGAGCAGAAGGGCCGGTGACGGATAGCAAAGTAGCCGCGCTCACCAGCTTTCTGAAGTCGGTGCCACACTAAGACTTCGCCACCCGGGCGGCAATCATGTTCACCGCGCGGTGGGCAGAAAGCGCCGCACCCTCCTGCCAACCGACGATATGGCTGGTGTGATCCCCGGCCATGAAGATGCGGCCTTGCGGCTGGATCCATACCTCGTAGCCTGGGACGGCGTTGTTGTAGTCCGGCACGGTGTAGTCTTGGCTCACCCAGGAACCCAGGTTGTACGGGATGTGTCCCCAGCTGACGTAGATGGGATTCTTCAGCTCCTGCGAACAGCCGGGATGCAATAGCTCAATCGAGTGGCGCGAGGCAGCCAGCTTAGCTTCTGTGTTCGGTAAGCTGCCAAACTCTGAGCCGTTCTCAATCCCGTACCCACCCAGGATGATGCCGGTTTCGGAGAAGAAAGAGGCGCTGGGATACCAGACCGTGTCCACCGGCTGGTGGACGAAGGAAAGGCCGCCATAGATGTTGGCCTGCTGCTCCCAAAAGCGCCGTGACTCCCAGGCAATCTTGTAAGCGGAGTCATAGGCGCAGCCATTGATGGCTGCTTTCAGCTGGGGAGAGAAATCGGTGTCCATGGTCTTAAGGATGGTGAGCGGTAAGGCGCAGATGCAGTAGTCGGCGCTTACCGTCTCATTTTTGCCGGATGCCAGATCGCGGTAGACAACCTTTACTCCCGACTCATTGTGGCGAATCTGGACCACTTCCGCACGCGACCGAATGACGCTTCCCAGCTTCCGCCTGAAGGCCATGGGAATCTGGTCCATGCCGCCGACCGGCTGAAACATGGTCGCCTGCCAGTCGATCTCGTCCTCTTCCATCAATTCCCGCCACAGGTGGGCCGACAGCAAGGCACGCATATCCAGGGGGTCGTTGGGAACACCTATCGTATCGCCGGCTCCGGGGCTTATTTTGTACCCGGAGCGGGCCGATCCCTTGTAGAAAAGGTCGGGCGAGAGGTCGCCGTATTGCTTCAGAAACGCGACCATCTGCTCTTTGTCGCCGGCGGTCAATTCCTGATCGAGCGCTCCCCGCTGGATACACTTGGCCAGCAGCTCGGAGACGTGGCCGCGGGTGTCGTATTCCACCTGCCTGTTCTGTACGGTTTTGCCGCCCTGGAGGTGGTCTGCCTGCAGGAAGGCGCTGCGCGAGGTATTGACCTCAACCTCCAGTGGAACCCCCAACTCGCGGCAGTAGCCGAGCATCGTCTTGTGTACCGACGGCAACCTCGCCGGGCCTACATTCTGGTAAAGGCCTTCACCGAAGGCGCATTTTTGCGTAAAGCCGGTGGTGAACTCCACCTTGGTGCCGTTCCGGACGGTCCAGTTTCTGCCCCCGACGCGCTCCCGGGCTTCGAGCAGGGTGCAGGTGTAGCCAAGCTTGCCCAGCTCATACGCAGAGGAGAGCCCGGCAATGCCCCCACCCAGAATGACCACGCTGGTCCCTTTGCCGGAGCCCGCGGGTTGCTCGACGGTGGCCGCGGCTGACGCCGTGATGGGCAGCAAGCCCAGGGACTGCATCATGGTGAAGGCGGCGCTATACCCGCCGGCCTGCCCCACCCTCATCAGAAAATCACGTCTGGTTAATCCCATGTCTAGTCCTCTCTCGACCTCGCCAATATTCGACCGCGACTTCAGGGCAAGTCAACGAGGTTGTGCTAAGTTCGCCGCTGTTTGAGGAGATGGTAGAATGAACACTTTCGGGAATGCGTTCGATGTGCGAGCATAGGCTCCGCAACCGTAGTGCGGGGACGATTGGTCACGGTACCGCTCTTGGCGCCGCAGGATATATTTGCGCCGGCGTTCGCCATGCACATCACACGAAAACACCTTACCCCGAAAAACCGGAGTGGAGAATATTGAACCTCAGTCTTCAACTTGGAAGCTGTCACAGCGATGAAGTGCGACGGCGAAGGCTATCTGTGGTGAAGGATTACGTTTCGACGGGGAGAACGTACACCACCCGAACCCTGCAATATGGTGCACGGGAACGGAAATGAATTTTAGGGTAACGGTAGCGGGTCACGAAAGCAACTGCAAAATTCTGGCTTAGTTGTTTAAGGGTGTTGGGTAAATGACCGAAGAAGGCTCCAGGGCCGACGAGATTTTGGACATTGAGTTTCTGCATGAGATCGGCAGCCGCATGGCCGCCGCCGACCCGTTTCATGCAGTACTCGAGCGGGTAGTGGAGTTTGTCTCCACGGTGGTGATGTGCGATTCCTGTTTCGTGTATGTGCTGGAACAGGAGAAGCTGGTGCTGCGCGCTTCGAAGAATCCGCATGCCGACCTGGTGGACGAGCTCGACCTGCAACTGGGCCAGGGGATTACGGGATGGGTCGCGATGCACCAACAGCCAGTGGCTCATTGCCTCCCAGGCATGGAGCGATCCTCGCTTCAAGATGTTCAACGATTTGCCTGAAGATCATTTCGAAGCGTTTCTTTCCGTGCCTATTTTCTGCCGGGGCAAGCTGGTGGGCGTGATCAATGTGCAGCATCGCAAGCCGCACCACCACAGCCCGCGGCAGGTGCGGCTGATCTCGACCGTTGGCTTTCTGGTGGGAGCCGAGCTGGAGATGGCACGGCTGGAAAGCGAGCGCCTGCTGCTCGCCGATCGGCTGGAGGTAAGGAAGCTGATGGATCGCGCCAAGGGCATTCTGCAGCGCGAATTGCATCTGGATGAAGAAGGAGCTTACCTGGCACTGCAAAAACAGAGCCGGCAAAAGCGGAAGGCCATCCGGGAGATCGCCGAGGCCATTATTCTCACCGAAGAAATCCGCCGTGCGCGCAAGTAAAGCGACGTAGCCTCAGTTCCCAAACCAAGGACGGCCCGATATCTCGCTCGTTTTTTGCGAGATATGGGTCCTTTGTTTGGGAACTGGAGGCTATCGCGGTTGCTCTGCAAGGAGACGGCTTCCCTCGTAGTGTTCCAAGCGGATCACGTCTGCCAAGGGGACGCGCTGTTCCCATCCCAGCCGCTCCAGTTGCGGCTTGGCTTCGAAGCCATCGACATAGCCGAGGCATAGATACGCGACCAGTACCATGTGGGCGGGGATGCCGAGCAACGTTTTCAACGCCTCGGGATCCAGAATGCTTACCCAACCCACGCCGATGCCCTCGGCCCGCGCGGCCAGCCAAAGATTTTGTACCGCGCAAACGGCGGAGTAAATTGCAGTTTCAGGCATCGACTGGCGGCCCAGGCGATGACCTCGTTCGCTGACCGGGTCGCAGGCAATACACAGATTCTGCGGCGCCTCCAGAATGCCCTCGAGCTTTAGCCCACGATAAAGCTCCGCTCGCTCGCCTTCATAGGAAGCCGCAGCCAGTGTCTGCGCCTGGGAAAAGATGTCGCGGACTGCCGCACGCACGCCTGCGCTGCGAATGACAATGAACCGCCAGGGCTGCATAAGGCCGACGGAAGGGGCATGGTGCGCAGCCCCCAGCAAGCGCAGCAGCACATCATCGGCCAGCGGTTCGGGCAGAAAGCCGGAGCGGACATCGCGCCGCTCCCGAATAGCGCGATAAACACCCTCCAGTTCGCGATCGCAGAAGCCTTCAGCCTTGGTCGTGATCATGTCAGTAGCTAGGCTACTCCCTTTCCCACGGTGATAGCATCTTGGCAGTCCCGAGACACTATGAGCTCTATGCAAAACCTACTCGCGAAGAGCGGGAAGAAATTCAAGCCAAGCGACAACCAAAAAGGGCCCTGGGTCTCTTCGACTCCACCATGGTCGTGATCGGGGTCATGATCGGCTCCGGAATCTTCATCGTTCCCGCCAATATGGCTCGCATCCTGGGTGGCCCGGGATGGTTTCTGGCGGCCTGGGTCTTCGCCGCGGTACTGACCATTGCGGCTGCGTTCTCCTTTGGGGAGTTGGCATCGATGATGCCGGGTGGGGGCGGTATGTACCTCTACCTGCGCGAAGCCTACTCACCCCTGTGGGGCTTTCTGTATGGATGGACGCTTTTTACCGTGATCCAGACAGGGACAATTGCCGCAGTCGCGGTTGCGTTTGCCCGATTCCTTGGAGTGTTGGCGCCTGCGATTTCAGAATCACGTTACCTGGTCGCTCCAGTACGTCTGTCCGCTCATTACGCGCTTACCTTGTCGACTGCTCAGCTGGTAGCCCTGTTGGTGATTGCGCTCTTGACCGCGACCAATACACTGGGTATCGAGTACGGCAAGATCATTCAGAACTCCTTTACGGTGGCTAAGCTGGGCGCTCTGGGGGCGTTGATTCTCCTGGGCCTGACGGTGGGTTGGAATGCCTCGGCGGTACATGCCAACCTGGCGATCTTTTGGCAGCGGCCAGCCGCGCCTCATCCAATGTCGTCCATGGGAGCCCTCCTGAGCCTGCTGATGGTCTTTTGCGTTTCCCAATCGGGGTCGCTCTTCGCCGCCGACTCGTGGCACGACATCACTTTTGCGTCGGAAGAAGTAAAGGAGCCAAGGACTACCCTGCCCCGGGCACTGGCCATCGGTGTGGTGCTCGTCATGCTGATCTACCTGGCTGCGAACATCGCTTACCTGGCTGTGTTGAACTTCTCCGCCATCCAACATGCCGACCATGACCGCGTCGCTACCGCGATGCTGCAGCACATTTTTCCCGCGTGGGGAGGCAAGGCATTGGCCGTGCTGATCATGGTTTCGACCTTTGGTTGCATCAACAGCCTGGTGCTGGCAGGGCCGCGCGCATACTACGCGATGGCGCGGGATAGGCTATTTATTCCCGCAGCTGGGCGCTTGAATGCGGCAAGAGTGCCCGGTTGGTCACTGCTCATGCAGGGAGTCTGGGCTGGGCTGTTGGTGCTGCTGACCACGTATTCCCCGAGTACGGGCTATGGCAATCTTTATAGCGATCTGCTCGACTACATCATCTCCGCGGCGCTGCTGTTTTACATCCTTACCATTGCCGCGGTGGTGGTTCTGCGATACAAACGGCCAGATGCGGAACGGTTGTACCGCACTCCTGGGTATCCGGTGGTTCCGGCGATTTATGTATTGGGCGCCGGCACGGTCGTACTCTGCTTGTTCATTCAGCGGCCGGCGACCACCTGGCCTGGCTTGGCGCTGGTCATCTCCGGGTTGCCTGTGTATTGGTTGATCCGGCGGAAGGGTGCTCAATAACTCGGCTGCGGGGGAGTAAAACGCAGATCCCTCGGCTTCCTCCTAATGACAAAAAAAGGCGCGTCGAGTGCTGTGGTATCCCACTCAAGCCAAAACCGGGCTTGAATGGGGTACCCAGCGTTAGTTGCCGGTGGAGCAGGGCTCGCGCTGCGAGTCTTCTGATGAGGCGTTTGCTAGCGGTACTCCGCTGCGAATGCGTCTGCGTCGCGGTTCATCTCCCCAGGCAGAGGAGCGCGCGGGAGGATGAGAATCCGGTACGTGAAGGTTACGTTTTGGTTCTTCTCCACCGTGTAGTCCAATTCTGGCGCCTTGGGATCGAAGATGTGCTGGCCCAGCGGATTCGCAGCAAATAACCCGTAGCCTCGCGCATGCCAATAGGTCGGATAGTTGGGATTTCCTGGATGGTCGAAGATTGCAATGGTGACTTCGTGCCCATCCGTACTGCCGGTCAAGGCGCACCAGCGGCCGCGGGTTCCCCAGGCTTGGTCTCCTTGCTTGCCCTCACTGGTTAAATACACACCCGTGGCGCCGGGTGTGTTGGAGGCCGGCACTTCCGTTGGCCGGCCATTCGCGTCGGTGAAGGTACCGCCCTTCTCATTGGCTGACTCCAACCAGCGGGCCACACGGATGCCCAGCAAGCCCTCCTTGTCATCATGAAAGACGACGCGGTCGAGCGCGTGCAGCGTAGTGATCGCGTCGATCGTCCGCTGATTGCCCTTCTGCGAAAACACGTAGCGTGTCGTCTGCTGCAGGATGTTCTGGCCGGCGCCTGTGGTCCACACGGAGTCGACAACCAGTTCCCCGCTGTCCCGCCCGCTCTTGGTGGAGACGATCTTTTGCTGGTGAATGGTACCCATCTTGGCGCGGTCTTCAGGCTTGATGGCGTCGGAATTATTCCAGAAGTCGAATCCGTTTACGTTACCGTAATTGAACCAAATTCCGGCGTGATGAGGATGATCGACCCGCTCACCCGGGCGAGGCGCGAGCGGAAAGCCGCGGACCACGTCGATGCCATCGGCGTTGATGAGCGGAAACAGCACTGGCTTCTTCAAGACAGTGGGCCAGACGTAGGAAGTAAAGGGCTTGCCGTCGATGGTGATATCGACCCGCTGATGGGCCTCGTCCGGAACTACCTGCACACCCTTCTCAGCCAACGCTTGCAGGGTACAGACTGCCAGCAGGCAGCCGAAGAACCACCTACTCATAGACCTTGTCTCCGGCCATCACCCGCTGTGTCTTGTCATCAAAGGTGACGCGCTGGCCGGTCTGGATGGCGGCAATGTTCATGCACAATGCGATCGAATGGCTGTACCCGGCCTCTATGCTGGCGTTGGGCTGCTTACGGGAGCGAACACACTCCATCCAGTTGCGCATATTCGCGGAAGTCATCGGGTCATTGCCGGTGTTAGCTGAGGTCTCGGCCTTCATCACCGTATCGGTGAGAGAATAGTCGCCCAGCAGGTTGGGCTTCATGCCCATCTCCGCGGCTGCCTTCGCGTCCATGCCTCCTTCCGAGGTGACGCACTGCTTATCCATATCGAGCATTCCACCGTTGGAGTAGTAGATCTCTTTCACACCTCCAGCGGAGTTGGTCATACGCGACGAATAGATGACCTGGAAGCCCTTGCTGGGATCATCGAGCGGGCCGTAGTCGAAGACCGCCGTCATGGTATCCCAGTTCTTGCGGCCGTCCTTCCACAGGTAGATACCGCCGTTGGCCACCACGCTGCGCGGATGAGGGTAGCCGGTGAACCAGTGCACAGTGTCGATCTGATGGACCAGCCATTGATCGGGGATTCCAGAGGAATAAGGCCAGAAGAGACGGAACTCCAGATACTTGCGGGCGTCGAAGGCTTCATAAGGCCGGTTGAGCAGGTAGCGCTTCCAATCCGTATCCTGCTCCTTCAGCAGAGGGACGACGTTGGGACGACGCCAGCGGCCTGGCTGGTTCACATTCCAGGTCATCTCTACGGCCACGATGTCGCCAAACTTGCCCGACTGAATGTACTCGTAGGCCTTCTGGTAGCTGGGCGTGCTGCGGCGCTGGGTACCGACCTGGACGATCTTCCCCGTCTGCTTCACAGCGGCGCGGAACGCGCGGGCATCCTCCATGGTGTGCGCGGTCGGCTTCTCGACGTAGGCATCGCGTCCCGCCTGCACGGCCTCAACTCCATGCAAAGCATGCTGAAAATCGGCCGTGGCGATGATGACCGCATCGACGTCTTTGCGCGCATAGAGCTCGTCGTTGTTACGTACACTGGCGATGGGACCGCCGCATTTCTTTTGGATGAAGGCCGCGCCCTCATCGCGCCGGCGGTTCCAGATGTCGGAGACGGCGACAAACTCGAAGTTGAGTTCCTTGGCGTGATCCTGGAAGGCGGGCACCAGGGCACTCTTGGCCCGGTCACCGGGGCCGATCAAACCTACCCGGACGCGATCGTTGGCGCCCACGATGGCTGCGTAGCTGTTCGCCGTCCAGGGAACGACCGTGCCAGCGAGTGCTACGCCACCTATCTTTAGGAAGTCCCTGCGGTTCTTGTCCTCGATAATCATGGCCAATCCCCTCTCTCACCGTCGCAGAGAGTTTACAGGGACGGATCAGGAGTCGTCATCCGGACGGACCGGATAGCGGGATGCCCCGCCACAGGGCTAAAAGCCCTGACTTTATTTGCAAGGACCGCCCCCGCGGGTTTGAAAACCCGCTCCCCCGGACTGATGCTCGCTGCGGCGAGGAAGTCCGGGGCTGGCACAGCGATCGGGCTCTCTAAGCAGAGGGCGTCCTCGACCTCTCCCCGTCGACCAGACGCATGATTCCCAATGGGTTAGTGCTCTTTAGCTCATCGGGCAGCGCTGCGTCAGGGAAGGATTGGAAACAGACCAACCGGGTGAAGCGGAAGATGGCCTGCGTGCCCACAGAGGTGGAGCGGCCATCGCTGGTGGCCGGAAACGGACCCCCATGCACCATGGCGTGGCAGACCTCTACCCCGGTGGGATAGGCGTTCAGGATCAGGCGGCCCACTTTGCGGGTGAGAACCTCGATCAGGTCGGCATAGTCAGCCAGTTCACTCTCTTCCCCTTGCAGGGTTGCGGTGAGGTGGCCTTCCAGTTGCTCGGCAACGGCCAACAACTGCTTTCGGTCCTGGTAACCGACGACGACGGTCGTCGGCCCGAAGATCTCCTGGGCCAACTCCTCATGTTCGATCAGGTCTTTGTAGTCCGCGACGAAGAGCGACGCCTGGACGGTCGCCGCGGTGGTATTGCTGTCCGCTTCTGCCCCTTGGGCAAGAACACTGGCGTCGGACAGGCGGCCTTTCACCGCCGAGGTGTAACGATCAGCGATGGCTTTGGTCAAGAGAGTTTGCGTCGGGGTACCGCTGACCTTGTCGCCCAGTTCCTTCATAAAGCCAGGGGTGCCGTCTTGTTGCGGAACCAGCACCAATCCTGGCTTGGTGCAGAATTGGCCGGCGCCCAGGGTAAAGGAGGCTTGCAGGCCAGTGGCGACGTCAGTTCCCCGTTGCTTCAAGGCCCCGGGTAGAACGAATACCGGATTAACGCTTCCCATCTCGGAGTAGCAAGGGATCGGCTCCGGGCGGTTAGCTGCGAGTTTCATGAGGGCGGTGCCGCCGGCAAAAGATCCGGTAAAGGCCACTGCTTTGATAGCCGGATGTTTCACCAGCTGAACGCCGACATCCACACCGGCATCGAAGAGCATGGAAAATACGCCTTCCGGCAGGCCGCACGCCTTGACGCTCTCGCGAATTGCCTGGCCGACGAGCGCGCTGGTTCCCGGATGCGCCGGATGAGCCTTGACGATGACCGGATTGCCTGCGGCAAGAGCCGAAGCGGTGTCTCCCCCGGCGACGGAAAAAGCCAGAGGGAAATTGCTGGCGCCAAAGACTGCGACCGGGCCCAAAGGCCAGTGCATGGAGCGGATGGAGGGCTTGGGCAGCGGCTTTCGATCGAGATCAGCATTGTCGATGCGCGCGTCTACCCAGGAACCTTCTTCCACCACCTCAGCGAAGAGCCGCAGTTGGCCGCAGGTGCGGCCCACCTCGCCGGCGAGGCGTGCCTCGGGTAATGCTGTCTCCAGGTTGGCTCGCTTGATGATGGCCGGCGCTGCCGCCTCAATGGCGGCTGCAATCTGGCGCAGAAAGGCGCCCTTCTTCTTGCCCGAAAGCTTGCTGTAAATAGGGAATGCGCTTTGCGCCAGCGCTGCCGCCCGTTCCAGGTCTTCTGCGCTTGCGGCGAAAAATTTTGGTTCCAGCGGTGAGCCAGTTGCCGGGTTCATCGCGGTAAATGCGGCTGCTTCCGCGCCATCCCCAAAGCCGATCAGGGATACGGGGTTCAGTTCCAATGCAAGTTCCATTTTTCTCCTGTCAGTACCAGTTTAAGCCATGGCGCGTGAGGGCAAGTAGGGCTCAATTGGGATAGCCGGAGTTCTGCCCGCGATCAGGTCAGCTAACAGCTGCGCGGTTGCAAGCGAGGTAGTGATACCAAGGCCCTCGTGTCCGGTGGCTAAGAAGACTGTCTTGTCTTCTGCAACGGGACCGATCAAGGGCAGCTTGTCGGGCGTAGCGGAGCGAAAGCCGGTCCATGTGCGTTGGATGGTCAGCGAGGGCAACATGGGCAGGTATTCCGCGGCACGCGCGAAAATGCGGGCCAGCATCTTGTCCTCCACTTCCCTGCCCTCGACACCGTACTGGCGAGACGAACCGATAAGAAGCTGGCCGTTGCGTCTGGGTTGCACGTTGCAGGCTACGGAATCAGTGGTTGTGACGTGAGCGCTCTTCAGATAGCCGAGCTCGACCACCTGGTAGCGCAAAAAGCCGGGGTACGGCTCCGTGATCGCCAGATGGCCCTTTCTTCTGGCCACGGGAAGTCCGGGCGTCAACGCAGAGGCCCACTCCCCGGCTGCATTCACGAGAATAGGCGCCTGCAACTCGTCTCCGTTAGCAAGTAACGCTCTGCCCGAGCCAAGGGCGGCAACGCTTTCTCGAATTAGTTTGACCTCGGCGGCAAACGCCTGACTTAGAAGGGATTGGGCGGCTAGCTGAGGAAAGACTACCGCATCCTCGGGCATCAGCAGTCCTCCGGCGAGCCCGGGGCGGAGGGCAGGCTCGGCGTGCGCCAGTGTCTGCGCGTCGAGCACCCCGGAGGAGATGCCATGCTCCTTATAGGCACTGTGTTTGCGACAGATCTCCTGCATCTCCTCATCGTCTGCAGCCACCCAGAGGGTGCCGCGCTGGGTGTATTCCACATCGTTGGGCAGCTCGGCCGCCAACTGACGCCACAGTATTTGCGAGTAGCGAGTCAATGCCAGCTGGGCCGGCGAGTCGTCGAGGACGACGATGTGGCCCATCGCCGCGGCGGTTGCGCCGGCCCCAACCTCCGCTCGTTCCACCAGGGCGACGCGCATGCCGGCTCGAGAAAAAGCCAGGGCGCAAGCAGTGCCGACAATGCCGCCACCAACAATGACTGCGTCGAATGTCATAGAGCGTTGATGCCCCAACAAAAAGCGTCGCGCGGATCAAGGACCAGGGTCGACTCCGCGGTGATGAAAGCCGAACCCGTAATGCTGGGCAGTAGCTTTCCCTCGCGCAGCGCGAAGCGGCCGTCGAAAACGCTACCGATTACGCTCTCCTGGCGCCAGACCTGGCCGGGAGCGAGAAGGCCTTCCGCATACAGGCAGGCGAGCTTGGCGCTGGTGCCGGTCCCGCAGGGCGAGCGGTCGTACTCCCTGCCCGGGCAGAGCACAAAGTTCCGGCTGTCTATTCCCGGAGTGAGCGAGGGACTATGGAGTTCGATGTGATCAATTTCTGCGCCCTCCGCGCCTTGAATCTTGTTGACGCTGAGCGCCTGGCGGATGGCCCAGGTGAAGCCGATGAGTTGCTCCAGATTTTTCCGCTCGATGGCATAGGGATGATGCTTGACCAGAAAGAACCAGTTGCCGCCATAGGCGACGTCTCCCGTCACGTTGCCGTATCCGGGTACTTCCACATCCACTGCGGCAGCCCATCGGTAGCTGGGTACGTTCTCGATGGTCACAGTGCTGTCCTCGTTCAGCGTGGCTCCCACGATGCCCACCGGGGTCTCAATGCGATAGTGTCCGGGAATGACCCTACCCAGGTAAGCGAGCGTCGCCACCACGCCGATGGTGCCGTGTCCGCACATACCCAGGCATCCGCTGTTGTTGAAGAAAATGACGCCGGTGATGCAGTCAGCCTGGCTGGGCTCACAGAGCAACGCTCCGACCATCGCGTCTGAACTGCGCGGCTCGGTGACCAGCGCGCGGCGGAATGCCTCGTGGTCCCGCTGAAAGAGATGCCGCCTGGCTTGCAGGCTGCCATCGCCCAGGTCGGGCCCGCCCTCAATAACAGTCCGGGTTGGCTCGCCCCCGGTGTGTGAATCGATAACCTGGATTTGCTTCAGACGACGCCCCCTTTGCCCTCTGAGCAAATTGTAAGGGCGAAGGCCCCGGCCCAACCGGAACTGGATTGTTTCAAATCTCACGAGGGATAGGTATCCTTGTCGCTGTATCAGGCCTTTCTCTGGGTTGTTCAACCTCTCGATGCACAAGGATAAGGAGATCCAATGAAGAATCGCATGATGTACTTTCCTTTGTTTTGCCTGCTCGCGGCCTGCTTTTTGTTCTCAACACCGGCCCCTGCACAGAATGGAGGCGGTTGGCAGGTGCAGAAGGCGGACTGGGGCGCAGGCAACCGATGGATGAACGTCACGAACCAGGTCCGCAGGCTGCTGAACGGCAACGGTCGAGTCTACGGTGAACAACGACACCATGGGCGGCGATCCGGCTTTTGGCCAATACAAAATTCTGCGTATTCAGGCCACGAATTCTCGCGGCCAGTCACAGCAATTCACCTACAAGGAGAATTCCACGATTGATGCCGGCCAGTTCTACAACAATGGCGGGCCAGGGGGTCCAGGATACCCAGGGAATCCCGGGTATCGACCACCACCGGGTGGTGGGTATCCCGGCGGCGGCAACAACTCCCTGCAAATCACGCGCGCGTACTATGGCTTAAACAACCGGACCATGGACGTAACCCAACTCCTTCGTAGCATGTCGCGGAACGGAACGCTCTACGTGCAGGTGAACAACAACACCATGGGCGGCGATCCCGCTAAGGGCGCTGACAAGGTGCTTACCGTGATCTATCGTTTCCAGGGACGAGAGGGGACCTCCACCGTCAAAGAGGGAAACGTGCTCAGAATTCCGTGATGGTTAGTCTCAGGGCTGAAGAATTGTGGGGCAAGGAACGTTTGCCTGGGAACCGGGAGAGAGAACCGCAGATCCCTCCGGTTCCCACCGGCCATCCTTGTGGGCAAAGGATTTAAATGCTGACCGTCTTTGTTAAGTTTGGCGATGGGCGCACGATGCGCGCCACCGATCCGGCCGATCTCTCAACGGCGTTTTACGATTCGTCGGCTCAATTCTGGGCGGACTTATCCGGCCCGACGGAGGCCGAGTACGCGCTACTCAAGGACCTCTTTGCCTTCCATCCGCTCGCCGTGGAGGATGCCATCCAGGAGGTACAAAGGCCGAAGCTTGAAAGCTATGCGATGGTGGGGGACAAGCTCAAGACCGACTACTTTTTCCTGGTCATTCACGGTCCTGACCTTGCTCCGGATTCCGACCACCTGTTCCAGACCACTGAACTGGACATCTTCTTTTCGCAGAGATATCTAGTCACTGTCCACGACGACCCGATGGCATCTGTCAGCGAGATGTTTGCCCGAGTGGAAACGTATCATGAGAGCAAGGTGACGTTGGAAGTCGATATATTGCTCTACGAATTGCTCGACCGCCTGGTCGATAAGTACATCCCGATCCTTGATGATTTCCAGGAACTGCTGGATAAGCTGGAGGAGCTTGCAATTGACGATCCACCGCCGGAATTCCTGGTAACGGTTTCTGACCGCAAGACGGAATTGCTCAACCTGCGCCGTATTATGACGCAACAGCGAGATATCTTAGGCCAACTGACACGAGGAGAAGTACCCTTCATGGGCCAGTTGTCGCGTATTTATTTCCGGGACGTTCTCGATCATTTGAATCGCGAGGTAGAAACCATCGATATCTATCGGGATTTGTTGATGGGCTGCCGCGATATTTATATGTCAAGTATCAATAATCGACTGAACCGGATCATGAAAACACTGGCAATCATCAGCATCGTGACCTTGCCCCTGACGGTGATCACCAGCTTCTTCGGAATGAATTTCGCGGACACCATCCCAGGATTCACCAAGCCGCTCACGTTCGCGGCTGCCATGCTGCTGATGATCTGTCTTCCCTTCGTTTTTCTTTATCTTTTCCGCAAGAAGGGTTGGCTCTAAGCTGAAGAGAGTTTCTTGTCACATTCCGCAACGCCCGCCTGCACGTTGCACTTGGCATACAATTGGCGCGCTTCCTGCCAGAGCGATTTCGCGGCGTCCGGTTTACCCAATGATTCGGTAACCAAAGCTAGTCCGCGCAGCGTATTTGCCAGGTCGAGCGCGGCCTCATCGCCTTGCTCCCGGTAAATAGTCGCTGCTTCCAGATAAAGCGTTTCGGCTTCCGTCGGCTGGGACTCTTCCCGAAGTACATCCGCTTCGTGCCGGATCGCGTATGCCAATCTTTCCCGCGGCCCGATCTCCCGATACAGCGTCGCTGCGCCTGCATAGTGGTGACCCGCGGCCTGAAGGTTTCCGATATCACGCTCCGCCTGCGCCAGCCCGCAAAGGGCCTCGGCCAGGGACGGCCGGTCTCCCTCTTCCGCAGCGCTGCGTACTGCCTGAATGAAAACCGCGCGTGAATCCGCAATTCGGTTTTCTCGCCGCGCTTTGTAGCCGCGCGCAAATAGCTCCTGGAAAGTCTCGCCCATAGTGCCTGTAGCTTAGCACTCGAAACTCAATCGCCGGCAGCAGAGGAGACGAGCGGGGCGTCGGAGGGACGGCGCTTGAAACGATTACTGAGGCGATCGAAGTAGAGATAGATGATAGGCGTGGTGTAGAGCGTAAGCACCTGGCTGAAGAGCAGACCGCCCGCGATGGCGACGCCCAGCGGCCTGCGCAGCTCCGAACCCATGCCTGTGCCGAAGGCCAGGGGCAATGCGCCAAACAGGGCCGCCATGGTGGTCATGAGGATGGGACGGAAGCGCAGCATGCAGGCCTCGAAGATGGCGTCGCGGGTGTCCTTACCGTGTTCCCGTTCGGCAATCAAAGCGAAATCGATCATCATGATGGCGTTCTTTTTTACGATGCCGATGAGCAGGAAAATGCCGATGATCGAGATCACATCGAGTTCGCTATGGAACACGATGAGGGCGATGATGGCGCCGACGCTGGCGGATGGCAACGTAGTGAGAATGGTGATGGGGTGCACCAGGCTCTCGTAGAGCATGCCGAGCACGATATAGATGGCGAGCAGCGCGGTGAGTATGAGCAGCTGGCTCGGTGGAGAGAGACTTCTGAAAGGCCTCAGCAGTGCCGGCGAAGGTACCGCGGACCGAGGCGGGAACGCCGATGCGCCGCTGCATCTGGTCGATCAATATTGTTGCCTGTCCCAGCGAAACACCGGGCGCGAGATTGAAGGAAACGGTCACCGAGGGAAAGAACGAAGAGTGATTGATGACCAAGGGGCGAAGTGGAAGCCGTGGAGTGGGTGAACGCGTTGAGGGGAACGACGCCGCCCGTATTGGAGTGCACGTAGGTGGACTTGAGAGTCTGTCGGGTTGAGCAGAAATTGCGGGGCGGCCTGCAGAACCACGTAGTACTGGTTGAGCGAGGTGTAAATGGTAGAGACCTGCGACTCGCCAAAACCGAAGTACAGCGAATTATCAATGAGCTGCGGAGTGATACCGTAACGCGCGGCTGATTGCCGGTCGTAAGCAAGCAGCATCTGCAAGCCGCGGTTCTGCTGGTCGGTAGTCACGTCCTTGAGCTGCGGTATCTTGCAGCATTTCGTTGTAAAGGCGCGGACCCCAGATGCTGAGGTCTTCCACCGTGTCGGCGGAGAGCTGGTACTGGTAGGCGGCGTTGCTCTGGCGGCCGCCGACGCCAAGATCCTGCGACGCCTGGAGGAAGGTCGAAGCGCCGGTGAGCTTTTCCAGTTTAGGCCGCAGGCGATCGACCACGGCAGCCGGCACTGATGCCCCGCTGGTTGAGCGGCTTGAGGTGGATAAAGGTGAAGCCGGTGTTGCTGGCGCCCCCGCCCGGTCCGCCCTGGCCTCCGGTAAAACCGATGACGTTGTCCACGGCTGGATCGGCCTGAATCACCTTCTCCACATCCAGAACGGAGTCGCGCATGGACTGAAAAGAAGCGTCCTGCGCGCCCTGGAGCCCACCCTGGAGGCCGCCGGTGTCCTGCAAGGGGAAAAATCCCTTGGGCACGCGGCCAATCAGGACGACGTTCAAAGCTAATGTCGCAAACAAGGTTACGATTATCAGGACCGGATGGTTCGAGCGCCAAAGTCAGGGTACGGCGATAGCCGGCGAGCAGCAGGTCAAAGCCGTGTTCAAAGGCGCGGTAGATGCGGTTGTGCTTTTCAGCCGCCATGCGGCTTGAGCAGCCGGGAGCACATCATCGGGGTCACGGTGAGCGAGACCAGCATGGAGACAGCGATCGAGGTGGTCAGAACAAAGGCAAACTCATGGAAGATGCGGCCGACGATGCCCCCCATGAAAAGGATGGGGACGAAAACGGCGATGAGCGAAAGGCTCATGGAGAGGACGGTAAAGCCGACCTCCTGCGCGCCCTGCAGGGAGGCTTCCATGGGCGGCACGCCCAGTTCAATGAGGCGGGTGATGTTTTCCATGACCACGATGGCGTCGTCGACCACGAAGCCGGTGGAGATGGTGAGCGCCATCAGCGACAGGTTGTCGAGGCTGTAGCCGACCAGGTACATGACACCGAAGGTGCCGATCAGCGAGACAGCCGACAGCCACGCCGGGAATCAACGTCCCGCGCGGGCTGCGCAGGAAGGCAAAGACGACCGCGATGACCAGGATGATGGAGATGACGAGGGTCCGCTCGACGTCGTTGACCGAGGCGCGAATGGTGGTGGTGAGGTCAACCAGAACGTCGAGGTTGTCGCCGGCGGGAATGGAGGCGCGCACCGAAGGCAGAGCGGCCTTGATGCGATCGACGGTGGCGATTACGTTGGCGTTGGGAAGGCGGAAGATGAGCAGAATGATGGCGGGCTTCTGATTGACGAAACCGGCGGAGCGAAGAGTCTGGACGGAGTCGTAGACGTTGGCGACATCGCGCAAGCGGACGACGCCCCCTTGACCGTTGGAGCCGATGATGAGCGGGGCGTAATCCGCGGCCTTGGAGATCTGGTCGTTGGCGGTGATGTCGGCGGTGGTGGCGTCGTCAGAGATCTGGCCTTTGGGGCGATTGGAGTTCTGCTGGCTGATGACGCGGGCTACGTCTTGCAGGCCCAGGCCATAGCTGTTGAGCTGCTGCGGATTGGCGTCCACCCGCACCGCGGGCAGGGAGCTGCCGGCGACCTGAACCTGGCCTACACCTTCGACCTGCGACAGCTTCTGGGCAATGACGGAGGAGGCGGTGTCGTAAAGATCGCCCTTGCCGCGGATGGGAGAGGTGAGGTCGAGCACCATGACGGGGGCGAGGGCGGAGTTGATTTTTCTATAGACGGGGTTGGCGGGCAGGTTTGCAGGCAGGTAAGTGCGTGCGGCGTTGATGGCGGCTTCCACATCGCGGGCGGCGCCGTCGACATCGCGGCTGAGGTCGAATTGCAGGGTGACCGAGCAGATGCCAAGCGTGCTGGAGGAGGTCATCTGGCTGACGCCCGGCGATATGGCCGAATTGGCGCTCCAGCGGAGTGGCTACGGAAGAGGCCATGACCTCAGGGCTGGCGCCGGGGAGTGTGGTGGCCACCGTGATGGTAGCGAAATCGATTTGGGGCAGCGAAGACACAGGCAGGTTGAAAAAAGCGAGCAGGCCTGCGAGCGTGACGGCGATGGTGAGCAGCGTGGTGGCTACCGGCCGCCGGATGAAGGGAGCGGAGATGTTCATGCGCCCGCAGCTCCGGAGCCCGAATCGGGATTAGGCCGATGGTGGCTGCGGCTGGCGTGAGAAGCGGGTGGCAATACGGTCAAAGAAGATATAGATGATGGGCGTGGTGTAGAGGGTGAGGACCTGGCTGACGAGCAGGCCGCCGACCATCGCGATGCCCAGTGGGCGGCGCAGCTCAGAGCCGATGCCGGTGCCGAAGGCCAGCGGGATGCCGGCGAAGAGCGCGGCCAGGGTGGTCATGAGGATGGGGCGGAAACGGAGCAGCGAGGCTTCATAGATCGCTTCGACCGAGTTTTTGCCGTGCACCCGCTCCGCTTCGAGGGCGAAGTCGACAATCATGATGCCGTTTTTCTTCACGATCCCGATCAGCAGGATGATGCCAATGACCGCGATGATGTCGAGCGACTGGCCGAAGAGGCGCAGGGCGAGCAGTGCGCCGACGCCGGCGGAAGGCAGGGTGGAGAGGATGGTGAGGGGGTGGATGAAGCTCTCGTAAAGCACGCCCAGCACGATGTAGACGGCGAGCAGCGCGGCGATAATGAGCAGCGCTTCATTGCCGCCGATGGCCGTGTAGGCGGCGGCGGTTCCCTGAAAGCCGACGATCACGCTGGCCGGCATATGGAGATCGTGCCTGGGCGCGGTTGACCGCGTCGACCGCCTGGCCAAGCGAGGAGCCTTCTGCAACATTGAAGGATACGGTTACCACCGGAAACTGGCCCTGGTGCGCGATGGTGAGCGGGGAGGGCTTCATTTCGAAGTGGGTGAAGGCGGAGAGCGGCACCGGAGTGGGCATGGTGCTGGTGGAGGCGGCGCCTCCGGCAGAGACCTGACCCGAAGTTTGGTTGCTGGACGCAGACGACGATGGAGCTGCCTGACGTGGACGACAGGCTATTGGTAGGGGTGCCGGTCGACAGATTGGAACCGGTGGGCAAGGCGGTGCTGGACGCGTTGTTGACGGTGTTGTTCTGAGTGGTTAAGCGACGAAGACGAGCTGCCGCCGGCGGCAGAGGAAAGTTGAGTGCCCTGGGTAGTGGAGGAGTTTGCGGTGGAAGAGGCGTTGAGGGTAGTCACCGAGCTGGCGGCGGTGGTGTTTCTGCCGGAAGTAGAGGCGGCTGGCGCCTGCAACCGGTGGTGGTTGCAGCTCCCTGGACATAGAGGTCTATCGAGCTTCTTGGGGTCTTTCTGGAAATCGGGGAGGGCTTCGAGGATGACGTGGTACTGGTTTGACTGGGTATAAAGGGTGCTGATCTGGCGCTGGCCGAAGGCATCGTAGAGGGTGGAGTCGATGGTATCGGCGGTGATGTTCATGCGCGAGGCGGTGGCGCGATCGATGGCGAGCTGCGCGGTGACGCCGTTGGGCTGGTCATCGGTGGCCACGTCGCGGAGCTGGGGAAGCTGGCGCATGGCGTCGACCAGCTTGCCGGTCCAGAGGCCGAGTTCGGCTGGGTCGGGATCTTCCAGGGTGTACTGGTATTCGGTGCGGCTGGCGCGATCATCGACGGTAAGATCCTGCACCGGCTGCATGTAGAGCTGAATGCCGGGGACGCTCCTGAGATTTCGTTCGAGACGGCGGATGACTTCGCTTGCGGTGAGGCCGCGAATGGCAGGGTCTTTGAGGTTGATCTGGATGCGGCCGCTGTTGAGCGTGGTATTGACGCCGTCGGCTCCGATGAAGGAGGACAGGCTTTGCGACGGCCGGGTCCTTCAGGATTTCATGCGCGAGTTGCTGCTGCTTGCGCGACATGGCGGTGAAGGAGATGGATTCCGGAGCCTGGGAAATGCCCTGAATGATGCCGGTGTCCTGGGTAGGGAAGAAGCCTTTGGGAATCTCAATGTAGAGCACGATGGTCAGCACGAGCATGGCGGACGCGATGATCAGCATGGGTACTTCGAAGCGGAAGACCCAGCGGAGGCTGCGGCCGTAGGCGGCGATGATGCGCTTGAAGAGGCCTTCGGTGTAGTGGTAGAAGCGGGTTTGCTCGGCTTCCGGGGTGTGGCTTCAGGATGCGCGCGGCCATCATCGGCGTCAGGGTGAGGGACACAAAGGCGGAGATCAGGATGGTGACGCTGAGAGTGACGGCGAACTCGCGAAAGAGGCGGCCGACAATGTCGCCCATAAAGAGCAGCGGGATGAGCACGGCGATCAGCGAGATGGTGAGCGAGATGATGGTGAAGCCGATCTGCTGCGCGCCCTGCAGGGCGGCCTCCATGGGCGACAAGCCTTCTTCCAGGTAGCGGGAGATGTTCTCGATCATCACGATGGCGTCGTCGACGACGAAGCCGGTGGAGATGGTGAAGGCCATGAGCGTGAGGTTGTTGAGACTGTAGCCCAGGGCTTGCATGACGGCGAAGGTGCCGATCAGCGAGAGCGGTACGGCGACGCTGGGGATGATGGTTGCGGAAAGGTTGCGCAGGAAGAGAAAGATCACCATCACCACCAGGGCGATGGTGAGCATGAGCTCGAACTCGACATCGCGGACAGAAGCGCGAATGGTGTTGGTGCGGTCGGTGAGGACAGTGAGTTTTATCGCGACGGGAAGCGTGGCCTGGAGTTTGGGCAGCAGCTCTTCGATGCTGGCGACCACTTGAATGGTGTTGGCGCCGGGCTGGCGCTGGATGTTGACAATGACCGCCGGGGTTTCGTTCATCCAGGCAGCCAGCTTGGTGTTTTCGATACCATCGCTGACCCTGGCTACGTCGGTGAGCATGACTGGGGCGCCGTTTTTGTAGGCGACGACGAGGTCTCGATAGCCGGCGCTGGAGAGCAGCTGATCATCCGCATTGATCTGAAAATTCTGCGCCGGGCCGTCGAAGCTACCCTTGGCGGAGTTCACGCTTTCGGCGGTGAGCGCATTGCGCAGATCTTCAAGATTGACGCCGTAGGAAGCGAGAGCCGTGGGGTTGACCTGGACGCGGACGGCAGGCTTCTGTCCACCGCTGATGGTGACCAGGCCGACGCCGCTGAGCTGCGAAATCTTGGGAGCGAGGCGGGTGTCCACCAGGTCTTCGACGCGCGAGAGCGGCATGGCTGTGGAGGTGAGGGCGAGGGTAAGGACGGGCGCGTCCGCGGGATTGGATTTGCTGTAGACCGGCGGGACGGGAAGGTCGGTGGGCAGGTAACCCTGGGCGGCGTTGATGGCAGCCTGCACTTCCTGCTCGGCGACGTCGATGTTGAGGTTCAGGATTAAACTGCAGCACGATGACGGAGCTGCCGTCAGAGCTGGTGGAGGTCATTTGCGTGAGCCCGGCTACCTGGCCGAACTGGCGCTCGAGCGGCGCGGTGACCGCAGATGACATGACCTGCGGGCTGGCGCCGGGATAGAAGGTCTGCACCTGGATGGTGGGGTAATCGGCCTCGGGCAGCGCGGAGACGGGGAGGGTGGTGTAGGACGGCGAGTCCAATGACCATGATCGCCACCATCAGGAGTGCGGTTGCGACAGGCCGAAGTACGAAGTTGCGCGACGGATTCAACGAGTTTGCCCGGCGCGCACCCTTTCCGGCTAACGTGCCAGCGGCTTCGCCATTGCCGGTGACCGGTTCTTGCGGAGATTCCTGGATCTCAACCTTGGTGCCATCCTGCAATTTGTCAAAGCCGGTGAGCGAGACAGTGTCGCCTGGCTTGAGCCCTTGGACCGCAGAGACGTTGCCATCGGTGGTCTGCTCCACAATGTTCTGGATGGACGCAGTGTTGTTGCTTACCTTGTAGACAAAGGCTTGCACGCCATTACGCTGGACGGCCGCACTGGGAATCAACAAGGTGTTATGCAGGGTGTTTACCAGCAGGCGGGCGTTCACGAACTGGTTGGGATAGAGGGCGAGATCGCTGGTTGTCGAACTGGGCACGAAAGCGGATGGTGCCGGTGGTGGTGTCGACCTGGTTGTCGATGGTGAGCAGGCGGCCGCTGGCGATCTTGTTCATTTGCGAACGGTCAAAGGCGTCGACGGGCAGGCCGGTGCGGTGCAAAATTTGCGACCGGAGCTGGGATAGGTTGTCTTCGGCGACGTTGAAGACCACGGTAATCGGCTGCAATTGTGTAACCACGACGAGCGCATTCGAGTTGCCGGAAAAGATGGTGTTGCCGGGATCGACCAGCCGTAAGCCCACGCGGCCGGAGGCGGGCGCAGTGATATGGCAGTAGCTGAGTTGGACCTGCTGGTAGTCGACCTGGCCTTCATCGTTCTTGACTGTGCCCTTGTATTGCTCGACGGCCTGCTCCTGGTCTTCCAGGGTCTGTTTGGCGATGGCGTTCAGCGCCGAGGCCTTTTGATAGCGAACCAGATCGATCTCTGCCTGCTTGAGCAGGCCCTGGTCGTGTTCTAGAGTGCCTTCCGCCTGCTTAAGCTGGGCTTCGTAGGGCCGAGGATCGATCTCGATCAACGACTGGCCCTTGCGCACCATCTGACCTTCGCGATAGTTGACGGCGATGACTTTGCCGGTGACCTGGCTGTAGATGCTGACAGTGGAGAGGGGAGTGACGGTGCCGATGGCGTCCACGTGTATGCCGATGTCGCCCTCGCGGACCGTGGCGGCCTTGATGGTGACGACGGTGGGCTGATCGAGTGCGTTCTGGTCCGGTTGGGGCTTGGGTTTGTGAGTAACCAGCAGCACGACGCAGAGTACAAGCAAGACGATGAAAAGAAGGCCCAGCCAGGGACGACGTTTTTTCCTACCGGCGACGGAGCCATCCGCATAGGGATCGGGATGCAGTCGCGCTTCTGGACTCACCATGGGTGCTGGACTCCGGCGGATGAATTGATTTGTTAGGTAGCCTTACCAGTACTCTAACAGTCCGATGGTTAAAGAATGGCGTGCTTGAGGATGTTCTGATTTCACGCGAACTTGTTACGCTCGCGTTGTTCGATTCCGGACAGTGATTCTTGAATCCGGACAAGGTGCTGCACCGGGGTTTTGGTTCCTGCAGATATCTGCCTGTAAATACATTGTTCAGGCCCAGGATTGATTGGGAAAAGAACGTGCACAGACAAGCACCGATAATCCTTGCGCAGAGAGGCTTTTCATGGGGACCTTGTTCCAGGATCTTAGCTTTGCCTTTCGTCAACTCAGAAAGGCTCCGAGTTTTACCGCCACCGCGGTGCTAACGCTGGCCCTCGGCATTGGCGCAAACACGGCCATCTTCAGCCTGGTGAACTCACTGCTGCTCAAGCCCCTCCCAGTGCCAAATGCCGACCACCTTGCGACCCTGGCTCCCCGAGAAAACAAAGGCCCCTTGGGGCGGGTGCTCTCCTGGAACGAATTCAAGCAGGTTCGCGCCCAGAGCGGGCGTTCCTTCAGCGACCTCTTCGCCTATACCCTCAACATCGACGGCCTGGCGATGAAAGGGCAGCAGCCCGATCGGATCATGACTACGTTCGTCAGCGGTGACTTCTTCGAGGGGGTGGGACTGCAGCCCGCTGCCGGGCGCCTGTTCCTACGCAGCGAAGGAGAGGTCCTGGGCCAGGACCCGGTGATTGTTCTTAGCTACGATTACTGGCAGCAAAGATTCAACGGCGATGCGAATGTGGTGGGGCGCCCGGTCACGCTCGATGGACACCCCGTGACCATTGTGGGTGTGGCGCCCAAAGGCTTTGGGGGTATGCAAAGCTTCCTGAACTCGGCCGCGTTTTTACCCCTGTCGCAGCTACCCATCACCGGTACTCCGGTCGACACCATCAATAATTGGCAAAGCCGGATGTTCTTCGTTCAAGGGCATCTCCGTTCCGGGATCAGCATGAAGCAGGCAAACGCAGCCCTGAACCTGGTTGCCCTGGACATCACTCGCGAGCATCCGGATGTCGAGAAGAAGCTCAGCATTGAAGCCTTTCCCGAGCCGCAACTGCGTATCGGTGTTGGCGAGCCCAACATCATGTTCATCATTTCGGGGCTATTTCTTTCTCTTGCCCTCATGGTGCTCCTGCTGGCCTGCGTCAACGTCGCCAACCTGGTCATGGTGCGGGCTACGGCGCGTGAGCGCGAGATGGCCATCCGCACCGCGCTGGGCGCTCAGCGCTCCCGGCTTATCGGTCAGATGGTCACCGAGAGCGTGATGCTGGCGTTGATCGGTGGTGGCATGGGCGTCTTGCTCGGCGTGTTCGCCAGCAGCGTGCTCAGTCATCTCGACCTGCACGCCGATCTTCCGGTCAAGTTTGTGTCCGACTTCGATTGGCGGATCTTCTTCTATTCCTTAGCCATGGCTTTGCTGGCGGGGGTGGTGGTGGGCATCGTGCCCGCGCTGCGCATTGCAAAGGCGAATGTAAACACCGTTTTGCACGAGGGCACCCGCGGCGTTGCCAGCGGGCGGCATTGGCTGCGCGATGGCCTGGTTACTCTGCAGATCGCCGGCTCGCTCGTACTGCTGGTGGTCGCTGCCCTGTTTGTGCGCAGTCTTGCCGCCATGCAGACCATGGATTTGGGATTCAAACCGGATCACGTGATGAATTTCGCCATCGATTCGCATCAGATCGGGCTAACCGATGGCGAAGCCCGCGATCTGGCGGCGAACATTACGGCCCGCCTGCATCAGCTCGCCGGAGAAGGAAACAGTCGAAACTCGATGACTGGGAGTTGACGAAAACACCCTGAACAATCTCTCAATTTGCGTGAGGTAGCTCGATCTTCTCTACTTGACAACATAGGTGATACCGGTTGTGAACTGGAAGCTGTTCCGGCGAAAGCCCTGGGGCGGGTCGCCGAGATAATTGTCTGTGGATGAGACGGTGAAGTTCAGTCTCTTGTAAACGGGAAAAACGAAGTTTGCATTGACTACAGCGGAGTAAGCTTTTACGACATTAAAGGTCGGCGTGACGGTGACGTATTCATTGAATTTGATATTGTGGGCAAAGGTGCGGTTCCAACTCTCATTCAGTGCGGCGCCGATCAGGTTGACCGAGGGCGTCCCGAGCCCGCTGATCAGGCCGTTATAAAACTGTTGTTGCTGGTACTGCAGCGCTGCTTTGATGTCGAAGCTGTTCTTCGGTTGATTGATCGGGCTCCAGCCAAGGCCTGCCCCGTAAGCCTGCTGCAGCTGCAGGCCATTGCCAAAATTGTGGTCGGCGCTGGCGTTCACCAACCCAAAAATGTCCGGTGACAGGTATCGATCATACTCAGTATCGCCGTGCAGGATGTTGGTTTTGCTGGTGGAAGCGGTCTGATAAATCTCTCCGTCGGTGATGATCTCAGGATTTTCCGCCAGGCCGTAGGTGCCGCTCAAGTTGAGCGTGGTCTTGCTCAGAGGGAGCAGCCCTGCAATGGTGGGAATGGAACGGGAAAGAGCCACGGAGCCGGTGTAGGTCTGAGCGCTGTTTGTAGCCTCGACCAGGCTAACGCCGAGGGTGACGGATCCGGTCCAGCCATAAAGGAAGTCCGATTCGCCATGAAGCTCCCGGCGGAAGGTGGTAGCGTCGATCACCGAGCCGATCTGCTCTGCCGAAACCGATTTTCCACCGCTCTGGGGTGGGCTTACGCGGAACGAACGATTCTCCAGGGAGATGCTCCCTACAGGGATTTTTCCTACAGCGGACTCTCTGCTGAGGCGCTTGTTTTTCTCCACCACCGCAAAGGATTGAACGGTGTTCAACGTTTTGACCTTGGCGAGCGGTACGGTCACATTGCCGAGGATTTCACTGTGAAAGGTGACTGTGCCGCCGAGGATGCTGACCAGCTTGCCGGCGAGCTGCTCGCCATCACTAAAGGTGATGGTGTCGACAGGCTCCGCGTAGGCTCGCCCGGCCCAGAAGATGAGCAGGATGCATAACAAGAGACTGGTGAGGCATCGGCCAAGGCTGCCTTTGCCGCTTGCGGGCTCAACGATAGACAAGGAAATTGGGCGCATCGGGGTAAGAAGGGGGGTCCTGTTGGGCATGATTTCTAAGATGACAACTCGAGGGGTGATAGAGGCCGTCGAAAACGAGCTCAGCGTTTACAAGGCGCCATTGGCAGCAGGAGATGGAGTTGTCCGCAGTTTATCAGCGCCTGCGTCCCGCCGCCATGCTTTGGCGCCCCTGTTCAATTCCAGGGGAGCCGTGGCGGCCATATACCATGCTCACACGGGCCCATTCCCCTTCCGAAGGGAGCAGTCTTTAATGAATTGGGAGCAATTGTCCCGCCGGGTCTCAAAGGTGATTCCGGTAGCTGCAAGTTTTGCGTGGTTAGCCATCAGCTTCTCCTTGCAGGCGCAAACTGGCCGTGTCTACACGTCCGATGATTACAGCCGAGCCGCCAATCTGCTGAACGCGGGCACCTTTTCACTCGTCGATCACGCGATCACACGGGCGACTTTCATCGGCAACGATCGCTTCTGGTACCTCGACAGTGAGAATGGGTTGCCGACCCTCATGGTCGCCGACGCTGTGCGGCGAACCAGGTCCGCCGCGTACGATCCGCTGCGCATGGCCACGGCGCTGCACGCGGCCGGGGTGGAGGAGACGGATGCGAAGCGAATTCGACCCCAGGAGTTTGATCTGCTCGACCAGGGCCGGAGCGTAAGGATCACGATCGGTGGCATTCGATACAAGTGTGCGCTGGACGCCGCGTATCGCTGTTCAGTGGAACTGGCAGGTCCCGCCGGTACGCCTAAGCCCAGCTTGAACGATGCCTCGCTTGCCGATTTTTCTCCAGATGGAAGACGTGCGATTTTCCTGCGCGATTGGAACCTGTGGGTGCGCGACATCGCTACCGGAGCTGAAAAACAACTCACCACGGATGGGGTGAAGGATTACGGCTATGCAACAGACAATGCAGGGTGGATCCATAGCGACCACGCGATCGTAGTGTGGTCGCCGGATTCGAAGAGGCTCGCGACCTTTCAACAGGATCAGCGCAAGACCGGCGAGATGTACACGGTCAGCTCGCGCATCGGACATCCTCACCTGGAAACATGGAAGTATCCATTGGTTGGCGACAAGGACGTGACCATGATCGAGCGCGTAATCATCGACGTGGACACAGCCAGGGTGACGCGGCTGAAGATGCCTCCCGACCAGCATCGCTCGACATTGTGCGACCACCTGGTTTGCCACGCCGGCTGGGAGGATGTGCAGTGGGCCGCCGATGGGAAGACGCTGGCGTTTGTTTCTACCTCGCGCGATCACAAAATAGAAAACGTGCGCATAGCGGATGCGGCCAGCGGCGCGGTTCGCGCTGTGTTCACAGAGACAGTGCCAACCTTCTTCGAAAGCGGCTACGAGCATGTGAACTGGCGCTATCTCTCCAGGCGAAATGAAATTCTCTGGTTCTCGCAACGCGAGAACTGGGGAAACCTGTATCTGTACGACGCAGGCTCGGGAAAGTTGAAGCATGCGGTGACACAGGGTAACTGGAACGTCGATGAGGTGCTGTATGTAGATCAGGAGACAGGCGCGATGATCCTGACCGGCACCGGCCGGGAGCCGTCGGAAGATCCGTACTACCGGCGCGTTTATAGTGCCAATTTAGACGGTGAGCACCTGAAGCTGCTTACGGCGGAGGACGCCGACCACGTAGCCACCGTATCCAGCGATGGAAAATTCCTTGTCGATATCTACTCCACGCCGCAGAAGCCGCAGGTCATGTTGTTGCGCGATGGCTCAGGCGCGATGATCGAAGAGTTGGCACACGGCGATATCACACGCTTGCAAGCCGCGGGGTGGATCGCGCCCGAAACCTTTCACGTAAAGGGGCATGACGGCAAGACCGAGGTGTACGGCCTGCTCTTCCGTCCCGCCAACCTTAACCCCTCGCAGAAGTACCCGGTTATCGATTTCATCTATCCCGGACCGCAGGGCGGGTCCTTCGGAACGCATGGATTTCAAGCCTCCCGGCTGGACAGCAATTCGCTGGCGCAGCTTGGCTTCGCCGTGGTTCAGATTGAAGGCATGGGGAATCCCAAGCGGTCCAAGGCCTTTCATGACGAGTACCTCAACGACATTGGCGTCAATGCCATTCCGGATCAGATGAGTGGTATACGCGAGCTTGCCCAGCGTTATTCGTGGATAGACCTGGACCGTGTCGGTATGTGGGGGCACTCGGGCGGGGGCAATGCTACGGTGGCTACGATGCTCCGCTACCCGGACTTCGTCAAGGTCGGGATCGCAGAAAGTGGCAACCACGAAAACCGGAATTATGAGGATGATTGGGATGAGAAGTGGGTCGGGCTGCTGCAAACAAATGCTGACGGGACCACCAACTACGATTCGCAGGCGAACGCGCGCTACGCCTCGAATCTGAAGGGGAAGCTGATGCTGGCCCACGGCATGTTAGACGACAATGTTCCGGTATCGACCACCCTGCTGCTGATCGATGCGCTGGAGAAGGCGAACAAGGATTTCTCCCTGGTGATCTTCCCCGAGGCGCACCATGGATACGGACCCGCAGCAGGTGCCTATATGATGCGGCGACGATGGGACTACTTCATCACGGAACTCATGCAGGCCACGCCTCCCCATGAGTTCGCCATGCCGGCTTTGCTTCCGGTGGTGCAGTAGGTTCCCACACAAAGGATGTGTGGGAACCGGGAAGCGGCATAATGTAACTGTGTTTTTTCTGGTAGGCAGGGTTTTACTTCGCAAGAGCCGGCATAGGTGCTTCCATCCGTTGTTCGCCGAAATAGGGTATCCTATCGCCGCATTCGTACTGGAAGTTCACACATGATTAATCGTCGAAATTTCCTCCAGGGTTCCGGAGCAGTTGCCGGCTTGAGCGCGATGGGCTTGTCGGGGTGCGCGCGGCATGTAATCGCCCCCGTCGCACCCACGGCGTCTACGCCGGCGTTGCCGTTCTATGACGCTGTTGGACCGATCATCCCCATCCGGGCAGACACAGACCGCATCTTCCGCATTACGGTTTGTACCAGGCCGTTTCGACCGGCGGGCCCGCGGCAGGATGTGGAACGGGTCGGCGACAAGGTGGTCGTTCACAACTACGGCCATGGTGGAAGCGGCTGGTCGCTTTCCTGGGGATCGGCGGATGTCGTGGTGCGGAAGGTGCTTGCCGATGGAAGCGCGCAGCGCGAAGTGGCGGTGATTGGCGCTGGTGCGCTGGGACTGACGGCAGCGCTGACGGCGCAGCGGGCGGGATTGAAGGTTACGATCTACGCCCGGGAGAGAGCGCCCTACGTACGGTCAGTGCGCGCTACGGGTTCGTGGACACCGGATTCGCGCATAGCACTTGCCTCGGCGGCGGCGGCGGATTTTCCTGCGCAGTGGGAAGCAATGGCGCGGACCTCGTTTGCGATGTATATGAGCTACATCGGCATCGCGGGTACTCCGGTTGAATGGACGGACCGGTACTCGCTTTCTGATGGGGGGCACCATGTTTATCCCGGAGAAGGACGCGACTATGTGGAGTACATGGACCGCATCGCGGACCTTACTCCCGGATCCCATGAGCTGCCTCCGGGGACGACTCCGTTTCCGACCAAGATTGTTCGGCGTACGACTTCTTTGACTTTCAACGTGGCGGACTACGCGCGGCAGTTAATGACTGACTTTCTCGTTGCAGGAGGGACGATCGAGACGCGGGAGTTTCATAGCCCGCAGGAGCTTACAGCTCTGCCGCAGCGTGCCATCATTGACTGCACCGGGTATGCGGCGCGGCAGCTTTGGTCAGATGAGAGCATTGTTCCGGTGCGCGGCCAGATCTCGTGGCTGATTCCGCAGGACGGCGTCACCTACGGGTTGAACTACAAAGGTTTGAGTGTGCTGGCCAGGCGGGACGGTATTGTTCTGCAACTGAACAAGGCCGGAGAGGATGACGGCTGGAATGACAGCACCGAGGTGCCGGACCACGCCACAGCGGAGGAAGCCGTGGCTATCCTGCAGGAGCTTTATGGCCGGATGGCGAAGATGGCTGGAGCGAAAACGACATGATGACATCCAATCAATTATGACTTCACCAGATGCTTCCGCGGTCGCACCGGCCGCCAGCGGCCAAGCCGTCCGTTTCGGTTTTGAAAACACCTATGCCCGGTTACCCGAGCACTTCTACGCACGGCTGGACCCGACACCGGTAGCGGCCCCGCGCCTGGTGAAGTTGAATGTGGAACTAGCTCGGAAGCTGGGACTGGATCCGGATGCGCTGGCGAGCCCACGAGGGGTGGAGATTCTGGCCGGCAACCGCGTGGCCGAGGGAGCCGAGCCATTGGCGCTGGCCTATGCCGGGCACCAGTTCGGACACTTTGTGCCGCAGCTCGGCGACGGCCGCACCAACCTGCTGGGCGAGGTGGTGGGGCGTGACGGCGTGCGCTACGACATCCAGCTCAAGGGCTCGGGGCCGACCCCGTTCTCACGCGGCGGCGATGGCAGAGCCGCGCTCGGTCCGGTGTTGCGCGAGTACATCTTGAGCGAGGCCATGGCGGCGCTGGGCGTGCCCACCACCCGGGCCCTGGCCGCGGTAACCACGGGGGAACGGGTGCTGCGGGAAACAGCTTTGCCTGGAGCTGTGCTGACTCGTGTAGCGGCGAGCCACCTGCGCGTGGGCACCTTTCAATATTTCGCAGCCCAGGGCGATACGGAAGGCACGCGGAGGCTGGCAGACTATGCCATCGCCCGGCACTACCCTGTAGCCGCACAAGCGAAGCGGCCGTACCGGGCGCTGCTCGATGGTGTGATCGCACGGCAGGCGCAGCTGGTCGCACAGTGGCTGTTGCTCGGCTTCATCCACGGCGTGATGAACACCGATAACACTTCCATCTCCGGCGAGACCATCGATTACGGCCCTTGCGCCTTTATAGAAGCTTATGACCCGGTCAAGGTGTTCAGCTCCATCGACCACCACGGACGCTACGCCTACGGCAACCAGCCCCGGGCCATGCTTTGGAACCTGACCCGTCTCGCAGAGGCGCTGCTGCCCGTTCTGGAGCAGGAGGAAGAAAACGCAGAGGCCGCGCTGGCCTCGGCCAAAGAGTCGCTCGCCGCCTTTGGGCCGCAATTCGAGGCGGCATACAACGGGGGCCTGCGGCGCAAGCTTGGCCTCTTCACGGAGCGCGAGGGCGATTCGACGCTGGTTGAGGACCTGCTCACCCGCATGGCTGCTAACCAGGCTGACTTCACGCTGACCTTCCGCCGGCTATGCGGTGCCGCGGTTGGACCAGAGGGAGACGAGAGCGTACGTACGTTATTCGCCGACCCCGGCGCATATGACTCTTGGGCCACCGGGTGGCGCCGACGGCTGGAAGAAGAACCTGCTCCGGGACAGACGCGTGCCACGGCGATGCGGATGGCGAATCCGGCATTCATCCCACGCAACCACGTGGTGGAAGCCGCGCTGGCTGCTGCCATCGAGCGCCAGGACTTCCAGCCGTTTGAGGAATTGCTGGACGTGGTGTCACGCCCATACGAGGACAGAGCTGGCCTGGAACGGTACGCGACGCCTGCCCGCCCCGAGGAGTGCGTCCTTCAGACTTTCTGCGGCACTTAAGCTTCTCGTCGGGGGCTGTGGTATCCCACTCAAGCCAAAACCAGGCTTGAATGGGGCACCCAACCTTCGTTGCCTGTTTGCGACCCCCCAAATTAACACTGGATGCCCCATTCAAGCCCGGTTTTGGCTTGAGTGGGATACCACAGCACTCGACCCGCCTCTTCTTGCCATCAGGAGGAAGCCGAGGGGTGTCGTGCTAACGATTACTCATTGCGCAGCGCCACCATTGGCTCTACGCCTGCCGCACGCCGCGCTGGGATCACCGATGCCAGCAGCGCCGCCAGAGCCAGCGACAGCGTTGCCAGAGACAGCATCACCGGGTCCCAGGGCTTGACGTCGAACAGCTGACCGGTCATCAGCTTGCCGGCCCCAATCGCCGCCGGAATGCCCAGCGCCAGCCCGATGCCTACTTGCGAGAAAGCACTGCGCAGCACCATCTTCACTACGCTCCCGCGATCCGCACCCAGCGCCATGCGCACGCCAATTTCGCTTGTCCGCTGCTCCACCATGTAGGCCATCACGCCATACAGACCGATCGCCGCCAGCAACAGTCCGAGTACACCGAAGAGCGTCGTCAAGGTGGCAATCATGTTTTGCTGTTGAAAATCCCCGCTCACGATCTTGGTGTACGGGTCAACCTCGTAGAGCACCAAATTTGGATCGACGCTGTTCAGCGCCTTGCGCACCCGCTCTTCCATGCCCGGCGGGTTGCCCGGCGCCCAAATCACAATGTTGTACAAGTAGTGGGACCAGATCTCGCCGGCCTGATAGGCGGGATCGTCCCACTGCACAGTCTGTGCCTCCGGCAGCCAAAACATGGGACCCACCGGATCCTTGTAGTCGTAGGTCATATACCGCATGTCTTTCACGACTCCAACGATTTCGTAGGTTGAGGAATACTTGATTTTGCCCGGCCCAAAATGCTGTCCGATCGGGTTCTGGCCTTTGAAGAACTTCCTGGCAAAGGCCTCGTTGATCACGGCCACCTTGCGCGTTGCCGCGGTGTCCTCGTCCTTAATGGGCCGGCCCAGGACGATTTTTGTGCCCAGGGTCTCGAAGAATCCTGGCATCACTCGTGCCCATCCCGCGCTTGAGTCTTCCTTGGCCCCAGGCTCCGGTCTACCCTGGATGCGAATGCCGTCGTTCCAGCTGTCTCCCGTCATGGGTGCATAGAGTGCCGGCGCCACCATGCGCACGCCGGGAATCTGGAGCAGGCGATCGTCAATCTGCCGGAATAAGGGCTCCAGTGTTTCCGGCTTGTAGTTGCCCAGCATGGGATTGATCGAGGCAATGTACCGGCCTTCGGTAGCGAATCCGAAATCCTGGTGCTCCAGATTGCGCAGGCTCTGGCCGAGCAGCGCCGCCGCGGAGAGCAGGATCAAGGACATTGCCGCCTGCCCGATGACCAGCGACTTCTGCGCCCAGGAGCGCCCTCCGCTCACCGAACGATTGGCCCCACGCAGAGCCTCGACCGGGTCGGCATGCGAGGTCATCCACGCCGGTGCGATGCCAAAAATTATTCCGGTCAATGCCGAGATTCCCAGGGCGAAAAGCAGAACCGGCCAGGATGGCGTCGCATCGATCGGTACGTAATTATTCGGACCGCTGTTTTGAAAGGCGAGATGCAGAATTAGCCTTGTGCCGGCATAGGCCACAGCAATACCAAGGGCCCCTCCGAGGAATGAAAGTAGCACCGACTCCACCAGCGCTTTGCGGATCAGGCGTTGACGCGAAGCACCCAGCGCCATGCGTATCGAGGTTTGCGCGCGATCTTTCAAGCCACGCGCCAGCATCAGATTTGCCAGGTTCCCGCAGGCCACCAGCAGGACACACCCTGCCGCCACCAGCAGCAGCCGCAGCCCATCCTGATATTGATCTCTCATGGCCGCCACCCCAGCGCCGCCGGGAGTGAGATGCAGCGTCTGCTGCTGCCAGAGCTGCTTCTCGCCGGGCTGCATATCGGGCACGTGGCTGGCCAGCCAGTTGTGGAATTCCACTCTCAGCTCGGCCTCGAGCGACTTGGGATTCACGCCCGGACGCACTCTCCCGATCAGGTCCAGGAAGTTGCGACTTGGTCCTTTCAGCTGCGCGGTCTTTCCGTTGATTAATAGTTCCGTGGTCAGCGGTATCCAGAAATCGGGCATGCCTCCCCCGGCCAGCTTGGCTCCATAAAACCCCGGGGCAGCAACGCCGATGACGGTGAACGGATGTCCGTTAATTTGATAGCTGGCGCCGACTACCGAGGGGTCGGAGCCGTACTTCTCTTTCCAGATGCGGTAGCTCATGACTGCCACCGGCGGAGCGCCTTCCTGATCGTCGGCGTCGGTCATGAGGCGGCCGATCCATGGCTGCACGCCGAAGGTCCTGAAGAAATTGCCGGAGACGTATTCTCCATTACGCGTATCCGCGGCCGCTTGTGAACCCGCTCTGCGGACGCCTAGGGCGGCATTACCGGCTTCCAGCGCCGCCAGGTCGGTGAACTCCGGCGTGCGTGCGCGAAAGTTTTTGTATGCCTCCCACGAGAACAGGGAAAAATCTCCGTCACTGCCTTGGGTATATCCGCCCCAGTTGCAGCAGCGGATCTTATCTCCGATCCTCCACAGCTCCTCGGGCTTGGTCACCGGCAGAGACTTCAGCATCACCTGGTGAATGAGGGTAAAGATTGCCGTAGTGGCGCCGATCCCCAGTGCCAGCGTGATCACCGCCGTGGTGGTAAACCCCGGCGCCTTCCGCAGTTGTCGTAACGCATCGCGCAAATCCGCCAGCATCCGTCCCTCCAAGTCGCGTCTACCTTGGCAATACGACAACGGAGGGCTGGCGGTTCCCGGGAGCCGTGCGCTCCGGAGAATTATCTCTGGCCTGAGGAATGCGCTTTAAAAGGGCTGAACAAAGTGTCTCTCTGATTCCCAAACAAAGGACGGGTGGGCCCCATATCTCGCTCGTTTTTCGCGAGATGTGGGATACCACTGAGGTTGACCGCTAAGTGCGTCGGATGAATCGAGAGTCAGAGGGAAAGAGCAGTAGTATCCCACATCTCGCGAAAAACGAGCGAGATATGGGGCCCACCCGTCCTTTGTTTGGGAACCAGAGCCTATGAGGCTGAGTTTGCAGGGATGAGTAACCTAGCTGGCAGCTCCGAGGTTCGTCAAACGGAGCATAGGGTTTTCCGCGGGAGCGGGAGAGGGAATGAAAACCGAGAAGCAGGTGACGTTTCTGCCGGGCAGGCTTGTACTGCGGAAATCGATAGTGCCTTCGTACTTCTCTACGATACCTTTGCAGATCCAAAGGCCCAGTCCAGTTCCCTTGGTAGATTTTGTAGTGAAAAAAGGCTCAAACAACCGCTTGGCATCGTCAGGCTTGATGCCTGAGCCGGTATCCAGGATGGAAACTCGAACTCCTGCAGTTTGCGTCGCCGATCGATAGGACTGCTGTATGTGAATACGCAAGCAGCCACCCTCTGGCATCGCCTGAATTGCGTTGGCAATGAGATTGAGGAATACCTGTTTCAGCTCCACCGGAAAGCCCTGCACTATCTCACCGCTGCCATAACGACGCTCAACCACGATTCTGTTGGCCTGCAGTTGACGCTCTTGAAGCTCGAGGATGTCATCCAGGAGCACTGAAATCGAGACCGCGACGGGCTGTGACGATTCACGATAAAAGCTCAGCGTCTGCCTGGTTATGTGCGAAATACGAAGCAGCTCCTGTTCCGCCGTCATGGCGTAGCGCCGCGCCTCCTGATCCAAAGAGGGATGTCGTTTTAGCAGGTAGAACAGGTTAACGATCGCCTCCAGCGGATTGTTAATTTCATGGGCGACAATTCCCGCCATTCTCCCCATCGCGGCCAGTCTCTCTGATCTGCGAAGTGCTTCCTCGGCCTGCAATTTCGCAGTGATATCCCGGCAAATCTCCAGGACGACGCGCGGTTTGTTTCCATCGCGTTGAAGAATCTTGCGGCAGGCAACGACGATCTCGCGCCCATCCCTTGTATATTGAACCAGGTTTCCTTCCCATTGCTTTCCCTCAGAGATCATTGAGTCTATCTCCTGGTCGGGGACGGGAAATTGCGTATTCAGCAGTTGGTGAAGATTCTTCCCGAGAGCCTCTTCGGCGCTCCAACCATACAGTGCAGCAGCGCCCGAATTCCAGAACTCAACCGTCCCCTTCAGGTCACGCACCATGATGGCCTCTGAGGCAAGCTCGAGCAGGTCTGCGCGCTGCCTCAATGCCTGCTCCATCCGCTTTCGCTCGGTGATATCGATAAGCGCTCCGACCGCGCCCCGAACGTTCCCGGAGTCATAGAACAGTGGGTTCGCGCTCATCAGGGTTTGAATCACGTTTCCGGTCGCGGAGCGGATTTCGAGCTCGACTCTCCCTACCGGCTTACCTGTCGCGGCGGCACGTTGGAGTGGAAGCTCGTCAAACGAAAGCTGCACACCATTTTGGTAAACCTCGTAGGTTTCCTCGTTGTTCTCGTAGCTGTGCGGGGATAGGTTTTCCCGTTGCCCTAGCTCAAGCAACTCCTTCAGTTCGGCGTTTCCGGTCACGAAACGGCAATGGGGATCATGGGCGATTGAAACGCCGACGGGCAAAACCTTCATGATGGTTTCGAGTTCGGCGACTCGCTGCTGCAATTGAGCGTTGAGCCTGCGCACTTGCTCTTCGCTTTCCCGTAATTGATCAGTACGCGCCAACACCCGCTTTTCCAGGTCGCGATTGAGGGCTTCCAACTCCCGAGTCTTCCGGTACAGGTCGGCAAACACGCTTACCTTGGCGCGCAAGAGCTCGGGAACAACAGGCACGGAGATGTAATCCATCGCTCCGCGCTGATAGCCCTTCATGCGATCGAGGTCCGTCAGATGCACCGCGGAGATGAAGATAATGGCCGTTTTTTGAAAGCGCGGGTGTTGGCGGATAAGATCCGCTAACTCGAAGCCATCGAGCTCGGGCATGCTCACATCCATCAGAATGATGGCAACATCCCGGCTTAGAAGGAGTTCGAGAGCCTGTTTTCCCGAAGTTGCGGAAAGCAGATTTTCGCCCAGGTCTTCCAAGATGGCCTGGTAGCTGAGCAGCTTGCCGGGCTGATCATCGACCATCAGAATATTGACGCTCTCAGTTACGCTCATCTTTCAAGCCCTTTACTATCGATGAAGCCACATGCGAAGTGTGGACAGCAATTGCTCAGTGTTTACCGGCTTTGCCAGATACTCGGAGGCGCCTGCCTCGAGGCATTTTTCGCGGTCCCCTTTCATTGCCTTGGCAGTGAGCGCAATGATGGGCAAACGGCGGAAGGAAGCGTTCTGGCGGATTACCTGCATCGTCTCGTAGCCATCCATCTCGGGCATCATAATATCCATCAGCACGATGGACACGTCTGGTACGAATTCCAGAGTTTCGATTGCTGCTTTCCCGGTACCCGCGGTGAGCACACTCATGCCCCGGCGCTCAAGAACACTGCTAAGGGCGAATATATTGCGCACGTCGTCATCCACAACCAGTACTTTCCTTCCCACCAGAGCATCGTCGGAGCGATGGAGCCGGTCTAGCATATTTTGCTTCTGTTGGGGGAGATCCGCTATCACCCGGTGGAGGAACAGGGCTGTCTCATCCAATAGCCGCTCCGGGGATTCGACACCTTTCACTACCACGCTGCGAGCCAACTCATGCAGACGGGCATCCTCTTCCGAAGAGAGTTCTTTTCCGGTGAAGACGACGATCGGCATATCACTCAGCTTAGGGGTATCGCGCAGCTGCTCCAGGACCTCGAATCCAGACATATCGGGCAGGCGGAGATCGAGAACGGCGCAGTCGTAAGGCTCTACCTGCAACGCCGCCAGCGCTTCGCGGCCGGTGGTTGCGACAGCGACATCGATGTCTTCATGGCCAAGCAGCTCGCGAATACTCAACTGTTCGGCGGGATTGTCCTCAACCACGAGGAGGCGTTTGCGGCGCGGAGCAGCGTATTCCTTGATGCGTGTGATCGCGGCATCAAGACCCTCGGTGGTGATCGGCTTGGTGATGAAGGCGAAGGCTCCCCGCGCCAACCCATGGGCCTTGTCTTCATCGAGGGTCAACATCTGTACCGGAATGTGACGTGTAGCGGGGTCTTGTTTCAGGTGGTTGAGAACCGTCCAGCCCAGCATGTCGGGGAGAAATACATCCAGGGACACGGCAGTGGGGTGAAATTCGCGAGCCAGCGCGAGAGCTTCCGCGCCCCGGGTAGCGAGCAGGACCTTGAAGCCCTTCTCCCTGGAGAGGTCGCGCAGAATTCTAGCGTAATGCGGGTCGTCTTCGACGATCAGCAGCGCAGCATCGTCTGCCTCGAGGTCCTCCCGGTCGTCCGGAATTTTTTCCACCGGGAGCTCAGCCAGCGCAGTCTTCAGGAGTTCCACCGGTTTGTAGGGTACGGACCCCTCGGCATACTTCACGGCTACGGCAGATGGGCCGCTGTAAACCTGTGGAAGGTAGAGAGTAAACGTGCTCCCGGCGTTGGGTGCGCTGCGCAATTGGATTTCTCCGCCGAGCAGACCGGCGAGCTCGCGGCTGATCGCCAATCCCAACCCTGTGCCACCGTACTTGCGGCTGGTCCCTGCATCCGCCTGCTGAAAAGCCTCGAAAATAATGCGTTGCTTCTCTTGCGGAATCCCGATGCCGGTATCCGCCACTTCAAACGAGATAACTGCGGTCGCCCGGCTCAGAATTGGGTGATCGCCGCTCCATCCCTTATCAGCGACGGAAACGGCGAGGCGCACGCCGCCCTTCTCGGTAAATTTGAAGGCGTTCGACAGCAGGTTCTTGAGTACCTGCTGCAGGCGTTTGGAATCGGTGATGAGACTCTTGTTAAGCCGCGGATCGGTTTGCAACTCAAAGTTGAGATTGCGATTTTCCGCTTCGTGGCGGAAAGGACGGCCGATCATGTCGAGGAGGCTGGAGAAGAATACTTCCTCGGCTTCGACGGAAACGGTTCCGGATTCGATCTTGGAAAGGTCCAGGATGTCGCTGATCAGATTTAACAGGTCCGTGCCTGCTCCGTGAATCGTACGCGCAAACTCGACCTGCTTGCCGGTAAGATTCCCATCCGGGTTGTCTCCCAGTTGCTGGCCCAGGACCAGGATGCTGTTGAGAGGCGTCCGCAGCTCATGCGACATATTGGCCAGGAACTCGGATTTGTACTTGGAGGTAAGCGCCAGTTCCTTGGCCTTGCCTTCGAGCTCACGTCTGGCCTGCTCAATCTCCTGGTTCTTGCGCTCCACTTCTGCATTCTGCTCGGCAAGCTGCTGGGCTTTCTGCGCCAGCTGCTCGTTTTTCTGTTGCAACTCTTTTTGCTGCGTTTGCAGTTCGGTCGCCAGTTGTTGCGACTGCTTCAAGAGGCCTTCGGTTTGCATCGTGGCTTCGATACTGTTGAGTACGATGCCAATGCTCGCGGTCAATTGTTCGAGAAATGCCAGATGCGAGGCGGTAAAGATTCCCAAAGAAGCGAGCTCGATCACTGCCTTTACGCGATCTTCGAATAAGACCGGCAAGACGATCACGTTGCGCGGTACAGCCTCAAACAGTCCGGAGCGAATGGTTACCTTGCTGTCCACCAGGTCTCTTATGAGGATGCGCCGTTTTTCAATCGCGCATTGACCTACGAGACCCTCGCCAAGATCCACACGCCGCAGATGACCGTCAGCCGTGTCTCCCGCATAGGCGGAAAGCAGTACTAGTTTTGCCTCGTCCTCGGTTTCCATCTGGTAGATAACCGCCTGATGAGCATTTACCAGCGGAGCGAGTTCGGAGAGTAGAGTCTTGCCGACGGTTGTCAGGTCGCGCTGGCCCTGTAGCATGCCCGTGAATCGGGCCAGGTTTGTCTTGAGCCAGTCTTCTTCGGTATTGCGCTCCGTCGTCAGGCGGAGGTTGTTGATCATGGTGTTGATGTTGTCTTTCAATTCCGCGACTTCGCCCCTGGCCTCTACCTGGATGGACCGGGTGAGATCGCCCTGGGTCACGGCGGTGGCTACTTCAGCGATGGCACGCACCTGGTTGGTAAGGTTGTCGGCCAGAAGGTTCACATTGCCGGTCAAATCCTTCCAGGTGCCTGCGGCTCCCGGCACATTGGCCTGGCCTCCCAAGCGGCCTTCGACTCCGACTTCACGCGCGACGGTCGTGACCTGGTCGGCGAAGGTGGCTAGCGTATCCGTCATGTTATTGATGGTTTCCGCCAGCGCCGCAACCTCGCCTTTGGCGTTCACGGTCAGCTTTTGGGTCAGGGCGCCATTCGCAACCGCGGTGACTACTTTTACGATGCCGCGCACCTGCTCGGTGAGGTTGGCAGCCATGACGTTGACATTGTCGGTGAGATCCTTCCACGTACCGGCCACGCCGGGCACCTGCGCCTGGCCGCCGAGTTTTCCGTCTGTTCCCACCTCGCGGGCAACACGCGTTACCTCAGCAGCAAAGGCATTGAGTTGATCCACCATGGTATTGATGGTGTTCTTCAACTCGAGAATCTCGCCCTTCACGTCGACGGTGATCTTGCGTGAGAGATCGCCACGCGCGACGGCAGTGGTCACCTCGGCGATATTGCGCACTTGAGCGGTGAGATTGCCGGCCATGGAATTTACCGAGTCGGTTAGGTCCTTCCACGTTCCGGCCACGCCAGGAACGTTGGCCTGACCGCCTAACCGGCCTTCGGACCCGACTTCGCGGGCAACGCGCGTCACCTCGCCGGCAAAGGCGTTGAGTTGGTCCACCATGGTGTTGATGGTGTCTTTCAGCAGAAGAATCTCGCCGCTTACGTTCACCGTGATTTTCTTGGAGAGGTCACCGCTGGCGATGGCTGTAGCCACTTCCGCAATGTTGCGCACCTGGCCGGTGAGATTGCTGGCCATGGAGTTGACGGAGTCGGTAAGATCCTTCCACGTTCCGCCGACCCCCGGTACCTGCGCCTGACCGCCGAGCTTTCCGTCGGTGCCGACTTCTCTGGCGACTCGGGTAACTTCTGAGGCGAAGGACCGTAGCTGCTCCACCATCGTATTGATGGTGTCTTTCAGCTCCAGAATTTCGCCCTTCACGTCCACCGTGATCTTGCGTGATAGGTCGCCGCGTGCAACGGCAGTCGCGACTTCGGCGATATTGCGCACTTGGCCGGTCAAATTGCTGGCCATGAAGTTGACGTTGTCGGTAAGGTCCTTCCAGGTGCCGGCGACACCGGGCACTTGAGCCTGGCCGCCAAGTTTGCCCTCGGTTCCGACCTCACGCGCCACGCGAGTCACTTCGCCGGCAAAGCCATTGAGCTGATCCACCATGGTGTTGATGGTGTCTTTCAGCTCCAGAATTTCACCCTTCACATCGACCGTGATCTTGCGCGAGAGATCACCGCGCGCCACGGCAGTGGTCACCTCGGCGATGTTGCGGACCTGCGCCGTCAGGTTGCCGGCCATCGAATTTACGGAATCAGTAAGATCCTTCCAGGTGCCGGCGACACCGGGCACGTTGGCCTGCCCACCAAGCCGCCCTTCGGATCCCACTTCACGCGCTACACGGGTGACCTCGCCCGCGAAACGGTTGAGTTGATCCACCATGGTGTTCAGCGTTTCTTTGAGCTGAAGGATCTCGCCGCGTACGTCCACCGTGATCTTGCGGGAAAGATCGCCGCTGGCAATCGCGGTCGCAACTTCGGCGATATTACGTACCTGGCCAGTCAGGTTGCTGGCCATAAAGTTGACGTTGTCGGTAAGGTCCTTCCAGGTACCGCCTACTCCGGGAACCTGCGCCTGGCCGCCCAGTTTGCCTTCGGTGCCTACCTCACGCGCGACACGCGTAACCTCGCCGGCGAAGGCGTTGAGCTGGTCCACCATTGTGTTGATGGTGTTCTTCAGCTCCAGAATCTCGCCCTTCACGTCGACGGTAATCTTGCGCGACAAATCGCCGCGAGCCACCGCTGTGGTGACCTCTGCGATGTTGCGGACCTGTGCAGTCAGGTTTCCAGCCATGGCGTTGACTGAGTCGGTGAGATCTTTCCAGGTACCGGCCACGCCGAGCACGACCGCCTGGCCACCTAATTTGCCGTCGGTGCCTACCTCGCGGGCGACACGCGTAACTTCGGAGGCGAAGGATCTGAGCTGGTCGACCATGGTGTTAATGGCTTCTTTGAGCTGCAGAATTTCGCCGCGCACGTCGACCGTGATCTTGCGCGAGAGATCGCCGCTGGCCACCGCTGTAGCGACTTCGGCGATATTGCGTACCTGGCTGGTCAGGTTGCTGGCCATGGAGTTGACGGAGTCGGTGAGATCCTTCCAGGTTCCGGCTACACCGGGGACTTGCGCCTGACCACCGAGCTTGCCGTCTGTGCCTACTTCTCGCGCTACGCGAGTGACTTCCGACGTAAACACTCCAAGCTGCTGGATCATGGTGTTCACGATTTTGGCGGAGCGGAGAAAGTCACCTTCGAGCGGACGTCCATCCACGTCCATTCTTACCGTCTGGGTCAGGTTTCCATCGGCCACGGCCGCGATCGCGCGGGTGACTTCGGCGGTCGGCCGCAGCAGATCCTCAACCAGGGTGTTGACCGAATCCTCGATCTCCCCCCAGGCGCCGCGGGACTCGTCGAACCTGGCGCGCTCCCGGGTCTTGCCTTTTTTGCCCACCACCTGACCGACGCGCCGGAGCTCCTTGGCGATACGCTGATTCGCCATGGCAATTTCATTGAAGGTGTCAGCCATTTTTCCGCTGAGCCCGGTCCACGAACCAGGAAGGCGCACGGAGAAATCTCCATCGCGCATGGCCTGCATTCTTTCCAGGATGAGAACCAATTCGGCTGGGTCGTACTCGGCAACAGCGGTATTATGCCCATTGGTCTTTGGCTTTCGAATTGGGGCCTCTTCCTGGCCGGACAACACGGGGGTTCCGTTTCTCTTCATGTCCATCTCCTGCGTCATGCGCAGAGCGTCAAGCGACGGGCGAACCCGTGAATGAGGTCTGCGTTGAATCTTTCAGAATAAAGGCACGGTGGGTGGATGTCTGGAGGCAGGTCATCTGGAGCTCGCGACGCGTATGCATTGCTATTGACACCCCTTAGATGCCGACTTTCGCGTCGCGAGTTGGTTGCCCAGGTTTGTGCGCGAGCCCTTTTTTCGCACCTGGCGGAGACGTTATTGGACAGAGTTGGCCATTTATAAATGGCCAACTTTGCCCAACCTTCCTTCTACTGAATCTGCGTCGATGTGGCGAAACTTTTTTGCTCTGAGTCTCTAAAGAGCCACTAGCCTCTGGCGGCTTGGGCAGCCTTGCAGATTCGATCTAATGTGATGATTTTATTAAGGATAAGGAGACAACTCTCAGTTGGCCTTGCTCGGATTGAGAACCAGTGCGATGCCTTCAAACATGCGTTCGAAGCTGGACCTCTCCTGCTCCAGATGGCGCAAACCGGTGGGGGTGATCTGATAGGTGCGGACCCGGCGGTTGGTGGCGGAGACGGCCCACTCCGCTTTCACGAGCTTCGCTTTGAGCAGGCGCTGGAGCGCCGGATAGAGCGATCCTTCTTCCACCTGGAGCAGGTTATTCGATCGCTGCTGGATGTGCTGGACGAGCGCGTACCCATGGGCGGGCTGGCGTCGAAGCGACTCGAGGACCATCATTTCGAGTGCACCGGGGAAGAGATCGCGAGGCGGGGATGTCTTCATAGGCTATACAACAACAGGCATAGAGTAAACAAGTATCAGCCTTTTGGCAAGAGAAAGGCCGTGCCAGCAGCCTGGATAGCAGGTCAAAGCGCGTGATCAGAGTCGAGGATCTTTCAAGACCGCTAAAGCGCTCTTTCCCCCGCATCAATGCGAGGGCTTGCACCAATTTATTTTGCAACGGCTGGGGCTTTTAGCCCTGGTCGGAATCGAAGCATTGCGGACTCTCCGTGATCGAAGGAGACAGATAAGTGAGAACCAGGTCGCTGGTGCTTCTGCTGGTATCAAGTCTATCGACTGGCGGTGCTGCCCCTGGTCAAATAACGCCGGCGGCCGGGCTGAAGCATACGGATGAACTCACACAGCAACTCGACGTGGACTCAGCTGTGCTGTCACAGATACCGTCCGATCCACTGATTAAGCGCGATCCATTAGCCCCGATCCTTCAGCCGGTCGACAATCTCAGCGAAAGGCTGGTGCAATCGGAACGGTTGAAGTTCGGTGCAACGTACACCTTTCTGAATCAGTACGCGACCACCGTGCCGGATAGTCCAAGACACAACCAGTTCAGCGGACGCCTCGATTTCACCGGCGCGTGGAGCGCGTACCGTCACGGAACTACGGCGGGATCCATCAGCCTGCTGGTTCGTTCCGGAACCAACATCGGTATCAGCCAGCAGTTCAACCTCAGCGACAGAATCGGCTCCGGACTCTATCTCAACTGCCTGCAGGGGGGCGGCCCGCAAGAACCGATTACGCTGAACATCCTCTACTGGCGCCAGGATTTCCTGGATACGAGGCTTTCCTTTTACGTGGGCAAGATCCATCCCAATGAGTACGTAACCCTCAGCATGTTCAATAACGACGAACGTACTCAATTCTTAAATGGAGCCAACGACGGTAATCTTGCGGTCGCCTCGGATGGGACCTACGCGGGCGGCGGGGCAGTGGAATACCAAGCGACTCGCCATTTTTACGTCCACGCAGTCGCCGTGGACACGGAGGGCGCGCAGCAGAGAAACATTGAGACGCTGGTCGATCGAAAATACATGGAGGGCGTTGAATTCGGCTGGTCCTCGGGTACGCTCGGTGAACACTACCGGCATTACCGCATCGGTCTGTGGCGCGACGATACGAAGAACAACGGAAGCGGCTTCGGCGTGGGATTTGGATTCGAGCATGAATTTTCCAACGGCTGGACGCCATTTGGAAGATTTGCCACAGGCACCACCACCGGGACCACCGTCAAGCAAGTCGAAGGAATCGGTCTGGCTCGGGTGCGTCCATTCGGACGCCGGGGAGACCTGTTTGGGCTGGCATTCAACGCGAGCGAACCGAGCCGCGGGGGTAAGCATCATGAATGCGTGTTTGAGTCGTTTTATCGCCTTCGTCTCACGCAGAGAGTGAAGATTGGCCCAGATATAGAAGTATCCATTCATCCTACCTACGCAGTTAAGCCGTACACCACGACACTTCTGGGCGCAAGAATGGAGATGACCTTCTAACCGTTCCTTCCGCGGCGGTCACCGCTTTCTTAAAAATGCTTTTACTGCGGACTGGCGCGCAGTGCGGGTGCAGGGGAAACCCCCTGGCTCCGAACAAGCGCTTTGAGCTCGTGCCGGAATGCCGCACGGAGTTCGTGCTCGGAGAGAGGCACGTCGGTGGTGAAAGCGATGGTGCCAAGCTGTAGTTCTTTGTCGAGGTAGACTTTCCAGTCATACCCATAGGTGCCGGTTGAGTACTGGTCAACGGTGATCCGAGGGAACTTGCCGACCTCTTCGGAGAGAATGCGGGTCAGCCGTTGAATCTTCTCTGAAATTTCCGTTTCCATCTTCAGTGCTCCTCATACACCAGTGTTCTCCGATGAGAGGGACTAGTCCAGCGAAAGTCCGGCGAAAGTGAAGGAAAATTTTCCCGATCCGAGCCTCTGGCCTGAGGAGAAACAAGGCTGTTACCGCTCGTTGCACAACTGCAGCGGCATACGCCCAAAGACACGTCATAGAGTGGTGAGCTGGAAAGAGGGTTGGTTGAAGGGTGGATAATAATCGTGCCGCTTTTGTTCTGCAACCTTAGGAGAAGCCGCTATGCCGCGTGCCGTGAGATTCGATCAATATGGGGGACTTGACGTCCTGCAAGTGGTGGAGGTCGAGCGGCCGATTGCAGGATCGGGGAAGGTCCTTGTGCGGGTCAAGGCTGCGGGCATTAATCCAGGTGAAGCCTCTATCCGGAAGGGACTTTTTGCCGACCGTTGGCCTTCGACCTTTCCTTCGGGACAAGGCAGTGATCTCGCCGGGATCGTGGAGGAGCTTGGCCCAGGGGTCACGGATGTTGCCGTGGGCGATGAGGTCATTGGATTCTCCAACAACAGATCCAGCCAGGCAGAGCTGGTGGTAGTCGAGGCCGGCGACCTTGTGCCGCGTCCGGCAAACGTCTCGTGGTCGCAGGCGGGAGCCCTATTCGTGGCCGGCACCACGGCATTCGCCGCGGTGCGGAGCGTCGCCCTGGACGCGGGTGATACCGTGGTGGTTTCCGGTGCTGCAGGCGGGGTGGGCTCGATCGCCGTGCAGCTGGCCAAGAATGCCGACGCCAGGGTTATCGGCTTGGCGGGCGCCGCGAACCATCAGTGGCTCACCGACCACGGCGTCATTCCTATTACCTATGGCGATGGGGTTGAGGAACGGATCCGGGCTGCAGCGGGAGGAAAAGTCGATGCATTCATTGACACCTTCGGCGGCGGATACGTCGAGCTGGCGCTCAAGTTGGGCGTCGCCAAGAGTCGAATCGACACTATCATCGACTTCGCCGCCGCGGCCAAGTATGGCGTAAAGACAGAAGGTAACCACGAAGCAGCGAATGCTGAGGTGCTCGCGCAACTCGCGGGGCTACTCGCCGCCGGCCAACTTGAGATTCCAATCGCCAAGGTATATCCCCTGGACGAAGTTCGCGAAGCCTATCGTGAACTCGAGCAGCGTCACACGCGCGGCAAGATTGTGCTTGAACCTTAGATAACTCGTCCGCTAGCGATTTATACCCAGCTGCCTGGATAAGAACTGGACGGTGGCCTGATCGGCTTGCAACCAGCTCGCCCAGCGCAGGAAGCCGTGTATGTCGTTGGGGATGACGAGTTCTTCGAAGGGCGTCTGTTGCTGCTCAAGACGGTGCGCCAGTTCGACTGTCTGATCAAAGGGGACATTGCGATCGTCGTCTGCATGAATCAACAGCACAGGCGATTTCCACTTGGCTATGTCCGCATCCGGCGACGCGGCAAAGGCGGTCTCGATCGCCTTCTTCCATTCCGCACTTGCTTCATACCAATGCTCAGGAAGTTCCTGGGCCTTGGCCAGGAATGGAACCCAATTCGAAATACCGTGGAAGTCCACGCCTGCTTTAAAGACATCGGAGTTGCGAGCGAGCGCAAGGCCGGTGAGATAGCCGCCGTAGGAGCCGCCCCAGATGGCGATGCGCTTCGCGTCGACGCCCCCAACCTGCTGGAGATAGCGAGCCCCGGCGAGCGCATCCTGATACTCCGCTGCACCTGCCGGCCCAGCATGCTCAGGGTGCTGAAAAGCTCTGCCATAGCCGATGCCCAGCCGGTAGTTCACCGAAAGCACAGTGAAACCATGAGCGGCCAGGTACTGGTTCACCGCATAGGCGTTGCTGTAATAGTCCATGTAATGCCAGCCCAGCAGCATCTGCCGCGTTGGGCCGCCATGCACAAAGATCACACCAGGCTGTTGCGCACCAGCACCGGCCTGGCGAAATAACTGGCCTTGAATGGTAAGGCCGTCAGGAGACTTAAAGCTGACTAACCTGGGGATGACGAGTGCGCTGGACGGAAAATCTTTGGTGCTCCCGGTATCGAGTGTATGGCTTTCGCCTGGCCGCGTGAGAACGTCCACAATTGCCGGGCGCTGTGCCCCGGCCGCGATGTACGCGACCCTGCCTTCGGTCAGCGCAGCCGGAGACCACTGGAGCGAGTCTCCGCTGGTCAGCGATTGCGGAGCTTGCCCGTCCGTTCCGACACGAAAGAGGTGACGCCGATCCTCATCGTCCCTGGTTTCTCCGGTGTTCGCGCTATACACCAGGCTGCGGTGATCCGGGCTCAACACCACGTTCTCCACCATGAAGTGACCAGGCGTCAGAAGCCGCGCGTCACCGCCCGCTGTGTCTACTGCGTAGAGGTGGGGCCAATTGTCAGTCTCAGCCAGGAACACCAGTTTGTTGTCTGCCATCCAGAAGAGCGGTTCATTTTCGGAGAGGTTCGGCAGCGAGCCGGCAAGTGTGTCGGGCGAGTTCCAAACCTTGCGGCATTTTCCCGTAGCCGCATCAGCGATCCAGAACGAAAACGGATGTGGCCTTTGCACTAGAAAGTTTTCGGGTCCATCGCCGTGGCTTGGCTGGCGCATGAAGGCGATCGAGCTGCCGTCGGGTGACCAAACCGGGTTCCCGTCAAAGCTGGTGGATGGGCTGAGGTAAAGCAGCGGCTGGCTCGAGGTAAATACGCCCACGAAGCCGTGATCGCCCCGGTCAGACTCAAAGGCGAGCCGCGTTCCGTCCGGGGACCAGAGCGGCGTGTTATCTTTCCCGCGGTCAAAGAAAAGGCGCTGCGGCTTGCCTGCGACATTGTTCGCACTGGGAAGCGGTGCGGTCCAGATCTGCCCATCCTTCACGTAGGCCAATTGTCCCTTCGAAGACAAGGCCGGACTGTCTCCCTCGGCTACCTGCACCGGCGTGCTCGCGGAGTCCGCGATCGAGACTGACCAGATCGTGATTTTTGCCTCGGACGGACTGCTATCCGGATTTGGCGCCAGATTGCCCTGGGCTGGCCAGTTGGCGTCGTGATCGCCGCCGCGCACGTAGAGCAGTTGCGATCCGTCGGCGGAAAAGGTGAGCTGGGTGAGCTCCTGTCCATCGTCCGCGGTGTAGTGCGTGAGTTGGCGCGGCTGGCTGTCTGCCGCGCCTGCAGACCAGATGTTGCGGACGCCGCGCAGGTTCTCCACCCAGGCAAACCTGTCGCCCTTGTCCGAGGCAACGAGTCCGCTGTCGTAGGTGTAGCTGAGTACCTGATCCAATGTCGGCGTGGGAGCAGCGAAGACCGGCGGAACGAAGAGCAAGGCAGCCGAAAGTGCAGAGCGGAGGATGCAGCCGAACGTGCGCATTTTTGTACGATACAACGCTGTCCTCTTATGGGTGCGCGCCCATGCGGCATGCGATGAGAAATGCCTGCACCGTCGCTTCGACATTGGCCTTGTTCTGACCGGCGATGTCGAAGGCTGTGCCATGCGCTGGGGTGGTGATTGGGATGGGCAATCCTCCGTGGATCGTCACTCCCTTGTCGAATCCTAATAGCTTAAGCGCGATCTGCCCCTGGTCGTGATACAGGGTGACGATGCCGTCGTATTGACCATCTCGGGCTTTGAGAAAGATGGTGTCGGCGGGGAACGGTCCGGCGACGGGATACCCTTCCGCATTCGCCTCGCTTACTGCCGGCGCGATGATGTCGATCTCCTCACGCCCGAAGGAACCACCGTCTCCGCCGTGTGGATTCAGGGCGGCGACAGCCACTCGTGGATGATCGAATCCGGCCGAATGCAGGGCCGCGTAGAGCAACTTGACTGAGTCGATGATTCGCTCCCTGGTGAGATAGAGAACCACGTCTTTGAGCGGCACGTGAGAGGAAACACGGGAAGTCCACAGGTTTCCCAAGGTGTTGAACTCGCAGACATAGGAGGTGATCTTTAGATGGTTGGCAAAGAAGTGAAGCTCGTCGGTGAACTTCATGCCTGACAGTCCCATGGAGCGCTTGTTCAGCGGGGCAAAGCAGATGGCATCGATGAGGCCCGCGGACGCGGCGTCCAGGCACATTCCCAAGACTTTGAGTACAGAGTCACCCGCGGCGCCGGAGACAGTGGAGCGTGGAACTTCGCCGGGACGGATGGTTTCTACTGGGAGGAATAATGGAGCGCCGTCGGGAAACATGCGGGCTTCATCGAAACGACCAACGGTACGGGTGGCGACACTCACGCCGGCGATTGCCTGGCCTTCTTCCCATAGCCACGCGTCTCCGACTAGTACTACATTTGCTTGCGCGATGACTTCGCGGTGCGTTAGCAGCTTGGCTATAAGCTCGGGACCGATCCCAGATGGATCACCGAGGGTAAGCGCTACTGTTGGCTTGGGCGAGTGAGTCAAGGGGATCCTCTTCTACACACTGCACGAATCTAACTCTCTCGTCAAAACTTTCCACACCGGCGGCAAACGCTGGGTGCCCCATTCAAGCTTTCTTTGGCTTGAGTGGGGCACCCAGAGTTTGCTGCCGGGCACGACGGGGCGGAGGGAGTCGTTTGGGTTCGGGATGACAAAGTTGAAGGGGTTGGCAGACCTTGGAGTTGGTTATTGGGATGGAGGGTCCTGGGCGTGGTTGCAGCAAACGCAAAAAGGCCGGGGCTTTCGCCCCGGCCTTTTGCTTGCTTACGCTAATTGCTGAAGAGCAGGATGCCAGTGGACTTGTCTTCTCCCACTTCGCTTACCGGCCGGTAGAAGAGCTGATTGTTGTCGAGATATACCTCGAGGAATGCAGGACGCTCAGAAATGCCGCCGGCGATCAATGCTTCCGACAATGGATCTTCGACATAGCGCTGCAGCGCGCGGCGCAACGGACGCGCCCCGTACGTGCGATCGACTAACGTCTTTTCCAAGATCCACTTCTTGGCATCTTCGGTCACCGACAACGTGATCGCCTTCTGAATCAGATTGGCGTTCAGCTGCTGTACCAACAGCTCCAGAATCTGGATCAGATCCGCATCCGAAAGCGACAGGAAGATGATGACCTCGTCCAGTCGATTCAGGAATTCCGGATTGAAGGTCCGCTTCACCTCGTTCTTGACCAGCTCCTCCATCTTGTCCATCAGCAGGTCTTCCCTATCCGACTGGAAGCCAAGCCCCTGCTTTCTCTGCAGGTGCCGTGCACCGATGTTCGAGGTCATGATGATGATCGAGTTCTTGAAGTCCACGGTGTTGCCGAGGCCATCCGTCAGCTGACCATCTTCAAAAACCTGCAAGAGGATGTTGAAGACATCCGGGTGCGCCTTCTCGATTTCATCCAGCAGCACCACAGAGTAAGGCGAGCGCTTCACCCGTTCGGTGAGCTGACCACCCTCCTCGTAGCCCACATAGCCCGGAGGCGAACCGATGAGCTTGGAGACCGAGTGCTTCTCCATGAACTCCGACATATCGAAGCGGATCAGAGCCTTCTCGCTGCCGAAGAGGAATTGGGCCAGAGTGCGCGCCATCTCCGTCTTGCCCACACCAGTCGGTCCCAGGAACAGGAACGAACCGATGGGACGATTGGGCGACTTGAGACCTGCACGGGAGCGGCGGATCGCACGGGACAAGGCCGAAATCGCCTTATCCTGCGAGATGACACGCTTGTGCAGCTCTTCTTCGACGCGCAGCAGCTTTTGGGTTTCCTCCTCCTTAATGGAGGTAATGGGAACCCCAGTCCAGCGGCTGACCACATCCTCAATGTCCTCGCGGCCCACAATCCCGGCGGTCGAATCGTCGAGGTGATATTTGTCGCGCAGGGCGCGCAGGTTCTCGCGCTCCTTACGCTCCTCATCGGAGTAGAAGCGCGCCTTCTCAAATTCATGGTTGGCAATCGCATTTTCCATGCGATGGACAATGAACTTGATGCGCTTCTGTACCTCGGTGATCTCTTCCGGCAACGAGGTCTGGCGCAGCTTAACGCGCGCACCGGCTTCGTCGATCAGATCGATTGCCTTATCCGGAAGGAACCGATCCGGGATATAGCGATTGGAGTGCGAGACCGCGAAGTGGATGGAATCATCGGTGTAGCTGACCGCATGGAACTTTTCGTAGCGGTCCTTGATACCCATGATGATCTTGATCGCATCCTCTTCATTCGGAGGCGGCACCTTGACGGCCTGGAAGCGGCGCTCCAGCGAGCGGTCTTTCTCGATCGACTTGCGATATTCCGCCGGCGTGGTTGCGCCGATGCACTGAATCTCGCCTCGCGAAAGAGCTGGCTTGAGGATGTTTGCCGCGTCGAGCGAACCCTCAGCCGAACCCGCGCCCACCAGGGTGTGCAGTTCATCGATGAAGATGATCGAGTTCTGGTTCTCCATCAGCTCTTTCATGATGGTTTTCAGCCGCTCCTCAAACTGGCCGCGGTACTTGGTTCCCGCAACGATGAGGGATAGATCCAGGGCTAAGACGCGCTTGTCCGCCAGGAAGCTGGGCACTTCGCCGTCAGAGATGCGTTGCGCCAGTCCTTCCACGATGGCTGTCTTGCCCACACCAGGCTCCCCGATGAGCACTGGGTTGTTTTTGGTGCGGCGGCAAAGAATCTGCACCACACGCTCCAACTCCTGGTCGCGGCCGACCAGCGGATCGAGCTGGTTGTCCATTGCTGCCTGGGTCAAATCACGGGAAAACTCCACCAACAAGCTGGACTCACGATTGCGCTGAGAAGGGGGCGCCTTCTCCTGCGTAGCCCGGGCCAGTTCCTCACGAATCGCGAGCAGACGGAGGCCGCGTTCGTGCAATATCTCGGCTGCGAAACACTTCTCTTCGCGCAGCAGGCCCAGCAGTAGATGTTCTGTCCCAATATGCTTGTGCGAAAGGCGCTCAGCTTCCTCAGCAGCATAGGCGAGCACACGCTTACATTCATTCGACAAAGGCAGATCAACAGAAGTAGAAACCTTCTCCCGAATCGTGGTGTGGCCTTCAATCTGTTTCCGGATGGATTCAACCGAAGCATGGGAGCGGAGAAAGCGATTGGTCAGCGCTTTGTCCTCACGCAGAAGACCGAGCAGCAAGTGCTCCGTCTCGATGTATGGGGAACCAAACTGGCTGGCCTCATACCGTGCAAAGAAGATGACGCGCCGCGCCTTTTCTGTATACCGTTCGAACATGTTCCCCCTTGAAAAGCTGCCCCTGATCCACTCTTTTGACCCTTGCGGATTTTCAGAGAGCCAACGGCAATTTTCTTTCGTCCTGTTCCATCTTCCCGGAGCCATTGACCCCGGAAAAACAACTCGGCTGGGAGCGATATAAGCTTGGATTAATCTTATATCGGTCCTGCCCTTCCAACGAGTCACCCGTTTGGGTTAACGCGTTGGCACCGCAACATTTCTCTGGAAAACGTGGTAGTTACGCCTCAACTCAGACTTCAAGTGGAGACAATTCTTCGACTTGCCCATGGGCCAACCGCAAAACCCGCTCACAACGCCTCGCCAGAGGCAGATTGTGAGTAACCAGAATCGAGGTAAGACCATAGCTTGCGTGCAGCCGCTCGATCAGGGCGAACAGGGCATCCGCAGTCTGGTTATCCAGATCTCCTGTAGGCTCATCCGCCAGCAAAAGTTTCGGCTGGGTAATCAGAGCGCGCGCTATCGAGACACGCTGCTGTTCCCCGCCGGAAAGCTCACCTGCGCGATGGGTCGACCGGTCCGCCAGTCCCACCTCGCTGAGCCAGTGTGTGGCCTCTTGCATTGCTTCTTTTTTAGACTTACCGCGCGCTAGAAGGGGGAGCGCAACGTTTTCAGCGGCCGTAAACTCGGGCAGCAGGTAGTGAAACTGCCACACATAGCCGATCTCGCGATTGCGAAAGTCCGCTGCCTCACCGGGGGACAAGGATCGCAAGAGTGTTGCCCCAAAGTATACCTCACCGGCAGACGACGTATCAAGCGCCCCGAGGATGTGCAGCAGTGTGCTTTTGCCGGCTCCCGACTGGCCCACAACCGCCAGCATCTGCTGCCTTTTCACCTGAAAGTTGATGCCCTCGAAGAGAACCAGCCGCCCGCGTCCGGTGGCATACTCTTTGCGCAGATTGCGGACCTCGACCAGGACGTCGTCCGGTGTGCCGCGCGGCGTCAGGCGGCCTGCGGTGGCTTCGTCTGCTGCGGCGGCCAATTCCATCTTCTGCCTCTGCGGTCAGTAATCAATCTTTTGACCTATCTTCATTTATCACTAATGCACCCCTCAACGGAAGAGGGTTTATGAACGGGTTGCTTCATGAAGCATCAGGTCCCTGTATCCGTTTTGGCTCCGCGCGCCGATTTGCTGCGGATGGGAAATTACTCGAAACACTCTGCGGTCATATTCCCGGGGCCGCTACACTAATTTCCTTTTTGATGCAACAGACGCCGGTTTCGATTCTGATCAGCCATCGATCATTCGTAGCGGAGGGCTTCAGCGGGCAGAATCCTGGCGGCGGAACGGGAAGGATAGAGCGTGGCCAGCAGCGAGACGGCCAGCGCCACTCCTGCCACAATCAGCCCGTCCGTCCAGCGCGTGGAGAAGGGGAGGTAGTCGATGGAATACACCGCGGCGGAGAGACTGAAACGGTAGTGGCCGCCTAGCCAGGAGAGGCCATAGCCGCCGATCAGGCCCAGGACAGTGCCGGTGACTCCGATCAGCAGCCCCTGGAACAGAAAGATCAACCGCACCTGCCGCGGCTGGACTCCAAACGACATCATGACCGCAATATCGCGGGTCTTTTCCATCACCATCATGGTCAGGGCGGTGAGTATGTTCAGCGCGGCCACGCAGACAATCAGCCCTATGACAATGAAGGTCACGATCTGTTCCAGCCGGAGCGCGCGGAAGAGCTCGCGGTTGGATTCCATCCAATTGGTGGTCAAAAAGCCCGGCCCGGCAGCCTGCTCGATAGCACGTCCAATCTGGTCGGCATGATAGAGGTCATCCACTTTAAATGAGATCACCGACACCACGTCCGGCTCGCCAAAGAGCCGCTGCGCATCCGCCAGGCTGGTAAACGCCATGCTTGAATCGTATTGATAAAAGCCAGAATGGAAGATGCCAACCACCTGGAATCGTTGAAATTTGGGTATCAGCCCAAGCGGGGTCAACTCCCCTTGCGGGCTGGTAACCAGGACCGTGCTCCCTACCCTGGCATCGATGGTCTCGGCGAGGTCGCGGCCGATCACTATCGGCGCCGGCGCGTGGTCCTCCGTGGTGACCGCACCGGCAGGCTTGGGTTCGAGGGCAGTGGCGCTGCCCAAGGTGATGCTGGAAAGCAGGTCGCTGACCCGGCGCTCCTGAGCGGGGACGATGCCCTCGATGAGAGCGCCACCGGAGCGAGCACCATTCGAAATGAGCACTTGCTCGTAGAGCCCAGGAGAGGCGGCCTTTACGTGAGGCAGCTGCTCCAGACGTGCGGTCAGGGGGCGCCAACTGCGGATTCCATCGCTGGCCACGCGCATCAACTGCACATGAGCGGTCGAGCCCAGCAGTCTGTCCTGCAGATCCCGGCGCATGCCGTTGGTGATGGCCAAAGCCACAATCAGCGAGGCTACACCTGCGGCCACGCCGGCGATGGAAATAACGGTAATAATGCCCACCACCGCCTGGCGGCGCTTGGCCCGCAGGTAACGCACGGCGACAAAAAGCTCGAAGCGCATGGGGTTTAGCGAACTACAGTCTTGGCTGCGCTCACGTTTTCATACCGGTCATATACACGCACGGTAAGAATGTGCTCCTGCGGGTCGGTAACCGGCGCCCGGGCATCCGCCGGCTCGTCTTCGGACCGAGCTCGTGCCGCAATGGCCGAGAGGGGAACGGTGAGGTCGTAATGTTCGGTCAACGAATCGGAGATTTTCCCCACCGGTTCCAGAAACTGCCATCGTCCGGCATCGAGGGAGTACTCCGCGTGCGAAATGGGTGAGATGGCATCCGTGGCCACAAAGCTGGCATGGAGCGCTCCACCCTGGAGAGTGCCCTGGAGTGCGGTGACGACGGGCGGAGTGGTGTCGATGACGAAATGGTCGCTCTCCCGCTCGCCCGTCAGAGCGTCACCGAGGACATGCGCGGGGGCATCGCTGGCGACCACACGGATGCGATAGCCGCCGTCAGGAATCCGGATGGAATCGAAGGAGTAGAAGCGCTCGGTTACGCGCGCCCTGAGCAGGCGCCAGTTCTTCTCGTCATCCCCGCGGACATACACGTCGAAGATCAGTTCGTCGCCGTTGTCGTCATGCGCCGACCAGCGCACCGTCACAGCGGACCGGTCCCGGACCGCGGAGAGGGGCGCAGTGGACGGATCCTGAGTGTAGCTCAGATTATTCTGAGCCGAGGGCAGGTTGATGGTGACCTGTTGCGGCTGGCCCGGTTGCGGCGCAGCCTGGGTCGCCCGAGCGCCCGGTTCGACGGCAATCTCTTCCACCACCGGTGCAATGTTCACCGGCAGATAATTCACGCCTACGGAGCCAACCCTGGCCCCGGGCTCCAGCACCGCCTTCCACTGAATGAAACGCGCAGCAGGTACGCCGGCCGTGCCCGCATTGGGCGTTACCTTCTGCCACGGGCTCCAGTTTCGTTCCGGATTTTCAACATTACCGGAGCGGGCGAAGATCTCGAAATCCCCGGTTGAGCCATTGTCGTTGGCATTCACTTCTATGCGGCCGAATTGGGAATAGACTCCGGAATCAAAAACGTCGCTCAGGTAGGTGGCATGGGTAGACGGCTGGCTGCTGAGCTTATAGAGCCTGCCGGTATTGCTGGTGGCCACGTAAAGTCCATCCGGCGCGTTGGCAAAGGCCGTAGCCTGGCCGGTGGCGGCCCGAGCCAGGTCGACGTAGGATCCATCTTCATGAATGCGATAGATCCGGCCCCGATTGCCGGTGGCGGCCAAAAGGCCCTGGGGTGTGGAGTGTAGGGCGTACACAACATCGTCGCGCGACGCCCAGAGCTTGCGCGGAGCACCCTGGGGGCTCAGCTCGTCTACTTCGGTGCCATCGGGAACGAGGCCATTGCTGCTGGAAGCCTGGACCGATCCGGGGGTAACGATGGTAATGGTTGCGGTGGCCACCGCGACGCCCTGCACCGGCAGCGGCGGCAATGGGCTCTTGCTCTTCTCGCCCACCGCTGCGACGTACAGCCGGCCATCCGCGGACTCGGCCAGGGCCGTCACTTCGCGCTTGGGCGCGTCGTAAATGACGAAGGCTTTGCGATCTTTGCCGATGCGGTAGACCAGTCCCCCGCCATCGGTGCCGGCGATCAGGTTGCCGTTGGGCTCGAAGAGGAGACAGCGAATATGCTGCTCGTCACTTTCGAAATAGACCTCCGGGTGGGGGTTATCTGTCTTCACGTCGACGCGGTAGATCGCCGCCGGTCCTCCGGCCGCGATGTATAGAGCACCCTGAGCATCGAAGGCCAGATCCCAAATGTATCGAGCCTGGTCGGCCGGCTTGGCCGCGGAGGTAGTGTGCGTCATAGTGGCGGCGTCGAAGACGAGTGTGGCGCTGCTCTCATCAAGACCGGATTGGCCGGGCTTGATGCGATAGACCTTGCCCCCTGGAACTGTGGCCGCGTACACCGAGCCATCCGGGCCGACCTTTACTGTTTGCACCGTGAGATCTTTACTGGTGAAGAGCTTGGTGGAAGCACCTTCGGGGGAAACCTTAAGCACCGTAGCCGGCGAGCCGGTGGCTACGTAGGCGTTTCCCTGTTGGTCGGACGCGACATCCCAGATGTAAGTTGACGGTGTTAACAACACCGACCGCAGCGTGGGCCCGGCCTCCAGGTAACCTGGGCTGGCGATGGAGGCGCTTTCGGGCTGGCCCTTTTCAAAATCCTCGAAGCGAGTTTGGACCCACAGGCGAGTTCCCTGGGCCAATAAAAGGTGAGGATAAACAACCAAGGCCAATAGACTTGCGGTTACGACGCGAGGCATCATGCTGAACCGAGTCTACTAGCCTAAATTTGTCACCACAAATGAGGGCACACAAACGCAGCGTTGCTGGAGCCGGATGTCTTGAAAAGCGTACCTCGATTTCTCACGGCCTATTCCGTAACGAAAGACGGGTGCCCCATATCTGCCCGGTTTTGGCAGATGTGGGATTCCACAAACCTCCCCCGTGAGTTTAAAGGGTGTAGAGCTGTTGCCAGGAGAGAGTGACCGGTGGAGGGCCATGGAATCCCACATCTGCCAAAACCGGGCAGATATGGGGCACCCGTCATTGGTTACGGATTGAGAGACTCAGAGGGCTGTGTGGCCTTCGCCCACAAACTTCCGCCGGCGAAAGCGGACAGCTAGTTAGCCAGCACGGCGCGGTAACGCACGCGGTTCTTCTTTACTTTCATAACCGCGTCATTGGCTTTGGACATCGCGAACCGCTCGGTGATGGCCTGTATCTTGTGGCGGTCAGCCACACGCAGCATTTCACGCATCATGCGCGGGCTTCCATTCGGACTGCCAGTAACTATCTTGTTGCCGGAGACCAACGGAGAGACCGCTACCCCCAGCACGCCAGGCGGGGCACCGACAAAACAAAGGGTGCCGTGGGGGCGCAGGGCCGCGATATAAGCACTCCAGTCCTGGTCTGCCTCAACCGTCGACAGGATCAAATCGAAATGACCGGCCAGCTTCTTGAGGGTCTTGGTCTCGCGCGTGTTCACGAATTGGTCCGCACCCAGCGAGCGGGCATCTGCTTCCTTGGCTGGGGAGGTAGAGAAGGCCGTAACCTCGGCGCCAAAAGCATGGGCAAACTGCACCGCCATGTGCCCCAGGCCCCCGATGCCGACAATCCCCACCCGCGATGCCGGATTGACGCCATGGCGGCGAATCGGGTTGTAGACGGTGATCCCGCCGCAAAGCAGAGGCGCAGCCCGCTCGCTCTCCAGGCCATCGGGAATAAGAAAGACAAAGCGGGCATTGATGCGCACCCGGTCGGCATAACCGCCGTTGCGGTGTACGCAGGTGCCCTGCAGATCCGGGCACAGATTTTCTTCGCCCTGTAAGCACCACTCACAGTGTCCGCAGCAGTTGGCCTGCCAGCCAACGCCTACGCGGTCACCGAGGTTGAGTCCCAGTACGGCGCTCCCAGTTCCCGTGATTTTGCCGATAATCTCGTGGCCCGGGATCAGCGGATATTGGCTGATGCCCCAGTCATTGTCGACCATGTGGAGATCGCTGCGGCATATTCCGCAATGCGAAATGGCTATTTCCACCTCGTTGGGCTTGAGGTCTCCGGGGTCGTACTTGTAGGGCAAGAGTTCCGCGCCAGCGGCATGCGTGGCGAATCCTTGAATCAGCGACATAAGAGAGTTGCCCTTGGCAGTGGGATTAAGTACAAGGGCCCGCGTTTAAGTGCGGTTTCACAGTAGAGGATGATCGCAGCAATAAACATCTATGCGGTTTTCCGGCACAGAAAACCACAGCTCGTGATCTTTACAACACCGCATGAAAACTGTGAAACCGCTCCAGTCTAATTCATTCTTTCTATTCACTCATTCGATTTCTATGGAGACAACCTGCATTCCGCTGAGCATGGCGTCCACCGGAATCGAGGTTACAGGAACAACCGATTCGCCGTTGAGAGAAATGCCGCGATTGGTGCGCAACGGCTCCAGGACGTTGGCCATGGAGATGGGAATCGACGACAGGGTTCGCCCATCGACGACCGCCTGCGCATTGGGCAGCAGCAGGGTGACGTAGAGCTTATCGTCCTCGTGCGCCGAGTTCATCTGGTGGATGATGCTGCTCAATTCGATAGGCCCCTCAGTGGCCGAGGTGGTGCTGGTCAGCCGGTCAAGGGTCGGTCCGTCACTCAGCAGAATCCTGAGTGGCCCGGGGTTCAAGGTCAAGGGCAGGGGGATGGGAATACGCAGGTTCTTTGTGTCTCCGCGGAAGGGCCGCAGCGTCGCTTCGACCATCACGGTATCGCCCGCGTGGGCCGCGGGTTGCGTTGCCTGCGCGCGCTCCAACTGGATGCTGCGCCTGCCGGGAAGCGAGTCGACATCCAGGTCAATGCGCTGGATATTGCGCACCCGGGCAGAATTGCCGTAAACCGCCTGGAAGCGCTGCCCCACGGTAAGGGCCGCGCGCATGGCGGAGGGCAACTGATCAGTGGGCGCGATCAGAGAATCCACATGCAAGGGCGGATAGCCCTCGATCGAAACCGTACCCCGCAAGCTATAGGTGAGTTCCTCGCTGTAGCTATTGGTCTCGAGCAGTGACTCATAGAGGGACACCATCAGCGCCCCGGGAGTGATATCAGGGTTGTCGATCACCTCGACATGAAGGGTACGGTCGCGCAGGCCGCCGTGGGTGTGAATGGCCACCGGGATCATACGGGCCGATTCACCGGGCACGCCACGAATCGCCGAGGAGCGGTCCTCGGTAAAGGCGCCGATGGTCTGGGTGGTGTTCACGATCTTGAAAGAATTCAGCGGCGAGGCCAGGGTGGCCACGACATCCGCCTTGGTCATGGGAATGGAAACGTTGCCATAGCGGGTGATGGGGTGGCCGCAGGCCAATACCTGGTGCGGGTCAACGTAGGTCACGGTACAGGTGGCGGCGATTTCCAGATCGCCCCGAACCAGCAGGGCGCTCACCGCAGACCCGGGGAGTAACGGAGGTCCAGGGTCTCCGGCTGTACCGTCATGGGCGCTTTCCGGGGCGCTGCCACCCAGGCCGGCGACCGGCATCGCCCCCATGATCGAGACGTGATCCTGGAAAAACTTGACTGCGTCCGGGCTGAAGCCGGAGAGAGCGAGCGGGGTTTCGATGGGATGAATGTCGGTCGCATCCGCCGTGCCGGTGGCTGAGGAATGAGCCTCGCCCGAATTCAACTGGCTGGTGGTATGCATCCAGGTGGCAGGCTCAGTCGTGCCGTTGACTGCCAGCATTTCGGCAATGGGGGTGATGCCGGCGATGGGTTCTTTGCTGAATTGACCAATTCTGTAGGACAACGCGCCCAGCAGCTTGCCGTCTATGTAGACGGGGCTGCCGCTCATGCCTGCGACCACTCCGGTGTACTCTGGTTTGGACCCCTTGAGACGCGCCAGGATCATATCCTGGCCGGGGCCGAGGACATTTTTGAGCACACCAAGTATTTCCACGTCCATGGCTTCGGGCTGGGTGCCTTCGAAGACGGTATATGCCACGCCATGCAGGCCCCGGTGCACCTCCGCGAGGGGAAAGACTCCCGCCGTGGCAGACGAAGGCGGAGTAGCCGGGCCAACCTGGGCGACCAGGCTGCCCGCAAGCAGAAAAACTGCGGTCAATGTTGAAAAGCGGGTTGATATACGACTAATAGACACGTCTACAGATTAGACGTTACTGGCCCTTGAGCATATAGCGCCAACCCTCTTATTTTTGCAGCTAACGAGGTATTTCGATGAAGTTGGATTGTTCCGCCTCTGTACCCGGTTACCGTCGCAAATTTGGTCAGAAACTGTTCCCTGCCCTGCTGGTGCTCCTGCTTGCCCCAGGGCTTCATCCGGCACGGGGCCAACAGGCGCCGAGCACGCCGCCTGCGAACCCTCCGCAGCAACCGGACCAGTCGGCGCCCGATTCCGGGGGCCCGGCGGGCGACAATGGCGCGATTGCCATCCCCAAGAAGGCAGAGAAGCCGGACGTGCCCCCACCGCCGCCGGAGCCAAAGGTCAAGAATCCCCCCGGCCTGCAGAACTTCTCGCTGCGCGTCGATGTGCCCGAGGTGAACATCGATGTAGGTGTCATCCTGCAGAAAACGCATGAGTTCGTACCCAACCTGCAGCCAGCTAACTTCCGCGTTTATGAAGATGGCGTGCCGCAAAAAATTGTCGGATTTCAACGCACCAGGGCGCCCATCACAGCGGTGCTGCTGTGCGAGTTTGCCTCCACCAACTGGTATTTCGTTCACGACATGCGGGAAGCCGCGTATGCCTTTGCCCAGCAATTGCAGCCGGATGACTACATCGCGGTGGTGACCTATGACCTCAAAACCCAGATCCTGACTGACTTTACCCAGGACAAGCGCCTGGTCTACGAGTCCTTGAATTCGTTGACCATTCCGGGCTTTAGCGAGACGGACATGTTCGACGCAGTCTATTCGACACTGGACCGGCTGAGCCGCATTGAAGGCCGCAAGTATGTGGTGCTGATTGCTTCGGGCTACGACAGCTTCAGCAAAATCAACCTGGATAAGGTGTTGGCCAAGATCAAGGCGACGCCCAATGTCACCATCTTCAGCATCGGAACCGGGCAGTTCGCCAGGATCACCGGCAATGCCCGGACCGGCATGTTCGGCCCTAAAGGGATTGACTACCTGCAGGCCGATAACCAGATGTCCACTTTCGCGCGCATGACCGGTGGCATGTCATTTTTCCCCCGCTTCCAGGGAGAGATGCCGGACATCTTCCACTCGATCAACGACTCCATTCGCAACCAGTACGTTCTAACCTATACGCCGAGCCAATTCCAAACAGGACGGGAGCTATCGGAAGATCCGGGTAGAGCTGGTGGACAACGAAGGGCAGCCGCTTAAGATGCAGGACGAAAAGCACCATCCCATGAAGTACGACATCATTGCCCGGGATGGCTACAAAGCCAAGCAGCAGGTGGATTGAGGAGGAGAACAGCAGGTGGTTAGGTTAACCCACTCAAGACCAACAGAGGCGCTTGAGACTGGGCTACCATTCAAGCCTCCGTCCGGGACACGGAGGGGATCGTACGCGCCTTCCTGCTTGCAAGTTGTATGTCTCCGAGGGCGATTCCTCAGTGGGATGGAAGTACCACGGACCAAAGCTTCGTACAATCGAGGAACACACTCCCCGGTTCCCTGGATAAGCGTTGGTCACAGCTACACTAGCTCCGCAGCCAAAGCCCGTCGCGCGCCGGGTGCACCACTCTTCCGTGGAAGGGTGGCATCCCAAACATAATCCCTGGCTGATCGCGCTTACCGTAACCCTGGCGACATTCATGGAGGTGCTGGATACTTCCATCGCCAACGTGGCCCTACCCCACATGGCAGGGACGCTGGGCGCCAGCCAGGAAGAAGCCACCTGGGTGCTGACCAGCTACCTGGTGTCAAGCGCCATCGTCCTGCCCATCTCCGGCTGGCTCTCCACCCGCTTCGGACGCAAGCGCTTCTACATGACCTGCGTGGCGCTGTTTACCGTCTGCTCGCTGCTCTGCGGCCTTGCCCCCACCCTGCCGTTCCTGATCCTGGCCCGCATTCTGCAAGGCCTGGGCGGAGGCGGACTGGCTCCCAGCGAACAGGCCATCCTGGCCGACACCTTCCCCGTGGAACAAAGGGGACAGGCATTTGCCCTCTACGGCATGGCGGTGGTGGCCGCGCCCGCCATCGGACCGACGCTGGGCGGATGGATCACCGACAACTTCAACTGGCACTGGATCTTCTTCATCAACCTGCCCATCGGCATCCTCTCCCTCCTGCTCAGCAACCGGATGGTGGAAGATCCGCCCTACCTGGTTGAGCACCGGGCTAAGGCCAATCCCATCGACAAGATGGGCCTCGGGCTGGTGGCGGTCGGCGTTGGCTGCCTGGAGTTCGTGCTCGATAAAGGACAGGAGAAGGACTGGTTCGGCGACCGTACATATCACCTTCACCTTCCTGCTGGCCATCATCACGCTGGCTGTCTTCGTGTGGTGGGAATGGAGACATCCCGATCCGATCGTCGACCTGAAGCTGTTGAAGAATCGCAATTTCGGCACGGCCGTGGGCTTTCAATTCATCCTGGGCATGGTGCTGTTCAGCACCACGGTGCTGATTCCGCAGTTTCTGCAGGGCCTGATGGGCTACACGGCGGAGCGCGCCGGCATGGCGCTTTCGGCAGGCGCCCTGGTGCTTGATGGTGATGATGCCGGTGGCGGGGAAGCTGGTGTCGATCATGGACGCTCGCCTGATGGTTGCGATCGGGTTCCTTGCGACCGCGCTGGGCCTCTACAACATGACCCGGCTGGACCTGAACGTGAGTTTCGGGCACATCGTGATGTGGCGCGTTTTTCAGGTGCTGGGGCTGTCGTTCATCTTTATCCCCATCAGCACCCTGAATTATGTGGGCGTGCCCAAGGGCAAGAACAACCAGATCTCGAGCTTCTCCAACTTCGCCCGCAACTTCGGCGGCAGCATGGGCACTGCGCTCCTGACCACCTTTCTGGTGCGCACCCAGCAGACCCACCAGTCGTCGCTGGCGGCAAATTTCATCCCGGGCAGCGTCGGCTATGAGAATTTTCTCGCCCAGACCAGAAACGCCTTAATCGCTGCGGGACAGACTGCAAACCAGGCCAAGGCCGCAGCCACCGGGTACGCCTACCAGCAGTTACTGCGGCAGGCGTCCATGCTGAGCTACCAGAATGCCTTTTGGGTGCTTAGTATCGTGGCTGCGGTGCTGGTTCCGTGGCCATTCGTCATGCGCCGCCCCCCCAAACACAGGAAGCCGCCGGCCGATGCCGCGGGACATTAGCCCGCATTTCTCACAGACCCCACTGGGAAAGTGATGGTCCGGTAGAGAGGTCTCTATTCGTAACGACCAGGCCGTGAGAGATTCAGACTAGAGCTTGCCTGAGCCAATGTAAGGGCCCTGGCGATGGAAGCGCGGATCGGTGAGCTGCTGCAGCATAAAGTCGGCCACGTCGGCTCGGGAGATGCTCAGCGCACCAGGGGGAAGCGCATCCGGCAGGACGCGGTAGGTACCAGTGAAGGGTCCATCCATGAGCCGAGGCGCACGCACGATGGTGTAGTCGACGTCGCTTGCGGCGAGCATACGCTCCAGCGCGGCCTGATCGACGAAGGGGTGTTTGAGTAGTGTCTTTTTCGCCACCCAGATGGCCATGTTGGTGAGCGCGTTCTGATACTTACCGTGATCGCGTTGGACACCCGAGGCGCCCAGCACGATCAGCCGTGTGACGTACTCCTGGCGCATCGCCTCGAGGATGACTGGGGTCGCATTGGCGAGTATGTCCGCCTTTTGCCGGCTGCGTGCGCCGAGCGCAGACAACACCGCGCGATGGCCGCGAACAGCGTCTACCACTGTAGCGAGATCGAACAGGTCCCCCTGAACTACGCGAAGATGCGGATCTGGTGTCAGCCCTTCAGGATTGCGGACGAAGGCCGTGACCGAGTGCCCTTTCGCCAGCGCCTGCGAAACAATGAGCTTACCCGTACCCCCGGTCGCGCCGAAGACGATGATCTTCATTTGAGCCCTGCGGTTCCTTTCCCACTAGAACGGACCACCACACTATACAAGGTCGGGCTTCTGTTACAGTCCATCACGGCACAACCCTTCTCGATTGCAGACATCTGAAGGAAAAGAGGGCAAAAGTACATGACAGAAAATCTGGAAAAGACGGAAAAGAATCTGCGTGACCTGATCGAGACCCTACGCGATGGCCACCAGGGGTTTATCGAGCTCGAAAAAAACCTGAAAGACCCGGAAGCGCGCAAGCTGTTCCGCGAAGAAACGCTGGTGCGAGCTGAGTTCGCCGCAGAACTCGAGAATGAACTGCATCACTTCGGGGTCAAGGACGTGAAGACGTCAAGTTCCACGGCGGCTAAAGTGCATCGCGCGTGGGGCGAGCTGAAGGCCCGGCTGGGCGGTGGGGACCATGCTCTGCTGGCCGCTGCCGAGCAAGGCGAGGATGAGACCAAGCATGCCTACGACGACGCGCTGGCCAGTGAAGATTTTCCCCTGCCGCTGCGCCAGATCCTGCTGCGCCAGCAGAGGCACATCCTGGAGGCGCATGATCGCGTCAAGGCGCTGCGCGACCGGCTGGCGGCGTAGATCATTTCACCGGAGAAGACCGTCGGCAACGAATTTGCAAACCAGGAAGCCCGCGACACCGCCAAAGAAGACCAGCGCCATACGGATTCCGGGCTCCCGGTTGACTTCTGGCACCAGGTCCGTTGCAGAGACGTAAATGGCCACGCCCGCCGCTACGGGCAGGCCGGCGCGCACCCAACCGGGAAAGAAGTTGATGACCAACACTCCGGCTAGGGTAGCCGAGGCAACGATCACAGCCGAGTTGAGTGCGGCAACACGGCTGTGACCGCTGGCCAGCATGACCGACGCGACGGTGAAGCCTTCCGGCAATTTATGCAGCAGGATAGCTACGAAGATGATCCAGCCCAGCCAGGTGGAGAGCACGAAGCCGGAGGCAATGGCCACGCCGTCGAAGAGAGAATGGGCCGCAAGGCCGGCCACCACCGAATTGCTGGTGTAGGTGGAGAGCAGCTCGTCATCATGGGTCTGCCCTCCGAAGTGAAAGTGCGGCGTGATGGTGTGTTCCAGCAGATGGATGAGGCAGTAGCCCGCTAAGACCAGCAACGGAGTCCAGCGGAAGGAAAGACGAAAGCTCTCCGGAATCATTTCCACCAGGACGGCCGCGAGCATGAAGCCCGCGCCCAGGGCCACGAAGTAGCGCAGGTAGCGTTTCTCCCACTGGGTGCGTACCAGGATCAGGGCACCTAAGACATCAGCGAGAGCCGCCACCAGACCCAGTACCAGCGAGAGTGAAAAGTTGGACATGACTCAGCCGCTGTGGCGGATATGCATGACATCCCCATCCTCAACCCGGTAGTCCTTACCTTCCAGCCGCAACGTGCCTTGTGATCGTGCCGCGGCTTCGGAGCCCGCCGCGAGCAATGTGTCCCAGTGTATGGTCTCGGCACGGATGAAGTGCTTTTCGAGATCAGAATGGATAGCCCCAGCGGCCTCCTGGGCGCGTGAGTGAACGGGAATGGTCCAGGCACGGCATTCGTCTTCACCCACAGTAAAGAAGGAGACCAGGCCGAGCAGCTCGTAGCTCTTGCGGATGAGACGGCGCAGTCCGCTCTCAACCAGACCGTAGGACGAAAGAAATTCGGCCGCTTCTTCGTCGCTCATCTCCGCCAACTCGGCCTCGACTTTACCGCAAATGGCAGTGGCCCCAGCGTTCGGCCGCGCGGCCACCTCTTCCAGCTTGTATCGCGCTACGGCGGATTCCAGGTCAGCGCCCAGGGTTGTGCTCTCCGCGATATTCAGCACAAAGAGCATGGGTTTCTGGGAGAGGAACATGAAGCCGCGAATCAACTTCTTCTCCTCCGGCGACATCTCCATCTCGCGCAGCGGTTTCTCCTGCTCCAGTTGCTGCTTGCAGCGCAAGAGCAGGGCGTTCTCTTTTTCGAGGTCAGGCGTACGCATCTTCTTCAGATCTTTTTCCAGCCGCTCCAGGCGCTTTTCCACCTGGGTTAGGTCAGAGAAAACGAGGTCGAAGTCGACATTCTTGATATCGCGTAGAGGGTCAATGCCGCCGACGCGGGGAATGGAGTCGTCCTCAAAGGCGCACAGCACATGGATCAGCGCATCGTTGTCGCGCAGATGAGTGAGGAAGGCGCTTTCCTTGAGAGCTTCCTGGCCCACGGCAGCCACGTCCGCATACTCCACCGTCGCGTAGACAGTTTTTTTGGGTTTGTAGAGGGCGGCAAGCTTGTCCAGCCGCTCATCAGGAACCTTGGCCACGCCGAGATGCGCTTCGCGCGGATTGGAGTAGGCCGGGGTTTCCACCTTCGACCGGGTGAGGATTTTGAACAGGGAGGTCTTACCCACTTGAGGCAGACCGATAATGCCAGTTTTCATGGAACTCGCCGTCCAGGCAAACGACGCTTACGCGCCAGGGATTTTTGTTGTGTGAGGCCTTGCGGCGCAAAACTCAAGTATATCGCCAGAAGGGAAATCTGCAGTTCGCTCTAGATTTCCCTGCGCGACCAGTGGGCAGTGGCAACCAACGCGCCCAGGCCGCACAGCAGGACCAGACCTTCCACATGGACGGAGCGCTGGTGGAGACGATCGAAGATCTGGCGGCCGGGATTATTGGCCGCAACCGCATCCACATTACCGCCTATGGAGTCGCGGGCCGTATCCATGCGCGGGATGATGGAGAACTGCGAATACGCGGTGAGCACCATCATCACCAAGACCAGAACAGCCTGCGGAATAATGGTGCGGTAGTGAGCCCTGGCCAGCACCGAGACCACGAGAAAGATCAATCCGCAGAACAGTCCTATCCAATGCAGACGCACCAAAGAATCGCCGACAACCATACCGGCGGCGTGAATGCCTGCAGCCGGGGTAGCGAAGAGCGCCGGCAGCTGGCTGAAGGCGATGGGAGCGAGTATGGCGCCGAAGAAAACCAGCGCTCCCAGCCAAAGGCCAAGCACGAGGTACACCAGAGAATGGAAGAGTGTGCGCATCTGGCTACATGGGAGCCCTGCCGGTGAGCCGCTCAATACGGCGGGCCATCGGCGGGTGGGTTGAGAAGAGATTAGCGAAGCTCGCCCCGCTGATAAAGGGCGCGACGATAAATAAGTGCGCAGTCGACGCCGAAGCCTGCATGGGCAGGCGTTTGGAGTAGGCATCGAGCTTTTGCAATGCGCTGGCCAGGGCGTAAGGATTTCCTGTGACATGCGCCCCGGTGGCGTCGGCTTCGTACTCCCGGGACCGGGAGACGGCCAGCTGAATAAGGGTCGCCGCAATGGGGGCGAGAATGAGCATGAACAGACCGCCGCCATCCATGCCGCGCCGGCCATCGCGGCTTCCTCCGCCGAAAAGGCTGGCGAATCGGGCGGTTTGCGCGAGCAGGGTGATTGCGCCGGCGAGCGTAGCGGCAATCGAACTGGTGAGGATGTCACGATTCCTCACATGACCCAACTCGTGGGCGAGCACGCCTTCCAGTTCCTCGTCATTCAGCAGATTGAGAATACCCTGGGTGACCGCGACGGCCGCATGCTGGGGGTTGCGCCCGGTGGCGAATGCGTTGGGCGAATCGCTGGGGATGACATAGATTTTGGGCATGGGGAGCGCCATGCGCGGCAATATGCGCTCTACGATCTGGTATACCCGCGGCAGCTGCTCGCGCGTGACCGGCTGGGCTCGATACATCGATAGCGCCAACTTGTCGGAATAGAAATAGCTGAAGAAGTTCATCCCGGCAGCGACGAAGAAAGCCAGGATCATTCCGTTGCGGCCGCCAAAATAGGCGCCAATGAAGATGAGGAAGAGGGTCAGGGCTGTCAGCAGAAAAGCAGTTTTCAAGGTATTCATAGCGCGGCACCTCCCGCACTTAAGACCACGATGTACCTATTGTGTCACGTTGCCTGATCAGGGGCGAGCAATTGACAAACGGCGGCGCGGGTATTTCAAATCCTCGTGAGGCAGGAAAAGTACTTGATCCGAGCCGGTGTATTGAGAAAAGCTTTTCTGGCGGCGGTACTCACCGTTCTCGGGCTTGAGTTGCTCGCGCACTCCGGCGTGCTTGCCGGGCTATTTTCACTTCAGTACCTGCCGCACCGCTATTGTTACCTGCAGCAGCCGTGGCTGGTATGGACGAATGTGACCATGGATGGCTTGATCGCCATCTCCTACGGCTCGATTTTCTTAAGCCTGTTCTGGGTTGCGGGCCAGCTGCGCGCCATTCAGGATCTGCGCGCCTATCTCTGGATACTGATCGCGTTTGGCACCTTTATCGTCGCCTGCGGAGCCACGCACCTGATGGAGCTGGTCACCGTTTGGTGGCCGGTGTATCCGCTGTCGGCCGTAGTGAAGGTCGTTTGTGCTGCCGCGTCGGTTCCTACCGCTATCCTGTTTGCCCGAGCAGCGCCGGGGCTGTCCACCAACATCCGCCACTTCCTGCAGATGCTTAGCACCACCCAGCAGGAAAAGGACCAGGCGGTTGGCGCTCTCCTGGCGACGGAAAAGCTGGCCGTCGCCGGGCGGATCTCCGCATCGATCAGCCACGAAATCAAGAACCCGCTGGAAACGGTGGGTAACTTGCTCTATCTGCTTTCGGCAGATCCAAGAATGCCCAGCGACCTTGTGGCGTTGACCAGGACGGCCTCATCGGAGTTGAAGCGGGCCGATGAGATCGCGCAGAGCAATCTCTCCTTATTGAGGAAATCGAGTGCCCCGGTTCAAGTCTCTCTGACCGAGCTGGTAGATAACGTACTGGACCTGCAGACCGCTCAATTGATCGGCCATGGTATCTCTGTGCAGCGCAGGTTGCGCACCCCGTTACCGTTGAAGGCGTATTCCAGTGAGTTGCGCCAGATCCTCATCAACCTTATTCAGAACGCAATGGCTGCCATCGGCACGCGTGGCCGCATTATGGTTCGCGTCCAGTTGCGGCGTTTGCTGGTGGCGAATTACGGAGAACGGGAATCGATTGGACAGCTTGGTTATTCGATCACGATCGCCGATACCGGGCCGGGGATAAACCCTCCACACCGCCCCCAGCTTTTCACCATGTTCTTTACCACCAAAGGGGATGAGGGGACAGGTATGGGGCTTTGGCTGGTGCGTTCGATGGTGGAGAAGCAGGGTGGGCGGATCCGCTTTCGCTCCCGCACCGCTGCGGAATGCGATAAGCCCGGAACAATCTTCAATATCTGGATACCGTTGGAACCAGCACCAATTGCAACCGCAGCAGCTACGGAAAGCCCTTCGACAGTCGCGGCGACTTAACAAAATCTGCACCGAGGCTGAACAGGTGCTTCCCCGGTTCCTTCACCAAGGACGTGGGTGGATTCAGGATACAAGTGCAACATTTCCACAGGAGGAGATAGTTGCATATGCCAAGAAGTTATCGTCATCTTGATCTGTCAGAGCGAGTGGTTATTGAGACGCAGTTGAGGCTGGGGAGGAGGGCGGCGGAGATTGCTGCCTGTCTGAAGCGAGCCCGATCGACGGTTAGCCGCGAGATGCGGCGCAACGGATGGAGAGCGCAGCTACGCAAGAGTGCCATTGCTGGTGGCTACCGCTGTCTCGTGGCCGATCGACGAGCGCGTGTGCTGGCTGGCAGAGCGCGCCGCCAGCGCAAGCTGGTAGCCGGCAACCAGCTCTGGATCACCATGTTGGAGCATCTTTACCGGGGCTTGAGTCCTGTGCAGATCGCGAGCACACTGGCTCGTATGAGAGATCCGGTCTGTCTTTCCCATGAGGCTATCTACACCGCACTGTATGCCATGCCGCGAGGGCAGCTCCGCGCCAGCCTGCTGGACCTGTTGCGCCGCAGACACAAGGCCCGCAGACCGGCCCGCGGTAAAAACAGCCGGAGTCGATCCATTCCTGACATGACCTTGATCGATCAAAGACCTGCCGAAGTGGCTGATCGACTGATTCCAGGCCACTGGGAAGGGGACCTCATCATTGGCAAGGGCAACCTGTCTCAGGTCGGTGTGCTGGTCGAGCGCAAAACTCTCTTCTGCGTCCTGGTGCGATTGAAGGATGGGAAGGCCCCCACGGTAGCCAGGGCCCCATATCTCGCTCGTTTTTCGCGAGATGTGGGATACCACTGCTCTTCCCTCTGACTCTCGATTCACCAGATGCACTTAGCGGTGAACATCCGTGGTATCCCACATCTCGCGAAAAACGAGCGAGATATGGGGCACCCGTCCTTGGTGAAGGAACCAGCGCCTAGAGGCTAACTAAAGCGCGACGTACCCGGCAGCCCATTAAGCGTTATCACGCCGATTCACGTTGGTTGTATCCATCCCTGCTTGACGCCGGGATTGCCCGCTGCATCGAGGCGGCTCATCTGATCGCTGCTGAGCGTGATATCGAGCGCCGCGATATTCTCTCGTAACTGCTCAACTTTGCTGCCGGCGATGATGGGGAGTATCACCGGGTCGCTCTGCCGCATCCAGGCGATGATGGCCTGCGAAGGACTGCACCCTGCCTCCTGGGCCACCGCTCTCAACGCGCTTAACCGCTCATCGGAATCGGGACCGGCGAACTGCGCCGGCACCTCGCGGTCAGAGCGCGTGTATGCCCCTTGCAGCAGAATCGAATAGCCGACCAGCGCAATCCCATGAGCCCGCGCATAATCCTTCAAATCTTCATTGATAAAGATCTGCGGTCCAAAATCTGCCCCGTGGCGAGGACGCAGGTAGGTGTATCTCTGTTCCACGACGGAATAGCCACTCCACTGATGAGCCCTGCTGACCGTGTTGGCTTCCGCGATGCGCCACACGGCAAGGTTACTGGCACCGGCGGCGCGAATCTTGCCCGCCTTGATTAAACGATCGAACGCCTCCATGGTTTCTTCGAGCGGGGTATCGCGATCGTCCCGGTGAGCGTAGTAGAGGTCGATCCTATCGGTTTGCAGCCTTTTCAGGCTCTTCTCGCATTCGCGTTCGATCTCCGCCGCGCTTAATCCACCTGCGCAATCCGGAAAGTCGAAACCCAGCTTGGAAGAAACCACCATCTGCTCCCGGTTTCCGCGCTCCTTCATCCACAGCCCGATGGTGGTCTCACTTTCGCCACCCTTGCATCCGGGCAGCCAGCAGGCATACATGTTCGCGGTATCGATCAGCGAGCCGCCATTTTCGCTGAAGAAATCAAATAGGCGGAACGAGGTCTGGTGATCGATTCTGCTGCCGATCAGATCGCTGCCCATGGCCAGCGCACTGACTTCGATATTCGTTTTTCCCAGCTTTACTTTGTTCACGAACCAAGCTCCCTTGTCACATCAAGCCTCTTGCGGCTGCGGAAAAATTCACTGCACGGACGAAAAAGACGTGCCTCTGGGCTTGAGCGTCCGCGTGAGAAAGGTGAGAGACACAGCAGGTCCCTCCACTGCGCTACGCTCAAACCCCTATAGCTGTGGTGTTATCCGGCACGGCTGAACTGCTAGGCATCCGCTGTAACGTGGGTGGCCAGGACCACACCGCCTATCATGACCGCGGCGCCCACCAGGTTAGGGATGGTGATCCGTTGCACCGGCGACCCGAACCAGCCAAAATGGGAAAGAATCATGCCCCCGAGAACCTGACCAGCGATCAGGGTGATGAACATAGCCCGCGCACCTACCTGGGGCAATAGCCAGGCGATGGCGAAGACCAGGCAAGCACCCAATGCGCCCGCGGTCAGCAACAATGGATGAACATCTTTAAAGCCGTCCATCACACCCGAACGCCAGCCGGTGAAGCCGATGAGAACGGCCGTCGCGGCGCCTATGCACCAGAACACCGCATTGCCTACGCGAGGGTTGCCCAATGCGCTGCCCACTTTGCCATTCATCGCCAGATGAACCGCAAGTATGATTCCGAGGAATATGGTAAAGAGATAAAACTGGATCTTCATTGCATTCTCCGAGATTTCGATCAGCCATGGTTGCAGGCGCACTTCGCGCTCATGGCGAATAACCTTCCATAGACTTTGAGCTAAGTTGGTTCCCTTATGAACTTTTTGATGGCAACAACCTGCCAGCGCCATGACACTACACCGATTCTCGGCCGTCTGTCAAAATTCATCGAGCGATGAAGACGCGGCCTGATGCGCTTGCGTTCTCACTGTTTCTGCGGCGAGTGCGAGGACGGGAATCGCGAAGCCTGAGCAGAGTTTAAAAATCTTGACAGCCCACGAACGGCCGGTATAGTGTCGCACACAACTTACGTGTGGAATTAGTTCATAAGGGAACTCTGGTGAATCTCGTACTGTCTTACTTCCCGCCTGCAATCTATCTCATGGGAGAGCGTTATCTCGGTGGTGGGCTGCTCCACTATAAGTTCCACCGCAAAGCGAAGTTATACCGAGGTTAGTCCATGAAGAAGCAATCAGAGCTCATTATCCCCGGCAAGCTACTCTTTGCATCTTTCGCACTATGTATGAGTGTGGTCTTCCTCATGTCAGCAGGCGCGCAAGCCCCCGCGCCCCCTGCGGCGCCGGCTATCGATAAAGCAGCCGCGGAACGAGGGAAAGGCGACTTCTCTTCCAGTTGTTCGTTCTGTCATGGATCCCTGGCTACGGGAACGGAACAGGCGCCCAACCTGCTGCGTAGTCCGCTCGTCTTTCAGGACCACAATGGAGATACTCTCGGCCCCTTCCTGAAGCAAGGCAGGCCAACCCTGGGAATGCCCGCGTTCCCTACACTGTCGCCGGAGCAGGTTTCCGATATCGCAGCGTTTCTGCACTCGCGGATCCAGGAAGTCCGCGGCACCCGTCTTCCGGAAACGGCGTTGCTGGTGGGCGATGCGAAAGCTGGACAGGCCTACTTCAATGGAGCGGGCAAGTGCAGCACCTGCCACTCGCCCACGGGCGACCTGGCGCACGTCGGATCGAAAGATCAACCCCTCGCGCTGACTACGGCTTTTTTGACTCCTCCAGCCAAGCCGCTGCATGTGAACGTGGTTCTTCCATCAGGCCAGACGGTCTCGGGAAAATTGGAATATCTGGATGAGTTTACGGTTTCGCTCGTAGATGACTCTGGCGCTTATCACACCTGGCCCAGGGATCACACCAAATCCGTCGACGTAGTCGACCCGCTCGCCGCACACAAGGCCATGCTGCCCGTCTATACCGATAAAAACATTCACGACCTACTGGCGTACCTGGTGACACTCAAATGAAGTGCAGGCCGATTCTTTTGGCTTCCCTGTTGTTGCTGCCCGTCTGTCTTTCTGCACAGACATTGGACCCGGAGGCATTGCATCGCCCACCGACGGATACATGGCCTACTTATAACGGCGATTATTCCGGCCAGCGATACAGCACCCTTTCCCAGATCAATGCTTCCAATGTCAAATCGCTCACGTTGGCCTGGACACATCATGTGGATTTTGGGTCCGAGTCCTATGCCCAACAGGCAAGTGAAGGGCGCAGAATCAAATCGACTCCGCTGCTGGTAGATGGCGTGCTTTATTTCACCATCACCGACAACGTGTGGGCGATGGATGCGCTGACCGGCCGGGAGCTCTGGCATTATGCGTGGCCCAACAACCGGGCCATCCATGTGGCCAACCGCGGCGTGGGCATGTATGGCAGCTGGCTCTACTTCATGTCGCCGGACAATTACCTGGTCTCCTTGAACGCGAAAGACGGCACGGAGCGCTGGCGGGTACAAGTAGCAGATGTAAAGCTTGACTTCTTTTCCGCCACCTCGCCACTGGTCATCGGCAAGCACGTCATTGTCGGCCCGGGCAATAACGACAATATCCGCGCCTGGCTGGAGTCTCGCGATCCAGAGACGGGAGCACTGCAATGGAAGTGGTGGGTGGATCCGGCACCGGGCGAGCCAGGCTCAGAAACATGGGTGGACAACGCCACCATGGCCAAGGGTGGTGGTTTCCCCTGGTTGACGGGCACCTATGACCCGGAGTTGAACCTCTACTACCTCGGAACCGGCAATGGTGTTCCGATGGACAGAGCCCCGCATCCTACGCCTGAGGGCGATAGCCTTTACACCGCTTCCATCGTGGCCTTGAACCCGGATACCGGAAAGCTCGTCTGGGCCTACCAGGTGACGCCCCACGATACGCACGACTACGATGCCGGCCAGACGCCAATTATTTTCGATGGGGAGTTCCAGGGAAAGCAACGCAAGTTACTGGCACAAGCTTCGCGCAATGGCTACTTCTTTCTCCTTGACCGGGTAACCGGGGAGCACTTACTAACTACCAAGTTCATGCCGGAGACTAACTGGGCCAAGGGCATCGACAAGGAAGGCCGGCCTATTCCGGATTATGCCAAGGACGCCAACCCACCGGGAACCCTGGTCTCTCCGTATCCCATCGGCGCCACCAATTGGTGGTCACCGTCTTACGATCCCAAGCTTGGCCTGATTTTTGTCAATGCAGCCCGCACCTGGGCGTATTTTACGACCTCGGGTTATGGCCGTTTTCGCTCTCCTCCGGACTATGTATTGAACGCCATCGACTACAAGACGGGTAAGGTGGTCTGGACCCACGAGTTGGGCGATAAAAGTGGAGTACTTATCTCCGGCTTGCTGACGACAGCGGGAAACCTTTTGTTCGGGGGCGATTCGTTCGGAAATTTTCTGGGCATGGATCCGGCTACGGGCAAGACGCTGTGGCACGTAAACCTGGGACAGTTCGTGACCAATGCTCCCATGACGTATGAGCTCTACGGACGTCAGTATTTGTTGGTCGCTGCCAACGACACGTGGTTTGCGTTCGCGCTGCCTGAGGCTGAGGACAACAGAAGCGATCACGATCAAGTAAAGGGTCATTAGCACTAACTGCTGAGGCAGGGAAACCCACACCTCAGCGGCTAAAGCCGAATTTGCTTCAAATAAATACGTACGGCCTAATGCTCGCTGCGGCGAGGAAGGCCGTAACCTTCGGGAAAAAAGGAGCAAGGCAAAATGGAGCGCCGTGATTTCCTAAAAGGAATGGCAATCGCCTCTGCGCTTTCTGCAGAGACACTGTACGGCGCGCAGGCTAACCGGCCCGCGCCTCAGCTGCTGGCGCAGGATAATGCTCCTTCCAGGCCTCCGGACGATCCGTGGCCGGGCAAGAAAAGGATTCTGGCCATTGCCGACCCACAGGAATGGTATGCCTCGCCTGGCTACCATCACGACTCGGCTTCGCATACGCTGGCCACGGTGGAGCGGCTGGGACGCGAGTCCGGCGCCTGGATCACGGTCGTGCGCACCGATATGCATCTGCTGACCAAGCAGCCGATCCCAGGCTACAACGTAAGAAATCTGAACAATTTCGATGCCGTCTTCTATATGGGAGAAGGGCCATGGAATATCACCGACCAGCAGAAGGCGGACCTGCTCTCTTTCGTCCATGATGACGGCAAGGGCTTCATTGCCGGCCATGCCGGCAACGGAGGGCACCTTCTTCTTTGGCCGGAATATGCGGAGATGATCGGCGGAAATCTGGTGGGCGAATTTCCCTCAGCCGACATGCACATCGTGGTGGAAGACCCGAGTTTTCCCGGGGTGCAGGGATTTCCTCGCGAGTTTACATTCAAGGATCAGTACACCATCGTAGGGCCAAATTATTCCCGCGACGTAGATCACGTCATCATGAGGATGGATCCCAGCAAGTTCCCCGAGGTCTTCGCAACGCTGAAGCCGGAGCACGGTAATGGGGAACAACTTCAAGCCAATCTCAAACGGTTGGCAGCCCTGCGAAGCGATGGGGACTACCCCATCGTGTGGGCGAAAAAATACGGCAAGGGCCGGGTATGGTACTCGACCTTTGGCCATCTCGAGGCAACGCTGGATGATGCGCGCATCCAGCAAATGTACATTGGAGCGATCAAGTGGGCTCTGGGCTTGACCGATGCCGACATTACGCCTCGTCCCTTCCCCGCGGCGAGTCATTGAACTTCAAGAGGTGTAGATGCATATGAAAAAAATATTGACCGTGTGTTGCTTAGCTCTGTGCACCATGGCTCCCCTGCCATCTTCCGCCCAGGCGCCGGCGCATAAAATTCGCGTTCTGATACTTACCGGCAATTCGGATTGGTCGCACCCCTGGCAGGGTACGGCGCCCTTTATGCAAGGTATACTCACGAATACCGGCCGCTTCGACGTGAAGTTGGAGGAGGAAGTGGTTGGCATCACCGCTGCGACGCTGGCCAACTACGATGTTTTGGTAGATTACTACTATGGCCCTCGTTGGCCAGAGGTAACGGAAAAAGCGGTGGAGGATTTTGTTCGCTCCGGTAAAGGCATGGTCGGCGTCCACGGAATTACCTATGGTCCCTTCTTCGGCCAAGCGGGCGGAAGTGCGACTGAGCCTCGCCGGTTGGAAGGCGAGCCGTGGGGCGCCTTTGCGGACATGATTGGAATGACCTGGAAGCTGGACAATATCGGCCACGCCACGCGGCATGTGTTCGCGGTGGAATGGGTCGACAAGGACCACCCGATCAGCCGCGGCCTACCTCCGACATTTGTAGCCAACGACGAGCTTTACCACAAGATTGACCTCAAGCCGAACGCCCATGTGCTGGCCACAGCCTTCGACGATCCGAACAATAAAGGTGGAACAGGGAAGGTAGAGCCGGTGATCTGGACGGTTCCTTACGGTCAAGGAAGAGTGGTGATGACAGTACTGGGCCACGATCTTCTGGCTATGAGTCAGCCGGGATTCATGGATGTGTTCGCACGCGCCACCGAGTGGGCGGCAACCGGCGATGTGGCCCCTGGCGCTCCCGTTTTATCTCCTTCAACCAGCTTGGTTGCGCCCACACCCAGCCATTGAAACACTTATGAGACCCTTTCCCTATATCGTGATGACGTTACTAACTGCTTTCCCCGCATTGATAGAAGCTGCCCCTGTTCCCCCGCAAGCGGAAATTTCGAATGCTTCGCTGCAAGTGAAGTTGTATCTGCCCGATGCCGAGCATGGCTTCTATCGTGGGACCAGGTTCGATTGGTCCGGGGTGGTGGCAGACCTGCAATATAAAGGGCATAGCTACTACGGTCCGTGGTTCACTGCCACCGATCCGAAGATTCCCGACTTTATCTATAAGGGCTCTGATATCGTGGCCGGCCCGTGCAGCGCGATCACCGGTCCGGTGGAGGAATTCGCGACGGCAATCGGGTTCGACGAGGCTAAGCCTGGTGGAACCTTCCTCAAAATTGGCGTTGGTCTGTTGCGCAAGCCGGATGACGCAGCTTACAGCGCCTATCGGCTGTATGAGATTGTCGATGGGGGTAAGTGGAGCATCAAAAAGAGCGCGGAGGCAGTGGAGTTCACCCAGGAACTGCACAATGCCTCTTCCGGGTATGGCTATATTTATCAGAAGAAGCTAAGACTTGTTGACGGCAAACCCGTAATGGTCATTGAGCACAGTCTTAAGAACACTGGGACGCGCGCTATACACACCAGCGTTTACGATCATAACTTCCTGGTGCTGGATAAACAGCCAACCGACGCAGGCTTCAGCATCACATTTCCTTTCCAAGTTACTGTCGATCATCAGCCAGATAAGGAATTGGCGGAGGTGGAGAAGAATCAGGTTTTGTATCGCAAGACGCTGACGGGAGAGGATCGCGTTTACTTTGGCATCGAAGGTTTTGGCAAGAGTTCCGATGACTACAAAGTTCGCATTGAGAATAAAAACGTGCATGCCGGGATGACGATTTCCGGTGACCGGCCGCTGGCCAAAGTAGCACTCTGGTCGATTCGCTCAGTAATCGCGGTAGAACCGTTTATCGATTTATCGCTCGAGCCCGGCAGCCATTCGACATGGAAATACGATTATGAGTACTACACACTTCCCCAGTGAACCAAGGGAGCTTGCTGATCCCCACAGCAACAACCTAATAGGAAACCTTGGTTTCGAGGCCGAGTCTTGCTATTCGACTGGACCGGCCTTATAGTGCAAAAGATAGCCATGAAGAAAGAGTTCAGCTAGGAACTCAGGGCCAAAGAGGTGGCTTGCTTCCCTGAAACTACTTCGCTAGCCTAACCGTCTTCCTAAGCTGTTAGACGCCATTGGCAGGAGTAGAAAGGTCGATGGCAGCGGTAAGTTGTACTTGTCTGGAGTAGAGTAAGGACCCGCCAACATGAAAGCTCTTGTCAAATACGCGAGTGGCGAAGGAAATGTCGAGATACGCGAGGTTGAGGAGCCACGATGTGGAGACAATCAAGTCAAGCTTGAAATTGCCTATTGTGGAATCTGCGGAACCGATCTTCATGTACTTCACGACACCTTTCGCAACTATCCTCCGGTAATTCTTGGACACGAGTTTTCAGGCACCGTGGTGGAAGTGGGCCGCAATGTCAATCACGACACCACTCTAGGCCAGAGAGTTACGGGGCTGGGGGCCACTGCCGTTACCTGTGGCCAGTGTGAGTATTGCCGCTCAGGATATTTCATCTTTTGCTCCAATCGCAGAGGGATGGGCCATGGCGTGAACGGTGCGTTCACCCGCTACGTGGTGATGCGTCCTGACCAGCTATACCGGATTCCGGAGAATTTCTCCCTGGACGAAGCGGCCATGAGTGAGCCGTTCGCGGCCGTGGTGCAGGCGGTCACGGAAATCACCAACGTGCGCATTGGGGACACGGCGCTGGTCTCGGGACCGGGACCGATGGGATTGCTTTGCCTGAAGTTGCTGGTGGCCGAAGGGGTTCGAACGATTGTGGCCGGCGCGCCGGGAGACCAGGAACGGCTGAATGCCGCACTGCGCATTGGCGCCGCCGCCGTTGTCAACATAGGGGAGCAGAACCTCAGTGAAGCAATTCTGGAGCACACCAGCGGAGTCGGTGTGGATGTGGCCTTCGAGTGCGCGGGGCATCCCAGCTCGGTGCGCGGATGCCTGCAATCGCTGCGGCCCATGGGACGTTACACGCAGGTAGCCATCTGCGGGCAGGACATTCAATTTCCCATTGATCAGATTTTCTATAAGCAGCTGACCATGTCCGGCTCTGTTTGCTATACGGCTCGAACCTGGGAGCGCATGATGAGGATCTATGCCGAGGGCCGAGTGAGGTTGAATGACTTGATCTCCAACAAGCTGCCCATATCGGATTGGCATACAGCCTTCCGCTTATGCGACGAGAAAAAAGCTATTAAAGTATTGATGTACCCGGAGTAGTGAACGACTGGGGCAGCAGACGATGCTGCTCTCTGCTGCCGGTACAGGAAAAGCGGAGAAGCGCCATGAGCGAGACACTTGAGAGAACGGTTGCGTACAAGAGCCCTTTACATGAAATGACGCAAACCACCCCCACTTGCCTGTGGAACGACTCGGCAACTCTCTCCGAGTTGACCTACTCGATCGAGCACGGCGCGGTGGGCGCGACCTGCAATCCGGTGATCGTTCTGGATGCGCTCAAGAAAGAGGCGCATCTGTGGAACGATCGCATCCGGGCCCTGGCGGTCCAGTTCCCGGTAGCCACGGAAGAAGAAATCGGATGGAAATTGGTGGAGGAGATATCCGCCCAGCGAGCTGAATTACTGCGTCCGGCCTTCGAAAAGTACCAGGGCAGGAACGGCAGGCTCTCGATCCAGACTGACCCTCATTACTATCGCAATCCGGCGGCTCTGTTGGAGCAGGCATTGCGTTTCGACGCCCTGGCGCCCAACATGATCGTGAAGATACCGGCCACGCGCGCGGGTATCGCCGCTATCGAAGAAACCATCTATCGCGGGATCAGCGTCAATGCGACCGTCTCGTTCACCTTGCCGCAATCGATTGCCGTGGCTGAAGCGGTCGAGCGCGGCTTGAAACGGCGCGAACGGGAGGGCCTGGATATATCCCACATGGGCCCGGTTTGTACGGTCATGGGCGGCAGACTCGACGACTGGCTGAAGGTCGTGGCCGAAAAGCAGGATATTACCCTCGATCCCGGCTATCTGGAATGGGCGGGAGTCGCCGTATTCAAGAAGGCTTACAAGATTTATCGCGAGCGCGGCTACCGGGTCCGTCTGCTCTCCGCCGCATTCCGCAATCACATGCAGTGGAGCGAACTGGTAGGCGGCGATGTGGTGATTTCTCCGCCCTACAAGTGGCAGGTTCGCTTCAATGCGAGCGATGTAAGCGTCGCTCCCCGAATCGAGAAGCCGGTCAATCCTGAAATCGTTGAGGAGCTGCTGCAAAAATTTCCTGATTTTCGCCGCGCCTACAACGAGGATGGGCTTTCGCCGACCGAGTTTGATACCTATGGTCCGACGGTCCGCACGCTGCGCCAATTCCTGGAGGCGACGCATGAATTGGCGGTTCGCGTCAGGGATCTGCTGCTGCCCAATCCGGACCTGACCGCTTCCTAGGCGTTGCGCTGCTACGCGGCTGCTGTGGAATCCCACTCAAGCCAAATCCAGGCTTGAATGGGGCACCCAACTTTCTTTCCCGGAAGAGTTCTCAGGTGGGAAATAGCCCAGGATGCAATCCTGGGCTATTCTCTGACTCTGAAATGGGCCATGTACCCTATGCGCTAACTTATTTAGCGTGTTTCCTTCAAAGCTTCCACTCAATCGTCTTCCTGAGCGGCTGTGCACTTTAGTGATTTCTCGACTGCGAATTGTCATCCCGGCCGGAGCGTAGTGGAGTGGAGAGCCTGCCCTGAGCGAACTCGAAGGGGACCTGCTGTTTCTCTGCCCAGGCCTCTATCGGCTGCCCGGTGAGAACCGGGGAAAAACACAGTCCCTCACTACACTCTTGAGTGGAACTCCACAGCACTCGACGCGCCGTGCGTAGCGTTTTAGCATCTTCCTTCTTCGAACGTGCAGTTCTCCCTTTTCGGGACTCCATAAGCCTATGGGGTATCCCGCGATAACTGCACGTACAGAAAGCTTTCACTAAGGCCTTAGCAGGTTTCCGCCACAGCTTTAGTTACAAGAGTTCATTACGGAACTTGTTCATCTAAATACTTCTTGACACATGTTCAACGCCAACTATATGACATTATCGCGCATGAAACTGACTAGCTAGCGTCGACTAATAGTTCTATATGGAACTAGTTAGTCTTCGCCTGCTCCCAACATAGAGAAGGCCATCGTCACGCCTTTCATGCCCCAGGCTTCATCGGCCATCGTTGACCAGACAGAGCTGTAACTTTAGGAGAGTCACCTGTGATGAAAGCACATAGCTTAAATAACCACGGAAGCATGCGTTACCTATTGCCAGTGTTCGCGCTGTTTCTCGCCATGTCGACAACAGCCATGTGGGCGCAAGCCGGCGGCGGATCCATGGTGGGAACGGTTCATGATCCGGCAGGCGCAGTCGTTCCGAACGCTACCGTCACGATCACTAACACGGATACCAACAGCACCTACCCTGTGACCACCAACGGTGACGGCCGCTTCCTATATCCCCAGTTGCCGGTCGGCACCTACAAAGTCACCGTATCCGCACCAGGCTTCAAAGAAGCTGTTCAGGAAGGCATTACGGTCTCGATTGGGACGACTTCCACCCTCGACATGACCCTGCAGGTAGGGCAGACGTCGCAATCAGTCACGGTCACCGCAAACGCGCAACAGATCCAGACGGAGAGCAGCGACGTAGGAACCACGGTCCCCGGGACGCTGATCGCGCAACTGCCGTTGAATTTCAGTGGCGTGATTCGCAGCCCCCTTGAGTTCATGACGCTGACCCCGGGCTTTCAAGGAGATTCAACCGGAAACGCCCAATCGCAGGCTAGTTTTAAACTCAACGGCGCGGGAACGGGGCAAGCTGACGTGATCCTGGATGGTGCGTCGATTCAACTGGCTTCCCCGAACTACCAGTGGAACTTCGGCATCAGCGTCGATGCAGTTTCTGAGTTCAAAGTACAGACCAGCACCTTCGCGGCGGAATTCGGGCGTACTGGCGGCGGCTTCGTCAACGTGGCCTCCAAGTCGGGAACCAATGAGTTCCATGGCGCCGTGTATGACCTGCTGAAGAATGCGGCGTTTGACGCCAACAGCTGGCAAAACAACCACACCGGCGTCGGCAGGCAGAACGATACGCAAAACGACTTTGGCGGATTTGGAGGCGGCCCGATATTTATCCCCAAAATCTATGACGGCCGAGGCAAGAGCTTCTGGTTCTTCAGCTATGAAGGCTTTCGCTTCAAGTCCGGTGGCCCCGCCCTTACGTCGACGGCAACGCCGGCTATGTGGGCCGGAGATTTTTCCCAGGTCCTGAACGGCGAGACCATCAATGGCGTCACTTACCCGGCACAGAAAATCTATGATTACACTACCTGTTCCGGAGCCAACCTGGGCAACCTTGCCAGGCTTTCCCAACAACCAGATTCCAGCGGACAGGCTCGACCCGTATGCCAAGGCCTTCATTCCCTATCTCCCGGTAGCCACCAATCCCAACCAGCCTTTTCAGAACCTGGCCTATACCCTCACGGCGCCGATCAACAATGATCTCTATTCGACCCGGATCGACCAGAATATCGGGCAAAAGCACAAGATCTTCGGCAGCTACGCGCAAGCCGACCTGCCGATTATCAACGTCTATTCCTATGGACCCCCGGGGCTTTACGACCAGAGCTTTGGCAGTACAACCACGCACTATGTTCGTATCGGTGAAGACTATGCCATCACGCCCACGCTTTTAAACCATTTCAATGGCGGCTATACGCGCCGCTTCCGTATCGAGCAGGGCGAAGGCGGCGTTGGCCAATGGGCAGATAAGATCGATTTTCACGGCTACTATCAGGACATTCTCATCCCCGGTAACAACATCCAGTATCCCCGCCACGGAACCACGATGCCCACGCCTCCAGGAGACAACAGCACCTTCATAGACAATAGCTACCAATGGGACGACTCGGTCTCGTGGGTTAAAGGCAGGCACAACTGGAAGTTCGGGATGGTGTACCGGCGCCAGGGCTTCAATTCGAACTACTTCAGCAACGCCTCTCCCCAGTTCGGCTTCACCAATGCTTTGACTTCCGCTGGAAATCTGGCAAACGGCAACCCCGTCGATCCGAACTCCGGGTCGGGCGCGGCATCCTTCTTTCTCGGGGCAGCGTCGAGCGGGACCGTTGGTGGGCCCCAAACCGCTGCGATGCGCGTACACGGTTGGGGCTTCTACGCCATGGACGACTGGAAGGTTAGCCCCAAGCTCACCCTGAACCTGGGCCTGCGCTATGAGATCCCGCAGCCAGTATTTGAAGAAAAGTGCAGGACATCTCAAGTCAATCCAACCCTGGCCAATCCCGGCGCCGACGGCCTGCCTGGCGCGTACGAGTTTCAGGGAACTGGCACTGGCAGAGACGGCAGATGCTCCCCGATGAACCAGTATTGGGGATCGTGGGGGCCTCGCGTAGGCTTGGCATACCAACTCGACCCTCGGACGGTAGTACGCGCCGCTTACGGCCTCTACCAAACCCCGCTGAAGATATCCAACTTCGCCAACACCGACAGTCTGGGCTTCTTCGCTGCCGGATATAAATGGCCTACCCCGATCAACCAACAAACACCTTCCGTTATCCCCAGCACAGTGGAAAGTTATCCCGGATCCATCCCGCCAACCATCACGCCAACAGCCCTGAACGGTAACGGTGGCGGCGGGGGCGCGGCGAGCGGTGGCCCGGTTTTCCTACCCAGCAGGCTTGCCAGGCCTGGCGACGTGAATAACTGGACTCTCGACATACAGCGCGAGTTCCCCGGCCAATGGCTCGTCGATATGGCATACGTCGGAAACCATGGAAGTCACTTGCAGGCGTTGCTTAAGGATCCCAACGTAGCTCCTGAATCAGCCCTGGTGTACGGCAACTGCCTGGCGGTTCCACTAGCGGGAAGCGCGGGCAACCCGGCTTGCGCGGGACTACCCGCTGTTGCCACCCCGTACACGAACTTCCAAAACGACTTTGGCTCTGGGGCTACGGTTGCTCAGGCTCTGCGGCCTTTCCCGCAGTACTCGACCGAAGACCTGGACACGTCGTTCAGCGCCAATCCATGGGGCAATTACAGTTACGAAGCACTGCAGATACAAGTAACCAAGCGCTACGGGTCTGGACTGACTATATTGAGCAACTACACCTGGTCGAAGAATCTTACCGACGCCGATTCGGACTATGCCCCGCAGGAAGCATGGAATGGCGGCGTAGGCGGAATGTTTGATCCTTATGATCCCCGGAAGGAAAAAACTTACAGCGAATTCGATCAACCGCAGCAGTTCAAAATTGCTTACACCTATGAGCTTCCTTTCGGAAAAGGAAAAAAGTGGGGAGGCAATGTCAATAAATTGACTGACGCGGCGATCGGCGGCTGGACGTTAGGCGGTGTGGATACCTACGCGACCGGCTTCCCTCTGTTCGTGCAGGAAAATAATTGGACCGCTGGTACCTTTGCGGGCCAGGCAACGGGAGGCAATGCACGGCCCAACGTAGTTCCGGGGGTAAATCCCAGCGCCTTCTTTGGCCATCTCGGGAAGTACCAATTTGGAACGACTGCCAAGATCAACGCTGCCGCTTTCACCCAGGCGCCAAACTATACGTTTGGAAACGCTCCTAAAACCCTGGGGAATGTGCGCAACTTCACCCACAAGGAAGAGGACCTGCAAGCTTCCAAGCGTATCCCGCTATTTACGGAACGGGTCAATTTCCTCTTCCGATTCGACGCGTTTAACATATTCAACCGGCACAGCTTTGGTTGTATGGATTACCACGTGGGCGATCCAGCGTTCGGCCAATTCCAATGCGGTACCGGTCCCAACGCGGAAACCAACAACAATGAGTCGGGCATCGTCTCGTCGGCTCGAACGTTACAGGCGAATTTCCGAATAACGTTTTGATGTAAATGGGGTTGGGAGGCTCGACACCCTCCCAACCCCGTGGTGAAGTGTGGTATACAGATGGCAGTAGAAGAGGGGAACGCGAGTTCCCCTCTTCTTTTCTGCCGTCGTCGGGCAACTTCATGCGTCGTAGCAGCCATCGGTTTTTAATCATCGGGTGTTCCGCTCTCTGCGCCTTCTCTTCCCCGCTTTGTCAGACGCCCGCCGGGGCACAGGATGCTGACACTGCGGCGGCGCAACACTTCGCCGCAGCTCACCAGGCTCAGGATGCAGGAAACCTCGACCTCGCGGCCCAGGAGTATCTGGCGGTCATTCGTCTTCGTCCCGATGTGGCGGAAGCTTACGCAAGCCTGGGGCTGGTCTACAACGCACAGGGAAAATATCTGGAGTCGGCGCGGGCGCTGGGTAAAGCCGAGAAACTGAAGCCCGCTTTGCCAGGTGTCAGCCTGTATCTGGGCATCGACTACGAAAAGCAGCGCCAGGCAAATCTGGCAGTCCCACAGCTGGTTGAGGCAGTGCGCCGGGAACCGTCCAACAAGGATGCACATACCTGGCTCGCAAGAGCATTGTGGGATGATGGCCGAACTGAGGCTGCATTCGAACAGCTACGCCAGACCGCTCTACTTTTTCCTTCCGATCCGGCCCTGCTGCTGGATTTGGGAGAGGCCTATCGCAAGGCGGCCGATCTGGGCATCGAGCGCGTCCTTAACCGTTCCAGTGGTACACCTCTGCTGCATCAGGTCTATGGAGATATCTATAAGGATGAGCATGCATGGAAGAATTCACTTGCTCATTACTACCGGGCTCTCGATCAGGATCCCCACTGGCAGGGTGCGCATTTCGGCCTCGGCGAAGTCGCATTTCATCGCGAGCAATGGAATGCCGCGACCCAGGAGTATCACCGCGAGCTTGAGGTGAATCCGAGCTCTGCTGCTTCCCTGGCAAGGCTTGGCGAAATAGCGATGATTGAGGGCAAGCCGGAGGAAGCACTCACTTTGCTCAGTGCTGCGATTCGCATCTCGGGGTATCAGGCCGCGAATGCTCTGGGCTTACCTCGCCCCTACCCGGCCGCAAGCGAAGATCTAAGCGAACCGGCGCAGGGCCAGTTACGCTCCTGTTTATCCGCATTGGAAGCGGCCCCGGCGAGCCCATCGCGCAGTTTGGCCCTCGCGGTTACGTATGCCCGCCTGGGCAACAATGATGCATCCCTCTCCGCCTGGCAGGATTTCACCAGGAGTGCGCCGGCTTCGCATCCATCCAATGCGTACGCGCGCGGCCAGGACAACTTCGATCGCCAGGATTTTAAGACGGCTGCAGCCGATCTGAACGCGTGGCTTAAGTTGCATCCGAACGATCTAAAGGCCGATTACCTCCTGGCGCGAACTTACAGAAACCTATCCCTCGCCACACTCGAGCAGTTACTCTCTGTGGCTCCGGATTCTTACCCGGCACATCAACTCCTGGCCGAGACTTACCAAAATGCGGAGCAGAACCCCAAGGCACTGGCTGAATATAAATTGGTGGAGAACATCGCCCCCAATTTGCCGGGAGTGCATTTCTCCATCGGTCACCTGCTGCTAAAGATGGGCCAGCAAGATCAGGCGGAGGAGGAATTTGCAGCCGAGCTGCGCACGAATCCAGACCACGGGGGCGCGAATGCGGAACTAGGAACCATCCTTCTCAATCAGCAGGAGCCGGCCAAGGCTATTCCACATCTGGAGAAAGCCCTGCAATCGGACCCGGATCAGTGGTCCACCTATCGCGATCTGGGCAAGGCGTATTACATGGAAAAAGACTTTCCTAAGGCGGAAGCCGCTTTACAACAAGCGGTTCGTCACGATCCCGAAGGCCAAGCCCACTTCCAGCTCGCGCTGGTGTACCGTTCGCTGGGAAAGAAAGAGGCGGCGAATGAGCAGTTCGAGATCGCTCGCAAGCTCAAGCTCGAAGGCCTGACTCACGCTGAAACTCAAATGGACACACTGGAATCGATACACCAATGATCTGCCGCCGCGCCACCCTCCTGGCGCCGCTTGTTCTCTCGTTGATGGCGCTGGGACAAGCCGACTCATTGCAGCGCGGCCTTGAATTATTTCGCCAGGAGAAGTACGAGGCGGCACTGCAGCAATTTGAAGAGGCGAGGCGCCTGCAACCAGCCAATGCCTCGATCGATAACTTTATCGGAATCACGGAGACAAAACTTGGCCGCATGGATGAGGCCAATAAAGATTACGAGACCGCTATTCGTATCGACCCGAAGCTTGCCGGCCCGCATACCAACCTCGGGTTTAACTATCTCAGCAAAAAACAATACGAACTGGCAGAGAAGCAATTGCAAACAGCTTTGGCACTCGATAGCGCGGACCCTTTTACGCACTATTACCTGGCAGTCCTTTACCTGACGACGGCGCGCGAAAAAGATGCCCTTCCGCATATTGAACCGGCCACCACGCTGCTCGAAAATGATCCTCCCGCCGCCGTGCTGGCCATCAAGGCATGCCTCGCCTCCGATGCACCCGCGGAAGCATTGAAACTGATTGATCTACTGGAGCAGCATTCGAGGTTTTCCGCAGAGCAGGAGTACGAGCTAGCCAAGTCGCTTGATGAGCGGCAAATGTACGTTGAATCTGCAGCGCGCTTTCAACGCATCGCAGAGATGCAGCCCTCGGGGCAGAACCAATACAACCTTGCGCTTGCGCTGGTAAAGGCCAGGCAGACAAAGCAGGCGCTTCCTTTGCTGGCCTCCTTAACCGCGGAGCATGCAAGCGACGCAAACCTGTTGAGCGATATCGCGTCTGCCTACGAGTCCGCGGGAGAGAACTCGCTTGCCCTCGATACCTGGCAGAAGGCCATTGCTGCCGATCCCGCCAACCCCGACCGCTATCTTGATTGCACGCGGTTGCTGATTGATCTGGACCGCTATAAAGAGGCAACCGAGATCGTGCAGCGTGGCATCCCGCTGGTTCCCGATGATTATCCATTGACCATTCGTTTAGGCGCTATCGAGATGATGACCGGGAACCACGCCCAGGCTCGCGAGAGCTACCGCAAAGCAATTGCAGAGCATCCAGCGCTGGCCCTGGGCTATGTAGCCGTGGCACAGAGCTACATGAAGGAAGGAAACGATGAGGAAGCCTTGAAGGTATTGACCGATGCGCGGGCTGTGGTCCCGCGCGACTTTGCGCTGGAATATGTTTTCGGCCTGGTTTCTTTTCAGCTGGGACAGCAAAAGCAGGCGATGGAGGCATTGAAAAGCGCAGAGGAACTGCAACCGGCGGTGGTGGAACCGCACTACCAATTGGGTCTCCTTTATATGAAGCTGCAACAGTGGAAAGAAGCGCAGGTGGAATTCGAGCAGGTTCTTAAGCTTGACCCAGGCAACGCGCCTACCTATTACCAGCTTAGCCGGACTTACCAACGCCTGGGAGAAAGTGATAAAGCGCAGCAGATGGCTAAACAGGCAAGTCTGCTCACGAAGACGCAACGGGAAGATGCGATCAAGACGCAACAACTGCGCTTCGGTATCCCTCATCAAAACTGACAGTTCATTACGGAACTGTTGAGGGAAAAATTTGCTTGACACCCTTGTAAGCGCGCAGATATGAACTTACTGCACGTGTTCATCTATCTCCTTTAGTTCATTACGGGACTCAATGACAGAAGCGCCCATCATCATCAACGCACACATTCAGGCGGCCCCGGGTCACGAAAAGGAGCTGGGAAGCGAATTGCATGCGCTGGTTGCTCCCAGCCGCAAAGAACCGGGAGTTCTCGTGTACGAATTCCATTTTGATCCTGAGTCTCCTGGTAAGTTCATGTTTTATGAGAAGTTCGCGAGTCCAAGGCTGCGCTCGACCTTCACCTCGCATCGCCCTACTTTGAGAAGTTCCAGAGTTATCTTAAGGCGAAGGGCAATCCGATCGCTGCGCAGACGGTGACCAGATGGCAGAGCTTCGATTGAAATGGATCAATGGCGAGCAAAACGGCAGGACCATGCGCTTGCGCTGGTCTGAAAAAGCACTTCCAGGAGGGTCGCAGGGTAGAGAAAGACGAACCGCAGATCCCTCGGCTGGCTCGATGAAAGGGGGCTGTTAGAAATCTTTGTTGGACCTCCACGGCCCGGACTCAAGTCGTGAACTGATTACAAACATCAGGGCGGCGCCCTCAGAAAGCTCGCGCATTCCGCAGACTTCGATCAGTTCGCCCTTGAACGTCGTACCTCGTCAGAACAAGTCGAAAGGATGACCGGTGAGCCCCGAAAACGAATACACTCCTCCTGATGAAATGCCGCCGTCGCCGCATCCATCGGGTGCTGGTGGGACAAAAAGCTTTGGTGACGGGAGCCAGCAAGGGACTTGGCCAGGCAATGGCGATCGGGTTTGCGCAAGCCGGCGCGGATGTCCTGGTGAACTACAGCACGGACGAGCAAGGAGCGCGGCAAACCGCCGCAATCATCGAGCAACACGGCGGCAAAGCAGTGATCTTCAAAGCCAATGTCTCTCGCGAAAAAGAAGTAAAGGCCATGTTCGATTGCATGTTTCAAACCTTCGGCAGGCTCGATATTTGCGTGCCCAACGCCGCCATACAATTGAATGCCAACGTGGACGAAATGACACTGGAGCAGTGGCAGACCGTAATCGATGTAAACCTTACCGGAATGTTTCTCTGTGCCCGGGAAGCGATTCGGGCATTCAAGCGGCAAGGGATCGACCGTTCCATCTCCTATGCCTGTGGCAAGCTCATATTCATGAGCTCGGTGCACGACGTCATTCCCTGGGCAGGCCATGCGAACTACGCCGCGGCCAAGGGCGGTCTCATGCTGTTTATGAAGAGCCTGGCCCAGGAGGTTTCGCACCTGCGCATCCGGGTAAACGCCATCTCGCCGGGGGCCATTCGGACCCCGATGAACGTTGAGAAGTTGACGACGCCGGAAATCTTCGAATCCACGTTGCTCAAGCTCATACCGGCCAAGCGGATCGGCGAACCGGGCGACATCGGGCGGGTAGCGGTCTGGCTTGCCTCGGATGAATCGGACTACGTGTACGGAACCACCATCTATATTGATGGTGGCATGACGCTCTATCCTGGCTTCATCGGAGCCGGCTAAATGAAGTTCTGCCGCGATCTTCCTCCTGGCGGCGGCATTGCCGGCGACGGCTCGGCCTGCAACCATTGTGGTGACGATCACCGGAACTACCGGCGAGATCAAGGTTGGCGAGGGACCCATCTTCGGACATAGCTCTTACCAAAAGATCCCTCCAGGCGATCCTTTTGTGTTGACTTATACCTTTGACGACGAAAAAGGAAAGCAGGCTATCTCCGGCATAAGTGGCGATACGATTACCCAGTCGGAGATAGAAAATACCGCCCTGTCTTCGCCGGGAACCAACGCGGTTCTGCAGATTGGAAGCGCGGTATGGGAGTTTGGAGCATCCACGCGCTCCCAGGTCACACTTAAGACTTCCGCCACCGGCAGGAGCGAGCAGTTCGTGTTCACCACCCAGGCAGGCAGCAACCGCGTCTCCTCTCAGATCGCTCCGGCAAAGGGCGGCTATTGGCCGAAGAACGGCGATTGGCGCTCGAGTTTCACCTCCACCTCGCTCGAGGGCAGCACGGCTTCCTTCTCTGCGGATAACGATCGAGTGTCCGCCAGGGGAAGCCTGATCCCCTCTGCCATCACGGTCACTGGAGTCGATCTTGATGGCCAGTGGCTGCGCGATGCAACTGCTGCCGGAGGGCCCGGTCAGAAAGTGGCAGTTGGCCCATGCGTCTCCCAAGGGCGGTTACATCGTTGAAGAAGTAACCAGAACCATCCTGGGAACAAAACCGGATGGATCGCCGATCACGCCGTCTTCCATCAAGTACTGGCAGGCGTGGCAAGTTCCCGCTGGATCGAACGCCCCGGGCGATGCATTGGACAGCTTCGCGAATCCGGCGCCGCCCGGCAGCACCGGAGAGGACACCGTATCCGCGGTCGCGCGATTTTATGAGGGCTTAATTTTGCCACCCGCCTTCGCAGTGGGGAATAGTCCCTACGCGGGCGAGCGTCTTTCTTCGACAACCGATCCAAAGCTATCCACCAGCAGCGCGACGCTGCCTGTCGCGGCCAGCGTAACGCTCCACTTTTGAAAAGTTCCCAATAGAACTCTTTTCAGAATATTGACAACAAGTGCTACGATACCTCCCGTAGAAATCAGGCTCGAAATATGAAAAACAAACCTGACACCAATCGTGAAGAAGTCTCTCGCAAAATAGACAAGTATTGGGTCCCCATCATCGCGAAAACTATCGAGCTCCTGGATTGCTTTGGTTCCGCGGCTGAATCGCTGACCCTGGAAGAAGTGGTCAAGAGAACCGGAATACCGCACACGACTGCCTATCGGATTCTGCATACCCTGGTGTTGCGGGATTATCTTACCCAGTCCGGCCGCCAGTACCGGCTTAACCGGTTGCGCCGGAGACTGCGGTTTGGCTTCGCCAACCTTTCCAAACACATTTGTATTGCGGTCGAGATCCAACGCAGCCTGGAAAAAGCTACCGCCGCGGCCGGGATCGATCTGGTGGTGTGGGATAACGATCGCAACGCAGACACCGCGATTCGCAATGCTGAAGCCATGGCCGACAGCAAGGTCGACCTGGCCATCGAATTTCAGCTCTTCGAGCACGTCGCGCCGGTGATCTCGGATATTCTTTCCCGTTCGGAAATTCCCTTAATTTCGCTGGTAAACCCGCATCATGGAACGGTCTATTTTGGGGTCAACAATTATCGCGCGGGATTCTCCGCCGGGGTCGCGCTGGCCGACTACGCCATCAGGCACTGGAATTCCGAGGTGGATACGCTTCTGCTTCTGGAGTCACCCCGCGCCGGCAGAACCATCCAGAGCAGGTTGGTAGGCGCTTTACAAGGAGTTCAAGAGCGGCTCGGACCATTGCCGGAGAAAAGCATCGTTCACCTCGACGGAGGCGGAGACAAAGCGACCTCTCAAGCGGCCGTGGCCGGTGCCTTCAAGTCGCGATCGAGAAAGAGCGTTCTGGTGGTCGGGATCAATGATGAAAGTGCTATCGGGGCCGTGGACGCGGCCAAGCAAGCCGGGAACGGCACCGACATCGCGATTGTCGGCCATGGGGGGAGCATGGAGATCATGGATATCGTCGCTAACCCCGACAGCCCATGCATCGGCACAGTTTTTTTCCACGCCGAGCGTTACGGAACGGATCTGCTGAGTTTTGCCTTACCGATCGTACGCGGAAGATCGGCGCCCGTTGTACACTACGTGCCCCATGAGTTCATGGGAAAAGATGCTTTGATGCGAGAGCGCCGCGCCCTCACGTCATAGACCCTGTCGCCCCCAGGCGCTGGTGAAGATTGGAATGTGATTTGGAAAAAACAAAGGTCGCAATTTTTGGGATCGGCTTCATGGGCCGCGTCCATACCGAGGCGCTGCGCCGCCTGGGCAACGTAGAAGTGATCGGGGTTGCCGGGCGCACCGCCGAGGCGGCGCGCAAGTTCGCTGACACCCTTGGCATTGAGCGAGCCACCGGCAATTACCAGGATCTGCTGGCCGACGCTGACGTGAGCGTGGTCCACATCTGTGCGCCCAACGATCTGCACTACGCCATGGCCAACGCAGCCATGCAAGCGGGCAAGCATGTATTGTGCGAGAAGCCGCTGGCCTCGACGGTTGCAGAAGCGAGTTCCATGGTCGCGCTGGCGAAACAAAAGGGCCTGGCGAATTGCACCCTGTACAACGTGCGCGCTTACCCCCAGGTGCAAAATATGCGCCGCATGTGCGAAGCGGGTGAGTTCGGCGATATCTACGTCGTCCAGGGCACGTATTCGCAGGACTGGCTGCTCTACGACACGGATTGGAACTGGCGCATTGAACAAGGGCCGTCGCGCACCTTTGCCGACATCGGAACCCATTGGTGCGATTTAGCCGAGCACATCACCGGCCAGCGCATCACTTCGGTGTGCGCCGATCTGCACACCTTCCACAAAACGCGCAAGAAGCCGAAACACTCGGTCGAGACTTTTGCCGGCAAAACACTGCAGCCGAATGAATACGACGAGGTCGCGATCAAGACGGAAGATTTCGGCGCCATGATGTTTGCCATGGGCGACAACACGAGAGGGTCGCTGACCGTGAGCCAGGTTTCCGGGGGACGCAAGAACCGCCTGTTCATCGAGATCTTTGGCTCCAAGGCATCCGCCGCGTGGACTGGCGAAGCTCCCGAAGACCTTTGGATTGGCCATCGCAATGGACCGAACGAGATCCATATCAAAGATCCTGTGCTCATGCGGCCGGAGGCCCGGAGCTATACTGACCTGCCGGGCGGCCATAGTGAAGGCTATCCTGACACCTTCAAGCAGATCTTCCGCCGCTTCTACAGAAGAGTCATGGATGCCAACGCGCCGGTCGATTATCCCACCTTCGAGGACGGGATCCGGCAGATGCGCGTTCTCGACGCGGTGCTCCGGAGTTCGCAGAAGAAGGCATGGGTGACGGTGCAGGACTGAGCATTTTCGCTGGCTCTGATGGGAGTACTTTCGCATGGTGCCGGTAAGCGTAACCCTCCTCCTGGCACTTCTCGGGTTCTTCCCCGCTCAGCGTGACAAATATGCGGGAGACGCGGCTTGCCTCTCCTGTCATCGGGAGCAGAGCGATCCTTACCAACATACCGCCCATCATCTGACCTCACAGCCCGCCAACAAGGACTCGATTCTGGGCTCATTCCACGATGGGTCGAACGTGCTGATGATCGCGGATCCGGCAACCGCGGGTGAAAACCCGGGCCTGTACTTCAAGATGGAGGCCAGGAACAACGGGTACTATCAGACTGCGGTCGCCGGTTGGCCAGGCCACTTGCAGCAGCGAAGCGAACGCATGGACATCGTCATCGGGTCGGGCGTGCGCGGGCAGAGCTACCTCTACTGGCACGGCGAACAACTATTTGAGCTGCCCGTAAGCTATTGGTCGGACGGTAGCCGGTGGATCAACAGTCCCGGCTACAAGGACGGCACGATGAACTTTACCCGGGCAGTCACACCGCGCTGCCTGGAGTGCCATGCCACCTAGATTGAACCGCTCTCGCTCGATCCTCTGACCAATCGTTATGACCCGAAGAGCCTGGTGGTGGGGATCTCCTGCGAACGCTGCCATGGCCCGGGCGCGGACCACGTTGCGCTCGAGCGAACGAAAAGCTCTGCCGCCGGGGAAGCTATTTTGAATCCGGCGAAATTTTCCCGGGACCGGCAGGTAGATCTGTGTGCGCTGTGCCACAACGGTATTCGCACGGAAGAGTTCGCCCCAGCATTCTCGTTTGTGCCGGGGAAACCATTGGACAACTACCTGCAGCCAAATGGAGGCGAGATTGCGGCTCATCCTGACGTGCATGGAAACCAGGTGGGACTGTTGCAGAAGAGCCGCTGCTATCTCTCTTCGCCGAAGATGAGCTGCTCGACGTGCCACGACGTACATCAACCGGAGCGCCCCGCGGCTGCGTATTCCGATCGCTGCCTAAGCTGCCACCAGGTGGAAAGCTGTGGCATGTCAAAAACCATGGGGCGCAAAATAGCAGACAACTGCATCGACTGCCATATGCCCGTGGAACCGACAAATGCGATCGTTTCCGAAACGGCAGGCGAGGTTATCCGGCCGAAGATGCGGAATCACTGGATCAAGGTTTATCGCTAAGCATTGGAGTCATGGGCGATGCGGTGCGCAACTCCGTCTCATGATGCAGGGCTCAATGCAAGGCGCTATCGGCTGCGAGCAGCAGGATTTCCGGCATCCTGGTGGTTCCGCCGGCACGCGCCAGCACGGTAGAGATGCCGATATGCACCGTGACCTGGCCTTGGCCTTCCAACTTCACCTTAAGAGCAGAACGGAGAGGCTCGATGGCCGAGCGCAACTTTGCTGCGACTCTGGCTGCACCCCGCGGGCCAGTCGAGGGAAGAATGATGGCGATGGCCTCGACGCCGTAGCAGGCAGCGAAATCCGTTACCCGCAAAACGCCAAGAACGGCGGCAGCAGCTTTGGCAAGACAGCGGTCTCCTTCCAGATGTTCCCGCCAGTCATGGAATTGTCTGAAGTGATCAAAGTCAAGCAGCAGTAAAGAGATGAAAGAGCCTTCTCGCAGAGTGCGATTCCACTCCCGCTCCAGGGCCTCATCAAACGCGCGGGCGGTGAAGAGCCCGGTCCGCGAGTCGGTCAACTCCAATATGGAAAGTCTTTCTTCCAGGGTTTTGCGCTCCGTGATGTCCCGGATGACGATGATATTTTCCCGGGGGACGGTGGTGAGGAATCGCACACCATGCGGTGTTTGATTTCCACCCACGCCCTCATCCCGTCTTTCATGCGCATGCGAACGATTGCGAGGGAGTTGCCGGCAAGCGCAGAAGCATCTTCAGGAAGAAAAAATGCGTCGGGCCTTTTGCCTGTCATCTCCTCCGGCTGCCAGCCCAGAACGTGGAAGGACGATGGAGAAACGTAGTGCAACACCATGTCCAGACCGGCACGGCAAATGATGTCGATGCTATTCTCGGCCAGGAAATGAAAGCTAGCCTCGTTTTCACCGGACATAGCTCCTCCCGGGTCCCCTATGTCACGAGGAGCCAATCGGACACTTTTCTGGCCGGCCACAGCCGGTACGGTCGCGGCGTGGAGCGTTTCCGCGGTATAGCTTTCGATCGCCTGACTAAGTTGAAAATCAATCTCATCGGCAATGGTCATGACTCCGACTAACAGCACGCTGTAATCGATGTTGACCAGGTTGTTCTGCAAGGTGTTGAAGATGCTGACCTGCAACATCCGCGACTCTTCGACCAACATGGCAGCGGTATAGCCCTGCCTGAACCGGTCAACGCCGTGCCTGGAGGCGCTGGCAGATTTCGGTTCTTTCGTCCCTATAGGCCGATGGAGCGCAGACGGTGTACCAGGTCACTGAAAACCATAGGCAGATGGCAGCAACGCTGCTCGAAGCTCAACGGAACCGACATCAGCTTCTCTTCCGTTTGTACGCGCTCGAACCACTCTTGAATGATGCTCGCGGTGGTGCGTTCGAGAATCGTGGCCACGGTCACGATCTCACGCGTGCGCTGGGGGCCACTGGCCACCCTCTGATTGATCACCTGGATGAGGGAGGCCACATCCATCGGCTTGACCAGGATCTCATCGGCCTGATGCAGTATGGCCTGGGCTGCGGCAGTCATCTCAGGAAACGCGCTTAATAGCAACGTCACGGCCATGGGATTGGCGTGCCGCATGGCGCTGACCACCGTGAGTCCATCGCCCGCTCCCGGCATGTGCAGATCGCTCAGCAGCACGTCATAGCTCTCTGAGCTGATGTACTTCAGCGCCTCTGGCACATTGGCAGCGCTGGTTACCGCGAAGCCAGATTGTTCGAGCACGAAACTCAAGCTGACGCGCACAACTTCATCATCATCGACCAGAAGCACCCTGGTATCGGCCATTTATGTCTCTCGTTCGGACTATCGGCGGATTCCAGAGAATGGTTTAGCCCGGAGCAGTCGTAACGGGGAACGCGAGAGAGGTATGCGCTCATCAGCAAGGGGGTGTGGAGGCGCGGGATGGAGTCGAACCACCAAACAAAGGCTTTGCAGGCCTTTCCCTGACCGCTTGGGCTCCGCGCCGTCAACGCACTTACGCGCCCAATATATATCGCCTGGAACGCGCAAAGCGAACCTTTTTGCAGGTCTACCGCGGTCGGCCGTAACCGGCGGCAAGCACAAATAGTAATGGATGTGCGACCCAGACGGATGAGCAGTTTATTCACCGCCAACGAAGTTGGGCGCCCCACCGCCCCGACTTCCTGCGGACGCTTGTCGCGGTGATATACTCTATGCGCCTTTCCTGAGTGAAGGGCGCACAACGCGGCCCGTCTTGCACAGCGTGGCAGGAAATGCATAGCAAGAGTGACGGCTAACTCCCCCAAAGAGGATCGGGGCGCCCCCTGGTTGGAGGGACGCCCCATTGGTTGAGAGCATTGAGCATGAAAGCAGCCTCAACGCTCTACGGCATGGTTGTGCTCCAAAACAAGTACTTCACTTTGTATCCCTTTTCCATGGTTGGCGGATGTGTTTTCCCCCAAGCCTCGTGATTCCAGGTGACCGCCTGCATTTTATTGTGCACAACCTGGAAAACCATCGGAGGCGCGGGGCGCACCCCGTCGCATTAAAGGTGACTTTGATCTGACTTCCTCGTTGGCCCAGTGCCCAAACGACGTAATCGATCCGGTCCCGGGTCTTCAGTAACTGTGGCAGTTCCATCCACTCCCAGGCTCACACTCATGGACGGCGCTTTCTTATCGACGCGCGCCACGTAGATCCCGGCAAATCCGGATGAATGTTTGTATCGCCGGCGAGAGCAGCTAACGGCGAAATCAACAGCATCGCGCTCGCTGTCAGAACGCGCAGGGCTTATTCTTCTCAAGTACTCTCATTAAATCCCAAGGCATAGTGAACACTCCATAACTGCAATTTGTTACTAGCAATGTAACCCGCCTACATACTTTGTCGATCATGCTTAATAGAAAGTTGTAGTCGGGGGTAATACGAGTTCGATGACTATCGGATTGGCAGCCGCGCCCCTGGCGCTGAAGGAGCAACTGACGCGATTTGCTGGAGTTAGCGGCTCCCGGCAGCAGCAGCGCCAAGCTGCTTTCTGCGCCTGAGCCAACGCGATACCGGCCTGCTGCGCACCATCGGGACGAGGTTTGTCAGCGAACACCATGACTGGCGTGATCGATGCCGGCATCTTCGCAGTTGCAGGTTGCCACTGGTCGGCCATCAGCTGCCGTCCTCGGCGAAGCAGATGGCAGCCAACCGATGGCTACGCCGCAGACCAGAATGCTGGCGGGAGTTGGGGCCGATGCAGGCAGCCGGCCCTGGTCGGCGCGACCGTTTAGCCGGTCCAGTCCCTAACCGCGGCGGAGCAGCCATCAGCAGAGCCGCGAGGTTCCACCGAGCGTCAGCCCTTAGCCGCCACGGTGAGCGGTGGGCTTTCTGCCGCAAGCAACGAGCGCTCCCGTCCAACCGCGAGCTTCACCGTCGCCGGCCGCGTTCCAGGCCCTGGTCCCCTGATCGTGAACGCGGCTATTTGGCAAACAGCTTAAAGCTTTCCAGGTAACCCTGCTCACGCCACTTGGCGCAGGTGTAAACCCGGCCTTCGTCGATCAGTACGTCCATCGAATGGAACCAGGCAATCTCACTCCGGATCTTGTCGTGATGAGACTGTATGAGTTCATTCAGTTCGTTAACGGTGAGACCTTCAGGATGCGAACGCATCAAGCTCAGAACCGTTTCAATGGCACGGTCCTGCTCAGGAAATTTACGACTATACGACACAATTCCACCTCACGGACTTCCATTGCTCTACCTGGAAGGGGGGACCCTTGGGTGTGGGAGCCTATATTCTCGGAAAAAATCATCGATTCAAGACAGACAGCCGGTCAGACAACAGCGAAAGCAACCCGGAAAGGCAGACACAAATAACAAATGTATCAATCACAATTCCTCGGAAGCAGCATAGCACTAGAATCCTTCTCGATGACGGCAAAAATTTTGGCGCCCCGGACCCTGCAGCCCGTCGCGGGACGGCGGAGGCCAGATCGGAAAATGCATGCCCATTTCCAGCTTCGATTCTCCGATCTTGTTTCTGGTCATTATAAAATTATGCGCTACGCAGGCGCCGCTCTTTATCCACGGTTCATCAAAACACGAACCCCGCACTTGGGCCAGAGTGATGAAAGTGACTGATTTGCCTGGTAGCGTCCTTGGGACACCCGGAAGCACCCTTTAGAATCAACAGATTCGGTTCGGGCTGAGGAGCCACCGCCGGCGATGAAATGGCGCCGGGAGCCACGGTGAGAGCAGCCGGTTCCGACACTCAACGGTGACGATTAAGAAGCTTTAACGGAAACCGATTCAGGCGGCCCAGGCTGCCGGGCTCACCAACCTGGAACTTCAGCGGAACAGAACTCGCAGTCGGGCTAGAGACCAAGGCGTCCTTCTGCGGAATCTCTCGAATACGAACGCCAGACCACCCACAATGCCGTATCGGGTCCTTCGCCAAAACATCAGACCCATTTTGGTTGCGAACCGCTTTCGGACGTTGATGTTACCCCCCCAAAATGTCGATCAGTTACTTGTATCGCTGGTTCCATGGAGCGGTTGCCTAAATATATGCCGAGAGACGTACAAATCATTCGAGCGCCCCATCAGCAGTTGCCGGGGGAGTTGGAGGGACGTGAAATCGTCACCCGCCAACATCCACCATTGCGCCTCATGGTGGTCATGCCGCTCCGGGACGACTGGACCTCGGCAGCCGAACTGATCCGGCGGCTCGACGGTGCCATTTCTTGCGATGCCTGCACCTTGGAAATACTCCTGGTCGATGACGCGTCGGTGGAAAGGTACGACCAGAATGACTTTCAAGCAAGCTTCTCTTCGGTCCGAGGCATACGCAGGTTGCGTCTGCGGCGCAATCTTGGCCACCAGCGGGCAATCGCCATTGGGCTGGTATATGTTCACCAAACAACCAGCTGCGATGCCGTGATCGTAATGGATGCTGATGGCGAGGATACACCAGACGGCGTGGCACAACTCCTTCGCGCCTATTCCGACAGACATGGCGAAAAAGTAATTTTCGCGGAACGCAGCAGGCGTTCGGAATCTCTCCAGTTTCGTTTTTTTTATGTTCTTTACAAGTTCGTCCATCGATGCTTGACGGGAATGAATGTACGAGTAGGAAACTTCAGCATTCTGCCCTCTGCCTACCTGAATACGTTCGCGGTGATGAACGAACTCTGGAATCATTATGCCGCCGCCATATTTCGCAGCAAACTTCCTTTCACCATGATCCCGATTCCGAGAGGAACTCGAATCGCCGGAACCTCCAGGATGAATTTTGTTGCTCTGGTATCCCACGGTCTCAGCGCCATCTCAGTCTTCGGAGACGTCGTTGGAGTGCGCCTTCTCATTGCGTCTCTGGGCGCTTCCCTCCTGGCTGCCTTGGGGATCGTTCTCGTCGTCATGATCAGATTTCTTACTACTTGGGCCATACCAGGGTGGGCTACCTACGCAACCGGAACCCTGGTCATCATCATGATTCAGCTCATCACAATTGCGACCAGCTTTACATTTTTCGTTCTCTCCAACCGGACGAATTTGGGCTTTGTTCCTCTGCGGGATTACTCATTATTTGTTGAGGAGGCAGTCGAGCTTTATTCAGCCGCCGAAATTTATTCACATCCCTGATAGGGACCATGCGGCTACGCTCTCCGATTCACCCGTGTTCACAGAATTGGGCCTCCGTGCCCAACCGGCTTAAGGCCGGAAAGGCTTAGGTGGGGATGAGAAAAATTCCTATTTCGCGACAACTCGTTTCCGTCCTTGGATATCAACCAGAAAGTCAATCGTTGGACTGTGGCGCCGCGCAGTATGAATCGTGGACTGCTGGGCGCATTATTAAAACCGCGTGGCCCAAAGTGCTCTTGGCTGGATCGGTGATTGCCCTCTTGCTGGCTTGTGCCTTCTGTATCGCAGTTGGCACCGCTCTTGGGCTGGCGAACTTTAGAGATGTGTCTTATCCGGACAGCGCCACTCTGCTTAGAATCGGGGAATTTATCCGTTCGGGGCACATCTATCCTGATATTAATCGCCCTCCATATCTAGTTACCCTTTACGGACCATTGACTTATGTCCTCCTTGCCATTCCCTACAGGCTGGCGCAAGCCGCTGGCATTCCGCCTCAGGTGCTGGTGCGGCTCGTTATAGTAGGAGCGCTGTGCCTGTGCGTGTTACTCACCTTCATGATCAGCCGGCGGCTGTACAGCTCGCGCCCGATGGCGTGGCTTTGCGCCCTATTCGCCGTGTCTGCCCTTCCCATGGCTACCTGGACAACTCAGATTCGAGGCGATTTCCTGGCACTCGCATTATCGCTTTTGAGTTTTTACTGGTTTCTCCTCGCCAATGGTCGCCGGCGGGGAATTGGTGCAGCAATCTGCGCCGGGGTCGCACTTCTCGTTAAGCAGACGTTCGTCGCTGTACCGATCGCTATCGTTAGCTGGCTTATCTACCGCCGGCGATACAAGGAGGCTTTCCTCTGGTCTACGAGCCTTGCGCTAACCGTTCTCGGTGGATATGCAATTGCATGCTGGCGTGAGCCTCTGATGCTGAAACACATCGCGGCTCTTCGGCACCCGATCCTTCATTACGGACAAGGGCTAAAGATATTAGGGACTGCTGCGTCTCAACCAGTCGTGCCTCTCGTTGTGATAGGTGGTTTCCTGGCTCTATGGAAAGGCACTCCTGAAAGGCTGCTTCTTTTCATTTACTGTATGGTCGCGTGGCTCGTGGCTAGTCTCACCATTCCGCAAGTGGGAGGCGCCATAAACTATTTCTGGGAACCATTACTGGCCTCGGCAGTCCTGGCTGGGCCGGGGCTGCGCGAGCTTCAGCGCAAGGCAAATCGCACGCCCATACTGGTCACAGCAATGCTCTTTGTACTGCTCCTGCGAGCGTTTGTACCTATGCTTTGGGAGCAAGTTCCTTATCTAAGGAAAAGTTATGCGAATGTGGCCGACTATCAAGCTCGTAAGACACATTGGGATTCGTTCGTGTCCACGGTCTCCGGGCGAAGGTTGCTATCGACCTATCCAGACGTGACAGCTCTCAGCATGACCCCGGAGATCCCAGACCCGTTTTTCAATTCCACGCTTGAACTCCGGGGCCAATGGAACTCCGGGCCTGTGGTAGCTGAAATAAACGCGAGTGTGTACGACCTCATCGTCATCGCGAAAGGTGAGGCCGAAGCCCCCAGGAGTAACGGCTACCGCGGCATTGGATTCTGGGACGACGGGATGTGGTTGGCTCTGAAGAAAACATACTCGCCCGCATGTGTATTCCAGGATATGGAGATTTGGTTGCCCAATCGCGGCTATGGCGAAATCCTTCCCAGGCTTTCTGGTATCGGCTGTCTAGCCGTGGCCAAAGAAGCCGACAGCGGCTCTGGTCACCTTTAGCCCATCGCAAATGGGTGCCTTGGCCTGTCCCGGTTTGCGACATTAAGGTAACGCACGCTGCAGCCGATCAACTCATTGACTACCCGGCCTTCTGCCGGAGCAGGCAGACGTCCCCCATTTCGAAAAAAATAGGAGTGTCCACTCTTGAAACGAGCTCTGATTACTGGAATCACCGGTCAGGATGGCGCATATCTCGCGGAGTTCCTGCTCGACAAGGGATATGAAGTGCATGGCATCAAGCGCCGCAGTTCGCTACTGAACACCAATCGCATCGACCATCTCTATGAGGATCCTCATGAGGAAAGGCGCCGGCTGGTGCTGCACTATGGGGATATGACAGACTCCTCCAGCCTGATCCACATCGTGCAGAAGGCGCAGCCCGACGAAATCTACAACCTGGCGGCGCAAAGCCATGTCAAGGTCTCGTTTGAGGAGCCTGAATACACGGCCAACTGCGATGCTCTGGGCCCGCTCGGCTACTGGAAGCAATCCGCATCCTGGGGCTGGAGAGCAAGACGCGCTTCTACCAGGCTTCCACGTCGGAGATGTACGGGCTGGTGCAGCAGATTCCGCAGTCAGAAACAACTCCGTTCTATCCGCGTTCGCCCTACGGGGTGGCCAAGTTGTACGCCTACTGGATCACAGTCAACTATCGCGAAGCCTATGGCATGTACGCTTGCAATGGCATCCTGTTCAACCATGAGTCGCCGACCGCGGGGGGAAACCTTTGTCACCCGGAAAATCACCCGGGCCCTGGCGCGCATCAAGCTCGGTCTGCAGCAGAAGCTCTACCTCGGCAACCTCGACTCCCTGCGCGACTGGGGCCATGCGCGCGACTACATCGAGATGCAGTGGCTGATGCTGCAGCAGGAGCGCGCCGAGGACTATGTAATCGCCACCGGGCTGCAATTCAGCGTTCGTGACTTTGTCACCATGGCCGCAGCGTGCCTGGATATTCACCTGCAGTGGAAGGGTGCCGGCCTGGAGGAGCAGGCCTACGACCAGTACGGCGAGTCCGTGGTGGCCGTGGACCCGCGCTACTTCCGGCCTGCGGAAGTAGAAACCCTGCTGGGCGACCCAACCAAGGCCCGCCAGCAACTCGGCTGGTCACCCCGAATCGATTTTCGTTCGCTGGTCGAAGAAATGGCTTTGGAAGATCTAAAGGCTGCAGAACGCGATGCCCTGGTCACCCGGCACGGGTATCAGGTCTGTACCGTTCACGAGTCTTAACCGGGCAAAATCACCAGCACCTGACTTCCCTGCCTACGTAACCATAACTGTCATTTGGGATAAACTGTCCTTTGGGACACTGGCCGGGCTACACTTTTTGCCACTTTTTGGCTTATACGAGCGGGAATGAAGCGATAAGACCTTCCTCATCGCAAGCCCCTATGTACTTGATTTCCAGGCTTGGTAGCGTCATCGGGGATCGAACCCGAACTCTCCGCCTTGAGAGGGCGGCGTGTTAACCAATTACACCATGACGCCACGGTGGGTTGAGGCAGGGGGTTGATCTGCACAGCAGTCAACAAACGCTAGTATAGCAAAGCAGGGGCAGCAGACCGGCTGTCTACAAGCCCAATTTCCTTACCTCGTCGTTGTAATACTTGCGGTAAAGAATGTCCCACTCCTGGCTTCCCTCGACAATGATCTTGCGTTGCGAGGCAATCTTCAGGCGCGCTGCCTGGTCGATCTTCATCTCCTCGGTCAACACCTTCTCCAGCGCCTTGCGGGCCTCCTGACGGATGGTATTCCGGTCATCCAGGAACTCACATTCGTCCGTCTCCGCAAGCGTATCGGCCACCACGTGCGCCAGCTTGTTGAGTTTGTCCCGGGAGAGTCTCACAAGACCGCCTTGTATTTGCGCGCCAGCTCCTGCTTCACCTTCTTGAACATCTCGGCGTAGCTGGCGCCGGTGCGGCGCATGTCTTCCTGGTAGGCGTCAAGAATAACGCGCACTTCTTCGTTGATCCGGTCTTCGAGCGACAGCTCTTCCAGAATGGCAGCATTCACTCGCTCAGCGACAACTGCAACTTTCCCTGCCCGGATCATCTTGGCTTCGATCAGCTGATTGACCGTTTGGCGCGCCAGATAATTCACGTACTCCCGCGAAAAAATCATGTGATCTGAATGGGACTATAGCATATATGAACCATAAAGCCGGGGCCTGCCGAGGGCCGCGACTGCACGAAATCTGGTGCCGTCCGGCGTTTGTTTACGGTCCCGATTGCGCCCCTTATCGAGCCCGGTGCCCATCCCGTCCGCCTTCGATCGGCGAAATCTCACCCGACCCGCTTACATCTGCGACAATAGAGGCGCGAATATGCACCCCGACGATCTGATATCTCTGAAAGACGACATGGTGGCCTTTATTGAGGGGCATGCAATGCGCCGCCTGCCTGGGTTTATCACCGAAGATCTACCAACCGTCTTGTGGGAAGACGATAACAATCCCGATAGCTGGAAAGACTTCGTGGAGATGGCTAAAACCGCCTCCGCGCCCTTCGTCACCATGAGCGAGGTCAAGCTGGAAAAAGAAGACATCGCCATGCTGCTGGAGCAGATCCGTGACGATAATTTCCCCGATGAAGCCGCGGCCGAAGTCCACGAAGCGCAATACCTGGTCAACTACGTGGGCAAGATCGGGTACATCCAGCTCGGCTTTGCCCATCAGGGCATCGTCTTCGTGCACGAGAACGCCACCCCGTGGTACGAGCGCTACCAGCAGCTGCTGGAGTTCGTAGAAGACTTCGGAGACGTTGTTTTCGGAGATGACGAGGACGAAGAAGAAGGGTGAATGCGGCCAGCTCCACTGCAGTAAGCCCTCAGGCCATCCCGTCTGACCCGGCCGTCCCCCGCACCCCATGGGTCCTGCCCCAGACCAACCCTGCCGCCACGGCCTTGGCCCAGGCCGCCGGGCTTCCTCTCCTCGTCGCCGAGCTGCTGGCAGAGCGCGGCGTGCGCACTGCGGCCGAGGCTGATTTCTTCCTCCATCCCCGCATCGAACACCTGCTCGATCCTTACGCCATGCAAGGCATGGCCGCCGCCGTCGCCCGGGTTCAGACGGCCATCACTAAGCAGGAGAACATCCTCATCTACGGCGATTATGACGTGGATGGCACCACGGCCATCGTGCTGCTCAAGACGGCCATCGAGATGCTCGGCGGCAAGGTGGATTTCCACGTACCCCACCGGCTGCGCGAAGGCTATGGCATGCAGGCGGCGGTGCTCGCCGCGGCCGCGGGGCAAGGCGTAAGCCTGGTCATCAGCGTCGATACCGGCATACGCGATTTCGTCGCCGCCGAAGCTGCCGCCCGCCTGGGACTCGACCTGATCGTTACCGATCATCATCTGCCGCAAGATTTGCCCCACCTTCCCGCCTGTCCCGGCCCGCCGCGGAGCCTGCCCACTGCCCTCGCCATCCTCAACCCCAACCAGCCGGGCTGCGGCTACGCTTGCAAGCACCTCTGCGGCGCCGGGGTAGCCTTTAAGCTCTCCCAGGCGTTGCTCGAGGCGTGGGATCCTGAGCGGACGCGGACCAAGATCCTCCCCTCCTTCCTGAAGATGCTGGCCATCGCCACCGTGGCCGATGCCGTTCCGCTGCTGGGCGAAAATCGCGTCATCGCCGGCGTTGGGATCGAGCAGTTGCGAACGTCCGGCCAGCGCCGGCCTGCGCTCGCTGATGCAGGTAGCGAAGCTCGACCCGGCACAGCGGACGCTCACCGCGACCGACCTGGCCTTCCGCATCGCGCCCCGCATTAACGCCGCCGGGCGCATGGATGTTGCCTCCGACGTGGTCGAGCTCTTCACTACCCGCGATGCCGTGAGAGCGGGCGAGTTAGCCGCCAAGCTCGACCGCCTGAACAGCGAGCGTCAACAAGCCGAAGCCGACATGCTCGACCAAATCGATCGCCGGCTGCGGGAGGAACCAGGCTTCCAGTCGAGCCGCTGCATCGTGGTCGAAGGAGAAGGGTGGCATCGCGGCATCATCGGCATCCTTGCCTCGCGCGTCGTCGATCGCATGCGGCGCCCGGCCATGGTGATTGCGCTCGAAGGCGGAGAGGCCTACGGGTCCGGCCGATCGATCCCCGGCTTTCATCTGCTCAACGCGATCGAAAGCTGCAAGCAGCTCTTCACCCGCTTCGGCGGCCACTCCCATGCCGTCGGATTTAGCCTCCCTGCCGAGCGCGTGCCGGAGCTGAGGAGTCACCTCGAAGCCTGGGCCGCACTGAACGTCGAGGAGACGGCGCCCAAGCTGCGCTGCCATGCGGTCCTGCCCCTCGATCAAATTACCCAGGCCCTCTTCACCTGGTTGCGCCGCCTGGAGCCTCTGGGCAATGGCAACGAAGAGCCGGTCTTCGTTGCCTACAACGTCCGCCTGGCGGCGCCGGTGCGGCCCATCAAGGATCGCCACATCTGCCTGCAACTGGCCCAGGGCGCGCGCGGCGCCAGTTGGTCTGCGCTGGGATGGGACTGGGCGGCGCGCGTCCAGGCGCTCGGGCTGGAGCAAGGCTCGGTCGTCCACGTTGCCTACAAGCTCAGGGAAAACGTTCATCCGGAATACGGAGGCCTGGAACTGGAGATCGCGGACCTGGTCCCGGCCGCTAGGGCATCGGCAGGCGGTGTAAACTCCGGGCATGCCACGAGGCTTCTTCATTACCTTCGAGGGCCTGGACGGATCGGGCAAAAGCACCCAGCTGCGCCGCCTGAAAGAGTGGCTGCAGAGCAATGGATTGGGGTGACGGCGACCCGTCAGCCAGGGGGCACGCGGGTCGGCGATCGCATTCGCGGCCTGCTGCTTGACTCGCGTACCGACAATCTTTCCTCCTTTGCGGAGTTGGGGCTGATGTTCTCCGATCGGGCACAATCGATCGCCGAGGTCATCGAGCCTGCACTGGAAGCGGGGCAGATCGTGCTCTGCGACCGATTCACCGATTCCAGCGAAGCCTACCAGGGCGGCGGCCGCCAACTGGGCAGCCAGATCGTGCGCGACCTGCACGCCAGCTTGTGCAAGGGCCTCCAGCCCGACCTCACCCTGCTGCTATTGCCTGATTTTGATCGCTCGCTGGCGCGCGCGCGGCTGCGCAACCAACGTGCCGTTGCGGCCACGGGAAGCGACGAAAACCGCTTTGAGAAGGAGAGCTCTGTCTTCTACCGCCGCGTATTCGATCAATACCAGCAGATTGCCGCGCGCGAGCCTTTGCGTGTGGTCGCAATCGATAGCGATGGCTCCATTGATGAAGTCCACCAGCGCATCGTACAAGTGGTGCACGGGCGTTTGTCGGCGGCCGGCATATTGCGCTGAGCTACGGCGGTTCTATGGGTACAACTTATTCACCGGCATCGCGCGACGAGCGGCAGTGGACCGTGCTGGAGGGCGATGGCTATCGCTTTCCCCCGGGCTTGCAGCTGAATCTGCCGTTTTATCTGCTGCGCCGCTTCTTCAAGCCGGCCAATCCGATCGCGCTCTTCGAGCATCTGGTGAAAACCTATGGGCGCATGGCCCATTACCGCCTGGGCCTCTCCCACATTGTCTTTATCAACGAACCCGAATTTATCCACGAGATCCTCATCAACCAGCCGCAACACTTCATCAAGGAGCGGACGCAACGGCGCATGAAAATTTTGCTGGGCGAGGGGCTGATCACCAGCGATGGGGAGGTACACCGGCGCCAACGGCGCATCGCTGCTCCCGCCTTCCACCGCCAGCGCATCCAGGCCTACGGGCGTCATCATGGTGGATCGCGCGGCCCACATGCGCGCCCGGTGGCAACCGGGCAAGTCCATCGACATTGCCTCGCAAATGATGCAACTAGCGCTGCAGGTCGTGGCCCGAACGCTCTTCAACACCGACGTCACCGAGGATGTGCTGCAGATCAACGACGAGGTCAACGTCATCATGCAGCTCTACAACTTCCTCATTGCGCTGCCTCGCGCCGAAGCGTATTTGCACTGGCCTATTCCTGGGCTGGTCCGCTTCCGCCGCGCCCGCAGCCGTCTGGACAAAGTGGTGCAGCGCATGATCGCAGACCACCGCGCGGATGGAGTGGACCGGGGGGACCTGCTCTCCATGTTGCTGGCCTCGCGCGACGAGGAATCCGACCACTCCGGTATGACCGACGAACAACTGCGCGATGAGGTGCTCACCATTTTTCTTGCAGGGTACGAGACGGTGGCCAATGCGCTCACCTGGACCTGGTACCTGCTCTCGCAAAATCCTCAAGCGGAGGCTAGTCTGCATGCGGAAATCGACGCCGTGCTGGGCAGCGGACGCCTGCCCACTCTCGAGGATCTGCCTCGGCTTCGATATACGGAGATGGTGTTTGCCGAGTCCATGCGTCTGTATCCGCCGGCGTGGGCCATGGGCCGTCAGTCTACCGCGGATGTAGAATTTGGCCCCTATCGCTTTCCTTCGGGCACTTATTTTTTCTTCAGCCAATACATCATTCAACGCAGTCCGGAATATTTTCCCGACCCTTTGCGTTTCGATCCCAACCGCTTTCTGCCGGAACAAAAGGCCAGCCGCCCGCGCTTCGCCTATTTTCCCTTCGGCGCCGGCAACCGGCAGTGTATCGGGGAGGCATTTGCCTGGATGGAAGGGGTTCTGATGGTGGCCACGATCGCACAGCAATGGCGGCTGCGGTTTGTTCCCGGACAAACCGTCGAAGTGCAACCCAAGATAACGCTGCGCCTCAAGTACCCGATGATGTTTGTTCCCGAGCCGCGTTAGAGGAAATGCTGGACATGCACCTGAGAGAGGGCCGGGGCGCACAGCAGGTCCCTCCGCTCCGCTGCGCTACGGTTGATCGCAATTCTGTTTGGGTACGAGATTCCACACTCAAGCCAAAGAAGCTTTGGGATGCCACAGCACCGATTTCACGGAGGCTTGTGGCGTTGATACACCCCGTGCGCCTTTCCGTAATGAAAGGCGCACACGCGGACCTCTCCAGCACAGCGTGGCGGACATCGGGGTCAAGCCGTACGCCGCCCCGGCGTGCCGTGGGGCTTGAGTGCGCTACCATGCCTCCCCCACTCGTTCGTCATTAGGAGGAGTCTAGTCCTGCGTTCGGTCGCGGTCTTATTTTTGCTAGTCTCATCATGTGGGCTTCGATCGATTTGCGGGGAATGTGGCCACGGTCCGCCATCTGCGCGAGGCAATTGCGGCGGAACGCATGCCGCCCGCGCTCATCCTCACCGGACCGCGGGGCGCGGGCAAATATACCCTGGCCATCATGCTGGCGCAGACCATGGCCTGCCTGCAGCACCCAGTCAGCGACGGCCTGCCCGATTTTTGCGGAGCGTGCAGCAACTGCACCCGCATCGCGCTCTCCCTGCCGCTCGCTGACCGTGTCAGCGAAGCCATCGCTGCCCGGGAGGAGCTGCGTGAGGTCGATAAGAAAGAAACCCGCATCCTGGTCCAGACTCATCCCGATGTGGTGGTCGTGCCTCCCGACCCGCCCCAGTTGCTGATCAAGCTGGGCCAGGTACGCACTGTATTGCAGCGCATCTATCGCCTCCCGGCCGATGCGCCGCGCGCGGTGTATATCTTCACCAGCACAGCCTTCATGAAGGAGGCTGCTAATTCCCTGCTCAAAATTCTCGAGGAGCCGCCGGCTTACGCTCACATTTTTTTGCTGGCAGAAAATCCTGGCGAACTTCTGCCCACCATTCGTTCCCGCTCCAGCATTTTTCGCCTGGGCGCGCTGCCCCCGGAACAAATCGAAGCCGTGCTTGCCGAGCACCGCAAAGACTGGAAGCCCAAGCAACGCGCACTCGTCGCGCGCCTGGCGGAAGGCGCCATCGGTCAGGCTCTCGGCTTCGATCTGGAAAGCTATCTGGCCAGCCGCCAGGACGGGTTGCTGTTGCTGTACAACGCCGCAGATAGCACAAGTGAGACGGACTATGGAGCTATCTTTCGGGTAACCGAGACCTATCGAGCGGGCGCCGAAGGTCAGCAAAAAACCAGCGCACTGCTGCACGCATTCGCCAGCCTATTGGAAGATCTCTTGCTGCTGCATGCGGGGGCGGGCCATTTGATTCGCAACATCGACCTGGTGGCCGAATTGACGCGCGTATCGCAAACCATCACTGTGGCCTGGATTGAGGGGGCCGTTCGCGGCCTGGATCAAGTGGAACAAGGCATGCGGAGAAATCTGCTGCGGTCTTTGTCACTCGATGCCTTCGCCGTCGGCCTATCTGCGCCATAATCCATCCGTAGTACGCCATTTTCTGCCGGTTTTTGACATTTAAACCCGATTGGCAACATCCTGCATCTTAAAGTTTAGATTCACATTGAGACCATGCCTGATTCCTTTGCCATTCCGGCCCGTCGTGTCTACGACGAGCGCCCAGTCAAGGCGAAGACCAAGATAGATGGACCCGATCCATCCGCCCTGGCTTCCGTCAGCCCCGCAGGACCGCGCAAACTCATTCGTCCCCATCTCCCGGCCCGTGCTTCGGCAGGCCGATACCCCGCAGCCTTACTTTCTGCGATCACTCCCATGCACCCGGCTCACCATCGATGGGACTCTGCCGCGGAAAGTTCACACGCGGAGGCGTTCTATTTTCAGAAACAGATCCAGAGCAAGACGTTGATGATGTTCGTGCTCGAGGACGGGGAGCAGATCGAGGGCATGATCGAATGGTACGACCGCAATGCGATCAAGGTCCGGCGAGGCAAAGTCCGTACGCTTATCTATAAAGCCGGCATCAAGTATTTGTACAAGGCCGAAGATAATAGCCGGACGTAGCCATCAGCGGGCAGCCTTGAGCAGGCGGTCGCGCATGGCGACGCCGAGCCCCTCGTCCTCTGGCAGCGGGCAAACAATGACGGTGGCTCCGGCTGCGTCCAATTCCCGCAGGCCGGCAAAGAGGCGCCGCGCAAGCTCCTGCGGATTCGTTCTATCTCCCCAGCGATAAATCAAGTACGGGCGCCCAAAGTTCATGTCGCTAGGCAACATGATGCCGACCACTTCGCCTGCGGCTTGCAGCTCTTCAGCGACGCTCAACAGCTTGGCCGTGGTCCACTCCAACAGAATGAGCCGTGCGCGGGGCGAGTAGTGCTTGAGGCCGACCCCCGGGGAGGGCAGTGCGGTAGGGCTCGCATCCTGAAACTCGCGAAAGGCAATCAGCGACGGGCACAGTAGCTGCACCTGCGCGAAGGTCACCATGCCGGGACGGTAGAGAATAGGGGGGTCTTCGCAGACATCGACCACGGTTGATTCAAGCCCCAGGGCCGTCTCCCCGGAGTCGATCACCGCGTCGATGCGCCCGTCCAGGTCCTGCAGAACAAATTCCGCGCGCGTGGGGCTGGTGCGGCCGAACGAATTCGCGCTGGGCGCCGCCACCGGCAATTGAGCAAGCTCGATCAGTCTGCGCGCAACCGGGTGGCGCGGCATCCTCACTCCTACCCGTGGCCGCCCCGCGGTCACGATGGTGGGGACGCGAGGGCCTTTCGGCAGCAACAAGGTCAAAGGGCCGGGCCAGAAAGCTTCCATCAACAAGCGGCCGTTGCGCGGTATCTCGCGGGCCACCATGCTTAGCTGCTGCTCACTGACCACGTGGACGATTAACGGATCCCACGCGGGTCTCTGCTTAGCCTCAAAGATGCCTTGAACCGCGGTCTCGTCGAGCGCATTCGCGCCCAATCCATAAACGGTCTCGGTCGGGAATGCCACCGTGCCGCCCTTGCGCAGCAGCTCAGCGCCCTGCGACAACGACGCTATGGATGCTGCCGAATCGATGGCATTGGCATCAACTGCTAGCCGCAGTGTTTTTTTTCCGCTCACCAATTGTCATTTTCCCACGGCGTCCACCGCTACTGGTATAGACTCCGGCCTATGCAGGCCATGGAAACAGAAGTAAAGATAAGGGTGCTGGACCGCGAGGCTTTGGAGCGCAAGCTGCCGGCACTTGGTTTCGCGCGGGTGACCGCCCGCACCTTGGAGCGGAACACACTTTATGACACTCCGGACCGCCGCCTGCGCAACTCGCGCCAGATCCTGCGTATTCGCCAATATGGCAGCAAATGGGTAGTCACCCACAAGAGCGTCCCCAGCGGGCAAACGGAAGAAGGCCCGCACAAGAATCGCGTGGAAACCGAGACTGTGGTCGAAGATGGCCCGGTGCTGGGCAAAGTCTTCGAGGCCCTTGGCTTCAGCCCGGTATTCGTCTATGAAAAATGGCGGACGGAGTGGGCCGATCAGCAGGGCCATTGCGTGCTCGACGAAACTCCCTTAGGGCTCTATGCCGAGTTGGAAGGCCCGAGCGACTGGATCGATGCAACGGCGCAGAAGCTCGGCATCCAGGAGAGCGAGTTCATTACGCTCAGTTACGGTCGCATTTTCGAGTCCTGGCGCGATGAGACGGGTTCCCCAGCCCAGAACTTCACCTTCGACGAGATTCCCGAGAGCTTTCGCTGGTAGAGGTTCAAACAGCAGGTCCCTGCACTACGCTACGCTTCGGTCGGAGGTTGTGACCTTTTTGATTTTTTCTTGGTTTTGGTGGCCGGAAAGCCCTGCAGAGCATTCGTTGGTTAAGCATCCTCGGGTCCTTCGACTCCGCGCCGTTATTCCCCTGTTAGGCGATAGGTCTGCGAGGCGCTTCGCTCAGGATGACGATTCTGTGGGAGAACTAACGGAACGGAGACCTTTGTGCGGGAACCGGGGCGCACAGCAGGTCCCTCCACTACGCTGCGCTCCGGTCGGGATGATAATTCTGTTTATAGTGAGATTTCGTACCTGAACAGAATTATCATCCCGACCGGAGCGTACCCGGATTTCCTGCCACGCGGCCCTCACCAACCAACCTAGGTCTCAACCCCGTGGCACTTCTTGTATTTCTTGCCTGAGCCGCAGGGACAAAGATCGTTGCGCCCTACTTTCTCTCCGCTTCGACGCTGCGCGGGCGCGTCGGAACTTCCGTTAGCGCCGGCCATCCTGGCTTGTTCGAGCTCGCGCTTCTTCTTGCGTTGAAACTCCTGCTCCAGGGCGTCGATGGTCGTCGAGGGCGCCCGCACCGGAACCGGAACAGGTGCGGACGGTGGCCGGGCCGGCGTGGGGGCGGGAACGGCTCGAGTTCCATTGCCTTCCAAGGTGACCGGAGCGCCGACCGGAGAAAGAACCGGAGGAACGAACTCGCTCGAGATTTCGGGCGCCTCTCTGCGGGGTAGCTGCGTGATCGGCTGGCCATCAGGTCCGACGATCTGCATCAGGAAGAGGAAACGGACCGTGTCCTCCTGAAAGCGTCCCATCATCGCTTCAAACATGTCGAAGGACTCTTTCTTGTAGGCGACCAGCGGATCCTGCTGCCCGTATCCACGAAGACCGATGCCTTCTTTCAGGTGATCCATGCTCAGCAGATGGTCTTTCCACAATCCGTCGAGCACGCTGAGCATAACCATGCGCTCGTGATAACGCATCGTGGTATTGCCCAGGATCAGTTCCTTCTGCTCGTACTTCTCTTTCAAACGCTCGAACAGAGTCTCCCCCAACTCGTGACGGTTCAGGGTGTTGAGATCGATGCCTTCCCTCTCCAGATCAATGCCGAACTGGGAACCGAGCTGGCCCTTAAGCCCATTGATATCCCACTGATCGGGATGCATCGCTTCCGGCGCGTGCTCTTCCATCGCCGCGCTCAGCAGGTTGGCGACGTAGTCCTCGAGGATCAGCTCCTTTTGATCGAGGCCTTCGAGCAACTGCTGGCGCGTTCCATACACCGCCGTACGCTGCTTGTTCATCACGTCGTCATATTCAAGCAGGTGCTTGCGGGCTTCGAAGTTCTGCCCTTCCACTGCCTTCTGCGCGGCCTCGATGCGGCTGCTGATCATGCGCGACTCGATGGGGACCCCTTCTTCCATGCCCAGGCGCTGCAGCAGGTTCGAAACCCACTCCTTGGCGAAGATGCGCATCAGGTCGTCTTCGAGCGAGAGATAAAACCGCGAGGCGCCGGGATCACCCTGGCGGCCGGCGCGTCCGCGGAGCTGGTTGTCAATGCGCCGCGACTCATGCCGTTCGGTGCCCACGATGTGCAGCCCGCCGGCGGCAATCACCTCGTCGTGCTCGCGCTCAGCAGCAGATGCATATTGGGCAAAAGCCTTATCCCAGATCTCCTGGCTGGTCTCGAATTCCTGCCCCTGATAGTAAAAACGCATCATGCCGGGCCCGGCCATGGGATTGATGGCTCCCTGGGCCGCGTTGACTGCCTGGGCCAGACCGCGCTTCAGCAGCTCCTGCTTGGCGGCGAATTCCGCGTTGCCCCCGAGCACGATGTCGGTACCGCGGCCGGCCATGTTGGTGGCAATGGTCACCATGCCAAGGCGCCCGGCCTGGGCCACGATCTCCGCCTCACGCTCGTGATATTTGGCGTTGAGCACTACATGCTTCACGCCTTTGCGCTGCAGTATGGATGAAAGCAGCTCCGACTTCTCGATCGAAGTGGTGCCCACCAACACCGGCTGCTTGGCCTCGTGGAGCCGCGAAATCTCGTCGGCCACGGCAAAATATTTTTCCTTGGCGGTGCGAAACACCACGTCTGGATTTTCCAGGCGGCGCATCGGCTTGTTGGTGGGAATGACCACGATCTCGAGCTTGTAGATATTCTCGAATTCCGTAGCTTCTGTTTCCGCTGTACCGGTCATGCCGGAGAGCTTTTTATACAGGCGAAAATAATTCTGGAAGGTGATGGTGGCCAGCGTCTGGTCTTCGCGGCGAATATTCACCTGCTCCTTGGCCTCGATCGCCTGGTGCAGTCCATCGCTCCAGCGGCGGCCAGGCATCAATCGTCCGGTAAACTCGTCCACGATGATGACTTCGCCATCCTTCACCACGTAGGCCACATCGCGCCGGTAGAGGGAGTGGGCCTTGATGGCGACTTCGACGTGATGCTTTAAATCCCAGTTCTCCGGGTCGGCGATGTTGCCGATGCCCAGCAACTGCTCGATCTTCTCCCATCCCTCATCGGTCACGCTGATGGTCTTGTGCTTTTCATCGACCACGAAGTCGCCGGTCAGGATTTTCTCTTCGCCGCGCTCGATCTCTTCCCCTTGCTCGAGCGAAGGCAGGATGCGGTTCACGCGGGCATACTTGTCCGTGGTCTGATCCGTGGGTCCGCTGATGATCAACGGGGTGCGGGCTTCGTCGATCAGAATGGAGTCAACTTCATCGACGATGGCGAAGTAGTGTCCACGCTGCACGCAATCCGCGTGATCAAACTTCATATTGTCGCGCAAGTAGTCAAAACCGAATTCGTTGTTGGTGCCGTAGGTGATGTCGGAGCCATACGCGGCGCGGCGCTGGGCATCGTCGAGATCGTGCACGATCACGCCGACGGTCAGGCCCAGGAACTCGTAAATCTTGCCCATCCACTCGGCGTCGCGTTTGGCCAGGTAGTCATTGACCGTCACCACGTGAACGCCATGACCCGCCAGCGCATTCAGGTAGCAGGGCAGCGTCGCTACCAGGGTCTTGCCTTCACCGGTCTTCATTTCGGCGATCTTGCCCTGGTGCAGCACCATGCCGCCGATCAATTGGACGTCAAAGTGACGCATCTGCAGTACCCGGCGGCCAGCTTCGCGCACCACCGCGAAGGCCTCGGGCAGAATCTCGTTCAACACCACTTTTTCTTCCGCTACGCGCTCTTCGGCGTCGTCGATGCCGTCCAGCCGCGCGGCGATGCGGGCGCGGAACTCCAACGTCTTCGCGCGCAACCCGTCGTCCGACAGAGCCTGCATGGCAGGCTCGAGAGACCCGGTCTGTTCGACCATGGGCATCATCCGCTTGATCACGCGTTCGTTACTGGTTCCGAAAATCTTGGTTAAAGTGCTTCCGATCAATGGATAATTCCTTTAACTGTCCCGAGGCCACTTCTACTAGTCTAGTTTAGTTCACCCGGGGTATTTGGTGCAGAATACCCTGCCGGCGGAAAGTCAAAAGATACCCCATGCCTAAACGATTTTTTCTTATGCTGTTGATTTTGCTGCAACCCGGGGCGGCACTCGGGCAGATGCATATGGCCATGGGCGATAGCGGAGATCCGGTCCCCCCGGAACAGCTACCCGCGCCGCAACGCATTGAAGGCGTTGGCAATGTGCGCTTTCCCATTTCCGCCAATGCCCAGGCCCAGATGTGGTTCGAGCAGGGCTACAACCTGCTTTACGATTTTTGGGATTACGAGGCCGATCGCGCCTTTGAAGAATCCATCCGCGCCGATGCCAAATGCGCCATGTGCTATTGGGGGCTTTATCAGGCGGAGAGCTTTAACCACAGCGTAACCAAGGCCTACGCGCAGGCGTCGCTCGAAAAGGCAGTTGCGCTGGAAGGGCATGCGACGGCGCGGGAGAAGCTCTACATTCAGGCGGCTCAAGCCCACGAGGCAGCGGTTCGCGAAGCATCCGGCTCCGAGGACAAAGCAAAATTCGACCACGAGATCGAAATTCTGCGCACCCTGGTGAAAGAGAACCCGAGCGATACCAATGCCCGCATCGCCCTCTCCGAAGCGATCGACGATGGCTACGACGACAATGGAGAAGCGCGCAAAGGCAAGAAGGAGACCCTTGCGTTGCTGCAGGGTGTGCTGAAGGAGGAACCGCAAAATTCCGCCGCAAACCATCTCTGGATACACGCGGTCGAAGCCAGCCCGCATCCGGAACAGGCGTTACACAGCGCGGATATTCTGGGCTCGCTTGCACCAGCATCAGGGCACATGGTGCACATGCCGGGACACATCTTTTACCGCACTGGAGATTACGCCCGGGCCCAGACGGCATTCGACGCTTCCGCCCAGGCCGATGAAAGCTACATGCGCCGGCAGCACATCGCGCCCGACAATGACTGGAACTATATCCACAACCTGATGTATTCCGTCGCCAACCTGCTGGAGGCCGGGCAGTTGCAGGAGGCGGAGCAGGTTTCAGTCAAACTGGGGAAAGCGCGCGGCCATCTGGAAGACACCCTCTACCCCTGGTCGCCTCGTGATTCCATTGCCCGTCTCAGCCCCGCGCTGCCGGTTGCTTTGCGCACCGCCGACTGGCCGCGCGTGGTGGAACTGGTCAATGCCGCAAATCTCTCTCAGGAAATGCCGCACATGGAATTCCTGGCCGGCGGCATTTCGCAATTTGCCCTGGGAATGCAGTCTGTGGAGGCTCATGAACCGGATGTAGCCGAACGCCACTCGGTGTTGCTCGATGCGAGCCTATGGCGCATGTCAGAGCAGATAAAAGACCAGGAAGCGAAGGAGAAGAAGGCCGCTCCGCCCACGGGAAACCAAAGCATGTCGCCCGATCCCCTGGCCCAGCCTCTACTCAAAATGCTCTCCATCATGTCGCTCGAGCTGCGCGCTTCCATGATGGCTACACAGAACAACGTTCCCGAAGCCGAAAAGCTCTTCGCCGCCGCGCTCCGCGAAGAGAAGGAGCTGGGCTACCGCGAGCCTCCCTTCTATATCCGTCCAGTGGCGGAAAGTGAAGCCGCGGCACTCATGACAGCGGGTAAGTGGCCGGAGGCAGAAGCCGCATTTCAGAAGGCGCTGGTGGAGCGTCCCAACTCTGGATTCGCGCTCTATGGGATTGCCCAGGTGAAAGAAAAAATGCGAGACTCCGGCGCAACCGCCGTGGCTTACAGGCAGTTCCTCAGCGCGTGGAAGACAGCGGACCCGGGATTGCCCGAGATGCAACATGCGCAGCAATGGATGAGCCAGCACCCGGGATCTGGCAACTCCGGGTCTTATTGATTTGTTCAGGCCGAAAGCGAACAGCAGGTCCCTCCGATCTGACAGCCCCAAATAAAAGCGACCGCCCTCCCCTTTGTCATCCCGGGCGAAGCCCGAGCAAGCCGAGGGACCTGCGGTTTCGCATTCAACCTAGGCGCTTCGGCCCGGGTAAGATGAGGGAAAACCTTTCAGGAGGCACCTTGGACGAGGAACAAGCGCAACCAGAGGCAAGTCCGCAACCGCCGAAACGCGGTGTGCACTGGATATTCTTCGGCACCGAGGGCCTGCGGGCAGGATGGGGTGTGCTGCTTTTCGTCCTGCTTTTTGTTGGATTTGGTTTTCTCGCTGCCCAGGCGGTGAGGCATTTTTTTCATCCCGGTCACATTAGGGGAGTGTTTCCCCTGAAGCTGGCGTTCATTTCCGAGGGCACGCAACTGGTGCCCCTACTGCTGGCCACAGGAATCATGGCTCTGATCGAGCGCCGCCCTCTTCTGGCGTACGGATATCAAGGCCCCGCGCGGGCGGTGCACTTCATTTCCGGCTTGGTTTGGGGATTTGTTGCCCTATCCGTATTGGTGTTTGTGTTGTGGAAGGCAGGGCTCCTGGCCTTTGACGGCGTACAGCTGCACGGCCTTGCCATCTGGGAGTACGCCGTGGGGTGGGGAGTCCTCTTCCTGGTGGTTGGAGTGTTCGAGGAATCCACCCTGCGGGGCTACCTGCAATTCACGCTGACCCGTGGCATTGGGTTCTGGTGGGGGGCGTTGCTGCTTTCGTGCCTGTTTGGGTTTTCCCATGGCACCAACCCCGGCGAGACGCCGGTAGGGCTATTTGCGGCGGCGGCCGTCGGCATGGTCTTCTGCCTCAGCCTCTGGTACACAGGATCGCTTTGGTGGGCGCTTGGCTGCCATGCCAGTTGGGACTGGGCAGAGTCATATTTCTATGGGACCTCCGACAGCGGCCTCGTATCACAAGGCCACCTGCTCGGTGAACATCCAACCGGAGCGCGCTTATGGAGTGGCGGGACAACCGGCCCCGAAGGCAGCCTGCTGGTTTTAGCGCTGCTCGCCGTGATGGCCCTGCTCATGTGGCTGTGGTGGGGACGCCGGGTGCAGTCCCCTTTCAGCGGCAGCGGCTGGAGACCAGCCTGGAGTAGAAAGCCGGCAGCAAACCCGCCCACCCTGTAATTACAGGTGGGCCGGATCGGCCGTTTCCGTCTCTAAGCCCAACTCCGCGAAGGCTTCCTGGGCCCGCCCCTGGTCGAATTTTCCCTCGCGCGCCAAGCGGGAGAGCGTCGCCGCGACGACAGACTCCGCATTGACCTCGAAGTGGCGGCGCAGATATTCGCGATTGTCGCTGCGGCCAAAGCCATCCGTGCCCAGAGACACCAGCCGGGTCGAAAGCCAGGGCGAAAGCTGATCGGGCACGACCTTCATGTAATCGCTGGCCGCGATAATCGGCCCCTCGGTTCCCTTGAGGGTCTCGAGAATGTAAGGAACCTTTTCCGGCTGCGTTGGATGCAGACGATTCCAACGCTCCACGCCCAAAGCTTCGCGCCTTAGCTCGTTGTAGCTGGTCACGCTCCAAACATCGGTCTGCACACCATATTTCTCCGCCAGAATGCCTTGCGCCCGGACGACCTCGTTCAGGATGGGCCCACTGCCGAAGAGCTGCGCTACAGCCTTCCCTACGGAAGCGGCCTGGAAGCGGTAAATCCCGCGGACGATGCCGTCGCGAACCCCTTCGGGCATGGCCGGCATCGCGTAATCCTCGTTGTACATGGTGATGTAGTAGAAGATGGGCTCACCCTCCTGGTACATGCGGCGGATGCCATCCTGCACGATCACGGCCAGCTCATAGACGTAGGCCGGGTCGTAGCTGAGACAAGTGGGAACGGTGCTGGCCAAGACATGACTATGCCCGTCCTGGTGTTGCAGCCCTTCTCCCAGCATGGTCGTACGGCCCGCGGTCCCGCCCATCAGAAAGCCCTTGCCGCGGGAATCCGCAAAGGCCCAGATCATATCCCCCACGCGCTGAAAGCCGAACATCGAGTAGTACATGTAGAACGGAATCGTGGGCAGGCGGTAATTGGAGTAAGCGGTGCCGGCGGCGGTGAAGGAAGCCATGGAGCCGGCTTCGGTAATGCCCTCCTCCAGAATCTGGCCATCCTGCTCTTCGCGATAGTAAAGCAGCATGTCGTTGTCATGCGGGGTGTACTTCTGCCCTTCACTGGCATAGATGGCCACTTGTCGAATGGCCGACTCCAAACCAAAAGTGCGGGCTTCGTCGGGCACAATAGGAACGATCAACTTGCCAATGACCGGATCTTTCAGCAGGTGACGCAGGATGCTGACAAATCCCATGGTGGTGGAAACTTCCCGGCCCTTGGAGCCGCCAGTCCACTCAGTGAATTCCTTCAATTTGGGAGCCTTGAAGTCCAGCTTGGGCACATCGCGGCGGGGCAAGTAGCCACCCAGGGCCCGACGGCGCTCCTGCAGGTAGACAATCTCCGGGCTATCCGGCGCCGGCCGATAGGGCTTACCAAGTTTCGCTTCCTGCTCCGGAACCGGGATCTTGAAGCGCTTCACAAACTGGGCCAGCCCGCTGTCGGTGAGTTTCTTTTCCTGGTGGGAAGCGTTGCGGGACTGGTTCGCGCCCATGCCGTAGCCTTTGACCGTCTTGGCCAGGATGACGGTGGGCGAGCCGTGATGATTGATCGCCTTGCGGTAAGCGTTGTAAACCTTCACCCGGTCATGTCCGCCACGATGCAGATTCTCCAACTGCTCATCTGTCTTGTCGCTCACCAGTTCGAGCAACTCAGGGTACTTGCCGAAGAAATGCTGCCTTAGGTAGGCTCCGCCCTTGGCCTTGAACGCCTGGTAGTCGCCGTCGACACACTCCTCCATCCTCTTGAGCAGCAGGCCGGAAGAATCGCGTTCGAAGAGTTCATCCCAATCGCTGCCCCAGACGACCTTGATGACATGCCAGCCTGCGCCGCGGAAGATACCTTCCAGCTCATCGATGATGCGTTTGTTGCCGCGCACCGGACCGTCCAGGCGCTGCAGGTTGCAGTTGACTACAAAGATCAGGTTGTCGAGCTTTTCCCGGGAGGCGACGGTAAGCGCGCCCAGCGTATCCACCTCGTCGGTTTCACCATCCCCAACAAACGCCCATATTTTGCGATCAGTTTTTTCAATCAGGTTGCGGTTCTCGAGATAGCGCATGAAGCGCGCCTGGTAAACCGCGTTGAGCGGCCCGATGCCCATGGAAACGGTGGGGAAGCGCCAAAAATCCGGCATCAGCCAGGGATGGGGATAGGAAGACAGCCCCGGCTTACCGCGCAATTCGTGGCGGAAGTGCAGCAGGCGATCGTCGTCAAACCGTCCTTCCAGGTAGGCCCGCGCATAGACACCCGGAGAGGCGTGGCCCTGAAAGTAGATAAAGTCGCCCGGCTGGTCCCCGTAGGTGGCATGGAAGAAATGCTCGTAGCCTACTTCGAGCAGTGTTGCCAACGAGGAGTAAGTGGAGAGGTGGCCGCCGATGCCGGCATCCTTCTTATTCTGGCCATGCACCATGGCCATAGCATTCCAGCGGATGAGGGCTTCCAGCCGCTCCTCGAGCTTGCGATCCCCTGGGTAAGGCACTTCCTCATGCTTGGGAATGGTATTCAGGTAGGGGGTGGTCAACGCGCCGGGGGTGGATATGCCGGCCTCGCGTGCCCGCTGCCGTAAGGCTGCGATCAGCTCCGCGCCTTGTACCGGACCCTCGCCGACCACCAGGTCGTCGAAAGCCTCAATCCACTCTGCTACCTCTTCGGAAAACTTCGATTGAATGGGAAGAGCGAGTTTGGTTTCCATAATTTGGCCTGTCCCAGTATATCTTCCCCACAGAGATCCCCGTGGTACATGCGGCGGTTCGCCCCGACGAGGTGCTGCAATCGGTGCTGCGCATCGTGCTGCGCGAGCTGGAAATGGCCGGAGCCCACGTAACCGAGCCTGCTCTTAGCGTGGGCGATATGCCCCCGCCGCCCTGGGATGGCTGCGCTCGTTTCGCCCTGCTCAGCAAAGACGGGGCCCGATCGTATTGAAGACCTTAAGACTGCCCTGGCCGAGGCGTGCATCAACGCCATTGAACACGGAAATCTCTTGAACGATAACCTCTGTGTCGGAGTGATTCTTTCCGCCAGCGATGAAGCGCTGGAATTGAAAGTGATGGATACCGGTTCAGGCATCGCCAAAGCGCCTTCCAAGCCGGACATTGACCGCAAGATACATGGTGAAGAGGATCCCCGCGGCATGGGCATGTTCTTGATCCAGTCGCTGGTGGATGAGGCCGAGTGGGTCAAGGGAAGCGCGGGAAAAGGAAGTTACGTCCGATTGGTTATCAGGCTGGCCAAGGAGAGTGAGTAACCAACACACCAGTGGGATCTTCATTTACCAGGGGACGACGGGTGCCCCACATACCACGGCTTTCCACTCCGAGTTTTTCCACCCGATCGACAACGAACATTGAGGTCTGTGGTATCCCACATCTCGCGAAAAACGAGCGAGATATGGGGCACCCGTCATTGTTGGAAGGAACAGGTTTTAACGTCGAGTTCTACTTCGCCCGAGGATGTGTCCGGTCGTAGACCTGCGTAACCTGCCCTACCGTGAGCTGGGTGTAGCGCTGGGTAGTCGATAGCCGTTCGTGTCCCAGCAGTTCCTGAATCGCTCGCAGGTCAGCTCCCTCCTCCAGCATGTGCGTGCCGAAAGCATGGCGCAGGGTGTGGGGATGAATCTCCGCCGGCAATCCTTTGGCCAGCGAGATTCGCTTGACGATCCGTCCCACACTCCTTGTCGTCAAGCGCCCACTTCCCTTCATCTGCAGGTTCAACAGCAACGCATCAGTCGACTTCGGCCCCAGCTTAGCCGAACGCGAGGGAAGATAAGCGCGAATCGCGTCTGCCGCCGCATCCCCCAGGGGAACATAGCGCTGCTTCCGCCCTTTGCCTCGGACCAGGATCACTTCCCGCGCCCAGTGCACGTCGGCCACATTGAGCCCCACCAGCTCGGCGTTGCGGATGCCGCATCCATAAAGTAATTCGAAGATCACACGGTCGCGCTCCGGCCACGCCGCAACCGTCTCCGCCGAGGCCGTTTCCACCAGGTGGTTCATCTGCTCAATCGAGGGCACACGCGGTAGATGCTTGGGCAGTTTGGGTGTAGCCACCAGGGCGGCGGGATTGCTGGTGACGTGCCCTGCCCGGGCCATCCATTGAAACCAGGAGCGCACCGCGGCCAAAGACCTGGCTACTGACGCCTTCGCCAAACCCCGGCCGTAAAGTTCAGCCAGGTAACCACGTATCTGCAGATGATCGACGGTATGCATTTCCACGCTCTGCCCGCTCTGCTCGATCAGGTAGGCGGCAAAATTGTCGATCTCCCGCTGGTAAGCGCGCAAAGTATGCGGGGAAGCGGCCCGCTCATGCGTCAGCATGGCCAGGAACTCCTCCGCCAACTGCGTGGGTTGCGGCTTCACTTTGCAGCCCTTCTGGTGGCCCGGGGATGATGAGCCCGATGCACCGCTTTCAGCCTGCCCAGCGCCAGGTGGGTATAGACCTGTGTAGTGGAGATATCGGCGTGCCCCAGCAGGGTCTGCACGGTCCTCAAATCGGCTCCGTTCTCCACCATATGCGTTGCGCAGCTATGACGCAGCACATGCGGGCTGGCGCGGGCATCCAACTGCTTCACCAGGCGCCACACCCATTGCCGGGTAAGTCCAGCTCCGCGCGTAGAGAGAAAAAGCCTGCTCTCCCGTGGGCGAATCGCCAGCGACGGCCGGCCCCGGGTCAAATACGCATCCAACGCCTCGACCGCTGCCCGCCCCAGGGGCACAATGCGCTCTTTGTCCCCTTTACCGCGCACCAGCATGCGGCCCTCTGCCAGGGAGAGATCCTCCACCCCCAGCCCGGTGAGCTCGGAGACCCGCACCCCGCCCGCGTACAGCATCTCCACGATGGCGCGGTCGCGCAGGGCCACCGCATCGGCCTGCGGATGCTCTGCCGACATCCCGGCCTGTTCCATCATGTGTTCCACCTCCGACTGGGCCAACGCCTTGGGCAACACCTTCCACGACGCAGGGGACTCGAGGTTCACCGTCGGGTCGTGCCCGATCCGCTTGTCCAGCAGCAGCCACTTGTAGAAGCCGCGCAGGCAGGAGAGCTTCCGCGCGATAGAGCGCGACTGCACTCCATGCTTCTGCAGGTGCTCAAGGAACCCAGCCACCTGGCGTTGCCCGGCGGTCATAGGCAGGGCGTGCATGCCTTCGAGGTATTCCGCAAACAGGCACAGGTCCCGCTCATAGGCCTCGCAGGTCAGCGGCCGCAGCCCCTTCTCCACCCGCAGATAGGCAAGGTACTGACGCAGGATGCTCGGATGGTTGGGGGTGGACACACTCCCGATTATCTGCTCCCGGCGCGTTCGACCGGTGCCGGCCGGCCGGCGAAGGAATCAAGAGAGACAGCCATGCCCACGTTCACCTGCCGTTTACGCCAGAAGTGCAAAATTGCGTCAGATCGCGGACAATAGAAGAGGACATATGCCTCGCCAGGAGCGACCTTCCGCTTTGACCACCAGCAAGACCAGCACCAATATCCGTGTTTCCCCCCAGGAGTTTGTCGATGCGGTTCTCTCCCGAGAACCTGCCGTTGCTGTTTTCGACTGCGATGGAACGCTGTGGAGCGGAGATTCCGGCTATGACTTCATGGTGTGGTCGATCGAAGAGGGCATCGTCTCCCGCAACGCGAGTGACTGGATCGACTCCCGCTACCGGCTTTACCTGGCGGGAAAGGTGTCTGAGCTCGCCATGTGCGGCGAAATGGTGCAGATCTACGATGGCGTGAGCGAAGCGGAAATTCGCCGGGCGGCTGCCGCCTTTTTCCAGTCGCGCTTCCTGGATAAGATTTTCCCCGAAATGCAGGCCCTGGTTTCTTCCTTGAACGATCGCGGGACCGAGATCTGGGTAGTCAGTTCGACCAACAATTGGGTCATTGAAGAAGGCGTTCGCGGCTTTAACATTCCACCCTCCCGGGTTATTTCCGCGCGCGCCCAGGTGGTTGGCGGCGTCATTACCAGCAAGCTGCTCGATGTGCCTACCGGCGAGGGCAAGGCCGCATCGCTGATAAAAGCCGGCGTGGCTGCCCCCGACGCGGTATTCGGCAACTCCATCCACGACGCTGCGATGCTCGAGATCGCCCGTAAGGCCTTTCCCGTGAACCCCACACCAGCACTGCTGGAGATCGCGGCACGCCATGCGTGGCCCGTCTTCTACCCGCATGGCACTCTGCCTGCGCCGGCATGATGCAGCAAGAGCGCAGCCTGCGTGTCGCTGCACTGCAGCCCAGCGTGAGTATTACGCTGGATCGACTGGGCTGTCTCGACTCGGTCGTTGCTTGTACCCGTTACTGCCTCGACGCCGTGCCTGCTCTTCGCGGACGTAATCTGAAAGTGATTGCAGACTCGTGGTCTTCGACCACGGAGGAAATCCTTTCCGCTGCGCCTAACCTGGTGCTGGCTTCCGTTCCCTACCGGCTCGAATCCCTGGCCGCGATCCTGAAATCCGGGGTGCCGGTGCTCACCCTGGCCCCTCATTCGCTGGCCGATATCTATCACGACATCCGGCTTCTCGGCTCTATTCTCCACGTCCCGGATCGAGCCGAAGCGGTAATCCACGAAATGCTCTCCGCGCTTGCGGCCACGGAGCGCGCTGCCCGCACTGCGGTGCCGCCGACGGTCTACTGTGAAGAGTGGGGCAAGCCCCTTATCCACTCGCAACTCTGGGTGGCAGAACTGGTTACCGCCGCCGGTGGCCGCTTTTTGGGCACTCCCGGCGCGAAGACCGATGCTGCCGCGGTGGCCGCCCTTGATCCGGACGTGCTCGTCTTTGCCTGGTGCGGCGCCGGCGATCGGGTTCCACTCGCTCGTGTGATCGAAAAGCGGCAATGGCAATCTCTGCGGGCGGCGCAGACCGGCCGCGTCTTCTGCATTCCGGATGAGTTTTTGAATACTCCCGCGCCCAACCTGATACAGGGGCTCCAGGCGCTGGCCGGCGCCATTCACCCGCAGGTTTTTCCCACCACGAAAAGCGTTCACTCCCTGCAACTCACACGGTCTGGCTTGGACAACGTCTAAAATCATATGACCGTGCAGAAAGACTCCAGCCGATCGAGAACGGACGCTAAGGTGGTTCGGCTGGTTGTGGCAGCGCTTATCCTGCGGGAGCAAAAGGTCCTGATCTGCCAGCGGCGGCCGGACCAGCCTATGGCCTTGAAGTGGGAGTTTCCGGGGGGCAAGGTGGAGGACGGCGAAAGCGCGGAGCAAGCCCTGCGGCGCGAGCTCGATGAGGAGTTGGGGATCAACGCCGAAATCGGCAACCGCGTGGCCCACACCAGGCATACCTACCGCAGCGGCAGTGCGATTGACCTGCAGTTTTTTGCTGTCCACCAATTTACCGGTGAAATGACCAACCGTATCTTTCACGACCTGCGTTGGTGTCCGCTGCGTGAGTTGACCCGGTATGACTTCCTGGCCGCCGATCGCATCCTCATTCGGGAACTGGCTGCAGGCAAGCTGCTCTGACGAAACCGGCCGTCTCCCTCGGCAGTCGCGATTCCCGGCCTTAGGGAATGGAGTAAGCTCCTAGGATTTTTTCGTCCAGCGTCGCAAGACTCAATCCAAGAGCAACGAGAGCATTCACGTCCAGCAGATATTTCACGGAAAGTTCGCCAGAATCTCTGCAACCTCTTTGCTGCGCAACACGGGAGCATCCATCCCTGCGCTCAGGACGGGAAGCCCGGTAATAGGATCGGTGACTATCCTGGCGTGGTGCGGACGGTTCTTTCGGGGTGTTAAGACAATTCGTCCGGCTTCTATGATCGCATCGAGCGGATCACCGGCGAGAATGCCCAGCCGGCGACGAAGAAGACCCGGAAGCACAACCTATCCCTTGCTGGACACCCTAGTTTCGATAGTAAGACAATCTTACCTTCCGGTAAGCCTTCCGCAAATGACTGTCGGCAGCCGAAGGTGCGAGGGCGAAGCCCTCTCAAAACTGAAAATAGATGAAGTCGCGATGGCCAAAGAAGCCGAAGAACACGATCGCGTACACGCATGCGTTGTAAGCCAGGGCGCGAAACGCCGGCCGGGCCCAGAGCCGAGGGACGCTCGCGGGGTGGGCTATCCACCACTCGATAACAAACATGGCGACGATCGATAAGACGAGATAGGGAGCCGTGGCACGGGTGAAGCCGCCGACCTTCAGCAATATAGGGTCGATCCGGCCCGGGGGAAGAAGATGGGTGGCGATAAACCAGGCATCTCCCAGGCTGTTAGCTCGAAAAAATATCCAGGCGAAGGTCACCAGGCTGAAGGTGAAAACAGTCTTGACCACGGCCAGGCGGCCCAATCGCGCGGTGAATGGGGCCGTGGCCTGGGCCACGATCAGGTAAACGCCGTGCAAAAAACCCCAGGCGACAAAGGTCCAGTTGGCGCCGTGCCAAAGCCCGCTGATCACAAAAGTAATCATCAGGTTGGCATAATGCCGCGATAGCTTGACCCGGTTCCCGCCCAACGGAATATAAACGTAATCGCGAAACCAGGTGGAGAGCGAGATGTGCCATCGCCTCCAGAACTCCCCCACCGAGCGGCTGAAGTAGGGCTGCATGAAGTTAATACGCAGCTCGTAGCCCATCATCCGCGCCAAGCCCAACGCAATGTCGGTGTAGCCGGAAAAATCGCAGTAAATCTGAATAGAAAACAACAGCGTGGCCAGCAACAACGCTGCTCCGTTGTAATGCCGCGGTGTGTCATAAATGAGCTTTACGAAATCAGCGACATTGTCCGCCAGCACCATCTTCTTGAACAGGCCCCACAGTGCCTGCACCAGGCCGGCCCGCACGCCCGCAAAGGTAACCTCCGGCTCGCGGTGAAACTGCGGCAGCAGTTCATATGGCCGCTCGATGGGACCGGCCACCATTTGCGGAAAGAAAGCCACGTAGAGCGCGTACTCCAGCAGATTCCTTTCCGCCGGCACCCTCCGCCGGTAAACCTCGATGGTGTAACTCATCGCTTGAAAGGTGTGAAAGGAAAGGCCGACGGGCAAGATGATGGCCAGCAGCGGCGGATCAAAACGCAGCCCAAAGAAGTGCGACGCGCCGCGCAAAGAGCCGGTCAGAAAATTGAAATATTTGAAGACCACCAGGAGTCCCAGGTTGCAAAACAGGCTTACTCCCAGATACAAACGTCGCTGCGCGGGCTGCTCCGCTTTTTCGATTTGCAGGCCGGCCACGTAGTCGATCACCGTGATGGCCCAGATCACAAAGATGTAGCGCGTGCTCCAGCACATGTAGAAGTAGTAGCTGGCGATCAGCAGAATGATTTTGCGGGCCGTGCCGCGCGTGACCAGGAAAAGCAGCCACACGACGATAAAAAATAGCAGGAACTGAAAGCTATTGAAGAGCATGGGGGCTAAGAATCCATGTGTTACGAACTGCTTCGACGTCCACGATAGTCCTGAACTCTCATCGTATTACATGCACTCACTTCTGCTGTGTACTAGTGAGGGTAGCAAAACGCGGCGCTCTAGCCCGCGCCGCCGGTAAACATCATCACCAGGGAGAGCACGATCACGACCGCAGCGGTAATCCAGGCCACGGCATTGAACCAGCCGGAGTTTACAAAATCGCCCATCAGGTCCTTGCGATTGATGAGCAGGAGCATGAAGACGATCACCAGGGGCAACAGCACGCCGTTCAACACCTGCGACAGGATGACCATGCTGATCAGTTTGGCGTTGGGAACGAACAACACGGCCAACGCCCCGCCCGCCACCAGGAGGGTATACAGCCAGTAAAAGACGGGCGCGTCTTTGAAGCCTCCATCCAGGCCCGACCGCAGGCCCAGCCCCTCGCATACCGTGTAAGCAGTGGACAGGGGCAGGATCGAGGCCGCAAAGAGCGACGCATTGAACAGCCCTACAGCGAACAACAGGAAAGCATAGCGTCCGGCGAGGGGCTTCATCGCCTGGGCCGCGTCCGCCGCCTCCCCGATGGCCCCCATGCCATGGGCAAACAAGGTGGCGGCACATGCCACCACGATGAACCAGGCCACGATGTTGGTAAAGAACGACCCGATGATGACGTCGAGACGCGAAGCCGGGTAGCTCTTCGCCGTGACCCCCTTCTCCACGATGGAAGACTGCAGGTAGAACTGCATCCAGGGCGAAATGGTGGTGCCGATCACGCCCACGATCATGTAAATGTAACTTTTAGAGTGCCATATATTCCCTCTGGGCAGCTCCACCGTGGCCACCATTGCATCATGCCAGCTGGGCTGCGAAAGAACGCCGGTGACGATGTAAGTGATATAGAACACGGAAGCCACCAGAAAGACCTTCTCGACGCGCTCGTAATCTCCCTTGACCACCAGGAACCAGATTAAGAACGCGCTGGTGGGGACGGAGACGTATTTGCTGATGTGGAAGAGCTGCATACTGCCGGCAATGCCGGCGAATTCCGCCATGACGTTGCCAAAGTTGACTACCACCAGCAGCAGCATCAGGAGAAACGTCATGCGCAGCCCGAACTCTTCGCGGATCAGATCGCTCAGGCCCTTGCCGGTAACCGCGCCCATGCGCGCGCACATCTCCTGCACCACCAGCAAGGCCACGGTGATGGGGATCATGGTCCAGAGCAGGGTGTAGCCGAACTGGGCTCCGGCATTGGAGTAGGTGAGAATGCCGCCTGAATCGTTATCGATATTGGCGGTAATAAATCCCGGCCCCAGCACGGCGAGGAAGAGCAGTATACGGATTCGCCAGCGCTTGAGCATGCGTTTGAAGTAAAAATTTCAAATTGAATTTCAGGCTACTGCTTCATTGCTTTTCACGCAGAAACGCGATGACATGATCTGCCTGCACCACACCCACCAGCCGGTTCGCGCCATCCACCACCGGCAGTGCATGCAGATTGTACTTGTCGAAAAGCTCGGCGACTTCATCCTGGTGGGCCTCGGCTTGACAGGAGATAATCCGCGGTTCGGACAGAACCCCGGCCCGCGTCTCGGGCAAGGCCAGTATCAGGCGCGACAACGGGATGACTCCCTCAAGCACATCATTGGCGCCGGTCAGATAAATCTCGCTTATTCCCTCCGGGTCGCCATCGAACTCGCGCAGGGCACGCACTGCGTCTGCTACCGAGGCGGCGGAGGCGACCTGCACATAGTTGGTGGTCATTCTTCCGGCTGCGGAATCTTCCCGAAATTCGAGCAGCTCCTCCACTTCATGCCGCTCTTCCGGCTCCATCTCCTCGAGAATCTCCTCGGAACGCTCGTCGGAGAGTTCGGCCAGCAGATCGGCCGCCGCGCCCGGGTCCATCTCTTCCACGATGTCAGCGACGCGGCCGGAGTCGAGCGATTCGAGCAGGGACTTCTGCAGACGAGGATCTACTTCCTCCAGCGCCTCTGCTGCTACTTCCTCATCGAGGGAGCCGAAGACTGCCTCCCGCTCAGGAGGCGGCAGATCTTCCAGAATGTCCGCAAGATCGGAAGGGTGCATATGAGCAAGCCGCTCATGTTCGATCTTCAGCTTCACCCGCCGGGCCGGATCTACTTCGATCAGGTCTACGAACTCCCAGGGGATGATGCTTGCGGGGAAGTGCATGGCGAAGTTATGCAGCGTGTGCCTGGGCATCGTACCTTTGAACAGCCTGCGCACCGCCCCGCGCAGGCCGACGGCCACTTCGGCGACCCGCAACCCCTCACGGCCATTCTCCGGAAACCACTGCAGGTCGACGTCGTTGACCCGCACCACCTTCCTGCCGTGCACATCGATAATCTGGCGATCCAGCACATCTTGCTGGAGGAGAAGCAGGTTTTCATCTCCACGAAGGGGTTGGAGTTGGGCGTCCTCGCGCAATTCGAGGGTTCCGGCCGGTGTCTGCAATATATCCCTCACCGCAACCAGCCTGGCTCCCTCCCTTGTCTTGAGAAGCAGTCCGGCTACATTTCCCGCGGCCGTTCCAGTGGCTACCGCGACGTCTTTCAAGCGACCCTGTACGCGGCCCTGCCGGTCCGTGATCAGCGTACCGAGCAGGAGTGTAAGGCTGGCGTGAGTCGTATGCTTTTGGTGCATCGAAGGCCGGTTGCAGTCTAACAGCCGTTGGGGGAAAGGGTAGAGCAGCTTAGTAAGAGAGTCGCGGCAGGGTCAATTTAGTTACCCTGGGAGGGCGGTCTCAATAGGTTGCGGATACTCCCCTAACGAAGAGCATGGCTTCAGCCGTGCCGTAGAGTAATCGTCGGAGAGGGCTTCACAACGTGCATGAGAACTAAACACTGCAGGTCCCTCCAATCGCCAGGGCCCGGTAGGGCCGATCGCCAAACGTCAGCCCAGCCCGGAAGGGCTGGGATATCGACCTGTACAGACCGTGTAATCCGGGCGAGCACCGTAGGTGCGGCACCCGTCTCATCCACCATATATTTGGGACCGAAGGGACGCATGGTGCCGCGCCTACGGCGCTCGGGATTCTCATCGGAATCAATATCCCAGCCCTTCCGGGCTGGGCTGACGTTTAGCGGTCGGCCCTACCGGGCCTTGGTGCCGATTGGAGGTACTGCGGTCTCTCTTCTTATGCAGACACTGGGCCCTGACGGCTACAGCTTGTCAGTTTTTCTGCAAAGGCGAGTTTCGGCTACCAGAAGGTTTGCTTTGACCTTACGAAACTGGCTTAGTTTGGTCTTTCCGGGCGGCTCTTCGGATGAAAACGTTCATCGAGTGGCTGCCTGCCTTGGAAGCCGGCTTCTACGGTGTGCCAGTAGTCAATTTTTGCTTCGCCCAACTGCCAGCAGAGAAGAACGATTTGGTCCCCGATCTGGCACGGAAAGTCCAGCAATCCTTTATCGAGATCCTTGACCTGGACACCAATCGAATCAATTTCCTGGATCGCATCCTGGGCTTGTTGGACCGAGGCGCGCTGGGCCATGCGCTTACGCGCCACCGCTGCGACGTCCACCAGCATCCCTCCGGAGAGAAAGATATTCTGGCTGAGCATCTGCAATTCCGCTTCGACCAGACCGGCGCTCGCCTTGCCTTCGATCGCTCTGCGCAAAAGGGATTCGAGAATCGGCAAGAGCGACTGCGCCTCATCCAGCGAGAATGTCTTCATAAAGTACGGCCTTCGTCCAAACCTCATGATAAACCACCTTGATTTGTGGCCCCTTGGCGAGGCAGGTATCATGACATAGCGATGAGTTTGCCCGATACCATCTTCATCTTCGGACTAGCGCTGGTAATCTTCGGGCCCAAAAAGCTGCCCGAGATCGGCCGCCAGCTAGGTAAGCTCGTGCTCGAATTCCGGCGCGCCAGCAACGAATTCAAGATGCAGATCGAGGAAGAGTTACGGGCCGCCGAACTGGCCGACCGCCAGAAGCAAATTGCTGCCCCGGTTGCCGCCCCATCACCGGCCCCGGAACCCACCTCGGAGGCTCTGACTGTACGGCCGCCAAGCAACGGAACCACAGTAAGCACAGAGAGCCCGGCGTCCCGGGTGATCCCTGTACACGAGGAGGTCGCGGAACTGGAAGCAGTTGCTGGGGACCACCCGGAACTGGCCGCCAACGGCCTCAGGCACGAGCCGGAGCAGGCAACCACGCATCATGAAGACTGACATCGTCGATCGGGCCCGGACCGCAGTGACGGAAAGAGCAGAATTGCCGGGCATGAGCCTCCTGGAACATCTGGAGGAACTGCGCAAGCGCATCATTCATTCCGGCCTCTACCTGATCGCCGCGTTCTTCATCGCTTACTACTTCCGCCAGAAGCTTTTTTCGTTCATGGAGCGGCCTATTGTTTCGGCCCTCCAGGCGCACCATCTGGACCCTCACCTGGTCTACCTGAACCCCGTAGACCCCTTTAACTTCTTCATCAAAATCAGCCTGGTCGGAGGGGCCATTCTGGCTTCGCCCTTCATCCTGTTCCAGGTGTGGCTATTCATCGCTCCTGGACTCTACCGGCAGGAGAAGCGATACATTCTGCCCTTCATGACGGCCACGGTCGGACTCTTCCTTACCGGCGCGTTTTTCGGCTATCACTACGTTTATCCGGGCGCGCTCAATTTTCTTATCGGCTACGGTGATCAGTTCCGGCCGATGGTCACGGTCGGCGAGTACACAGAACTCTTTATGACCGTGATCCTGGGGTTGGGTATCACTTTTGAGCTGCCGATCCTGGTCTTCTTTCTGGCCCTCTTCGGCATCGTGAACGCGGGTTTCCTGTGGAAGAATATCCGCTACGCCATCCTGGTCATTTTCATCATCGCCGCGATCATCACCCCAACTCCCGATGTGCTGACGATGTGCGTTTTTGCCGCTCCGATGCTGGCGCTTTACCTGGTGAGCATTGGCGTCGCTTACATGGTTCATCCCAGCCGCAGGGACCGGCAAAAACAGGCGTCATGAAGCGCTTCCCGATTCTTTCCCAGCCGCTCGGCGGCGCGCTGCTCTGTTGCCTGTTCAGTGGAATGGCCTTCGCGCAGGCGGCAGCCCCGCTTCCCCGCTTTGACGGCGAGCGCGCCCTAACCTACACCAGGGAGTTCGTGGCTACGGGTCCACGTTGGGTGGGCAGCCCGGGACATGCCAAGGCTCAGGCCTTCCTCGAACACCAGTTCGCTAAAGACGACCTGGTCAAGGACACGTTCACGGCATCAACACCCATCGGGCCTCTGGTGATGACGAATTACATCGTCAAATTTCCTGGCAGCAAGGACGGCATCGTAGTGCTGGCCAGCCATTACGACACCAACTACCCACTGAAAGACACCGGCTACGTGGGGGCTAATGATGGCGGCTCGAGCACCGGCCTTTTACTACAGTTGGCCAATAGCTTCCGGGGAAAGAAGTTGGATGGATACAGCGTGTGGCTGGTTTTCTTTGACGGAGAAGAGGCGATCAAGGGCTGGACGGACGCCGACTCGACCTATGGCAGCCGGCACCTCGCGGCCAAATGGAAGGCCGATGGGACCCTCCCGCATATCAAAGGCTTTCTCCTGGCCGACATGATCGGCGACCGCGATCTCGATGTGGACAAGGACTTGAGCTCAACCCAGTGGCTGCTTGATCTGGTGGGACAGGCGGCGGCAAAGTTCGGCGACCAGTCGTACTTTTTCGAGCGGCAAAATTCGGTGGGTGATGATCACACCCCGTTTATGCGACTCGGTGTGCCCTGCGCCGACATCATCGATTTCAATTACGGATACCAAAACGCATTTTGGCACACCCCTCAGGACACCATGGACAAGCTGAGCGCCAAGAGCCTCACCATCGTGGGCAATGTCTTCCTGGAGACGATTCAGCTATTGAACCAGCGATAAATGACCAGCTTGCTTTACCGGTAACGAAGGCTGGGTGCCCCATTCAAGCCGTACTTTGGCTTGAATGGGATACCACAGCCTTCGACGCGCCCTTTCACCCACTACCGTAGGCTAGGATTGCATGATGCTGGATGGCGTCCCGATCACATACTGGATAGGTTTCCACCTTGTGATCCTGTTCCTGATCGTGGCTGACCTGGTCGTTCTCAATCTGGGCAAGGCCTCCGCCCGGACCCGCGATAGCATCATTTTTGTCCTCTTTGTCTTTGCTCTCGCTACCTGTTTCGGCCTATGGATCGGACACGTTGAGGAGCATCAGACAGCCCTCGAATTCGCCTCCGGGTACCTGATCGAGCTCTCCCTGAGCATCGACAATCTCTTCGTTTTCCTACTCCTGTTCCGCGCTTTTGGCCTGAGCGCGGAGGCGCAAAGAAAAGCGCTCCTGCTGGGAGTCCTCGGCGCCATCGTGATGCGCGGACTATTCATCTTCGCCGGAATTGAACTGCTGCTGCGCTTCGCCTGGATTCAGTACGTGTTCGGCGCCCTGCTGCTGGTGGCCGCGCTGCGGCTGTTGCGGGGAAAGAAAGCCGGGTCCACTCCCGCTCCGGCAAAGTGGGTTGCGCAGTGGACGAAGCGCTGGGGCAGCGGCGCCAAATCTACTTTTGTGCTGGCGGTGATCGCCATCGAACTGGTCGATCTCGTCTTTGCGATTGATTCCGTGCCGGCTGTGCTCGCCATCTCCCACCACCCGTTTGTGGTCTACACCTCAAACATCTTCGCCATTCTCGGATTGCGATCGCTCTACTTCCTGCTGTCCGGCTTGCTAGACCGGCTGCGCTATCTTCATGTTGGCCTGGCTACCATTCTGGGCTTCGTGGGCGCAAAGATGATCTGCGCTAAATGGATCCATGTACCTGTCGGCATCTCTCTCGGCTTTATCGTCCTGGTGGTGCTCGCGGCTGCCGTGGCTTCCCTGCTTTCCACCAAGGCCCACGGCGCGAGCACGGGCTGAGGGTTGCGATACGATGGACGAAGCGTGCGCAAGATCCCGGTTACAACCAACTCAGGCCATTACACCGTTTCCGTAGGAAGCGGCATCCTCGATTCCCTAGCCAAGCGGATGCCGGCTCTCAGAGACAAGAAGCGCAAACTCATCTTTCTCTTAACCTCGCCGGAGATCTGGGCTCTCTGGGGCGGACGCCTCCAGGCTTCGCTTCCTCAGGAACCGGTGGTGCTCTATCTGCCTCCCGGCGAGCGCCACAAGCGCATGGCCCAGGTGGAACGGCTGGCCACCGAGATGGCTAAAGCCGGGGGCGACCGCTCCTCCCTGCTGGTGGCCTTCGGCGGCGGCGTCATCGGCGACGTGGGCGGCTTTCTCGCCGCCATCTACATGCGCGGAATCGATTACATCCAGATCCCGACCACCCTGTTGTCGCAGGTTGATTCCTCCGTAGGAGGCAAGACCGGGGTCAATCTGCAAACCGGCAAGAACCTGGTGGGCTGCTTCTACCCGCCACAGGAGGTGGTGGCGGACATCAGCCTGCTGCACACCCTTCCTCACCGGGAACTGCGCGCCGGAATCTACGAAAGCATCAAGGCCGGGCTCATTCGGGATGCGGCGCTCTTCCGCTTCATCGAGAGCCATCGCGAAGCCCTCGACCAGGGCGACCCTGCATCCCTGGAGAAGATGGTCGCGGCCTCCATCCGCATCAAGGCTGAGGTGGTCACTCTGGATGAGCGCGAGTTCGGCGTGCGCATGTTTCTCAATTTCGGGCATACCATCGGCCACGCGATTGAGGCCGCCAGCGGTTATCGCGCCCTGCTGCACGGTGAAGCGGTCGCCTGGGGAATGCTCGCGGCGTTGCACATCAGCCACCAGCGAAAGCTGGTGACGGCGGAAGCCGTGCGCCGCATCGAGAGCCTGATCCGCTACTTTGAGCCCCCGGCATTGCCCGCTTTGAGCACGAAGCGCCTGCTGCATGCGGCATCCGGGGACAAGAAGAATCGGGCAGGAGTGCGCCGCTTCGTCCTGCTGCAAGGCCTGGGCGATGCGGTTGTGGCCGAGGACATAACCGACGCCGAGGTGGTGGCAGCCATCGAGTCGATCCGCCGCCTTTCCGCGGGAAGCAAATAGCCGTGGCCGCGCCGGGCGCCCAACCAGAAGGAACCGGAGACGAGCTCAGCGCGGCGGCAGCCGTCCGCTCCATGTTCGACCAGATCGCCCCGCGTTACGACCTGCTGAACCACGTCTTGTCCTGCAATATCGACCGCATCTGGTGGCGCCGGACGGCACGCAGTTTTCGCCAGGTACTGGCCCAGCCGGACGCACAAGTTCTGGACCTTTGCTGCGGCACGGGGGATATGACGCTGGCCCTGTTGCGACGCCGGCCGAAGTACGCCAGGCCGGTGCTGGCCGCCGACTTCGCTCACCAGATGCTGCTACGCGGCGCGGCAAAGTTCGCTCCCCAGGGGGCGATCGCTATTGAGGCGGACGCCCTCCATCTTCCTCTGCCTACCGGCTCGCTCGATCTGCTCACCACCGCCTTCGGTTTTCGCAACCTGGCCAACTACCGGGCTGGGCTGGAAGAGTTCTACCGTACGTTGAAGCCGGGTGGGCAACTGGGTATTCTCGACTTCAGCGAGCCGGGCGGCGTTATGGGCAAGCTCTATGCCTTTTACTTCCGGCGGGTTCTTCCTGCGGTGGGGTCACTTATTTCCGGGGTCTCCGGACCCTATCGCTATCTCCCTCGCTCCGTGCACCAGTTTCCCACCCCGCCGCAATTGCTGGAAACCATGCAATCGATAGGCTTTAGCGAGGTTTCCTGGACCCCCTACAGCTTCGGCATTGCGGGCCTGTATCGAGCGGTCAAGCCGCCGTCTCCCTAAAACCAGGCGGTTAACCAGGTGAGGTCTTCCCACAATCGTCCAATGCCCGGGCGGCGGCCAACTGGATAAACTGAAAGAATGCGCGCCATCGCCACCTGGAAACAAGACCAGCAGTACGACGCCGAGTCCCATAGCGGCCACCACGTTACCGTGGACGCGGATGCTGCACACGCCGGTGGCCCCAGCCCAATGGAATTGGTGCTGATGGCCCTGTGCAGTTGCACCGCGGTCGATGTGGTCTCGATTTTGCAAAAGAAGCGGGAGCCGTTCACCTCGCTGACCGTTTCTGCCGAGGCCGTACAGGCGCCGGCACCTCCCCGCGTCTTCACCCATATTCATTTGACCTATCACCTGGGAGGAAAGGTCTCGGCAAAGGCTGCCCAGGATGCGGTTGCGCTGTCCAAGAACAAGTACTGCTCTGTGTCCAAGATGCTCGAAAAAGCGGCAGCTATCGATTACGAGATCACCTACGAGGGAGCATGATCAATTTTTTTCGCCTGGTGCTCGCTGGGCTGGCGATAGCCATGGCGGGGCTGGTTTCGGCAGTGACGACGATGCATTTCGCTATCCATGGAGCCGAGGTAAAGGTTCCGGATTTGCAGGGGCTCACTGTGGCTGAAGCCGTGCACCGGACGGCCAACATGGGATTAAATCTGGACATCGATAACAAGTACTACAGTGTCGATGTGCCGGCAGGCCGGGTACTAGCGCAAACCCCTCTGCCTGGCGCGATCGTTCGCCGCGAGTGGCGGATGCGGGTGACCGAGAGCCTGGGTCCGCAGCGGGTGGCGATTCCCAAGGTTGTTGGCCAGCAGGAGCGGGTGGCGGCTATCGAAGTGCGCCGGCTGGGGCTGGATCTCGAAGAGACGGCCCAGATGCCCTACAGCGGTGTTCAGCCTGGAACGGTGATTGCGCAGAATCCGCAACAGGGGGCAGCCGGCGTAGAGCGCCCCAGTGTAAGCCTGCTCGTGAGCAGCCCGGTGGTCATTCCTCCTCCAGCCATGGTGATGCCCCAGTTGGTTGGTTTGCCGATGGCGACGGCGACAGCTCTGGTGGTGCATGCGGGGCTGAAGGTGGGACCGGTAGAGAATAGCTATTCCAGCGCGCCTGCCCCCACCGACACGGACGCGAGCGCATCGCAAATGGCCCCTGCGGACACAGTGGATCCCGCCGGCACGGTTTTAAGCCAGAGCCCCCTGGCAGGCCATCGCGTCGAACCCGGCATGACCATCACATTCGCGTGGCTCAGTAGAAGTTCTTTCCCCGCCAAGACTGCGGGTCCCTACGCTCGCTGGCTTTCGCGGAGCGGGATGACAATTATGTTTCGACCGGAAAGTTCGATCCGATCAACGGAACCAGCAGTTAGTTTTCGAACAGAATTGTCATCCCGCCTGCGCCGGCCCGCCGGGGACCGGATCGAGTCCTTGCGGAGAGAGACCATTTTGCGGTTTCCTTCTGTCTGAAAGATCATTCACGCGTTATGCAGGCGGCGAAGAAGCCGTCGCCCTGGTAAGCGCCGGGAAGCAAGCGAACGAAGTCATTCGGCAAGCCGCTCGGGAAGAGACGCTCTGCTGTGCCAGGCAACAGCACCCCGTCCCCCTCCAGCAATTGGACCTGCGGGCGCCAGGGCAGCAGCCGGAAACCGCTCTCCCGCTCCAGGGCCTCAGCCACCACGCCTTCGTTCTCTTCGCCCTCGAGCGAGCAGGTGGAGTAGACAAGCCTCCCACCCTCGCGCAAGCAACGCATCGCCGAACAGAGAAGACGTACCTGCCGTTCCTGCTGACGGGCGAAATCATCCACGGTGACCCGGTACCGTATTTCGGGATTGCGGGCCATGGTTCCAGTCCCGCTGCATGGAGCATCGCATAGCACCAGGTCGAACTCGGCTTCGAAGGGCAACTCCATGGCATCGAGAACCCGGAAGCTAATGTTTCCGGGGTGCCCAGCAAGCAGCGCCTGCATGGCTTTAAGACGACGAGGGCTGATGTCACAGGCAGTAATTGCGGCCGTGGGATTGCGCTCGGCCAGGATGGCCGTCTTCCCTCCCGGAGCCGCGCAGCAATCCAAAATGGCTGTACCCCGGCCCGCCAGCTCTGCAATCAGTTGCGATCCCTCATCCTGCATGCGCAAGCCCCGCATGCCGGTTACTTCGCCCGCGACCAGCCGCCAGGCCCGGGACACGAAGCTTCCCCGCTCCAGTTGCAAACCCGGGGCCGCCTCCGGCGAGCTAAGGCGAATGGTGCTGGGGGGAGGAAGCTGATCGTAACGGCAGATCGCAGCGGCCGCTGCGCCCCCGTACGCCGCCACCCACCGTTCCACCATCCACGAAGGATGCGCGGCACAGGCGTCCGCCTCCTGCAGCCGGGGCGACTGCGCCAGTTTCCGCAGGACCGCATTGGCCAGCCCCACGGCGTAGCGATTTCCCGATTGCCGGACCAGCTCCACACTCTCAAAAATAGCGGCGTGCGCCGGGATGCGCTCCAGCAACAGAAGCTGCAACGCGCCCAACTCCAGGGAAACCTGCACCGGGTCGGCGAGGTGACCTTTGCTCCGGGTGAGCACCTCCCGAATGCGTTGCTGCAGGACAAGTTGCCAGCGCACCACTCCCATCACCAGGGTAGTCGCCAGGTTCCTGTCGAGAGGAGACAGCGCTTCCACGCGTTTGGAGCGGAGTAGTACATCGCTATGCGACTCCGGCTTCCGTTTGAGTTCCAGCAGCAGCTCGAAGGCGGCTCTTCGGGCAGGCGCGATCATGGCATGCCGAGGCTCTCATGGGGACGAGGAGCGGCGCCGCGCAGAAACTCCGCTACCAGCAATCTCTTCTTGCCTTCCACCTGGACCTCCAGCAGCTCCAGCCGCGTGCCCGCCCCCGCGGCCACGAACAGGCGGCTTCCATCGACCATCAGCTCGCCGGAAGGGACCTGAGCAGCCCCAGCAGGCAGCAAGCGATGCAGGGTGAGCTTTTTCCCTCGGAAGTAAGTGTAGGCTCCGGGCCAGGGCTGAAAGCCACGCCAGCGGTTGTAAATCTCACCCGCGGACCGGGTGAAGTCGACCAGAGCGTCTTCGCGCTCCAGGATCGGCGCCAGGGAGGCCGCGGCATTATCCTGCGCAACAGGATGGACCGTGCCCGCCTCCAGGCCCTGGAGAGTCTCCAGCATGAGCCCCGCTCCGCTCTGAGCAAGCAAGGGGAAGAGCTGCTCCGCTGTCTGGTCCGGGTCAATCGCCAAGGGACGCTGGAGCAGAATGTCACCGGTATCCAGCCCCTGGTCGATGTGCATGGTGGTGGCGCCGGTCACGGTTTCCCCATTGGCCACCGCCCACTGGATGGGAGCAGCGCCGCGGTACTTCGGCAGCAGCGAGGCATGAAGGTTGAGGTTGCCCCATCGCGGCAGCGGCAACATCCACTCCGGAATGATGCGGCCGTAGGCCACCACGATAATGGCATCCGGCGGAATCGCCTCCAGGCGAGACCTCAGCTCTGGATTGTTCTTGATCTTTTCCGGTTGCACCACCGGCAAACCCGCTGCCTCTGCCAGCAGCTTGACCGGGGGTGGTGAAGGAGCCTGATCGCGGCCCCGCACCCGATCGGGTTGGGTAACTACCAGCTCGATGGAATGGCCGGCTGCAATGAGTTGCTCAAGCGTAGGAATGGCGAACTGCGGGGTGCCACAAAAGACAAGCTTCACCTACCATTCCCCGGCTCGCTGCAACTTGCGTATCTTGCGCAACACAAAATCGCGCTTGAGTGCACTGATGCGGAAGATGAAGAGGATCCCGTCCAGGTGGTCGATTTCGTGCTGAAAAGCGCGGGCCAGTAGTTCGTCGGCTTCCCGTTCGAACCAATTACCCTCGACATCCTGGGCGCGTATTTTGACCTTCGCAGCGCGCGCGACTTTCTCTCGAATATCGGGAAGGCTGAGACAACCCTCCTCCTCGAATATTTTTCCTTCTTTGGTGATCACCTCGGGATTGATCAAGGCGATCTTGTCTTCGGGAGTCTTCTGGAAGCTCAGATCGATCACCGTCAAACGCTTGGGAATCCCGATCTGCGGGGCTGCGAGACCGATGCCATGGGCAATGTACATGGACTCGAACATATCGTCGACCAGCTTTCTCAAATCCTCGTCAAACACAGTGACGGGCTCAGCCGGCCGCTGCAGGATGGGATCTGGAAATTTAACAATTGGGTAAACCATGCGACCGGGATATCTTTCTTAAAATCGCGAATCTGCTCCAGGTATCCCTGGTAATTCCTGCTCAGTTCTCCGGCCGAGTCGCCGCCGAACTTCTCCAGCGCCAGTTTCGCCATGACGAACGCGACCATCGCTTCCGCAGCCACTCCGGCGGCAGGCACAACGCAGACATCGGACCGCTCATAAGCCGCCTTGGTCGCCTCCCGGGTGCAAGGAAACCGAACCGAGCGGCCGGCGCAGGGTAGAAATCGGTTTCAAATATCCTCGCACCACAATGTCTTCCCCGTTGGAGACGCCGCCCTCGATGCCGCCGGCGTTGTTGTGCTCGCGAGTGAATCTGGTGTGCGCCGTCCTTCTCCTCCGGGCTATAACCGATAGCATCGTGGACCGCGGAGCCGAATGACTCGGCAGCCGTGACCCCCTGGCCCATTTCCACTGCCTTCACCGCCTGCAGCGACATGACCGCCCAGGCGAGCAGACCATCCAGCCGCTCGTCCCAGTTGGCATAAGTGCCCATGCCCGGGAGGCGCGCCATGAACCACCACTTCGAAGACCCCGCCAATGGAGTCTCCGGTGCGCAGGACATGGTCCACTTCCGCCTTCATCTGCTCTTCGGTTGCGGGATCGACGCAGTTCAACAGCATCTCATCCTGCTCGCGCAGCGCCGCAATCTCGTTCCCAGGAGGCGTTGCACGGCAGCTCCACGCGGCCAACACGAACCACATGGCTGCCGACCTCGATGCCCAACGGCTTCAACAGCAACTTGGCCATGGCGCCTGCCGCCACGCGGGCGGTCGACTCGCGCGCGGAGGCCCGCTCCAGCACATAGCGTGCATCGGGAAAATCGTACTTCAGCGCGCCTGCCAGGTCGGCGTGGCCGGGCCGCGGCGAAGCCACGGCTTTGTGCTTCTGCCGGATCGCCCGCGCCCACGGGCAGAACCTCGGTCCAGTTCTTCCAGTCGCGATTTTCAATTTGCATGGAAACCGGCGAGCCGATGGTCTTGCCATGGCGCACCCCGGAGAGGATGTGGGCGCGGTCCTGCTCAATGCGCATACGGCCGCCACGGCCGTAGCCCTGCTGGCGCCGCCACAGCTCCCGGTCGATAAATTCCTGGATCGACGTCGAGGCCCGCAGGCAGTCCGGAAATGAGGGCGATGAGGCACTCGCCGTGTGATTCACCAGCCGTGGAGAAACGTAGCATCTTTATGAGGCGAGGAGACCCAATGTTCGATTGTAGACGATTTCGTTGGGAGCGGATCTGGCGCTCTAGGGCGACCTCTTAACGGAACTTGTTAGTTGTGCACGATCCAGTCGTACTGCGCCTCATCGAGCGGCGCTACGGAAAGCCGTGACTGGCGCACCAGGGGGGATTCTAGAAACAGCTTCTGCTGCTTGATTTCCGCCAGCGTTTTTGGCTGCTTGATCGCAGCACCAGCGGCAATGCGAACCAGCGGAACCTTGGGATCGGATATATCTACAGAAGTGACGTGGGCAAGGCCCACTGCCGCCTTTTCGTCGCCGGTGTGATAAATGACCAGCTTGTCGCCTTTCTTCATTGCCCTGAGGTTCTTTACCGCTAGCGGGTTCGTCACTCCGGTCCAGTCAGTTTCCTTCTCCCTCACCAGATCCGCAAACGAGTAGGCGGTAGGTTCGGTCTTCAGCAGATAGTGCATGCTCTACTCCTCGGCTTGGGCTTGAGAAATGTTGCCGTGTTCAGCAGCGGCCTATCCATGGATCGGACCCAATCCGTCATCTCGCCCGCCTCCCCACCTTGCGCTTCGTGGCGCTCAAACTCACTGCGAATGGTGTGCATCTTGGCGTCCAGATCGTCGAGATAGTGAAGCAACAACGCTTCCGGAATCATGGGCAGCTTGGGCGAACCAAATTCCAGTTTGCCGTGATGACTCAGTACCATGTGCTTTACCAACATGCGCAGCGGTGGAGGAAAATCGGGCAGCGTTGCCAGTTTCTTTTCAATCATCGCAAGGCCCAGGGTGATGTGCCCAACCAACTGACCCTCAAGCGTGTAATCGAAGCTGGTGCCCCAGCTTAACTCCTCCAGCTTGCCAATGTCGTGCAGGATGGCGCCGGTCAGGAGCAGGTCGCGGTTGATTTCGGGATAATGCTGCGCTGCCAACTCGCAAATCCCGATCAGTGAGACCACATGCTCCAGCAGGCCGCCCATCCAGGCATGATGGAGGCTTTTTGCGGCTGGAGCCTCACGGAAGGCCGCCGCAATCACTGCGTCCTCAAGGAAAGAGCGCACTAGCCCCTGCAACCAGAGATCGGAGAAACTGTCGACAGAGCGAACCAGAGACGACCATAGTTCCTCCACGTTTTTGCGCGTCTGAGGAACAAAATCCGCCAGTTCGAACTCATCTGCGGTGGCGCGGCGCAGCTTCTCGAGGTTTAGCTGCAGGCGTCCGTTATAGCGGCAGACCTCGGCACGAACCTTAACCACGTCTCCCTGCTCGAACCCGGGAGCGGCCTCGGCGAAATTCTCCCACATGCGCGATTCAATCTGGCCGGTGCGGTCACCGAGCGTAACCGCCAAATACTGCCCGCCATCTTTTCGGCTGCGCAACTGCTTCGATGTCACGGCGAAAAAAGCGATCACTGCCTGATTTTCGAACTTGGCTACGTCCGCGACGTAAATTTCTTTCATTTCACCCGAATTTAAGGTTGTGGCGCGCCGCCCGGAGGATTGGAAGCCGGTGCGCCGGGTACGGGCGGCTGGCTTGCGGCGGGAGCAGCCTGCGGGGCCGGCGACGCGTTTGCCAAGATAAGGCTGGGTTTCGTCCGGCTGTTTCTGGGTGGCTGAATAGCGGGTTTTAGCAGCCTTTTGCTTGGGCTTTTTCGGCCGCATTCGGGTCCGCCAGCCCCATGGGCGCGTTCTGCACCTTCTGCGATGCCAGCTCATCAGGGGTCGGCTGATCCGGAGTGCATCCGGGTTCTTGGCAGTCTTCACCTTTTTCACCGGCGGCCGGGCGCTGAGACGGGTCTTCTTTTCCGGCGCCGCATCGATGCTACTGCTCACCGTGCCGTCGGGGTTTACATAGCGGTTCTCGGGAACAGTGACACTCGGGCCGGCACCGGGAGCAGCCGCGGAGGCGACTTGCGATGTTGGCAGAGACTCACGCGGAGCCTGCCCAAAGCGGATCTTCTCCGGCTTGCCCGGTTTCATCACCTTCTGGTCGTTATTGCTGGCCTGTTGCGTGGGCTTGGTTGCTGCGGGCGCACTCGCGGCGGCAGCCGGTGTGGTCGCGGCCCCTGGCGCTGTACTCGCGGTACCTGCAGGCGCAGCGGTGGAAGCAACCTGGGTGGTCGTGGCCGCGGCCGTTTTGCCGCGGAAGCGCTTGCGGGCAAATTTCTTTTTCTTCTTCGGCGGAGGAGGTGTATAGGCGCTGTAGGTCAGCTTCATTTCGTTGCCGCTGGCGCCGGTATCCACCACTCCCGGTTTGATATCGACGCAGCCTCTTCCCGCAGTTGGGTGAGGTACTGCCGCAGCTTGGGTTGCATGCGCTCCATAAAGATGGCTTCTTCCACCTGCGGCTCTACTTGCTTGAAGCTGCCTTCTCCGCCGGGGTTGTGCTGCGTGACCTGCAGAATGATGAAGCCCTGCTTGGTGCGAATGGGTTGCGTGTGCTGGCCGGCATTCAGGGCGAAGGCCTTATCTTCGATTTCCTTAGCCAGCATTCCGCGGCGAAACTCGCCCAGCGAGACAAACTTTTGCGTCATTAGGATTGCTGGGCGAAGGCTTGGCCAGATCTTCAAACTTGGCCCCAGCGGCCAGTTTCTTTTCCACCTCGTCGGCTTGCGCCTGCGCAGCGGCAACGTCGGCCGTATCCGCCGCTTCGGCTGCGGTCTTGGCCGGAGTCGGGATCAAAATCTCATTCAGGGTTACCGATTCTGGCTGGGCAAACTCACTTTCGTGTGCCTTGAAATATCTGCTGTACTTCCGCCGGCGTCATGCTGATTCGCCGCCCCACCTCATCCCGCACTACCTGCTGGGTAATGATGCTATTGCGGATGTTCGCCTTGAAATCTTCATAGGAGACGCCCTGCTGCTGCGCCGCCTTCTCCAGATCCTCCAGCGAATCAAGGTGATTCTGCTTTCGAATCTCGTCCAGCCGCTTGATCAACTCGGTCTCGCCGGTGATGCCCAGCTCCTTGCCCTTGGAGAGCAGGAGTTGCTGATCGATCAAATCGCGCAACAGGTCGGCTTGTTTCTGCTGCAGTTCCTGCGGGGGGATCGCCTGTTGCTTGGCCTCGGCATCCAGTTGTTCGGCCGACCGATCGTAGTCAGACTGGGTGATGATCTGGTCGTTCACCCGAGCGACGATCTCCTCCACCACTTTGCCTGACGGGCGCCGGTTGGCCCACGGTGCCGGGAGCCTTGGTGTCGGCGGCTTTAGTGTCGGTGGACTGGGCCAGGGAGGGGAGGGCGCTGAGAGTCGCGCCGAGGATGCAAATCGCCGTTGATTGCCGGAATGCGAATAACGTCATGTGTCCCGACATCTCTTATAGCTGCTAAGTGGTAGGTTGCTGGCATTTCACTTCTACGCTCCTAGCGCAACGAGTGCGGCTTTTCCTGGGAAAACCCGAATTCGTTACCCTCCATACATCAGAAGTAAAACCCTCTAGCCCTTACGTGGTAGTTTGTCTGTTTCTCTTAGCGTGCGGCTTGCGGAACAGGCCGGATTTCCTACTGTTTTCGCTGCCCGAGTACGTATCAGAACAGCTTACGTCCAATGATATACTTCGATCAAGAAGACCCCGGGCCGTGCTGCAGGGCCACCCCTCTCCCCCGCGCCTCCGGACCCAGAGGATTACCCTCACGATGGCCTCCCGCACACGACGGTTCTTGTTCTCCATCCTTCTGTTCTTTGTGGTTTGTGGCTTTCTCGGAACGGTTGTCAGCCAAAAGCTCGGCGCTCAATCCAGTTCTGATGAATCTGCGCTACGCGATGACCTGCGCTCCTTCACCAGCGTTTACAACCTGGTGGAACAAAATTATGCAGAGCCGTTGACCGGCGAAAAAGCGGAAAAGGCCGTCTACGATGGGGCCATCCCTGGCATGCTGCGCGTGCTCGACCCGCACTCCAGCTTTTATGATCCCAAAGCGTATGCCAAGATGCGCGAAGATCAGCACGGCAAGTACTACGGCGTAGGCATGCTGATTCAGCCGCAAAGCAACAAGATTGTCGTGGTAAGTCCTTTTGAAGGCACGCCCTCCTTTAAAGCGGGGATACGGCCTGGAGACGTGATCGTGGCGGTGGACGGCAAGTCCACGGAAAACATGAACTCAGAGGATGTGGCCAACGTCCTCAAAGGGCCTAAAGGCACCCATGTACAGATCACCATCGCCCGTGAGGGTGCGGCCAAGCCGCTGGTGTTCGATCTGATCCGGGACGAGATTCCGCACAACAGCATTGATCTCAGTTATATGATCCGGCCCAATGTCGGCTATGTGCACATCACCAATTTCCAGGAGACCACTGGCCGCGAGCTTTCCGATGCGCTCGATCACTTCGGCAACGTCGATGGGCTGATTCTTGATTTGCGCGGAAACCCCGGCGGCTTGTTGAGCGAGGCCGTGGCTGTCTGCGACAAGTTTCTGGAAAAGGGACAAGTGATCGTCTCCCAGCGTGGCCGCGCATTTCCCGAGCAGACATATCGGGCGACCCATGGCAACGGGGGCCACGAATACCCCATCGTGGTTCTGGTGAATCACGGCACAGCCTCTGCCGCTGAAATTGTTTCCGGTGCGCTGCAGGATCATGATCGCGCCATCATCGCCGGCGAGACCACTTTCGGCAAGGGATTGGTGCAAACCGTTTACCCCTTGTCTGAGAACACCGGACTGGCGCTCACCACGTATCACTACTACACTCCCAGCGGGCGGCTGATCCAGCGGAACTACAACGGCGTCTCGCTGTACGACTACTACTACAACCACGACCAGCCGCAGGATTCGAAGACGCGCGAGGTCAAGGCCACCGATTCCGGGCGCACAGTATTTGGCGGAGGCGGCATCACCCCGGACGACAAGATCGATACTCCCAAGTCCGTTCCTGTTCAGGATGTGCTCCTGGAGCACTACGCCTTCTTTAATTTCGCCAAGCACTACATGGCCAACCGGACTGTGGGTAAGGATTTTCAGGTGGACGATGCGGTGATAAACTCCTTCAAAGAGTTCCTGACCAGCCAGCAGATTCCCTACACCGATGCGGATTTAGCTCCGGTGATGGATTGGGTCAAGGCCAACATCAAGGCAGAGATCTTCACCACCCAATTTGGCCAGGAAGAGGGTTTGAAGGTGCGCGCTAACTGGGATCCTATGATCAACAAGGCGCTTGATTACCTGCCTCAGGCAAAGGCGCTCGAATCCGCGGCCAAGCACGCGGAAACCCAGCGCGCCAGTGTGCGGGCGAAACCAGCCGTAGACTTGCACGATCAATCGAGTCCCGCAGGGACGGCTGAGTGTAGCCCAGGACGCAGTCCTGGGTAGAGTCTAGAAACCTATTAAGTCCCGAAGGGACGACTGAAATTGCCCAGGGCGTAGTCTTGGGTGAAGTCGGATCTTGGCCGATTATCAGCACTGGCTTCCGAGTCGTTTTCAGCCGTCCCTGCGGGACTGGTCGACTCCCGCCCATCCAGCAGCACCGTAGATCCCTTACTAGCTCATCGCTATGTCAGGCCGTCGGTACACTGTGCCGCACTTACGCTCGGTTTCCCTCGGAGTCGCTATCAGCCCTTCCGATCGGTGCGTACTCGAGATCGATAGCCACGAGGCTCTGCAGTCGTCCAGCGGCAGGGCGACACCTAGCGAGCGCTGTCCTCAGTTACCCCCCATCTACCCGGGACTACGTCTCTGGGCTACACTCAGCCGTCCCTGCGGGACTAAGCCGATCTGCGGGCGAGGTCATTGCGACGTGGCGTAGAGCGTTGATGGGATGCAGTCGTTCTTTTCCGCAGCCATAGCTCTTCCACTGTGGCCGGGGAGGTACTCTTGAGTGCATCCGGGAGGCTGCTGCCATAGCGGATCATCAGTGAGAGCAGTTTGCGCGCATCCCAGTAGCGGGGCATGTAGCGACGGGGATCCGAAAGACAGCGGAATAGCCATCCCAAGTACATGCGGTCTGCCCATCTTGGAATGTGGACCTGGTCGCCGCTCAGGAACGCAATGGCTGCGCCGACGCAATGGATAGATGGCTTGCAGTTGAGTTCGCTTCTTAGATAGAGGCCGAGCCGTTCCTGTGTGCCGCCACCCATGGTCACGACAATATGACGGGGACGACGCTCATTAATCCGCTTCAGCAGTGCCGGATCTTGAATTGTCTTGCCGTAAAGTGGGGCGATGTATCGATCGGCCGGCGCCAACTCAATTCCCTGCCGCCGCAGCCAAGCGCAATTTCTGCGCGCGCTTTCCTCGCTGGCCATGATCCAGAAGCTGCCGCCAGGATGGTAAAAGTCGGGCTGCTTCAGCAGCGAAGAAAGATACTTCAAACCGGAAACGCGGGGAATGGAATCGCGCTTGAGCCGGTTCCAGATCATGACCATGAACGCGCTATCGGTAATCACCAGGTCGGCGCCCTGGAGCGCCTCACAATATGCCGGATCATGGGCAAGATTTTTCAGCGCGGGCGCCGCCGGAACCACCAGCAAACCACCGCCGCTGATGCGGGCAATAGCCTCGTCTGCGTCTCCTACGAAAAATTGGATTCCCAGAATCTGCCGGAACTGCGCGCTTGCCGTCGCCACTGCTGACACTCCCATAGGTTTCCGTAGCCTCAATCTAGATCACTATCAGAGATGCTTCATCAACTGTGAATCGACTATTTTACAGTAACCTTGATTACGCTTTCGATACCGCCATCATTTCGCTTTCGATCCATTCGTAGGTCTTTGCCAATCCTTCTTTCAGGCGGATCGAAGGTTCCCACCCCAGATACTGCTTGATTTTGGTGTTATCGCTGTTGCGGCCGTTCACTCCTTTTGGAGCACCCAGATTGTACTTGCGCTCCAGCTTGATCCCGGCAATCTCTTCGGCGATCCCTACCAGCTGGTCGATCGTGACCAATTCGTTGCTGCCCAGATTGATAGGCTCATGAATGTCGCTCTCCAGGATCGCCTGCGTACCCCGGGTGCAATCGTCGATGTACATGAAGCTGCGGGTCTGTTTGCCGTCGCCCCATATTTCGATCTCGTGTTTGCCCGAGGCCTTGGCCTCGATGACCTTGCGGCAGATCGCGGCAGGAGCCTTTTCCCGGCCGCCCGTCCACGTACCGAGAGGACCGTAGACATTGTGGTAGCGGGCCACCCGGCACTGCAGACCAAAATCCTCTTCAAAGTGGCGGCACATCCGCTCGCTGAACAGTTTCTCCCAGCCATAGCCGTCTTCGGGAAGCGCCGGATAGGCATCCTCTTCCTTAAGCGCAATCACGTCCGGAGTCTTTTGCTTATCGCCGTTGTAGACGCACGCGGAGGAGGAATAGAAAAACCGCTCGACTCCCTTCTCCCGGGCGGCCATCAGCATGTGCGTATTGGCTAACACGCTCAACATGCAAAGCGCTTTGTTGTTTTCGATGAAGCCCATGCCGCCCATATCGGCGGCAAGCTGGAACACCACCTCAGCGCCCTCGGCTGCCTTCATGCAACTGTCTTTGTCCTTGAGGTCCAGCGACCAGATTTTATACCCCAGGCGACGTCTGGTACCACTCAGCCAGCGGCTTTACGTCCACCGCGCGAATAACGTTTGCTCCATTATCAAGCAGGCTCTTTACCAGATGTCCGCCGATGAACCCCCCGGCACCACACACAACAACCTTGGCGTTCTTCAGTTTCATTTAACAGGCCCCCAATGCAAATCGCGCAGCTGACCTTAAAGTCCGCCTTGAGCTTCAGCAACGGTTAGTCTCTCACAATCCACGCACAGCCATTAGAACTTGGAACATCATCGGTAACCAGTCGACCGACAACCTTTAGCACAGACGCCCCGTATGCTTCCTTGTCCAGCTCCTGAAGAAAAGCCTCGAGGATAGCAATCCTTGGCCGAGCCAACCTCTTCGCGATATCCAGGTGAAGCTTGCCCGGCAAATCCGCCAGGCTCTTGCGCAAAGTGGCTGCGGCATCGGTGAAGGTTGGATAGCGCGTATCCCTGCCTATCTTCGCCGCTACACGTAGGATGCCGATCGCACCCAGTTGTTCCAGGATGTCCGCATCGCGCAGAATCGTGCCCTCGAGGTGGTCGGCCTCAGATGCGGCTGATGGGTGCGGATCGCCTCCACCACCTGTGCAACTTTTGTCGTAGGAAAGCCGCACGGAGAAGGGCTGCAGGCGCTTGTTTCATCGCGTAGCTGACATTATCCCAGCCGGCAAGTTCGGCCGGGTCTTCGGGCCGATGACCGATAAACACGCCCAGATCATGGAGCCATGCTGCGGCGTAAACCACATCGTCATCGTAGGACATTCCTTGACCGACCAATTGGGTTAACGCATAGAGCCGAGGCTGGTGTCCCAGCTTGTCCACGGGGAATGCCTGGCTACGCACATACTCGGCCAACGGGAACGAAAGTTGTGGCCTCATGGATCCGTTTTGTTTCGCAGAAAGTGTTGTTCATCGCCGTTTCCTTCGGAGATGCGCTTTGCCCTCAGTTCTCTGCGGAGTCGGCCTCAAATGAGTTGCTTTCCGGTGCAGCTTCAGTGCCACTATTCATTATATTGTTTTGCGGAGAGCGCGGCCGGTCGCAAAGTGCAGTTCGGTGGTAGATGATTTTGACCCTTTCGTGTCACACTTTATTACCCATGACCAAACTGGATGCTCATGAAAGACTCCGGCGCGCAGCCTCGCTGCTGGCGCATGAGGGACGCAGGCGGGTGATCGGACACTCCTTCTTCAGGCGTGGGAATTTCTGCGTGGACTCCGCAGTGATGACTTCCCGGTGGAGATGCGCCCGGCATTCAACTTTTTGCAACACGAGATTGCCCGCGCGGAATCGGAAGATGTCAGCGCCCGTGACGTGGCATTCCTGACCAACAAACTTCGTCAACTGGAATTGATGTGGATCGAGAACGCCGGAAAGGGCTCAACGATGACGGAAGACAAAACGGATAATCCCGGACAAGCAGCGCGTAGCAATCCGCAGTTTCCCGCTAACGTGGCCCGCCTCCAGGAATCGCTCGACGGACGCCTTCATGGCCTCCACCGCCTCCACGCGATCACGACGAGGTCCATCTCTGGGCCTGGCCTCTCGAACCGCCACGGACGATTTACTGCTCATATGGAAATCCTCGACCGCGCAGAATTGAGACGGATGCGCGGCTTTCATTTTGCTCCGGATCGCGAACGCTACGCCGTTGCCCACGCCAACCTGCGCAGGATTCTCGGCGGATATCTGCAACAGCCTGCGGGAAAAATTTGCTTCCCTGCCAATCGCTTTGGCAAACCCGAATTGGCCGGGGAGGAATCCCCACTCCACTTCAACCTCAGCCACAGCCAAAGCATTGCCGTCCTGGCAGTGGCCCACGGGCAACCGGTTGGCGTGGATGTGGAAGATGTTAGGGCCATCGAACCCGAAGTGGCCGCAGCGCATTTCTCCGCCAGCGAGCTTTCCGATCTGGGCACATTGCATGGCGATGCCTGGCTCAGGGGTTTCTACCGTTGCTGGACGCGCAAGGAAGCAATCCTGAAGGCCGAAGGCGTCGGCCTTCATCGTGCGCTCGATAGCTTCGATGTTGGATTGTTGCCGGACGCGCCCGCGGAGCTGCTGGCAACGCGAGAGCGCTTTCTCAACCCGTGGAAGCTTCACGATCTGTCGCCGGCGTCGGGCACGATCGGCGCGCTCGCAACCGCGCAAAGCGAGGCCAGGATCGCCTGTTTCAGCTTTCGTCATTAACTCGGGGATGACAGACTCAGGCCACTACGCTTCTCGCGCCCTGCTTCTCATTGTTTGGCATTCTCTGTCTGATCTCGCGGGCCAGTGAAATCACCTGCGGCCGGCTCAAGATGGTGCGATGGGTTCCGGGAATCAGCCGCGTCTCACATCGACCCAGATCTTTCCCTTCCATGCGCTTGCGGGTTCACCCTTCGGGCCCGGCTCGTCCTGGGCGACAAACAGAGTGATATTGCCGGGATACGGTCTCAATTCGTAATCGCGCAGAGCCAGTGCGAGATATCCTTCCGCTTCGACTTGGCCATGGGCCCTTCCCGCGCGGCGCGACCGGTCCGCAAGCCAGATCTTGATCTTTATCCGCTGATAATCAATTCTGCGACGCCAGCAACTCGCGCATTCCAAATTCGCGCAGCTGGAACGATGCGCGCGCACGAGAAAAAGAAGCCTTCAACGAATCCCAATCACGAAAAGGCTGATGCACGGCCTTGCCCGTATCGGGGTCGCAATCCAAAAGCGCCAATAGGCCCATGGTTTCACCCTGTTCACTGAGCTGGCAGGCCATCTCGAAGACCACCAGGCCACCGGAAGAATGCCCGGCAAAATGGTAGGGCCCGGATGGCTGAACCGCGCGGACCTGGCGCAGATAATTTTCCGCCACGGTCCTCAGGTCCGCTTGATGCTCATCGATCGATGCCGGCAGCTGGAGACCGTACACCGGTTGCTCCGGCCCCAACTGGGCCGCCAGCTCAATAAAACTCAGCAGGCTCCCCCCTATGCCGTGGGCGATAAACAGCGGCGGCAGATATGCTCCCGCCTGGATCGTTACCAGTGCCGGCCATTTCCCTGCTGAGGCTCTGACGGAGGTAAGTTGCCAAACCGTGGATGGTCGGATGTTCCACCAGCACAGAGTGGGGCAGCTTGTAGCCGAACCATCCCTCGATCTGGACCAACATACGCGCCGCCAACAGGGAGTGGCCACCCAGCGAAAAGAAATCGTCATGGATACCGATGGTCTCGACCTTAAGCAGCCTTTCCCAGATTGCCTTGAGGCGCGCTTCGACCGCATTGCCCGCGGATGGTGCTCCGGTGCGGGAGTAGGTGAAGTTACGGTATGGAGACGCATCGTGTCCAAAGCCTGACCATCCACCTTACCGCCGGGGGTGGTGGGGAAGGAGGGCACCGATACAAACTCCGCGGGATCATGTAAGAAGGCAATTGCCTGCCCAGTGACTCCTTCCATTGGCCTCGCCCGGGAAGCCCCCTCGCCAACCACAAAGGCAACCAGGCGCAGGTCGCCAGGCTCCAGTTCGATCGCCCGCACCACCGCTGCCTTCACCCCCTCGCATTCCCTGAGTACCGATTCAATCTCTCCCAGCTCGATGCGAAACCCTCGAATCTTGACCTGGCCGTCAAGCCGCCCCAAAAATTCAAAACGGCCGTCCGCAAGCTGTACAGCAAGATCTCCGCTCTTATAGATCCACCTGTTCGCGCCCTCGGCAAACGGATCGGGCAGGAAGCATGCGCGATTAAGCTCGGGCTGATCGAGATAACCAAGACCCACGCCAGCCCCACCGATATACATCTCGCCCACCACACCCTGCGGCACCGGCTTGAGTTGCGCATCGAGAAGGTGAATGCTGACATTCGGCAACGGATAGCCGATGGTGATCTTTTCGACATCGCATTCGATTCTTGCCCGGGTCGCGCATATGGCCGTTTCGCTGGGCCCATATTGGTTCCAGAGCACGCGGCACCTGCTGGCCAAGCTTCGGGCAAGGGGCAGAGGAAGGACCTCACCGCCGACGATAAGCTGCATGTTTGCATTGCCCTGCCATCCCTCGTCGAGCAGGAGCCGATACATGGTGGGAGTGGCAAATAGGACGGTCGCCGCGGAAGCACGAATATGCTCGATGCCCAAACCGCCGCCCATGACCAGGTCCTCCTCTACCAGGTACAAACTGGCGCCGAATGCCAGAGGCAGAAAAATTTCCAGGCCTGCGACGTCGAAGGCGATCGTGCACCAGGCGAGCACGACGTCATCCGCCCCCAGCGCCAAGTCCTGGCCGACACCGCGGATCGTATTCTCGAGCGCTCCGTGGCTGATGCATACACCCTTTGGCTTGCCCGTCGAACCAGAGGTGTAGATCACATAAGCGACGCTGTCTGCGGAAACCATGCTCGCAGCAGGGGCTTCAGCGGGCGCGAATGCCGGCCTTCGCGCGGCCCAGAAATCTTCGAAATAGATCACCTGGACGGCGGTACTGGGGAGCCGGCCACGCAGTTCATCGAGAGTGAGCACAAAGGGAGGGGCGGAATCTTCCAGCATGTGGGCGATCCGCTGGTTTGGTGTCGCCGGATCGAGCGGTATGTATGCGCCACCCGCCTTCCATATACCGAGCAGCGCGGCCACCATCTCCGGCGAGCGGTCAAGAAAAACTCCCACCAGGGTGCCGCTCTTCACGCCCGCCTCTTTCAGCCCGTGCGCGATCCGGTCTGCAGTCGCATTCAATTCGCGATAGGTGACTTGCCAACCTTCACATGCTACGGCTAAAGCGTCCGGAAAAGCGGACACTTGCCGTTCGAACAACTGCAGCACGCACATCGGCTGTCTCCGTTCGCTCCAACGATGTTGGAGTGACCTTCGCGGGTTTGCGGTCTTTCGGGGGAGTCCAAGGGTCGCCTTGTTCTGGCCGGTTTCAGTGGACTGGAATTGCTTGAGCCCGTCGTTGTGACCGGTTTTGTACCAGATTCTATAACTTAGATGGTTTTCTTTGGGTTTCGTTTGCGCATTTTCTGTGCCATTTAGCGACAATGCGAACGAGAGCAGCCCAGTTTTCGATCCTCCGCCTCTGGCTTAAGCCAGCGATCTAAACATCTTCGGCAGCGCTCGCTGTGCATACGCCATAAGGGAAATTGCTGTTCATGGCGAGAATAAATCGGCGCATCGCCGGATTTGTCACGGCAATGTCCGCAGATTGTCACTTCCTGACTATTCGATCGGGAGACTGACGAGGACTGCGCTCCCATCACGGTGCATCATTTGCTTTCGTCTCGCAGGGCGAGGCTGATGAGCGTCTTTTGTTCGAGGTCGTGCGCCTTGGCCGAGCCGGTTGCTGGACTGGCTGCCGCTGAACGCTTGATGCTGAGCACCTTGCGTTCCGGAAAGAGCCTGCGCAAGCGCGGCACCACAAAGGAGAGCGCCCCCATATTGTCCGGCTCTTCCTGCACCCAAACTATTTCGCGCGCTTCGGGATGACGGGCGATTTCCGCCGCCAGTTCCGCCTCCGGCCAGGGATACAGCTGTTCCACGAAGACGATGCCGGTGGTGCTGTCCTTGTGCTTCGCCCGTTCGATGCGCAACTCGTGACCGATCTTGCCCGTGCACAGCAGCAGACGCTTGACCTGCCTGCACCTCTGTTTCCGGCAGAACAGTCTGGAAGCGCGGCAACTCGAAGCTGGCCACGGGCGAACTTGCATCGGGATTGCGCAGCATGCTCTTGGGGGTGAATACGATCAGCGGCTTGCGCCACGCCCGCATCGCCTGCCGGCGCAACAGGTGGAAGTACTGCGCGGCGGTAGACGGCTGGCAGATTTGTATGTTGTCGTGCGCTGCCAATTGCAGGTAGCGTTCCAACCGGGCACTGGAATGTTCCGGCCCCTGCCCCTCATAGCCATGCGGCAGCAGCATAACCACTCCGCCCAGCAGTCCCCACTTGTCTTCACCTGAGGCAATGAATTGGTCGATGATGATCTGCGCGCCGTTGGCAAAATCACCGAACTGCGCCTCCCACAAGACCAGCGCCTCAGGATAGTCGCGGCTGTAGCCGTACTCGAAGCCCAGAACGCCTGCTTCCGACAGCATCGAGTTATAGACCTCGAAGCGGGCCTGATCCGGGGCCAGATTGGCCAGGGGAATATAGAGCTGTTCGTTCTCGATGTCCACCAGCACGCTATGGCGCTGGTTGAAAGTACCGCGCTGGCTATCCTGGCCGCTGAGACGCACCGGCGTGCCTGCGAGCAGCAGCGAGCCAAAGGCCAGGGCTTCAGCCATGCCGTAATCGAAGAGCCGCTCGCCGCGTCCCATCTCCCGCCGCTGTTCGAGCAGCTTCTTGATTTTGGGATGAATATGAAACTGTCGCGGATACGTGGTAAGGCTGTTGCTGATTTCCTCGACCTTGGCCGCGCTCAGCCCGGTGTCGACCTCGTATTCAGACTTGTACGGTCCGCCAGTGTAATTCGACCAATAGGCGGGAAGCGTTGCCAGCACCGCACGTTTGCCCATCCTGGTCGCTTGCTTCTGCGCTTCGGCAAGCTCCGTCTGCAATTTCCTTTACGCGCGGCGAGGGATCCACGCCGATTTGCTTGGCATAGATCTCGTAGAGCGGAGGATGATTCTTGATCTTTGCGTAGCGCAGTGGCTGGGTAATGGTAGGGTCATCCACCTCGCTGTGGCCGTGGCGCCGGTAGCCAACCAGGTCGATGATCACATCGGTGTGGAACGTGTAGCGGTATTCGATGGCCAGCGCGGCCACACGAATCGCGGCCTCGGCATCCTCTCGCGTTCACGTGGAAGATGGGAATGGGCAACCGTTTGCCGATATCGGAGGAGAAGCGCGACGAGTAGCACTCCTCGGGGTCGGCGGTAAAGCCAATCAGATTGTTCACGATGATCTGGATGGTGCCGCCCACGGTAAAGCCGGGCATGGCGCCGAGACTCAGCGTTTCTGCCCAGATGCCTTGGCCGGCAAAGGCCGCATCTCCATGGATGAGCACCGGCAGCACCTGGTCTTGACCGTCTTCTCCCAGCCGCACCTGCTGCGCACGCGCACGGCCCATGGCCACCGGATCCACCGCTTCCAGGTGACTGGGGTTCGATACCAGGTGCAGGCCGATTTTTCCCCCGCCCTTGGCGAGGAATTCGCCCGGTGGCGCCCACGTGATACTTCACGTCGCCGCCGCCCAGGATGCTGCGCGGATTGGCATCTTCGAATTTGGAAAAGATGTCGGCGGCGGACTTACCGAAGGTGTTCGCCATCACGTTCAAGCGCCCGCGGTGGCTCATGCCCAAGCACGGCCTTGATCGCGCCATGATCCGCGGCGCGGTTAAGAATCTCGTCCAGGAAGGGGATTAACACGGTGACGCCTTCCAGCGAGAAACGCTTGGTGCCGAGATAGCGCGACTGGATCACCTGCTCGAACAGGTCGGCCTGGATCAACCGTTCGAGGACCTGGCGCTGGTCCGGAGCCGGCGCAGTCTGCTCCATGCGCTCCTGGATCCATTCCCGCCGGGCCGCGTCGGGAAGATGCATGAACTCGACCCCGATGCTTCCGCAGTAAAAGCCCTTGGCTTCCTCGGCAGCCTCTCCCTCGAAGTTCAGTTCCGGGACAGGCCCGGGCAGCAGGTATTGCCCCAGCGGGTCAAGATTTGCCTGCATATAACCCCAACGGCGAAAAGCGTCGAAGACCTGATCTCGTTGCGAAATCAATAAGTTGCCGGGGTGACTTTCCAGGGGAAGATTTTTCGTGACCATAGTCGTATGTCTACGGCTCCATTATAGCTTCCGGGCGCATCCATCGAGGATGCGGAGCAGGCTGCAGTCGCGTCGAACTATCCAGGTTGCGAGGGCGGCTGAGATCACCGGTTGAGTGCTGTGGATACTTGAGTCGAAACGACTGAACGGGCACGCCGGCGGTACTTAGGAGATGAGCACGACACGGCAGGTTTCATATCTACTCCCGTACCATAGCAAAGACTGGTGCCCCATTCAAGCCCGCGTTTTGGCTTGAGTGGGATACCACAGCACTCGACAGCAGCTACTCCTGCAGAACGGCTTTGGTCAGGTTGCGTGGATTGTCTACATCAATCCCGTTCTGGATCGCCAACTGGTAGGCAAGCAACTGCAGCGGAACCACCTCCAGCATGGTCGCTAACAGATCCTCGGTTTTTGGAACCTCGATGCAGTGGTTGGCAAGCTTGGCAGCCTCCTCATCGCCCTCCGTAGCGACCGCCAGGATGGTCGCCCCCTGCGCCCGCATGTCCTTCATCAACTGCAGCACCTTGCGATAGCGCAGCATTGCGTCCGGATCCGTTGGGTCACTGGTGGCAATCACCACCAACGGTGCATCCGGGCTCACCAACGCATTGGGACCATGCTTCAACTCGCCCGCCGGATAGCCCTCCGCTTGCAGATAGGCCGATTCCTTCAGTTTCAGTGCTCCTTCACGAGCAATCGCATAATGGACTCCGCGACCCAGATACAGAAATGCGCGCGACCCCTTCAGCGAGGGCGCCAGAGCGGAGATCTGTTGCTGCCACCGAACCAGGGCAGGCTCCAGCAGCGCGGGAAGCCGGCGCAGATCCTCGGTGTGGCTTTCCACCGTCGGCGACGTCATTCTTCCCCGAATGCGCGCCAGGTAAAGCGCCAGCGAGTACAGGACGGCCAGCTGCGTAGTGAAGCTCTTGGTCGCCGGTATGGCCTTCTCCGGCCCGGCGCAGGTGGGCAAGGAGGCGTCGGCCTCCTGCGCCATGCTGGAACGAGGATTATTGGTAATGGCCAGCGTAGGCAAACCGCGCGACTTGGCTTCGCGCAATCCAGCCAGCGTGTCCGCTGTCTCACCGGATTGCGAGATGACCAGAACCCCCGGATCCTGAATGGTGTGCGTGGAGCGGTAGACGTACTCGCTGGCATATTCGACATCGACGATCAAGCCGGCCAGGTCCTCCAGCATGATCTCCGCGGCCAGACCCGCGTGGCGGCTGGAGCCACTGGCGGCGATCACCAGCCGCGCCCGTCCGCGCAGTGCATCCGCAACCGGCTGAAAGACGTCGGTGGCCAGCTTGCCGTTGGGGGCATAATGCTCGATGGTGTCGGCGAGCGCCCGAGGCTGCTCATAAATTTCACGCAGCATCGCGTGCTCAAAAACGTCGCCGGCTTGCATCATGGACAATCCATCCTTTGGCTTATCTATACCACTCTTAACGATACAGATAGAATCGTTGAGCGCGGTTTACGGTTTTCGCTTGAGGTCGCCCTTGCTCCGGATTGTTTTCCCCATGACTCTGTTGCTCAGCTCTCTTATCGCCGCCGGCCAGGCCCAACCTTCGGCTCCCGCGCCTCTTCCCTTGATGCCGCTTCCCGCGCAAGTGAAGCCGGGCGCAGGCGAGTTCCTCATCAACAATGGCTTCGGCGTCGCTCTGGAAGGCTACCAGGAACCGCGCCTGGAACGCGCCAAACAGCGCTTTCTGAACACCCTCTCGCGGGAAACCGGGATTCCCCTGTGGCGCGAGGCTGTGCTCAACAAGCCCATGTTTTTCATCAAGACCACGGGGCCGAGCGCGCCCGTGCAACAGGTCGATGAAGATGAGTCCTATCATCTGCAGATTACGGCCAATGAGGTGCACCTCGAAGCCGCCAATCCGCTGGGCGTGCTGCACGGCCTGCAAACCTTTCTCCAGCTCGTCCGCATCTCGCCCCGAGGCTTCATCGTTCCGGCAATGACCATCGACGATCAGCCGCGCTTTCCCTGGCGCGGATTGATGCTGGACGTGGGCCGCCATTTCATGCCCCTCGATGTGGTGTATCGCACCCTCGACGGCATGGAAGCGGTCAAGCTCAACGTCTTCCATTGGCACCTCTCGGAAGATCAGGGCTTCCGGGTGGAAAGCAAAAAGTTTCCCTTGCTGCAGGAGAAGGGCTCCGATGGCCTCTTCTACACCCAGGAAGAGATTCGCGGGGTCATCGAGTACGCCCGCGACCGGGGCATCCGCGTGGTGCCTGAGTTTGATATGCCCGGCCACGCTACCGCCTGGTTTGTAGGCTATCCCGATTTGGCGAGCGGCTCCGGCCCGTATCAAATCGAGCGCAAGTGGGGCATCTTCAATCCCGCGATGGACCCCACCCGCGACAGCACCTACAAATTTCTCGACACCTTCATCGGCGAAATGACCAGCCTCTTCCCCGACGCCTACTTCCACGTGGGAGGAGATGAGTGCAACGGCAAGGAATGGGACGCGAACCCGCGCATCCAGCAGTTCATGAAGGCCCACGCCCTCAAAGACAACGCCGCACTGCAGGCCTATTTCAGCGCCAAGGTGCAAAAGATTGTCGCCGAACACAAGAAGATCATGGTGGGTTGGGATGAGGTTCTGCAGCCCGGCACTCCGAAGGATGTGGTCATCCAGTCCTGGCGCGGACCGCAATTTGTTGGCGAGGCGGTGCGCGGGGGCAATCGCGCCCTGTTGTCAGCCGGCTACTATATCGATTTGAACCAGTCCGCCGCTGAGCACTACGCGGCCGACCCCGAGGGAGACGGACCAAGCACCCTGAGCAGCGAAGAGCACAAGCGCATTCTGGGCGGTGAAGCGACGATGTGGTCGGAATTTGTCACCCCGGAAAATGTCGATAGCCGCATCTGGCCCCGCACCGCCGCCATTGCCGAACGCTTTTGGTCGCCCCGCGATACCCGTGATGTCGCATCCATGTATGCCCGGCTGGCGATCATCTCCCAGCAGCTGAACAACTACGGGCTCGAACATAACTCCAGCTATCCCGCCATGCTGAGCCGCATGACCGGCGAGCCTGATCCTTTGCCGCTGCGCGTCTTCGGCGACGTCATGCAGCCTCCTCGTCTTTACGCGCGCGAAGAGCAGCGCAGCTACGATGCCTTCACTCCGCTGAACCACCTGGTTGATGCCATTCCTCCGGAGAGCGACACCGCGCGCAAGTTTCTCGATATGGTCAACCGCATCGTGGCTGGAACAGCCACTCAAGAGGACTGGGAACAGGCGCAGGAATGGCTTGTGCTGTGGCGCGACAACGATACGCAACTGCAGCCACTGCTAGCGAGGTCCGAACTCACTCAAGAGCTGACGCCCGTCTCCACCAGCCTGAACCGCGTCTCGCAGGCCGGCCTGGACGCGATTGGCTACCTGCGCGACCACAAGAGCGCGCCGGCCGACTGGAGGACCCGTCAGCTTGCCTTTCTCAAAACCGCAGAGAAGCCGCAGGCCGTGCTGGTGGACATGATTGCCCCAGCGGTCACCAAGCTGGTGGAGGCCACCACAGGCTCTTCATTGGCTTCCCGTTAGGCCAACTTCCAAACAAAGGATTGAAATATGCACGTAACACTATTCGTCGAGACTCCAAGCTATGAGTGATGGCCGTTGGGTACTGTTGATTGCCAGTGAACTGGGTGGGACTAACTCTGTATCCGATCGCGCCATGGAACGCCTGTGCAATGCGATTGCAGAAGAAGGCTACGAAGTGGTCAGGACATCGACACCGGAGGACGGCCTTTCGCTGGTGAAATCGGATCCATCGCATAGCGCCATCCTGCTCGATTGGGATCTCGAAGAAGAACATCAGTTCGATGAGCGCGCGGCGCTGAAGATTATCCGCAACGTCCGGCGCAGAAATAAAAAGGTCCCCATCTTCCTCATCGCCGACCGGACGCTGGTCAGCGAGCTACCGCTGGAGGTGGTGAAGCAGGTACACGAATACATCCACCTCTTCGGAGACACACCGGCCTTCATCGCCAACCGCGTGGACTTTGCCGTCGCCCGTTATAACGAGCAGTTGCTGCCTCCCTATTTTCGCGAGCTCAAGAAATATACCGATCAGGGCGCTTACTCGTGGGACGCCCCGGGCCACATGGGCGGCGTGGCCTTCCTCAAGCATCCGGTGGGCATGCAGTTTCACCGCTTCTTCGGCGAAAACCTGCTGCGCGCCGACCTGGGCATCTCCACTTCATCGCTCGGCTCCTGGCTTGACCACATCGGGCCTCCGGCGGAATCGGAGCGCAATGCTGCCCGCATCTTCGGGGCGGATTGGACCTTTTACGTTCTGAGCGGTTCTTCGACTTCGAACCAGATCGTGGGCCACGGCGTTATCGGCAACAACGATATTGTCCTGGTGGACGCAAACTGCCACAAGTCGATCTGCCACTCGCTCACCGTGACCGGCGCTCGGCCGGTGTACTTCAAACCCACCAGGAACGGTTACGGAATGATCGGACTGGTGCCCATGCGGCGCTTTTCCCCTGAGCACATTCAGGAATTGATTAAGGAAAGCCCATTCAGCGCCGATGCCCCTTCGCAGGAACCCACCTACGCGGTGGTCACCAATTCCACCTACGACGGCTTTTGTTATGACGTACAGCGAGTGACCGCCGAGCTGGCGCGCAGCGTGCCCCGCATCCACTTCGACGAGGCGTGGTACGCCTACGCCAAATTCCATTCCATTTATCGCGGTCGCTTCGCCATGGATGTGCCCGAGGATATGCCGAATCGGCCCGTGATCTTCGCCGTGCAGTCCACACACAAGATGCTGGCTGCGTTTTCCATGGCATCCATGATCCACGTCAAGTTAAGCGACCGCGCGCCGCTGGACTTTGATCTCTTCAATGAAGCCTTCATGATGCATGGCACGACTTCGCCCTTCTATCCCATGATCGCGTCGCTCGATGTGGCCACTTCGATGATGGACGAACCGGCCGGTCCGACCCTGATGTACGAGACCATTCAGGATGCGATCAGCTTCCGCAAAGCCATGTCCTCGATCGCTCATCGGTTGCGCTCGGCCAATGGGGAAGAATGGTTCTTCCGCGTTTATCAGCCGGATACGGTGACCGATCCGATGACCGGGCAGACCTCTCTTTTCGAAGAGACACCGGATTCGCTGCTCATCCAGTCTTCAGAATGCTGGACACTCAAGACGGAGGAAGACTGGCATGGCTTCAGGGATGAGGACATCGCTGAAGACCATTGCATGCTTGACCCCACCAAGGTCACGATCCTCATGCCTGGCATCAATTCTCGTGGAGAACTGGCGGAATGGGGCATCCCGGCGGCGATCCTCACCGAGTTTCTCGATGCCCGGTTGGTGGAGATTGCCCGCACCGGCGACTACACCGCGTTGATCCTTTTCTCGGTGGGAACGAGCAAAGGAAAATGGGGCAGCCTGCTGGAAACTCTTTTCGAGTTCAAGCGCCTTTACGATAACGAGGGAACGTTATACGAAGCATTGCCGGATTTGGTCGCCGAGCATCCACACCGCTACAAGGACATGACGTTGAAGGAACTGAGCGACGAAATGCACGCAGCCATGGGCGAGTTGAATCTGACCAATCTACTTCACCAGGCATGCGATGTGGACCCGGAACCGGTGCTGACGCCTGCTGAGACGTATCAGAAGCTGATACGGAACGGCACCGAAAAAGTGCGCATCTCCCAAATGGCGCGTCGGCTGGCGGGCGTGATGCTGGTCCCCTATCCTCCCGGCATCCCGGTGCACATGCCCGGAGAGCGCCTGGGCGACGCCGACAGCCCTGTTATTCGCCTGTTGCTGGCAATGGAAAAGTTCGGCAAGCAATTTCCCGGCTTTGAGCGCGAGGTTCACGGGGTCGAGCTGGATGCCGAAGGCGATTACTGGATGCGCAGTGTCATCGAGTCCGCGCCGCGAGGAAAAAACGGCGCCTCTCCAGGACGCAACACCAAGCGTAAGCCGAAAAAGCCGGCTGCCGGTAGTTAGGCTTTTCGTACCAACCCTGTCCCGTCCACGAATGGCGGGCGCCCCACATCTCGCTCGTTTTTTGCGAGATGTGGGATTCCACTGCCCTGTACCCGAGACTTTTTGTTACATCCTCCGAGGCGAACGGTAAAGATTCGTCAGATCCCACATCTCGCGAAAGACGAGCGAGATGTGGGGCACCCGGGCATTTGCTGCGCCAACCACTAAGAAAACCAAAAGACCCGCTGCACGACTCTGCATGGGTTAGTCTAGGCAGTGCGTTTCAACCTATGCCCAAAATCCCCAGGCGCCGATGGCGCATCGCCTTTCTGTTGGCCGTTGGAGTGCTGGTCAACTACTTCGACCGTGTCAACCTCTCGGTCGCCCACGCTGCCCTGATCACCACCTTCGCCATCTCCAATATCACCTTCGGCTATCTGTCTGCCGCCTACAACTGGACCTATGCCCTGTGCCAGCTTCCGGTGGGCGTGGTGCTGGACAAATTCGGCGTGCGCCGCGTGGGACGCATCAGCAGTTTCGTATGGAGCGTCGCCTCCTTCGCCGCCGCCATTACTCCCAACCTGGGCGGCTTCTTCGCCGCGCGCCTGCTGCTCGGCGTAGGAGAAGCTCCCACCTTCCCCGCCAACGCAAAAGCCATCGGCTACTGGTTTCCCGCAAAGGAGCGGAGTTCGGCGACATCCATCTTCGACGGCTCCGCCAAATTCGCATCGGCGATCGGCGTGCCCCTCATTGGGATGCTGCTACTGAAGGTCGGCTGGCGCTGGAGTTTTGCCGCCACCGGCCTGATCAGCTTCCTCTACTTCCTGCTCTTCTGCCGCGTCTATCGCGATCCCGTGGATGATCCAGAGCTCACTGACCGCGAGAGGGATTACATCCTGGAGCGAGCTGCCGAGGCGCCAGCCTTACCCGCGGAAACCGCCTCCTTCGGCTATCTGATCCGGCAGCCAAAAGTAATTGGCATGACCCTCGGCTTCGGGGCCTACAACTACGTTTTCTACCTGTTGCTGACCTGGCTGCCCAGCTATCTCTCCCAGGCCCTGCACATCGACCTGCTGCACTCGTTTCTCTACACCGGCGTGCCCTGGTTGTTTGGCACGGCCTGCGAACTGGTGGTGGGAGGATGGCTGGTAGACCACCTGCTCGAGCGGGGATGGAATGCCAGCACCGTGCAGCGCGCGGTGCTGATCGGCGGTACCAGCATGGGGCTGGGCATCATTGGCGCAGCCTATGCCCAGACGGCGATCACCGCACTCATTTGGATCAGCATTTCGTTGGGAGGTTTATCCGCGGCAGCAGCCGTCGGCTGGTCTGTGCCCTCGTTGATCGGCCCCCGGGGCAGTGTGGGCACCCTGGCCGGCATCATGAATTTTTCCAGCCAGGTATCCGGGATTTTGGCGCCTATCGTGACCGGCTACCTGGTCAGCGCCCGGCATTCCTTCGGATGGGCCTTCGGCGTCTCCGCTATTTACCTGTGCATTGGCATCTCGGCCTACATCTTCATGCTCGGCCGTATCGAAAGGATCCCCAGCCAGCCTCAGCGGGCAGCATAATCCTTGCTTGCCCCGGTACGCGAATTGAGCACAGAGAAACCGCCCTTGGGATTGACCGTCAACTTCAGGTAGTTGGCACCATCATTCGGTCCCATGGGATTGGCGATGAACTCCTCTGCCATGTTGTGCATGCCTGCCTCGTTGGAGAAGTGCAGTTGCCATAACGCCTCCAGCCCAGGTGTCTTCGCCAGAGTTTCAAAGGTTGGCGTCGAGCCGCCCTTCTTAGCCCCGTTGTTCATGATCGCTACCCGCGGCGCAACCGCAAACAGCAATGCCGGGCTCGAGCTCTGAAATAATCCGTGGTGCGATACCACCAGGATATCCACCTTGCCAATGCGGTTATCCGGGCACATCAACTTCATTTCCTTATCCCAGGTGAGATCGCCCAGGTCAAGAATTCTGGTCTTCCCCAAGGTCAGCAGGGTGCCCAGGGAGCGCGCGTTGTCGGTCTGGTCTTCCGGCCTGGTTTCCGAGTCCTTACAGTAGGGATTCGGTTCGCCAGCTCCGGGTAGCGGATGGCTGAGCACCTCGCCGTTGGAGCTGATCACCACCACCTTGATCCCGGGAATCGGCAAGGCATCGCCGGGCTTGGGCACAATGTGGCCGTAATGGCCGCTGGTGAGAACCTGCTGATACGCCGCATAGCCTTTGCTGGTGGATGGATCGGTGGGACTGGGAGGGCCATGATCAATGAACGTGCCCACGGGAATCTTCGCCACCAGTTCGGGGAGTCCGCCAACGTGGTCTGCATGGTAGTGGGTCAACAACAGGTAATCGATCTTGCTCACGCCCGCATCTTTGGCCGCGGCTACGATACGGTCAGCATCCAGGCCGTTGTTCCCTGCCCAGCCGGTATCGATCAGCAGCGACTTCCCTGCCGGGGTTACAAACAGCGTCGACTGCCCGCCGTCCACATCGATGAAGTAAACCTGGAGCGAATGGCCCTTTGCCGCTTGCGCTCCAGCCAGCATCGACCACGCTAAAACCGCAGCCAGCAGACACCACGCCTGCAGTCGCCTGCGGGCGATCGACGAAAACTCTTTCTCTTCCGGCATGTCTAGTCCTTCATTGGTTAGGGGGGTGGCAATGAGGCGCCAGACTTATGCGCCAGGATCGAGTACGACTTTCATCAGATTTGGCTCGCCGGCGTGCAGCCGGGCGAACCAGCGCGGGCCGTCGCTCAGAGGAGCGACCGCTGTAATCAATGACTTTACCTTGATTTTTCCGTTGGCCAGCAATTCCATCGCCTCAGGATATTCGCCCGACGAGGCGCACGATCCCTGCAGGCGAATCTGCCTGGAGACCACCACCTGCAGCGGGATTTTGACCTGGGGAGAAATATTGCCGATAAGTGTAACCGTTCCGCCTTTGCGCACGCTAGCTATGGATGCGGCGATGGTTTCATCTCGCCCGACTGCTTCGAGAACCAGGTCTACCCCCCTGCCGCCTGTTCGGCGTAGGATCTCCTCGACCAACTCCGTTCCCGAAAGCAGTAGCGTCGCGTCGGCGCCGAGCTGCTCGGCCCGTTCCAGGCGGGAGCGATCAATATCCGCGATCAGCACCTGCGAAGCCCCTGCGGCCTTCGCTGCCTGCAGGGTGAGTAAACCGATCATCCCCGCGCCGATCACCAGGGCCGTCTCACCGCCCTTCATCTCCGAAACGCGCACCGCGTGCAATGCCACCGAGACGGCTTCGAGCATGGCCGCCTCCTGGAACTCGAGTTCCTCCGGAAGGTGGTAGGTGATGCGCTGGGGCACCACGACATACTCGGCAAAAGCGCCGGCGCGGCGAAAGTCTCCGCAGGAGACCCCGATCACCTGCCGGTTATTGCATAGATTGATATCGCCCTGGAGACAGAACTCGCACTGACCGCAGTAGACGGTGGAGTCGAACGTAACCCGGTCGCCGGGCTTGAATTTGGTCACACCGCTGCCCGCCGCCGCGACCACCCCGGCCGCTTCATGGCCCATCACGATGGGCGGAATCCGCCTGCCGGAGGTACCGTCGTAACCGTGCACATCACTGCCACAGATACCGCAGGCGGCAACCCGCACCAGGATCTCGTCCACGCCAGGAACAGGCGCGGGAAGATCCGCGATGTCGAGCTGGTTGTACTCAGAGAGAAGCAGAGCTTTCATAGTGGCCTTAAGGGTACATCGTGAGCGCTTGCATCCTCAAGCATGTACGATGTACCAAGCTGCTCCGCTTCTCGCTTTTCCCCCATGAGCACACGCAGTCTTAAACGCAGGCTGATCGCAGGGTTCGGCGCCAACACCTTCAGCCGCCTCTCCACCACCCTCACGCAGATCTTTTCCGTTCCTGTCTTCCTCAGCCATTGGGGAGTGCACCTTTACGGCGAATGGATCCTGCTCAATACCATTCCCAGCTATCTCGGGCTCAGCGACGTGGGCTTCGGCAGTGTCGCCGGCAACGAGATGACCATGCTGGCGGCGGCCCAGAACTTCGAGCAGGCGCTGGTCGTTTTCCAGAGTGTCTGGGTGCTTACCACGGTTATCACCACCCTGATCGGCCTGCTGCTGATCGCAGCCGTCTGGTTCCTGCCGTTAGGCGCCTGGCTGCACATGCACTCGATTAGCCCGGGAGACACCAAGCTGATCATCTTGCTGCTTGGACTGGCGGTTCTGTTGGGTATGCAGGAGACCCTGTTCCAGGCGGCATTTCGCTGCGTTGGCAAATACCCGCTTGGGACCATGGCCAAGAGCCTGGTGGTGCTGGCAGCCTTTTTGAGCACCATGATTGGTGTTGGGCTGCATCTGTCTCCCGTGCCCGTCACCGTGCTGTATGTTGCTGTCAATGTGGTGGGCGTCTTTGCCTTGTGGATTTTGCTCAAGCGCGAAGTGCCCTGGATTCGTTTCGGCGTTCGCCACGCGCAATGGGCAGTCATTCGCCGCCTCACTGGCCCGGCGCTCTCCTATATGAGTTTCCCGCTGGTCAATGCTCTTAACCTGCAGGGCATCCTGGTGGTGATCGGCTATGTGATGGGTCCCATAGCGGTGGTGACTTTCAATACAGCCCGAACCATCTCCCGCAGTGCTGCCCAGGGAATGAATCTGATCAATAATTCGATCTGGCCGGAAATGTCGGCCGCCTTCGGCGTCGGAGCCATGGATGTCGCCCGCATGCTCCACCGGCGTGCCTGCCAGATCTCGCTGCTGATATGCCTGGGCATCACCCTTGGGGTAGCGTTTCTGGGTGACTGGATCTGGCGGGTATGGACCGTCGGCAAGGTGCCGACCGACCCTGTGCTGCTCAATATCATGTTGCTGCAGATGGTAGTTTCCGCGTTTTGGTTCACCAGTTCGGTAGTGCCGATGGCCACCAACCAGCACCAGAGGATGGCGCGGGCTATGCTGACCGCCACCTGCGTCGCCTTGCTCGTGGCCTGGTTGTTGATGCACGTTCCCGCGCTCGGCCTGCGCGGCGCGGCGATCGCACTGGTGGCCGGCGATGTCTTTACCGCCTTCTACGTAGTGCGCGAGAGTCTGGGGCTATTGGGAGATACGCTGAGCGATTTTGCCCGCAGCATGCTGGATCTGTCACCACTGCAGCGCCTATGGAGAAGGCCAAAACTGCCCCTTACCAACGAGGAGTAGATGTATTTCCGAACGGTACGGGCTTCAGCCCGTGCGTAAGTGCCACGAGGTCTGACAGGAAATCCGGAGGCAGCCGAGGGACCTGCAGTGGCCCCTGCTCCCGCACAAGGTTTCTCTCGGGATGACAAAGTGGAGGGCGGCGGCAAACCTTGGCTTTGTGGAGGGGGATGGACAGAGGCAGCACAAGTGCCCCAAGAACGGCTGAAGTTTCCCAGGACGGCAGTCCCGGGTTTGCAATACTTTTCAGCCGTCCTTGCGGGACTAAGGTTTAGACTTTTTCAGCAGACTCGGGCACAACCGCTGCCGCGGCCTGGAAACCGATTTTGGAATGGGTTCCGTCGCAGAATGGCTTGTTGGTCGATGCTCCGCACCGACAAAGAGACACGGCGGGTTTCCCCGCAAGATCTATCAACGTACCGTCCGTGTTCACCAACTTGATCGGACCCTCGACGCGAAACGGTCCGTTCGGTCGAACCGTAATAGTGACTTCCCCTTCAGCCATGCAAGACTCCAGTTCAGAGATGTGAGTTCCAGTTGAGTCTAGCAGCCGCAGAGATTAGTCGCTGTCGAGGTTCTGCGTAGCTTTGGGTTCGTCCTGCGGCGGTTTAGGCTGGGGTTCCTGAATATTTCCTGGGGTGCCGGTGGTGGAACTGGGAACCGGGCCGGCAACGTTCGAGCTCTTGCCGACTTTCTGCCCTTTCCATCCAGTAGTACTGACATTTTGTGCAGTGCTTCCAGTATCGCAACCCATAACCATCGCACAAGATACAAGCAGCAAGAGAACAGACGCTCGAAACATAGTTGCTCCTTGAGAGCGATCTTAGGCTATTTGAATGTAGAAGGGAAAGACGCAGAAATCCCTGAAAGAGCAGGCCTCGGTCTTACAGGGACAACATTCAGCCGGGAAGCTGAAGGAAGAGACGGCGTTTCACCATCTCTTCCTTCACAAATCTGACTACAGACTACAGAACCTGGACGTTCTCTGCCTGCCAACCCTTGGGGCCTTTGGTCACGTTGAACTGAACCGCCTGGCCTTCTTGAAGGGTGCGGAATCCGTTTGCTTGAATCGCTGTGTGGTGCACGAAAACATCCTCACCATTTGCACGGCTCAAAAAGCCGAACCCCTTGGCATCGTTGAACCATTTCACTGTACCTTGTTCCATTGTGCTTCTTCCTTAGTAACGAGATGACGCTGAATTCAATCGGGGTATCTGCAGGTAGTGCGGACTCCTAGAGCAGAACGAGCTGAGAACCAAAATCGTATTCGACGCTCTTTTAGGATATACCGCAGACGCAAGAAGCGCAATGAAAAAAATGCCCCAAACGTCGAAAAAATGCTCCCCGTCCCCTACTCGTACTTCAATGATTCTACAGGATCCATCCGCGCCGCCCGCACTGCCGGAACCGTCCCAAAAGCAATCCCCACCCCACACGAGACCAGGATGGCGATCACCGCCGAGGTCCACGAAACCTGAACCCGGTAATTGGTGAACAAGCTCAATCCCAAGCGGCAAGGCCATGGCCAGAATCGTCCCCCCCACCCCCCCGCTGAGCGAAATCAGCACCGCCTCGGCCAGAAACTGCAGCTGAATCTCCCGAAAGGTCGCCCCCAATGCCTTGCGGATCCCGATCTCCCGGATCCTCGAACGCACCGTCGCCAGCATGATATTCATGATGCCCACCCCGCTGACCATCAGGGTCACCAGGGAAAACAGCAGCAGGACAATGCTGAACGCAGTAGCCGTCTTCCCCGCCATCGAAAGCACCTCGGAAAGATCACCCACGTCGTACACAGATTCGGAGCGATGACGGCTCTTGATGGCCTTCAAAATAGCCTGCGTGGCCCAGGGCACACTGCCCGAATCCGTCATGGAGAAGTAGATCTGGTTGACCGCGTCGGTGCCGGTGAAATAACGCGCCACGGTGTACGGGATGAGAACCGTTTCATCGGCAATCTCCGACTGGCCAAAGGTCGCTACCCGCTCGCGAAAAACGCCGATGATCACAAAGGGCACGCTGGAGATGGCCACCGTCTTGCCTACTGCTTCCTGGGCGCTGCCGAACTGGGTCAACGCAAATCGCTCCGTGACCACGGCCGCATGGCTGTGGGTCATCGAATCCTGCTGCATCGAAAAAGCGGCCCGCGAGCAGGTAAAGCCGGCGTATGTCGGGATACTCCGGATTCACGCCCAGGATCAGGACATCGCGTTCCCTGCCCCCTCCGCTGGTGAAGTACTGGTGCAGATTCAGCACCGGCGACGCGGCCTGAATGCCGGGCACCTGCTGCTCTACGGCGCGCATATCGTCCACCGTCAGGTAATCGCGCACCGATTCGCTGCTGGCATCCGACAGCCCGGCGTACTCGGCCCAAATCAGATTGGTGCCGATGTTCTGAATGGAGGTGAGGACATATTTCCTGCCGGAAAGGCCGATGGTCACTACCAGGATCAACGAGGCAGTCCCGAACACCATTCCCAGAGCAGTAAGGGCAAAACGAATCTGGTTGAGACGAAAGGAGTCGATGGCCAGCAACACGATCTCGCGGAACGCTATGCTTTTGGTGCTGCGAACTGACGTCGAGACGCTCATCTAGTCAAACCAGTTCATCGATGCCCCAGGAACACCAGGGTGACCCCCAGCGAGACCAGAAAAACACCCGCCCAGCGCCGCCGGCTGACGTGCTCACGCAGAAAGAATACCGCTCCCAGCGCCCCAGTCACGTAGCTCAGGGCAGTGACCGGCACCACGAAGCTTACGTTCAGGATGGAGAGTGCCCCCAGCAAAGAGAAAAACGCCAGGGCCATCAAACCTACGCCCGCCCACATCCACCCTACCCGCAGGGCGCGCCCAATCACTCGAGCAATAGCCGCCGGACGAAAATCCTTTACCTCTCCCACCGCTTTCATAGCGCGAGAGACGCACAACTCGCCCCCGGTACCGGCCACGATGATGAACGCAAACAGGATTACCGGGACCAACTAGCTCCGCTCCATACTTGCCGGGCTGTGCTCCAGGCTGCGCGGGTTGGTCTGCCCAACTACCAGCACACCCAGGCAGATAATTGCAATGCCCAGCCAGCGCAAAGGCGAAACCGGCTCGCTTAACATGAAGTATCCGAGCAGTGCGGAAACGCCGTAGCCCATCGAGGACGCCGGCTGGACGTAGCTGTAATCCGCCCACGACAGAACCAGCACATTGGCCAGGAAAAAGGCCAGCAAAGAGCCGACTCCAAGCCAAATGGAGCCGGTGGCGAATACGCGCAAGACGGTATGCAGCGCTTCCGTGGGGGGCCAAATGGCGTGACTGCCTGCCTGCTTCATGCCCTTGCCCAGCAAAACATTCCCCAGAGGTCCCGCGATGACCATCACCAGGATGAGCAAAAACGTTTTCAGGTGGACCGGTTTCCGAGACACACTTGATTGTACTAACTGCCGCCTGAGTGATGAGAAATCGTGGGCCAGCTCCGCGGGAAATGAGCCTGAGGTGAACGTTTCGAGCATCTATGGGATGCGCTCGGCTCCCAACATGAGCCTGGGTAAAGTTGTTATAACTATAGTTTTGAGAGGTGCTTCGACTTTGTGCGGCATTGCCGGCTTTACCCAGAAAGGCTGGACTTCCGATCCCGATCGGATTCGTGCGGCGACCGCGACCCTGACCCATCGCGGACCTGATCAGCAGGGCGTTTTCTCCTCCCGATTGTGCTCCCTGGGCGCGACCCGATTGAAGATTCTTGACCTGGCTGCGGGCGATCAGCCAATGACCTCGAGCGATGGCGACACCGTCATCGTATTCAATGGCGAAATCTACAACCATCTCGAGTTGAGGCCTGAGCTCGAAGCACTCGGCTATCAGTTCCACACCCACTGCGATACAGAAACCGTACTTTACGCCTTCCTTGCCTGGGACACTGCTTGTTTTGCCCGCATGCGCGGCATGTTCGCCGTCGCTCTCTGGCGCAAGTCCACCCGGCGGCTCATTCTGGCTCGAGACCGCATGGGCATCAAGCCTCTCTACCTGGCGAAGTATGGAGAGGACCTGCTCTTTGGTTCCGAACTCAAGGCCATCCTCATCCATCCTGAAGTGGAGCGCCGCTTAAGCATGGAGGGGCTGGACTGCTATCTGTCTCTGAATTACGTTCCCTGCCCCTGGACCCTGGTGAACGGAGTGGAGAAGCTGCCTCCGGGCTGTTGGTATGAGTGGCATGACGGCCAGGTGCGCACCGAGTCCTACTGGAGCCTGCCCGCTCCCGCACCCCGTGTACGCGATCTCGAGAGCGCCAAGCAAGAGTTGGATTTTCTGCTGCAGCAGTCGGTTCAGGAGCACCTGCTCTCCGACGTTCCCCTGGGAGTGTGGCTAAGCGGCGGCATCGATTCTTCCACCATCCTGCATTACGCGGCCAGCACCAACCATGCCCGCTTGAAGACTTTCTCCATTTCTTTCCACGGCCGCAGCTTTGATGAGACGGAGCATATTCAGCAGGTGGTGTCGCATTACGGAACCGATCATGAACAGCTCGACCTGAATCCCCAGGAGGATCTGCAAGGCGCGATTGAAGCAGTTCGCGTACTACTCGGATGAACCCAGCGCCGATGCAGGAGCGCTGCCGGTCTGGTTTCTCTCCCGCATGTGCAAGACCCATGCCACCGTGGCCTTGAGCGGCGAAGGCGCGGATGAGATCTTTGCCGGGTATCTTACCTATCGCGCCAACCAGCTTGCCCGGACCGTCCGAAGCTTGCCTGCGCCGGCGATCAAGGCGGCGCTCAAGAGCTTGAGCCTTTGGCCCGTCTCCGATGAGAAGATCAGCCTGGAATACAAACTCAAACGCTTTCTTGAGGGCTGCCTGCTATCCCCGGAACGGGCCCATATCCACTGGAATGGAACCTTCTCCGAGGCGGCCAAGGCGACCCTATTGCGCCGCCCGCTTGCCGCCCGCCATGGGCAACATCCTGGAGCGGCTGGCCGTTTCCCTCGCGGCCCGCGACGGACTGTACCCCTATCTCGCGTTCGATCAAAATTACTATCTGGCCGATGACATCCTGGTGAAGTCGGATCGCATGAGCATGGCCCATTCCGTCGAGGTGCGGCCTCCTTTCCTCGACCATCGCATCGTCGAGTTTGCCGCCACCTTGCCCGACACACTGAAAATGCGCGGCTCGCGCCAGAAACTGCTGCTGAAGGAATTGATGAAGGACAAACTTCCACCATCGATTCTCAATCGCAAGAAAGTCGGCTTCGATATTCCCGCGCATGAGTGGCTCCGCGGATCTCTTCGCCCGCTTCTGCTTGATACCTTGAAAGAAGGCCTTTCTGAACACGCTGACCTCTTCCGCGCCGACACCATCGAGACCTATGTGCGGCTTCACCTGGAAAGGCGAGCCAACCTGGGATACCACCTATGGGGTTTAATGATCCTGTTTCTCTGGATGAAACGATGGCGCATTCAGTCGACACCAGCGTCGACACAAAAACTACCAGTCCTGGTAGCCGAAGGGGCTGGCACTCCTACGTAGCCATCTTGCTTTTGTTTGCCGCTGCAGTCTACCTGGGTTGCATCGTCTCTCCGCCCTCGCTGATGGATGACGTCGACGCCGTGCAGGGGCAGATCGCGCGCAATATGCTTACCTCCGGCGATTGGGTCACGGCTCGCATCGACGGTGTGCCTTACCTGGAAAAAGCCCCCCTCCTCTACTGGACGATCGTGACCTCCATGAAGGTTTTCGGCGCACATGATTGGGCTACGCGTATTCCAATTGCTCTCGGCGTCATTGGGCTTTGCTGGGTCACTGCAGCCTTCGGGGCGTGGGCATTCGGCAGGCGGCCTGGATTCCTGGCCGGCCTTTGCATGGCGACTTGCGTCGGGCTCTGGCTCTTCACCCGCATCCTTTTGCCGGACGCGATGCTCACCCTCACCATCGCCCTGGCTCTTGTGGGCGTTTCTTCGGGTGCTCGATGAAGACGAACGCCATCCCCAAGGCATGGGCAGCCATCCTTGCCGTGTCCCTCGGCCTCGGCTTGCTCCTGAAAAGCCTGATTGGTGTGGTCTTCCCTATCGGAGCCATTGCCGTGTATCTGCTGCTCACGCGTCAGTTCTTCTCCTTACGCCGTGTGGAGGCGGCTTAGGCCCCTCAGCGGATTGGCGATTATGCTCCTCGTCGCCGCTCCCTGGCATATTCTTGCCACCCTGCGTAACCCGCCTTATTTCAGCCTTTCCATGCGGAGCGTTCCCGGGGAGTATCACGGTTTCCTGTGGTTTTACGTCATTAACGAGCAGCTATTGCGGTTCCTCAACCTGCGCTATCCGCGGGATTACGACACCGTGCCCGCCGGTCTATTTCTGGCTCTTCAACCTGGCTTGGCTTTTCCCCTGGAGTGTTTATCTGCCCGCCGCCTTCAGGCTCTCTTACCGGCCCCATCGACCGCGCTGGAAAGACCCGGCTACTGGCCTTGTGCTGGATCGGGTTTGTCATGGTGTTTTTCACCTTCTCCACCACCCAGGAGTATTACTCCATGCCCATCTACCCGGCGATGGCGCTGCTGATTGGGTCGGCGATGGCGACGGAGGGAAAACTTGTCAGGGGAGGAACACGGCTGCTGACCGTGATCTTCACCGTTGCCGCGGTGGCGGCGATTGCCATCCTGATAGCGGATCGCCACATCCCCACCCCGGGAGACATCTCTCAGGCGTTGACATCCAATCCCGGCGCCTACAAGCTGTCGCTCGGCCACATGGAAGACCTTACCCTCAAGTCGTTTGCCTACCTTAGGCTGCCCCTGGGCCTGGCCGCGGTTGCCTTTGTCATTGCGGCCGTAGGCACACTCCTGAGGGCCGGCAAGAGGGTCTACCTGGCGGTTGCCCTTGCCATGGTGGTCTTCTTTCATGCCGCCCGCCTGGCGATGGTCAGCTTCGACCCGTACCTGTCATCCAAGCCCTTGATCGACGCACTGGAGAGATCGCCGCAGGGCGAGTTGATCATCGACCACCACTACTACTGGTTTTCTTCCGTCTTCTTCTATACCAACAGGACTGCGCTGCTGCTGAACGGAAGGTTCTTCAATATGGTCTATGGCTCGTATGCTCCCGGCTCAGCAAACGTATTTATCGACGACAGCCAATTCCAGGAGCTCTGGGGGCGGCCGGAGCGATATTACATCTTCGCCCGGGACAACCAGGTGGATCATCTGAAGTCGCTGGTAACCCAGAACCAGCTCAATCCCGTCCTTAGGAGTGGAGGCAAAGTTTTGCTCACCAATCATCCAATTGCAGAAACCCATACAATGTAAATACTTGATAAACGAGATGGAGAAACTATGAAAATTGCCGTACTTGGAGGCGATGGCTACTGTGGTTGGGCTACCGCTCTCTATCTATCGAAGCAGGGCCACTCGGTCGCCATTATCGACAACTTCGTGCGCCGTCTTTGGGACCACGAACTTGGAGTGCAGTCCCTCACTCCCATTCGCCCGCTGGCCGACCGCTTGCGCGTGTGGCACGAGCTCACCGGCAAGTCCATCGAGCTCTTCGTTGGCGATGTGACGGACTATGAGTTTCTGGCTTCGACTATCAAGGCTTTTGAGCCTGAAGCCGTGATCCACTTCGCTGAGCAGCGTTCCGCGCCCTATTCGATGATCGATCGCAACCACGCTGTCGGCACCCAGGTGAACAATGTCGTAGGCACGCTGAATCTGCTCTTCGCCTTGCGCGAATTCCAGCCCGACTGCCACCTGGTCAAGCTCGGCACCATGGGTGAATACGGCACGCCCAATATCGATATCGAAGAGGGATACATCACCATCGAGCACAACGGCCGCAAAGACGTGCTCCCGTATCCCAAGCAGCCGGGGTCGTTCTATCACCTCTCCAAGGTCCACGACAGCCACAACATGATGTTCGCCTGCAAGATCTGGGGAACCCGCGCCACCGATCTGAACCAGGGCGTGGTGTATGGAACCATGACCGACGAAGTCGCCCTGGATGAAGCGCTGATCAACCGCTTTGACTACGACGAGGTCTTCGGCACGGTGCTGAATCGCTTCTGCGCCCAGGCGGCCCTTGGCCACCCGCTCACGGTCTACGGCAAAGGCGGCCAGACACGCGGCTTCCTGGATATTCGCGACACTGTGCGCTGCGTGGAGCTGGCCTGTTTAAATCCCGCGGCCAAGGGAGAATTCCGCGTATTTAACCAATTCACCGAGCAGTTTTCTGTGCTGGATCTAGCCCACCTGGTGCAGAATGCCGGCAAGCAAATGGGGCTGAAAGTCGAGATCGATTACCTGCCCGATCCGCGCGTAGAGGCGGAGCAGCATTACTACAATGCGAAGCACTCCAAGCTGATCGATCTTGGCCTTGCACCGCATTTTCTCTCTGATTCCCTGCTGGATTCACTCATCGATATAGCGGTTCGCTACCGCGACCGCATCGACACGGCACTGTTTCTGCCGCGGGTGAACTGGCGCCACACCAGGAACGATAGGCGCGTGGAAAAGCCCGTCCTGGCCAAGACAGCACTGTAGATAGGTAAATCAGGAGTTGGCGAGGCATCCCAGCCCACTCAAGCCAAAGTACGGCTTGGATGGGGCACCCATAGCTTTTGTTGCCGGGGTCATTTCCCGGCAACGAACGTTGTTGGACACACAGCACTCATTGCTGGGTAATTCCTCGCAACGAACGTTGGGTGCCCCATTCAAGCCCGGTTTTTGGGCTTGAGTGGGACACACAGCACTCAACACCCCAGTCTGCTTTTCTTAAACCCGCTCTGGGGCCTTCTCTGCCGCTCGGATAGCGGCAGTAGGGTCGACCGGAACCAACTCGCCATTGCGAATGTAGTAATAACCGTCTCTCCAGCGAATGCTGTTGCGGGTAAAGCTGGTTAGCCATATACACGCGGCGAGCAGATCCCACACCGGAAGCAGCCACAGCTTCTTATAAATACCCGGCTGCTTCAAACCCCACCTGCCAATCACTTCCATCATGGCGATACGGAAGGCGAAATACGCGCTCAGATAAGCGAACGCAACCTCAGGCGTGGGCTGTACAAAGATCGCTGCCAGAGCCCAGGGTAAGCCAAGGGTAAAAATCAGGCCGAGATGTCCCCACGGACGCATGATGCGCATCACCACTGTCCAGCGCAGGCGCTTGAGGAAAAGGTCGCGCAGCGACTGGAAATCTGACACCGTGTGAATGGCATAGTTCAGAAGTTCTACTTCATAGCCTTGCTCGGCAATCAAGCGTCCCACCAGCAGATCGTCCGCCGGACGGTTTTCAATCGCCGCATAGCCGCCAAAGCCGGCGAGATGCTTACGCGTGGTAGCAATCGTTGGGCCCAGGGCAAACTTCACTCCATCTAACTGTTTGGCAACCAGAATCCCGGCATAAAAGTCAGAGAGCATGCCCACGGATTGAACGCGCTGCACAAAGGTTTTTTCTTCGCTGGGAACGGGCACGTAAAAGCACGTGACTGCACCGACCTTGGGATCCGCCAGTGGGAGCAACAATGGTGCGCAGGTAATCCGGTTGCACACGCACATCGCTGTCGCTCATCACGACCGTTTCATATTTTGCTTCCGCAGTCATTCGCGCCAGCTTGGCGACTTTATCGTTGGTAGCTACCCGGCCGGAGCCGATCAGGACGCGGATCTGACACTTAGGGAAGTCGCGGATGAGCCTCTGAATCGTCGGCAATGCAGGATCGGATGCATCCCCTACGCAAAAGACAATTTCGTATTCCGGATAATCCTGACAGCAGAAGCTGGCGAGATTTTCATAGGTATCGGGATCGAGTCCACGAATGGGCTTGAGATTACTCACTGGAGGGGTATAGCTGTTAGAAACAGGTTTGCGCGAACATCGAAAAAACTGCCATGCGCTAAACAGCGCAAGCGAGTAATAGATAAAAGGGATTGCAGCCATCCCCAGTATCGCGAAATGAAAAAAGCTCAGGATCATTCAGCCTCTAATTCCCTGTATTGATTATCTCCCAAGCCCGCGATGCAGCATTTCGATGCGCCAGTGTGCCATGACGTCTCAAGCAGTCGTCCATGAGACGGAAATAATATCAGTGCTGTTTCATCTCCCGCGCCGAATCGCAGAGCGGTTTCTAGTAGCAAATCGCGGAAAAACTCTGTTTTGTATCAGGGCACGACTTTAGTCGGGCCGTAAAGGGGCCAAACTGAGGGCTCTAGCTTCTGATGTATTGCTTTCCTGCCCGGTACAACATTTTCTCCATACGCCGGAAACCACTCATCAGCAATTATAAACTCCTTGCTTTCAATCGCTTGATGACCGAGAACCCGGCTTTTCCCACAACCACCAGGTTGACACTGGAGGCCCGCGGCAGGCGAAAATAAGGCGAAGATAAAGCCATGCCATCCGCCAGCCATCTGCGCGCACAAATAGAAGCTACCCTGGCGGAAAGAATTCCATCGGCGCTCACCCCGATGGCCCGCGTTCCCTACCCGGTTGCGCCAACAGGGATTCCCGAAATAGACCTCCTGCTGCATGGCGGATTCCCTGTCGGCGCCCTCAGCGAGGTGGTTGGACCGGAATGCTCCGGACGAACCTCGCTCGCGCTCGCATTCATTGCCAGCATGACCCAGGCAGGCAAGGTGTGCGCCTGGGTAGATGTTTCCGACACCCTGCATCCTGAATCGGCAGCAGCCATGGGAGTGGAACTCTCACGGCTGCTCTGGGTACGGTGCGGTTCGTCTCCCGTGCCCTCGCCACCAGCCGCAGTGCGCGGATTGAAGGGAAAACCGACGGTGCCACCAGCAGGTGGTGGCCATCCCCGAATGGAGGCGAATGGCCTTTCTGCTGCAGTCAGTGATTTGCTCAGCCCTGCTGAAATCGCTCCTCGCTGCGCAGAAGCGTTCCACAAACCTCGCCCGCAAGGTAAGCAACAGAATCCTGGTCCTCAGCCCACAAAGCTTCCGGCTGCTGCTATCAAAACGCCCCAAGAGCAAGTCCTGGGCGCGGCTGGAACAAGCACTGCGGGTTACGGATCTACTCCTGCAGGCTGGTGGATTCAGTTGCATCGTGCTCGATATGGGCAGTCTGAACGCGGAGTACGCCTTGCGTGTGCCGCTGGCGACATGGTTTCGCTTCCGGGCCGCAGCCGAACGACTGCAATCGAATGTGTTGCTGCTGACCCAGCATGCCTGCTCCAGAAATAGCGCCGGCCTGGTACTTCGTCTGGAGCCGGGCAGCGTGCTGGCTCCGGATTCAACCATCTTCACCGGCCTCGAACATCGGGCAGAGCTGGGCCGCCAGCGTTTTCCCCAGTCTCCTGGAAATGTATTCCCCCTGCGCAAGCAGCCACAAAGCGTACCAACAGCGCAGTGGCAGGGTAAAACCCTTTGGACAGGCCGCTTATGACGGAACGATATGCCTGCGTCGACGTAAAGGAATTTCCCCTGCAGGCACTCCTCCGCCTACGGCCGGAGTTGCAGAGCAAACCCGTCGCTGTGCTCGATGGCGAACCGCCATTCGAGCAGGTATGCTCGCTCAACAGCGCGGCACGCACACTAGGAATAGCCCTGGGCATGACACGGTTGGAAATGGAGATGTTTCCTGACCGCCCTGGTATTGCCACGCTCGCACGCCGAGGAGGCAGCAGCCCGAGCAGCTTTGCTGGAGTGTGCCGGCAGCTTCTCCCCCAGGGTGGAAGATCAGAGCAGTAACAGTTACTTTACCTGCGTAATCGACATCACCGGCACGGAGACGCTGTTTGGCTCCCCCGATGCACTGGGCGAGAGCCTGCTCAAAAGGATACAGGCTCTGTGCATACGAGCATCCATCGCTATCAGTAGCAATTTTCATGCCGCCAGGTGCCTGGCGCGAGGGCACTCTTCAGGCAAAGGCGCAGGTATACGGGTGGTGCCGCGGGGTATGGAATGCGCTGCGCTCGCGCCTTTACCACTCACGGTTCTCGATCTTTCCCCGGATCATGCCGAAACATTCGCCATGTGGGGTATCACCACACTCGGAGCGCTGGCGAATCTCAAGGAGACCGAATTGATTGCCCGGCTTGGGCAACCCGGCAAAGAAATGCGTCTGCTGGCTCGGGGAGAATCGCCGCATTTATTTCGCGCGTTTGAAGCCAGCCTGGCTCTTGAAGAGCGAATGGAACTGGACTCACCAGTAGAACTGCTCGATTCGCTGCTTTTTATCATGGGCGTGATGCTTGATCAGCTGATTGTACGCGCCCAATCACGCATACTGGCGCTGGCCTCGATCACACTCCACCTGGATCTTGAGGGCAACAAGACGCATACCCGCACAGTGCGGCCCGCACTGCCCAATAATGATCGAAAACTATGGCTGAAGCTCATCCACCTGGATCTACAAGCGCATCCTCCGCAGGCAGCTATCGTCGGGCTTACGTTGAGCGCGCAACCGGGAAGCACCAGCAAGGTGCAGCTTGGACTTTTTTCACCACAAGTACCAGAGCCTATGCGGCTGGATGTGACCCTGGCGCGTATTCGCAGCATCGTTGGCGAGGGCTGCGCAGGCCAGGTAGTGCTCAAAGACACGCATCGCCCGGAAGCCTTTCGCATCGAACCCTTTGCGGTGCCCTCTTCGACTGTGCTCGACCCTAAACCGGGATCGCATCGCGTAGCCATGCGGCAATTACGGCCGGCGGAACCCGTAATCGTAACTGTGCGCGATCAGCGGCCGAACTCCTTCATCTTTCGCGAGAGAGCGGTACACCGTCGAACGTGCGTACGGGCCCTGGTCTTCCGGCGGAGACTGGTGGAGACCTACCCTCTGGTCGCTCGAGCAATGGGACCTGGTCGCCGCTGATGATCATGCAACCTGGCTCTGTTGCTGCCTGATCCATGATCTTACTCAGGAACAATGGCAGGTAGAGGCGCTGTATGACTGAGCGCTATGTCGAACTGCATGCAGCCAGCGCATTCAGTTTTCTTGAAGGCGCATCGCTGCCCGAAGACCTGATCCAGCGCGCTGCCGAACTCAATATGCCGGCCATGGCTTTGCTGGATCGCAATGGGGTTTACGGCGCGGCGCGATTTCATACCCTCGCGCGTAAGCACGGGGTACGGGCACACGTAGGCGCGGAGATTGCCGTATCCAACCTGGGCAATCGGCTCATGCCTCCGGCATGGTTACCGCATCGCCATGTTCCCGAAGCTGCGCGCCTGCCCCTGCTCTGCACTTCGCGCCTCGGATATCAAAATCTATGCCAGCTGATTACCCGCTTCAAGCTGCGCGAGACCACCAAGTGCGAGGGCGCAGCTACGCTCGAGGATCTGGAAGAGTATTCTTCCGGGCTGATTTGCCTGACCGGCGGCGATGAAGGACCAGTGGCAGCGGCCCTGATGCATGGCGGGGAATCTGCAGCAGTAAAAGTAACTGAAAAGCTGGTTCGCGTCTTCGGACGACAGAATGTCTATGTAGAAGTTCAGCGCCATGACGAGCGCGAGGAAGAATGGCGCAATCAAGCCGCCATCCGCATCGCCCAACGTCTGCGTTTGCCTTTGCTGGCTACCAACGGTGTTCGTTATGCCACTGCGTATGACCGAGAAATTCTCGATGTATTTACTGCCATACGCCACCATACCGACCTGGAACAGGCTGGCCGCCTGCTTACGGTCAATAACCAACGCCATTTGCGCGATGCGCGGGAGATGACGGAACGATTCAGCGATCTTCCCCAGGCCATTGCGCATACCGTGGCTTTGTCTGAGCGGCTGGAATTTGAACTCCATGATCTGGGCTATGAATTTCCCCGCTACCCGGTTCCGCAAGGCGAAACGATGGACAGCTTTCTGCGCCAGCGGGTGGCGGAGGGCGTCTTAAAACGCTACGGCGCCAAGCGCGATCGCAAGTTACTCGAAAAGGTTGAAAAGCAGGTTGAGCATGAGCTGGCCTTGATTCAGAAGCTCGGATTTGCCGGCTATTTTCTGATCGTGTGGGACCTGGTTGATTTCTGCAAGCGGAACGACATCCTGGTGCAGGGCCGGGGGAGTGCGGCGAATTCCGCTGTCTGCTATGCGCTTGAAATAACCGCGGTCGATCCGGTGGGCATGGATTTATTGTTTGAACGCTTCCTGAGCGAGAGCCGCGGGGAGTGGCCTGATATCGATCTAGATCTGCCCTCCGGTGATAAGCGTGAGCAGGCGATCCAGTACATCTACCAGCGCTATGGAGAGCTTGGCGCCGCTATCACTGCCAATGTGATTACCTATCGCGGCAAGTCGGCCGCGCGTGAAGTGGGAAAGGCGATGGGCTTCGATCCTGAAACCCTGGGGCGCCTTTCGGGGCTGGTTTCGCAATGGGAGTGGAAGGGCAAAAACGACAGCCTGGAAAATTCCTTTCTCCATGCGGGTTTCGACGTAAAGCACGCGCACATCCACAAATTTCTCGAGCTTTGCATGCGGATTCAGGATCTGCCGCGGCATCTCGGCCAACATTCAGGTGGCATGGTGATATGCCAGGGACAACTGGATCACGTGGTGCCTCTGGAACGAACCTCCATGCCCGGCCGAACTGTGGTCCAGTGGGATAAGGAAGACTGCGCCGATCTGGGTCTCATCAAAGTAGATTTGCTGGGTCTGGGCATGATGGCCGTCATCCAGGATTCCCTTACCCTGATCGCAGAGCATTACGACGAACCCGTCGACCTGGCACAGTTACCTGAAGATCCGTTGGTGTATGAAACCCTGCAGCGCGCCGATACGGTAGGCATGTTCCAGGTGGAAAGCCGGGCGCAAATGGCCTCGTTGCCACGCAATCGCCCGGACAAATTCTATGACCTGGTAGTGCAGGTGGCCATCATCCGTCCGGGGCCCATCGTGGGCAAGATGATGCACCCCTACATGCGCCGCCGGCAGAAAAAAGAAGCTGTTACTTATCCCCATCCATCGCTGATACCAGTGCTCCAGCGGACTTTAGGCGTTCCTTTATTTCAGGAGCAGCTCTTGCGCATGGCCATGACGGTCGCTGATTTTTCCGGTGCGGAAGCGGAAGAATTGCGCCGTGCCGTCGGCATGCGCCGCTCCTGGCAGCGCATGGAGCAACTGGAAGTGAAGCTGCGCAGTGGCATGACGAAAAATGGCCTCGATGCAGCCACCCAGACGACCATTATTCAAAACATTACCTCGTTCGCGCTCTATGGTTTCCCTGAATCCCATGCCGCGAGCTTTGCGTTGATTGCCTACGCATCCGCTTATTTCAAGGTGCGTTACCTGGCTGCGTTCACCTGCGCGATTCTCAACAATCAGCCTATGGGTTTTTACATGCCTGCCGTGCTGGTAAAGGATGCGCAACGCCATGGTCTGCGTATACGCCCGATCGATGTGCAGATATCAGAGTGGAAGTGCGCCATTGAGCATGAGAACAATGGCGAACTCTCCCTGCGCATGGGATTGATGTATGCCAAAGGATTACGGCAGGACGTAGGGGAAGCGATCGTCGAATCCCGCAGGCTATCCGGCCTTTTTAGTTCCGCCGAAGATCTCACACTGCGTGTCCCTCTGCTGCATCGCAAAGAGCTCACGCTACTGGCCCGCATTGGCGCTTTGAATGGACTCGGTGGAATCGATCATCGGCGTGATGCGGTTTGGCAGGTAGAAGAAGCGGTGCGTCCTGTTGGCCCTTTGCTGAAGTCCGCACATCATGCTTCCAGCTCTTCTCCACTGCGGCAAATGAATATCGAGGAGAGGCTGAGCGCGGACTACTCCGGCACAGGCTTGACAGTTGGAAAGCATCCACTGCACTACCGCCGGCAAGAGTTGCGAGCGAGAAACGTACTTGCAGCCTGTGAGCTGAGGAACTATCAAGACGGAACCTACGTACTCGCGGCTGGTTGTGTCATTGCGCGGCAGCGCCCAGGCACCGCCAAGGGATTTATCTTTCTCTCCATGGAAGATGAAACCGGCATCGCCAATGTCATCATCACTCCGGATCTATATGAGCGAGAGCGGGTGGTGGTGTCACGCAGCAAATTTGTTCTCGTCGAGGGTGCATTGCAGAATCAGGATGGTGTGATCCATGTGAAGGCTAAACGCATACAGCCGTTGGCCTTCACAGACCTCGAGGTACACTCACACGACTTCCATTGATGGACTCTGATCCTGTAACAACTGACCTGGGATGGGCCCCGATATCTCGCTCGTTTTTCGCGAGATGTGGGAGACACACGGACCTTCCGCCCTGGCCTCAGCCAGGATACGCACCAACTCTGTCGAACTGAGCTGTCGTGAGTAATCCGCATATCTCGCGAAAAACGAGCGAGATATGGCCGGGCACCCGGTTTTCGTGACACAATTTACTGCTGAAACATCTGCTTGATGCCCCGCAACGCTTGCCTGGTTCGCTCTTCATTCTCAATCAACGAAAAGCGCACGTGTTCATCCCCGTGCTCACCGAAGCCAACGCCCGGACTGACCGCGACCTTAGCGTCGGTCAGCATCTTCTTGGAAAATTCGAGCGAGCCCATCGCTTTGTATCGCTCAGGGATGGAGGCCCAGACAAACATCGTGGCCTTCGGCAGCGGCACCTGCCAATTCAATTGATTGAGTCCTTTGACCAGGACATCGCGCCGCTTGCGGTAGGTATCACATATCTCCTGCACGCACTCCTGCGGGCCTTCCAGGGCCAAAATCGAAGCAACCTGAATAGGCGTGAAGGTGCCGTAATCGAAATAACTCTTCAGCCGTCCCAAGGCCGCCACCAACTCAGGATTGCCCACCATGAAGCCCACTCGCCAGCCAGGCATGTTGTAGCTCTTGGACAAAGTGAAAAACTCAACAGCGATATCCTTCGCACCCGGCACCTGCATGATCGAAGGCGCGCGATATCCATCGAAGACCAAATCGGCATAAGCCAGATCGTGCACCAGGTAGATTTGGAATTCTTTGCATAGAGCAACGACACGCTCGAAAAATGCCAGATCCACGCACTGCGTGGTGGGATTCGCCGGGAAATTCAAAATCAACATCTTAGGCCGCGGATACATCAGTGGGACGCTCTGTTCAAGCTCCGCCAGAAAATCGTCCGTGCTGTGCACCGGGATACCACGGACATTGGCCCCCGCAATCACCGGCCCATAAATGTGGATCGGATAGCTGGGACTCGGCACCGCCACCACGTCACCACGGTCAAGCGTGGCCAGGCACAAATGGGCAATCCCCTCCTTGGACCCTATGGTCACGATCGCTTCAGTCACTGGATCCAACTCCACGTCATAGCGCCTGAGATACCAGTTGCAAATCGCCTTACGCAGCCGCGGGATCCCTTTAGACAAGGAGTAGCGATGCGTGGCCGTCTTGCCCGCCGCTTCAATCATCTTGTCCACGATGTGCTTGGGCGTGGCGCCGTCAGGGTTGCCCATGCCGAAATCGATAATGTCTTCTCCCCGCGCCCGGGCGGCAGCCTTCAACTCGCCAGTGATGTTGAAGACATACGGCGGCAGGCGTTTCAACCTCAAAAACTCTTGCATGGGTCTTGTTCCAATCGTTTTACTGGATGCGCTCATAGCGATAGCCTTCGGTTTCCAGAGCTTTAGCAATGGCCGTGATATGCGCGGCGCCCCGTGTTTCGAGCGTGATGTCAATTACCGTGTCGCCCAGATTGACGCCATAGTAAGCACGGCTGTGTAACGTTTCGACAATATTTGCCCGCTGATCGGCGAGGATCTTGGTCAGATGATGGAGCGCCCCCGGGCGATCGGCGAGATGTACGCGAATGCGTACCCGCCGGCCATCCTTGGCCAAGCCGCGTTCAATAATCCTGGCCAGTAGGCTTACATCGATGTTGCCTCCGCACACCAGGACTGCGGTTCGTTGCCCCTTGAGCGAGGTCTTCTTCTGCAGTAGCGCCGCCAGGGCCACGGCTCCGGCCCCTTCAGCCAGGGTCTTCTCCCTTTCCAGCAGGACCATGATGGCGTTGGCGATCTCCTCTTCATCGACGGTGACGATCTCGTCGACAAAGCGTTGCACCTGGGGCAGGGTCAGATCTCCGGCTCGGCGGACCGCGATTCCGTCCGCAATCGTCGCTTCTGCCGGCAGGGTGACCGGCCCGCCATGCTCGATCGCACGCAACATGGAGGGCAGGCGCTCGGTCTGCACTCCAACCACGCGGATAGCCGGGTTGCTCTCTTTCAGGGCGCAGGCCACGCCGCTGATCAATCCCCCGCCGCCGATGGGTACGACTACGGCCTCCAGTCCCTGAACCTGCTGCAGCAGTTCGAGACCGATGGTCCCTTGACCATTGATCACCGCGTTGTCATCGAAAGGGTGCAGAAACGTCATGCCTTCCAGCTTGCAGAGCCGGAGCGCTTCGTCACAGGCCTCATCGTAGTTTGCGCCGTGCAGGATCACATCGGCTCCGAACCCACGAGTGGCTGAGATCTTCACCAGGGGGGTCATGAGCGGCATGACAATCCGTGCCAGCACACCACGCTGGGTGGCATGGTAGGCCACGGCCTGCGCATGATTGCCCGCGCTGGCGGCTATCACTCCGCGCCGCTTCTCCTCATCGCTCAGCAGCAGAATCCGGTTGAGCGCGCCGCGCTCCTTGAAGGCTCCGGTTCGCTGCAGATTATCCAGCTTGAGAAAGACCTGTTGACCGGTCACCTCGGAGAGTGCGGCCGAGAGTTGGCAGGGGGAAAAATAGATGAAATCGCGGATTCTTTGTTCTGCTTGTTTTATTTCAACTAGGGAAACGTCCACATATCGATTAAAACATTTCTGCTAGTGGCATAAAAGTGGAACGGCAGATGCCCCCTTGTCTCACGGCAGAAACTGCATCATGAAGGGTTCTTCATAGAAGGCCCATCCGCTGCCAACAGGGGCCCGCGAATCAGAAAGCATGATCGCGGTAGACTGAGAATTACCATGAAGGCAAGTGAATCCGGTACCGTCGCCGTTCTGGCGGAAAAGCCTTCGGTTGCGCGTGATATTGCCCGGGTACTCGGAGCCGAGAAACGGGGCAAGGGCTACCTGCAGGGAAATGGCTACGTGGTCACCTGGGCCATTGGACACCTGGTTTCCCTGGCCGAGCCGCATCAGATCAATCCCCAGTGGAAGCAGTGGCGGCTAGAGGCGCTGCCTATCCTGCCCGACCATTGGCCCCTGGTGGTCTACGAGCGAAGCAAAGAGCAGTTCGAAGTAGTGCAACAGATACTCCAGTCTCCACGCGTGTCGCGCATTGTATGCGCCACGGACGCCGGGCGGGAAGGAGAACTGATCTTCCGCTACATCTACGAGGCGGCCAAAAGCGAAAAGCCCTTTAGCCGACTATGGATCTCCTCGCTCACGCCCGACGCCATCCGCAAAGGATTCGCCAGCCTTCGGCCGGGCAGCGATTACGACCGGCTGGCCGACGCCGCCTCCGGCCGAAGCCGGGCCGACTGGCTGGTGGGCATGAATCTCTCTCGCGCCTACTCCATCGTCTACAACGAAGAGCTCTCTGTGGGCCGCGTCCAGACCCCGACACTGGCCATGATCGTCGATCGGGAACTCACCCTGCGGCGCTTCGTGCCCGAGGATTATCTCCAGGTGGTCGCCACCTTTGAGGCCAACCAGGCGAGCTATGACGGTACCTGGTTCCGTCCCCAAGTCAAGTCCGAAGAGAAAGATGCATCGGCGAATAACAGATTGCCTGCCGATGGAAAGGAAGCCAACCAGATCATTGCGCGGGCACGCACGGGTAAAGCCGCGATCGAGAGCTTGACCTCCGACACCGTGCGTATGCTGCCGCCGCTGCTCTATGACCTCACAGAACTGCAGCGCCATGCCAACCGTCTCTACGGCTTCAGCGCACAAAAGACACTCGACCTGGCCCAGGCGCTCTACGAGCAGCACAAACTCATCAGCTATCCCCGGACGGACAGCCGCTATCTCTCCACCGATATTGCGGAGACGGTGCCCAAAATCGTGTCCGTCATTTCCGGACCGTACCGGCAGCAACTGGCTCCAGGAACCGGCGAACGCCCCCTGGGTAAGCGTTATGTCGACGACAGCAAGGTTAGCGATCATCACGCCATCATTCCCACCGCGATTGCCATGCAGCCAGGCAGGCTCTCCGATGAGGAGAACAAACTCTACGACCTGGTTTGCCGCCGCCTGCTCATGCTGTGGCATGACGACCATCTGCAGGACGTAACCACGGTGATTACGGCCATCCGCAGCGAATCCATCGTGGACAGGTATCGCACCACCGGCACCGTGGTGCGGCAGACCGGCTGGAAGATTCTCGACGTGGGCGGAGAAGTACGACGGGACGCGAAAGAGAAAGAACCTCGATCCAGGTGCTGCCGGCGACCCTGGCGCAAGGTCAAGCGCAGACCGTAACCAACGTGGAAGCCTTGAAGAAGAAAACCCGGCCGCCGCAACGATTTACCGATGCCACCATCCTGACCGCGATGCAAACGGCGGGCAGAACCCTGGACGAGAAAGAGCTATCCGACGCCATGAAGGAAACCGGGCTCGGTACCCCGGCGACGCGGGCAGCCATCATCGAAGTGCTTTTGAAACGCGGCTACATCACCAGAACAGGCAAGAGCCTGGAGGCCACCGACAAAGGGATACACCTGATTGAAGTGGTGCACCCTGAAGTGAAGAGTCCAGCGATGACCGGCCAATGGGAGGCCTTTCTCAACCGCATCCAGCACGGTGAGGCACAGCTCGATCCCTTTCTCGAACGCATCAGCGATTACGTTCGTTCGGTGGTGGGGCGAGTGAGCCAAACCACACCCGTAGCTCGAACGGCGGCGCCACCGGCTCAGGCTCAGCCTCAGGCTGAGACAACGGTGGCCAGGGAAGCTCCAGCCAGAAAGACCATCGCCGGCGACGCCAGCCTCAGCCAGCTGCTGCAAAGCGTCTTCGGCTTTTCCACCTTTCGCCCCAACCAGGAGGCGGTGTGCCAGGCGGTGACCGCCGGAGAAGATGCGCTTCTGGTCATGCCGACCGGGTCGGGCAAGTCGCTCTGCTACCAATTACCGGGCTTGGCACGCGGTGGGACCACGCTGGTGATCAGTCCACTCATCGCCCTGATGGATGACCAGGTGCGCAAGCTGAAGGAACTTGGATTGTCGGCCGAGTGCATCCACTCCGGGCGCGATCGTGAGAGCTCGCGGCAAGCTTGCGTTGACTATATGAAGGGCAACCTTCAGTTTCTATTTATTGCTCCTGAGCGGCTGCGCGTGCCCGGATTTCCCGAGATGCTGGCCAAACGAAAGCCCTCACTCATAGCCATCGATGAAGCACACTGCATCTCGCAATGGGGTCACGACTTTCGCCCGGACTACCGCATGCTGGGCCAGTATCTGCCCACTCTTCGTCCTGCACCGGCGCTGGCGCTCACCGCAACCGCGACCCCGCAGGTGCAGAAAGACATCGCCGCGCAGCTTGGGCTGAGCACGGTAAAGCACTTTATCCATGGTTTTCGGCGGGAGAATATCGGCATCGAGATTGTTGAGGCTCTGCCCTCCCAACGTCCCACGCTGGCGCGGGCAATCCTGCTCGAAGCCAGCAACCGCCCGGCGATTGTGTACACGCCAACGCGCAAGCAGGCCGAAGCGCTATCCGCATCCTGGAGCAGGGAGTTTCGTGTAGCCGGTTATCATGCCGGGCTCGATGCCCAACGGCGCCGGCGGGTGCAGGAAGAATTCATGAGCGGCAAGCTGGATGTCATGGTGGCCACCACGGCCTTCGGCATGGGGATCGATAAGGCGGACGTCCGGACTGTGATCCATACGGCATTTCCCGGCAGCCTGGAAGGCTACTACCAGGAAATAGGGCGCGCAGGACGGGATGGAAAACCGAGTCGCGCCGTGCTCATGTATTCCTACGCGGACCGCCACACGCACGATTTCTTTTTCGGCCGCGACTATCCGCCGGTCGAGTTACTCGATCGCATTTTTGCTAAGCTTGGCGCCCAGCAGCAAAGCAAAGAGACGGTGCGGAAGCTGGCCAAGATGGAAGAGGACATCTTCGACAAGGCTCTGGAAAAGCTTTGGATCCACAAAGGAGCCATCCTGGACTACGCGGAGAATGTAAGCCGCGGGGTGGAGGGTTGGCGGGGTTCCTACACCATGCAGGCGGAGCAGAAGCAGGACCAGATCGAAGAGATCATCCGCTTCGCGGAGAGCCATCGTTGCCGGATGACCTCACTGGTCCACCACTTCGGCGACACATCGGATAGCGGTTCTGGCTGTGGAATCTGCGACTTCTGCGCGCCGGCCAATTGTGTTGCGCAAAGATTTCGAGGGGCTACGCATGCGGAGCGAATCGCCTGCGACCGGGTTCTCAAAAAGCTGCGATCCTTGCCCGCAAGATCTACGGGAAAGCTGCATACCGACCTCTTCCCGGAGAACGAAATGAGCCGGGATGACTTCGAAGAGGTGCTGGGGGCGATGGCAAGGGCAGATCTGCTGGCCTTTGCCGATGCTGTTTTCGAGAAGCAAGGCAAGCGGATACCCTACCGGACGGTCAGTATTCTCCCCGCCGGGCTGACTTTCAACGAGAGCCAAACGACGGCTTTTATTATGAGAGACGCGGTGGCAGCGATAGCTTCTCCCAAACAGGGCAAGAAGGGTGCGACCGTTGCCACCCTGGGCCAAGGCAAGCTAAGCAAGTCCGCTCCCGTTGAGGCTCCGCCGCCGGAAAAGCAGGCTCGTCTGGAACAGGCATTGCGGGCATGGCGTTTGACCGAGGCAAAACGCAGAAACATGCCTGCCTTTCGCATCTTCGGCGACCGGACGTTACGCAACATCGCCAGCACCTGCCCCAAGAGCGATTCTGCCCTCCTCGCCGTTCCCGGCATCGGCATGGGCACCGTAGAAAAGTACGGCGCCCAGATTTACCATCTGGTCGCCACCGCTGAAGCTGTGCCCTAGGAACGGGACGGTGCACTCTCGGCTTCACTCCTATGACAAAAAAGGCGGGTCGGGTGCTGTGGTATCCCACTCAAGCAAAAGCCGGCTTGAATGGGGCACCCAACATTTGTTGTTCTTTCTGTCCGGCTCCTTACAAAAGTCACTGCCCTCCCCTTTGTCATCCCTCAGCCCCCGCTGGGTTCCGCATTCAAGCCCCGTTTTTGGGCTTGAGTGGGATACCACAGCACTCGACGGGGCCCCTGTCTCCCTGACACAAAAGCCGAACAATCTCCGGCGACAGGAGGGCTGGATAAAGTTTAAAGTGTAGTCAACTCCATGGACGACGTAGCTACCCCCCTAGAGGATCCCGAAGAACGGGCAGGGATGATGGGCCTGATCCGCGAGCTGCTGCGGCCTTACCGCGGCAGTCTGGCCATCATTCTCGCCGCGATGGTCGTTCAGAGCGCGATGACGCTGGCCGCACCGTGGCCGCTCAAGATCATCCTCGACAACGTAGTCGTCGGCCGCAGGCTCGATCCCTGGATGGCGAGTCTGCTCAAGCCCTTGTTGCTCCATGGCCACCGCGAACATCTTGCCATGTTGGCCGCGCTTGCCGTGGTCCTCATCGCCATTTTGAACGCCACCGCATCGTACCTCGCCAATTACTTCACCGAGAGCGTGGGCCAGTGGGTGGCCAACGATCTGCGCATGCGGACCTACCATCATCTGCAATATCTTTCGCTGCGCTACTACGACACCCACCAGTCCGGGATCCTGCTGAGCACCATTACCGCCGACGTGCTCACCATCCAGAACTTCGCCTCCTCGGCCACTCTGGGCATTGTGGTCGACATGATCACCATCCTGGGCATGCTGGTGATCATGTTCTTCATGAACTGGGACTTTACCCTGATCGCGGTCGCAGTGACGCCGTTGATGTTATTGCTTGCCTCCCGGTTCAAGAAGGCGGTCAAGAAATCGACCCGCGAAGTACGTAAGCAGCAGAGCAATATCGTGGCGGTGGTGCAGCAGGATCTCGAATCCATCCGTGTGGTCAAGGCCTTCGGGCGGCAGGAACTGGAACAGGAAGAACTCCAGGCCGTCAGCCATGCAACCGTGGCTGCTGCGCTCAAAGCGCGTCAGGTCAAAGCCCTGCTCTCGCCCATCGTATCCATCATCGTCGCCTTCTGTATTGGATTTGTACTCTGGCGCGGCTCCCTGCTCATTCTTGCGGGATGGATGACGGCAGGAGAATTAACCGTCTTCCTTTCCTATCTGGGTTCATTTTTCAAGCCCGTGAAAGACCTGGCCAGCATGAACAACTCCATTGCCCAGACCGCGGTGGCAGTGGAACGCGTGCGGACGATTCTCGATGCGGACGCCATACTTCCGGAAAAACCAAATGCACTCGAGCAGCCGATTCGCGGGGAAATCGTCTTCGATAATGTGGCCTTTGCCTATGACGAAAGCTGTCCCGTGCTGCGCGATGTAAGCTTCACCGTCGAGCCCGGACAAATGATCGGCGTTGTCGGGCCCACGGGTGGCGGCAAATCGACGATCATGAGCCTGATTCCCCGGTTTTACGATCCCAGCGCAGGCAAGGTTCTGGTCGACGGCATCGATGTGCGCGACTATCGATTGCAATCCTTGCGCAACCAGATCGGCTATGTGCTGCAGGAGACCGTGCTCTTCCGCGGAACCGTGCGCGATAACATCGCCTACGGCCGTGTGGGCGCCACCGACGAGGAGATTGTCGAGGCCGCGAAGTTGGCCAACGCCGACGAGTTCATCTCCCGCATGCCCAATGGCTATCAAACCTTGGTCGGCGACCGCGGAGACACCCTCTCCGGCGGCCAGCGCCAGCGCATCGGCATCGCGCGCGCGATCATACGCAATAACCCGGTCCTGATTCTCGACGAACCGACGGCTGCCCTGGACACCGAATCGGAAAGACTGGTCATCGAAGCCCTGGAACGCTTGATGAAAGGACGAACCGTGCTCACCATTGCGCACCGGCTGAGTACCATCCGCGATGCGGATAAAATCATCGTGTTGAAAGGCGGCGTGGTCGCAGAGCAAGGCTCGCACGACCAGTTGTTGGCGCTGGGTGGAACCTACGCCGAGTTGTATAGTGTACAGTTCGATACAACAGCGGCCAAGGCCGCTCCCTAGAGGCCAGGGCCCACATATGTCCCGTAGCTTGATCGTTCTTCCTGATGATTCTGTCCAGCCGATTCTGGACGCGATCGATGGCGCGAAAAAATCACTGCGCATCAAGATGTTTATCTTTACCGATCCATCGCTGCTGGATGCGGTGATTGCCGCCCATCGCCGGGGGGTCAACGTGCGCATCATGCTCAACCCCAGGCGGCGCAATGGGGTTTCAGAGAACGATGAAAGCCGCAGCAAGCTGGAGGCGGCCGGCATCGAGGTGCGCGACAGCAATCCGGCCTTTGATCTTACCCACGAAAAATCAATGGTGGTTGATGATAAGACCGCTTTTGTCAAATCGCTGAATTGGCAGACCAAAAATTTAACCGGTACTCGCGACTATGCCGTCATCACCAGGCACAAGCACGAGGTGGAAGAAATTATCAACGGCTTCGAAGCGGATTGGAGCCGCCAGGATTTCGCCTCCGAGCATCTGATCTGGTGCCGCGGCAACGGCCGGGAGCGGATTACCCAATTCATCAACCAGGCCAAGCACTCGTTGTGGTTACAAAATGAGCGCTATCAGGATCAGATGATGATCGAGTGCGTGGTGCGGGCAAAAGAGCGCGGAGTCAAGGTTCACGTGATGGCGCGGCCTCCGCACACCCTCAAGCCGGACAAATTGATCGAGGGCGTGGGTGGCCTTCGCATTTTGAGCGACATAGGCGTCAAGGTGCGCAAGCTAAAGGCGCTAAAGCTTCATGCAAAAATGCTGCTCGCCGATGGAGAGCGGGCCATTATCGGGTCAATCAACCTGGCCCCGGGCAGCTTCGACAGCAGGCGCGAACTGGCCATCGAGGTGGACGATAAACACATCGTGGATCGTCTGCACGAGATCGTGAAGCGCGACTGGAAGCACGCTCGCCCGCTTGATCTCACGGATGAAGGCCTGATGGCAGACCTGAAAAAGCACGGAGGCAAAGGCCTAGAAGAGCTCGGGTTCGAGGAAGAGCCCGACGACACGCCCGCTTCACTCCCGTAGGACGGCTGAAATCAGAGCTGTCCAAATTAGCCGACGAATGCCTTTTGGACGGCGCAACTTACTGAATGCGTTGAAGAGCACGTGGGCAAACGAAACCCGTTCGGTTGCGGTTGAGCTGGTTCTGGCCATCCCACTCCACCACTGCAAAGTGTCCACTTTGCGCACATGGTCTTCCAATAGGAGAAAAATCTTAAACCATTTCTTCTGTTACTGTGGCGTGGCTGGAATTACGCGTGGAGAAAGGTGACCTGCATGCAGAGGCGTGAACTTCTCAAGTTTGGAGCAGCCATGGCCGGCGTATGGGCAACAAGCCACGCCGGCGAAGCTCTCCCCCCGGCCATCCCCATCATCGACACCCACATCCACCTATTTGATCCAGGGCGTCCAGGAGGTGTGCCGTGGCCTGCCAAGACTGACACCCCTCTCTATAAAGCTGCGCTGCCCGAGCGATACCAAAGCATTGCAGGCCCGTTTGGAATAGTCGGCGCCATCGTCATCGAAGCCAGTAACCTGATGAGCGATAACGATTGGGTACTCAACGTAGCGGCCAACCATCCCATCATCGTGGGTATGGTCGGGGACCTCATTCCCGGTACTCCTTCCTATGAAAAGGACCTTGATCGGCTGCACGCGAACCCTCTCTTCCTGGGCATTCGGTACGGCAATCTATGGGACCGGGACCTGGCCATCGACGTAAAGAAGCCTGACTTCCTCCCCGGCCTGACAATGTTGGCCGCGCGAGGCCTGGTGATGGATAGCGCAAATCCCGATCTCAGTCTCATCCGGGCGATCGCCGGCGTGGCCGACCATATTCCCGGATTACGGATCGTGATCGACCATCTGCCCAGTGCACGCGTGCCCTCTGCGGGGGTCGCTCACGATGAGTATTGGTCGCTCCTGCGTCACCTGGCGCAAAACAAAAATGTCTTCGTCAAGCTTTCTGAAGTAACCATCGCCCGAATCGAACTAGCGGGCGGTCCTGGCTTTAACCAGGAAACGCTTGGCGCTCTCTGGGACCTCTTCGGTGACGATCACGTTCTCTATGCCAGCGACTGGCCCAATAGCGATCATCACGCAACCTACGCGGAGACATTCACTATTCTGCACGACTTTGCTAACTCCAAGAGCCGCCAGGCCCAGGAGAAGTTTTTCTGGAAGAACTCGGTTGCCGCCTACCGTTGGCATCGGCGGCAGGCAGACCAGCCCGCGCTGCCGGAGAACGTATAAGGGTTCATGGAAAAGTGGTATAACCCGCCTGTATGCCTTTTCCTTCGCCTCCTCGCGCACTGAGCCGCCGCCGGTTTTTGCAGCAAAGCTTTGCTTTCAGTGCGCTGGCCAGCCTCGGATCTTTCTCCGGCCTGGCTGGTCCTGTGGCATCGGACCCGGCCGCCGCGCAGCTGTTCGTGGTGGGCGATTGGGGATATGACAACCCTACGGCACAAGCCGAGGTGGCCTCTGGTTTGAGCGCCTACGCCCAACAGCAATCCCTTCGTCCGCAGGCGCTCTTTATGCTCGGAGATAACTGGTATGGCGAATTGGCCGGAGGCGCCGGCTGCATCCGCTGGCAAACCGCCTTCGAAGAGATGTACCCCGCCAGCGACTTCCCTTGCCCGGCCTATGCCGTCCTGGGAAACCACGATTATCAGCGCTGGCCGGAAAGCAAAGTGGATGCCGAGTTGGAGTACGCGCGCAGCGGGCGCAACGCCGGCGCCCCTACGCGCTGGACCATGCCCGCGCACTGGTATCGCTTTACCTTTCCCGCCAAAGACCCACTGATTACTTTCCTGGCGCTCGATAGCAACATGCCGCACGCGGGGGCCAAGGAAAGCAACGGCCGCGATTTCACTCTCACCCCGGAGCAACAGGCAGAACAACTGGCATGGTTCGAAGGCCAGCTAAAGCGTCCCCGCACCACTCCTTTTCTGGGTGTCATCGCGCATCATCCTGTCTACTCCAATGGCCCCCATGGAGACCATCCTGTACTCATCCGCGATTGGGACCCTTTATTCCGCAAATATCATGTCGACCTGTACATGGCGGGCCACGATCATGACTTGCAGCACCTGGAGTTTGAGGGTCATCCCACCAGCCATTTCCTTTCCGGCGGTGGCGGCGCTGATTTGTACTCGTTCAAGATTGATCCTGCGCAGCGCGGGCCCTATGGACAGAAGGTTTACGGCTTCAGCCATATCTCGGTAACTAGACAGCTAATGACGCTTAGGCACCTGGATCAGAATGGCAACACGGTACATGCTTTCACCAGGACGCCGGAAGGGAAGATCGCCATCGTAGGTTAGCGAAGGCTGAGTGTTGAGTGGGATAGACGGCTCCCACCCCGAAAAATTGCTACTCCCCTCGATCTGGGATATATTTCCGCACACACAGCACAGCGGGTATTGCTCGATGAACCCAGAACCATCGCCTAAGACCAGCGCGTCCCCGGTAAAGATGATCTTGTGCATCGTGCTTGGCGCAGCAGTGGCTATCTGGTTCATCCTGCAGCGGAACGCCTCCCCAACTCCATCCACTGCCGGACCTGCGGCTCGATCGAATAGTTCCCTCTCGAATGACATGTCGGCTGGCACCACCACGTACCCCAACTCAGGTGCCTCCCAGGTTCCCCAGGCGCAGAGTGAACGGGTCGAGAGATACCCCATGCTGGATGCTCCAGATGAGGTGGCCCTGGAGCAAGAGTTCCTCATCCAGGTTTCGCTGACGGAACAGCAGCTCACGCCCGATGTGCAAATCCTCAACGGGGAAGCAAACGGCAAAGTGGCTTTCTCGCTCCCCCGCACGCCAGATAACTCGTGGCCGATCGAGGTTGTTCTCATGGCGCCCGGCCTGGAATTTACTCGCGGAACAACGCCGGTGAGCAGCATCGTTTTACCGCTGCAGGGAAATGCCACCTCTGCCACCTTCTGGGCCAAAGCCGAACCAAAGGCAGCGAAACTCGGCGTGGTTCATCTGTTGGCCACGTTTAACTATCGTCACGAGTTTCTGGCTCGCATCCAACGGGATATCCAAATCAAGGGCGCCACGTCCGCACCTGCCTCGGAAGCGCCGCCGTCTACCCGGCGCACCGTGAAATCCTCCGGAGCGGTGCTGGATTCAACCGCCGAATTCAATGCTCCTGCCGTGCCACCGGACCTTACGCTCATCATCAAGGGCGACGGAATCGAGGTTTTTTCCCCATATTTCAACCGTCCTGTCACCGGCACGATGCCGAACCTGAAGGGCTTTCCCGAGTGGCTGGCACAGCACGCCCCTGTGAATGCCGGGCGCGGCACTGAGCTCATTCAAGACCCTAAGGAGAGCCGCGAAAACGCCGATGGTTTTGGACAGGAGCTCTATGACAACTATGCTCCCGACCTCTTCAAGAAAGCTTTCTGGATGCTGCGCGATACCCACGGCGAAAACTTCCGCACCATCCAGATCTATACCGATAATCCAGATATCCCCTGGGAATACATGAAGCCGGTTCGCGAAAATGGCAGAGACCGGCAGCCTTTTCTTGGCCTCAATTACTCCGTGGCGCGCTGGCATATGACCGACGGACTTAGGGAACATCCTCCCTTTACACAGCGAATTCAAAAGACGTTTGTGATTGCACCCCACTACACCGGCGCGCGCACACTGGACGCCGAAGCAACGGAGACGCAGGCGCTTGCCCAGCTCGACGGCTACACCCCGATAAGTGGAAATATGAACGCGATGGAAGCGTTCTTCCACAACTCGCCCCAGGGGATCGTCCACTTCGCGGGCCATGGGGAGTTAAATGCGTCCCGCGGTGACTATGAAATCCTGCTGGAAGATGGTGCGTTGGGTACACAAAGGTGGCGCAGCATGGCCAAGGATGATCCAGCGAGCCAGACCTTCTTCTTCTTCAACGCGTGCGATGTAGGGCAAGCCAGGCTTGCCGGCAATTTTGTCGACGGCTGGGGTCCGGCCGTGCTGGGCAAGGGCGCCAGCGGATATATCGGCGCGTTGTTTCCGGTCGATGACCAGGTCGCCGCCAGTTTCTCAATCTATTTTTATAAATTACTGCACCAGCAGATGCAGAATGGGCCCGCGGATGTAAGTGCCATCCTCGAGCAAACACGGCGCGAGGTTTACAAGAACACCAACAACAATCCTACGGCACTGGCCTATGTGCTTTACGGCGATACCAACCTGAAGTTTATTAAGTAAGCAGGAGCCCCCGCATTTATACGGGTTGTGGAAGCCCTGCATTTATACGGGTTGTGGAAGCCCTGCATTTATACGGGTTGTGGAAGCCCTGCATTTATACGGGTTGTGGAAGCCCTGCATTTATACGGGTTGTGGAAGCCCTGCATTTATACGGGTTGTGGAAGCCCTGCATTTATACGGGTTGTGGAAGCCCTGCATTTATACGGGTTGTGGAAGCCCCCGCATTTATGCGGGGGAAAGAGCGCTTTAGCGCTCTGTGAAAGAGTCTCCACGCTGAACACGCGCTTTAGCGCTGGTGGGAACACGTAATTTCAGCCGCGTCCGGCGTTCTTTAGAGTATGCTGCTACCTGTTTCCCCTCTACATCGGCCCCATTGCATCTGTTTGAGGAGTTGACTATGCCGCTCTCCCGCCGCACGTTCTCGGGTAATGCGCTGGCTCTTGCTTTTGCCTCGGCACTTTTCGATCTAAACGCCGCTGCTCGAGCTGACGTTTCCAGTGCAGAAGCACCGCACGACGCCTACGAATTCTGGAATGGATTCTTCGACAGCGTCAACACGCTCAGCCCCGACTACAAAAAAGGCGCGCGGGCAGGAAGTGCAGGTCTGGCCGATCCAGCGGCGGAGACACAGTACTTGCACTATAAGGCCGAATCCAAACAGCTTCGCTATGCCACCGACATTGACCAGAGCGAGCTGCTGGACCATGACGGAGATGTTACCGTAGGCATTCAGCTCTCGAAGTTTCGTCCCGGATCAGGCACCGATAAGTCAAAGAATCAGCAATTGCGCATCGACGCCACCCAGACCCACGCTTACATGAACCTGCTCGCGCCTCTGGCCTGGACGGCTATTGCTTCTCTTAAGCCCAACGTTGCCGGCAAAATATCTCTCGACGACCTGGGCTTCAAGTCCGACCAGGCGACCAGCGCCACGAGTAATATCCTGCTCACCAAAGGCACCGGAAAGCTTGCCGTGAATGTGAGCCAACCGCCTAATGATACGCAGTTCGTAAGGATATTGAAGGTAATGATCACCGGGGCAAAACTGGTCGCCCCGATGGTTGTGTTGCCCGCGGTCAGTGTGCCCGCGCTCAGCGCCTTCAGTGAAGCCTTCGGTTACTGGGAAGACCGCACGCGTTTTGTGATGAACGGCAATCTGACCACCGCGGTGGCTACCCGGCAGGCTCTGGCTGATCCGACCCGCGAAGACTCCTATATCGGTCTGTTGAACGGCGACTACGTCATGGTCGCGAAGAGAGACACAACCCAGCTTGCCAAGGAGTTGCCCGATCTCGACTTGGTTCAGGGCTATCTGGTCCACAAGGACCCAGCGGGAAAGGACGCGAACTATCCCCTGGAAACTCGAGCAGATGCCGCCCTGCAGGGCGTTCCCTATACCACCATGAAACTCGCTGTTAAGCCGATCGATGGTTCCTGCTCCAACAGCAAATCTGCGGCAGCGCCAGACAGCGCAACGTCCGAGGCCAGCAAAAAACCAAAGAAGAAACCCTGAAGCTCAATCGGAGAGGACGGGTGCCCCAGGTTCGCCAACCTGCCCCGGCTTGCCGTGGGAGCGTACCGGGGCCGAAAAAGACAGGCGAAGCCCACCACAGCTTTTGCACGGATTCACTACTTCCCTGCTGAGACTGAACGACGATCCGGAAGCGTATAGCCCACCAGGCGCAACCGTTGGTTCTCACGCTCCATCGACCGTGTACGGCCGCGAAGCAGATCACTCAACGAAATCGTTCCGCAAACCTCGTGGCTCTTGCGGTCAACTACAGGCAACGTCGCCAGGCCCTCTGTTGCCATCATTTCCGCTGCGCCGCGCGCCGTTGCGTCGGCGTATGTATAGAACACCGGCAACGCTGCCTCAGTGCCCTGAACCGGAGTCATCAATTCCCGCACCATCACCAGTTCCAGTGGATCCACACCATATTCTCGAGTAAGGTGGTACCCCCGTCGGCTTAGCTTCTCGGTGAGAATGGACCGCGGCATCAGCAACGAGGTCACCAGGTAGGACGCGATACACGCCATCGTCAGAGGTAGCAACGCCGGGAGAAAATGCGTCACCTCCAGGCTAAACAGGATCGCCGTCAGCGGAACCCCGAGCGCGCCGGCAAGCATCGACCCCATTCCTATCAGAGCCCAGAAGGCCTGGGCATCGGCAGAGGCATGCGCCAGATGTCCAGCCAGCGCACCCACCGCACCGCCGATCATCAGTAGCGGGGCGAGCACTCCGCCCGAGGTCCCTGAACCCAGCGAGGATGCCCACATCAGCGACTTCGCTATGAGCAATCCGGCAATCAGGCCGATGGTGGCCTGGCCACGCAGCAGCTGCGCGATATTGTCGTAACCCACACCGAGTCCCCGGGGAAAGAACAATCCTCCCACGCCTATGCCGATGCCTCCAATCGCCGGCCACCACATCCAGTGGAGGTGAAGATGTTCGAACATGTCTTCAAAGGCGTACATCATCCGGCTCATCGCAGCCGACGCCACACCCATCACCGCGCCCAGCAGCAACGCGCCTATGACCACACTCACATTCGGAGTCACAGTGACCGCCGGCATGGGAAACAAGGGGCCGGCGCCCAGCCAATACACCCGCAAAACCGCCGCGGTTACACTCGCGATCGCCACCGGAACCAGGCTCCGCGGTCTCCATTCAAAAAGCAGCAGCTCGACCGCCAAAAGAATGGCCGCCACCGGCGTGGCAAACGTGGCCGACATACCCGCTGCCGCTCCAGCTACCAGCAGCGTGGTCCGTTCCGCATCGGTCACGTGCATCCATTGGGCGATCAAAGATCCGACCGCTCCCCCAGTCATAATGATCGGACCTTCCGCGCCGAAAGGTCCGCCCGACCCGATCGCGATGGCCGCGGAGACTGGCTTTAAGAGAGCGATCTTCGGATCCACTTTTGCACGATGAAGCAGGATAGCTTCAATAGCCTCGGGAATTCCGTGCCCACGGATCTTGTCTGAACCAAAGCGTGCCATCAATCCCACCAGCACACCGCCTAATACGGGCACGACTACCATCCAATAACCCAGCGGACTGCCCGCCGGCGAAACCCCAACCGTGCTCAGCCGGTGATAGTAAAACAGGTTGGTAAACAGCGCGATGCAGCGTAGCAGCAATACCGCCAACACCGTCGCACACGCGCCGATTCCGATAGCAACCCCGGAAAGTAACCACACCCTCCGGTCGACGGTGAAATCTCTCAGAATGGAGGGCTCAAACCTCATCTGTCACCTCGGTTTTCCCGTGGAAACTGCGGATCTGCGCCAGGGAGGAGATCAACCGCGGTGCCAGCTCATACAACTCGTGCGCGTGATCCTCGGAAAGAGAACGCAGGAGTTGCCGCCCGTGCGCAGTGACTTGCAATTCCACGTAGCGCCGATCATGCGTATTTTGTGTCCGCCGAATCAAACCCTGCTCTTCACAGCGCTTGCTCAACTCGACCACGGTGTGATGGCGCAATCCCAGCCTTTCCGCTGCATACGAGATGGTCGGCGCCACTCCGTCCGCAATACCGGCGATCTGGAGCAGGAGTTGGTGCTGTTGCGGGTGCAGCCCTGCCTCTGATGCTGCTAGCTCACTGAAATGCAGGAACTGACGAAGTGCATAGCGAAATTCCGCCAATGTTTGCAGCCTTTCCCGCGCTGTTCCTTTTGAAATATTGTTCACCTTTAAAGTATATCGTGTTACGATGTACTTTCCCATACAAGTGCAAAACTAATGGGGACGGCTCTCATGCGGCTAACGGTCTCTCTGGTCCTCAGGGCTGGGCGTAGCACTCCTACAATGGTGCCAAATAATACAGCCAAGGTTACATTATGATCTACTCACCCGCATGTGCCGCCATTGGCAGAGCCCAGGCGAAGACAACCCCGCCGCTGCTGTTCAGTAAATATTGACGTCCGTGCAGCAGGTAGCTGATCGGGGATGTAGAAATGGCCCCGCCCGAGCCGGCATGCCAGAGGGTCTTGCCGGTGCTGGTGTCGAGGGCCAGAAAGTTGCCTTGGATATCGCCCGTGAAGGTGAGCCCGGTGGCCGTAGTCATGACTCCCGCACCTGGCGATCCGCGTCCCAAATCATGCGTCCATCGAATCTTGCCTGTCTGGTAATCGATGGCTTCGACCACGCCCTTGCCCCACAGACCATAATCCGCCCCGGCCCAGCCGTAGGTGCCATCGGCTGGCTTGGCGAAATAGATAGAGTAACTGGGGTGGGCGGAGACAATGAACAATCCCGTCTTTGGGTCGAAACTGGGAGATCGATAGTTGGCCATTCCACCCTCGTCCGGCGCTATCAAACGCCCATCGGGCGCCGGTTCCTTGGCCGGATTGGGAATGGGACGTCCTTGCTTATCGATCCCCAGGGTCCAGTCGACTGGCCCAAAGGGAACCGTGAGCAGGCTCTTACCGTCGGTTCGATCGAGCACGAAAAAATAGCCGTTGCGGGAACTCTGTAACAGCATCTTGCGCGGTTTGCCATCGAACCTTCCGTCCACCAGCACCGGCGTTTCGGCAGCATCCCAGTCATGGGTATCGTGTGGCGAGGCCTGAAAGGCCCACGCCATTTTTCCTGTATCCGGGTTGAGGGCCACAATGCTGCAGGTATACAGATTCTCTCCCGGGCGGGTGGAGGCGGTGAGCACCGGCGTGGGGTTCCCGGTTCCCCAGTACACCAGGTTGAGTTCAGGATCGTAAGTACCTGTCATCCAGGTATTGCCGCCGGTCGTTGCTCCCGCTGTGCCCAGAGGCGGCGTGGAATCCCATTGCCACTGCGTCGTGCCCGTCTCGGGATCGACAGACCGGACATATCCCACCAGGTTATCGAAATCTCCCGAGGTACCCACCAACACGTGATTGCCCACCACCAGCGGAGCCATGCTGGTCCAATATCCCTTGGTGTAGTCGGCGACCGGCACGATCCAGCGCACGCTGCCGTCTTTGGCGTCGAGCGATACCAGGTGCCCATCCGGGACCAGGAAATACAGCCAATTCTTGTACATCGCGACGCCGCGGTTGCCAATATGCAGGCCGTGATTGGGTGGGTAAGTGTAGTGCCAGATCTGGTGACCGGAGAGCGCGTCGACTGCCCATAGGTTGTCGGGAACACTAAAGTACAGCACACCATCGACCATTAATGGCGTGGCCTTAATTTCCGCACTCTGGTGAGTCTGAAAAGCCCAGGCGAGACCGAGACTGGATACATTCTGCGGCGTAATTTGTTCCAGCTTGCTATGGCGCTGCCCGTCGTACGAGCCGTGGTACAGGGGCCAGCTATCCGCCGGCGGATTGAGCAGCATGGAGTTGTCTACGCCTTGCGCCCAAAGCGGGCCGGAGAGAGCAAGCAAAAGAACACTTATCAGCAACTTCATTCGTCTTTGAGCCTTTCAGGGCCAAGTGACAGGTTCGCTGGCGGCACGCTCACCTTCAAACCATGCCGTTATATCTAAGCAAGGCATGATTATCAACCATGGCGAACCTTCACTGACGGTGGGTGGAGCGCCAAAAAAGTGCGGTAGACTGTTTTTTCATTCCGTCCGATACTTTTGGTCGTTCCTCGCCCGGGGAGCGTGATCGCTCTCAATCTGCGGCCCGTGCAACGGTACGCCGGATTCATTTCCGGAAAGGGAAATAAATACCATGACAGTGAGCAGGACGGGAGTTCTTGAATCGCGTAGGGCGGGCAGGCGGATACAGCGCCGCCTTCCTCATGATGCAGGGCATGGGACTGATGCCGGCGACCGCCGAGCGACCTGAGCCGGCTGCGCCAGGGTCGGGCAAAGGAGTGAAGGCAGTGATCCTGGGCGGAGGGATCGCAGGGCTGGTGGCGGCCTACGAGCTCCGCGCCCTGGGATATGAATGTACCGTCCTCGAAAGCCGGCAGAGACCGGGGGGAAGGAACTGGACGGTTCGCGGTGGAGACAAAGTAACCTTCCTGGACGGAACGACGCAGACTTGCTCGTGGGACCGAGGGACACTATCAGAATTTCGGGCCAGCACGGCTGCCCTCCGTCCATCACACCATGCTGGGCTACTGTCAAAAGCTGGGTGTCCCGCTCGAGGTGGAGGTGAATATGTCACGCTCCGCTTTCCTGCAAAACGATAATGCGAACGATGGCAAGCCGATGGTCTTGCGCCAGGTGGAAAACGATACCCGGGGACATGTAAGCGAGCTGCTGGCAAAGACGATCAACCAGGGAGCTCTCGATCAGGAGCTATCCAAGGAAGACCGGGACCGGATGCTGAGTTTTTTGAGAACATACGGTCCGCTGGACGACGCGGGCAAGTATGGCGGAAGTGATCGCGCCGGATACTCCGAGATGGCAGGCGCAGGTGACCAGGCGGGCGTGCTGAGCAAGCCTATCGACATGCACACGCTGTTGGATGAGGATTTCTGGCAGAGCATGCTCTTCGATGAGCAGTTCGATATGCAGGCGACCATGTTCCAGCCGGTGGGTGGGATGGATCGCATTCCCTATGCGTTCGCCAAGGCGCTGGGTAACGTGGTGAAGTACGACGCGCCGGTCACAGAAATTCGCAAAACGGCGAAGGGGGTCAAGATCGGTTATACGAGTGATGGCTCGGCGCGAGTGATCGAGGCGGACTACTGCATCTGCGCCATGCCGCTCACCATTTTGAAGAAGACGCCTAACGACTTCAGCACGCCGTACAAGAAAGTGATCGACGAGTGTACGTATGCGAGCGCCTACAAGATCGCATGGGAGAGCCGCAGATTCTGGGAGCAGGATTACAACATCTACGGTGGCCTGGAGTTCGTCAACGTAGGATGCAGTCCCATCTGGTTTCCTTCAGCAGGGATATTTACCCCACGGGGCGTGCTGGTGAGCGGATACACCGAGGAGTCGCGCTCGTGGCAAGGACTCACCGTGGAGCAGAAGTTTGCCGAGAGCCGCAAGTCCATCGAGCGGCTGCATCCCGGCCACGGCAAGGAGCTGGAAAAGCCAATGTACGTGAGCTGGGGCCAGATACCGCACAACGAAGGATCGTGGATCAGGGCGTATGGGCCCGGGCAGGAGAGGTGGCGCCCCTTTGGCTTAACCCGGCAGACGGGCGAGGCGCAACATCCGGCCGCAGCGCGCACGCAGATCAATCCGGGTTACGAGACGCTCATCGAACCCGATGGGCCAATCATCTTCGCGGGCGATCACGTGAGCCACATCGTCGCCTGGCAAGAGGGAGCGGCGCTGAGCGCATTGCGAGCAGTGGGACAAGTGAATGAAAGGGTGAAAGCGGCCAAGCTGGCGGGCGGGTTCTCTTAGCGCAGCTGAACGAACAAGGTCCGAAAGAGAAGAGCAGAAGTTAGTCCTTTCCGCAGCGTATTCAGCGAAATTGCTCGCTTCCTACATGCCGCACTAGGAACTCAAAAATGCGGAAGCCCCTTCCGTCCCGCTCCAGCGATAATGCCACTGCGTCTGTGCGCTCGCCTGCCAACGCTCAGGGGCACTGTTCTCCAGCCAATCCACCGGCCGTGCGCTAGCGCCACCTGCGGCCGCGACCGCAAAAGCCTGGCGCAGTGCCGCGCGTTGTTCCGCTCCCCGCGCCGGAGGCCCCGCAGAAACAATCGTGGCCGTTCCGCTGTGCGCCAGCACTTCGAGCCACTGCCGGTTGAGCTCCCACGGAACCGCCTCCGTAATTCCCACCAGATCCGCGTCCAGAGTGTAGAAGGTTCCATGCTGAGGCAGCCGAAAGGCGAGCGTGTTCACCCCCATGCGCCGGGTGCGCTCCCACTGCCGGCCGCTGGTATCGTCACCGGTGCGCTGCAAATCGAAGATGCCCTGGCCCAGGTGGCCGACCGTGTTGCAACCATCCAGCAGTACCCGCTCCCCGGCCGTCTCCCGCAGCAGCGCATACAGCGCCGCCATCACCTCCGCGTTTGTCCGGCTGCGATCGTGAAGCGACCATCCGGGCAGCGTCGGTCGGGGCCCCATCTCGAAACCCCACTGGCCCAACAGGTCGTAGGTACTAAAGTCATGTTTCACCATCTCGTAGCCCCAGCCCGTCGCCTGGCGCATCTTGGCCCGGATCTTCTCTTGCGCTTCGGGGTGTGTCGGATCGTACGCCAGCTCACGCGCCCGGCCCTGCTTCTCTCCAAACCGCGCGTCCGGCAACAGCAAACCGCGTGCAGCCTCCTGCGGCGCCTCAAGCGGCCGGATCCAGATCCCGGGCCGTGCCGTACGTCGCTTGATTTCGTGGGCCAGCTTGCCCATGTCCGGCCACGCAGCCGTACCATTGCTCCACCCGCCGTCGACCACCGAAAAGGGACGCGTGCCCCCGCTGGGCGAGAGCTCGGCGATGAACTCCGTGTCACGCAGGATTGTTTCCGCCGTGCTTTGCCCGTAGCTGTAACACCAATCGTTCGCGCCGTAGATGGCCACCATCGGCCGCGAAGGGCGGGCGCACATGGACCGGCACAGCGCAGCGACCGCATCCTGCGCATTCTCGCCCTGGACTCCACGACGCGTAACCACCGTCGCCATGGTTAACCTTCTCTGGCCGAGTTCGACCCCGTCTCCGCCGTTGGTTACATTCAGCCACAGCGACACACCCTGAGGATCAAGCTGCCAGAAGCACAGCGCAGTCGCATCCGTCTTTACCCCATAGCCATGGCAAGTCACACCATCATGGGTGGCGAAGTACCATGGCATCACCCGCTCCGGAATCAAGTTGCGCCAGCCCAGGTCTCCATAGCTACGCTCCCACGCATCGCCCAACGCACGCAGGCCGGGCGTCACTTGTGCTTGCCACCGCACATGCACGACGGCGATTTTGGTCGACGGCGCTGCCAGCGTCAGCACCAGCGCATTCTCTTGCACCGTGCTTTCCACCGCAACCCCGCCGCCGCCCCACCTTGCCCCGCTGGCTTGCAGCGGGATTCCGCCTGTGGGCAATGTTCGTTCGAAACCCGCGTACACCGTCACACCATCCGGCACGCGCAGCAAATCAAGAAACGAGGGCCCGTTCTGCGCGAGGCTCGTTTCGCTGGCCGCGACCACAGTCAAACCGCCGACCGCGGCCGCGCTCTGTCGCAGAAATGATCGGCGGGTTAGCAGGTCCTTCTTCATGATTGCAACGCGAACGTGACGATGAGCGCTTTCGCAGGCTTATCTTCATGGCAACAGTACTGGCGGCTGGTGCTGCCATCGATCCAGGCACTATCCTCGCTCGTGCAGCACTTCCGTCTTACCCTCTGTCGAGAGCGTGAGCGAACCATCAATCACATAAACCAATTCGAGTCCCGGAAAAATTTGTGGATGGAAAGCGGCACCTTCGATACCCGGGAAAAAATCTGCAATGCAGGGAACGATATGGCGATCCGGAACCAACACACTCATGCTATCCGATAGCAGGAATTCCCCAACCACGAGACGGATCCGGTCTTTTCCCCGGGAAACACGAAAGACTTTGTCGTTCTCTTCTCTGAAAAAGTAGGAGAGTTCCTTTTTGAACACCAGTGCAATACGGGATAGGTTCCTTAGCGTTGGGATCACCCTCCCGTTCTCCAATTGGGAGAGAAAGCTCGCAGAGAGCCCAACCTCTTTTCCCAGCTCGGCCAGGCCCATTGAACGCTTTAACCGGAGGCGCCGTATTTTCTGTCCTATGCCTTTACCTTCGATCAGGGCGTCTACGATCGCCTCGTTGACCGTATCGAGGGAGAGGCTTGACTTGACACGTTTGGCCATGGCCTACCCCTCACCGTTCGACTAGACGCCCCGGAAGCAGAATTCCTGGTACCAGCTTCTCTGTCCAGCCAATCTATACAGTCTAGCCTCTGGTCTGGTCTCGACTCAGGGGATACGATGGAATGCGCAAACGTGGGTAATCTGCGACGGCGAATCGTAGCACAAGGCGGAGAAAGGATCGAATGACGATTGATAACCCCAACATGACGAAGGTGCTCATCACAGGCGGAGGGGGCTTTTTAGGAACGAGGCTAGCGCGCACGATCCTGCAGCGAGGGCATCTTGCAGGCCGCCCAATCCGCGAACTGGTGCTGGCCGATCTGGTTCCACCCCCGCCCGACGTGGCGGGCGACGAACGTGTCCGCGTCTCTACCGGCCCACTGATAGACCAGGCTAAAACCCTGGGGCAGGAGAACTTCGACCTGGTCTTTCATCTCGCCGCCGCCGTTTCAGCAGAGTGCGAGGCAAACCTTGATCTCGGTCTCCGCTCAAATGTGGATACCACCCGCGCTTTGCTGGATGCCTTGCGCGATGAGGGCGGCGGTCCGCGTTTTGTCTTCTCCAGTTCGGTGGCTGTCTTCGGCGGCGATGTCGACTTGCCCATGCCGCGTGTCATCCACGACGACACCTTGCCTGTGCCGCAGTCGTCGTATGGAGTGCAGAAATTTATATGCGAACAACTGGTGGCGGACTATACCCGTCGCGGCTTGATCGACGGCCGCAGCGTGCGATTGATGACAGTAACTGTGCGCCCCGGGCGGCCCAATGCCGCCGCGTCCGGCTTTCTCTCCTCCATCGTGCGTGAGCCCCTGAATGGACAGCAGGCAGTGTGCCCGGTGGCTCCGGAGACAGCAGTAGCCGTCGCTTCGCCGCAGCGCGCGATCGAAGGTCTGCTCAAGGCCGCCGAGGCTGACGCCGGATGCTTGGGGAGGCGCGACAGCCGTGAACCTGCCGGGGCTGACGCTTCGCGTCAGCGAGATGCTGGATGCGCTGGAAGTCGTGGCAGGCCGCGCGGCCCGCGAACGGGTGCGCTTCGAAAAAAACCAAACCATAGCCACCATGGTGGGCGGATGGGCTTCCGCCTTCGAAAGCGCCCGGGCACGTAGCCTGGGCCTGGCCGCCGATCCTGATTTCATCTCAATTATTCGCCAGTTCCAGAAAGAGCAAGGACTTTGAAGGGGAGTGCGTCAGAGAAGCCGCTGGGCAACCCCGTTCTCGGATGCATCGCGGACGACTTCACCGGCGCCACGGATCTAGCCAACAACCTGGTGCGCGCCGGAATGCGGGTCGTCTTAACCGTCGATGTCCCCCCGGACGATGAGCGAGTCGATGCGGATGCTGTGGTGGTCGCTCTGAAGTCACGGACCGTGGCTGCCCCCGTAGCGGTTGAGCAATCTCTGCATGCCTGCCGCTGGCTGCGTAAACAGGGTGTACGGCCAGATCTACTTCAAAATCTGCTCCACCTTTGACTCCACACCGGCGGGCAACATTGGCCCCGTGATCGAAGCGCTGATGGATGAACTGGATTGTGGCTTCAGCATCGCCACGCCGGCGTTTCCTGAGAACGGGCGAACGGTCGTCCATGGGCATCTGTTTGTCGGAGACACGCTGCTCTCCGACAGCGGCATGCGCCATCATCCCCTCACTCCGATGACCGATGCCAACCTGGTGCGCGTGCTGCAGGCGCAACTGAATCCCGGCAAAGGACGCAAGGTTGGACTGGTGGACTACCGGACAGTCGCGCAATCGGCGGAGCTGATCCGCAAACGCATGGAGCAACTGCAAGGGGAAGGCATTGCGATCGCCATCGTCGATGCTTTGAGCCAGCAGGATCTGGACAGGCTTGGCGAGGCCCTGCGGGACTCAGTGTTTCTCACTGCCGGCTCCGGACTGGGCGAAAGCCTCCCGCGGAATTGGGGTTTCACCCCATCCACCCGCGCGAGCCTGCCCCCGCCGCGGGGACAAAAGGCGATCCTCGCGGGCAGTTGCTCGGTTGCCACCAGTGCCCAGGTGCAGCGCTTCATTCGTGATGGAGGCCAGGCCTACGCATTGGATCCGCTCCGGCTGGCGGCGGATATCGAGTGCGAAATCGCCCAGGTGCTGGCGTGGGCCGATGCCTGCTGGCGCAGCCAAGCAGCGCTGCCGTTGCTGGTCTACTCGACTGCGGAGCCCGCCGGGGTTGCGGCGGCGCACGCCCAACTCGGAGTAGCCCGATCTGGTGCAATTGTCGAGCAAGCCATGTCGACCCTGGCCCGCGCCTTTGTCCAACGCGGCGTCGGAAGCCTGGTGGTCGCGGGGGGAGAAACAGCAGGCATTTGCGTGCAGGCTCTCGAGATCCGGCAAATGCAGATTGGCCCCCAGATCGATCCCGGAGTGCCCTGGTGCTACGCCCGCGGACTCCACATCGCTTTAAAATCGGGCAACTTTGGCTCGCCTGACTTTTTTAACAAGGCCTTTGCCTTGGTGTCGTGACTTATGAACGAAATGGAACTGAGGCAAGAGATCTGTCGTGTGGGCCGCTCTCTCTTTGAGCGCGGCTACGTTCATTCCACGGCAGGAAACATCAGCGTTCGCCTGCCGGAAGGTTTTCTCATCACGCCCTCGGAAGCATGCCTGGGTTTCCTTGACCCGGAGGCTCTCTCCAAGGTAGGAGCCGATGGCGTGCAGCTGAGCGGTGAGCGCGCCAGCAAGACGCTGATGCTGCACCGGCGCATCTATGCCGCGGATGCAGATGCCGCCTGCGTGATTCATACCCACTCCACCCATCTGGTAGCGCTTACCTTGACGGGGGTTTGGAAGCAGGAGGATATCCTGCCGCCGATCACTCCGTATTACGTCATGAAGGTGGGTCACGTACCGCTGATCGAGTATTATCGTCCCGGAGACGCGACCGTGGGTGAGCTGGTGGCCCAGGCCATCGAGCGGATGCGGGCGCAGGGCACGCCTATCCGCGCCGTCATGTTGGATCGGCTCGGTCCGAACGTGTGGCACAGCACGCCCGCCGCCGCGATGGCCGCTCTGGAAGAGCTGGAAGAAACCGCGCGCCTCTGGCTGCTTGCCAAGCAGAAACCGGAGCCGCTTACACCGCAGCAGATCGATCAACTGCGCCGGCAATTCGGCGCTTCGTGGTAGCTTCTTTTTTTAGGACTTAACCTGATGCCGCGTTTCGCTGCAAACCTGACCATGATGTATGGGGAGTATCCCTTCCCTGACCGCTTCGCCGCCGCCGCCAAGGATGGGTTCACGGCCGTGGAGTTTCTGTTTCCCTACGAATATCCGGCGAATGACCTGGCCACGTGGCTGCGTGAGCACGGCCTGATCCAGGTATTGCTCAACGCTCCGCCCGGAGACTGGGCGGCGGGCGAGCGGGGCCTGGCGTCTCTGCCAGGCAAAGAAGCCGAATTTCGTGCTGGAATACACACTGCTCTTGAATATGCGCAGACGTTGGGCTGTCCGCGGGTGCATGTGATGGCCGGGGTAGCGCCGATAGGTGTAGAACGCGCTGCCCTGCGCGGCACATTTAAAGCTAACCTGGCCTGGGCCGCCGAACTCGCGACGTCTGCGGGCACTGGTTTGGTGATTGAACCGATCAACACGCGCGACATGCCCGGATATTTTCTGAACCGCCAGGATGAGGCGCATGCGCTCGTCGACGAGATCGGCAACCCCGCGCTCAAGGTGCAGATGGATCTCTATCACTGCCAGATTGTCGAAGGCGATGTGAGCATGAAGCTGCGCAAGTATCTAGGCGGCTCAGCGCAGAAGAAAGTGGAACACCTCCAGATCGCGAGTGTCCCCGACCGCCATGAGCCCGACCGCGGCGAACTCAACTACGATTACCTGCTCGACCTGATCGACGAACTCGGTTACGACGGCTGGATCGGCTGCGAGTACCGGCCGAGGGCAGGGACTTCTGAAGGATTAGCGTGGCTGCGCAAACGACGTCGCGAACCATAGAACAGAGCCCGAAAGAGAACAGCAGGTCCCTACGCTGCGCTCCGGTCGGGATGACAATTTTGTTAGAAGTTCAAAGGTTTCGGGCGCTAACAGAATTGTCATCCCGACCGAAGCGCAGCGTAGGGACCTGCTGTTCTCTTTCGGGCTCTGTTGGAGATAAGGCTAAACCCCCGGCACCGGGGGACAACCCGGAAATTCGGCCAGAAACCCATTTCCGATATAGCCCAAATACTGAATACCGATCTTGCTGGTAAAGAACCCATCCGCCGTCAAGTTCCGCAGAAACGAGAAGAACGCGACTCCCTGGCTCACGCCCGGATCCTGCGCAATGCTCTTGCGATACGCGATCAGATCGAGCATCTCCGTCTTCTGCTGCGGCGTGCAATCGAGATACGCGCTTCCGTAGCGATCCACGCATGTGGAGTCGAGCCACATCAGACCGCCCCCGAGGGTTAGCTGATACTGCGGATTCTCGCTGGTGAGCAGATCAATAAACTCCGGGGCCCCACCCTCCACGGCGCCCCCGCAGTCGCTGTCTGCCGGGAAAATCGACTCGCACAGCGCTTGCAATGTCTTGTATTGTTGCGGCGGAAAATACTTGGGCGTGTATACACCCGTTTTGCTCGTGGCCTTTTCCGTGTCGATCATGTGGTGGGCATATTCCGCCGCTTGCAGCGGAATGACTCGTAACACGGAAGTAGCCGCCGCTCCCATGCTGAGCGACTTCAACACATCACGCCGGGATACAGACATGCTATATCTCCCCTTTTTTCGCCTGATCGAGCAGGTACTCTGAAGTTCTCCACGATAGTGCCGTAATGGTGAGCGTCGGATTCTTGTCAGGCCCGGTCACGAACGGTGCGCCGTCAGCCACGAAGACATTCTTGACGTCGTGGGCCTGGCAATTCTTGTTCAAGACGGAAGTCTTTGGATCGTCACCCATGCGCACCGTTCCAAGTTCATGAATGATCTCTCCACCCTCGGAGATACCGTAGTTGCCCCGTGGGTCCGGCTTGGCTGGGCCCACAACAGTGCCTCCACCTGCCTCAACGATGGCGCGAAAGGTCTCCTGCATATCCTTCGACATCTTGATCTCGTAATCGCTCCAGGCAAAGTGGAAACGGAGCACCGGGATACCCCATTTGTCGACCACCTTGGGATCGATCTCACAGTAGGTGTCGGGATTAGGGATCATCTCCCCACGCCCCGAAAAAGAAATGGTGTTTCCATATTTGCTGCGGACGCCCTGCTTCAATGATGGTCCGTAGCCCTCAAGCTCCTGGCATACGCCATCGAAGCTGCCCACACTGGGCATGTGGCGTCCCCCGCCAAACTCGATGTGGTACCCGCGCGGAAAATCGTTCTTGCGGTCAGCTCTCCACCACGGCATGTACATGTGCATGCCGCCGACCCCGTCGTGATTATGCGGCGCCACCCCAGCCAGCTGCGGAAAATATCCGGTCACGCTGGTGCCTACGCTATCGGTGAGGTACCGGCCGACAACCCCAGATGAATTCGCCAGGCCATTGGGAAAGAGCGTGCTTTTTGAATTCAGCAACAAGCGGGCAGATTCGCAGGCGCTGGCTGCCAACACAAAGGCCTTGGCATGGACACGCATTTCCTGGCGAGTCGTCTTGTCAATATAGGAGACAGCCTGCGCTTTGCCCTCTTTGCTGACCACGATCTCCCGGGCCATGGCGTTGGGAATCAGCGTGAAGCGGCCGGTCGCCTGGGCAGGCGGAATCATCACCTGGCTGGAGCTGAAGTTGGAAGCGCTGATGCAGCCGCGTCCGCATTGCGCGCAGTAGTGGCATGGGGCGCGCCCATTCACCGGCTTCGTAATGATCGCCATGCGCGAGGGAATACACGTGATATTCAGATGATCGCAGGCCTTCTTGACCAGGGTCTCGGTGCAGCGGGGCTTGGGCGGAGGCAGAAAGACCCCGTCCGGCGCGTCGGCAAGATTCTCTTTTGTTCCAAAAACGCCAATGAACGCTTCCACCTTGTCGTAATAGGGAGCGATATCCTCGTAGGAAATCGGCCAGTCGTCTCCCAGGCCATCTTTGGAACGGGCCTTTAAATCCGCGGGAGAAACGCGGAGTGAGATGCGGCCGTAATGGTTAGTGCGGCCGCCTTCGATACGCGAGCGGAACCAGCGAAAGGTGGTGCCTGGGGCAGTCGTGTAGGGCTCGCCATCGATCTCCCAAAATCCATTGGGAGCCAGGAACTCACCGTTTAACTCGTGGCGTGCCCGGCCGCCGATGTCGGCTCCGCGGTGAGGCAGCGCATAAGGCCACACATGCTCCTTGTAATCCTTTCGGGGGTTGAGCAACGGCCCCGCCTCGAGCATCACAACATTCAAACCGCCCTCGGTAAGCACCTTGGCGGCGGTGCCGCCCCCGGCGCCCGAACCTATGATGCATACGTCGTAAACCTTTGGCGAGCGAGCCACTTGCGGCATTCAGATCCCCCGTGGAACTGGTGTCTTCTGGGACGAATTTACGCCCACCGCAAATATAGTCTAAACGGTTCGCGGATGCATCCGGGACACCTGACTTCCCTTGGATTTGAGGGTCCCAACCCCACCCTGGAGTTGCTCAAGCGAAGGTGGTTTCCGGTGCGTCCATTAGGTGTCCCGAGCAGTTGCCCGCCCCCCGGGTCAGGCCGGCCTCGCCGCACCAGAATATTACGTAGCTAATATAGCTACATATTGCCTATCGAAAGATATGCGGCGCCACCCGATTGATCCCGCTTATAGGGTTAGAAGGGGAGCACTTTCGACTAAGCCCATTCAAACCAAGGGAGAAGCGCTACGAGCAGTTTGGCAAACCGGCTACAAGGGTAGGGATGATCGAGTCTGCGTGAGAACGGGAAGAGAACCAAAGGGCGGGAGCTGCAGAAGAGCGGCCGACCCACCATCGCCTGCCGGCAGACAGCAGCCATTATACAAGAATCATAGAGCACCATAACAGTTTCATTTTAGTTACATTCTAGTTACATTTCATTGCAACTTCGACACTCCTGAGTCATCTAAAAGCACAGGAAGGAGTAACGCGTTAAATCAATCTTTATGAATAATTTAGCTAAAATAATCTCTAAAATCGGACTGATCTCTCTGCTTTCCGTTCTGCCGCTGGCCGCACAAGTAGGCAACGGCGTTAAATTTACAACACCCTTTCCCTTTATGGTCGGCAATACCAAGATGCCGAGCGGTTCTTATTCCCTTACTCAACCCGATGACCTTAATTTCCAGATCGCTATCATCAGGAGTGAGGACGGTAAACACAACGCTGCTTTTGGCGTGAACCCTACGGAGGATGCTCAGACTCCGAATAAATCGAAGGTCGTCTTCCAGAAATATGGAGACAATCTGTATCTAAATAAGGTGATCGTCGAAGGCTATGAGACTGGAATGGTAGCGCTACAAACCAAGGCTGAAAAGAAAGCAGCTCTGATGGCCACCGCCGTTGAAGAGCGCTCCGTCGACGCCTACGGCAGATAACGTCAGCAGTCATCGCGAAAAATATTCAGAGGCCTTTGCAGCCCAGCGGTTAACGAGTGTTGGTGCGTTCGTTCTGCACCAACATTCGTTGCCAGGCAGCCACGATCCTTTTTCTCCGCAATCAATTACTGGCCGGCCGCAACACTCTGCTTCAAAAACTTCACGCCTTCGAAGGCGATCGATTCCGGTGTGCGCTCAATGTCTCGCCAAATGGACGCCGCCGCGCTTAGATCCTTGAGCGCGAATCCAAAGCCCTCGATGGTCAGCCATCCGTCATACTTCAGCTCGCGCAGTGCCTGGAATACCTCCCGCCATTCCACATGTCCTGATCCGGGTATGCCGCGATCGTTTTCACAGGTATGAACGTGCTTGAGATAAGGACCGACGGTGCGGTAGCCCTCAGCAATACTTTTTTCTTCGATATTGGCGTGAAAGGTATCAAACAGAATGCCGATATTCGGATGGCCAATCTCCCGGGCAAGCGCCGCAGCATCGGCGGCGGTGTTCAGAAAATAGGTTTCGAACCGGTTTAGCGGTTCTATGGCGAAGGTCACTCCATTGGCGGCCAGCGCGTCACCCACGGATTGAAAGCCCTCCACCGCCCACTTCCACTCATCGGTGGTTCGGCGCCGGCCTGGCAGGTAGCCGACCGGGCTGTAGAGTGGCCCGGCGACAATTCCGATGCCGGCATCCGCAGCGGCCTTTGCTACGTCTTCCAGATGAAGGCGGGTGCGGCGCCGTATGTCCGCGCTCTCGCTGATCAGGCTGAGACCATCCACCAGCACTGTGCAGGCATTACATTCCAGGCCGTGAGCCTGGGTGGCCTGGCGAATGCTGGACGCGGCAAACGCCTCCGGCCGCAGAAGCGGGACCTCGACTCCGTCGAAACCACCCTCTTTGATGAGAGGGAGAAGACCAAAATTGGATGAATCAAAGGTTCCAGACCAGATGAATGTGTTTACTCCAAATTTCATTTCTACCTCAGTGTCTTTCGCGGTCGATATGCAGCTAGAGATTATGCTTTGAAAGCATGGCGTTCCGCAATTGCGTAATCCATCACGGAGAGCCATGACAAGGAGCTATCCATGAATCGGCGTGAATTTATTGAAGTATCGGGAGCCTCACTGGTCGTCGCGTCCACTCGAAGACTCGGGGCCCTGGCTCCTGAAGCGGGCAAGCCCTGGTATGAGACGATGCAGCGCTGCGGCCAGGTCAACTTCAATGAGCAGGATCCCGTCTCCATGAACGCCGACGAGTGGATGGACTACTTCGCCTCCCTGAAGGTGAATGTTGTGTTGCTCAATGGAGGCGGAATCATGGCCTTCTATCCCACCCAGGTTCCCTATCAGCACCGCAGCGAGTTTCTGGGCTCCAGGGATCTGTTCGGCGAGATGCTGGCCGCCGGGCGTAAGAGAAGCATGCGTGTCGTTGCTCGCATGGATTGTAACTACGCCTACGAAGAAGCCTTTCAGGCCCATCCGGAGTGGTTTCAGTTTGGCGCGGATGGGTCTCCGACGCGCCATCCGGAGTGTCACTGGCTTTACAAAACTTGCATGTTTGGAACCTACTTCACCCAGCAGATGCCGGCCATTTACCGCGAGATCAATCAGCGCTACGCGCCCGATGGCTTCTACACGAATGGATGGCCAGGCACCGAGGCGCTTGAGGTTTGCCATTGCTCCAACTGCCAGAAGATCTACCGCGAGCAGACGGGAGGGATTCCGCCGCAGACCACCGACGTACAGAGTCAGGTCTATCGCAAATATTACGAAGTCTATATGGATCGCATCGCACTGGTTTGGAAGCTGTGGCAGGACACCGTAAAGGAGAAAAGTGCGGACTCGGTTTATGTCGGCAACCTCGGTGGAGGCATCCGTACCGTGAAGGACTTGAAGCGGCTGAGCAGTGTGGCCGCCTGGTTCAATGCGGATAATCAGGGCCGGGCCGGTAATACCCCAATCTGGATGTGTGCGCAGCAGGGGCGCGTCGCTCGCTCCGTCATGCACGGCCGCACGGTGACCAACGTGATCGGCGCCTACAGCAATGGACAGATCAACTGGAGACACTCCAGCAAGACGCCAGCCGAGACAACCCTGTGGATGGCGCAGGCTACGGCAAGCGGCATGGTGCCCTGGTTTCACTGGCTCGGCGGCCATCCGGAGGACACCCGCTGGCGCGAGACAGGACAGGTCTTTTTCGATTGGCTGGCCGCCAACCAGCAACATTTCCGGAACCAGCGCTCGCTCGCCGACCTGGCGGTGCTCTACCCCCAGAGCACGATCGCCTTCTATGGCTCCAACGGAACCAGCACCAGGACGCTGAATGGCGCGACCATCGACTCTGCAGAGTACCTCGAGGGGATGTACGCCGCTTTGCTCGAGGGCCGCTTCCTATTCGACTTTGTTCATCAGGAGAATCTGACTGCGGAGGCGTTGAAGCCCTATCGGGCATTGCTTATTCCCAACGCAGCATTTCTGCGCGACTCGGAGTGTGAGGCAATCCGCAATTATGTACAGGCAGGCGGTTCGGTGCTCGCCACGTTCGAAACCTCCAGGTACAACGAGTGGGGCGTGGCACGAGAAGATTTTGGGCTGCAAGCGTTGTTCGGGGTGAGTGTCGCCGGCGACCCAATCGGCCCCTTCAACAACAGCTACATGCGCATGGAAAAGGCCCACCCGGTATCCGCAGGGTTCACCGGAACCACCATATTGCCCGGCCCGGAGTTTCGCGTTCCCGTGAGCCACGTGCCATCGGATGCGCTTTACCTCAGCGTCGTGCCTCACTATCCACCCTTCCCTCCTGAGATGGTTTATCCACGTATCCGGCAAACGGAGGAGCCCGCCGCGATCTTCTGCCAACAAGGTAGTTCCCGCATTGTCTATTTTCCCGGAGATGTTGACCGGTCCTATTGGCGTTCCGGCAATCCAGATCTGAGCAAACTGATCATCAACGCAGTGCGGTGGATTCTGAAGGAACCAGCCGCGCCTGCATCGGTGCAAGGCAATGGCTTGCTCGAGACGTTCGCATGGGAGACCGAGCCCGGCTTCGCGCTGCACATCCTGAATTATTCCAATCCGAATGCCTTGCGGCCCTTTGTGTCGCAGCTGTATGCGGTGGGCCCGCTGCAGGCAGAGGTTCAGGTGCCTAGCGATCGAAAGATCACCTCCGTGCGCGCCCTGCGCGGAGGAAAGAATCTGCCCTTCCGCAATGTGGAGGGAACGATAAAATTTGAAGTCCCTTCGGTTGAGGATTACGAGGTCGTTGCGCTTACATAGCAAACGCTAAACCACGGATGCTTCACCGGCAGCGAACGTTGGGTGCCGCATTCAAGCCGTACTTTGGCTTGAGTGGGATACCACAGCACTCGACGAGCCCTCTTTTTTGTTAGAAGCGAAGCCGAGGGGATCTACGGTTTCGCCGTGTTGCGCCGCCGGTCCCGTCCGGATCCCTGCGGTACACTACCCTCGACCTGCACAAGGACAATACCGTGATCAACCGGCGCACTTTCGTGAAGACAGGGGCGGCAGCGGCCTATCTAGCGACCCAAAGCAATTTTGTCTACGCAAATACTCCTCCAACCACAGCAGACATACCCTGGCAGCGGAAGCTGCGCCGCATCGCCCAGGTGAATATGACGGAACATGACCCGGCTGTCATGAACGTCGAGGAGTGGGCCGACTACATGGCGCGGCTGCGGGTGGGCGCCACGTTCATAAGCGTAACCGGCATCATTGCTTTTTACCAGACGAAGGTCCCCTTCCATAAGAAGGGCAAATACCTGGGTAACCGCGACTTCTTCGGCGAACTGAACGCCGCCGCCAAAAAGCGCAACATCCGCACCATCGCCCGCATGAGTCCCGATCTCAACTGGGGAGATGCGCTCCAAGCTCATCCTGAATGGTTTCAGCGAGACGCACAAGGCAACCCACGCCCCACCGCGGACGACCCGGACCTGTACCAGACCTGCATGTTCACCAGCTACATGACCGACTATATGCCGGCCATCATCCGCGAGATTAATAGCCTCTACGACGTGGACGCGCATTTTATGAATGGCTGGCCGCCGCTCGGTAACCTGCCTTCGTGCTACTGCACGCAGTGCACCCAACTCCCTGCTGCGGGAACGCCCGCCTATTGGGACAAGTTCAATGAACGCGTTCTCTACCTGTGGAAGCTTTACGACGGTCTTGCCAAGGAGAAGAAGGCCAGCAGCTTTTACTTCGCCAACCTTGGCGGGGGCATTCATGGTGGCCCTAACCTGGCCACCCTGGGCGAAATATGCCACTGGTTCCAGGCAGACAACCAAGGCCGAGGAGGCCAGGACGAACCCATCTGGGGCTGCACTCTCCAAGGCCGTGTGTGCAATGCGGTGCTCGATGGAAAGATGGCCGCCAATGTAGTGGGACTTTGGTCGACCGGACCAATAAGGTGGCGAGAGAGCACCAAGTCTCCGGCTGAGGCACAGATTTGGCTGGATGAGACCTCAGCCAGCGGCATGACGCCCTATGTGCACTCCATCGGCGGCGAAAACGGCCTCGGCGAAGATCTCCGCTTCCAGAAGATCGGTTACGAGTATTTCGATTGGACGGCGAAGTACGATCCTCATTTCACGAATAAGCATTCCATCGCCAATATCGGCGTCTTGATAGGTCAGCGCACTCAACTCTTCTATAAGCCGCCGCATGACGTATCAATTTCCCAATACATGAACGGCATGTACTACGCGCTGCTCGAGGGTCGCTTCCTGTTTGACTTCGTTCACGAAGACCGATTGCAGCCCGAGCGCCTGAAGAAGTATTCCGCGCTGATTTTGCCCAACACCGCTTTATTGAGCGACGAACAGTGCCAGCAGTTACGTGATTACGTCCAGCAGGGAGGCTCGTTGTTGGCCACCTTCGAGACCAGTATGTATACGGATCAGTACGTGCGGCGAAACGACTTCGGCCTTGCCGACGTATTCGCTATTCACGCAGCAGGACCGGTGATCGGCAGGCGCGGCAATAGCAATCCGTACTACGCGCGCATCGAGAAGCAGCATCCCTGCTTGCAGGGATTTACCGATACGAGCATTTTGCCGGGTGCAGAATACCGGATACCCTTAGCGCCCATCGAAAGCCCGGTGCTCACCGTCATCCCAGGCTATCCAGCATATCCACCGGAACTCTCCTACCCTTTACAACCGCATACGAATGAGCCGGCGGTGGTGCTGCGGCAAACGGAAAAGGGACGGCTCGTCTACTTCCCCGGAGATATCGAGCGCACCATGTGGCTTTCTGGAAACACTGACCTTAGCCGCCTGCTGCAGAACTCGATCCGCTGGGTAGCCGGGCCCAGCGCGCCTGTTTCCGTTTCAGGTCGAGGCTTGATCGAAGTCTTCGCCTGGGAGACCGAGGCGGGCTTCGCCGTGCACGTCCTGAACTACACCAACCCCAACGTTCACCGTGGCTGGGTGCGGGAGTTCTACCTCATCGGCGAGCAGAAGGTTTCGATGCGGATCCCACCAGGCCGGCAGGTCACGCGGGTCGAGTTGCTGCGCGCCGGAAGGGACATCCCCTTTCACACCGCCGGTGGAGTGGTCGAGTTCACCGTTCCTTCCGTTGACGACTACGAAGTAGCGGCGCTCTATTCATGACTCGATTCGTTTACATTTCACTTCTCCTCTGGGCTGCGGGTGCGACAGCACAAGCCGTTCACCCTAAGAATCCGCTGGGTACGGGACCGGAAGTAGTGGCCGCCGGCCATGCGCTTTACAACCGAACCTGCACTGCCTGCCACGGCATCGACGGAGGAGAAGGAGAACGGGCTCCAGCCCTGGTAGGCGACCGCCGTTTTTTCCGGCTCAGCCAAAACTCGATCTTCGATACCATCCGCGGCGGGATTCCCGGTACTGCGATGCCTCCTTTCAGCCTTCCGGATGACGACATCTGGCGCATCGTGGTCTTCATCCGCGCCATGCGCGGTTCGGCCTCAGAGACCGATGTTCCCGGAAACACGCAACAGGGCATGGCAGTGTTTACCGGCAACGGTGGATGCCTGAAGTGCCACATGCTGAATGGAAAGGGCGGAACCATCGGCCCTGATCTGTCCAATATCGGCGCCCAGGTTACGCTGAAACATCTGCGCGAATCGTTGACTCAGGAAAGACCGATCCCGCTGGGCTATCGCCCCATCAAGGTCGTCACGCGAGACGGAAAGACAGTTGAAGGGATTGCCAAGAACGAGGATGCATTTTCGATCCAGATTCTCGATTACCAGGACAAACTTCATCTCTACGACACCAATGAATTACGCGAGATCATTCCCGGAAAGACTTCGCTGATGCCCCACGACTACGACAAAGTTCTTAGCCCGCAGGAGTATCAGGATCTGGTGGCCATGCTCGCCCGCCAAGTGCACACCACGCTCCACGTACACCAGGACGGCGAGGGTGAGGTGGGACGATGAGAAAGATCGCGTTCGTTCTTGTTCTAGGCATCGCGTCCTCTCTCACGGCCCAGGTCACCGGCAAGGATTTGGCGAAGCCCCCGGGCAGCGATTGGCTCAGCTACCACGGCAGCTACGATAGCCAGCGCCATAGCGTGCTGGACCAGATCACGGGTTCCAATGTGGGTTCCCTGGTAAGCAAATGGGTATACCACGTGCCCGGAGCCGGCGGTCTACAGTGTGTGCCCGTTGTCGTCGACGGGGTCATGTACGTCACACAGCCCAATGAGATTTACGCGCTTGACGGACGAAGCGGCCGCTTGATCTGGCATTACCAGCATATTCTGGCCAAGGCGCCGGATCGCGAAGGCCCTAACCGGGGCGCTGCGGTTTTCGAAAACAAGGTCTACTTCACTACCACAGATGCCTTCCTGGTTGCGCTGAATGCGTCCAACGGGAACGTCCTCTGGCAAAGCAAAATCGCCGAATCAACCGACGGATATCATTCCTCCGCGGCGCCGCTGGTGGCCAAGGGCAAGGTGATGGTTGGCGTTATCTACGGTGACCGCGGGCTCAATGGCTTTCTGACCGCATTCGACGCAGAAACCGGCGAGCATCTGTGGACTTTTAACTCCATACCGAAGCCGGGTGAACCCGGTGGAGATACCTGGGCTGATGACTCCTGGCAGCATGGCGGTGGGGCTACCTGGCTCACGGGTAGCTACGATCCGGAGTTGAACCTGCTCTATTGGGGTATTGGAAATCCCTCACCGGACTTTAATGGCGACGTGCGTAAGGGCGATAACCTTTATACCGACTCCATGGTCGCGATCGACCTGGATAGCGGAAAGCTGAAGTGGTACTTCCAGTTCACGCCCCACGACGTAATGGATTGGGATGGCGCCGAGATTCCAGTGCTGGTCGATGCACGCTTCGACGGCAAGATGCGTAAGCTGCTGGTGCAGGCAGATCGCAACGGTTTCTATTACATTCTGGACCGCGCGACGGGGGAGTTTCTGCATGGTAACCGCTTCGCGACCCAGCTCAACTGGGCCAGCGGCCTAACGCCCCAGGGCCGGCCTATTCTCGTCCCCGGGATAGAACCGACCTTAACCGGCACTAAGGTTTGCCCATCATCGATCGGGGCGACCAATTGGATGTCCCCTACGTACAGCCCGCAGACTGGGCTGTTCTATTTCGTTGCCCTCGAGGGTTGTGGACTAGCGACGAAAAACACGGAGAAGTTCCGCCCCGGCGGCTTTCAGTATCGCGCCGGCGGCGACGTGCTGCTGCGCGATGAGAACTGGAAAATCTACGTGCGGGCGCTTGACCTGACAACCGGTAAGCAGGTCTGGCAACAGGAACGGGTTGGATCGATGAGCCTTGGCGGCGGATTGCTTTCAACCGCCGGCGGGGTCATTTTTTCAGGCGAGCTCATCGGAGAATTCGTCGCTCTGGATGCCAAGACGGGCAAAGTTTTGTGGCACTTTAATACCGGCCAACCGATCAATGCGCAACCGATCACATACATGTTCCATGGGAAACAGTATGTGGCCATCGCATCGGGCTCCGACATATTCGGCTTTGCGCTGTTTGAACCGGAGAAGCCTGCAGGCGAGTGATCAGTACGGCAGAAATCCTTTGTCCGGGATACGCACCCGGTAGACCGAGGTCCGCGCCGTGACGTAGAGCGTCTTTAGATCGCGGTCGCCGAAAGTGCAGTTGGCCGGTGTCTCAGGAAATTCAATCATTCGTATGAATTTTCCGGCAGGCGTATAGATGGCAATTCCCCGGCACGCTATATACACGTTGCCGTTGGCGGCAACGCGCAATCCATCTGGACCGCCGTCGATTCCGGAGACAAAGACCCGCTCCCGCGAGGCATTTCCCTCTGCATCCAGATCGTAGGCCATAATCTTGCGCTCTGTTGTATCGGCAACGTAGAGCGTACGGCCATCCGGCGTCAAAGCCACTCCATTAGGGCGCGTCATTTTCGTAATCAATGAAATCTTGCCCTGCGGCGTCACGTGGTAGACACCGGAGTAGCCGAGTTCAAAATGCTGCAGCGAATCCTTCGGAGCAGGATCGGTAAAGTAGACCTGGCCGTCCCGGCGAACGACAACATCGTTAGGATCGTTGAGCCTTTTTCCTTCGAACTCCGACGCAATGGTGGTCAGGCGGCCGTCCTTCTCCATCCGCACCACGCGGCGTCCATCCCGTTCGCAGCTGTACAGCCGCCCTTCCACATCCATGGAGTTGCCATTGGCCCCGTTGGTGTAATCGCGGTAGATTTCAGCATGGTCCGCCTTCGTCATTTTCATGATGCGAGAGTCGAACATATCGCTGAAGATAAGAAATCCTTGTCGCGACCATACCGGCCCTTCCACGTATCCAAAGTCGCTACCGAACCGCTCTACCCCGGCCGCTTGCGCCGGCAAACCGGGTGCAGGACCATTGGCTTTTAATTGAACGCGCCATACCCAGGAGTCTCCTGCCGGCAAAGTGACCAGGGGCTTGCCGAGATTCAGTGAGTTGGTCATGCCGAACCACGGTTCCGGGGACAGATAGCCTGCCTGCGGTCCTCCATAGATGTTGAAGCGCACAATGGGTTCGGGCAGATCCGAAGTGGATTGCTGAGAGATGCGCACAGAGAGCCCCTGCGGATCTCTCAGCAAAGCGTAGGGCTGGCTGCGATAACCGGCGAGCGGGATGGCCACATGTGCATCGAAATCGCCCAGGCGCTGGGGAGTTTCGAAGGAGCGCGGCTTCTCTTCCCCGTTCACGAATCCCTGGGCGTTCCGCAACATTTGTATTGTGCTGGGCGTTTCAAGAGTCATGTTGGCAGGGTCGGTGCCGGGCACGAATGGAACCTTGAAAGCGATATGATTGCCAATCGAAAAGATCATTGCTCTGGTGTTATCAGCGTCCGCCTTTACCGCGTAGTCGATGGTAAGTTGCCCACTGGCAAGGGTGTAAGTAGCGTCCAGGTGAAAGCCGAAGGGATAGTACTGCCGGGTGCGGTCGGAATCGCGTAGCTCCACAGTAACCCGCGCTCCTTGATTGTCCGCGGATCGGTTTACTTCCTGCCAGGGAAGACTCTTTGCGAAGCCATGACAAGGCATGGGATAGGTCTTACCATCCAGCGAGTAGGAACCATCTCCGCAAGTTGACCTTGGAAAGTTTCCCAGAGGAAACTGCACCCCAACCGCCGGCCAAAGTAATGGCCCTCTCCCCTGGAATCCCTTGGTTGATGAGTAATCGCGCGCATGATAGAGCAGCTCAATCCACTGGTCTTTGAATTTGACACGAAAGCTGCTGAGTTCTCCGCCCTGAGAAGGAGCGATCGCTGCTTCCGCTCCGGCGACCGTGTCGCGCAAGACGACGACCAGAGGGGAGCCGGGAGCAGCTGCATCCTCGTCGGAAACGGTGTAGCGCTGCTGGCCGAAACCGAAGTTTGCGGCCAGGCACAATGCTAGAACAACGAGGCGCTTCTTCGGCAGACGACGGCGAACGCGATCCAGAATCTTCAAGCAGGCTCCAGCAGATGCGAACGTGTGCCCATTTTTAACATCTTCGTGCGAACTAAGCGAAACAAGCGAACCAAGTCCCCCGGAACGATTCATCGCCTCGTCATGGCTGGCCCCCACGGCTTCATTTGCCCTTGCATTTGCCTTGGAAAGACAGCTAATATACGTCGTATACGACGCATCTCAGAGGTGCCCTTATGCACTTCAACTATTACAAAATCGCCTGCGACCTCTTCCTGGTGCTGGCTGCGGTATGGCTTTTCAGCATGCTCACCACCAAGCCAGACGTCCGATTCCAGTCGACCGGCTCCCGGCTACTCGGGTTGAGCCTCAACTTTCTCGCCTTTTGCCTAGTCTTCACCCGTTACTTCCAGTCCGGCTGGCGCGCCCAGTCTTTCGTTCCGAACACTGACCTTATCGGCGTAATCGGATTGTTCCTGGTCACGGTAGGCATTGCTTTTTCTATTTGGGCTCGACTTCACCTGGGCGGTAACTGGAGTGCGTCGGTGACTGTAAAGGAGGGTCACACCCTCATTCGCCGGGGACCCTACACCATCGTTCGCCATCCCATCTACGCCGGTTTGCTGATCTCCGTGTTCGGGGTAGCACTCATTGTCGGCGAAATTCGCGGACTTCTCGGGGTGGGGGTCCTGTTCCTGTCCTTCTGGCTCAAGTCCAGGGTGGAGGAGCAATTTATGCTGGAACAGTTCGGCGCGGACTATCGCTCCTATCAGGAGCGAGTCAAAGCCTTGATCCCGTATGTCTTCTAGATCAACGCCTAAACAGGAAGCCTTGCACAAGTTGGCCCAGGAGGTCGATCAGCATCTCAGTGTGATCCGGCAAAGATTGCGCGAGCCCTTGGACACGGAGTTTTCGCGCGGTGGCCTTACCGGCCCGCAGCGCATGGTCATGCAGGCATTGGTCCAGTCAGAGGGGCTGAGTTTGAAACAGCTCAGTGCTCAGGTCAGCCTGTCGCACAGCACCGTCTCCGGCATCGTCGACCGCTTGCAGGCGCGCGGAATGGTTGTCCGCAGCAGGGATGAAGCAGATGGCCGTGCAACCGTCATCACTCCATCCGCCCCGGTCCGCGACTTCCTGGCGAATCGCATGCCCGAACTCGCGATCAGTCCCCTCACCGAGGCACTGCGCGGCGCCAGCGACAGCGAACAGGCCACCGTGCTTCGCGGGCTCAGAAAGCTGCGCGCCTTAATCGAACAAAGTCGCACCCGGCTTTAGAGCGGAATCTTCAGCACGTTCTGTATATAGGTCGCCGTGATCCTGGCGCTCTCCTGGGGCGAACGCCAGGGCGAGGTATCCAGCTCGACGTTCAAAAAGCCTCTCCACTGAATGCTGTCCAGATAAGCCTTGAGCCCAGGAAAATCCACCCCGCCTTCACCCATGGGGAAGAAATAGGGAGTCTTCATCTGGTCGACCTGCGGGCCGGGTACGTTCCTGGTCCCGCCGCGGTCTTCCGCCCTGGTGTCCTTAAGGTGGTATTCCAGAACGCGCGTTCCGTACTTCTTGCCCATGGCTATGGGATCCATTCCCGCCATGGTGAAGTGTCCCGTGTCGAGAACCAGGCCGACGTATTTCGGATCGGTGTTCGCCATAATGTAGTCCAACTCATGTTGCGTCTGGAGCTGACTGTTCAGGTGAGGATGCACCCCAAGCTGCATGTCCAGCTCTTCGCTCACCCGTTTGCCCAGCGCATTGATCGTGCCCGCCATCACCTTGAGGTCCGTCATCCGTCGTGCCGCTGGGGCGCCGCCGTCCGGTGTTCGTTTTTTGCACCTGGCAGCCGAACCGCCGGCTGAAGCGGGCCATGGCGAAATGGTTCTCGATCACGGCCTCACGCGAGTCAAGATCCTCAAAGCGCGTGTTGCCCGTGGCTGAGCCACCGGTGATGCTCACGAAGTTCACGCCCATTTCGAAGATCCGGCGCATCAACCCCTCGGCATTATCCGGGTAGTACAGCGTGTCAGGACGGCAGAACGAGGCGCCGAATATCTCCATGTAGCGGAAGCCCACCTCCCTACCTTCCCTCATTCCTTGAAAAGGGTCGCCCTCCCAGCCGCCCCGGGTATTGGTGGTATATCCGATGCGATATTGCTGCTGCTGCGTGTAAAGCGGCTCGTGGCGCGGAGGCTGCTCAGCGCACGCCGGAGCCTGGGCGACCGCCGGAAGGGTGCCCGACGCCAGCAGCACCGCGGAACTGCTTAGAAACTGCCTGCGATCCATAGACTTTTCCTTTCAACGGTTTACGTGTTTCAAGGGCGGTAAATGATAACCCGCGGGAGCTTATCAGGAACAAACCACCGGCCGTGAACTGCGTGTTAATATCTACGATAGATCATCGTGTGATCCGGCTTTGTCAGGGAGGAAAGATGAAGATCAATCCTGAAAAGTGTGTGGCGTGTGGGAACTGCACTTACGTTTGCCCCATGGGCGCCATCTACATCGACCCTGCCCTGAAGCGGGCAACCATCAATCGCGACGAATGCGTAGAGTGCTACGCCTGCTACAACGGCCTGAGCCAGGAGCACCTGAACCCTACCCTGGTGCGCACGGTGCGTCGCGTCTTCGCGGCCTTGCGAATACGCTTTGAGCCCGAACCCGATGTTTGCCCCACCGCCGCGTTCGAACCTGACGAACTCGCTTGGCCGCGGGTCGTACGGCGCGCATTCTCAGACCCCAGCGTGCCCCACGAATCGACCGGCGTCGAAGGCCGCGGCACCGAAGAGGTGAAGACCAACGACGTAACCGGAAGAGTGAAGGTGGGCGATGTAGGCTTCACCATTGAATTTGGCAGACCCGGGGTGGGGGTTCGTTTCCGCGAGATCCAGGAAATGTGCTGGGCCCTGGCGAAGGCGAATGTCAGCTTCGAGAAAAAAAACCCTGTTACTTCGCTGATGTCTGACGTAGCTACCGGGACCCTGCGCCCGGACATCCTGAATGAAAAGGTCATGTCGGCGATTGTCGAGATCAAGGTTCCGGTCGCACGCACGGAAGAGATCATTCGCCTGGTCTGGGAAGTTGAAAAGCGATTGGACACAGTCGTTTCCCTAGGGGTCGCGACGCGTTGCGGGGAGCACGGAGAAGAAACGATCGTTGCTCCCATTCTTCAACGGTTGGGATATAAGTTGGAACGCGCCAAGACGAATATAGGTTTGGGCCAGATTGTTCAACCCACAGGCGAGCCCGCCAGGGAGACTGCAAGCGTATGACCAATACACTCCATCGGTTCGGCAATGCCGAGAGCTTCTACGACGACTACATCGTCTTTGCTATCCCCAGCAAGAGCAACAAAGATCCGAATGCGCTGCCCAAGCTCCACCGCTTCCTGGAAATTGCCATGGAGTATAAGCCGGTGAACCTGGGAGAAACACGGCACGGAGGCGCGTTAAGGCCTTCAAAGAACCTGGGTCCGTTGGCGCACTGGAAGCGCAATATGAAGCCGGATTTCCAGGCCGTACTCCAAGGCCTCACCGTTCCCACCACGTGTGCCGCGGTCTTTGACAACCCGAGCGCCGCGGAGCAGTTCGTCAAGCGCGTCAAAGAAGAAAACTTCGGCATGAGCGTCAACATCTCCACCTCCATCGAGGGTGCGGAGCGGTGCTGCAACTATGCCTGTCTCGACAGGCACAGCATCGGCTACTCCCTGGGCTTTGAAGGGAAAACGGAAAAGATTCCCAATTCGCAGGTCACCACGCTCTCGACCATGTGCGGACATGGGATGATCAGCCATTCGCTGGCCAAGAAAATGATCGACTTTGTAAAAGAGAATCGCCGCAGCCCAGAGCAGGCAGCCACCTACCTGTCGCGCTTCTGTTCCTGTGGTATCTTCAATCCGGCGCGCGCCAAGAGGATTCTCGAAGATGCCCGGACGAATTCGAAATAGTCTACTCAGCTGCCTGCTATTGTTGTTTGCAACCTCCCTGGTTGCAGAAGTCAAGGTCCTCAAAAACTTCACGCTGATCGACGGCACCGGCCACGCCCCCGTGGCCCATGCAGCGATGATCCTGGATAACGGCCGCATCCAGTGGGTGGGCCCGGTGGCACGGCTGAAGGCGCCCCCATCGGCACAGGTCATCGATCTGCAGGGCAAATATGTGATGCCCGGCATCATCAATCTTCATGTCCATCTCGGCGCCACCATCGGCCTGGATCAAAACGCAAAGTTCTTCACCCCGGAAAATGTAGAGAAGGATCTGAAGACCTATGCCTCCTACGGCGTCACCACCGTTCTCAGTATGGGCACCGATAAAGATTCCATCTTCAAGATTCGTGATCAACAGCGAGCCGGGCGTCCAGAGGAAACGCGGATTTACACCGCGGGACAAGGATTCGTTTTCAAAGGCGGCTACGGCGGGCTGGAGGGCGTGAACCAGGGGATCGCCACGGTCGCGGAGGTAGAACCGGCCGTCGCCGCTCAAGCCGCGAACCACGTCGACTTTATTAAGCTATGGATGGACGACCATCTGGGCACCAAAAAGAAGATGCCGTACGACATCGCCCAGGCCATCATCGAGAGCGCGCACCGCCATCATCTGCGCGTGGTGGCGCACATTTTTTATTTGCAGGATGCGCGCCAGCTGGTCGATTACGGTGTGGATGGTCTGGCCCACAGCGTCCGTGATAAGCCAGTCGACCAGGCGTTCATTGACGATATGAAGCGCCACGGAACCTGGCAGATGGCGGCCACGCTCTCCCGTGAGGGCTCCATGTTCGTCTATGGGCAAACGCCTCCGTTTGCCAACGATCCATTCTTCACCCGCAGCGTCTCGCCTGGCGTAGTCGCTAAATTGAACAGCCCTACCTATCAGCAGACCATTCGATCAGACCCTGATTTCAGTCAGTACCCTGCATTTTTGCGCACCGCGGAACACAACCTCAAGCTGCTTGCGGATGCGGGCGTGCCGTATGGATTTGGCACCGACAGCGGCCCTCCGGGACGTTTTCCCGGCTACTTCGCACATTGGGAAATGGAGCTTATGGTGCAGTCGGGTTTAACTCCGATGCAAGTGATCACCGCGGCCACCGGAAGTGCCGCTGCGTTTCTGCACGCCAAGGACCTGGGCACTCTCGAGCCAAGCAAGTGGGCCGACCTCATTGTGCTGAACAGCAATCCGCTTGACGACATCAAGAACACCCGCACCATCGACGCGGTCTATATCGCAGGAAACCGTGTCGCCGGCCCCGCCCCACGATGATCCAAATCGAGTCCCGTAGGGACGGCTCGTTGTTACCCAGGACATGGTCCCGGACATGGTCCTGGGTTGGCTCCGAATCGCGAATAGAAGCCCAGCCGCACTTCCCCACCCTCAAGCCGTCAACAGCCGCTGACTGGCATTGATTCGCAAATAGAGCAACATGGCCACCACCGAAAGGCCGGCCATCACCAGGAATGGCGCGCTCCATCCGTACAACACGACAAGATACGCCGACAATGCGGAGCCGATAGCTCCTCCCAAATTGCCGCAGGTATTCATTACCGACGAAACCGAGCCAGCGGAATCGCCACCGATATCCAGCGTGATGGCCCACGACACACCCACTGTCGACTCCAAAGCAAAGATCGCCACGCACGAAAGCCAAACACATGTCATCGGGTTCGTCGTCAGGCAAGCCGGCACCATACTCAAAGCTGACACCAGGAAACCTACCGCACCCACCGTGCGCCGAGCCGTTTTGAGATCGTTAGACCGTTTGGCCCAGAAATCGGAGATGCAACCTCCAAACATGTCTCCCACCGTGCCCGCCAACAAAAGCAAACTCGAGTAGAAACCCATCCGTTGAAGATTGAATCCACGATGGTCATTCAAATACTTGGGAAACCAAACCAGATAAACAGAAAGGTTATAGGCGTAGCAAAAATACATCGCAGAAAGAATCCACATCTGTGGGCTGCGCACAATGCGCTTCCAGGGAACACTCTGCGTGCCCTTACACCCGCGGGCTAGCTCGAGAGAAGAGCGAATCAGCTCCCGCTCCTGCTCATTGACCGACGGGTGCTCATCCGGAGTGTCGCGGTAGTACCAAAACCAAACGGTAGCCCAGATCAATCCCAGAGCACCGCAGCAAATGAAAGCGGTTCGCCATCCATAGTGCACGATGATCAGCACCACCAGCACCGGCGTAATTGCTCCCCCCAGCCGCGAGCCGGCGTGCGTGGCGCCCTGGGCCAAGCCACGCTCCGTGGGCAACATCCAACGGGAAAGCGACCGCGTGGCAATGGGAAAAGCACCCGCCTCGCCCATGCCAAAAAGGAAGCGAATCAACGCCATCGATCCCGCGCTCCACGCCAGCACCGTGGCGCAGGTAAAAAGCGACCACCAGCTCACAATGAGCGTGAGCGCACGCCGCGGACCAATACGATCGCCCAACCACCCGCCAGGTATCTGAAAAAGAGCGTAAGCCCACTGGAACGAGCTCAGAATCCATCCCATGGTCACGATGGAGAAACCGAACTCCTTCTGGATGGATGGAACTGCGGAGGAGATAACGACCCGATCGATGTAAGTGATCATGTAGGCGCCGATCGTCAGCCCCAACACGATGTAACGAACATGGGTTGGACGTGCCCGTTCCGGGCGAGAAGCCCCTGGCAGCACGGCCATCACTGGATCGCTACTTGACGCCATTTCGGCCCTTGATTCGACCCTTTGATAATTGATCTATCATCCTACCCGGCAACGGAAGAAGAAGTCTACATACAAGCCAGCTGGCGGATTGAAAGTCGCACAAGGATAACCCAAACGCACGCGGTTGCGGGTAGCAGGGCGGTGCTGCGATGATAAATGAACGAGCAGCCGTCCACTGAATCCACGAACGAGCAGGTTTGAGGGTATATGCCCACCTTTGCCGAAATTGAGCCCCTTTCCCTGAGCGATCGCGTTATCAACGCACTGAAAGACGCCTTCTTTGCCGGCGAGCTCAAGCCGGGCGACGCCATCGTCGAGCGGGAACTTGCCCGGCAGATGAAAGTCGGAACGCCAGTGGTGCGCGAGGCGCTGATTTCCCTGCAGGGTCAGGGGTTTGTTCGCCGGGTAACCAACACCGGCACCTTTGTTACCCAATTTACAGTCGCCGAAGTACGTCAGCTTTATACCCTCCGGGTGGAACTGGAGCTGTTGGCGCTGCAGTGGGCCAAGCCGCGGGTTACCGAGAATGACCTCAAGGAGCTCAGCCGCCAGATCGCAAAGGTGGTCGAAGCCGGCGAGCGAGGCGATCGGCGCCAATTCCTGGAGCTCGATTACGCATTTCACCGCCAATGCTGGGCCCTGTCAGGGAACGCTTATCTTGCCGAGACCCTCGACCGCCTGATGGCGCCGCTCTTCATCTTCGTCGTTCTGGCCAGCGGTGCTCCCTTAACCGGGTCCATGGGCAGAGAACACTATGAACTGGTCAACGCCCTGCAGAATACGGAAGAGCCCGAATTCACCGTAGTTGTCCGTAAGCGGCTCTCCGGCATTGCCGCCCGTTGGCTAACTGCCTTCAGCAAGTCCGACGAGCCGCCCAAACAGCCTGGCTGACCTCTCTTCCAAACCCGCAGCGGGAACACCCTTGTCCTCGGCATCTGTAACCTGGACGGTGACATGGGTAACGTCGCTGGACCAGCCAACTTCAGCCGTATAGGGCACGTCCCATGACAGGTGAAGGGCTCCCTATTCGAATTCGCGGGGCCGAATGAGCGAGTAGGCTCATTGCGCCGTTAGCGATGTAGTATCAAATCGAACTGATTCGATTAGCGGGATTAGGAGGGCTCACGTGTCCATCGCCAGACGCTGGCGTCTGCAAGATGAATTCAGCGGCTGTCTCAGGCTGGACCACGCCTTTTCTCGAATGGATGAATGCCCAGGGCCTACTGAAACACTGGCAGCAGTCGAAGAGTTGACCATGCGCGGTCTTTCCTTTTGGAAAATAGGCCGGAGGTAAAACCAGAAGGGAACACCCTATATGACCCATAGGTTACGGAATAGGCTGCAAGCGATCAGCTTTTGGATTGCGGCGGTAGGTTTGAGTGCCGGAGTAATGATCGCGCAGCGCGCGGATACTCCCGATACAGTAAAGAATCCCTTTGCCGGCGATCCCGCCGCAATTGCCGCCGGCAAGGATCTATATGCCCAAACCTGCCAAGCCTGTCATGGAGGGGAAGCGCGAGGAGATCGTGGCCCCGCGCTGGCCACAGGAAACTTCAAACACGGGGGAGAGGACAACGACCTCTTCCAGACCATACGGACCGGTGTTCCGGGCACGCAAATGCCTGCCTTCGCAGCGCTACCAACCGACACCATCTGGCGAATCATTGCGTATCTACGCAGCCTCAACACTAACGGAGCCGCGGGCAATGAAGTCGTAGCCGGCGATGCGGTCGCGGGTGAACAGACATTCTGGGGGAAAGGTGGATGCGCTTCGTGCCACGAGGTGAACGGCCGAGGTTCCGATGTCGGGCCCGATCTCTCGGCTGCCGGAACAAACTCCGCGTCGTACCTGCGTAGCGTGATCCTCAACCCCAACGCCCCACAGCTCAGGAGAAGGCGTTTCTTTGGGCCGAGCGTCGTCAGTGTCAAGACCAAAAGCGGGCAGCAGATCCGAGGCATCGCACGAGCCGAGGACAGTTACAACCTGATCCTGGCTGGTACCGATGGAAAACTCTATCGATTGGATAAACGGGATCTCGTCGATGAACAGACCGAACACGAGTCGCTGATGCCGGCTAATTACGGTCAGCTTCTCTCCGAAAGCGAAATTCAGAACCTGGTCGCTTACCTGAAGAGCTTGAAAGCTCGCGATTTTAGCAAGACCGTACAGGTGAAACTACCCCCGGGCTTGAGCTTTGAACGGCTGCGCAATGCTCAAGCCGAGCCCCAGAATTGGCTGACGTATTGGGGCAACTACCAGGGACAACACTTCACTGCCCTGCATCAGATCACCCCCGCAAACATCAGCCAACTGCAGGCGCGATGGGCGGTGCAGATGCCTGGCAATTCTGTGCTGGAGTCGACCCCGCTGGTGGTGGACGGCATTATGTATACCTCCGGACCGCCTGGACAAATGTTTGCCATCGACGCCCGGACCGGACTTCAGATATGGAAATTTGAGCGACGGCAGAAGGTAGTAAGTCCGTACCAGATAAACCCATTCAATCGTGGGGCTGCGGTGTTGGGCAGCCGCGTGTTCTTCGGCACGCTCGACGCTGCCCTGATTGCGCTCGATGCTCGCACCGGACGTATGCTTTGGGAAACCCAGATAGCCGACACCCTCAAGGGCTATTCGATTACCGGCGCACCCCTGGCGCTCAAAGACAAGATCATCGTCGGGATCGCCGGAGGAGAATTTGGTATTCGTGGTTTTCTCGATGCGTACGACCCGGCGACTGGTAAGCGGCTATGGCGCTTCAATACGATTCCAGGGCCGGGCGAGTTCGGTAACGAGACCTGGAGCGGCGACAGTTGGAAGCACGGCAGCGGCGGCGCATGGTTGACCGGCAGCTATGATCCCGATCTGGACACACTTTACTGGGCGGTAGGCAACCCCGGTCCCAGTTTGAATGGAGCCGTTCGCGAAGGCGATAACTTATTTACCTGTTCCGTGGTCGCTCTCGATCCGGCCACAGGCACGCGAAAGTGGCACTACCAGTTCACGCCCGCCGACACGCATGACTGGGATGCCAACGAAGATCTGGTATTGGCGAATGAAAGTATTGCCGGCGAGAAACGTGATGTCCTTATGCAGGCCGATCGTAACGGGATGTTCTACGTTCTCGATCGAACGGACGGGAAGTTTATTTTTGCCAAGCCCTACGTCAAGGAGACATGGAATCTCGGTTACGACAAGGATGGGCATCCTATTCTGGCGCCCAAATGGAAATCATCACCGGAGGGCAACGTCGTTTTTCCGACCTTGGGCGGTGGTTCCAATTGGCAAAGCCCGTCCTACGATCCTGTTCGGTCGCTACTCTACGTGGCCGCGCGCTACGGCGGACATGGTTACCGCAGTGGAGAGGTGAAGTATGAAGCGGGACGCGAGTATATAGGCGGCGTACCTTTCATGGCCAACGTCGAGCAAGGCCAGAATGGGGTAATGGCCATCGACACAAAGACCGGGATGGTGAAGTGGAAGTTCCCGATTTCCAACATGTCGGCCGCAGCAGGAGTGCTGGCCACCGCCGGAGGCTTGGTCTTTGTCAGCACCGCGGAAGGAAATCTGATTGCCTTGGATAGCGACTCAGGAAAGTCGCTCTGGCATTTCCAGACAGGCGCTGGCATCGCCTCATCGGCAATGAGCTACGCAATCGACGGAAAACAATTCATCGCAGTCGCCGCAGGAAACGTGCTCTACAGCTTTGCTCTTCCAGATTAAACTCCCGTGCGCGCCTTTCCCTAACGCAACTGCTCGGTGCCCCATTGCCCCGATTTCCTGCGGAGGCTTGTGGCTTTGATACACTCCATGCGCCTTTCCTTAATGAAAGGCGCACACGCGGACATCTCTAGCACAGCGTGGCAGGAAATCGGGGTCAAGCCCGGTTGCCTGCCCCAGCGTGCCGTGGGGCTTGAGTGGGATACCACAGCACTCGACCCCTACAATCCGGGGCTGCTCTGCATCATGCCGCCATCCGTGATGATGGTGGTCGCCGTAATATAGCTAGCCCCATCGCCGGCCAGGAAGGCCACTACGCTGGCGATCTCTTCAGGCTTCGCCATCCGTCCGAGTGGAATCGCACCGTTCAACTTCTGCATGAGCGCGGGATCCGTCATGGTGGAAAGATTGATCGGCGTCGCGACCGCACCGGGAGCTACACCTACGACCAGGATGTTATGCGGAGCGAGTTCCACACCCGCCGTGCGGGTCAACATGCGCATACCGCCTTTGGAGAGGCAATACGCCGTGTTGCCGGGCATTGGCCAGTCTTCATGGATAGACGTGATGTTGATGATACGGCCACCGCCGCCCTGCTTGATCATCTGTTTGGCCGCCAGTTGGGTGCCAAAAAACGCGCTCTTGAGGTTGATGTCCAACACCTTCTCGTACTGCGCTTCGGTGGTGTCGAGAATCGATGTGCGTGTTTCGACCCCGGCATTGTTCACCATGACATCGACACGCCCCCATTTATCGACCGCAGCCGACACCAGGCGCTGCAGATCATCCAGTTTGCTGACGTCCGCCTGCAGGCCGATAACACACTCTCCCAAAGCAGCGATCTGCGCTTCGAGAGCGTCGGTCGCCTCGGGATGAGAGACGTAGTCGATAACAACGCATGCGCCCCGCCTGGCGAGCTCGAGTACGATTGCTTTGCCGATGCCGCTATTGCCGCCAGTGACGATGGCAACCTTCTTCGCGAGTGACATGTAAATTCCTTTCGAATCCATTCTTTTCTACCGGCCCTGATAGCCTGCTCGAGGCTCTAACAGCTTGGCGATGACTCCCGTCCACCCCGTCTGGTGGGAAGCGCCCGCCCCTCTCGCAGTATCTCCATCAAAGTATTCATAAAAGGGCACGTAATCACGGAAATTTTCGTCTTGCTGGAAACGCGGGTAGAGTGCATTTACCTGGCGAACGCCTTCACTGTTCTTGAGGAAAATTTTCGTCAGGCGATGGGTGAGTTCCGCGGCCACCTCGTTGATGGTGATAAACGTTCCTGAACCCGTTGGACACTCAATCTTGAAGTCGTCGCCGTAGTAGTAGTAGAACTTCTGCAGCGATTCGATGATGAGGAAATTCATCGGGAACCATATGGGACCGCGCCAATTCGAATTGCCTCCAAAAAGACGCGATCGAGACTCGGACGGTTCATAGTCGACACTCAGCGCACGGCCGTCAATCGTCCAGAATGTATATGGGTGTTCAAGGTGATAACGGGAGACAGAACGGATGCCGTAGTCGGAAAGAAACTCATTGGGGTCAAGCATCCTGCGCAAGAGCGCCTTCATGCGATGTCCCCGTAGCAACGAGAGCAGCTTGCGCTCGCCCGTCCCGGGAACAAACCAGCGCGACACCAGCATGGCAAGATCTGGCCTGTAGGTAAGAAACCACTCCATGCGCCGATTGAACCCGGGAACTTTCTCCAGCAGTTCGGGATCCAGGGTCTCGACGGCAAAGAGAGGAATCAAGCCCACCATCGACCGGATGCGCATGGGCACGGTCTGCCCGTCCGGCATATTGAGTACGTCGTAATAGAAGCTGTCTTCCTCGTTCCAAAGCCCAACGCCGCGCCCACCCATATCAACCATGGCCCCGGCAATGTAGAGGAAGTGCTCGAAGAACTTGGTCGCCATGTCGTCGTAGTCGGTGTTGTGCTGTGCCAGTTCGAGGGCGATCCTCATCAAGGCCAGTGTGTACATCGCCATCCAGCTGGTTCCATCCGATTGGCTGAGATAGCGGCCGTCGGGGAGGGCCTGATCCCGATTGAAGACGCCGATGTTGTCCAGGCCGAGGAAGCCGCCTTGAAAGAGATCGCGTCCATGCATGTCCTTTTGGTTGACCCACCAGGTGAAGTTGAGCAACAACTTCTGGAAGACGCGCTCCAGAAAGGAAAGGTCCCCAGGGTCATCCGGGTTTTGTGCGCGGCGAAATTTCCGATCAATCTCAAAGACCCGCCAGGTGGCCCATCCATGAACCGGGGGATTGGCATCACTGAAGTTCCACTCATAAGCCGGAAGCTGTCCGTTGGGATGCAGAAACCAGACATGCAACAGTTTTAACAGCTGGTTCTTGGCAAACTCCGGATCGATCAATGAGAAGGTGACCGCATGAAAAGCCAGGTCCCACGACGCGAACCAGGGGTACTCCCACTTGTCCGGCATGGAGAGGATTGTGCCGCTATTGAGATATGGCCACTCACAATTGCGGCCGGACTGACGCTGGGCGGAAGGAGGCGGAGCATCCGAATCACCCGCCAGCCAGCGGCGCACGTCGTATTCGTAATATTGTTTGTTCCATATCATCCCGGCGAAAGCCTGCCGTTGCACCAGGCGGGCGTCTTCGTGTTCCATACCGGTTTGAATCTTGAAATAGAAATCATCGCAGTCACTTTTTAGCGCGCTGGCAATTTGATCGAAATTGGCAAAGGGTGCAGGATTCTCAGCGTGCGAGAGGCGCAGGCGAAACCTTGTAGAGGCGCCGGCTCCTACCCGCGCAGTGAGGTGCACGCAGGCCTTAGAACCGCGCAAAAGCGGGTTCACCGCCGACCGGTCCCCGCCCACCAGGTACTCGTGAAAAGCGTCTTTGTAATAGCCCTGGGACGCGGCTCCATACAGGCGCGCACAGTTGGTTTCATTCTCGCAAAACAACAGGTCGGCGGCGTCTTCCGTGTAGAGATAGTAGGTTCCTAGTTGGGGGTGGTTCGCGGCAAGAGCCGCACCCTGGGCGCTGATCTCCGGCTTGCCTATACCCTGACTCCACGACCAGGTATTGCGGAACCACAATTGGGGAAGCACATGCAATGCGGCGGCTTCGGGGCCGCGATTGTAAATCGTTATCTGCGCCAGGATATCGTCAGAACCAGCCTTGAAATACTCGACGAAAACGTCCCAGTAGCGGTTTTCATCGAATATGCCGGTGTCGATCAGTTCGAATTCGTTGTCCTGCAAGCCGCGATTGCGATTTTCCTCTAACAGCCGGCTGTATGGGAAGGCCGCCTGCGGGTACTTATAGAGCATCTTCAGGTAAGAATGGTTGGGCGCAGCGTCAAGATAGTAGTAGTACTCCTTGACATCCTCACCGTGATTGCCCTCACCGTTGGTGAGGCCGAAAAGCCGCTCCTTCAAGATCGGGTCTTGCCCGTTCCATAACGCCAGAGCGAAACACAACCTCTGCTCCTCGTCGCTGATACCTGCCAAACCGTCCTCGCCCCAGCGATACGCACGGCTGCGTGCATGGTCATGGGGAAAGTAACTCCATGCGTCTCCATTATCGGAATAGTCTTCCCGCACCGTGCCCCACTGGCGTTCGCTAAGGTAGGGTCCCCAGAGGGAATCGTTCATGCTGGACAGCGGAGATTTGGTCGTTCCGGACATGGGCCTTCCGAGCAAGACAAACGGGATCGCCCGCGAAGGCAGGCTTTTTGAATGACACGCCGATTGTACCGGAGAAGGGTCAACGAAAAACTAAAGATGGGCCATTGCCACGCTCACGTGCTCAGCTCGCCGTCGGGCATGTGCGAGCCCAGTGCACCGCTGACCGGCGGAGGCAAAAATTGCGCCAACTGCAATTTGTTGGCAAGATTCTCTTTCTAACCATTAAAGCTGGGTGCCCCATTCAAGCCCGCGTTTGGGCTTGAGTGGGATACCGCAGCACTCGACGCGCCTTTCTTTTTTAGAATCGGCATCCAGAGAGGATGTGACCTTATTGATTGGCCCGTGAAATCATCAAGTTTTAAACGAAATTATCATCCCTCCTGTCCCGGCCTGCCGTGGAACAGGAGCGGAGCCTGCTGTTTCCCTCCACCGTGCGTAGAATCCACCTCCGCCTACTCCACGTCGTCTTCGACTCCCTTGACCGGGTGGCGAAGAATCTGTTCCAGGCTCATGGGAGGCAGACTGTAAGTGTGGCCGAAGTGTTTGTCGATCTGATCCCGGTAATTCATCCGTGGTCCGGGAAAACTAATTAATTTCCAGCCAACCATCCCCATGTTCCCGCCATGCAGTGGATCGCAAAACATCCCTTCCAGCGTATGCAGCCGCAATAGCTGAAAGAAGTGCGTCTCCTCGATCTTTTCCAGACGCAGATCCTGCTGCTCAGCAGAAACTCCGGCAAAGTCGGCCCCCAACAACGGGATACCGGCCCGATAAGTCTGTTGTGGCGTGTCTTTGCCCTGATAGCCATGTTCCGGAACCGATTTCACCCATGGACCCTTCGTATAACGGCGTGCGTCTCTACCGTAAGGACTGGCAAGTTGGCGATCAATGTAAACGACCACTCCCGCTTCGGTAGCCCCAGGGCCGCTTTCGTCGCTGGGAAAGATACGCGCGCAAGCCGCCTGAACAACCTGCGCTTCTCCCGCGGTAAAGAACCGCAAGGGTACCTTCACACCATCTTCCGCGAGAGCGGGCATCAACTCGCCCACCAGCGAGTACAGCACCAGGCCACCCAGGGCCTTTGCCGGAATCAATATAAACTCGCGCCGTTTCATGATTCCTCTTCTACGCCAACGGACCTGGTTTTTTCAGGTAATGATCGATCAAGCCATCCGCCGCCCGATGACTCACCGCGACAATCGTAAGCGTCGGGTTGGCAGAGGAGTTCTGTGGGAACGAGGACGAGCCCACGACAAAAAGATTGGGCATCTTCCAATGTTGCAGCCACGGGTTGACCACGCTTTGCTCTGGAGAGCTTCCCATGATCGCACCTCCCTGTATGTGCGTAGTGATGTACTGGCCGGCGTTATAGCGATGAAAGCCGCTACTGCTTGTCTCGGCCTTGATCAGCGTAGCCCCCGAAGTCCGCGCAATCACCTCCAGAAGTTGATTGCCCAACCGCCTTCCGAAAGCCATCTGGCGTATCTCATAATCCGTCCAATCCAATGTCATCCGCAACAAAGGATCTCCCCACTTGTCGGTATAGGTAGGGTCCAAGTCCATGAAGTTTTGCTTGTAAGCGAAATGATCGCCTCTCATTTCAACCCCGGGACCGATCCTGTCCCAGTGGTCAATGGAAGCTTTTTTCCACGCTGAGCCCCAGTTGCGTGGAGCTTCTCCGTGCGGTATGCGGCCAAACGAAGCCACTGGCCCTTGGCTGGCAGCCGCACCGCGCAAGAAGAGTCCGCCGCGCAACACTTTTTCCGGAGGCTCCTCTTTGACATCTCCATCGAAGTCCGCGATGCCGTATCCCACCGCGCCCGATCCCATAAAGAGATTCAGACGCTCTTTGAACACCAGCATCCCTGCCCCTCCACTGGTGACCTGGTGAGTTAGATTCTTGCCCAGCGTTCCATTGCCTGTGACCGGATTGTAGGGCTCGCCAATCTCCGATAACAGCAGCAGCCGAATGCTGTTGGGGGTCCATGCCGAGAGCACGACCATCTCGGCGGGTTGCATGGTTTCCTCCCCGTTCTCATCCATGTAGACAACGCCTTCGGCGCGTCCGTTGCGGTGAACGATCTTGCGTACCCAGCAGTTGTTGCGCAACAAGAAGTTGTTCCGGCTGGTAAGCACCGGCATGATGGTGTTCGTCGGTTGCGCCTTAGCTCCGATCATGCATCCATAGTTCGGGCAATAGCCGCAATAAACGCAGCCGGGCCGCGATACCTTGTCAGGATTGGTATATGCCTGGCTCAAGTTAGCTGCGGGCAGCGGGTACGGGTGATAGCCCATCTCGAGCGCCGCCTTATGGAAGAAGCCCATGGTGTAGGTAGCCGTCAAAGGCGGAGTAGGGTACTCATGCTGACGGGGGCCCTCAAAGATATTGCCGCCTTCGATCAGTTGACCGCGTAAGTTACCGGCCTTGCCGCTGATGCCCATCAACTGTTCCGCGCGCCAGTAGTAATTCTCAAACTCGTCGTAGGTTATTCCCCAGTCCTGAACGGCCCAATCCGGTGACATTCGGGCAGCGCCAAATTTTTCCCGGAGATGCGTAGCCAAGACAAAGAAGTCGGGAAGATAGCGGTCGGAGATGCCACCCCAGTGTTCGGAGGTGCCCCCGGTACCCGTTCCAGGGGTAAATGAGCCGTACTGGCGTATCGGAACAGCCCTGTCTTTTAGAGAATGCCGATGCGTAATGGTCTGCTCTGCTGGATTTTGCACCAGGCCCACGCGCCGCATGTTGATTTCGTCCATACCGCTGGCGTATTCGGAGATAGTGCGTGCCGGGCCACGCTCCAGGACAGTTACTTGCAGAGCGGTTCGGGTAGTTATCTCCTTGGCCATGACCAGGCCGCTCCACCCGCTACCAATGATGACTACATCCGTGGACTTAAGACGCTTCAACGCGATGTCATCCTCTCCGCGGCGCTATCAGCCGCCTATCTCCAGCGAAAGATGCGAAGCGAGACAGCAAAGGCCACTACCAGCCAAGCGAGCAGTATACCTATCTGAGCCGTCTGCTGGCCCAGGTTCGTACCCTGCAGCATATTTCCCCGCAGCGCCTCGATGGCTGCCGTCAGCGGAAGGGCTCGCACGACGGGTTGGATCACCGCTGGAAAACGTGTCGCCGAAAAAAAGACCCCGGATACGATCCACATGGGAAGCATGACCAGGTTCATTAATCCTGAGGCCGCCTCCATCGTCTTTGCCCGCGAGGCTACCAGGAGCCCCAGCGCGGAGAACGCGAGCGAAGTAAGCACGCAGAGCAATCCCAATTCCCACATCGACCCACGAAACGGTACACCAAAAACCAACCGCGCAAAACCCAGAAAGCCTACCACCTCGATCACCAGCATCGACAACCGTGACAGCAGGTACGAGAGCAGGTACTGCCAGCGGGGCATGGGTGAAGCCACCAGGCGCTTGAGCAGCTTCTTCTGCCTGGACTCCACAATCGAAAAGCCCATGCCCCAGATCGCGGAGCCCATCAGGTTCATGCCCAGCAGACCCGGCACGACAAAATCGATGTAACGAGAACCTGTCTCGTGCACCAGCTGATTCTCGACATGAACGGCCTCACGCCGCCCCGCCGCTGTTTGGATTGCACGATCGGCCACCATGCGGGCGGTTCGCGCATCGGGATTCGTCTCGTCGTATTCATAAGACACGCCATCCGGCGTCTTAGTAACCAGCAGCAGAATGCTTCCCGTTGCCAGTGCCCGGGTACCCTCTGGCTCGCTTATGGTGACCGCCCTTAGACCCTTGTCGGCGGCCAGCGCCTGGGTAAGTTGCGCTGTCGTGGCGCCTACCTGATAGACATCCGCCGGTCGATTACGGAAGGCAATCCCCAGCCCCACGGCCAGCAGAATGGGAAAAACGAAGATCCAGAAAATGGCCTCCGGCTCGCGCAGGAACAGGCGAAAGCGGATCATCGTCAACTGATAGAGGCTGCTCTGCTCAAGCTTACTCATCGCGCAAATTCCTTCCCGTCAGCCCGACAAAAACATCTTCAAGAGTCGCCGAGTGAGTGCGAAATTCGCTCAGATGGAGGCCCTGGCCAGTCAAGGTGGCAAAGATGAGGGGCACCGCGGTATGCAGTTCGCGAACCGAGAGCTGGTGCACTCCAGCATCCACGCGGTGCGACTCTACTCCAGAGATCGCGGTTAGCAGGGCCGGGTTGACGAACCCATCTCCAGTCTCATGGCCGATGACGGCGAACTCGACGATGTGCTCTCCTCCGACCGAAGCGATCAGCTGCTGCGGAGTGCCGAGGGCAATGATTCGCCCATGATCCATAATCGCCACGCGATCGCACAACCGCTCCGCCTCATCCATGTAGTGCGTGGTGAGGATGATGGTGCGCCCCGCCTGCTTGAGCCCGTCCACCAGGTCCCATAGGTGGCGCCGCGCCTGCGGGTCGAGTCCGGTTGTCGGCTCATCCAGAAACAACAACTCAGGATCGCCCACCAGTGCGCAGGCCATGGCAAGGCGCTGCTTCTGGCCACCCGAGAGCGTGCCCACACGGGTGAACCGCTTCTCCTCCAGCTGCGCCCTGCGGATGGACTCTTCTACCGGAATGCCGCGGCGGAAGAAGCTGCGAAAAAGGCGCAGTGTTTCATCCACCGTGAGCTTTTCAGGAAATTGCGTCTCCTGCAGTTGAATGCCGATACGCTGGCGCAGTTCGTTCGCGCCCTTGGCCCAATTCAACCCCAATAGCTCAACCGTTCCGCTATCGGCTGCGGTCAGCCCCTCGCAGATCTCAATGGTCGTCGTCTTTCCCGCACCATTCGGCCCCAGCAACCCGAAGCATTCTCCCCCCATCACCTCGAGGTCAAGGCCATCCACCGCCACAACGTCAGCGAAAGATTTGCGCAGGCCGCGCAGCAGTAGAGTAGGGCTGTTTCCCTGGCTCGGTAGTCCATTAGGCGGCACGGCAGCAGCTCCTGGTATTCGTTCCGATATTGTAGAAGTCATCTGCAACATCCTGATATGGTTTCGACATAGCTCTGACCGCATCCTTTGAGGAGTATCGACGGTGACAACCTGGCACAGATGCCTGGCGACTTTGTTGATGCTGACTCCGGCGCTCTGCTCCCTCAACGCCGCAGAGGCAATCCTCTCTGTCGATGCCTCCCAGGTGACGGGCAAGATCAAGCGGGTGAACGACGTGGATAACGGGCCGCTGTGCACACGCGGCATCGTGGACCTCAGCCCCTACTACAAGGAGTTGGGCATTCGTAATGTGCGGTTGCACGATGTTCCCTGGACCTATGACAACGTTCTGGATATCAACTATGTTTTTCCCGATTGGAACGCCGACCCCGACCGGCCGGAGAGCTACGACTTTACCCAAAGCGACTACTATCTCAAGACCATCACCGACCTGGGCATCAACATTATTTTCCGCTTGGGCTATAGCGCGGAATACAAGACGGCCGTGCGCCACAACCAGCCACCTCCATCGTTCGACAAATGGGCGGACATCGCGGCTCATATTGTGCGCCACTACAACCAGGGGTGGGCCCAGGGACCCAAGGCAAATATCAAGTACTGGGAAATATGGAATGAGCCGGATGGACATCCCCTGGTCTTCTGGGCTGGCAGCCCGGAATCGTTCTACCAGTTGTATGAGGCTACGACCAGCAAGCTTAAAGCGCTCGACCCCTCGCTAAAGGTAGGCGGCCCCGCGATCGCCGGCAGTATCCCTTTTCTCGAGGGCTTTCTGAAGTACCAGCACGAGCACCATGTGCCGGTTGATTTTGTTTCCTGGCATATCTACACCCAGCATCCGCATGAAGTGGCACAGCGGGGGCGCGATGTTCACCAGCTTATGGCCAAGTACGACTTCCTGGGCGCAGAGAACATCGTGGACGAATGGAATTACGGCCCGGCAGACTGGAACAAGTTATTTAAAGATCCTGCAGCCAGCCGTACCTATTTCGATTCCTTGCAGAACTCCTTCGGAGCGGCCTTCGACGCCACGGTGATGACTGACTTGCAGGATTCGCCGGTGGATATAGCCACCTACTTTTCCGGTACCAACTTCATGTGGGGAATCTTTACTTCTTCCGGAGCACCACAGAAGGCGTATTACTCGTTTCTAGCGTTCCAGCGTATGCTCGAGACGCCCCAACGCATTGGCATCGGGCCGCCCGAAGGGGAGAACATCTCGGCGCTGTCAGGAATGTCGGAAGATAAGAAGACGATTCGCGTACTGATCACCAACCTTGGCAGCGGCAAGAAGACGATTCGGCTGGACCTGAAAGGGCTTCCCTGGAGCGGCAACACAGTTTACGAACAGAGGATCATCAACGAAAGTCACGACCTTGATACGGTTAAGGATGGATCGCTGGCCGGGATGGACCCTTTCATAGCAGCCGAGATCGACGGTCCGTCGGTTTCGCTTTTCACCATCAGGGCGGTTCAGTAACAGACAGGAGTTACGCCTGTGGACGAACTAAGAGATGCTGAAGCAGTACGCGCTCACTACGGCGAGCCGAGCCACATGTCGAAGGCCAAGCAGCTCGATCACCTCGATGCCCATTGCAAGGCATTCATCCAGCTTTCGCCATTCGTTGTGATGGCTACGACGGATGCGGCGGGCAGAGCCGACGCATCTCCCCGCGGCGATAGACCTGGCCAGGTGGCGATGGTGATCGATGACAAGACATTGATCATTCCCGATCGCGTTGGCAACCGGCGAACCGACACCATCAACAACATTACCGAGAACCCCCATGTCGGTTTGCTTTTCATGGTGCCGGGCATCAATGAAACCTTGCGCGTGAACGGCACTGTGCGTGTGGTCATCGGCCCATCTACGCTAGAGCCGCTTGCCTTCGAGGGCAAGATGCCTATGTCCGGATTTGTTGTAACCGCGGAGGAAGTCTTTTTCCACTGTGGCAAACCCCTGATCCGGTCGGAACTCTGGAACCCCGAACGCCGCCTGTCGCGGGAGCGCTTCCCCAGCCTGGGCAAGATTTTGGCGGACCAGATTGCCGGAGACAAAACAGCCGAAGAGTTCGAACAGGGTATCGACGAACAGTACCGGACGCGGCTTTATTGAAAGAGAGCGCAATGGCGATTGCAGTCGCATCCATCGTCCAGGAAAGCAACGACTTCTCTCCACTAAAGACAAGGTACGAGGATTTCGGACTTGTCTTTGAAAAAGATGTGCTTCGAAGGCACGACGGCGTGTTTACCGAGATGGGAGGTTTCCTCAGCGTTCTCTCCCAAGCGCGCCGCAAGGTCGAACCGCTGTGCTCCGGCTGGGCAGTCACTGCCGGACGAATGCTCCGCGCCGACTACCAACGTCTCGCTCATGAATACTTGCAGAAGCTGGCCAGTGTAGCCCGCCCGCAAGGGTTACTGCTAGCGTTGCATGGAGCGCAGACTGCCCAGTCCACCGATGACGTAGCTGGCCACTTACTAAACGCATCGAGAAGGATTCTAGGGCCGCATGTACCGATTGTCGCCACACTGGATCTGCATGCCAACGTAACCAAGCTCATGGTGGAGAGCGCGACCATCCTGGTCGGCTACAAGACCTATCCACATATCGACCTATTTGAAACAGGGCAGAATGCGGCGAAGCTCATGCTGCAGATTTTAAAGGGTACTTTGTCTCCGGCGATGCGCTACCGCAAACTCCCGCTTATCGTTCCGGCAGAAAATATGCAGACCACGTCGGGCCCCTTTGGGCACCTGATATTACGGGCGTCGGAGCTGGAACAGTCGGGAGCCGCCTGTTGTGTTTCGATTTTCGGAGTCCAACCGTGGCTGGATGTTCCTGAGATGGGGTGCAGCACCGTCTCGGTTACCAATAACGATCCCGTCGCCGGCCAACAACAAGCCGACGCACTGGCTACAGCTTTCTGGGCTGCACGACGGCAGTTCGATGTCAAGCTGACTCCGGTGCGCAAAGCATTGCGCGAGGCGATGCAAAGCGACGGTCTGGTCGTCCTTTCTGAACCTTCAGACAGTACCGGCTCGGGCTCACCGGGAGATAGCACCGGCGTGTTGGGGCCGCTGGTAGAGCTATGCTCCGGCTACCCCGCCGCTATTTTTCTCGTCGACGCACCGGCGGTGCGCCGTGCGATCGCCGCGGGGGTGGATGCCACGGTTCGCCTGACTGTGGGCGGAACGATCGATCGCCAGCATTCGCGGCCAGTTCGCATCGTCGCGCGCGTACGTCTTATCTCCGATGGACGGTGGACCGGCCGTGCACGCGGCTACAACACTGGAGTCGAGACCTGCATGGGGCGTGCCGTGGTTCTTGATGTGGGCAAAATTCGCCTGCTGGTCGCGGAGAGATCCGCCATGACAGTGGAACCGGAACTCTTTCGCAGCCACGGCATCGAGCCGGAGAGGATGCGCATTGTTGTGGTGAAAAGTCCCAATGGCTTCCGGGCAGCATACCAGCAAATCGCGAAAAAGATGATACTGGTCGACACACCCGGAGTAAGCACGCCGAAATTGAGGACTCTTCCCTATCGGCGTGTTCCCCGGCCTATCTACCCGTTGGATGCGCGAGTTTCCTTCAATCCCCAGGAGCGACCATGATCCGCCGCTGCGACGACTGCGACTTCGACCTGATTTGGGTCATCATCAATGATGGCGCACAGGCTTATCGCGGTACCATCCCTGAAGATCGGTGGACAGAACCATATATGTCGCGGGAAAAGCTTCAACATGAGATCGATGACGGTGTTGTGTTCTGGGGCTACGAGGATGCAGGCAATCTTCTAGGCGTGATGGGACTTCAACAAGTCAGAGACGTGACGCTCATTCGGCATGCCTATGTTCGCACCACCAACCAGAAGCAGGGGATAGGAGCCCACTTGCTCTCTCATTTGCGCCTGCTGGCGAAAGATCCGGTCCTGATAGGAACATGGGCTGATGCCGTCTGGGCAATCCGCTTTTACGAGCGGCATGGCTTTCAAATGGTCTCCGCCAAAGAGAAGGAACGGCTTCTCAAACAATATTGGAAAATCCCCGAACGCCAAATCGAAACCTCAGTTGTTCTGGCGGATGCAAAGTGGTGGGAGCTAAGCTCCCACCAGTGATGCAGCCTGGAGTGTTGGAAGATAGTAGGCCGCATCAGGAACCCGCAAGCCAGGCACTTTGGCCTCGTCGTCCCAACGGCGCAGCGCGATGGCAGCCTGTGCGAACGGGTTGCGCAGAAACTCCGCAGCTTGCTCATCGTTCATTGGCCCACCTTGCAAAGCAAGGCTTTTCAGCGAAGCGGGAGAGAGCTGCTGCAGGTACTCGTGGTCTTGCCAACAAAGAAACCGCTTGGCTGGGACGTGAAGAAGGATCGGCACCGTAACCTCGTCTCCAAACCAGCGGGAGAGATATTCGGCCGCGACCTCCTCGTGCATACCGTCGAGGCCGCGCTGGGCGATTTCTTCATCGAGCCCATGCAGCATATGGCCGACGTCGTGGAGTAACGCGGCGGAAATCGAGGCCGGGCCGGCGCCGGCCAGTTCGGCGGAGTGGGCCGCCTGCAAGCTGTGCTCAAGGATGGAGACGGGCTCTCCGAAGTATGCGCTCTCTCCTTTAGCATTGAGCAGATCGATCAGGCTCTCAATTCTTGCGGTCGTCATGGTGCGAACTCCTTGTTCGTGAAAGTACGGCGAGTGAGCTATAGAGTCCATCTGCTTCCAGATAGCAGCCCTGCAGGTGACTGGAGCCCTCACTACGCCCATGAAGGATGCGGGTGTTATCGAAAAGAACCAGGTCACCGGGCTGCAGACGGGAACGTACCAAGCGCGCTGGATCGCAAAGGAGTTCGGCAAGCTGACGGTACGCAGCATAATACTTCTTGAGCAAAGGACCCTTGAGAGATAACGGGGCAATCGAGCGGTCGTCGTAATGGATGGCCCGGAATTGCTCGCGCGTGTCCACCTCAAGCATGGTTCGCTCTACGGCGAGGTCTACGTTGGCATCTTGCAAGCGATACAAGGCCGGCGTCTGACAGAGCGTGGAAAAAGCCTCGGCATCATGGGCGCGCACCCGCTCCGCCGCAGCCATTCCATCTACAAAATAACCTTCCTCGCCCTGACCGGCTGCTGAGAGACAATGCAACAGCTTAAAACCCGGTACCGGATCACGATAAGGACTGTCCGTGTGGACGGGTACGTCGGCGCCGCCGCGATCGTCGAAGATGCGGCCGATGTTGGTCTCGCGAACGAAGCCGATGTGCGCGGCCACCTGCAGCACAGCGGTGTCTTCAACAGGGACGTCGCTAAGGAAAGCCACTCCATCGCGTCCCACATAATAGAGCCAGTCTTCGCGGATAGATGGATCCGCCACCCAGTCCGGGTAGGCACACCGGGCGAAGTGCGCGGCTGGCTGGCCCATCCACGGCAGGCGCGTGGGCCGTACACCCATGCGTAAGGAGCGGTCAAAGGCGCGCAGCCACTGGAGAGGAAAGACGGCGGTTACGCCGTCATCCCAGCTCAGGGTAATGTGCTCCGGCGGCCAGCGCTCAGCAGTAAGCAGCCGCGGTTCGAGCGGGAGATCGGCCAGGCTTATCAGCCGCTGACCGGTACTGGCATCGCGATGGGCCGGAGCGTTGTCTCGCAGCCACAGCGAGCTGTAAACACTGTAGGAGGAATTCTGCCAAGTGATAGTCAGCCCGGCCGGCGTGCATTTCAACTCGGCGACATCGATATCCTCTGCTTTCGCAGTCATTGTCCCTCCGCAGGGCGCAGCAAACCAACCGCGATGGCGCGCCGATGTTGCTGCCAGAGAGCGAGCCCGCCGACAATACTGGTAAGTCCCGCGACGCCGGCCAAAACAAGAAACATTGTCTGCCACCCATACGTGACCGCTAAATGAGCCATGGCGTTGCCGGAAAGAATGCCCGCAAGATAGCCGAAACCGTCGATCATTCCGGAGGCCGTTGCACTCCCCTCTCTTCCCCCAAAATCGAGAGCCATCGCCCCGGCCAGATACGAGTAGGGCCCAAGCAGGCAGAAGGCGACCGCTGCGACCAGTGCAAGCGGTACGAATCGCGGAGCGTGCATGGTTACTTCCGCCAGCCCCAGCAAGGCCAGAACAGAAAAGCAGAGCCCGCCAAAGAGAATGCGGCTCCGGCCTTCGGGGCCAAGGTAATCGCTGAGGAAGCCGGCAAACAATACCGAGAGGCCGCCAAATAAAGGAAAGAGAGCGCTGCCGCTAGCGGCCTGAGCGCCCGTCATGCCCACCATCTGGGTGAAGTAAGTGGGTATCCAGAGATTAAAGGTTTCGCGCAGGAGTGTGGTCCCAAGAGAAAGTCCGCAGACCAGCCAGAAAGCGTACGAACTCAACAGGGTCCGGAAGATCGCAGCCATTCCCGGCCGCGTGGCCGCTGCGCTTACATCGGAAAAGAGGTTGAGCGGATTCTCCTCGGGAGCAGGCAAGTGGTAGGACTGAGGCGAATCGCGTAGAAAAATTAGATTGCATAAGAAAATCACGCTGAGCAGACCTGCGCCGGCGCCAAAGACTCCTCTCCAACCGAAACCATGCGCCAGCAGCAACGACATAATCGCGCGAGAAATCGCATCTCCGAAAAGGTAACTGAGACTGAGCACTGCCATGACGCTGCCATAGGCGGTATAGGAAAACCAGCGTGAGGTCACCTTCACCAGCCCAGCCCATCCCAGCGACTGCACCAGACGGTTGCCCAGCCAGGCGAGGGTGAAGATGGGAAAGCCGCCGCCCAGCATAAAAAGCACGGTGAACAGAACGGACCCGAACATGCCGCCGAGGAAGTTGCGCCGGCCTCCGAAGCGATCCGCCAGCCCGCCGCTGGGGAACTTGCCGATGGCATAGGCCAGCACTCCGAACGAAGCGATCGAACCAAGCCGTATCTGGGCAACGTTTGCCGGTGTGCCTTTGCGCACTTCTTCGGCAATGATGAGGGGCAAGGCGACGGAATAATCGGAGCGGCAGAAGTAATAACCGCCGTAACCGAGGAATAGCAAAGAGACGGTGAGCACATGCCAGCGCGTGAGGCGCCCCACGGCACGCCGGGGCAGGTGCGGCGGTGGAGAGCACGGCCTTCATTTCGGGCGCTCCCCGTTGGCGATTCTGCGCTCGATCTCGTCCAGCATCGGCAGCGCGTGAGCAACAGTTTCCGCGGTGTAGTGTGCACCCGCCGCACGCAGCTCCTGCTCAGCGCAAGCGAGACGCCTTCCTTGTTCGCCGGGATCAAGCTGCAACCAATCGCCTTCCGACAATCCGACCGTGTTCCCGCTGCGGGTCACGCCGATGGTCCACATGCCTGCATTCAGGCCTTCTTCAATATCCGCCTCGGTATCGCCGATCTTCACACAGGCAGAGAGTGGATAGATGCGGAGATCCATCGCCAGCCGGTAACACATCCAGGGAAAGGGCCGGCCTCCCCCGGCATCTTCAGGGGCCAGGGAGCGATCGGTGCGATAGCCCTGCTGGGCTGCCAGCGCTTCCAACCGGTCAAGCATCGCACGGGTGTAGCCGGTCGTACCTGCGATCCTGGCGCCCCGTGCGCGCATAATTTCCACGGCGTCTACCACCCCCGAAATGACGGTTGCGTAGCCTTCCAGCACTTCCATCATCTGCGGCTCGAAATTGGCGTAGATGGCGTCGACGTCGCGCTCTTGCGGCACAGCATTGCGCAGCGCCCGCCATTGTTGTTTCACCTCCGGCTCTTCGAGCAACTTGCGGACGTGGTCTTTCTTCGCCAAACCCATATATCGACGAATCAGCGGGCGCGGAACTGCGATGCCAAATTGATCGAAGATATTCTCCAGTGCGTGCACCGGCGCAATGCTTCCGTGATCGACGGCGGTTCCCGCCCAGTCGAGAAAGAGGGCGCGGATTTTTTGGCTAGGCATGGATAAATCCTAAGTCGCGCATCGACTGCTCCGCCACCCCAAAGGACAACGTCATGCCGGAACCTCCCGGCGAGGCCACAATCCTGACCCCGTCCTCCGGCTGCATCACGACCAGCGGCTTTCTCAGGATTCCTGGCATAGACGCCGTACCAGCGCTCGGCAATCGTCAGTATCCGGGGCCCGCAGGAACTGCCGTGTGTAGCGAAGGATAATCTCGTCGATCTCCTCCTTGTTGAAAACGTCGACGGCGAGCGAGTACTCATGGGAGTCGCCAAGCGTGAGCGCTCCATCGGTAGTTTGCGAAACCAACGCGTGGATTCCCCAGCGATCGTACTCTGGAGTCTCGTCCGCGATGCGCCGGCTGAGCGCCGGGAGTGCGCTGCAAACCTGAAAAGCGGGATAGAAGCGCAGCGTGAGCCCGGCCGCCAGCGAAGGGCCGAGTTGCCATCCGCCAGGCTGCGGAACGGTGCGCATCATCTGTAGTTTGCAGCGAGTCAGGCCGCTGGTCGCAAAGTGCTGCGGATAGAGAGTCTCGAAATCGTCCCCGCTGCAAACAATCACGGTTTCCGCTTGCCATGGACCTCTGCCGGTATGCAGGACAGGAAGTTCGATGGCCGTCACTGCGGTCCCGAAGACGAACTGGACGTTGTATTGCTCCGCGAGAAAGCCGGGCAACGACTGGATCACCTGGCGCGGATCGACGGTAAGTTCGGTGCTGCTCCATAACCCGCCTGCGAGCCCATCCGGCTGGACGGCGTGCGAGCGTTTGAGAACTTCGCAAGGCTTCAACCAACAACATTCATAGCCCAACTTAGGACCGAGCTCGGCGAACTCCTGCGCCACCGCTGCCTCATCCGCACGGTAGGCTACATGAAGCGATCCCGTTTCTCGACGCGGCAGTTTGGCGAGGTCCGAGAATTTCCAGCCACAATTCGCGGCTGCGCAAGGAGAGCGAAAGCATCGTCCCGGCTGGCTGGCCGATGGGCCAGACCATGCCGAAATTGCGCACCGAAGCGCCGGCCGCCCGCGGGCTCCGCTCAAAGACGACCACGGATTTACCAGCTTTCGCTGCTACATAGGCGTGGGCCAGCCCCAGGATTCCCGCGCCTACGATCGCAACATCCGCTCTGGGATGCGACATCGAGAATCAAGCTCCTGCGCTTTGAGGAGTACCGGGATAGAGGATAGCAGGTTACGGATGTTGCACAGCCTGCTGCACTTACCTTGAGCCGAAGCGTTCCGTTCCCTGCATCCTAACCTGCACTTGTTAAGCGGACGTCAATTACCGCTGCTTCAGCCCAACGCTAACGCGGCTACACCACCGGCGATAAAAACCGACCCAAGAATGCGACGAAGGATGTGGCCTTCCTTCAAGAACCTGGCTCCGAAGTACATGCCGAACAGCATCGACATTTCCCGCATCGGAGCGACATGGCTGATAGGGGCCAGCCTCATTGCGAAGAGCACCAGGATGTATCCGATCGGAGTCAGAATAGCGATTCCGGAAGCTTCCTTCCACCATTGGGCGTATTCCGGCAAGAGGGACGCACGACGGCGGTAGGCTCCCCAGGAAAGCACAACCGTGCGAAAGAGGTTGCCGGCATATTCCACCAGGAAGGGCGAAAGCAGAAGCGTCTTGACCGAGTAACCATCGACCAGGGTGTAGCTCGCGATCATACAACCGGTAGCGACACCCCAAAACAATCCCGCGTGGTTATGAGCGTGGCGTAGAGCGGAGAGGCCACCAGCAGAAAGCAAAATCCCCAATGTGATGAGTACAGCCCCCGCTCCGGCCAGCAGCGACGGATGTTCATGCAGCAGCAGAATCGCACCGCAGAACGACAGCAGAGGGCCCGTTCCCCGTGCCAGTGGATAGACGACAGTGAGATCCCCAGCTCTGTAGCCGCGGAGCAGACTCTCCGTGTACAGCAGATGCAAGACGCCGGTGGCCAGCAGAAAGAGGACCGGCCGCAGACTAAGACTCGACCATACCTCGGCCAAGACCCAGACCGCTACGGGTGCGAACAACAACGCTTCGGTGGTTGAAGAAAACCAGATGAGGTGCTTGCTATGGGCTGCCCGCTTGGCCAGGAAATTCCACGTGGCGTGGGCGAGCGAAGCAAAGGTAACCAGAAGAAATGCTGTAAGTGACAAAATCCGCTCCCAGAGACACAAAGTCGCTTTCGACTTTTCCCTCTGGGATTTTTGCCCTTGGGTGCGGACCGTCCGGTCCTTTGTGGCGCTCGGACCGGTCCAGAAAATAGAACCGGAACCCTAGCCACCTCATTCCATCGACAACTCCAGTCTAAGCATCGAACCCCACGCGCCGCAAGCGGCTTAGAACGTTGTTGTGCCTGCTTGCCGTAAAATGGTATGAGAGCGGTTGGTGTAAGGAGAGTGGAACGTGGCGCAACTGATGAGGACGTCGAATCCTGTTTTGAACCAGAAGCGTTTTGAGGACGTCGCCGTACGGGGCGGTGGGATGACCCTCGACGGTACGGTCAACAAGACCGGCGTGCTTCTGCTTTTGCGCAATTGCCACCGCAGCCTGGACCTGGCATCTCTTTAATCAGACGCATTCGCCAGCCGCTGTACTCCCCTGGCTTTGGATCGGGAACCATTGGCGGATTCGTCTGCGCGATGGTGACGGTCTTCAAAAAGGAATGGTCTCCGGTAACCGCGCCCGCCTATGCGCTACTGGAAGGGCTGGCGTTGGGCAGCATCTCGGCCATTCTCGAAGCTGCGCTTCCCCGGAATTGCCATCCAGTCGGTCAGCCTGACCTTCGGCACTTTGCTGGTTCTCCTGCTCGCCTACCGCTCCGGACTGATCCCAGTGACACAGAACTTCCGCCTGGGCATCGTGGCTGCGACAGGCGCGATCATGCTGTTTTACCTGTTGCAGTTTGTGCTGGGCTTCTTCGGAGTTCACTTTACTTCGATCAACGGTTCGGGTCCCATCGGGATCGGATTCAGCCTGATTGTGGTCGGCATTGCTGCCCTCAACCTGGTCCTTGATTTCGACTTCATCGAGAGTGGCGCACGGATGGGCGCTCCAAAATACATGGAGTGGTACAGCGCCTTTGGGCTTATGGTCACGCTGGTTTGGCTGTACCTCGAGATCCTTAGGCTGCTCACCAAACTACGCGGACGCGACTAAGGCAGTTTCGCGCCAGGTGTGGTTTTCCCGGGAAGAAAACCACTTTATGCGACCGTGGAAGCCCCCACCCTATGCGACCGTGGAAGCCCCTGCATTTATGCGGGGGGAGGAGCGCTTTTAGCGCTCCGTGAAAGAGTCTCCGTCCTCATAACGCGCTTTAGCGCTGGTGGAGATCCAACTGCTACGCAACCCTATCGAAGAGGCCCGTCCCTTCGGTCTACACCAATTGCGAAACTGCCCTAAGTCCTGTCGAGGTTGCGATAGACATCGGCTATATTCCCGTTGACGTCGCTTTGCAACGGCGGTAGTTTGCTGAATGGGGAGTTGCTGAGCGCCCTCATCCGCGCCAGGTACTCCTCATACCCGTTGGAGTGGAGCGACTTGAGTGAGGCCACGGTGATGCGCTGTTGCATCTCGGCCAGGGACTGGCCGGCTCTCCTGCTTTCCTCGACCCTCCCGGTCAATTCCTCAATATAGTTGCGCAGGTTGACCATCTGCGTACGGCCTGTTTGCAGCGCGGCATGACCGGGCAGGATGATGTTGAAGTCGTCACCGCCGATGGAGTCAATCGCGGCCGGCCAGAGGCGCGGAAAGCCGTCGGCGATGTTGGGCAGAAAGCCATGAATCACGTCTCCAGTCGCGACCGCCCGTGCTTGCGGGCAATAGACAACCACATCCCCAGAGGTGTGCGCATGACCGTGAAATTCGACGTGCAGGTCGTACGCCGCATCTCGCAATAGGTACGACTTGTCGAAGGTGATGGTGGGTAACTCCGGCGTGTAATCCTTAAGCTCAGCCTGATAAGCCTGCAGCTGCCGGATCTGGTCGGCGCAGAAGGCCTTTTCTGCAGCGGACGTTGCCCGCGCGGCCTGATCGCGCAGGGCGTCAATTTGTTGCGGCACGGTTGCCACCGAAGCCTTCATCCGGAGGACTGCCTGGGTCGCCATCAGCTGCTTGGTCGCTGTAGCTCGCGATAAAGTCGACTTTCTCGCCGGTCAGACGATAGGCGGGATCGCCTTGCGTATGGTCTGAGTGAAAGTGGGTATTGATCACGTAGCGCACCGGCTTGGTGGTCACTTCCCGCTTCATCTGGCCTATCAGAGAAGCTGCCGCCGATGGCTTGGCGTGCGCATCGACGACGACTACGTCCTTGGAACGGACGAATATAGCGGCATTGCAGTTCAACATCGCCTGAGGATGGGCCCGCGCAAAGTAAATGCCGTCAGCAACCTTCTGAATGTCGAAGAGGTTGGGCTCGGAACTAGGAGCCGCCGCGCTGGCCCAGGCAGCTCGATGCCAGGCTAGTTCCAGAATCGAGGCCCCGGCCAGGGCGCCGCCCATCAGGACACGAAGGAAGTCGCGGCGTGAGGTGGGTCCGTCTACGACATGGTTGTGCGGGTAGGGATGATGATGGTGGCTGTGATGGGCCGAGTGCTTCTCCATGCTTCGATATCCTTCCGGCGGCTGAGATAGCTCATCTTATAGTCATTGCGCCGGACGGCCTGAAGCATCTGCGTAGAACCGGAAGAGAAACCGCGCGAAGTCCAATATTGACAATGTTCGAAGCATTATGAAAGTATCCCGGACGTCCCATAGTCGAGTGCTTGAGGGACCCCGAAAATCGGCCACAAGGAGACTCCTTCCATGAAGAAACTAGCGATCAGTGCAGGTTGTCTGTTGGCATCGCTGAGCAGTTTTGCCCAAGGACCGCAGACTTACAAGGGCGAGATCATTGACAGCCAGTGCGCCGCTTTGGGCGGCCACCAGATTATGGAGCAGAAGGGCGAAAGTCCCAAGGATTGCACCACTCGCTGCGTAAACATGGGCGGCAAATACACCCTCTTCGATCCCGCAACCAAGACTGCCTATCAACTCGACGATCAGAAGAAAAGCGCCGCATTCGCCGGGGCGAAAGTAGCAGTGACCGGAACCCTGAACCCGGCGACCAAGACGATCAAGGTGACCAGCATCAAGGCCGGTTCCTAGCGGGTTAGGCACCTTAAGATTGCTTCACCTGCGCAGCGCCCGCGTGGAGCAGACGCTTCTCCAGTTCCGCCTGCGTATTTTCCGGCGGGTCAACCACCCCCACCAGTATCTTTCCGTTCCAAATCTCAGGATCTGTAATCACGCCTTTGAAATTAGGTAGTCCTGCGCCGATAAGTAGAACGACAAGCGTGGTGAGGATTGCGCCAAGCATGATCATCTCGTAGACGATGATGCCGTTGGTCCACGCGGGCGTAAGGGACATGCCGCCGGTGAAAATCGGATAGGACTTCTGCGAAAGCGTAGTAAGCAAGAAGCCGCAGGTGCCACCGACCACCGCGCCCACCACCGCCCAGCGATAGGGGATTCCGGTGGTGTGCTCGTCGGTAAATTCGTAGCCCTCGTAGGGCTCACCGGAGATCACGACGATCTGCCGCGGGTCTAACTTGAGCTCGGAGCCGGCAGCGCCCGCGCGCAAGGAGTCGAGGGCGCGCTGTGCGGCCTCTGGTTCAGAGTAGAGCGCGTAGAGGGCCTTCATTCCGCCACGTCCGTGGGCAGTGGCCCAGGCATTGCCAAACCATGATGCTTAGGAGACGTGCGAACCCTGAAGTGTGGTTGCAAACCCACCTTCAACTCCCAGATAGAAATCATGGGCACGACCTTTGAGAACAAAAGATACAGCAGCAGCATGAAGCCAAAGCTCGAAACCATCAAAGTGTCTTCCACCCAGGTGGGGCGGTAAGTTCCCCACGAGTAAGGCAGGAACTTATGCTCGAGCGAGGGCACGACGATGAGAAAGCGCTCCAGCCACATGCCCACCACCACAGTGCACGAGGCAATCGCGGTCCCGGTAATTGTCCGCAACCGTTTGATGGCCAGGATAGGCACGGGGATGATGAAGTTGCAAAACACCATGATCCAGAACAGCGGTGCGAACTGCTTGCGAATGGTCTCCCAGAAGACAGCCATCTCCGAAGGGGAGTTGCCGTACCAGGCGGTAAGCCGCTCTGCGAAGGTGAAGTAGAACCACAGCAGGCTCATAGTCAGCAGCAGCTTGCCCAGGTTCTCAAAGTGGATGGGCTCCAGGTAGTCCTCCAGGTGCAGCAGCTTGCGCAGCAGCGCCATAGCCAGGATCAAGGCCGCGATACCGCTGAAGATCGCACCCGCGACAAAGTACGGGCCGAAGATCGAGGAGTGCCACATAGGCACCGGCGTCATGGCGAAATCCCAGGAGACGATGGTGTGCACCGAGACGGCGACCGGGATGATGACGATGGCCATGATATGCATCGCGATTTCAAGCCGCTGCCATTGGCGTTGCGTGCCTTGCCATCCCAGCGCCAACACCCGGTAGACCCTCTTGCGCAAACCAGTGGAGGCGTCGCGGACCGCCGCGAAGTCCGGAATGGTGGGCAGGTAGAGGAAGGTGGTGCTGCCGGTGAGATAGGTGGAGATGGCGAAAAAATCCCAGGCAAGCGGCGAGCGGAAATTGGGCCAGATATGGCGCTCGTTGGGGTACGGGATCATCCAGAAAGCGAGCCACGGGCGCCCGATGTGGCACAGCGGAATGATGGCGCCGATCAAAACCGAGAAAACGGTGATGGCTTCCGCGCAACGAGTAACGGGCCGGCGCCAAGTGGCATTGGTGAGGCGCAGTATGGCAGAGATCAGCGTGCCTGCGTGGCTGATGCCGATCCAGAAAACGAAATTGGTGATGTCGAAGGCCCAGAAAACCGGGGAGTTGATACCCCAAACGCCGATGCCGGAATAGAGCTGATAAAAAAATGCAGCCACACCGGCAAGCAGCAGGGTGGTGGCGAGCGCCACGGCGACCCAATACTTGCCGCTACTGTGGAAGAGCGGCCGCAACAGATCGTGCTCGATTTGTTCAGCCGTTTTTTGCATCTTGCCAGGTGCCTCGTTCGAGATACGTCACGTTGGGCTTGGTGCCCAGCTCGCCCAGCAGCTTGGTGCCGCGATTAGAGCTCGACAGGCGCGCGACTTCGCTGTTGGGATCGTTCAGATCGCCGAATACCAAGGCCTTTGAGGCGCAAGACTGCGCGCAAGCAGTCGTGAATTCGCCATCCTTCAGCTCGCGCTTTTCCGCTTCCGCCTGAATCTCGGCTGCTTTGATGCGCTGCACGCAGAAAGTGCACTTCTCCATGATGCCCACGGTGCGCACGGAGACGTCGGGATTGAGTTGCAGCTGCAGCGGCATATCCCATTGCGGGTTATAGAAATTGAAGAAGCGCACGTTATACGGGCACGCGTTGGCGCAAAAGCGGGTGCCAATGCAGCGGTTGTAGACCTGGGAGTTGAGCCCTTCGGGCGTGTGATAGCTGGCGTAGGTGGGGCAGACGGGTTCGCAGGGCGCCTCATCGCATTGCTGGCAGAGGACAGGCTGGAAGCGAATCTTGGGATTGGGGAAATCGCCTTCCCAATAACGCTCCACGCGAATCCAATGCTTGGCGCGTCCGCGCGCAGCCTGATCCTCACCCGCGGTAGGGATATTGTTTTCCGCATGGCAGGCGACCACGCACGCTTCGCATCCCGTACAGCGGTCAAGATCGACGACCAATCCCCACTTATGTGACATTCGATTTCGCCTGCCCTTCTCACCTCACCACGATATGTACTGAAGGGTACGGGCTTCAGCCCGTACGTAAATGCTTTGCAAGGAATTCGGCTTTAGCCGCTGAGGGATGCCTTCCGCCTCCCAACAGAGACTTCTTCCGCAACCCGTCTACCCCGTTCTCTCAAAAGGCATCACCGTCGTTGCTCTTCATGCGGAAAGCCGCTCATTCCACCAGCGAACAATACCAACTTGGCCTGCTCGGGTCCGCCTGCGCGCGTTAGTTTCACGCGCGTCGCGGCCCAGGCCAGCGATCCCGTTTCAGTTTCCGTGAGAGGCGCAAGAATGGAGAGCGGGTTCACCCCACGTCCGCTGGCAAAACGTGTGAAATTCTGGTGCCCCTGGCCCACCGGCATGGCAACCATGTCGGGCGCGATGCCGGGGGAAAGAACCGCCGCCGCACGCACGCTTCCCTGCGGCGATGCGATTTCCACCAGATCGCCATGACCAATGCCCAAACGCTCGCCCGTCTTAGGATTCATCTCCACCCAACTCGACCACATAGCCGAGGTCAGCACATCGGGCATCTCCTGCAGCCAGGGCAGATGGGCCAGCGAACCATCGCCAAACTGCTGCGAGGGGTAGGGCAGAAAATAGAACGGAAAGTCGCCCGCAGGGCCGGCAAATTCCGGTTCAGCCATCGCCATGGGTGCGTGCGGGGACGCCGCCACAGGAGACGATGGGGCGGCCACGGATGTGCCGCTCCACCACCCGCCCTGGGTCTGCGCAGCATCCCAAAAATCGTCGTCTGTCTTGGCGTCGATGGAGCCCCCATGAGTGCGCAACGGAACGAAGGCGGCGCGTAGCATGGCATCATAAGTCGCAAACGGAAGAGCCTGGGCAAGGTCCCCGCCGAGTTGATGGGCCAGGCCAAGCAGCACATCGGGCATGGAGCGTGTGTCGTGCAGGGGCAGAACGGCGGGTGGCGCGAGGCTGGCCACCGCCTGCAACGAGCCGGACTCAGCTATGCTGTCGAGCCAGGACTCCAGTGGCGCGTGGTCGGGCAGAATCAAATCCGACTGTGCGCTGGTTTCGTCAATGAAACTCCCGAAGCTAACGATGTACGGAATCTTGCCCAGGGCCTCGCGTATCCCCAGAGCCGGCGGCGCAGCGAAAATCGGATTGGCCTCGTAGAGCAGCAGCATCTGCGGCGCGTGCGGGCCAGCGAGCCCGGCCTTGAGACTCGCCACGCTGGCCTGCATCAGCGGCGCAGACTGCGGCGCGACATCAGGAGTAAAGCCCAATATCGGTCCACGGTCCACTAACGATTCCAAGGCATTGACGGCCAGCCCGTTGAACAAGCCGTTGCTGTGGGCCAGCGGCGCACCGCCAACGATGGCAGCTGCCGATCCGCTTTGCGCGATCTCATGCGCCAGCCGCTTGATTACCGCCGCAGGCACGCCGGTCTGCTTCTCTATCGCTTCGGGCGAGTAATCCGGCAGGCCCGCGGACCACCCCGCGATAAGCGAACCCGCGCGTGACCCGGAGCCCTGCGGAGCGAGCTTATCGCTCAGGATGACATGCGCGATGCCCAGCGCCAGCGCTCCTTCCATTCCCGGCCGGCAGGCAATCCACTCATCGCTGTTGGCGCCGGTCTGCGACATACGCGATTCCACCTGCACGAATTTTGCCCGGCGGCCGGGGCGGCCCTGGCGCATCTCGCCATAACCGATCGATTGCGCCACGGCAGAGTTCCAGGCGCCGAGAAAATCAGCGCCGAAGGAAATGACATAATCCGCGCGGCCAAGGTCGAACGTCGGCAATGCGGCGTGCCCGAAGCTGAGCAGATTTGCCTGACGCAGCACGGTTTCGTCGAAGGGTTGGTACCACATTGCCGGCGGCGCACCGTAAGCTTTCAGGAAGCGCTCGATAAGCTCGTGGCGTTGCCCGGGCAAGGGCCGCGCCAAAAAGGCAAGCGCGTTGGTTGACTTCGATGCTTGCAACGCAGCCAGGCGCGCGGACAATTCCTTCACCGCATCGTCCCAGGTTATTTCCTGAAACTCGCCGGAACCGCGCGAGCCAGTGCGTTTGATGGGGTGAGTGATGCGATCGGGATGGTAGAGCACCTGCAAGCCTGCCTGGCCGCGGGCGCACAGCTTTCCTTGATTGATGGGGTTCTGCGGATTGCCTTCGAGTTTTTTCGCCAGCCCCATCTTAATCAGCCCCTGCTGACCATGACGCACGACTTCTGCCTCGCCCTGCATGACCCGCACTTGCAGCCCGCAGCCCGCGGAGCAAAGAGTGCACACGCTCGGCTTCAAGGTGGCAATACCAGGGATCAGCTCTTCCTCGGGGACGAAACGGACCAACTGCTTATCCGGCGCACGACAGGCTTCAAGCGTGGCCATCACGCCAGAGAGAGCCGATATCTTGATGAAGTCTCGCCGTTCCATAAGCCTCAGTAGTGACAGGTCTCGCAATCGATCGATACTTTTTTCTGCGTATGACAGTTGAGACAAAAGCCCATATTCAAATCAATCTTGCGTTCGGCCGTCGTCTGCTTGGTCAGGTCGCCGTGGCAGGAAGCGCAGTCCACGCCGGCGCGGATGTGGGGCGCGTGATTAAAGCGCACGTGCGCCGATTCGCTGTAGTTGTACACGCGCACCCAGGGGATCTCCTCGCCTCGCGCCTTATAGGCGGCGATCTTCTTGATCTCCGGCCGGTCAGTAGCGATCGACGAGTGGCAACTCATGCACACATTCACTCCGGGGATACGTGCCTCGGGTCCCTGGTCCACGCCCACGTGACAAAAAGTGCAGGGCAGCCCCTTGGCGAGGTGCACGGTATGAGTGTAGGCGATAGGCTGCACCGGATGTTCTGGATGGACATCCAGAAAATCTCTTATGGCAGCGGATGCAGTGGGATGCGCAGGCGTGAATACACCGCTGGACACGTATTGCGATGGCCCCGATGCGCGCGTCGCTCGCGAGGGGAGCACGACTTCCACCAGCGCCCAAGCGGAGACGCCGGCCACCATCATCACCAAGCAAATTCGCCAACCCATCGGGATCCGCATAGAGGGCAAGTCTTAGAGCATTTTCACTTCAACTCTGCACAGCCAAGTGTGGCGAAGTGCTACTTTTCTTGCGTGGAACTGTGGATCGGCCTTAAAAATGCAGATCCTACACGAGTGCTAACCACTTGTAAATAATGAAGATTAGAGTAGCCCGCATCCCAGTCTCGGCGGACGCGGGTGGTCGACGCGGCCGCATCTAAAAAGACGGACGGCCCTTTGTTGCTTAGAGTCCGGAGCCCAAACTCCGGGCTTTGTACACGCCCTGAAGGAGTTGGTATGAGCAACGCGCCAAAAAATCCTGGCCTGGACGGCCGCGCCCGCGAAAAGAGTGGACAGATCGATCACAAGCATCCCACCACCAAGATCAAACACCTGCGCGAACATTATAGGCAGCACTTTGCCCCCGATTGGGAGGGGGAGCGCACTCTCGGTGAGCTACTCAAGGAAACCAGGTTCGAGTCGCTCAGCCAATACGTCAAGCACCACGGTCACCAACCTGTAGCCGCAAGCTAAAACATTTCATCTGGGAACTCTCAAACCGGCGCGGCTTCCCAGCCGCGCCGAGAGTCAACCGCAACCGTGTGTTCACCCAGGATTCACGGATAAATCATCTGAGGCCGACCTTGAAGTCGAACTGAGTGTACCGGGACATCCGTTACGCTGTGGACCTGAGACATCCGTTACATCCCCTAGCGGAGGCGATGGTTCGACTTGAGGGACATGAGAAGACATATATCCAGCAGTCGAGGCCGTGGGAAGGGTGGGAATCCCGAAGGGATTTCCACCCTTCCCATACTCTGTCATTTCCATGGCCTGTTTTTTTCGCCCGGCACTGCTCGATAAACCGCTACGGCACCCAGCGTTATGAGCCAGACCCGCCACGAAACGCTTATCGTGGTCGGTTGTCAATGAGGTCGCGGTAGGGACTATCATTGCTGATCGCCCCCGCACAGATCCGCACGAGCGCTCATTAGCGCATGGGACGATGTCGTCCGCATATCGGAGAACGATCACCTCGCCTCGCGCACACTTCTTACACCAGACGTCCACCCAGAGATCGAACACATAGTGGAGATAGATGTTGGCAAGAAACGGTGAGATCACCGACCCCTGCGGAGTACCTGTCTCCGTGTCCGACCACTTCCCGCCTTGAGCCACTTCTGGATCAGGCGCAGGATGCGTCGGTCGGCGACGCGATGCTCGACGAGCTTGATCATCCACGCTTTGTCGAGCCTGTTTACGCTTCGCCACACACCTCGCGGTTTGCAACGCAAAACTCGGGGCCGAGAGGTTCGCTACTCCTTTCTCGTAGGACTCTTTCATTCCCTGCTTCATGCCGGTTTATCCCGGCGCACTGTATCGGCGATTTAGCGCCAATGCAGAATCACCAATTTTCGTCCTGAGAACTGACGTACTTTTATCTGCTGACTGGGCAAGGCTGCTCGCTGCGCTATACAAAACGAAGTAGACAATCTACCTCCACTGGGAGTAGCGTGTCTACATCTATGAGCGAAAAAGACCAGTATAAGAACCGGATTGAGCTGTTGCAGGGAACACTCGACATGCTCATTCTTCAAACGCTGCAATGGGGACCGCAGCATGGATATGGCATTGTCCAGGCGTTACGTTTGCGATCCGGAGATGTGCTTCAGGTGGAGACCGGATCACTGTATCCGGCTCTCCATCGATTGGAGCGTCAGAGCTGGGTGCAGTCTGAATGGAGGCAGTCAGAGAGCAAGCAAAAAGCCCGATACTACCGAATCACGGCCAAGGGGAAAAAGCAGTTGGCCTGCGATCTGGGCCGATGGGAGCGGATTGTCGAAGCGATTGGGTCGGTGATGTACGTTAAGCCGGAGGAAAGTGAATCATGAAGTGGTTCCCGAGCTTCGGTTTTCAGCGGCGCAAGCGCGAACTGCAGGAAGAGATCGATGCTCACCTGCGGATGGCGATTGCAGATCGAGTGGCGCGAGGCGAGACGGCAGAGACGGCGCGACAAGCGGCGGCGCGGGAATTCGGAAATATTCCTCTGGTGCAAGATGTGACGCGCGACATGTGGGGCCAGGCGTGGCTTGAACAACTAGGCCGGGATGTCCGTTACGCGTTACGGCAACTGCGCAAGAGCCCCGGCTTTTCGATCACCGCGACGGTGATGCTGGCAGTAGCTATCTGCGCCAACAGCACCGTATTCAGTTGGATCGACGGCACAATGTTGCGTCCGATTCCTGGCGCGCGGGACACGGGCGATCTTGTTAGCCTGCAGAGGGGGGAACGGAACTTCTCCCCGACACCGCCCTTCTCGTATCTCGACTATCGCGATCTGCGCGAGCAGAACCACACCTTCGCCGGAATACTTGCCTACCATCACGATTGGATCGCTCTGACCGGCAATGCACAGCCGGAGCGTGTCTATATTGCAAACGTATCGGCGAACTATTTCGATGTGCTCGGCATCAAGCCGTTGCTGGGGCGTTTCTTTCTGCCTGAAGAGGAGTCACGCGCAGTTCCCAACGTGGTCCTGGGTTACTCGCTCTGGAAGACGCGTTATGCCGAAGACCCGGCAATTGTGGGCAAGTCGATCGAGGTTGCCCGGCATCCTGTGACGGTGATCGGTGTGGCGCCGGAGGGGGTTGTCGGAGCAATGCCCGGAATCCGTGAAGATCTGTGGGTAACGCTCGATCCCCTCGGGACGGATGAGTGGCGGATGACGCATCGCAGTGGTGGTGCGGTCTGGCTGAACGTAATAGGAAGATTGCGGCCCGGCGTGAGCCGTGGCCAGGCAGCCCAGGATCTCGACACCCTGATGCACCATATTGTGACGGCGTATCCGGACCAGCATCTCGGCGATAACCGGATCACGCTCGATCCCATGTGGCGTTCGCCATTTGGCGCTAACGGATATATGGCGGCGACACTGCCCATTCTACTGGCCTTCGCCGGTTTGGTGCTGTTGCTGACCAGCGCGAACCTGGCTACGCTCACGCTGGTGCGGTTTGTATCCCGGCGGCGTGAACTTGCGATCCGGCAGTCGCTCGGGGCCAATCGCATACAACTGGTGCGGCAGATGATGCTGGAGGGCGCTGTGCTTTCCATCGTCGCAGGAGTCGTGGCCCTTGGATTGACATCGTGGACATCGAAGACATTCGCATGGTTCTTTCCAGCGAACGCAATTCCCCTCGCACTGAACGGGAACATGGACCATAAGGTGGTGATTGGGATTGCAGTGTTCTCTCTATTGGCCGGTATGCTATGCGGCGCGCTCCCCGCCTGGCGTTCGTCTCACGCGCCGGCCATTGAGGTACTGAAGGCAGAGTCTGCAAGTATCTCCGGCGGCTCACGCAACCGGAAATTACTCAGCGGGCTGGTGGTGGCGCAAATCGCGCTTTCACTTCCTCTGCTGTTGTGCTCCGGGCTACTTCTGCGAACACTGCGGAATCTCGCCGGCGCGAACCCCGGATTTGAGCAGGACCACATTCTCACTGCGTCCGTGGGGCTGAATATTGCCGGCTACAGCAGCGATGAGACACAGTTGATCCGTCACCAGATACTTGACCGCTTGTCGGCATTGCCCGGCGTGAAGGTTGCGTCTCTTACGGACTGGATTCCGATGACCCTGAGCCACAAGGGCGAGGATGCGTATCCGGAAGGGTATGTGCCGCACCCCCATGAATCTTTGCAGGTGTATCATGCCGAGGTGTCCCCGCGGTATTTCGAATCCCTTAACATACCCATTTTGGAAGGACGCGAGTTTACACCGGATGACGATGAAAAGGCCCCGAAGGTACTCATCGTGGATCAGACCGCGGCGAGGCGCTACTGGCCAGGGCAGGATCCGCTGGGAAAGAGGCTCAGGGTGTGGGGCAGACTTTTCACGGTTGTCGGCGTTGCCAGGAATTCAACACATATTTTCGTGAATGAGTCACCGGAGCCTATGGTCTATATGAGCTTTTTCCAGGAGGGGTACGAGACGATCGTGCAGGTGAAGACCGAGGGAAATCCCCTCGACCTGGCGCCGGCGGTGGAGCAGGCCATTCATGGGATCGATTCGCGACTGCTGGTTTTCGATGTGCGTTCCATGCGGGAGTGTACCCAGATGGCGAGCAGTTTCGCAGTTATACAGAGCACCCTGGCAGGAATGTTCGCGCTGATCGGGCTGGTTCTTGCAGTAACGGGGATTTACGGAGTCGTGGCCTATCGAACCCAATTGCGGACCCACGAGTTCGGAATACGAATGGCTTTAGGTGCTTCCCGTGTCGATGTGCTGCGGCTCGTGCTGGTGCAGGGATTATGGCTCACAGGCACTGGCCTGGCGCTGGGACTGGCGTTTGCGTTGGGACTCACACGTCTTATCGCCCGGCTGTTGTACGGAATCAGCGGCAACGATCCGGTCTCCGTCGTTTCCGTCGTCATGCTCCTGGGAGCAATGTCATTGCTGGCATGCTACCTTCCCGCACATCGCGCGATGCGCCGGAACCCCGTGACCGCAATTCGCGAGCTGTAAGCCGCAGCTCGGACTCGACCCGAATTGGACGGGTTCGGGGTATGCGTAGCGCTCCACCTGGTTGGCAAGAAGGGTAACCGGATTCCACCGGTCACAGGCCAATGTCCGCAAGGTGGATGTTCGTTGTGCGTTGACGTGAACAGGGCAAAGCGCTCATCGAGAGCCTCAGAGCACTCTTCGTGCTGCTCTGAAGCGCATCTTTACGGAGCTGAATTCTCCGATTCGGTACGGGTGGAGGCACGGGGCGTTACCCGGATCATTCTGCGTGTCGATGGCTATTCCGGCAGGTTTGTCTGGCATTGTCACACGTTGGAGCACGCCAACGAGATGATGCGGCCTTACGAAATCATCTCCGGGTGAGCAGGAGAGATTCTCAAAAGCGACTGGCACGCAATCGAGGTAAGCTGGATCCTCCACGTGAGGCAAATTCCGGTTGAACGACACTCGGCAAATGAAGAGTTCCCTGGCACGCGGGCTAGCGAAAATCAGCTGCTTGCTGGTGCTTTCAATCTTGGGTTGCAACAACACCGTGCCACCGCCTGTCGCTCCACATCGCAACGCGGAAGCGCGTCCAAGCACCCCTGAATACCAGCCACGAGACCGCTCAGACTACGCCAGGAACGACCAGCCCAGGCGCCGGTCACGCCGCGGGCGCCCGGAGGAGCAAGCCGCGCCGGGACAATTCGATTTCTATCTGCTGAACCTTTCCTGGTCGCCGGAGTTCTGCGCAACGCATGGTGACAGTCCGGAGTGCGGACGCAACCTGGGGTTTGTGGTACACGGATTATGGCCGCAGGATGCCAGCGGCGACTATCCACAGCATTGCAGTGATGCGCCCGGCCCCTCCAACCCCCGGGCCGACACAGATATCATCCCCACGGTGAGCCTGGTCGAGCACGAGTGGCAGACACACGGCACCTGCTCAGGACTGGGAGCCGACAATTATTTCGCCGCCATTCATAAGGCCTACGCAGGGGTAAAGATTCCGGCGAATATAGGTTTGGGCAGGGATGCCGATGGCGTCACCCCAGACGACCTGTTAGGCCGCTTCGCGGAGGCGAATCCGGGCTACCCGGCAGGAAGCTTCGCGTTGAGCTGCGGCAACAATAGGCTGACCGCAGTGGAAATCTGCCTAAGCAAAGACCTCCATCCCCAGGTCTGCCAGGGGGTGCGGTCGTGCCGGGCTAACCTGGTGAAGGTAACGCCACGTTAGGGGCGAGCTTAGGGTTGGGGGGAGGGCGGAGCCGGAGCCGCGGGTGGAGGAGCAGGCTGAGAGGGCGGCTTGACGCCTCCCTGCCGAGCCAGCTTCTCGGCTTGTTTTCGCCTGTGATGGCGCACGATGTCAGGCCAGAATTCGATGACTTCAGAGCCGATAATTGCCTGGGCGGTGACGGAGAATCCCCGTGATACGGTACCGCCGACAGTTCGATCGGCTTCCGGATAGTAGAGGTTGGAAACGGCAGCGCCCATCAAATTACCCAGGACGTTGGCATAATTGGGTCCCCAGCCACCGCTATCCCGCTTGCACCACACGGTGCCCCCCGCAGCCCAAAGAGCACGGGTGGTGTAACTGCCTGTGCCCCTCTGGAAATAGCGCGGATCTTCCTTCAGAATGCTTGCCAGTACAGCGTTGCCCAGGAGATTGCCGGTGAAGTAGTCGGTGTAGGAGGCGCCGAAACGCTTGGCGTATCCTTGCATCCCCTGTCCGTATTCGGGAAAGGTATTTTCGGCCTGATCGATACCGGAAAGAAAGGCGGAAAGGAGAAAAGGCCAGGGATCCGTCGCACTCTTGAAGAAGAGCTGATACTTCTGGCGCGGGCTGAGCGGAAGGGCGTCCTTGTTGACGGTGGTATTGAACGTTGCCATCACACCGAAAACTCGCTGGTGCTCCTGAGCATCAAGCTGCTGCTGCGCCTTCTTTCGCTGTTCTTCGGGTGTAGACTGGGCAGCCGGGGCTGGAGCGGGCGAAGGCTGAGAGTCGGACTGACCGGCCGCCGCTGGAGCGGAATTGGCGGCAGATGTCTGGGATAGGGTGGGCGTCGGACTGTCCGGCAAGTCCAGCTCGGAGTCGACCGGTTGTGACCTCGCCATGGGGCCAGTCAAAACCAGGACCAGAGCTACAATTGTGGCCGGAAACCATCGATTTAAAGCCAATCGGCTACCTCAATCCTGCGCGTAGACCAATCGCCCAAACCGGCCAACCTGGCTGTCGCGTATTGCGAAGATGCAATTCGTAACTGCCGGGCCCCTCCGGAGTCGAATCTCAACTGATGTAACAGACGAGATAAAGCGCGAAAAAGGCTACATTTCCGGCCAACGGTCCGGAAATATCCGAGTCGCCCTGAACGTACTCTCGCGCCGCGCGATGGACCAATGGCATCCACAACGGTTTGGGCACGTCTATATGATTGCCGAGAACAGTCTTGTAACCATTCTATGGCAAATCGCACATAGTAAATCAGGAATCAGGGCATCCTGTGGCGCCAACATTCAAGCTTGGCCGCCAATAACTAGTTGATTTTAATTGCTCTCTCTGACAATTCCAGTCCTTGGTATTTCCAGTCTTTGATCAGAGGCTCGCCTCCGCCAGGCTAGGGCTTCAGGTCCTCGCCGCGGCAACCTGGATGGTCGCACTGACACGAAAGCTCGGTCAGGTTCTTCGCGTCCTGGCAGGTTTGGCTGCAGTATTTCTGGTGGTCGGCGGCAATACAACCACAGGCGGGGTGGGCGCACTTCTTGGTTTCGGTCATTCGGCTTCTCCTCTGGTTGCCTGCTCAGGCTATTATGCTTACTTATTCGTGTTACCAGCCGGCTGAGCGCTTGTACCAGGGCCCTCTTCGTCAATCGCCTCGACCACTCCGTCGTCCGTTCCGGGCCGGCCATCGCGGACGCTCTGCGCACCGAGTGAGTTTTCGCTTCCTGCGGGCGCTGTGCGATCAATCCCGGTCAACCGAGCCTCATCGCTATTCTTCCTGCTTGTTTCCTGGGTTGTACTCATGGTGCACCCCTCCTTGTTATGCCTGAGAAGTAGGATGCAAGATCACCTTGCCTCAGGGACTTTTGTTGTTGGTTAAATTAAGACACAACATTGACTTTACGTTCCCCAGTCTCCACGCATCTGATTGCACAGGGGGATGACACCATGGACATACCGGATGATCTGTACAAACTGATGGCGGAACTCAAGCGAGTCGCCACAAGTGCGAGCGAGATGGCGTCAAACGACAACCGGCCGAGCGCAAGTGATACAGATCACTTCCTGTCGCAGTATGGCTTTGCCGAGGACGTTGTCATCGAGCGGATCGAGATCACCGAGCAGGGTGTGTTCCAATTTTACCTGTTTGCTGCCTGGCAACCGGAGACCGAAGAGCTCTCGTTGTTCCAGATGTCCGGGGGAAGCTGATCGGATCTACGGAACGCCCGCCTGATGCAGGTTACCAAGCTGTCGTCTCTTGCCGTAAATCTATAACGATCGTGGTTACATGTCCCCAGACTTGGTACACCTTGGGTACCTTCGTCAAAGTCCCGCTTTGGTCCAATCAGGCGGCAGAATGACCGCCCGGCGCATCTACTTCAAACGTGCTCCCTTTCTTATGGTGGGCTGAATATGACCCGGATTTGGCCACTAAAGATCAATGGCAGAAGCCCTGAGAATCAACGACATTTTCGAGCATGCCGCCACCGGATTAGCCATTACCGATGTGACCGGTAACGTGGTGAACGTGAATAAGGCATTCGCTAGAATTGTCGATCGCAGCCCAGCGGAGTTTCGTAACGCAAACCTCTTCAGATGGACGCACCCTGAAGATCAGTCGCGACACGAAGAGTTGCTGAAGCAATTGTTGGCAGGAGAAATTCCGGGCTTTGTCATTGAGAAGCGCTACATGCGCGGAGACGGTAGCGTGGTGTGGGTGCGAAACTCGGTCTCGTTCATGGGCACTGAGCAAACGTCCCAGGGGTATCTAATGTCTATTTGTGAAGATATCAACGATCGCAAGCGGGCCGAGGGGGTTCTCGAACGGCAAGAGCAAATGGCGGCCATCGGCAGACTCACCTCCTCGATTCTCCACGAAATCAACAATCCGCTTGAGGCCGTAGGCAATTTGATCTTCCTTGCTCGCCAGGCAGAGAACCCTGCCGAGGTGGCCGCCTATCTTGAGCAGGCCGAAGAGGAGCTGAGTCACGCGTCCCAGATCACGTCTCAGGGCCTCCAATTCCATCGCCAGTCTTCCACTGTGACCTCTACCAACGTAATAGACCTGTTGCGTTCCGTCCTGGCCTTGTTCAAAGGGCGGCTTAAGGAGGCCCGGGTTCAAGTCGCTTTAGCGACGGACGACGCGCCGGAGCTTATCTGTTTTCCCGGCGAGATTCGCCAGATCTTTGTCAATTTGATCAGCAACGCCATGGACTCCATGGCCGCCGGCGGACAACTCAAAATTCGTGTGAGGCCGAGCACTGATTGGCGGACCGGTGAGGCTGGCGTTCGGGTCACCATAGCAGATACGGGCCATGGTATGAACCTCGAAACCAGAAACCATATCTACCAGGCGTTCTTCACCACTAAAGGCGCTCACGGATCGGGCCTTGGTTTGTGGGTCACGTCCAATATTGTAAAGAAGCATCGAGGCCTCATTCGCGTTCGGAGCAAGTGCGCTTCCACCGCGGGCGGCACTGTATTCAGCCTGATTTTTCCTTACCGCGGCGCTCAAGGCGAAGTCGCCGGTTATCGATTGCCTGCAGCGTAACCGACAAACTTATTTTCTGACGGCGACCATGAGAATTCGCGAAAATGAAAGATCGAGTCAACTTCACATGCCAATCGTTGCCAGGACGGCCCATGCCATGACCGGAGATCGCGAACGTTGTATCGAGGCGGGAATGGATGGTCATATCACGAAGCCGATCAACCGCCAACATCGGGAAGAAGCTCTTACTCTCGATATCAGCGCGGGTGACGTCACAACGGGCTCGTCCGGAGCTTAAAAGGCCAATTAAGCTGGAGCGTTGTTTCCACGGCAAGCCGGAGGGCGCGCCGCATTCATTGCAAGCAATTTACGTACGGCCTAATGCTCGCTGCGGCAAGTAGGCCGTACCCTTCAAAGCAAGAAACAGGTGCGAAAAACGGCATGGAGGGAGCGTACAGGCGCGGTCTAAAAATGGAAACGAAAATGGCACCAGGGTTCCATTTTCACTGTTTTTTGCCTTATGGAGAAAACGGACAACAATGAGGTCCACGTAGCGGTTAGATATCCACCAGCGCTAAAGCGCGGTATGTGGGTGGAGAGTCTTTCACGGAGCGCTAAAGCGCTCCTCCCCCGCATTAATGCGGGGGCTTCCACAGTCGGTTACATAAATGCAGGAGCTTCGACAGTCCCATAAATCCTAGCGCGCACCTTCCCCCGCACCATGCGGGGGAAGTCGGCTACGTCAAACCGCAGACGCAGCGCCTCGCATGAAGTGGAAGATGATGGAAATTACGGCCAATATCAGCAGAATGTGAATAAAGAATGCGGTGACATGGAAGACGAAAAAGCCTCCCAGCCACAGCAGCAGCAAAACGAAGCCAAGAATTAGAAACATAGTTCGCCCCTTTCTAGTGATCGATGTCTAATGCACTTCGGGTCTGAGATCCGATCGACTACCTGCAGGCCACCGGGACGTGACCTCATCCGGAGATTCCTGCGGTTGGGGGAGACCCGGTATCACCGCCGGCAGGCCCGTACTCCGATGAATTAGGTGCCGACTGGTTAAGAAACGTTGCCTCAGCGGCGAATTAAGCGACCGCGACGATAGGCCGCTCTCCTATCTCGGCTCTGAGACTGCAGCAAATAAGTATCCGTCGCAGCAGTCAGATTGACCACTACCATTGCATCGCGAGCTGCCTCCAAAAAATGCATGAGATTGGTCGCGGAGATGGCTTCGGGACGGGCATGAGAGGGCAATACGGAGAAGAGCTGCAAGTATGCGAGTATCGTTGCGATGAGCGCTTGAGCCCCATCAAGCCATGCCAGGCTCCTCAGTCCGGCGTCCGCACTTCGGGAGCAGATGGCCAGCATGACAGTAATTGAGTAGGCAAAAAAGAAGAAGTCGGCGTTGAGGGCCTGGGTCTGCGTGTGTATGTGCGTCCGTAAGTCGTGGTAGGTCAAACCAAGCTCACCAACCGCTGCGACCAGCCCCCCCAAAAAAATGCGGCCATCAGAAGCCTCGGCCACTCTTGCGGTGCGCAGCGTTGTGGCAAAACCAGACATTGTAGGGCTTATCGGCGTATCCGATGGAGCGCGCCAGTCATACGTGATCAAAGCTTGTAAATCACATGAGTACGTCTGACGACGTCTGCGCCATTACTACTCTGGGTTACCGCAATTAATCTTTCTGTTACTCAAGAACCGTAGCTTATTGCGCAGGATCCGCTATGCTCTTTTCAAGCGGTGATTCTCCACAAAACGCTTCATCGATTCTTTCGGGGGAGGGATTCGACGAAGTGCAACCTGGAGATTCACCGTTCCTTGTTTCTGCAGCACGCACTTAAGACTCGCTTGGTTCTCCGGCGCAATAACTCCATGGGACTGATGCTTCGACACGCCAGTGCTCACGCGGCCCAGCGACCACGCGTCCGTCTGCAGTCTCGCCATCATAGTGGGTAGCCCGGACCCAATGCCGGATGCCACCCGCAGCAGGAAGAAAAGGTGCCGTAGACCAGGTGGCGGCACTCGGTCATGGTAGGAGGAGTCCTCCAGATACCAGGGCTCATCCAATTGGCGATTTAGGGGATTTTGATTGGCTCCTCAGGTAGGACTCGAACCTACAACCCTTCGGTTAACAGCCGAATGCTCTGCCATTGAGCTACTGAGGAGTGACCAGGCGGACAACTGCGTGACTGTGGTTGATTTTACCGCAAACTCATAGCCTCGCGTCAACGCGAGGTGATCGCTCGGCTAAAACCCGGGCAAATCCCCCGCCAAATCTTTAATCACTGCTTCCGCGGCACGCCTCCCGGAGGCCAACGCGCCCTGGATCGAGGCCGTTTCGCGGTAGTCGCCACACATATAGACGCCTCCCGTCCCCGCCACCCGCACCGGAGCTTGCTCCCACTCGGCGTGACACTGCTGGGGCAGCGCACGCGCCAGAGTGTAGGCCCCAAGCATCTTCCATGAATACACCACGGGGCCAAACCACTTCACCATATGCTGCCGGACTGCCTGGTCCAGGTGCTGCAGCGCCGCGTCCTTTTCCGGCGTTTCCCCCACCACACTGGCAACTACCAGATGCGCTCCAGGCGGCGCATACTGGGCTGACACTGCACTCATTACCGCGACATGATTCACCGGCCCTGCCGCGCGCCCCTCCCCGTTGAGCAAGAGGATGGGCTCATTGACCGGCGCCTCTTGTGCGGCGTAACAAAAGGCGGTGGTCTTGTTCCAGGCCCGCACTTCGGGAATGCTCCAGCCCCCCACTCCGCCGAGCAGCCGATTGCCGTCGTTGCCCGCAACCGCGAGCACCACGGCGCGCGCCTCCTGCTTTTCCCTGCCCTCAATTTCCACTTGAAACGACCGCGTGCTGCGTGTCACCTTGCTCACTCGGGCCCCGGTCAGCAGCGTACCCGCCCGCAACTTCGCCGCCAGCTGCAACGGTATCTGTTGCATACCCCCCGCGGGAACCGCCGTATCCCCGGCCGAGAACATGCGAAAGAGAAATTCGAAGAAGCGGCTGGAGGTCACCAGGTCGCGCTCCAGAAAGACGCCGGCAAAAAAAGGCTCAAAGAAGCGCTCGATGATAGTAGGGCTCAATGGAACTGCCTGCAGATATTCGCGCGTGGTTTTCTCCGTACGGGCAAAGATCTCTTCAAACGTGCCTCGCTGCACGCGTGCGCGCAACTTCGCCACTTGCAGTTTGTCTTTCAGGGGCACGATGGAATCAAACAGGAGCCTCGCCGCCCCCATGGGGTTGCGGAAGGGATCGGCGAAGCGATGGAACTTGCCACTGTGCCACACCAGCGCGCCCGGTTCGAATTTTTTTAACTGCAGAGCCTCGTAGTCCAGCAAGCGTTTCGCTTCCGGGTAGGCGGTCAGCATTACCTGGAATCCCCGATCGAGTCGAAAGCCTTCCACCATGTCGGTGCGTACCCGGCCCCCCGGCGCGTCACTTCCCTCCAGCAGACTAACGGAAAGACCCGCGCTCTCGAGCGACAGAGCACAACTGAGACCCGCTAAACCCGCGCCAATAACGACTACCTGGGTCATCGCTTCCCTGCTTTCGACGGTTCGTTGCCCGACACTCCTCGGGAGCCCGCGCATTTACGCCGGGGCTCCGGCCGGAATGACGATTCTGTGGGCCATTAGCAGCCGTTCGTCTGACCGCTTTCGGGGCCATTTCCGTGCAACAGAATTATCAACATTGTCATCCCGACCAGAGGAGTCATGGTCCTTGGGTCACCCGTGATGAAAAACGCTGGGTGCCCCATTCAAGCCTGGTTTTGGCTTGAGTGGATACCACGGCACTCGACGCGCCCTTGATCGCCTAGTAGAGCATCACCGCGATCTTGTACGTGGTAAAGCCCTGCCCTGCGTTGCCGGAACTACAGGCGCCGACCGCGGCCTTGTGATACTTCCCGGTGGAAATTTTCTGCTCCAGCACGTCCGGCAAACGGCCCAGATCCGTTCCTTCCCAACGCATGACGAACCAGGGCTTTGTCCCGCCGGCCGAGCCGCTATCCATCTCGCAGGTTTGACGAGCTTCTTGCGTCAGCCCCGCCGGCTGTAGCCCTCGTTGCTGCAGCAATTGGCCGATCTTTTGCTCCACTTGCTCGGGTCCAAGGTTGGCGACCGTGGAAGCAAAGTCATCCACGGCGTAGTAGTTCCCGTCGCGCTTCACCAGACCCACGCCAATAGTGTCCATACGCGGATCGAGAATATTGGCCCGATGAGGAGGCGAGTGCATCCACTCCTGCTCCAGCGCCTGCGGGCTCGCCGCCATAGCGACGTTCTCTGCAATCGCGCGAAAATGCGCGCCTGCTGCGCCCGCACGCGCTTCAAGATCCGGCTCACCTGGATATTGGTGCGAAAGTTGGGGCTGCTGTGCCATGAGCTGCGCGTGTTGCGTGGCGGCCCTGTACAGCGCGGGATCCCACTTCAGAGGAGGCAATCCTTGTTGAGCCCGATCCGCATTGGCCAAATCCATTAGCTGCTGCTCGGCCGGTTGCTGCCCTAAGGCGCCTGCAGCCGTTGCTCCCGCCATCACCATCGTCAAAAGCCAGTGTCTTTTACGCATCGTGTTCCCCATCGTACCAACCTGCCCATAGCGGATGATTGCACCATGCCCGCCGGCCCGATATGCGATCATGACCAACGATGGCCTTCGCACGCACTCTCCGCCACCAGCCACTTGGAGTCATCGGCATCTTCCTGCTGGTGCTTTTCGTCGCCATTGCAGTACTGGCTCCTGCCATCACGCCCTACGATCCCGCCGCCATCGACCTTTATCACCGCTTGACCCCGCCTTCGCATGCCCACTGGTTTGGGACGGACGAGCTGGGCCGCGACATATTCTCCCGCATTCTCTCTGGTGCGCGCCTGTCGCTGATGGTTGCCGTCAGCGTGGTCGGCCTCTCTCTTTCCCTAGGGTTGGTTCTGGGCGGCCTCGCCGGCTTCTACGGCGGCCGCGTGGATACGCTGCTCAACGTCTTTGTCATGAATGCCTTTCTTTCCTTCCCCGGCATTCTGCTGGCCATCGCCTTCGTGGCCTTTCTTGGCCCCGGCCTGCTTAACCTGGTCCTCGCCCTGGCCATTGGCGGATGGGTGGGTTACGCGCGCCTGGTGCGGGCCCAGGTCCTGGCAGTGAAAGAGCGGGAGTTTGTCGAGGCTGCCCGCGCCCTGGGCGCCTCCGACCTGCGCATCTTTACCCGCCACATCCTGCCCAACATCCTTCAACCCATCATCGTGCAGGCAGCTATCGGCATGGCGGGAGCGGTGCTGGCCGAAGCCACCCTCAGTTTTCTGGGTCTGGGGCTGCCGCCGCCGGCCGCCAGTTGGGGCGGCATGCTGAACGACGCGCGCTCCCATCTGTTTGATTCGCCGCACATGGTCGTCTTCCCCGCCATCGCAGTCATGCTGTGCGTGTTGTCCTTCAACTTCATCGGCGACGCCCTGCGCGATTACCTTGACCCGCGTACACGGCTGTTGATCGGGCTATAGCATTTTTGCTAATGGTGTAGACGAGGGAACTGGACTGGACGTGGCTGTTCCGCCAAATCGGGGCCCCCGGGCACGCGGTCTTTGCGTGCCTGGGGTGGAAAGAACGGCCGCACATAGCTGATCCCAACCGGACCACAGTGTTAGCAAAATGCATATAATCGGGGTTATCTCAGATACTCACGGCCTGCTCCGACCCGAGGCCATCGCAGCTCTCCGCGGCGTTGAGCACATCCTGCACGCCGGAGACGTGGGCGATCCACACATCCTGGAAGCTCTTCGCGAAGTTGCCCCGGTCACCGCCATCAGCGGCAATATCGATGTACACGGACCTTGCTCCTACCTGCCGGTAACCGAAGTGGTCACGCTGCATGACCACACCTTTTATATGCTGCACGACCGCAACGCCCTCGATCTCGATCCCGCTGCAGCGGGGTTCGCAGCGGTCATCAGCGGTCACTCGCACCGGCCGCTGATCGAGTGGCGCAAGGGGGTCCTTTACCTCAACCCAGGAAGTGCCGGACCGCGCCGCTTCTCCCTGCCTATTTCGCTGGCGCTGGTGACCATGGCTGCAGATTCGCTGCAGCCGCAACTGGTGAATCTTCCCTAGCTGCGGCATCGAGCAGGGGAAGAACGAGCTGCAGGAGCTGAGGCACAAAGCTCTCGGCCGGGGGACGATCAGGCTGAGACAGCCACTGTTTCACCCCGCCAACGATGGCCCAACTCGCTGTCGATGCAGCTATGTCCAGGGATACAGCCGGTGGCTGTTGCGCTCGTTCCAGTCCCTCCATCAGCAGGCGCCGGATGGCGGCCACAATGGCGGCGTCCATCAGCGGTTGAAAAGCTGACTGGCGATCGCAAACTCCCCCCGAGTGAACCTGGGTAAGGAAATCGCAGGTGGCTCGAATGATGGCGCTCAACGCACCGGGACACCCGGTCTCGTAGCGCAGCTGCCGCTCATGGAGCAATTCATGAAAGCCGCCCGCCACCAATGCATCCAGCAGCGCGTACTTGTCGGTGTAGTGGTCGTAAAAGGTAGCCCGGTTGACCGTAGCTGCTTCCGTAATGTCCTGCACCGAGATCTCGTCGAAGCTCATGTTTTGCATAAGGGCTCCGAGGGCTCCCTGGAGGAGCTTGCGGGTACGGCGAATCCGCGGATCGCGAACTTGACAGTCGGAAATCGGCATCGTCACCCCTATTAGAGCTTATCCACCATTTAAAAGAATCGGAAAAACGACGACCGTCGTCTTATGTTTAACGACAAACGACGCATACACAACGTATGTCGTTAAGGAGATTCGTTATGGCGATATTGTTACATCTGAACACCAGCCCCCTTGCCAGCTCGGTCAGCCGCGAATTGACGCGGGAATTCGTCAGCAACTGGAAGGCCAGCCACCCCTCCGGCAAGGTGATCGATCGCGATCTGGCCGCCAACCCCCCAAAGCCTTTGGATCAAGCTTGGATCTATGCAACGTTCACTCCTGAAGAGGCACTGCAACCTGAGCAAAAGGATCTGATCGCCTACTCAGATGAGGCTATCGCCGAGCTGGAACGGGCAGACGAATACGTGATTGGCGTGGCCATGCACAACTTCAGCATTCCCGCGGTCCTCAAGCTATGGATTGACCAGGTGGTACGCAGGGGACGCACTTTTAGCTACGGGGCAGAAGGACCTAAGGGACTGCTTTCGGGCAAAAAAGCCACCGTTCTGGTAGCAACGGGCGGCGTCTATGACGCGGGAACTCCCTACGCGGCATTCAATTTTATTGAACCTTATCTCCGTACCGTCCTCGGCTTTGTTGGCATTACGGACGTAAAATTTGTAACTGCCGGCGGGACCGCACAGCTGATGTCTGGAACCGTCGACCGCGGCCAGTTCCTCCAACCCCACCTGGATCAGGTAAGAAGCATTGCCGTCTAGAGTTGCCCTTACAAGGAGAAAGCCATGAAAGTCGCCGTTCTCGTCGCGCGCATCCTGCTGGGCTTGATTTTCCTGTTCTTTGGACTGAACGGGTTTTTCAACTTCCTGCACGCCCCCATGCCCCCCGGCCAAGTCGGCCAATTCATGGCCTTGCTCGGCCCCACCATCCACATGCACTTCGTCTTCCTGGTCCAGATTGTCGGAGGATTGATGCTGCTTTCCGGCCAGTTCATCCCGCTGGCGCTGATCCTGCTCGGCCCGGTCATCGTCAACATCCTCCTCTTCCACCTCGCCCTGCAGCCTGCCGGGTTGCCGCCTGGACTGGTCACCGCCGTCTTATGGTTCATCATCTTTTACGGGGTGCGACAGGCGTTCGCCGGTATTTTCGAGCGGAAAGTGGAGATCTAGTCTGGATTTCTCACAGACCTGCCTCTCTCTCTCTACCGGTAGCGAACGATGGGGCACCCATCATTCGTTCCGGACCCGGCCGGGAGAAATTCAGGCTAGCTGCGGATTCTGGGGTTGGCGACGGTATATAGCAAATCGGTCAGCAGGTTGACCAGGACGTAGGTCAGCCCCACGGCCAGGATGCAGCCCTGCACCAGGGCGTAATCGCGGTTGGAAATTGCCGACACGGTGAGCCGGCCAATCCCAGGCCAGGAAAAAATGGTTTCGGTAACGATGGCGCCAGCCAGCAGCGCGCCAAATTGCAAGCCAACCAACGTCATCACGGGGATGATGGCGTTGCGCAGCGCGTGCCGGTAAACCACCACGTGTTCCGGCAAGCCTTTGGCGCGCGCGGTGCGAATGTAGTCCTGGCTTAACTCCTCCAGCATCGCAGTGCGCACCATGCGGGTAAGAATGGCGGCCAGGCTGCCTCCCATGGTGATGGCGGGCAGCACCAGGTGAGCGAAGGAACCTGCGCCGGAAACCGGAAGCCATCCCAGCTTGATCGAGAACAGCAAGATCAGGATCGGACCCAGCGCAAAACTGGGAAAGGAAAGCCCCAGCAGGCTGACCACGCCGACGGCACTGTCTTGCCAGCGCGAGCGGCGCAGCGCGGCCAGCACACCAGCCGGAATAGCCAGCGCCAGGGCCAGCACCAGCGCGGCCACGGTCAATTCCAGAGTGTAGGGGTAGCGGGTTAGCACCAGGTGGGAGACCGAATCGTTGAGGCGCAGCGACCGGCCCAGGTCGCCATGGAGCACGCCCCGCCAGTAATGAAGATATTGCAGTCCCAGGGGCGCGTCTAAACCATACTGATGGCGCAGCGCGGAAAGATCCGACGCCGTCGCACCCTCACCCAGCATCTGCTGCACCGGGTCGCCCGGCACCAGGTGGATGAGCAAGAAGACCATCGACACTACCAGCCAGATGACCGGCAGGATATAGAGCAATCGTTTGAACAGCGCTACCAATTCAACCTGCCTGGGACTTTCACTTCTGGCATGTGCAAGGGAAATCTAACCATCTTTCCTGCCGGCCTGGCTCTGGGCTCGCGCTACCACGTCCGCCTGGATGTCGCCCGGGTTTTCAGTGCTCCCGCGTTTTGCGTCGTCCGCCTGGTTCTCCAGGGGTTCGACGCGCACCCGGCTGATGCGATGATCGCTCATCTCCAATACCGTAAACCGTCGTCCTTCAAAATCCACAGTCTCTTCACCGGTCGGGATCTTTCCCAGACGGGTAAGCAGAAAGCCTGCCAGTGTTTCCACTCCGCCGCTTCGCGGCAGATGCCAGTTCATCTGCGTGTCCAGGTCGCGCAGGTTCACGCCACCATCAAGCACCACGGCGCCGGAGGTGGTTTGCAGAGCGGCTCGGGGACCGATATCAAATTCGTCTTCCACCTCTCCGATGATTTGCTCAATGGCATCTTCTACGGTTACCAGGCCGACCGTCGATCCATACTCATCGACCACGATGGCAATATGCCGCCGCCGCTGCTGAAATTCGCTCAGCAGGTCGAGCACCGGCTTAGTTTCCGGCACCACCAGCACATCATGCATCACCTGCCCCAGGCGCAATTCGGAGAACGGCGCGCGGGCAAAGCGGGTTTGCGCGCTCATGCGGAAATGCATTAAACGCGATAGGTCTTTGGAGTACACCACCCCGACAATCTGCTCCGGGCCGTGCGCCGGGTCATACACCGGCACGCGGGAGTGCTGCTCTTCCACCACGCGCGCGTTCGCGTCTTCAATGAGCATGTCCTTGGGCAACGAGAAGATGCGCTGCCGGGGAGTCATGATTTCCCGTGTCGGCACACTGTTGAGCTCGACCGCGCGATGAATCAACGACTCCTGAAACGCGGGGAGCATGCCCATTCGTCGCGCCGCGGTGGCGATCAGCTTCAGCTCCTCCGGCGAGTGCACTTCCCCGCCCTGCATCATTTCCATGCCAAACAGGCGCATGACCACCCGAGCCGACCACTTCATGAGCCGCACCGCAGGGCGCGTAAGGTGGATAAAGACGTCCATGGGCCCGGCCACCGCGACCGCCAGAATCTCCGCCTTGCGCAAGGCCAGAGATTTGGGCACCAGCTCTCCGAGCAGCACGTGGAGATAGGTAATCAACGCAAAAGCGATGGGCACGGCCAGCAGGTGGGCGTAGACCCTGGCGTGCGGCATGCCATTGAACCAATGTTCGAAGAGAGTGGCGACGGCGGGCTCGCCGATCCAGCCCAGCGCCAGGCTGCACAGGGTCACACCCAGCTGGACAGCGGGCAGGAAGTCTTCCATATTTTCCTGCAGGCGGCGTACGGCCCGGGCTCCGGGCCGCCCCAGGGCAATCAACCGCTCGATGCGCGTCTCGCGCACGCTCACCAGGGCAAACTCCGCCGCCACGAAGAAGCCGTTCGCCAGGATGAGTAGGGCGACAGAAACCGTCCGAAAGAGCATCAGTTCAACCATTTCGGGACTCGGAGCTCATTACGTCATGATACCGGTGAGGGCGCCGGATACGTCGGCTGAGAAACCCGGGATTCCCGGTCAGGATAGAGTTTGGGCAGGGGAACCATTTCCGCTTCCCCTGCGTATCAAAGAGTAACGAGCCCAAGGAGGGCGAAATGCAAACCCGATCGAACCCATCCCGTAAAGCGGCAGCCGGCATTCTGGTTGCCCTGTCCATGTGTCTACCGGCGGTTGGGTTGGCCGCGGAAAGGTCCTTTGACCGAACGCTGAGCGTAAACGGTCCGGTGACCCTCCACGTTTCTACTGGGTCCGGCTACATCCACGTGTCGCCCGGCTCGGACAATCAGGTGCATATCGTTGGCCACGTGAAGAGCAGCAACAGCTGGTGGGGTGGCTCCTCCGACGATGCGGTGTCGAAGGTCAGCCAGCAATCCGCCCATTAACCAGGCGGGCAATATCATTCGCGTGGGCGAGGGCAGCGATGACTCCATGCGCCATGTCTCCATCGACTACGACGTCACGACCCCGGCGAATACCATGCTTACGGCCGAGAGCGGTTCCGGCGATCTGCAGCTTGCCAATCTGAATGGAACGGTGCGGGCGCACACCGGCTCTGGCTCTATCCGCGCGGACAAGCTGGGCGCCGGGTCCAGGCTCGAAACCGGCTCCGGCAGCATCGAAGCGACCAACCTCATGGGTTCTACTACCCTTCAGACCGGCTCCGGCGAAGTGCGTGCCGAGTTGGGATCAGCGGGCGACGTGGTCGCAGGCACTGGTTCCGGCTCGATCAAGCTGACCAATGTACAGGGAGCGATCAAGGCGGAGACCGGCTCCGGCACCCTCGAGATCAGCGGCCAGCCCACCTCCCCATGGAAGCTGGAGACCGGTTCAGGTGACATCTCGATGCAGGTAGGCGGCAATGCTCATTTCACGCTGGATGCGCAGACCGGCTCCGGCTCCGTCAAAACGGATCTTCCGCTCACCATGCGCGGCTCCCTGGACAAGCACCACGTCACCGGAACCGTCAACGGAGGCGGCCCCACGATCAAAGCAGAAACCGGTTCAGGGGATATTCGGATTCAGTAGTTGAGCTAGGAGACAAGCGGCGCCGCTAGAGCCGTAATTTGGGGCAGCTGAGGGACCTGCAGTGCTTCCCCCGCACGCAAATTCCAATCGTTTGGCTACGCTTTACCCGCCCAAGCCGTAGTAGCTGCGCATGGTGTACTCGACAACGCTGTAGGGCAACAACCGCTTCAACCACACGACCGCGCGCTGCGGAGCGGGGCCAACGGTGTACCGCAGCCGAGGATGCTGCTGGTTCACGATGCGATACAGCAGGCGAGCTACCTGCTCCGGCCCGGGACCGCTCTGCTCATCGTGGGCTGTCTTCAGTAGCGCTGCCTCAAAAGATGGACTATAGGCCCCCGCGGCACCCGAAATCTCAGTAAACTGGCGATTTTCGGTGAGCGCCGTCTTGTGATCCCCAGGCTCGATAATCACCACTCGAACGCCAAATGGCTTAACCTCCATGCGCAGGGCTTCGCTCAGCCCTTCCAGGGCAAACTTGGAAGCGCTGTACATCGACTGATACGGGATGGCGACAAGCCCACCGATGGAACCGATGTTAACGATGTAGCCGCTGCGCTGCCTGCGCATGGCCGGCAATACCGCGCGGCAGACCCGTAGAGCACCGAAAAAATTAACCTCGAATTGCCCCTTGGCCTGCTCGATGGAAGTGTTTTCGACCGGTCCGGCAATCCCCATCCCGGCATTGTTTACCAAAATATCCAGCCGCCCCTCGCGCTCGAGCACCTTGGCGACTGCCTGCTCCACCGAGCGATCGTCGGTAACGTCGGCAGTCAGCATGGTTACGTTGCCCAAGTGCGCGCTCACGGAAGCTGCTCGCCGCGAAGTACCGTAGACGCGAAAGCCACGCCCGGCCAAATATGCCGCGCAAGCCAGTCCTATGCCGGAAGAGGCGCCCGTGACCAGAACAACCCGCCGATTTTCTTTTTCCATCTCGCCCTTCACCCTATCATTAAGCATCCAAGAGGTTTGCGCTTTTCCTTATCACTGCGAGGGCACCACATGGCAAGACAAAGATGGATTTACCGGGCCGGAACCGCGCTTATGCTGGGGCTGGTACTTACGGGATGCAACGGGTTCAAGGCGGCCAATGCGAAGAACTTTACCCGGGCGCTGAATGTCTACTATGGCAACAATGACGATTGCCTTTTTCCGAGTGCTATTCGTTTTCCTTACGAAGCCAGCACCGCCAACGACGACAAGGATCCCAGAAAACCCGGCCTCGATGCGCTGGCAGCTGCAGGCTTGCTCAAATCCCTCGAAGACAGAGATATCCATGTCAAGCGCTACGAACTCACCACCTATGGCAAACGCGTACCGCCGCGCTTCTGCTACGGGCATCGGGTAGTCACCAGCATCGATGGTTTCACCCCTCCGGCAGCAGTCGACGGGCAGCAAACGACCAAGGTGGATTATCACTACAAGATGATGGACGTTCCCGGCTGGAGCGACTCCGATGCGATACGGAAGGCCTTTCCCACTTTTGCCAAGGCGACCTCGGGAAACGCCCAGGGCCAGACCGCGCTGGTGCTGACCATGAACGGCTGGAGAGTTCCGGAGTAGGTACGGCTGCATCGACTAAAGTAGAAAGATGTACAGGACCTTTCGCCCTATCCCGGCCGCATCCCTCCGGCTGCTGGTGTTTGACCTCGATGGCACACTGATCGACTCCGGAGCCGACCTTTGTGCCTCGGTCAACGCAATGCTGCATCACTTCGACCGCCCGCCGCTACCCGAAGCGGTGATCTCCACCTACATCGGTGACGGCGCGGCGAAGCTGGTAAGCCGTTCCCTGGGCGAGCCGGCGGATACCGCCTTTCTTGACTCTGCTCTCGCCTACTTCCTCGATTATTATCGCGAGCACAAGCTGGATCAGACCTACGTTTACCCGGGTGTGTTTGCATCGCTCGACAGCCTGCGCTTCGAGCCCGGGGGCGCAACCAGGTCCATGGCGGTGCTGACCAACAAACCCATCGGACCCTCGAAAGCCATCTGCGACGCTCTTGGGCTCAGCCCTTATTTTTTTCGCATCTACGGCGGCAACAGCTTCTGCGACCAAGAAACCCGATCCGGAAGGGCTGCTGGCCCTGCTCAAGGAGGCGGGTGTCAGCGCGCAAGAGACGCTGATGATCGGAGATTCCAACGTGGACATCCGAACCGCGCGCAATGCCGGGGTGTGGAGCATGGGCTGCGCCTATGGACTGGCGCCGCATACCCTGGTCACGGAGCCCCCGGACTGCATCGTTGACACACCCGCCGACTGGCCCCTGGCCTTGGCCGGCGAGGGTGAGGAACTGGCCTACCAGGGCTGAGCGACCACACACTACTAAAAGTTTAGTTGACAAACAACAGCTCTCCCGTATTAACCTACTAAAAGTTTAGTACGAGTGTTAATTCTCCATGCCCGCCAAGATAAATCAGACATTGACCCCGTTGGAGCTGGAAATCATGCAGGTTCTTTGGGACGTGGGACCCTGCACGGTAGCCGAAGTGCAGCCCAGGCTCAAGGCGGATCTCGCCTACACGACGGTACAGACCATGCTCAACGTACTGCTGCGCAAGAACAAGGTGAAGCGGGTGCAGGAGGGGCGCGCCTACCGGTACCGGCCAGCGGTGAGCCGCGAGCGCGCAAGTGGAAGTGCCTTGAGCGACCTTGTGAAGCGGATGTTTGGCGGTTCCAGCGAGGCCTTACTCATGGCGATGGTGGACACCAGGCAAATCACCGCGGAGGAATTGGCGCGGGTGGCGCAGAGGTTGGCCGCCGCCGAAGCTGCGCCCACAAAGGAGGAGCCATGATGGAGCGAGCGATCATCGAATACGCGATCAACGCCCTGTGGCAAGTTCCGCTGCTTGCGGGAAGCGCATGGCTGCTGTTGCGAATGGTCAGGCCGGCGCCAGTGATCCAGCATCGCGCGTGGCTAGCGGTTCTGGGGCTGGCGGTGCTGCTGCCGCTCCATGGAATGGGTGGCGGCATGAGCTGAGGCCCAGTCACCCGAATGGATGATCTAGCGAGACAAATGGCAGACGCAACCACAAACGTCAGCAGTCCCGAGTTCAAGCAGCAGATGGACGATCTGCAAAAGCAAATGCAGGAGTTTAGCCGGAAATATCAGCGCTCACCCAATCCCTAGTAAGCAACTGACCTAGGAGAGCTCCCCGAGGTGCCCGAAGTCCTGGCGCAGCTTGCTTTTCAATAGCTTCCCGGTCGAGGTGTGGGCAAGCTCGTTCACGAACACAAAACCGTCGGGCACGTGCCAGCGTGGGAAACGTCGCTCCAGGAACGTGCGCAGTTCCGAAGCATCCACCACGAAACCCTCTTTCAATATGACAAGCGCCAATGGACGCTCTTGCCATTTGCTGTGGGGAACGGCGATGACTGCGGCTTCCCTCACCGCCTCGTGCGCCACCAGTGCATTTTCCAGATCGACAGAGCTGATCCATTCGCCGCCGGACTTGATCAGGTCCTTCAAGCGATCGGTGATTTTCAGGTAGCCTTCGGAGTCAATCGTGCCCACGTCTCCGGTACGGAACCAGCCATCGTCCGTCCACTTGTCAGCCTGATCGAGGTTGTAGTAACTGCCCGCTATCCACGGCCCGCGGACCTGGAGTTCGCCCGTGGTTATGCCATCTCTGGCAGCTTCGCCCTCATCGCCGACGGTGCGGGTCTCGATGAAGGGCAGAGGCAATCCCTGCTTGGCGCGCTGGGCATACCTATCGTCTTCTGTCCAACTATGCATGTGAGGCTTGAGCGTGGCGGCCGTACCAACCGGAGTAGTTTCGGTCATGCCCCATGCCTGCAAGAGGTGCACGCCGAGCTTGTCGAAGCGGCGGAACAAAGATTCGGGCGCTGCAGAACCACCTACCGTGAGCCGTAATCCAGGAGCCAACTTCCAGCGGCCGGGATTGTTTTCGAGCGTATTCAACACGCCCATCCAAATAGTAGGAACACCACCGGCCAGCGTCACCTCTTCGTTCTGCAACAGGTCGAGCAGTGCCGCCGGCTTGAGGTTGCATCCAGGCAAAACCTGTTTGCTTCCGTTCATGGCTGCGGCATACGGAAAGCCCCACGAGTTCACATGGAACATCGGCACGATGGGGAGAATGGTGTCGTTGCGGCTAAAGTTCAGCTGGTCCGGAAGAGAGATGGCGAGAGAATGCAGGGCGATCGCGCGGTGCGAATAGAGGACTCCCTTGGGACAGCCGGTAGTTCCCGAGGTGTAACACAAGGCCGCTGCATCCTCTTCCGCCATAACGGTTCCATTGGGCTCTCCGCTCGCCTCCGCCAGAAAATCCTCATACCGTTCACCGCCCTCTGGGAGCCGCCCGCTACCGTGATCGACTACAAAGACGCGTTCGAAGTGGACTCGATGCCGTATCTGCTCGAAAAGGTCGAGGAGCACATCCTCCACAATCAGAAAGCGGTCCTGTGCGTGATGGACGATGTAAGCGAGTTCCTCGGCATGCAGTCTCAGGTTAAGGGTGTGCAGCACAGCTCCAGTGATGGGAACGCCGAAGTAGGCTTCCAGATGGGCGTGGCCGTTCCACATCAGGGTAGCGACGCGATCTCCCTTGGCCACACCCGCACCTTCAAGCGCAGCCGCTAATTGTCTGGAACGCTTGCGCAGATCTCGATAGGTGTAGCTGTGGCGCCCGCCGTCAGGCTGCACGGAGACGATTGCGACTTCAGGGAAAAGGGTGCCCGCCCGCTCCAGCATGCTGTTGACGAGAAGCGGCGACGACATCATGGTGGATTTCATGAAACCTCCATGGTTCGAGGAAGGCCCTGCGGAAGCTGTCGATCATCAAACCACAGTCATGGGGAGAAAGCCAGCTTGGACACTTAGGGGATCGGCTGCTGCCGCGCGGCCGCCGCCATCTTAAGGATGGACCCGGTTATCACTTCAGGCTCGTCGATGAGAACCATGTGAGTACTATTCCAGGCAATAACGTGTTCGCTTCGATGAGATAGCGCCATTAAGTCTGTTTGCAATTTAAAGTAACCGGGCGTCTCGTTGCCGGTGCTAATTACTGCCAGAGGCATGTCGCCAAGGGGAAACGGAGATTTGCCTGTAACCGTCGCAAGATGCGCGAAGCAGTCCTTGGCCATTTCGTAATCCGGCTGAATGGGATTCTCCGAGAGGGCCCAGATGTGCAATTCCTGATCGTGCTTCGGCAACTTGCTGAAATTCACATCGTCTTCGAAGTCGAGCGCGATTGGCGCTTGAGAAACGAGCGCGGGCGGGCTGTAGCCCTGCGGCAAACTATGCGCGTGTGCATCCTTCCGCGTGGGGACCTGACCGGGAATAAAGGCATGGTCGACGATCACCATGCCAACTATATTCTCGGGATATCTGACTGTGTAGAGCCGCGCCCATTGGGCCCCCACCGAGTATCCAACGAGAAGATAAGGACCATCGACAGGTGCTTTCATGATCAGTCGATGGATCTCATCGACTCGTTGGTCGCAGGTGGGTACTGCCGTCGTCTTGAAAGGATCGCTCCAGGCCATTCCGGAAGGATCGAAGGTGCAAACCCGGGTGAATTTCGCCACCTCCCGTTGCACCAGCGCCCAGTCGAAAGAAAAAGCCGCGCCCACAATCATGACCGTGGGGCTTCCCTGGCCAACGCAGTAAAGGTGCACGCGATACCCGCCCACGTCCACGAGGGCGCCAAGGGGCAGCGGCTTTGATTTGATGGGAGTCTGACTCTCACCCGTCAAGCAAGACGACAAAATCAACGCGATGCATAAGACGGCACGATTAAAATTGAGATCCATTGCTAGCGATCGGAGCCCTGGTGGACGGAGGCACGCTCGGACACCGTGCCAAAAAGCATGCGCTCCGCACCCTGGCTAGACAAAACATTATTCCAGCGAACAGTTCCTTCGCGAATCCCAATACCGGCAGGAAACGAATCGACATGGAAGACGCTCAGCTCTGCATTGGGCACGATAACCATATGAACATTCGCCGGCAAATTCCGTTGCCACTCACGTAAAGCCATCGAAATTTCATTGGACGGGACATCGTCCCGGCCGGTGTTGGCGCTCCAACTGGTAATCGCGTACACGGTCTCTTGCGATGCCATTCTAGCGAGACGGCGTGCCTCTTCTGAGGCGTCAGGGGACCAAAGAACAAAGGGAAGCAAGAGTACTGTCCCTCGCCTCAGCGAGATCAGGCGCGGCGTCATTTTCCCATTCGTGAGCGTAAGCCCATGCAATGAAGCCACGGGGACTTGGGTCCCGACCATTTGCTGCCTTTGCAACGCCGCCTGCATGGGTGAGTAATCTGCTGTGCCCTGCCAGCTTGGCATCTGTGCAATCGTGGCCAATTGATGCATCACTTCCTGCCCAGAGGCTTCATCCCTTCCTTTTGCCAGGGAGACGCAACGCACGGCATCGTTGAACAAAACGCTTGCCGATGCGGTTTCTTCTTTTCCCTCAAGCGCCTTCCCACTGGCAAGCAGCGGCAGAGTGGCAGCATTCTGCGTCGCGCAGAGGTTAAGAGCCATTCGATTGAGCCCCTCACTTAGTCCCTCGGATGCATCGATGACCTGATCGATGGCGAAGTGAATCTCCGCATCGTAAGGAAAATCATGCAGCAGTGAACGCACGACCAACTCCGCAGAGCCCGGGTCGTTAAAGCCGAGGAGAGCCCGGACCAGCAAGACCATTCCCCGCTTTCTCTCTGGCGGCTGAGGGAGGGCAAGGTATTTCGTGAGGGCGGTACGGGCAGGCCCATACTCCTGACCGAATAGGCACAACTCACCTAGAGCGATCAGTTCCTTCTCATCCACATCCAGTGACGACCCATTCGATGAGAGTGCCCGGCAATCACTGGAGGCACGAGCAATGCCAATTTGCAGGGCCAACCGGTCGGCATCGGTTAGATCGCCGGGCTGCGTTCTCGACGCCTGGAAGGGCGCAAGCGCCGCCTTATAGGCTTCTGAGGGAGAAAGGGGTTTTGCATCCTCTTGCGCCAGGCCTCGCCCGCATATGAGCGCCAGCAAAAAGTGCACGAAGACCGAATTACGGCTCCGAGCCGTCACCCAAAAGCAATAGCCAAGGGCTGAGCGATCGCGCATCCTGGTTCCCAGTACCCTCACCGGTCTCTTGACGATAACAAACACGTGTAGTAAATAATAGTACACCTGTAGGAGCAACAATGGCAGAACCCAAATTATCCAAACTCGAGTTCCAGATCATGGAGGCGCTCTGGAGCCAAGGCGAGGCCTCCATCCGCGAGATCCAAGAGACCTTTCCCGCTAAGCGCAGACCCGCGTATACGACCATTCAAACCACCGTATACCGCATGGAAGCGAAGAATATCGTTCGCCGGGTGAAGAAAGTTGGCAACTTCCACATCTTCGCCGCCGCGGTTTCGCGCAGCGCCGCACAGCGGAGATTGATCGACGACCTGTTGGCATTGTTCGGCGGCCGTACTCAGCCCGTGATGGCGCACCTGATTGAATCCGGCAAGCTGACGCTCGAGGACGTAAAGGAAGCAGAAAAGGCACTCCGCCAGATGGAAAAGAAGGATAAGCCATGATTGCGAAATACTTCTCCGAAGCCCCAGTGGCGATCGCACCGGCGATAGCTAACCATCTGTGGCAGTCGACGCTCTTCGCAGCGCTGGCCGCGATCCTGGTCTTGGCGTTCAAGAAAAACCAGGCACGGATTCGCCATAGTCTGTGGCTGGCAGCGTCGCTGAAGTTTCTTGTCCCTTTCTCACTTGTTGATGAGCCTCGGCGGTCGTCTGGCCAGTCCGCGGATTTTCACTGAGCGGGCGGAGCGGGCTGTTCTCGGCAGTGGAAGGCTTTAGCCAGCCCTTCACCTTTGTCGTGGTCACGCCGGTTAACCACGCGGCCTCTGCTGCTTACCTGCTCGCCCTGCTACCGAGGTTGATGGCGGCAATTTGGCTGTGCGGTTTTGTCACGGTGTTCACCCTCTGGTCGGTGCGCTGGCGTCGCGTTGCCGCGGCGGTAAACCGCTCCACACCGTTGGATCAAGGACGCGAAATCGAAGCGCTACGGCAACTGGAGAAGATTGGAGGAATACGCAGGCCGATGACGCTCTTGTTGTCGCGGGACTCTGCTATGGAGCCAGGGATCTTCGGTATCTTTCGGCCGGTCCTGTTGTGGCCGGCGACCATCTCCGAACATCTTCAGGACTCGCACCTCAGGGCTATCCTTGCGCACGAAGTGTCGCACGTGCGTCGCCGCGACAATCTGGCCGCCGCGATGCATATGGCAGTCGAAGCCATCTTCTGGTTTCACCCCATGGTGTGGTGGCTGGGAACGCGCCTGGTGGAGGAACGCGAACTCGCCTGCGACGAAGAGGTGTTGCAGCTGGGCAATCCGCCATCGATCTATGCGGAGAGCATTTTGAAGACCTGCGAATTCTGCGTGGGCGCGCCGCTGGCTTGCGTCTCTGGCGTTACGGGCGCCGAACTGAAGAAACGCATTGTGCGCATCATGACTCCAAACCTGGCGGAGAAGCTTAGTACCAGCAGAAGGCTTCTGTTGGCTTCAGTGGGAGTTGCGGCCGTTGTTGGACCTGTCCTCTTCGGTCTAGGCACCACACCGCGGGTCCGTGCGCAATCTCCGCAGGCGGGTGAGAGACAAGCGGGGACGATCGATTCTGCGTCACACCCCCCTGACGCCCCGATCCTAAGCTCCTCCAAGAACACCGCTACGCCGCAAATCTACCACGTGGGAGCTGATGTCTCTGCGCCCAAGCTGATTTTCGCCCCAGACCCCGAGTACTCTGAGGAGGCCAAGCGGGCGAAGTATCAAGGTATCTGCGTGATTTCCACGATTGTGGACGCAGAGGGGAATCCCCAGCGTGTCCAGGTCATACATCACCTGGGAAAGGGTTTGGACCAGAAGGCAGTCGAGGCTGTGAAGCTGTATCGATTCAATCCAGCGATGCTCCACGGCGAACCGGTTGCGGTAGAAGTAAACATCGAGGTGAACTTCCGACTTTATTGAACGCCTCTTCCACCCCAACCGCATTGGATCACGTCGAGAGGCCGTCGGGGAACTAAACGCGGTTCGCTTTCGTATGAAATGTTGCAGTTTTCTGGCTCGCAGTGAAAATCGCGGGGTGCAACAAAAATAATTTGTGCGATCGAGCACATTACGCGTGCCCAAACGTCTATTAATCCAGCTTTCCAAACATCGTTGTTGGCTTGTGTCTGAAATACCGGGTCCGATCTCAAGGAAAGGGTTCCCGAACCATGAGCGACCGCGCTGCACGCAAACTCGATTTCATTCTTAGGCTCGTGCTGTGCATTGGCATCATGGCTACAGTGCGCACCACCCACCTCCGAGCCCAGGCCAAGCCCGCAAACCCTGCGCAAAACATTGCCGACACATGGCAAGGTACGCTGCACGCCGGCCGCGACCTGCGCACCGTGGTCAAAATCTCCAAGGCGGATGACGGCGGGTACAAGGCGGTGTTCTACAGCATCGACCAGGGTGGCGACGGCCTTCCTGTAACCAAGATCACGCTCGATGGCACCACGCTAAAGATGACGCTGACGATGATCGGCGGAACCTATGAGGGCAAGCTGAGCGCTGATGGCAAGACCATCACCGGCACTTGGAGCCAGGGGCCCAATCCCCTCCCCCTGAACCTGACGCGCGCTACACCGGAGACGGAGTGGACCATTCCACCGCCCGAGCCCAAGCTGCCGCCGATGGACGCAAATGCAAATCCCAGCTTCGAAGTCGCCACCATCAAGCCCAGTGCTCCCAACAAGCCCGGCAAAGGATTTGGTTTCAGAGGAGGTCATTTCGTAACCATGAATACTAATGTGAATGACCTCATCGCGTTTGCGTACGGGCTTCACGCCAAGCAGATCATCGATGCACCACCATGGTTCGGCACCGATCTCTACGACATCGAGGGCAAGCCGGACACGGAAGGGCGGCCCAACATCAAGCAGATGGGCATCATGGTGCAAAAGCTACTGGCGGAGCGCTTCAAGCTGACCTTTCATCACGACCAGAGAGAGCTTTCGGTTTATGTAATCACCGTTGCCAGCGGCGGACCCAAAATGACCAAGAGCACGGCGGCGGCGACTGACCCTTCAGGCTTCGGTTTCAGGGGCCTTGGGGATCTGATGGTGAGAAACCTGAACATGACAGATTTTGCCACCTGGATGCAATCGGGTGTCATGGACAAGCCGGTGGTGGATCGAAACGGAGCTCAAAGACAGATACGATTTCCAATTGAAATGGACCCCGGACGATTCCCAATTCGCGCAATTCCGAGGGACCGGCACAAAGACACCACCGCCCAGTGATGACCCCAATGCTCCTCCCAGCCTTTACACCGCAATCCAGGAGCAACTGGGGCTGAAAATGGGACCGGCTAAGGCTCCCGATGATGTGATCGTCATCGATCATGTCGAGAAGCCCTCCGAGAACTAACGCCGCACAAACATCGGGATATGTTGACAGTGATGGCATGGCGGCGAACGCGGAGACTCCTCTACCTGGTTTGCGCTCTTGCGGCGCTGGCCTTCCCCAGCCTGGCTGAAGCCTCCGCATACCACGGCCAGGTCACCTTTGGCGGCTTGCCGCTCCCAGGTGCAACCGTCACGGTGACACAAGGAACAAAGAAGCTCACCACCGTAACCGACCAGGGAGGCCTCTACACCTTCGCCGACCTGGCTGACGGAGCATGGCAGATCGAGATTGACATGCAGTGCTTCTCGCACCGTCCACAACGAAATCAATGTCTCCAGCGAACACAGCAGCGGCGAAGTGGGAGCTGACGCTGCTGCCACCCGACGAGATCACGAAGCTGGCGAATCTTCCCCCAGCCCCGCTGCCCGCGCTCAACGCGCCTGCACTGGCCAAGAAGCCTGCGACACCCGGTTCCCCTGGCGAGAATGCGGTCGAAATACCCAAGCCGGCCGAGGATGCAAGCCAGCAGTCGTCGGATGGCCTCCTGGTGAACGGTAGCGTGAACAACGCCGCGACCTCGCGGTTCTCGCTCGACCAGGCCTTTGGCAACCGAAGGTACAACAGCAGGAGCCTCTACAATGGCGGCCTCGCCGTCATCTACGATAACTCGGCCACGGATGCTCGCCCCTACTCGCTCAGCGGACTGAACCTGCCGAAGGCTTCTTACAATCGCATCACCGGTGTGCTCACCCTCGGCGGACCCCTCAAGATTCCGCACTTGTTGCCCCGCGGGCCGACGTTCTTCGTCGGCTACGAGTGGACGCGTAACCATGACGCTGAGGCTGAGGCTGGTCTTGTTCCCACCGCGGCGGAGCGGACCGGCGACCTCGCGGGTCTATTCAACCCGCTCGGCCAACCGGTCATCGTCTTCGATCCCGCAACCGGCCTGCCCTTCCCCGGCAACGTTGTCCCGGTCAGCGCCCAGGCGCAGGCGTTGTTGGGTCTGTATCCCTCACAAAACATTTACGGAGACCCGCTCTACAACTATCAAGTGCCGATTCTCGACAGCACCCACCAGGACGCGCTGCACTCGCGCCTGGACAAGACGATCGGGCGCAAGGACGAGGTCTACGGGAGCTTCAATTTTCAGAGCACACGGTCCAGCACCACCAATCTCTTCGCCTTTACTGACAAGACCGATATTCTCGGCATCAACTTCAACGTCAATTGGTCACATCGCTTCAGCCAGCGGATCTTTGTCAATACCGGCTACCATTTCAGCCGGCTTAGAACCAATATTGTTCCCTACTTTGAAAACCGCCAGAACATCTCCGGGGAAGCCGGTATAACCGGCAACAATCAAGACCCATCCAACTGGGGTCCACCCGCGCTGACTTTTTCGAGTGGCATTACGATGCTCGCCGACGAGAACAGCTCGTTCAATCGCAACCGTACCGATTCCTTTTCCGGATCCATCGCGGTTTATCGCGGCCGCCACAACATCACGATTGGCGGCGATCTGCGTAAACAGGAATACAACGATTTCTTCCAGGCCAACCCCCGCGGCATCTTCACCTTTACCGGCGCCGCTACCCAGGGCGCGGCTAATAACAGTGGTTCAGACCTGGCCGACTTCCTGATCGGCGTGCCCGACACCAGCTCCGTGGCCTACGGCAACGCGGATAAATATTTGCGTCAGCCCGCCTACGATCTCTACGGCTGCGGATGATTGGCGCATTCTGCCCAACCTCACCATCAACGCCGGGCTGCGCTGGGAATACGGTGCGCCGATCACCGAGCTATACGGGCGCCTGGTGAATCTTGACGTTGCTTCGGGATTTAGCGCGGTGCAGCCGGTCGTCGCCAGCGATCCGGTCGGGCCGCTGACCGGCATCCACTATCCCAGCTCGCTCATCTGGCCAGACCGGCGCGGCTTCGAGCCGCGTGTCGGTCTTTCCTGGCGGCCAATTCCGGCATCGACCGTCGTCGTCCGCGGCGGCTACGGCATCTATGACGACACGTCCGTCTACCAGACCTCCGCGCTGCAAATGGCGCAGCAGTCGCCGCTCTCGACCAGCCTGAGCGTGCAGAACGGCCCCGACTGCAAACTCACCCTGGCGAATGGCTTTGTCCCCTGCTCATCGATTACTACCAATACCTTCGCGGTGGATCCTAACTTCAGAGTCGGCTATGCCCAGACCTGGCAGTTATCCGTGCAACGCGATCTACCTGGAGCGCTGCAGCTCACGGCAACTTATCTGGGAGTCAAAGGCACACGCGGGGTACAGCAGTTCCTGCCCAACACCTACCCTATTGGCGCCAGCACTCCGTGTACTGACTGTCCGTCGGGCTTCGTCTATCAAACTTCGGGTGGCGACTCCACGCGGCAATCGGGGCAGATCCAACTGCGGCGCAGGCTGCGCAGCGGCTTCACCGCGTCACTGCTCTATACCTATTCGAAGTCGATTGATGATGATGCGTTTCTGGGCGGCCAGGGTCATGTGGTCGCCAGCAGTCAGACTGCGGCGCCCTCGGGTGGGCAAGGCTCGGGACAAGGATCGGGAGGACAAGGCTCGTCGGGAACCACGGCCACCAGCACGCAAAGCGCATCGACGACACCGGACATCGCGCAGAACTGGCTCAACCTGCATGCCGAGCGTTCTCTTTCCAGCTTCGATCAACGCCACCTGCTCAATCTGCAGGCTCAATACACTACTGGCGAAGGCCTTGGTGGTGGAACCCTGATGGGCGGCTGGTCCGGCAGGCTGTTGAAGGAATGGACGATCGTTGGCACCTCCGTGATCGGCACCGGCCTGCCACAAACGCCGATTTACCTGGCAGCCGTCCCCGGAACCGGCTACACCGGCACCATTCGACCCGACCTAACAGGCATGCCCATTTCCATCTCCAGCGGACGTCAGCATCTCAACCCCGCCGCCTACAATGCGCCTCTGCCGGGCCAATGGGGAACCGCAGGCAGGAACTCGATCACCGGTCCCAGCCAATTCAGTCTCGACAGCTCAGTCGCCCGTACTTTCCGCCCCAGCGGACGGTTTTACCTGGATTTGAAGGTGTCGGCAACCAACATGTTGAATCATCCGGTGTTCACTGGCTGGAACACGACCGTGAACAGCACGCAATTCGGTCTCCCGATTAACACCAACGCGATGCGCAGCCTGGAAACTCAGCTGCGCCTGAGGTTCTGAGATGAAACGCCTCATAGCCTTTCTCCTAACCGCCTCAGCGCTCGCGACGGCGCAGCAGATCGGCCAGAATAAGACCTCCAGCGATTCGCAACCCTACACCGTCTCAGTTAAATCGCAACTGGTAGTTGAAACTGTCGTGGTCAAAGACAAGCAGGGAAAGTTCATCCCTAACCTCATAGCCAAAGATTTCGCCCTCACCGAAGATGGCGTAGCCCAGACCATCCGCTTCTGCGAGCACCAGGCGCTGACAGAAAATGCCTCACCCGTACCCGCCGCAGCCCCCGGCAGCGAAGATATCAAGATCTACAAACAGCTCACGCGAACCCAGGTTAAGCCGGAAACCATGGAGAACGATCGTTATAAGAATCGCCGGCTGCTTGCGCTCTACTTCGACATGACCGCGATGCGCCCGGCCGACCAACTGCGCGCTCTCTCGGCTGCGGAGCAATTCATTCGCACCCAATTGACCTCGGTCGATTTGGTATCCATCCTGCGCTACCAGGGTGGCTCGGTCGACATCCTGCAAGACTTCACCGCCGATCGCAACAAGCTGCTCAGCATTCTTGAAACCCTCGTCGTTGGCGAAGGCCAGGGATCCGCCGAGTCCATCGACGATGCCAGCAGCGCCGACACCGGCGCCGCATTCGGGCAGGACGACAGCGAGTTCAACGTCTTCAACACCGATCGCCAGCTCTCCGCCCTGCAGACTGCGGCCAAGATGCTGAGCCAACTGAACGAGAAGAAATCTCTCATCTACTTCGCCAGCGGCCTGCGCCTCAACGGCATTGATAACCAGGCGCAGCTCCACGCCACCGTCGACGCGGCCATTCGAGCGGGCGTCTCTTTCTGGCCCATCGATGCCCGCGGCTTGGTCGCGCAGGCTCCATTGGGTGATGCTACCCAGGGCTCGCAGGGCAATGCCGGCATGTACTCCGGCACCGCCGCCCAGACCACGACCACCAACTTCCAACAATCGCAGGACACTCTTTTTGCCCTCGCCGGCGACACCGGAGGCAAAGCCCTCTTCGATTCCAACGACCTGACCCGCGGTATTGTTCAAGCCCAGGAGGCCATCTCCGATTACTACGTCGTTGGCTACTACACCACCAACACGGCCAGGAATGGACACTTCCGCCGGGTGAAAATCTCGCTCACGCAAGATGTTGGCGCGAATCTCAATTACCGCCAGGGCTATTACGCAGATAAGGAGTTCAGCCACTTCAACTCCGTCGACAAAGAGCGTCAGCTGGAAGACGCGCTCATGCTCGAGGATCCCATCACCGAGCTCTCCATCGCGATGGAGATTGATCACTTCCAGCTCAACCGGGCAGAATACTTCGTGCCCATCATTGTCAAGATTCCCGGCCGCGAGCTCGCCCTGGCCAAGCGTGGCGGCGCGGAGCATACCCTGATCGATTTCGTGGGCGAAATTAAAGACCTGGTCGGCGGCACCACAGTTACCAATGTCCGTGACAACGTCAACATCAAGCTCACTGACTCTACTGCCGCCGAGCTGGCGCGGAGACCTATCGAATACGACACCGGCTTCACGCTACTGCCGGGCAAGTACCAGATCAAGTTTCTCGCGCGCGACGATGAGACGGGCAGAATCGGCACGTATCAAACCACCTTCGTCATCCCGAATTTGAACAAGGAGGTCGCGCATATCCCTATCAGCTCCGTGGTGCTGAGCAGCCAGCGGGTGGACCTTAAAGACGCCCTCTACAACGCGGAAAAGGACAAAGACCGGGGCAAGGAGGAAGCGGTGAACCCGTTGGTTCAGAATGGACAAAAACTGATTCCCAGCGTGACCCGGGTCTTCCGCCAGAGCCAGGACATGTATGTCTACTTACAGGCGTATGAGCAGGGAGTGACCGGGGTGCAGCCGTTAGTCGCGTTTGTAAGCTTCTACAGCGGAGAAACGAAGGCTTTTGAAACCCGGCCCATGCAGATGACGCAGGCGCTGAGTAACCGCCTGCAAACCATGCCCTTCACCTTCAGCATTCCCCTCCGTCAGCTTCCACCGGGAGAGTATGAGTGTCAGATATCCGTGCTCGATCCAACGGGAAAGAAGGCCTCGTTCTGGCAAGCCCAGGTGATGGTCGTGCCGTGACATCATAGTATGCAAGCATGCGCATCTCACGGTGGATATGGGTACCGGTGGCGCTGGTTGCAGGAGCGCTGCTGTGGCTGGGGATCCATTCACTGCGGCAGCCAAAGACGCCCAAGCCGATAACTGATGTGGGAGCAACTATACCCTTGAACCAGGCAGGCGGCGGCGTTGTTCCAACGGAGGCGTACGCGGTCTATTCCTCGCTCTACCAGGCTCCGATGCAGGAGCCGCTGGTCTTCTCAGTGGATTCGTTTATCGATATACCGCAAGTAAATGGGAGCTGCCTGAGGCCGTCGGCGCCGCAGGAGCAGGAGATGACCGACGCCTTTGTCGCGGCCAACCAGCAGACTCATCGATGGGAAAATAAGTTTTCCATCCCGCAGGGGTACCAATTATTGCCACCCACAGAGCTCGCCCAGGCGCAGACCTGTGCAGCGACACACGGGCGCGATGTTGCCTCCTGCAAGAGCTACAAGCAACTCAGATATGTGCGCTTGCTGGGAGTACCAGGATTTGATCACGCACACACTCGGGCACTGGTCTCGGTAATCAAGAGCTGCGGTCAATTCTGCGGGAGCGGAGGAATCTTCGCGGTAGAGAAAAAAGCCGGCGCCTGGCAGCGCTCCGCGACCACCGATTTCACTCGCGACTGCAGCTGGATGTACTAGGACGGACACCTCTAGTTCCCACACCAAGGGACGGGCCCCATATCTCGCTCGTTTTTCGCGAGATGTGGGATTCCACCGATGTTGACCGTTAAGTCCGTCGGATGAATCAATAGTCAAAGGGAAAGAGCAGTGGAATCCCACATCTCGCGAAAAACGAGCGAGATATGGGGCCCGTCCCTTGGTGTGGGAACCAGAGCACTACTCAGAAAGAATTGGTTCCCGAACATCATCCGTCTTAGGCCCCAGCTTTTTATGCCGATCAAGATAACGAACGCAAGCATTCCACCGCAGAATAGCGTCATCGTTGCCAACCGGCCGCAACCGCTCCGCATCCTCGAATAGGTTGAGCGCCTTGACCAGCCAATCGTAAACATACCCACTGGACCCCGGTTTCCCAGCGTCGTGATATGCCTTCGCGCGCCGCTCCCAGGCGATCCCGGAATAGTAAGCGCGATCGTACGCCGCTTCGAGGCCGGCGATCGCCTCGATCGCGCTCGAAAACGCCCCTTGATCATGAGCCATCTCATCGGTCAAGGCCAGGATCATGCTAATGTGCGCCTCCCGGTTCGACGGGTCAACTTCGAGGATGTCGCGGCAAATGCTCACCGCTTCATTAGGTTCGTTCAGCAAGCGGTAACGTTCGGCTTTAGCCAGTGCGCCGCCCACGCTGTCGCGAGAAATAGGTTTGAGTGTGAACATGTTACCCCCTTCACTTAGAGGATGTGGAACAACTGTTTTAACGGATCAAAGAACCGATCCACTACCCGCTCCTTGAGCGGAATAATCGCGTTCTCAGTAATCGTGATCGACTCGGGACACACCTTCCGGCAGCAAGTAGTGATGTTGCAGTAACCAATACTGTGCTTTTTCTTCAGGTCACTGACACGATCCTCGCTATCGAGCGGATGCATTTCGAGCGCCGCGGCGTAAACGAACAAACGGGGACCAATGAACTCGTCCTCTTTATGGTGTTCGCGCAGCACGTGACACACATCCTGACAGAGAAAACACTCGATGCACTTACGAAATTCCTGCACCCGTTCGACGTCAGCCTGCTGCATGCGCCAGGTTCCATCCGGCAAGTCCGGGGAGCGGGGCCGGAATGGCTTGACTGTCATCTTGGCGCGGAAGTTCCAGGAGACGTCAGTGACCAGGTCGCGAATCAGCGGAAAGGTGTGCATCGGCTCCAGGATCACCGGCAATTCCAGGTTGAGATTACTAAGCCGGGTCATGCACATGAGCTTGGGCATCCCATTAATCTCAGCGGAACAGGAACCGCACTTGCCGGCCTTGCAATTCCATCGCAGCGCAAGATCGGGCGCCTGATGAGCCTGGATGCGGTGCACGGCGTCCAATACCACCATGCCCTCCTCCACAGGAGTGAGGTAATCCTCGAACCGGCCGCCTGCCGAATCCCCACGCCAGATGCGAAACACTGCCTGCTTGGCCATTGATTTCCTCTCCCTATTTCATCTCCTGAATCACGGCTTTCAACTCCTCGGGCATGGGCGGGAGAGCGCGCTTCTCCACCACCATTTCACCATCCGCTCCCCGTTTGACGACGATGTTGTGCTTACCCCACTCTGCGTCCTTGTTGGGAAAGTCTTCACGAAACTGCGCGCCCCGGCTCTCTTTTCGCAGCAGCGCCGCGCGGGTAATCGCCTCCGACACAACCAGCAGGCTCGAAAGGTCGAGAGCAGTGTGCCATCCGTTGTTGTACTGGCGGTGACCCGCGATGCCCACACGCTCTGCCCGCAACTGGAGTTGCGCTACTTTCTCCAGCGCCTCCTGCATTTCACTCTCTGTGCGCACAATGCCGACCAGGTCCTGCATCGCCTCTTGCAGGTCGTATTGAATCTGATAGGGATTCTCGCCAGAAGCCCCGCGTTCAAATGGCTTGAGCGCTTCGACTGCCGTTGCCTGAAGCAGCTCGTCATCAATCGTGCCCACTTGATTGCTTTTGGCAAATTCTGCCGCGTAATGCCCAGCGCGGCGTCCAAACACCACCAGGTCCGAAAGCGAATTGCCGCCCAACCGATTGGCGCCGTGCAATCCAGCCGCCGCTTCTCCCGCTGCAAACAACCCCGGCACATTCGACATCTGCGAATCGCCATCCACGCGGATGCCGCCCATCATGTAATGCGTCGTAGGTCCAACCTCCATCGGCTCTTTGGTGATATCCAAATCTGCCAACTGCTTGAACTGGTGATACATGCTGGGCAGCTTGCGCTTGATGTGCTCCTCCGCCTTGGGAAGGTGCTGCTTAATCCAGGCAATATCCAGAAACACGCCCCCATGCGGCGTACCCCGCCCGGCTTTGACCTCGCGATTAATGCACCGCGCAACGTGATCGCGGGTGAGCAGTTCCGGCGGCCGGCGCGCATTTCTGTCACCCTGGGTGTAGCGCCATCCTTCGTCTTCTGTATCTGCCGTCTGCGCCTTATAGAGCTCAGGGATTTCGTCGAACATAAACCTGCGCCCTTCGCTGTTGCGCAGAACGCCGCCTTCCCCGCGCACCCCTTCGGTCACCAGGATCCCGCGCACACTGATGGGCCAGACCATACCCGTGGGATGAAACTGAACGAACTCCATTTCCTGCAGCTCGGCGCCCACGTTATACGCCAGCGCAAGGCCATCGCCCGTATATTCCCAACTGTTGCTGGTCACCTTGAAGGCGCGCCCGATTCCGCCCGTGGCCAACACCACCGCCTTGGCCTGCCACACCTGGAAGAGGCCCTTCTCGCGGTCGTATCCACAGGCCCCCGCCACGCGACCCGAGTCCATCAGCAGGCTAAGCACAGTGCACTCCATGTGGACCTGCATGCCGCAATGAATCCCGTGATCCTGCAGAGTGCGGATCATCTCCAGGCCGGTGCGATCGCCGACGTGGGCCAGGCGCGGATACTGGTGGCCGCCAAAGTTCCGCTGCAGAATCCGGCCGTCCTTGGTTCGGTCAAACAGCGCGCCCCATGCCTCCAGTTCGCGCACGCACTCCGGCGCTTCCTTGGCATGCAACTCCGCCATACGCCAGTTGTTCAGGTACTGTCCGCCACGCATGGTATCGGCGAAATGAACCCGCCAGTTGTCGCGGTCGTCGACGTTGGCCAGCGCGGCGGCAATGCCGCCCTCAGCCATGACAGTGTGTGCCTTGCCCAGCAGCGACTTGCATACCACGCCCACTTTGGCCCCGCTGGCCGCGGCTTCGATGGCGGCGCGCAGTCCTGCCCCGCCTGCACCGATGACCAGAACATCGTAGGAGAACCGCTGGAACTCCGGCATCTACAGGATTCTCCAGTCGTGCCAGATGCCCATCGAGCAGAGGCGGACGTAGATGTCGGAGAATCCCACCCAGAACAGACTGGCCCATGCCCACTTCTGATGTCCCCGGTTGAGACAGCTCACGCAATCGTAGAGCTTGTGCCGCACCGGGTATTCCGAGATGCGGTCGAACGTCCCTCCGATCAGATGCCGGAAGGCATGGCAGCCGAATACATATCCGCCGAGAAGAACAACATTCATCACCAGGACAAGGCTTCCGACGCCAATCCCGAAGCCGTCAGCAAAGCGAAAGGACACGATTGCGTCATAAACCAGAAACGCCCACACCAGGTAGGAGAGGCGCAGAAAGTAGCGATGAAAATTTTGCATGATCAGGGGAAAGCTTCGTTCCCCGAGATAGCTCTTGCGCGGCTCGCTCACCGAGCATGCCGGGGGATCAGCCCAGAACGACTTGTAGTAGGCGCCGCGGTAGTAGTAACAAGTCAGGCGAAAGAGGCCCGGTATCCACAAAATCAGGAGCGCGGGAGAGAAGTGGACAAAACTCGGATACCAGCTCGGCTTGGGACCGAAGAGGGCATGCGGAGACGAACCGAAGAGTTCCGGAGAATAAAAAGGTGAAATGTAGGGGCCGAAAGTGTAGTGGCTGTTTTGCCATGCCGCCCACGTGGAGTAAACCAGGAACGCGCTCAAACCCAGAAAAATCGCTGAGGGCGAAAGCCACCAGGGATCGCGTCGAGACGTCTGGCCGAACCTGCCGTCCTTCCAGACGACATCGGGAGCTGCCATCTTCCCCTCCACGGTGGGATCCGTGTCCTTCCCACCGATGGCAGGGGATTATATAGAGCAAAGAACCAAGTAGCCAAGTCTGAGCGCGGGAGGGTGGCCGTTAAGCCACCCCTTCGCGGGCATCCTTCCAAAGGTCAATCTCCCCTTCTTGCGCGTGGCGATCAATTTCCTTCAACTCATCAGCGCTGAAGTGAAGCTTCTTGACTGCGTCGAGGGAATCGTCGAGTTGCTCCACATTACGCGCTCCGATCAGTGCCGAGGTAACCCGAGGGTCACGAAGCACCCAGGCAATCGCCATCTGCGCCAGCGTCTGGCCGCGCCCACGCGCAATTTCGTTCAACGCCCGCACCCGCTTGAGGTTTTCTTCGCTAAGAAAATCTTTTAGAAACGAACCTTCCCCCTTGGCGCGAGAGCTTTCCGGTACGCCCTTGAGGTACTTGTTCGTCAGCAGTCCCTGGGCCAGGGGTGAGAAGCCGATGCAACCCGCGCCCAGTTCCTCCAGCGTGGCAAGCAACTCCGTCTCCACCCACCGGTTGAGCATGGAGTATGAGGGCTGATGAATCAGCAGCGGTACTCCTTCGCTTTGCAAAATCTTTGCCGCTTGCCGCGTACGCTCCGGACTGTAGGAGGAGATACCGACATACAGAGCCTTGCCTTGGCGCACTGCCTGCGCCAGCGCGCCCATTGTTTCTTCCAGGGGCACGTCCATGGTGGGCCGGTGGGAGTAGAAGATATCGACATACTCCAGGCCCAGGCGCTGCAAACTTTGATCGAGGGAGGCCAGCATATATTTGCGCGAGCCGCCCAGACCATAGGGGCCGGGCCACATATCCCAGCCGGCCTTGGAGGAGATCAGCAGTTCGTCGCGGTGATCGCGGAAATCCTTGCGCAGAATTTCGCCAAAATTCTCCTCGGCTGAGCCGTAGGGTGGGCCGTAGTTATTAGCCAGGTCAAAGTGGGTCACGCCCCGATCGAAGGCGCGCCGAACGACTGCACGGCCGGTCTCAAAAACATCGGTTCCGCCGAAGTTTTGCCACAGACCGAGAGAGACCGGCGGCAATACGATCCCCGACCGCCCGCACCGCCGAAACTGCGCTTCGTCATACCGCTTCTCATTGGCTACATAACTCATCCGTTATCGATCTCCTTGTCCATTAGATGCCCCATGGAACTGACTCGCGTCACCGGGGCCCCGGGCAAAGTATTTCACAGGGATTGTCTTCGGGGCTGATGCGGCCACCCTGTCGTTTCCTCGGCAACGGATACTTGCTTCACCGGCAACGAAGGCTGGGTGCCCCATTCAGGCCTTATGTTGGCTTGAGTGGGATACAACGGCACTCGACGTGCTTTTTCTTGTCATCCCGCCGGCCCGTCCTGACCTGGGGAGCACCGTAAGCATGACGTCACTTTACGTACCATGGTACATTGGTACACATGACAGCGCCTATAGAGGTAGAACGGATTCAGACCGGCGTCCGCATTGAAAAGCGGCTGCTAAAGGTATTGAAGGCGGTCGCTGAGTTAAAGGACATGACTCTGGGCGATCTGCTCGAAGGCATTGTGCTCCATGCCTTTGAAGGCAAATCGGCGTTTTCTGCCCAGACGCTAAAAGAAATCGAGCAATTCAGAGGTATCTACGGCCTGACTCTACATGCATCAGATAGTCATCGGTTGAAGGAGCGCAAATGAAAGGCGGCGCATGGCTGTTTCTTTCAGTGATCATCTTTATGACGAACCAACAAAACGCGCAATCAGCGGCCGTCCCAGCCCATGTCAGCAACAGCTTTCACTTTGTTATCCGGGCGCCTTTAAGCCGCGCTGCCCCTCTCTTTGGCCCCGAGGGAGAGCGCTGCTGGGCCGGCCAGCACTGGAACCCCGTATTTCTGTACCCCCAACCGGGGACGGACGTTGAAGGAACGGTCTTCACCGTGCGTCGAGGCGCAGAGACGAGTGTCTGGGTCAACACGCTCTTCGATCCAGAAGGAGGCCGTATGCAGTATGTATCTTTCGTCCCGGGCATTCACGTGTTCACCGTGGACGTTCGACTGACCCCACTCGATTCGTCAAGCACGAGTGTGGAAGTGACCTATGTGCGCACAGCTTTGAACGTGGGAGCAAACAACGAAGTGCAAGCTATGGGGAATGGGGACCGCGAGAGCGGCCCTCATTGGCAGCAAGCAATTGAGACCTGTCTCGCCGCGCAACGGTAGCTAGCGGTGAGGAACAACTTTAATCTCAAAGACCTTGGGCCACTGCTTGCCGGTGACGAAGATCCGGTCACGCCTGGCGTCGTATGCGATGCCATTTAGTACCGATTCGTCATTGATTTTCTGATCGGGCGGCAGCAATCCGGCCAGATCGATCCAGGCAATCACGTGACCGTCGTGCGGATTGATGCGTGCGATCAGGTCTGAGTGCCAGACATTTGCGTAGATCTCGCCCTTGATAAACTCCAGTTCGTTCAGCTCTTCGATGGTCCTGCTGCCGTCCTTCACCAGGATGTGGTGCGTTTCTTTGAAGGTGTTGGGGTCGCGGAAGCGAAGCGTCGCCGTGCCATCGCTGGTGATGAGCTCTTTCGTCGTGCGCGTCATGCCCCAGCCTTCACCGGTGTAACTGAGCTGCTTAAGCATCCGAAGGCTGAAGCGGTCATACACAAAGCAGATATGCGACTGCCACGTCCACTGGTAGATGTTCGGTCCCCAATCGACGATTCCCTCTCCAAACATACTCCGGCGCCAGCGTTCGCTTCTGCACTGGTTTGCCCGTTTCCGGCTCGATGGCAAATAGAGCTGAACGCCCGGCAATCCCTGTTCCCTCGTAGAACAAGCCGTCGAGATAAAAGAACCCCTCGGTGTAGCTATCGGTGGAGTGGGGGTATTCCGCCACAACCTTGTAGCTGAAGATCGGGGCTGCAGCGCTCGCGCGGTCGGCGCCGAGGAGACATGCGGCAAGCGCAAGGCTCGCAGCAAAACGCCTTGCGAAGAGGATGATGGAGAACATCGTATTTTCAAGTTAACGCATCTGAGAACGCCTTCAAAGGCTGGAGAAAAACTCACCGGACGAAAGGTACGGACTAAAGCAGGCCTTTGTTTGGGAGCCGGGGCGCACCGCAGATCCCGCTCAAAGGTCTGAGTTTGCTAGTTCTTCCGCACCCCGTTTACCCATGGAAACTGCCTTGTCACTTCTCATACACGAGCCTTTAATGATCGAATAACCTCAGATCCCTGAGGAACCCGCACGCATGCTTCCAAGGTGCTTTGTCATTTGCACTCTGCTCCTGGCGCCATCGTTGGCGGGTATTGCACAGCCGAACCTACTCCACGTCGGCCGGAACATCCTCCTGGCCCCGGACCAAGAGTTCCACAATGCCGGCTGCATCCTCTGTTCCGCGGACGTTGAGGGCCGCGCCACCGGCAGCGTGCGCGTGTTCGCCGGAAATGTTTTCCTCAACGGTTCGGTGGGTGGCAACGTTCTGGTCTTTGGCGGCAACGTAACCCTCACCAGCAGCGCCAAAGTCGACGGCCGCGTGGTTGTTTTCGGCGGACACCTGCATCAAGACCCGGCCGCGGTCAGCCGCACCCGCACGGTGCTTCCTCCGATCATCTTCCTACCCATGATTCTTCTCATCTGCGCCATCATTGGCACCCTGATTGTGCTCACGCGCCGCATGGTACGCGGCCCAGTGGCCTTCCCTCCCCTGCCCCGCCTTTAGGTTCTGCGCGCGTTTATAATAAGTAGAACCCCGCGCTTCATGGGATCTTGTGCCGCTCACGGCCGGTCCCCGCGCCGCACCCTTCAGCACAGGTACCCATGGACTTCCAGCTAGTTAGCGATTACCGCCCCCGTGGCGACCAAGGCCGCGCCATCCAGGAGCTGGTCTCCGGACTAGCCGCCGGCGAGCAGCATCAGACTCTGCTCGGCGTCACCGGCTCGGGCAAAACCTTTACCATGGCCAAGATCATCGAGCAATCCAACCGCCCGGCGTTGATCCTGGCCCACAACAAGACACTGGCGGCCCAGCTCTTTCACGAGTTCAAGCAGTTTTTTCCCGGCAATGCGGTGGAGTATTTCGTCTCCTACTACGACTACTACCAACCCGAGGCCTACATCCCTTCCGGTGACCTTTATATCGAGAAGGAAGCCACCATCAACGAGGAACTGGACAAGCTCCGCCTTTCCGCCACCCGTTCCCTATTCGAGCGGCGCGACGCCATTATTGTGTCCTCGGTAAGCTGCATCTACGGCCTGGGTTCGCCGGAGGCGTATTACGGCATGCTGCTGCTCCTCGAAAAGGGGCAGAAGCTCCGTCGCGAAGACATTACCCGGCGCCTGGTGGAGATTCTGTACGAGCGCAATGACAGCGATTTTCGCCGTGGAACCTTCCGGGTGCGCGGCGATGTGATCGAGGTCTACCCCACCTACGATGAAATGGCCTACCGCATCGAGCTCTTCGGCAACGAGATCGAAGAACTGTCGCAGATCGATCCGCTCTTTGGAACCGTGCGCCAGAAGTATGCGCGCCTGCCCATCTATCCCAAGTCGCACTACGTAGTCCAGCCCGAGCGCAAGAAGACCGCCGTCGCTTCCATTCTTGAAGAGCTGGGCGTGTGGGAGAAGCAGTTGGAGTCAGAGGGGCGGCTGGTCGAGTCGCAGCGTATTCATCAGCGCACTCGCTTCGATCTGGAGATGATCAAGTCCATGGGCTACTGCCATGGCATTGAAAACTACTCCCGCCATTTCTCCGGCCGTCTGCCGGGCGAACCGCCGCCCACGCTGCTGGACTATTTCCCGCGCGACTACCTGGTTTTTATTGACGAGTCGCACGTGACCGTCCCCCAGCTGCATGGCATGTGGCATGGGGACCGCTCGCGTAAGCAGAACCTCGTCGACTACGGCTTCCGTCTGCCTTCTGCCATGGACAATCGCCCCCTCAGGTTCGAAGAGTTTGAGACGCGGACCCACCAGACGATTTACGTCTCCGCGACCCCGGGTCCTTATGAGCTCACCAAGTCCGCGGGTGTGGTGGTGGAGCAGATCATCCGGCCCACCGGACTAGTGGATCCGGAGGTCGAGATTCGCCCGATCCGCGGCCAGATTGATGATTTATTGGCGGAGATCCGCGCTCGTGTAGAGAAAAACGAGCGTGTTCTGGTGACGGTGTTGACCAAGAGAATGGCGGAGGACTTATCTGGCTACTACTCCGAAGTCGGGGTGAAATGCCGTTACATGCACTCCGAGATCGAAACCCTGGAGCGGGTGCGTCTGCTCCGCGATCTGCGCCGCGGCGAATACGACGTGCTGATCGGCATCAACCTGTTGCGCGAGGGGCTTGATCTACCTGAGGTTTCGCTGGTCGCGATCCTCGATGCCGACAAGGAGGGGTTCCTGCGCTCCGCCGGCTCGCTCATCCAGACCATTGGACGCGCCGCCCGCCACCTGAGCGGCCGCGCCATTCTGTACGCCGATGTGATGACCGATTCCATCCGCCGGGCCCTGGACGAGACCGAGCGCCGGCGCACGGTGCAGCGGGCCCACAACGAGGAGCATGGCATCACCCCGACGTCGATCAGTCGCTCGTTGGACATGTCCCTGGTTCACATTCTCAAAGCCGAATACGCCGATCTAACCAGCCAGGATGATTCCTTGCCCGAGTTCGAAACTCAGCAGGAGCTGGACGCCTACATCGGCAAGCTGGAGTCGGACATGCGCGAAGCGGCCAAGAAGTTCGAGTTCGAAAAAGCCGCCAAACTCCGCGACACCATCAAGGACCTAAGGACCAAAGAATTCCTCTTTTCCTAAGGTGGGAGTCCCCGCATTTATGCGGGAGGAGCGCTTTAGCGCTCCGTGAAAGAGTCTCGACTCACATCACGCTGGGTGCCCCATTCAAGTCGTGCTTTGGCTTGAGTGGGATACCACAGCACTCGACGTTTCTTTCTGTCCATCCCACCCGCCCCACCCCGCCCTCTGTGCTGTAATACGCCATGCACTTGTCAGGCGAGTGGATACTGCTGATCTTCATTGTTCTGGTAACAGGGGCCATGCTGTTGCTGCTTCATCTCACTCAGCTGGGCCTGATCCTGCACGCCAACCTGCCGGACCGGCCGCACCGGAGAATGTTCCTGGCATCGATCAGCTTCTTTATCACCTTCCTGGCGGTCCGCTTGCTGGTGGCTTCCATCCAGCATCACATCGGGCCGTTCCAATACGTCACCATGGGTGGGCGCCATATCCATCACCGGTGTGGGGCATTCTGATCCTGCTCGCCGTGGGCTTGGGTTACATGAATGAACTCGGCTCGCGAGGCACACCCACCTCCATTTTCGCCAGCCGCCTTATGGCCATCCTGTACGGCGTCGGCGCCGCGCTCACGCTCGATGAGTTCGCATTATGGCTCAACCTGGCGAATGTCTATTGGTCAGCCGAAGGGCGGGAGAGTATCGACGCAGTGGTGCTTTTCGGAAGCCTGCTGGCAATCGGAACCTGGGGTGCGCCGCTGTTCTCCGCCATCATGCGAAACAAATAGCTTCTGCTATGGAGTGATGTTGATCGGTTACCTCTGCGGTTCGACGTGCTCAAATACGCTTGCATCCATCCTCGTGCTTCTAGTATGCAAAATGTAGTGTATTGTCTGGCCCTTCAATGAGACCGTCCTGCACTTGAATTCAAAGCATCAAACCAAAGGAAGTGCTAATGGCATCCCACAACCCAGTTCCGCCGCCCGAAAAATATTTCGTGGCCTTCGTAATACAGGGCGAAGACGTTTTCAAAATCACCTGCGACAGCATTGTGCACACATGCGGAAATTCCGGCGAGGCTGCTTTCCAGGGAGTGGCCAAGCTACGCGCCGCCGCTGCCCTCGAGCAGCTCACCGCAATCCACAACGAACGACCTGACGAATTGCGTAAAATGGCTCGGGAAATGGCCCGCGAGGGCATGGCCATGCTGGCGCGAACCAGCAACCCCACAAAAACCAATATTGAAAGAATCGCGTAAGCTGGTTAGATGAACTCGCGGTCGCCTTTCTAATCCTCGGGCCGCGGGAACCGGCGGGGCCCTTTGGCCATCGGCGGTAACGTGCGAATCGAGCAGCCCGGGCTGGTCCCGGGCTGCAATTATTCATGCGCCGTAGGACAATATATTCACAATTCGCGGGCTTCGGCTCTGACGTTACAACACCCCTTGCATTAAGGTTGGTGAGTAGCAGAATGGTCAGTGGTAGCCGGTCCGGACGCGATGGGTGCTCCACGATCCTCCGGGCCCAACGCGCGAGCGCGACTCCATTACCCTACTTTTCGGGGAATAAGGACACTATGCAGTTCTGGAATGAATTGGAAGGACAAACACTCGATAGGATTTATCCCTTGCGCCGTCTGGTGCGATCCGAAGGGCGCAGCGCCTGGTTCGAGACCGCGACCGGTGAGGAGCTGAGCACCCCCGCCACCATCAGCCTGACTGAGGCTCTGACCGATGCCGACGAGGTAACCGCGCGCCTCAAAGCTGCGCAAAGCCTGAAGCATCCGAACCTGGTGACCATCACCAAGGTCGGCCAGGCCCAGGTCGACAACACCTTGATCGTCTATGCCGTCATGGAGCACATTGAGCAAAGTCTCTCCGACGTGCTGCAGAGTCAGACCCTCACCCCGGAGGAAGGCCGCGAAGTGGCCGAAGCCCTGGTCGGGGCGCTCACTGCCATTCATCAGAAGGGCATGTCGCATGGTCGCGTGGAGGCTGCCAGCGTGCTGGCAACCGAGGAGACGGTCAAGCTGCGCAGTGATTGCCTGCAGAGCACCTCCGCCGGGCAGGTCGAGGACGTGGCCGGCATTGGCACAACCCTCTTCCACGCCTTCACGCAGCGAAAAGCGCTCACCGCGACCGACGCGCAAATCAATCGCATCCCGGCGCCATTCGCAGAGATTATCCGCAACTCCTTTGCCCGGCGATGGACGCTAGCCCAAATCGCCAACGCCTTGAAGCCCGGCCACGCCGCCGCCGCGCAGGCGATTCCGCAGGTTCCGCCTCCGGTTCGTGACCCGACCCCTGCACAAGCTCCGGCTCCGGCTCCGCTTCCGCCTTCGATCAAGCCTGCACACGACCCCATCGTAGTCAAAGTAGTGGACAAGACGGCTCCGGTTACCTACCGTCCCACTACTCCGCCTCCTACAGCAGAGAAACCGCTCCCGTTTGTCCCTGAAGAGGAAGAGGATGAGCCGGAGGTTACCCCACGAAAGCCCTTTTTGCTGTACGGAGCATTAGCCGTAGTAGTGCTGGCGATCCTTGGCTGGCTATTCTGGCCCAAGCCCGCACCGGCTCCTGCGAGCGAAACCGCTTCTCAAACCGCTCCCCAGCCTGCCACGACGCCTGCGACGGCCACTCCAGCTCCCGCCCCGCCGGCTGCGGCGCCAGCTGCCCGTCCTGCGAAACGCTCCCCGGCAAAGCCGGTCCCGGTGGACCGGCCCACGGGCCCTGCCCCCGCTGCGACAAACGAGCGCACCATCTGGCGTGTCGTCGTCTATACCTATAGGAGTCAAAAAATGGCTGCTGACAAGGCGAGCCAGATCGGCGGCAAATATCCCGACCTCAACGCCGCGGTCTTCAGCCCTCCCGGCCACAGTGACACCTACCTGGTAGTCCTCGGCGGGGCTATGGAGCGCCAGCAATCGTTTGAGATGCGCGCGAAAGCCCTCCGCGACGGCATGCCGGCGGATACCTACGCGCGGAATTTCTCGCAGTAGAGAGCTATCGCTTAGACATCCTGCGGAAAAGCGGTACGCCCTTCAGAGTCTGCGTGAGAACGACCCTCTCCCAATTGAGTCCCGAAGGGACGGCTAAGGAGTAGCCCAGGATGCCAGTCCTGGGCTTTACAGGCTCTCGAGAACGCGGACAAACGAAACCGGGGTTGTGATTGTTGACTCTGTCCATCCACCTCCACTCAGGCCAAGGTGGATGGACACCGGCCACTCACCCTCTCGATCGGTTACCGGGCCGACGCTTGCAACAGATACTTGAGGCTCGCCGCAACGCTCTCGACCGGAGGCACGACGGTCGCGCCAAACGTCACGTCCTGTTCCACGACCATCCATCCCGAATAGTTGTTCTTCTCCAGCACGCGAAAAAACGCGGAAAAATCAACCGATCCCTGACCAATGATGGTGAAGGCATTGGCGGCGATGGCCTGCTCAAAGTTCATCTCACTATTGCGAACCTTCGCCATCACCTTGTCGTCAACGTCCTTGATATGAACAAACCTGAGAATCTTGCGGAATTTTTCTGCTTCAGCCGCGGGATCTCCGCCGGCGTAGGCACAATGCCCAGTGTCCAGGCAGAGTCCAATCTTCGAAGCCGAAGTGGCGTCGAAGAACTGCTCCGTCTCCTGCGGTGTTTCCACGTAGGTGGAGGTGTGGGGATGGAAGACCAGGTCCAGGCCAAACTCTTCTGCCACCTGGGCTGCTTCCGCGACCACCTTCGCCACCTGCTTCCATTGCTGGGCGTTCAGGCCTTTGCTGCCATCGGCGGGAACCCGGCCCGCAATCCTATCCCGCTCCGGCGATTGCTGGTCAGCAAGAACCAGGAAAGGCGCTCCGACCGCTGCGAGCAGGTCGCCTACCTTGCGGATCTGCTCCACCACGATGGTGGTGGATGCCGGATCGGTCAGATCTACCGGGACAAACGAACCCAAAAGCTTCAAGTCTCGCCGGGAAAGTTCGCCTTCGAGCACCTTCGCGTCGGTGGGGAAGAAACCATAGGGTCCCAGCTCGGTACCGGTGTAGCCCGCGGAGACCATCTCATCCAACATCGTCTGGTAGCTCTGCTCCCACGACGGACCTGGATAGTCCAGGACCCCCCAACTATTGGGAGCGGAGGCAAACTTGAAGCGCGAAGGCGAAGCAGTCATAGATGAAAACCCGCGGCAAGCACTTGAACGCCCCTACCTAAGCGCTTATATTGCCTATGATGCAGGGGACGGTTGGTCACGTCAAGCCCGCGAACCGCATAAGAAAGACTTTTCACCATGAGGGCACAGGGCATGCGCAAGTTGGGTATGGGGGTTCTGGGCGTTGGGGATATGGGCAAGCGCCACGCGGAGAATCTGCGCCGCCTGGTTCCCCACGCGCAACTGGTGGCGGTTGCCGATGTGGATGGAGCCCGCGCCGCCAAAGTGGCCGAAGATCTTGAGATTCAGCACTCCTATGCCAGCCTGGAGGCCATGCTCGAACACAAAGACATTCAGGCAGTTCTGATCGCGGCCCCGGACAAGTTCCATGCCGAGGCGGTGCAGGCCGCAGCCCGCGCAGGCAAGGACATCCTTTGCGAGAAGCCGCTCGGCCTTAGCCGCGAGAGCGCCCAGGACGCCTTGCGCGCGGTCGCGGATGCCGGGGTCCGGCTGCAAGTGGGCTTCATGCGCCGCTATGACCCCGCTTACCTTGCCGCCAGCAAGCGGATCGAAGCGGGAGAGATTGGCGAACCGGTGGTCTTCAAATCCCTCGGGCGCGACAAAGGTATGCCTCCGCTCGGGGCTTACCAGTCCCGGATCAACGGCATGCTCTTTTACAACAGCACCATTCACGACTTCGATCTGGCCCGCTGGCTAACTCATGACGAGGTTGCCGAGGTGCACGCCTTTGCCACAGTCGCGATCCGGCCCGAGATTGCGGAATTCGGCGACATAGTTGCCGGCTCGGTGAACCTGCGCTTTGGACGTGGGGCTATTGGCAATATCGAATCTTATGTGCAGTGCCTGTACGGCTACGACATCCGCACCGAAGTCGTAGGTTCCAGGGGGTCCATCCTGATCGGAGGCCTGCGGCAAAACTCTGCGACCTTCTTGAAGCCGGATCATGGCAGCTACGAGTTGGAGGATCATTTCCTATCGCGTTTTCGGGAGGCTTACGTTGCCGAGGTGATCGATTTCGTTGACACCATTCTGAGCGACCGTGCTCCTCGGGTCACCGGGGAAGATGGCCTGCGTGCGGTTGAGATCGCCGTGGCCGCCGAGAAATCGCTCCGTGTAGCAGCCCCCTGTAGGGTTTAGGCCCAATAAAGTCTCCAGACTTAGTCGAATTCTCCGTCGACAGCCTTCTTGCCGGGTGGTAAAGTGGGCCAACTAAGGCCCCCGCTTTACCCCTGTCCCCTGTTTATTTTTCTGTCGATGGTGAACTATGGAAACCTTCGGGCCGGCTTCGATCGAACTGCGGTTGCACTGCGCCTGTTGCCTCTTCCTACGCATAAATTCTCCCCTGCAGACCTCCCCCCGGAAGTGGGCCTGCTGAAAACTGCATCCTGGCGGTGAGGAGAAGGATTTATGGCAAAGCGACCTGGTGGAGCGATGGTGCAAGGCACAGAGGCCACCCGCTCCCAGCTTATCCCGGTGATAACCAAGTGGAATGAGCTGGGAAAGACAGCTCAACTCGGACCGGTGATCTTCTGCATCGTGGTCTTTTTCAGCATGGCCACCTTCGGCTCCCTGACCACCATCGAATACGCCATCGCATCCCCGGATGGGAAGTACTGGTTGGATCCGCGGGGCTGGATTTACACCTCCAACTTCCTCATCATGCTGGCTGTCTTCCTGACCATGGTGAGCCTGTACTTCATCTACCGGATGATCGGCAAGAATAAGTCCTGGTACATCCTGCTAGGCTCCGCCGGATTTACTGCCTATTACTTATGGCTGTTCCACGTAGATCACTACTTTGTCTGGATGTACGAATTCTTCCACCTTCACCTGGCCGGCGGAGAGCCGGATAACAATGCGCCCTTCATTCAGTTATTCATCCAGCACTTTCTGGGCACCGGATTTTTCGAGGAAATAGTCAAGGCCCTGCCCATCTTTGCCCTGGTGATCGCCGGCAGCTATATGACCCCGGAGATGAAATCAAAGATCGGGGTGGAGGAACCACTGGACGGCATCCTGATCGGCGCAGCTTCAGGCGGCGGATTCGCCGTCATGGAGACCCTGCTACAGTACGTGCCCCAGGACCTGGTGAACCGGTGGACTACCATCGCATTGGCATTCCGGGGAATCACCGGAAGACAAGCCACGGAAGCCGCCCTGGCGGCGATGAATTTTGATCAGCTAAGGGCTCTCATCCAACTCGGCAGCAATGTTTTAGGAACGGCTCCGGGGATCAAGTCGCTCATCATCCGCTCCATCGATGAATCCTTTGGCCACATGGCCTACGCGGGCTACTTCGGATACTTCATCGGTCTCTCGGTGATCAAGCCGGAGCAGCGCTGGAAGATCCTCGCGATTGGACTGGTATCAGCCTCCATCCCGCACGCGCTGTGGGACACCGTACTCAGCATGGATACGGTGCCCCTGGAAGCAGCGATCGCGCTGCTGTCGTACGCAGTGCTGGCCGCGGCTGTGCTCAAAGCGCGCGAGATCTCGCCCAATCGCAGCATTCTGCAACCGTCTGTGATCTTCGGTGGAAGCAGGTCATTGGCTCCTGCAATCGTGAGTGCTCCGGCAGTAGCGGCTGCGCCCCCGGTGGCTTACCGTCCGGCGCAAGTGAGCGCTCCCGCACCTGCGCCCCCCTTCCCCAGCCACTTCCGCGGTGGGGAACAATGGCAACCGGTTGCGCGTAGGGGCGAAATTCCTGGTGATTGTCCCCGGGCTGCGCCTGCTCGAGCACCAGGTGCCCGGCCTGTTGGCCCAGTCGCCCGGAGGCCCAGTCGCCGAAGTAACTCATAACCCCAACGATCCGTCGATCCTGGGACTTACCAATCTGTCGAGTTCCGCGTGGGAAGCAGTTTCCAACGGTACACGGCGGCAGATCGGGCCTGGCCAGACGGTCAAACTGGCCCCCGGCGCCAAAATAGACTTCGGCTCGACCGACGGCGAAGTGGGCTGACTTAGGCAGCAAGGATGGGACAACCGGACAATCGTTAGAGGGGAGTCAGCAAAATGGAAACCGCAGTGCCTCGCGAAAAGCTGAAAGAACTCGTGGAGAAAAATGGAGACGGTCTGCTCCAGGATCGTGACCGCTGCGAAGGCTTGTTGAAGGATTACTGCGGGGGACATCGCCGGGAAATCTCTGCCATTGTGGGTGCGTTGGAAGAGAGAGTTCCTCTGGAACTGAAATCTTCGTGGCAAACAGCGATGACGCCGGAGGCCATGCGCGCGCGGCTGGTGCAACGGCTGGAGGACAATCGGGGGCTGGCGCCGGAGATCGCCAATTACGCCGTGGACACCTGGTCGTACGCCCTCGGAGTCGGCCTGGGACGCAGCTCCGATCGGGTACAGGACGTGGTGCCTATCCCCACCCAGAACGGCTTTGCTGCGCCTCCATCGGCCGAGGAAAGGGCGGCCGCCGATCGTCCGGCGGGCTCCTCCATCCCAAGCGCAGCGGCGGTGCAGCCAGTGGTTGCCAAGACCGGCTCCATTGCTGGGCTGAGCAATCAAAATAAAGCGGTCGTCGGAGGGGTGGGTCTGTTGGCGGCGGCAGCAGTCGCATTCGCGCTCCTGCACCATCCCCAACCAACCACACCTCCGAACGTGAATCCGCCCGCGCAAAATGGGCAGAACCCAACGCCGCCCTCGCCTGCACAGAACCCAACACCGCCGGCGCCGGATGGACAGAACAAGGGAGCCGTACAGAACGGGCTCTCAGCCAATCACAACCACGGGAATGGCGCCACTTCCCAGCAGGCAAACTCCTCTTCGGTAATGGCCGCCGGCACCCCGGTGGTGGTGCGTCTGGATAGCGACTTCAATTCCGATAACGCAACGGTGGGGGAAATGCTGCCGGCTACGGTAGTCTCTCCGGTGACCAGCGAAGGCAATGTGGTTGTTCAGAGGGGAGCAAGTGCCCAGGTAAAGGTGGTGCAAATCGATAAGAGTGGCAAGATGTCGGGCAAGTCGCGGGTGCAGTTCGCCCTGGTGGGGGTCACGGCCCATGGCAAACTGCTGCACGTCTCCGGGTCTTCAAAGGAAATGGACGGACCGTCGCAAGGGGCAAGAACCGCGGAGAGAACGGGTATCGGTGCCGCCGCCGGCGCCGCCGTAGGCGCGATCGCCGGTCATCTCTTTCATCATGCCGGCGCCGGGGCAGCGGCCGGCGCGGGCGCCGGTGGCGCGACCGGCGCCTTCACCTCGCATCCTGCGCCAGTGAAGGTCAGCGCCGAGACCGTGCTGCAATTCCGCTTAACCAAGGGTATTCCAGCGGGCTCATAGCGCTGCGGGCACGTCCCGGCTTTTGAACAAAATATACGGTTTTTCGACGTATATTTTGTTCAAAAGATTAGGACGAGTGGGAGCGTACGAAATCAGGTTGCCGGAGGGATTTCCGATCTATCCATCCATCAGCGAAGACATTGCGTGGAAGCGCAAACTCCCACTTTGTCACCCCGAGCGAAGGCGAGGGACCTGCTGTGTGCCTTGACGCGAAACAAAGGCCATCTTGGCTTTGCCACTGCACGCCGGGTAAGTTGTTTAGGACGAACAAACCGCTTGGTTAAGACTTGCGAGCTCACTGCTAGGGCCTTTCTTTGACGTCAAGGCGCACAGCAGGTCCCTCGCCTTCGCTCCGGATGACAAAGGGGAGGGTGGTGGCTTTTATTGGAAGCCGTCAGATTGGATGGACAGAAAGAAACAGCAGGTCCCTCCGCTACGCTTCGCTCCGGTCAGGGATGACAATTTCGTCTTAATAAAGTCACAGCCTCTCGGGATGACAAAGTGGCGGTTTGCGCTTCCACGCAATGTCTTCGCTGATGGATGGGCAGAATCACCGCTGATGGGAAGGTTTCCCCCTCGCCTGCCCCGCCCACCCATAGAGCGTACCCGGGAACCAACTTTTCCCGCGGCCTGTTTAACCTGTACCCTTCACTGATACAGTTTTCTGAAGCCCCGTTGAGCCGCTTAGGTACATTAGTCACGAAGTATGTTTGAAGTAGACACATTTCAGGGAGCTACCACCCTCTACGCCCCGGGCTCAAGATTTAGAGCGGGCTGAATGCCGGCAAGGGAGAAATGACAACATGGCGGTGCGACCCGGTGGAGAATACGCAGGCAGACCGCTGCACGTTATCTGGCTGCTGGACTGTTCCGGATCGATGGCGATCAGCGGCAAAATCGAGGCGCTGAACAATGCGATCCGCGAAGTGGTCCCCGCGATGCGCAAGGCGGCCGAGGGCAATCCCGAGGTTCAGTTTTATGTGCGTGTGATTCGCTTTGCTACCGGAGCCACCTGGCACATCGTCCAACCCACGCTGCTGACTGACTTCAAGTGGGTCGACCTGCACGCCGAAGGAGAGACCGACCTGGGTCAGGCATTTGCCCTGCTGGCAGAGGAAATGAGCAATATGCCGGCGGAGGCCCGCATGCTGCCGCCACAAATCGTGCTCATCTCCGATGGCAAGCCCACGGATGACTGGAAGGGAGCACTGCAGGCATTGCTCAACGTTCCCTGGGGGCAGCGCGCAGTACGGCAGGCGATTGCCATCGGGCAGGATGCCGACCAGGAGACCCTGCGCAAGTTTGTCGACAACCCGGAGAGACCAGTGCTGCGCGTGGACAATGCAGAACAACTGGTGCGCTATTTTCGCTATGTCTCCACCGCGGTAACGGCCGCCCCTCCGGGCAAAGAGCCGGCCGCAGTTCCCAAGGTCACCTTGCCGGCCGACGATGACGCGATGTGGTAGGGAATCTTGCCAAGTGAGGGCTAGCCGTGAGAACAAAGAGGGGTTGCCGTAGCTGAGGTGAAACCATGAGCTGGAAAGTAGCGCATGCCTGTGTACGGGGCAGTTCCCATCAGCGTTCGGGACTTCCCAACCAGGATGCAGCGCAGTGCACGGTCACTCCAGGCGCACAAGGAACAGTGGCGGTGGCAGTCGTCTCCGACGGGCACGGAAGCCCGCGCCACTTCCGCAGCCAGATAGGCTCCTCTCTGGCAGTCAGCACTGTGGCGGGCACCCTGCAGGGCTTCCTCCGCGAGTCCGTGGCCAGCAACGGCCACGTGCCCTTCGTTCCCGAGCAGGTACACGAGCTGGAACGCAAGATTGTGAGTGGATGGCTGGCCGCTGTGCACTCTGACCTGGAACACAATCCGTTTACCGAAGCAGAACTGGCCACCCTGGAAAAAGAAGATGGAGCGGAAGGCCTTGCGGCAGTCGAGAGCTCCCCGGAGCTGGCCTACGGCGCCACGCTGCTGGCCGCCGGGGCCACAGACAAAGTACTGCTTTATCTGCAGCTCGGCGATGGCGAAATCCTGAGCGTCAGCGCCACGGGAACCACTACCCGGCCACTGCCGCCGGATGACCGGCTGATTGCCAACCAGACCACCTCCTTATGCCAGCCAGAGGCGTGGAAAGACTTTCGCTCCACCTGGGTGACGGGCGCCACGCTGCCGTCGCTGGTTTTGCTCTCGACGGATGGTTATGCCAACTCCTTCCGCTCCGATGAGGATTTTCTCAAGATCGGTCAGGACTATCTGGAGATAATCCGCCAGCAGGGTATCTCGTCGCTGGCCGAAGAACTGCCGGCCATTCTGACGGAAGCTACCCAGCAGGGCAGCGGCGACGACATCACCCTGGCAATCTTGCAAGAGGATCCAGGATCCGTCGCAGGGGCAAAAGTTCCCCGGCCCCTGATGACCGCGGCCTCGAAATCCGCGTTGATTGAACAACTCAAGGCGCGGCACAGCAGCCAGCAGCAGAAACTTCAGGAACTCGCCATACGGGTGGAGCAAACGCGCAAGGATAACCGGCGATTGCGCAGTACTCTTCTGTTGCTGCTGGCCTTTGCCATTGCCATCCCGGTGGCGATTTTTCGCGACAGAATTTTTCCTCGCACGCCGGCTGCCACCCCGGTTGCACCCACCATGGGTACCGCGCCACCGAGCCACAAGCCGGGGGCCGCGCCTGCCCGCGAATCCACGCGTAAGCCGGGAGCGCCGCAATGGAAGTTGCAGTTGATTGGCGGCCAGCCCCTCTCCCTGTACAAGGGAGCGACCATCCCTCCGCACTTCATTCACAAGAAAGTAGACCCCGAGGATTATCCCAACGAGGACTATGCCCGGGTGGCGAGTAAAGAGGAGAACGGACCGCTGTTTCTGTTCAACGATTCAAAGTCAGATACCTGGGTCGTGAGCACGGGCCAGAGGATTGGCTACGGACACGATTTGAAGCTGGGCGCGGAGCCGGTGAACATTACCTTTGCGCCGAAAATTACCGGGACTCTGACCCCCGTCGCCGCACCGGCGACGACAGCAGAGCAGTGAAAATGCCCGCATGAGGCGCCAGCCATGATGGAGAGGATGCTCAAGCGGGGCCAGGTGCTGATCGCCCGCAATATGCAATCCGCGGCGGTGATCGAAGATACTCTGGGCGATGGCGGCCAGGCCGAAGTGTATCGCGCGCGCATCGGCGATGCGCACTATGCACTGAAGTGGTACCGGCCGGAGTATCTGTCTGCAGACCCAAGACTATGGGAGCGGCTCAAAGTCGCCATCAGCAGCGGAAGCCCCACGGAGCAGTTCCTATGGCCCTTCGACCTGGTTTCGCATCCCCGCAGCAACGCTTACGGCGGGTACCTGATGCCCATCAAGACACCCGACTTCGTCAACATGGCCGACCTGCTGCGCCGCCAGGCCGAGCCTTCTTTCCGGGCGCTGAGCGTTGTGGGCTTTAGCCTGGCAAACAGCTTTCTAAAACTGCATGCCGCCGGGCTCTGCTATCGCGACATCAACTTTGGCAATGTCTTCTTCAACCCTGATACGGGAGATATTCGTATCGCGGATACAGACAACGTGGACGTGAACCTGAAGCCAGGCGGCATCAAGGGCACACCCAGTTTTATGGCGCCGGAAGTCGCCAAGGATCTGGTTGAGCCCAACGCCGCCAGTGACCGCTTTTCTCTCGCCGTTCTGCTCTTCTTCATCTTCGTGATCGGCCATCCCTTGAAAGGCAAGCGGGAACTGACCTTGCCCTACGATGCAGGGGATCCGGATCACTCGCATCGGCTGTGCGCACTCGACCCCGTCTTCATTTTCGATCCCGACAACGATAGCAATCGCCCACAACCCGGGGTGCACGACAATCCACTGAGCTTCTGGCCGATCTACCCAGGCTCGCTGCGCAAGCTCTTCATCCGCGCCTTTACTGCAGGATTGCATGACCCGGATGCCAGGGTGATGGAAAATGAGTGGCGCAAGGAGATGTGTGCGCTGCGCGATGCGATCTTCCATTGCCCTCACTGCGGAGCTGAGAACTTCTTCGATCTGGAACTGCTCAGGGAAAAAAGGGTGCTCAACCCCTGCTGGGGTTGCCGTTCTGTCCCGGGGAATCCTCCTCGTATGCGGGTGGCTGGCGGTTACGGCTCGCACCTGGTCATGCTCAGCGCGGGCGCACAGCTCTTCGCCCACCACCTGGAAGGGGATACCTATAACTTTGCGAGTCCCCTGGCGGAGGTAGTCCCTCTGGGCCTGAAGAATCTCACCCCCTGGACCTGGACCAGCCGGAACCAGAATGGCCTAGTCACCGAAGTGAAGGCCAACGAGGTGCTACCTCTTAGCGCAGATTGCCGTATCCATTTCGGCAAAACTGAGGCCGAGGTGCGTATCAGTTAACTAATGCGTCATATTGCGCCACAATTCATATACAAGGCCTGCAATTGGCGATAGTCTTAGCACGTTGCCAACCGTGATCTCTTCTGCTCCTTTCCAGAAGCTCTAGCGACCCCTTGTCATCGTAGACTCCGTGTTTTGTGCGAGATAGCTTGACTCGCGCGGATGCGGCCGGTGTGCTCCGTCTTGGAAAGGACGTCTCTATGGCTGTTTTTCTCATTAATCCCAGCGACCACTCTTTTGGCACCGCTGTCATCACCCCCCGCTGGCTTTATGTCCTGGCTGCCGCGACCCCCAGCTTCTTCGGCGATCCGGTCATCGTGGACGAGACGCTGGAAGCGCTGGTTCCCTCTGTCATTGAGCAGGGAGACTTTGTCGGCATCGGGATCCACACCGGGAATGCCTTGCGGGGCTATGAAGTCGGCCGGCAAGCGCGAGAGCGCGGCGCCTGGGTGATCTATGGCGGCATTCACGCCACGCTTTACCCCGATGAAGCCCTGGACCGTGGGCATGCGCACTGCGTAGTCAAGGGCGATGGCGACGTCATCTGGTCCAAAGTGCTGGACGCTTGCGTGCAAGGCGATCCAAAACAGATCTACGAGGGAGGCAGGATCGACGCGGACCAGTTTGTTGCCGCGCGCTGGGACCTGCTGCCACCGGACAAATATATGTGGGCCTCGGTTCAGACGGTGCGTGGTTGCCCTAAGCACTGCTCTTTCTGCTCTGTCTGGCGCACCGACGGGCAAAAACCCAGGCAGCGGAGTTTTGAGAACGTCATTGAAGAGATTGTCCAATTGCGACGCAAGGGCTTCCGCTATATCGCCCTGGCGGACGACAATTTCTATCCTGTCACCTTGACTGATTTGCGGCTGGCCAGGGAGCAGAAAAACTACGCCAAACTGGCGGAGCTGGAACAGATCCGCAGCGATAAATTCGCGCTCATGGCAGAGATGGCGAAGCTGCCCAAGAACATGGTCTTCTTTACCCAAATCACCATGGAATCGGCCGAGGACCCGGAATATCTCGACGCCATGCGCAACGCGAATATCAAGGGAGCGCTGGTCGGTGTGGAGGCCGTGACCCCCGAAGGCTTGAAGTCGGTCTTCAAGGAATTCAATTTCTCCGGAGAAGGCCTGGTAAAGCAACTGCAGACTTTCCGCAAACATGGGCTGAACATGCTGGGCTCGTTCATCTTCGGCCTGCCTTCGGATAAGCCGGACACCTTCAAAGCCACCGCCGATCTTGCCGCCCGGGCAGGACTTGCCTTCGCCCAGTTCGTCATGCTGACCCCCTTTCCTGGGACAGTCGACTTTTTGCGCTGGGAGAAGGAGCAGGAGAAGGCGCCGGTGTTCGTCGAAGGCATCCCGCTCACCCGATTTTGGCTGATTCCGGCCGCGATCCGGCCCAAGATGTTTATGCCCCACATGCTCATGAGCTCGCAGGAGATCAGCGACCGGACCCAGGGGGTATGGGATCGTTTCTACAGCTTTTCTTCAATCTGGAAACGATCTGATTGCGCGCCGACGCTGCGCGCCCGGGTAGCCTTCGTATTCCTCTCCAAGCTTTACCGCAAGATGTATGCCGGCACCGGCATCAGCACTGACAGCGCACGCCGCAAGCAAGCAAACTCCCGCGCGCGCTGGCTTTCCCGGTACACCCGCAAGTTCTTCATCTCTAAGCCTATGCCGGAGCTTGCCATGCCAGTCTGGGCGACGGCGGCTCCAGCCCTTTCCCCAGCGGCTAAGTTGGGTCCGTTTTCGGTGTTGGATTAGCGGTCCTGGGTAGGACTAGAATTAAGGCATGCGGCGTTGGTCTTTCGGTTTTGTTCAAGTCGCGCTCGGTCTCCTGACAACGAGTCTGGTTCTCCCGGCAGGCTTGCTCGCCCAGCATGGCGGATTTGCTGCCCCGATGTCGTCGGGCCACATGGGGGGCGGTGTCCACTCCTCACCGTCCTTTTCCGGATCTTCCCGCAGCTTTACTCCACCCGCGGGATCACTCTTTCAAGGGTCACACCATCCAGGCTATCCATCCGGACATCCCGGACAACCAGGACAACAAGGGCACTGGCCGTCCTGGCAGGGCCGTAGCCCGTACAACACCAGGAATGGCGTGGGATATCGGGGACGCTATCTTTATGGGGCCTACCCGGGGTGGCTCCCCTTCGGCTACGGTCTTCCGTTCGGCCTCCCTTTCGGAGACGACGACCAGGACGAGGGCAGCGCGGCGCAAGCGCCACCGCAGCAGCCTGACGATAGTAACCAGCCCCCGGCCGATTATGGTCCTGAGGTTGCCGCGAATAGCCCGTCACCCTTCCGGCCCACTTACCAGGGGCAAATCGAAGCCGCACCGGTGCATGGGCAGCCGGCCACTACTTTGATCTTCAAGGACGGACGTCCGCCGGTGCAGGTGCATAACTACGCGCTGACCGCAAACACGCTATACGCTCTGGACGGCGATTCACGCCAGGAAATCCCACTCGCCCTGCTCGATGTCCCGGCCACGGTGGAAGCCAACCGCAAAGCCGGGGTGGACTTCGCTTTGCCCGTGAGCCGCTGATTCCGTTCTGTATCGATAACTGTTTTAATGGTTGCCGCTTACGCAACTGAGTCTGTGTCTTTCTACAACTTTTGTAAGTTGCGACCCGGACGGCAAGATGCTCAACTGCAACCTTTGTGCGATCAAATATCGCCGAATGCCATGCTAGTCTTGCCCTGCCATGAAGTACCAAAACCGCATACTCGCATGCTCGTTGCTCCTCCTCAGCCCGGCCTTAAGCCTGGCTGGCAAGAAGCCTGCTCCCCCGCCGGAGAACAGTACTAAGATCACGCCCGATGCTGCGGCTTTTCTTGACAACGCCATCGACATCATGCGGCAACATGCCCTGCATGGCCAGGGCGTTGACTGGGAAGCGCTGCGTACGGAAGCCTTCAAACGCGCGGGGGGCGCCTTCAATCCCATCGACACTTATCCGGCGATCTACTGGTCCCTGGTACAGCTGGGCGACCCTGGAAGCCATCTTCGCTTGCCTCCCGGCCTGTATCCGGACCAAATCGCCCTGCTGCAACAGGCGGAGAAAGAGGCTACGAACACCGCCCCGGCCAGCGCCCGGACAGCGACGGCCGTGCCTACGGCCTTCACCAGCCGGCGTCTGCCTGAAGGTCATATCGTGACCTCGCAAGGCAAGAATTTCGGTTACGTTGTGCTTCCCCGTTGCTCCGCCAAGGATAATGACGGCCTGCTTCTTTACGCAGCCGACGTACGCCGCATTCTGACCGACCTGTCGGCGCAAAACCCCAAGGGCTGGATTGTTGACTTACGAGGCAACACCGGCGGCAACATGTGGCCGATGTTGACCGGTATTGGCCCGATTTTGGGCGACGGCGTCGTAGGCTCCTTCGTGGCCGCCGACGGCAACATTCCCTGGTTCTACAAGGATGGTAAGACGGGAACCCGCAATCAAGCAGGCCTGGAGACGGTCTCCTTGACGCTGGACGATGCGCCTGTGCTCATGACTCCGTCCGCTCCCGTCGCGGTCCTGGTCGACAGCAGCACGGCAAGCTCCGCGGAAGCCATCACCATCGCTTTCCACGGGCGCTCCGACACCCGCTTTTTCGGGAGCCGCACAGCTGGAAAATCCACCGCCGTACAGCCCTTCAAGTTGGATGACGGCGCCGAACTTTACCTCACGACTGCCATTGACGCCGACCGTACCGGCAAGCAATTTCCCGATGGCTTCACTCCGGACCAGATTTTCCCTTCCACCACGGTCATGCCCGCCGAGGGCAACGACCCGGTAGTGCAGGCTGCGCAAACCTGGCTAGTGGCAAGCATTACGCCTGCAGCGGCGGCGGCGGCACCCCCACCAGCCAAGCCCAAGGCCAAACCACGCAAGAAGGTTGTGGTGGTGCATCAGGGCAGCTAACGACCGCAGCTAACTCAACTAGAGAGATCGACGTTCTCCCCGTTTTGGGGAAAGGTGCTGGAAAGTGCACCTAAAACGGTAGGCGCATCCGTCTGGATGCGCCTCCTTATTTTTGGGCATAGAGCAGAGCCCGCGATCCTGTTTCCGGCGAAAGGATCGTCAGACTGGGTATACGCATGCGGGTTCTGCACTAGAATGCCTGCATTGCCGTGAAGAATACATTCCTCTGGCTATTCAGCTCGCGGCAGGGCGCTGCGGACCGGTTGATACCGCGATGGATTGTATTGCGCGCCCTGGGGTTGATTTACTGCTCCGCCTTTATCTCACTGCTCTTTCAAATCCGCGGGCTCATGGGCCCTGCCGGCATTCTTCCCGCGGGCAGATACCTGGGAGCCGTCGCGGGGTCGTTTGGACCCTGGACACGCTACTGGTTCGCACCCACCCTGCTCTGGGTGGCGAGCGGTTCGCATGCACTGATGGCCATGTGCTGGATCGGGTTGGCCGCTTCGCTGCTGCTGACCGTGAACGTATGGCCTCGAGCCATGCTCCTGATCAGTTTCGTCTGCTTTCTTTCCTTCGTGGGAGCGGCCCAGGATTTTTCCGGCTACCAGTCCGACGGCATGCTTCTGGAAGCAGGGTTCGTGGCGCTCTTCTTTGCCCCACCCGGCTGGCGGCCGGGGATGGGCTACAAACATCCGCCCTCCCGGGCCAGCCTGTTTCTGCTGCAGTGGGAGTGGTTCCGCATTTACTTCGAATCGGGCCTGGTGAAGCTGCTTAGTGGTGACCAGGAATGGCGCCATCTGACCGCGATGGACGAGTACTACCAGAATGGTCCCCTACCCACCTGGATCGGTTGGTACATTCAGCACCTGCCGCACTGGTTCCACGTGGCGACCGCATTCTCCACACTGGCGCTGGAGCTGGGTATTGTATGGATGCTCTTTCTTCCCCGGCGCTGGCGTATTCTCTGTTTTCTGATCGTCACCCCGTGGGAGGTTGGGGTGATTTTCACCGCTAATTACACCTTCCTTAATTACCTCGTTCTGACCCTTGGGTTCCTGCTGTTAGATGACCGCTTCTTCCACGGATGGGTAAGGCGAGAGGCGAAGCCGCTGGATGAGGGAGAGCAAGCGGCCAGACGCCTGGTGGGTGATTTCGGTCTTGCGGTCAGTGCTGTGCTGCTGTCGCTGGTTGGCTACGTAACGACGGTGGAGCTCATCTCCATGGTCTTCGGGCGATTGCCCTTGCCGATGCAACCTGTAACTATGCTGGAGCCTTTCCGCATCGCCAACCAATATGGTCTATTCGCGGTGATGACGCGGGGCCGCTATGAGATCGAGTTTCAGGGCTCTGACGACGGACAGTCCTGGGTCCCCTATCCTTTCCGCTTCAAACCACAGGCACTGGACCGGGCGCCCGGAATCTACGCGCCCTATCAGCCCCGCTTTGAGTGGAATCTGTGGTTTGCCTCACTTGGTTCGTGGCAGCAAAACCCCCTGGTTCCGCGAACCGAAGAGCGGCTGCTTACGAACGATCCGGACGTGTTGGCGCTCTTTGCCGGCAATCCCTTCGCTGCCGCTCCTCCCCGGCAGGTCCGCGCTGTTCTGTGGCAGTACTGGTTTACTTCGATCCCGCAAAAGCGCATGACGGGCGACTGGTGGACCCGCCGGCTGCTGGGCGTCTATGCCCCGGTCCTGGAGCGCGACGCTCAGGGCAGAGTCGGAATCGCCGCCATGCCGGACGCGCTGCCTCCCCACGATTGATGTTCAGGCTAAAGAGCTTGCGTGACCACTTATGAACCCAGTTCCCTCGCAAATCGACGGGTGGGCCCCATATCTCGCTCGTTTTTCGCGAGATGTGGGATACCACAAATGCTGACCGCTAAGTTTGTCGGTTAAATCGAGGTCAGAGGGAAAGAGCCGTGGCATCCCACATCTCGCGAAAAACGAGCGAGATATGGCACCCGTCGATTGGTGAGGGAACCACGGGCACGAACCGGCGGTTCTCACGCACCCTGTAAAGCCCCCGCACCCGCCCCGTCACGGCACGGCCGGTGCCTGTTCCCTTGGTTTGAGTGGTTTATGGATTCAGGCTGATGAGGGAACGGAAAGGGCCCCCGCTGCGGGAAAGGGTCATTGGTTATCAAGATTCATGGTTTCCCACCGGTTGACTGTCCCCATTAAAATGGTGGAGCTAAGAGCATGTTTTCTCCGCTCCCAATCCGGCGCAGCCTCACGGGCTCAACCTGGCTATCCATCGCCGCACATGGCGTTGCCGGGGCGTTGTTTTTCTTCTCCATGCGGCTCCATCCAGTGCATGTTTTCAGCCTGCCCGGCACCGACCTGGGCACGCGTGTGGAGATCGCTTACCTGCCGGGCCGCGCGCCCGCTCCGGCGCTTCATGCGCAGAAGAAGGTCAAACCGCGGGCGGTAGCCGCACCGGAGATTACCCCCTCTCCCACACCTCCGGCGGCTAAGCCGCAGATCGCCGTAGTCCATCCACCGCCGCTTCCGCACCTTACTGTCACTGAGGCTGCACCTTCCCCCAATGCATCCGCGCCCGCGTCCGCTGTGCCGGACGCAACCACCGGCTCCGACTCGTGGGGATCGGGCTCGATCCAAATAGCTCTCACCACCTACTCCCCCAGCCCGGCGCCCGATCTCTCAGCCCTCCCTCATGGGGTACAGGGGGACGTGGTCGTCGATGTAACTATCGACCCTAGCGGCAAGGTCGCCGATTTGGCGGTTCTGCATACCCTTGGTTATGGTATTGAATCCAGTGTGATCGGAACTCTCAAGACCTGGACCTTCCGCCCTGCGACCAAGGACGGAACGCCGATCGCCAGCGTGCAGGAGCTTCACTTTCACTTTGGGCCGGTTTAGTCAGAAAAAAGTCTCAAGAATGTTGCACCCGGGCAACCGTTTTCATCCGGTTTTCATCCATGAACGAGAGGTTGATTGGGCTCCTTGGGAATGACTTCGCGCATACTGCTGGTGGATGACAACCACTTACAATCGGCTACTCGCAGGGCAATCCTCGAGGTGTCTGGCCGGGAAGTCTGCATTGCCCTGGAAGGGCGGCAGGCGCTCGAAATCCTCAACGAGACCGAACCTTCTCACCCCATTGGTTTAATCGTCACCGACCATCTCATGCCGGTTATGAGCGGACCGGAGTTTGTTGCCGAGGTTCGTCGACGCGGCTTCACCCTTCCAGTGATCGTCCTGAGCGGACTGCCCGATGCCGAATCCGCATACGAAGGGTTGAAGGTGGTTTTCCGGCTCAAGCCGTGCGACCCCGATAGCCTGATTCGATTGGTTCAGGAATTGCTAGGCGAATGCATGCGGCGGTCTGCATAAACCTCCTTGGCGTCTTGAACCTCCTTACCCTTCCCGCCATTTGATAAGACTTAATGGATTGACAGGCTCAGTTCAAGCGATTCCGGTGACGGCATTGCCGTTCCGTGTCCGTCTCTGCGACAATCTGGAAGGGCTTGTGACCTTCTCATGCCGGAATTTGGAAGTTTTTCTCTCCTCCTTGCTCTTGTTCTGAGCGGCTACACACTGCTGGCCGGCGGAGTAGCACTGCGGCAACTGGCCACCGGATCCCGCGGCCGGATGGCCCCGGACAGATTGGCGGAAACCGCCCGGAGGGCCGGGATCGGCAGCTTCTTTGCTGTCACCTGCGCCGCCTTCGCCCTGGTCTACGCCGCCTTTGCCAACGACTTCTCTGTCTCCTACATCCTTCATCATTCGAATCGCGCGCTGCCTGGTCCCTACAAGTTTGCGGCGCTATGGTCGGGCCAGGAAGGATCGCTTCTGCTTTGGGCCTGGTTGCTGACGGCCTACGGCTTCGTGCTCCGCCTGCGGCATAAGGTCGACGTCACCCTTACCGCTTACGCATCTACCATCCTGGCCGGCATCCAGATCTTTTTCCTGCTGCTGCTGAATTTTGCAGCGCCGCCGTTTGCCCTGGTACAGGGCCGGCAGCCGGCCGATGGGTTCGGGCTGAATCCCCTGTTGCAATATCCGGAGATGGTGATCCATCCGCCCATGCTTTACCTGGGCTACGTAGGCTTCAGCGTGCCGTTCGCGTTTGCTCTGGGAGCACTGATGATGCGCTACCCGGGGGAGAAGTGGATTCACATCACGCGCCGTTGGACCATGGTGACCTGGCTTTTCCTGACCTGCGGCATCTTCCTGGGCGCGCACTGGGCTTATTCCGTACTAGGGTGGGGCGGCTACTGGGGATGGGACCCGGTGGAGAATGCGTCGCTCATGCCCTGGCTCACCGGGACCGCCTTCCTGCACTCGGTGATGATGCAGGAAAAGCGCGGGATGATGAAGAACTGGAACGTGTGGCTGATCTTCAGCACATTCATGCTGTGCATCCTGGGCACCGATCTGACGCGTTCCGGGCTGGTCAGCTCGGTTCACGCCTTTGCCCAATCATCGATCGGCAGTTGGTTTACCGGCTTTCTCATCCTCGTGTTCTGCGTCTGCCTTTTGACCTTCCTGCGGCAGAGGGATCATCTCAAGTCAGAGCACAAGCTGGAATCGCTGGTGTCGCGGGAGTCGAGCTTCCTCTTCAATAACGTGGTTCTGCTCGCGGCTTGCTTCACGATCCTGTGGGGCACATTGTTCCCCATCATTTCGGAGGCCGTGCAGGGCAACAAGGTGACGGTGGGCGCACCCTTCTTTAATCGCGTGGCGCTCCCCATCGGCCTCTTTCTTCTCTTTCTGACCGGCATTGGCCCACTGCTGGCGTGGCGCAGCGCATCTTTCAAGAGCATCCGGCGCAACTTTATTCTGCCCAGCGCGGCGATTGTGGCCACGGCGATTGTGCTGATGGCCGTTGGTCTTCGCCCCTGGAACGATCAGGCCACCTTCTATTCGCTGGTCGCCTTTTCTCTGGGCGCAGGCGTGGTCACCGCCATTTCTTCGGAGTTTCTGCGCGGCGCCAACGTTATCCACAAACACACCGGGCAAAACATATTCGCCTCCATGGTCCAGCTCACACGCCGCAATACCCGCCGTTACGGTGGGTACCTGGTGCACTTTGGCGTGGTCATTATCTTTATTGGGATTGCCGGAGGTGCTTTCAATCAAAGCCACGAGCAGGAGCTGAACAACGGCCAGAGCATGACCATTGGGCCGTATCGCATCGTATGCGAGAGCTTCACGCAAGATTCGAATTTGAATTACGACACCGAGTTTGCCCTGCTGGATGTTTATCGCGGCAACAAGCTGATCACCCAACTGGCGCCGGAGAAGCGTTTTTATGCCGCTTCGCAACAACCGGAAACCAGGGTCGCCAACCACTCCACCCTGGCGTGGGATTTATACGTGATTTATGCCGGGAAGAATCCCGACAGCGGATTGCCCATCATCAAAGTTTTTCTTAACCCGCTGATGGCCTGGATCTGGATCGGAGTGGTGGTGGTAGCGCTGGGCACGCTGGTAGCGCTGGCGCCCAACCTTAGCGCGGCACTGGCATCAAGCCGCACCCGCAGCCTCAGCGAGGGCGTGAAGCCGTCTACACCGCGACTGGTGGATGAACCTGAAGTGGCGATCGCCGGCCGAGGTCACGATTGAAATCGCGTAGTGTTCTCGCCCGCGTCTCGCAGCTTGCCTTGCTGTGCATCCTGATTGCGGTTACAGCCGGCGCGACCGATTCCTCTGCCCGGTACTACAGAGATAGCCATGAATTGATGTGTGGCTGCGGCTGCAGTCAACTACTGGGCGAATGCAATCATGTGGGCTGTCCGTCTGCGCCGGGAATGCTCGCAGAACTGTCGGCGTCTATTGCCAAGGGTGATAGTGATGACGCTATCCTGCATCAGTTTCAGGCTGAATACGGACCCGTGATCATCGCCTCGCCCCGGTTCACGCGGTTTAACCATCTCGCCTGGATCATGCCGCCGCTGGTGCTCTTTCTGGGTATCGGCGCCGTTTTGCTGATCGTACGCAATTGGAAGCTGCACACCGTGCCCACGCCTGCAGAGCCGAGTACACCCGGCTTTGCCGCTACCCGTGACCGTATACGCCGGGAGACGGAGATATGAGTACTATTGCCTGTGGTGTGCTCCTGCTGACGATTTTCGCCTTTGTCTTCTATCCCCAGCGGCATACCGCGCGGCAGATTCCGAAAACACGGCTCGATTTTCTGCTCGAACAGAAAGACGTGCTGTACGAAAATCTTCGCGACCTGAATTTCGAGCACAGCGCGGGGAAATATACGGCTGAAGACTACGCAGCGCAACGCGCTGCATTGGAGAACGAAACCGCCGCGGTGCTGGCGGAAATCGACCAGTTGGAACTGAACGTCGCGCTACATTCCTGAAAACAATCTTCTGCGCTGCTACAGAAAGATGAATATGAGACCGAACGCTATGCCGCGCAGAATTCTTGCGCTCTGCGCAGTGATGTTATTCGCCGGCGGAGTTTATGCTTCGCGCGGCCACCATTACGGGTACCGTCACCAACGGTACGACGAAAACGCCGGCCGCTGGAGACGCGGTGGTACTGATCGCGCTTGATCAACGCATGCACGAGATCGCGCATACCAAGACCGACGCCCAGGGCCATTTTTCCATCGATGCGCCGGATCCGGGGATGCATCTCATACGCGTCGACCATCAGGGCGCGGCATATTTTCAGCCGGCCCCGCCCAATACACCCAATGTGAATGTGCAGGTCTTTGATGTGGCGGCCGTGGTCGCCGGCGTAACCACGGTAGCCAACGTGATGCGGGTCGAGACCGATGCCCAGGGGCTTCGCGTGACGCAGAGCTTTTTTATCAAGAACGACTCCAACCCTCCGCGTACCCAGTTCAGCAACCACTCCTACGATTTCTATCTGCCGCCTGATGCGCAGATCGAAGGCTCGGCCGCCATGGCTCCAGGCGGAATGCCGGTGCAGACCTCCCCTGTACCTGTGGGAGATAAAGGCCACTATGCCTTTCCGTTTCCTTTGCGCCCGGGTGTGACCCAGTTTCAGCTCGGCTATCACCTGCCCTACTCCGGCAGCCTCGCCTTCGATCAGCGTTTCGCCGCGCCTACGGATAGCTTCGTCGTGATGATGCCCAAGAGCATGAGCTTTAAGGCGGGGACGGGAGTAACCTTCCAGTCGCTGGACGAAACCCCTGGTGCAACCACCATGCTGGCGCGTGGCGGTTCCCCGGCGAAGGCCTTCTCCTTCACTGTTTCCGGCTCGGGCGCTATGCCGCGTGATACGCAGGCGGAGAGCCAGCCCAATGATGGCGGAGGGGCGCCGGAGGCCCAAGGAGGGAGTGCGGCAGCCAATGATACTCGTCCCGGAGGCGGCCTGGGCGTGCCCATCGATACACCTGATCCTCTGGACAAGTACAAGTGGTGGATCCTGGGAGCGATCACTTTGGTATTCGCGGTGGGTGCGGGGTTTCTGCTACGCCGGCCTGCGGGTACCCCTGCCACAGAGGCCGCTGGTACTGCTCCGGTTTCGGTGGTTCAGCCGCCGGACGGACTACTGGGAACGCTTAAGGAAGAGCTCTTTACTCTGGAGACGGACCGTCTTGAGGGCAAATTATCCGACTCAGAGTACGAACAGCAGAAGCAGGCACTCGAACTTGTTCTGCGACGGGCGTTAGGTCGTAAGCCTGCGTAGCGGGATGAGAGACCGCAGATCCCTACACCTCGCTCCGACCTGCCTCTCTCTACCGGTAACAAATGACGGGTCTGTGAGAAATTCACTTCGTTGCCGGTGAAGCAAGCTCAGCCGGACTCGAGGATGAGGTTGGCGTAGATTACGGTGTCGCCCGTACGGATAAGCCCGATGGCGTGCGGCACGCGCTTCTTGAAGACCACATGCGGCTCGTAAAGAGTAGGGACACCTTGCAGCGCCGCCGCAAATGCATCCCGCGTCTGCGGGCTGGTTTGCGGATGAGAAATTCTTCAGCCATGAAGGCTTGACCAATAACGAAATTCCTCCTGATGGCTTGCAGTACGTCGAGGACCTGCGGGATATCGTCGGTTAACGAAATGTCGACGGTTTCGATTTGTGGCCAAAATGGAAATCCTCGATCGGCGATGACCAGCGTATTGGTGTGACGGATACGGCTGAGAAGGGAGTTTATGGCGGGATTGAGGATACCTGTTTTTAGCATGCAAGCAACTATACCCCCTGCCGGATTACCTAAAGAGAGACGCCCCGCTTCCAGGGAATGAAGTCATTCTGATCGAGCTGCTCGGCCTTGGTTCGAACGTTTCCGCTGGCCACGTCAATGATCAGCTCCAGAATTGACTCGCCGACTCGCTCGATCGTAGTCTCTCCGCGGATCACGGCTCCCGTGTCGATATCGATGATGTCCGCCATGCGTTCGGCGAGGCTGGAGTTGGTGGAGATCTTGATCACCGGCGAGATGGGATTACCGGTGGGCGTGCCCAGGCCAGTCGTGAAGACAACCACATTGGCGCCCGCACCCACTTGCGCGGTGACACACTCGACATCATTGCCTGGGGTGCAAAGCAAGGCCAGGCCAGGCGTGTTGTCATATTCGGGATAGTCCAGGACTTCGCAGACGGGAGAGGTACCGCCCTTCCTGGCCGCGCCGGCGGACTTCATCGCGTCGGTGATGAGCCCGTCCTTGATGTTGCCGGGAGAAGGATTCATCTCGAAGCCGGAGTGAACCGCCTTGGCCCGGGCAGCATAGTCGCGCATCAGTTGAATAAAGCGGTCGGCGCGGCTCGCATCCACGCAACGATTGATCAGACTCTGTTCCATTCCACAGAGTTCAGGAAACTCCGACAGGATCGATTTTGCCCCCAGGGCAGCCAGGAGGTCCGAGACATAGCCGATGGCAGGATTGGCCGAAATGCCGGAAAATCCATCGGAGCCCCCGCACTTCAAGCCCAGGGTGAGGTTGCTGAGAGGAGCGGGTTTTCGGGTGAGCCGATTGGCTTCCACCAGGCCTTCGAAGGTGGCGCGAATGGCTTCCGAAAGCATGGCAGATTCCAGCCCGGATTTCTGCTGCTCGAACATGAACACGGGCTTGCGCAAGGCTGGGTCGCGCTCGCGAAGCGCGTCCATCAGAATGGACGGCTGGGCGTTCTGGCAACCCAGACTCAGCACCGTAGCGCCGGCAACGTTGGGATGATGGATATAACCGGCGAGCAGGCCACAGAGCGCTTTGGAATCCTGGCGGGTTCCACCACAGCCGCCCTCATGCACCAGGAACCGGACTCCGTCGACATTGGGAAATATCTGCTCCTGCCGACCCAAAGTGAGATCGTCGCGCTCCGCCGTGTGCGAGCCCTGCTGGAGCTGCTCGATCAATTGCCGCACCTGCTGGCGGTAGAGTTTCGGACGCCCGTAACCAAGCTCTTCCTCGAAAGCATCGCGCAAGGCTTCTACGTTGCGGTTCTCGCAAAACACCAGGGGGATGACCAGCCAGTAATTGCGGGTGCCGACCTGGCCGTCGGCCCGATGGTAACCATCGAAGGTGCGCCCGGACCAAGCCGATACGCTGGGCGGAGACCAGACATAATCGCCCACCTTGGGCCCAAAGCCGGAGGCGTCATGCTGCACGTTACGCGTGCTCAGCAGACCCCCACGGGGGATGGGCTGGCGGACGAGCCCGACGACTCCGCCATACATGATGACCTCATCCCCGGGGGCAAGATCGCGCGTGGCAAATTTTTGCTTGGCCGGGACTTCAGATCGGCGGAACATATTGCTCCCCGGCGAAGGTAATGGCTTCCCCGGCGGGGAGTTGAGTCAAGGCCACGAGGACGTTGTCTTTGGGGTCGATCCTGAGTATTTTTTCGGCTGCCATTTCTTCTCGCCGGCACTCGGCCGTAGCGTCTCCACCTTGGAGAAACTTTGATATAGTCTCAACTGTAGCGTTAACTGTATCGACGGTCAAACAAGCTCCGCTGAGAGAAACCGCCCTTCCATGACTGCTTCCATCTTTGATTTGCAGGGCAAGACCGCCGTGGTCGTGGGTGGCACTACTGGCATTGGCCATGCTCTTTCTCTGGGATTGGCGGATGCCGGCGCAAATGTGGTGGCCTCCTCCCGGCGCGCGGAACAGGTAGAGCAAACAGCCGCCCAGATTGAGGCCAGGGGCCGGAAAACATTGCGCCGGACGTCAGACGTGCACCATCGCGCTACGCTGGAAGCGCTACGCGACGAGGTGGTGAATGCGTTTGGCCAGGTGGACATTCTGGTCAACTGCGCCGGCATCACCAAGCGCGCGCCCACGATCGACTTTCCCGAAGAGGATTGGGAGAGAATCATGGACACCAATCTGACGGGCACGCTGCGCGGTTGCCAGGTCTTCGGGAAACACATGCTCAGCCGCGGCTACGGGCGCATCATCAATATTGGATCGCTCTCCACCTACGTGGGACTGTTCGAAGTGGCCGCATACTGCGCGAGCAAAGCGGCGGTGGGCGCGCTGACCAAAGTGCTGGCGGTGGAATGGTCGCGGCACGGCGTACTGGTAAACGCTATTGCACCCGGGCTCTTCCGCACCGATCTGAACGCCAATTTGCTGGATAGCACGGAGCGTGGACGGGAGTTCAAGATGCGCACTCCGATTGGCCGCTTCGGCAAGACCGAAGAGCTGGTCGGCGCGGCCGTGTACCTGGCTTCGGATGCCGCCTCGTACGTATCCGGCGAGATCCTGGTGGTTGACGGCGGTTTTCTGGCGAGTGGAGTCAACCAGTAGGGGCGGAATTGTGGCCGATGCGATGGAATATAGAAAACTGGGGAAGACGGACCTTAGCCTCTCGCTGATCGGCTTTGGGGGCGCCGCGTTGGGCGGCGTTTATGGTGACATCGATCCCGGCGAAGGAGTGAGGGCCGTACACCTGGCGGTAGACAACGGCATCAACTTCTTTGACACCTCACCCTACTACGGGATTACCCTTGCAGAAACGAGACTTGGCGCGGCCCTGGCGGGCAGACGCGAACGCGTCGTACTGGCCACCAAGTGTGGACGCTACGGGATGGCGGAGTTCGATTTTTCCGCGAAGCGCATGATCGCCAGCATGGATGAGTCACTGCGACGGTTGCAGACAGATTATGTCGATCTGTTTCAGGTGCACGATCTCGAGTTTGGCGACGCGCGACAGATTATCGATGAGACCCTCCCCGCCTTGCGGCAATTGCAGCAACAAGGCAAGGCGCGCTACATCGGCATCACGGGATATCCTCCGAAGCTCTTGCGGCGCATTGCCGAGGCTGTGCCAGTCGACAGCATTCTTACGTATTGCCACTACAACCTCATGAACACGGATATGGATGAGGTTCTGACCGCTTTCGCGCGGGAGCGTGGGATAGGGCTCATCAATGCGTCTGCTTTGCACATGGGGATACTGACCGAGCAAGGGCCGGCGCATTGGCACCCGGCGCCGCAAGCAGTGCGCGATGCGGGAAAGAAGGCTGCTGAATTTTGCCGCAGTCATGGAGCGGATATATCTGAGGTCGCGCTGCGCTTCAGCCTGGGCCACCCGTATGTCTCGAGCACACTGGTCGGCATGGCCAACACTCACGACGTGGATGCAAGCCTGAAGTTGCTGCGCAGTTCCACCGATCCGGAGCTTCTGCGCCAGGTTGAGACCATTGTGGCGCCAGTCTTCAATTATGTGTGGCCATCAGGACGGCCTGAAAATCAAGATTAAGGAAGCCTCAGGGGCCCAAAAGGGCGCGTGAGAACGCTCAAGCCTCTAGATAACGGCTTGGTTGTATGGGCCGAAATAGGTCTACACAGGTAGGGTAGAAGCTATGAAAGCATTCGTAATGAAAGAGCCCGGCGAGGTTGGAATTGAAACAGTTGCGGATGCGGTCGCGACCAATGATGATGTGCTGCTCAAGGTTCGCATGATTGGCCTTTGTGGAACCGACCTCAATTCTTACCGGGGTAAGAATCCGATGGTGAGTTTTCCCCGTATCCCAGGCCACGAGGTGGCAGCTACCATCGCCGAACCGAGCAAAGCGCATCCCGAACTCGCCGCGGGAATGGACGTCACTCTTTCACCCTACTTTGGTTGCGGCCGATGCCCTTCCTGCCTCCGGAAGCGGCCGAATGCCTGCCAGTTCAACGAAACGTTGGGCGTGCAACGCAACGGCGCGATGACGGAGTACATCGCCGTGCCTGCCGAGAAGCTCTACCCTGCGCGCCTCACCATCAAAGAACTTTGCCTGGTTGAGCCTTTGACCGTAGGCCTGCACGCAGTAGGACGGGGACGCGTCACCGCACAGGATACGGTCGCGATCTTCGGTTGTGGCGGAGTAGGGCTCGGAGCCGTAGCCGCCTCTGGCTTCCGCGGAGCGAAGACGATCGCAGTCGATCTTAGTGATGCAAAACTGGCCCTGGCTCTGCGCGCCGGCGCGAGCCACGCCATCAACACCTCGAAGGAGCCACTGCACGAACGGCTGCTTGAACTGACCGGCGGACGGGGCCCGGATGTAATTATTGAAGCGATTGGACTGCCGCAGACCTTTCGCAGCGCAGTCGACGAGGTGGCATTTACCGGGCGCGTGGTTTACATCGGTTACGCCAAAGAGCCGGTGGCTTACGAAACCAAGTGGTTCGTCCAGAAGGAGATCGATATTCTGGGCTCACGCAATGCCCTGCCTGAGGACTTTCGGGAAGTGATACGGATGCTGGAAGAGACATCGTTTCCCAGTCGACGAGGCGGTGAGCGCCATTGTGCCGCTGGAACAGGCGCCGGCGATGATCAAGGCCTGGAGCGATGATCCAAGCGGATTTTCCAAGATCATGGTGCGCCTGGACTAATCGACCTTTGAGCGGGAGCCGGGGCGCACAGCAGATCCCTCACAAAGGTCTCCGTTCCGTTAGTTCTCCCACAGAATCGTCATCCTGAGCGAAGCGCCCCACAGACCTATCGCTTAACAGGGGACTTACGGCGCGGAGTCGAAGGACCCCGAGGATGCTTAATCAACGCATGCTCTGCCGGGCTTTTCGGCCACGAAAACTACGAAAAAATCAAAAGAGTCACAACCTCCGAGCGCAGCCGAGCGACTGCGATACGCCCCGGCTCCCGCTCAAAGGGTGGGTTCCGCATCCTGTTCACCCAAAACGCCGGAGATAGGCGGAGCAAAGGCCCACTGTCTGGTCCGTGTAGGCGACGCCCAGGGAACGGGCAAGATCGGCTTCCGCATGGGACCCGACCCAGGCCACCAGCAGCAGGCGGCGCAGCATGACGAGGGTGGGAATCTCTTCCTCTTCGGCCTTGGTGACGGACCTCACGGTTCGATACCCTTCCAGCCAGTGTTCAACCAGGCCGGGCGCGCCAGGCAGGTGCTCATAAAACGACATGAGCGTAGCGGCATCGTACATATACCAACTGAACCCGCAATCATCAAAGTCGATCACTTTGACAGCGCCCTCATGCAGGAGCAGATTGGCCAGCCGCAGATCGCAGTGGGCCAATCCGAAGCGATCAGGCCCCCTGCCGTAGCACGCAAGGCGATCCCGGATCAGGTCCACTGTGCGGCCGAACAGATCGAGCCGGGTGGCATTCATGCCCAGCCCATCGCGCCAGTGGCCCCATCGCGCAGACTCCCCCAGGGCGGCTTCAAAGTCCCAGGTAAACCGTTCAAAACCTTCAGGCCGCTCCCATGCGGCACTGTGCTCGTGCATCTTGGCGGTGATTGCGCCCAGACTCTTTAAACACTGGCGCAGATCCATGCTGACAGTGGGCTGGCGGCCGTCCTCCCAGGCAAAAAGGACCACGTTGCGTGCTTCAGAGGCGCCCCGGGCACGCACAATTTGGACCCATGCCCCATCGCGCCCGGCAATAGGCACCGGCGTCGCGACCACCCCGTCGTTGCGCAATGCGACTAGCCAGGCAATCTCCGAAGCGAGCGCATTCTTCGATTGATATCCCTGACGCTGGACGCGCAAAGCCCACCGCCGGCCGGAGGGAGCTTCTATCTTGTAAATCTCATTTTCAGAACGGCTGATCAGGCGGACGGTTGCGTTCGGAGGAACATCGTAGAGCCCAAGCGCCTGCTGAGCCAACTGCAGTGCCATATGCCCACTCTACACCGTTGATAAAATCCTTTGACTTCCCCTCCAACTTCCCAGCACACTTAGTTCAGGCCCCCCCGTCCCCGTCGACGTCGCTCGTAAACCCAGTCATTTTTGAACCAGTTTTCTGGAGGAGCATACGCCGCCTGAGACCACAACTGTCCCTGCATCCGCGTCCGAGGCTGAATATGGCCTCCGCCGTAACATCCTGACGCCCTGGGAAACACTGGCCCAATCAGTGGGTGTCATTGCGCCCGTCCTATCACCGGTCCTGACTATTCCCCTGGTCTTTGCCTTGGCCGGCAATGGAACCTGGGCCGCATATGCCATCGGCACCGTGCAGATCACGCTGATGGCCCTGCTCATCGGCGCGCTCGGACGACGGTCAGCCTCACCCGGTTCGCTGTACAGCTATGCCACCGATTCACTTCCGCCCATGGTCGCCTCCATCGCAGCATGGGCCCTCGTGCTGGGATATGTCGCCACGGGTTCGTCGATCGTTGGGGGCTTCGTTCAGTACTCGAATATCCTGCTGAAAACCTTCACCAGCCACACCATCCCACCCGATCTGCTGGTGTTGATATCGGTGGCCGTCGCCGCTACCATGGCATACCGCGACGTGAAGCTCTCCGCACGAGCCATGTTGTGGCTACAAGGCGCATCGACGGCTTGCATCGTAGTGGTGATGGTGTTGGTTCTGTGGAAGAACGGCTTACACCTCGATTGGCCACAGGTACGGCTACAGGGCAGTTCGATTGCGGGAATCCGCCTGGGGCTGGTCCTGGCGATTTTCAGCTTTGTTGGTTTTGAAAGTGCCACCACGCTCGGTCACGAGGCCAAAGAACCGCTACGCACCATACCACGCGCCGTCTTGCAGTGCGCGCTGGGCGCGGGCATTTTCTTCGTCCTGGCTGCGTATGCTGAAGTGCTTGGTTTTCGCAATGCGGGCCTCTCCGTGGACAAAACCGATGCACCCATGCACGCGCTGGCAAACCAGGTGGCGTTGCCTGTACTGGGCCTCATCATTGACGCCGGTGCGATGATCAGTATGTTTGCCTGCCTGCTGGCCTGCATCACAGCCGCCGCCCGTATCCTGCTGCTCATGGCCCATAACCGGCTGGTTCCGATGCGGCTGTGCAGAACCCACCACCGCAATGAAACTCCACACGTGGCCGTACTGATAGCCGCCTTCGTGGTGGGTATCCCAGCGCTGATTCTTGTCACTCTCGGTTACTCAGGCACGGATATCTACGGCTGGCTTGGGTCTTTCGCGGTTTACGGCTTCCTCACTATCTATGGACTTACCTGCATTGCCCTGCCCCTCAAGCTCAAGAGGCAAGGCGCACTGTCGATGACGCTACTGGTTATCGCTGTCCTGGCGGGCATGTCGATGGTTATGGCCCTGGCGGGAACTCTCTATCCGGTTCCCGCTCCACCTTACTCCTGGCTGCCTTATCTTTACTTTGTCTACATACTCATCACCCTGGTCTTCTTTTTCCGCAACCGGCACAAGGGCAACGCCGTGGTGAGCGCGCTCAAGACTTCTCCTGACGGCGACGTAACATCATTTGGTGGGGGTATGTAACCCGAAAGTTACCCGGAGCGGCCTGCGCGCCCAGTCTTTGTTGCTATGATGTGGAAATGAAAAAGGCTCTTCTTTTTGCTATGGTCCTGATGGTTTCCAGTTCAGCATTCGCGCAAACGCATCATCACCATCATCATCGTCACCACCATCATCACTCCGCTAAACGGTAAGTGGGTTAAGACGGTTAGCGCCCGGTGGTTGGTGAAACCGTCGCAAGCCACCTGAGAACCGCGGCTGCAAGTGCGCCGCGCTCATCGGAGTAGACGTGATCGGTATGCAGGTGGAGCGTGGCCACCCGGCTATTTCCCGCGCGGCGCAACGCAGCCGCAAACGCTTCGTCCCCCCGGGCATAGGCATCGTCTGAGGTGACGATGAGGGCCGGCCGGCTCTTGAGTGAGCCGACCTTGGCCATGAAGCTCCATCGCGCTGCATTGGCAAGCGTGTCATGGGCAAGCTCTTCGGGTGTAACGCCACTAATGGGGTCCATTCCCTCACGATCGTACGCCGCACTCAGTGCTTTCACCGCCGCAGGTTGGCGCTCCTTCGGCAAGGGCAGCGGAATACGTCCTCCAAGATCGGCAGCAGAGATAAGACCTATTCCCAGGATGCGATGGTCAGCAGCCGCATCTTGCACCGCCATGAATCCTCCCATGCTGTGTCCGATGAGAACAATACGCGACGGATCAAGCCGCAATATCTTCGCCATCATGGGCGAGCGCAGATAATCGACCGCTGCAGCCGTATCTTCGATCCCATGGGAGAAGGAGAAGTCTCCTGTCGATCCCCAGGAACCCCTGTAGTCGAAGTAAAGAACATCCCATCCGGCGCGGCGAATATCCTGGGCCAGATCGAGGTTGCGCTCGTTGCCGGGAAACCCATGCAGCAGCACTACCACTGGATGCGGACCGGCGCCTGCAGCAACGTAAACAAACGCGTTAAGGAGCGCTCCGTGGCTGGGAATTTGAAAACTCTGCATGGAAGCGGACTGCCTGGCCCGCTGCTGCGCATTGAGAGGCGGCAATGTAAACAGAACAACCAGTGTGGCAACAAGGAACAGACGGACGCGCAGAGCTCCCCCCAACGATCCTGGTTATTTTGTAACCGTAGTGTTCTTATAGTAGCGGAATTGCCTCGCTTTACTGCCGCCCAAAAAGGGCAAGCGCAGTTACGTATGCGCTAAAACACCCCGAAAGATACCGCCCAGGCCCCCTTGTTCTGCGCTGTACGGCCGGCGGATGAGAGGGACCCCCTACTAATCCTCCACATGGATTGAAAGCAGTTTCAAAGGAGATTCCGCCCCGTCTGGCCCCATACTCCACCCTTAGCTGCAACGCAAACACTTTCGTGTGATTGAAGAATCGTCAGCCCGCTCTTACCTTGGGTATCAGTCCGTAGTGATTTTGGTAATGGAAGTGTCGCAGTCGAACCTTGCGCTCTGATCGCCCAGGCTTTCTCTTCAGCCCATCAAGATAGGGCACAGATCGGGTAATGAGGGAGACCATATCGCCGGAATCCGAGTAAAGCGCGGCTTGGGTCGACGGTTCGCACCTGGACCATTCCGCATCACCATCGGCGAATCGCCGCGCCCTGGCGCAAGTGGATGATCATGCCCAGACTCCGCAACTCGACCGCACTCTCGGCAGCCCTCGACAGTTCAATCGCGTTGGGGCTGGCAGTGGGCGCCGTGGTGTGGGCCAACCAGCGGTACATTCCGCAGGGTGGCCTTGCAGAGTTCCTGTTGATTCGCATCACCTTGCTGAATGTGTCCTTCTCCATCGTGTTTGCCATCGTCTGGAAGCAATGCCTGACGACGCTGGGCCTTTACCGCCGCGACCTCGATGGATTGCGCAGCCTGGTTCTGCGCAGTGCGACCGCCTGCACGATCATGACCGCTCTTCTGGACTTGTATCTGCAAGCCCGCCATGCTCGAGGACCGGTAGAGCAAATCCTGGGGAGTTTCCTGCTGGTTGCGTTCCTCTATGAAACCTGCCGGGTGCTGATGTTCAGCCACCACCGGCGTTGGCATGTCGTTGAGCCGGAGCGGGTCATCATCGTAGGAAGTGGCCGGCGTGCCAGTAAGGCGTGGCGTGAGTTGCGCATTCAGCACCACCGCTCAAAACACCTTCTGGGCTTCGTGGATGACCGCCATCCCGATTCGATGCCGCCAGACATTGCCAGCCGCCTGATTGGCAATGTCGACGATCTGCCGGGTTATCTGCTGCGAAATATCGTCGACGAGGTCATCATTGCTACTCCGATGCGCTCCTGCTACGAGCTGGCCCAGAGCGCAGTATCGATAGCCGAGGCTGCCGGCGTGCGTGTCGTTTGTTTGAACGATGTATTTACGCTGGCGCAAGATAAAGATCTCCACCGGCGGTCGACTCTATTCGTGGAGCTGGTGCCCAAGAGCCGCAGCCGTGAGACGGCCGAGGTTGCCAAGCGCGTTCTCGATGTTCTAGGCGCGGCCGCGGGGATTCTAATACTTGCGCCGCTCTTCCTGTTGATCGGGCTGGCAATCAAGCTCACCACCCCGGGCTCCATCTTCGTTGCCCAGGAACGGCACGGCTACGGACGCCGCCGATTCCTTATGTTCAAGTTTCGCAGCATCATGCCTCATGGCTCTGACCGGTCGGTTCAGGGTCCTGGCTTCACGCGCATGACTCCGCTGGGCCGATTTCTACGGCGCACGTTGCTCGACGAGCTACCCGTGCTGTGGAATGTGCTGTTGGGTGACATGTCGCTGGTGGGCCCGCGCCCGCTGGGCGGACACGATTTATCGCGCTTCGGCGAGGCACAGCTTATGCGACGCTTCAGCGTTCGCCCAGGGATGACTGGGAATTGGCAGGTGGCCGAAGATACTGGGCTGAGCTTCGAGCAGCAGGCAGCACTTGACGTTTCCTACATCGACGAATGGTCGCTGGCACTGGATTTCAAGATTCTTGCCCGCACGGTTCCGGCCATGCTTAGGCGGTCCGGTGCTGTTTCGTAATCGTTTGAGGAATAAATGCAGATCGCGGTAGTGCACGATTACTTTACGCAGATGGGCGGGGCGGAAAGAGTCGCCGAGGAACTCGCGCGCATGCTGCCCAGCGCATCCCTCTACAGCACCGTCGCGATGCCTCATCTCATGCCGCCCGGATTGGCCGGCAGGCAGATCGAGACCTCGTGGATGCAGCATCTGCCCAGCATGCAGCGGTACTATCGCCTGTACTTCCTCTTGTATCCCCTGGCTGTGCGTTCACTTGACTTATCGCGCTTCGACCTGGTGGTCTCGAGCTCTTCCGGCTATGCCAAGCGCGTGCGTACCAACCGGAACGCAATTCACGTCTGTTACTGCCACACTCCGATGCGCTGGGCCTGGAGCTTTGCCAACTACTCCGCACAGGAGACCCAGGGTGCGGCAAGACGCCTGCTTCTGCCGCCGATGATGCGTGCCCTTCGCAAATGGGACGAGCGTGCCTCGCACTACCCTGATCACTTTGTCGCCAACTCGAAGACAGTAGCGGCGCGTATCCAGCGTGCCTATGGTCGGACAGCCGAAGTGATCCACCCACCCATTGACGTCAACCGGTTCACTCCCTCCACAGACCAGGAGGACTACTACCTGGTGCTGGCTCGATTGATCTCCTACAAGCGAATTGATATTGCCATCGAAGCCTGCTCGCGGCTGGGCCGTCGTCTGCTGGTTATCGGCGATGGGCCGGACCGTGACCGGCTGAAGGCCAAGGCCGGACCAACGGTGCAGTTCCTGAGCCGTCTTTCCGACGCCGAGGTAGAGCACTACGCGGCCCGCTGCCGCGCTCTGCTCTTTCCTGGAGAGGAGGACTTTGGCATGGCGCCGCTCGAACTCGCTGCAGCCGGCCGGCCCACCATCGCCTACCGCGCTGGCGGGGCAGCAGAGACGATCATCGACGGCATTACCGGCATCTTCTTCGACCGCCAGGAAGCAAGCGCACTGGCCGAAGCGATGATGCGCTTTGAGCGCCAGGAGTGGTCAGCTACCGTCCTGCGCAGCCACGCCGAGGGCTTCGGCATCGATATCTTCCAGGCGCGCTTCCGCCAGTTCTTAGCCCATGTGGGCGCCCCTGTCGACCAGGACACCGCTCAACCTTTCTCTGCAGGAGCGCCCATCCAGACCTTCGAACCGAAGCTCGCTGGGGTGCCGAAGAGAGTGCCTGCATAGGCAGGCTAATCACCCCATTTGACCCTGGCAAACGCTTGTTGGAGCCTTGTATCTTCCTTCTGCCGGCGTGGATCGCAGTGCTCAATCGCCTTACGGTTATTTTTCCAGTTTGTGCTGATGCGGCTGAAGTGACGGTAAGAGGTTTCGTCACGCTTCATTCCGCGAGTACGCATGCCGACGATCTCGTGAACGCTCCAATGGGCATTCGCCGGGCAGCGGCTAGGCACCACCGCCCACTTCGCCGGACATAACTTGATATCCCGGGGAAGAAGGCCCTGCCAGCGCCAATGCGGTAGCATCTGCTGAGTGCTCTCCTGGTGACGAGGGATCATTTCTTCTTCATCGCCATTCCTTGGCGTGACCCACCTGCCGGAGAACTTCACGTAACCAGCACTCGATGCGGCGGCTTGGTCAAATATGTTGCCTTCCTCAGAGAGGGCTAACTCGTCTATATCGCAGTTAAGCACGGCATAGGCATCCGCTAGGTAGCGCCAGCGAGCATCTTCCATCGCGCCATGCTGGCTGAACGCTGAGTCCCACGTACCCCGGCCTATTCCCTGCGGCCCGTACTTGTACGGCCAGCTAACAACGCATATGGACGAGTAGCCGGAGACCTGGTTCATCTCCTGGAGAAGCGTCTCCACGGTGTAGATTGTGGATCCGTTGTCGTAAAGCAGAACCGCGTCCGCTACATGCAGGTCGCGATGGAAACGCATCCAGTCGCAGATCCATGTCGGGTGATTATTTTTGCTCAGGGTAAACAGCACCCGCCGGCCACGGAAGACCTGTCGCGCACTTGGCCTGATATCGAGGATTTTGGAGCCGGCGACGGTTTGTAACTGTAAACAGGTATCGCCCTCAGATACCTCGATCAGTATCTGGCAAAGGTTATCCGTGCGTCGATTGGCGAAGCCGGTCGTGAACCTGTGATGTACCTCGTACCGGCATTCGTTTCCTGTAGGCAGCGCATGGATCTTGAGTGAATCAAGAATGCCTTCAAAGCTGGTCAGTGGGGGACCGATCAGCATCGCCTGTGTGCCTTGCACGCGAAAGCAATCATAAAAGACCGTGTGCCAATCAAATTGGGCATCGAAGTTGGCCTGACGGCGTTCGACGGGACGGGCTGGCTCGCGGTGATATCCCGAAGTCTCGGGGAGTATCCATGAGCTTACAGTCTCGATCATATTCACACTTTTACCATGAAGCGTGACTTCGATCGATACGATTGGGCGGCTTTGTCACGGGTAGAGTAAACACTTTCATTGCTGATTGTTCGACTATTACTTTCGTGTGATTGCTCCCTGTGGAGCGCGCTCTTAGCGTGAGTTAGGTGCTTCGTAATATCGGCACCCTTCACTCTGCATGAAACAAGAACGGATTTTATTCATCGATCTCGGTTCTCACTATGGCGGTGTTGAGACCTATTTAAGAGGGCTTGGCGCCATGCTGAGCCCGTATGTCACGGGGTATGCTGTCATTTCCCTGCCTAAGCTTGCGGCCGAGCTGCGGGCCCAGGGAATGACAGTGACTTGCCTGCCTCTCCTGGGATCAAAGTGGTTGAAGGGGCTACGTCTCCTGCTGGCCTGTTTTGTCGTGCCCTATATGCTCCTGCGCTTCCGCATCCGCACTGTGCAGCTCAATGGTTTCTTCGAGTCGCTGCTACTGGGACCACTGCGGCTGGCCGGCTGCAGAACGATCTTCACCATGCACATCCCGTTTGAAACGGACCTCTATTCCTGGTTCTGGAACCCAGCTCGCTTCTTTCCCAGGCTTCTCTCCAAGCACTCGCTCCGTTTTGCATCGCGGGTGGTCTGCGTATCGGAAACGATCGGAGAGATCGCACGGGGTGTTCTGCCGCAGGATAAAGTGAAGGTCATCGCGAATTGGGTCGAGGCTCCAGCGCCCTTGAGCTGCACATTCTCTCGTCAAAAGCGTCCGCAGCTTCTCTTCGTTGGCCGGCTGGAGGAATACAAGGGAGTGCAGCTTATTCTCGAAGCCATGCGGCAAATCCCGGATGTATCGCTGCTGGTAGTTGGCGAGGGCTCATATCGGCGGCGGTTGGAGGGCTTGGCAGACCAGCTGGATGTTCACTTCGCCGGCTTTCAGCCCGACCCATCGCGTTTCTACAAGGATTCGACCATATTTATCAATCCGTCGTTAGGCCCTGAAGGACTTCCCCTGGTGTCGTTGGAAGCGATGGCCCACGGGCTTCCCTGCCTCTTTAGCGACCTGCCGGTGCATCGAGAAATCACCGGGGGTGGTAACGCAGCGGCACTCTTCAAATGCGGGGATAGCGAGACGCTTGCCCGGCAACTGCGGCAGCTACTCGGGAGCGCCGATATACGCCAGCATTACAGCGTTGCGGCCAGGCAGCTGGTCGAGCACAAATACAGTGCCAGGGGCGCGTCGCGCCAGTATATCGAAACCTTCGGCCTGGCATAGCCGGGCTTTTCAATTGCCAACAAGAACCTCGTCGTAGATGTCCTCCAGCTTCCCGGTCTGAGTAGCCATCTCGAAGGTGGTGGCCATTCGTTGTGCGCCCCGCAAACTATATTCCGATCGCAAGTCCCGGCTCTGCAAGAGCAGTAGAAGGTTTTTCGCCAGTTCGCAGACGTCACCTTCGGGACCCAGCAATCCGGTCTCCCCGTGGATCACGGCTTCTGGAATGCCGGCATGGTACGTGCCCACTACGGGCACACACATGGATTGCGCCTCAAGAAGAAAGATAGGGAGTCCCTCCGAGTCGCCATTGCTCGCGGTACGGCTAGGTACGCAGACAATCGTCGCCTGTTGCAGCAAGGCCTTGATCTGCTCGGATGATTGGGGCCCGAGGAAGTTGCAGCGAACACCCAGGGTGTCGGCCAGATCTACCAGGGATGAGCGCATAGGTCCGTCGCCAACAACAGTGAGTGTCGCATGCGGCAGTTGCTGCTGCACGCTTGCCATCGCGCGGATGAGCAAGTCGCACCCCTTTTTCTCCACCAGTCTACCGGCAAATAAGACACTTTCGGGCAGCGATGGCTCGGCCGTGCGACGGAACTCGCCGCGATCGACACCAATATAGTGGGTACGCAGCTTGTCTGGGGGAAAGCCTGCTCTTATGGCACTGGCCTTGATGAAGTCGGAGACACAGAGGAACGCGGTGGCCTGTTCCCACATGCGCTCGCGGCGACGAAGATACAGCCGTCCAGCCCAGGATTGTGACAACTCTTTATCAGAGATCGTGACGTCGCGTCCGTGCAGCGTCACCACCAGCGGAAGATCAAGCCTCTTCGCGAGTGGTAATGCGAGCACACCATCCGTCGCGAAGTGGGCATGAATAAGACGGGCATCCGCTTCGCGGACTTTGCGATGAAAATCTCTAGCGACGCCGAACTGCTTATAAAGGCGGCGGCGGCATTTATGCGCCAGACCATCGCCCTGAGCCGCGACAATGGCGTCTTCAGGAACCTGCAGGCTCGGGGTCATCCTCCGTAACCCCACGAAGCGAGGCTTGAACCTGGTTAACGCCTTCGCCTGGGCGAGAACGAAGGTTTCGCTAATGGCTAACAGCTCACTGCGAAAGATCAGCACACGCTCGGATGGTTGATTGGGCATGGAAGCAGGCGGACGGCGGTTAGACCGGCCTCCTCACCAGACTTCTCATCTGGTAAAGCATAGTGGCTCGCTTGCGCGGAGACAGCACTTTGCCCACCGCGGGATAGACCAGCACGTAGAGAAAGCAGAGACCGAGAAGTTTGGGCGTAGCTTTGCTGTAGCGCCCGATGGCTTTGAACATGAGCCGCAAGCCAGACCAGGGGGCCTGTTGCTGAGCGGCGGGATTGATGCAATAGATAGCGATAAAAAATCCCAGGGCCCTGGGGGTGAAGAGATGCCGATTCTTCATGGCCCAACGAAAGGAGTATCGCCAATCGATTTTCTTTGTGACCCGTTGGCGCCCCTGATCATTATGGAAGATGGTAAGGGGTTCCTGGAGAAAAAGGACACGCATCTGAGGATGATGATAGGCGCGCAATAGCCAGTCTAGATCCTGCAAAAGCCTCTGCCCTTTGGTGAAAGGAACCTGGAGCAGGAAGTCGCGCCGCAGGAGCCAGGTGGATGTTTGCGGAAAGCCAGTAATTCCGCCGAAGGGCGACACCTCGCACCACAGGAATTCACTAATGGACTGCCCACGCAATGGAAAGCGATAGGGGCGAACCAGGTCATTACCTGCTCCCCTATCGAGAAAGCGGCTCACGACCATGGTCACGGGCTCCGCAGCTTCTGCAAGCGCCGCGATCTGTCTCTCCAGACGAAGCGGCAGCCATTCATCATCGTCATCCAGGAGAGCCACCCATTCGGCTCGCGCCGCTCGGGCGCCCAGGTTACGCGCTTCGCAGGCCCCCACGCTTTCGGGAAGGGCGATCACTCTGAGGCGCGGGTCGCGCACCTCGCTCAACGACTCCACCGTAGCAGGATCCGGCCCGTCAATGACCACGATGCATTCTATTTCGCGCAGGGATTGTGACAGCACGCTGTGTACGGCTCGGCAGACCAGGCCGGAACGATTGCGCGTCGGGATCACTGCGGTAACAAGCGGAGTTCGATCGCTCATGCCTTCACCTCGTGCTTTTACTGTTTCTATGCATCGCCGGCACTGATTGCGTCTGGATAGCTACTATTGGATAACTACCATTGGCTATATCTCGCAAATAACTGAACAAGCCCCGGGCAAAGCGAAAATATCCCGGCAACGTGGAACTGGCCGCGATGAAACGGCCAAGTAGGCGTTCTTGCTTCAAGGCGGCGCGTGTCTCGAAAAATCTGAGACGCTTGTGCACAAGCCGGCTGATGATTGGATCCACAGGTAAAGTAGCCAGCCTGTCTGCGAGCACTGTCCAACGCCTCACCAGCAATGCGGCCGAGATCGTGACCCTGGGCCTGACTCCGATCTGCTGAGCAGGGTGGATGCGGTAGCTAATCAGTTTCTCGGGCAGGAGTTTAACCCGTGACTGTGTCGCCACCAATAAGGCGATCCAGGCATCGTGGACCCACTCCGGTGGAATCGGAGTGACCTGCTTCACGAACTCTGAGCGAAAAACGAACGTCGCGCCTGTGGCGGCGTTGTACTGCAGCAATTGCAGCGCACTGTTCCGTTGAAAGGCGGCTTGCATACGGGGGGTGAAGTTGCGACGCTCCCATAGCGAGTCCGGAAAGTACTCCGAGGTTTCGTCCATCAGGAAGGCATTTGAACAAACGCCACCCACTTGGGGCTCACTGTCCAGAACACTTCCCAGCCGTTCCAGCTTGTTGGGTAGCCAAATGTCGTCCTGGTCGCATAGGGCGATCGCCTGCCCCGTACAGAGCTTGATCGCTTTCTCGAAGTTCCTGGTTGAGCCCCAGGTCGCCTGGTTGCGGAAGAGGCGTACCGGGAAGGGCGCATCCAGGGCAAAAGCATGCACTATCCGCGGCGTGGCATCGGTGGAGCCATCGTCGCAGATAACCAGCTCGTGCGGTAGCTTGGTCTGCTCGCGAATACTGCTGAGCTGTTCGTCCAGAAACTTGTTACCGTTGTAGGTACACATCGCGATGGAAATATCCATGCTCACTCTCCTGCCTTTGCTGCGATGACACTTGCGATGAGCTTGCCGGGACCGGGTTGCGGGTTTGCCTTAAGAAAGAAGCCCAGCCTTTCGCTAGCTGCGCGAACGACAAGCTGGCGCTCATCCCGATTCATGGCCACAAACCAGGTTAAGAACAGTGTGGCAGCAATACATGCGCACCAGACGCCGAGTGCAACGGCCGACATGACTGTGGGGGCGCCGTGCCATAAAAGCACGAGCCCAGGGACGGTTATGACCGCCGGACGCAGCATCCCGGAGAGAAACAACCCTGTACGCGAGATGGCTATGCTTGATTGGGTGAAGCGCATGCTGACGGCAAAGTGGACAGCCACGCCGACGACTGCGCCACACAGAGTGCCGAACGCGACGCCCAATGCACCCATATGTTGTACCAGCCATATGCTGCAGACCACGTTCACAATGCCTTCGGTCACGGGAGAGGCAGTTGCCACTCTCTGCCTTGCGGTGGCAATCACCATCGTGGAGTAAGGCGCGCAGGAGCTGCGGATGATGTTGGCCAGTATCAGGATGCGGAGAAATGGGGCGCTATGAAGTGCATAGGCAGGCCCCACCCACGCCCGCAATATCACGAACCCGGCCACAAGGAAGGGCAGGCCGGTCAGCAGGAGGACAATGCTCGAGTAGCGGGTGGTTTGCAGCAGGAAAGCTCCCATTTGTGCCGGGCTGCGGCGAACGCTTTGAGCCGATGCCGCGGGCAACAACGGCCCCATCAGCGCCGCGACGATGGTAATGAGGAAGGCGGTCGGCGCATTCGCAATCGCATAGTAGGCCGTCTCACCAAAGGAGTAATGGCCGACGATAGTCAGGTCGAGCCCGCTGATGAACATGGCGCAGATCGACCACACGGTAAGCACAGCGCAGTATTGCAGCATTTGCTTTAGCAGCCGTGTGTCGATGAGGCCTAACGAGACGCGAATGTGGCTGGCGCTCTTGCGCCACACCGCTACCTGCAGTACAGCATTCAAGATGTTGACGCCCGCGGCAGCAGCCCCCATAACAGCAAGGCTGCTATGAGCTGCAGCAGCCGCACAGACCACCAGGCCGAAGGCCAGCCGGCTGACGATGGTCGTAACCATAGGCACGCGATAACGCTGCAACCCAAGGAATATAGCGACAAACACGGACGTGGCCAGGGTGACGGAGAGAGAGACTCCGACAAAAAGCACACTCAGGCGCACATCGTGGTAGTAGGAAGCAGGCATGGTGCGAAAGATGATGGGTACGCGCCACACCAGGATGAAGGTCAGCAGGGCGCCAAGAACGCTGGCCACGAGCATGATGGCCAGGCCGCCGCTGGCACAGGCTGCGGAGCCGGCGGCATCCCGTTTGGCCTGGTGCTCAGCAATATATTTTGAAACTGCGGTTTGAACACCGAAGTCGAGGTAGCCGACATAGGCGCTCAGTTGAAGGATCAGAACCCATGCGCCGTAGGTCTTAACGGGTAAATGATGGGTTAGATATGCTGGTAAGAAAATCGAGACCAGCGAGGTGACCGCTAAACGGATCACATTGGCAAAGGTGTTACCCGCAACCGTTTTGGCAAGAGTGCGTTGGCCGGGATGGGAAGTTTCGGTCGCAGCAGTGGCCATCACTCACGCCAGCCTCAGGTATTGTTCGTTCAGAGCAAGGTCGGTTGCCGCCGGTATCACCTCATCTTCTTCTCTGAGGGAAACCGCAAACAGCAACAACAGAATTATTTGGGAGGGTAGATCATTGATGCAGCAGAAGAAAGGAAGAGCGGCGAAAATGCCCGCGATGCCTTTGACCAAATGATCTCTGCCTCCGATCGTCCGCTTATGAAGAAACATCCATAACTTCCAGTAGGTGATGCCTAGCAGAAGGGAGCCACAGACGCCGCAACTGAGCAGTGCGAGCAGATAAGCATTATCTACGGGAATAGGCGCTGAATTTTCCAGGCGGTTGGGAGCGGTGTAAGGGGTATAGGGCCCCTGACCTATACCGAACAAAATGTCGGTCCGGCTACCAGCCATGAACTTGCTTGCGTAAATGCCCCAAGCCACGATTCGTGTGTCGAGAGACGACGCACTGACCAGGTCAGTCCTCGCGGCGCCACCTTCCGTGCGGAGACCTTGAAAGATGATAAGGAACGCACACAGCAAGGAGAAGAGGGGCAGCAACGGACTCAGCTTGGAGAGGCCTCTTTTGGATAAAACAAAGACCGCAATAAAAGTAACTACGAAGCCAACTATGGCGAGGCGGGTATATGTTACATAGCAGCCAAAGGCACAGAGCGTGAACAGAACGAAGCCGATTCTCCTCGACCCACGCCGCAGACAAAAACTGGTGGCGATTCCGCCCATGAAGGAATAGAAAAGGCCCGCCTCAAGGGCATTGGAAAAGAGACTAAAACCGCGCGTCTGGTCGACGAACTGGTAGGACTGAACATGAAAATAGGAGTCATTGCTCTCGGTTCGCACGACAGGGCTATTGGTGATGAATTGGGCCGCGGAGATGACCAGACAGGTAAAGGTAATGGCAATAAGAAAGGCCAGAATATGCCGTGATCTAATTTGCAGCGGTACGGCCGACGCCGCTCCGACGAGGGCGAGAAAGATAAAACATTCCAGGGAAGTTCGGATCGCCGGGTAGCTGATGTCTTTAACGAAATGCAGGAAGAGAGATTCGAGCAGGAAATAGCATGCGAGCACCAACGTAAGAGGAAGCAACGATGAGTGCTGAAAGCGCCCCTTAAGGAGGAGCATGGACCCCAAAGCCAGAATCAACAGGGTGAGCTGCCTGGGCAGAAACAGAAGCGAACCACCCGTAACCGCCATCTCCATTTGGGGCAGCGCGCCATTCACGATCAGGGTAAGCACAGCGAAAATAACCAGAAGCTTGGGCAGGAAGGTTATAAAAGACGTCTCTCCGCCGCTCAAATTATCGAGTGGGCGTGTTGGAGCGGTGGAGAACATGTCATTCGATCCTGTAACCCGAGTGGGGGAGCCAACTAGAAGTGGTAGATGGCGGCCGAAGATGTTGCGCCGACGAGGCTACCCGCACCCACCGCCACGTTCCGCATGTAGCTGAAGGGAACGTAGACGATGTCATCCGCTTGCAACTGGATATCCGGCTGCTTTCCTTTCTCCATGGCGCTCAGCTGCAGTGGAATTTCAACGTGGCTTCCATCCGCCTGCTTGCGAATCAGCCGGGCGTGGGAGGGAACGGCATTGGGCGGTGTTCCTCCGGCAAGAGAAATCGCCTGCACAGCAGACAGCTTTTGATCGTTGGTGACCATAGCGAAGCCCCCTGGCCGGTTCACATCGCCCAGGATGTACACGACTGACGCCTTGGAAACAACCACTGTATCCCCGGGAAAAACCGAGACGCTTGCATCCAGCGCGGCGTCGGCAGAGTTGGAGACAACGAATGTAACCCGCTCCTTGCTGGCGTGGCGCTGTATGGTCACCTTTCTATCGGCGACCTCAGTTAAACCACCGGCCAAGGCGAGGACATCAAGAACCGGGCGAGGCGTGCCGATCGGGTAGCTTCCCGGCGATCGCACCTGGCCCATGATGGTTACGTTCTGTGTAGCTGTCTGCTCCATGGTTACGCTGACATGCGGTGTCAGCACATAGTGACCGTCTACCAGAACCCGCTCGATGGCGACCGCCGCCTCGGGCGGCGTGAGCCCGGCAACATACACATTTCCGCCAAGAATCAGAGCGAAAGCACCTGCGTCCGTGACGCGGGCACTTTGCTCAAGGTCGGCCGCTTCCAAAACCTTTACGTGGAGCAGGTCACCTGGCCCGATGGTGAGGCTTTCCGTCTGTGCACTGCAGGCGGCAACGCAACAGAATAGGAACAACAATGATTTAACCGTTCGTATCATGCCCTCATCCCTGCTGGTACTCATATTTTTTGCCGCCGTAGTAGCCGTAATAGCCGTAGTATGCGGAGGAACGGCGGGCGACAAAGTTGAGCAGGACCCCAATCGCCGGCCTGGCCTGATCTTTGCGATGCATAAGCAGTAGCTTGTAAGCGCGCTCCAGGGCCGCCCTCGTCGTGAAGCCAACCCGCGCCAGCAACACAGTCGCGTCTGCCATCTCCTCCAGTAGCTGCGCATCCGTCACCGGCAGAACCGGCGGAGAGTCGACCACGATGAAATCGAATTCAGATCGCCATTCGTCCATAAGGGTATGCATCCGGGGCGAGCCCAGCAGTTCGGCCGGGTAGGGGGGCGTTGGTCCCGCAGGCAAGAGGTAGAGATTGGGATTGTTTTCCGCGGGGAGGATGGCGGTGGCCGCTTCCCGGTCAGATAACAACACACTCAAACCGTCCGTTTGCTGGAGACCCAAGCGCCTGCACAGCACGGGACGCCGCATATCCGCTTCCACCAGGAGTACTTTTTTTTCATACTGGGAGAGGGAGATCGCCAGGCTCAGCGAGAGCGTTGATTTTCCCTCTCCGGGACTGGCGCTGGACACCAGGAGAACCTGCGGAGGGGTGCCGCTGCGCGAGATAAGCAATCCGGAGCGTAACCTGCGCACCGATTCTCCGAACGCGGAGTCGGCGTGGCGCGAGTCAAGCATGAGGGCGTGCGAGCTGGTTTTATTGGCTTCAATCTGAGGGGAGATGCCCAGGAGTGGAATCTGCAGCGCCTCGACTTCCTCCGCTCCCTGTATCTTGTTGTCGACCGCCTCGACCAGCAGAGCCACACAGCAGCCAAGGAATATTCCCAATCCTGCTCCCAGGGCCAGGTACAGAGGAACCTGAGGCTTGCTGGGACGGGCCGGCGCACTCGCTTGATCCACCACGGTTACATTCGAGGAGTGGAGGCCCTCGAGGATACCGGCTTCCTTTAACCGTTTGAGCAGGTCCTGATACAGTTCCTGGCTCTGGTCGGCTTCCTTGGACAGGATGGCATACTCAATGCTCTTGTCGTTCAGCTTCTCCGCTTCCACGCGGTCATTATCATAGGCCGACCGGGCCCCTTGCTCGGCCTTCGACGCGACCTTGAAGTCGTTCTCCGAGCGCTCCGCAGTACGTTTGATCTCATCCTGCAAGGATTGCTGCACCCCCTTCAGGGAGGCTCGCTCCTGAATCAGCTTAGGGTACGCAGCGCCGAACTGGGACGCGTCCTGGTCGATCTGGGCCTGGAGCGTTGCTTCCTGGAGGCGCAGGTTCTGGATGAGAGCCAGAGAGTTCATAACTCCCTGACCGCTGCCACTGGCGATCGAAGTCCCGCTTAGCTGCGAGATCAACTCCGCGTTGCCCGTCTTGACGACCTCTGCCACCGATGCTTTGAGCACGCGGTTCATCTGCGCCTGCGAGAGCTGGGCCGTGGATTGCTGCAAGCGATCGAGAATCGGACTATAGATGACTGGTTTGCCTTGCGGGTCAGTTCCCCCTATGCCAAAGATCCCACTGCCCTGCTGCAAAGCGACGACCCTTGATTGAAGCAGCTCGCTCTGCTTGCGTAGATCTCCCAGTTGACCTTCAAGCCATTGAGAGACCTGGTTGGTTGCTGTGAACTTGGTTTGGAAGGTGTAATCGATAAGCGCCTGCACCAGGTGATTGACCACTGCAGCCGCAACTTTTGGATCGCGGTTGGTGAAATCCACTTCCAGCAAACGCGTACCGGCAGTGACCTTTACCTTCAGATTCTTCGCGAAAGCTTTGGTAACCCTTGCCCGCCGGGCGGGCGAATCCTGCAGGCTGGCATGCGCTGGATCGGCTGGGCCTCCCGGACTTACCAGCCCGATCACCCAACCGATAAGGTTGAAGTGGGGTTTGAAATCCTCGTTCTGTTCCAGGTTGAGGTCCTTCACTACCTTGAGTGCAAGAGCTTCTGACTGCAGGATGTTTGCCTGTGTCTGCAAATCGATGTTCACAGAAAGAGCGTCGGATGCCCCGCCCGATGCGGCGCCCATCAGGCTGTCCAGGCCGAGGCTGTCAGAGGAGGACTTCTCTAATTGAATCACACCGCTCGCCGTGTACCTCCTGGTCATGAACGCACAGGCAGACACGGACAGCAGAAATACAACCGAAGCAGTTACAAACACCGACCGTTTTCTTCGGTGGAAGATCCTCAAGAGATCGCGTAACGTCGGATCTTTTTCGGCTAATGTACTCAATTTGTTACCACTCCCAACTTTGAAGTGCGTGTTTCGCGGCCCGGACAAGACCTTGTCTGTTTAAGAGAGATGGCTCTTAGACAACCCCTCCGCCGGCTCGGCGGAGAGCAGCAGTGTACTTCCATCTACAGTGGGAGCAACCCGGCCCTCTTACCGGCAAGACCCAAAGTAACAGTACTGTTGCTTTATGGAGATACAACTTCGGTGTTGTCGTATCTATCGCAGGACGCAATAGTTGCGGGATCGGCGAAGCTCATTGCTGCGGCTCAACTGGGGCGAGATACTTAGTTGATCCGATAAACAATTCCTGCAGTGAAGTTGAGTGGTGTCAGGTTCCAATGATCCAGGTCTATCTTCGAGTAGGACAGCTCTCCCAGGCGAATGCCAAGATGATGAGTCGGGTGAAAGTCGACCCCACCTGCGATTGTCCATTGGCCGCCAAGGCCCTCGACTGGTTGAGGGTTGCGTGCTCCCGAAACAGGTGGATCCAAGTACCGCCATCCATTCCCGGCGCCACCAAGAACGGATACGTAGGGAGAGAACGGACCGTAATGCAGCGCTATTCGAGGCCCGGCAAGGGCCGACTCCTGGTGCTGGTGATTAAACCGCCTCTGGATGGTGCCTCTAACCTCAACGCCAATCAGGTGGCGGGTTTGAAAGAAGCCTCCCAATTGGTATCCAAAGAGCACCGGGGCGTAGTAACCGAAATCTGGCGTGACATTGACCGGGAGGGTTCCAAATATGGACAGATCCGATCTCCCAACGAGTCCTGGAATCACCTGACCTGAGGCAGCGGATGCCGCGGCCGAAAACAGGAGCGCCAGGGCGACCCGCCGGAGGGCTTGCCGGCACCGGAAGAGGGCGGTCATCACGCCTCGATCCCCCCGAAAAACTCCGGCAGCAGAAACTGGCCAGGAAAGGCCGCACCCTGGGCGAGGCAGCGTGATAGTCCGGTCAACCGAAATCTTGCGCGATACGAGGTCGTTGCTGGTGGCATGGGGGATGGCAATGACACGTCTTGTATTGCTTGTAGTGGATTACCTTTGTCATGTGATAGTCCACTTCAGTTGTACGAACGAAATGGGTTCCGCACCAGCTGAGCACTGCTTCGATGTTCCGTAATGATCAAGAGGCCGGTGCATTTGCAGACGCCTGCCCGGCCTGCTGGTTTTCAAGGGCAAACTCTCAGCCCCAATAAGTATCAGTAACTGCATCCCAGAGGACATGGCCTCGGCCAGCTCCCCGGTTTCGAGCGTGTGCCCATCGTCCATAACGGCCCATTGTTCCGATTAATCCGCCTGCCCTTCAAAGCTGAAGGCAACGCGGGTGGTGGGAACCACGCCAGTAAACGCCACCCTGCTTTTCTGAATGGCCGCACTCGGCTCCAGGGCGATCGGGGAAAGCTCAGAGTACGAGGCAAACGACCCGGTTGCGGCCGCCACTTTTTGCGCGGTACAGCGCAGTGTCGGCGGCCGCGATTGCCTCTTTCTCTGTATTCAGCCGTGGGACCAGAACGGCCGTGCCCGCACTCACGGTGAAAGCAATCTCTGCGCCATAGGCAAGCACTGGCTGCACTGCCATGGCTGATCGAATTCTCTCCGCGCAAATTTGAATTTGCTCTCCATCGCAGTCGGGCGAAACAACCATGAATTCCTCTCCACCGTAGCGTCCGATCAGATCGTAGGACCGGACCGCCTCTTTCATACGTCGCGCCGCCTCAACCAAAACAACATCCCCGGCCAGATGCCCATAGGTGTCGTTTACCTGCTTGAAGTGATCAAGGTCGAGCATGATGACGCCGATGGTAGTGCCGGAGCGCGCGGCGATTTCATACTCGCGATGCAGTAAATCCAGAATCGCAGTCCTATTCCAGGTTCCGGTGAGGCCGTCCTGGGTTGCCTGCAAGTGGAGTGCATGCCTGGCTTTCAATTGTTCGTCCTGGAGGGTCAGGATTCGTCCTCCGGTGCGCAGGCGGGCACGCAATTCTTGCCGGTCGAAGGGCTTGGAGAGGTAGTCGTCCGCGCCGGCCTCCAGGCCACGCACCAGATCCTGTTTGTCATCCTTGGCGGTTACCAGCAAGATGTACTGGTAGGGCGAGCTGGCCCGTTCGCGGACCATGCGACACAGGTCAACCCCGTTCAAGTTGGGCATGATCCAGTCGAGGATCAGTAGGTGGGGTGGCATTACCTGCTGCAAGTTTTGCCATGCTTGTGCGCCGTCTTCCGCGACGGTGACCTGATAACCCCAACTTTCCAACCAACTCTGCAGGATCTTGCGGAACATGGCATCGTCCTCGGCGATGAGAACTCGATCGCATGCAGGTCCAGGCTTCTGCAATCCAAGGGATGGAAATTCCCCAATTTTGATCGGGTCGGCTGCTTCAAATGGCGAAACCGGTTGGCCGGGTTCTAATGCAGGGTTAGGCATTTGCCCTCAGAGAGGCCGCAGGGTGAAGACAACAAGCATCGACGCCTGGATGCCGGCGCTTTGTACGGTCAAAAAGCATCCTGGAGAGCACTGACAACGAATTCTTCGGCTCACACCGCCATAAACTTTAGGGAAGGCGTCACCGGAAACCCGGGCGAACGGGGTAGACAGGACCGGGGGAAAACACTCTGAACGAAGGGCACGGCTTCAGCCGTGCCGTAGAGTATGCAGTCGGAGAGGGCTTCAGCCCCTGAGGTACGGTTTTCCAATGTTTCTGGAGAATTTCTTTGCGCCCCAGCATCTCAGACCTCGGTCTGCGAGAGTTGACCGATTTCGTCCGGCATGTCCCAAAGGCGTACCTCAGGGGATAACGCCCTCATAGCTATGGCTTTGGGCGGCACGGCTAAACCCGTGCCCTTCGTTCAAAGGGTTTTCCGCAACCTGGAGGAGGCGTACGCATCTACGAGCCCCTCTTTGGCGCCCCTTGGGCGCGGAGGGCGTAGGAGAAGTGGCACATCAACTGCGCGGATTGCACTCAAGCCAACAAAAGGCCTGAGCATTTGTTGCCGGCAGGAAAATACTGCAAGCTGCTTTATTTTGAATAATTTATGGTGGGCGCTGCAGGATTCGAACCTGCGACTTCCACCGTGTGAAGGTGGCACTCTACCGCTGAGTTAAGCGCCCTCCGGGGCAAAGCGTAGTTTACACGAACCTTTGCAACCGGCCCAAGGCGCAAATCCCCCGAAACTGGGCGAGACCACGGCTCCCGGCAACGGATACAATCCACTCACCGCATGGCTTTTACTCCCCCAGAGCAGCCAGATCCTCCCACCCCGGGGGAGCCTTCCCCAGACCCAGCCAGAGAGGAAGAGACGCCACAAAACTCTCCCCGTTCCGCGCAACCTAGTCAGGATCGTGGGGTTACTACGGGTATGGGTACCGTAGCCATTACGCAGAACGGGTTCCAGGGCGCGCAGCAAAGTGTACCGCTGCCTAGCGCTGGAGTGGACTGGACCCAGCTCTCCGACGCCGAAATCATGCTGCGCGTTCGCGAAGGGGATGACTCGGGGTTCAGCATCCTGATCGAGAAATACCGAAAGCAGATTGTCCATTTTATGTTTCGGATGTCTCGCAACCAGGCGGTCGCCGAAGAGTTGGCCCAGGAAGTCTTTCTCCGCGTGTATCGTTCGCGGCAGACGTATCGGGCAGAGGCGAAGTTCAGCACCTGGCTCTATCGGATCGCTACCAACCTGGGAGTGAACCACGCGCGCGATACCAAGTACGAGCGGACGGCCCAGAACGTTTATCTTGACCAGCCCGATGCGGAGACAGGCACCACTCCCGATGTCGCCGATACTACCCTCAGCGTGGAACAGGAGCTGGTCCGGTCAGAACGAATGAACGCGATTCGCAAGCACGTGATGGCGCTGCCCGAACGGCAACGCAGTGCAGTGTTAATGCATAAGTACCAAGAGATGGATTACAAGGAGATTGGTGAGGTTCTCAAGCTGAGCGAATCGGCTACCAAATCTCTGCTGTTCCGGGCTTACCAAACTTTACGCGAAAACCTGAAGGATTTCGCCTAGCAGAAATTGAGGAAGATCATGACTTGCCCTGAGATGAAAAAGCATTTGGCGGACCGGGTGTTCGAATCCCGGCCGCTGCCGGACGAGGCCCGCAAGCATATAGCGGAGTGTGCCGGCTGCGCAGACGAACTGGCGGGCATGGAATCTACCTGGAAGCTGCTTGACGAATGGCAGGCTCCAGAGCCCAGCGCTTTTTTTGACGCCAAACTGTATGCGCGGTTGCGGGTGGAACAGACAATCCCCCCTGCCAGTTTTTTTGAACGCGCCAAGGCGTGGCTGCTTTACAGTAACAACCTGCAGTTGCGTCCTCTGGCGGCGGGGGCCTTGGCCACGGTACTGGTGATTGGCGGTGGCACCTTTGCCCTGCTCGACTACCAGGCAACGCCGCCGGCGCCGACATCGGCCACGGTGCGCGATTTGCAGTCGTTTGACGGCAACGCCCAGGTGTTTCAGCAGTTGAATGCCCTGGATGGCGACGAGGATAGCGCCGGCGGCGCCTCCAATTAGTCGAGGAAAGATTCAGGCAGAGATCAGACGTTAGGCGGACACGAAAATCTTGGAAAGCGAGGGGCCCGAGAAGGATTGTAACCGCTTCAGAGGGCAGCATCATGGCAAGGCACAACGAGCTCGGGACGACCTCCCTCCACGGGAAAGTGGCTCGCCGTGTCTTCGTAGCGCTGCTATTGGGGTTGTTGTTGGCAGAAGCTCCCAGCTTCGCCCGCCCTCCGCAGCAGCCAGGCGGGCATCCGCGGTTTGAAAATAATCAGCAGCCGCACCTCGGCATATGGTTGCAACGCCATCAAAACCTGTCCCCACAGCAGCAGGAACGGGCCCTCCAGAGCGAACCAGGCTTTACACAGCTGCCCCCGGAAACTCAGCAAAGGCTGCTAAACCGCCTGCAGCAGCTGAACAGAATGCCTCCGGCACAGCGCCAGCGTACGCTGGATCGTATCGAGGCCATGGAGCGCCTTACACCGCAAATGCGGCAACAGGTGCGGGCCTCTTTCCAGGAGTTTCGAAGCCTCCCGCCGGACCGGCAGCGGATGGTAAGGAAAGCTTTTCGCGATCTGCGTGAGTACCCGCCCGAACAGCGCACGGCAATGATGAACTCGCCCAAGTTCGCGGCGCAATTCTCCCCCCAGGAGCGCAGTATCCTGGGCAGCATTCTGGCCATCGAACCCTACCAGGCGGTACACGGTCCAAGGCCCGACAACGGGCTGGAGTACGGGCGATAGCCTGAATCTCTGACAAATTTCGCCTCTCCCCACCCTATCCCTTCCACAAAGGCTGGGTGCCCCATTCAAGCCCGCTTTTGGCTTGAGTGGGATTCCACCGCGCCGGACGGGCAGCTTTCTCCCTGTGATCATCTACACCCTAAACAGTCAGCGGTAGAGGTCCGTGGAATCCCACTCAAGCCAAAACTGGGCTTGAATGGGGCACCCGTCCTTTGTGAAAGGTATGGAAATCCAGGCTAGCGTGAATCAACCTGCCGCCTCAGTCGACCACTTTATAGATAAGAGGCTGCGGGACGGGCATCTCGGCGCTCAACGTATAGCACCGGTTCAGGGTTGCCGCGACGGATTCCAAACGCGCTTCCTGCTCCACATACACCGTAAATAAGGCCTCCCCGGCAGCGACCCGATCGCCAACCTTCTTGTGCGTCTCGACGCCGGCGTGTGCAGACACGGCTTCCCCAGGCACGGTCCTGCCCGCTCCGGAGCGTTGTACAGCCCACCCCACCTGATCGCAATCAACAACCGAGAGGAAGCCTGCCGATGGGGATTTCACCTGGCATTGGTATGCCGGTTGATGCAGCCATTGAGGGCTCTCAAACCACGCCAGGTCGCCACCCTGAGCAGCAATCATGCTGCCGAATTTGGCCAGCGGGAGGCCACTATGCAACAGCTCCTCAGCCAGCTGCACGCCGTCGTCGGGAGCCGCGACTTTCCCTCCCAGATAAAGCATCCATCCTGCGAGTTGCAGGGACAGCTGCCGCAGATCCTCGGTAAGCGGGTGGCGATGATTGCGCAGCAGTTCCACCGCTTCAACAATCTCCACCGCATTGCCTGCCATACGCCCGAGCGGTTGACTCATGTTCGTGATAAGCGCGGCAGTTCGCGTTCCGGCGCTGTTTCCCGTGGCGACCATTAACTCGGCCAGGTGGATAGCCTCCGCCCGCTGCTTGAGGAAAGCGCCGGAGCCGGTTTTTACATCCAGCACCAACCCGTCAAGGCCCGCGGCCAGCTTCTTGCTCATGATGGATGCGCAAATGAGAAACGGGCTCTCGACCGTTGCGGTGCGGTCGCGCAGCGAGTAGAGGGTGCGATCTGCCGGCACCAGCCACTCTGTCTGGCCAACGATCGAGAGACCGCAAGCGCTCAGGACGGCGTGGATCTCGTCCTCTTCCAGGTGGGTCCGGTACCCGGGAATGCTCTCCAGCTTGTCGAGCGTGCCACCCGTGTGGCCCAGGGCGCGGCCGGAGATCATGGGTACGTAGAGCCCGGCTGCGGCGGCGATGGGGGCCACCAGGAACGAGGTTTTGTCGCCTACCCCGCCGGTGGAATGCTTGTCGACTTTGGACCCAGGCAGGTCGCGAAAGCTGAGGACCTTGCCTGAATCGCGCATATGGGTGGTGAGGCTGTGCAGTTCCCCGGCGTTGAGTCCCCGCCAGCAGACCGCCATGAGCCACGCGGCAAGCTGATACTCGGGAATCGAATTTGTCGCTGCCCCGGCAACCAGCGCGGCTATCTCCGCATCGGTCAACACGCCGCCGTCGCGCTTCTTGCGAATCACATCTACTACGTGCATGCAGCAGCCTCTCCTCTTGCCATTAGAAACCATGGCGCTTTCATTTGAAAGGAGATGCGGGCGGCGGCAGGCGCCATTACCACATACAGTTACTACAAATCTGCATTCTATTACTCAAGAACCGTGGCGGTTTCCCGTAGAAGAAGTATGCTCTTTTCAAGCGGCGATTCTCGAAGAATTCTTTCATCGATTCTTTCGGGGGAGGGACTCGATGAAAGGGACCAAAGAGAATCGCCGTTAATACTTTCTACTTGCAGCGGCTTTCAGCCGGCTCAAACGTACAATCACCGTTTCCATTCATTGTATTTTCATACAAGTGGCACGGTCATCTACCGTACGTCAATAAGTAGCCATGGTCAATACACTAACCTTCGAATTTACACTCGAAGGTTTTGCTATTTAGATCGGCAAATCTCTCCGATATTCAAGTGCTATCTCGAGCCGATAAGCTTGCACTGGTCAAAGCGTCGGTAGTTGGAAGCATTTGAGCAAATCCTGATGCCTCCGGCCGCCGGCCAACACCCAATACGCTGACAGCGGGTTGCTAAGTCAGATAGGCGAAGCCCTGCCTGAACGCCCCTAACACGCTATGCGCGCATTGGAAATAACACGATGGCAACCATGACCAACGTAACCTCTACACAGTTGCCCCACGAGGAGCAGGATCCTCGCAGGTGGTTCGCCGTGGTGACCACGCCGCAGCACGAAAAGGCCGCCTTCCGGCACCTGGACTTTGGCGGCATCGAAACCTTTCTGCCAACGTATGAATCTGCGCGCGTGTGGAAAAACAGACAAAAAGTCAAGGTGGAACTGCCACTGTTTCCCACGTACCTTTTTGTGCGCATCGATCAGGGGGACCGTGGCCACGTGCTGCGCACTCCTGGGGTTCGACGGCTGGTCGGCAACAGCCGCGAGCCGCTCAGTGTCGCAGATCGCGAGATAGAGTTTCTGCGCAATAATCTTCTGGAGAAAAATGCGGAGCCTCATGCAGGCCTCATCGCAGGTCAACGGGCCCGCGTCAAGAGCGGTCCCATGCAGGGCGTGGAAGGTTGGCTGCTTAGAAAGAGCGGCGGATGGCGCTTCATTCTTACCGTGCAGCTCATCCATCAGCAGGTAGCTGTGGAAGTAGATGCATCCACGCTGGAGCCGGTCATCACTGGATGATCTTCGCCCGGCCTGGTCACAGACTCTGAGTACTTTTATCTCCCACCCGGACCTTGCTGCGTCGCGAAAGTGATGCGGACTCACAACCCGCCCAGAGTATTGAAAACCCGCACGCGGAGTTAGAGAGCAGAAAATGAACGTTAAGGCACAGTGGTTCGCGGCATCCGTTTCCTCGCGAAACTCACTCCGCGAACCAGGCGCGGGTCGAATTGGGGTCGGTCGAGCGTTGATCGACAACTGCTCGTCAGAGCAGGTTTGCGCCTCAATCATCGCCCATGCGCAGGACCGGGGTACGCCGGCGTACGTCATTACTCCCAATGCCCAGCACATCGTTTTGCTGGAGAAGGATCGACGCCTCCAGGATGTTTACGCGCATGCTGACCTGGTAATTCCGGATGGAGTCTCGCTGCTTATCGCCGCTCGTCTCTACGGACGTTCGTTGCAGCAGCGCATCGCCGGCGTCGATCTCTTCAAAGCGTTGTGCGGCCAAGCGGCTGAGGCTGATCTGCATGTCTTCCTGCTGGGCGGCCGGCCGGGTTCCGCGGAGCTCGCAGCCATGACCTTGAAGGGCGACTATCCAACCTTGACGTGCACTACCTACTGCCCTCCTCTTGGCTTCGAGCAAAGCGCGGACGAGCTGAAACAGACCGCGGATGCAATCACCAGCGCGCAGCCTGACATTCTCTTTGTGGCCTTCGGCGCTCCTAAACAGGAGTATTGGATTTACGAGCACGGTCTGCAGCTCTCGGTGCCGGTGTGTATCGGCGTGGGCGGCTCGTTCGAGATTGTGGGCGGAGTAGTCCCGCGTGCTCCGATGTGGACGCAGAATATTGGTTGCGAGTGGCTCTATCGCTTATGCCGCGAGCCGCGCAGAATGTGGCGCCGCTACCTCTTCGGAAACCTGGAGTTCGCCACCATCGTTCTGCGCCAGCGCCTTCGCCGCGCTTTTCTCAACACCTTTATGCATTACGTCAACGAAGACCGCTTTGCTGCGGAGCTCAGTGAACTGACCCTGCTGCCGCGGGAATCACTCGACGGCGGATCCAGCAGCACTGTTCGTGACGTGAAGAGTCTTACGACTCCCAACATATGAGTGAAAAGGCCCGTCATAGAGGCTTTTGCAAACCGTTCCTAGCTTGGAACTGCAGCTCCGAGGTGAACTGATGCCAGCTAAAAGTGATTTTGCAATGGTTCCTGCCGTGATCGCCCCTACGCCTGCACCGATGCTCCCGCGCAAGGAAATGACCTTCCAGGATCTTTGGGGAATCCTGTCCCGCCGCCGGGGTATTGTCCTTTGGGTGCTGCTGCTCACGATGGCAGCCACTGCCGTCGTTTTTGCGCTCTCCACCCGGCTCTACAACGGCACCGCCCAGATCCAGGTACAGAAGGAAGCGGCTGACGCGTTGAGCATGGACACGATGATGGGTCCCGGGGCGCAGTCGGATGCCACCGACTTGAATATCACCCTGCAGACCCAGGCGCAGATTCTGCAGTCGGAATCACTCGCCCTGCAGGTGATCAAGGAACTGAACCTGGAGAAGAGCCCGGACTTCAAGGCCCACTTCAGCCCCATCGGGTGGGTCATGGGATTGTTTGCGCCCTCCGGCACTCCGGATCCAGTCAATGTGCCGCTGGAAGAGGCGCCAGGCCGACGCACGCGGGTGCTCAAGATCTTTGCATCCCGGCTCAAGGTGAAGCCCGTCCCCAACACTCGACTGATTCAGATTGACTATCTGAGTCAAGATCCGCGGACCGCGGCCGCGGTGGTGAATCGCCTGGTGGAAGATCTGGTTGACTACAACTTCCAGACTCGCCACAACGCGACCCGAGAGGCCAGCCAATGGCTGGAAAATCAACTGAATGATTTGCGCAAGCAGAGCGACGATCTGCAGGCCAAGGCGGACGATCTGCAGCACGACTCCGGAGTGTTTTCCTTTGGTCAGACCGATACCCAGGGTCACGACCAGGTCTTCACTCCCGCGCTGGACCGGCTGCAGCAGGCAACCACCCAGTTGGAGCAGGCGCAATCAGCACGCATCATGAAGGGTGCGCTGTACCAGGTGGTGAAGAACGGTGACCCGGAACTCATTTCCGGGCTGGCCGGTAATGGCATGCTGAGTGGAGCCTCCTCAAGTGTAACCGGCTCGCTTACGCTACTGCAGAACCTGCGCAGCGAGGAAGCGCAAACACAGGCTAGATTGAATGAGCTCTCGGCGAAGTTCGGCCCCGGCTATCCCAAGGTGGCTGAACTGCAATCCAGCCTCGATAGCACGCAGAAATCCATACGCGATGAGGCCGCCCGCGTCGCCTCGCGGGTGCAGAACGATTACACCGTCGCACAACAAATCGAGGACAAGGATCGCGCCGTATTTCTTGACCAAAAGACTGAAGCCGTAGGCCAGAACGACAAGGCTCTTCAATATCAGATCGCGCGGCAGGAGGCGACCCAGAGCCGCAACCTCTACGAAAACATGGTAAGCCGTATCAAGGAAGCCGATCTGGTTGCCGGACTGCGTTCCAGCAATATCACCCTGGTGGATTCGGCTCGCGTGCCTTCCCGGCCGGCAAAGCCGAACCTCCTCCTCTATGCAGCCGCCTGCATCGCCGGAGGAATTCTCTTCGGAATTTGCGGGGCGCTTCTCCGTGATGCTACAGACGACCGCATCCTGGAGCTGGGCGAAATGGAGATGCTGTTTTCTGAAGCTTCCATCGGCTTGCTTCCCTACCATGACGCAAAAGCAGAGCGCAAGCGCGTAGCCGATCCTAAAACCCCGTTGTGGGTGTCCGCGGGCACCGTGCATTCCGCTGTATCCACCCTGATGGCCTCTAACGCGGCGGTTGCGGCCACTGAGCCGCGGGCCGCATATACAGAAGCGCTGCGCGTGCTCTGCACCACGCTCATGCAGGGTAACAACGGAGGACCGTGCGGCCAGGTATTGCTGGTAACCAGCCCGGTCTCTGGAGAAGGCAAGAGCATGCTTAGCACCAACCTTGCCATCGTGTACGCGCAGCGTGGTAAGACGGTGTTGTTGGTCGACGGCGACCTGCGGACACCGGTGCTGCACCGAAGTTTAAATCTGGAATCGGGTCAGGGGTTAAGTTCACTGTTGTTCGAAGGCAATGTGGACGACGCAGCGTCGGCGACGCAAATTCCCTTCCCTGGTATTCCTGGTCTCTACGTTCTGCCGGCTGGCCCCGTACCCGCCTACCCTGCCGAATTGCTGGCCTCCGATGACATGGCGGAGCTGGTGCGCATCTGGCGCAGAGCGTATGACTACGTCATCATTGACGGCGCTCCTATCCTCCCCGTAACCGACTCCGCTCTCCTGAGCCGGTATGCGGACTTCACGCTCGTGGTGGCCCGTCACAATGTAACCAATCGCAAGTCGCTGGAACGAACCTGCCAGATCCTGCGCTCGCAAGGGGTTCGTCATATAGGCATGGTGCTCAACGGGGTCAAAGCCTCGCGAGGTGACCAGTTCCGCTATTACGGCTACCAACAGCTTTCCGGGAGTAACCTGCATGCGTAAACATAAGCACATTGCCGCCTTCCTGATGTTTAGCGCACTTGCAATGCCTTGCTGGGCGCAGCAGGAGAGCTTATTAATCGGTCCCGGGGACCTTCTCCAAATCAATGTGATGGATACCCCCGAGATGGAGCAACAGGTGCGTGTGACCGACGATGGCTCCGTGCCGCTAGCCTACGTTGGAAGCATCCACGTAGCCGGCCAGACTCCCGCTGCCGCCGCCGGCATGATCCAGGCCGCACTGGTGGAAAAACACGTCATGCATCGCCCGCAGGTGACAGTCAGGATGATGGAGTTAGCGACTCAGGATGTGTCCGTACTGGGCCAGGTGCACACGCCCGGTACTTACTCCATCACGACTCCGCAGACCATTCTGAAGATTCTCTCCTTGGCGGGTGGCCTGAGCGAGGAGGCCGATCGCAACGTGACCGTGAAACGGAACAAATCAGGGGAACAGCTCAAGTATTACGTCTCTAACAATGCAGATGAGGCCTTATCGAATATGGTGATGGTCTACCCTGGCGATACGGTGCTGGTGTCGAGAGCGCCGCTCGTCTATGTCATGGGCGACGTAAGCCGTCCGGGCGGTTACGCAATTACCACCAACGACCAGCACTTGAGCGTGCTGCAAGTGATCGCCATGGCAGGGTCGGCTAATAAGACCTCGAAGCAATCGCATGTTCGCCTGATTCGGACCACGGACCACGGCCAGGTGGAGATGCCTGTTCGTCTCGATCAGATGGAAAATGGCAAGCAACCACCTCTCATGCTGCAGGCGAACGATATCGTCTATGTGCCTTTCAGCTGGATGAAGAACGTCGCCATGAGCACGGCCAACATTGCCGCTTCAACAGCTGGAGCCGCGATCTACGTGGTGCACTAATGCCAGGACTTCGCAGCTTGGCGACGGCCATCATCGCGTCCTCCCTGCTGGCGCAGCAGGCGAGCGCGATGCGGCTGACGGCCATCCATTTCACCGCGGCTCACTATCTGCAGGAGAGCGGAGCTGGGGCGCCGTTGGGGAAGCTTAATGTGCCTGGGCAAGCGATGGAGGGCCACTGTATCACCATGGTGAGCCCAAGCTACCCGCAAGGCGATGGGGTTTCTCGCAGGCCATCCACTGTAGTGGTGCGGGTTGTCATCTGGAAATCCGGAAGTGTCTATCCCATGCGGGTCGTTTCAGGAGACACATCGCTGGAAGCTCCAGCGATGGACGCTGTACGGCTCTGGCATTACAAACCGTTTGTCCGCGACGGCCAGCCGATGGACGTGAGCACAGACATTCGCGTTGACTTCGACCCCCAGCAGCCGGGAGGCGTAGTCACCCATCCTCATCACTGATTATCAGCAAGCGCCGCACGCTCCTGGATGACCTACGTTACGAGGGGAAGCAGATAGCCTTATGCCCAAAGTCAGCGCAGTTATACCATCACGGAACCGCCCCCAGATTGTACGTCGAGCTGTGCAGAGCGCTCTTTCGCAGACCTTTACCGATCTGGAGGTGGTGGTGGTCGTCGATGGCCCCGATGCCACCACGGTGAAGGTGCTGGAGCAAATGAACGATCCGCGGGTGCGCGTGATCGAGCTGGAAGAGAGTGTAGGAGCTTCTGAGGCGAGGAATATCGGCGCCGCGCAAGCGCACGGTAAGTGGATCGCGCTCCTGGACGATGACGATGAGTGGCAGCCAACCAAAATCGAGAAGCAGTTCACTGCTGCGGAAGCCGTGACATCGAGGTTTGCCCTCGTCGTATGCAGCTTCGTGCTCAAGACAGAAACCACAGAAGCGGTAGCGCCACGGCGCCTGCCCCGGCCTGGCGAACCGATCAGCGAATATCTCTTTGGTTCGCCACGTAATGGCTTCCAGACCTCCGGCTTCTTATGCTCTCGGGACCTCATGCTGCAGAAGCCGTGGAAACGATTGAAGGGGTTGCAGGACATTGACTGGTTTCTAAGGGTAACCGGCGATCCCGATGTTCAGTTGGCAATTGTCCCCGATCCGCTCTGCGTGTACTGGACCGAAAGCGAAAACACCATCACCAGCAAACTAGGCTGGCAGACTTGTCTTGAGTGGGGGCAGGCAAACCGGTCACTCATGACACCGCGCGCCTATTCGAGCTTCATTGCAAAGGTCTGCGCCCCCAGGGCCGCCAGCCAACAGGCCGGGGCAGCGGTCACGTTCCGCCTGCTGCGCGAGCTCCTGCTCAAAGGGTCACCGACACGGTCTTCCTTGCTGATGTTCGGCGCCTATAGCGTGTTGCCTTATAAGACGAGGCGCCGTTTAGCAAATATGGCAACGGCGCTCAAGGAGCAAATAGATCTGCTCAACCCACGGACTTACCCAAAAACTTTGGAACCGCGGGAGTCTGAGTGCGAGTAACGCCGGCCACTTTCGAAGCTCCCCCTTTGCAGGAGCGGGTCATCACCTGGCTGGTGCAGGTGCCGCTGCTCTTTTATGCCGCTCATGGCTCCTTCTCTCTTTTTTCTTTGAATGGAGCCGATGCCGTGGGCGGTAGCATGGCGCTCGACACATACGCTGACGGCGGACCAACCCGCATTATTGTTTATGGATCCACCCTACTTGCCATCTTGCTGATGTTGCCTTTAGCGAACAGCGCGTTCTCGCTGTTCGCGCGAAACCGGTACGTAGCCGCCGTTGTAGTGTTTGCCACCGTATCGGTATTGTGGTCGCAGCAACCGACGGACACGATCCAAAAGGACGTGTACCTGATCGTGACTACATGTTTTGCGCTGTTTCTCGTCGAACGGTTTCCGCCCCGGCAGCTCATGCAGGTTTTCATGATTACGGGCTCCCTTACGATGGTGATCAGCCTCGTTCTGGCAGTGGCCCTTCCCCGCTATGGTATTTACACCGGCCGGGAAGACTCCACATCAGGGTGGCAAGGCATTTACTCCCACAAAAACATGCTCGGCATCATGACCGTGTACTTTCTCGCTCCTGCCCTCTTCCTGCCAGTGGATAAACTGAAGGGCAAGCTTTGGCGCATGTCTTATATAGGGGCAGGGGTGTTCCTGATAGCCATGAGCCGTTCTCGTGGAGCATGGATCATGTGCGCATGCCTTATGGCTTTTGCGGTTGCGATTACCGTTGGCAAGCAAATGAAGCCTCGAGAGAGGGTGGCCGCAGGCTGGGCCCTGGGAGTGACATTCTTACTTGGTGGATTCGGTATCTGGGCTATTTTGCCAACGTTGCTCCGGCTCCTGGGTAAGGACATGACCCTTACCGGACGGACCGCGATCTGGTCTGCGCTGTTGATCTCATTCGCCAAGCGGCCATGGCTAGGGTATGGCTATTCTGCGTTCTGGGTAGGCACACGGGGAGAGTCCGCAAACGCTATCTATGCCATCAAATGGGCCCGGCTTAGCTACGCTGAAAACGGGGTACTCGAGTTAGCACTTGAACTGGGAGCCGTTGGCGTCATTCTGTATGTTCTGGCGTACCTGCACAGCTTTCGCCGCCTGGGGCGCTTGTTTTCCTCTACCAGCGATAGGCCAGAGCTGTTCTGGTATGCAAGCATTCTGTTCCTGGCGGTTATCACAAACATCGAGGCTGGCTCCATCGCCACGCCCAATAGCCTGGAATGGCTCGTCTTCGTGATCATGGCGGGCGGTATTCAGAAGGCGTATCTGGAAGTGCGCCAGCCTGAACAAGGGCGAGGCCGATTCAATGTAAATGCCAGGTTGGTTCGATCCGGGACGGTCTAAGGAATACGGGAGGTCCAGTGAGGTCATGGTTCAATAAGGCAAAGGTACAGTTTGGTGGCACGCTCGCGCAAAATGCCGGCTGGTCGTTTCTCGGCCAGATGATGTCTACCATTCTGCAGGCCGGTTACTTTGTCATCATTGCACGTCTTTTGGGAAGCACAAACTATGGCATCTACACCGCCGCCTTTGCGTTGGTCGCGATCGTCAGTCAATATAGCTCACTGGGATCGGGGTATGTATTTCTGCGGCGCGTGAGCGCAGATCGCAATGCGTTTTCCGAATACTGGGGAAACATCCTCTTAACCACGCTTACTTTTGGCAGTCTGCTGGTGGGAGTGGTGGTGGTCATTGGGCACTTTGCTCTCGATAGTGCTCACGCTTCTCTCGTGCTCTTCATTGCCATTGGCGACACCATCTGCCAACAACTAACTAGTACCATCGGCCAGGTTTTTCAGACTTATGAAAAGCTTCGCGTTATGGCGACACTGACGGTGAGTGTAAACATTCTCCGTTTCTCCCTGGCGCTGGGATTATTCATTGCGATCGGCCATGCGAACGCTTATTTGTGGGCCTTCGCGTCTATGTTGGTCTCGATCCTTGCCGCAGTCGCTTCCATCATCGCGGTTTCGATCGCCTTCGGGCGGCCGACCTTCAGCTTTCGCAGCGTCTTTGCGAACGTCACTGAAGGCTTCGTCTTCTCCCTTTCGGGATCCACAACCTACATCTACAACGATGTCGACAAGGTCATGTTGGGGCACTACGGGATGAACGCGGCTAATGGCATTTACACTACGGCTTACCGCATCCTGAACATCTGCACCACACCCATTGGTTCGATACACAACGCTGCCTATCCGCGTTTCTTTCAACTGGGCGTCCGCGGGGCGAGGGCAACGGAGCCATTTGCCCGGAAAGTGTTGCGGAAAACCACTATCTTCGGAGTCGCCGGTGCAGTGGGTATGTTTCTTACCGCTCCGCTCATTCCTCATCTGCTGGGTAAGAGCTTCGCCGACTCTGTTTCCGCCCTGCGCTGGCTTTGCCTCATTCCTCTGTTTCGGTGTTTTCATCTCAGCGCGGGAGACGCCATGGCAGGGGCGGGTTACCAGAACTACAGACTGGCAACCCGCATCTGCGCGGCACTGCTGAATTTCGGTCTGAATTTGATTCTGATACCGAGATACTCCTGGCTGGGTGCCGCCTGGGCCAGCCTGGCAACCGATGGCGGTCTCGGGGTTTTGGATTGGATTGTCATCCGCTGGCTCATTTCAAGAGAGAAGAATAAATCTGCTCCAGTTCTTGAGTTTGCTTAACCAGATCAAATCGCTCTTCCATCCAAAGCGCGGCTCGCATGCTGCATGCCTGCCAAAAGTTCTCATCCTGAAGAAATCGTAGGATGTGAACTGCAAGGGCATGAGCATCACGCTCGGGGGCCAGCAACCCGGTCTTCCCATCGAGAACGACCTCCGGGATGCCGCCGTGATAGCAGCTCACTACTGGAAGCCCGGTCGCCTGAGCTTCTGCGAACACCATCCCTAACGCCTCAGCATCTCCGTCCGCAGCGGTAATGCTCGCACCAACGAACATTCTTGCTCGTGCCAGCCATTCCCGCTTCTCAGCATCGCTCACTCTGCCAAGAAATTGCGCACCAACATTGAGATCGCGAGACAACTGCTCGAGTTCAGTTTTCTGCGAACCTGTACCAATGAGGACGAGATGAGCGTCGGGAACCTGCGCTTTCACCTCGGCCATGGCCCGAATCAAGTAATCGCAGCCTTTTCTTTCCTCCAAGCGGCCAACAAAGACGATCAATCGGGGATCACGGCGCTGCACTGACGGTTTGAAAAGGCTGCGGTCGACTCCAATGTAATGCACCCGAAGCTTCGCGGCCGGGTAACCGAGTTGAAGGGCTCGCTGCCGGATGAACTCGGAGACACAGATAAACAGATTTGCTCGCTGCCACAGCGTTGCGAGCCGGAGTGAATACACCATGTTGTCCAACGAAGTTCGGGGCAATGCTCTGCCAAAGCTGGTGGGCGCATGGGCATGGAGGGTTACGACGAAAGGGATCCGTAGCCGGGACGCAATCGGCAGAGCGTGTACCCCATCCAGAACAAAGTGAGCGTGTAAAAGCTCAGGCTGTTCTCGCGCAACACTATCCAGGAACTCCGGGGCGAACCCCACGGCCTTAAATGCCACTTTGCCAAGCCTGGAGCGCAGCGATCTATCCTTCATGAGGATGATAGGATCTGACTCCAATGCATGTCCGTTGGCGACGCGCTCAAGTCCCACGTAGCACGGTTCAAAGCCCTGCAACTCATTCACCTGGTCGGGGATAAACGTTTGTGTTGGCGGTAGCATACCGGTCTTGTAAATCGCAATTTTTGTCATTTTGCTGACTGTGCTCCTTATTGACTAACCTCTGTGTAGGTTTCTTCGAGCGCAATGGTCTGCCGCCGAATATCAAAACGATCCGCGATCCACGTCTGGCCTTTTCTGCTGCAGTCTTTCCAGAAAGTCTCATCCGCAAAAAACCGGATGATATGCTCCGCCAGCCTGCTATGGTCCCGTTCCGGTGCCAACAGACCGGTCGAACCATCGCAAACCACCTCGGATATACCACCATGCAACGAACTGACCACCGGGACGCCCATGGCCTGGGCCTCCGCAAAGACGATTCCGAAGCCTTCACTGTCCCCGTTGCTCGCGGTCACACTCGGCACACAGAACACACGCGCAGAATTCATTTCGTCACGGACCACGGGACTGGGTTGTGCCCCACGGAAATCGCAATGGATTCCCAGGTTACGCGCTTGAGCCTCAAGGTTTGCCCTCTCCACGCCATCGCCGATAACGACCAGGCGGGCAAGCGGAAATCGGCTCTGGACCTTTTGCATCGCCTGAATCAAATACGTGCATCCTTTTTTTTCAACTAAACGCCCGACAAACAGCACGTTTTGACGTGGTTGGTCATTTGCCGGGGGACGAAAGAACTTGAGGTTAACGCCGATGTAATGAGTCTTCAGCTTATCTTCCGGAAATCCGATTTCAATCGCCCTCCTGCGAAGAAAGTCCGAAGCACAGAGAAATACTTTAGCGGTCTTCCACATCCGTTGGCGCCGCAACAGATACAGTTGACCCCTGATCGCTATTCGATGGAGACGCTCTGAGGCCGTCACGTCATTTCCATGAAGAGTAACGATCAGGGGTACGTTTACCGCTTGCGCCAGCGCCAGGGCGTTCGCCCCATCCATAGCGAAATGCGCGTTCACCAGGGTTGCGCCAATGCGTTTTGCCCGTGCATGAAAACCAGGCGCACATCCAGTAGCTCGATACATTAACCCTTTTGATCTCGAGTATCGGGAGTTATCTTGACAAAGAAAGATAGAGCTGTCAGGTAAAGGTAATCCTGCTTTGCACGGTGTTAGTCCAATAAAGGTCGGACGAAACTGAGTAAGCGCATGAGCTTGTTCATGAATGAAGGTTTCACTCCTGGGCAGTAGCTCATTGCGGTAGATTAGTACGGCTTTCATCGAGTTATAGTGTACCATCACGATACACATCCCCATCCCACATAAGGCACACGACAGACACATGAATCATAGTGACCGTCAGCGAATGGCGTACTTGATCCTTGCCCATACAGATCCTGAGCATGTCCGCAGGCTTTGTGTCACATTGCTGCTTGATGAGCAGGCGGACATCTACATACATGTCGATCTTAAGTCGCACCATGATTTCTCTGCGTGTCAGGCACTAAGTAAAGACCGGATCAGATTCATTTCCGAGCGGCACCGGGTTTATTGGTCAGGATTCAACATGGTGTTAGCTACGCTGGCGCTCATGAGAGCAGCCGTAGACGCGGAGCCCACCTACCATCACCTCGTCTTGTTGTCGGGCCAGGACTATCCTCTCAAGCATCCGAAAGCAATTAAAGAATATCTACTCAATAGCCCGTTCCCTCAACACATCAATCGCATCAACGCACTCGAGTCACAGGACTACTATATCCACCAGGTTACGCGCTTTCATTTTAGAGACGGGTGGCTTCCCTACGCCCGCGTCGACAAGGTCATTCGGAAGATCGCAACAGTTGGGGCGAAGCCGATAAGACGATCGCTGCCACACGGTCTTATCCCCTGCGAGGGGTCACAATGGTGGGCGCTCACAGAGGACTGTGCGCGGTGCCTGTTGGCGATGGTTCGGGAGCGGCCGGAGCTTTCACAGCTCTATCGTTACGCGATGGCTCCGGACGAACATTTTTTTCACACCCTGGTACAGAATTCGCCTTTTGTCGATGAAGCCGCCCCACTCCTGCCGTACACGGGAAAAGGAATGTGGAAGAAGTCCAATTTTCACATAATTCACCCATCGCTGAAGAAGATCTACACCTTAGCGGACATTGACGAAGTACAAAACTCCGGTAAGCTGTTCGTTCGCAAGGTCAATACGGCGCAATCAACGCCGCTGATTGATGTTCTGGAGCAAAGGCTCCTGTCGCATGAAGATGTTTCGTATAACGCTACGGAGAAGCACTTTCAGTCTGTAACCTAGGTTGGGCCACAATATGGGATCACACAACGAAGGTACTAACATCCGCACTGCGATCGTTCACCCTTGGCTTATAGGGAACGGGGGCGGCGAGCGCGTCATTGAGGCGATTGCCGCGATCTGCCCAACAGCCGATATCTTTACCCTCATTCTCGATCGCGACACCCTCTCCTCAGCCTTGCGCCAGCGAAAGATACACGCATCCTTCCTTAGCGGAGTCCCGCAAGCCGGGCGCTTCTATCAGCACCTGATGCCGCTCTATCATATGGCGACCACCACATTTGATCTCAGCGGCTACGACCTGGTGATAAGTTCAGGAGGCCCAGCCACGAAAGGTGTGCTCGTTGATCAGGGTGCGCGCCACCTTCATTACTGCCACAGTCCGGTACGTTTTCTGTGGGATCAGTTTCCTACGTGGCAGAAGAGATTGCCCCCCGCATTGCGACCGGTCTTTACGCTAGCAGCCCACCACGGCCGCGAATGGGATTTCAATTCCGCGCAACGTGTGGATGAATTCATTGCCAACTCCAGCTATGTTGCGGAACGCATTCACACCTATTACCGGCGGCCGAGCAAAGTCATCTATCCGCCTGTAGATACCAGCCAGGGATTCATCGCAAGAGAACGTGGGGATTACTTCATTTGCGTGGCCCGCCTTGTGCCTAATAAGCGCCTCGACCTGCTTATAAGAGCCTGCAACAAGCTGCATGTGAACCTGGTGATCGTAGGCGCCGGGCCGGAACGTAAGGCACTCGAAGCGATCGCGGGCGATACGATCCGGTTTCTCGGGCGCGTCGATGACGCAGCGCTATCTGGTCTTTACTCGCAGGCGCGAGCGTTTTTGTTTGCGGCCGAGGAGGATTTCGGAATTGCCCTGGTCGAAGCCCAGGCCTACGGACTACCGGTGATCGCTTACGGAAAAGGAGGCGCCCTGGAGACAATCGTCGACTCCGGCATTCACCCTCGTGCGACGCCTACCGGAGTGCTTTATCACGATCAGACCGTGGAGAGCATCTGCAACGCGATTTCCCGCTTTACTACCATCGAGAAGTATTTTGATCGGCGAGCCATTCAACAGCATGCAAAGAGTTTTGACACCAACATCTTTGTCAGAAAGATGCGGGCCGCCATCGATGATGTTATGCAGGATGCACGCTTGGTCCCCGTTCCCGATGACGGTCTCGAAATCGCTGCTTTGCCTTTGCGAAGGTAGTCTCAATCTAGCGAGGTACGGGCATATCTCTACCAAGCTCATCATACCGCCAGGCCCATCACATAAGGTTGAGCCGAACCAGGTAAGCCGCGTACATGCATCGCGGAGCCATCGCTTTCATTTGCTGGATGGTCTTCGGGGCTTTGCCGCCCTCCTGGTCGTGCTTTACCACATGCCGCCCTATGTGCAGCGATGGTTTTATTTCCCCAATTCGTTCCTTGCAGTTGATTTCTTCTTCTGCTTAAGCGGATTCATAATCGCCTACAGTTATGATCGGCGCATCTTGAACGGAATGAGCCTTGCCGGCTTTAGCCTGGCCCGGCTCATCCGCCTGTACCCACTTTACTTCCTGGGATCCGCGCTTGGGTTGCTTTCAGCGCTCGCTTTGACCCACGCGTATAGTCGAAATCATCTGACGCCGGGCGAGCTACTGACTACGGTTACGCTCTCATTCTTATTGTTACCGAACCTGGGAGATGTTTGGGCGAATCACAACGTCTTTCCGCTGAATGGTCCGGCCTGGTCGCTGTTTTTCGAGCTTTTTGCAAACCTGGCTTTCTGGTTCCTGGTCCGGTCACGGCTTGCCGGCAAGGTGTGGCTGTTGGGAGTCGCCGGAACATGTCTCGTGATGCTTTCCCTTTACAAGGGTCCCCTGGCAGAGGCGGGTGCGTTTTCTCATACTTTTACTCAGGGTTTTGCTCGTGTCGGATTTTCATTCTGCATGGGTATTGTTGTCTTCAGGTTTCGCGAGAATGGCCAGGCGGCCTTTGGGTCAAGGAGAATGGCATTGGCAGTCGTTTTCTTACTCGCCGGAATGCTCATAACGCGGGGGAAGATTGCCGAGCAACATGCGACCCAATTGTTCTTTGTGGCGGTAGTTTCTCCCCTGGTCGTTTATTTGGGATCGCTGGTGACGTTACCCACGGCAGCAGAGCCCTTTTGCAGTTTTTTGGGAGACTTCTCTTATCCCCTCTATATTTTGCATCAGCCGTTTTTATTGGTATGGGGTGGGCACACCGCTCATCGGTTCTCGGCGACGCATCCTGTGACGACCCAACTCAGCATTCCAGTCTTCTGTTTTGCCGTCGCTGCAATTACCTGGTGCGTGGGCGCCTTCTACGATACCCCCATCCGAGCCCGTCTTGCCAGCCTGCGGTTTCGCCGAGCTGTCCGAGTTAGTGGATAAATCGGGTTGCCGCTGACTCTGTCCATCCCCACCTACCCATGCCAAGGTGGGCCGACGCCCTCCACTTTTTGGATTGCTTCACCGTCAACAACCGCTGGGTGCCCCATTCAAGCCCGGTTTTGGCTTGAGTGGGATACCACAGCACTCGACTCACCTTTTTTGTCATCGCGAGCGTCTGCGCGTGCGCCCCGGCTCCCGCATAAAGGTGTCCGTTCCGTTAGTTCTCCCACAGACTCGTCATCCTGAGCGAAGCGCCTCGCAGACCTATCACTTTACAGGGGACCTACGGCGCGGAGTCGAAGGATCCCGAGGATACTTAACCAACGAATGCTCTGCAGGGCTTTCCGGCCACCAAAACGAAGAAGAAGCCAAACAGGTCACAACCTCCGGCCGGAGCGAACCCGGATTTCCTGCTACGCCGCACTGGACATGGCCGCGTGTGCGGCTTTCCGTAAAGAAAGCCACATGAAGTTCGCCAACGCCACCAACCCCCACAGAAAATCCGGGGTAGCGTAGGGGAGGGACCTGGTATTTTGCTTTCGGCCACAGCGAAAGTGTCGTGTACGAATTGCCGTCGGGTTCCGTTTCTCCATCAAGTTAAACTGCAGATCTCTCCGCTCCGCTCGGGACGACAAATTGGGGGACGGGGCACCCTTGAAAGTGGTGGAGGGGAGTTGACAGAGCCAGCCAACAGCAACCACTTCTGTTCTATTTGCCGGCGTTCTCTTCAACCCATTCAGCGAGTTGCGCCGGCCAAAAGGCGTTCTACGCTAACAACGTTATCGTTTAAACAAGGTGTCCATGCTCGTTCAAGCTGCTGTAGAAGAATCGACGGAAGTCCGCACCACGCAAGCCCCCATCAGCAGGGCGGCCTACTATCCGTGGTTCGACTGGCTGCGTCTTCTACTTGCCTGCGTCGTGCTCTTCGGACACGAGGGCATTATCGAGTGGCGCAATGCCGGGAACTTTGCCGTCCAGGTCTTTTTTGCGTTAAGCGGGTGGCTCATTGGCGGTCAGTTGCTCGTTCTACCGCGGAGAGACCTGCCGCGATTTTACTTCAATCGTGCTTTGCGGATATGGGGGCCCTACTTCCTGGCGCTCTCCATTTTGATTGCCGCGAGTGCAGCACGTGATCATATTACGAAAAAGTGGGTAGAGATCGTCTTCTACGACTTCACCTCCGTCTTCAATCTGTTTGGCCAGGCACAGACACCGCAATACCACCAGGCCATGCCTCTCGACGGCACAGGTGGGCACTTTTGGAGTGTCAATGCTGAGGAGCAGTTCTACCTTCTAGCTCCTCTAATCCTGGTGCTCTTACCAGCGCGCTATGGCCGGCGGGTGATTACGTGGGTATGCATCGCCATAGCAGCATGGATCAGTAAATCCTATGCAAGCATTGCCTTCGGCGTGCTCGCCGCTGTGCTCGCAAATCGCTATGGCGACTTCTACACCCACCGCATCAGCCGAATCGCCAGTGGGCTCATTGTAGCTATATCGATCGTAGCTCTCATCAAACACGCGGACTACGACTTGATAGCCCCAGCCTGTGCGATCTCGCTAGTCCTGCTGCTCGCCATCCGCGGCAAGCGACATCCCGGTGGAGAGCTAGCTGGAGGAGCCTCTTACCCTCTCTACCTGAATGCCTGGATCGCCGTTTTCGCGGTGAACGCCTTGTTTAAGCGTTTCAGTTTCAAGAACGTCGCCGTACATGAGACGCTGGTGTTGATACTGAGCATTGCCTTGGGGGCTTTTCTGTATTGGTTCTTCGACCGCCAGTTGCTCGCGCGTAGAAACCAGCTCTATTCCCCGAGGGTTGCCCGCGTAACAATGTTTGTGGCGTATGGGGCAGTGGCGCTCGGTGTCGTTGGCGGGTTGCTCTTGCTGAGCCGGCGCTGAAATACGATGCGCACCTAATTTATTATCCCGACAGGAGCAGGCCCACTTGGCTGCTCGTTAACTTCTTGGTTGAGGTCACATGATTTCCAAGCTCCGTATTGCCGGTTCGGCGCTTCTTTTTATGTTGGTGTGCCTGGGATCGGCCCGCATTTGCAAAGCGGATGGAGCACTCGACACATTGAAGACGAAGCACCCTCGTCTGTTGTTCACTGACAACGATCTGCCGGCGATCAGGCGGGCTATCAAGTCGGATCCATTTGCAAAGCAGCAGTACCAGGAACTTCTGGTCAGAGGCGAAGCCCTGCTGGAGGCGCCGCCAGACAAATACCTGATTGGCGGACCCGAGCACACCCTGCTTACCGTCGCCCGCGACCTCGAGGACCGCATCATCACGCTGGCTGCCCTCTATCGGATTAGCGGTGATCGGCGCTTCGCTACCCGCGCCACGCAGGAGATGCTCGCAGCAGCCGGCTTCCCAAACTGGTTTCCCTGGCATTTTCTCGACACCGCTGAAGCCACTACAGCACTCGGAATCGGTTACGACTGGCTCTACGACACGCTATCTCCACAGGATCGCAAGACTATCCACGACGCCCTGGTTACAAAAGGCATCGACCCGTGGCTAGCCCTCATTGCGGCTAATAAAGCTCATTACGCCAACAACTGGTCGCAGGTATGCAATGGAGGGGAGACAATCGGCGCCCTGGCAATTGCGGATGAGGAGCCTGCACGAGCAGAGCAAGTGATTGCACACGCCCGGCCGGCGATTGCCGAGATCATGCAGCTCTTCGCGCCGGATGGGGGATTCGAAGAAGGACCCGCCTACTGGACCTACGCCACCATCTATAACGTGCTCTACATCAATTCCCTGGACACCGCACTGGGGACGGATTTCGGAGCCGCCGAACGTCCAGGATTCTCGCTGACTCCGGAGTATCGCATCCAGGCGATCGGCCCTACCAACCTGTATGCCAACTTTGGCGATGCAAATGCCGCGGTCTCCCCTGCCCCCCAGATGTTCTGGTTTGCGCAGCATTTCCATCATCCTGCCTACGCCGTGATCGAACGCGAACTCGCAACTGCGCTCGATGGGCACATGGACTCCTACACCCTGAACGATAGTGAGCGCTTTGCTGCTCTCGGCCTCTTCTGGTCGGCCCTGGTCACAGAGACCGGTAAGACTTCTGAGCCCGCACTTGTGCAGAGCTTCTCCCGCGTCAATCAAGCCTACATGCGCAGCGCCTGGCACGATCACCTCGCCTGGTATATCGGCTTCAAGGGTGGAGATACGCGTGCCTCCCATGCGCATCTCGACCTCGGTACCTTTCTGTTTGACGCTCTCGGCCAGCGTTGGGGTGTCGACCTTGGACCCGATAACTACGGACTGCCGGGCTACTTCGGCAATCAACGGTGGAGCTACTATCGATTGGGCACAGAAGGCCACAACACGATTACGATCAACGGACAAAATGAGGGGCTCGACGCGAAAGCTCCACTGTCCACCGTCGGAGCTGACTTTGCGGTCGTCAACCTTGATCAGGCATACAAGGGCAAGCTTCAATCATGGACGCGCGGCATCCGGCTCGTCGACGGTCAGCGGATTCTCGTGGAGGACGAGCTAACGCCCTCCGCCCCGGTCGACGTAGTCTGGAATTTTCACACCGCGGCCAATGTGCAGATTGCACCGGATGGCCGCTCCGCAAGCCTTACCCAGAATGGGGCGACCATCAGCGCCCGCATCCTTTCTCCACCCAACGGCCGCTTCGCAATCGCCAACACCGCGATGCCGCCACCCCAGGCCCCCAACAAGGGCATCACCAATCTTGTGGTCCGTTTGCCCCAGCAGACCGTCTCCCAGACGATCGCTGTTCTTTTTGCTCGCCCTGAGGACCGCACGACCCCTCCTCTCAAACCACTCCATACGTGGCGCTAGCCACGATCTCCGCACTTCAATCCAATACATCGCTGCCCCGCTGATCTTAATGCCGGTGCTATTTGCAGCACTGCGTTCTGCCGGTAGGGGGAAAGTTGAGTGTTAATGCTCCCTCAGGTTCCTGTTGATCGCGATTTGTCCCGGCTTTCACCACATACTCCCCCACACGCAGACGAGGTAGGCGGCGGTTACCGTGCCGACATTGATGGTCTGCGAGCCATCGCCGTTCTTTCGGTGCTCTTCTTCCATGCCGGATTTGCCGGATTTTCAGGCGGCTTCACCGGGGTCGATATTTTCTTTGCCATCTCCGGATTTCTAATTGGCGGGCATATCTATGCGGAAGAACAAGCCGGCCGGTTCACCTTTGCCGGCTTCTATCGCAGGCGAGCCAAGCGCATTCTTCCCGCCCTCTACGTAGTAATTTGCGCCACCCTGGTCCTGGGCTCAGCATTGCTTTCCCCCACCGAACTACGGCGGGCCGCCACCGAGTCCATAGCCACGCTGCTGTCGGGATCAAACTTCTTCTTCTGGAAGCTCACCGACTACTTCGCCGTCGCCTCAGAACAACGCACTCTGCTCATGACCTGGTCCCTCGGTGTTGAGGAACAGTTCTACCTTGTGGTGCCTCTGCTAATGGTTTGGCTGCTACGATCCAAAGTTCGCCTGGTACCGGTGCTCGCGGTGTTAAGCGGGCTCTCGTTCTGCATCGCCTGCTACCAGGTGGCTCACACGCCCGTGTCAGCCTTCTATCTGCTTCCGGCACGCGCCTGGGAACTGTTTGGCGGTGTTCTGCTCGCAGTGATGATCGCCCAGAAGAAACCGGGGACGCCTGTTTCTGAACGCACGGAGCACGTGTTGGGGGTGCTGGGTCTGCTGCTGTTGCTGTTGCCTATCTTCTTCCTCACCCAAGCTGTACCCTTTCCTGGACTTGGCGCACTGCCATCCATAGTCGGGGGAGCGCTGGTGCTGTGTTCCCCGCGCGCTTTCACGAACCGAACCGTCCTATCCGCGAGCGCAATGCGTTTTGTAGGCCGCATCTCCTACTCGCTGTATTTGTGGCATTGGCCATTACTCACGTTCACCAGGATGGTTCTCGGGGCAAATCCGTCGCGGTTACAAGCTACGGCAGTGCTCGCTGTTTCGTTCCTTCTTGCCACGGCCACCTACTACTGGATCGAGCAGCCATTCCGTAGCTCACACACCCCAGCGCCACGCCTGCTCTTGCGGTACGCTTCGGTAACCGCCATTTTGATACTTGTCAGTCTAGGGATGAGGACTACTTACGGCCTGGCATTCAGGGCTCCTGAGCTTGCCGCGGTAGAGAAGAAGCTGGAGGCGGCGCCTGAGGATCCCTGTCTCGTCCGTGACTCGGTGGCGGGTCCTAACACGACCACGGCATGCATTGAAAATACGGGCCGGCCCGCAATGGCCGTATGGGGCGACAGTCACGCCGGATCCATTGCTCCGGCGCTTCGCGAAAGAGCGCAGAAGGCAGGGTACGACTTCATTGAGACTTCAAAGAGTGCCTGCCCTCCATTGGCCAATACCGGCCGCTACTTCAACGAAATCCCAGCACGTGCCCTGGAATGTATCGCTTTCAACAACAATGTCCTGCATCGCCTGCAGGCCGATCCGTATATACAGGTAGTGATTCTTACTGCCCGCTGGAAGGATTCACTGGTTGAGCCGTATGCGGACCATACCGGGTGGCTGGTCGACGGAGGCGCACCTCACGCTCCCATCCCGAGTCTCCAGGCTTCCCAGCAGAAGCTCCTTGCCAGCCTAACGCGTACAATCTCCGGCCTGCAGAAAGCCGGCAAACGGGTGCTTGTGTTGCAGGACGTCGCTGAATTCTCTGAAGAACCTCTCTGGCATGTCCGTACGGTCGATCTGAGACCCAGAAGGTGGCTCATCAGCCGGCTCCGCCCTGGCCAGCCGATCGATCCCGGGACGGACGTGGAGAACAACCAGGCGGCGGACGGAATGGCGCGGGCAATCATTTCCAGTGCCAGCCGCTCCACCGGCGCGGGATTAATCGATCTTGAGCATGCGCTCTGCACGTCGGCCGTCGCCTGCCGCTATCGCGACGCCACTCACATTTTTTATCGGGATAACCAGCACCTCACCCTGGCGGGAGCACAGGCGGCGCTGGACGCCTTAAGGTTTACGGTAAGACCCCACGATGGCGGGTAGCCAACTCGCGGCGTGGCCCGATCATGCGGGCAAAAAAGATGCGGGCCTAGCTGGGTTTCCTCATGGTCAACCGGTCCCAGCGCTTGGAGATCGCAGCTCGGAGCGGGTTGCGAGTTTGCTTGAGCAGCTGCTTCAGCCCGACCTGCTTGCGCATAAACCCGGGATGAACTACAGCCAGAGGCAGCGCTCTTTGCCTGGTTGACTCGACCATGAGTTTGGGATGTTCGGGGATAAGGTCGTTGGCGACAAACAGAAACATATTCTGCCGGTACCACCAGGCGATGCGATCATCGTCCCAAAAGGTATCTCGTAGGCAATCGACACATCGATAACCGCGAGCACTGAACAACTCATTCCAATACTCAGGCCATTGCTCATTTACATGATAGGTGCCGCCCTGTCCTGGAACCGCCGCCGAGAACAGTACGATACCGCTGTGCTTGGTGAGAGTGTCGATGAACACGGAGGCCTTTTCGCGGGGAAGATGCTCCGCAACCTCCATCGAAATCGCCAGGTCGAATTTTCTGTGAAGGTCTACGGGTTGCCCTATGTCTGCCCGGACGAAGCGCTCGCTTGGAATAACCAGCAAGTCATCGCGCACATAATTGCCATCGATGCCCGTCACATCACTCACACCGATGTCGAGCAACGCTCGCACCCACGTACCGACGCCACATCCGAAGTCGGCCACGCTTTTAGGATTACAAAGTGAGAGCACGCGAGGAATCACGATGCTTGCGGAGATGAAAGAGGTATCCTTCTGGCTGTCAAAGAATGCGCCGCCATACGTTAGCTCTGCTCTCATGTACTCATCCTGACAATGAAGCGCTCTCCCGGACCGAGCGGAAGGTCTATCGTGATCGATTAAGACGCCTTGAGGCGTGAGATGCCGTTTTGTTGAGCAAACAGCAGAAGTTCGGTGCGATCCGCGAGACCCAACTTGCGGTAGATGGACGTGAGATGATGTGCGACCGTGGCGTCGCTAATGTACAGCTTGCTGGCAATTTCCTTGTTCCGCATGCCTTCGCATATGCGGCTGATGATCTGATTCTCCCGCCCGGTAAGCGACGAGATCCTGGCTTTTTCGGGGGGAGTATCGGCCGGTTTGCGCTGCACGAAAGTACTGAGCACACGATCGGCCAGGGCGCGGTCAAAGCAGAGGTCGCCGCGGGAAACTTTTCTCACTGTCTTGGCGATCAACTCCGGCGCGCACTGCTTCAACAAGACACCTTTTGCCCCGTTGCGCAGCGCTGCCTCGTGAAAGTTCGAACTGAGATTACCGGTAAAGACGATCACCTTGCCGTCCGGGTGCAGCTCGGCGATGCTATGCAACTGCTGAGCGAGATTTTCAAGATGGGTCTCGCAGCCCAACAGGATAATGTCTGGCTTCTTCAAGGCGACTTGCTCGAGCAGATCAGAAACCCGCGTGCACTCGGCGAGCACAACTATGTCCTCACAGGGAGAGAGGAATAGCCGCAACCCTGCCAGGAGGACGGGATAGTCATCCGCTATGGCGATACTGATGCTGGTTTCTGTCGAATGCGCGTCCTGGTTCCTGGAATCGGTGGTGGTTGAGTGCATGCGTTGGCTCCCTAGGGGCAAGTCATCGTATACGGCCACGTTGGTCCTTCCGTCCATACCGAGCTTGGGTCACGCTCAGGTAGAGAGGTGAAAACGTTGGATTTGTCCTGATAAGCAATAGAGCCGGGAAGAACCTTTTAGACTCCGCTTACTATTTCGTTATAGCCCGAAGGGTCAACTTCTGCCCCGTAGCATCGCCACGTGGTGGCGCGCCGGCTAGGATTTTCTCTAGCAACAATCATGATTGTGGAGGCGAAAACCCAATCGTACAGGTCCGCAGTTCTGAGCTGACTACCATCACTGAGCTTACGAAACAGACACTGCGACATCAAAAAAAACAATGGCAGTGTCGACTGAGCTCAGCTTAGCTCAGAGCGGATCTGGAGCAAAACTAAAATACCCACATCGGGTACACCTTGGTAACGTGTGCCCGCGCTTCTATTAGCAAGCAGATAACACTTCAGATCAAGAGGGGCGAATTTTCTTCTATTTCAGAAAGAAATTCGGTAGCGGCCGAAGCAACGTCCACCAGCTCCCAGGTTTGCGGCAGTAAATCGGGAAAGTAGCTGTCCTCCGTGTTGTACCACTGCTTCGGCGCAATGACCATCTTGTCCATTCTTGGATTCAGCCACGCTCCCCACCAGGAGAATGTGCTGTTGGCGATGATCTGATGGTGGCAAGACGACATAAGCCGCAGGTCCTCATGGGCACTGTAATCGTCATTGTGATCGACGAACACCATGGGAACATTGCGCGGCAGGTATTCTTTGACGAACGGGATGTCGTCGGAGAAAACAAAAAAAGTGGGGTCGCCGAGCCGCTGCTTGAAGGTGGAGACAGCGTTCAAATAATACTCGAGCGGTAAGTCAACCCGATTTGTCGCAGCAACTGTGCAGTCTCCCCGGCGCACGTGAAGCGAGACGGAGTTCCTGCTTTGTTTAATCTGTTTGAGTATCTCTAAATTTTTTCCCTGTGCGGGCTCTTTGAATGCTAGCTCAGAGCGCAGCTCGTCGGCAACTTCCTCGACCACCCCGGCGTTGTGCCAATACCCCGCAAGATATAATCTCCCCACGCGCCGTTCCAACGGAAGGTCTCTCAAGAAAAAGTGACAGTCTGAAAAATCCTCAGTGAGGACCTGTGTCCGAAGTGCTTTTGCCGCCGGAGCGACAGCCCGCTTCAACCACCCTTTGCCGGTAAAGAGCACACGGTCGCCAAGGGAACGTTCGCGCATAGGCACCGTAATCGAGAAGTGGGAAAGAAGAAAAGGACGTGGATAACCATAGGACTGAGCGTACCGTGCCGGCTCAACCGATATCCGCATTTTCTTGGCGCCATGTCGCTTCGCATAGTATCGAAGCGCCGCATAACGAAACAACTGGTTCCCTAAACCGCCACACTCAGCGAGAATGATTTCCACACTATTCCTCGGCAGCAATACTTCAAGTTTGACAACTTGCGTATCCAACAGCGGGAAACGCGTAAAAATACTTAACAAGTATGTAGTTTGGTGAACCAGGGTTGCCAGATCACTAACGTGCTATCCACGGTGGCGGAAGGCGCAGGAGGTGCTTGCCAATGGTGGCATCTCAATAGGACACAGTCACGCATCTCTATGCGGGGTCAGGCAATCAGCTTGAGGTAGTCCGGCTGGTCTGCGATGGTGCGATAGCGGTAGGCACGCGCAATGGCCCGCTTTTGCAGATAAAAAATGCCGGGCATCTGATCCGCGTCTTCCTTAATCATGCCAATCCCGTGCTTTTGCACCGCGCCCAGCAGCCAGGCCTTCCAGACCGCGGGAACGAGGAATTGCGTAAAAACATTTTTTCGCGGCACCTGGAACACCGAGGAGGCGTAGAGAGAACCCTCTGGATTGCTGACCCGCTCGACATCTGAAAGATGGTAGTAGTCAAAGTAGGGTTTCGCTCGCTCCGGCGATCCCAGATGGACGAAGACCGGACGGATGCCCCGTGCTTCAATCTGCCCACGGAGCTTCGACACGTCGTCCAAAGTCTGGCGGCAAAAGGAGCATCCAAAATGACGAAGGAAAATCAGCAACACCGGCGACTCATCCACAAGCTCCAGCAGGGCTCGTCCGGCTTCGGTCCGGTACTGGCGAAGCACGGCCGTCATTTCCGTCTCTTGTGTCTCTAAATCGGTCACCGGCAATGGCATGCACACCTCACAATTGTCATCCCGGCCGAAGCGTACCCGGATTTCCAGGGTAGCGTATGGGAGGGACGAGGTAACTATTTAGATACCACCTTGGGGTTACCTGCCCCGAAGCGCCCAGACGGCCATCCTTAAACAATATTCTACAAAGCGACGCGGTGTTTCCTTGCCGGCGGTTCCATCGATTTCTTCGGGGGAGGGATTCGATGAGGCCGGGACGCAAGAGAACCACCGCGTCGTTCTTTTCTTATGGCAGTCAGGGGCCGGTTATTCGCCCCCGGTCTGTTCGATCATCAGCTGGTGAAACTCGGGGGTAGTGCGCAACGACGCAAACTCCTTGTCCTTCATCAACTGCTTACGGTCGCGGAAGCCGGCTTGCAACGCCTTGCGCAGGTATCCGAGCGCCTCCTCTGTCTTCCCTTCCGTGGCGTAAGTTTTCGCCAGGTAGTAGTTGACGGCGACGAGTTGCCGGCGAGTGCTGGTCTCTTCCACGATCTGGGACTGCCCCGCGTCGAAGATGTGGGGGTTGATCGCCATGGCTTTGTGGTATGCCTGCATCCCCGGCTTGTATTTCTCCTGCGCGAAGTAGGAGGTTCCCAGGTTGCAGTAAGTGATGGCGGACGACGGGGCGTACTTGAGCGCCAGCTTGTAGGTGTGTTCCGCTTGCTTATATTCGTGTTCGCCATGGTAGACGGCGGCCAGATTATTGAGCGCTTCCGGATAGTTTGGCTTCATAGCCAGCGCCATCTGGTAGTACTTGCGGGCCTGTTCAAGCGCGAACAGGTGATGGTAGGCGACACCGATCTTGTTCCACAGCACAGCAGATTTCTCGGGATCGCGCTGATAGGCCTCCAGCGCTGCTGCATAGCGACGATGTGCCATGAGCAGATCGCCTTCAGTCTGGGGCGAGAGGGGTGTGGTTGTTGGGAGGGGGGCCACTTCCGGGACAGAAGGAGGTGAGTCGGGAGTTAAGGCGAAGGTGGTGTGACCGCACACCACAGTGAGAAGAACGAACAACAGAGCGAGGCCGGAGGACCTGCGACAAGGAAGGTCACTCATATATGCCTCCTTTCCTGACGACAGGGTCAGATGGACGCGGAACCAATAGTACTCCCCAAAATTTCCGCTGACAGATCACACTTTCGCGTCAGAACCTGTCAAGCTATCCTTTCGTGCCAAAACCATCGATTTTATTGATGAGCTGAAATCGTGATCGGCCGAAATCGCCGGCTGCGCGAGGACGATTTCCACCCGGCGGAATACGGCATTCACCCGGTAGTGGGGAACCCTAGGAATTGCAGAGGGAAAGAGGTCAACTGGTCCTGCCCTTGCCAGCGGATGAGGGTTGGCCTAATACTGGGGTCTATGGGTTTTCAGCACGTCAGACTGCCCGCCCGAGCACGCTGTCGCTGTACGCGCATCACTGCGGGCGTTTTGGGAGACTGGCCAGGCGGCTGAAAGCTTACAAGACCATATTTCCCAAAGGCCTGCTGTCCACCCAGACTGCAGGCCTTTCGCTTGCCACAGGCGTAGTCAAGGATCTCATTCTCAAGTTCAGAGGAGTAGACAGATGTCAGAAAGCAAGAAGCAACATCTCGGAACACTTTCCGTGCATGGCGGGCAAGAACCCGACCCCACGACTGGATCCCGCGCCGTCCCCATTTACCAGACCACGTCTTACGTCTTTAAGGACGCCGATCACGCCGCCCGGCTCTTTGGCCTGCAGGAATTCGGCAACATCTATACCCGCATCATGAACCCGACCACCGACGTCTTCGAGAAGCGCGTCGCCGCGCTCGAAGGGGGAGCGGCCGCACTGGCCACCGCCTCCGGCCAAGCCGCTGAAACGCTGGCCATTACCACGTTGGCCGGCGCCGGAGACGAGATCGTCTCCACCACTTCCCTCTATGGCGGCACCTACAACCTGTTCCACTACACTCTGCCGCGACTGGGCATTAACGTACGCTTTGTCGATGCCGACGACTTTGACGGCTTGCGTGCGGCCATCAACGAGAAAACGAGGGCTGTGTACACCGAGACCCTGGGTAACCCCAAGCTCGACATCGCCGACGTGGAGAAACTGGCCGGTATCGCCCACCAGCAGGGCGTGCCGCTGATGATCGACAACACCGCCGCCACACCGATCCTTTGCCGTCCCATCGAGTGGGGGGCCGACATTGTGGTGGAGTCGGCAACGAAATTTATCGGTGGCCATGGAACATCGATCGGCGGCGTCATCGTCGACGGGGGCAAGTTCGACTGGAAGGCCTCAGGACGCTTTCGCGACTTTGTCGAGCCCGACCCTTCTTATCACGGCCTGTCGTACGTGGAAGCGTTCGGTCCCCTGGCCTTTATTCTCAAAGCCAGGGTGCAGGGTCTGCGCGACATCGGCGCCGCTCTCTCTCCCTTCAATGCTTTTCTGTTTTTGCAGGGGCTGGAGACGCTGCACCTGCGCATGGAAAGGCACTCGCAGAACGCGCTCGCCGTGGCTAAGCACCTGGCCAATCACCCGGGAATCGAGTGGGTCAATTATCCCGGCCTGCCTTCCAGCAAGTACGCGGAGCGGGCAAAAAAATACCTGCCGGAGGGGCAAAGCTCCCTGGTGACGTTCGGCATCAAGGGCGGCTTCGAGGCGGGCAAAAAGCTGATCAATTCGCTGAAGCTGTTCTCGCTGCTGGCGAACATCGGCGACGCCAAATCGCTGGTCATCCACCCCGCTTCCACCACCCATTCACAGCTTAGTGTCGAGGAGCAAAACGACACTGGGGTCTCCCCCGAGTTGGTGCGGCTATCGGTGGGTATCGAAGATGTGCGCGACATTCTCGCCGACCTCAACGATGCGATCGAAGTGGCCAACGGACATGCGGCCCGGCCGGTGGAAGCACTCAGCGCACGATGAGTTCCACCCCCAGTGCGGCTCTGGTGGCGCCCAGTTTCGAGGGAGACTTTTCTCCAGGCGAGGCGTTCTCCCTCGAAGCCGGCGGGGTGCTGCAGGCGCCCACGCTGCGCTACGCGATCTACGGCGAGCCCAACGCGGCGGCGGATAACGTCGTTTTTGTTGCCCACGCGCTTTCCGGCACCGCACGGGTGGCAGATTGGTGGCCGCGGCTGTTCTCCGATGGGGGCTTACTGCAGGCCGGCGGCCACTGTGTCATCGGCATGAATATGCTCGGCTCCTGCTACGGCTCGACCGGGCCGGGCTCGATCGACCCGCTGACCGGCAGGCCCTATGGGCCGAACTTCCCCCTGGTGAGCATCCGCGATGTGGTTACGCTGCAGGCGCGCCTGCTGGATAAGCTGAAGATCCATCGCCTCAAGCTGGTGATGGGCGCTTCCATCGGCGGCATGCAGGCACTGGAGATGGCCATCCAGTTTCCGGAACGGGTGGAGCGGGCGATTTCGATTGGGGCGGCGCCCCTGCAGGCGATGGGCCTGGGCTTGAACCACCTGCAGCGGCGGATGATCGAGCTCGACCCGGCCTGGAAGGGCGGGCACTACTCACCCGATGAGCCGCCGCGGGAAGGTCTGGCCCTGGCCCGCGCGCTGGCGGTTTGCACCTACAAGTCGCCCGAGTTATTCGAGCACCGGTTTGCGCGCAAGCCGGATCGCAGCGGCGAAGATCCCTGGGCCTCCGGGCACGAGCAGGGCCAGGGTTTGAGCGGACAGCGATTTGATGTGGCCGGATACCTCGACTACCAGGGAGAGAGGTTCGTCGAGCGCTTCGATGCCAACGCCTACCTGGCGATCACGCGGATGATGGATACCTGGGATCCCGCGCGTGGCTACCCATCCGCCGAAGCCGCATTCCGGCGCATCCAGGCAGAGGTGATGCTGGTGGGGATCTCTTCGGACTGGTTGTTTCCATCGGATGAAATAGCTGCCCTTGGGCTGCAGCTGCAGAAGGCCGGGGTCCGTTGCGAGCATCGGGAGCTGGTCTCCTCCCACGGGCACGATGCGTTTCTGGCGGAGCCGGATGAGCTGGCGCGGCTACTCCACCCATACCTCTAGTAGGGTGGGGAAAAGGTCGCTGTTAGGTAGGTCTGGGCTACCTCGCCGCAGCGAGCATTAGCCCGGACATCAACCAGGCAAGTTATATGGCCTTTAGGCCCTGAGGTACGTAGCTGTTAGGGTTAGGCGAAAAGGATGACGGCCATGAACGAGATCACACGCAAGCTCAGCGCGGAAAAGCAGGAATTTTACGCAGAGAATGGTTATCTGTATCCGATTCGGGTCTTCAGCGACGCCGAGACGGCGGAGTTCCGCCGGCAATTTGACGATTACACCGCTCAGAACAAAGATCTGCTCGGCAAGATGATTCCGCGTGAGCGGCGCGCGGTCTACGCTCTCACGCATCTTATGCTGCCCTGGGTGTATCAGATCGCCGCTCACCCCAGGGTGCTGGATGCGGTCGAAGGCGCCATTGGCCCCAACATCCTGGTTTGGGGGTCGGATTGGTTCGTGAAGTTTGCCCGGGACCCCGCGTTTATCTCCTGGCACCAGGATGGGGCCTATTGGGGATTGAACCCGCCCAAAGTCACGACCGCCTGGATCGCGCTCTCCCCCAGCACCCTGGAGAATGGATGCATGCAGGTCATGCCGGGGACGCAGAAGACGCAGCTTCCACAACGGGAAACGTACGCGCTGGACAATGCCTTGTCTCGGGGGCAGGAGATTGCGCTTGAGGTGGATGAATCAAAGGCTGTCGCGTTGACGCTGGACGCTGGGGAGATGTCGTTGCATCACATCGGGATCGCGCATGGCTCCAAGGCAAATAGCTCAGATAAGCCGCGCATCGGGATCGCGGTTCGTTACATTGCTCCTGAGGTGGTACAGAAGGGAGCGGAGCGCCAGATCGTACAGCTGGTGCGCGGCCGCGACGAGTATGGCAACTTCGAAATTGTCGGGCCACCGGCAGATCCAGTCAGTGCAGCGGAGATCCGGAAGGAAGCCGATCGAAGGATCACAAAAAATGTGATGCCAGATGCTAAACCGAAGTAGGATGACCCGCGGCTCTGGCTAGCCCATCAATCCCAGGTAAGGATTGCTGCCGAAATTGGCAAAGTTCGGAAAGACCTCGCGGACCTGGCTGTCGGAAAGCCCCATCCAGCGGCCCAGCGTTCCGCCGTATTGCTCGACGGCGGTAGTTGGGATTAACCGGCCTGCTCCAACGTCATTGGCCTGGTTGGCGCCGATGATGGGGTATTCGCCGTAGATATTCTGCCCCGCTACAGCTCCCCCGGCCACGATGTGGTGACTGCCCCAGCCATGGTCCGTGCCATCGCTGTTGGCGGTGAGCGTGCGGCCAAAGTCAGAGACCGTGAACAGCGTTACCTGGCTGCTGAGCCCGGCGGTGACCATGAGCTGATCGAAGTACTCGAACCCGGCGCTCAGCTGGCTCAACAAGGTGGAAAGGCGCTTAGCCTGCGTGTCGTGGGTATCGAAACCGCCCAACTCCACAAAAAAGACCTGGCGGCTTACTCCCAGGGCAGCGCGCCCGGCAATGACGCGGGCAACCGTCTGTAGCGAGATGGCGAGTTGGTTGTCAGTGAGTTTTCCGGTTGCGGGATCGAGAAATTGCGTGGGGTTAGGCACGCCGGTTGGACCCGCGGGCGCCATAGCGGTGGCCAACTCTGCCTGCGCGGCCAGCGAGCGCCGAACGACAACGGCATATTCCTTTTCGAAGAGGTTGGTATTGTCGGCGCCAATGATGGCCTGCAATGCGGCGGTACCTTGCGCGGAACCGAAGAGCGGGTTGGTGAGCCCGTTAGCGGCCAGTGCTCCGGCATTGGTAACGCGGAGCTGGAAGGCCGTCTCCCCAGAAAGAAAGAGTGTGGTGCCGCTGGTACTGATGCAGGTGAACGATGCGTTGCTGTTCATGCTCTCGAACAGGTCGGCCATACGCCCGCCCCAGCCCACGTTAGCCCCATCAGCGGCAATTGCTTCCCATGCGTTGCTTTGATCGAAATGTGAGAACAGTTGCCTGGGCAGAGGGGCATTTCCCTTGTTCCACTGATCCTTGGTAATGGGCTCAATCAGGGTTCCCGTGTTCGCAACCAACGCACAGCGACCGGCATTGAAGAGATTCTGCACCCCCGTCAAATAAGGATTTAGGGCAAAGGTGCGTCCTGACTGCGGAGTGGTGGGGGTAATGGGCAGCAACGAATTCAAGGGATAGGCCAGCCCTTGCGCTCCACTGCGAGCCTGAGTAAAGGCAGCGAAGGAATCAGTGTCCGTGGCGATTAATGTGCCGTGGCCGTCATTGCCACCCTGAAGATAGACGCACACCAGGGCGCGGTAATCGGTCGGCGCGGACGCAGCATGTGAGGTCATCGCGGCCAGGGCGCGCATGCTGTGCAGGGTCGGGCTTGCGCTGACGCCGGCCATCGCCGCATAGGAAGCCGTCTTCATGAACTGGCGCCGTGAATGGTCGGTCTTGCACATGGTCGATAAACTCCTGGTGCTACGTCGTCAGTGCTGGGCAGTGTATTCAGGCGAAGCGACTGTTAGAAAAATGGCGGTTTGGGCGCGCGTCAGAAGCGCGTTGTTCATCGCAACAGGATCGCCACCTGCAGGGATGGGGATGGCATTGACTGCGCCCTCAACCTCGCTGCGCAGTGTGGATGACATCTGTCCACCCAACAGCAGCAGATTCACGCGATCCATCAGCGCATCCGGATTGACGGCTAGCGCAGTCTCTGTAGTCAGCGGCAAATAGAGATCGTTGTTGTTGCCGAAACCCGAAGACACTGCAGCCTGCATGCTGTTCAAATAGCCGATCACGGTGGTTACGTCGGTGATCTCCATCTCGGGCGCAACCAGCCCGGCCGTAGCAATGCTTGTGGAACCCGGCACGAAACCGGGAGCGAACCAATTGAAAACGGTGGGCGAGCGGGAAGCCATCTCGCCAAAGCCATAGGCCGGATCTTCGGTGCTGCCGGCATCGAAGGCGCCGCTGAGCGATTCCGCGGTAAAGGCGCGCGCCATGTGGGTAAAGCGAAGCACCGGCTCCTGCACCCGGCCATAGTTGGGGCTGGTGGTCGAGGTCAGATTGCGTGCTTCTTCATCCATCAGAATGGCAGTGATCACCGCCTGCATATCGCCGCGCACTCCCTGCCCGTCATCCTGGAATACGCCGGCAACCCTCTGAACGTAGGCTGGGCTGGGGTTGCTCGTGACCAGCCGCTGAATCAGTTGCTTCGAAACAAACGGCGGTAGGTTGGGATGATTGAAGAGCGCATCGAGCGCAGTCTTCAGATCGGCAGAGGGATCCGACGAACCCGCCGGTATAGTGGTTCCAATAAAGTCTTTTTCATCGGTGGAGTGGTGATTGGGATAGGCCGCCATAGGTAGAAGGTCTTGCCCAAAGCCGGGACCCGCATAGACAGCGCCGTAGCCTGACCATGCCTGATCGCTGGTGTTGCCGTTCATATTCCAGCTGAACCCGGTGAAGACTTTGGCGATGCCCATCACGTCGGTGTTGGAGTAGGTAGGGATGGCATTGCCGCTGCCATCCAGTTGCTGTGTGCCATCCGGGTTGAGCTTCCAGAGGCCGATGGTAAACAGCTGCATCACCTCACGAGCGTAGTTCTCGTCAGGATCCGCGGTGGCGGTGCCCTTGTCGTTAGCCAGGGTCGATAGGTAGATGCCCATCATGGGGCTCAGCGTGACATCATTCAGCAACTGCCGGAAATTGCCGAAGGCATCGTTGCCCAACATGTCGTAGTAGTTGGCAACCCCGCGCGGCATCTGTCCGACGACCGCGTCCTGGCTGGAGATCACGAATAATTCGCTCAGCGCGAACTGTACGCGCTTACGTAGCTCGTCTTTGCCGGTGAGGGCGGTGGCCCAGAAAGGCTGCTCGAAATATTGGTCTCCGAACGTCCCCAGGAACAGCGTTTGGTTGCACGTGGTGTCCGTGGCCGCGCAAGGGGGATTGTTGTTGAGGATGAGCTCGCGCTCGGCGTAAGGCTCGTGCAGCGTGTTTGGGATGGCGAATTGCTGAGCAAACCAGGCGCTGTAGCCGATGGTTGAGAGGTTATTGATGTCCGCCTCGGAGCCGCCAAACGTGGCCTGCATCAGGAACCGGGAAGCATCCGCCGGGTCGACCAGCGGCGTGGGCGGCGTTCCCGCTACCTGCTCGATCACGTCGGCAGAAACGGCGCCACCTGGATTGGGATTGAGAACCTGCAGATCAAATGGACCGGCAACAGTGGGATCGACGGTCGCTGTGAGCTGACCGGAGGAGTTGAACTGTGTCGGTATCGGGACGCCATTGGCCAGCGCCGTGGCTCCGTTGATAAAGTTCGCCCCAGAAAGTACGACGGTGCTGGAACCGATGTTCAGCGAGGAGGGCGTGGCACTCAGGAGTGTGGGCACAGGGTTCAGCACCTGCACATTCACGATCATGGTGGAGTTGGGATTGTCGACGCTGGTCGCTTGCACGACCACCAGGTTGTTAGGGGTGGGCACGACTGCGGGCGCGGTGTAAACGCCCTGGGCAGTAATGGTGCCAATCTGCGTGTTACCCCCAGCTATGCCGTTGACCGTCCAGGTAAGCGCCGTGTCTTGCGAACCGGTCACCGTGGGCGTGATGGTGATGCTGTTGTTGACCCGGACGCTGGTCTCTGAGGGTTGTAACTTGACTACTACCTGGCCTGGCTGAACCAGTGCGTTGACCTTTTGGGAAGAGGCCGAACCAGGATCAGGATTGACCACCGTCACCGGGTAAGTGCCCGGCGTGTATTCCGTGACCATGGCTACGAGTTGGGTGCCGGATAAATAAGTGGTCGGAACCGGCACGCCATTCCACAGAATTTGCGCGCCATAGACGAAAGCCGATCCGTTCACCGCGACCTGGGCCACACCCTCGGAAAAGGCGCCCGGCGTAATGGTGGTGACGATGGGAATTGGATTCAGAACCGCAACACCGTAATTTCCCTTGGATGAAGGGTAGATTTCCGCTGAGCTTCCAATCGTTACTTGATTATTGGGCAGTGGAACGATGGCCGGCGCGGTATAAAGCCCGGTGCTGGAAATGGTGCCGATGTCGGCGTTGCCGCCGGGAATTCCGTTGACCGACCAGATCACCGGCGCCTCGGTCTTGAACTGCATGGTTTGGGTTACGCGCAGATTGTTGCCAGTCGCCTGGATGGCTGACATCTTTTCTATCGCTGCCTGATTGAGGCTGAAACCGCAACCAGTAGTGATGCCGCCTATGGCCGCCAGGGAGAGTGCAGCGGCGCTGCGCTGCCAATTTGCTGACAAGTTGGCTGTCGACATACTCCGCTCCGCACTTGACCGTAGCTCGCCGTGGTGGCAGTTTGAAACTACCCAAGCCGGACACTCAGGGAAACGGTACTTTTGAGGTACTTAGGGGGTATCGCTGCAATACAGCCCATGCAGCCATCCCACTGGTTTCGCGGGTTCGCGGGCGAGCTAGCCACTATTTTCGTGGTCAAAACAAGCTATCTCCCCTGAATCGAATGGATATGCGGAGCCTGGTAACCGCCTCGGTGCCAGTGAGCGCAAGATATCTTATTGACTTATGAGTTATCTTTGCGAGTTACCAGTGCAAAAGGGATTTGCAGGATCGCAGTGAGAACCTTGCGGGGAGGCGCAACCGGCGAGCAATGAGCGGGGTCTTTGCCCGCCGGTGAGCGAAAGCAGTGGAGATTAGGAGGCGAACAACTGGGTCAGGTTGCTGAGGCGAAGCAGTTCTTTTACCCGGGGAGACAGATTGAGCAGTTCCAATTTGCAGTACCCCTCTTTAAGGGCTGAGACCTTGAGCCCCACCAGGGTTCCCAAGCCGGAGCTATCCACGTAGTTCACGTCCGTGAGGTCGAGCACGATTCTTCCACCCAGCGGTATGAGTGGCTTGACCACTTCCTTGATCTGCCCCGCAGTTTCGTTCACCACCCTGCCATGACACGCGATCGTGGTGATTGGACCGGTGGTCTCATCCCCCGACTTTTCGACTTCGTAATGAAAAACAGTCTCTGGCGTCGCCGGCATGCGCTCTCCTTGTGACCGAAGCTTCGGCCATCTTAGTCTCCGGGGTTGGTCTTCTTCATTAAAATCTGGTTACCGGAGGGTTTTCGATGCCGTTGCCCGAGAACTCCGGCGCATCAAAACGGGTTAAGGGCGAAAACTACCCTGTCCGGCCAACCGCACGCTCAATCTCCCCTTCTTAGCACACAGGCAACGAGTTGTTGAAGCAAGCAGACTTTTGTCGTCGTTGTCTGCTCTAGATCCCTTGCAGTTGTGAGTATCTCTTGCCAGAAGACGACCCTACCCCCGAGCAGTTGCGAGAGCGCCTCCGGAAAGCCGAGGAGTCCCTGCGCAAGAGTGAACGGTTGGCTATTGCCGGCCGGTTCGCCGGCGCCGTTGTCCATGAAGTGAACAATCCGTTGGAAGCTCTGGCCAACCTGGTTTATCTCACCAAGCAAGAAGCACACCGTCCGGAAAACGTGCGGAAAAACATGGCGGTGGCAGAAACGCAACTGAATCGACTGGCAGAGATCACGCGGAAGACTCTTTCCTTTTATCGGGAGCAGAACGAGCCGAAGGAATTTGACCTGGTAGAAATCGCGGAATCTGCCCTACGTATTCACGCTCATCGGTTCGCGGCAGGATCTATCGAGTTGCGCAAAGAATTACCCGGCCAGCTGATGGTGAAAGCGCTGGGAGGCGAGCTCTTGCAGGTTTTTTCCAACTTTATATTGAATGCTCTGGATGCGCTGCCGGTCAAGGATGCGGTGGTTTGCCTCCGCCTGCGCGCCGATAACGAGCGCGCTTACATCACCATTTCTGACAACGGACATGGAATCCATCCCTCCATCCGGCCCCGCCTATTCGAGCCGTATGTGACCAACAAGAGTTCGGGAAACGGGGTCGGGCTCTGGCTTTCCAAGCGAATCCTTGACAAGCATCAGGGAACGATCCGCTTCCGCAGCTCTCATGAGCCGGGAAAAAGCGGTACCACCTTTCGTGTCTCATTGCCGATCGGCATTGAGATGAAGACCAGTGGGTGAAAAGACTTAGGCTACGTCCGGCCTGAAGCGTCTGCGTAAGACCGACTCTCTCCCAATTGGGTCCCGAAAGAACGGCTGAGAATAGCCCAGGACGCAGTCCTGGGCGGCCTATTCCTCGAAGTAGACTATTCGCAATTCGGGGCAGCCAACCGAGCAGCATGTCCCATAAGCGCTCACTCGTTTAAGGTGTTTGCCGTCGACCCCTCACAGACTCGTCATCCTGGACGACTCTCAGGGGCCCTACGGGGCGCGGCTAGCCCTCGCTTGGTCCAGACCCGGGGAGAAACAACGAGAAGACGGTTCCTGAACGGCGCCCGTTAACGCTGGAACGGACGGAGAGATTGCCGCCACACTTCTCCATCAATTCGCGAGAGACCCACAGGCCCAACCCGGTCCCCGTGTCCTTTTTGGTGGTGAAGAAGGGTTCAAAGATCCGTTCCATGTTTTCGGGGGCAATACCACAGCCAGTGTCTGCTACGGCGATGCGCACTCCGCGCAGAGCGGGATCGCGTGGACTCACGGCAGCGCGAACGCGAACGCAAATCGCATCTCCGTCTTTACAGGCGTCCAAACTGTTGGCCAGCAAGTTGGAGAGCACCTGGCGGAACTCACCCTGGTTTCCAAACGCCTTTTGCTCGGTTTTTACACTCACATGCAAACTCACGCGTGCGGTAGCGGCGCGCGCAGAGTAAAAGTCGAAAACCTCCCGGGTCACAACATCAGGGCGAAAGCTACCCGCCACCGAGGTCTCGCGATAAAAGCCGAGGGATTGGCGGGTTATGTGCGCGATTCTCTGCAGCTCCCGATCGGCTTCCGTGAGATGCCGGCGAATCTTCTGCATATCCTCCTCACCCCGCGCCAGGTAGATGAGGTTGACCAGGCCTTCCAGTGGATTGTTGACCTCATGGGCGATGGCCGCGGCCAGCCGCCCAGCGGACGCCAGCTTCTCCGCGCGCATGAGTGCAAGCTCGGACGCATGCCGTTCGCTGATGTCTCGGAAGACCAGCACGATGCCGATCATGCGCGCGTTCACATTAAGGATAGGCGCGGCGCTATCGTCGATATGGAACTCTGTGCCACCTTTACTGATAAGAATGGTGTGGTTGGCGAGCCCCACAATCTTGCCGGACCGCCGTACCGCGTCCACCGGGTTTTCGACAGTAGCGCGTGTGCGCTGGTTAACAATGACAAAGATTTTGGAAAGGGGAAGGCCGTAGGCCTCCTTCTCTTTCCAACCCGTGAGCTGTTCCGCGACGGGGTTCATGAACACCACCTGGCCGTCAGGATCTGCAGCGATCACCGCGTCACCAATGCTGCGGAGAGTGGTATTCAGCCATTGCTCACGGGCATAGGATTCGTCTCCCCAGCGCTTTACCTCCTTGATCTGCAGACTGTAGGTCCCGGCAAGCTTTTGGAAGAGCCGGCGAATCTCCCAAGCCAGCAACAAGGCGAGAATCACGGCCAGACCAAGGAGCCCATAAAGGCTGAGCTTATCGATCCTGACGGAAGCGAACGATCGGCTGGCCCTTGTGCGTGTCTCAACGGTCAGAAAATCGTTGGCTATGGCACGCAGATCATCCATTTTGCGTTTATGTTCGAGCATGTGCAACTTCAAGTCGAACGTAGGCTTGGGCGGAGCGATGTTTTCGGCGGTATCCTGTTGCCACGCTTGAAATCCCGTTCTCAGCCGCCGCAGCCGGGCAGTTTGTTCGGGGTCGTTTCTTATCAGGTCCAAGAGAGCTGTGAACTTAGGTTCCAGCTGTTGATTGGCTTCCCGGTAGGGTTGAAGAAAGGTTGGATCGCGGGTGATCAAGAATCCGCGAAATCCGGTCTCTTCGTCGACCATCAGCTTGATCAGTTCGTTGGCCTGGGCAATGACCCGATCCGAATGGTCTACCTGGCGAGCGCTCCGTTGCATCTGCTGGATCCCATAGGTAAGGGTCAATGCCAGCAGGCCCAGTGCAACGATTGGGAGTGCCAGCAGACGGAGAAGCAAACGTCGATATGCTGCGGCTTCCAAATCGTCTCCCCGGGGCGCCTCATGCGGTGTCAAGCCAATACCAAAGCGCACATGAGCGCCTTACTTGCAATTTTGCCTGATCGCCGCGTAGCAGGCAACGGGGAGGGGCCGCACGGAGCAGGGCAGTTAAGCAAGACTCAGTGTATTCTCTGGGAGCCAGTGCCAATATGCTCCAGTAGAACTCGGGATTTTCCGAGAGAGGTCGACATGAAAGATGGCCCAGTACGCGTAGGCATCATCGGCTCGCAATTCCAGGCGGATTGCCACGCGGCCGCGATGAGCATGGTCGAGGACGATATGTCTGTTGTGGCCGTGGCTTCTCCCACAGCTGCGCACGCACAGGGTCTTGCCGATCGCTACAAAATTCCACATGTGTACTCCGACTACAAAAAACTGGCGACTGATCCTGACGTGGAAGCGGTCACCATTACCGCTCCCAATGCGCTGCACTGCGAAATGACCATCGCCATGGCGCGGGCGGGCAAGCACGTCATCTGCGAGAAGCCGCTCTGTGTCACGCCCGGCGAGGCCGACACGATGATCGAGGCCTGCCGCGCCAACGGCGTGCTGCTGCTCTATGCCGAAGAGCTTTTCTTCACCCCAAAGTATCGCAAGGCGAAAGAGATGGCAGACTCCGGCGCTTTTGGCAAAGTGCACCTCATTAAACAAAGCGAGAAGCACTTCGGTCCGCATGCCGAATGGTTCTGGGATGTGAAACGAGCCGGAGGCGGAGCGCTGCTCGACCTCGGCTCCCATGGCATCGGGTTCGCCTGGTGGTTCCTGGGGCGCCCCAGGATTCTGAGCGCCTACGCGCACCTGGGGACTTATGTCCATAGTGACAAAACAAAACTCGATGACGAAGCCGTGACCATCATCGAGTTTGAAGGCGGCGCCTTCAGCATCATCGAGAACAGCTGGGCGCGCCGCGGCGGCATGGATGATCGCATCGAAATCTACGGTGAGGGCGGTCTGACCATTGCCAACCTGCATATGGGCAATGCGCTGCAGACCTACAGTGAACATGGCTTCGCCTACGCCGTCGAAAAAGCGCCCACCACCACTGGTTGGACCTATCCTGTCTTCGAAGAGCTGTGGAATTACGGCTTCCCACAGGAAATGCGCCACTTCGCCCGCGCCATCCGCGGATTGGAGGCCCCGCAGGCAACCGGGGAAGACGGCAAGGTGGTGCTGGAGGCGATCTTCGCCGCCTACGCTTCCGCCGGCCTGGGACGAAAGGTCAGTTTGCCCTACCAACCGACGGCGGAGCGCCCGGTCGAAGAGTGGCTGAACAGGAGAAAAGCATGAGCCGGATTCCCATGCTGGATAACATCCTGGCCCAGCCCGCATCTCATCGCGGTGTGCTGACGCTTCACCAGCGCAACGCAACTCTACGCGCGTGCGCGGAAAAAATCCGCAAGGCCCAGGGGCGGATTATCTTCACCGGCATGGGGGGCTCATTGTTCGCCACGTTGCCCGCGGTAAGCCGGCTGGCGCAGCAGGGCTATTCAGTGCAGGCGATAGAGAGTGCGGAGCTGCTGCACTACGGCAGCGCTAGTTTGCGCGCGGGAGATGTAGGCGTTGTGGTTTCGCGCTCCGGCGGCTCGATCGAGCCGGTGCTGGTTGCCGAAAAAATGCGCCAGGTCGGCATGACCATCGTTGGGGTCACCAATGTACCCGGTTCCCACCTCGAACAGATCGCCGATATCACTCTGCCCGTCGGCTCACAGTCGGACAAGCTCATTGCGGTGCAGACCTACACCGGCACTGTGCTCGCGCTGCTGCTGCTGGCGGAAGAGGTGCTCGCCGGGGAAAGCGCGAAGCTGGGCGACGAGTGCGGTGCTGCGCTGCCGGCGCTCTCGGCGCACATCGACGAATGCCTGCGGGCTAGCGAGGGCTGGCAGGAGTGGCTCATCGGCGGACCGCTTTACCTGCTGGGCCGGGGTCCGGCGCTAGCTTCCGTCCACGAAGGTGCCCTGCTGCTGCATGAAACGGCTAAGACCGCGGCGGTAGGCATGTCTTCAGGGCAGTTCCGTCACGGGCCCGCTGAGATTCTGTCGGCCGATTTCCGCGCGGTGGTCTTCGGTACACCACCCATCACGCAGTCGCTCGACCGATCGCTGGCTGACGATCTCTTCTCAGCCGGCGCGCAGGCCCGCTGGATCGGACCCGCCCCCGGCGACAAGCACGACCACGCACCGTCGCTGATTCCGTGGCCGGAAATTGCACCCGTGCTTGCACCGCTCTTTGAAATCGTTCCCCTGCAAGTGGCGGCCTACCGGCTGGCACTGTGGCGCGGTATCACTCCCGGCGACTTTCGTTTCGTCACTGAGGTCACGGCCTCGGAGTCGGGTTTTCTAAAATAAATAGCAATCAAACAGGAAGGTCAGAGATGAAATCATTCACACGCCGTAGTGTGGTTAAGGGAGCACTTTTGTGTGCCGCAAGCACTGCCTTCGCGACAGCGCCTCCGCGGGCGACTTTTCCGGTTGACCCGCGCAAGCGAATTGCGGTCGCGACCTATCCTTTCCGGGAATCGATCATCGCGCCCGGCAATCAGGACCGGAACCCCAAGAAGCCGGGCATGGATCTGGCCTCATTCGCACGCTTTGTGCGGACGGAGTTTGGGGTGTACGGGATCGAGCCGCTGAGCGGGCACTTCGCTTCGACTGAAGACAGCGAGGTACGCAAGCTGCGCGCGGCGTTCGATGCTGCCGGCGTGCACACGGTGAACATCCCGGTCGACGAAAAAGTTGAGCTGTGCAGCGACGATGAAGGCAGGCGCGATGCAGGCAACGCGCGCTACCGGCATTGGATCGATATCGCGGTGCTGCTTGGATCCCCCAGCATTCGCGTCTGGATCCCCAAGTGTTCCGACACTTCCGATCTTCCCCGGGCTGTACGCGCCCTCAAGCCGACGCTTGATTACGCAGCCACACGCAACATCGTTGTCAATCTTGAGAATGACGATCCGGTTTCCGCTTCTGCTGCGCGCACCATCGCGGCAATCGAGCTGGCTGGCACTCCTTATTTGCGGGCACTTCCTGATTTTGGCAATGGGCTCATGGGCGGTGATGAACGCTTCAATGCGCAGAACGTGAAAGACATGTTCGCGCACGCATGGAATATCGCTCATGTCAAAGACGCCGAGTCCGTTCACGGCCAGCGAAAGACAGCCTCCCTGGCAGAACTTTTCGGGATAGCCAAAGCTTCAGGATATCGAGGCTATTACTCGATGGAATCCGACTCAGACGTCGATCCAACGGTCGACACCAAACATTTGATTGAGCAAAGTCTTCGCCTCATCTGAGCCCACTAACTCTTACTCTCTGCACCGGCAACAAAAGCCGGGTGCCCCATTGCCCCGATTTCCTGTGGAGGCTTGTGGCGTTGATACACTCCATGCGCCTTTCCTTAATGAAAGGCGCACACGCGGACCTCTCTAGCACAGCGTGGCAGGAAATGGGGGTCAAGCCGTACTTGGGCTTGAGTGGGATACCACAGCACTCAACGAGCCTTTTTTTGTCCCGTCGTTCCTACTCACCCAGCCTAAACGCTAATAATTCGCCGGGATATCCCTGGCCTCCGATGGCCAGCACTATGTATTGCTTGCCATTGAGCATGTACGTCATGGGCGAGCCTGTTTGTCCAGCCGGCATATACACAGCGCCCGCGTCCTTCCCGGTGGCCTTGTCGTAAGCACGTAACCGTGCTCCCTGCCGGCCCGCCGCATCGGTAAAGACACCACCTTCGCCTGCAATCACGAGCGTCTTTGTGGTCAACACACCAATCACGCCTGGCCTTCCGGTGCGGGGGATATTCAGCCCTTTGAGCACCGGGCTGTTACGAATCTCATCTGGAGTTTCGCCGTGGGCCACTTGCCATACAATCTCTCCCGTGTCCAGATTGATTGCGCTGATCCTGCCATAGGGCGGTTTCACTAGCGGCAGCCCTTGTACGGTCAGACGATGGAAGGCATGCCCACTCTCATGGACTGTACCGACGAAGTACTTCACATCGGACTCACCGGCTCCCGGTGGAACCAGCCCCAGACTGCCCGCGACCCGCTGAGAGAAAACGTAATAGATGTGAGTCTGCGGATCGAACGATCCACCGGCCCAATTCGTTCCCCCATTCGGATAGCCGACGATCAGAGTACCCAGCGGTCCCCCAGGTTTGCTTACGACAGGCGGGGTAAAGACAGGCCCCATCTTATATCTCGAAGCTAACTGTATCGCCTGCGCTCTTAACTCCGGAGTGAAGTCAATCAGATCGTCAACCGTGGAACCGTTGCGGTCATAAAACGCCGGCTTGGTAGGAATCGGTTGCGTGGGTGCATACCATTCCCCGGGTACGTCGCCCTGCGGTACCGGCCGCTCTACGAAGGGCCAGACCGGTTCGCCGGTCACGCGATTGAGCACGTAGAGAATGGATTGTTTGGTCGCCTGAGCCAGAGCCTTGACCGGTTTGCCATCGACCGTAATATTCACCAGAACCGGAGCGCATGGAATATCAAAATCCCACACACCATGGTGAACCAGCTGGTAATGCCACTTGCGTTGACCCGTCTTGAGATCGACTGCGACCAGGCTTTCCGCAAACAGCGCATTTCCCGGCCGGTCACCGCCATAAGAATCCTGGGTCGGCGACTCCACCGGCAGGTACGCCATGCCGAGCTCTTCATCCACGCTGATCTGGGCCCAGACCCCAGTGTTTCCCGTGTACTCCGCAGAGCCCTTCTCCCAGGTGTCGTAACCGAATTCCCCTTGACGAGGTATGGTGTGAAATATCCAAAGGCGTTTGCCGGTCTTCGCATCGAAGCCGCGCACATAGCCTTTCACGTTGATCTTGCTCCTGGGCTCCTCGCCGGAACGATGAGCAGCGCCCACGATGATCGTATTGCCGGCCACGATCGGTGTGGAATGCAGACCGATGTCGGCAGTGACCAGATCCATCTCCTGGTCGTCATCCAGCCGCAGATCGACTACACCCCCCTTTCCGAAAGTGGGTACCGGGACACCCGTCTTCGCATCCAGCGCGATCAGCCGGTAGCCGGGCGTGACATAAAGAATTCGTTCTTCCGTATCGTCGGTCCAGTAGGCCAGACCATGGCCAGAAAGCCGCCGCGGAGCAGCCATCCCGCGGGCGCCTTCATGCTCCGCGTGGCTCCACAGAAGTTCGCCGGTTGCAGCATCCAGAGCAACTACTGTTCGCCGCGATCCAGCGGTGGTATAGAGAACGCCGTTAGCCATCAACGGCGTCCCTTCAAACTTGTATTCGGGCTCCGGTCCGAAGTTGGCGGTTTTGAGGCTCCAGACAATTTGCAGTTTGTTGAAATTGGAGGCGTTGACCTGATCAAGAGCTGAGTAGCGCGTGTTGCCAAGGTCGCCGCCGTAGGTCCGCCACTCCCCACCCGGTGCCCCGGTCTGCGCTGATAGCGGAAGCGCCGCCACGAGACACATGCTCAGAATCACCCTATCGCAATGCATGTCTCTCCCTGACCAGAAATAGATAGCAAGCTATGCCCACCAGGAGCCAAAAGCCAACCGCGATCAGCGGCGCGTTGAAACTTCCCGTCCTTTGTACCAGGATCCCAGTAATCCAGGGGGCAGCGATGCCTGCCACGTTAGCTGCAGTGTTCTGGATCCCCGCCACGCGAGCCGAAGCGGAGGCCGGCGTCAACGTCTGGGTGAGCGCCCAATAGTTGGCCGTGGCCAGGCCGAGCCCGCTGAGCGAAAACACGGCCAGAAAAAGAGTGGTCGTAGTTGAATGTGAGAAGGCTGCGAAGACCTCGCTAAAGGCCAGCACGAAACCGACGATGGTAAACATTTTTCGTACGGTGACAGGGTTACGCCCGCGAACAATGAGCCGATCGGCAGCCCAACCTGCCAGTATCGCAATGGTTGCCATTCCGCCGAAGGACATGAACGTGAACCAACCCGACGCTGTCAATGACAGGCCAAACCGGTCTTTGAAATAGGTGGGCATCCAGGTCATGCAGAAATAAACAAAGTACATGTAGCAGAATGTGGCGACGCAGGTGCCCCACATAAGCGGGGAGGCAAAAATAGCGCCCCAGGAGACGGAAGCACTCTCTTTCTTTACGTGAGAACTCTTGCGATCATTCCTGACAAACAGAAGCCAGGGAACCAGCCAGAGAATGCAGAGCGCTCCGTTCAGGATGAACATCCATCTCCATCCGTAACTCAGGACGAGATAGGTAGCAATCGGCGCCCCAATTGCCGGACCGTACTTGGTTCCGGAAAAATAAATGCCGATGGGTAGACCCCGCTCGTGCTCGGCAAAGTTGTCGCGGAGATAACGCATGCTGGCCGGAGTGACGATGGACTCGCCAATACCAAGCACGATCCTCATGACTATGAGGCCGTTGAGGGAGCTCACCAGCGCCGTTGCCGCAGAAACGGCGCTCCATAAGAAAAGCCCCGCGGCATAAGGCCACTTGAGACCGAAACGATCGACCACCCATCCGGCCGGCGTTTGCAACAACGTGTAGGCCCAGAAAAAGGCTGAGAGCAGGATCCCTGACGCCGCCGCCGAGATCGGGAAACTCATCCGAATCTGGGGGAGTGCTGCCGATAGATTAATCCGGTCGGTGTAGGCAATCACCACGCCCACGGTGAGAAGAGCCACTACGAGCCAGCGGGCGTTGCGTCCCGTGGGGGAGGCGACTGCGACGCTCGAAGTTGTCATAATCCTTAGTAGACCTCGTATAGCAGGCGGCTGTAATTCTTGTCGGTTAAGCTGCTCTCAATCACTGGCCAAAGCTGCTTGTGGAGCTCGGTCGCGACCCATTTCTGCCGCAACGCCTCGCTGGCAAAGGTCAGGACGAACTGGTAGTTGGCTCCGGGCGGAGCGGCGCCTCGCAGGGTGGACTTCAACTTCAGCATTCTGAGATCGATATATCCAGGCTGTTGGGCAGCCGCGGGACGGAATTTTTGCTCAAAAAATTCCAGCATCTCCTGTTCCTTCGCTGGATCCACTGCCAGATCTACGTGCAGTTGGATGGGCCGATCTTCGCTTGCACTCGCCGCGAGCGCGGCGGCGGGAAGGGCAGCACCTCCGGCCACGGCCAACATGGCTTTCAAACAGCTTCTGCGTTTCATTGGTAACAACCTTCTCACAACTTGAACCGGTAACCATTATTTTCCCGGTGGATGCGGTGCACCCAGCTCCGTGTCGAGCGCATCCTTCACTGCCGAGATACCGATGATCATAAGCTCGAGATCGGAAGATCCGTTGTTGGTAAACGAGTGCGGCTCGCGGAAGAAGATCGGCACGGCATCCCCCTTTTTTATCGGCTCGGTCTCGTTATTCACGCGAACCTGGCCACCACCATCCATCACGTAGTAGATCTCTTCTACGCCGGTGTGGTAATGCAGCCCCTCCGATGCCCCGGGCGGAATCAGAAGATGATCCACGTAGGCCCAGTTGGTCTCGAATGTATCCGAATCGAGCGCGCGCCGATATTTCACAGTTCCCTGTCCACCGCGATAGCTCGGCATGGGTTGCAGCAAGGTCTTGTCCAGCCTCATCAGCATGAACTGCGGGATTTCATCCTTCGCCGTCACCTTGTCGCGCGAATCGCCAAGGTTGAACGCATCGTAATGACCCTTGACCATGGATACGTTGATATTCAGGTAATCGACCAGTTCGTTGGTCGGGTTGTAAACCGCGTGCGAGTGGCCTCTGCGTTGGGGTGCTCCCGCAGGCCCCTTCACCAGCGAGGTGTGACTATCAACGGTAAACTCCGCCTCCCCATCCAGGATGGTGAACATCTCTTCGACGGTGTTGTGAAAGTGTTCCGCCACACCGCCGCCAGGCTGCATCTGGCAGCGAAATAAAAAGTTCAGGTTCACATCCATCACGCCACCGGCCACCAGCGTCTGGCACTTGCGCAAGCCGACGCTTCCGTGGGAATGAGCGAGCTCCACTTTACTCAGATCGGTGTGCCCGATCCTTTGCGCAAGTGGTGGACGAGGAGCAGCCATTTGGGAATACCCGGCCAAGGGTAAGAGCAGCAAACCCAGGTTGATCGCTCTTCTTATTTTCATAACTCCTCGCTCCGCTACCAGTTGGTGATGGAACCGTCCGGCCGGAAGTAGGTCTGGGCCCGCGCAGTGACGGGTTCAGTAATTTCCGCGATCTGGGTAAGCTGCTTGTAATCCAACTCCACACCCAAACCTGGCCGGTCATTGGGATACAGCTTGCCATCCTTGAAATCCAGGCATACGGGCAAGTGGGGGAGGGTGCGGCCCTGGAAGTTGTATTCCATCAGAAGCGGCCCCGAAAAGGTGCCCAGGCAGTTAACCAGAGCAGCCGTGGCAATTGGCCCAGTGAAATGAGGAACGATGCCGACGAAGTGAGTTTCGCAGATCGCCGCAATCTTCATCATTTCTGTAATGCCACCTACGTTAGGAAGAGTGGCGCGCACAAAATCGACGGAGTGTTCTTCGACCAGGCGGTTGAAGTCCCAGCGGTTACCCCATTCTTCGCCGGCGGCCAGAGGGACGTTCACTTTGCTGCGCAGGATGGGAAGGTCTTGCTGAAACGCCTCGGTGCGAACCGGGTCTTCTACGAAGAATGGGGCCAGATCTTCAATCGAGTTGCATCCGCGAATCGCATCAGGCAGATCGAAGCGCTGGTGGAAGTCGATGCACCAGTCGCCATTTTTGCCGACCCCTTCTCGCACCTCGGCGCATTGCTCGCGCATGATGGTAATGCGCTCCCGGGTGTTATACGTGCCGTTTGCCGGGGCTTCCGAGGCGCCGAAGCGAAAAGCGCGATAGCCGGCTTCAATGGTTAGCCGGGCGCGATCCTTGAGACTGGTTTCATGCGTAACACCCGGAATGACGCCGGCCGTGTTATAGCACTCGACGTAGTTACGAACCATGCCCTCCAGTAATTGATGGACGGGCTGACCCTGCACCTTGCCCTTGATGTCCCATAAAGCCAGGTCGAGGGCACCAATGGCGTCAGTCCTCTCCCGGCCCGCGGGATAGAAGAAAGCGCGATTCATGTCCTGCCACAGACGCTCGATATATTGCGGGTCCCGTCCAATCAGTCTCCCGGCGGACTGCGATATCGTGTCCTTCACGCCACCCTCGCCTATGCCCGTGATTCCCGCGTCGGTCTCGATGGTGACCACCACGTCGCTCTGGTTGAATAGCGGATTGGGATGCGGAGGTAGATAGGCTCGCACCCGCGTGATCTTCATCTTGGGGAGAGGAACGGCATAAGCGGGCAGAGCGCGCACGCCGCTCGCGATTGCGGTGGCCGCCAGGGAACGGAGGAAAGCTCTTCTTTTCATGAGTCGACGTCTCCTTCAAAATTCAAAATTCTCTACCTGGCAACCAAGCCCGGGTGCCCCATATCTCGCTCGTTTTTCGCGAGATGTGGGATTCCACTGCTCTCAACCCGTGGGCCTTGGGCTCTCAATAAGCAACTAAGGTGGGGATTCGTGCTATTCCAGCCCTCTCCGCTGCACTACCGGCCCTGCCAGGCATGCACCGCTGCCACCAGAGCCTGCGCCTTTCCTTCGACAATCCCGACATCGTCTCCAGGCTTGTAGATCGACGAGCCAACGCCCAGGCCAAGAGCTCCCGCGGTCATCCATGGAGCGACTTGTTGCACATCCACTCCACCCACTGGTATGACGATGGCCGACTTGGGAAGCACGGCACGCAGCGCCCTGAGCATAGGCGGACCCAGAACCTCAGCGGGAAAAAGCTTGATCGCGTCAGCGCCGGCTTGCAGCAAGGCGAAGGCCTCGGTCGGATTGAAAAATCCAGGGACCGCAAATAACCCCGCCTGCTTGGCGGCACGCACAATCGCGGTGTCGGCATGCGGAGTGACAATCAACCGGCCCCCGGCCGCCGCCACTTCCCTAACCTGCGATGGTTCGGTGAGAGTACCGGCGCCAATCAGCATCCGGCTGCCGAAACTTCGCGACAAGATGGCGATGCTCTCCAACGGGCTGGGTGAATTGAGCGGAACCTCGACGATGCAGATGCCGGCCCTTTCCAATGCCGAGCAGATCGATTCTGCCTCGGCCGGCTGAACGCCTCGCAGGATGGCGACCAGGGGACAGCGTTCGAGCCATTCCCTTACGTCCAATGCAGCCTCCTGCCGATAGCGGCCAATCCAAGTGCCGCCGCATCTTCGTCTTCCATGGTTGCCTTCCCGCCGCAAGCTTCGATGACCTGCGCATAGAGACCACACAGATGCGCCGCGCCCACCAGGTGAACATCGCTGCCCGGCGGCATGGTCGCGCGCACCTCGTGCCCTATCAATAAACCCGAGAGGTACGAGGCGGACACATCTTCCCTGAGCTGACCCATTAACGGCAGCGTGCGCACGCCGAAAAGATGGTGAAGCAGTCCGCCTGGGTCCGTGGAGCGAGTCACCCCGTCGTGAAACGCAGCTTTGTCCACGACGGGATTACTGGTCATGGTGCGTTCCAGGATCGTGCATTTACGCAGCGCACCGTACAGCTCGCCCGTCATGCAGGTGGTAAAACTCACAATCTTCCGATCGCTCAGTTGAATCCACTTGGAATGCGTTCCGGGAAAACACACCAGGCCCCCCCCAACGCAAGCGTCGAGCATGCCCATCGCCGCGGTTTCTTCGCCGCGCATCAGCTCCGGCACGCCCGCAGCGTCTGGCCCTATGACCCCCGGCACCAACCGCACTTTCGCCCCGGAAAACGGTATGGGCACCACAGCGTCCGCCAGCTCCGCTATCCCCACCGGACAAGGAAGGTATTCCGCTTCCACCCAGCCCTGCCGGCTGCCGATCATGCCACACAGCAGGATGTGCTTCTCTCCTGCTGCCAGCCATACACCCACCTCGGCACGTAAGGCTTCTTCGAAATTCCCCTCTCCCACACGCAAAATCCCCTGCGGCGAAGAGCACCTGGCAAAGACTGTTCCCTCTGCACTGACCCTAAACGCACGGAAATTGCTGGTACCCCAATCCACTGCAATCAAGACTTACGCTCCTGGGAGTTCTCTCCTGACCCAATGTAGCAAGGCGTCGGGTCAGATGCCGCGCAGGGCGTGGAGCCGATCCCGGAAGAAGCCTACCTGGCCGCATAATCCTTGGTCTGCTTGGTCCCCGAGTTGTAGACGGTGAAGCTGCCTTTGGGACTCGCGGTCAGCACAAAATAATTTCCCGGGTCGGCACCCTGCGGATTGGCAATGTACTCCGAGGCCGTGTTGTGCTCCGCGCCTGCCTTCTCCGCGAAATGTAGCTGCCATAGCGTTTCCAGACCGGGAGCTTTCAGTACCTCATCAATTACCTGCGGCGCTCCCCCCTTGGTGGCTGCGTTGTTCATGATGGCCACCCGAGGATGAATAGCATCGATCAGCGCGTGACTGGAGCTCGCATTCAGTCCGTGATGTGAAACCACCAGGATGTCGATGCTTCCCAGCCGATTCACAGGGCACATGAACAACATCTCCTTGTCCCAGGTGAGATCCCCCAGGTCCAGGATTTTGAGTTTGCCGAAGTTGATAAGCACACCCAGCGAATGCGAATTTTCGCTGCGGTCCGTAGGCTTGGTTTCGGGCGTACTGCAGTATTGGTTGGTCTCCCCGCCTCCCGGCAGAGGATGATCGATCACGTTGCCGTCGCTGCTGATGACCGTAACCTTCATGCCGGTTATGGGCAGCACATCTCCAGGATGCGCGACCAGGTGTTTGTACTTTCCCGTGGCCAGCACCTGCTGGTACGCAGCGTAGATGTCCAGCGTTTTATTCCCGGGCTTCGTGTCGATGTTGGCTCCGTGATCAATGAAGGTTCCTACAGGAACCTTGTCGACCAGCTGCGGGATGCCCCCGCTATGGTCATCGTGATAGTGGGTCAACAGCACGTAGTCGATCTTGCTGATGCCCGCGCTCTTGGTTGCAGCAAGAATCCGGTCGGCATCGCGCCCCTCGTTGTCGGGCCAGCCAGTGTCAATGAGCAGAGACTGCCCGGTTGGCGTCACGAACAGTGTCGACTGTCCGCCCTCTACATCGATGAAGTAAACCCGAAGATCCCGCTTGGCCGCCCACGCCGGCAGGCATGCCAGGAGTCCGGCAAAAACAGCCAGCAAGCCAGCGGCTCTATTCCTTCGTAGGAGATGAGTCATTTAAGTTCCTTGCTTCCTCAAATTGCGTTGCTGCAGGGGTACTGGTGTCCCATCCTTGCCACGCTTTCCCGGCAAGAATGGGACATCGCTTTTCGTCGCGTTCTCAGGCTAGAACTGGAACCGCAGCGAGGCCTGCAGGTTACGAGCATTGCCGACAATCGAAGTAATCTGACCCACCTGCGAATTTCCGATGGTCTGATTCGGATAGCCGAACTGCGGATGGTTGAAGACGTTAAACGCTTCGAAACGGAACTGGAGCGTCATCTGTTCATGAATGGTGAAATTCTTGAAAATCGACTCGTCAAGATTTGTGCGGCCCGGACCGATCAGGGAGTTACGACTGGCATTGCCGTACGTGTATGGCGCGGGAGTGCTATACGCCGATGGGCTGAACCAGTGCAAAAGAGTTTTTGGATAGGTGATAGGACCACTGACGTTGGGACGGCTCGACGTTCCGGTGTTGGTGGTGGATGTTTGCAAGACCGGTGAGAACCAAAGGCCGCTCTGCGTGAACAAGATTCCATTGTTCTGCCACCCACCGAGAACCCAATCCGTCACTCCGCCATGATTCAGAAACTTCTGGCCCTTGCCGAAGGGAAACGCCCATAGATAGCTCAGCGTCAAACGCTGGCGCTGGTCGATGATTGAGTTGCTCACCTCATGCGGGAAGCGGGGATCCTGGGGATTTGGCCCGGCATCGCCGCCACCAAATTCCAGCGGTACATCGTCGATGGCATGAGAGTAGGCGTAGCCAAGCAGCGCACTGACTCCCTGGCTCAAGCGTTTGTCGGCGGTGAACTGAAAGGCAAAATACTCCGCAAAGCCATCCGATATGTAGTAGTTCACATCGCTCTGCGCTGGGTCTATACCGTACAGCGGACGCCGTGAGACCGTCGAGGTCGACCCGGGGATTGCCTGGTTGGCGTTCCAGGCGTCTTGCAAGTGACGTCCCAGGTTGCCCACTCCGACAAACTTCAACACCATGTCCAAGGGAACAATCTCTTGTTCCACGCCCGCATTGAACTGCTCCGCATACGAAGGACGGAAGTTCGGAGCTACCCCGTACGCTACTCCATTCGGAGTAGGCGGGATGATGATTGGCTGCAACGGTGGAAAGCCTTGGCTTACGGTCGGACCCACCGTTACGTCTCCCGGCGTAATTTGCAATGTCAGGCCGAAAGGAAGATTACGCGCCAGGCGCATATTGCCCGCCTCACTGCCAGAGGCGTTGTAGAACAGGCCGACGCCCCCACGGAACACTGTGTGTGGCGTCATCTGGTAGGCAAATCCGAGGCGTGGGCCAAAGTTTGGCCAGTACTTCAGCACGCCGGCGTTCACGCCCACTCCGCCAACACCAGCGACAAGGTATTGGCCCGTAGCAACATCAAAATTGGACCAACGGTTAAACGCCTCATCGGGCGGGCTGAAATAATCCCAGCGCAAGCCATAGTTCAGGGTCAGGTTTTTGGTGGCTCGCCAGTCATCGGCAAAGTACATGCCGAACTCGTTCATCCTTATCCCAGGGAATTGATAGTTGTAATCATGCGCGTCCAGGGTGGGGAAACCAAGAATGAAGCTCGCCGCGGCATCGCCACCCTTACCGGCCGGCTGCCGCGAATCCGTAAACGCGGGTGAAAAATTGAAGCGGCCGTTGCCTTGGTTCGTTTGATAAATCGTCAACTGCCGGCGGCGGAAGTCAGCGCCAATCTTGAACGTATGGGTGCCCTTGGTCCAGGTCAGGTTGTCAAGCTCTTGAAACGTGTTCTCCCGGCGATACAAGGGCAGAGAGCGCGTCTGGCCGACACCAAGATAACTGGACGGCGAAAAGATGGGAAGGTTTTGCTCACGCGGAGTGACATTCGAATTTGGTACTCCCAATTCGTTGCCAAGTCCGGCGCCGGGGGCATAATTGATGGGCACGTAGTCCAGCCGATAGCGGTTGAAACCGAAACGAAAGTCGTTAATGAGCGATGGAGTGAAGACCCGCACATAGCTTGTGGCCACATGCTGTGTAGGCTGCAGCGAGGTACCGGCGAAAGAGGCCTCATCACTGAGGCTCACCGGCGTAGAGATGCCGGGGATCGTGGATTGCGCATAGGTACTGGGTGAAATAGTGATTGTGTTCTGAATCGACCAGCGGGCGAAGATAGAATCCTTGGTCGTGATCTGTTCGTCCACCCGGACATCGCCCTGGTCGTAGTTCTGCGGCTGAATCCGAGGCACTGCATAGTTGTTGAGCCGGGCAGTGCTGGTCGGGGTGGGGTAAGCATTGATCATCTTGTACGCAATGGGGTCAAAGCGATCAGCGGGAATTATGTTGTTTGGGAACGGAGTACGGGAAAAACCGCTCGGTGAAGCAGGATTTTTCACCGTCGTCAGCGGATCGTAAATAAGGGTATTCGGCAGGAGTTCGCCGAAGTCTCCCTGCCGCATGCGCATGGTGGGGATGTTGCCCCGCTCGAATATCTGCGTACTGTTGCGGAAACCCTCGTAGTCGACGAAAAAGAACGTCTTATCTCTGCCGTGGTAGACCTTTGGGATAACCACGGGGCCTCCCAGAGAGCCTCCAAACTGATTTAAACGGAACGTGGGGAAAGGAGTGCCCGCGGCATTGAAGAAGGTGCGTGCATCCACATCCGAGTTACGGATGAACTCGAAGAGGCTGCCATGCAGCTGATTCGTCCCCGATTTGGAGATGACGTCGATCACCGCGCCCGAGTTACGGCCGACATCGGCGCTGTAGAGGTTGGTCTGGATCTTGAACTCACGCACCGCATCGATCGCGGGTCGAAGGGTGAGCGAAAGCGTGAGGCGCTCATTGTTATCCATGCCGTCATATAGAAAATTGTTGTCGCCTTCGCGGTTACCGTTAGAAAAGATCTCGTTGCCTGCGCGGCGGTCGTCCGGGCGCGTGCCGCCCATAATGGTTCCCGAGGCGGATGCCCCCACGCCATTCACTCCGGGGCTAAGCGTCGCCAGTTGCACGAAGTTGCGGCCATTCAGCGGCAGTTCGTTCACCAATTGCCGGTTGATTACCGTTCCTACCGAAGAAGACTCGGAATCCAGGAGCGGCGGATGACCAGTCACGCTGACCGTTTCGGCCGTCTGCCCCACCTGGAGCGTGAGGTCCACCCGAGCCTGCTGATTGACCTGGAGATCTATGCCGGTTTGCACAAGCTTGCGAAAGCCCGCCGCTTCGACGGTGAGTGTGTAGTCCCCCGGAGGAAGATCGGTGATCACATAGTCTCCTCCCTTTCCGCTGACGGTATTGTGAGAGATTGTGGTCGCGATGTTGGTGGCGGTTACGGTCGCGTTGGGAAGGGCCGCTCCCGAAGCGTCGAGGACGTTCCCACTCAATTCGGCGCTCGATATCTGCGCCGGGCACCGCGAGCACACCAGGAACATTGCCGCCATCAAACAAAGCGTCTTTGCCAACCAAACCGCATTTTGCATTCTCTGTTTTTTGACCACCGCGCTTGCCTCCTAAATTCGTGCGCTGAAACCTATATCACCGCGCACGAACGACACGCAACATTTTTTGAATCAAGTTTCAAAATATTGCGGAGAAGTCGACAAGTTGGTACTGATTCCGCTATTATCTGCCCCACTTCTGGTTCGGCAGGTTCCGTTATCATGAAGTCAGCAGAGCTTTTATGTTGAAAACCAAGACCGCTCGCCCGGCAAAAGCTGGGACTTCCAACCTGGTAAAGGCCGAAACGGCTAAAGAGGTGCGCGGCGGAGATCAATATTTCTCCCGCGCTGTGGGCAAGGCGCTGGAGGTTCTGGAATTCCTTCAAGCCGAGCTTAAACCTCTGCCTATGAACGAGATTGCCCAGCGGATTCAACTTTCAAAGACATCCGCGTTCCGGATTCTGCGCACACTTGAAACGCTGGGCTGCGTAACCGTCGATGGCCGCGGCCAATACTTGCTGGCCCCGGGAATTCACGCCGTTACGCCTACGCAGTGGTTGGGCAAGCTTCATCGTGTCGGCGTGCCTTATCTGGACGCGCTCAGCCGCGAACTCTCCGAAACCTCTACCCTGGCCGCCTTGTTCGAAAATCGGGTGGAAGTGATCGCCGTGGTCGAGAGCCCACACGTGATCCGGATGAGCAATGTTGTGGGGCACATCCTGCCCCCCAACGCCAGTTCTCTGGGCAAGGCAATCACCGCGTTTCAACCGCAGGAGCAGCGCGAAAGGCTGTTGCGGAGCTTTGGGACCTATCGTTTCACCAAGCACACCATCACCGATCGTAAGGACCTAAGCCAGGAGTACGAGGGAATCCGGCAGCAGAAATATGCCATCGATCGTGAAGAGTGCGCTTACGATGGCATTTGCTTCTGCGTGCCTATTTTCGGGCCGAATGGCCAGGTTTCCGCGGCAATTAGCTCGTCCATGCCCAAGACGAGGCTCCGCGACACGGCGCATGAAGAGTCCATCATCGCTGCAGTACGTGCGACCGCCGAACAAGTAGCTTCGGACCTACGCAAAGCCTAAGGGCCGGGGCGTGAGAACTCACCTCATAGGCTCTGGCTCCCTCACAAAGGACGGGTGGCCCCACATCTCGCTCGTTTTTCGCGAGATGTGGGATACCACTGCTCACTCCCTCTGACTCTCGATTCACAAGCCACACTTCGTCAGAGAACCGGGGGACCGCTCGTAATTAGGTTCTCACGCAGACCCGTTTGCCCAGATAGCTACTTTCCGAAACCAGATCACCATAAATCGGATCACAATTCCGAATTTCAGCTTGACGCTCCTATCCTCGATATATATTCTTGGGCGGCTTAGGATGTGCCCTGCCGGACATCCATGCGAGGAAACGATATGATGCGACGCGTGTACCCGCTCCTGATGCTGTGTGCCTTTGCCCTTCTTAGCGCGTTCTCCTTGTGGGCGCAAACTCCGTTGGCGGCTAGAATCGGCCACACCGACCCCAGCAAGTACACCCGCAGCCGTTCCCACAATAGCGCCGGAGATATGGCCTGTGAGCTCCTGGTTCCTCCTTCGGCCATGGACGTGAACCTCAATTTCATGCACCGCTGCGAAATCATGCCCGGTGGAGGTGTGGGACATCACTTCCACAACACGACCGAAGAGATGTTCATCGTTTTCGATGGCCAGGCGGAGTTCACCATCGACGGCCGAACCTCCGTGCTGCAGGGAACCGTGGGGGCGCCCTGCCGGATGGGCCACTCCCACGCCATCTACAACCCCTCGGACAAGCCGGTGGAATTTATGAACATCAACGTGGCCCAGATCAAAGGCCACTACGATGCCTTCAATCTTGACGACGCCCGCGTCGGCGCCCCCAAGGATCCAATCCCCACCTTCATGACCATGCACCTGGATAAGAAGCTACTGAAGCCCATCGCAAACTACCGCGGCGGCCAGGGCACGGTGCAATACCGGCGCGCGCTCGACGCGGATGTCTTCCTGACCAACTGGGCGTACGTGGATCATCTGCTGATTCCTCCCGGAGCATCCGAAGGGCAGCACTACCACAAGGGCGTGGAAGAGATTTATTACGTGCTCAACGGCGATGGCCAGGTGAAGGTGAATGGCGACACCGCAGACATCCATAAAGGGGATGGCATTCCCATTCGCTTCAATGAAGCGCATTCCTTTGTAAACAACGGATCAGCCGACCTGGAACTGATGATCGTTGGGATCTCCGCACAGAAGAACGCGCTCGATACCGAGCTGGGCGAGATGCCCCACGCCCATTGATGTAAACGAATATTGGAACGTCTATAATGGCCGCTTTGCCGGCAAACACCTGCATCCACGAGAGGATTCATGACCAAGAGGATTGATACCCATGCCCACCTGGGCGAATGTTGCGTTTTCGGCCTGCTCAGCACAGAAGAGGATATGCTGCGGCGGATGGAGGAATGCAAGGTCGATGCCACCATCGTGCAGCCCTATCCAGGGGCTACGGTGGCTTCGAAGACCCACGACCGCATTGCAGATCTGTGCGCCAAGCATCCAGGACGCTTCTTCGGCATAGCCAGCGCGACTCCGCACGGGAATCGCGATGCTTATGAACGCGAAATGGAGCGCTGCATCAAGGATCTGAAGTTTGTCGGGATCAAGCTGCACACCATCGGACATGGGGTGAACCCTTTATCAGAGGATGGCGACCGTGTTTTTGCCACCGCTCACTCACTCGGCGTTCCGACGATGGTCCACACCGGTCCCGGAGTTCCCTTCGCATTGCCCGCGCTTTGCATTCCTGCAGCCCGCAAATATCCTGATTTGAAGATCATTCTGGCTCATGCCGGATTCGCCGTCTTCACCGCCGAGGCACAAGTCGCTGCGACTGTATGCGGCAATCTTTATCTCGAAACCTCCTGGTGTATCGGCGAAGACATCCGCTGGATGATCGATACTATAGGAGCGGATCGGGTGATGCTGGGAGCAGATTTGCCCAGCAACGTCCCCGTGGAATTCGCAAAATACAAGGCGCTCGAGCTCACACCCGACGTCTACGACAAAGTTCTGGGTGGCACGGCTATCGATGTATTCAAGCTGAAATGGTGAGGTGACGATGTTCGTCCTGTTTGTTGAAATGCGCGTCAAACCAGGTGCGCAGCAGCCCTGGAGAAGACCTACACGGAAACCTTTCGCCCTGCCATCTCCCGCCAGGAAGGATTTCGCGGTGTAGAACTGCTGCGCCCGAACCACGAAGGCGACGACTGGCGGCTACGCATCGCCTTCGAGTCACATGCGTTTCAGAAGAAGTGGGTGGCGCTCGATCTTCATCAGGAAGTGTGGCCCCAGATGGAAACCCATTTTGCGGATTATTCCGTGAACGACTACACCGCGGTTTAAGGAGCCCCATGGAGCGCAACATTCCCGAATATGTAAGCGCGTCGGTTCCCGTACCGCTCTCCGCCAGGGCTCCCTGGTACAAAAGCACCTTCCCCAGCTACTTCGGCATTTTCCTTTTTGTTGGCTACTACCTCAAGCTGTCTGCACCGACGATTGGGTATGCGAGTGTCAGCGTCTCCCTGTGGGGGCTGCTGGTGGCGGGGCTGCTTTGTTTTGGGCTCTATTACTATGTGCCCGCGATGCTGGGCATGCAGACCGGCCGCAATCTCTACGTGGTGGGCACTTCGACCTTTGGCACCACGGGTGGATTCCTGATCCCGGGAATACTGATGGGCCTGTTGCAGGTGGGCTGGGTAGGGGTGGACGGCACTCTTGCGGCCCACTTCATCATGCAAGGGCTCAACCAGACCTCGAGAACCCTCTACAGCGTCATCGTGATCGTCTGGCTTTACAGCCTTGGATGGGTTGCGATCAAAGGGATCAATTACGTCAGCCAGTTCGCCAAGATTCATGAACTGGGTTCCGTTCGCCATGATGCTGATCGTCCTCTGGTACAACCGCAGCGGCATCCCCCAGTACCAGCCTCCGCAGCATGATTCGTTGACCGGATTCCTGAATGCACTGCTGATCACCATCGGCTTCTTTGCCACCGCCGGCGCGGCGGGTACGGATTTCGGCATGAATAACGGCGAGCAGGAAGGACGTTGTTCTCGGAGGACTGACTGGTGTTGCTGCCGGTGCATTGATTGCCGGCGGCATCTCGGTTCTTTCCGTCGCAGGCTACCTGGGCCGCACCGGCGGACCGCGGAACTACGATTACACCGCTGCCATTGCCAGCGTAGGAGCTTTGGCGCCGGTCATGTTCTTCCTCTTCGCCGCTGCCTGCCTGGTGCCCACGTGCTTTTCCTCCTTCATCGCGGCCAACAGCTTCAGCACCATGCTGCCCAAAATCTCCCGCCCCGTATCCACCATGGCCGGGGTCACGTTAAGCGCCATCCTGGCCATCAGCGGCTTGGCCGATAACCTGGTGGGATTCTTCAGCATTATCGCTGCGTCCTTTGGCCCTATATGCGGCGCCATGGCGGCGGATTACCTGCTTGCGGGCAAGCGCTGGTCGGGGCCGCGGCTGGGCATCAATTGGGCCGGGTACATTGCCTGGATTATCGGTTTCATGGTCGGGATGCCGGAACATATTCCTGGACTTCCGGCGGCCCTGGTGAAAGCTGACAATCCAGCGGCTCTGTATGCATTCGCCACCGGCTTTGTGATCTATATCATTCTCGCCCGCCTGGGATTGCGGCCACCGGTGGTCGAGTTGAAAGACAGGAAAACGTCCGTGACCAAAACGACGAAGACTCTCGCTGTTCTGTCCGTGCTGGCGTCTGGTTTATCGCTTGCTCAAACCACCAAGCCGGTCCCGCTGGAGCAGCGAATTGCCCGTGCCGACCCCTCGAAGTATCGCAACATGAAGGCGGTGCACGATGGCCCGGGTGCGCTGGACTATAAGCCGCTCTTCGATGCGGAGACGCTCGAGACCAATCTATTTTTCATGCATCGCGGCGTGATTGAGCCCAAGAGCGGCATCGGCGCCCACTTCCACAACCAGTGCGAAGAGATGTTCATCATCCTCGATGGCGAAGCCCAGTTCACGATCGATGAGCGCACGTCTACTGCTGAAGGGGCCGGCGGGCGCGCCCACGCGTCTGGGCCACTCGCACGCCATCTACAACGCCGGCGATAAGCCGGTCGAGTGGATCAATTTCAACGTGGGCACGATGAAAGGCGTCTACGATGCCTTCAATCTCGAAGATGGGCGCGTGGGCGCCCCGCTTGACCCGATTCCCACCTTTATCACCATGCGCCTGGATCGGTCGCTGCTGAAGCCGGTCGATCACATGGATGGCGGAACCGGTACGGTGCAATACCGCCGGGCGCTCGACCCGACCGTCTTTTACACCACCTGGTCGTATGTCGACCACCTGCTGATGCCCCCGGGAACCTCGATTGGTCCTGTGGCCAAGCCAAACATGACAGAGATCTACTACGTAATGGCCGGTGACGGCAGCGTGACCATCGGCTCCGAGACGGCCCAGATCCACAGCGGAGACGCCGTCCCCGTACGCCTGAACGAGAAGCAATCCTTTGCCAACTCGGGCACTGGACCGCTGGAGTTGATGATCTTCGGCATCGCCAGCGACATGGCCGCAAAACAAGCACTCATGGAAAGCAAGCGCAGACTACCGTAGAGCATCCCAGCCCACTCAAGCCAAAGTACGGCCTGAATGGGATACCACAGCACTCGACCCGCCATCAGGTATCCGTTTTCTAGCGATCGCGAACGCCGTCACGGGTTACTCTACATGTTTGGAGTTCAATCCATACCGCGCGGTCGTCCCGATGCCAAGCACTGCCGATCTGAGTCACACCAACACCTATAACCGCCTACTTCTTCTGGTTGCCGGGCTGGGCGGATTGCTTTACGGGGTGGATGTCGGCATCATCGGCGGCGCACTACCTTACCTTGAGGCAACCTCGGGACTAAACGCCAGCCAGCTATCGATCATTGTCGCCGCCGTGTTGCTGGGCAGCGTTATCTCTACGCTCTTCGCCGGCCTGCTCGCCGACTGGCTGGGACGCAAGCCGCTCATGGTCATCAGCGGAGCGATCTTTGTTCTGAGTATCCCGGTCATCGCACTCTCTCACGGCTTCGTCCCGCTCTTCTTTGGCCGCCTGCTGCAAGGCGTCAGCGGAGGACTCGTGGGCATCGTGGTTCCGCTCTACCTGGCGGAGTGCCTGTCCGCGCAAGATCGCGGAAAAGGCACAGGAGCTTTCCAATGGCTCTTGACCCTGGGCGTCTTTTCTGCAGCAGTCATTGGCATCTATTACAGCTATCGCGTGGCGGCAATTACCGCCTCCATATCCCCGGCAGAGCTGCTGACCGTGAAAGACCAGGCATGGCGGCGCATTTTCTGGATGTCGATGCCGCCGGGCATTCTGTTTGTGGTGGGTAGTTTGTTTGTCGCGGAGTCGCCCCGGTGGCTCTTCCGGCGCGGGCGCAAGCAGCTCGCCTTGGCCGCGCTGCTTAGATCACGCAATACGGAACAGGCCACGCTCGAACTCGAAGAGATGGAGCACACTTCCCTCTCCGCAGAAAACAAATCCTTCGCTAAAAGCGGGATCAAGGATCCTCTGTTACGGCGAAAATATGTCCTCCCCTTCCTGCTTGCCTGCGTCATTCTTTTCTGCAACACGGCAACGGGAATCAACTCCATTATCGGATACAACACCGACATCCTGCTGCAGAGCGGTTTGTCGGACTTGTACGCGCACTGGGGATATGTGTTGTTCACCTTCCTGAACTTCCTGATGACCATCGTCGGCATGACGCTGGTCGACCGGAAGGGGAGGAAGTTTCTACTTGTTCTGGGAACGTCTGGCATCATCGTGTGCCTGATCTTTGTGGGCACGCTGTTTCTGCGCACGGAAAAGAACCGGGTCGACGTCCGCGGCGCCATCCAGTCGATGGTGGGACCGGAGCAGAATCTACAGCTGCACTTTGATCAAGCCGATGCGCAGCGCCTTCTGCCCCCGAGCGCTCTCTCTGGCGGCGGCTTCCAGGTTGACCGGTTATCCATGACAGTGATCTACACGTATGGAGGATTCACCGCAGCCACCAGGACGCTGCGTTCCGGCGATGCGGGCGAAGCGCCGGTTGCCATCGATCGGCAGAGCAGTCTTCCTTCGAGCAAGGTGGAAGCATTTTTCCGCAACCCGTTGGTCGACCTCAATGCGGCACGCACGGCTCCGCTCACCATTGAGCATGCCTATATCGGCCCCGTGCCCGACGCGGTGCACGGCTGGCTAGTGGCGCTCGGGCTCTACGGTTTTGTCGCATTCTATGCCCTGGGCCCGGGCGTCTGCGTATGGCTCGCGCTGTCGGAACTGATGCCCACGCGCATCCGCTCAAATGGTATGAGCGTTGCCCTGGTGATCAACCAGATGGTCTCGACCACACTCGCCGCCATCTTCTTACCCGTGGTCGGCAAGTATGGCTATTCCATGATGTTCTTCTTGTTCTGCGGGTTCACCGTCATCTACTTGTTGACTGCAGCGTTCTTTCTGCCGGAGACGAAGGGCAAAACCTTGGAAGAAATTGAGGCCTACTTTGAAGCCGCGTAGATTTTGGGACCCGGAGTGCACCACGCAATGAGTTTCTTTCTCGCACTGGATGCCGGGGGAACAAAGACAGACTACGTGCTCGCCGACGAGACCCGCGAACTGGCCAGAGTGCGCACCGGGTCGATCAAGCGCATGCGGGTGGATGCGGCGACCGCCAGCCAGAATCTCGATTCGGCCCTGCTTCAACTGAGCGCACAAACGGGCATCTCCATGGCATCGATTACCCGCACCTGCATAGGGACTGCGGGAGAGAGCGTTCCCCTGGTGAGAGATTGGTTGCAAGCGGCGTTTAGCGCCAGAGTCGGAGGCGGACTTCTCATCCTGGGTGACGTCGAGATCGCCCTCGAAGCAGCCTTCCCCGGCCGCGCCGGAGTACTCGCCATGGCCGGCACAGGATCAAATGTAGTTGGCCGCACCAAGGGCGGATTGCTTCTCACTGCCGGAGGATGGGGCCCGGCATTGGCGGACCAGGGTTCCGGACACAGAATCGGCCTGGAGAGCTTACGCGCTATCTTCCTGGCCAAGGATCAGGAACGACACACGCTACTCTTATCCGCGGTGATGGAGTTCTGGAAGTTGCCCTCGCTGGACAGCCTGATCGAATATGGGAATAGCCAGCCGGCGCCCGATTTTTCCAAGCTGACCGGGATTGTGGTGCGTTGCGCGGAGCTCGGCGACGAAATAGCGTTATCGGTCCTGCGGCAGCAAGGAGAAGAGCTTGCGTACTTGATACAGCTGGTGATTCGCCGGCTGAGACTGCACTCGAACGAGCCCGACTGGACCCCGCCCATTGCGTTTACCGGCAGCATACTGGAAAACGTCGCCCTGGTTCGTGATGCTCTGATCTCGGCAGTGCAGCGCGAATTCCCCGCCGTGCAGGCACCGGATAAAGTGGTCGATCCCGCCGAAGGCGCCCTGTGGAGAGCACGCACGGGCACCTTCGAATAAGGATCGAGGTTTTTGCTGCGTACAACATTTTCACTTCTGGTGCATACAAAGCAACCACTCCCTACGCGGCTTTTCCTCAAGAAAAGCCGCACTTCGCTGAACTCAAGTGTGCTGCGTAGAAGTGAAAATGCTCTAGTAGATCACCTTCAAGCCAAACTGGATGACGCGTGGCGTGAAGGTACTGGTGATCTGACCGGTGTTTGCATTCAGAGCTCCCCCGTTGATGTTGTCCAGGGGAACGCTGCCGCCGACCCCATACACGCCGCCAGTCGTGCCCTGGGTTCCACTGATGACTCCGCCGACATTTCCGGTGCCGTTCCCAGGCAGGTAAAGGTTGGTGTGATTGAAGGCATTGTAGAACTCAGTGCGGAACTGAACCTTCAGGCCCTCGATAGGAGTATTGAAGTTCTTATTGAGCGCAATGTCAGTCTGATACAAGGCTGGAGTGCGGCCCGGATTGCGGCTGGCGTTGCCGAAAGGGCTAAGCACGTTGCCTGCAGCATCCTTGATCGGAGGAAGCACGAAGGCCGGCAGGTTGATGTAGTTGACGTAGCCCGTGTTGGCTGCGCGGTGTGAACGCCCCTGGGTCACGGCCTGGCCGGGAACCTTATTGGGCCGATACTCGTTGGCGCCGCGGTAGGTTGAGCCTACTGGGATCTGCGGCGAGAGCGCCTGGCTGGAGTTTGGGTTGTAAGTGAGATTAAAGGGTGTGCCCGCCTGCATGGTATTGATTGCGCTTACCTGCCAGCCTCCAACGATGGTGTTGATGATGGAATTGGTGCTGGAGAGGAACGTGCGGCCCTGACCGAATGGAAGCTCATAGACCAGGCTGGTGATGTTGGCCAGGGGCAGGTTGTAGTCTGACTGGCCGTAATCGCCTCTGATGTTGTTGGCATCCTGCGGCGAGGGTGTGTTGGCTTCGAGCGAGGCACTGGCGTTATCCATCGCGCGCTCCCAGGCAAAGCTGTTCAGCAACGTGAGGCCGCCAACAAACTGTTGCTCATACTTGACCTGGAGCGAGTTGAAATTCGACCAGAACTGATTCAGGGCTGTGGTAATGTCCGACGGCCAGTTGGCGTAAGGACGAGCGAAGCCAAGCGAGGGATTCTTCTGGTTGGCGTTGAGGAAGCCCTGCAGCTTGACCCCATGGTTGCCGACGTAGGCGATGTCGATCAGGGTGTTCTTGTGGAAAGTGCGCTGGACGCTGAGGAAGTAGCTCTCGACGTAGCTGTCTCTGGTGTTTTTGGGAATGTAGGTGATGTTATCCGTCGCCTTGTTGAAGCTGGTGACCAGGCCGTCCGGGAAGCCCTGGTCGGCGGTGGCGAAGCATGAGGGCGTGGTGGCGCCGAATGCGATGATCTGGGCAGGAAGCGGCGTGGAGCAGTGGTTAGCGGCGCTCGGGGTGATCTGGGTGACGGACGCGAACTGCGCCTGCGGTGCGTTGATGCCCAGAATATCGCCCGAGCCGGCGCGCGTGTAGTGCGCGTAGCTTATGCCGAATCCGCCACGAGCCACAGTCTTGGAATCGACCGAGTAAGCGAAGCCAATCCGCGGTCCAAAGTCGTGGTAGTCCGGGTTGACCAGGGTCTTACCGTAGGTTCCACCGTACGAAACCGGAGTGATGCCATTGCCGGCGACGGCTCCCGGCGTGATGGTAAGTACAGTCTGCGACACCGGGTCGAAGTTCGAGACGCGGTTATAGAGGTCGGCGTAGGGTGAACCGTACTCCCACCGCAGCCCGAGGTTTAAGGTAAGGGTGGGCAGAACCTGCCAATCGTCCTGCGCATAGAGGTTGTGAATGTTCTGCGTGAGGTGAGCCTCGTAAAAGTTCGCCAGCGAGTAGGCATTGGTAGCGCCGAAAAGGAAGTCCGCCCAGTACGTGTCGGTGACGGTTGATCCGCCGGCGTTCGAGTAGCCGCCGCCAAAGGTGAAGGAGCCGTAGAGCGGATTGTTATCGTTCACGGCCATCCAGATGTGCTCGTACTCGTAGCCGAACTTCATGGAGTGCTTGCCCTTCACCCAGGTGAAATTCACCTTCGGGTCGATCAGGGCCGGATCCTGCCACTGTGGATTGGTGCTCTGGCGGCCGAAGCCGCTGAATCCCGTAATCCCGATAGACGGTAGGCCGCCGGCGACCACAGCGTCCGTGGTCGGCAGGCCGGGTATGTTGTTGAAGTCAGTGTTTCCGATGGAGAGGTTATATTTGCCGGCCTTGGTGCGATCGAGGCCGAGGCGCGCATCCAGCACCTTGCTGGCGCCGAACAGCCGCGTGTAGCCAACAGCGATCTGCTGATCGAGAATGCGGATGTTGCCGTTGGTCTGGCCATCGAGCGGAATGGGAATGGTCGGATGGTTGACCCCGGTTTCCTTGCGATCGCTGATGCGCAGGAAGGCGGAGTTGGCAGGATTGATCTGCCAATCGAGCCGGAGATCTCCCTTGTCGGAGTTATCCGTAAAAGGGGCCTGAACGGCGTAGTCGTTGGATGCCAGCCCGGTGCCAGAGACGCCGGCGACCGGGAGCGAACAGCTGGCGCTTGTGCTACCGGGCAGCAGCTTGGGGCAGAGCAAAGTCTCGAATTGCGCCACGATCTGTTGCGACAGTGGATTGAACTGCGAGAACGGAATCGAGGTAAGGTGCGTCTGCGGGTTGACCGCATAAACCGTCCCCGTGGTGGGGTTCTTCACCGGCGTGACCAGATTGCCGGTCAGTTCGTCTTGGGTGGGCAGGGTGAGCACACTAAGAGGCTTGAGGACCTGGCGGAAGCCTTCGTAGTCGACAAAGTAGAAGAGCTTGTCCTTGATAATGGGCCCGCCGAAATTTGCGCCGAACTGGTTGCGATTGAAAACCGGCTTCCGGAAGGGAACAGTGGTCCCGGTATTGCTGACGATGAGGGGCTTGAAGAAGCCTGCGGCATTGAGGTCAGTGTTACGGATGAACTCGTACAGGGTGGCATGTAAATGGTTGGTTCCGCTCTGCGAGGCCACGTTGACTGTAGCGCCGGAGGAACGGCCAAACTCGGCGCTCTCGTTATCGGTGACCACCTGGAACTGGGCGACGGAGTCGGGTGGGACGGCGATAATCTGGTTATCGAATCCCTGGTTGCTCTCCCCGTAAGCGTTGTTATCGAGACCGTCGAGCAGGAAGTTGTTGAACATGCTGCGCTCGCCGTTCACGTTGTAAGAGCCGGCGCGGACCAGCGAGCTGATGGAACTGGTGGTCGCGGCAGAAGGGGCCTGGCGTGAACCGGGGACCAGCGCCAGCAGGTCGGAGTAGTTGCGCGAGACTAGTGGGAGCGCCTCGCTCTCGTAGTTGGTGATGACCTGGCCGCGTTCACTGGTCTCCGTCTCAAGTTGCAGGGCGACGTCGGAGACCTGGACGGTGGTCTGCGTTGAGCCCGTCTTCAGAGACAGGTCGATGCGTTCGCGGCCGCCAACCGAGACGGTAATGTTATTGGCAACGACTTCGGCAAAGCCGGGCGCAGACGCTGAGATGGTGTAGGCGCCGACGTGCAAGGACGGGGCTTCATAGTCCCCTTCACCATTTGCTGTGGTCTTGGTGGTGACTCCGGTGGCGTTGTTGGTGATGGTGACGACTGCGCCGGGAACGGCCGCGCCGCTCGCGTCGCGAATGGTTCCAACAACACTTCCATTTTCGTACTGGGCATGAAGGCAAGTGGTTACGAAGAGAAAAAACAGGATGGCCGCCAGAAGCCGAATTGTGGAAGGTAATTTTATGTCGATCATGACCTGAACCTAACGTGAGGTTGATTGCCACACGGTGAACGGGAGATTAAGCTGGCGTTACAAAGGGGCTGCCCTTAAATATTCCCGATTGCCCTGAATATTCCTATTGCCCTTGAATATTCCCCGATCTAAGGCTTTCCAAGCTTGGTCGACCGCTCAATGCCAGTAGCCATGCAACGACTGCAAAGTGCACGCGGGTTACTTTGGTTTTCCAGGGCGGTTACTAACGGCCATCCCGAGCCGGGAAGGTAGAGACATCTAGAGACATCTTCCATTCAAGAAGCTCGCAAAGCGCTTTTTTCTTGGTAAGCTACTTGCGCATTCAATTCATTGCTTTTCGGCAGCCCCCGGGCCAGTAAGATTCCCGACCATGAGCCGCTTCGCTGCCCGCCGATCTCGAATCAAATATCCCCCAAAAGCTCCGCACTAGAGCGGTCTCAGTCGATCTGTGTCTCAAAGGCAATAGGTTTGGCAGCTGTAACGGTCTACCGCCCGGCAACACAGTATGAGCAGACTTCTTCTCGGGGAACAAATGCATTAGGAGGCACACAATGAAGATTCGCAAGATAGCAGCCCTCGGAATCATCCTGTTAGGGAACAGGTTTATGTATGCCGATGCAAGCTATCAGGAAACGACCCAAATCACGGGCGGGTCCATGGTGGACTCTCTCAAATCGGTTAGCTTCCTCAGCAAATCGATGAGCAACGCGTTTGCACCCATGACCACGACCACCATGGTGCACGGCAACCAGAAGGCGGTGGTGGGTAAAGACTATACCGAGATCACCGATCTCGATCGCGAGACCATCACCCACATCGATACCCTTCACAAGACCTATAGCGTCGTGACCTTCGCCCAGATGCGGCAAGCGTTCGAGAATATGCCGAAGCAGATGGAGCAAGCCCAGGAACAGGCAAAGCAGGCGCAGCAGCCTGCACAACAGCCGAAGAGCGACCTGAAAACCAGCTTTGACGTCTCCGCAAAGAACACTGGTGTGACCAAAGAAGTCAACGGGCTCACGGCACAAGAGCAGGTGGTCACGATGCAGATGCATATTACCGACCCCAATGCGCCACCCACCGATGCCGTAAACAGCGTGACCTATGTGATCACCACCGACGCATGGATCGCGCCTGACCCGCCGGAGGTAAAGGAAGTCCAGGACTTCGACATGCGCATGGGGCAAAAGCTGATGGCCGGGGTGGATATGTCGGCTTGGAAGGCGCAAATGGGCCAGAATGCGGGTATGGCGCAACTCTTCGGCGGCAAGCCAGGATCTGCAGAAGCCATGGCGCAGATGGCGAAAGAGCTGTCGAAGCTGAAAGGTACTCGCGTCATGGAGGTGACACGCATGGGCGCAAGCGGCACAGGACCGGCAGGAGCGCAGAATACGGCACACGCGGCGCCCGCCGCAGCTCCTCCGAGTGGGGGTTCCGTTGCAGGCCAGGTAGCGACCGATACAGCAGCCCAGACAGCAGCGGGAGAAGCAGGCAGGTTGGGCATCGTGGGGAGTGCGCTGGGTAGCTCGGCGCTAGGAGCCTTTCACAGGAAGAAGGCAGCCACGCCGCCACCTGCTGCAGCTCCGGCAGCTACAACCACGACGACAACAGCAGATGGAACGCAGACCACCACCAGCGCCACCCTGATGGAGACGACGATGCAGAAGTCAAACTTCTCGCAGGCAGAAGTCTCATCCACGGCCTTCCAGGTGCCGGCAGGCTTTAAGAAGGTTGAGTCGCCTGTTTACGGTGCTGCCGGCAAATAGCAAATGTTCAAAGGGGGACCTCCACTGCCGACCTTGGTGGCCCCCATTCTTCTGCCGCCAACTGGGTCCTCCTCTGGCAGGCTGCACCGACAGGAAAGCAATACCTCAGGACTTTAAAGCCTGTGTTTGTACTAACCTCTCCAAATATCCAAACTACCGGGAAGATACGGCTTTTCGGCGTGTATTTTGTTGAAAAGATTAGGACGAGTGGGAGCGTACGAAAATCAGGTCGCCGGAGGATTTCCGATCTACCCATCCATCAGCACCAACGTTGCGCGGAAGCGCAAACCCTTACTTTGTCATCCCGGGCGAAGCCGATGGACGGGTGGAACCACCGCAAAAAACTAATTTGGACAAGACTGGATGAGAGTAACCCAGGACGTAGTCCAGGGTTAGCGTTTGCCGAAGACCAGTCCCGTAGGCGCGGCTGAGGCCGTGCCCGTCATCCTGAGTTTGTCCGCAGCCTGCCGCGACCGCGCCCCTATCCCCCGTCAGTAACTGGATCAAGTAACTACATTAACGGTACCCTGCCCAAGTCAGTTAGACTGCGAGGCCGGGTATGGGACTCGATCGAGGATACGCAAAGGCTTTCCTCCTGGTGATGGCCGCTTGTGGTCAAGCCTCAATGGCCCAAACCGGAACAGCCCCCACACTTACCGTGGATGCGGCCGCATCCCACCATCCAATAAGCCCGAACATCTATGGAATAGCCAACTACGGCCTCGACGCAACCTTCGCCCAGGAGATCCAGGTACCAAATATCCGCTGGGGAGGCGACGGCACAACTCGCTATAACTGGCTCGTCGATTCGAGCAATTCGGGTTTCGATTGGTACTTCATGGGTGGTAATGGGGAAACCACGCCAGTGCCCGGCGCAGGACCCGACCTCATGGTCAACACCTACAAACCGGCAAAAGCCAATGCTCTGATCACCATCCCAATCATGCCGTACGTCAACAAAACCTCGGCATGGAACTGCAGCTTTCCCGTTTCCGTCTACGGGGCGCAGCAGTCCACCAATCCCTATGTGCACCCCAACGGAGATAACTGCGGCAACAGCATCGCTACCAATGGAACGCAGTTGACCGACAACAATATCTACGCCAACCACATCGACAACACCGCCAGCCTACAAGAGCAGTGGGTACAGCATCTGGTCAGTACCTTTGGCAGCGCCGCCAACGGAGGAGTGAAGTTCTACCAACTGGACAACGAGCCTTATGGATGGTCGAACACCCATCGCGATGTGATGCCGAACGGCGCCACCTATCCAACCATCACACAACTGGGCCAGCAGTATGCAGCCGCAGTCAAACAGGCGGACAGCACGGCTCTGGTTCTGGGACCCTCCGATTTCACCCTGGGTGGTTGGATCGGCAATACCGCCCAGCAGGGCGGTCTCTTCGCCGGCCAATACTATCTGCAACAAATGGCCGCCTATGACAAGGCACATGGTCAGCGCATCCTGGATTACTTTGATGAACACTACTACTTCGACGTCTCCACCCCGGCGGCGCAACTGGCTTCCACACGCACGCTGTGGGATCCGGCTTACAACGGCGGCACCTGGGTAGAGCAATGGGACTTCAACGGCCCCATGCAGTTGATCCCCCGCTTCCGCAGCTGGATTAGCACGTACTATCCCGGGACGTTGTTGTCGCTCTCTGAATACAGCATTGACAGCGGACAGAAGTCCATCGTCGATGCGATCGCTGAAATGGATGTGCTGGGTATTTTTGGCCAGCAGCCGATTGACTTCGCGAATATGTGGAGTGCACCGTCGCCAACGGATCCCATCGCCTACGCCTTTCGCATGTTCAGAAACTATGATGGTAACGGCGGTCAGTTCGGCGACATTTCTGTCAGCGCCGTCAGCACGAATCCAGGCGATCTCTCCCTCTACGCCGCCCAGAGATCGAGCGACAACGCTGTGACCATTCTAGCGATTAACAAGACGACCGGCGCACTCAGCAGCGCAATCGCCATCACCAATCTGAACCTTCCGTCAACCGCCCAGGTTTACACCTACTCCCACGCGACTCTTACGTCGATCGTTCACGCTTCAGATGCGGCGATCACCAACGGCTCGATCAGCTACAGCTTTCCCAGTTACTCGGCCGTCTTGTTTGTGATCCAACCCGCCGCCGCCGCGGTCACAGCCACAACAACCAGTCTCTCTGCATCCGCAACCCAAACCACAGTCGGCCAGAGTATCACCTTCAGTGTCGCGGTTACCCCTGCGGCCGCAGGAAATGTGACGTTGCTGGATGGCTCCGCGCCTCTTGGAACGTCGGCCCTGGCAAGCGGAGCGGCTACGTTTACCATCACGTCGCTCGCCGCCGGGACCCATAGCATCACTGCGTCCTACGCCGCGAATACTACGGATGGTGCGTCCACCTCGAATGCCGTGTCTGTTCAGGTCAATGCCGCCACAGCCCCACTGCAAGCAACCACGGTCACCCTTACCGCTAATCCGGCAACAGCCGTCTCGGGTCAGGCAATTTCTATCAGCGCAAATGTCGCGCCAACTTCTGGAACCTCTAAACCTACCGGCACAGTTACGTTTCAGGATGGCAGTACGGCGATCGGATCCTCACCCCTGGCTGCGGGCGCCGGAACGCTTGCGATCAGCACGTTGAGTGTTGGAACCCATTCGTTGACCGCGGCCTATAGTGGAGATGCGAGCAATTCGCCGTCTGCTTCGAAGGCACTTTCGGTAACCATCACTGCGCCGGCGACACCTCCTCCCACCCCTGTTGCTGATTATGGGCTAACGCTTTCGAGCACTACTCTGAGCATGACGCAAGGCAGCTTGACGGTTTCCGTAGCCCCGGAAAACGGATTTAGTGCTTCTTTATCCTTCGCCTGCTCCGGACTGCCGAGTGGGTGGGGCTGCAGCTTTGCGCCCCCCACGCTCTCCGGCAGCGCGCCTGAGAGCACCATGTTGACCATCAGCGCTACCAACAGCAGCCAGTTGATCGCCTCTCCGACGGGGCTCCTCCTGGCGCTGGTCTCCCCGATTCCCTGGTTCTTCGTGGGTTTTTCCCGGAGCAGGTCACGCAGGGCGGAATGGATCCTGCTTTTAATCTTCCTGCTAGCTGCCTTGGCAGGCTGCGGAACTTCATTTAAAGACCCGCAACCGGCGCAGTCGAGTACCTACAACGTGACCGTAACTGCGTCGGGTACATCCGCACCCACCCATACCCAGACGTTTGTACTTACCATAACGTCTGCGCAGTAGCGATGGTGTGAGTACGGGAAAAGAAACCGCAGATCCCTCCACTACCCTGCGCTCCGGTCGGGATGACAATTCTATGCAGGGTCAAGTATTTATCGTTGGCGCTCTTGCGAGCACAACAGAATTGTCATCCCGAGAGGCTGTGACTTTATTAAAACGAAATTGTCATCCTGACCGGAGCGAAGCGTAGCGGAGGGACCTGCTGTTTCTTCCTGTCCATCCCACTTGACGGCCCCGAATGAAAGTCACCACCCTCCACTTGTCATCCCGAGCGCAGCCGAGGGACCTGCAGTGCGCCGCGGATCGCGCACAAAGGTCTCCGTTCCGTTAGCTCTCTCACAGAATTGTTCGACCGGAGCGCAGCGTAGCGGAGGGATCTGCGGTTTCTTTTCCCGTACTCACACACCTCACTTTTCCAGCGCAAAGATCTCATTCGGCGCCAGAAAGAAGGGTGGCACGATGGCCGGAATATTAGACAGCGGCAAGACTTCTTCAGGCACTTCAATTCCCAACACATCGCTCATAAACTTCCGCCTCTTCTGACAGCGAGCGTAGCAATCAGGGAAATCCTTCTCCAGCTCATTCCGCAGATCCTTATCCGCCAGAACCACCCCATCCTCCATGCGCGTCGAGGCATACACCGGCGAACTGGGGATGACATCTACCTGGATCGCCATGCCCGAATGAAGCGGGATCTCCGAGTTGGGATAGACCGGAGAGCTGAGCCACTCATCGAGGTGGATCAAATGACCCGGATTGAGGAAAATACCAAAGCGTTCAAAAGGCAGGCGTTCGTGAATCAGGCGCCACAATTGCCCCCCAGGCGTACCGGGCTTGAGCAAAGTAAACCACTCGTTCATGACCTCGAAATAGCGACCGGCAAACTCCTGAACGTAATCGGCAGCGGCCGGCGGCAGGTCATGAGACGAAGAGGCAATCCATCCTGAGCGGCAACTGTTGCTACCCCAGTAGGAGAGATTCATAGAGAGAGAATTTCCCCGCTTAATCGTTTCCCCCCGCGGGCCCGAAAGACCAAACGTCGCTGTGCGTCCAGTCCCAAAGGTGGTGTGGCACCCCAGGGGCTCTCCGCAACTGCCGCCCAGCGCAACCACCTCATGATCAGTCATGCCCTCGTGCATGCCAAAGATCATCCGCTTGATACTTTCAGACGCCTGAATGCTGGTGTATTCAAAATAAGCGATGTCTGAAGGAGAGCAGAAAGTGCGTAGGCCGTACCCCGGATGCATCAACAAGTCTGTGGTGTTCACAACATTGTTCCTTCCGGCAAGTTCCCGCAAAGTATCTACCAGGTAGGCAGGGATCTCAATGGCGTGCGGAGCATCCGGAAGTTCGAGGTCAGAGAAATACTTCCACCCCGCGCATCCAACCATCGACGATGCATCGATTCCCTCCCCTGCGAATATCTCCTTGATTTTCCGGCTCTGGTCGCGCGGCTGATTCAGCAAGGAGAAGGGCTGAAAGCGTTCCCTTCTCAACTTGCCCTGGTGAAATAGAGGGCTTACCCCGACATAGGCTTCGCATTCGTTGCCCACGACCAGCAAAGGAATGCCAGTGAGCCCAATGATGAATAGGGCTTCCTCGAATCGCGGATCGAAGCCGGTGAGATAAGCCAGGTTGGCAAAATGTTCGCGATCACCATAGACAACCAGATGGGTGAGCTTGCGCTCATTCATACCCGCGCGCAATCTCTGCACACGCTGCTCGAACTCAGCGCTGGAGGCTTGTGGAGGATAGGCTGCCTGGCCGAATTCGGGCCAGCCGATTTGGATGATGCGATGGGTCCGTGTTTTTACCGCCATTCCTCAGCAAACTCCTCGTAGAGCACCGTCGCTAGAATACTAAACGTAGAGCGCCCTGGCCGATGCGCCCGGCATTTGCGCCAGTCACCTGGCCGAAGTTGCTGGCGGCGAAGTTACCCACGCGGCTGAAGCACTTCAGGCTCTGTTCATCTCTTCTTCACACACAGGACAGGAGTTTCCTGTTATCCCCAATCCGGTCGTGGGAGAGTCCACAGGAAAAGCCGGACGATAGCCATTCCTCAGGCTTAACAGCTCGAATTTAAAAACACATTGCTCCCCCTAAAGTTGCACTTATTTCCAAAACTTTAAGTTAGGGATGGGTGTTTCCCTCCCTAGTGACAGCAATCGCACAGTTACTTCGTGGCAAGCCTGCCTCTAAATCAGCCCCCGGCTGACATAGACGTGTCATTGCCACAGGTGCTGCACAGCACAAACTTAGACAATCGAAAAAGAAGGGCCTTATGAAATGTATCCTCGGGCTTCGCGTGTTCTTGATGATTGGTGTTGCCGCGTGTGTTGCCGGTTGCAGTTCAGGAACCGGCAGCGCGCCAGGCAGTTCAAGTTCAACTCCGGCACAGAGTGGTTCCGTATACGTGCTTGGAACCGATGCGCCACTTCCCAGCGTGGCGTCCTTCGCCGTCAACGTGCAGAGCATTACACTTTCCAACGGCTCCGCAACCCCGGTCTCTATATTGAACGGCGCGCAGCTGGTCGATTTTGCGCGCTTCAATGGACTCTCAACGCTGCTTGATTTCAACTCCATCCCCGCCGGGACTTACACTACCGCGACCATTACCCTCGGTTCCGCGACTCTCGGATACCTCAATGTGCAGTCCGGAACACCGCCTGCCATTGCCTCCATGCCGGCCACACTTACCCAGTCTGCTGTGACCATCAATCTGGCCAGTCCTTTTGTGGTGAATGCCGGGGATATGGATGCACTCCGCCTTGATTTCAACTTACAAAAGTCCATCCAGGTGGACGCCAATGGACAGATCACCGGCCAGGTAACACCTACGCTGAACCTGAAGGTCATCGGCGCAAGCGATCCTGAAAATTACATCGATGAGTTTGACGCGGGAGTTGTCAGCATCGACGCTGCCGCTAATTCGTTCGTCATTCAAGGCCCACATAGCCGCCAATACACGGTGCAACTCTCATCGAGTACAGAGTTCGAGAACAACGAAACGATCGCCAATCTGACTACCAGCTCCATCGTCCAGGTCTCCGGCTCATTTGCGCCCAACAGCCAAACCATCAGCGCGGATTGCGTAGGTATTCTGTCGCAAGATGGCTTTTGGGCAGCGGGACTGATTACCAATGTGACACCAGCGCAAACTGCAGCGAATGGGTTCAACCTGTACGTCCGCGCCGAGTTGCCGGCGGATACGGGCCTGACGCTGGGCCAGATCGCCAACGTCAACCTGAGCGGTAGCGAGATGTATTTCATCTACAAGCTGCACACCCCTCTTACCCAGTTCTTCTTTAACTCCAGCCTCATGGTTCCGGGACAGCACATCAGCATTGGTGGTCCGTTAAGCGACGCCGGCAACCCGCAGGCGGTAACCGTTCATCGCATCGTCCTTCGTCACGAAGGCCATACGGGTGAATGGGTAGCGGGAAGCACGAATACCGGCAACGGCACCTTCCAGTTCAATTCCAATGGATTGGCGGGAGTTCTGTTCAATGGTCCGGTCACGGTCTACACCACGCCAGTTACCAACTGGAAAGGTGGCCTGACCGGTCTAAGTGACCTCAGCGGCAATTCAGCCATCTCTCTCCGGGTGGTTGGTCTGGTGCTGAAGAATCCGAATACCGGAAACCCGGTGTTCGTTGCCCGCAGCGTGGAGGAATTGCAGTAGCTTTCGACGCTCAAATGCATAACTAAGAATGGCCGCTCTCGCAACTCGGGAGCGGCCATTTGTACGTCACGGCTTGGTTGCCAGGATCAGAGGCGATGGGCCCGGCGCCTCCAGCTTGCGCGCATCGGTAAATCCGGCGGCATTCAACCAGCTGCTGATTTCTTCAAAGGAATATGTGTCTCCGGTGTCGGTGTTCACCAGCATGTTGACAGCAAAGAAGAGGGCATTCAATGGGCCGGTGCGATCCGCATTCACCAGGAACTCAGCAATCGAAATAGTGCCCCCGGAAGCAAGTGCCTGGAATGTCTTCTTGAGCAGTGCCTGGCTGCGTTCCCTGCCCTCGCTGTGAAGAATGTGTCCAAGCGTGGCCACGTTGTGACCACCGCCGAAATCAACTTGCAGAAGATCGCCTTCGACGAACGAAAAGCGATCGGCGAGGCCAAAGCGGGTAACAGTCTTACGCGTCACAGGAATCACTTCCGGCCAGTCCACCGCCGTCACGCTCACCTTTTCAGATCCCTGGGCCATCGCAATGCCCCAAACTCCTGAGCCCGCGGCGAGGTCAAGTACGCGAGCAGCGGGCGCCGTCCCATTGGCGTTGTAATGACGGCTAAGCACCTGCGCCGCGGGATAGCTCAAGGGGAAGATATCGTTGACGAAGTTTTGGAAGAAGTCGCCGCCCAGTTCCTCCTTGTTGACCGCCGCAGCGGGTTCACCGGTCATGACAATTCTGTTCAGTTGAAGCCATTTGGGAATCAATTGCTCGCTGCCGTGACGGATCATTCCGCCCATGAAGCCGGGCTTGGTGCTGACCAGAAATGCGGAGCTCTCGGATGTAAGCGAGAAATAGCCTTGCTTATCTTTTGCCAGGAAGTCGAGGCCCACCAGCGCATTCATCACCGCGGCCAGCCCTCGTTCCGACGCGCCTGTCTCTTTCTTGATCTCTAAGACAGTTTTCGGGCCAGCATCCAGCAGGTCGAAGACGCGGTGGCGGATCGCCGCTTCCAGAACCAGCGGTGGAACATATCCCCAGGCAAACTGCATGATGCGTTCAGGAGTTACGGGAGCAATCACAGCTGTCGTCATAGTTTCCTCGATGGTCGATTGGGAGAATTATACCCAGCTTCGAGAGGGTTAATTTTTGTTGTCTGACGCGGCCAGCGATGAGATGAGCTTGTCCGCCTCCTGGCTGGAAGCGTCGACGCTTTGGATAAGGTTCGCAACATCGCTTTGCAAGCCGGCAGAGGTACCTTTGAGTGAGCCGATCGCGCGTGAATTCAGATTATGTTTCAAGAAGAGAACCTGGTCGTGGAAGGCCTTCAAGACTGGCGCTATCTGATCTTCGGTGCGGCGCATGGCGCGCATGTAAGCGGTCTGGCGTGTCTTCGCGTTACGCAGCATGACGGTGTCCTGCGACTTCAGCTTGCCATTATCCATCGCATTGATTTCACCCTGCCACTCTTTGAACAGATCGTTACTCACCTGATCGATCGACTGAATCTTGTCATGAAGTTTGCCCGCCTGCGAGTCGGCGCTTTCGTAATCGGAGTTGAGACGTTTGTATGACTTTTCCAGGGAACCGCCCTGAAAGCCGGTTAAGGCCTGGAAGGACTCCATCGTGGTTTGCAGTTGCTGCCTGGTTTGATCCTGGTCTTTCTTGGCATCCTTGATACGCTGCACCAGGATGTCGCGCTTTTCCTTGCCCAGGGTGCGCATTGTCTTGTAGTAAGTCGATTTGCAGCCACCCAACAACAGGGCAAGAACCACGAGAGGAATGAAGATAGCTCGACGCAAGAGTTCCCCCTTTTGATCTTGGAGCGCGTTCGCCGGCTTGAATGACTGGCCCTGGGGGTGATAGAGCTCATTCACTTACTTCACCGGCAACGAAGGCTGGGTGCCCCATTGCCCCGACTTCCTGTGGAGGCTTGTGGCGTTGATACACTCCATGCGCCTTTCCTTAATGAAAGGCGCACACGCGGACCTCTCTAGCACAGCGTAGCAGGAAATCGGGGTCAAGCCGTACTTTGGCTTGAGTGGGATACTACAGCACTCGACTCACCTTTTTATCATGAGGAGGACCTCGAGAGCCTGCCCTGAGCGAAGTCGAAGGGGACCTGCACCCCGCGACAGCCGCTCAACGGTGCTTGATGAAACTCCCGTCCTGTAACTCCCCCATCGCCTGGCGGAGTTGCTCCTGGGTGTTCATCACGATCGGTCCATACCACGCGACGGGCTCCTCGATCGGCTTGCCCGACACCAGCAGGAATCGTATTCCCTGGTCGCCCGCTTGCACCACGATCTCGTCTCCGCGGTCAAAGAGCACCAGCGAATGGTTCCCTGCATCGTAGATCGGCGGCGCCTCCGGTTTCGCGGCCTGCTCGGTCAGAACCGCCTGCGGACGCGAAGAGTCCCGGAATGTGCCCGAGCCCGCGAACACGTAGGCGAACGCATTGCGTGTCGTCTCGACCTTCAGCCGCTTCCGCCGGCCCGGGGCAACAGAAATATCCAGGTAATTCGGATCGGCGGCTACCCCTTCCACCGGTCCCCTTTTCCCCCAGAACTCGCCGCAGATGATGCGCACATGAGTGCCGTCGTCGTCGGTGACCTCGGGGATCGCGCTCGAGGGAATGTCCTGGTAGCGCGGGTCGGTCATCTTCAAGGACGAAGGCAGGTTGGCCCACAACTGGAAGCCGTGCATGCGCCCCTGCGGATCGCCCTTGGGCATCTCCTGGTGCAGAATGCCGCTGCCGGCGGTCATCCACTGCACGTCGCCCGCGGTCATCTTGCCCCGGTTGCCCAGGCTGTCGCCGTGCTCCACCGAACCGGCAAGCACGTAGGTGATGGTCTCGATCCCGCGGTGCGGATGCCAGGGAAATCCCGCAACGTAATCCTCCGGATTCTCATTGCGGAAATCGTCCAGCAGCAAAAAAGGATCGAAATCTTTGGTTTTGCCGAAACCGAAGGCGCGCTGCAGCTTTACGCCCGCGCCCTCGATCGTCGGCTTGGTTTCAATGATCTGTCTCACTGCGCGGAGTGACATGGTTTCCCTTTCAAGCTTTTACAAACTGCACGTCGAGGGTGATGGTGACCTCGTCGCCGACCAAAACGCCGCCGCTCTCAAGCGCTGCGTTCCAGGTCAGGCCGAAGTCTTTGCGGCTGATCTTTGTGGTCGCGGATACTCCGACGCGGGTATTGCCCCAGGGATCCTTGGCCGGCGGAGTTGGGCCTTCCGCGGAAAAGACGACCTTACGGGTGACGTCCTGGATGGTCAGATCTCCTTCGATGGCCAGCTCTCCGTCCCGGACAAGGCTGATGCGCGAGGACTTGAAGGAGATCGTAGGAAACTTCTCCACGTCGAACAATTCCGCGCTCTTCAGGTGCGCGTCGCGCTGGGCATCGCGTGTTTCCAGGGAGGCTACTTCGATCAGGGCCTCGACCCGGGAATTGGCCAGGTTCGATTCGTCCAGAGTCAACGTCCCCGTGACTTTGGCGAATTGCCCCTTTACGTTGGAGATCATCATGTGCTTGACCTTGAACTCGGCGGAGGAATGGGCCGGGTCGATGTTCCAGGTGGTGGTGGTTGCGGTGGTAGCAGTGGTGTTCATGGGTGGTACTCCTTTCCTTTGCTTTGATGTGTCAACACGATAATCGTTGCAACAAATATTTCGCTGAAAATCAACTCACGTTGGCTTGGGCGGCCTGCAGCAGAGCGGTCAGTGTCCGCAGCCGTTCCCGCCCCAGGTGACCCAGTTGCTTGCGATGGGCTTCCTGCACCGGTTCATCCAGGCGGCCCAGGAGCTTGAGCCCTTGCGGCTGTGATCCGGGCCATCACCATTCGCCGGTCCTTGGTTTCCCGGCAGCGTGAGATCAGGCCGCGCTTTTCCAGGCGGTCGAGAAGGCGCGTAATATCCGGATCCCGTGTAATCATGCGGTTGGCAATCTCGCCGCAGGGGAGCCCTTCCGGCGCCCCGCGCAGAATGCGCAGCACGTTGTACTGCGTCATCGAAAGATCCTCCTTCTTGAGAACCCCGATCATGCCGCGGGACAGCATGTCCGTCGTACGCAGCAGGTCCAGGAAAAGACTCTCCTCGGGATGGGCTAACCGCCGCCGCTGGTCAAACTGGATCGCTTCCGCCATATAAAAACAATATCCGTTATAACGACTATTGTCAAGACGGAGTTCCGGCAAGCAAAGACGTGATATCCTCGTCCCGCCAAAAGGAGTCCAGCTATGGAACCGATCAAACCCAAACTACCCAGCGAAGCCGTGCAGTTGTACAACCTCTTTATTCACGGTGAACTGAGTCGCCGAGCCTTTATGGAGGGCGTGCAGCGATTGGCGGTGGGCGGTCTGGCAGCGGGGGCGATGATCGAGGCGTTGATGCCAAATTACACCCTGGGCCAGCAGGTGTCCCGGACCGATGACCGGATCAAGGCCACGTATGAGACCGTCCCGTCGCCTCAGGGCAACGGAAGCATCAAAGGCTATCTGGTGCGCCCGGTCAGCGCCGACACTCGATCCGCGACGGTGACGAAATTGCCCGGCATTGTCGTCGTTCACGAAAATCGGGGGCTGAACCCTCATATAGAGGACATCGCGCGGCGGTTCGCGCTGGCCAACTTCATGGCCTTTGCGCCGGACGGACTCACCTCGCTCGGCGGCTTTCCCGGCGACGACTACAAGGGTGGTCTGCTGTTCGCCAAGATCGACGGTAAAAAGATGGGCGAAGACATGGTGGCCGCGGCCCTATGGCTGAAATCGCGGCCCGATTGCACGGGAAAAATCGGCGCCACCGGTTTCTGTTACGGGGGTGGCGTTGCCAATATGCTGGCTGTCCGGCTGGCAGCCGATTTGGGCGCGACGGTGCCGTTCTACGGCTCTGTTCCTGCTGCAGCGGATATCCCCAGGATAAAGGCGGCGGTGCTGGTCCACCACGGGGAACTCGACACGCGGTTGGCGTCCACGTGGCCGGCCTACGACCAGGCGCTGACGGCCGCAAACGTTCCCCACGAAGGCTATATCTACCCTGGCGCCGTTCATGGCTTCAATTGCGATGCAACGCCGGAGCGCTACAACAAGGCCGCCGCCGATCTGGCTTGGCAGCGCACGATTGACTGGTTCAACAAATACGCGCGTAGCTGACGCTCAACCCTCGTCGGCCGAGGGACCATACATACCTGGGATCTGAGCCCCCAGTGTTCGCAGGTCGCGGCCCAACTGCGCGCGATGATGAACCAGGTGATTCAGCACCCAGGTGCGGTAGACGGTATAACGCGAATCGTCGATCCAGACCTGGTCGCCGGCGGTCATCTTCCAGTTCTCGTCCCATTTGGCCGGATCGAAACCTAAAAAAATCTGTTTTACTTTCGACGTATCTGTGTCGAACCTTTCCAGGATTTCAGCTTTGCTTGTTGGTTGCCAGGGCTTGTAGCCGGCCATGTCGAATTTCAGGCCGTCTTTCGATAGCGTGTCGATACCCCATGCTCCCGCTGTTTCTGCGACATGGGCCGCCAGGCGACCCAGCGTCATGGATTTCGGGCTGGCCTTCCATGTCAGATCGGCATCGGCCGGAATTGCATTCAGCATCTTTCGCGTCGAGACAAGTTCACGGTCGTACTCAGCGATCAATTCCTTTTGTATGTCCATCGGCAATCTCCGGAATTTCTGTGCCCGACAAGCATACGAGATGTTTCCATAAAAATGACGGTAAAATGCAAGCCATGAGACGGTTTTGCCTACTTGCACTTTGCCTCATGGCTTTTGCGATTTGCACACCGGCACATGCTTCCAGATGTTCCATCTCGTCGGGCGCGAGCGAATCGACGATCCAGGCAACACTGAACTCGTGCGGCAGTGGCAACACAGCGATGTTTGCGGCTGGTAGCTATTCCCTCTCGTCCACACTTAAGGTGCCTTGCGGGGTTTCGCTGGCCGGTCCCACGGTTGCGTGGTCAAACCCATCCAGGTACACGGCTACGCTCAATTCAAGCGTCCAGGGCGGTCCAGCCGTCGAGTTTAGCGTCTGCTCCACGCCGGCCTCCGTCCATCATCTGAACTGCAATGGCGGTCAACCCTCGCCCCATGGAGGAATGTGCTTCTACTTTCCCGCCGGCACCAGCAACCTCACCTTTACCTACAACCATATTTATGGGAACCAGGCGAGCGCGAGCAACCCAAACTTCTACGACGCTCTGGTTTACTTCGATGGCAACGCCGGCTCGGCAGTCTCAAACAACGACACCGTGTCATGGAACATCTTCGGCAACCCCACTCTCAGCGACTGCTCCAACGTCATGAGCAACTACACCTACCCCGGTCTGGGCGGAAATGGAGGGTTATGTGTTGGTCTCGGTATCCATAACGGGATGCTGAATCTGCTGGCCGAACATAATATCTTCCAGTTTGAAGAACAGGGGATGAAGGTCTTTGAGGGCCAGGGTCAGTGCGTAAACTGCACCATTGCTTACAACGACTTCAATAACATTCACCGCATTCCCTTCGAAAGCCAGGCCAACATCGGCGGCAACCAGCCAACCTCGATGTACATCTTCTACAACTCCGTGCACGACCAGTTCGCGACCAATTACGGCGCCTGGGGCATCTCCGCCGCCAACGGATGCAATTCCGGGTGTGTCACCCAAACCAATTACAACGTGCTCATCAACAACATCAACGCCACCAGCGAAGGCAAGTACACCCCGGGCGCGATTGAGGTGTGGGGTTCTGCCGGAACGGGCGCCAGCTACAACCTTATCCAGGGTTACTGGGCCAACGGCATCATGACCTCCTCCACCGGTCAGTTTGTTTACAAGAACAACGTCTTCTGCATGGGATACGGCGGAAGCACGACCGCAAACGGCAAGGGCGGCTATTTCAACGCCGAGACCTCGAACGCCCTTCCCTACACTGCCTCAGCCACGGGGAGTAGTTTCAAGCCGAGCAACACCTGCGCACAGACGAGCGTAGCGCCGGCCATATCGCCCGCGAGCAGCACCTTTTCCGGAACCCTGAAAGTGACCTTCACCAACCCTGGTAGTGGCCGCGACTTTAACACCGGCATCTGGTATACGACCGATGGCAGTGCTCCGATACCCGGCTCGGGTTCGGCGAAATACATCGCCAGTGGGGGCTCCATTGCGGTTTCAGCGACAACCACGGTCAAAGCAGTCGGCATGTGGGGAGCGCAGAATCAGCCTGCCTCCTATGCCCCCGGTTACGGTTACGTGCCCAGCGCGGTCCAGTCGGCCACCTACACGGCGAAACAAGGCCGCTAGCGTCCTTAGAAACAGAAGGCCGATAGCCCCGAAAGCGGTCAGACGAATGTTATTGGTCCCACAGAATCGTCATCCTGACTGCCCCGGCCTGCCGTGGGAGAGTTTGTGACTTTATTGATTTTCACGTGATTGTCATCCCCCGAAGCGAAGTGGAGGGACCTCCTTCTTTTCTGTCCATCCAATCTAACGGCCCCTAATAAAAGTCACCACCCTCGCTTTGAAGATCAGCGACGAGGTGCAACCTGTGCATGTCGACGCTGAGGATTGCGGCGGCGAAGTGAAGCAAATGTGGCGACAAAAAGTCGCAGCGCCCCTGCGCGCGTCGGGGAAGGTGGTTCCCGAGCTTATTGTCGTCAACTCACCCTACCACTTCGTGGTACCGCCGTTGGTCGAGTACATCCTGAAAGTCGACTGTGACCATCCCGATCGTCAGATCGCTGTCTTGGTTCCCGAACTCGTGGTCAAACACTGGTGGCAGACGCCGCTCCACAACCAGAGCGCTCAATTGCTAAAGCTGCTTTTGTTGGTAAGCGGGAATCCACGCGTCATGGTGATAAATATTCCGTGGTACCTGTAACTGCTATTGCTTTTCTTTAACTATCATTTTTTCTTCTTGCGCGCGAGATCAAGAAATGAGCGAAGCACCGGACCCTCGTGCTGTGGAGACCACGCGATTACCATGTCGACGAAGGCGGCGCGGTCGGCGACGGGAACGAAGACCACTTCCTCAGTGCTCAGTCTCTGTGAGCCCCCAGGCAGGATGGCCAGCCCCTCTCCCGCCTCAACCAGCGCAAGCACGCCGGACGAGACGGTCCCCGTAGCGCCGATTCGCGGAGAGAAGCCGGCTTCTGTGCAAAGCGTGATCACCTTGTCAAACACCGGCGGCGAATAGTTGCGGTCGTTCAGGACAAAGCGCTCCCCAGCCAGTTCCCTCATAGAGATCCTGCGCCTCTTTGCCAGCGGATGGCTTCTGGGCAGCACGACATAGAGCCGCTCGGTCAGAAAATGCTCCGAACGGAGTGTCCCTGCTTGTGCTGGTTGCAATCCGCGGGTAAACCCGATGTCGATCGAGCCGGCTTGCAATGCCTGATGCTGCATGGCGGGCGCCATTTCCACCACCGAAACTTGAACCTGGGGAAAGCGAAGCCTGAATTCCTTGATGATCGCGGGAAAGAATTTTCCCGTACCCCCGACAAAGAAGCCGATGGTCAGCGTTCCAATCTCTCCGTGGAGAGATTTCTGTACATTTGCAGCCGCCTTGCCGGCTAAGGCAAGAACTGCCCGCGCGTCCACCAGGAACAGTTCGCCTTCGCGAGTGAGCCGGATGTTTCGGTTATTTCGATCAAACAGCGCAGCACCCAGCTCCGACTCAAGATCGCGAATCTGCTCGCTGATCGCTGACTGGGCCACGTGAAGCAGTTGCGCCGCTCGACCAAACCCACCGTTTTCCGCGACCGCGGTGAAGTAGCGCAAGTGTCTCAGTTCCACGTATTGCATTCTACCCGAGCGGGCCATCGTTTTTTCCGATGCTTCCCTTCGGAACAAAGTACGAATCCGGAAAACGCCATTTCGACTCTATAAATCCAGCCCTTTAAGCGATAGTCGTTGCCATTGCACTGAAGGAACGAGAGGAGCTCTTTTTCCAATGTGGATCGTCAAGTTAGCGCTGGATCGCCCCTACACTTTCATCATCCTGGCGTTGCTGATTCTCCTCATGAGTCCGGTGATCATCCTCCGTACGCCCACAGACATCTTCCCCAACATCAACATCCCCGTCATCGCGGTCGCCTGGCAGTACACCGGCCTGAACCCGGAGGAGATGGAAGGGCGGCTCACCACTCCCTTTGAGAAAACAGCCACTACGCTGGTCGACAACATCGAGCACATGGAGTCGACCACCTACAACGGCGTATCGGTGGTAAAGCTCTTTCTGCAGCCGGGTGCGAGCCTCGATACTGCGAACGCCCAGGTGACCGCGGTCTCGCAATTCGAGCTGCGCCAACTCCCGCCGGGCACTCTGCCGCCGGAGATCATCGACTTCAGCGCCTCCAGCGTACCCATTCTTCAATTGGGTGTCTCGGGAAAGGGCCTGGATGAGCAGCAATTGGCCGATGTTGCGCAAAACGCCGTTCGACCCCAGCTGGTCACCGTGCCAGGGGCCGTGCTGCCCCAACCCTATGGAGGCAAGTTTCCCCAGATTAGCGTCAACATGGACCAGAACCTCATGCAGTCCAAGGGCGTTTCGCCCGGCGACTTGCTAGCGGCACTAAACGCGCAGAACGTGGTCCTTCCCTCTGGAACGGCGAAGGTCGGCCCCGTAGAATACGACGTCCGCACCAACTCCGCACCGCACACCATCGAAGAGCTTGGCATGCTGCCGATCAAGCAGGTCAATGGCGCGATTGTCTATCTCCGCGACGTGGCGACGGTCAGCAGTGGCTATGCCTTCCAGACCAACGTGGTGCGGCAGAATGGTCACCGTGGTGTGCTGATCACCGTGATCAAAGCCGGCAATGCGTCGACCTTGAACGTCGTGAAGGGCATTCGCGCTTTGCTTCCCCGCGTACTGCAGACAGTCCCGCCCAACCTCAGGATCACGCCCTTAAGCGACCAGAGCGAATTTGTGCGTGCCGCTGTCTCCGGTGTCATTCGCGAAGCCGTGATCGCTGCCGCGCTGACTGCCCTCATGATCCTGCTGTTTCTCGGCAGTTGGCGATCTACCATCATCATCGCCATTTCCATTCCGCTCTCCATTCTCACCTCGGTGATCGTCCTGAGCCTGATTGGAGAGACGATCAACACCATGACCCTGGGCGGACTCGCCCTGGCCGTCGGCATCCTGGTCGATGACGCTACGGTGACTATCGAAAATATCGAGCGGTTTCTCGAAAACGGTTACGAGCTGCGCGAAGCGATCCTTGATGGCGCCGCGCAGATTGCCGTGCCCGCCCTGGTCTCTACTCTTTGCATCTGCATCGTCTTTCTGCCTATGTTCTTTCTCCAGGGCGTGTCGCGCTATCTCTTCGCGCCCCTGGCCGAGGCAGTCATGTTCGCCATGATTGCCTCTTATATTCTGTCGCGCACCCTGGTACCCACCATCGCCATGTACTTGCTTCGCCCCAAGGAGCACGGCGCAACCCGCAATCCGTTGGTGGTCTTCCAGCGCGGCTTCGAAGCCGGTTTCGAGCGGGTGCGCGGTGCGTATCAGATCCTGCTCACACGGCTGGTATTCGCGCGCAAGCTTTTTGTGCCGGCATTTCTCGGAGTCTGCCTGTGCGGGTTTCTGTTGTTGCCGTTTCTCGGGCAGGACTTCTTTCCCAGCACGGACTCCGGCGAATTTATTCTTCACATGCGCGCCAAGACAGGCACACGTATCGAGGAGACGGCGCGTTTGGCCGACCAGATCGAAACATCGATCCGGCGGAAGATTCCAAGCCGGGAAGTCAACAACATCCTCGACAACCTTGGCCTGCCTTACAGCCCCTATAACACCATGCACCTCACATCCGGGATCGTCGGGGCGGAGGATGGAGATATCCTGGTCAGCTTGAACGAGGACCATCACCCCACAGCGAATTATGTTCGCCAATTGCGCAAAGAGCTGCCACGCGAGTTCCCCGGTACAGAGTTCTACTTTCTGCCCGCCGATATCACCACCCAGATCTTGAACTTCGGCCTGCCGGCGCCTATCGACATTCAGTTTCAAAGCGACGACGTTGCGGCCGGCACCCAGCAAGCGACGGCCATGCTCGATGAGTTGCGGCAAGTTCCCGGTCTGACCGATCTCCGCATTCAACAGCCAATGGATTATCCGACCCTCAACGTGAATCTCGACCGAACCAAGGCGGAACAGGGCGGATACACCGCCCGCGATGTGGCGGAGAGCATGTTGAACAGTCTAAGCGGCAGCTTTCAGATCACACCGATGTTCTTTCTCAACTACAAAAACGGCGTGGCCTACAATCTCGCCGCGCAGACTCCGCAATACCACATGGATACCCTGCAGGATATCCAGAACATCCCCATCAACTCGTCGCTTGCAGCGCCGCGTGCTACCCCCGAAGTGCTGGGTGACCTGACGTCGATTCAGCGTGGCCACGAGATGGCGATCGTGTCTCACTACAACATCCGCCGTACCATTGACATCTATGGCGCGGTGCAGGACCGCGACCTGGGCGCGGTTGCGAAGGATGTAGAGGCCATCGTTCATCGCCATGAGAAGGCACTCCCCCGCGGTATGTTCGTTTCCGTGCGCGGCCAGGTTCAGACCATGCGGAGTTCCTACGTTTCACTGTTGGGCGGTCTTGCCTTCGCCATCGTGCTGGTTTACATGCTCATCGTGGTGAACTTTCAGTCCTGGCTGGATCCATTCATCATCATCACCGGATTGCCCGCGGCGCTGGCCGGCATTGTCCTCTTTCTGTTTCTCACCCACACCACCCTCAGCGTGCCCGCCCTGATGGGCGCCATCATGTGCATGGGTGTGGCCACCGCGAACAGCATTCTTGTAGTGTCGTTCGCCAAGTCGCGTTTAGCAGAACACGGCGATGCCATCCTCGCCGCCATCGAAGCGGGCGCAACCCGCTTTCGCCCCGTCTGCATGACGGCGCTGGCCATGATCATCGGCATGGTTCCGATGGCGCTCGGACTGGGCGACGGCGGCGAACAAAATGCACCGCTGGGACGAGCCGTGATTGGGGGCCTGCTTTGCGCCACCGTCGCCACCCTCGTTTTTGTCCCCGCGGTCTTCTCCATGCTGCATGGCGGCAAAGGTGAAGACACCGCTGCGCAGCGGGAGCACGAACAGCAACCACAGCACGCATAGGACACGGAGAGAGAGTGTGATGCGAAGTAAAGACGAAATACCCAACGGAGCCCTAGCGACCATGGAAAGCGAAACGACCGCAGCGAGCAACCAGCCCATCGTTCTCGATCCGCAGCGAAAGCTGGGGCGCGGCCCAATGATCGGCGGAATTCTTGCTGTACTGGTGCTCGCTATCTTGATTGCCAGAGGCATTCGCACGCGCGTTCACGCCGAGGAAGCATTGGCCTCTACGGTCCACGAGGATGCTGTGCTCTCGGTCGCCGTGACCACTCCGGTCCAGGGAGCAGCCGCCCAGGAGATCACGTTGCCGGCGAACACCCAGGCGTTCATCGATACGCCGATCTATGCCCGCACCAGTGGCTACCTGCGCAAGTGGTATGCCGACATCGGGGCCCGCGTCCATACAGGAGACTTGCTGGCCGAGATCGAAACGCCGGAGCTTGACCAGCAGGTACGGCAGGCACAGTCGGACCTGGCAACGGCGCAGGCCAACCAGCAGATGGCCCAGATCACCGCCGAACGCTGGACGAAACTGCTGGCCAAGAATGCGGTGTCAAAGCAGGAAACCGATCAGGCCATGAGTGATTTCAGGGCTCGCCAGTCTGCGCTTTCGGCAGCAGAGGCCAACGTATTGCGATTGCAGCAACTGCAGGGGTTCGAAAAAATATATGCGCCCTTCGATGGCGTGATCACCGCCCGCAACGTTGATATCGGAGCGCTGATTCAGGCGGGAGACAGCAACTCCCCAAGGGCGGAGTTGTTCCATATGGCATCCACCGACAAGCTGCGTCTATTTGTGCCTGTACCTGAGGTTTATGCCAACGAGGTACGTACCGGCAGCCACCTCACCGTCACCTCCGACGCCATTCCAGATGCCAGGTTTACGGGAACCATCGTTCGCAATTCCGATGCGATCGACATCTCCAGCCGAACCTTGAACGTAGAAGTGGATGTCGTGAATACAGAGCACAAGCTGTTGCCCGGCCAGTATGCCTTCGTCCATCTGCCGATTCCGCCCTCGAGCTCATCCATGACCTTGCCTTCAGGTTCTCTGCTGTTCCGAGGAGAAGGACTACGTGTCGGCGTGGTGCGTGACGGCCGCGTGCAGCTGGTCCCGGTGCAGATCGGACATGACTATGGAGCCAAGGTGGAAATCACTTCGGGACTCGCTCCTCAGGATCAGGTCATCCTCAACCCGCCGGACTCCCTTGCCGAAGGAGAGCGTGTGAACGTCGAGAAGGGCGATGCGGAATGAAAAACGCACTTCCCATCACGATTGCGGCGGCGCTCCTGCTTCTCTCCGGTTGCATGGTCGGGCCCAACTATAAGACGCCGGCCGCCATCCTGGCGCCATCTTTCAAGGAGGCGACGCCAACGTCCTTTTCTGAACAGGATGGATGGAAGCCCGGCCGGCCCAGCGACACGAAGCTCAAAGGTGATTGGTGGACCCTGTTTCACGATGCTCGATTGAATGAGCTCGAGGCCCAGGTCGACACTGCGAACCAGTCCCTCAAGTCGGCGGAAGCCAACTTTCGCGCGGCGCGCGCTCAGATCGGCTACGCACGCTCCAACGAAGCGCCTACCATCGGTGTTGAGCCGTCCATTGCTGCGGTGCGGGACTCGGCAAATCAGCCGTACTTTCCCAGCACGCTGGCGAACAATGGCGAGGGCAACTTCGCCCTGCCGGTCGATTTGAACTACGAGATTGATCTGTGGGGCCGGATTCGGCGTGGTGTGACCTCGGCCCGGGAGCAGGCTCAGGCCAGCGATGCCGATCTGGAAAGCGCTCGGCTCAGCCTGCATGCTGAGCTCGCCCTGGACTACTTTGGATTGCGCTCGGCGGACGCGCAGGAGAAGTTGCTTGACGATACGGTAACCGCCTACGAGAGCGCGGTGCAACTTACCAGCGACCGCTTCGAGGGCGGCGCCGCGCCTCAATCGGACCTGGCACAGGCCAGAACTCAGCTCGATCAGGCACGCGTTCAGCGCACCGACATCGAGGTGCAGCGTACCCAATACGAGCACGCGATTGCTGTCCTCATCGGTAAGCCTCCCGCGGAGCTTACCTTGCCGCCCATCCCTATTGACCAGGCTTCCCAGGTCATGCCGGATATTCCCGGGGTGATGCCGGCCGCTTTGCTCGAGCGCCGCCCCGACATTGCCGCGGACGAACGTAGAATGGCTTCCGCAAACGAACAGATTGGTATTGCCCAGGCTGCGTTCTATCCCACCCTCTCCCTGAGCGCTATCGCCGGTTTTCAGGGGACCTCCGCGCTCAACTGGTTTAACTGGCCCAGCCGCTTTTGGGCGGTCGGACCGGGGATGTCTGAGACCCTCTTCGATGCCGGGCGCCGGCGCGCCACAAAAAACATCACCGTTGCCAACTATGACGCCACGGTAGCGGACTATCGTCAGACAGCCCTCACAGCATTCCAACAGGTGGAGGACAATCTCGCAGCATTGCGCATACTCGAAAATGAAGCGCGGCAGCAGCATGAAGCCACCGCATCAGCGGAGCAGTCCCTCGACCTCTTTCAGACCCGGTATGAAGGTGGAGTAGACACCTACCTGCAGGTCGTCACCTGGCAAACGGCTGCCCTCAACAATCAGCGTAACGACCTCGATATCCTTCAGCGGCGTCTGGACGCAAGCGTGCTGTTGGTCAAAGCCCTGGGCGGCGGGTGGGATACCACACAAATTCCAAGGATGTGAGTCACTCTACTTTGCCGGCGTGCGATCGAGGTTGACCCAGCACTGATCAGTGGGGAACGCAGCACTGCGTGCTGGGCTACTCTCAACCGTGCCTTCGGGACTCACGCTAAACCGACAGTTCTCACGCAGACGCTAAAGACCAATTGGATGCTGCGGCTCTCTCACGTAGGGACTAATGATCTTTTGGCCTCGCCAGCGCTAAAGCGCCTGATGAGAGTCGAGACTGTTTCACGGAGCGCTAAAGCGCTCCTCCCCCCGCATAAATGCGGGGGCTCCCACCACGATAACCAGGTGCGTCATGGTCGAATTCCCTCCTCGGTGCGTTGCGGCAGGGTGTAACGGCTGGACTCGCGCACAATCAGCTCACCATCCAGCAACACCTCGCGGGTAGGCCGGTCAGGCGAGTGAATGCGCTCCAGCATTAACTGCAGAGCCGTTTGCCCAATCTGTTCGATCGGCTGCTTTACGGTGGTCAGGGGTACCGGCAGAACGGACGCACAGCCGACGTCGTCAATGCCGGTCAAACGAAGGTCATCAGGGACGATCAGGTTCCAAAGCGTCGCCAGGCGCAGGAGCCGCCCGGCGACTTGATCGTTGAGGCAAACAGCCCCAAATGGCTTTCCGTGACGAACCCAGCGGCGAAGAGCCACGGTATCGGTCTCCAGATCGAAATGCGCCGTAGAGGCTGCCGCGAAGCCGCTGGCTGCAATTGCCTTTTGAAATCCAGTGTGACGATCCCTCACACTCGAGCATGTGGATCCTGCAGTTACGAAGCATAGCTTGCGGCACCCAGCCGTCAACAGATGCTCTGTGGCCGTATAGGCAGCGTGCTTGTGATTAATTCCGATGATGTCCGCCCGGCCACGGCCGGACAGTCGCGATACCCGTCGATCCAGAAGAACAGTTGCGATCTTCGCTTTTCTAAGCCGGCGCAAGATACGGTGATTTATCCGGTCTGCGTCTGTGCCAAATTCAAGAGGCGCGAAGAATACTCCGTCGACCGACCGGCTGATGAACTGTTCCAGAAGCGAGAGCGCCTGTTTTGCAGTCGAGGCTGCGCCGGCGTTGCCCCAGAGTAATGCATGCATCCTGGCCGCGGGTGCACTGGCGATGGCCCGGCAGATGGGAGCGAAGATTTCAGTTATGCCAAGTTCCGGGATCAACAGGCCGAAGAGAAAGGCTCGCGTTTCAAGAGAAGCGGAGTCACGGGCAAACGTTCCCGAGCCGGCGATACGCTCCACCAGGCCAGCGTGTTGTAACTCACGAAGTGCTCTGACGACGGTAATCCTGGAGACTCCGGTCTGCTTCATCAAGGCAGCTTCGCTGGGTAATTTCTGCCCCCGTTTATATCGCCCGGAGAGGATATCGGCCTTTAGTTCCTCGAAAAGCTGCTGATACTTGAGGGTCCAGATTTCTTTCACCGGCGCCCGCCCTTATGGACCGCTTGTGTCCTCTGCTGATCTAAAAAGTTGATATACCAGTTCTATTCCACTTTCAACAACCTGCCCCATTTGAAGATGTTGTCAATCAGAGTCGTTATCTAACCCGGATTGCCAGACTGAAAATCAAAATCCCTTCCACGCGCTGGTTCATCCAATAAAAGTTGAGGGGCTATCGAGCTCGCAGGGAAGAAACACGATGAAGAAATGGTTGATTCTGGTGTATGTCATATTGCTGGCAGGCGCTGCACTGGCGCAGACCCGGCAGGCGGCGGCTCCGGCCCAGTCTCCGTCGGATTCAAGCACGGTAAGCGGCGACGAGCCTGATGATCCGGTAGCGCAGGCGAACAAGGACAACGTGGATCCAGAGACTGCAGCTTGGAACATGTTGAAAACCGCTCTCTCCGATTCCAGTACCAAGGCGCGCCCTGCAAGGCTCGATGCGGCTGCTGCCCTGGGTACATTAGGCGATTTCGAGCAAGCGCAAACGTTGCTGCGCGACTCGGTAAAGGATACAGATCGTTACCTGCGACTTGCGGCCGTGGCGGCGATGGGCGCGAGCAAAGCGGAGATATTCCTTCCCGACCTGAGAGCCGCGCTCAACGACGCCGCACCGGAGGTAAGCTTTGCCGCGGCGGTAAGCCTGTGGAGGATGCACGACCACACCGGGGAGAACATTTTGTACGCGGTCCTTGCCGGAGACAGAAAGGTCAGCCAGGGAGCGGTCGGTTCTGGAGTACACGAGGCCGATCAAGACCTGCATACTCCATCGAAGCTGGCAGAGATTGGCGGGGAACAGGCTGTATATGCTTTGTTGGGTCCCGTCGGGTTTGGCCTGGATGCATATAGGTGGTCCAGGAAGGGGGGCAACGCAAACTCTGCCCGGGTACTGACCGCAACGTTGCTGGCGGAAGACACCTCATCCACCGTCACTGTGCAGCAATTTTTGGATGCGCTCCAGGATCGTGACTACCGGGTACGTGCGGCGGCGGCACGAGCGCTGGGCGATTTTCGAGGTAAGCAAGTAACGGATGCACTTCAGAACGACTTTACAGACCCAAAGCCTTCCGCGCGTCTGATGGCTGCGGCCTCCTACATTCGGGCGAGCCGCCCCGCTCCGGAAAAGCAAAAGGAGCGCAGCCGGCGCAAAACTACATCAACGGCCTCAGCCCGCGAGCGTTAGATCTACTCTGCACAGCCGGGCTCAGCAAAGTAGCCGCCCGATGGTAGACCAAGCGGGAAGAATGTACACTCCGGACTTGCGGTAACTCGTTTCCGGAGCTCGGCTTTGTTGAAAATCTTTCAAAGTATACGGCCGTTCAAGCCTGCAGCCGCTCTGCGTGATGCTTTTGCCGGGTTCACGCTGGCGGCCATGAATATCCCGCAGGCCCTGGGCTACACCAAAATTGCCGGCATGCCGGTAGTGACCGGTCTCTACACCTTGTTGCTGCCCCTGGTGGGCTTCGCGGCCTTTGGCTCTTCCCGCTACCTGGTGGTTTCGGCTGACTCCGCCACCGCGGCCATCTTTGCCAGTGGAGTTTCCGGCTTGGCGCCCCCAGCCAGTGCGCGATACGTAGCACTGGCTGGCGCGGTTGCCTTGCTTACTGCCGGGTTCCTGTTATTGGCACGATTACTGCAGCTCGGCTTCATCGCCGACTTCCTCTCCCAGACGGTGCTGGTCGGCTTTCTCACCGGGGTTGGTTTCCAGGTCGGCATCGCAGTGCTCGGGGAGATGCTGGGGCTGGAGATCTCCGCCAGCCGAACACTCCTGCAATTGGCTCAAATCTTCAGAAGACTGCCCCAGGTGCATTTGCCGACGTTAGCCGTTTCGGCCGTTGTGGTCGGGATCCTTATTCTCTTTCGCCGCTTTGCGCCCACAGTGCCGGGTCCCTTGATTGCAGTCGTGGGAGCCATCGCGGCCAGCGCTTTTTTGAATTTCAGCGGACGAGGCATTGCCATCATCGGCCCGGTGGCGGGTGGTCTTCCCCATTTCGGGGCGCCGGCGGTAAGTTGGAGCGACCTTCCCTCCCTGACGCGCATCGCCGCATCGTGCTGCATCATGATCATCACCCAGAGTGCCGCAACCGCCCGGGTCTACGCGGAACGCCACCGGCAGCAGTTAGATGCGAATGCTGACCTGGCCGGTCTCTCCGCGGCCAACGCCATGGCCGGTTTGAGCGGGGCCTTCGTCGTCAATGGAAGTCCCACGCAGACCGCGATGGTGGAAGGCGCAGGCGCCCAGAGCCAGGTGGCGCAGCTTGGCACTGCAGCGGTCGTGGCGTTGGTTCTGCTCTTTCTCACCCGGCCGCTCGAATACCTGCCGCGTTGCGTGCTCGGAGCATTGGTCTTCATGATCGCCATTCGCTTGATCAAGCTAACCACCCTCCTGGCGATTCGCCGCGAGAGTCCGGGCGAGTTTGCCTTGGCTCTTACCACTGCGGGGGTTGTCGTTGCTGCGGGTGTCGAGCAGGGGATCTTGCTGGCAATGATCCTCTCCCTATTACGCATCGTCGCGCACAGCTATCACCCCCACACGGGTGTCATGGTTCTGAACCCGCTCGGAACCTGGGATCTGAATCCCGTGGCGCCAGGCATGACAACGGAACCCGGGCTTGTGCTGTACCACTTCGGAGCGGCTCTTTTCTATGCCAACGCCAACCGTTTTGCTGAGGAGGTGACTTGTCTCGTAGGACAAGCACCCTCGCAAGTCCGCTGGCTGATTGTCGATGCGGAGGCCATCACAAATTTGGATTACTCCGCTGCCCGCGTTGTTCTGGAGTTGCAGCAGAACCTGACGAGTTGCGGAACTCAACTGGGCTTTGCCCGGATACGCTGGGACTTGCGAGCGGATTTTACTCGTCATCACCTCACCGAATCGATCGACCCTTCGCTGATCTTCAACCGGCTTCATGACGCACGCAAGGCTTTCGAGAAACTCAAGCTCCCTTGAAATTCCTTATGCGGGGTAACCCGCATCCATCCACTTTTTGAACCGTGACACATGATCTTTCGGCCAGGGCTCACCCGGAGGCATAGCGCCCGTGGATACCTGATCGTAGACACTTTGCGCGTTCGCGGGCACGGACATCCAGGCGAGATCATCCAGATGAACGCCTGCCCCATCCATACAAGTAATGTCCTCATCGCGAAAGAGAGGGCGGATATCGGTGGCAAAACTCAGGGCCATTTAGCCTCCTCGAAATACTCGACTGCCGGAGTCTACACCTGGGCCGTAAGCGTTTTCTACCGCCCTGCAAGTTTCTATTTTTGTTCTGCGGCGGGTAGAGTAATATCCCGCCAACCGCAAATGCAGTTCCCGTGCCTTCACGGAGGTTCTCATGTCTGATACGGTGATCAACGCTGAAGCATCCACCTCGCTGAGCCAGGTGGAGCGAGTGATAGATACTTTTGTTGCCCCCTCCAAGACCTTCCACGACATTCTGCGCGATGCGAGCTGGTGGCTGCCCTGGCTGTTGGGCGTGCTGGTCACGCATGGGCTTTAGCGCCGCAATCCAACAGCAGATCGGCTGGGACAAGACCTACTCTAATATCTTGCAACACAGCTCAGAGACACAGCAGGAGAGGACGGCGCAGCTTCCTCCGGATCAGCAGGCGAGACAGAAAGCGATCGCGGCGTCGTTTACCAAATACATCGTTTGGGCTTCACCGGTTTTGGGGCTGCTCTTTGCGGCCATCGCGGCCGGCGTGTTGTTGATGACGCTGAATTTTGGGCTGGGCGGCCACGCCACATTTGGCCAACTATTCGCGGTATGGATGTACGCGACTCTGCCCTGGCTGATTCAAGGGATTCTCGGCATCATCGTGCTCTTTGCCGGGCTGGATGCCGATGCCTTCAATCTCAAGAACCCGGTTGGCACGAACCTGGGATATTACCTACCCGCGGATTGGCCCCAGTGGCTGATCGCATTCGCCACCTCCATTGACGTTTTGAGTATCTGGGTCATCATTCTGCTGACCATTGGTTGCGCCGTGGTAGCAAAAACGAAGCTGGCGGCAACGGCGACAGCGGTGGTGGGCTGGTGGATTCTCATCACCCTGGCGAAGGTGGGTATCGCGGCGATTTCATGAGGCTCAACAGAAAATTCAGGGGAGCGCAACCAAAGGATCTGCGAGGCGCTTCGCTCAGGATGACGAGTCTGTGGGAGAACAAACGGAACGGAGACCTTTGTGCGGGAGCCGGGGCACACTGCAGATCCCCCATGGCGAGCCGGGCAGGCATGTTACTGATGTAACAACTGGACTCTGGCGCGGAAGTGCCGATAGGCAATAGGGGACCACAGGTCTTGCGCCCAAGCGGCAGTCTTGTCCTGATAACGGTGGCGCTGGGCCTGTTAATAGGGCCGCCTTATTTCATCGGCCAGCAACAGCCAGCCGAGTCCCCAACCTTACCCACGCTCAGCAATGCGCATGATGCCCACAGCCTGACGCTCGCGCAGGCGGTGCGCAACTATCCTGTCCATCTGCGCACCGTAGTCACCTACTACGACTCCTCTGTCGATCCACGGAACCCAACGTTCTTTGTCTCCGACTCGTCAGGCGCCATCTTTGTTGACCTTTCGTCTCCGCCCGCGGTTCCTCTCCAGGCGGGCGACCTGATCGAAATAACGGGCGTAAGTGCAGCTGGGTCCTATGGTCCCGTCGTCAAGGCCGGCAGTATCCGGTTGATTGGCAAATCCCTTTTGCCTGCGACCGCGCCGAGAGTAACCATGACGGCGCTGCTGAGCGGCTCGGAGGACGGCCAATGGGTGGAAGTCAGGGGCGTTGTCCATGCCGTTTGGCAGACCGGAAAAAACGTCAATTTGGAGCTGGCTTTGAACGACGGAGCCATAACCGCCACCACCCTGGAGGATGCAGGTGCGGATTATGACAGCCTGATCGATGCCGAAGTAACGCTTCGCGGCAACGAGGCGCCGCGTTTCAATCACCAGGTGCAGATGACTGGGGCTCAGCTGTTCTTTCCCACCCGTGCCCAGGTGACCGTTGAGGAACCCGCGCCACCCCGTCCCTTTGCGCTACCCATTTCCCCGGTCAGCGGTCTGCTGCGCTTCACACCCAATCCCGCGCTGCATCACCGCGTCCACATTCTTGGCACGGTCACTTTGGCATGGCCAGGCCGATTGCTCTGCATACAGGACGGCGTCCACGGGCTCTGCGCCGACACCGGCCAGACTACCCCTCTGAGCCCCGGAGAGCTGGTCGATGTGATTGGATTTCCCATCATCGGCGGATTTACTCCGACTTTAACCCACGCCACCTATAAAGGAGCGCGTGTCCAGCAGTCCGTCCCTGCGGTCGTCGTCACCGCCGAGCAGGCGCTACGCGGCGATCTCGACGCCCGCTTGGTCGAATTGGAGGGCCAGCTTATTGGGCAGGACGAGTCTACGGGCGACCCGAACATCGTCTTGTCCTCCGGGAAGTATGTCTTTTCCGCCATCTTGCCCTCACAACCCGGAGCACTCCCCATGCCCGAGTGGAGAAAAGGCACTACGCTCAAAATAGTGGGGATTTGCTCGTTGAAGCCCGCTACCGATGGGGCCGGCAAGCTGGAGCAAGGCTTTGCTATCCCGGAGTCGTTCAGCGTCCTGTTGCGCTCAACCGCGGATCTGGTCTTGATCAAGAGCCCTTCCTGGTGGACCCCTGGTCATGCCCTCACTATGTTGGGGGTCGCAGCTCTGCTAACCCTGGTGGTCCTTGCCTGGGTGATCGTGCTGCGGAGAAGAGTTCAGGAGCAAACCCACACCATCCGGTTGCAGCTTCTGGAAGCGGCCAAGCTGCGGACCGCCGCTGAAGACGCCAACCGTGCCAAAAGCCAGTTCCTGGCCAACATGAGTCACGAAATTCGTACGCCGATGAACGGCGTAGTGGGGATGACCGACCTGGCGCTCGATACCGACTTGACAGAGGAACAGCGCGGTTACCTGGAAATGGTCAAGACCTCCGGAGCCAATCTGCTTACCCTGATCAACGACATCCTGGACTATTCGAAAATCGAAGCGGGAAAGATCGTGCTTGACCCACGGCCCTTCGATGTCGCCGACCTCGATCGGTGAAGTGCTGCATAGTCTTGCCATACCCGCACACCAGAAGGGCCTGGAGTTGGCCTTTAGCTTTGGCCAAGGCGTGCCGTCCGCCATCGTGGGCGACGGGTTGCGGGTGCGCCAGGTATTGCTGAACCTGGTGGGGAATGCGGTCAAGTTCACCCCAAAAGGCGAAGTGGTGGTGGGCGTCAACCTGGAGCCCACGGCGACAGCCCGGCATGATCAAGGCATTCCGATGCTTCACTTCACCGTCCGCGATACCGGAATCGGCATTGCGCCGGAGGTGCAGGCCAAACTGTTTCATGCCTTCGAGCAGGGCGACTCATCCACGACTCGCCAGTTTGGGGGCTCTGGGTTGGGGCTGGCCATCTCCAAGCAGATCGTAGAGTTGATGGGCGGCGAAATCTGGCTGGAAAGCAATCCTGGAGTGGGTTCGGTCTTTCACTTCACCATCAAGTTCGCCAGGGCGGCCAAAGCCGGCGGAAGTCCCCCTGAGCTCGCGGCTCTTGAAGACCTGCGCGGACTGCCGGTGCTGATTGTCGACGACAATGCGAGCAACCGATGCATACTGCGCAAGATGACCGAGCGCTGGCTAATGCGGCCCGAAGAGGCGGCTTGCGGGGCGGATGGTCTGAAAAAGCTGGAAGAAGCCTTTGCTGCAGGCCGCCCCTATCGCCTGGTTTTACTCGATCAGCAGATGCCTGGCATGGACGGCTTCGAAGTCATTCGCCAGGTCCGTGCGCAGGCCGCCTGGAAGGACGCAGCCATCATGATGCTGACTTCCGCTGACCAGGGCGCTGCAAGAGCCGAGTGCCGGGAGTTGGGGGTGGGAACATGCCTGTTGAAGCCGGTCACGCCCGCGGAGCTGTTGTTTTCGATGCGTAAAGTTTTGGGAAGCCCGCAGGCGGAAGCGGCGGCACCGCCGGTCCCCGAGCTCACCACCACTCCTCCGCTGCACATCCTGGTGGCCGAAGATAACGCCGTGAATCAGAAGCTGGCAACCGCGCTTCTGGAGAAAGCCGGCCATCGCGTGGCGCTGGCGGTCAATGGGGTGGAAGTTGTGGCCCTGTGGCGGGAGGGAGATTTCGATTTGATTCTGATGGACGTCCAGATGCCCGAAGTGGATGGCTTCGAAGCGACGCGACAAATCCGTGAGGAGGAGCAAACCACCGGAAGGCATGTGCCCATCGTGGCCACCACCGCGCATGCCATGACCGGGGATCGCGAACGCTGCTTGCTGGCGGGAATGGATGAATACCTCTCCAAGCCAATCCACCGTCAGGAACTGCTGGCGGTGCTTGCCCGGCTAGGAAGGAATCGAGTCCCGCGCCTGCCAAAGCAGGGTCCGGAACTAAACCACACCCTCGCTATCACCGCCAACGAAGTGCTGAACAAGACAGAACTACTGAGCCGTCTGGACGGGGATGCGCAACTTCTACGGGAGCTGATCGAGATTTTTCTGGCCGACTCCCACTCACTGCTGCAGCAAGTCTCAGACGCGGTAACCAGCCGGGATCCGGTTGCCCTGGAACGTGCGGCACACAAACTGAGGGGCACGGTGAGCATTTTCGGCAGCCAGCCAGTGATGCGAACAGCAGTGACATTGGAGACGATGGGCGGCGACCGTGCCCGTGCTGGAGAAGTATTGGCACAGCTCAAAGATCAGATGAAAGAACTGGAAGCAGCGCTGGGTGACATGATGCAGGAGACCTGTCCAAGCTCCTGACCGCAGCCCCGGCTACCGGCCGCGAAGGGACGTTAACGCTGCGGCTAACAGCTGCCTGGCGATCGTGTTCCGCATCGAGTCTTTTTTGCTATTGAGAACCCGGCCCGTGTGCGTGGGGCAGATCACCGGTGTGACCTCACCGTCGCCATGGACCAGATACCTGGTTCGGCACATCTCCGCCGGCATGGCAAAACAGGTAGGGCAGAAAACACTCAGTTCATCGCTCATATGGCATCTCTCGATTCTGGAGGGATACGCATGCGAGGATTAAAGAGTCCGGGCATTTTTGGCATTCTGCAAAGTAACCTGGACCGCCATCAGGACAGCCCGGTCGGCCTCCGTAAGCGGCTTCTTTGCTTGCCGTTCGTAGGAGTCACGCAACCGCTCCAAAGCACTCATCAGATCGTAGTTGCTCTGGATAACGCCACGAAACCACTTCTCGAGCTTACCTTCGACGACAGCCTCTGGCGCGACGAACGGAAGAACCTTGCAGGGTGGAACATTTGATTTGATCATTTTTTCACTCTGATTATTGACTGCTGGCCCTGAACCACGGCAGATGTAAAAACGGCGATTCCCCTTGTTCCACTATCGAGTCCCTCCCCCGAAAGAATCGATCACAGAGCCCTGGTGAATCGCCGCTTGTTGATGAGCATAGCGCTTTCACCAGAATTTGCTACGGTTCTTGCGTAATGCCAGGGGGTTTTGTGGTAATAGCTGATGGTAATGGCGATTCTTTCTTTTGCCCAGGGGTGGCCGTTCCATCCGACCAGCTTGTTGCCCTCATGAAGATACCGGAAAAAGGGCGGTATATCATGGTTTGCAACCTGTCGTAGACAGGAACGACCGGGAGCCCCCTCTTCGACTCCTGAACGATCGGCAGCAACGATGAGCACCAATAGCGTCCTTACCCCTCCGGCGACCCTCGACTACAGCCTCACTGGCCTCAACTCCACCTTGGCCGTGGAAATGGGCCTCGCCGAAGCGGAGTGGTATCAATCTCCCGTCCCACGCGAGACCATGCGGGCTCTGCTTCAGCGCCGCGATGGGCCCGCCATCCGGGACACGCTTTTGTGGTTCGCTCTGATCCTCGGCACCGGCTTCCTGACCTATGCCCTGTGGGGCTCCTGGTGGGCCATCCTGCCCTACATGGTTTACAGCGTTCTCTACGCCTCCACCTCCGATTCCCGTTGGCACGAGACCGGCCACGGCACCGCGTTCAAGACCGATTGGATGAATAACGCTCTCTATGAAATAGCGTCGTTCATGGTCATGCGGGAGTCCATGCTCTGGCGCTGGAGTCACACCCGCCATCACAGCGACACCATTATCGTCGGCCGCGACCCGGAGATCGCTGTCCCTCGCCCACCTGACTTGAAGGGCATGGTCATGTCGTTCTTCAATCTCAGGGTGTATCGGAAGTATTTCTCGCAGATTGCCCTGCATTCCCTGGGGCGCATGTTTGCCGAGGAGAAAACGTACATTCCCGAGGTAGAGTTTCCCAAGATTTATCGCAGGGCGCGCATATACGTCGCCATCTATGTGATCGTCATTGGACTGTCCATCTGGAGCCGCAGCATTCTTCCCCTGCTGCTGGTGGGGCTGACGAATCTCTTCGGCACCTGGCTGCTGGTCACTTACGGGTACACGCAGCACGCAGGTCTGGCTGAGAATGTGCTCGATCACCGGCTCAACTGCCGCACGGTGTATATGTGCTGGATCCACCGTTATCTGTACTGGAACATGAACTACCACGTCGAGCACCATATGTACCCGTTGGTGCCTTATCACGCGCTGCCGAGGCTGCATGCCGCGGTAAAGGATGACTGTCCTACTCCCTATCCAAGCCTCTTCTCTGCCTGGCGTGAAATCGTGCCTACTGTACTCAGGCAGGTCAGGGATCCCGGACATCACGTCAAGCGCCGGCTCCCCGCAGCGAGAGTACGTGCGCGCGACGCCGGTCACTCCTCCCAGGGCAATGCGGACTCGGAAGGCTGGATTGAAGCTTGTTCCGCTGCCGATCTAGGCCGTGCTGACGTCGTCCGCTTCGACCACGGCAAGAAGACCTACGCGCTCTATCGCACCGAGGATGGCGAGCTCTACGCGACCGACGGACTGTGCACCCACGGCAATGTTCATCTCTCCCTCGGCCTGGTAAAGGGAAAGCTCATCGAGTGCTCCAAGCATAATGGGCGCTTCAACCTTATCGACGGTTCACCCGCGCGGGTGCCGGTCTGCCGCGGTCTGGTCACGTATCCGATTGCGGAGCGTAACGGTCGAATCTTCGTGAACGTGAGCCGGGCCGGCGGCGCCGGGGCTCGTGCCCAAAAGGCCTACCAGTTTCGCGTGGTCAGTAACCGCAACGTTGCCACATTTATCAAGGAGCTGGTTCTCGAACCGCTGGACGCCACAGAAAAGATTTCTTTTACGCCGGGCGATTACCTGCAGCTGGATATTCCCGCTTACGATACGATTCGCTTCCGCGATTTCGACATTCCCGAACCGTTCGCAACTGTGTGGGAGCATCAGCACATATTCGATCTGGTGGCGCGCAATCCTGAGGCCGGCCGGCGCAACAACTACTCGCTGGCCAGCAACCAGCAGCGGGATCGCGTGCTGCGCTTCAATGTGCGCATTGCGACGCCCCCTCCAGGGCAGGATTGTGCTCCCGGGGTCGGCTCCAGTTACGTATTCGGCCTCAAGCCGGGAGACATTGTTTCTGCCATCGGCCCCTTCGGCGATTTCCATATCAAGCCCACGCAACGGGAGATGGTCTACATTGGCGGGGGCGCCGGCATGGCTCCGCTACGCGCACACCTCTCCCACCTGCTCGAAACCGAGCAGAGTACCCGCAAGGTCAGCTTTTGGTATGGCGCGCGGTCAAAGCAGGAAATCTACTACGAAGACTTCTTTCAGGATCTAGCGAAGGCGCACCATAACTTTGCTTTCCACCTTGCACTCTCCGCACCCCTGCCCGAGGATAATTGGAGTGGCCATCTGGGCTTCATCCACCAGGTGGTGCTGGAAAAACATCTCAGCGAGCACAGTAACCCCAAAGCCGCGGAATATTATCTCTGCGGTCCTCCCTTGATGATCAAGGCTTGTACAAAGATGCTGGCGGATCTCGGCGTCCCGGCGAGCCAAATTTCCTACGATGAGTTCTGATCTCCGCGTTGGGCTTCAGCAAAAGCCAAAACGCTGCCGCCCAACAACAATGTGTCCGCCAGATAATTGAGGCCATTTGCTATGTCGGATGGAATCCCAACGACGATGGGAAGATAGACGGCTAACACCAGCAGAAGGATCAGAAGCCCCAGCCAGGTCGCCGCCAAAGTTGCCTTTTTATTGGCAATCAAGCACAGGCCTGCGACAACAAAGGCCGCTCCAATCGGGTACCCCCAAAACGCGTGTCCTGGAATCCAGAGGGGTGTCAACTTGGGGAGAGGCACTCCGGGCGCCAGTTCCGGATGGAGAAATTGCTCAACGCCAAGAAACGTGATGGGCACGCCAATGAAGAGCCGGGCGGCCAGGATCAGCCCTTGTCTAACCCGCGGGGTCCACGGCTTCCTTTGTGCCGCAGCGACAGAAAGGGCTCCCCCGCTAAAGGCCAGGTCTCTCAGAGCGACCACCCAAAGTAATCGAGACGTCGGAGTGTTGGCTACTCCTGGGATGTGGATGAGAAGCACGAACAGAAGGATCGTGAGCCCGAGGAGTGCGGCCGCAATTCCGGTGTATTTCCTGGCGGCTATACTCAAGGCCGCGCTAATGAGACAAGCTCCAACGAAGAGGGCCCAGAACAGGTGTCCGGGAATCCAATGGGGCACCATCCCGGCCAGGATTTCTGTGGCAGTGAAATGTTCCGTGGCAAATACGGCGATAGGAACGGCGAGGAACAATGGGCCAAGAGCGACGATCTTATCCAGCCCTTGCCTGGATGCGACTTCTTTTCTGACCGTGTAGAGACCAATCACCAAAATAGCGGTTCCCGTGAGATAGGGCAGAAGTACTCCCCAGGGAATCAGGGTGGGTGTAAGAAGCAGAAGTTGTGGGATCAGAGTAGGCTCCTGGGCCTCCATTACATTCGACGAGAAAAACCCAGGTGAGGCAATAGCCACTTAATGAGATTTCGTGGTGACCACCTATGGCCTGGCCGGCTAAATCAGCTCTGAAGGTGCATCGGGGATGGATTTCTACAGGCCTGCCTCTCTCTCTGCCGGTAACAAATGCTGGGTAGATACGTGGCGGCTTAGCTGGCGGCCATTTATAAAATTTGATATTTTTGGGCCGTTTTGGGGCTTGGCAGCTCAGCGGGGGCGGGCAAAGGGGTTCATTTTTATAGAGAAAGGAACTCTCAAATCTGGAACATAAGTGACGCCGCGGAGATAAGGTGGCGGTGCTTCCGAGGGACTCGAGGGTTTGGCAAAGGTAGACCGGCTGCGGCCAGGGTCGGCAGACGCTTCTGCCGCCAAGCCGGGACTGGCGGGATAGGCGGGGACATCGGGCGAATCCTCTTGCTGGTCAGGGGCAGGGCTTGGCTGCGGGTCGGCGGTTGTAGCCTGTTGCTTGCGAAGCCATGCGGAAGCATAGATTTCCGGGGTGGGAGCCGGGGGAGATTTTTTCTCTGGGGAGGAAACGGCTCGACGGTCGGGGATGAAGTTTTCCATGGCCACGATCATGGAGAGGGCCTTGACCTGCCCGGTAACGCTGCCTCTGGTCATTTCAGGGCTGAGGTTGGCGATTTCCCAGAGGCGGTTCAGTACTTGTTCGCGGTCCAGACTCCGGCGGTGCAGTCCTTCCACGGCACGCCGGGACAGGTCGGCCTCTTGCTGGACGAGCTGTTGCTGCACGGCGGCGCGGTGCTCGAGCATGTAGGCGCGAACGCGCGGTTTGGATTTGGTGTAGGCGGCGGAGTCGGGGTTGAGGCCGACGGCTTCGGCGGCATGACGGTCGGTCGTGGCGCCACCGAGGATCAGGCGGGCAAAGGCCATTTCCTGATCGGTGATAAGATCGCTGACTTTATTTTTGGGCATAGAGGGCTCCTAAAGTTTGAGAGAAGCTAGGGACAGAAATAGAAAATCCCGCCGCGGCGGGATGCTTGGATTGCTTTATTTGTGACAGGGATCGAGTGGGACACCGGACAGCGGTAAAACTGTCCTTCGCTCGCATGTAGGCCTGAAACTACTGGCAACTGCCGGCCAGCGAGGCGGTGACGCGAGAGTCCGCCGGCTGCCGAAATCGTCTGCTTACAGGATACAGCACCGAAATCGGATTCGGTTGAGTCGCTGGTTATCGTTTCGGAGGTTACTTTGGATTTTCGAGCTTCCCCGCCTGGATTGAGTTTGCTTGCTCACGGCTTGCTGATCACCGCTTAGCTTGTCTTAGGGTGTTTTTCGTCAAAACTCCCACAGAATCGTCATCCTTGAGCGAAGCGCCTCAACGATTTATCGCGTAATACAGAGCTTATGCGCGGAGTCGAAGGACCCCGGTGGTGCGGGAGAACTAACGGAACGGAGACCTTTGTGCGCGAACCGAGGCACACTGCACGGAAAGCCGCATACGTCGCCGTTCGGCAAAGAGGGGATCTTGTTGTTTCCGTGCCGAATTCGAAATGCGGAAGTCAGATCACCAAAAGTGTTTCGCCAAAACCGAATCCCTACTGTGGTAGAAATTCGTAGCTGGCGAAGGCCAGCATCTTGCTGTCAGGCGACCAGGAAGGAACATTCATACTGCCACGGCCACCGAGCAGCGTGGCAAGCGTGCGCACTTTCCTATCGGCGATCGACAACACGCAGATCTCAACGTCCTGGTTGGCTGGATGACCCTGCGTGCCTGGCTTGTACGCGAGGAATGCAATCATTCTGCCGTCGGGCGAGATGTGCGGAAACCAGTCATTCGTGGCGCTGACCAGGAGTTGTTCCTGTCCACTTCCATCTGGGTGCATGCGCCAGATCTGCACGTGGCCGGTGCGGTCCGATTGAAAGTAGATCCAGTGACCATCTGGGGAGAACTCGGCCACGTCGCTCTTTGCCGCAAGAAGAGTTTCGGAGCCACCGGCAACCGGAATTGTATATGCGTCGAAGTTGTCGCCATGCTGGCTGGTAAAGGAGATGGTCTTGCCATCGGGCGACCAACCGTGAAAGTAGGCGGGGCCATTCGGGGTGAGACGTCTGGGCGTTCCGCCGGCAGTGGGGACAACGTAAATCCGGGCCTGCCCGTCAGGATCCTGATTGCCGATGGCAATGAGGCTGCCATCCGGCGAAACGCCATGGTCACCATTGATCTTCGTCTCCGGGGCGGTCGGAATGAGGGTTGACGAGGTGGGGCGTGGAATCATGCTGTCAATGGGATGGATGCCATCGTCGAGTACTAAGTGCTGCAGCGTCCCTTCCTGGTTGAAGATCAGCTCCTTGCCGTCAGGCGTCCAGTTGGGATCTTCCAAATGGATGGGTGCGGTGTAACGAACGCGACGATCGGTGGAGGCAACAATGACCGACTCGAGAGTGCTGTGCAGCACGGGTTGACTGGTCATCGGGGATAAAGGCTCAATCCTGACGTTCGAGAAGATCGCGGTTTCTATCACATTCTCATCGTGAGAACAGACCCCGAGACCGACATAGAAGTCGCCTTGGATGCTGACACGCATGGCCGCACCGGAAGGCGCCATGTTGCCGTTCGCGTCGGGAATGGATACATAGACATAGTCGCCGCGTTTCTCGACACGTACGCGATGCGGCCCCTTGCCATAGGTTTCTATCTCGTGGGTGTTTGCGCCGATGGTGTCGCGGTACTGCAACGAGGTGAGGCCGTCACCGTGACGAGCGACATCGGCGTAGATCGAATGCGCATCAAGCGACTGACGAATCATCAACACGGCTTTCCGGTGCGCATTGCCCTTTTCGCCCACAAAGTCGATGTCGGCACTTAAGGCCACGTCGCCGGACATTTTTCTCCAAACGTAGTGGAAGTCATCAATGCCAAACCAGAGGTTAGCGCCACTGCCGGAGACGGTGTAGCTATCCTTGGAGACGTCGAAATGGCCGCTACCAGCAAGAAGAATCGTGCCCAGGTCCCCCTGACCCTGGAATTGGCCGAGATCTTGATTGCTGCTTTGGCCGTAGGCGACAGCGGTACCGAAACAAAACGGCAGGGCGAGCAACAAACTCCAACGATGCCTTCCGACAAGGCGCATGCGCTCCTCCATGAATGAGATCATCCTCTACGAATAAGGATAGGAATGGCAAACCTGATTTGCCTGAACGATACTTTCTGGATGTTTGCGACAATGTCTTCATGGGCGAAGCAGACATCTCCCACTACCGCGGATTAGAGAAGATCGGCGGCGGTGGCATGGGCGTGGTCTATAAGGCACAAGACACGCTGCTTGGACGGTTTGTCGCGCTCAAGTTCCTGCCCGATCACTTTGCCAATGACAGGGCGGTTCTGGAGCGCTTCCGGCGCGAGGCGCGTGCCGCTTCAGCCCTGAACCATCCCAACATCTGCACAATCTATGAAATCGCCGAAGACGGCGGCCGTACGTTCATCGCCATGGAGTTCCTCGAGGGGGAAACACTGAAGCACTTGATCCAGGCGGGTCCGCTACCTGGCGATCGAGTGATCGCCATCGCCATCGACATCGCCGACGCGCTCGAAGCTGCGCATGAGAAGGGCATCGTCCATCGCGACATCAAACCGGCAAACATCTTCATTACCAAACGCGGAACTGCCAAGATACTGGATTTTGGCCTGGCCAAGGTTACGCCTGTCAAAGAACTAGCAGCCGCCGGAGCGGACTTCGATCAGCAGCAGTTGACCGATGGGCTTGGCGCCGCACTGGGAACGGCCGGGTACATGTCACCCGAGCAGGCATTGGGCAAGACCCTCGACCAGCGTAGCGATCTGTTTTCTTTCGGCATCGTACTCTACGAGATGTGCACCGGGCGGTCCCCCTTTTCCGGAGACACCACCGGAGAGCTCCTGATCTCGATCGTGCAGCAGGTTCCGGTCACTCCAACTCAGCTCAATCCCGATATTCCCGCCGCCCTGGCCGGGATCATCGACCTGTGTCTCGAGAAAAACCCCGAGTACCGCTATCAGCACGCCGCGGAAATTCGCGCCGACTTGAAGCGTCTGCAACACAATCCGTCGATGGAGGCTCCCTCCCGCTATGTAGCAAGTCAAACACGGACATCGGTGCGCGAACTCTCAACGCCGGAGATCAGCAGGCCGCCGGAATCCACGAGATCCATTCTGCGCCGGCGCTGGCCGGTGACTATCGCAGCAGTCTTTGTGCTGCTCGCCGGCACCTTCGTTTTCTTCTGGTCGCGTCCCCTGCCACCACCGAAAGTCTCGAATTATGTCCAGCTCACCCATGACGGGGAGCCGAAGATTCCGGAAGCGACCGACGGACTGCGCCTTTATCTCGGCATGAGAATCCTTTCCATTTTGAAGATCGCGGAAATTTCCGTCTCGGGTGGCGATCCGATTCCAATCCCCGTCCCCTCAGAAGGCATGACTCTGCTCAGCGTTTCTCCCGATGGATCTAACCTTCTCGCCGTCGACTTGTCGGGGGTCCTCTGGAGCCTGCCGACACTCGGTGGTGCGCCGCATCGCGTGCCGACTGCTTTTCCATTGATCGCGTCTCAAACGGCTGTCTGGTCTCCGGACGGAAAGATGCTGGCGTACTGTCACGGGAACGATTTGTTTCTGGCCAGAAGCGATGGCGCCGAAGCCCGCAAGCTGGTCACCGTCCCGGGTATACCTTACGACCCCCAATTTTCGCCCGATGAGACGAAGCTAAGATTCAGCCTAAGGGATCAACAGTCGGGCGGCCGCGCCCTCTGGGAGATATCCGCACAAGGAACAAACCCGCACCCCTTGCTTCCAGGTCTGCATACCCCAGCGGACGAGGAACACGGCAAGTGGACTCCGGACGGAAAGTACTTCGTCTTCCAGTCAAAGGGACAGATTTGGGTTCTTCCGGAAAAGACAGGTTTTTTTCGCAGATCTATCGGGACGCCCATCCGATTGACGGAAAGCCCGCTCAACCTCGATTCGCCGCTCCCCGGCAAGGACGGCAAGAAGCTCTTCCTGGTAGGCCACAGGCTGTCGGGCGAACTGGTGCGTTATGACGCGAGGTCTGCGGAGTTCCTGCCCTTTCTTTCCGGAATCTCGGCGGAATTCGTTTCGTTCTCGAAGGATGGCCAATGGGTGGCATACGTCACCTATCCCGACGGCGTCCTGTGGCGAAGCAAGGTGGATGGGAGCGAGCGTCAAGCGCTCAGCAATGCCGAGATGTATGCAAGGCTGCCGCGTTGGTCTCCGGACGGCAAGCGCATCGCCTTCTACGGCTGGGACCTTGAAGGCAAACTGCTGGTCGACAATCGGATCACCATTTCAGCACAACCCTATAAGGTGTACACAGTTTCTCGCGACGGTGGGGTGCCGGAGCAATTGATTCCCAATGATCCTGATCCTCAAAGTGACCCCAACTGGTCGCCTGACGGCAGCAAGCTCGTCTTCGCTGGCCGCGTGGATACGGAGTCCTCAGTGATCCGTGTGCTCGACTTGACCAGTCACGAAATCACCACCCTTCCAGAATCCCAGGGATATTACTCTCCACGCTGGTCACCCGACGGACGATACATTGCGGCCATGTCGGCAAAGACTGACGGTATCTTTCTCTTCGATCTCCGGACACGAACGTGGTCAGATGTGACACGATTGACAGCCGGCTTTCCTAACTGGTCAGCGGATGGAAGATATTTATATTTCGTGGGTCGGGTAACCAACCGGGCAGTGCTGCGGATCGGCATTCTCGACCACAAAGTGGAAGTCGTGGCCGATCTCAAGGACTTGCCGACTACCGGGTATTGGACCGCTTCTTTGACCTTGACCCCCGACGACGCCCCGCTGCTGCTCCGCAACAACGGCACCCAGGATATCTATTCCCTCGACTGGGAACCTGCTAAGTGAATTTCTAGTTGGGAGAATTACTTCCACCAGATTCTGCTACACGCGCGCCGCTTTCAACCATGCTTGCATGCCCCAGTCGAAGCCGGTAAGCGGCTTGCCCTGGTGGAACACGCCGGCGCGCTTGAGTTCGACAAACCCGTGTAGCATGGCCCACAGTGCAACCGCGGCTTCGGGCGCATGCTTTGGACCTGTTATGCGTGCGACTTGTTCCAGGACAAAACCCCAAAGTGCCTCGTGCGCTGGTTCTTCCGCTTGCTCCGTTTCCGCGCATGGCTGTAGGAAGGCGTTGTAGAGATGGGGCTGCTCAGTGGAAAACGAAACGTAGGCTTTCGTTAGTGCACGAATGGCCGGCTCCGGCAATTTGTGCCCCGCGGCTCTGCGCAGCTTGGCATGCACTTGTCCCGCAATCTCGGCGGTGAGCGCGACTTCGAGAGCCGAGCGGCTAGGGAAATAGCGGTAAAGCGCAGTGGGCGCCAGGTCAAGTGAGGCGGCCAGCGAACGCAGCGACAGCTTTTCCATCCCATCGCTCGCCAGCTGCTCCATGGCAGCGGCCAGTATGCGGGCGCGGTCCGTCTTGGCGGGGAATGGCATAGCAGCAAGTATGCCCGATTGACGGTGCCCGGGTAAAGGTGTACGCTGTGCATGTTGGTCAAGATGTACAGCGTACATCTTTAAAGAAAGGATTTCTTACATGGCTGAAAAGAGAAGTGTGATGGTAACCGGGGCATCCACTGGTATTGGTTATGCCATCGCCAAGGTACTGGGTAGTGAAGGCATGCACGTCTTCGGCGGGGTGCGCAAGCAGGCCGATGCTGACCGCCTACAGCGCGAGCTGGGCGCCGCATTCACTCCGCTGCTGATGGATGTAACCGATGAGCCGGCGGTGCAGGCAGCCGCGGCCCAGGTGAGCGAGCGGCTTGGCCAGCGCACGCTGTTTGGGCTGGTGAACAACGCGGGCATTGCCGGTGGCGGTCCGCTGCTGCATCAGCCGATGGATGAGTTTCGCCGGACGATCGAGGTGAATTTAATGGGACCGTTCACGGTCACCAAGGCCTTTGCCCCCCTTCTGGGCGCAGACCGCTCGCGCTCGGGCTCACCTGGGCGCATTGTGCAGATTAGCTCAGTGGCGGGCAAGTTTGCTGCCCCGTTCTTAGGCGTGTATGCGGCTTCAAAGTTTGGCCTGGAGGGGATGTCAGAAAGCTTGCGGCGGGAGCTGTTGCTGTTCGGGATCGATGTCATCGTCGTAGGCCCCGGCTCGGTAAAGACGCCGATTTTCGACAAGGCTCAGGAGCTTGATCTGACGCGATACGATGCCACCGAGTATGGTCCGATTTTGCGCGGGTTTGTGGAGTACTTTCTCGCAGAAAGTCAGAAAGGCCTGGAGCCGGAGCGTATCGGCGAGGTAGTGTATACCGCGCTCACAGTACGCAAACCGAAGTTGCGCTACGCGGTGGTGCCTCAGCCGTTCAAAAATTGGATACTGCCACGATTGCTGCCTGGGCGAATGGTGGATCGTGCCATCGGCAAGCAGAGTGGACTCTTGCCGCGTACGATGCGAAGAGCGCAGATCGCCGGCTAATACTGCCGCTGCCGGAAATGCCCGCTAAAACAGAAACTTCAACGCAAACTGCACCTGGCGCGGAGACTCCGCCTCAAGGATATGGTTGAACGTCGGCGAACTGATGTCACTGTCGGGCAACCGGAAATTCGTACGGTTAAGGATGTCAAACAGCTCCGCGCGGAACTGCAACTGTGTCGATTCTGTCACCTTGAAATTCTTAAGCGCTGCGAAGTCCCAGTCGGCATAAGCAGGGCCGAGATTTATGTTGCGGCCTTCGGTGCCGAATTGGCCGGCGTTGGCTGTAGGATCAAGCCGCTGGAAAGCGCTGGTGTTGAGCCAGGCGCCCACCGAGCGCGGCCCGTTGTTGGGGTTGCCGATGAGATTGGGCCGCTGCGCGGAGAATCCGGTGATCTCCGGCGCGCTGCCTTGTGCAGCAACGTCGTTTGAGTCGAAGACGGTGAACGGCGTGCCGCTCATCAGTGTGGCAATGCCATTCAACTGCCATCCACCCAGTGCCCACTGGTACCAGTTCTGCCCCTGCGTCCAGAACGGAAGCGCCCATTCGTAGCTTGCAACGAATCGGTTGCGCGCGTCGAATAGCGAGGGGCCACGCTCTGCTCCCAGATTGAAGGGATCCTGGGCTAGATCATTTTCGCCTGCGACCGGCTTCGCCTCCGATCCGGTGATGTTGAACGACGAAACGTCGTCGATCACCTTCGACCACGTGTACGACAGGAGGAAGCCCATACCGTGGTTGAACCGTTTGCGCATCGACGCTTCCAGCGCGTTGTAGGACGAGTTGGCGATGCCCGCAATCTCGCCGGTCGAGGAAAACACGCAACTGTTTGGCGAATCGGCGAGCGTGCAGCCGGAATAAAGCCGCCGCTGATCGGCGTTACTCGAATTCGATATCGGCTGGCCGTCCACGTATCCGGGAACGAACACCGCTGGATTCGCTTCAATAAAGCGCGGCAGGCGCGTGCCCTTGGTACCGACGTATCCGATCTCAAACAGCCAATCGGACCCAAACGATTGTTGCACATTCAAGTCCCAATCCTGGGTGTAAGGAAGTTTCAAGGACGGCGACAGAGTCAGGTTCGTGAGTGAAGCGGAGAACGTCCCTACGGGCGGAGGATTGCCCTGGAACGGATCCGCGAAGTCCGGCAAGCTTACTTGCGGCGTTCCCAGGAAGGGGGGCGCGCTGATCGGAGCCTGCAAGGGTCCACCCTGGCCAGTGTAATAGGGCTCATAGAAGATGCCGTACGCCGCAGTTACCAGCAACTTGCCGTTACGGCTGGGGTCCCATGCAACGCCGATGCGCGGGGCAAATGCCTTCATATCGGTGGGGATCAAGCCCGCGGGCACACCTGGATCGCCCGGATAGAGCAACCCCACCGGCGCAGACGGTAAAACCCGGGACTGCTTTCCCGGCTCAAACAACGACATCCGGTTATGAATTTCGGTATAGGGTTCGGGTAACTCGTAACGCAGTCCGGCATTGACCGTGAAATGCGGCTTGACCCTCCACGTGTCCTGCACAAACGCGTACGAATTGTTGCCGCGAATGCCGCGCGAGAAATCGCCAATGCCTTGCAGGAAGACCACGGGCTGCCCAGTGAGGAAGCTGGCGAATGCATCTGTGATCGGGAACGGCGAGAATACGAAGAAGCCGTTAGTCGCGATCCCCTGCAGCGCATTGATCTCCTGGCGCTCGTATCCGCCGCCGAATTTCAGCTCGTGCTTGCCGCGCACCCAACTCAGCGATCCCGACAAGTCGTAGACATCTTCATAGGTGTTGCGTGGGCCGGTGATCGGATCACCCACGTCGGTATAGCCGTTTATCTCAATGAATGGCGGTCCGGCGGCGATATCGAGACTGGGGGTGTATTTGAATCCAAGATCTGAGGGCAACTCATGGTTCTCATGCTCGCCAAAAAGGAATTTGTTACGGAGAAACGAGAATCGCGCAACAGCGATGACGTTCGGCGAAAACGTGTGTGTTTCTTGCGCGACGAAGTTCTGTGCGCGCTGGTTTTCGCCGACCGGAAAGCCAGGCACACTGGCGCCGCCCGGCGACAGCGGATCGACCTGGGAAAGCTGGTTGAACATGTATCGGAAGGTCAGAGTGTCGCTCGGATCAAGGTAATGGTCGACCTTGATGCCGAACTGATCGGTGTTATTGCTGAAGGTTTGCGTGGTGGAGAACAGATTCGTCCCGGCGTTGGGAAGCGGGAAGAAGCTCATGAGGTTTTGTGAAACCGGGTCGAACTGAGCCGCCGGCACCTGGTTATTCGGATACGGTGCGTTGGCAAAGACGTTGAAAAGCTGGTTTGCTGGATTGTTGCAGAAGCCGGCCGTGAAGCCTTCCGGGCAGAGTTCAGAGAAGTCGCCGGTACGCTGCTTCAGCGACGGCACGGTGGTAAGAGCTGTCTCGCCCTGGCGATTGCGGAAGCCTTCATAGAATCCGAAAATGAACGTCTTATCCTTTTTGATCGGCCCACCGGCCGCGGCGCCAAACTGGTTTTGCTTCAGCGGCTCCTTGGTCTGCGCGAAATAATTATTGGCGTCTAACACGTCGTTGCGCAGAAACTCCCACAACGTTCCGTGGACGTGGTTCGTGCCCGAGCGCGTGATGATGTTTGTCGTCGATCCCAGCGCGTCTCCGAACTCAGCATTCGCGTTCAGCGTGATGATGCGGAACTCGCTGATCGCGTCCACTGGCGGCTTGAGGACGAATCCGCCGTCGACGCCGTTCACATTGTTCGCGCCGTCGATGAGAAAGTTGTTGGATTCGGGTCGCTGGCCATTGACCGCATAAGCCTGTCCATTGCGCAGCGATCCGCCCGCTTCGGCTATCCCAGGCGTCAAGGGAACGACCCCAGGCTGCAACAAGCCAAGTTGCGAGAAGTTGCGTCCGTTCAGCGGCAGATCCTCCAATTCGCTCTGTTGCACAACCTCGCCCATGCTGGTGACGGTTGGCTCAATCAAGGCGGCATCGGCCTGTACCAGCACCTGTTGCTTTTCCGATCCGACCGCGAGATGTGGCGAGACCGAAGCCGTCTCGTTCACGTTGAGCGTGATGCCATCCTGCACGTATTTCTCAAAGCCTTTGGCTGTGACCTGCAGGCGGTAGTGTCCGACCGGAAGTTCCAGAAGAACGTAGTTACCGTTGCTATCGGTAGTCGTGGTGCGCGACAGGCCCGTTTCCGTCTGCTGTGCCGTCACCTCGGCGCGCAAAATCACAGCGCCGCTTGGGTCTGTAACTGTTCCGCGCATGTTCCCTGTGATCTGCTGCGCGGAAGAAGTGAGGCAAGCAAGCACTACTGCGAATGCCAGCACATTGCGAACGATATTCATTTTATTTTCGAGTCTCCCGGAAGATTTGGCGCGATAAACCGAGCGACACCGGTGGTTCGCGTCCTACCGTGGTGAAATGGATCGCTGTAATATGTGCGCCAGAGAACGTGCCGCATCATCAAGGCTCCGTAAATTACACAATTCTGGCGGAGAACCCCAGCAGCAGGGGTCCACTCATATGCAGGGAAAGCGCTCTGCGGGCTGCACGGATGACAGTACTAGCTAAGTTGATTGATGTCCTGCACCAATCGATGGAAAGCTAACTCAGTCTTTCGGTGGAGTGCCTCTAATCGGCCAACGCATGATGGCGCAAGACTCTGTGGGATCCCGCCAGGACGCCAGAGGTGGGAGCGCCCCCGGCTCCATCGCCGATCGCAACATTGCAACCCGGCGGGAGTTACCCTTCTAACAGAACCATTAGGAACAGGACGGGTGCCCCAGGTTCGCCAACCTGCCCCGGCTTGCCGTGGGAGCGTACCTGGGCCGAGAATGGATTTTTCCAATGCTTTTGCTCTATGCACCAGGATGCTAGCGTTGAAGGGGCTGCGCCCCATCGTTTTCAACCCATGTACGCTGGTGCGAACAATGGGCACCCGTCCAGTTCCTAACGTGTTGCCGTTGCAGTTTGAGAGCTGTCAAACGTCAAGGCCGCTATGGCTCGCACCGCTCGTAAAGTCGCATTATCGGTAGGTTCTCCATCCCGGGCGACTAACATCCAAGGTCTGGCTCACTTCGTCAGGCACCCTGCGTGCCTTGTTTTGCCTGCTCTATTGCATCCGTCCGTGAATATGACCAGACCAACGCCCCAGGCATGCGGTAAATCCATTTGCCAGCAACGTACCGTTTCTCCATGATGATTTGTCCTCCTTCGATGTGGCTCAGTCTACTTGCTGCGAAATTTCGCCCATCGGAGTAATGGTAGCGAGGACTTCAAGCGGACGGAATAGAGGTTGCTACACAGCAAAGCCGTGCGGTACCGCATGGGGTTAAAAAATGACGTTATTGGAGGAGAAAGTGAAGACGCCCGTTGTTACCTGGGATCCGACTCTTCTGGGATCGATCCATGAGCGAGTTTTAAGCTGCTGGCCACGTCGGGATCGAGCGTTAGAACTTTATCAGTGTGGGTCATTTTGAAGACCTCAAGGAGGCGTTTACCGGCTCCTGCGACGCGAAGTTTTGAGCCAGCCTGCTGGGCGAATCCATCCAGATAAAGCAAGGTTCCAAGACCCGAGCTGTCGGCAGCTTGAACCCGCGATAGATCAAGAATCAGCATCATGCGCGGTTCGCCGGCCAATGAGGCTAACTCCGATTTCAAGGCCTGCAATTCGTCGCTTTGTACTAAGCGACCGTCGAGTTCTGCGAGGATCACGTCCTTCTTAGGACGGTGAATTATCGATTTGAGCGCCATGCTTGCGGTTACTGTAACATGAACAGCCCGTGTCTCAACGGCTCGACAACTGCATTTCCTCGGGTTCGAGGCCGGTTTCCGCAATGGCTACTGTCTTGGCCAAGCGAGAGAGAGGGTGGAGGATGAAGCCCGTGTGCGGCTTGGCTTGTGTGGGTTGTTCAAGCTAAATGCTGGCATTGAGATAGTGGCGCAGGCAGAAGATGGAGCCCGGCGCTGCTGGGACCCTCAGGTCTTGAGCACTGATCCTATAAGACGATAGGAATCAGCTCCGCGCAGGATGTATGTTATCCACATGAGTTTCGCGAAGTTTTCGCATAGCTTCCATCGCATCCCATCTGCAGCCATCGCTTTGTGTTGCCTGGTCGCGCCGTGCCGCCTGATCGGGCAGGCGCCAAAGGATGCGCCGCCCACCGGCGATAAGCCTGCGACGGCGGAGAAAGCAGCGGATAAGAATCCCCTGCCACCGCTGCCGCCGGACGCTCACATTCCGCAGAGCATGACGCTAGACGGCAAAACGTTGCGCTACACCGTGACCGTCGGCTCGTTGCCGGTCCGCGATAAGGACGGCAAAGAGAGCGGAGACGTCGTTTTCACTGCCTATACGGTTGAAGGCGAAAACCGGCCGGTGACGTTCGCTTTCAACGGCGGCCCGGGTGCATCCTCGGTCTACCTCAACTTTGGGGCCATTGGACCCAAGCATCTGCTGGCCGGCAACGAGGGTGACAGCCCCTCCGATCCCACGACCCTGACCGACAATCCGGGCACATGGCTCGACTTCACCGACCTGGTCTTCGTTGACCCCATCGGCACGGGTTTCAGCCGCTCTCTGCTCCCCGAGGCTGAGACCAAGAAGCTCTTCTACAGCACCACTCCCGATATCGAGTATCTATCCCGCGCCGTGTATGACTGGTTGCTCAAGAACAATCGTCTGGCATCAAAGAAGTACCTTGTCGGCGAGAGTTACGGCGGCTTTCGCGGGCCGCGAATTACCTATTACTTGCAGTCGCAGCTCGGCGTAGCCATGAATGGAGTGGTACTGGTTTCGCCCTTTCTGAATCCTACCCTGGAAGATAATGGCGATCTCTCGCCAATTCCTTGGATGGTGACTCTGCCCTCCATCGCCGCGGCGCATCTCGAACGCGAGCAGAAGCTTACCCCGGAGGCGATGGCGGATGTGATCGCCTATACCCGGGGTGAGTATGTGATCGACCTGCTCAAGGGCCACTCCGATCCTGAAGCCACGCCGCGCATCGTGAAACGCGTCACCGCGCTAACGGGTCTTGATCCGGAGTTCGTGAAGCGTTCCGGAGGCCGGCTCGAGACACGCGCATATCTCCGCGAAGTGTTTCGCGACCAGGGCAAGATCGGCTCGGTATACGACTCGAATGTGACCTCATTCGATCCATTTCCGTATTCGCCTGACCAGCGGTCAAACGACCCGATTCTCGCAAGCTTGATCGCTCCGACAACGACGGCCATGGTGAACTTCGTGACCACCACGGTGGGATGGAAGGTGAACGCCCGGTACAACGCGCTCGACTACGATGTTGCCCGTCTCTGGGATGGCGGAGACGATTTGCGTAAAGGCTCGGTCGACGATCTGCGAAAAGCTGTGTCTGCCGATCCGAAGATACGAGTGCTGATTGTCCACGGCTGGAACGATTTGTCATGCCCCTTCATGGGATCCTTGCTTACCGTGGACCAGATGCCGATTATGGGTGACCTTACCCGGGTCGCAGTGCGTGAATATCCCGGCGGACATATGTTCTATACCCGTCCGGCCAGCCGCGACGCTCTGCGCAAGGATGTGATGCAGATGTACAGCCTCCACTGATCGGTCACGCCGCAGCATCTGCTGTGGGTTAAAATTACAGCGTTTTGAGGAACGCGATCAGTGCCTTGCGATCTTCGACTGAAAGATCAAGTCCGAAGGGGTGTCCCTTTACGGCATAGGTCTTCGCTCCGTAAGGTTTGAAGCCGGTGGGAACGTAATCTTCTTTTACGCGTTGCGGATCGAACCAGTCTTCCAGCGTTGCGCACCAGCCGCTGTGGCCAAACATGCTTCGGTACCACAAGCCTTTCAGCGAAGGAACTTTATAATAGCCGGTTCCTCTCCTGGTCTTGAGCGTCAGGCCAGAGTCAGTCCCTACAGACATCGGAAGAATGTCGTACTTCGCCGAGTGGTCCTTCGGAATTGCGAACCCTTGGGCAGGCGTCAGCTTGTTGTTGGTATAGAGAGGAGCCGTGTGGCATACGGAACAGCCCTGGCTTTCAAATACCTTCTTGCCACGCTCGGCCACTTCATCGAACCTGTTGGGATTCGGCGGCGGCTTGAGCGAATACACGTAGAGCGCGAGGGCGTAAAGTTGTTCGTCGCTGTACCGGCCGCCGACATTAACGGGATCGGACGGATCCGGCAGCTCCTTGAACGCCGGAATCCCGGCCGGGATAAATCCGTCATAACTCGCCAGGTTGTCGCCACCCTGATTCAAAGCAGCATAGCGCATCAAATCAACAATAGAGTGCTGTGTCTGAAGGCCAGTTCGATCAAGGTAACGCCTGTCCTCTACACCAATCAGATCCGGCACTTGGACCGGGTTGAATGAGCTGGATCGGTGCCGGGACATCACGCCAGGGGGCATCGTCTCAAGCAATTCCATATTCTGTTCAGGAGACAGAGCGTTCTGCTGGGCTGCGGGGTCGGGACTCAGCCACGGCGCACTGTATAGAAGTTGGATAAATAGATGCATCACCGGCGGTGGAAGCTGTGGCTGTGGCGAATACGCAGAGGCTCGCAAAAACGGAAAGTTTCCCTGCGCTCCTGTGATCGTGGTTCCATCGGCCATCACACGTGTGTGGCACATCGCGCAGGAAAATGTCCCGAGCTCGATCTTCCCCTTTTCCCGAATAACGTAATGCACAAAGGGAACAGTTCCCTCTTTCGTAAGGGGAACAGCGCCTTTCTCATACCAGGTTTTACTACGAACATCCGCAAGCGCGATCACACTGTCGCCGGCTTCAACAAAGATCGGCGCGCTGAAAACTGTCTCGCCCGCCTTGATCCAATCCGCTTCGGTGTTGAGTTGCGGTTTGTGACTTTCGTCACCCCACAGAACCACCGGCTCCTGCTTCTTCAGCCACTCCATATATCCGGCAGGCTCCCGGCCGGGAGCATAGACGGGATACTGTTTGTAGATCTGCCTCACCGGGATCTTGTAGTAGTAGGCGGAAGAAACATGCTTCGGCGAACCGATGGGGTTCGCCAGCGGTATCTCGAGCGCAGCGATCGCCGCATCGTCCCATGTCGTGGGGACAGTAGGATTGAAGAAAGCAGCAGTCTGACCGAGAGAAGCACCAGACAGAAGCACGATCCCCCAAAAAGCGCCTGTCCCGAAATATTGCCGAGCGCCTTGAATCGTCATTGCGCCTCCGAACGGCGAGTGCTATTTACCCACCTTGTATGCACACTATCTGCCGCATCTCGAACTGCAGCCTAGTAAAAAAGCGACACGCTGGCCACATCGTCAAAAAAAAGCCTAGAATGCAGGCAACAACGAACACGCCCCGGCGACCTCGGCCCCCGCAGAAGGAGAGGCCCACTGTGCGCACGATTCAGATCGCCATACCGCGCCGCGAACTCAGGGAGTTTGTCCGGGTCTTTGCTCAACGCGACATCGCCTGCACCGGCGAGGGATTCAACCAACCTGACACAGCCTCGCTCGAACATATTCTGGCGTTTGACTTTGGTGATGCTGCAAGAATCGACTATACGAATGGTCAGAGTAAGCTCGTTCCGCGAATCCACGTCGTGGGATCGCAGACCTCTGCTACCGGCTGCGCTTACTTCACCGGCCGGCACGATGGATTCGGGATCTTCCTCAAGCCTCTTGCTTCGTGGCAGCTCTTTCGCATACCTCCCGCAGCCTTCGCGAACGACAACGGTGACGGCAGGGATATCATTGGGAACGGTATCCACACCCTGTGGCTGAAGCTGGCCGAACGCAATACCTTTCAACAGCGCATTCAAGTGGCCGAAGAATATCTGCTGCCCTTTGCCATCCATGCACTGCGTCAAACATCCGTGATGGCGACTGCCCAATACACCTACCGTCACGATGGCGCGGTTCGCATTAAGGAAATGGCAGATCACAGCGGCTTGAGCATGCGCCAGTACGAACGCCGGTTCGTGACCGAGATAGGTTTCACGCCTAAGCTCTTCGCAAGGATTACGCGTTTCCAGATGGCACTGGATAAGAAGCGGATGGCGCCGGACCGGTCGTGGATGAGCGTGGCCCATCAGCTTGGCTACTTCGACCAGATGCACATGATCCGCGACTTTCAGAGCCTCAGCGGAAGCACTCCAAGCGAGGTATTTCAGCAGAGCGGCGATTACCAGCCGTGGTCATTAGCCTCGCCGGAAAGTCCCCAGCATCTCTCCTGATCCAGGGTCAGCAGACACGTCTTCGCAGGTGAAGCGACCCAGTCATTCGAGGATTGTTTTCGAGTCAAGGGCAGTACTGCAGTGATACACGTGGACGATCGGCTTCAGGCACTTCGAGATATGGACTTAGGTCGTTAGTCGGGAGCATAAGGTCCGATAGAGCTCTCAATGCGTGCATTCGCCTGTTGTCATTAAGTGAGACTTCCTTGCATTCGGCTGGGTCTTCGGAAACTTACGGTTCCGCTCAATCTAGCTCGCGGGCTCATATGGCTGAACTGGATTGCCGTTTAACGGTCATTCTAGCAATCCGTAGACGGAATGAGACGATTTGCTGTTATGACTGTCGCTTGTGACAGGTGATTGATACCGCCCTATACCATAACCTAATGCTGCCCGCGCGGCGTGTTCTGGCGAGGAACTGGTCGCCGATTCGGCAAGCCGTGCATATTCTCTATCCTCGCGAAATAAAGGATCGGGCTCCAAGAGAGGAGACATAGTGAAGCTAATCGAGAAGTCCCTCCTGTTTCTGCTCCTGTTGGGAGCCATGATGGTCGCGATAACAATGCATTCTGGAAGCATACGGGCACAGCAAGCAAGTGCCGCCGGACAAAATGACGTTACGGCCATTGACATCCTGCTTGACCCGGATGCAACGATGATCGAACACGCCACAGCCGCCAATGCCCGGCTTCTCCAGAATTTCCGCAAGGGCTTTACATTGGGCGGAGCTCACGCGCCACACATCTCAGTACTGCAGCGGTACGTCAAGACAGCAAACCTCGACCAGGTATACGCAGCCGCCGATAAAGTATTCGCCAGGGAGAATCCACCAGGTTGGAAGTTCACGGCGTTCAGATACGCCTACGTAGGTAGCGCGACCGTTGGTAATGAGACCGTTAGCGTTGGCAACATATTGATTAAGCCCACACCCGACCTGCTTAGGCTACAGCAGGAGTTGATTGACGCGGTCAAGCCGTTTGAGGCGCCCACAGGAACTGCCGCCGCATTCGTCACCACTCCCCAGGACCCCGATATCGTCCCGCAGCTCTTGCCGTACGTCGCAGAGTTCGTTCCCAAGCACAGCGGGGATCTTTATGTTCCTCACGTCTCCATTGGTGTAGGCGTCACCGACTTTTTAAACAGCATGGCGGCCACACCGTTCGACGACTTCACTTTCTCGCCTGTCGGAGCTTCCATCTATCATCTCGGAAACTACGGCACCGCGATGACAAAATTGCATTCCATCCGTTGCAGCACTGACAAAAACGATCTACAGTTCACCCATCAGGTCACGATGGGCAGCGATCCGACATAGGGAGGTTTGGATGAAGATACGCTCTCAGCTGGAAGTATCGAGACGTCAACTGCTGCAGATGGGATTGGTGACAACGGCAGCGACGTTGGTTCCGACAGGTGTCGAGAGCTTATTCCCGCCCGAAGCACTCGCACAGGGTCAGGATCCGCTGCCCTCGTGGAACGACGGCGCGGCCAAGCAGGCCATTCTGAACTTCGTTCGCGTCACGACGAGTTCTTCGAGCGGGCAATTCGTCCCCCCAGCGGAGAGGGTTGCCTGCTTCGATCAGGACGGTACGACATGGGTAGAGCAGCCCATCTATAGCCAGGTGGTCTACTGCCTGAATCGCGTGCCCGACTTGGTCAAGGCAAAGCCGGAATTAGCCAACGAGGAACCGTACAAGACCGTGATGTCGGGTGACCGGGCGGCGCTAGCTAAGCTGCCAACTCCGGACCTCTATAAAATCCTCGAGGCGACGCTCACGGGCATGACCGTTGCTACCTTTCACGACCAGGTGCAGCAGTGGATCACAACAGCCCGAGACCCGCGCTGGAAGAGGCTCTATACGGAATTGGCCTACCAGCCAATGCTGGAAGTGATGGCGTATTTCCGCGCGAACGGATTCAGAACGTATTTCGTCACCGGTGGTGGGCAGGATTTTGTGCGTGCGTATTGTGACAAGGTCTACGGTGTGCCGATAGAACAGGTAGTCGGAAGTATGGGCGGCACTACGTTCGGCTACGACGCGATGGGAAATCCAATTCTGACGAAGGATCCCAAGCTGCTTCTGAACAACGACAATGCGGGCAAGCCGGAAGGGATCCACTTGATGATCGGGAGAATTCCCCATGTCGCGTTTGGCAATTCGATTGGGGACCGGGAGATGCTCGAGTACACCAAGTCCGGAGACGGGGAACGGCTGGCGATGCTGGTGCTGCATGACGACAAGGATCGCGAGTATGCTTACGGTCCTGCCCTGGGGTTGCCAGATAGCAAGGTCGGAACATTTACGCAGGCACTGTACGACGAAGCGAAAGCGAAGGGATGGCCGGTGATCAGCATGAAGAGAGACTGGAAGCGTCTCTTCGCATTCGATAGGTAAGCATTCTCGTTTGGCGATAAGTCTCGACCTCTTTCATTGGATTCCAATTCGAGGCTCGTTACGCCCCGCTGTCCGCGTCCATTTTTCTGCACCGATACAACCACCCTTATTGGGCTGAGGAGTTGTGCCCTATTTTTGCTGCAGGTTTTTCTCCATTCGCGAACCAGAACAAGGGGGGCAGTTTCAAAGGCCTCTGTCTCCTATCCCTCAATTGATTTGACCTCTCCATGTTGCGGACATACACTTCAGCTCAAGAGAAAAGCAGCACATTTAATTCATGTGGAACGTTGCCGGTTGTGGTCCGGATGGACTTATGTACGTGGCGCGACTCCATAACTCATTGTGATGAATCGAGAGAAAGTGGAGACAGGATTCCGTCATGACTAGAAGACCGCAGGTTGCCATTGCCGTTTATCTGACCGCTATTTTGCTGGCCTTCCTGGCTGGTACGAGCGCCTTTGCACAAACGCAAACCTGGTATCTGGACCCTCCGCATTCCTCAGCGCAGTTTGCAGTTCGCCATTTGGGAATTTCAACGATCAGAGGAACCTTTAATACAGTCAACGGCGTAGTTGTAGATTCCCCAGACCTTGGCAAAGCCTCTGTGAATGTGACCATCGACGCGAGTTCTGTGGATACGCGCGTCGAAATGCGGGACAAGGACCTGCGGAGCGACCACTTTTTCGATGTGGCCAAGTATCCGACGATCACCTTCCAATCGAAGAAAGTAGAGTCAGCCGGTGCAGGCAAGTTGAAGGTTACCGGCGATCTCACCATCCACGGAGTCACCAGGGAAACCGTCCTGGATGTCGATGGCCCTACTACTCCTCCCGTAAAGGATCCTAGAGGTGGCTCGCGTCGTGGCGTCTCTGCTACCACCACCATCAACCGGGCGGACTTTGGAATGACCTATGATTCACCCATGGTGGGGGATCAGATCGCGATCCAATTGGATGTGGAACTGGTAGACAAAGCGCCGGGTTCACCGCGACCAGCACCCGGTGCTCCGCCGCCGCCGGCAATGTAGGCTAGCTGGTCTCAAGTTTTTCCGGCTTCAGGTACTTGATGAGCACGACCTCGTTGCCGGTTTCACTGTAAATTAACTCGTCGATAATGTGCTTGGTCACCAGAATCCCAAAGCCCCCGGGTCTGCGCCCCTCTTCTTCGCGGATCGCGGTGTGACGGATGGGATCGGACGGCGGGTTCATGATCGCCGCATGGCGAGCCTCCTGCAAGGAGAAGCCCTCCCCCGGGTCTTTTACGCGGCATAAGACCATGTGCTTGGCTCGAAGGTAAGAAATCGACACGTGCTGAGTGGCATTGAAGTTGGCTCCGTGCTCGATGGCGTTCATGAGCATCTCGCGGAAGGCCAGGGCGACGGCGTCTTTCTCTTTCAGGGGTAGATCCGCGATCTCGTGAATGAACTGAACCAATCGATCGGCCGTCTTACGGTCACAGCGCGCAGCCAGGTGCATAAGTTCCGGCGTGGCGGAAAGGATCTCGATCCCTTCATCCCAAACCGGACCGGTCGTAGCCAAAACAAGCATCTGTTCGAAGGTAGACATGGAATACGGCTCGGAAAAATAGCTGAACGCGCGCTCGCGCATGGCGGCAATTACGTCGGCGGGGGTGCTTTTCCTGGTGATGATGATGAGTCGCACATGGGGCCGGACGGTACGGATTCTGCGCAAGAGATCCACATCCTGCGTGGCCGAAGTTTCCTCGCCGGTAAGGACAAGATCATACGGCCGAGTCCTGAGCATTTCCAGCGCGGAGATATTATCGGTCGCGCGCGCAATCTTCCAACCTGGCAGCACTTTGCGTACCGCCGGAGCGACCTTGGTGTCCGCACCGACAACCAGGGCAATTTTTCGGGGGCTGGCCGGCCGCTCTGGAGTAGCTTGGTCGATGGATCACCGCCTCCGGTCCATGATAATGGCCAACTCCTACGGCGGGCCGTCAATTCCACGGCAGCACGAGGATTATGCGAAGTTAGTTCGCGGGCATTTCGACGCCCGAAAAACCTCTGCAGGCGTCCAGCAGAGCGTCCTGCAGCCTGGCATCGTGGGCGGCGGAGTTCGGTGGGCGCTGAAGCTTGTGATAAAAGTACTTGCCCGTAACCGTCGCGTCGGGGTCCTCGCTCACCGCAAGCCATACCTGGGTGCGGTGCCCAGCATCCAGATTATCGGGCGCCGCGGGGCCCCCCATCTTGGTCCGTACCCAACCGGGTTCAAGCGCGTTGGAGAGAACGCCCGGCCAGCGGCGTGCGATAGCAAAAGCCAGCATCGCATCATGCAGTTTCGTATCAGAGTAAGCCTGCTGCCCTCGCCAGGGCCGGCGTTCCCAGAGCAGATCCTTCAGGCTTGTATCACCGCTCTGGTGGAGTCCTGAGCTCAGGTAAACGAGGCGCTTCGGCTTCTTAATCAGTGCCGTCAGGAGGTAAGGCGCAAGCGTGTTGACCGCAAATACATGAGGCAGACCGTCTTCGGTCACAATACATTGCTGCTCCCGATAGCCGATGGCGGCGTTGTGGATAACCGCGTCGAAGGAGCCAAGGCGGTTTATCTGCTCGGCCACGTTGCGGGTTTGCGCAATACTGCTCAGATCGCCGGCAACGACGCTCTCCGCTCCAGGCACCGCGGCAAGCGCCTCTTTGCCCCGCTCCTCGCTGCGCGCGTGCAAGACCACGCCGTGCCCTTGTTCGACAAGGAGCTGGGCGGCCATTTGACCGAGACCATCGGCAGAACCTGTAACAAAAACGCGTGCCATAATCGTTTACTCTCCGTATTGCTAGAGATGCACGCCAGACCAGTGAAGGAGCGCTGAAGAAAGCATGAAAAAGACGAGCCTGTTCAAGCAGTACCTGCTGGCGAAGGAGATTCTGATGATCCCCGTAGCCCATGATCCGCTCTGTGCGACCATCATCCAGCGAGCGGGGTTTAAGGTGGTGGGTTGCGGCGGGTATGCCAACTCTGCGGCTCTGCTCGGCGCGCCCGATATAGAGTTGCTGACGCTCACAGAGATGGTGGACGCGGTGTGGCGCTTTGCCGATGCAGTGGACCTGCCGCTGTTTGCCGACGGTGACAATGGCCACGGAAATACCACCAACGTTCAGCGGACCGTCAAGCAGTTTGAAAAAGCCGGAGCTGCTTCGGTGATGCTGGAGGACCAGGTCTCGCCCAAACGCTGTGGCCACATGTCGAGCAAGCATGTGGTGCCGGCGGATGAGTTTGTAGCCAAGATCCGGGCCGCGGTCGATGCCCGTACAGATCAGGACCTCACCATCCTGGCGCGCACCGACGCGATCGGCGTCAAGGGTTTATCGGAAGCGGTCGATCGCGCCCAGCAGTGCGTGGAGGCCGGCGCCGATTGGGTTTTCCTGGAGGCGCCCGAAACTCTCGAGCAGTTGAGCCAGATCCCTCGCCTGGTATCGGTGCCTACGCTGGCGAATATGATCCCCGGCGGCAGGACACCCCTTCTGCCCGCCTCCGATTTGCAGTCGATGGGCTTCGCCGCTGTGGTCTTTCCCAATGTGTTTACGTACGCCTACGCGAGGCTGGCCACGGACATCGCTACGGAGCTGCTCCGCACTGGCACTACGGCGCCCTTCCACAACCAGATGATCGAATTTGAAGAGTTCAATCATCTGGTTGGATTGCCCAGGATACGGGAAGCAGAGCAGCGCTATTACTCTCACCTTGAAGACGCGCACTTGAGGGGCGCGTAAGCCACGATCCCGTCACTCCGGAGCTTTTTATGGCAATGACCGTTATTCAACATGTGCTCGCTCGCTTGCGCTCTATCGGCCTCACCGACATCTTCGGCGTTCCTGGAGACTTTGCCTTTCCCGTCAACGATGCCATCTGTGAGCATCCGCAGATGCGCTGGATTGGCTGCTGTAACGAACTGAATGCAGCGTACGCCGCGGACGGCTATGCCCGGATCAAGGGTTTTGGCGCCATCTGCACTACGTATGGAGTGGGCGAACTGAGCGCGCTCAATGGCATAGCCGGCGCCTTCGCGGAGCACCTTCCCTTGTTTCATCTGGTGGGCAGCCCGAATATGGCCACGCAAGCGACGCGGGCACTGATGCATCACACCCTCGGCAATGGGGAATACGACTTATTTCAGCGCATGACGGAGCCTGTGGTTTGCGCACAGGCGGTCATGCATCCGCAGAATGTTGCCTTTGAAACCGAGCGGCTCATTGCCGAAGCGCTCTATCATCGCCGTCCCGTATATATGGCGTTTCCTGCGGACCATGCAAATCAATCGGTAGTGAGTACGGCACAGCCGGTGCCGGCGCCGTCGAGCGACCCCGGCTTTCTCGCTGCCGCGACCGAGGCCATCGTCTCGTTAGTGGAGAAGGCAGGCACTGCTTGCTTCCTGCCCGGTATCCTGCTGGCTCGCACCGGGCTGCAAGCTGCCATGCAAGCGGTGATTGATGCGTCAGGGCTGCCGTTCGCCACCATGTTCATGGGCAAGTCAGTGCTTGATGAGCAACATCCCAACTACATCGGGATGTACGACGGCGCACTGATGAATGAAGAGGTTCGCAATTTCGTCGAAGGCTGCGACGTGGTTCTTGAGGTGGGAACGTTATTTACGGACTTCAACACCGGAGCCTTTACGGCAAAGCTCGATCCGGCCAAAACAGTCATGATCTCGCATCATCGGGTCCGCATCGGGGGAAAAGTCTATCCCAACGTGGAGATGGGCGACATTCTCGCGGCGCTGGCGCAGCGCTTGCCGAAAGATCGGGCATGGCGAAAGCTGCAGGCCTCTTCGCTTGGCGAGGTTGTCGGGCAAGGAAGTGATCCCATCACCGCAGCATCACTCTATCCTCGGTGGGCGAACTTCCTTCGTCCCCGCGACATTCTTGTGGCTGAGACCGGCACCGCCTCCATGGGCCTGGGCTTCGCGCAGATGCCGGCAGGCGCATCCTTCCATAATCAAACACTCTGGGGTTCGATCGGCTGGGCGACCCCTGCGGCATTTGGATCGGCCATGGCAGCTCCTGATCGCAGGGTGGTGCTGGTCACGGGCGACGGATCGCATCAACTTACGGCGCAGGAGGTGGGCCAATTCGGGCGCCTCGGACTGCAACCCGTGATCTTTGTGCTCAACAATTCCGGTTACCTGATCGAGCGGCTGCTGTGCAAAGATCCCGCCATTGCCTACAACGATATCGCGCCGTGGCGTTACACCGAACTCCCCCGGGCACTCGGTTGCGAGGGATGGTTCACAGCACGCGCCACAACTTGCGGTGAGCTCGACCAGGCGCTGGACACGGCGGCGCAAGGCGGTTCCGCTGCTTATATCGAAGTAGTCACGGATGCTTATGCGGCTTCACCGCTGGCGCTTAAATTACACGAGAGTTTTCGCCGTCTCTATAAGTCCTGAACGACGACGCTCCCACTCAACTTCGCCGGCTTGAAGGGAACCAAGGGGAGCTACGGAGTAGCTCCGATTTGGACGGTCAACTTTTGCTTGCCCGGTCTAGCCTGAATTCACTACTATGCCTCACGTATGTTTAACTAATTTGCTCCGTGCTGACCAAGATCGAACGTCCGAAACTCGGCATTGCATCCTGGAGCCTACCGTGGGCGATCGGAGTCCAGGGCTACCCTTCCCCACAGCGGCCACTCGGCTGCATAGGACTGCTGGAGAAGGCCGCCGAAGCCAAAGTCTCCGTCGTACAGATCGCCGATAACCTCCCCTTGCACGAGCTACCGGATAAAGAGTTGGATCAACTGCGCGAGGCAGCCGCCGGCCGGGGGCTCGCGCTGGAAGCCGGGACGCGAAGCCTGGACACCGAACACCTCACACGGTACATCGCGATCAGCCGCAGGATTGGGGCGCGGATCCTGCGCACAGTCTTATCCGGAAGCTTGTTCGGACCGAAACAGCTGGCCGCGGCCGAAGCCGCAATCCTGAAGGTTCTGCCGGCGCTCGAGCGCGAGGGCGTGACGCTTGCCCTGGAGAATAACGAAGCATTCAGCGCGCTGGAGTTCGCCGGGATCATCACAAGAATTGCCAGCCCTCACGTAGGAATTTGCCTGGACACCGCCAATTCGCTTGGCCGGCCGGAAACATTGCAGACAGTGATCGAACACCTGGCCGAGCACGCGGTTGTGCTGCACGCCAAGGATTACGACATTCGGCGTATCGATACGCGCATGGGATTTTCCGTGGTGGGAACCGCGGCGGGCGACGGCCGGGTCGATTTCAACTGGGTGCTGGCCGAACTGCGCAGGCGGGGGCGCAGCGGAATCAGCGTTATCGTGGAGCACTGGCCGCCGTTCGCCGGCACCATCGAGGAATCCATCCGGATCGAGGAAGAGTGGCTCTCGAGAAGTGTGCGCTTTCTACGTTCGAAGGTATCAGCCGTTGTTTAGACGCTAGCGCCGCTTAGAACTGCTGCCGCCGGTGCCGCGGTCATAGAATTTCCAACCGCGCCAAAATACGAAATGCGCCCTCTGACCATCTCCAGCGTCCAAGCAAATAGAGTGAAGTCGAGAGCGAGTGGACCAGGATTTAGATCATGAGTACCGCAGGGGTATTAACGACCGCGCAGCCGGGGGAAAATCAAATTCCATTCGCGGCGCGCGACCTGCTCGAGTTTGGGGTGGCCTTCGGACTGATCCTGGCGGCGATTTGGACCCTGAATCCCTGGCAAAGGTTTTTCTATTGGAGCGCCATCGCATGGGTTGTTGTCACTACGTGGCAGGGACGTACCACCTGGCAGGCGGTGGGGCTCGGCCGGACGGGCCTGGTGCGTTCACTCTGGATCATTGGGGCGGCAGCGATACTGGCGGCCCTGGCACTCTACCTGGCCGACCGGGAGCACACGCTACACCGGCTCCATGGCGCGACGCCGCTGTTGTCGCATGCCTGGGGATACCTCATATGGGCGGTAATGCAGCAGTTCCTGCTGCAGATCTATTTCCTGCTTCGATTGCAGCGCATCCTGGGCGGTAAGGTGGCGCCGGTGGTGGCTGCGGCCGGCCTGTTCTCGCTTGCTCATCTACCCAATCCTGTATTGACGCCGATCACGCTGGTGTGGGGCATCGCCGCCTGCGTGTTGTTTTTGCGCTATCGGAATATTTATGCCTTGGGAATTGCCCACGGAATCCTGGGGCTTTGTGTCGCAGTGATCGTGCCAGAACCACTGCAACACCATATGCGGGTGGGCATCGGCTACTACCGGTACCATGTGCGCGAACACCGTCACCCTGCGGGCGATCATCGCAACCAGATGGACCAGATAGTATCGACCGACGCGTGGGTGATGGCCGAGGCCCCTACCCGGCGATCCTGAAGCCACGCACGGCCATAGAAAATGCCCGCGAGCAATGCCAGCACTACATAACGCCAATTGAAGTGGACCGCGCGTTTGTTGAAGTGCGAAAGCCCGAACAAGGTTGCGGTGATGAGCAGGGCGCGCACCGGCCCAACACGGCGCGCCAGAAGATTTTGCATCCATCCGCGGAAGAAAAGCTCTTCGGGAACGGCGACAAAGAAGAAAGTGAAGATCCATCCCAGGAGAGCATGCCAGACCGAAGGCATGTGGGGATGGAAATGGAGGAAGCCGAGGAATAATCCGAGGGCGGCGCCAATGGGAGCGTACGCGGCCAGCCAGAGCAAGCCAACGCGGAAGTCGCGCAGCCGAAGGCGGAGGTCGAAACCAACCTGGCTCAGCTGCCGGATGGCGAGAAAGCCATAGATGCCCGCATCCAGCAGCAGGACCTTATTGAAGATGGCCAGACCCGGTCCCCATGCAGGCTCGAACCAGCGCAGGTCCACGGCCAGCCCGAGGACGCCGAGGATGAGGAAGTCACGCCACTCTCCTCGCTGCTCCGGGTCGGCCACGCTTGCGCCGTAGAGCAGCAAGCTGATGAGGACGGGCAGCAGTGTGTAGAGGGCAAGCCATGTCCACCGGAAAAGGCCGTTAGAAAAGGAGACCAGGGCGTAGGGGAGACCGAGCAAAGCGGGCGCCAGGAGGCGCAGCCCAAGGGGCCACCGTTGGGGCAGTTGGAGACTGCGGGGGCAGAATGCTGCCCCGAAGAAAGGGACCAGCGTAAGCAGGGCGGCCAGGGCCACTGATGGATGGAAGAGCACGCGCGGCATCAGCTTCGAGCTTAACGCGTGAGGGGACAGCGATAGCGCCTGGGTTACGGATTTCCCAGGTTATAGACGACCGGGTCTTCCTCCATCTTCGTATGCTCCCCCAGGGCTTGCCGGATGACTGCCAGGAGTTTGGCATTGTTCACCGGCTTTTGCAGAAAGGCCTTGGCGCCCGCGTCAATCACACGCTTCAGGTTGCCGCGAACCTCGCGGCCGGTGACCACGATGACCGGCACTGCAGCCAGGGCGGGTACGTTTTTGAACCTGTCCATCAGGAGGAAGCCGTCTCCCCCAGGCAGCCCCAGATCGAGGATGATGAGATCTGGCTCGCTCTTACGTGCCTCAGCCATGCAAGAGATCGCATCCGACGCAGAAGAAGTGTCGTAGTGGTGGGCGCGGAGACGCACGTGCATGGCTTGCAACACGTTCGGGTCGTCCTCGACGATGAGAATCTTTTTTCCCATTGCGCACAATCCTCTGTAGCTCTATCGGCTTGGAAGATGCATATCGTGAGGGGCGATCTGAAGCAAAACGTTTGTGCACGAGCTTGCCGGGGAACACCATTCCCGTCCGCGGCTCCTCTCTCGGAAAAGCCCCGCTTTCCTACACTTCCCTGTCCTGAGTGGAAGCAGAAATGCCCTGCATAGGTGGACTTACAAAAAAATGTGCCGATGAAGCAGCCAGAGCAGCCGACGTGGGCCGTAACGCAAAGCGCCATCGTTCACGCAGAAAGCGCCACTCCCCACGGAGTGGCGCTTTCTTTTGTGCTCAGCGGCCAAACTGGCGCAGGTGGTGATCCGCATGCAAATATCCCCAGCGCATCCAGTCCTCCGCTGTCATTTTTCCAAAAACGGGATGGGGCAGGCATGGGTTTGGCAAGCGATCGCAGAACCGGTTTAGGGTCGAGAGCAACGAATCCAGATCTTGACAGAAATCAACTGGGACAGAACCCCCTTTCCCTTGTTCCATCTCCGGACGGGTAGGAAATCCATGGGGCCACTGCTTCGGCACATTAAGGGCGGCCCACTTCACTACCGTTCTTTGCATGAAGCCGGTCGCCGGACTTGCTGTCTTCTCCCCTAAAGGAACCTTGTAGGAGTCATCCAAATGGCACACCATCTGGTGGACAGACATGGTGCCCCAGCGCGCCTTATCCTCCGGCGAAAGCTCCGCCATTCGACGCGCTATGTTCTGCTGTTCGCTGAGGTTCTTCAAGGTCTTCATCATTTAGCGTCACAGTCGAGCGAACTGCGGTTCCTTTACAGCTTGCGGAAAACTCATGTTTTGTATCAGGGCACGACTTGAAGTCGGGCCGTACCGCTCGTGCAAAATTCTGGGCTTTAGAGCGTGTCCGAGAACTATGCTCTCCAAATTTAGTCCCGCAGGGACGGCTGAGAGTAGCCCAGGACGTGAGTCCTGGTAGAGTTCGAGAAACGACCCAGTCCCGCAGGGACGGCTGAAAATACCCCAGAATGAAATCCTGGGGGACCTCCAACTCTGAAATGGACCATTAGCAATTCGGGGTGACTTCCCCAGCAGCCTGTCATACCCCAGTTGCCACCACGAAGTATTGCGCGTTTTCTGTTCCCGGGTTATGTACGCCGTGCAATTCGTTGGAATGGACGAATGCCGCGCCTCCGGGCCCGATCACCACGGTCTTTCCGGCAATCGTCACCGCCAATGAGCCCTTCATCATCAGGAAGAGCTCCTCGTGCTCATGCCTGTGCGGGGGATGCGGCTCACTTCCCGGGGCCAGCGTCGTCTCGTGCACTTCCAGGTGATCGCCGGAATGTGTGAGGCCGTCCAGGATTGGCCGGGATTCGTTCTGCCCATTTTTCTTCACGGGTAGCTGGTCAAAAGGCTTGATGAAGGAGCTGAGTGCCGGACTATCCGCCGCGAACGCCGAAGAAGCGGCCAACATGGGAATAGCCTGCAGAACAGAGCGCCGGGTGGCATTCATGGAAATCTCCCCTACCTGGTTATTGAACTCCTGTAGCAACTACGAAATACTGCGCCTTTTCAGTACCCGGATTACGCGCGCCGTGTAACTCGTTGGAGTGGAAAAACGCTGCGCCTCCCGGCCCGATCACCGCTGTCTTTCCCTCAATGGTAACGGCGAGGGTGCCGCTCACCATGAGAAGAAGCTCTTCATGCTCGTGCCGATGGGGTGGATGCGGCGACCCTCCTGGAGCAAGTGTCGTCTCGTGAACTTCAAGGTGGCCGCCAGAATGAGTGACACCGTTCAGGATTGCCCTGGATTCATTCTGATCATTTTGCTTTACCGGTAGTTGGTCAAAAGGCTTGATGAAGGAGCTGAGTGCCGGACTATCCGCCGCGAACGCCGAAGAGGCGGCCAACAGGGGAATAGCCTGCAAAAGAGAACGTCGCGTTGCATTCATAGAGTCTCCTGGACCCTGCCAGCGTTGTTATAGGCCTTCTGGAGACATCAAATCAAGACGGCCTCCCTACACGAAAGAGATCCCGCAGACCGAGGCTGGTCTGCCGTACCGTGCATTTCGCTGGTAAGATCATCGGGAACAAATTGACGGGGGCACCATGTCCTTTAAGCCGAATCGCCGCAGCTTCCTCATCGCAAGCGGTCTTACTGCCCTTGCCTCGACCAAGGTCCTGGGTGCAAATGACACCCTTCGCGTCGGCGTGATCGGCGCCGGCGGGCGGATGAGAAACATTCTCGATTCCGCCGACAAGACCGGGATTCCCTACGAGATCGTGGCCGTTAGCGATGTGTATGGACCGCGCCGCGATGAGGTGAAGGCACGGACTGCCTCCACCGCTGCTACTACTACCCATCTCGATTATCACGAAGTGCTGACCAAGGATATAGACGCGGTGCTCATCGCGACCCCCGATCACTGGCACGTGCGCGTGGCATGCGACGCCCTGGCGGCGGGCAAAGACGTCTACCTGGAAAAACCCGTCACCCACACCATCGAAGAAGGCGCCACCCTCTCCCATGCCGTTCGGTCCGGCAAACAAATCCTGCAGTGCGGCATGCAGCAGCGCAGCTGGACTCACTTTCGTAACGCCGTCGATCTGATTCAGGGAGGCAGTTTGGGCCGAGTGACCCAGGTACGAACCTACTGGTGGCAGAACTATAACCAGGCGGGCTGGCGGCCGAAGCCGGTCGACACCCAGGCGCTTGATTGGAAGCTCTGGCTCGGTGGCGCTCCCGACCAACCATTCAGTGAAGAGAAGTTCTACCGCTGGCGCTGGTACTGGAACTTTGGCGGCGGGGGCATGACCGATTTGTTCACGCACTGGATCGATGTGGCGCACTGGGCGATGAAAAGCGATACGCCGAAGCTGGCACAGATGCTGGGGGACAAATACATTTTTGAAGAGTGGGACTGCCCCGATACGCTTCAGGCCGCGCTCCGCTACCCCGGGTGGGATGTGGTGTACGAGGGCATGATGAGCTCCTCCATCGACGACGGCGGACTTGAGTTTCGCGGCACTGAGGCTACGCTGAAGATCGATCGCAACAGCTTCGGTATTTACCGCGAGGGCGTGCAGAGTGGGCAAAACCCTATCCTCACAGAGGATAGCTTCCGCGATGGAACGATTGACCACGTGGCAAATTTCTTTGCCTGCGTCAAGAGCCGCAAAGAACCGAACGCACCCGTCGAAACCGGAATCGCCGCCGCTCGTGCCGGCCACATCGCCAATCTCGCCTACAAGCACACAGGCCAGATTACCTGGCCGCCCAAGAGCTCCTAGGAGGCAGCCTAGCCCACTCAAGCCAAAGTACGGCTTGAATGGGGCACCCAAAGCTTTTGTGATTTGATTGACGATTGTTACAGACTCTCATCGCGCATCCGGCAGCAGGCCCTTCTCCACCAGCACGGGTGGCCTGCGGTGCCGGGTAGCCTGCTCGTAAGCGTACGCCCAACCAAGCAGGTCGCCGTCCTTCCACGGCCGGGCTGAAATTTCCATCCCGAACGGTAATCCATCCGGGTAGAAGCCGCCCGGAACCACCACCGCCGGAACGCCGATCATGTTCACCCAACTGGTATCGCTATGCGGGCCGGTACTGAGCTTTCCGTCCTGCGGCATGGTCTCGTCGGGCGGCGGCATCTGAATTGCGGGATAGACAAACCCATCGAGGTGCAGCCGATCGAGAGCCTCGTTGTAGGCTGCGAGCGCCCTCCGCCGCGGAGCCAAATAATTGGCCTCCGCTCGCGGATCGGTCTCGATCATTGTCTGCGTCACCAGGGGCCGCTCTTTGAGAGCCTCGGCGTCCGTACCCCCAATGATCGTAGCCGGCAAAGGAGATCCTGTGGCCCGTTGATACTCCTCGGGCGAGTGATACTGCGGGGGGCCATACCCGGCGAGAAACTTCCCCGTTCCTTCCCGGACGTATGGCAGTGTGCATACCCGGGACACGTTCTCCGCAAAACTATCCGGGAGAATGGAATCATCGAAGACGACCGTCGCACCAGCGGCCTGTAGTCCTTCCAGGGCCTTCATGAAGGCCTCTTGCGTCGCAGGCTGCAGCGGGGTGCGAGAGGCTGCCCTATAGGCTGCGACCACACTTGCAGGCGTCCCCGCCGGTATCCCCTGGAATGGAACGCCGGCTCCACGGAGAATGAATGCGGGCACGCCGAAGCGTTTTCCTTTGAGTGCGTCTGTCTTCAGATAAGCAGTGTAGGGGCCACGCTCAGCCCTGGTAACGGAGCCGGCCGTGCGGGCATCCAGGGGATCCGGCCCTGCCATCACGTCCAGCGCGATCGCCGCATCGGTCACGTCGCGGGCGATGGGCCCGGTGTTATCGAGTAGCCAGTCCAGCGGGGCGATGCCGGCAATACTCACTAGGCCGCGCGTGGGGAAGACGCCAACTACAGAGCTGGTCGCAGCCGGCATGCGAATGGAATTGCCGGTGTCGGTTCCATTGCCAAGAACGGCGAGGTTTGCGGTGACCGCAGTAACGGTGCCTCCGGAAGAGCCTCCGGGACTGAAGCGCACATCGTAGGCATTTCCCGTGCGTCCGTAGGCGGTACTGCGATTGGTATCGCTGGCGGCAAAGTCCGGCATGTTGGTTTGCCCAACGATCACCGCTCCTGCGGCCCGCAGCTTAGTGACGATGGTCGCGTCCCTAGGCGCGATCAGCTCATGACCGGGGATCATATAGCCTTTCCACCCATCGGTGGTGACCAAGCCCTTGATCGATGTATTCGCTTTGGTCACGATGGGAACGCCCCACATCGGGCCGCGCTGGTAGTGGTCGCCGCCCGCCGCAGCTTCCGCATCCTCACGAGCAGCGGCGGCCAGGGCTCCCTCGCTATCCACCGTCTGCACGGCACGATAGATTCCGTTGTATTTCGCGATGCGTGCCAAGTACCACTGCACGACCTGGGTGACGGTGTACTTATGGCTGCGGTACATCTGCTCCAAATCGGGGATAGTGACTTCGAGCAGATCGCGACTCATCGCATCCTGGGCAGAGTCAGTACCGGCGGATGGAGGTGTGGATTGCGCATCCATGAAGCCATATGCCAGCAGAGTGAGCAACAGGAGCAGGTACCAGGGACGGGGGCGCATTTTCATAACTTACCCTGAGTGAGGTGAGCTGTGTCGAACGAAAAACGTCCTAAACAAGTTAGCGCTTATGGAACTCCGGAGGAAGCCGAGGGATCTGCAGTTCTCTTTCCCACCACGACCCTTGTAGGCTAGTAGAGAGATCTGCGATATGAACCGAAGAAGATTTCTTCAGCACGCCGCCTTGACGGCTGCCGCCGTTGCTGTTCCCACCGCGCATCCGGACGCCGCGTTGGCCGGTCAAGGCTCAGCAGCCGAACAGCCCGGTTGGTGGATGACCGAGCCCATCCGTTGGCTGCAGACCAATCTGCGCGAAACGGATGCCGCGCTCAACCCTACGCAGTTCATCGCCGACGTGGCCCGCTTCAATGCTAATGTGCTCATGATGTCGGCCGGCGGCATCACGGCTCTCTATCCCAGCAAGGTGCAATACGAGTACGTAAGCCCGTTCATTCCCCCAGGACACGACACCTTCGGTGAGGTTCTACACGAGGCCCATGCACGCAACATTCGCATCGTCAGCCGCTGGGATTTCAGCAAAGCACGCAAGGATGCATACGATGCCCATCCCGAGTGGTTCTTCAAAATGGCGGATGGCCAGCCGGCGATCTACAACGGCCTGTATCAGGCATGTATCAACGGCGGCTGGTACCGGCAGAAGGCGGTAGAGATTCTTGGCGAAGCGCTCGATCGCTATGACGTGGACGGTTGCTTCTTCAATAATTTCACCAATCCCACCGCGGACTATAGCGAGCGTCCACTGGGGCTCTGCCACTGCGACAATTGCCAGCGGCTTTATCGCGAACGCTTCCAACGCGGCGTGCCTACCATTCCCGATGCTGACTATCACGCCTTTCTGCACGATGCCAGTGTCTCCATGTCCATCACTATTCGCACCCTGCTCAAGAGCAAGCGCCCGCAGGCCGCGCTGGTAGGCACGGCTCCCGAAATCGGAGACATAGCATACGGGGAAGCCAACACGGCTGTGCGACGTCCCCTTCCACTCTGGCCCTACACCGCCAGCGATAACTCCAATCAATGGAGAAACAGTTATCCGGATAAGGGCGTCGTGTGCCAGGGCATGTCGTTCGTCGACTTCCCCTGGAGATTTGCCACCGTACCTCAGCCCGAGGTGCGAACACGCATCTGGCAGAATGTCGCGAATGGAGGAGCAGCCGCATTCAACGTGCACGGCACACTCGCCGAGCAGCCGGACAGAATGGCGATCGATGTTGCAGCCCCAGCCTACGCCTGGCTCAAAGATCACCAGGACTACTACGTGGGACAAAAGAGCGAGGCGCGCGTTTTTCTTCTGGCTCCGAGGGGAGGGGTTGGCTTCTCCATCGCGCAGGATTCTTATCGCGGACTCTTCCGGCTACTCACCGAGCAACACATTCCCTTCTCCGCAGTCGAGAATCTGGATTGGTTGGGAAAGCGTGAAGCCGACCTGGTGATTTGCCCCGGCACGGCGCCAAAAGCCATGGAAGCCTTCGTGCGCGGCGGTGGACACCTGATCATCGCCGCCTCCGGCGCTCCGGAGTTTGAAGTCGCTCCAACGGTCAAGCTCTGGAAAGATCCGGACGGCGCCTATTTCCGCATTCGGAATAAGACCATCTTTCCTTCCCTCAAACAGACCGACGTGGTGTTCATGATGGGTGACTATTTGCAGGTAGAGCCGCAAGGCGACAGCCTGATCACGTTCATCCCTCCCTCGATGTACGGGCCGCCGGAGTTCGTACACGTCGATTGGAAAGACACAGCAGACCCCGGTCTGGTGATGAAGAACATTGGCCAGGGTAAGGTGGCGTGGCTGCCGTGGGATCTGGGAGGCATTTACTACCGGCACAGTTCGGAAGCGCACTCGGGGCTGATGAGCGACCTGATTGACTCCATGTTGCCCAACGGACGCCAGCTTAAGAGCAATGCCCATCCCCTGGTGGAGATCACCCTCATGAGCCAGGGCGATCGTCACCTGGTGCAATTCATTAATCTCTCGGGTCATGCGGATACCGCATACTTCAACCCCATCCCAATGGCGAATATCCAGGTAGGCCTAAGAGGTCCCTTCCAGTCGGCCCGCGCCATCCGGTCTGGGCAAACCATCGCAGTAAACCACAGTGACGGTTACGTAAACTTTACGCTCCCGGAACTGGAAGAATACGAATTAGTCGAGCTGCGATAACCTTAAGAGGTTTTTTGGGAGATGTTCGATTGGATGGCGTGTTGCACCAGTTCGCGCCCGCTGTGCAGAGACAGCTTGTCTTTGATGTGAGCCTGGTAGGTTTCGACGGTTTTGATGCTTAGGTGGAGTTTTTCGGCGATCTGGCGCGTGCTGCGCCCTTCACCGATCAGGCGGAATACCTCAAGCTCACGGTCGGAAAGAGTGGAGAGGCGGGAGTTCACGTCCTGCGAAGCGCCGCTGATGTATTGGTGAAGCAGCTTGTTGGCCATGCGATCGCTGAGGTAGATGTCTCCGCCGAGAATACGGCGCACGGCGACCAGGACCTTTTCCGTGGCCTCCTGCTTCATGATGTAGCCATTGGCGCGGGCTCGCAACGCGCGCTCGGCATAAATTGACTCGTCGTGCATGGAGAGGATCAACACCGGAAGGCTGGGGTATAACGCGCGCAGGTTCTTCAAGAGCTCCAGTCCATCCGGACCGTTCAGCGAGATATCCACGATCAGGATGTCCGGCTTCCGCGCCGCGATTTCCTTCATCGCGGTCTGCGCCTCTTCCGCCTCACCGCAAACGGTGAGATCGTCTTCCCGATTCACTAATAACGCCAGCCCCTGACGCAATAGGGGATGGTCATCCACGATAAAAACGGTCTTTTTATCCACTGTCTCTCACCGGAAAGGTACAGGTAACGATGGTTCCTCGCGGAGTGTCCCGCCGTGCTTCAAGCACCCCGCCGATCACGCCCGCCCGGTAATTCATGATGTGCAACCCCATACCCTCGGTGTGCGCAGGGTTTTCAGCAATGCCCTTACCGTCATCCTTTATCAGCAGCTTGCCGCGGCCCTCTTCGGCCGTCAACTGGATCAGGACCTTCCGCGGATTGCCATGCTTGATGGCATTATTCACTGCTTCCTGAGCGATGTGGTAAAGATGGGTGGCCATGGTGTCATCGTGAATCAGGACCGGCGTTTCACACTGAAAGCGGCACGGTACTCCAAAGAGATCTTCTACTTCTGCCGCCCACAACTGCAAGGCGGACATCAGACCGTGCGAATCAGAAACTACCGGAAGCAAGCCTCGGGCCAATTCGCGCGTCTTGTGAATGGCTTCGTTCACCAGCTTCACGATCTTGGCTGCATCCTCGGTTTCGGGCCTCTTCTGCTCCGCCAACTTCGCTTCATGCACCTTGGCCATGAATGCGATCCCAGTCAGATGCTGGCCCAGACCGTCATGCAGATCCTGGCCAATTCTCCGTTGCTCCCTGGCACTTATGTCGAGGATTGCCTTCTCTAAATGCTTTCGTTCCGTGATGTCGATGCCGGTGGCGATGATGTAACGGGCCGTTTCTCCAATCCCGGGAAGCAAAGTGCTCGACCAGGCGATAAGCCGCTGCTCTCCGTGGCGTGTGACCCAAATGGTTTGGTAATCCTGGGGGAGAAGATCGGGACGCAGCATCTCGAAATTGGCGCGGAAGCGATCGACCTCCCCAGGAAGCAGAAAGAGGTCCCAGATGTATTTGCCCTGAACCTCCTCCATGGAATATCCCGTGGTCAGTTCACAAGCAGGGTTGAAGCGTAGGATGCGTCCTTCGTTGTCCAGGACGACTACCAATGCTCCTACGGTATCCAGGATGGCGGAGACGAAGTTACGTTCTTCCTGGAGTTCCTCTTCGATGCGTTTTAGATCGGATATGTCGAAGGCGACACCGTGAATGCACCAGGGGCGTCCGTCTTCCAGGCGCATCATGCGGGCGTCGCAATGGAACCAGATGACGCGGCCATCGCGTGCAATTACTCGATAGGCGGAGCGCAAAGGCTTGCCGGAGAGGAACATCTCCGCGGCTTCGAGGCTCCAACGCTGCTTATCATCGGGGTGAATGCGTTGGTACCAGCGGACTGGATCTTCCAGCCATTCTTCCCGGGAATATCCCAGGGCGGCTTCAATCTGCGGGCTCACATAGGCCTCGCTGATACCCCGGTCGAGATAGGCCATGAAGACCACCGCGGGTATCTGCTCCAACAAAGCGCGGTATTTCGCCTCAGGATTGGGGGCCGAGGCCAGAGGGGACCGGTTCTCAGTGAGTTGATTGAGAACAGGGAGGAGAGCACTCAACATCGGGTCGGCAGATACTTTTGCCAGCTCAATCAGGATGGCTTCCGCCTCAGCGATATCGGGCAGGCCTAAATCCGAAGACATGGTTCACTTCTCCCGCATCAGCGACTGACTGCCCTGCGCGTTGCGCCTTTGCCGCCAGACGGGTTCCTTATTGAGCGATGCCTGGGTAAAGCGGCGCAAGGCGTGAATAGCCCGCCCATAGGTTTGGACAGCGGCGGATGACAACAGGGAGCCCGGCGGCTGATTCATGAAGGGCATAAACTTGTCGGGAAACCCTGGCATGGTGCACCCGATGCAGATACCCCCAACATTCGGGCATCCGCCGAGGCCGGCCATCCAGCCACGCTTGCCCACATTGCATTGCACCACCGGGCCCCAGCATCCTAGTTTTACGATGCACAACGGCGACCCATACTCTTCGGCAAACTGCGCCTGCTCGTAGTACCCGCCGCGATCACAGCCTTCATGCACGGTGGCTCCAAAGAGCCAGGTAGGACGCAGGGCATCATCGAGCGGGATCATCGGGGCGCGCCCGGCTGCCATATGCAGCAGGTACAGCAGCGTCTCCATAAAATTGTCCGGCTGCACGGGGCATCCGGGAACGCAGACGATGGGGATATCGCCTGTGGAGCGAAACTGCCAACCAAGATAATCGGGCAGCCCCATGCAGCCGGTGGGATTGCCTTCCATGGCGTGAATGCCGCCATAGGTGGCGCAGGTTCCTGCCGCCAGGACGGCCCATGCTTTCGGCGCCAGCCAGTCGATCCATTGACAGGTGGTGATGGGTTGACCAGTCAACTGGTCGGTGCCGAAGGATGCCCAATAGCCTTCTTCCTTATTGGTTTCATCTGGAATGGAGCCCTCCATCACCAGGATGAAAGGATTCGATTTCCCATCTGCCGCGCGATGAAAATGGGCCATGAAGTCCTCTCCATTGTCGGCGGCGAGGAAGGGATTATAGAAATGGACCTTGGGGATCCAGGGAAAGGCCCCCAGGACGATGTCCTCAATACTGGGCTGGGTGGCGGCGGTCATGGCGATGGTGTCCCCATCGCAACTGAGACCTGCGGTGAGCCATAGGACGTCTATTTCCGTGATGGGCGGCACTTTGCTATCGGATCGGCGTGCAGGTCCCATGACGAGAATGAGTTCCCTTCCCTGCAGAACGCAGCGCCGTTTAGAAGCTTGGACGGGTTCATTTTGGGCCTCAAACCCGGATTAGGCAAGCCTGACCGGTCAGCCGTGAAGCTTCTGTTCCCAATCCACCGGGACCCGGCCCCGCGGTCCTGGAGTGGGCTGGCTCAATGGGTGGGCTCCTGGCGGAGCGAGCCTCTGGCCTTCCACCTCGCTCTCGGTTTGGAAGTTCCAAAACCACCCTTCACCCGGTTCGAAACTCTGCATGATGGGATGCCCGGCGGCGTGGAAATGTTTGCGTGCGTGCTGGTTTGGAGAGCTGTCGCAGCAGCCGATGTGTCCGCATTCCGCACAGCGGCGAAGATGAAGCCACCAGTCGCCGGCGGCCAAACACTCCACGCATCCAGTACCACTGGGCGGAACGTCGGGATTAATGCCTGCAATCTTTTTCTTCATGTGACCCCGCCTGATGATGCCTAACTCGTTGCCTTTGCTGGAGGAGCCAGCGCGACGCTCGCCTCGCTGGTGAGCGGGAGGAAAGTGAAGCTCTCCTGCAGATAGAGACGGACAGCAGTATCGGTGTGGCTGAGGTAGCCGATGGAGACGTCCTGGCCGAGATGCAGGTCGAAATCGCCGCCACGGGTGGTCAAGACGAACGCCCCGGCAATGGCGGGCGCCCAGATGATTTCATCGTTGACCAGCCGCTTGACGTGCTCCAGCACCGGGTAGCCGTGGTCGCTGGTCTCGGCGAGTGCGGTGTAGGCATCGGCGCCGAGCAACACCGAGTAAGGGCCGTTGACCCCAACCAGGCGCAACTGGCTCAAGGCCTGGGCAATGGCTTCCGGGTACTCGCGCACGTCGGCGGGGAGGGTCATGATGGGATTGCTGGTCCCCTGGCGGACGCCTTGAATACCGGCTGCGGCGTAGCCCTCGAATATGGCGCTATCCTCGGCAAAAGCGATCTGTCGCGCGGCGTCCTTTGCCGGTTGCCAATCCGAGTCGTTGGCGCCGCGGTCGACGTCGTCGATCTGCTGGCGATCGAGTTCGAAGGGAACACGCAACTCGACCAGCGGCTTTACCTCGCGCTGCCTGGCGACGATGCCGTCACCCGGGGCGGAAATCGACACGCAGGTGGCCGGTGCCGACGGCGGAAAGGACAGTGCCGCCGGGCCCCTGTACGTCGACGACACGCCGCCCGGCGAGGTAGCGCTTGAGCGTACGCGATGTTTCTTCTTCGATCTGAGCCCACGCCGAATCGGAAATGGGAGCGAGCTCGCGATGGAGATTATTCATGCCGGATGTCTCCTTTAAGGGAACCGATGCCGAGGGAACCGTCGTTCGTCGGACGGGGTGGATGGAGAGGGTTCGGCCGTGGCCGCCGTGGCGCTCCGCAACCGCCAGGTGGATCTTCGGATACGTCGTCTAGAAATGTCGCGGAGGGCACGAAGAACAGGTTTCCGGTGACGGCGCGGCTGAAGTCGAGCAGGCGGTCGTAGTTGCCGGGCGGCCGGCCGACGAACATGTTCTCGAGCATCTGCTCGATAGTGCGGGGGGAACGGCTGTAGCCAATGAAATAGGTGCCAAATTCACCATGCGCGGGCTGGCCGAAGGGCATGTTGTCGCGCAGGATCTTGATCTTCTTTGCCGTTCTCCTCGATGGTGGTGAGCGCGTTGTGCGCAGAGGTCGGCTTGACGGAGTCGTCCAATTCGATGTCGGCCAGCTTGGTGCGGCCGATGATGCGTTCCTGCGCCTCGGTGGAGAGCGCGTTCCAAGCGTCGAGGTCGTGGAGATATTTCTGCACGATGACGTAGCTGCCGCCGGCGAAGACGGGGTCCTCCTCGCCGATGAGCACGGCATCGACCGCGGCCGCGCCTCTGGGATTTTCCGTCCCGTCAACGAAACCGATGAGGTCGCGGTCGTCGAAGTAGCGGAAACCGTGCACTTCGTCCACCGGCGAAACGGCTTTGCCGATACGCGCCATCATCTGGGTGGCCAGCTCGAAGCATAGATCCATGCGCTTGGCACGGATGTGGAATAACAAGTCGCCGGGGGTGGCGACCGCATGGCGCGTTCCGCCGCGAAACTCCCGGAAGGGATGCAGTTCTGCCGGCCGTGGTGATCCAAAGAGACGGTCCCACGCTTCGGAGCCAAAGCCCATGACGCAGGAGAGCTGCCCTTCCAGGTCGCGAAACTCCACCGCGCGTAGCAGGGCGGAGAGATCTGCGCAGAAGGAACGGAGGGTGGCGCGGTTGTCGGTGCCCGGGTTCAGGGTCACGACGAGGAAGATCGCGGCGCGGGTCAGCGAGGCGGCTACCGGCTGCGCCACGGCAGGCAAACTGGCTACGGGCTGGGGCGCGTTGTTTGGATCGGGTTCCATCGGTGTGTGGTTTTCGCGGGTTGTGCGGAAATCTCTAATGCATTTTTGTTAATGCTGGGGGCCCGGTGGGATCAAATGCCTTACCCGAAAATATCACGCTCGTCGCTAAAGGCGGAGTCTCCACCTACCATCAAGCACGGTTTGCTCTCAATCTAGAGAGCTCTGGCGGGCCGATGCCCTGGGCCGATTTCTCCAGCACCTCCACCTGTTGCCGGAGGCGCGTTGCCTGGCCCTGCTCTTCGCCCGCCGGAAGCAACGCCTGAGCCTGAGGTTTGCCTAACTCCACCTGCTCTCCACGCAGCAACCCGGCAATGCAATGCAGCCTGCCTTCGAGATCGACGACGAAGGGAACCCACTCCGGGCCCGGAGGCACGGAATGGACCAGCGCCACAGAGACCATGCCCTGGGTCAGGCGGCGGGAATAGGTGGCGAAGGCCAGCGCATGCTCGGTGCGCACCGAAGCGGCTGGATTCTGCGTGCCCTCCATCATCAGCCGCTCCAGCGCCTCCTCAGATTCATTGTTGGCCAGCCCGGCATGCCGTCGCGCCGGCGCCAGGATGTCCACGTTAGCGGCCGCCTTCTCTTCCCTGGAGGTGCTCCAGTAGCGGCGTATCGCGGCCAGGTAACCCGCGTTCGCCTGGCCTGATCGGGCGAGGATCTCGCGCAAGCGCAGATGCTCCGAATCGGTCCAGAGAAGTTTCACCGCGATCAGGGCCAAGGCCGCACCCAGCATGGTGTCCATGGCTCGGATGCCGGCCAGGCGCCAGTCGTGCCTGCCGTGCATGGTCAGCAGCACAAAGGTGGGGGTCAGGAAGAAGCTGTACCAGGCATAGTCGACGGCGAACCAGGCCAGGGTGAAGAACGCGGTGATGCACACGGTGGCTATCAGCGCTTCGGGGGTGCGGATGAAGACCATCAGAAGCGCAGCCAGCAGGGCGCCGGCAATGGTCCCACCCACCCGTTGCAGCGATTTTTGCCAGGTATGCGCCACGTAGGGCTGCAGAACGATGACTGCGGTAAACGCCATCCACTCGCCGTAGGGCAGATGCAGCGCCCGTACCAGCAGCACGCTGGATACACAGACCGCGGAGGTGCGCAGGGCGTGGCGCAACGCGGAGGAGGCAAAGGTCCAATTCTCCCGCAGCGACTCGAACACGCCCGGCGACTCTAGGCGCAGGCGCTGCTCGGCCCTGACCTGGAGTGGTGTGCCCGGGACTTGTGTTCGGGAAAAGGCCGTATCGGCCCCGGTCCATATGCCCGCGAGTGCTTCGAGCGCGCTCTCGAGGTGCTGTGCGCACTCCGCTTGCAGGGCATTAAAGGCAGCCGCAAACATCACTGCTGAATCCGCAGGGCCATTGGCCATGCGGGCGGCGGCGATCAGCGCATTGCCTTGGCGGAGAACCTCGGCCAACCGAGCCCGATCCCCCATTCCCTGTTCCGCCAGCAGCGCCGCCTGCCCCAGCCAGGCCAGTCTCTGACGGGCAAAGGCAATATCCTCCGCGTTGCCTTCGATAGCCGAGCGCTCCGCCAGGTCGACCATGGCTAACGCGCGGCTGAACAGTATATCCGCGGTTTCCAGCAGCACGGCCAGGTTGCGTCCCCGCGCGGAGCGCGCCGGGGTACGGGCACGCACGCTGCCCAGGCTAGTGCGGGCTGCCTCCAGCGCACTGCGCATGCGGTTGGGGAACCCCTGGGCTACGCTGAACCAGCACGCCGTCCAGGATGATCCTTGATCTTTTGCAGCATCGGCCTCCGCCAGCAGCGCATCCATCTCCGCCAGCGATTGCGCCAGTACGCCGAAGCAAAGAGCAATGACCCGCCGGGCATGGCCAAAGGGGTACACCGGCCAGAGAAACAACGAAAGGATGGCGGCGAAGGCGCATCCGCCCAGAAAGAGACCGGCTTGGCTGAGAGCGCCGGCAAGCGAGGCCGCGGGGTGATCGATGCCGACAAAGTAGATCACCAGAATGATCGCGCTGGATGTGGTTAATGCGGGACCCGCGGCACGGAGGTAGGTGATCACAAAAGAGAAGACGGCGGTGAGCACCAGCGTCCGGGCCAGATGAGGACTGGCCAGGCTGGCCAGCACCGCGCCCAGGCTGCCAAAGCCCATCAACATGGCAATGGAGATAAAGCGAGCGCGGTAAGGGCCCCCGTTATCTACGATGTTGCCTTCGAACGCGCCCAGGGCGCTCCAGCCCATGGGCACGCCAAGCATCCGGCAGACCACCATGGCCGCGGCAACCGCCAGGCCGGCGCGTAAACCACGCGCCCAATCCAGCCTGCGAAGCTGGGCCGTTATTTCCGCGGGCGAAGCCATAAAGAAAGTCTACAAACCAGGCGCTGAATTAGTTTTGTACTTCCGGCTGGAGAAACTTCAACAGCTCGCGATTGAAGATTTCCGGGACTTGAAGGTGAGGCACGTGGCCTACGTTGGGGATGATGACCAGCTCAGCGCCAGGAATCGTATCGGCGATGTGTTTGGCCAGCGCGGGGAAATTCTGGCCATCTCTCTCTCCGCCCAAAACGAGCGCCTTGACCTTAATGTGCGACCAGTCATCGACGACCGGATCCAGATAAGTGATCTGCCGATAGATGGAGCGCACCATGGCCAGGCGCGGCCAATCGCCGCTGAGCGTTGGGGCGTAGAGGATGCGCACATACTGCTCATACTCCGGTTTCCAGGCGTCGGGAAAGTAGCGTTGAATCGTGGCATAGGCCTCTTGCCAGACCTGATCCTGGGTGCGCGCCATGGTTGCTTTGTAGGCCTCTTCCGCGCTGTGCCAGGGCTGGCTCCAACGTACATCGGTCAGGCCGATGGGATCGTAGAGTACGACGCGCTCGGTCATGTCCGGATAAGAAGCAGCGAAGCGGGCGGCCAGCATACCGCCCATGGAGTGGCCTACGATGGCTGCCTTGGCTATGCCCAGAGATTGCAGCAGCGTGCGCGTGTTCAGCGCCATATCGTGAAAGTTGTAAGGGATGACCGGCTTTGAGGAACGGCCGAATCCGACCTGGTCGGGCACCACCACGCGAAAACCGGCCTTGCGTAGCGCATCGATCGGACCACCGAAGTAGAAGCCCCCGAAATTCATTCCGTGGAGCAGGACGACGGTGCGGCCGTTTGGCTGACCCGCCGGTGGAATATCCATATAGGCCATGCGCACGTCCTGGCCGTAGAGCGTAAGCGGCAGGTACATCACGGGGTATGGATAGGGGATGTCCTCGTAGGTGATGCTGCCCGGCTTCACATCCGCCGGAGCTTTGGTCGCGTCCGCTCGAGTGATGAAGGGGATGAGGCCGCAGGCGAGAACTACGAACAGGTAGAGTTGGAGACGATTTGATTTTGTCATTTTGTCAGGGCCAAAGCTTTCAGTGGCCATGATATTCGCGTTCAGAGACGGATAGGGCAGAGTGTTATCTTGGCGTTTACGGAGATATAGGCCACGATGACGAAAACAACACCCTCCCATGTTTCCAGAGCAGAGTTCGAGGAATTGTTTCAGGCAGTCTGCAATTGGGGCCGATGGGGTGACGATGACGAAAAGGGGACGCTGAATTACATTCAGCCGGAGCACATCCGGCGAGCTGCGGGCCTGGTGCGTTCCGGGCGGTCGGTCTCGATGGCAATCCCTATCAATAAGGTGGCTGGACCCGACAATCCCCACCCTGCAACCCACCATATGGTTCGGGACTTTGACATCCAATCAGCCTGGGGAGAGCCCGCATACTGCGCGGACTACCTGGGGAGTGAGATTCATGGCGACTGCTACACCCACATCGACGCGCTCTGTCATATCGCCATGCATGGGAAGCTCTATAACGGGAAGCCGATGAGCGCCGTAACCTCCCAGGGCACCACCATTCAGGACATCACCGCGTACGCGCACGGCATCGTCGGCCGCGGGGTTCTGATCGATATCCCCCGCCTGCGTGGGGTGAAGTGGCTGGAACCGGGAGAAGCGGTGACGACAGCGGAACTGGAGGCGGCGGAAAAGGCGGAGGGCGTTCGTCTCGAGCAAGGAGATATCTTCGTTTTCCGCACCGGTCATCACCGTCGACGGCTGGAGTTGGGCCCGTGGAACAACGGTTACGACGGAGAAGGAAAACCCGGTTTGCACGTGGAAACTATCCGCATGCTGCACGAGCGAAAGGTGGCCGCATTTTTTCCGGATGGCGACGGCGAAACGGTTCCCAGCAATGTGGAGGGAATGGCCGGCCCTATCCATGCCCTGCAAATTGTCTCCATGGGGATGGTTTGCTCCGACAGCCTGCAATTCGAGGAACTGATTAAAGTCTGCGAGGAAGAACGGCGTTGGGAGTTTTTAGTGGTGGCTGCTCCGCTTCGCTTACCGGGTGGTACGGGTTCGTTGTTTAATCCGATTGCTATTTTTTGAGGGACGGGTGGGCCACCCAGTTTTCGTTGCAAGTAAGGAGCGGGATTCGTGTCCAGCGGAAAACAGGATAATCCCAGCAGGCGCCTCTTCCTCAAGCAGCTTGGACTTGCTGGCCTGACGAGTGCCCTTCCGGCGCGCCTTGCGGGATGGAGTTCTGACTCGCCGGCAGCGGTGAAGAACCGCACGCCACTTGCGCGAAACGCGTTCTATCTGCTGCCGTTGAGTGCAATCAGGCCGGCCGGGTGGCTGCGGGCGCAACTGCAGGTCCAGGCAAACGGTCTCAGCGGTCATTTGGATGAGACGTGGCCTGATGTGGGCCCCAACAGCGGATGGCTGGGAGGTAGCGGCGAGTCCTGGGAACGCGGACCTTATTTCCTGGATGGCTTGACGCCCCTTGCGTATCAGTTAGGCGATGTTCGGCTGAAGGCGAAGGTACAGAAGTATATCGATTGGACCTTGGACAACCAGGCGGCCAGCGGCATGTTCGGCCCCAGGTCCAACGACGATTGGTGGCCGCGGATCGTGATGTTGAAGGTGCTTACCCAGTATCAGGAAGCGACCGGAGATCCGCGCGTCATCCCTCTGATGCAGCGTTACTTCCAGTACCAGCTGGCGGAGCTACCCAAGCGGCCACTGCGCGACTGGGGTAGATTCCGTTGGCAGGATGAGGCCCTGAGCGTCCTATGGCTTTATAACCGCACCGGCGATCCGAAGCTGCTGGAGCTGGTACGCATGCTGCATACGCAGGGATACGACTGGATCGCGCAGTACGCGAATTTCCAATACAAAGAGCGCATTACTCGCGATTACATCAAGCTGGAAGAGGGCGGCGGGCTGAAAGACCTGGCACTGGCGACGCACGGGGTGAACAACGGCCAGGCGATCAAGACCGGCCCGGTTTGGTCTGTGTTTTCCGGTTCGGAAACAGATCGCAAAGCTGTGCTGCAGATGATCGCGGAGTTGGATAGATATCACGGTCTTCCCAACGGGATGTTCTCCTGCGACGAGCACCTGGCCGGTCCCAATCCTTCGCAGGGTTCCGAGCTCTGCACGGTGGTGGAGTACATGTTCTCGCTGGAGCAGTCGCTGGCGATCCTCGGCGACCCTGCACTCGGCGACCGGCTGGAGAGGCTCGCATTCAATGCACTGCCCGGCACACTGACAGATGACATGTGGGCACACCAATACAATCAGCAGCCAAATCAGGTGGAGTGCAGCCTGCACGCCAAGCCATGGACTACGGATGGCCCGGAGTCAAACCTGTTTGGACTGGAGCCGAACTTCGGCTGCTGCACAGCGAATTTTAACCAGGGGTGGCCGAAGTTCGCGGCCAGTCTCTTCATGCTGTCGCACGACGATGGCCTGGTGGCAGCGGCCTACGCGCCCTGCGAAGTGCGCACCATGGTTCGCGACACGCAGGTACATGTTGTGGAAGAGACCAATTACCCTTTTCGCGGAATGGTACACCTGACGGTCAATCCAACCGCTTCCCTGGCATTCCCTCTTCTGCTGCGCATCCCGCATTGGGCAGCCGGGACAAAAATCCGCGTCAACGGTCAACTGCAACCGCAGCCCGCTGCCGGCTCGTTTGCCCGCATCGAGAGAACCTGGAAGGCCGGCGATCAGGTGGAGGTTGAGTTCCCTCTCCAACCGCGCGTGTCACGCTGGTTTCACAACTCGGTTGCGGTGGAGCGCGGGCCCCTGGTCTTCTCTTACGGCATCGGTGAAGACTGGTTGAAGCTGCGCGACCGGGGTATGACAGCCGATTGGCAGATATACCCTACGACGCAGTGGAACTATGCCCTTGCTCTCGATCCTGCCTCGCCGGCGCATGGCATCGCGGTGATTGAAACGGAGATAAAAGATCTGCCCTTCAGCGCCAGGCACACGCCCGTAAAGCTGGAAGTGAAAGCGCGCAAGCTGCCACAATGGCGCGCTGTCGACGGGGTCGCCGATCCGGTTCCGGAAAGTCCAGTGACCAGCGATCAACCCGAAGAGACGATCACGCTGATCCCCTATGCAGCGGCTAAGCTGCGCATCACGGCGTTTCCCGAGACAAAAATATAGAGCAGTTTCTTGTGGTTTAAATACAGATGCCTGGTCGTGAGATGAATTTGTTCTCTTCTTTTGTGCGGTCTCTTAAAGCTCTTGCACCCCTTGTTCTTATCGCCTCCTCCGGGTGGGCCCAACCCTCTCTCCATCGACCGGCGGCGGTTCCACTGATCGCCAACGACCCTTACTTCAGCGTCTGGTCTATGGCCGACAAGCTCACCGATGTGCCAACCCAACACTGGTCGGGATCGCCGCAGCCCATGACCGGCCTGGTTCGGATCGACGGCCATGTCTTCCGATGGATGGGCCCGACACCTCGTCGCCCACGAGGGAAACCTGCCGTTGACGCTATGCCGCAGACATCGGTGGAAGTTACTCCGCTACAGTCGAAGTATCGTTTTAGCGCGGCCGGAGTCGAGCTGAGGGTCACCTTCTTCACACCGCTGTTTCCCCAGGATCTGGATATTCTTTCGCGGCCGGTCACGTATCTCACGTGGGAGGCTGTTTCGACCGATGGCGCTGCGCACCAGGTCGACGTGCTGCTCGATGTAGACCCGCTGATCGCGGTGGATGAGCCGGCGCAGCCCGTGGTGTGGGGCCGCTCCCAAGTGGGATCGTTGACTTCGCTGAATGTGGGCACACGCGATCAGGCCACCATGCACCAGTCGGGAGACCGCGTTCGCATCGATTGGGGTTACTTCCACCTTGCCGTGCCAGACACGGCCGGCGCAGAGACTGAGATATCAACCCAGGCCATAGAGGAGTTCATTGAGCAAGGATCGCTCGCCCGGATGGACAACATGGAGATGCCGAACGAGGTCGCCAGTCCGCGCGGCCGGGCGCCGGATCTTGCCGTCAAGCTGGCGCTGGGGAGTGTTACCGGAACCCCGGTGAGCCGGCATGTCCTGCTGGCTTACACCGACGGCGCCGCGATTGAGTACCTGGGCCGCAGGTTGCGCGATTATTGGCAGCGCAACGGGATGACAACGGCTGCCATGCTCAATCAGTCGGAGCAGGATTATCCCTCGCTGGTGGCGCGGGCAGAGAAGTTCGACGCTGAGTTGGTGGCCAGCATGCGCGCCGTGGGCGGCGGCGACTACGCCTACCTCACCAGCCTGGTCTTTCGCCAGACCATTGCGGCGCACAAGCTGGCGGCGGATATAGACGGCACGCCCATGTTCTTTTCCAAAGAGAATGGCAGCAACGGCTGCATTGACACGGTAGATGTGACGTATCCGTCGTCGCCTTTTTTTCTGCTTTTCAACCCGGCGCTGTTGCAGGCTCAACTGGACCCAGTGATGCGCTACGCGGCGTTGCCGCGCTGGCGCTTTCCTTTTGCGCCCCATGACCTGGGAACCTACCCTCTGGCGAACGGCCAGGTCTACGGTGGCGGTGAACTGAATGAAGACAATCAGATGCCGGTAGAGGAGAGCGCCAACCTGATCCTGATGGTCGCCGGGCTCGAACATGCCGAGCATAACTGGGAATTCGCTCGAAAGTATATGCCGCAGTTAAAGCAATGGGCGGAGTACCTCGAGACGAAAGGCATCGATCCGGAGAATCAGCTCAGCACGGATGACTTTGCCGGCCATCTTGCGCACAACACCAATCTATCGATCAAGGCGATCGAGGCGCTGGGAGCGTTTGTCGAGATCTCTCGCGGCGTGGGGGAGAAGGATCTGGCGGATCGCTATGAACATATCGTCCGCAAGCTGCCCGCTCAGTGGGAATCGATGGCGCTTGACGGAGACCACTACAAGCTGGCCTTCGATCAGCCCGGTACATGGAGCCAGAAGTACAACCTGGTGTGGGACGAGCTGCTCGGCTTGCATCTTTTTCCGCCAAAGGTGATGCAGACAGAGTGGTCTTACTACATGAAGCAGATGAAGACCTACGGCCTGCCGTTGGACAACCGCAAGACCATCACCAAGCTGGATTGGCAGATCTGGACGGCTTCGCTCGCTGCGGATCCGGTACAGTGGCGCGATCTAATGGGGCGATTGGTGCAATGGATTGATACATCAGCCTCCCGGGTTCCAACTACGGACTACTACGACACGGAGACGGGACGGCAGGTAGCTTTTCAAGCCCGGTCGGTTGTGGGGGGCATCTTCGTGAAAGCGCTCATGAATCCGGAAGCGGCACACACCTGGAGCAGCAAGCGGTGATCGATCCCCTGCCCCTTTCGGCGGCCACAATTTCCGCTCGGCTTGACCGGCTCCCACCCACGCGAACGATGTGGAAGTTAGTCGTGCTTTTGAGCCTCGGGTTCTTTTTTGAACTCTACGACCTGCTTTATTCCGGATATGTCGCACCGGGATTGGTGAGGAGCGGCATTCTGACCACCACCACCGCTGGTCTCTTTGGCATGAACGGTGTGGCAGCCTTCATTGCGTTTCTATTCGCAGGGCTTTTCGTAGGCACGATTTGTTGCGGGTTTCTTGCAGACCGTTTTGGACGCCGGGCGATCTTTACCTACTCCCTGCTGTTTTACTCGGCAGCGAACCTTACGATGGCATTTCAGGTCACAGCGACCGGACTGAACTTCTGGCGTTTTATGGCCGGGCTCGGTATTGGGGTGGAACTGGTAACCATCGGCACGTATATCTCCGAGCTGGTGCCAAAACATATCCGCGGACGCGCTTTTGCCTGCGAGCAGGCGGTGGGGTTTATGGCTGTCCCGGTGGTGGCGTTTCTCTCGTACCTGCTTGTGCCCGACAAGTTCTTTGGCCTCGATGGCTGGCGCTGGGTGGTGATCATCGGAGCGCATGGAGCACTGTTCGTCTGGTTCATTCGCCGCGCCTTGCCGGAAAGCCCGAGGTGGCTGGCGCAGAAAGGGCGGCTCGCTGAAGCCGACCGTGTGATGTCGAAGCTGGAGGAGTCCGTCACGAGAGAATCCCCGCTTCCCCTTCCTGCTGTGACGGACCCCGGACCTGTAAGCACAGGCCAGACCTTCCTCGACATGTGGAGGGCTCCGTATGGAAAGCGCGCCTCGATGATGATCATTTTCAACGTCTGCCAAACGGTCGGCTTCTACGGCTTCGCCAACTGGGTGCCGACGCTGCTCGTAAAGCAGGGCATCACGCTTACGACCAGCTTGCTGTATTCATCGATCATTGCTATTTCGGCGCCGATCGGACCGCTGATTGGCTTATTGATTGCAGACAAGTTTGAACGCAAGAGCGTGATCGTCGCAACCGCGGCAGCGATCGTGGTTTGCGGGCTCGCCTTCAGCCAGGTTTCGAGTGGGATGCTCCTCATCGCCATGGGCGTGGGGCTGACGCTGGCCAGCAACATAATGTCGTACAGTTTTCACGCCTACCAGACAGAGCTTTTCCCCACGACCATCCGGTCGACCGCGGTCGGCTTCGTTTATTCCTGGAGCCGCTTTTCAGCAATCTTCACCTCGTTCGTCATCGCCGCAGTACTGAAGAATTTCGGCACGAAGGGCGTGTTTGCGTTCATTGCAGCAGCGATGCTGATCGTGATGGCGGTGATTGGATGGATGGGGCCGCGCACGCGGAATCTCACGCTGGAAGAGATTTCCCGGTGAGCCGCCAAACACGGCCCAAGTCCGTGGCGCCGGGGGTTGTGGACCATAAGCGCCTGTGCGAATCTCTTCGCATTTGCAGCCATAGGTCGCGGTGAAACCCTCCCGCTTGCCCTCCTTCAAACTCCCACAGAACCGTCATCAATAAAAGTCACCGCCCTCCCCTTTGTCATCCAGAGCGCAGGGATCTGCGGTGCGCCCCGACTCCCGCGCAAAGGTCTCCATTCCGTTAGTTCTCACACGGAATCGTCATCCTGAGCGTAGCGCCTCACCGATTCATCGCGTGATACAGCGCTCGTGGCGCGGAGTCGAAGGACCTCGGCGATGCTTATCTTGCCCATGCTGTTTAAAGTTTTCAACCACCGAGCCCGCAGCAACAGATCCTGTTGTCAGGAATAGGTGGCCGAAAAGCTCCGAACAGCCTGGGTAAAATAAGCACCGCCGAGGTCCTTCGACTCCGCGCCACAAGCGCTGTGTCACCCGATCAATCTGTGAGGCGCTGCGCTCAGGATGACGAGTCTGTGGGAGTTTGACGAAAAACATCCTAAAACAAGTTCACTTAATAGGAAGGCCCTACACGCTACCAAAAGAAGTGGCTGGAAACAAGGATCCAGGCCGGCGATCTGCGCACTTTAGTGTGCACCGGCCGCCCTGCCGTAACCCGTGCCGGTGATGTTTCGCGGTATAGCGGCGGTCGGATACGCTCACGCCACCATGTTGATAACCGCCGGTGGCCAAGTGAGAGCCTTCAGCGTTCTACTGGTATCCATCTGCCTGCTGGCCGTGGTTGCCATAGTGATCGCAATCGGCGTCCATGCATTTTTGGCGGCCGTTGGTCACTATGCTCCCTGGGAGCAAATTTGGTCCGGCTGACATTTTAACCATCAAATCCAAAGGTCTCCCAGGAGCGAATTGTGTGCTCAAACCGCTCCATATCGACGCGCTTGCCGAGGAATTTAACCCCTTCCATCTTCAACCGCGCTCTCTGTTCTTTCGCAGCCTCGTGACGAAGTTTGATCTCACCACCGGCGCCGAGTACCCGGTGCCAGGGGAGATGGTCTGGCGGATCGGTGCGCAACAACCTGGCGACCGCGCGATGGTACAGCGGATAGCCTGCCGCTGCCGCAACTCGTCCATAGGTGCTGACTTTTCCTACCGGAATGGAAAGTATGATGCGACGAAATGCGTGGTCACGAAGTTCGTTTGCTCTCGCTCCGTCGCGCAGAATCTTGCGTCTCGCCTGCGAATGAGCGACGGTTTGCAGGTGTGCCGGCGGGTAAGTGGGAACCGTCTTGCGTGTGCTCATTTGAAAAGCCCTCGGTCTTTGCCTTCCAGAGCTAGTAAATGCGCCTTCGCTTCCAGACCCCCCGCGAAGCCGGTAAGTTTGCCGGAAAATCCAATCACGCGGTGACAGGGCACAACGATCGCAATGGGATTTCTTCCGTTCGCCGCACCCACCGCGCGCGTGGCTTTTGGGTTGCCCAGCTGATTCGCCAATTGTCCGTAGCTCCGGGTTTCTCCAAATGGAATGGCCAGAAGCGCTTCCCACACCTGGTTTTGAAAGCGTGTGCCTCTCATGTCCAGCGGAAGCGAGAACGATTGCCGATTGGCCGCGAAATACTCCTTCAGCTGATGCTCTGTTTCCCGAAGCACGGAGTGATTGGCGTCCTCTACCAGTTCCGCTAGCCGAACCCGGCGAAGGTTTTCCTTCTCCCAAAGAATGGCCACAAGCCCCTTGTCGCTTGCGACAAGCTTCAACCTGCCAATCGGGGAGTCGGTAAACTTATACGACAGACTCATAGGGTGTTCCTTTCGTTTCCGCAAAGTGCTTCCAGAGAGCAGCGGCAGCATAGGCACGCCACGGGCGTACGTTATTTACGTTCATCTCAGGGTGGCGTTTGATCTCCTGCTTCAGTCCATAGTCGGTCGCAGGAAATGCATCGTTATCATCGAAGGCACGCATCGCGATGTACTCAGACGACCAGGCGCCCACACCGGGAAGAGAAAGCAGGGTTCGGCGGAGTTCCCTGGATCCAGTCTGGCCCACGAGCGGTAAGCCACCTTCCGCAGCCAGCGCGGCGATCGTCCGAATGGCGGTTCGCCTCATTTCAGAGGTGCGCACAGTAGACAGGTCAGCGGTGCGGAGCAGCTCCGGGGTTGGGAAGAGACGTATCTCCTGCCCTGTAGCCGGATGCTTCGCTCTCTCCCCGCTGCTTTGCATGAGTTCCCGGATCAACGTGCGGCCGAAGCTGACTGAGACCAGCTGGCCCAGAATGGTGGTGATGATGGTCTCGAATCGATCCCAGGTGCGAGCGACGCGGAGGCCGGGATATCGTGTCCAGAGATCGCCGAGATGGGGCTGCCCAGCCATGTGTTCCGCAATCACGGCCGGATTCGCATCGAGGTCGAACATACGCCGCACACGTTGCTCGATCGCGGGTACGGAGCTTGGAGCCGCTCCAACTACCTTCAGCGTAAGCGCGCTCTTGCCGGGATTATGAGATACGCGAAAGTATCCGATTCTGCCGTCACGGTGGAAGACCCGTTCGTAGTGCTGCGAGGTTACAGTCTCCAGCTCAGGGAGCTGGTGTGCGCGAAAAGTTGAGAAGAGAGTCTCGCCATCGAAAGGAGGAAGGTACCTCAGCTGAAGCACAATCGCGCCTTCGGTCTTTGTATTTTCGTTCTTGCTCGGTGGCATTTTCTGAATATCTTTTGCGACGCTCTCCATGAGATGTGCGCACACAGGCGGACGTTTCACCGAATCGTGCTCTATTCGTGGCGGGTATCAGCATGGGACTTCGAGGTTCATTGATCGGAGGTAGCCGCGATAATAGCGATCCAACGCCTCGCCCGTAGGTTGGGTATCTTCGAAGAGCGGTGCGAATGTGTGCACCGCACGAGCCGCAAGGGGATGCCATCGGTTGATCCAGCCCTGAATCGTGTCCTGGTTGCGAACATTGTCTTCGATTGCCATTCGAACCAGGCACTCGCTCCACTGCCGATGCCACTGACAGTCCTCATTCAGAGAATAGAATATCTGGCCGAGCAAGTAGTCATCCTCACTCAGCGCGAGCTCGCTAAAATACTTCATGAATAGCTCATCGACCAGAGGTTTGAGCACCAGGTTGAGCCCGACAAACGATTCTGCCCAGTCATAGGCAATGAGCAACTTTTCGACGACTTCACGCAGCGGTTGCCACATCGAGTCCGTCTCCCAGAGACTTCTGCTGTCGGCAGCAAAGCCAGGGTAGATTTGCTGAAGCTGCCGGATGCGGTATGCAATTCGCTGAATGCGACGCATCTCGTCGGCTGATTGAAGGGCAGCTGCGATCATGATTCGTCCGCCGGGAGCCATTTGACCGAAGTACGATGCGATCATTTGAAAACCGTGACCCGGGTAGCGAAATGGAGCGACCACTCTGGAGAGGGTGTGCAGCCATGCGGGGCGGAGGGGAGCATCGTATCCAGTAAGGTCGATTTCATCGAGGATTCCGTCGACGAAGATCTCCTTGTCTCTCTGCAGTCCCGTGTATTTCGTATAGGTTGTTTCTCGTGGGTCGCGAAACTTCTCCCAGGAACTACACACCAGCGGCGACTCTTCCTGGTATCGGCGATACCAGTCCTTTAGCGGAACATCGAGCTCGAATCGTTTTCCTGTGAAGCCTTCGCCGGTGTAGCAGAGGAGTTTTGAGGTAACGATTTCGTATTCAGTTGGCATTCGCCGTTGTGACAAAAGATGCCAGTAGGTCTTCTGTTGAGGCATAGACTTTCCCCCCGAAAAACGGCATCGACCTGGTTCAATTGCGCGGTCGCGCAAATCGCCATGCAGCATCGTCCTGATTTAACTGAAGCGAGCCTTTAAACGCCGACATCACGATCTCCAGCTCGCCTGGGAAACGAAATGGGCGCCCCAGGTGCTTTTCGATTGCGGACCGCGTCACGACGCAACATTGGGGAACCAGCACCCGCACATAAGCACCGCGGTCGACGACCAAAACGTCCTGGTTCAGATCCTTGATGGCCGCAACGATGGCGTTGGCTACACTTCCCGACTGGAGAACGGGACCCACTCGGTCGTAAACTGCCCCCAGGTCTTCTGTCATTCTCCGTCCCTTCCTTCCCCATCCGCATCGATGTCAACCAATATGTATTGTCCATCGAGCCTGATTGGAAACCCCTTTAGACAAGTATTCTGAGGGTTGACGCCGTTGCCGGTGCAAACGTCGAATTCCCAGTGGTGCCTTGCACAACGGATAACCTTGCCCGTGAGCGTGCCTTCACTCAAACGACTCTTCTGGTGAGGACAAGCGTCAGAGTATACATAAATGTGATCATCCACGTTGACCAGCAGAATAGGTTCCCCATTCACTTTCAAACCTCTCATTTCACCACTCCAGAGGTCTTCTACTTCGGCAATTTTTTGATAGCCCATCGCTGTTACCCTGAAATTACGTCAAACCGATCAAACGCCTCGAAGCCCGCCTGGGCGATGGTAAGCGCCGGATCCATTGTTTTTTCGTTGTAAACGAGCTGAACGTGGTCTCTGCGCGCGACCCGAAGGCTAGCTGCATCCTGAAGTTTTCCTGCCAGGGTTTGGACGGTCTCCCCTTCGTCCGCCAGAATGAGAAGACCCACCGTATCACCTTGCAGGAAGCCGTAAAGAGGAATGGGCATGGCGACTTTCAGAAGCTAAGTGGCGGTGGTTTTTAGCGCTGCGAGCCACTCGTAGCTGCCATGATGAACGTCTTTACCCCAGGTTTCAGGGGTGAGTCTGAAATACTCAGTCAACAATTTGGGAAGGTCAGCCGGCGCTTCTCCTGAGAGGACGCGTTTCACCACATCCTGGTGATTGGCATATCTTTCAGGCTCCTCAAGGAAAATCCACTGACATGGGGCGGAGCAGAAGATGTACTTGCGCCCCTGGTGGACGAGGACCCTGGCAGTATTCTTACGCGGTGTGCCCGCGCTTAACGGCAACTGACACAGATCGCAAAAAGTTGGCAGGGCAGTCCCGTGGACAGCCAATTCGTTCTCAGGCCCAGGACCCACGGTTCTCCAACGTTCGCTGACTTGCTCCCAGACGGCATCCATGTCGTCCCAATACTTGGGATATTTCTGGCGTAACCACTTCCTCTCAGCAGGGCCCGGTATCACGAAGTTGAACCATAGAGTCGCGCGATAACTGTAGGCACTGGCGTAAATCATGTGATGGTAGATGTCGAGTTCGTCCAGGAATAGATCCCAGTACCACGGCTTCTGGAGTCCGAATTCTTCCAACGTGCTTAGAAATTGATCGATGATCCACTCCTCCATGAACTCTTTGAAGGAATAGGGACGTTGATCCAACGCGGTCAAATAATCGGTGGAGAGTCCAGTCAAGATCGAGAACAAGCGCCAGTTCCGCCAGAACCACTTGTCGACCAGATATTGGACGTATTTGGGATCGTGCTTCATGACGGTAGCGACAACGGGATGCCCAATCTGTGCATGCCTGGCCTCGTCGGTTTGAATGCTGGTGACCATTCTCTCGAACATGTGGTCGCTCGATTCGCGAGCCAGCGATGCCAGGCCAACGAACTGCAAATTGGTGAAACCAGTTTCGAAGACGAAATTGGTGGCGATGTGGAACTCAATCGCGTTTTGCCCCACCGTCAACTCATCAAAGAAGTGGCGCGCCGCAACGGCGAACCAATTGTTGGTGTGATAAAACTTGTGCGCCCAGTCGAACTGGGAATCGAACTTTACCAACTCATGGAAGAGCAGCAGCGGGATCTGCGTGTGGCGATATTCATCAAGCGCGCCAAAGGTGGCCATGGTTCGCCACGCACTGTCGCGCCCAAACCTTGCACCTCGCAGATTGCCGATCACGCCGGTGAACTCCCCGAGCGGTAGTGCGGCTGCGTGTACCTTCAGACCGTTCAGCCAGGGGGCAGCCAACTTCTGAACATTTTCTATGCGGCCGACGGCGTCGCGCACCGCGGCGACAGCCATGTCTTTTTCGTATTGGTTGTCGACGTATTCACGATAGGAGGTTTTAAAGGACTCTTCCCAGTCCTTCCATTCGGAATGCCGCAGCCAGGGACGGCCGCTGATTACCTCTGGGAAGACCTCGTCTTCTCGCACATAGGAGTAATCCCAATCCAACTTACGGGCGAGAGGCAACCATTCTTCCCTGTTAAGCATACGGGCTCCTTCCTCGCGACAGGGGCGGCGCGTGGTGCGGCTTTTAGAGTGGATTACGGCTGACAATTGAAAAACAGACCGCCGTTGCGGTAGCATACGCTCGTCGAGGCAGTCAGGTCAAAAGCAGTGGCCGGCACGATTGAACGACGTTTATTTCCTCAGCTCTTTTCGGAGCCGCGATCACTTAGGAAGGAGACCTATGAGACCCGCGCGATCCGGAGATCATGAGACTCCTGCCCAGCCTGACGCGCGACTCGAGATAACTGAAGTCCCCTTCGCTACCGTGCTGGAGGCAATTCCGGGATTCATCTGGAGCGCTCTACCCGAAGGCAGCTTGGAATTCTGCAACCAAAGATGGCTTAACTACACAGGGCTCACCTTAGATCAGATCAGAGCCGGGGGGCTGACCGAAGCCGTCCATCCCGAAGACAAGTCCGATTTTCAGAGAAAATGGCGAGCAGCGTTGGCGCAAGGGATCTCCTTTGAAACCGACCTGCGCGTGCGTCGACACGACGGATCCTATCTCTGGTTCGTGATTCGAGCCGAGCCTCAGCGCGACGCCGGCGGACAAATTATTCGCTGGTACGGTATCAACACGGAGATGGAGGAGCGGGCACAACAGGAACTGCAGAAGCATATTTTTCGGTTGGATAGCTTCTTTGAGCAGTCTCCGGAAGCGGCTGCTGTCTTGAGAATGGACGACTGCGTGGCCAGCGTCAACAAAGAGTTCACCCGCATGTTCGGTTACAGCGAGGAGGAGATTCTGGAACGCTCCATTGATGATCTTATCGTTCCCGAAGCGCTGGTTGAGATTGCGCGCGAATCCAGAAAGGAACTTCGCAACCGCCGCCGAGTCGAGATCGAAGCTGTTCGCAGGCGAAAGGATGGCAGTGAAATTCGTGTTTCCATCTTTGCCGTTCCGGTGATTACGGCTTCTGGCGAGCAGATTGCGAATTATGTGGTGTACCGGGACATCACCGAACGGAAGCAAGCTGAAGAACGGCTGCGGGAAAGCGAAGCGCGGTTCAAGGAAATGGCGGATACAGCGCCGGTGCTAATTTGGATGACCGGAACGGATGGCCTTTGTAATTTTTTCAATAAACCGTGGCTCGACTTCACTGGCCGAAGCATGGAGCAGGAAGTGGGCACGGGATGGATCGAAGGCGTGCATCCAGACGATGTGCAGGGTTGCTTCGACGGTTTCCTGCCAGCCTTCCATGCCCGAGAGCCTTTCCGAATGGAATATCGCTTGAAGCGAGCGGATGGCGAATACCGATGGATGATCGAAAGTGGCATTCCGAGATACACCGGTGCGGGAGAATTCGCCGGCTACATCGGTTCGAATATTGATATTACGGACCACAAGCGGGCAGCGGAGGAGCGGGAAAGGCTGCGCCAGCTAGAGGCAGACCTGGCGCACATCAATCGCGTAACCATGATGGGAGAACTAACGGCGTCCCTGGCCCACGAGGTGAAGCAGCCGATCACCTCCTCGGTGATCAATGCCAAGACTTGCGTACGGTGGCTACGGCGTGATGTGCCTGACATTGCAGAGGCGTGCGAGGCTGCTTCGAGAATGGTCAACGACGCCACGCGCGCAGCCGATATCCTCGATCGGGTTCGCTCACTCTACAGGCGAGATAGCCCGCAGCGGGCGCTGGTGGACGTAAACGAAATCATTCGAGAGATGATCGTGATGCTGCAGGATCAGGCAAATCGGAGCTCCATCGTTATCCGCACCGAATGCGACCCTGGGCTGGCGCCGATCCCAGGGGATCGCGTGCAGTTGCAGCAAGTATTGATGAACCTCATGCTCAACGGTATAGAGGCAATGACCGATACGGGCGGGGAGTTGACCGTCACCTCGAAGAACACCGTGGATGGTCAATTGTTGATTTCCGTCAGTGATTCGGGCATTGGAATCGCCCCAGATCGAGCCGATCGCATTTTCGAGGCGTTCTTTACCACCAAACCGCAGGGCACCGGCATGGGATTGTCGATCAGCCGGAGGATTATCGAGTCGCATGGCGGCCGCTTGTGGGCAAGCGCCAACTCCGAACGGGGCGCGACCTTTCAGTTCACATTGGCATCTTCGTTTTCCGCTGCCTAACCCGGCCGGGTGTCGATTGGTACTACTGCTGCAATTGCGGCGTCGGGGGCGGGTCCCGGAGTGCGGGTTCCATCAGATCCGGACTGCTTTGGAGAACAGGCCTGGAAATCCCCAGCTTCTGCATCTTGCAGATCAGCGTAGTACGCTTCAGGCCAAGTTTGGCCGCTGCGCCATTCGGGCCTCCGATCACCCAAGCGGTCGCTTCCAGTGTGTGCAGAATCATGGCTCGTTCGGAGTCTTTAAGAGTAGCTGCTGCCGGAGAAAGGGCCACAGGCATGAATTCCAGGAGCCGGCAAAGGGTTGGGAAGCACACCACTGTTAGAAAGGATCACGGCGCGTTCGATCAGGTTCTGCAACTCGCGGATATTGCCCGGCCAGTTGTAGGAGCTGAGTGCTGCCATGGTTTCCGCAGGAATGTGTTCGATTTGCCTGCCCAACCGGCGGCCCATAATCTCGGCAAAATGCCTCACCAGTTCCGGGATGTCTTCGCGACGCGCCCGCAAAGGTGGCAGCTTTAGGGGAAAAACATTGAGGCGGTAGTAGAGGTCAGTACGAAATTCGCCCCGCTTCACCATCTCCGCCAGGTCGCGATTGGTCGCCGCCACCAGCCGAACATCCACCTTATGAGTCCGCGTGCCGCCCAGCCGCTCGAACTCCTGTTCCTGCAAAACGCGCAGAAGTTTGGGCTGCAAGGCCGGCGGAATGTCGCCCACCTCGTCCAGGAAAAGCGTGCCTTTGTTGGCCAGTTCAAAACGGCCGATCTTTTGCGCGATGGCCCCGGTGAACGCGCCTTTCTCGTGACCAAAAAGCTCACTTTCCAGCAGATCCAACGGAATGGCAGCGCAATTCAATCTTATGAAAGCGCGCCCGCACCGCGAGCTGAGGTTGTGAATGGCGTGCGCGATCAGTTCTTTGCCGGTGCCTGTCTCCCCCTCGACAAGAACGGTGGCATCGGTAGGCGCTACCCGTCCGACTTCTTCAAGGACCGTTTCCAGAGCCGCGCTCCGGCCTATGATCTGCTCGAATCTGCGCCGATTATGTACCTGGTCACCGGGCCCGTACCTTCCGAAGGCTTCCACAGAAATCTCCTGTCTATCGCGATCACTGCTCCTTGTCGGGTTCAGTTCTCCATGGCCGCTCGAACACTCTCAAGCAGAGCTTCATCGTCGAACGGTTTTGCCAGGAACTCCACTGCGCCGGCTCTCATCGCCTGCATGCGCATTTTCGCGTCGCCGTGTGCGGTTATAAAGATGGTCGGAATCCGGCAATGGTCGGCATTTAACTGTGCCTGCAATTCCAGACCGGACATTCCCGGCATGCGGATATCTGTAATCAGACAAGCAGTGTCGTGCTGGCGGCCAGACCTCAGGAATTCCTCTGCCGATACAAAGGCCTGGGCTGCCAAGCCGGCCGACTTTAGCAGGCCCTGCAAGGCAGTGCGCATCAAGTCATCGTCATCGACAATCGCAACCATGTTGGCCTTTCTTTGAATCGCCATGGTAGAAAGCTAGACTCGAATCTTATCCCCGCGCAATCATACTTTGGTATGTAAACCCCGCTGGAGAATGCCCATTAACCCGGCTGGAACTAAGGCCTGGCGGCCATTCGCACTCGTTTCGCCAATGATTCGGCACGGGCCTTTTAGGGTAGACGTGCGGTGCATTTTCACCACGATTTCGCTGGTCCCGTTGCCTATCGGATTCGGTTTCGCCATCAAGTGAAACTGCAGGTCCCTCGACGCCGCTCGGGATGACAAGTGGAAGGGGGTGAATTTTATTAGGAGCCGTTAGATCGGATGGACAGAAGGAAACAGCAGGTCCACTTCGACTTCGCTCAGGGCAGGCTCGGCGGCTGCAAACCTTGGCAGTGGTGGTGGTGGAGGGACAGCGCCAGCTCATTGCAGCAAATGCCTGCGGGCCGCGGTGGGTCGGCAATGGGCAGCTCTGCCTGTTTCGCTTACGCAACGACGAGGGGGCGATTGCGGCCAAAGTTAAAGCTTGGCAGCCATTCGGACTAATTCCGCCAAAGATTCAGCGCGCATCTTCCGCATCACATGACCGCGCTGCATTTTTACCGTGATCTCGCTGGTCCCGAGCTCATAGGCAATTTGTTTATTCAGCATGCCTGAAACCACAAAACCCATCACCTGGCGCTCACGCGCCGTTAGCGACTGGTAACGCGTGCGCAATTCGGCAAGCTCACGCTGCTGTTCAAGCGTTACCCGATCACGATCCAACGCCTGGTGGATCGCATTCAGCAGATCCTCGTCCCGGAAGGGCTTAGTCAGAAACTCCACCGCCCCGGATTTCATCGCCTTCACCGACATCGGTATATCTCCATAACCGGTGATGAAGATGATGGGAATGCGGACGCCGGAATCAGCCAACTGCCGCTGAAAATCCAGTCCGTTGACTCCAGGAAGTCTCACGTCGAGAACAAGACAACTTGGCCCATCCGGGCGCTTAGAGGACAGGAACTGTTGCGTTGTCCCGAAGGTCTCGGCCCGTAAGCCGGCCGACTTCAGCAGGCCTCGAATGGCGGCACGCACCAAATCGTCGTCATCAATAACGAATACCGTGGAATCACCTGTAGCCGTCATTGAGCTACCTGGGATTTCGCGGATAGAGTGAAATAAAAGTGGGCGCCGCGCGGAGAGTTAGGAGCAGCCCACAAGCGGCCGCCATGCGATTCAACGATAGAGCGGCTGATCCGAAGTCCCATACCGGTGCCGTGTCGCTTAGTGGTAAAAAACGCATCGAATATCCGGTCGGCCTGCTGCGTGGGCAGACCCACGCCCGTGTCGCTAACCGACACCAGAAGTTTCTCCTGTTCCGCTCGCTGCGACCGGATGGTCAGTTCGCGCACACCATCCACGTCCTTCATCGCATCGATACCATTGATCATGAGGTTCATTAACACCTGCTGCAGTTGCACACGATCCCCCATCACCTGGGGAAGGTCCGCGGCCAGTTCCGTCCGCACTGATACGTTGTATCGAATGGCCTCGCTGCGGAGGAGAAAAATCATCTCTCCTATGATTTCGTTTACATCAAACAATTCCTGTTCCGAAGTACCTTTGTTGTAGAGCAGGCGGACCCGGCTGATGATTTCCGACGCGCGCGTTGCGTCTTTCACCACTCGCATGGCGGCCGCGCGCGCCTCTTCCAGATTGGGTTGATCGCGCGTAAGCCATCGTATGCAAGTATTGGCGTCGGTGATGGCAGCGGTAATCGGTTGGTTCACTTCGTGCGCCACGGAAGCAGTCAGCTCTCCCATGGTCGTGACTCGGCTAATATGTGCCAGATCCGCCTTCGCCTGGCGCAACGCCTCCTCAGCGCGCGTGCGTTCCGTTACGTCGCGGACGGCGCCGGAGACAAGTGTTCCCTCCTCCGTCTCCAGCGGGCTAAGACTGATCTCGACAGGAAACTCGGTTCCGTCCTTCCGCCTTCCGTGCAGTCCGAGACCTTCCCCCATCGGCCGCACCCGGGGCTGGGCGAAGAACTGCTTGCGGTGGTGGGGGTGTCGACCGCGAAATCGTTCCGGCACCAGGATCTCAATCTCTTGCCCCAGGAGCTCCTCCCGCTGGTACCCAAACAGCTTCTCCACTTGAGCATTGACCAACACAATCCGCCCTTGGCCATTCATCACAATCGTTGCATCCGGGGCGGATTCCAAAAGCCCACGGAACTTCTGCTCGGCCTGCTTGCGTTCGGTTACGTCGGTCACGGTGCCCACAAATTCCACGTGCCCGGAGGAAGTCTGCATCGCACGGGCTAAGACGTGGAGATATTTGACCGAGCCGTCCGGTCTCAGCAAACGATAGTCAACACTAAAATCTTCCTGTTCATGGATCGACCTGTCGATTGTCTGCCGCAGCAGATCTCGATCGTCGGGATGAACGCGCTGAAATACGAACTCCATGGTTGGCTTAACAGATCGGTCGAGTTCATAGATTTTATGGGCTTCCTCTGACCAGTACATCTCTCCGCTGACAATGTTCCTGCCAAAGCTGCCAGTGTGGCTTATGCTCTGCCCCTGGGCCAGGTAAGTCTGGCTGCGTTGAAGATCGGCATAGAGTTTGGCATTCTCCAGCGAAATGGCGGCTTGCGCTGACAGCAACTCCAGCACTGCGATCCGGTCCGACGTGAAGGCGTGGGGAGTCAAACAGTTCTCCAGATAGAGCGCGCCAATAAGCTTCGTTTGTTTGACGATGGGCAAGCATAGAACGGATCGGGCGCGCTTCTGACGCACATACTCGTCCTCCGAATACAGGTTCCCGGCCAAAGCGTCATCAAGGACCACACACTCCCGTGTCCGGATGACGTACTGAAGCGCGGATTTGGGAAGATCAAGGGATGTGACGACTGTCTGTCGAACAGAAACCTGGGGCTTGCCCTGGCCGGTGGTAGCCTCCGCCTCGATGCGCGGCTCATCCCCGTGCAGAAGGATGAGCAGACCGCGCTCTGCTCCGGCATGTTCAACCACGATTCGCATCAGTTTCTCAATCAAAGTGCTAAGGACAATTTCACTGGAGAGCGCTTGCGAGGCTTTGATTACCGTCTCGACGTCCAACTCCCTGGCCGGCGTGCCAATAGTGGCTGCGGAGGTAGAAGTACCTTGCTGGCGGAGGTGTGGGTGGAGCGTATCAAGCTGCTTCACCTTGCCCGGCGCGCCCCAGCGCTCGTAGCAGTTCCTGGCGTTGCACAGATAGGCGTAGGCAATGGTCTCGAAGCCCCGCCCCAGGTAAAACCGCGCGGCGACTTCATGGGCCAGGGCTTCGTTCTGTACGAAGCCGTGCTCGCGAGCCGATTCAATGGCCCGCTCATACAGGTGCATCGCGTCGGAGTCTCGCCCTTCGAGGCGCGCGATCTCGGCCAAAACCAGGGCGTGCTTGTCGGCAAAGGTCGGCGGATAGTTTTCGGCCCACTCGCGCAGTTGTTCCCCATGTGCCGCCAGAAGTTCGCGCCACTCCTGCTGCCGGCCGTCCGAAGCATTCCCGTAGCATGCCGCCACCGCCAGGGCGGTGTAGTAAACGTAGTCGAGCAACTGAATTTGCGCGGTCGCGGCAAAGAGAAGAGGCTTGGCGTTGCCGGCTGCCGCGAGAGCCGCAGCGAAGTCGCCAGAGAGGAATCGCGCCCTCAGTTTGAGGATCCAGTAGAAGCAGACCATGGTGGGGGTGTGGTCGGTTATCAGCCGTGCCTCAAACGTGGCTTCGTCAAATGGCGCGTCGCTGAAGGTGGAGAAGTCCGCAGTGCTGTACTTCATGGCAGCGATAAAGCGCTGCTGGCTCAGGAGGGCATCCACCATGTCGTCGAAGCGGGCCTTGCGCGCGAAGTTAAGGTTCTTCTCCAATTCCTGCCACACGGTGTCGAGTGGAACATTCTGCACGAGAAGCCCATGGCCAGATTGGCACATGCCGTAGCAAGCGTAAATCAGATCACCCGCTTCAATCGCATGGCGAGAGGTTGCCCGCATGAAATCGATGGCGGCCGAGATCGGCTGCAACCAGAAGGCAACCATTCCTGTCGCAAAGTGGATTTTCGCCCGGTAGGCAAGGAATCCATGCTTTTCAACCAAGTCGAGGGCGAGCCTGGTGAAACGAGAACCATCCTGGTAGCGGTGAAAAACCGGTGCGAGGACCGACCCGAAATAACCAAAGGCATTTGCCGAGGCACCGTTCGTCCCATGCTCCATGCTGACGTTGACGATGCGGCATACCAGCAAGCCATATAGGTGGAAATCGGTAAAGTAGGCCGGAGGGAGCATGGCAGACAGCATGTCTGTCACCGCCTGCAGTTCTGGATCGGTCATCAGCGGCAGGTCAATCAAATCCTCGATCGGACGCCTGTTCAGGGTCTGCCAGACCATTTCGTATTCAGCCTGGACCTGTTCCCAGAGCGGGTGTGGCGGCAGATCGAGCCCGAACAGGCGCAGGCAGGTGAGCGCGCTGTCGACGGCTTGGGTGTTCTCTGCCTTTACCGTATGGAGCAGGACCTTGAGGCTGTATGCAGCGGACTGGTCGACCTTCGACATTCCCCGGTGGAGAAGCTCCCCGATCAGTTGCTCGGCTTTGCCGAAGTCACCGGTCAGGAACTCGCACTCCGCGCGTTCGAGCCAGAGGCTGAACATTAACTCGTAATGGCTGCTCCAGTTCTTTTCGTCCAACAGCGCCATGCCCGCGGAAAGATAGGCGCCAGCCGAGGCATAGGCCGTCGCCGCTTTGGCCTTTCGTGCAGCGCGCAGGTCGATGGCCGCAACCTGCGCTTTCTCGTCGCGATCGACCAGCGCCGCGGCGCCTCGATTGAACTGGTTCGCGACATCGAACAGATGGCCGGCCAGGGCCTCCGCAGTCATATTCGCCAGCAGCGCCCGGCCGGCACGCAGATGCACTTCCGCACGGTCTTGCTGCGGAATCAATGAATATGCCGCCTGCTGGATTCGATCGTGCAGGAACTTGTAGAGGGTTTCCTGCTGGACGATCAGCCCGGTGCGGGTGGCCTCCCAGAGTGCCTTCTGAATCTCCTCTTCTGATTTCCCGTGGACCAGAGTCAGAGTGGCGATTTCCACCACGTTCCCGAGACAGGCGAGTTGCTTGAGTGCGTCTTGGGTCGTATTCGACAGCCGCTTCAGCTTCCCGACCATGAGATCTACCACGTTGTCGGTGTAACCCTTGGCGCGGATCCGATGCATCTCCCATTGCCAGGTCCGCGTGGCGGAGTCGAACGCGAGCAGCCCTTCCTCGGCCAGAGCGGTGAGGAACTGGATGGCGAAGAACGGATTGCCGCCAGTCTTCTCATGCAACAGTTCCGCCAGAGGATAGGCCGTATCCGGCTCGCAGCGCAGGGCATCGGCAACCAGCAGGCTGACGTCCTCCAGGGTGAGTGGCTCCAGTACGATCTTTTCGATCCTCGCGCCCGCGTTGCGGATCGTCCCAAGTGTTCGCATGAGCGGGTGCGACGAATCCACTTCGTTGTCCCGGTAGGCTCCGACCAGCAGCAGATGCTGCACCTCAGAGTGGGTGAGCAGGTACTCCAGGAGTCCAAGGCTTGCCGCGTCGAGCCATTGCAAATCATCGAGAAACAGCGCCAGCGGATGCTCAGGCCGGGCGAACGTGGCTAGAAATCTGCAGAACACCAACTGGAAGCGATTCTGCGCATCCTGCTGCGGTAGGTCTGGAACGGACGGCTGTTTCCCGAGGATGAACTCGACCTCGGGAATGAGGTTGACGATAAGCTGGCCGTTGGGACCCACCGCCTCCCGAAGGGCCTGCCGCCAATGGTCAACTTCCTCTTCACTTTTCACCAGAATCTGGCGGACCAGGGCCTGAAACGCCTGTGCCAGGGTTGCGTACGGAATGTCGCGCTTGAACTGATCGAATTTGCCAGATGCGAAGAGGCCGCGCGGCGGAACGAGCACCCTGTGCAGCTCATGCACCACGGAGGATTTGCCGATACCGGAATAACCAGAGACCAGCACCAGTTCCGAGGTGCCGTGGGTCACGACCCGGTCGAAGGCCGCAAGCAGCACGTCTGTTTCGCCCTCTCGCCCATAGAGCTTCTCCGGGATCAGCAACCGGTCCGACGCATCCTCCGCGCCCAGCGGGAACGCTTCGATGCGGCCATGCGACTGCCATTGCGCCAGGCACTGCCGAAGATCGGCTTCCAGGCCGGAGGCAGTCTGATAGCGCTCCTCGGCGTTTTTGGCGAGGAGTTTCATAGTGATGGCAGACAGCGGTTGGGGGACTTCGGCGCGCTCACCAGGGGATACCGGCTCGCGTGCAATGTGGCAGTGGACCCACCCCAGGGGATCGTCGGCAGCGAACGGCAAGGTGCCGGTAAGCACCTGGTACAAGGTGACACCCAGGGAGTAGAGATCGCTGCGAGCGTCGATCGAGCGATTCATGCGGCCCGTCTGCTCGGGCGCCATGTAGGCGAGCGTGCCGGCAATAATTTCGAGTGGCACGGGCGACTGATGCTCGCGCGGCAGTTGGGACGCGATCCCGAACCCGGTGAGCCAGACGTCACCGGCCTCGTTGACGAGCACATTCCCGGGCTTGATGTCCTTATGTATGAGGCCGTGCCGATGGACCTGGCCGGCTGCTGACGCCAACCCGGTGGCAATACGCAGGAAGCGACTCAGGCCGGGCGGTCGCCCCTGGTCACGCGCGAGAAGTTGATCCAGAGGTTCGCCGCCAGGGTCTTTGAGTACAAGCATCGTACGGCCTTCGTGACGAGTGAGCGCCAGAGGAGTAGCTGCCCACGCTGGATCGAGTTTGGCCGCCAGCGAGTATTCGTACTCGAGCCGCCTTAGAGTCTGAGGGGACGGATGTTTTGCGGAGGCTGCGATGGCCAGGACCGTCGAGGAGTTGCCATGCTGCCGGCCGCGGTAAAGGATGAACTCCGCACCCTCCCGGATGGGCTCCAGCGCGTATCCGGAAGGCTCGGTCATGGAGGGCATCTTCGTCGTCACAGCTGCACCAACCCCATAATAGTCATTCTGACCCACGGTCTCGCACTAGCATGGAATCAGATTTAGCCGTCATGGGTGTACCTGACTGTTGGCCGATAGAGTGAAATAAAAGTGGGCGCCGCGCGGAGAGTTGGAGGCGGCCCACAAGCGGCCACCATGCGATTCAACGATGGAACGGCTGATGCGAAGCCCCATGCCGCTGCCTTGAGGCTTAGTGGTGAAGAACGCCTCAAAGATTTGGTCCTCCTGCTGCGGTGGAAGCCCCACCCCGGTATCGCTGACGGACACCTTTAGTTGCCCGTCGTCCACTCCCTGTGACTTGATGGTGAGTTCGCGCGGACCATCGACGTGCTTCATCGCATCGATGGCATTGAGCATGAGGTTCATCAATACCTGCTGCAGTTGCACCCGATCGGCGGTAACCTTTGGAAGTTCGGCGGCAAGGTCCGTGCGCATGCTAATTGAGTAGCGGCCGGCCTCATTGCCCAGCAGGACGAGCATTTCACGGACCAATTCGTTCACATCGACCCATTCGTGTTCTGGCGGGGCGCCCTTCCTATAAAAAGATCGCAAACGGTCGATGATTTCGGCTGCACGGGTCCCGTCTTTCATAACTCTCATCGTCGCTTCGCGCGCTTCTTCCACATCGGGCTGGTCGCGCGAGAGCCAGCGAAAGCAGGTCTCGGCGTCTGTGATGGCCGCGGTGATGGGCTGCCTCAGCTCGTGAGACAGAGAGGCGGCCAACTCTCCCATGATGCTGACCCGGTTCTCATGGGCGAGATCTGCCTGTAGCTGGCGTACTTTCTCGCGCTCCTGCTCTGAGCGTTTGCGATCTTCAATGTCTGTGAGGGTGCCATACCACTTGAGAACTTTTCCATGCTCATCGCGCAAGGGCACAGCACGAACGAGAAACCAGCGATATTCGCCGTGAACATCGCGCTGGCGTGACTCATTCTCGAAGGGCGCGCCGGTTTCAAGCGACGCGCGCCACTTGCTCAGGTGCTCACCCAGGTCGTCGGGGTGCAGTGCGACTTGCCAGCCGGAGCCCAGGTTGGCTTTCTCTGACAACCCTGAGTAGTCGAGCCAGGGCCGGTTCACAAATTCAGTGGACCCGTCGGGCCCGGAGGAAAATGCCATTGCTGGAATTGTTTCCACAACGTCTCGCAGATGCTTTTCCTGGCGTCGTAGTTGGTGAATGCGCCATCGATAAAATCCGCCAAGCAGCGTCACCAAGACGGCGGCGCAGAGCACACGAAACCACCATGTGCTCCACCACGGAGGAAGGATCCTGATGAGCACGGCGGCGCCTGGGTCGCTCCAGACCCCGCGGCTAGTCGCGCCTTGTGCGCGAAATGTATATACACCCGCTGGCAGTGTGATGTAGGTAACCAGACGCTCGTTGCTTCCGACGTCGTGCCAGGTATCGTCCAATCCTTCCAGCTTATAACGATACCTGTTGGTGCCAGGGCTGAGATAGCTGAGGGCGGAGAACGCTAACGAGAAATTGCGTTGCTCATGAGATAGCGTCAAGCGGCTGGTATAAGTGATGGATTTGCTCAGCGGCGAACCGCCTCCGATGTCAACCGGCCTGTCGGAAAGCCGAAATTCGGTTAAAACCACCGTGGGGCTGTACGAGGAGTCTGCAACGCTGTCCGGGTGGAAGAAAGTGGCTCCGTTAAACCCTCCGAAGAACATTTCTCCACTTTGATTCCTGAAGCATGCTCCCCAGCCGGTCAAGTCCGGGCCCGGCAGTCCCTCTGCAGTGGAGTAACTATTGACCGACGCGCTCCGCGGATCGAATCTCGCTATCCCTTTATTAGTACTCATCCACAGGTTGCTGTGGTCATCTTCGAGAATGCAGCCCACTGCATTGCCGGGCAGGCCATCGCGCTGAGTGTATACAGTGAACGTGCCGGTCTTCGCGTCAAACTTGTCCAGCCCGTTCTGGGTAGCTACCCACATAGTGCCGGAGCGATCAAAGTGCACCGAATTCACCCGGTTGTCGCTCAAGGTCCCGGGACGATCCATGTCGTGTTCGTAGCTGGTGAAGTGACCCGTCGCGGGATCGAAACGATGCAGACCTGAAGAGTCGGTGCCCAGCCACAGAGCCCCCTTCGGGTCCTCGACCAGTTCAAGATAGTCGACGATGCTCTTCGGCGGGTCCGGCCTGTAAACTGTGAAACGCCCGGTCGCGGCATTGAAACGATTGAGACCATCGTTGGTGGCGGCCCAGAGCGTTCCGTTATGGTCGACAAGAAGACGTGTCACGACGTCGTTGCTCAGGCTGTATGGATCGGCTGGATTGTGACGGTACGTCTGGAATTGTCCCGTCCGCCGGTCAAGACGGAGCAAGCCATGGTCATAAGTTCCAGCCCAAATATTGCCGGCCGGGTCTTCGCGAATGGTGATCACATCGGTACTGGCTGCTGGTTCGGCCGTCCGGCGGTAGGAAGTGTAGCGCCCGGTCTTGCGGTCGAGAGCATTGAGTGCTTCGATGGTGCCGATCCACAGGATTCCCTGACGATCCTCGTATATTGCGCCAACAAAGGGTTCAGCCGCGCCCTGCGAACTGTCGAGATGAGGAATGCTCTTAAACGGCAGCGGGTTGGTCGTAAAGTGGGTTACCCCCATCGTACCCAGGCTGACCCAGACGTTCCCTTCGCGGTCCGCAAATAAGTTCTCGACGTTGTTCTGCGGCAGGCTGTCAGGATCACTGGGGTCGTTGCGGTAACGGATGAATCTTCGATGCTCGCGGTCAAACTTAAGCAAACCAGCGCCGTGTGTTGCCAGCCACAGATTGCCGTTTCGGTCCTCGGTCATTGCCATGACAACGGTCAAGGCCGCGGCCGACGGCTCCGGCTCGTGAAACGAATAGCTGGTGAGCGCGTTCGTCTTGGGGTCAAATACGGATAATGCGTTGGGAGCGTCGTGGAAGATCCAGAATACGCCGAAGCGATCCTCGTAGAATCCAAACCCCATTGGAGCTCCAGGTATCGGAATGCGCCGCGTGACCTTGCCTGTTTTGCGGTCGAATTCGTCCAGGTGCCCAACACTCAGAACCCAAAACCTGCCTTCTCTATCTTCGCCGGTCGACTTGACATCGTTACCCAAGCTCGAAGGATCCTTTGGATTATGAAAGTACGGCCGGATAGTTCCGGTGCCCGGATCTAAACGGTACAAGCCCTTGACGGTAGCCAACCACAAAGTTCCGGCGCGGTCCTGACTGATGTGGTTGACGAACGGAACCGGGTACCGAGTAAACGTCTCGGTCGCTCGATTGAATCTATTGAGAAATTGGTCGCACCCGACCCAGAGCGCGCCATCGTGATCTTTGAAGAGGGTTCTAATGTATACCCCGCTGAGACTGTCGGGATTTCTGGGATCGTGAACGAACAATTTGAAGTTGTAGCCATCGTACCGGTTCAACCCATATTGCGTGGCAAACCACATGAATCCCTGATCGTCCTGCACGACCTGGGTCACTTTCGTTTGCGATAACCCTTCGTCTGTTGAGAGTCGCGTGAAGCGGATACCCTTTGCGTCGACCACAGGCAGGGTGATGGTGCGAGGATCCGCAGGTGCCTGCCCCACGACTCCAGGTCGTCCCGCTCCATCGCGGGCCGTCGCTGATGTGCCAGCACACAAGAACGCGATCAGGGCGCCGCGGACTGCCCAGGTCACGAAAACCCGCGGCGGCTTGATCGTTCCTTGATGGACAAGTGAAACCAAATGTTTGTCACTTCTTCCCGGAAGCCAAGACATGGTCATTCGCTGCCATAATACCGCCGAAAAAGGGGTTTTCTGCGTTCCTGGGGAACCGTAAGTCTGGTTGGGTGCAATGGCGCGGCCGTGGTTTTGCCGAAACCATCAGAGGGAGCGTTAAGTTAGCGCTAACGCCGGGAAGATTTGTCTCCGGCAAGCTGCCTGTCGCCGCTCCCTTTTCAGAGAGGGTCCTTATCATCCGCCACGGGGACTTTAATGTCTGCGTGAGAACCGAAAGAGAACCGCAGATTCCTCCGCTGCGCTACCCCAAAAGGCACGTTGAGTGCTGTGGTATCCCACTCAAGCCAAAACCGGGCTTGAATGGGGCACCGAGCCTTCGTTGCCTGTTTGCGGGCCCCTAAATAGCGCTGGGTGCCCCATTCAAGCCGTACTTTGGCTTGAATGGGGCACCACAGTACTCAACGGGAGGGATCTGCGGTTCTCTTTCGGTTCTCACGCAGACGTTAGGGGACAGGCCGTTAAGCTGTTCTCCGCCTGGATTCCTTGAGACTGAGGCGAGATAAAGCCGTCTTGATCGCCTCGGCGCTGCGCTGCAAACCTTGCTGCTCCTCGGCGGACATCTCGGGCTCGATTACACGATGCACGCCTTCCCGGCCAATGACACTTGGCAACGACATCGTAACTCCGAAGGTTGCATTGTAACGGCCGATAGGAATTACTGCCTTTTCATCGCGCAATATCATCTGAGTCAATCGCGCGGAGACCATCCCTATGCCATACTGGCTGGCCCCAATACCTTCAATGATCGTGATGTTGGCGTAACGTACCTCACGTTCGAGTTCCTCACGCACGGTTTGTGGCGTTGGGCTCTCCCCAAAGAGGTCCAATACCTTCCTGCCGCCCACTCGCGCGGATGACCACAGGAAAACTGACGAGACACCATGTTCACCTAAGACGAGTGCCTCCACGTCTGACGCACTGACATTAAGACGCTTCCCCAGGTGTAAGCGGAACCGTAACGTGTCAAGCGATGTGCCGGTGCTCAGCACGCGCTCGTGTCCTAAGATACGCACTACGTCAGCCAGCGGGTCCGGCGGATCAGTTACTACCAGAATCAGGGCGTCGGGAGCGTAGTAGTGGATCTGCGGGACGATGTCCTGAAAGATTGCAGCATTCGCCTCGAGCAAGCGGAGCCTTCCGACAGGATCGCTGCGATCGGTTGCGCCTCCATCTTTCTCGTTGACTCCAGCAGTAATCATAACCACTGACGATCCGGCCAGATCGGAGTAATCGCCGGCGCGCAGCGCATTTGGGGGCGATAACACCGCGCCGTATTGGATGTCGGTCACGACGCCCTGGGCCCGCTTCCGGTTGCGGTTAACCAGCACGACCTCGCGCGCAATTCCACGCATAACCACGGACAAGAGACACGCACTGCCAACCGCGCCCGCTCCGATAATGCCGATCTTCATATCTTGCCTCCGATTCCTAGGCAGTCTGCTTCATCTCTGCGCCCATCAGCGAGCTGCGCAATGCCGTTCGCGCACGCGCGAGCCTCGACTTGGCCGCCGGCACTGAAATGCACAGCGATTGCGCAATCTCTTCTATGGAGCGGCCTTCTCCATGGCTCATCTGAACAACGTCCCGGAGTATCGGCGGCAACCCTCGAATTGCTCCCTTGAGCAGTTCTTCCTGCTCGCGCCGTGCGCAACGATTTTCGGGACTTTCAGCAAGATCCCTGGGTTCCCAACAATCTCGAATGCCGAAATCATCGTCGATACTGCCGGTCGAGATCTCAATGTGGAAGCGTTTCTTCCGCAAAAGCATGAGCGCGGTGTTGATCGCGATTCGTGTGAGCCATGAAGAGAAACTGGATCTCTCCTCGAAGTCCTTGAGGTGGATGAAGGCTTTCATGAAGGAATCCTGCAGGACATCCTCTGCATCTTGCCAATTCTTTACGATGCGATATGTCCTGCGCAGAATCTTGTCGGAATGGCGTCTGCTGAGTTCAACAAAGGCGACAGCCTCCCCAGACTTCGCAGCCGAGACTAGCCCGGCGTCGCTCATCTCCTTCAGGCTGCCGAGGATAACCGAATTATTGATAACCGAACTATTGGCTGGTGCGATAAATGTGCTCATTTGGCCAACTCCTCTTTAAAATCGTTGATTCTGCTTGAGACCCAAGGACCATGATTCTTGGCAATCCCTAGTGCACGTGGCATGCCAAAGTTCGTTCTAGTCGAGACCTTTGCAACTGCTTGAAGACAGAAGACCTTTGTCTGGTGAACGACGATCTTTTGAAAGAACGTCGGGATTTCGACACACATGGTCGAAAATTGTCAGGCGTCTATGACAGCAGCGCTGATCGGATACGGCGGCAAGGGCAAGGATTGTCGCTGGGGATTTCGGCAAAGGTCGAAAGTACGACAGTCGTAGTCGAATCTCCCGGAACCCTCCGGACTTGCCCTCGACTTTGGTATTCGCTAATTTCCGCTTTTGAGGACGGCGGCTTGAGCGCACTCGGCCAGCCACGCTTTATACTGCGCGACGGTAATTTTCACTACGCCATGCACCCCAGAAGACCCATTGCCGTTTCTCGCAACCAGGGACTGCCCGGGAAAGTTTGCGATCGATGGTGCAGGCGCTGCCGAAGGTACGACTGCGTCATACTCGAGTTCGACCTTCTTGCCGTAGCGAACACCAAATTGAAATGACTTTCGATCGCGGATCAGGTTGGCCAACACAGGATCGAGTGAAGTGAAGACTTGCGCCAGCTGATTGTCAATGTCAAACGTTCCCAGGACCGACCAGGTTGCATTATCGGGGCGCAGACGGGAGACCTTGAGCATCAGCGAAGGATCCCCCTCGCTACGGGCCAAATACCTCTCCAGTTCATCTTCGACACTCGTCCTGGTTCCAAAAAGTGCGACGCTCGAGTCCATTACCGCCAACCAGCGCACATCCTTAATCGTGTCCAGCTCACGCGCGAACGGTGGCTGCACCAATACTCGAACACCCTTGAATTCGGTGACCTTCGCTCCGTTCTGGACCGCGGCTTTGAAGATGCGCTCCTGGTCGAAATGCCCGCTTACCAGAATGCTGTGCTCTGCCCATCTGGTTGGGTCACCACCTCCGGCTGCGAAGATCATCTGGCCCATCCGCATGGAATCATCCACTCCCGTAAGCGAGAGGAAGTCGCGACGATCAATCAGGTTGTAGCGGCCGGTCAGGAGAAAGCTTTCTGGAGCGCCTGGGTGCGCGTGGTTAGATGCTCCTGCCACAAGCTGGGTACCAGGAGGAACGAGCGAAAGAAGTTTCGCATCTGGGGGGGCTGCCAATACCATTTCAACCGCAATGAGCGGGAAGAACAGAATGGCAAAAGATTTCATTCCATGGAATAGCCTCATATCAAACTCCGGGGAAAACCGATGATCAAACTGGGAATTGTTTGCCCGACCTACATGACCTCGCCGGCTTGCGTGTAGGCGACATCGCTGTGTGACAGACGCGTAAGCGCCAGCACGCGGGCAATGACGACATCGCGCCGCGAGCATCTGAGAAGAACTGCGCAATCTTGCTCGGGATGCCCTTCGAGTACGGACATGACGTACACAAAGCGCTCGAACGCACCGAGTGCAAGAATTGCGGCGAAGGGTTTGTTCTCCGGGGACGTTGCCGGTCCCTTAGGCCTGATGAACGGCAAACTATCCGGGTGCTCTGCGACTGGCCTGATCAGCTGGACCGCGTGCTTGAGAATCGCGCGCCGGGCCCATGAAGAAGCCCACTCCATGAAGACCCCTATCCCGTCCCCGCATTCGCCGATCGCATTGACAAAACATTCCTCGGCTTTGTCATTGTTCGCGGTGAGCAGGAACGAAAGCAGGTATAGGCTGTGCAGCTCTTCCGTGAAGGCTCTACAGAAATCGCTCGCCGTTGCGTACGGTATCGGTCTCTCATCAGCTAAATGAATTGGCAGCAGCATACCTACCTCTTTCGTTTTTTGTCTTGATAACCAGTTCAGGAAGGAATGAAAGGATGACCTAACACGGCGCTTCCGGAGGCATTGAAGGTTGATCGAGCCCCCTGCATAGCCTTACAAGCCTTATTGCATTCGCAATGCCAAAAGAGCGCGAACGAAATATTCCGCGATATAGCTGAATTAAGGGGGGGTAATTCCGCAAATGTCTCGTAATTGTCAACGACTAACTGGAAGTGTCAGGCGAAATCTCGACAGAGGGCGACACTTACGACACACACACACAAGAATGGATTCTATGCAGAAGCTTCTGGCAGGATGGCAGGCCTGTTGACTCTACACCGTCGAAATGGCGACAGAGGCTGCAGATTTTTGGCAGATCCCTCTAGCTGAAGCGAAGCTGGGAACCGCGGAGGAATGTGCGGTGTATTGCATCCGCAGATTGGTTCCCGAATCCAACCCGGTCCAGCAATCGTCTAATGAGGGTTAGAACGATTCACGTGATCGTCGATTCTGGTTCCCCAACAAAAGTAGGTCGAGACACTTTCTGCCTGCCGTCGCCGCCGATCCTCAGAGGTTCCATGTTTACTTTTGCTTGTATTGCGGGTGGTCTCATCCTCGCCTGCACAGTATTCGCTCTACTTGTTCCTTCAGGCCCCGTGGTTACCCTCTCTGACATCGCTCGGCGAATGGATACCAAGCGTCGGTCACCGCGCAGAGCGAGCTTTGACATAGCATGCGGTGCAACAACGCGTGAGACCAAAGTATCTCGGTCAGATTGAGGGATCCGACGGACTTAGCGCGCGGAAACATGGCAAACTGAGTTCGGCAAGTAAGCGATTAAGCGGCCCCAATGTTACCTGTATTTGCATCAGCTGCCTGCCTGGCAAGCGCAAGACCCGACGATAAGCGCTAACTTGTCTAGGGTGTTTCAACAACACTCCCACAGAATCGTCATCCTGCCTGCCCGGCTTGCCGTGGGAGCCAAGCCTAGGGACCGCGGACCAGACGGTCGCAGAATGTCCAGTGGGTAACGGCTTGCTTTCCGTTGAGCAGACCTGCTTCCGCAAGCAGGAACGCGCCGGTGCAGATGGACGCGACGCGACGCGAATGTCTTGCGGCTTTTGCGATCCAGGCGATGAAGTTGGGATCGTAATTGCCGCTTTCTGCGCCGGGGCCGCCGGCGATTATAAGAGTGTCGATGGGACCACGGACCTCGGCGATGGGTATTGCGTCAGCGAGCACAATACCGCGATTGGTCCGAAGACTGCGTTCAAGGCCGGGATTGGCAAGTCGAATTTCGTAACCAGGCACATTGGAAAAAACCTCTAATGGCCCAGCTACATCGAGGACCTGAACCGAAGGTGGTCCGGCAATGACTACTTTCCGCATATCGGTAGTTTAGGTCATGCTCCGCCGGTTCAGGTTCGTCCCCCTCCGTCAGACCACGTTCTGGGTGAGATAGGTCTGGATTTCTGAAAACTCCTCTTCCGATAGGCGGAATGTCGCCGCAGGAATTACGCCCTCCACCTGCTTTGCGTTGCGCCCGCCAACGATTGCCGCGGTGATTGCGGGATGATGCAAGGTCCACGCAATCGCCACAACGCCGGCACTGACTCCATGCCTCGCCCCTATTTTCCCGATAAAGTCCGCCACGGCCAGATTTCGCGATAGTAGAGGTTCCTGGTAGTTCTTGGCATTACGGCGAAAATCATCACCAGTGAAGTTAGCCACACGCTCTTTAGTCATGGCCCCTGTCAATAGACCGGAATGCATAGGGGCATAATTAATAACCCCAATGTTGTTTTTCTCGCAAAAAGGTAAAATCGTCGCCTCTACCGCGCGGTTCAACATGGAGTAGGGCGGCTGGTTCGAGGTAATCGGAGCAATCTTCCCGACTCGCTCCATCTGGTCCGCGCTGAAGTTAGAGACACCAATCCAACGGACCTTGCCCTCCTTTTGCAGGTCGGCCATCACACCCCACGCATCTTCGATCTCCTCGTCCGGTTTAGGCCAGTGCACCTGGTAGAGATCGATGGCATCCACTGCAAGGCGGCGAAGGCTGTCCTCCGCTTCACGGCGAATATGCTTCAGACTATTGTTGACCTCACGCTTCTCATCCCATACCAGGCCGCATTTTGTGAAGATATATGGCCGCTGAGAGGTGGTCTTGAGCGCGCGTGCAACAATCTCCTCGGAATGGCCCAAGCCATAGACTGCCGCTGTGTCAATCCAGTTGATACCCAGGTCAATTGCCTTGTGAATCGCGGCGACCGAATCGTTGTCGTCCTGCGGTCCCCAGGAAAATTGCCAGTCACCACCACCGATTGCCCATGAACCGAACCCGATCGGCGTCAGTTCCATGTCCGAATTGCCAAGCTTCTTTTTGTTCATTCCCATCTCCTCTTTATACCTGTTTTGCCAAATTAGTACTCTGCCTTCTCGCCCTTTGCCGGGATCGAGGTTGGAACTCCCGGTGTGCCGGCATAGGTAATGAGCAACACGGTGGGTTGGTCACCCGACTCGCCCCGATGAACATCGTCGACGGATTCTCCGACCGCCTCTCCCTGGTGAACGACGTGAGTCTTGCCGCTGGCTTTGTCGTGTAACGTGAGAGAGCCTGAGAGCACATAGACCACATTTGGAAACGGATGGGTGTGCCAAGGCAGGGCGGTATGTGGATCAATGGTCAATCGGATGGTGGTGAGTTGCGGCTGGCCGGTGGGATAGTGTGTATACGGCTTGCCGTTCCACGATTGAGTTGTCTCGAGCAAAATCTCCCGGTGGCCGCTCGCTACCTTCGTCGATCCGCTTTGGGCGAGTATAACCGTCATCGATGCCAGAGCGAGTATGGCCGCTATCGCCACCGACAGGGTCCTTGCTTTATACATGAATGTGCTCCTCTTGGTTTTAAAGACATGAGGTCGAATAGAATCCACCGCCGCGCTCAGACGGGCACGGGTGCATTTTGTTCAATCAAGTTTTGCGCTTTGAGGTCTATCCAGAACTCGGTGGGGATTTTGGTCTGCATGGAGGTGTAATCCGCAAGGATCTGCTGTTCACTCCTGCAACCTACAACCAGAGCCGCGGCAACATCGGGTGCTGCGGAGAACTGCAGCGCTGCGGTCCGAAGATCCACGCCATATTTGTCCGCAGCCTCACGCAGTCTCCTGCGCTTTTCGAGAAATGCCGGCGGAATTTTATACGACTCTTTTCCGTAGTTGTAACGGGGGCTTCCCGAGAGGAAACCCGCGTTGAGCGACGAACCGATCACAAAGGAAACGTTCCTGGCCCTGGCGGCAGGAAACACCTGGTTCAGCGCGTTCTTGTGATCAATCAGAGAGTACTGCGAAGCCAAAAGACACACATCAGGATCGGCAACTGCAAGCAGACGCAGGATCGGTTCCGGTGTGTTGACACCGATGCCCCATCCCTTGATCAATCCCTCCTCTCGCATGCGGGTCAGTTCAGGAAATGCACCTTTCTGTGCGATGGCAAACTGTTCCGGCCAGGGGGTCGGAAGATACTTGTTATCCGGCGAGATGTCATGCACGAATGCAATGTCGATGCTGTCGATGCCAAGCCTCTGCAGACTGTCTTCTACCGACCGTCGCACGCCCGCTGCCGTGTAGTCGTAGACCACATCGTTGGGCGAAGGAGAAAAGGGAAACAAACCTTTGCTCTTAGCTGTTGTGGATGCTTTAAGCAGCTTGCCAACCTTGGTGGAAAGAACGTATTCGCGGCGGTGTTTGTTATGAAGAAAGTTCCCGTAACGGCGCTCCGCCAGGCCCAACCCGTACCACGGAGCCATATCGTAATAGCGAACACCGGCATTCCATGCGGCTTCAATGGTGGCGTATGCCTCGTCGTCCGTCACATACTCGAATTCATTTCCCAGGGGAACGCCCCCCATGGCGAACCTGAATGGCGGTTTGTAGTGGCCGGTGCTTGCATTCCCTGCATTTTGTTCCATGCTGCTACCCTCCATCGTCTCAGACGCAGAAGCCGCATTGGGTAGAAGCGTTTTTGCAGCCGCGACGGCAGATCCTGCGATGGCGATACTCAGGAAATCTCTACGCGTGTTCATTCTCAGGCCCTTTCCGTCAGGCGTTGACTCTTGCAGATTCACAAGGGAAGTACAGCGGCTGAGGGATAACCATGCTGGCTACGGCCAAGATCGCTGTCGTATTTCAGTGTGCTTTTGTAGAGTTCGTATCGACCATCGTCGAATTGTTTGCCATGGTCGCGGAGCGCCTGCATCTGATCGGCGGAGAGTGGCTTAAAATCGCGCACGATCGCCAGATTCTGGTCCAGGACTTCCATGGAATCGATGCCGCTGATGGTCGTGGCAACAGGCAGGCTCATGGCATAGGAAAGCGCTTCGGAAGGTGTGTATGCGCCATTTGAGATGAGCTCGCCTGAACCACCCATGCTCTTCATTCCCAGCACCGCGATGCCGCGCTGATTGGCGACGGGCAGCACATTGGTTTCAAAGCTGCGGAAAGCCGGATCCAGTGGATTGAGCGGCAGCTGGACAACATCGAAAGCATACCCGCGATTGAGCATCTCCAGATTGATGCCGGGGTACTTGTGTCCGTTGAATCCTACGAAGCGGATCTTTCCCTGCTGCTTAGCCTTGGCAACGGCCTCGAGCACACTGTCGCGCGCGTAGATCAGTTCGGGGTCATTGTGGTAGATAACCTCGTGAATCTGCCAGACATCGAGATGATCGGTCTGCAGACGGTTCAGCGACGCATCCAGCATGCGCAGGGCGGCGTCCTGACCGGGGCCATGGGTGCAGACGGCGCTCATGACGATGACTTTTTCTCGTTTGCCTTTGAGGGCGAAGCCAAGCTTCTCTTCACTGAGACCACCGTGAAATACCCAGGCATTGTCGAAGATATTGATGCCGTGGTCGATGGCTTTGGCAACCATATTGTTCACCTCGGCCTGATCCGAGATGGTGCCGAGATGGAAGCCGCCCACACCCAGGATGGAACATTCGAGGCCGGTCCGACCCAGGGGGCGCTTTTGCGCCCAGAAGCTACCGAGGGCAGATTCGTTGCCGGTTTCGATTGCCGCGAGAGTCTTCTCCGCAGGAATCACGGCGGAAACTCCTGCTACCGCAGCGCCTTTCAGAAACCCTCTGCGGCTTATTTCAGCTCCGATTTTGATGTTGTTGTCATTCATAACAGTCCACACCTGGATAAATGCAAGATTGCTATGGATGTGAGATGGGCGATGACAGCCATGAATTGCCGCATGTATTTCCTTCCGGCTTATAGCGATTCATAAGCGCTAAACCTGGGGCCATGCGTGGCCCGTGTTATCAGCTTCTTTGATGATGTCCTTGACTTCGGCCTGCGCAGTGTCGAGAGGGTATTCGTGGACCCACCGGGCTTCGGGATTGTCGAATTTAAGGGAAACCTTGTATAGCTCGAAACGGCCATCCGCGGCATATTGACGACAGCGGTCGCGCAGTGCCTGCATTTCAGCCGACGTCATCGGTTCAAAATTTTGCGCGATTTCAAGATTCTGCTCGAGAATGTGCAACTCTTCGGCACCGGAGATGGTACAAGCCACAGGAAGGCTCATGGCATAGCGCAGCGCTTCCCGGGCAGTAAGAACACCCGCCTGCACCGGATCCCCATGCCCGCTGATAGGCTTCATGCCGAGTGGCGCGATCCCCCGCTGATTGAGCAGGGGCAGGACCTTCTGCTCGAAGCTCATACAGTAAGTGGCATCAAAGGCGTTCAGCGGCATCTGAACCGAGTCGAAGGGAAAACCGGTGTTGAGCATGGCGAGATGCACATCAGGGTCTTTGTGGCCGGTGAATCCGACGAAACGTACTTTGCCCTGTTGCTTTGCTTTGAGCAACGCCTCTGCGGCGCCGCCGGGACGAATAAACAATTCGGGATCATTCTGAAAGACGACACCGTGAACCTGCCAGAGGTCGAGGTGATCGGTCTGAAAACGACGCAGCGATTGTTCCAACATCTGCATGGCGAGCGTACCGTCACGGCCGTGCGTGCAGACCTTGGTCATGATGAAGGCTTTGTCGCGCTGCCCCTTGAGACCCAGCCCCACCCAGGACTCGGTTTTGCCGCGATAGTACTCCCAGGCGTTGTCGTAAAAGGTGATACCGCCGTCGAGGGCGCGGTGGACAATTTCGATGGCGGTTTTCTCATCTTTCGCGCCACCAAGATGATGACCGCCGAGACCGAGTGCAGAAATCTTGACGCCTGTCTTGCCAAACTCTCGAAGTGGGATGGACATGTAACACCTTTGCAATAGTCTTCGGGGGAGGGCCGGATTCGAAGTGGCTTAGTGCATGCACCATGCCAAAAACGGGGAGATATGAATATCCTGCGATGTAGCTGAATTCAAGACTCTTCTCTTAAGAACATCTGACACCACAGGCAATGCGAGTCGAAATTCCGACAGAATTTAAGGGGTTTCCGACACTCATCGGCACGAACCAGTTTCCAACCGCTGGGCTCCAGAGGCTGAGTGAAAACCGGAGCTTGGCGACCTGCTCCAGAAGCGCTAACGTGTTTAGAAGGTTTTTCCTCAACGCTCCCACAGACTCGTCATCCTGAGCGGCTGTGACTTTATTGATTTTCAGCGAAGGGACCGGCTTCTTTTCTGTCCATCCAATCTAAGGGCCCCTAATAAAAGTCACCACCCTCCACTTTGTCATCCCGAACGAAGCCGAGGGACCTGCAGTGCGCTCGGGCCCCCGCACAAAGGTCTCCGTTGCGTTAGTTCTCCCACAGAATCGTCATCCTGAGCGCAGCGCCTCACCGCTTGATCGCGTGAGACAGGGCTTGATGCGCGGAGTCGAAGGATCTCGGCGCTGTTATCTGACCTGTGCTGCTTGGAGCTTTTCGACCGAGCCGCACCGCATAGTGCATGAAGAGATGGACCCGTGACCATCAAGTGCGTATTGCAGCAGATCCTGTTTTCGGGTTTCGGTGGTCGAAAAGCTCCGAGCCGCATGGGTAGCATCAGTACCGCCGAGGTCCTTCGACTTCGCGCACTAATCCCTGCCTCACGTGACCAATCTGCGCGGCGCGCCGCTCAGGATGACGAGTCTGTGGGAGTGTCGAGGAAAAACATCCTGAACACGTTAGCGCTTCTGGGGCAGGGCGCCGACACCACCAGCCTCGACAGGAAATCCGGGGTAGCGCAGTGGAGGGACCTGCTATTTCTAGCGCCCATGTTGTTCTCTAAGCAGATTCAGAAAAATCAACTTCACGGGAGTTGGCGCGCGTGGAGACGCAGCAACGGGCGGTCTCATAGAGGAGAGCGAAATCACTCGCGAGGGTTGCTTTACGCATGTAATCCCAATCGATTTTGGCCTTCAAGGGCTTGATCAAGCGGCAGTAGTAAGCCTCCAGATCATCATCGGGAACATCTTTGAGCATCTCTTCCTCACGTCGAAAAGCGAGCGTTGCCGCCCCCGTCAGCCCGGGCCGAAATGGCATAGGCATCGCTTCCAAATGAGGCAGTTTAGGGCGAGGCCCAATGAGACTCATTTGTCCACGCAGCACGTTGAAGAGTTGGGGAAGTTCATCCAGTTTATACTTGCGCAGATATTTCCCGATTCTTGTCACCCGCCGATCCCCTCGCTTGCTAACGCAGGGCCCCTCCACCGGGCCGGCTACGTCCATAGTCCTGAACTTGAAGACAGTAAAGAGGACTCCATGGCGTCCGAGCCGTTTTTGGCGAAAAATTACCGGCCCAGGGGAGTCGTAGAGGACTAAAAGGGCGGTAACCAGGAGCAAGGGCCAGAAGAGCAGAAGCGCCGCAACGGAAAGGAGTAAATCGACGCAGCGCTTGGTCAACGATAGGCTCCAGCGGCTAGGCTCGGCATGGTATGCCGCGGGGTCTTGGTGTGGCCGCATGTGGGCCCATTCAACAAACATATTTTCCCTTCGATTCTGTGGCTCATGTGCCGGTGCTGTAAGTCAACTGAGGAGCGCAAGGCTGAGTGAATGCGCATGTTGCGTCACAAGAGGGGGCTGTCGATGAGTCCGCAGACACTGTCTGCATTTCGACTTACATCCAGGGTGCTGTCCACACAAACCGGGATTCCCAAATCACAAGGCCGTTATGATTCAATTACATCGCGGTTACTCTCCTTTCACCATCTCTGGCATCGCAAATGCTCCTCCAGTAGTCAAGGAGAAGAACAATGCCTAACGACACTGATACCGAAAACACGCCGGGACAAGATGGCTCTGACACCGCCGCAACTGCGAAGGAAACAAAGCTGGATCGCATCGCTAACGAAGTTGCGAGTCACGCCGTAAAGAGGCAACAGCGTTTTGACCGGGAGCACGAAATCTTTACCAGTTAGGGCGATTGATGAGATGGCGCACTTCGACCACGAGGCTGTTCGAGTGCGCCGTACGCGCGCCAGAACTCGTGGGGTCTCGCTGGTCCTTGGTCGATTCATCACGCGAGAGGCAACCGGTCTGTACATGAGGCAGAACCCATCTATTGCAAAGAACACTGGAAAAAGAGGCCTATTGACCAACTAGCTCGCACTCACTATTCCTTAACCCAGCCACTTCGGGTTTGCTGCCGTACCATCGAAGTGGGCCGTTGTTTTGTACAGTTCGAAGCGGCCATCGACTGCCGCATCGCGCGTCCGGTCAAGTAACGCCGTCACCTGCTCCTGTGTCAGCGGCTTAAATGACTTCACAGCCGTCAACGCTTGTTCCAACACCGGCATGGTGTCAATCCCGGTAATGACCACCGAGACGGGCTGCGTCAACGAATAGTGCAGGGCTTCGACAGGCTCAATCGTCTTGCTGTCAAGAATGAAATGGTCGCCAAAGGTCTTCATGGCCAGCACCGCGGTCCCTTGCTGCAGGGCGACTGGCATAACCTCGCTGGTAAACGACCGGAAGTGTGCATCCATCACATTGATCGGCATCTGTACCGTGTCGAAATGGAAGCCGTGTTTCTGAGCCGTGGCGAGCATCCTGAGATGCACCGCCGGATCCTTGTGGCCGGTAAACCCGATGTAGCGAATCTTGCCCGCTTCACGGGCGGCAACCGCAGCCTCAAGTGCTCCGCCGGGTGCAAAGATCCGGTCCGGATCTTCCATCCGAATGACCTCGTGAAATTGGACCAGGTCGATGACATCCGTCTGCAAGCGACCGAAAGACTGCTCCAATTGAAGGTTGTACTCCTCTTTGGTTCGGCCATCCATCTTGGTCATCAGGAAAACCTTACTTCGATAGCCATCGCGCAACGCCTGCCCCATACGGACTTCACTGATTCCGTCGTTGTAGTCCCAGCAGTTGTCCATGAAGGTAATGCCGCGATCAATGGCGGTTCGGACCAGGTGCACAGTTTCAGCGGGATCTGCCTGTCTGCCAAGATGATAGCCACCTAGCCCTATGGCCGAAACCTTCTCCCCAGTGCGCCCCAGATCACGGTATTGCATGTCGGGTGACATCGGCCGAGAGACTGGGTGGCCGGTGTAAGCTGCGCTCTGCGCCTGCCCCGAAGCATTGAGCGCCGCACCAGCGCTCACGGCGGAGGCAACGGCCGACTTAATGAAATCTCTACGTTCCATAATTTCTCCTCTCAAGGTGGTTGCGAAGTGTTCCATGCGGCGGCGCTGAATTTGAGTGACGTCAGGGAAAGCTTCTGGCCGGCGGAAGTTGAGACGCATTCCAACCGCCACCGAGGGCCTTGATCAGGAGCACACTGGCATCCATCTGGCGGCGGAGGATGTCGATTTCGTTTCGCTGGTTGAAGAGAAGAGTGGTTTGTGCGGTGACCACTTGCAGGTAGGGGTCGGCGCCTCCTTCGTAGGAAGCGGTGAATAGACCTACGTCGCGTTGCGCTTCCTGCACCGCTTGATCCTGCTGAGTTGCTTCCTGGGCGAGGATTCGCAACGCAGCCAAATTGTCTTCCACCTGTTGAAATGCTTCGAGCGTTGTCTCACGATAAGTCCCAACGGTTGCATCGTAGTTAGCTCGAGCCTGCTCCACACCGGCGCGACGGCGGCCGCCATCGTAGACGATTTCGGATGCCTGCGGGCCGATCGCCCAGACACGGCTGGGCCAGGTGAATAAGTTGGAAATATGCCGGGATTGCAGCCCAACGTCACCGCCGATGGTCAGGCTGGGGAAATACGCCGCCCGCGCGATACCAATGCCTTCGTTCGCCTCCGCTACCCGGCGCTCCGCGGATGCGATGTCGGGACGGCGTTCCAACAGTTGCGAGGGCAAGCCAACGGGAATGGCCGGAGGCTCGAACGGCTTTGATCGAGGAGCAATAGCAAAGTCTGCCGGCGGCTTACCGATCAGGATGGCGACTGCGTGTTCATATTGAGCGCGCATCACCCCGATATCGGTATCCTGCACACGCGTGGTATCGAGCTGCGTTCGTGCTTGCACTACATCCGGCTCAGCCGCCGCACCGCCGTTAAACAGCGCGCTGGTCAGCTCGACCATATCGGCATAGGCCTTTACGGTGTCGTCCAGTAGCCTCTTTTGTGAGTCGGCGCTGCGCAATTCGAAGTAATCGTACGCGAGGTCCGCCTGCATGCTGAGAGTCGTGGATGCGAGATCGCCGGCGGTGGCCTGAGCTTCCTCGCGGGCAGCCGCCACGGTGCGGCGTATGCGGCCCCATAGGTCCACCTCGTAGGAGAGATCAAAAGGAAGTAGGAAGTTACCCGTGGAATTGATGCCGTTGGAACTGCTGGACGGAAAGTAAGGTTGATTGGGTGAGTAGCGGAAAGCTTGAACGCCTGGTGATACCGAGATAGTGGGGAATTCCCCGGCGCGATAGTAACGAACCGTGGCGCGAGCCTGGCGAAAGCGCGCCTCCGCCACCTTAAGGTTCTGGTTGGATACCGTGACTTGTTCTTCCAGAGCGTTCAGTTGAGGATCGCCAAAGATCTCCCACCAGTTACTTCGCAGGGCTTCTGCATTGGGATGAGCGACCTTCCACTGGTCTGTTTCCCGCAGCTCCTTGTAAGCAGGAGGCACCGCAGCGGCCGGCTGTTTGTACTTCGGACCGACCATACAACCGGCAAGGAAAATCACGCCGGACGCCGGCAATAGGAAGCGAAGGCTCATTGTTCCGCACCTGCCGCCCCCCGCGTGATGTGAACGGGCGTGCCGCTGACTAGCGAGTCGGAGGGGCTGTCGATGACTTCGTCACTCACAGTGAGCCCGGAAGTTACTTGTACATTCTCTCCGTAATCAGTGCCGATAGTGACTGGAACAAGTTGAGCGACATCATTGCGAACCACCCCGACCTGTAGACCTTGTGTACGGAACAGAAGCGTATTGGACGGAATAATGACGGAATGAATCTGCGCGGGCAAAGCAAGGTGGACCCGGACGTAGGCTCCGGGAAGAAGCAGGCCTTTGGAATTATCTATATCGACCTCGGTGTTGAGGGTCCGTGAAGCCATGTCTATAGAGCTTGACGTACGGGTGACTGTGCCCTGAAAGGTCTGATCAGGGTATTCGTCGAGAGTGAGCGTGGCCTTTGATCCGGCGCGAGCAGCGCGCGAGTACACCTCAGGAACCGCGACGAAAACACGAAGCGTGCTGATCTGCCCGATCTGAAACAGTTCCTGGCCGGGCGTGTTCAGACCGGCGGCAATCAGCCAGCCATTGTCCGTGTTGCGCATCGTGATGATTCCATCGAAGGGCGCATAGATCTTTTCGAATCCGACCAGCTCTTCATAATGACTCTGGTTTGCCGCAAACGAATTGACGGTCGACTCAGTGGCTCTCTGATTATCAATGGCCTGGTCAGTCGCTTGTTTGGATACAGAGCGCGTTTTGACCAATCCCTGCCAGCGATCGGAGGTAATTTTGGCGATGTTCGAATTGGCTTTGGAAGTTTCCAGGTCCGCCTGCGCTTGATCCAGTTGTTTGTCGAGCTCAGGCGCGTCGACCACGGCCAGCAGATCGCCCTTCTTCACGCGCGATCCGATGTCGTGGTACCACTTGACCAGATAGCCGCTGGCGCGGGCATAGACGGGAGAGTTGATGTAAGGCTGGGTGGCCCCGGGCAGCACGACCTCATCGATTGGCTGATTCTGCTTGGGGTGGATGACCATTACCTCTTGAACGGCAGCTTCGTTGGTGTTTTGCCGCAATTTCGACTCGGCTCGCTCGCGGGCACGGATACCGACAAGGATCACGATCACGAGCAGGATGAACATGGTCACACCGGTCACGGCCAGCAATCGCATAGTACGCCGCCGCCCGCGAACCTCGCCCGGCGGACAGCCGGGTATCTCAGCGTTTGTCATCTCGTTGTCAACCATTCTGGGCTCCATTCTGAGCGGTGTTGCGAGACCGATTCAGGCGATGGTGATGCAAGAGCGCGAAAACAGTCGGCACGAAAACCAGGGTGGCCACCGTTGCGCAGAGCAAACCTCCGATCACGGCGCGACCCAGAGGCGCGTTTTGCTCGCCTCCGTCGCCCGCTCCTATTGCCATTGGGACCATGCCAATGATCATGGCAAGCGCCGTCATCAGAACAGGTCGAAACCGCGTGAAGCCGGCCTCTGCAGCGGCCTCCAGGGCATCGCCGTTTTCCGCCAGCCGCTCCTTGGCGAAGGCGATCACAAGAATGCTGTTCGCCGTCGCAACCCCCATGCACATGATGGCGCCCATCAAAGCGGGCACGCTCAGGGGCGTGTGAGTAAGGAACAGGAAGACGATGATGCCGGCCAGAGCCGCAGGCAGAGCGGTGATGATGATGAAGGGGTCCAGCCAGGATTGAAAATTGACGACGATCAGCAGATAAATGAGAACAATGGCGGCAGCCAGGCCTGCCAGCAATCCTTCATATGAGGTTCGCATGGTTTCAAGCTGGCCGCGTATGCGAAAGAAACTGCCGCGCGGGAGGAGTTTCTGATCGTTGTTGACGATGCGAGTGATGTCCCGTCCGACAGACGCGAGATCGCGATCCTGGACAGAGCCAAAAATATCAATAACGCGGCGGATGTTATAGTGATCGATCGCTTCCATTTCGTTGCCGCGGCGCAACGAGGCAACCTCGGACAGGATTTCAGGACGCGTCATAGCTCTCGAAGTGATGGGGTATGTTTCCAACGCCCTGTAAGGACTGAATGCGATATTGCGGAGTTTGCGAGATCAGTTCGTATTGCACGCCATTGTTCCAATTCAAGAAGAAATTGGGGATGGTCTGGAAGCTACCGCTCAGAGCGACAAGCAGGCTGTTGTTGATGTCTTGATCGGTGTAGCCGCCTATTGCCGCCTTCGTTCGATCGACATTGATGTTGAACATCGGGTAGTCAAGTGGCTGTTGAATCCGTAAATCGGTGAGGCCGGGAACGTGACGGAGTTCGCCCAACACACGAGTAGCCAATTCATGATTCCCCGCCTGGTCCTGACCTTCTATCTGGAGATCCACCGGCGCAGGCAATCCGAAGTTCAGGATTTGCGTGACCATATCTGCGGGCAGGAAATAGAACGTTGTGCCCGGGAATTGGCGGGGCAAGATCGCACGAAGCGTCCGGACGTAATCCGCCGTCGGGTGGTGTTTGGCGTTCAACGACACGAGTACGTCGGCATCCGAGGCGCCGATCACGCCTGAAGTGCTGTACATGAAGTTCATCTGGCTGTAGGGCAGGCCGATGTTGTCAACGATGCCTCCCATTTCTTGCTTTGGTATCTGCCGGCGGATCGCCTTTTCGATCAGATCGGCCAACATGGCGGTATCTTCGATACGGGTTCCGGTTTGGGCCCGGAAATGGAGCATGAACTGGCCGCTGTCCGTGCTAGGGAAGAAGTCCCGGCCGAGCCAGGGAAGGAGAGCTCCGGCAAGGACGCAGACCAGCAAGAAGATGGGAACGAAGATCATTCGCCGGCGTATAAGTGTTCTCAGCAAGCCCTCATATATGCGCCGGACCTGTTCGAATCCCCGGTCGAAGGCCTTCTGCATCCGCACCAGCGGATTGCGCGATGGTGCAGCATTATGATCGGCCACCTTCAGGAGATACATCGCCATGGTAGGCACCAGCGTTCGCGAAAGGATATAGGAGGCCAGCATGGCGAAGATGATCGCCTCTGCAAGAGGCGGGAACAGATAATGCGATACGCCCTGTAAGGCAAAGAGGGGCATGAAAGCGATGCAGATGCAGGTTGTGGAGACGAACGCCGGGGTCGCGATCTGCGCTGCCCCGTGCAAAATACCCTCATAAAGAGGTTGGCCTTCCTCGAGATGGCGGGTGATGTTTTCGATGGTGACAGTCGCGTCATCCACCAGGATGCCTACCGCCAGCGCTAATCCTCCAAGCGTCATCGTGTTGATGGTTTCCCCGATGCCGCTCAGGGCAATGACTGAAGTAAGAATCGCCAGCGGAATAGAAACGGCGATGATAACCGTACTGCGCCAGCTGCCGAGAAACAGCAGGATCATAAGCGCCGTCAGACCGGCAGCAATGGTGGCTTCACGAACAACGCCTTCAATGGCTCCGCGAACGAACAGGGATTGATCGGCGAGCGGTTGAATGTGCAGTTGCGGCGGAAGGGTCAGCTCGACGCGCGGGAGCAACCGGCGAATTCCATTGACTACGCTGAGGGTAGAGGCGCTTCCAGCCTTGATGATGGTGACCAGAACACCACGGCGGCCGTCGTGACGAACGATGTTGGTTTGAGGGATGAATCCATTGGCGACGTGCGAAATATCTTTCAGATAGATGGTTGAGTTACCGACGACCTTCACGGGTACATTGTTCAGACCGTCTATCGTTCTGGGCGCCGAGTTGGTTGGAAAATCATATTCGAACTTCCCAATTTTGGCGGTGCCCGACGGCGCAATGACATTCTGTGTGCTGAGCGCAGTAACAACATCCTGAGGTGAAATCCCTTTGGACTGGAGAAGCGTGTCCTGAAGGTTCACCATGATCTCGCGCTGCTTCCCGCCGTAGGGGTACGGCACAACGGCCCCGGGAACCGTAACCAGTTGGGTCCGAAGAAAATTCGAGAGCCAGGTCATTCAGGTCGGCTTCACTCAGTCCCTGGCCGGAAAGCGCGAGCTGTAATACAGGCACATTCGAAGCCGTGTAGTTAACGATCTCGGGAGGCAATGTACCGGGCGGCAATTGGCGCAGGATGCTTTGTGAAGCAGCCGTCACCTGCGCGTTCGCCCGGTCCACGCTGGCGTTCGGTTGCAGAAAGATTTTTACTCTGACCAGGCCGTCAATGCCAACGGTTGTGGATTCAATATGCTCGATGTTGTCGACCAGCGCTGTCAGAACTTTTTCGTAGACCGTCGTGAGCCGGCCTTCCAGCTCTTCCGCGTTCATGCCGGTATAAATCCAGGAAACGGCGACCACGGGGAGATTGACGGTGGGGAAGATGTCCGTTGGCGTGCTCAGAATGACAAGTGGGCTGAGAAGTAGTACCAGCAGAGCGAGCACGACAAACGTGTAAGGGCGATCGAGCGCGAGCTTAACAATCCACATGGCTGAAGAGTCGTCCTAGCAAGTTCTGTGGGCGGTGACAGACGCGGCTAGATCTTTAAACTACCTTTGAGCCGCAGCATCTGCGTGGTGTATCGCAGCGTTGTTCCGGTCCATACAATGCACTTCCGGTGCCAAAACGAAATTTTCGGCCCTTTAAGCGTCGGTCTCGTCGCTATCTGTGCGCTATTGCCATTCTTTTCACGCGTTTGCAAATGCAGGTTCGGTGCCGATAGAAAGGCCGAGTGGGTGGGGGAGGAAGAGCCCGGACAGCGGTGTGTCGTGCTTCCGACATCACGGCCTTCGACATTTGTCAAACGCCCGACAGGCAACCTATCCGTTCGTGCTTTGACCGACGACAAATGGCGTTATCGCGGCCAGATCCAGATCTCCGTTTGCAGCGAGATTGGAGGTAAGCACGGATTGGGCTGCAGTTGCGGCAGGCAAAGCGGCACCCGAGCTCCTTGCGGCATCCATCGCCAGGTCCATGTCTTTGCTCATCAGGCGCAACGGAAATTCCGGGGAGTAGTCACCATTCTTTATTTTTTTGAATTTACCCACAAACGCCGGGGGTATCACCGCCGTCCTGGAAAGGACGTCGAGCAAAACGTTGCGATCGATTTTAAGGTGCTCTCCCAACGAAACTGCTTCCGCGATCGCCTGCATACCCATACCCAGGAGAAGGTTGACCACCAGTTTCATTTGGACGCCTGATGAACCAGGTCCGATTAAGAACCACTGCTTCGCGATGGATTCGTAGATGGGAGCACATTGCTCAAAGGTATTCGGATCACCACCACCGAGCAGTGTGATCGTCCCCGCCTCGACCGCCGGCGTTGACCCGGAGACCGCCAGGTCGAGGAAGCTAATGCCGCGAGTGGACGCCTGCTGATGTAGAAGGCGCGATAACTCGGGCGAGATGGTGCTCATTTCAAGAACGATGGTTCCTCGCTTTGCCGCAGAAAAGACGCCATCCGGATCGAAATACACGGAGTAAACCGCCTCGTCGTTGGCCAAGGAAGATAGAACCACATCTGAATGAGTAACCAGCTCCGCCAATGATGCGGCAATCACTATGCCCTCTCGCTTCAGCACATCTGCCGGCCCGGGACTGCGGTTCCATGCGCAAACATTCCAGCCTGTTGAGTGCAAACGTCGCGTAAGCCGGCTTCCCATAAGTCCCAGGCCGATGAATCCAAGTTGGACTGTGCTTTTATCGAGTGCATTTACCGGCGTGGCCATTACGTTATCCCCTCACTGCTTGTTCGTTATTGTCTCTATTGGCTCTTGCCGGCGCTAAAGCGTGTGATCAGCGTCGAGACTGTTTCACGGAACGCTAAAGCGCTCCTCCCCCCGCATAAATGCGAGGGCTTCCACCCGTCAGGACTCCAGGATTTCTCCAGCCAGAGCATCCGTGCTTAACTGACGTTTAACGGCCAGTACGCGGGCCATCATGACATCGTGACGCGAGCAACCCAAGAGAATCGCGCACTCCTCATCCGAATGCCCTTCCAGACAAGACATGACGAAAACAAAGCGTTCGAACGCATCCAGTAAAAGGATCGACGAAAAGGGATTGTCTTCTACCGCCGCAGCCGCTCTCTCGAGACTGATGAGCGATAGGTAGTCCGTTTGCTCCGGTGCGGGCATGATCAGCTGGATCGCGCATTTGAGAACTGCGCGCCGGGTGGATGAACGCGCCCAGTCCATGAAAGCGCCGGCCCCCTCCACGCATTCTCCCATCGCGGAAACAAGGCATTGCTCCGCTTTATCCTGGTCTGCTGTCAGCAGGAACGAGAGCAGGTACAGACTGTGGATCTCTTCATCGAAGGTCCTAAAGACATCAGTCACAATGGGGTCCCTCGTTGCGCTTTCGTCCACGACGCGGATTCGCTGCAGCATACTTCACCTCTTTGATTTCAAGCCACCGATTGTTCCAGATCTTCATCGAATGAACGGGTTTCCTCTTGCGCCACGCTGGGGAACGGCTGCAGACTGGCGGCATAAGGCGCCCCTGCTAATGGGTCGTTATGAGTGAAGCGTTCAAACACTTCGTTTGCAGTGTCTTCTATGCGAGTATTTGGCCTGTGGAAACGCCGGGTTGCCTTTGAGGCAAGGCTGGTAAGCAGGAAGCGGTTTGGAACGTATGTCAGCGCGCCAAAGATTAGTTCAGAACGCATGGTCTCCTCCAGTAGGATCGATTTACTCAACTCTTCAATAGCCTGCAGCTCTCTAGTGCAATCCCCATGCCAAAAGCTGCCGTAAACGAAATATCCCGCGATCTTGTTGAATTGATGGCTCTTCTGCGGGTGGTCTGGGGCGGGTCGAATAGCATCCGGCACGCGGCGTCCATTTTTCGACACCACTTGACAGAGTTACGACACCGCTTGACAGGGCTGCGACGCTAACTGGCCAGGGCCCTCTCCAACGGCGAGATTGTAATCCGCCGCCGCTCGGGAAAGTAGGCCTTCAATACATATTGCTTAAGCATGCGCTCCGTATTGAAATACGGTCCGTTGATCGCAATCGTCGACCGCATGATGCGCCGCCAGGCATCCTGCTGCCCGTAGAACAGCGGTAGAATCACCCGCTCCAGACGCTCGTAGAGCTCGTTTGCCTCCTCAATCTGATCATCGTGGTCGCTGATCGCCCATCCGGTCACGCCTTCGTTCCATCCCTCAATCCACCAGCCGTCCAGGACGCTGAAACTCGGCACGCCATTGAGCGCCGCCTTCATGCCGCTGGTGCCCGAAGCTTCATAGGGGCGCTTTGGCGTGTTCAGCCAGAGATCTACCCCGCCCGTGAGCAGCGCTCCCAGCGACCAGTCATAGTCCTCGAGATACACAATCTTGAGGACATCGGAGCTTAGGTGCCTGGTAAGGTGAATCACCTGCTGGATCTTCGCCTTTGCCGGATGATCAGCGGGGTGAGCCTTGCCACTCAAGAGAATCTGCAGACCGCCCAGTTCTCTAGCTGCTCGCACCAGGCGTTCCGGATCGGTGAAAAGCAGTTCACACCGCTTGTAAGTCGCCGCGCGCCGCGCAAAGCCGATGGTGAATACTTCAGGACGCAGTTCCACGCCGGTTCTCTGCTTGACCGCGGCAATCAGAGCCTTCTTGCCTTCGAGATGTGCGTCTGCAATTTCGCTCTCCGGGATGTCCATGGCGTAGCGCAGTTTTAAGTTGTCTTCCCTCCAGCGGGGGATATGCCGGTCGAATAATGCCCGGAACGCCGGCGCTGTCCAGGTGGCTGCGTGGACTCCGTTGGTGATGGCGTCGATCTTGTAATCGGGAAACATCTCGCGTGACACTTCGCCATGCCGCATGGCAACCCCGTTCACGTACCGTGCAAAGCGCAGCGCGATATAGGTCATGTTCACCAGTCCGTCATGACAACCGCCGACCCTTTCGATAAGCTTGGTCCGCTCACAGCCCAGGATGCGACAGGACTGCTCCATCGAGAAGCGATCGTGCCCGGCAGGAACCGGTGTGTGCGTGGTGAATACGCAGTGCTCGCGCACGGCTTTCAGATCCTGCTCCGTTACCTGATCCAGCCTCCTCCCCCGCAATTGGCGCTCCAATAATGCGATCGTCAGCAGCGAAGCGTGCCCCTCGTTCAGGTGGTAAATGTGCGGCCGGTAGCAGAGCGCCTCCAGCATGCGTGCCCCGCCAATACCCAGCACCGCCTCCTGCCGTAAACGATAGTCGCCATCCCCACCGTAAAGGTGATCGGTGAGTGCGCGGTCGCGCGGATCGTTCTGTTCAAGATCGGTATCGAGCAGGTAGATGGGAATCGTATGGCCGGTTATACCTACCATGTCGTGACGCCAGGCCCGAATAGCGACTGTGCGCCCGTCAATGAGCACGGTGACGACCGGCTCTTCACAGGTCAGTCTGTCTTCCAAATCCCACGGCTGGTCTTGCTCGCTTTGCACGCCGTTCTCATCCAGACGCTGTTTGAAGTAACCTTTGCGGTGAGCCAGCGTGACTGCAACCAGCCGCAACCCCATATCTGCCGCAGCTCTGAGCGTGTCGCCGGCCAGGACGCCAAGGCCGCCACTATAGGTGGGCATCGCGGGGGTAATTGCGATCTCCATTGAAAAGTATGCAACGATCCCGGTCTGCCCTGGATTCTCCCGGGAACCATACGGTAGCAAGCCGGTAAACAATGTGTGCTGTGTCATAAGTCACTACTCCTAAATATTGTTTCCGCCACCATCTGGTTAGTGGCGCGCCTTGGACGGAACTCTTTTTGCGGTCCACGCGGCGCCTAAAGCGTGCAAGATGAGCTCATCGCCAGCGCTCAGGTGATCAGGATCTGAGACGGCCTGATAGGCATACTGAACGCTGGTGTTTTGCGTTATGCACCAGAGTTCATGACGAATAACTCCGTCACAGTGCCCACAGGCTGAATCCGCGCTGTACCTGTTGCTGTGACTCGACGGGTGGTGGTCTTGTACCGGCATCGGTGACTCCTGCGGCCTTGGTTGGTAACTGGGTGGGAAACTCTGTTGCCTCGTACTACCGCCAGAGTTCCTCATCATTCATCAGCCTTACCGCCCGATCTACTATCGGTTCTTACCTTGGTAGATAGCACTTGTGGGGCCAATCTGAATTTGCGAAATCATGAGGATTTCTTTTTTTAGTCTCCGTGTTCGGTCAACAGGGAGATCCAGGCCAACCCGTTGTCAACAATGAGAGAGGCTCATTGCCTGGCATTAGCCGCGTAATATTTGACGGTTGAGGTACGATCCCACTCTGCCGAATGAAAAGGATGACTCGCGCCGTCGAACATTCGACATGTGTCTCGACATGTCTGTACCAGCTCTTAGCTCCCGGCCCCGCGACCATCCGCGAGACGGCGAGTGCTCCACAACGGATACCCCGGGGAATGGTTTTGGTCCAACTATTGAGAGGCACAAGGAACCTGGCATCTTTTCCGGGCAGCGATTAGCAAGCCGGCGTAAGTTGCGCATTTTATCGATCGAAGACGATCCTAAGCACGCGGAGTTGCGAAGTAACACGGGTCGACATCGAGGTCGCGCTGATGGCTTCCCTCGAGCAAGGCGGCGTCGATCTCATTCTGGCGGACTACAACCTTCCCACCTTCGATGGGATTTCCGCATGAAAGGTCGCAACAAACATTTGCCCGGACGTCCCTTCATCTTTGTTTCCGGAGCGCTCGGTGAAGAGGTGGCGATCGAGGCGCTCAGGTTGGCGTCGATACTGCAAGAGCCCGACTTAAACCGATAGCTAGTACACATAGGATGAACAATACTTTGAGCGTCTGCGAGTTGAGGATGCCAGTAGCGCTCTGCCGCGCATTGGAATTGTCAACCGGCCCACGCTCAGGGGTCTCATGCGTTCAACTTACCATTCTGCTTGAACTAGCCGGAGGCGGCGTTTCCTCCGATCAAGATTTGGATCGTCTGTCTTAGGGAGCGTCTTAGTGTGCCGGCGGTGCATGTGATCGCATTTCGACCTAGCCTGAGTTTCACAGAATTGGGTGCACACTCGAGATGACCAGCTTTCTTCGCCGACGAACGCTTGAGTGCCCCATTCAAGCCTTCTGTTGGCTTGAGTGGGATAGCAGCACTCGATGCTCCTTTTTTGCCGTCCCTACCGCAGCGGAGGGATCTGCAGATAAAGCCTTTGGCGCGTCGGCGGCCCCTAAGATTCCGTTTCTCGACCGGCACAACTGCAAATCCCTCCTCTGTGATTCGCTCCGGTCAGGATGACAAAATGGAGAGCGGTGACTTTTGTTAGGAGCCGTCAGATCGGAGGGAAAGAAAGTACCAGCAGGCTTGAGCGGGATACAACAGCCTCTCCCACGGTAAGCCGGGGCAGGCAGGATGACGATTCTGTGGGAGTTTAACGAGAAACATCCCAAACAAGTTAGGCATCGCCGTGTTACAGCGAGGTCCTGTCTGGTCCCTGTCCTTCGTCACTGCATGTCGAACCAGGACAACAATTTCAACAGCTGTGCCAATCACCGGTTGATTCTAAAGAGTTTCGGGATGGCATGACACGTGCATCACATCAAGGAATTCGTGTTATATGTCGATTTGCATTGAGCGGAAATCCGGATCATGCGATCCATGAAAGAGGTCTGAGGGAGGAAACGGAGCATGATTACATATCCTTCGGTAAAAGCGGGTCGCAGCTTTCTGGCAGGGGTAACGTGTCTGGGTTTGTTCTGCGGTGTGCAGCTGCAAGCAGGGGGCCCACCGAGCGCAGTCACTGTTTCTAAGCCGGTCCTGGTGTCCGATCCGCCAGAAACTCGATCTCCTGTCGCCTTGAAGGCAATCAACGATCCCAACACTGGCAAAGCTGCGTTCTCGTTCCATGGCCGGGAAGATCCCCCGGTGATTCGAGCCACTCCAGGGGAAGATATCCGCGTAACCTACACAAACGCGATGTCAACGCACTCCAAGGAACACTGCGTTGACGGACCGTGCACGAACATGACAAACCTCCACTTCCACGGCTTGCATGTTTCGCCCGACGCTCCTCAAGATGATGTGATCACAATGATGGCGATGCCGGGACAATTGCTTCACTACATAGTGAATATCCCGCTAGACCAGGCGCCGGGGCTGTATTGGTATCATACCCACCCTCATGGAGAGAGCTATCAACAGGACCTCGACGGCATGTCCGGAGCGATCGTGATCGACGGCATGGAACGCTATGTTCCAGAGGTTCAGCATTTACGGGAGCGGATCCTGGTTCTGCGCGACCGGGTAGTTGAAGAAAATGATCCTGCCGGCCCGGAGCTAAGGCGCAGTGTTGACATCCCTGCGAAAGGTTGTTCGGCCTCGACCGACCTGCCCGAGCGGATCTTTACTGTAAACGGTGCGCTGCGGCCGCAGATTGCCATTGCTCCGGGAGAACGTCAATTCTGGCGCATCGTCAATGCTTCACCGGATCTCTACGCGGATTTACAAGTGGATACGGAGAAGCTCGAGATCGTCGCGCTGGATGGAATGCCACTTTCATTCCACGACCCAAAGCGCCGGGCCGAGCTAAGAGACCACCTTCTCGTTCCTCCGGCCGGTCGCGTCGAAGCAATCATCACCGGGCCGACCTCTGCAGCCCATGCAACGCTCCGCACACGCTGCTATGATACGGGCCCTGATGGAGACCCAAACCCGGCCATGGTGCTTGCGGACCTGGTAGCCACTCCGCAAACCCCTCATAGAAACCAGGCCGCCGCGGCTGGACTGCGGGCCCCGGTTTCGAAGCCAGTGTCACCCGAGCTGATTGCGAAGATAGAGAGTAGCCCTTCCGACTTTGTGGTTACGTTCACTGAAGACAAAAAGGGCTTCTATATCAATGGCAAGAAATACGGCCCTTCGGATCCTCCCATGACGAGCGTCTCCATCGGCGCATTTCACCACTGGCGAGTGGTGAATAACACGCACGAGGTCCACCCTTTCCACATTCATCAGGTTCACTTTCTCGCCTATGCGGAGAACGGGACGCGCGTTTCACGACCGGAGTGGTTGGATACGGTGGAGGTGCCGGTCGAAGGTAATGTAGATCTGATGATGGACTTCACGGATCCCATCATCAAGGGGGTATCGCTCTTCCATTGCCATCTGCTCAGTCATGAGGACAAGGGCATGATGGCTAAAATCCTGTTTAGGTAAAGGCAGCGATCGGTGCTACTACAATTGCGGCGCCGTGGGCGGCTCCCGGCGTGCCGGTTCCCTCAGATCCGGACTGCTTTGGAGGACAGGTCTGGAAATCCCCAGCTTCTGCATTTTGCAGATCAGCGTGGTGCGCTTCAGGCCAAGTTTGGCCGCTGCGCCGTTCGGGCCTCCGATCACCCAAGCGGTCGCTTCCAATGTGTGCAAAATCATGGCGCGTTCGGCCTCTTTAAGAGCAGATGCCGCCGGAGAAATGGCTACATGCTGAATTCCAGGAGCCGGCAAGGGGTTGGGAAGCACGCCACTGTCGGAAAGGATCACGGCGCGTTCGATCAGGTTCTGCAGCTCGCGGATATTGCCCGGCCAATGGTAGGCGCTGAGTGCCGACATGGTTTCTGCAGGAATATGTTCAATTTGCCTGCCCAACCGGCGGCTGAGGATCTCGGCAAAATGTCTCACCAGCGACGGGATGTCTTCGCGACGAGCCCGCAAAGGTGGCAGCTCCACGGGAAAAACGTTGAGACGGTAATAGAGGTCGCTACGAAATTCGTTTCGTTGCACCATCTCCGCCAGGTCACGGTTGGTCGCCGCCACCAGCCGGACATCCACCTTGTGAGTCCGCGTGCCGCCCAGCCGCTCGAACTCCTGTTCCTGCAAAACGCGCAGAAGTTTAGGCTGCAAGGCCGGCGGAATGTCGCCCACCTCGTCCAGGAAAAGCGTGCCTTTGTCGGCCAGCTCAAAACGGCCAATCTTTTGCGCGATGGCTCCGGTGAACGCGCCTTTCTCGTGACCAAAAAGCTCACTTTCCAAAAGGTCCAGCGGAATGGCAGCGCAATTCAACCTGATGAACGCCCGCCCGCATCGCGAGCTGAGGTTGTGAATGGCATGCGCGATCAGTTCTTTGCCGGTGCCTGTCTCCCCCTCAACAAGAACGGTGGCATCGGTAGGCGCCACCCGTTCGACTTGTTCAAGGACCCTTTCCAGGGCCGGGCTCCCGCCTATGATCTGTTCGAATCTGCGCCGATTATGTACCTGGTCACCGGACCCGGACGTTCCGAAGGCTTCCACAGAAATCTCCTGCCTGTCGCGATCACAGTTACTTGTCGGGTTTAGCTCTCCATCGCCGCTCGAACACTCTCAAGCAAAACTTCATCGTCGAACGGCTTTGCCAAGAACTCCACGGCGCCGGCTTTCATTGCCTGGAGGCGCATTTTTGCGTCGCCGTGTGCGGTTATAAAGATGGTCGGAATCCGGCAATGGTCGGCATTCAACTGCGCCTGCAATTCCAGACCGGACATTCCCGGCATGCGGATATCCGTAATCAGACAAGCAGTGTCGTGCTGATGCCCAGACCTCAGGAATTCCTCTGCCGATACAAATGCCTGCGCCACCATGGCAGCCGATTTCAACAGGCCCTGCAATGCGGAGCGCATCAAGTCATCGTCATCGACAATCGCAACGATCTTGGCATTTGTCTGGACCGCCATAGCAGAAAGTTAGCCCTGAAAGACCTGGCGCGCAATCATACTTTGGTATGTACGCTCCACTCAGTGACCACATATAGACAGATCTCACCGTTCAGCGCAGTGGCAAGTTATAGATGCAAAGGAGTCAAGAGATGAGGAGATGGTATGCACACTGGCAACGAAGGTTGGGTGCCCCATTCAAGCCGTCTGTTGGCTTGAGTGGGACACCCAACCCTCAACGAAACCACCTTTTCGGCGATCACTACTTCATTCAGTTTCGCTAGATCCGGACTTGTTAATGGTGCTCTTAGGGGTTTCGCCGGTCGCCACCAGACCTGGGATTGTCATTCGGCAACGTGCCAGTGTGAAGTTCGCTTCCACGAGGTGATCCCTTTTGCAACGTCTACGGTGTTTGGCCCAAGATCCGTTTCGTACACAACGTCATCCTGAGTAACAAGGAACGTCAGGACGCCCGACGATCGATACCGAGCGGGATAGGCCAGGATGGCGAATCCAGGGGCTGAGGCACCATTCTCCCCTTTCCGTTCTGTGGTCAGGGTGGTGAAGTAGTATCCATGGAAAGGACCCAAAACTACTTTTTCGCTCGAGGGGGCACGACCTGCCTTCACCGACCCGGCATCGATGAACGTTTGCGCGTACTGAGCGACTGGATCCGCTGCCGTTGGATTACTCCCCGGCTGCTTGCCCGCCAGTACGATCTCGTGGCACGCCTCAATTGCGGTGTATTCGTTCTCTCCCACGCGGCGGAATCGGATCTCTTGCGCGCCGGCGTGGGCATCGAAGTACCAGGCATCTGTTCTGGACACGAGCGGGAGCGGGAAGGGCCAGTTCTCGGCGCCAATGTACAGCAGCATGGTTCCATCCGATGCCCGCACCAGACGATGCATCTGTTCGTATTTCTCCACGAACTGCTGGCGGTCGAGCTTATCTTCGGCTTCATCACCCGAAGAGACGAGTTCCTTGTTTCCGCCCAGGATCCGCACCACGGCCTGCTCATTCGCACTTTGGACCGCGAGGAACAGTGCATTGGTCGCGGCTTCGGGAGACGGAAACGTCTGCTGTTGCGCCTTTTGCGCGAAGGACGACCCGGTGATACTCGCAGTCAAGATAGCCAACCCGATAGCCGCTGTTGCGATGAACCTTCTCTTCTCACTGTGCATGATTGTTTTCTCCCTGTAAGTTGTCAGAGCCTAAAGAGCAAGGCTACGAACTACCGGCCATGGCCCCCGCCGCCGTGAAACCCGCCGCCCCCGTGGAACCCACCGCCGAAGCTCGATCGGCCACGGAAGGAATTAGCCGCTGTGGCACCTCCATGGTTGAAGCCGCTGAACGCCCCGGAGTGCATTCCAGTCTGGTCGTGATTAAAACTGTCAGGGGCAGAGCCGTGATCAAAACCGCCAGGGGTGGGGCCGTGATTAAAGCCAGCGGCGGGGCCGTGATTAAAACCGCCGGGTCCATGACCGAAATTGTTGTGATTTATAAATGTCCTGCTGCGGGAGATGTAGGTGTTGTGGTTGAAGATGACTGTCCGGTTCCCCCATCCCATTCCCCAATGACCCCATCCCCACCCAAAGCCCCCGAAGAAACCCACTCCGAATCCGATGCCAAAGGCAAGTCCTGCTCCCGCCAGATAGAGCCCCGGATACGGATACCAGCCAGGCCACACTCCGATGGGCGCTCCATACACAAGCCACGGATCGTATTGTGGTACGTAGACCACATCCGGGGCAGCCGGTTCGATGATGATGTTTTGCCCTTGTTGGGACACTTTCTCCTGCGAAGTGCTCTTTAAGTTTCCCGCCGCCTGCGCACGGCCACGCATCACCTGCACTGCAGCCATCACATCCTGTTGCTGGTTGACATAGGCCTCTCCAAGCGATGAGGTCCAGGCCAGGTTCTTATCCATGTTGGCAAGCACCGACGGAAACTGCGCGAGCGCCTTTACGCTCGGATCCCAATATTGCTTATCCACCTCGTCAGCCAACTTCTTTCCCTTGAGCTTGGAATGATGTTCCATCCAACGCTCGGCTTCCCCAATTTCGTCAGGATAGGTCGCAGCTGCGAGAATTTGTGCAACCAACGCGTCTGGGTACAACGCAATCGGGGCTACGAGTTGCTGTAACTGCTCAGGAGTCTGCATCGCTGCCTGGGCCGGCGGCGGGGGAGCGGCCTGCGGCGGCGGGCCTGGCGCTTCCTGGTAAGCAAAGCCCGCGGGCCCGGTCGCCAATACCAGTGAACTTGACAATAAGAGCGCTACAATCCGCTTTAGCAATATCATGATAACTTCTCCATTCTCGACGCCGGTCCCACAACTCTAACGTTGGTTAGCAACTAATGAATGCTCGACAGCCCTAGTGCCGACGGCCGCCTTCAGTTCGAAGCTCTCCTCAATTTGGTTCGCAGTCATGCTGAATGCCTCATACTTTTCGAAAGCATGTGTGATGCCATTCGTGACGGGTTCTCAGTCAGCGGCGTATGGATGTATAAGTTACTTTCTCCAAATACACTTCGCGGACTGAGAATAAGACAGCCGTTCACCCAGGTGTGTGAGTTGGTAACTTCAGCGTGTCGGCAATGCGGCCGTCTCCGACGGTATTTCGACGCATTTAAACCGACTCGTCACTTCCGCGTTGCTCGAAGAAACCACCAGCGCAGCCTCGTGTGTCGAAACGAAGACTACGTGGCCGCCGGACGACACTACGCAACATCCCGCGCGTGCCCTCTTGCTGAAATAGCGTGACTTATCTCCATGGTGGTTTGGCACGAGCCTTGCTTTTGCCACGGGTGCCTGCCGATCGGTATCGCGGCAAGGTCACCTGGTGCGGCGTCTGATGGGGAAAAGGATGTGCCGGCGAGCCACGCGGGGAACTAGGTATGTGTTGGTAGCAGATCGCGGGCTTTCGGGGATGAAGTGCGCTGGTCGCAGGCGGTTCGTTGCTGTCAGCCCGTTATGCGCTGAAGGTGTTGGTGGTGATTGATGGTCAGTGCCGCGTCTGGCTAGCCAAACGCCGACCATTGTTCGGGAGCCGGGGCGCACCGCAGATCCCTCGGCTTCGCTTGGGATGACAAAGGCGAGGGGACACTCCGTAGATGGTGGTTGCTAAACATACCGTCGGCAGAGAACAGTCGGCGTTTCGTCAGCGTCTGGCCGCTCCAGAATTGAAAGTGTGCGAGAAACGGGAAGTTGATCCCGCTGCTGCTATAACTCGACTTCTCTCCAAAGAACCACGTCCCGCGTCTTAAGCGAATCTCTTCCTTGTTCATACTTAGTATTACTTCCTGGGTTGGGTGATCTTGCTGTGTTCCTTGTATCGAAACTCAAGAGACCGCGGCCGATTCATGGTTACACAGGAGCGAACCTGATACAAGTCGTACCGTGCGAGCACTAGCGTTGTAAGTTGCTCGCTATTGGGGAATCTTTCCACGAAGGAAACGCTGTTGGATGTTAGGCAGGAATTCGTCGAACATTTGGCTGAGTGCTCTTTCTGCCAGGACGAAGGATCCGCGTTCAGCAGTGAGGCCGGCACCCATGATTCTGTCGCGGGAACGACCCTGTTCATCATCAGGCCGGACACATGCCTGAAGTACACATGGATGAGAGGAACAGAAGCCGGTACGGCGGCGACGAATCCAAAACGACCCTGTATCGTTCCGGCGACAGGCTATGTCGAAATGTCGACTTTAAAGATAGCTTAGCCGATTCCAGTAATTTTCTTCTCCTAAAGCAAATCGCCGGAACCCTAATAGAAAGCTGGAGGTTGCGGCACATTTCCTATGCCACGCCTTCTCTTTCCTCGTTGCGCATGTTGGCACGGAAATTGCCTTAGGAAGAGTGAGACGGGGCACAAGGTATCAAATCGTTTCGGTCATCGACCGGACGATACATTTTCAACCACGAAAGGTTACGATGATGAGCGATGACGCAAAGGACAGAACCATGATGGAGCACCCATCGCGGAGAAGCTTCCTGGGATTGAGCTCGGTGGCATTGGCAACAGCGGCGTTAGCAGGACTGACGGCGAATGCCCAAGACAAGGAAAGCACACAAAAAGCAGAGCATGATCATTCCTCCAGCGACCCAGGACAGGAGAACAAGCCTCTTCTCACCGAAAACCCGAACTCCAATACTCCTCCACCGACGGATCATGGCGATATGGTGCCGCTCTGGTATTCCTTCGATCTGGTCAAGAAACGCGTCGAACAGGGCGGATGGACCCACGAAGTAACTACAAACGTCCTGCCCTCCTCCAAAGAAATTGCCGGCGTTAACATGCGCCTCACGGCCGGCAGCTACCGCGAGATGCACTGGCACACCGCTGACGAATGGGCTTACGTGCTCTATGGCAACGCCCGGGTCACGGTCATGAATCCCGACGGCACCATGTTCATCGGTGACGTGGGCGTAGGCGATCTTTGGCTATTTCCCGCAGGCTTTCCGCATTCCATTCAGGGTCTTGGCCCGGACGGAACGGAGTTTCTTCTGGTCTTTAACCAGGGCAACTTCTCCGAAGATGGAACCATACTTCTCTCGGAAACCATTGCCCACATGCCGCCTGAGGTTCTGGTGAAGAATACAGGCCTGGATAAGGCTGTCTGGGCCAACACGCCCGGGGCGCCGCTCTACATCTTCCCCGGCAGCCTACCCAATTCCCTCGAGCAGGACAAGGCAGAGATTGGTGGCGAGCAAGTTGCCTCCAAAATTCAGTACACCTTCCACCTGAAATCGATGGAGCCCACGAGATCAAGCGAGAAAGGCGAGGTACGCATAGTCGACTCCACCAACTTCCCGCCTTCGACGCATATTGCTGCGGCTTTGGTCACCCTCAAACCCGGCGGCCTGCGCGAGCTCCATTGGCACCCGCACTCGTCCGAGTGGCAGTTCTACCTTGCCGGCAAGGGCCGCATGACGGTGATGTTTCCTGTCGACAATGCGCGCACGATGGACTTCAATGCCAACGACGTGGGATACGTTCCGTCGAATGCCCCACATTACATCGAAAATACTGGAGATACCGACCTGGTCTTTCTGGAATGCCTGGCAGCACCGCATTTCATAGACGTATCGGTGAACCAGTGGCTCAGGCGCGTTCCTACCGAAATGCTGAAGGCACACCTGAACATCGATAGCGAGGCGGCCAGGAAGATCCCGGCAGAGAAGCTAATCGTCGTTTAACCCACGGATGCGAAGTGCCGTGGCGAGGGGAGAAATATATGGGTGAACTACTAACGCCAACGCATCTGATGGTCGTCGCCGTCATCGCTTTCGTACTCTTTGGCGGGAAAAAGCTACCCGAACTCGGTAAAGGGCTGGGTGAAGGTCTCCGCGGACTCAAGGACGGAATCATGGGGCTAACGGATGACATCGATAGACCGGAGAAAGCGACGCAAACCATCGTACCTAAACCAAACCAATCACTGTAGTGATCCGATGTAACACAATGATTGGCCTGCATGGTCTTCTCTGTGCGGGCCAATTCCTTTTTTTCGATCGGTGCACCCGGCCTCTGACCGCGTGACGCTGAAGGCCACGGGTGTCGATATTTCGACACAGAGGTCAGATTTTACCCTGGCCTCGAGGCTCGAAGCTCCGCCGATTCCTTACAAATCCTTTAAATCCAAACACCTGACGCCCCCCATGATTAGCTAGAGCCATGGCGAGCGAATTGCTCTGCAAACGGGCGTTGCAGCAGGCAAAGACAATCGGAGCAAGGCTCACTCCGAAGGCATTAGGCAGAATGCCCGAAAGGAACCAATGGTCGATATAATGCTCCTCCTGATGGGGATTGCTTCTGCGATCTCGCTCCTCGTCGTGAGTCCGCGGTATTTACAGAAAAAAGCCATCCTGGCATTGAGAGAGCACGAAGACATGGAACCGTCGCGCGCCCATGGTGGGGGCGAAGACGGATTGGGCAAGGCAATCCCGGAGGAACTTTGAGCCTGATTGAATCAGAGAACGCTCGCGCTCTTTTTGGAGTCATGGCGGAGCGCGTGACCGGGCTCACGTCGCAGACGGCAGAAGAGACGCTGGCCGTGGAGGAGCCGCTGGAAATCCAGCTTGGCTATGGCACGGCAGAAAGTCGAGCCGTAAAGTCGATTTCCGTAACTATGCGCACCCCCGGATACGATTTCGAGTTAGCCGCCGGCTTCCTGATGACCGAGGGCGTAGTGCGAGACGTGAATGATATCGAGAGCATTACGTATGCAGGCGTTCGCAATATCGATGAGTCCGCTGATCGCGGCACTGGCCAGAGCATTCTTCCCTACCAGCCGTGGAAAAACATCGTACGCGTGGAACTACCTGCTGGTGTAACCGTCAGCCTGGCAAACCTGGAGCGCAACTTCTATACCACATCGAGTTGCGGCATCTGCGGAAAGGCGTCGTTGCTGGCATTGCAGTCCGTGTGCCCTCCGCGCAGGAGCAATTCGTTTTCCATCAGCGCTGAGACCCTTTACACACTGCCCACTCGTCTCCGCGCAGCGCAAAGCGTGTTTGACCGAACGGGTGGCTTGCATGGCGCGGGACTCTTTACCGCCGATGGAGAACTGTTAGCGTTGCGTGAGGACGTAGGCCGCCACAACGCAGTCGATAAGTTGCTCGGAGCAGAGTTCCTTGCGGATCGAACCCCTCTGCGTGACCGCCTACTGCTACTTTCCGGCCGCGCAAGCTTTGAGCTATTGCAGAAGGCTGTGATGGGAGGCGTTGCCATGGTGGCGTCAGTGGGTGCCCCATCCAGTCTGGCATTACGAGTGGCCGAGGAGTTCGATATCGCGCTCGTTGGTTTTCTGCGTGATTACCATTTCAACGTTTATCACGGAGCCGAACACGTATCAGGTTGCAGGCACGTTAATCAGCAAGGAGCTCTATGAAGTTAAGAATCAAAGGAAATTCGCTACGGCTCCGGGTCTCGCGTTCTGAGCTCGCGCAGTTCCAGGCGGGAGGCCGAATCGAGGAAACTATCCACTTCACTGCAGCTCCTGAGGCTACTCTGACCTATGCACTGGAATCTGCCTTAAGATCCTCTCCGGTGAGCGTGCGGTATGGATCTCGCGAAGTAACCGTCATTCTTTCGCAGGATCGGGCACGTATTTGGGAGGCACAGAACGAAGTCGGCGTCTATACGACGCTCGACTTGGGGCCGGCAGGTTCACTTGAGGTCGCGGTCGAGAAGGACTTCGCCTGCCTGGATAAGAGCGACGAGGATAACAGCGACACATTTGCCAATCCTCTTGCCGGAGCGGCCTGCTGAAGTGGGAAGCCGACTCCGTATCCGTATCGGAGATGTCCAAAACGGCGCACCAAAGGGGGGTGTCGAAACTCAGCGACCCCTGTCGGGATATCGACGTGCTCTTTGCGCAACAGGGATAGTTGCGGAATAATCTTCGTTTTAATTCAATTACATCCACCATTCTTCTCGCACCAACTCTGGCATTGCACGTGCTCTCTAAATGGTGAAGGAGAGCATTTCAATGATTAACCAGGAAGTTCATTCTGCGGCTGCCGCAGGTACGTTCACAATAGGTGGCCTGACAGTCAATCGCCTGGGATTCGGAGCCATGCGCATTACGGGTCCGGGCGTTTGGGGACCTCCCGTCGATAAAAGCTCCGCACTCGCAACGTTACGGCGCGCGGTCGACCTCGACGTAAACCTCATCGACACGGCCGACTCCTACGGTCCGGCCGTCTCGGAAGAACTGATCGCCGAAGCACTGTATCCATACCCCTCCGGCCTGGTCATCGCCACCAAAGGAGGATGGGAGCGTCCCGGTCCCGGTCAGTGGACTCATAATGCCGGCCGCAGACACCTCACAGAAGCACTGGAAGGCAGCCTGAAACGCCTGCGTCTGGATCGCATCGATATCTATCAACTGCATGCTCCAGACAACGCCGTGTCGTTCGAGGCCTCAGTCGAGACTCTGGCCGCGCTTCGCGAGGAGGGCAAGATTCGCCACGTCGCACTCTCGAATGTGACCCGCGAGCACGTTGAGCGCGCCCGCAAGTTGGTGCCTATCGTTTCGGTACAGAACCGGTACAGCTTTGCCGACCGCGAGTCTGACTTCATTGTCGACTACTGCGATCAGCACGGCATCGCGTTTCTTCCCTGGGCCCCGCTCGGCCAGGCGCAAGAGGCACATGATGCAATCAAGAAGGTTGCGGAAGACCTCGAAGCAAGCCCCCTGCAGGTGGCTTTGGCGTGGTTGCTCAAGCGGTCCAGAGCGATTCTGCCCATTCCCGGAACCTCGTCGGTCAAGCATCTGGAAGAGAACATCGCGGCAGCAAGCCTGAAACTTCCCCAGGCCGCATATGACGAGCTGTCTGAGGTGAGCCTTCCCGCAACCGGTCTCCGCGCCTAGGGAACCCGCCGAGACGGTGCAAAGGAAGTGGCAGGTCAACCTTGCCGAGGGATTCGCTCCCATGGCTGTGACAGACCACCCAGCCGGTAAGGCTTTGGTTGGCCGCCACTTCCACCGGTGCGAACGTGACCGTCACAGTAAGCCGCCAATAGTCTGCACGGGCCCAGTACACAGGATAACGAGGACTCTATGTGGATCGTTCGTTTTGCCCTCCAACGGCCTTACACGTTTGTGATTGTTGCGCTGCTAATCGCCATCTTTGGCGGGTCAGCGATTGCAACTACGCCGACCGATATTCTGCCCGACATCAATATCCCGATTGTCAGCGTGATCTGGACCTACAGCGGACTTGACGCCGACGACATGTCGAAGCGGATCGTGGGCGTTTGTGAGCGGGCGATTTCAACCACGGTGAACGACGTCCAGTACACAGAGTCGCAATCCTATAGCGGCGTGGGCGTGATTAAGGTCCACTTTCAACCAAGTGTGCAGGTAGATCTGGCGATTGCACAGGTGACAGCCCTGGCGCAGTCGGTAGTACACCTGATGCCGCCGGGAACGCTGCCGCCGTTTGTGCTGAAGTATGACGCCTCCAGCGTGCCCATTGTGCAGGTGAGCCTTGGAGGCAAGGGGCTGTCTCAGACTCAGCTATATGACCTGGGACAGAACTTTATTCGCAGTCAATTAGCCACCATCAATGGAACCTCGGTGCCGCTGCCATACGGGGGCCAGCAGCGGTCGATCATGGTGGACCTGGAACCTGGCCAACTGACGGCAAATCACCTCACCTCCGAGGATATTTCTACCGCGCTCAATAACCAGAATCTGGTGACGCCATCCGGTTCGGAAAAGATCGGCGACCGCGAGTACCTGGTGGGCACTAATAGCAGCGCCGGCACCATCGCGGAACTCAACAACCTGCCCATCCGCACGCGGGACGGCGCGGTAGTGCAGATGAAGGACGTGGCCTGGGTTCACAATGGATACCAGCCGCAAACCAGCTACGTCAGCGAGAATGGCCAGGCTTCGGCGCTTCTGACGGTGATCAAAAATGGCGCGGCTTCCACTCTTACCATCGTAGACCAGGTAAGAGCGGCGATCCCGAAGATCAAAGCGGGGCTGCCGGCTGCATTGACCATGACCCCGATCTTCGACCAATCGGTGATCGTGCGTGCATCGATCCACGACGTAGCGCAGGAGGCGATCACGGCGGCGATCCTGACGGCGCTGATGATCCTGGTCTTCCTCGGCAGCTGGCGAAGCACGCTGATTGTCTGTGTCTCGATTCCGCTGGCGGCATTGTTCGCGATTGCGGTGTCTTCTGCGCTGGGGGAGACGATCAACGTGATGTCACTGGGCGGCCTGGCGCTGGCGGTGGGCATGCTCGTGGACGATGCCACGGTGGAAATCGAAAACACTCACCGTAACCTTGGGGTCGGCAAGAAGAAGCCTCTGGCGACCGCCATCCTGGACAGTGCGGACCAGGTGGCCGTGCCCGCCCTGGTCTCGACCATGTGCATCTGCATCGTGTTTGTACCGGTGACATTGTTATCCGGCTCCGCGAAGTTCATCTTCACCCCGCTGGCGTTGAACGTCGTGCTGGCGATGATTGCATCCTATGGGCTGTCGCGCACGCTGGTCCCGACGATGATGCACTTCCTGCTGCCGGCCGAGGTGCCGCTCTTCCAGGAGGGCGAGACGCCGCTGAGGCGGAGCTTGATCTGGCGGATCCATCAGCGGTTCGAGCGCGGCTTTGATTACTTTCAGGAAGAGTATAAGGGCGTGCTGAATTGGGCGCTGGGGCATCGCGCGTTGACCCTGGCCACATTCGCGGTCGTCGCACTCGGTTCGCTGGTGTTGATACCGGCGGTCGGCCGGGACTTTTTCCCCTATGTCGATTCCGGACAGATGCAGTTCCACGTGCGCCCGCCGGCAGGCACGCGGATAGAAACAACAAACCAGGTGTTCAAGCGAATTAATGAGGAGATACGGCGGGTCATCCCTCCGGAGCAGCTGACCATGGTAGTGAACAACATCGGCCTGCCGCCGGGCGGTGTGAACCTTGCCTATTCAGCGAGCGACACCACCAGCAACGGAGACGGTGACGTGTTGGTGCTGCTGGCAGCTAAACATCGTCCCACTCAGGAGTGGATGCAGTTTTTGCGGCAGGACCTGGCGGAGAAGTTTCCCCAGGAGACGTTCTTCTTCGAGCCGGCAGACATCACCAACCAGACGCTGAACTTTGGGCTTCCGGCGCCCATCGACGTGCAGGTACGAGGCAAAGACGCCGCTTCGACGGCAAAAATAGCCGCCGCATTACAGCAGCAGATCAAGAACATTCCGGGAGCGGCCGACGTGTTCGTCCAGCAGGAAGTGAATGGGCCGGCTCTGAAAATCAACGTCGACCGTCTCAGGGCACAGGAGTTCGCGCTGACTACCCGGGATATTTCAAGCAATGTGCTATTGTCGCTGTCCGGCAGCGGGCAGGTGGCGCCGAACTATTGGCTCGACCCGCAGACTGGCGTTAACTATCCCATCATCGTGCAGGTGCCGCAGTACCGGCTGACCAATTTTGCAACCCTCGATCAGACCCCGGTAACCTCTCCGATTGCACAGAACGATCAGTTCCTACGTAATGTTTCCGAAACTAACCGGGGTGTTTCTCCGGTGACCGTTTCCCACTACAACGCGCTGCCGGTCATGGATATTTTCGCGAACGTACAGCAGCGCGACTTGGGCGGGGTGGCGGCCGATGTCGAAAAAGTCATTAAACAGAACTCTCAACACCTGCCGCCCGGCGTAACCATCGAACTGAGCGGCCAGGTGCTCACCATGAACACCTCGTTTCAGAACCTGGAGATCGGCATTGCCGCGGCCGTCATCTTTGTGTACCTGCTGATGGCCATGAACTTCCAATCGTGGACTGACCCGTTCATCATCTTGACCGCGCTCCCAGGCGCCTTTGCGGGCATCGTGTGGATGCTGTTCCTGACCCAGACCACTTTCAATGTGCCGTCCTTGATGGGTGCGCTGATGACGATTGGGGTGGCGACGGCCAACAGCATACTCCTGGTCACCTTCGCCAATGACTCGCGCGCGGAACACCCGGAGGCGAAAGCAGCGGCGATGGTTGCCGGGTCGACCCGGCTGCGTCCGGTCTGTATGACAGCGCTGGCGATGATCATTGGCATGCTGCCGATGGCGCTTTCGCTGGGGAGTGGAGGCGAGCAGAACGCCCCCATCGGCCGAGCCGTGATCGGCGGCCTGCTGTTCGCTACCGTGGGGACCCTGCTTATCGTGCCGGTGTTCTATTCGCTGTTCAGCAAGAGCGTGCCGGTGAACTGGGAAAAGCGTTTAGACGACGAGACGCAAGGAGCATTTCGATGAACAATCCTACTGGGACCGCGCCGCCGCGAATGGGAACTGAGCCTGTCAACAACCAGCACGAGGATGCGAGGAAAGGACGTCGCATCCTGATTCTGGTCATTGTGGTGCTTGTGGTTGGAGCTGCGCTGCTCGTAGGCTGGCTGCCGCGGCATAAGCGCGACCGGGAAATAACGGCGAAGGCCAACACTGAGCGGACCTCGCTGCCGGTTGTAGAAGTGCAAACGGTAGGTGCGGCAACGTCAGAGCAGGAGCTGACGCTGCCTGGCACGGTAACGCCGCTCGAGGCCGCCCATATCTATGCGCGTGCGTCGGGCTTTTTTGAGCGACGCTATGTCGACCTTGGCGATAGTGTGCGCAAAGGGCAGTTGTTGGGGCTGATTTCAGCGCCCGACCTGGACGCCGTGGTTTCGCAGCAGACTTCGCTGGTGCAGCAGTCAGGCGCCGGCGTGCTGAGTGCACAGGCCGCGGTCCAGCTACAGCAGGCGACTTACAACCGGGTGCATACGTTGGTGCAGCACGGAATTCTTTCCCGGCAGGACGATGATACAGCGTTGGCTGCGCTGCAGACGGCCGAAGCCGGCTCGCAGGCTGCGCTGCAGGGGGTGCAGGCCGCGAAAGCTGCACAGGCGCATGCGCAAGTGTTGGCGGATTTTGAGCAGGTACGCTCGCCCATCGCCGGGACCGTCGTGGCGCGCAACGTGGAAGTGGGCAGCCTGGTATCAGCCACGGGGGCTGCGCTAGGAGTAACGCCCGTCCCCGGCACAGGCCCGACAGGCGGCCCACAGACAGGCGGGGCCCAGGGTGGGGAGCTGTTCTATGTGGTGAATCTCGACCGTCTCGAGGTATTTGTCACAGTGCCTGAAGAAGATGCGCAGTTTGTGCAGGACAGCCAGCCGGTACAACTGACTTTTTTGGAGATGCCCGGGCAAACATTCCAGGGCAAAGTGATCCGCACCAGCGACTCGCTCAGCCAGCAGACGCGGATGCTGCTGGCGGAGATACGGGCGACTGACCCGCAGCACCGTCTGCGGCCGGGGATGTTTGCCTCAGTGCAGATGCGGTACAAGGCGCCCAATCCAGGGATTCTGATTCCCGGGGATAGCTTGATAACCATGGCGCGCGGCCAGTTTGTGCCCGTGGTGCAAAACGGTGTGGTGCAGATGCGGTCGGTCCACGTAGGCCGCGACCTGGGATCGCAGGTGTTCGTCACCGCAGGATTGCAGAACGGCGACATGGTCGTGGTGAACCCCAACGACTCAGTCAAGGAGGGGGCGCATGTCACTGCCAAACCTGCTCCGGCTGGGCAGCAGGGCAGCGAGGCAAAGCCGGCAGCCGGAGGTGGAAAGGACGGCGCGAAGAGCAGTGAGGTTCAGCAGGACCAATAGCGTCTAGCCGCTCGGAGCGAAAGGATTTTTTCTATGATGGGTCTTGGTCGTTATTCCGTGGGAAAGCGCCGCGCTTTGCAGTTCGGCCTGGCGGCAATCTATTTTTCCATCGTTTTGTGGGCGGCGCCGTGCGCTGAAGCGCAACAAGTCTCGGCGGCGCTTAGCACTTCGGCTCCCTTGGCCAATGCAGTGCCCGATGCTCCCATCCCCATGTTGTCTCTCGCGCAAACCGCTGCGCAGACAACAGACAGCAAATCCGCAGGATGGCAAGTTGTACCTGTCGCTGCGGCAAGCGTTCAAGATGGCGCTGGAAAATAATCTGGACCTCGAAGTCGAACAGATCGATCAGTCGCTCGCGGAAGGGAGCGTGCCGCTGGCGCAAGGCGGGGGCCTGCCGCGGCCTATCAACTACACCATCATGGATGCGCCGGCCGGGATGGGAGGAGCGGCCGTGCCGCTGCTGAGTTTTTCATCGCCGGGACTGGCACCGGCCAGCGTGGACCCTGTTCCCTCCACCATCTCCTCCTCGTACAACACCAGCCGGGTGCTGGAGACGTCGCACTCGTTGTCGCTGGGGACGAGCCCCTATTCCGGCGGTTCGCTGGTGCCGGGCTTTGACGCGCAACTGCTGGGCCGATATGGCTGGCTGCGCCGAAACCCGCAAGTATCGCTGCTGACGGAAACCCCTTCCTCAGAAACACCCGCGGACAAGGCGACCACGGACAACACGCTTGGCGATACTATCCTGACCAAGGGGTTTAGCCCGGGGACGACGCTCCAACTGGGTGTGAACAACTTTGTGCAGAGCTTCTACTCCGGGCGATCATCAGCCGTTCCCTTCTCGCACCCCAATGCATATGCGATGATCGCGCAACCCCTGTTCCGCAACGCGGGCCGGGGAAACAACACCCGCTTTATCGCCATCGCGAAGACCAACAAGGCCATCTCGTCCGCAGTGCTGGAGCAGCAGATGATCGGCACGGTTGCGGGAGTAGACAACTTGTACATCGATCTGATCAGCCTGCAGGATGAAGTGAAGGTGCAGCAGCAAGCGTTGACTGCTGCGGAGCAGTTGTTGGCAAACGACCGGCAGCAACTCGATGTCGGGCGCTTGCCGCCCATTGAGGTGGCACGGGCGGAGTCGCTCGTGACCAGCACGCGGGTACTGCTCGAGCAGTCCAAAGCGCTGCGTGATCAGCAGGAGGTGATCCTGCGAACCCTTATCAATCCGCGGTCTTTGACTGGAAAAGACGCGCAGCTCCCCGACATCGTTGCAACTGACCTTCTCTCGCCACCGCCGGTAGCGGCTGAAACGCCTTTGCCGGAATTGCTGAAGCGGGCCTTGGATACACGGCCCGATGTGCGACAAGCGCGGTTACAGATCGTGAACGGTGAGCGGCAGGTAGCAGGCTCGGCCAACGCAGCCAAGCCAGAGATCGATATATACGGGAACTATGAGACACGGGGAGTGGTGATACCGGGGCTGCTGGACACAGGGGGAAGCACGCTGACGGGTAATACCCTGCTGGAGCAGGTGCCGACGGGCGGTAACCGATCGTCGACCCTATATGAAGCGGGCATTCAGTTCTATCTGCCGGTGCAGAACCGGGTGGCTAAGGCGAACCTAAGTGCAGATAAGGCAATTTTGCGCCAGCAGCAGTTGCGGGAAATGCAACTGGAGTCCGCGGTAGCCGCGGAGGTACGCAACGCGATTACAGCGCTCCGCGCGGCCGAGAATGCGGTGGCTGCGGCGGCCAAGGCGCGCGAACTGCAGGAAAAACTGCTTGCCGCAGCGCAAGAGAGCTTCCAGGCGGGGTACGGGACCAATCTCGCGGTGATCGAACAGGAAACCTACCTGGCGCAGGCGCAAAGCAGTGAAGTCGTGGCCAAAGCTGCGTGGTCAAAGGCGGCAGTGCAGCTGGATCGAGTGACTGGGCAGATGCTGGAGCGGACGGGCATCACTTTGAAAGACGGACAGGCAAAGGCGCAACCCTAGAAACGAGCGCGGCTGTCTCTGAGCAGTAAAGTCCGAAATGTTGAGGGTCCATTCGAAGCGCCGCACCTACGGCGCTCAGATCATCTCTGGCATGGATTCCCAGCCCTTCCGAGTCTGTGCGAGAACTAGCTCAACCCAAACCTTTGAGCGGGAGCCGGGGCGCACCGCAGATCCCTCGGCTTCGCTCGTGATGACAAGTGAAGGGTCATGACTTTTATTAGGGGTCGTTAGATTGGATGGACGGAAAAGAAGCAAGTCCCCCACTTCGCTTCGGTCGGAGGACAAACACGTGAAAATCAAAAAAGTTACAGCCTCTCGGGATGACAAAGGGGAGGCGGTTGCTCTTGTTAGGAGCTGTCACATCGGATGGGCAGAATAAAATAGCAGGTCTCTCCACGACACTGCGCTCCGGTCCCACGGCAAGCCCAGGCAGGCGGGATGACAATTTCGCTTCAAACTCGAAGATTTCGCGCGAAAAGTCAATAAAGCCACAGCCGCTCAGGATGACGATCCTGTGGTAGTTTTGACGAATAATACCCTAAACAAGTTGCGCTCATAGGACATGGTCCTGAGCTACCCTCGGACAGTCTTGGACCCTAAATCAAGGAAGGCCGCAAAAGTCCAATGGTGCTCTTCGATGCACCGCGATCAGTTCTCTCATCACTGCAGGCCCATCGAAGGACGCGATGGGCTTCCATTCGAATTCGGGCCTGGTTTTGATGTTTGTGTCGAACCAGTTGGGTTTATTCATTTCGGGCTCGGGGCCAGGAATCCCATCCAGCGTATTGGCGTTGGGAGAGTCCAGCACAACAAAGTCTGGATGTGCACAAAGAAAGTCGCGATTGTCCACGATGTTGTTCGAAAAATAACCATTGGCGCGGCATGCCTGCATCAAGTGGTAACCGAGTACACATCCCCGCTGACCCACCAGGGCGGATTGCCAATCCAGTAGGTGAAAGAAGTGGGCCCCAGGCTCATGCGCTAACCGCATGAGCTTCAAAAAATCCCCTTCCCAAATCGCGACCACGGGCAAACCCGGGGGACTCGTCTCTTCCAGCCGGTGCACATCCAGGTAAGCCCAGCTCCGTTCGATGGGCTCCAGGGCCAGCACAGTAAGTACGGGCAAGATCATCAGAAACAACACAACGGGAGTCCATGCCAGACGCGCTGCCAGGCGCGAACCTGCCTGTCGGTCGGCGCCGAGCGCGTGGGCACAAGCTGCGAGCAGAATCGCCATGCCAATGCCGCTGGGCAGAAAGTACCTCGGGGTAAAGACGGGAGTCACCACGTGAGACAGCACAAACAACACCAGCGGCATGGAAAGCAGAACATAAGCCAGCAGCAACAGCGCGCCCTTCGGATCGGCGATCGTGCGCCAGCCCGCCTTACGGACCCTTATTATGCCGAACACAAGAACCGCCACCTGTGGAACGTTGATGAGGACTTCTGATGCCCGGGTAACAATCTGGAAAACTACTTTGTGCGCATGCGTGTCAAAGAACGATCGCCACCAACTGGCACCTGCGAACCAGTACCCCGAGCGCAGGTCCATCAGGCCCGGCATTGCGATCCAGCTATGGGGTTTACCTGCCGCCATGGACGACCGGATGGCCGGCAGCCAAAGAAGAAGCGGCAGCCAGCCGGCGGCGTACCCAAGATAGAGCTTGAATCGAAGCCGTCCCTTGGCCGCGTCAACCAGCACGAGCGCCAAAAGGATCAGGCCACCGTAAATGATCCCCAAAACGTGGCTAAACACCAGGGCCGCTTGAGAGAAGAACGCAAATGCCAGAAGCCAGCGGGATGGCGCCGCGGTTCGTGTGACCAGGCGGGCATAAAGGTTAACCGTAACCGCCACAGCGAACATGTAGAGCCCGTAGAAACGGGCTTCCGCATTCTGGTCGAGCAGCAAACCCGAGGTGCCCCAGAATGCCAGAACTCCAAACGCAGTGGCCCATACGCCATAAAAGCGGCGTATAGTCCTCCAGGTCACCACCAGCGCTCCGCACATCGCGACGCTGGAATAGAGTCGAAGCGCGAGAACACTGCTGCCAAAGGCCTTCGCCCAAAGCCAGGCGGTCGTATAAAACAGAGGCTGGCCGCCATCGGCTCCATGCTGAATGGCATGGTACAAGTGCCACAGCGAAGGATCGCAGACCTCTCTCCAGGTTAATATCTCATCAAACCAGACTTGCTTGTGTTGAGACCAGAGAATGCAGGACAGAAGCAGGCACAGCGAAGCGCAGCTGAGGAAGAAGGCCTCGCCCACCGTCATTTTCTGCGCAGGAGAACTATCTGAATTGCTGGCCGCTTCGTGCAAGGACCCTCGCGTGGATTGAAGTTCTTCTCTTACTCCCCGGCCCTTTGCCGTCGCACTGAAGGCCAGGAAGTGTTCTCCAGCTTAATTCAAATCCGTCCTTGCTCTCAATCGACCCATGGGCGCGGAACATGAGGCATGCCGGCGCCGTAATGATTGGGCTCCGAAGCGTGACTGAGAGCCCTTCGGCGCATCCTCATAAGACGGTCCCGAAAATAAGATCGACTGCGGCGCTAGCCGCTCGCTCGAGCTCGGCATCGCTTTCATGCTTACCGACTCCGGCCAGGCGACGATAGAGAACGTCTCCCGTTAATGAGTCGTGAAGGATCACCGCGATTCGGTCAATTGAAATCGTTGTCTTTCGCAGCTCTGCGCGGCGGCTCTCCAGCAGTGATCGAATGAACGAAGTTGTTTTGGCGGGACCGTGCGTGTACCACACCTCGCCTACTTCAGGACAGCTCAGGGCCTCCCCGACAGCGAGACGATGAAGCTCCACGGACCGTTTTGCGGTAATGAGCTTGAGGATCTGAAAAGAGAGTTTCTTCAGGCTCGCTTCAAGGTTCAATCCTGTGTAATCAATCTTCGCGAGCGGTTTATTCGCCTCGCGGCACAGGTTTTCGATACTTTTGATGAACAGCCCGCACTTCCCACCGAATTCGCTATAAACCGTACTCTTTGAACCGCCAGCCAGCTCGACGATCTTGTCTATGGTGACACCGTCATAGCCGCGCTGTAGAAACAAGTCCGCTGCGACTTTTTGCAGCCTGGTGTTTCGCACCTCTCCCCGCGACCGCTTGTTAGGCATCGATCTCTCTCCATCTCTCCGCCCCTGGATGCGTGCAAAAATGCGTTATGCAATCCGGCCGCTTGAATCCCCTTTACCGGCGACGTTTATGTGACGCACCACTCCGCATTGCGGGCTCTCTAGAGTTGTCATCAGACACCTCCGTATTGTACTGTACCGTACAGTACAATAGAATGAAGTTATCTCATCGCAGGAGACTTCATGGATCGTCGCAATTTCCTCTCTGGCTCTCTCGCTGCCTCTGCCCTCTCGCTTGCTACTGCTGGTGATTTAGCCGCCCAGGTAGGCTCTACAGACAAATCTGCACCGGAGTACATGGATCTGCGCCGGTACCATCTGGCGAGTGGACCGGGCGTAAAGCTCACCACTGCTTTTTTTGCCGATGCCTTGATTCCGGCATTGAATCGGCTCGGCATTGGGCCAGTCGGCGCGTTCTCTGTTTATTTCGGACCGGATAGCCCGTCGTATTACCTGCTGATGCCGAGTTCGAAGCTGGAGACATTAGTCACGGCTGACCTTGAATTGGCGAAAGACGATGTCTTTATGAAAGCGGCTGCGCCGTTCTGGGATGCTCCCGCCGCCACGCCGCCCTACATTCGTATAGAGAGTTCCCTATTGCGGGCGTTCCCGGGATACCCCAAGGTCACTCCACCGGCCTCCGCCGCAACCAAGGAAAAACGCATCTATCAACTTCGCCAGTATCTATCGCCGACAAACATGGATCATGTTCGCAAGGTGGAGATGTTTCATAACGGCGAGTTCGGCTTTTTTGCCAAGGCCGGCGCTGCGGGAGTTTTTTACGCCGATACACTGGTCGGGCCGAATCTGCCGAATCTTACCTATCTGCTCAGCTTTCCTGACATGGCAGCGCTGGAGGCAGATTGGGAAAAGTTTTTAGCCGATCCCGATTGGAAGAAGCTCTCTGCCGATCCAAGGTTCAACCTGGACCCGCCAACAGTATCAAACATAACCAGCCTCGTGCTGCGTCCCCTAGCCTGTTCACAAGTTTAGCCGGCTGGACCAATCCATACAGATAGAGGGAATACAACATGAAACAATTACTGATCGCGGGGCTCCTTCTGGCCCTGGCGGCGACCCGGGTAGATGCGCAGATCAATGCAGGCGAGCAGAAGCCCGAGCCTAGCGTGCCTTTCAACATGGTCCAGGTAACGACCCTCAAGCTGCCCTGGCGGATTGCCTTCCTGCCCGACGGGCGCATGCTGATTACCGAGAAGGTCGGCGGTGTGGAGTTGGTCACTCAGCAGGGAGCCAAGACGCCCGTTGCGAATGTGCCGCCCGTTCTTTACAAGGGACAAGGCGGCATGCTGGGTGTCTTTCTCTCCCCGCACTACGCCAAGGATCACAGCGTTTACCTCACCTATTCGGAGCCGGGCGAGCCGGGCGGTTCGAGCCTGGCTCTTGCACGAGCCAAGCTGGCGCTGGGCCCGGATTCGGCGAGCCTCGAGGATCTCAAGGTGATCTGGCGTGATGGCGAGAGGGGCAATGGCGGACAGTTCGGCGCACAAATAGCCTTTTCCCCAGATGGCCATTATCTATTCCTTACCGTTGGCGATCGGCAGCGCATGACGCCGGCCCAGGATCCCAACCAGCCACTGGGCAAGATTCTGCGCCTGACGCTGGATGGCAAGCCTGCTAAAGGCAATCCCATGGCCGGCAAGAAGGGTGCGGCCAGCGTGCCCGTAATTGATCCACCGAAGGATACCGAAGCCGCGAAGACTGCTCCAGTCGTGAGGACGTATACCTTCCCCGGACCGAACCTGACGCCGGCGGAGACATGGAGCAGCGGACACCGCACGCCCTATGGTCTGGCCTTTGCGCCTGACGGCCGGTTGTGGGAGATCGAGCATGGTCCGAAGGGCGGCGATGAGCTGAACCTGATCGAGCCCGGCAAGAACTATGGCTGGCCGCTGGCCTCCTACGCGACCAACTACAATGGAGTACCGATCCCGAGCCCCGACACGCGGCCTGACTTGACCAAGCCTGTCATCTACTGGACGCCGGTCATCGCGCCCGGCAATCTCATCTTCTATAACGGTGCGATGTTCCCGCAGTGGAAGGGTTCTGCCCTCATTAGCGGCCTGGGGACCATGACGCTCAACCGCATCACCTTCGATGGTCAGGGTGGCGCCAAGCCTGCCGAACGCTGGGATGTCGGTCACCGGATCCGCGACGTAGAGGTCGCTCCCGATGGCGCGCTATGGATGCTCGAAGATTCCACGACAGGCGGTCTGTTCCACGTGACGCCGAAGCAACCCTAAGTCAACCAGAAGACTCTTCACAGCGCAGACGAAAGACTCCGAGGGCTCACCGCTCCATTCCAGTGGTGAGCCCCGGAATCGTTTCTGCTGTGTTCAACCCTGGAACTCGCCGCGGAAATGCGCAACGCGTGACGGAATGAACGCGCCACGCGCATAGCGGGACCGCCCCTCCGAGCCTCATTCTGTAGCGTAGCCTACACTTCTACCCCGTGGCCGCGAAGAAGCCGAAGCACCGATTTTCGCTACGACGTGCTTCGAGATGTGTTTCGCAGTAAATTCAGCTCCACACGCAAAACGCGTTAACGGACCAAACGAATATGCGGACGCAAGCCCGACCATATACAAGCCGGGTACCGATGTTTCGAAGTGGCTCGAGAGCACCGGCGTATCTTCTACCTGATAAACCAGGCGGCGCAATGCCTCGTCGAGAAACTTCATACGTGAAAGAGAGACTTGATAGCCCGTCGCACTGATCACGTGATCGGCAATCAACTCGGAATTGCGTCCATCCTTCTCAACCATCTTGAGATGCACCTTGCCATCTTCGATTGAGACAGACTGGACTTTGCAACCGAGGTGCAAAGGGAATTTGCCAACTACTTTGTCACGGACGAACCATCCCGGAGCCGGGCCAAGATGATCCCGGACAAACCGGAAGCGAAACTTCTGCGGCATGGCATGAAATAACAGAGGAGCGTCGGTGCACAGGCGCGAGGGCCACCCTATGCCAATGCTGGAGCGGGGATATCGCACTCTTTGCTGGAGGGGCCGGGGTTCCTTTGCCTTTGTATGGAAAGCGATCTCTTGCCGTCTTGCAACCAACTGTACCTGCGAACCCTCTTCATGAAGGATTGCGGCAATATCAACCGCCGACGCACCCGCTCCCAAAACCACGACCCTCTTGCCGCGGAAACTGCTTAGATCATGGTGCTGTGAGCTATGCGAGACATGGCTGCCCGGTAGATCGGCGAGAAATCCCGGCAGGTAGCTGAAATGTGTAATCCCCGTGGCTACAATTACCGTGTGCGCATGGACAATCTGCCCATCTGCGGTCTCTAGTTCGAAGCCTTCAGAAGTACGGCTTGCCGAAGTAATATCCGTTTGTTCCAGCGTTGGCACCAGACGCCGCTGAAATTCAACTCCGTAAGCGGAGAAGACTTCAAGGGGAACTGGATTTCCAATGTCATCGTAGGGTAGGTTCATCTCCTCGCAATAGTGGCGCAGAGTGAAAGAAGAATCCGGATCATAGAGACCGGACGCGAATCCTTCGGACTTGAGCAGCATGCCTTTGGGCATATGGCTCCGCCAGCTTTGCATCGGCGTGCCAAATATCCGAAAGGTTAAATTGCTTTTAGACAGATGCGCTGCTATAGAGAGGCCATATGGGCCCGCTCCGATGATGACAGTATCTACATTCATGACCCTTTTCAGTCCCTGCTTAGAAGTGTATCTTTTGAGTATAGCGGGACGCGAACATCTCTATGTTTTGACAAACTAGAGCAGTTCGACTGTGTAGAGGGCGGGCTTGTTGGACGGGAATTCCCCACCAAAAATTTTGATTTGTGCAACTCTTTGGTGGCCCTCCTCCGCTCGCCTTGCGATGGCATTCCTGCGCCACGGCTGTAATGTTTCCGCCCTATGCCCGCCGGGGCACCCGCTTCGTTTTGTCACCGGAATCAGTTCGATTTACTCCTATCGAGGTTTTGCGTCGATTGGCCTGCTCCGGGCTGCAATACGCGCGGCAAAGCCTACACGCATTGTGCCCTGTGATGACGTTGCGGTCTGGCAGTTACACGCGCTGCACGCAAGCGAAGCCGACCTGCGGCCTTTGATTGAACTTTCTTTAGGCGCCGCAGAGGCATACCCGGCAATTCAACAACGAGGTGAGGTTTTGCGGATCGCGCAGAGTCTGGGTATCCGTGTGCCGTTGACTAAGACACTTAATTCCGCAGAGGATTTGCATAACTGGAAATTTGATAAGCCGGCAGTGCTAAAGCTGGATGGAACCTGGGGCGGGGAGGGGGTAACTATAGTACGGTCTCTTACCGAAGCCGACAAAAGTTTTCACTCCGCACCCAAAACGATGAAGGCCTGGATGGCATGGAAGCGGTTCCTGATCAATCGCCATTTTTTTGCTTTGTGGGCTTGGCAGAGGCGAACGATCGCGAAAATGACGATCCAGGAATTTATCCCTGGCCAGCCGGCAACGACTATGTTTGCCTGCTGGCGCGGAGAGGTTCTCGCTTCGAGCACAGTTAAGGTGCTGGTCTCACAAGCGCCTACGGGCGCCGCCAATGTAGTCCAGGTGCTCAAAAACAACGAGATTGAAGATGCAGTCCGGCTGCTGGCCCGGAAGTTACAACTAAGCGGGTTTCACGGCCTGGACTTCGTCATCGAAGAAGATACTGACGCAGCCTACCTGATTGAGCTCAATCCCCGCGCCACGCAGTTGGGTCACCTGAACCTATCCGCACACGGCGACCTGGCGGGCGTGATGGCTGGAAAGCTCAAGGATGAAGCCCCGGACGGGATCGCTTCCGAAAATCAGATTCAGAACACTGCTATCGCGTTCTTCCCCTTTGCCTTCAAGTCAAATCCCGGAAGTGCGTACCTGCATCAGGGGTATCACGATGTTCCCTGGGACGAGCCTACCCTGGTGCGTGAATTGTTGTGCGATCCCTGGCCAGAGCGGCAGTGGCCGAGCCGTATCTACCACTATTTAGGGTTCCGGAAAAAGCTCGCTCCCGAACGCAAGGTCTATCAGCCGATCGATGCAAAAGTGCGCCCCTGATGCCGAGACTGAACCCGTTCTGACGAATGAGTGTCGGAAAGTTGTTCGACCTCTGTCGAGATTCCGACGCCGGTTCTTTCCACTTCTGTCATGGTCACAGGAATAAGTCCTCGTGATTAGGCTATATTGCGACATTTATCATTTGCGCTCATTTTGGCATTGCGAATGCACTGTAAACCAGCAATTCCAGAAAGGGTTCTCCGATGCCCCTCCAATTTGAGCAAAAACTCGGTGATCTCAAGAACCGGCTGCTGGTCATGGCGGGGATGTCGGAGCATGCGATCCAGCGTGCCGTCGAGGCTTACCAAACGAGGGACCTCTCAATTTGCGACCTGGTGGACTACGGTGAGCGAGCAATCGACCGTATGGAGCGCGAGATCGACGAAATGGCGACCGATCTGTTGGCCACGCAACACCCGCAGGCCCATGATCTGCGTTTCACCCTCGCAGTGATCAAGATCAACGGCAATCTCGAACGGATGGGCAATGCGGCGGCCAGCATCAGCAACCATGTGCGCAGTCTGCAGACCTTTCCGCTGGTGAATCTACCGGTCGATATTCCGCGGATGGCCTCGCTTGCGCAGGGAACGATGCGCAACGCCCTGCGCGCTTTTATCGAAGCCGATGGCGATCGGGCGCAGTCCGTACTGTCCGTGGATGGCGGCATGGACCGTCTCCACAAGACCACCTATCATTCACTCTCCAGCCTGATTGAGAGGCAATCGGAAATGATTCCCCAGGCGCTTGACACCATGATGATCGCCGGTAGTCTCTGGCGTGTTGCCGGCCATGCCAAAAACATCGCCGAAGACGTGATTTTCTGGGGCCGAGGCGCGGTGGCGAGAAACCATCTGCATCATGCGGGCTGTCAGATCCTCTAGCTCCATGAATTCAAGCGCCGCCCTCAATTCATCTTCCTTTATTCTCCCTCCTCCATAATCTTGCTGCATTAACCGAAAATGTCCCCGCATAGGAGCGGCCCTTCCCGCAATCGCAGGGAAGACCGCTTTTGCGCGGCTATCGGCAGCGTCATCTTGATCGTTTTTTCGGAGGCATAGTGATACAACTCTCTCTCAAGTATTTAACCAGGATCTCGCGCGCTCATTTTGTCGCAATTACAGTTTCACTTATCCTGGCAGGATTTGCGCTCGGCGCCCAAGCGCAGTCGATCCAGGGCAGCGTCCTTGGCGCAGTGAAAGACAAGTCCGGCGCGGTCGTTCCCAGCGCGAAGGTGACCCTCCAGAACCTGGACGACGGCACCGTCCGCGAGACGGTGTCGAACGGGACGGGAGACTACCAGTTCCTCGACACCCCGGCTGGGCGCTATTCTGTTGCCATTTCCGCAACCGGTTTTGAGCGGTGGTCTACCTCCGGCCTGATCCTGGCGGCCCGTCAGCAGCTGCGCGTGGACGCTGTGGTGGTGGTGGGCGATGTGCAGCAGCAGGTCGTCGTTTCGGCCGACACCATCAGCACCATCGACACCGACACGGCTTCGATCAGCAGCACGTATTCTTCGACCGAGGTGCAGAACCTGCCGGTGAACACCCGCGCGAGCGCCAACGGCACCAGCCCGCTGAACATCATCGGCACTTTGCCGGGCGTGCAGGAAGACCATGGCAGTTTTTCGCTTCAGGGTGCGCTGCCCTTCCAGACCGAAGTCACCGTCGATGGCATCACCGTGCAGAGCGCGGCCGGCAATAACCCGATCGCCGACGCCTTCCCCTCCTCCGAGTCGATCTCTGAGGTTCGCACCGACGGCGCGATGAACGTCGCCGAGTTCAGCCAGCCGGGCGAAGTCACAGTGACCACCAAGGCGGGCACCAACGCAATCCACGGTTCGGCCTTCTGGTACTACCAGACGGCCGGTTTCGACGCCATCCCTTACACCTACCCAACCACCACCTCCAAGCCGAAGCTGGTCGCGAATACTTTCGGCGGCAGCTTCGGCGGCCCAGTGGTCATACCGCATGTTTACGACGGCCACAACAAGACCTTCATCTTCGGCGCCTACGAGGGATGGCGGCATCCAGCGTCCACTACCTATCAATACATTGTTCCCAGCACGCTGATGAAGCAGGGGAACTTCTCCAAGTACAACGTGTTAGATCCGGTCAGCGGGCAGTATGGCCAGATCAGCGGTCTGACCGACCCCTTCACCGGGGGCAGCTACGGCACGCAGCTGCCGGCGGTCAACGGCTCGGCGCAGAAGTTATTGTCTTTTTATCCCGACCCCAACATCGGTGACCCAACAAGCTATACCGACAACGGAGTGGCCAATTACCAGGTCAACAAGGATTCCAGCGGGACCTCGAATCAGTTCGACATCCGCGGCGATCAGTATTTTGGCTCCAACCAGAAGTTCCTGTTGTGGGGCCGGTTCACCTGGAAGAACTACCCCATCAACCAACCCGAACCGCTGGCCGTGCCCTCCACGCAGAACACCAACCAGAACCGGGTGCTGAAAATCAGCGCGAACTACACCTTCTCGCCGCGCATCATCAACGAGTTCAGCTTCGGCTACGTGCAGAACACCACTGGCCAGTCGAGCAGCTTCAACGGATTGGCCTTCACCCAGGGCCTGGGCCTGCAGGGACTGCAAAACCTTTACTTCAACGGCATCCCGGAGCTCGATTTCTTCCACATCAGCAACCTGAACGCAGATCGCCTCAGTTCGTTGAGCAAGGCGAATACTTACGTCTACGCAGACTCTCTGAGCTGGTCGAAGGGCCACCATCAGATGAAGTTCGGCACCGAGATCCAAACCCTGCAAGCAGTCACGCCGCTGGGTTTCGTCGGCGCCAACAACTACGGCACCTTCCAGTACAACACCACGGGCAGCAGCGGGCTATTCACCGGCGTGGACTTCGCCGACTTCCTCTCCGGGCTGCCCTACGAGACCTTCTACGACGTGGTGAGCCAGGACAACGACGGCAAGTCGGCCCACTACGACTTCTATGGGCAGGACCAATGGAAGGTGAGCGATAATCTCAGCCTGACCTTCGGGCTGCGCTACGAGTTGCATCCCGGGTACTACGACGTGCACGGCGACACCGGGAACTTCGACCCCAACTATTCACTCTCGGGAGCTTCGATCTACCCCAACGGATTCGCTAACCTGCTGGCGACCAACTTTCTAGCCAGCGCGAACGCCTGCGTACCTTACGGCACGAGGAGCGGGGGTGCGGTGATCAACGGGGCGCCCTGCATGCCGGTGCTCTCCAACGGCCAGGCGGGCTATCCCAACGGCCTCAAGCACTATCCGAAGAAAAGGTTCATGCCGCGCTTCGGCTTCGCCTACAAGCCGTTCAACGACGACAAGACGGCGGTCCGTGGCGGCTTCGCCATTTACAACATCAACATGCTGGGCAACGCTTTCTACTCGCTCACCGGCACGCTGCAGGCGGCCACGACACAGTACACCAACAGCCTGACGAATGGCGTTCCCGCTTACCAGTGGCCGTTAATCTACGCGGGCTCCGGAAACGGCGGCGGAACGACGGATTACGGGCAGGACTATTTCGGCACCGCGAACAGCACGAATTGGAAAGACCCCTATACCGAGCAGTGGTCGCTAAGCATCGACCGCGAAATAGCCCCGGGATACACCCTTCGCGCATCGTACGTCGGCGCGGAGATGCATCAGCTGGTCTGGGCGCCGGATGAAAACACGCTGCCCTTCTCCAGCACGGTCTCGGCGGCGAACCAGCCGTTGAGCGCGCGCCTGTTTCCCAACTGGGGCCGTATCAACACGCGCGCCACCGGCGCCAATGAGAGCTACCACTCGGTGCAGGTCGAGTTCAACCACCGCTTCCAGAAGGGATTGCAGCTCAACTCCACCTACACCTTCGCCAAGGCACTGGCCGACAACCAGGGACCTGCCAACGTAGGCTTCGCGGGAGACACGGGCGGTTCGCGCGCCACGTCGATCCTCGACCGCTATGCGGACTTTGGCAACGTCTACGGCACTCGCCGCAACCAGTGGAACTCGACCATGGTGTACGACCTGCCCATCGGGCGCGGAAAGAAGTTTGCCGGGTCCATGCCCCGCATCGCGGATCTGGTGGTGGGCGGCTGGCGGCTTTCCAACATCTTCGTGTGGCAGACTGGTCCATTCGAGTCGCCTTACTTCGATTCCGGCCAGGGCGATCCTTCGGGAACGGGTTCGGGGTTGAACAGCAGCAACACCGGCTTCGATCCGGGCCATCGCAGTCAGTATCCCGACACCGTTCCGGGAGTAAGCATCAAGCCCAGCGGACACACACGGTTGACCTACCTCAACCCGGCCGCCTTGACCTGCCCCGGTTATCCGGGATACACGCCGGGCACGCCATGCACCACCGGCAGCGGCACCGGCCCTTATCCAAACCCCATTGGCCGCTTCGGCGACGCGCACGCAGGATCAATCGTCGGCCCCGGCTTCGTCAATCTCTCCTCCGGGCTGAGCAAGGTCTTCCCGGTCACCGAGGGTGTGCATATACGCCTGGAGGCTACTTTCAACGACATACTGAACCATAGCAACCTCGGCGATCCGAACATGGACATCAGCTCTCCGGCCTTCGGTCAGATCACCAACACGATCAACTGCAACTCCAACAACAACGCGCCGACCATCGGGTCAGCATGCGGAGGCGCGCGCAGCGGCCAGGTCGCGGCCCGCATCGACTTCTAAACCCAACGTTCCTTCAACCACGAAAAGCGCGGACCTTAGGGTCCGCGCTTTTCGTTTCTATGAATGTCCGAAGACCGGGAAAGTCTTTGGTTTTTGACCATACTTGTCCAAATTAATTTTCGATTGGTGACGGATCGAGAGCGTACGTGGCAGTCTGGGTAGGTGCCCCTCGTTGTGCTGACTCTGTCCATCCACCGCCACTGGGCGAGTGCTGTGGTATCCCACCTTTTGTTGCTGGTACATAGAAAATTCGAGGTAGTGACGACACGGTAGCTTTCACACCCACTCCCTGTACCAGCAGCAAAGGCTGGGTGCCCCATTCAAGCCGTTTTTTGGCTTGAGTGGGATACCACAGCACTCGCCCTGGGGCGGTGGATGGACAGAGTCAGCAGAACGAGGATCAACCCGGCTTTGTTGGCCCGCGTTCTCTTCAGCGCATTCAGCAAATTTGCGCTGTCCGAAAGCGCTGGTTTGTGATGGCTTCCTCGTGGCTCCCAAGTCGTGGAGCAACGGCTGTTGCAGATCGCTGCGGATGGCTATTGTCCCAAGGCCTGCATCTTTCTGCCCTTCTTCGCCTCGCGCTGGAACTCCGCTTCGATCTCCTTGGGATCGTCGCAGTCAAGAAGTTCCCTCGCCTGCTCAGCGTTCTTGGGCCGCGCGATGCGCGCCTTTGCGGGATCAAAGACCCGCAGGTCCGAGTTCACCGCGGCGTACGGCGCCAAATCCGGCGTGGCGGCAAACATGTCGCTCAGGTCGGCGGCGAGACGGTCCTCCAGATTCAGCGGGCCGAGGCCGAGGAGTTCGTAAGCGGTCTTCTGGATGCTACCCATGCTGCTGTGCCGATGGGAGACGACTCCCTTGCGAATGTACGGGCTTATGGCCAGCAGGACGCTGCGGTGAGCGTCCACGTGGTCGACTCCGCCCTGGGCGTCGTCCTCGGTGACGAACATCGCGCTGTCTTTCCAGATTGCGCTGTGGGAGAGGAAGTCCACGATCTTGCCCAGGGCAAGGTCGTTGTCGGCAACATAGGAGCCGCGATCGGGGTAGCCGTCGGCGGCGCGCGGCCCGGCGGTGTGGTCGCAAGGCAGCCGGATCACAATCAGCGAAGGCGCGTCGCCTTTGCCGAGCACCTGGGCGAAATCCCTGGCGAACTCGGCGTAGCGATCTTGATCGGGAATGCCCAGGTTAAAGGTGGGGAAGCTGCGGTCAGTGGAGGTGAAGACGGGCTGCGGGACGGGCGAGTTCAGCAGCAGCCGCTGGCCGGTGGGGGCGGTGCCGTCAATCTCCTGGCTGCCCTCAACCTCCAGCCCCTCGCCATAGTTACGGATGGCCAATCCATTGTTGGCGATGTGCTCCCATAAGGTACCGAACTCCGGCTCGTCCTCGGGCATCGGCGCGTCATTGCCGCCGGTGGGGGCCCGCCGGCCGGGCGCGGCGCTGAATGCGTCGCCGCTCCTGCGGCCGCCGTAGTTCGAGGTCCAGGCCACATGGAACCACGGCGTGGGCGCGGCCCCCATCACCCATCGATGACCGTCGGCGGAGACGTCGCTGTCCAGGAAAAATCGGTCGCTGGTGCCGAAACGCTGGGCCAACGCATGGGCGTTGGGCGTGACCGGGATGGTCTTGTCTTGAGGGGTGGTGGAGAGCCAGCCATTCATTCCCCAGCGGGCCAGCTTCGGATCGCCGTCGCCCCCGGGCAGGTCCCCGAGAATCTCGTCGTAGGTTCGATTTTCGCGGATCACCAGAAATACGTGCTTGAGCCGCGGCAGCGAGCTATTTGGAGCAGCGGCCGCAAGGTTGTTGGCAACCACCGCCGCAGTGGATTCGCGGAGACGGGATTCGTCACCGAGTCTGATCACCGAGACGCTTCCGAATTCAAGCTCCCCGATATAGCTGCCGGTATTTACGGGGTGGAAGACCGATCCGCCGTTAGGACCGCTGCCCTTCCCCTTGGTATTGGCGACATAAAGCAAAGTCCCGTCGGGAGAGACGGCCGTTGCCGTCGGATACCAGCCTACTGGTATGTGGCCCAGGATGCGGTGCGAGCCGGTGTCGATGACCGCAACCGCGTCAACGCCGGCTTCCGCGACGTACAGCCTCTGGCCACGCAGGGCCAGTCCGGCAGGCATGATTCCGCGCAACGGACGGCCGCGGCGGTCGAGAAAATCCGATCCGCTGAAGGGCGTCAAGGGGATTTCCTCGAGCAGCTTGTTTCCATCGGCGGCGATGACGGCGATCGAATCCTCATGGGCGAGTGAGACATAGACGCGATCGCCGCCGGCGACTACTCCGGTTGGTGAAGCTCCGCCAATCGCGGTCTTCGCGGCGCTCTCGCTGTCCCCGCCAATGGATTCGCCCAGCCTCAACTCCCCCAGCCGCTTCGGCGAAGCAAGGTCGGCGACATCGTAGGTCCAGAGCGAGCTGCCGCGCGGGTCATTCTCGCCGCCCAGTCCAGGCACATCGAGTCCCTCGGCATGCACGCCCTCGCGCGCGGCCCGGGACGGATATCCAAAGGGAGGAAAGCCGACGCCGCTGTGCAGGACGTCATTCTTGTCGGCGCCGGGCAAGGTCTTGTACTCAAAAAGACCCGAGTTGGTGATATACAAACGGCTCGCGTCGGGCGAAAGAGCCACTGAATAAGGATTGGCGCCAGTGGGCAGCGAAGCGATGCGGCGGCGGCTGGCGGTGTCGATCACCACCACGCGCCAGTTCCCCTGGTCGAGCACGTAGAGCAAGCGTCCATCAGGGGTGAGCGCTACTGCGGCGGAATAGCTCTGCGCGAAGCTCTTGCCCGCCGTCGTGCCGTCGAGAGGCACTTCGGCGATACGCTTCCAGGTCGCTGTCGAGAAGATGTGGATCGCACCCGTATCGCCGGTCGCGTCGTACAGCAGCCGGCCATCGGGAGAATAGGCGATGCCCGTCGCCACCTGGAGTTGGGGATCGTTTTTGCGGGTCGCCGGGATCCGTTCCACCGAGGTATGAGCGGCCGGAGAGGCGGGATGGTCGATGATATTTAGCGAGAAGGGCCAGCCAATCGATGGCACAACAACCTGATCGCCGTCCGGGCGGATGGCCAGCGTATAAGGAAACGGCGCGACCTTAATCCAGCCGCCCGCGGGAGTGATCCGCCGGCCGTTGGGCAGCGTCGCGGAAAGCTGTCCCGCATCCCTCGCCGGAGCAGCAGCGCTCGCCGAAATCGTTCCCAGGCAGAGTAAAGGCATCAGGGTGAGCAGCGAGAGCTTAGGGGAAGAAGACGCTTTTGCGCGGTCGCAACGTGTGGTCATGGCAAGCCTTTCGTTGGACATTGTAGACGGGACATGATCAAGAGAGGGTGAACTTACCGTCTGGACGCAGGCTTACCAGTCTTTACGCGATAGGTAGCTTCGCAGAGGCGAACAGCGTTCGTTACGTGAACGCTGGCGCGTAAAGAGTTCTTATTGCCAGATGGACGGGTTTCGGATACGCCACGGACCAAGAAACGCGCTTTGCGCGAAAATACGGCGGGTGTAGCCTTTCCCAATGATGGATGCTGTGGCCTTTTCAGCACCGGCTGGCGCACAAATCCGCGCCAGCAGGATCGAGATTATCCAGCAACACGTCGCCCGCTCATTCGGCCTGCAGGTGGAAGAACTCAACCAGAGATCCACGACGCGTGCGGTGACTTTGCCACGTCAAGTGGCGATATACCTGGCCAAACAGTTGACCGATGCTTCTCTCGTGGAGATTGGAAACCACTTTGGCGGTAAGCACCATTCCACCGTGATGCACTCCGTAGCCAAAATCGACCAGCTGCGGCGCACCGATCCAGCGGTAAACCTTGCCGTCGACATGCTCCTGAAGACTTTAAAGCAACATTGAAAGCAAAACCGGGACAACGTCGTGAACGTTGTCCCGGCTGTAGCTCGCAAGTAGGTTAACACATCTACTGCTGTTTCAGGGTGTAGGATTGCGCTCCCGTTCCGTTGCAAGTGAACTGTTGCAACTGGAGCAGAACCGCTGAAGATGCCCCGGGAACATCCAGGCACTTGCTGCTGTTTTTAACTACAAATTTATAGGCGCCGTTTCCTACCGACACCGGCATCCACTCTTCGTTTGTCTCAACTTTCGAGGTATACAGTTGGATAGGCGTTGTGTCCGCTGTCGCCCACTCCCCTCCGGTTACATCCCAAACGAGCTTATTGCTGGCACTCGAAGCGCTGCGGTTCACCACCTGGTAGTAGCCACTGTCGGCAGCCGGTTGGAACTGCCATTGCTGTAACTGCGATGTGCCACAAGTGTTTTGCTGCAGTGCAGCCCCAGCGGTCGTGGAAGTAGACCCCAGGCATAAGGTGCTGTTGGTATTCACGATGGTGTACCACGCCGTAGTCGAGATACCAGAAGTCGATGCCGATCCGGATCCACTCCCTGAGCTACTTCCGGAGCTGCTTCCTGATCCACTCGCAGGTTCGCTTCCGCTGGAGCCGCTCGACGAAGCCTCCGGACCAACCACCAATCCACTTGAGCTGATTTTCGCCAGCCACGTCTGGTACTCCGTGCTCTCCATTGCCAGCGTAATCGGGTTGGTTGAGATCGACTGGTTGGTGCCATAGTAACTGCCATTGAGCGGAAACCACTCGTCGTTCCGGTAACCGTCCCAGGCGCAGCGCGCGGCCCAGCACATCCATCCCACGGTGTTGTTGTACATGTTGTTGTTGTACATGGAGCCGTTCGCGATGTTCCCATATACGTCGTACAGCGAAAGCCCCACGTTCTGCGCCGGAATCTTGGTGCCATTCGGCAGCAAGCCCGCAGAGATTACCCGATTGTTATAAGCCGCGTTATCGTGACCGGTTCCAATCTCGATCCCTATATTGACGGTGTCGATAAACTGGTTGTTGTAGATGTTGTTGAAGGCGGAAGCCGTCTGCGCTGTATCGCCGGCGCCGCCATCCGTGGTGAAGCCGCCCCCGTTGTAGCCGTCCACCGCGGGATTGAAGGCGTACGCGCCCTGCACGTAGTTGTCGTGAATCTGCGCCGGGCTGCTCGATGTGCCGCCGGAGTCGAACATGTTGATGTTCTCATTCACCAGGCTTTGCGATGGATAGTTCACAATTTCATTCCACGCAATCTTGATGCCGGGTACACCATACGCGTAGCTGAGTTGGAAGGCATGGGCCCACTTCCAATTGCTCTCACCCGGCAGCGTGCCGTTGTTCCCATTGCTCTCAACCCCGAGAATGTTCCGTCCCCGATTATTAAGGATTGTGATCGTCTGCGTCCCATTGCGATTGCCGGTATAACCACGCAGATACACGCCGAACTGTACATTCTCGAAATAGCAGTTCTCCACGTCGAGCAGAACGGAATTCTGAGCGTCGACAAAGAGACCATATCCCTGGCCGCTCACATTCGGGTTGACACCAATGCCGATCACGTTCTTCACCGTCAGATTGTTGCCATAATCGGGATCGTTGATCAGATCGGCTGGGCCGGTCACGTAGGAATTCTCGATAATGACGGGTTCTGTGGTGGAAATAGTAACTGCCGCCGTTTTTGGATTCGTGCTCTTCCAGTTCCCGGAATAGGTGCCGCCCTTGGTGATGGTGATCGGGCCGCTCCATTGGATGTCGCCGATCGAACTGGCCACGGTCGCGGTCGCTGATTTTCCCTGGTAGGACGCCGTAACGGCAGCGTTCCCAGTAGCGAATCCGGAGGCCATACCACTACTCGAGACGTTGACTATCCGCGGATCTGAGGAACTCCAGGTAACACTGCCGCTTATGTTCGTGGTGGACCCGTTGGAGTAGGCTGCCGTCACCGTAAGCTGTGTCGTGCCGCCGATCACTACGGAGGGTTGACTGGGAGAAATCGAAATTGAGCTCAATGTTTGGCCCTGGCCCGGTGCTGCCACCAAGAAAATGAGCAGCACAAGAACTGACAAGCGTACCAGGCATGCGGAGGTTCCGCCGCTGGTAACGCGGCAAAGACGGGATATGCGGGATAGAAAAATCCCACTTTCGGGGGAGTGACGTTCCATGGAAATCGACCTCATCGAAAAATTAAAATTCGTAGACACACTGCACCTGTGAGTGGCGAGTCCAGCCCGCAGATATACCTGCGTTCATGGAACGATCGCCGCCGTGAGGACGACAGCCGGACTGTTGAGAGGCAGATAAGAAAAACTCGGTCCTGAGAACGGACGAGACGCACCAGCGCGTGGCTAAACGCTCAATCGTTGGCAACGGATTCGCATGGGCTCTGGTCTATATTGCCGAGTTCATGTGGGCGATGCGGGGAAGAATCATTTCGTGTCTTGGAGGACTATAACGACGCCGCTCGTGCAGCGCAACCCCAAAGGTTGAAACTTTGGTTTCGTTTAAGAGAAAAAATCATCCTCAGAATCACAAGACTGCGAAGCGAGAAAAAAGGAATCAATCTGCTTCACGAAGGATGCAAAAACAACACAGTCGTTGTTATGATACGTTTGCCTTACCCAGTTGGCGTCGGCAATTTCATGTCGCGCTCCGTTACAGTTTCGTTACAGTTCCTCGCGTTGGCCAATATGTTGATTGCGAACGCGCCCACCTGTACCGAAGCGAGATCGGTAGTCAGAGGGCGACAGGCCGACAAGCTTGCGAAAGACCTGCCGGAATGCTCCGGTGTCTTCATATCTCACCGTCCAGGAAATTTCTTTCATAGAAAGTGTTGTAAACTCCAGCAGTTCGCGGGCTTTTTGTACCTTCAGGTGTTGCATGTACTCCGTAGGAGTGAGGCCTGTAGTTTTTCGAAATCGGCGTAAAAAGGTCCTCTGTCCCAACTTTGCCTTGTCCGCCATCATGTCAATATTGATCGATCCGGCAGGCATGGTTTGCAGCCAGAGTTGAACCCTTAAAATCGCTGCGTCGCCGTGATGCAGTGGTGCTGAGAAGTTGGAGTAGAAACGCTGCTGGCGCCCTGCTGGATCAGCGAGGAAAAATTGGGCTGTCTTCATCATGACGAGTGGACCCAGATAGCTGTCGACTAGCCTTAACCCCAGGTCGAGCCAGGCCATCACGCCTCCGGCAGTCACCACGTCGCCAAGATCGATAATCAGTTCGTCTGTGTTCACATGAATCTCAGGAAAGCTCGTTGCCAGGAGATTTGCATAGCTCCAATGCGTGGTGGCCGGCCTCCCGTTCAATAATCCCAGGCGAGCAAGAAGGAAGGCGCCTCCGCATACGGAGCAGAGAACCGTGCCGGAAGCGTGTTGCAACTTCGCCCACTCAAGCAGCTTGTCCGTTGCCTCTTCCCGAAGATTGATTTCAGTGGTAGGCGGAAATATCAGGCAATCGGGTTCGCAGTTCTGATGCGGGCATGACTCGAAGACACAGGCCGGTTGTCCGGTCTCCGGATGCGGACCCCAATGGCTGATCTCTACCTGGGCCGGATATTCCCCGCCATATTCCAGGCTGAGGCTATTGGCCGTAGTGAATAGATCGGTCAGGCCGTGTACGGCCGCAAGCCTTGCTCCTGAATAGAGGATGATTCCGATTCGCGTTTTCTTCGGCAGTGGACGAATGGCCGATTTGCCCGTATCTTTGTCACTTATCACTCTAGGCATTGCTGATGCCTCTCCCGTTTCATGGATGAAGTCAAGTGTATCGGACGGCGTTCTGCCCTTTTTCAGCCCCGATAACCGTCTATCAACAGAAGGAGATGATCGAATGAGCACCATTACCGTCAAAGACGGAACCCAGATTTTCTACAAGGATTGGGGTGCAGGTCAGCCGCTCTTTTTTCACCATGGTTGGCCGCTCTCGGCCGATGACTGGGATACCCAGATGATGTTTTTCTTGAACCACGGTTACCGGGTGATTGCCCACGATCGGCGCGGCCACGGCCGGTCCACGCAGACCGCTGAAGGCCATGACATGGACACGTATGCTGCCGATGTGGCTGAGCTTGCAGCAGCCCTTGACCTCAGAAATGCTGTCCACATTGGGCACTCGACCGGCGGCGGCGAGGTCACTCGTTACGTCGCACAGCATGGAAAAGGGAGGGTGGTAAAAGCCGTCCTCATCAGCGCAATTCCGCCGCTTTTCATAAAGACAGAAAAGAATCCGGACGGCGTTCCCAGGGAAGTCGTCGATGGCCTTCGCGACGGCACCGCATATCACCGGGCCCAGTTTTACCAGGACATTACCATTCCGTTTTACGGCTACAATCGTCCTGGCGCAAATGTTTCCGAGGGCATTCGACAAAATTGGTGGCGGCAGGGCATGATGGGCGCCGCAAAAGCCCACTACGACTGTATTAAGGTGCTCTCCGAAACCGAGTTCTATGACGATCTCCGCATAATCGACGTGCCGGTCCTGGTAATGCACGGCGAGGATGACCAGATATGCCCCTTCCCAACTACGGGAGCCAGATCGGTCAAGCTTCTGAAAAATGGAAGATTGAAATCCTATCCTGGGCTGCCGCATGGGATGCCGACAACGCACAGCGACATTATCAACGCAGACCTGCTCGAATTCATCCGGTCATAGGGGCCGGCCCTTCCTTCACCGGAGAGCAATCTCCAGCTTGGTGACGGACGCGGCCGGAAGGGTAACTTGCAGCAGGCCACCGCTCAGCGCGGCCGCAAGCGCTGTGGACATCACGGCATTGGGCTGGTCGAAGGTGTTGTGCGCGTGCATGTCACTGGCCGCCAGAACGGTACCCGATGCACTGGCTACCGCGGCGCCTCGAAGGGCGATCTGGGTCTCAATCGGCTTCGACAAATCGGGATTGACTATGGTGAGGGTCACCACCTGATTTTTTCGCGATGCGGAGCCGTTGAGACCCCAGAAACGTGCCGGCCGGTCGTCGCGCATGTACTGCACATCCGGCGCCGAGAACTCGGCCCGCACAGCCTGGCCACCCTGGTGCGCGGCGTACATCGCGAATACATGAAAGTTAGGGGTGGCGAAGAAGCGGTCCTCATGCGCGATAAATAGCGCGTTGATGTTGTTGATGAGCTGCGCACAGGCAGCCATGCTCACTTTCTCCGGGTTGCGGTTAAAGATGTCCAGAGTCAGGGCCGTGGCCAGTGCATCGCGCAAGGTTATCTGCTGGCCGAAGATGTGGGTGGGGTCGAGTTCGGTTCCCTCGCGGTACCACGGCCCATACTCATCCACCACCAGCTTGACGCGATGCTGCGTATCGTACTGCCCCATCACCGCCCACTGATCGTGAATGATCTGCTCTATGGCATCGCACTCGCGCAACAGCTCATACCAGTCTACGGAATCAAACTGCAGCGCGTCGCCTTTGCCGGCCAGCCAGTCCTTCGTTTTGCCGCGGCTCAAGTTCCACCCATAGTGATGTACCGACCAGCCGGTAAAGCCAGGGTTGTTGTAGACGCGGCCGGCGTAGATCTGTTGGAAAAAGCGATGGGTCCAATCGATATCGTTATCGTTCGGACCGGACCCGATCAGTTGCAAATCCAGGCCGTATCGCGGTATCCAGTCCGAATAGCGGCGGAACTCCGAGGCATATTCTTCCGGGGTAAAGTCTCCGCCGCAGCCCCAACTCTCGTTGCCTATGCCCCAGTAGCGGACATTGAATGGTTCTGGAAAGCCGGCGGCCGCGCGTACCTCGGCCAGGGTTGTGCTTCCGGCAGGAGAGTTGCAGTACTCCACCCAATGATCAAAATCAAGCGCGGGAAGACTCCGCACGTTCGCTGCGAGATACGGTTGTGCTCCAGTCAGTTTACAAAACCGCATGAACTCGTTGGTGCCGAATTGGTTGGTTTCGAAGAGCTGCGGCCCTTTGTCGTGGAGCCTGATCGCGTCGTGATCAACCTCCCAGAAATTGGTGCGGCGCGGCCGCTTCGAAGCGTCACCGACCCCATCTTTCCAGTCGTAGCTATCCGCGAAGCAGCCTCCGGGCCAACGAATGATAGGAACATGAATCTGCTTCATCATGTCCACCAGTTGAGAACGAATGCCGTATTGGTTGGTGATTTTCGATTTCTCTCCAACCCACACGCCGTCGTAGATCACACCGCCGATATGTTCTGTGAACTGACCATAGATATTAGGCGAAATCTCCCCTAGCGGCTCGTCCAAAAGGACCTCGATGCGAGCGTCAACGTCCTTCGCCCAAACATGCGCACGGGAAAAAGCAAGCACAGTGCCTGCGACCGCCGAGCTCTTGAGGAACTGTCTCCGTTTCACGGTGACTCCCTGTCGTTTCAGTCCGCAAACTGCGCAAATACATTCGCGCCCATGGCCAAACCATTCCGCTAGAGTATACCGGCGTCAAGAGTCACATCCTTACTAACGAATTCATTATGCCGTCAGCGAGGGCGGAAATATCGGCAGTCAGGAAATCCTCCACTTGGTTGAAAGCATGGCGAGCTTATCGTTCATGCTGGGCTGCTGAGGCGCCTGCTTCGCTTGTTGCTTCGGTTTCTGGCCGCCTTGAGCGGGTCCCATGAGGGCCTTGATGGAGAGAGCGATGCGTTTGGTTTTAAGGTCAGCGCTGAGCACCTTGACCTTGACGATCTGGCCGGCTTTGACCGCCTCGGAAGGCTCCTTGATAAAGCGATTGGAAAGCTCGCTGATGTGGACCAGACCGTCCTGATGGACGCCGATGTCCACGAAGGCTCCAAACTTCGTGACGTTAGTAACGACGCCCTCAAGGACCATGCCGGGCTGAACGTCGGCGAACTCGCGGACGGTCTCGGAGAAGTTGGGGGCGATGAACTGGTCGCGTGGATCACGACCGGGCTTACGGAGTTCTTCGAGGATGTCCGAGACGGTGAAGGTCCCGGCGGAGAGCTGCTTTGCGTCGACCTTGGTGAGGAGTTGAGGACTCTTGATGAGTTCAGCGATGGGGGTACTGAGGGATCGGGCAATCTGCTCGACGACCGGGTAAGACTCGGGATGGACGGCGGTGCGGTCGAGGGGGTTCTCGCCGTCTCGGATGCGAAGGAAGCCGGCGGCCTGCTCAAAGGTTTTGGCGCCGATACCGGGAACCTGGTTGAGCTGGGTGCGGGAGCGGAATTTTCCATGCTCGTCGCGGTAAGCGACTATGTTGAGCGCGGTGCGTTCGGTGACGCCGGCAACGTAGCGGAGCAAGGTCCAGGAGGAGGTGTTGAGGTCGACGCCGACGCGATTGACGCAACTCTCGATGACGGTCTCAAGGGATTGCTGGAGCTGACGCTGATCAACGTCGTGCTGGTACTGGCCGACACCGATGGATTTGGGATCGACCTTGACCAGCTCGGAGAGCGGGTCCTGGAGACGACGGGCGATCGAGATGGCGCCGCGGACGGTGAGGTCGAGATCGGGAAACTCCTGCCGGGCGATGTCGGATGCGGAGTAGATGCTGGCTCCGGACTCGGAGACGGTGACAGTAAAAAGATTGCTTAGCTCCCGCTCGCGAAGGAAGGCACGGACGAAGGCGTCGGTCTCGCGGGAGGCTGTGCCGTTGCCGATGGCGATGGCACGGACGTTGTATTTGGCGATCAGCGCGGCGAGGGTGTCGCCTGCTCCGGAGGCTGCGTTCTTCGAAGTATGAAGATAAAGGACGTCGTGTGCGAGGAACTTTCCGGTTTCGTCGACGACGGCGATCTTGCAGCCGGTGCGGAGGCCCGGGTCAATACCCAGGACAGAGATAGGCCCGGCGGGCGCGGCGAGGAGGAGGTTCTGGAGGTTATCGCGGAAGACCTGGATCGCGTCGGCGTCGGAACGCTTTTTGAGTTCGAGGCGTAGCTCGCCCTGGATGGAAGTGCTGAGGAGACGCTTCCAGGAGTCTTCGATGGCGAGCTCGAGGTGCGGGGTCCAGTCCCCGGCTTGGCGGAGGACACGGGCGCGGACGAGCGAGGTGGTGCGAAGCGGGTCAATCTCGATGAGGAAGTAGAGGACGGACTCGGTCTCGCCGCGGCGAATGGCCAGCATGCGGTGCGAGGGGATGGTCTTTACCGGCTCGCGATAGTCATAGTACATCTTGAATTTTTCCTGTTCATCGACCGCGTCGAACGATTTCTTGCTGACGATGATGCCTTCCTCGAACAGGAGTTGGCGGAGCGCCTTACGGAGGTCGGCGTCCTCACTGATGGTCTCGGCGACGATATGACGGGCGCCTTCGAGGGCGTCCTCGACGGTGGGCACTTCCCTTTCGGGGCTGACAAAGGTGGCGGCGAATTCGGCGAGGGGCTGCTCTGTTGGGAGCTGCGCCCAAAGGTAGTCGGCGAGGGAAGCCAGCCCGCGATCGCGGGCGATGGTGGCCTTGGTGCGCCGCTTGGGGCGATAGGGGAGGTACAGATCCTCGAGCTCGGACTTGTCCAAGGTCGCGTCGATACGAGCCTTGAGGTCATCCGTGAGCTTGCCCTGCTCGAGAATGGAGGCGAGGATGGTCTCGCGGCGGCTGACCAGATCGCGGAAGTAGGCTAACTTCTCCTCGATGTCGCGGATCTGGACCTCGTCGAGGTTGCCGGTGGCCTCCTTGCGGTAGCGCGCGATGAAGGGGACGGTGCCGCCATCATCGAGAAGGCCGATGACGGCGATGAGCGGCTGGAGGGGGAGATTGAGGCACTTTGCGATGTGCAGGAGGATTTCGGGGGAGAGGATCTTTGCGTCGGCCATGTTTGCTTTGTGTCTATCGTAGCAGCGGCAAAGGATCTGGAAAACGGGGTCCGTCGAATGCCCGTTCCGGCATTCCGGGAGCAGCGGAATAGAAAACTCGCGTGAGGAATCAGGAGAGCTTCGCGGATGGTCTCCGAACCATGCAAAGTCCTAAGAGGACTCATATCCTCCCCATCGCATCGCACGAGCCCGCCGGCCATTCGCATCGGTGACTGTTCCGGTCACGATCAGCTATTTAGACGTAATTCGTCCCGTTACAGCTTGAGGGTGACGGTTTTTATCTCGGTATACTGCTGCAGCGCATACTCGCCCATTTCTCTGCCTATACCGGACTGTTTGAAGCCACCGAAGGGCGCTGCCGCGTCGAAAACATCAAAACAGTTGATCCAGACCGTACCCGCGCGGACATTGTTTGCAATCGCATGCGCCTTACCAATGTCTCGCGTCCAAACCGCAGCCGCCAGCCCATAGGGGGTGTTGTTTGCGCGCTCAACGACCTCGTCGAGATCGCGGAACCTGATGATGCTCATGACCGGTCCAAAAATCTCTTCCCGGGCGATCTTCATCTCATCCTGGACGTTGGCAAACACCGTTGGCTCAATGAAGTGACCACGGTCCCCGATGCGGTTGCCGCCGATGAGCAATTCGGCGCCTTCCCTCTTCCCTTCATCGATGTAGGACATTACCTTGTCAAACTGGGTGCGGTCGATTTGCGGCCCTTGCTCGGTGCTTACCTCGAAGGGATCGCCTACCGTACGCTTGCGAGCGCGTGCCACGCTTTTTTCAACAAACTCGTCATAGATTTTCTCTTCAACGTAGAGGCGCGAACCCGCGCAGCAGACCTGGCCCTGGTTGAAAAACAGTGCGAAATGACAGCCTTCAATTGCCTGATCCATATCGGCATCGGCAAAAACGATATTCGGGCTTTTGCCGCCGAGTTCGAGACCAACACGTTTGAGGTTGGATCTGCCGGCTGCTTGCATGATGAGACGGCCCACTTCGCCGGAGCCGGTAAAGGCGACTTTATCGATGTCCATGTGATCAGCGATGGCCGCTCCCGCTGTCGGCCCATAACCGGGAAGAATATTTACGACTCCCGGAGGGAAGCCGGCCTCGAGGATGAGTTCTCCGAGACGCAATGCGGTAAGCGGAGTTTGCTCGGCGGGCTTGAGTACAGAGGTGTTGCCCATGGCCAGAGCCGGTCCAAGCTTCATGCCGTACATGAGAAGGGGGAAGTTCCAGGGAGTGATCTGGCCGACAACGCCGACGGGCTCGTGTCTTGTGTAACAAAAATAGTCACCGTTGATGGGAATGGTCTTGCCGTGGTTCTTGTCAGCCCATCCGGCGAAATAGCGAAAATGGGCGATGATCAGAGGCAGGGCCACGTGGCGCGCCACGGTCAAGGGCATTCCGTTATCAAGTGTCTCCAAAGCCGCAAGCTCGTCGGCGTTTTGCTCAATGAGATCGGCGAGCCTGTTCAGCAGGCGCCCGCGTTCCGAGGCGGATGTCTTGCGCCATGGGCCACGTTCAAGCGCAAACCTTGCCGCTTTGACCGCCTTGTCTACGTCCGCGGCATCGGCTTCGGCTACCTGAGCGATCTCCTCACCTGTCGCCGGGTTGTAAGTCGGGAACGTCTTACCCGATTCGCTGGGAACCCACTGATTGTTGATCAGAAGTTGAGTTGCTGCGCGGATATTCACGTGTTCCTGGATACTGGAAGCGGCGGTTGCCATGGAATGTTTTCCTTTCACGGGCGTTCAAATTCTTAAACGAAATCTCAAATCAGTGTGCGAACACTTTTTCTTCCTCACGAAGCGCGCGCCGCTGAATTTTGCCGGTTGGGCTCTTGGGCAGCTCGGCCCGAAAAATGACACTTACGGGTATCTTGTAGTCCGCCAACCTTTCCCGGGCGAACGCAATCAACTCGGCCTCCGTGACCGCCTGCCCTGATCGCAAGGCAACAAAGGCGACTACGACTTCTCCCCAAACACGATCCGGCCGGCCCACCACGCCCACTTCACCTACCGCAGAATGCTGGTAGAGGACGGCTTCGACTTCCTGCGGGGAGATATTGCTCCCGCCGCGGATGATGATCTCCTTCTTACGTCCTGCGAACCAATAGAAGCCGTCCACGTCGCAACGAGCCAAATCTCCCGTATGAAACCAGCCGTTCCGCACAGCCGCCGCCGTGGCGTCCGGATCCTGCCAATAGCCGACCATGAGGTGCGGACCTCGAACGCATATCTCCCCCACGTCGCCGGATTTCACATCGCGACCATCAGAATGGACCAAGCGCAACGCAATCCCTTCACCGGCGTTACCAATGGAACCAACTCGTACCTGACCCGGGCGGTTCCAGGCTACAGGGGCAATCTCTGTCATGCCGTAGACTTCACAAACGGGGCCGAGGGCAGCTTGAAAAGCCTCCTGAAGTGCAGGTGACGCGGAGTCTCCACCCGAGAAATAGAATTGCCCTGAAGCCACTTCCTGCGGCATCTCAGTTTGCGCCTGGAGCAGACCGTGCAACAGCACGGGTAGGCCAAGCGTGTAGGTGCAGTTCCATCGCTCATAGGCTTGGAGTACACCCCGGAAGTCAAACGGCGTCGTAATGACAACCGTTGCACCGTTGAGCAGACCAGACAGAAACAGCATCGCAAAACCCACCATGTGGGTCATCGATGACATCACAACCGTAACCTGGTCCTGATCGAGCTGCATGTAGTGCATGGCGCGTGCGGTCTGAGTAAAACTCTCATGCGAATGCATGACACCCTTGGGCCGGGTTGTCGTACCCGAGGTATAAAGAATCGCTGCAACCTGACTGGGCACGATCTCTGGAATCCGAACGGAGTCAGCTGTCGAACCTAGAAGACTGTCAAAAGAACCCGTGCCGTTACCTGGCCGGCCACCGGTAAGATAACGAAGCTCCAACGCAGTCATTGCTGGACATGATTTTTTGGCTTCCGTATAGAGATCTGGCTGACCTATATAGCACGCCGATCCGCTATGCCGGAGCATGTAGTCAATCTCCGGCCCTTTCAATTGCGGGTTGATGGGTACGACAATTCCCCCCGCTTTCAAACAGCCGAAGTACGCAATGGCGAGTTCCGGCCCGTTCGGAAGGTGAAGCGCGATCCTGTCCCCTGGCTCCAGCCCCGCCGCCAACAGATTGCCGGCTACGTTATCTGTAAGTCCATCGAACTCTGTGTAGGTCCAGGTTTGCCGGCCAAATACGATGGCCGGCTTCTCAGGATTCCGCGTTCGAGAGTGCTTCAAACCGGCGGTCAGAGACATCTTTCACCGGGAGTAGTCTGCTCGACATGGCGGCAATGGGGAAGTTTGAAACGGTTTCAAGCGTCTTATGGTGAAACGGCCGGGGAATAAGCGATGCGCGGTAAGCCTAACCTTTCAAGAAGAGCGCTAAAACGGACATCGTTCCGTAGCGGATCGAACCGCGGATCCGTGGCCAGGTACATTAGCCAGCCTGCGCGCTCATTGCAGCTGCGCTCCAGCCAGTCGAACACCTTATCGTCGCCGAGTCCCAGATAGATCAGCACCCGTCCGTAAGGTGACACGTAACGGCTCTGGGCAAGATTGTCCAATTCAGCCAACAGCAGATGAGCATCCTTCGTTCGTCCGGTCAGCGCGTAAGCGCGCCCCAGCGCTCCGATGGCTGTTGGAACATTATCTGAGACCGCCTTCGCATGTTCAAAGCAGACGATTGCGTCTCCATATGCACCACGCGCTTCATGGCAACGTCCCAGGCCAACGAGCGCACGCCAGAAATTGGCGTCCAGTTCCAACGCGCGGCGGCACTCGAGCTCCGCCTCACCCACCCGGCGCGCCATGAGCAGTACCGCTGCTCTGCTGGCGGAGACCAGGAGCGATAGCGGATCGAGTCGCTTTGCATCGTCGAGCATGCTCAGCGCCTCCTCAATCCGCGCCATTGGCAAAAGGACGAACAAGGCGAACAGATGACCGCAGAGGTCGCTTCGCGGTTGAATGTGGAGAGACCGCCGGAACAACGTTTCCGCTTCATACCACTTCCACTCGAACATAGCCTTGCTGCACGCCGAAACGGATAAGGCATCTCCCTGGCAGTCATCTATCTCAAGTGCGCGGGCCGCCGCTTTCTGCGCCTTGGGCATGGTGTCAAACGGAGCATCCATGGCAAATAAGCCGAGATAGAGCCAGGCCACCGCCATCCCGCTGAAGGCTGGAGCGTATCCCGGGCTGCGCACAGAAGCCTCTTCAAAACACTCGATGGCCCGGTGAAACTGCTCTCTAGTCTGGCGATTCAGGTGATGCCGGCCTCGAAGGTACCATTCGTACGCATCAAAATTACCAGTGTTGCCGGCCAATAAAGCCGGTGGTTGCTTCGCAGTGCCGACGCGAAGCATGTCTGCAATCGCGAGGGCTATCTCGTCCTGTACCGCAAACAAGTCTTCAAGACTACGCTCGTAACGCCGCGACCATAACTGGTATCCGTCCGAAGTGCTGGCCAGTTGCACCGTCACGCGCAGCGCATTCCCCGACTTGCGAACGCTTCCTTCAAGAACGAAACCTACATTCAGCGCCCGGCCGATCTCCCGAACGTCGGCGTTCCGGTGCTTGAGCGCAAAAGCCGACGTGCGAGCGACCACTCGAAGTCCTGGAATGGAGGACAGAGCATGGATGATCTCCTCGGTGAGACCGTCGCTAAAATAGGCCTCCGGATCGGGGCTGAGATTCGAGAAAGGGAGAACCACGATAGATGGCTCAGGGAAACTGGCCGTGCCAGGGCGCGGGGGACCAGCTGGAATGGAAGCTTCACGAAAGATCGGCGTGTAGCTACCCTTGGGGAGATCGATGACGAGAGAATCGGCGGCTCCGTCGGACAAGTAATACTCCCGAAGTTTCGTCCGCACTCGGGAAGCGTCTACGCGGACGACAGCAGTGATTCGAGGATCAAATTCACCGTGTCCGGCATAGAGCTCGATTCCAATCATCATCTCCTTCAGGTGCTCGTTTGGCGAGGATAAAGTGTGCTCGACAACGAATTCCAGGAAGCGGCGCATTCGTTCGGCATTCGCAAAGGCAGTACTTGCGAGAACCTTCTGAAGTTGCGTTCTTATCTGGCCGACCGGTTGAGAACACATAAGTGACGACAGTCTACCTTTCGCCCTGCGATCACAGCGCCGAATGGCCAAAGTCTTCTTGCGGGCCGAGGGTCTCACGGAACACCTGGCACGCTTGCTGCGCCAGCCGCCGCGACTCTCGCACTTCATCATCGAAGTCCGGGTCCTTTGCGAATCATATTAAGACCGGAGAGAACACCATTGCCAGCCTAACCATGGATATCAACTCATTTGCCGGCCAAACTGCACAACGCTCGCCGGGGAGAAAGGGTCGCAGGTTTGCTTCGGATTCTCCCCTGCTTGCATCGCCAACGTTTGAAGCCAGGCAAACCTGGATCTCCGAATCCCTGGCGAGTTGGTCAGCGCTTACTTTAGGGCGATGAGTGTCTTGTCCCGGATGGCGCCCTCTGCCCGTTGTAGCTGGATACGCTGCTCCAGCTTCGAGGTGGCTACCCTACCCACATTTTCTCCCAGGTCACCGCGAATTTCGCTGAGAAAGTATTGGTCGCCATACCTGTGGAAGACCAGCGTGTCGGGGTTCTTGCTGACCTCATTGGCCGAGGTGATTAGGGTGGTCGCGCTTACCAGTTCGTTCCCTTTCCAGCCACGGACTGCAATCACGCCGCGGCCGAGAGGGCGAATCACGTAAGTGCCGGCCGGAAGTAAGCGTTGGCCGACTGTGAAGTCGAATGGAATCGTGGCTTGCTGCCTGCTCTGTGCTGGCACTCCTATAGACGCCATTAGGCTTGCAGCGGCCAACAGTGCGGTTGCGAAGGTGCGTTTCATTTTTCATCTCCGTTTCGTCGGGCGCCTTGATCGGATCGCCTTCACTCCTTAATGCGGAGAAGAGCGGTAATTCCCGCCAGCCTCGCGCAAATTACTCGTATGATTCTCAGTTAGAGTCCGGGTGAACTCTGCAATGGGTGAAGATAAGGGCGAAGTAACACTTCTGTTAAAGGCAATGCAGAGCGGTGACCCTACCGCGCATGAGAAGCTTCTGCCCCTTGTCTACAAGGAGTTGCACCGCCTGGCAGAGACCTACATGGGGCGCGAAAGGCCCGGCCACACCTTACAGCCTACGGCTCTCATTAATGAGACCTACCTCCGATTGACCGGAGATACCATCCACTGGCAGAACCGAGGTCACTTTATCGGTGTTGCTGCTAACATCATGCGTCGCGTGTTAGTCGATCATGCGCGGGCGCACAAGGCGGGCATCCGGGGAGGCAACCTTCAGCGAGTCGAGTTGGAAGAGGGGCTTGCGATCTCCAAAGAGCGGTCGAACGAAATGCTTGTTTTGGATGATGCGCTCAGTGAACTCGAAGCGGTGAATCCGAGACAGGCTAAAGTGGTGGAACTACGCTACTTCGCTGGATTGTCGATGGAGGAGATCGCCGCCATCCTGAAGATCGGGTCCCGATCGGTAGAACGCGAGTGGGCATCGGCGCGAGTCTGGCTATTTGAAAGAATGCGGTAGGTTTGGATATCCCTTAAAGACACTAGAGTTTATTTCAGGTGCTTCGGCTATAATTCCCACAATTTGAACCAGGAGAACCTTTTGCAGCCAATCCCTGGTAATAGCAGACGGATGACTTTGAAGCGGAGTCGCTCCTTCGATTGCTGAGCCGAGGGGGTGTGCCGGTGGTTCCACCTTGTTCCTGCAACGACGGGCCTCATCCTACGCTTCCGCCTACCACCCTATCGATTAAGGTTTCCGGCCCGGCCTCGTTGTCACATCTGGGATAGGGCATTCCTTGCGATGCGCAGCGAAAAATTTGAAACAAGTTGCATCACAGGCACACTATTTAGCGCGGAAGTCATTTTCTGGGGTTAAGCGAGTCGTGCAATTTCGCAGCTAAATCAGATTGCTTGTATTGGAGCCCGGGTGGTATCGCATGCGAAAGAGATGATGCAGGCAGCTGGGTAAGCAGATATGGTAAACAGCGCGGAAAACGACGAGCGTGTGGCGGCCATAGTATCGAAGGCCCTCCGGCAACCGCCGGCAAAACGCGAGTCCTACCTGCGCTTTGCTTGTAACGACGATCCGGAGCTTTACCAGGAAACGGCGGAAGCGGTGAAGTGGGAGGAACGGATGGGCAGTTTTCTGCTGCTGCCCGCGATTGCCACCAGAGAGTTCCCGCGTCCGTTTGCAGCTGGGCAGATCATCTCCGAACGATTTGAAATAGTCCGGGAAATCGGCGAGGGCGGTATGGGGGTGGTCTATGAAGCCTTCGACCGAAAGCGCAGTCAGCGGATCGCCATCAAATCCGCCAAGCCTGGGTTTCATCGTCTCCTAACGCCCGAACTTGCAAATGCGCTTAAAGTGCGTCACCCACACGTCTGCCTGGTCAACGAAATCCACACTGCGCAAACCAGCCACGGCGAGATTGACTTTCTCACCATGGAGTTTCTCGATGGCGAGACCTTATCCAAACGTTTGGCCGCGCAAGGCAAACTCCCCAACCAGGAAGCTCTGGAAATCGCTTGTCAATTGTGCGCTGGATTAGCGGAAGCACATCGTAGCAATGTCCTTCATCGAGATCTCAAGAGTGCCAACATCATTTTGTGTTCTGGTTCCAGTGGCGTCCGCGCGGTGATCACCGATTTCGGATTGGCCTCTGACATGACGCAAGCCGGTGAAATGGGTGGGACACCGCGGTACATGGCGCCAGAGCTGTGGCGAGGTGAAAAGGCGTCAAAAGCCTCCGACATCTACGCTCTCGGTGTGGTTTTGTACGAGATGGTAGCCGGTAGACCGCCCATTGAGGATGAGGCAGATCGTGTAACGAGCCGTCCGCCGCTTCCTAGTACGTTGGTCAAAGGCCTCGCGCCGCAGTGGGACCGAGTGATCCTGGAGTGTCTCAAACCGGCTCCGGAGGGCCGTCCCGCCGATGCAGCCCTGGTCTTTTCAGAGCTTAAAAAGAAGCCCATGCGGAAGGCGCCGTTGGTGGCGGCGCTCATGTTGGCCGCAAGCAGCTTAGTGGTGCCCGAGGTGCGAGGATGGCTGCGCGATCTCATCTGGCCTCCCCCAAGTGTGCGCCTCGCCGTGCTTCCGTCCGAAGGGCCGGCAGACACAGCCGTAATGGCTGGCGGCGTACTGCAGGATGTAGCGGATCGCATCGGGCATTTGCACAGCGGACGGCGAGCGGTAGCTGTGATCTCCCCTGCAGACGCTCTAAGCAACCATGTGCAAACCCCGGAACAAGCAAGCCAGGTTTTGCACGCGACCCATGCTTTACAGACCAAGGTGCATCGCGAGGGCGACGACCTGGCAGTTCAGGCTTCGGTCATCGATCTGAGCACGCACGTTCCGGTACGGCAACTTGAAGGACGGTATTCGGCGGCCACGGTCGGAAGCATGCCCGAGGCGCTCGCTGGTGCTATTTCGGCCGCTTTGCGTTTGCATGGCACCGCGGCCGCGGAGACTCTCTCTCCCGAAGCGACGCCATTCTATGATCGGGGGCTGTACCTTCTGCGCAAGGACGATCAAAGCTTCGATGAAGCGATACCGCAATTTGAGCAGGCAGCCCGTTTGAATCCGCGCTCGCCCTTGCCGCTCGCGGGCCTGACGGAAGCAGAAATCATGAAATTCGAGGCAACAGCGGCAACCGGGTCCTTTGAGAATGCGCAGCGATTCTTGAAGCAGGCGGAAAGCCTCAACCCGGATTCGGTGAGCGTGCTGCTGGCCGCCGGCCGGCTGCACCAAACAACCGGCCAGTATGAAAAGGCATTGGAAGACTTCCGCCGGGTGGAGGACCTGGAGCCGCTCAATGCAGATGCCTTCTTGCACAGCGCCAGCGTCTACTACAGTCTCGATATGCCCGACAAAGCCATTGCAGCTTACCGCAAGGCGATTGAGCTGGAACCTGACTACTATGATCCGTACCAGGAATTGGGATCGTTCTACTTCTACCGTGGCCGGTATCTCGAGGCCGCCGAGGAGTTCCAAAAAGCAATCGACCGGGCTCCTGGAGTGTTGGATACCTACACCAATTTTGCCGGGGCAATGACCGAGCTTGGACGGTATCAAGAAGCGGAACAAGCTCTGCTTATGGCGCTAAAACTGCGCGAAACTGCGCCCGCATGGAACAACCTGGGGGCCATCCGGACCTACCAGGAGCGCGATGCAGACGCGGTTAAGTACTACACCCGAGCGATCACGATGGATGGGGGCGATTATTTGTATTGGCTCAATTTAGGGGACTCCAATCGCCGCTTGGGTCATCTCGCCGACGCTAAACTGGCGTACCGCAAAGGATTGAACCTGGCGTTGATCGAGTTAGGAGGAAATCCGCGTCTGGGCCTCACGCGTGCCTATGTTGCCTACCTTGCGGCCCAACTTGGAGATGCCAGGCGAGGACAGGACGAGATCAACCAGGCGCTGGAATTGTCGCCTGGCGACACCAAGGTGATCCGATTTGCGGTGTTGACCTACGAGGCGTTGGGCGAGAGGGACCAAGGGATCAAAGTCCTCGGCCTGGCCACTCCGGAGGTGCTGGCGGACCTAAATCGTCAACCAGATTTGGCGGACTTTCGCCAGGATATCCGCTTTAAGCAAGTAGTAGCTCAATTCGAAGAAAGAAGGTAAACGACCATGTCAACCACCATGCCGGCTACCAAGCCGGCCACCAAGCCAATCCGTGCGAACCACGAAATCAAGTTAACCTGGGAGGGCGACTCTGACTCTCGCATGCCTCACATGGAAGTTGGGCAAACGGTCCGCTATTCGAGCAATCCGCCTGGGTCGGGCCAAGTCACCGTACACTTCCCGGAACGGTCGCCATTCCGCGAGGATGAAGTAACCGGAACTGAAGTACCGGGTGACGTAATCCTGACCTTAGTGAGTGACAGCGGTGAAAGTACCCTGCCATGCCACTACTACTTCAAGCCCCCGAGTGGACCGAGGCAAAGCATCCCCTGGGGAGGTGGAGGGACCAAGGTTACGAGACCAAGATGATAGGTTCGCTAAGCCTATAGATGATTCATTCAGGCCGCGCCAGGGCCGAACGCGGGAAATCTTCTCCCACGGAGGGCGCGAGACGGCGTCCGCAAATCGCGCGAGGCACTGGCGAATGCGGACCACAAACGGTGACGCGCTTACCTAAAGCTGACTACTCAGTGCGTTTCTGTTGCGGAATTGCCGGCAGATCCGCGTCCAACGTGATGCAGCATGCAGGAGATGAAAGACCGTGCAGAAATGTGCGAACTAAGCGAACTATGCGAAGTATGCGAACTATGCGAACTATGCGAACTATGCGAAGTATGCGAAGTATGCGAACGAATATGCGAAGTATGCGAACTAAGTCTGTTCCTGCATTGATTCTTCATTTGTCGTGTCCTCGGCGCCCGGTTCATCAGCTGTCTCTTCTCCGCCCATGGATTGCGCTCCAGTGGGGGATTCTTAATTAGGAAGGTACTACCGCGTAATTGTGGGGTCGATAGCGGTTGCGCAAAAAGATGAGGGTAAAGGGGTATTTAACTTGTAGTTAACAGTCTTATTTTGACGCAAGGCACAAGAATGACTATGCAATCATCCTCGGCAGCGTTGCTGCTGTGCAATCAGGCACACATGGCTGGAAATCGGGTATTGCAATTCGATCTTGACTGGTTACACATCGTAAGGTGATTCTCGCGAGATTCGAATCGGCTGCCTGCCGGCAGGAAAACTTCACACTCGGGTGAGATCGGGACTCCCTGAGAGCGCCAAATATTGGTGGATGAACGCGATCGACATGCTGCCTTCGCCGACACCGCTGGCTACCCGCTTGATCGAACCGTGACGGACGTCGCCGGCGCAAAATATGCCTGGAAGGCTCGTCTCGAGCGGAAACGGCTCCCGATCAAGAGACCACCCGGTCAGGTCTCTTCCGGTGTAAATATAGCCCTTGGCATCGCGCTCCAGGCTTGGCGGAAGCCATGATGTGTTCGCCGTTGCGCCGATCATCAGGAAGAGCGCGCCGGCGTCGCGTGTAATGGAAATTCGCCCGCCATCCTGGTCACGAGCGGTGGTTACGATCTGCTCCAGATGCTCTTCACCATCCACAGCGGTAACATCCGTCCGCGCTTCGACGCGAATGTTGCGCTTCTCCGCGATCTGCGCGATCAGGTATTGCGACATGCTCTGCGCGAGACCGGCACCACGCACCAGCATGATCACCTCAGCAGCATAATTGGAGAAAAAGACCGCGGCCTGGCCAGCGGAGTTGCCGCCTCCGACCACGAATACCCTCTTCCCAGCGACACTATGGGCCTCTTGACGAGAGGCGCCGTAAAGTATGCCCCGGCCAAGCAGACGGTCCAGTCCCGGAACTTCAATCCGATGCCAATCGACGCCAGTGCAGAGCAACACCGCACGAGCCCATATCTGCTCTCCGCCATCCAGTTGCACGCAATAACCCATATCTGCAATGAGCACCGCTTCGATGCTGCGTGTTACGGCAATCTCCGAACCGAAGTGGCGTGCCTGCTTGAGTGCACGCTCAGTGAGCTCATCCCCGGAGATGCCAGAAGGAAATCCCAAATAGTTTTCAATGCGGGAGGAGGTTCCAGCCTGTCCCCCGGCCGCCGAGCGTTCGACAATCAACACCTTCAAGCCTTCCGAAGCTCCATAGACGCCAGCCGCCATCCCGGCCGGCCCCGCACCGGCGATAACAACGTCATAGCGCTGGGCCTTAGGGGCGGTCTGCAGGCCCAACGCCTCTGCGACGGCACGGACCGTCGGAGTCAGCAGGCACGTCGTACCGTCTACGACCACAACGACTCCATGGTGCCCTGGCGGCACGCAGGAGGAAGCGCGCTCCGGATCAAGTTCGCTATCTACCCAGTCGTACTGCACCCGATTCGCGGAAAGGAAACTGCGGATACCCCGGCAACCCGGATCATAGGGCGACCCCACCAGAAGCACGCGTGAGGAGGGAGTGTCCTTCACATACTGCGGCGCCATGGAGAGCCGATCCCTCATCGTCTGAAAAATGGTGTTGCCGCAGGAGGGGGAATCTCGAATCAACTCCTGAAGCTGCTGGCGATCGAAACGGACCAGGCGGCATCGAGATATTGCCTGGACGGAGACCAGATTTGCAGTGCCCAAGAGAATTGGAATCTCACCAAAGAACTCGCCCGCGCTGAGCTGCTCAAGTTGCCGGCGTTGTCCCACAATATCCTTCACCACCTGGAGCACACCCTCCAGAACTGCGAAAAACCGCGGATCCTCGCCTTCGCGTATGACCCAATCTCCGCCTTCAACGCGGATATCTGCCGCCTTCTGTGCGAGTTTTTGGCGCGCGGAATCGTCCAGGACCGCGAAGAGAGGTATTACCGCCAGTTCTGCCGCAGTGATCACGTAGTTGTTTCCCCGATCCCGGCACCGGCATTCCATGCGACTGGGTATGTCGATAACAATGAATTTTGAAGAGCGAGCAAGCCAACCAGAATTACTGGTGGCACACATGGTTGGAAACGGGTCGTCGCAACCCGATCCTACGCTCTTTGCACACCGCGGGGCGGGATTCCTCGCAAACCTTCGGCAATCCGAATCGCGAGAACCAGAAGAGAAACAGCAGGTCCCTCCACTGCGCTGCGCTCCGGTCGGGATGACAATTCTGTGGGACCATTAACAGCCATTCGTCTGACCGCTTTTTAGGGCCGTTCCCGTGCGTCGCCGGGGTGGCCGTATGCGCCGTGGCTCCGCAGTCGTCGACTGAACTGCGAACAGCACCCGAGCGTCTGACCAGGTTCGCGCCATTACCACTATGAGTTACCGCAATTGATCTTTCTGTTACTCAAGAACTGTAGCTTATTGCGCGGGATCAGCTATCCTCTTTTCAAGCGGTGATTCTCCGCAGAGCACTTCATCGATTCTTTCGGGGGAGGGATTCGATGAGGTGCAACCAGGAGAGTCACCGTTCGCTGTTTCTGCTGTATGCCGCTTACCTACCTCGCTTACAGCGGCTGTTACACTCCACGGACTGATTCATAGACGCGCCTGTTTCGAGGCTTGCGAACGGCGATCCAGAGTGGCGACTCCTTCGTGATGCGCGTCCTGCGGCTTTCCTCCCATCGTTGACCCATGCCGGATCCAGTCTTCGGTGAAAGTCATGTATTTGATCGTCTCGCGGCGGAAGGTATAAGCAACATGAATCATCCCGTCAGCCGACTGCGTCAGCGACGGATAGGAATACTCGGGATCCTCGAGTGGAAGAATCGGCTGGGAGATCTTCGGATTCTCGAGATCCCGAATCCACGGCCAGGTCTTGCCGTCATCTTCTGATATGGCAATGGAGAGAATGCTGCGCGAACCGGTATCGGCGTGCTCGGGTTTCAGTTGAGCCTGCGAGTTATTGAAGATCATCAGCAGATGGCCATTCTTCAGGCGAATGGCCTGAATCGAAGCATTGTTGTTCGGGAGCCCGGTCGCCTGCGGCGTGGTCCACGCGCAGCCGTCGTTCGACTCACTCTTATAAATCCAGTCGGCGTAGCGGCTGCGAAAGAAAGCGATGAGATGATCCTGAGAGAGGGGAATGATGTTCATCTGGACAAAACCGCTGGAGCCCTGCACATCGCACTCTTTCCAGGTTACCCCGGAGTCCGCCGATATCTCGACGTAGGAATGGTCTCTCTGTGCATTCGAGGTAATGCTGCCGCCCGCTGAGTGGTAGACGGGGAACAGCCACTGGTCGTGGAACACCACAACCGGCTGCCGGGTGTAGAGCCCGGGCTGAGGGAAGACCGTAGTCTGCGTGCTCCAGGTGTGTCCCTGGTCGGTGGACTTCAACGCGTAGACGAGGTCTTTGGTCTGATCGTGGCCTCCGCGCTGCGTCGTATGAAAGAGCCAGACGGCGCCATCCGGCGCGAGGAACAGCAGCGGATTCTGATTTGCCCATCCCTCGTGCCAGGAGACGACAGCAGGCTCAGTCCACTTCTTCGATCCTTTATTCAGCCGCGACAGCACGATCGATTCTCCATCGCCGCGCTCGTAGATGCCTGCATAGTAGGTGAGGAGCAGATCGCCATTCGGCAGTGGGAGCAGATTGGCAGCATGGCTGCTGTTGACAATCATCTCGAGGTAGGCTTCTCGTGCTCCCTCTTCCGGCGAATTTTTCACCTTACCGTCGGCTAACTTGTACGCGGATTCAGCGTGCACTGCGCTCAGTGCGGCAAGACTCAATATCGCAATTGCGAGGCCGGTGTGAAACATCCTTCCATTCACTGTCTGACACACTCCTGTCTCAATTTTCAGGTGATGGGCTGCGGCCGGCCGCCGGCCGACAGCAGCCCTCAACGATTAAGCGGTTAGAAGCTGAACTTCCCGCCAATCTGAACGGTACGTGCTATGGCTGAGGTCAGCTGCCCAAAGTTTCCGTCGGTGGTGCTGGTATCCAGTCCGCCGAGAATGGTGTGATTCAGCGCATTGAAGGCGTCCATGTGAAGGTTGAAGTTGTAGCGCTCTGCGATGCGGAAGCTCTTGCCGAGGCTCGCATTCAGCTGAATGACGCGCGGGTTATAGACAGAATTCCTGCTTAGCGTTCCAGGACGAACCTGGGCTCCGCTGGCCACTGAGAGCGCGGGATTCGAATAAGCAGCAGGATTGAGGAATTGGAGGTTGAAGATATTGTAATGGCCAATGTACTGGCTGACCCCGGGGACAGGATCCGGCCGGTCACTCGGATACGACGAGTTCCCATCTTCGATGTTGTTGGAGCTGCCCGACTGCGCAATGAGGACACCGGATAGCTGCCAGCCGTCGACGATCTGCTTCAGGACGCCATTGCTCACGCCCGTCCACTCGCTGAAGGGCAGATTCCAGAGACCGTTCATCACGAAATTGTTGCGAATATCATACGGAGCCGGACCGTAGTCGCCGATCAGATTGTTGTTATCCTGCGGAGCCTGTTCCTTGAGCAGGCCTGCACTTTCAATCGCCATATTGCGCGACCAGGTGTAGTTGGCATCGAAATACAGGCCGTGCTTGAGGCGTTTTTTGAGCTCCACCTGCATCGCATTGTAGTTGCTGCGGTCGCCGGCAAAGTAAGAGTTGAACTGCGAGAATGTGGGAAAGGGAGCGATGCCGGTGATGCGATCGGGAAGGTTTGCAACCTCGGTGATGTTTTCCTTGGTTGCCCAGTTCCCCACGTAGGCGAGGGTAAAGGCCATCTGGCCCGGCAGAGCCTGGTCGATGGCCAGTGTGTACTGCAGGCTGAACGGATCGGGATAGTGCTGGTTAACCGCAGAGTTGGCGAAGTTCGAAGTAGCCACACCGGTGGCGACAAGCTGCTGCAGAACCGCGTTGTAGGTGGAGCTTGGCAGGGGAAAAGTGATGCCGGCCTGCAGTGCCTGTGCGCGGTTGAGGGTGATGCGGAACGGAGTGGTTGCGTTTGTCTGCACCTCATTGATGGCGGCGCCATAAATTTCGTGAGGATTGACGTAAACTCCCACCCCCCCGCGCACCACGGTATTGCCGGACGGGCCCACACCCCAGCTGAAGCCGATGCGCGGCTGCACGTCTTTATAGTGGGGAAAATAAATCTGATCGTCCGGAACATAGGCACCGAAGCCCGGCCCGAGCTGCGGATAATCCGGATTGACACCGCGGTTGAAGAATCTTCCGGGGGCCTGCGGCACCTGGTAGAAGTCGTAGCGGACGCCGAGATTAAAGGTCAGGTTCGACAGCATGCGCCAGTCATCCTGAAGGTAACCCCCATATTGAAACTGAGTGATGTTGAAGGGCTCGAGAGGAAAGGTGATCTGCACCGAACTGGGGATGTTGGCCAGATAATCGCTGAGGCTCGAATATTTGAAATTGGTGTTGTTGAGGTCGGTACGTCCATCGTTGAGCCTTTGCAGGATGCCTCCGGCCTGGAAGGTGTTTCTCTGGCGGGTCCAGCTGATGCTCTCCTCAAAGGTGAGCACCTTGCCGGGCTGCTTAACCAGTTCCGTGCCACCGGTGCCAAAGCCGTCGAACGAAACGCCTTCGTAGCCCTGGCCATAGGCCTCGTCCACGCGGTTGTAGCTCAGCGCATCCAGGCCGAAACGCGCATTCGAAACCCACGACGTGCCGGAGTGAATCCAGCTCGCGTTGTACATGTCGGAGTGGTCATCGTAAATACGTGGGTTGATCGAGATGATGTTGGGGTTCGTATAGCGCGGGCGAGCGCGCACGTAACGACCCATGAATTGGTTGTGCTCGTCCGGATTGTAGTCGAGGCGGGCCACGAAATTCTCGTCGTCCTGCAAGGACGAGCCGGTCTTGTTCAGATACACCGTGGTTGCGGTGGGATCGTCCGCGGGCTGCGGTACTGAAGGAAACGTGGCGAGGATGGACTGATAGACCGCTGGGCTGATGCTGTCGAGGTACGGAGTGGGCACGTTGTCTCCCACTCCGGCCAGGGCATCGAGGCGCACGCCCTCGTAGCTGCTGAAGAAGAAGAAGCGATTACGAATAAAGGGACCAGAGAGCGCGCCGCCAAACTGGTTGAAGGTTGAGCGCGGCCGGTCGGTCAGAAACTGGTTGCGCGCGTCGTAGAGATTTACCTCATTGATCTCGTATGCATCCCCGTGAAAGGTATTGGTGCCGCCCTTGGTAATGATGTTCAGGTTGCCGGACATCGTCCCGCTCACCGAAGCGGGAGCGATACCGCGCACGACGCTGATCTCCTGGATCGCGTCGTTGTTAATGGTGTTGATGATGTTAGGCTCGCCTGAAAAGCCGAAGGCCGGGTGCTCCACATCCTGGGTCGCATTGGTGCCGTCCAGCGTGAGGTTGTAACCGGTAGCGGGCAAACCGTTGATCACGATACCTGACCCGGCTTCCGACCCGGCACTGCCGTTATTGGTTTGCGCCACCCCGGGAGCTGTCTGCAGGAGCGTCGTCCAGTCCTGGTGGGCCACCGGCAGTTCATTAAGCTGCGTGCTGGTGACCTCGCTGCGCGTATCCGATGTTCCAACAGACACGAGGGGAGTTTCGCTCGTCACCGTCACCGACTGGCTCGCCGACTGAACGTGCAACATAAAATTGATCTGCACGCCCTGATCGGCGGCGATGTCGAGATCGTCCCGCTGCTCGGAAGCGAATCCCCGCTCCGAAACGCGCAACGTGTAATGACCTACGGGAATAAAGTCCAGAACGTACTGGCCGTCCCGGTTGCTGGTGGCGCTCTTGACCAGACCGGTGAGTGTATTCGTGATCGTTACGCCGGCGCCCGCCATCACGGCTTTGCTCTGATCGGTCACCGTTCCTGTAATTGTGCCGGTGGTGCTCTGCGCCCGACCGGGCCGGCCCATGGCCAGGGCAAGCGTAAGGATCGCGACAGATGTCCATCGATGATTTCTCAACATTGCATTCCCTTCTGACTGGCTGAGGTGCGTGGTGAATGATCTGTGGCAGTTCATCCGCGGCTGGCGCCGAATGAATAGGCAGTTAACAGATCAAGCGCTGGCCCCGGGTCACGCCGGAACATGTGAGCTGAGTTTTGAATGAAAACCGGTCTGCGGCAACGTTCAACGCGTTAAGCTGCATCCTGGGCGGGGTTAAGGAACAACGATAGTTCGAGTCAGGGCAGCAAAAAAAGGTGCGTCGAGTGCTGTGGTATCCCACTCAAGCCAAAACCGGGCTTGAATGGGGCACCCAGCCTTCGTTGAAATCCAAAAAAGTCACAACCTCTCGGGATGACAAGTGGGGGCGGTGACTTTTATTGGGGGCCGCTAAATCGGACGGGCAGAAAGAAACCCCAGATCCCTCCTCTGCGCTACGCTCCGGTTCGGGATGACAAATTGGAGGGCGGTGGCCAAGGTTAATTTAGATAAATATGACGATCACATCTCCACCAGCCAAAAAGCTAATTTGTGCAAATATGAAAATCACATGCCGCCGCTGCTCATTCCCTGCGGAGTTCCGCGAAGCATCGGTCGAGAATCTGCACGCTTGCCTCGAGATCCCGCTCGTCAATCGTAAGCGGTGGGGTGAGAACGATCATGTTGCCCATCGACGTCTTAAAGCTCAGCCCCGCGCGCAGCGCCCCATACATTACCTGCTCTGCTTCTTCGTTGGCCGCCGATCCATCGGGCCGCCGCAGCATCAGCGCGTTGAGCAGCCCGAGGCCGCGGACATCGGCAATCAGCGGATGACGCGCCTGAAGCCGCTGCAGGCTTTCCCGAAATTTCTCGCCCAAAAATGCGGCCCGCTGCGCCAAACCCTCAGATTCAATGACCGAAATCGTGGCTAGGGCAGCCGCGCAGAGTACCGGATTCTTTTCGTGCGTGAAGTGCCCGAGGGCTCGGTCACCGGCAATATCGAGATCTTCGCGAGCCATCAACGCCGCCAGAGGCAGGACTGCTCCGCCAAGGCCCTTGCCAATCACCAGCATGTCGGGGACGATTCCGTATTGTTCACACGTGAACATGGAGCCGGTCCTCCCTAGCCCGTGCGGAATCTCGTCAAGGATGAGCAACGCTCCGTATTTGCTGCAGCTTGCGCTGACCCTTGACCAGAAATCCGCCGGCGGAATGGTCCCGGTGCTGCGAACGGTCTCGGCAACCACAGCGGCCACATCGCCTTCCCGGCGCAACACGTATTCCACATAGTCCGCACATTGCAGGCTGCACGCGGAGCCGCAGCGGAATGGACACCCCTGCGGTTCCGGCGGCGGCACATGCTCACAGCCGGGAAGCAGGGGGCCGATGTTGTTGCGAAAGAGCGCCTCGCCTCCCAGAGAAATTGCGTCGAGGGTCGCGCCGTGAAAGGAGTCCCACATGGAAATCGTCTTAAAGCGACCGGTCGCCATCCTTGCCAGCTTGACCGCCATGGAGATGGCCTCAGCGCCGCCCGGCGCGAGCAGCGTTTTGTTCAGGTTGCCCGGAGAAATCTCAGCGAGTTTGCGTGCCAATTCGATCGCGTAACGGTTGGTGTACCGGCGGGTGCAAAACGGAAGCTGTTCCAGCGCTTCCCCAATGGCCGCCTTGACCCGCGGATGCGCGAAGCCAATCTGGTGCACGTTGTTGCCGTGAAAGTCGAGATACCGTCTGCCTTCGGTGTCGATGAGGAAGCTGCCCTCGCACCGTTCCAGCACGTTCAGGCAGGGAGAGGAGAGCGACTGATGCAGAAAGTAACGTGCATCTTCTTCAAGAAGCTCGCGTGTCTCCGCGCTGAGATTCTGGCGGAGCCAGCGCTCGCGCAGTGGCGTCGTGTTCACGTCGCCCTCCGACTGCGGAATCCCGCTCGCCTTTAACTCATCAGCCATCCTCGATCCTCCAGATTCTGTCTTCTCGTCGATTCTTCGGTTGTCACACGTTCCCGGAGTCCGCAGGCTTCAGCTTCCAGAGGGGAACCAGCAGGACGGCGGCAAGAAATGCCGCACAGGAGAAGAGTACGAATACCAGATTCCACCCATAATGCTCGCTGACGTAGATCACAAGATACGGCGAGAGCAGGGACCCCAGGTGCCCGATGCCGTCGATGAATCCCGTAGAAGTTGCCGTGGAAATCCCGCCGCCGATATCCTGGGAAGCCGCGCCCGAGAGCAGTGTATCCGGCCCATAGGTGAGAACCCCCGCCAGGGAAATCCCGATCGCCGTCAACACCAGCCCGGAGCGCGGAGCGAGGATCGGCAACAGTACGATGACGCCGAATCCGGCCATCATGATGGCGGAGACAGGCGCCCGCCGCGACTGCATGTAGCGGTCCGAGATATATCCGGCGAGCAATGCGCCTCCCACCCCCGCCAGCTCGTACAGCGACGACACATAACCGGATCGCGTCAGATCAAAGCGAAGGCGGTTCACCAGGAAGAAAGGCAGCCAGAACATCAGTGCATAGCGGCACAACTCGAGAAAGAAATACGACGATCCGATCGCCCACAAGGGCTTGCTGCTCAACAGCCGCAGCAGATGGGCCAAATTCCAGGCATCCTTTGCCGCTTCGCCGCCCGCGTGCGTCGCCAGGCTCGCCTCAGCTTCGCCCGCTTCGGGAGAATCCTTTGCCAGCGCAAAAAACACCGCAGTGACGGGCAGGAGCAGCAGAGCAGGAAACAAAAACCCACGCCGCCATCCAAGGTGGGGGGCAATCATGGACTGGGTAACAGCCCAGGTAGCAAATGCTGTTGCGAGAAATCCGCCCAGCACATAGTTGGTGCTCCACCACGCCATCACAATGCCACGCTGGTTGCCGCTGAACCAGTTGCCCATCATCTTCACCAGACCCGACCATCCGGTCGACTGGCCGAGGCCGTTCAGGCAGGCCAGCCACAGCAGCCACCACAGACTTCCATGCAGACACATCATCAGATTGCTGGCGCAGATGACCAACAGCCCGGCGCCCACAATACGCCGCGGCCCGTAGCGGTCCGCAAGCAGCCCGCAGGTGAACTGACCGATGGCGTAAAAGAGACTGTAACCGAAGACGATGTTCGCCAGATCCAGACGGTTCAGCCCTTTGGCGCCTTCCAGCAACGGCAAAGCAATGCTGAGATTCTTGCGGCAGAAATAATATCCCGCATAGGTAATCCAGCTCACCGTGAAGATGCGGCGCCTTTGTGCAGTTGAAGTGGCGCCGCCCCCGGAGCGAACAGCGGTTCCGGGCCCGCCTTCCTGGGAGTAGTTTTTCTCGGAGCTTTCAACGCGGGCGGTTTCCGATCGCGAAAAGACGCGGACCATCAATCTCTCTTTCAACGTTTTGTCCCAACCAACATCCCAGCAATGCCACCGGCTGCACAGCGTTAGGCAGGTTAAGCAGCGGTGCCGCCAGGACGGCTAAACGGTTCAGCGCGAGCGCGAAGAGAATGAATCGTAAATCTTGAGGCGCAAGGACAGCTCGTTACACAGCTTTAACATGTGCGGGGATATGCTGAGACCAAGACACGCGAACTTCGCACTGGTATAGGTTGTGCCCATGGCTCCGAGCACGGATGTGTCGTCTCCAACGGAGGAGCTCTCGGCCAGAGAGCTCTCGGGCGATGACCTGCGGCTCTTTCGGGACCCGTTGTGCGCATCGCTGGACGCGCTCTGTGCCAGCGAAATCTTTCGCAACAGTCCCAGGAGCTGCGAATTCATCCGGCACGTGGTTGGCCGCACTCTGGGTGGCAATGCCGACGAGCTCAAGGAGCGTCTCATCGGCATGTCTCTGCTGGGCAGAGACGCGAGCTACGACACGAGCACGGACTCCGGCGTGCGCGTCCGCGCCAACGACGTGCGGAAGCGACTGAACCGCTACAACGAAAGCCACAGCGCAGAGCTTTCGTTTACCATCGTCCTTCCTACCGGCACCTACGTCCCCCGATTCTTTCGCTTGGCTGCTCCTGCGCCGCCCGGGTCATCGGTATCTGAGGAATTGAACCTGATTGAATCCGGAGCGCAGGAAACTTCGCCAATGAACCTACCCGAGGTGCCGCTTCGCGCGCTGACCCTGTTTGAGCTCGCTGTTCCCACCCTGGTGACGCTTTTCCTGTGCATCATCGGCATGCGCTGGCAGCTCTCGCAGGAGCAGTACTTCACCGCCTTCTGGCAGCAAATTCTGCGCGGCGATCAAGCGTTGCTCTATCTCGCGCCCACACAGACCGAAGGACAGCAGAGCCTGGTCGCGATTCAGGAGGTCCGCGAGGCCGCCCCGTTGCTCGATCTCGCCGGCCAGTTCCATCGGCGCTTCACCGTGATGACGACTCCCGGCTCCGCTCCCGTTCCCGGACGCATGGCCCTGCATCTGGGTCTCGCCGCGAGTGGTGTTTCCGGTTCCTTCACGCAGCCGCCCGAACGATACGCCGTGATCGACACCCCTGGTGGCAGAATGATCGTCGATCGGCGCAACCCCTCCCATCCGGTCGCGCAGCACGCCGCGCTGCTGACCATCCTCAACGGGCAGCAACCATCTATATATATTGATGGCACTGACGACAGCGCCATCCGATCCCTGGTCACGCGTCTGTGCGAGGAAAGCACCTTCCCGGGAGATCTGGCCGACAGCTTTCATCCTGGAACCATGACACAGGCGGTCTTTCCAACAGACAGCTACAACAGTGCGACCATCGATCGCGGGCCGTTGACCGACAACATCGCCAGACTGAAATATCGGCCATGAATCCGCTGGTTTCGCGCTCAAATAACTGGCGCCATCAGGCATTCCTGTCCGCATGGACCATCTATGCGGGTTACTACATCTGCCGATGCGATATTGCTCCACCTTCCTCGGCGGGATCTTCCCATATCGCGCTCGAGCTCACCTGCTTTGGCGCGACCTATGCCGTCGGGCAGTTCGCCGGGGGAGCTTTTGCCGACGACGTCAGCGCCCGCTGGACAGTGTTAAGCGGTGCGCTGATCTCGGTCATTTGCACCGTATTGCAGGGATGGGCCTCTCCCCACATGGGGCTGGTGCTGCAACTGGCCAATGGCCTGGGACAGGGCCTCGGCTGGCCCGCTCTGCTCAAACTCATGGGTGGATGGTTTGGCTCGGATGAGCGCGATACCGTGCTCGGCTGGTGGAGCTCAAGCTACATCCTAGGGGGCTTTCTGGCGAGCCTGCTCACGCAGTGGCTTTCCATCCGTGCAGGCGCACTCGGCATCGATCCATTGCACCTGCTGCATCTCGTTCCGTCTGCGATTCTTCTCGTCACCGCAGTCATCTTTACGCTGGGGGTTCGCAATGCTCCGCATCCCTCCGGGCCGGCGCAGCACGAAACACTCAAGGTCCGGCCTTCCGGGCGGACCCACTGGAAGAGCATTCTCGCCAATCGTGGCATGCGATACGCCGCCGGCATGTACTTCTTCCTGAAGATGACGCGCTACACCCTTCTCTTCTGGTTGCCGCATTACCTCATGTCCATCGTCGGGTATAGCACTTATGCTGCTACACGAACTGCCTCCTACTTTGAAATCTTCGGCGTGATCGGCCCCATCGCAGCCGGATACGCTACCACCCGCTCCTTCGGCAGGAATCGCCTGCGGCTGGCTGCGGGCATGGTTTATGGAATCGCCTTCATGTGTCTGCTCCATCCGCTGCTGGCCGCCTCCGGCTTCCTCGGCATGGCGCTATCCATCTCCCTCCTTGGCATCCTGATTCATGGCTCCGACATGCTGGTCTCGGGCATGGCCGTTCTGGATACGATGCCGAGCGAGCAGCACGGTCGCGCTGTCGGGTTCGTCAATGGCATCGGCTCCATCGGTCAGGCCATCTCACCGTTGCTCGCCACCCTTTTCGTAGCGCAGTTCGGTTGGAACAAGCTGTTCGACCTCTTCGTCATCTTTACCCTCATCTCCGGCGTCATCTGCACTCTGGGGTCGCGTTTCGCCGCACTGAACCCTGGCGGCTTAACCGTTCAGAGCTTGAGCTTGCCTAACCTGCGCTATTAAGCTGCAGTGAAGCAAAGTCAGTCGAGGGCTGCGATGTTAGGGCCGCGGCGGCTGGACTGCGCTTTCTCAAACCATGGCAGATAGAAATCCTTCGCAACGACTCCGTGCAGTTATGCTGGACTGGGCCGGCACCACCGTCGATCACGGCTCCCGTGCTCCCGTTCTGGCGCTGAAGACGCTTTTTGAACAGCGCGGTGTCCAGCTCACCGAAGATCAGGCTCGCCGCGATATGGGACTGCTCAAGCGGGACCACATTCGTGCGATTCTGGCGGTTCCCGAAATGCAGGATCAGTGGCAGCGCGTGACCGGCCGCCCGCCGACGTCTGCCGATGTGGATTCGCTCTTCCGCGAGTTCGGCCCTCTGCAGTTGGAGTGCATCGCCCAACACTCGCACCTGATCGAAGGTGTTGCCGATACGGTGCAGCGTTGGCAGCAGCGAGGTCTGCGCATCGGCACCACAACCGGCTACACGCGGGTCATGCTCAATCCGGTAATGCAACAGGCGAACGAAGCTGGCTACACGCCGGACGCCTCTGTCTGCCCGGACGAGGTAGCAGCAGGCCGCCCCGAGCCATGGATGCTGATGCGTAATCAGCAGCTTCTCGATGTCTATCCGCCCGCCGCCTGCGTCAAGATCGGCGACACCCTCAGCGATATCGAGGAAGGCCTGAATGCCGGCATGTGGACTATCGGACTCACGCGATCGGGCAACATGATCGGTCTCGACGCCTCAGCCTGGACAGCCCTCAGCGACGACGAAAAGAGTCGCCGCCTGCGGCACGCCGAGCAGACCATGCGGGCTGCCGGCGCTCATTTCGTAGCCGAAGACCTCGCCGCCTGCGACACACTGCTGTCCGTCATCGATGACACAGACCTCAGCACGCCCTGAGCCTCGCCTCTGAGGTTCCCCAGGCACTGAGATCCGCCTCTCAATTGATTCCATGCCGACTTCAGAGGCTGGTTTTCTTTTAAAACCAACCAAAAGATGCCGAATACCGTCAAACTATCTGTCTTAACGGTTTAAGATTGAGTCACCGTGCAGCACTGTTTAGATTGCCGCTCTCGACCGGGAAGATTCACATCCTCTCTTACCGAGACTTCGATCCTGGCGGAGGCGGAACTATGGACCCGCATAGAGAAGGAATTCAGCTATGAAAGAAACCAAACCTCGCCGTCAACTCAGTTCCCTCGATGAGGCAGCATCGATACTCGGGATTTCCATATCGACCCTACGTTCACACGTCGCAGGAGGTGCGGTACACGTCGTCCGGCTCGGAGGCCGGATCTTCGTCCACGATCTTGAACTGGCGCGGATTCAAACAGAAGGCATTCCCACCACAATCGCTGACTACAAGTCTAAGTCAACCTAAATCAGTCCATTCTTGGAGACTTCTATGACCATCCGGCAATGGTTACTGGATTGTTGGTGCCGCTACCGAGGGCACGTACCCGATGATAGAAGAGACCGCTGTCTACGCTGTGGCAAGCAGCTGCCCGACCTGGAGTGTTGGGAGTAAATTGTCGAGTGCCATGCTGTCCTCGAGGATGACCGCCCGCCTGCGCCGCTCCACAGTTATGGCTTGCCCACCGCATAGACGGGTACATTCGGCGTGAGACTGCGCAAGAAAAACTCCCTGATCAGATTATCCACCGCGTGGCCCGCGATACTGACCAGGCCATCGGCTAGCGTAAGACCTACGCCGCGGTCAGCCTGAGGATAGTAGAGATTTGCCAAGCCACCCGCTGCAAAGCTCCCAAGTAAACGCGAGTAATTTGGTTCCGTCCGCCCGCCGTCTCCTCTCGTAACCAGCGCCCTCGACATGGCATAGAACGCGCGCGAACGAACACTGCCCGACCCCTTATAGAAGTATCTTGGATCCTGATGGATTAGAGAAGGCAGAATCGCGCTGCCGATTACTCTTCCCAGCACGTCATCCGCATACGCGGCTCCGTAGCGTTTTGCGTAGCCTTTCGCTCCCTGTCCATAGCCGGGGAACGTATCGGTTGCCTGCTCTGCGCCGGCGATGATTCCAGTTCCCACGAATTCGATCGGATCAGTGACTGAGTGAAACGCCAGGTCAAATTTCTGTCTCGCATCGAGAGGTTCAGCATCCCAAATGTAACTGCTATAAAAATTTGGCAGGATACCGAAGACGCGCTGGTGCTCCGCGGCTTTAACCTGCTCCTGAGCTACCTCAGCTCGCGTGACGACCACTTTCACTTCGGTCGTCGCGCCTGCGATCGCCATGGAGATTTGCGGGAGCTCGCGCCTTTCTTCTGCATTCAGCACAATGTCGGGCAACACAAACGGCTCCATGCCCGGCGATGTGATCATGAGCTTGAAGTTTCCTGAAGAAAGCCCGCTAAAAGAAAATCCCCCATGACTGTCCGAAAGTAATTTACGTTCCTCCAGATCGCGCGCCGACGTAAGGGTCACGCTTGCTCCTGAAATTGTGTCTCCACTGGCATCAACAACGATTCCGGAAATACTGGAGGAGGCTACCGGTTTGGAGAGCGCGCCGGGGTTGGGGTCCGAAGGTGAACGCTCAGGTGCGGCCGGCAGGCCTTTGACAGAGCCGGAAACCGAGGTCTGCTGTGTATATCCCAAACGGGATAAGGCGAAAACCAGCAGGATGAAGGCCAATTTGGAAGGGGAAACCCGATCGCAGGGACCTTCCCGAGAGTACCGTGCTGGCCGTCGAGACCTCACCATGATGAGCCTTCAGGGCAAACGCTCCGCTCTGCCAACAACGACTTGACGATCGTGGACTTCAGGCGCCTCACCAAGTTATTCCCCATGTATATCTTAAACAGTTAAGACATCCTGACAAGTTAAATCCTAACCGGATAAGACTCGTCGCCAATGCAGGTTTCAGTTTTTCTGATGGAAGATCTTGTTGTTGATATCAGGCCAGAACTCCTTAAAAAGACTCGACCCAGCGTCGATCGCGATACTCGTGAACCAAAGTTGGTAGGTCTTGGTAAAAGTCCGCTCCTGGCTGGGATAATAGAGACTGGAGACGCCCGCGGCTGCGCCAGCGCCGATGATCTCGGAAGCGTTGAAGGTCTCGTGGCCGCTATCCGTCCGCGTGATAGCGACACGTGAGACAGAATAGGCAAGCCGCTTCGCAAAGCCACCACGACCAAGCGTGTAATAACGGGAATCCTGGTGCAGAGCTGCCGGGAGAAGGAACTCAACCCATAGGTTTTCGTTCACGTAGTCAGCATAGGTGTGCCAGTAATATCTTCCATAGCCGGGCCAGCCCTGCTGAAACTCAGGAGTGGAGTTGCGTGCCTCAGCAATGCCTGCCTGTATCGCCACAAAGATGAAGGCGGAATAGTCGACGCTATCGAGAGCCGCTGTCATGAACTTGTCTTTGACGGTTTGGGGCGGAAGCTGCTGGTCTGCGCTGACTGCCCGGAAGTTCGGAACGATGTAAAGAATTCGTTTTGTCTGCTTTGCCTGGCTAGATGCCTTAACGGCAGTTGCACCGTCCCTGGTCTCAGACGGAGCGGAGCTGTGTTGATCGTTTTGCCAAGGCGTGCCTGGTGCGTCAGGTAAGGTGCTGGGACGAGCCTCCGCGGCGGCCTCGCCGGGACCGCCAACTGCCCCCAGCGTCATTGCCGGTTCGCTCCACTCTCGACCTGTTTGTCCAAGCGCCACTCTCACAGGACAAAGGGCAATATCCAAAACCAGTGTTGTGATCAAAACAAGGGATAGCCGTTGAAATGTCGCCATTTTCTCCAGACTGTCCCTTGATGGGAAGATAGAGTCTCGTGGAACGCTTCCCTTCCCTCTAGTCTTAACCCCCTAAGAGACCGTGTCAAGTACCGGAAGGCCAATGCTCGAGGGGGCGGCTGGAGCAGGCACACCGGGATTAGTCTTAACCAGTTAAGATTTAGCTTGACTTGCCGTCTTACCCGCTTGAGACTCGGATAAGGCGTCGGATTTGTAAATAGATCAGATCCCGCCAAGTCAAGGGTCTGAGAATTACCGCTCATGGTAGGTGAAGATGAGGATCTTCCGGTCAGGTATTTGCTCTATGCAGCGCTGGTCATCATTGCGCTGGTGGCCGCTGCGGTCACCAGTTTCTTCATCCTTGTTCGCTAGCATCCTTGTTCGCTAGTTGCGCAGGTGCGAAGATTTGCACGCTCCGCCTTGGCTTTTAGCAAGCATCTTTGAAGTTTTCCCAGCTTCCCCTTCCGGCGTGTCCAGGCGGTCGTCACGGCCTGGATATCCACCTGGAAACGCTTGACGATTCAAAAGTCATTAACCAAAACCTGACTGCACATTCCCTATCAGCCCAGCTAGGGAGACGGCGCAATCTGGCCGCCGGCCGAGGCGCCGAGCGGGTTATGGTTGGGCCTTGTCGTGACTTCAATCCGAGTGTTCTTCTCAAAGACAATGTTGTGGCCGCGCGCCAGCCAGAGGTCATAGACGGAGACGGCAGCACCGTAAACGCCTATAACGCCCGCTACGTTGCGTGAGCTTGCTGCCATACCGACAACCCGGCCCACAAGGCCAAAGCCGTTGGAGGCCAAGGCGCTATTGAGCACCTGGTTTCCGTCATCGTCGAAGCCCCTTCCGGCGAGCAAAATGAGCACCAGGGGTGCGATCACACGGTTCTGCGATTGCGGCCGGATGCTCCCCTCCGGGTCCATTTCCAAATTAGCCGACTTGATGGAATTGATACCCGCAAGAGTCCCCGTCACCGGCTGGGAAAAACCGCTTGGGAGCTTTAATTCCTTAAAGCGGAACCGAAGCTTTCCCTGACGGCCAAAGGAACGCGCCGGCTTTGCCTGCGTGATTTCTCCGACCAATACGGACCCCTCGGGAACTACCAGCTCGTGTTGAGGATTGAAAACCGGCTCCGCTACCACCGCCTGGAAAGTGTCGCCTGGCTTGTCATTCGTGGAACTGATCGTCCGCTGCAGATACGCGCGTAGCCGCCACTCCTCACCGTCCTGTGGTTCTGCAGGAGCACCCGCTCCCGTAGCTGTCGGCCTTTGGGAAGCCTGTGCTCCTCCGGGCTCCGCAGGCCGGAATGTAAGATCGAGGGGCTTAGACAATGCAACCGTCCAGGCTGTCCCGGTCTCGATTCTCTCGGGGTGATAGGGCAGCTGACCATAAACAAATTGCACCAACCGGTCGCCTTTACCTGGGGCTGTAAACAGTGCGATCGTGGATTTCACCTGTTCTTTCGCTGCTTCGAGCTGCTGGCGGATGAAAGATCGTCGCTTCTTACCCGGCGGAGGCGACAGGCTCAAAATCGGCGCGCCATCTTTTGCACCATCGCTCGCTATCGCCAGACGGCTTCCGTCCGGGAAAACCATCTGATCGAATCGAACGACCGGTATGTGGAATGGCGTGAAATCGCCGCGCAGCCGGGAGTGAATCCTCCGGCTCCGGTCTGAATCCAGTTGAACCACTCTGCCGCAAACAATCGTGCCGGCCGGCAGCGCAAGCTGGTTGTCCGCGTAGATCCCATAAAGCAGGCGGCCCTGTAAAGTTTGGCCCGCCTTCATAGGAACGTGGTGCAATAATTCAATCGACAGGGGGACAGTCGTGGAAATTTGGATCGAGGTCGTTTGACCATGCGATAAAGCGGGCAGGAGTGCAAACAACGGCCAGCACGCCAAAAACAAAGCTCTCGGATGTCTCCATACAGAACAGCCGTCCTGAAAAAAGCGCTTTGTATCCATTCCGCTCTTGATTCTGCCTCCGGCAGTGAACCTTTGTCCCACAGCCGGTCCAAGATCGAGGCGCCAATACTGAGTTTAAAACAATGCGAACCTGCCGGCCCGCCTCAAATTGCTTGCATTCCTCAAACCAGCATGTAAAATCGAGGTCTTTAGTGCTGGCCACCCCAATCTTAACCCCTTAAGATGATCTTATTGTGAGGCGACGTTATGCGGAAAAAGCTTCTAAAACTGACGCGAACAAATCCGCGGCTTGCTCTGCCCAGCCCCGGTGAATTGCGTCTTCTGCAGATTTTATGGGATCAGGAAGAGGCCTCCGTCGAGGAAGTGGTGAACGCTCACCCGGAGAAGGAGCGGCCCAATTACAAGACGACCCAGACGCTGCTCCGAATCATGGAACAAAAGGGATTTATTACGCATGAGAGCCGGGGGCGGGTCTTCGTCTTCAGACCCTTGGTGTCCCGCAAGACAATTGACCACCTATCGGTGCAGTCCCTGGTATCCCGAAACTTCCACGGATCAGCCGCCGAGCTGGTACTCAATCTGTTGGAAACCAGTCCTATCAAAAACAAAGAGCTGGATGCCCTCGAAGCGCACATTCGAGAGTATCGTAAAAAGCGTGGGTTGAGTGATCGGGAATAAACAGGGATGCCATGAATCCAGAGCTTTTGCTTGTCGTTGTGGCCGCATTCGCGGCCTTTGTTTTAAAGACAACATTCGCTTTCGGGCTGTGTACCGTTTTAGATCGGCTGGTTGATTCGCCAAACCGGCGATTCATGATTTGGCTGAGTTTCCTATGTGGCGCATCCGCGTACTGGATTTGGTTGGCAAACGAGGTCCTGACCGCTGGAGAGTTCTCACCGGGTTCTTCCTACGGCCCGGCTCGACCCGCGGTTTCCAGTTTCGGCACCTGGCAAATTCCAGACGCATGGTCCTACCCGATGGGCATCGCGCTTCGGGCCATTGGCATCGCCTACCTGTTGGTTCTGAGCTACATCCTTTTCGCACATGTCAGGAAACAGTGGAAACTCCGATGGATTCTCGGCTTCACTACCGAACCGCCCATTCCAATAGCAGAATCCTTTCGTTCGCTGGCACAGAGCCTGCATCTTGGGCACGCAAAACTATTGGTGCTCTCCGGGATAACGTCTCCGGCAACTTTCGGCTGGATTCGGCCCACCATCCTCTTGCCGGATCTCTGCCTTAACCATGACCGCGCTGAGCTGGAAGATATTCTGCGCCACGAACTGCATCACATCCACCGTAAAGATTTTGTGTGGAACGCGCTGGCCATGCTCAGCAGATCGCTTATCTTCTTCCATCCGGCGGCGTGGTACGCGACCAGGAAACTGCACGTCGACCGTGAGCTCGCGTGCGATCTAGCCGTTGTCTCGCATTCTCCAGCAAGGAGAGCAGACTATGCCGAGTGTCTGGTGCGCTTCGCACGACTAAATTCCGAGCAGGGCTCGCACACCTGGGGAATCGACTTTGCTGCGTCTTCCCGGCATTTGAAGGCCCGTGTCCACTCCATATTAGCTGGAGCGAAAATAGCTCCAAAGTGGCTAATCTGTTTGCGTGCAGCCGCCGGAGTGACTTTGCTTGCCGGGTTTATCGGGATCATCCCGTCGCTTGCGATTCTGTTGTCGTATGGGCATCGGCAGATATCGCAGCCCGCAAGGGCAGATGTTCTGGCGCCACAGACCGTCATTAAAGCCCGGCCAGGAAGCAGGACCAAGGGCCGGCTGCATACGATATTGGCTCCTGCAAACAGCGATCCGGCCGCCGCTTCTATCAACGGCGAAGGACTGGCCCCCGGCAACAATGGTTTGGCGGACGAGGAGACCCAGCCTTCTTCCCAGGCCCTGAGCTCCGCAGGACCCCATCTTCTCCATCGCGCAGCGGGTGCTTCCTCTGGTCCGCCCAAACAAGAGACGATAGAGCTGATCGATCCGGGTGGCGACGGCAAGACCTCAGACCGTACGATCAAAGAGACCCTCCAACAATCCTTAGCAACGGCAGCGGCGATATATAAGCAAACGTCCGGTGCTGACCGCCACTAACGCTACTTCCTTTCGTCTCGGACGCACGCGCAGAGGATTAGCGATTGCAGGAGAGGTGGCGCCATGCCCGATGAGTGTCTGGTCGAGCTCGGCTCCTGACCAATTGGGCACCGCACCTGCGATGACAAGCCTGGAAAGATGCGCCTGGCGCCGTGAGCAAACCGGAGATTGGATCGGCGAGGGGCCACTTCGGCCATCCGCGCGACCATGCCGTAGTCCACGATAGCCGGCCGGCAACAATGGCCTTCACGCGGTCAATGTGAGGCGTCTGGGACGCGCGGGACAAACTCCAGGATCTTGAATCCGTCCACCACTCCAAGCTCGTGGACGTCGTCCGTTGCCATGGCGTTATCGGATAACCATTTGAGGGTTCCGAAAGAATACTCTGAGGCCATTGCCAGAAAGCGTTCGTGCTGCCGGGTTGCGCGTTCGAGGAAGCGTGAACCTACCCTCCTTGCCTCGTCATTCAGTGAACGTGGCAAGGCCACGACGGGGACCGTTAGCTTGTAATACATCAGCGGCGTCAAAACGATGCTGTCATCGATGGCGGCCCCGCTGGGCATCACCATTCCGTCTGACTCGGAGATACCGCTGCAGATCAGCACCGGAGCATGGTCGACAGATGCATTCTCTTCCACAAATGCCAGGGCCGCTTTCCAACTGGTCTCGTGCGACCTTGCACGCCCGGAGGTAAACGAGATCGACGCCATCACCGCAACCATGACCAGCGAACACAGCAATCGCAGCGCACGGGAATCAATCAGGCCGGCAACAAGTACCCACGAGAGTGCGATCCCGGGGACCGCGACCAGTTGGTACCGGGGGATGAACACGTGGATCGATGTTGCTGTGCTCAAGACATAGAGGATCAGGACTGGAACCAACGCCAGTGATGTACACAGGAGAATCGTCCAGTTGTCAGGGCGGCTGGCGAAGTTGGCTTTCCCCGTTTTCATGGCAACAAGAAGCCCGATGATCAGAATCAGAGCCGACCCTCTCACCGTTAGGGTGGATCCCAGTTGTGCCAGCCGCGGAGCGGCGGCGAAAGCATGGGTGCTGCTGGTGTGGTACATGATTTTGAACTTATGGAGAGCCGGTAGCACGCCCAGGAAAAAGGCAACCAGCGCCGCGCCAAACTGCCGCCAAAAGGCCCACCCCTCCTGGATCTTCAATGCGACAAAACAGACCAGGAGCGCTGGCAGGATAACTGCGAATAACAGATGAAACTGAACCATGCACGCTGTCAAAAGTCCGAAGAGCACAGCTAGCCAAGTCGAGTTGTTGTGCCGCAAGCAGACCAGAGCGAAAATAGACGCGGTGGTCGCCAACGCCGCGAACGCATAGGGCCGGACATCGATCGAGGCAAACACTACAATGGGATCAATACAGAAAAGGATCGTAGCCATGAGGGCGAGATCCCGCTCGAACAGCTTTCTTGCCGAACAGTACAGCAGGACCACCGCGCCCAGCATAGGAGGGATGGAGGAGATTCTCAACGCCATCTCGGAGTTCCCCATCACCTTGGTCCACAACAAAAGAAGGTATGAGTACGCCGGAGCGTCAGGCCACATCTGACGCGTGATGCCTCTGAAGCCATCCTTGATCAGAAACAGCGAGATGGTCTCATCCAGCCACAACGGCGCCCGGATAGCAACCAACCAGGTGGAGATGGAGACCGCAAGCGCGACCGCATAGGCGGCACGTTGCACGCGGTTTAACTGCTGCTTGGACTGCACGGATGATGCCACGATGGTATACATTCCCACCCCTTGTGCCGTCTAAAACAAGATTGCGAATTCGTGTAACCAAGTCGCCTACGGTTGGCTCGCGATTTCGATCATTCCTTACCTGCGGCGGAGCAAGCACTTCAACCATGAGTCAGTTGAAGGGATGGAGCCTGCATAGTTGGTCTTGGAACCGCCGGTCATATAGCACCACGAATAGGCACGGAAAGCCTTCAACTACCGCGCGAGCGGGATCACAGGTATCCTCCGCAGCATGCGAGTTAAACTTGAGCGGATTTGCAGGTCCCAGGTTGGTAGCTGGTGACCAGTTACGGGTTTATATAAGTGTTGCGCCGTAGCGGAATGGAGGCCGAGATAAGGCTCGAAACCGCTCCACTCCGCCCAGTCTTAACTGGTTACGACATGATGTCAAGTCTCGTCATGACGGTACTCGGAGTGCTCACGTGCACAAAATCAGAGGTGAGTTCAATTGACAAACCACCATGCCGTGGATGTTCAGAAATCCTTCTCGGACGCAAAGGTTTACTGCAAGCAAACGTTGAGCGAATCGCTACAAGTGTTAGATCTTGCGAGCAGAGTTGTAGCTGCGAGGTCCGTCTTTAACGCCTACATCCCTTCTGGAGAGACCTCGGACCAGGTCTTGACGTTCTCCAGCATAAACGCGGCAGCCAATTGGCCGTTCGAGTGCAAAAGGAGAAGATGCTCGCCTCTAACTTCCGCCCGGGCCGCAATCACGGGTTGAGTACCTCGATCGGGAGACTTGAATTGAATGATGAATGTTGTGTCGACCATCTCGATTAGCGATCTCTTTCGGCTATGTCTGGAATGTGACACACGAACCTGATTACCCCTATGGGATCGCGACGCCATCGCGTTACCATCCACGTTGTGATGGATTAGTTCGAATGAGCGGGCTAACCAGCGGACGGCACGTAATTGCCGCGAGTCTTGCCCGATCGCAGCAACGCGCGATGCAGGCTTACGTAATCGCGACGATTGCAACGCCGGCATCGAATCGGATATTGGAAAAGGAGCAGCCTTTCGATGTCCATTAAGCGCAACCTGGACCGGCGTACCTTGGAAGAAGAACAATCGCGGCACTTCATTAGGACCACAGAATACGACCATTCACTCAGGGATATTGCGATCGGCTAAGCGCCGACGCGTTCTTACTTGATTAAGATTCCCGCGTGTCGCACAAGGATGTATTCATCTATGGCAATCTTGAGTCTTTTTACGAAAGAGAAGAAGATCCTCACTCAACGAGGAACCAAGGGGGAGCCTCCCCCTGAGGCCCCTATATCTTGATGCATGATCCAGCCTCCGGTTTGTCTCGTTGCGCAGCGAAAGACAGTGAACTGCATAATTCCGATCAAATCCACCACCCTTTAGGCCGGGGTTCGACGGTCTGAAATACCTAGTTTGGTGGAACCTCTGATCCGCGGCGCGCGGTACATTCCACTGGTCAGATCTGAATAAGGTAGTAAAAGATTCCAATGTTATCGATTGATAGCAACCCGTTTACACGTGACGGCTTCCTAAGGCTGGGTGCAGGAAGCGTTGGGGGCTCTGCCCACACTGCATTACTTTCACCAGCTACTTAAGAAGCACAATTCAATCGAATGGTGCATGAGGCAATAGCATGACCAGCGTTGGCTTTAGACTTTCAGCTTTCCGTTTGCTTAGCGGTGCAGCACTCGCGTCTGTGTTGTTGACGCCCGTCGCGTCGTTAAGCCAGGACCAGAGCAGTGCTCCTACCAGGACTAGTCCCGACAACTCAGCCGTCAACCAGACCGAGGGCAAAACAGCGGACCAGCAATCCGATGCAACCTCGGACCGAATGCTCACCAAAAAAATCCGCCAGGCACTTATCGCTGATAAGTCGCTTTCGACCTATGGCCACAACGTCAAGATCATCACGAAAGACGGATCTGTGACGTTGAAGGGGCCGGTGCACTCGGAGGAAGAGAAGCAGACGATTGCTTCCAAGACGGAATCCATCGTAGGTAGCCCGGATAAGGTTACCAATCAACTCACAGTCAAGCAGTAGAGACCGGACGCTTCCAAGCGTCGACAAAGGAGATCACCATGGCAGGAAAGAACACAGCAGCATTTGGCATTTATCCGAGCAGAGCGGCCGCAGAGCTAGCAGTCGATCAGCTTCTATCCGCGGGTTTTTCGCACGCCGACATCTCAGTCCTGATGGCCGACAATGAGGGGTCGAGGGATTTTGCGGCGGAAAAGAATACCAAAGCCCCGGAAGGCGCCGTGACCGGTGTGGGCGTCGGGGGAACGGTAGGGGGAACACTTGGATTACTTGCCGGCATTGGCGCCTTGGCTATACCTGGCGTCGGTCCGCTCATCGCGGCCGGTCCTATCATGGGCGCACTCGCAGGACTTGGGATAGGTGGTGCGGTGGGCGGTCTGGTAGGTGCTCTGGTCGGCATGGGAATTCCAGAGTATGAGGCGAAACGCTACGAAGGTCGTGTTAAAGACGGCGGTATCCTCCTCTCGGTACATTGCGATAGTTCCGAAGAGGTGTCCAGGGCTAAGGAAATCCTCAAGTCGACCGGGGCAGATGACGTCGCATCCTCCGGCGAGAAATCCGTTAGCACCCACGGAGTGGATCAGGGCGCGAATCGTTTAAGCGCGGAATCCCACGCCGTAACCCGCACATACGGCGACGGCGTCGACCGCGATTTGGACGTCGAACCAGTTGTAAGTGCAACCGATCCGGCGCGACGTCGGATTTGAATAACTATTCAGGCCTGCGCTCTTTGCGGAGCGCAGGCCTGTATGCTAGCACATCTGAGATTTCAGGCTCTCGGCTCCCGTCTCGACAGAAGCTATCCAAAAAGGCCGTGATGATCGCATCCCTGACTTCAACGCTCTGTTCTATCAGCATGTTTTCCTCCAGGGCATTTGAGCCGGGCCTGGTGGCAATGACGGGTTCCGGGGCAGGGAGGCCATCTTATGACCTCTGACCTCCTCTTTCCATCGATAGTTAACCGGTTCGTCCCTGGTCCAACCATAGTCAAGCCGGCAAGGAAAGCTATACCTTCGCATCGCGTGCCGGCTTGGCCTACCTACTTCAAATTGCCTTGAGCAAGCCAATCCTGGAATCGGATCTGCCCGAGCTTCGCGTCGTCTTCCGGAATGAGTGTTCGCTCCTCCACCTTGATGCCGTAGTAGCGCGCGCGCGGATCAGCGACAACCACGCGTGGATCCTTGCGCGCGGCCAGGCCCCGCCGGATAAGTTCATCGAGGCAAAACTTTTCCGGACCGCCTACTTCAACGGTGCCATTTGCTGGTGCGCCCAGCGCGACCCTGCCTACCGCACTGGCGACATCGTCGGCCGCCATGGGCTGGATGAGCACATGTGGCAGTCCTACTTTGTTGCCGTCAGTGGAAAAATCTGCAATGCCTTTGACGAATTCATAAAACTGCGTCGCGCGCACAATTGAGTGGGGCATTGACGAACCCTTGATCAAGTTCTCCTGAGCGATCTTGGCCCGGAAGTAGCCGCTTTCGACGAGACGCTCAGATCCTACAACAGACAACGCAACGTGATGGCCCACACCTGCAGCCGCTTCATATGCGAGCAGGTTTCGGGTGGATGTCTCGAAGAAATTCATCACCGCCGCATCTTCCCAGGAGGGAGAGTTCGATACGTCGACGACCACCGATGCACTCTTCAGCGCTTCGGCCAGTCCCTCGCCGGTGAGCGTGTTGACGCCAGAATTGGGTGATGCCGCTATTGCTTCGTGCCCCTGCTCACGAAGCTTGGTGACCAGCTTTGATCCGATAAGTCCACTACCGCCGATTACTACGATTTTCATAACTGTCCTTTCGTGTTGCTCGTAATCCGAGCAGGTTGAATCCGGGAATCTCCCGGAGAGATTCATGACTTCTGAAGTTGTGGTCGAATAAAGAGACCACATTGCGTTGCAGAAAGGTCTGCCCGGATTGCGGTTTATAGGGGTGAAATCGAACACCATCAAAACGAAACAATCCGGTAGCAGTCCCGAGCCACAAATACCCATCCGTGGTTTGGGCCAACGCATTGACCTCACCCGGCGATCCTGCGATATAGGTCCAGCCGGTATGGTCGAGCTGGTCGAGGCTGCGGCCTGGATCGATTCCGTAAAGGGGAACACAGAGAAATACGAAACAGGAGCAGAGCCAGAAGCCGAATCTTCTGAGACGGGTTGTGTTCCGGGCAGGGGACATTACGATGTCGGTCAACTGTTCTGGATCTCGTTGCATGCACCGCGTGGCCGATGCAGGGTCGCGCAACCGCCGACGCCCGCCAAACGGGCAGCACAGCAGAAAGTGGAGAGGGTGCGGTCGGAGAAACCCGCACTGGAGGTCAAAATGATGGCTTAACTGCTCCACAAAAATGCTCCACGGGGAAAACAGTGGCCTTCCGCTAAGTTGTTTATTTTATTTGGCGTCCCCGACGGGATTTGAACCCGTGTTATCGACGGGAAAGACCCTATCAACTCGCAACACCAAGGCACTGCTGAGAATCAGAATGCATCGGAACGAATCCCAGCAACCTTAACAAACAGCTTAAGTGCTCCGCAAATGTCCGCGGAGAATCAGGAAACCGAAAATGGGAGGCGAGTGCCCGGAAGCGGATGGGGGAGAGATCAGCAGGGGATAAATCCGCATTCTACGTATATAGTTACGCCTTATGCGTGTTAACGGCCTACTCGACAAAATCTTTCCGACGGTTCGACCGGGCCGGACGGCTCGCCCTTATCAACGCCAGACAAACAGAAACAAGCGCTGCATTGCCTGATGATCGTGAACACGAATTCCGGCGCGCGACGGCCTAGACCGATGTTGCCATCAACCAGCCCTGCGGGTGCTGAATGAGTTTGTGGCGGGCGAAAAGCATTCTTAGCGTGGTGTTCACGGCTACGCGCAGATCACAGTGGAAGGGATGTCCTCATGGGAAACGATGAACACAGTAAGGCGAACGATAAGGACCTGGGCATGCGCTGCCCGATCTCGCGCCGCGACTTCATGAACGGCGTGGCGGTTGGAGTTGGCGGCGCACTGGCCGGCTCTTTGCTTCCGGCGTTGCCGTGGACCGCGGAAGCCGCCACCCAGCTGTCACAGGATGCTCCTGGCTACGACCCGCCCGCTCTCACCGGCATGCGCGGCAGCCATCCCGGCTCCTTTGAAATCGCGCACTCCGTGCGCGACGGAGCTTTCTTCACGCACGCCGGAAACATCTCTCAGACCGGCGAAGCCTACGACCTGGTGGTCGTAGGTGGCGGAATCAGCGGGCTCGCAGCCGCTTATTTCTATCGCAAGCTTGCGGGCAATAGCGCGCGCATACTGATCCTCGACAATCATGATGATTTCGGTGGTCACGCCAAGCGAAATGAGTTTCGTCCCGGCGGCCGCCTGCTTCTCGCCAACGGCGGCACGCTCTCCATCGAGTCACCCTTCCCCTACAGCACGGTCGCGCACCAACTGCTCTCCGATCTCGGTATCGATCCTCCGGCGCTAGAGGCAAAATGCGTGGATCGCTCCGTCTATCGTGGCCTGAAGCCGGCGGTATTCTTCGATAAAGAGACATTTGGCGTCGACCGTCTAGTGGTAGGGAGCCCAGGCGGCCGACGGTCCGGGGGAGACTCTGCCGCGGCGTGGAGCGAGTTTCTGCTGAAGACGCCACTTTCCCCAGAGACGCAGAGCGATATCGTAAAAATTCAGACCGCAGCCGTCGACTACATGCCGGGACTCTCCCAAAGCGAGAAAAAGGACCGGCTTACGCGCATGAGTTACAAAGACTTCCTGCTCAATGTCGTCAAGGCTCATCCCGCATCGATCCCCTATTATCAAACCAACACCCACGGCTTATACGGAATCGGCATAGACGCCGTGCCCGCGCTCGATTGCTGGGCCATCGGCTTTCCTGGTTTTCAAGGGATGGGGCTCGATCGAACGCCAACCGGCGGCCGATTGAGCTTTACCGCGTTAGGCGCGGTAACGCCGGGGCAGGGTGAATACACGTTTCATTTTCCTGACGGAAACGCTTCCATCGCGCGGATGTTGGTACGTTCCCTCATTCCTGCCGCGATACCCGGTCACACTGCCGAAGACATTGTGACCGCCGGCACCGACTACAGCAAGCTGGACAGCAGCAGCTCTCCGATCAAAATTCGTCTGAGCAGCACGGTGGTTCGGGTTCGCCATCTGGGCGATCCCGCCTTCGCGAAGGAGGTGGAGATTACCTATGCGACGCCGCAGGGAAAGCTCTCCGCCGTGCGCGGCAAAGCCGTGGTCATGGCTTGCTGGAACATGGTTACGCCCTATCTCTGTCCAGAGCTGCCGGAGAAGCAAAAAGAGGCGCTCAAATATGGTTCCAAGGTGCCGCTGGTGTACACAGTGGTGGCGCTTCGCAACTGGTCCTCATTCTCGAAATTGGGGATCCAGCGGGTTGCGACTCCCGGCATGTATCACACATCGATCGGGCTCGACAGCCCGGTGAGTATTGGGGCCTATGAATGCCCGAAGAAGCCGGAGGACCCCATCCTGGTGCGCATGCTGCGGACGCCATGCCATCCGGGGCAGGACGCGCGCGAGCAGCAACGGGCTGGACGTTACGACCTGCTGAGCACGTCGTTCGAGACCTTCGAAAGGAACATTCGCGAGCAGTTGCAGCGCGTCCTTGCCCCTGGCGGCTTTGATTCCGCGCGCGACATCGATGCCATCACCGTGAATCGCTGGCCGCATGGCTACGCGTACGAGTACAACCCTTTATGGGACCCCGAGTGGCCCGTGGGGGAATCACCCTGCGAGATTGGCCGCAAGCAATTTGGCCGCATTACCATCGCCAATTCCGACGCTGCGGCGGCAGCCTACACCGACCAGGCGATCGATCAGGGATACCGCGCCATTCAGGAAATTTCCGCGTATGAAGCCAAGAGTCATGCGGCTGCCCTGGAGCCGCAGAGGCCGGTGGGTAACGAGGGGCCGCCGGTAACGCGCAGTTCCTAGGACTACTCAATTGAGATTTCTCTTGACATATAAGACAGGTTTTCTTAGGTTGATTTCTATACCAAGGGCTTTAGTATCATTCTTGATTTTCAGAAAGGGCACCCGGCCCCTCCCAGGCCAATCGCGTGGATTGATCGCTTAAAATCTCCAGCGATGCGATAAGTAAGCCCCTGTTTCTTCGAAGTATCCTGGCTAGTAACAGAGCGGGCTGTGACCGCACCACTCTCCGGTCTGTCAGCAGTCTTTCCAATTGCGGGTCGCCAAATCATTCTGCGTCACCGGTTTCCGCAGTATTGTCCGATTCACAACGTGGAGAGTGCCGAATGAGTTCTGGAATCGGGGTAGCCACAGACCGCCGCGCGGTGCTGTTCTTGTTGTTCCTGCTAATGAGCCTCGGCCTTCCGCTTCGAGCGCAAACCTCCGCAGGCCGGATTATTGGAACCGTCACAGATACACAGGGGGCGGTGATTGCCGGGGCGGAGATCACGGTGGCCAATACCGGCACCGGTGTCGCGCAAAAAGCCACCAGCAACGGACAAGGCTTTTACCAGGTATTGGAACTGCCAGTCGGCGCGTACACCGTCACTGCGGAACACAGCGGATTCGCCAGGGAGGTGACGCCGGCACAGTCACTGGATATCAATCAGTCTCTGCGAGTCGATTTGCATATGCGGGTAGGTTCTGTATCCGAAACCGTAGTCACCGACGCAACCGCTACGCAGGTGGAAACGGTGAACCCGACAATCGGAGGAACCGTGACCGGCGCACCCATTCAGAATCTGCCGCTGAACGGACGCAACACCCTGGATCTGGCCCTGACGCTCCCCGGCGTAGTTCCCATTGCTGACGATATTGGGACCTATGGAACCAGCAATGGGGGGTCCAACGGATTCGGCGGGATCAGCATCGCGGGGGGCCGGGGCGACGCCGTCACCTATTTGCTCGATGGCGGCCTCAACAATCGAGTTACCAGCAACCAGGTTGTCTTCAATCCAAATCCGGAGGCGGTGGAGGAGTTTCGCCTGCTGGAAAATAACTACACCGTGGAGTACGGCCGCAACGGCGGCGGCACCATCTCCGAGGTGATCAAGTCAGGAACGAACTCTCTGCATGGCAGCGTGTACGAATACTTTCGCAATGACGCGCTCAATGCGAACGATTATTTCGATAAGCAGGAGGGGAATCCAAGACCCGTACTGAAGCGCAACCAGTTTGGCGGCGTCATCGGGGGCCCGATCATCATCCCTGGTTTAGTTCACGGTAAGGACCGCTTTTTTTTCTTTTTCGGGTATCAGGGTCAACGGCAGACCCAAACTGTCAACGAAGGATTCGTAACGACCTACACGCCGGCGGAGTTGAACGGCGACTTCTCGCAATTTAACGACTCCGGTCCTGACCCGAATGTGGTCGCGTTTCTTCAGGCAAACCCGTTCTATCAGCCAGATCCCGACAAAGCCGCGCAAGCCATCATTGATCCGTCGACCATCGATCCGGTAGCGCAGAACTATATCAAGGCCAACCTGATTCCCACGTCTTCGACCGGGCAGGTATTTCCGCGGGGTGGCCAGACTGATAACGTCGACCAATATCTGGGAAAATTCGATTTCTACGCCACCCAGTCCGATCGCATATCGGTCACTATTGGCGACAACAAGGAGCCTATTCTCAACCCATTCTTCGGTGCCAACGTCAACGGGTTCACGGCCAATTCCATCACTTCTGACAACTTCGTGAACATCGGTTACACCAAGACGATTTCTCCGGTCAAGCTCAACGAATTTCATGCCACGGCACAGCGCTTTTACCAAACCGTGGTTCCTGCCAGCAAGCAGCCTACCCCCGCGCAACTAGGCGTGAGTATCCAGTCGGACGAACCCTTCGGACCGCCGAACCTCTACTTCAACAGCGGGCTCTCCATTGGCTACGACCCCAACGTTAGCCGTAAGGCCGACAACACCTACGCCTTCAGCGACACATTCAACTGGAGCCGAGGCCGGCATACCCTCAAGATGGGTGGACGGTTTGCGATCATGCAGGAAAATTCTGTGTATGCCTACCAGACGAACGGGAGTTTTTACTTCTACGGGCCGGGCGGCGTGGGTTCAGGCAATGACCTGGCGGATTTTCTCTTCGGCGCAGCGGATGAGTATTATCAGTCGTCCAAAGCACCCAGCAATGAGCACCAAAGGCAATATGCCGTCTTCGGCCAGGATGAATGGAAGGCCACACCGCGTCTGACATTGACCGTGGGGCTGCGCTACGAGTACACCTCGCCGGAAAAGGATACGCGTGGGTACAGCTTCACCATCATTCCCGGCCTGCCGTCGCAACGATACCCGAATGCCCCCCTGGGCCTGGTATTTCCCGGGGATAAGGGAGCGCCGTCGGGTTGGTATTACCCTGACTACAAAGACATCGCACCACGCTTCGGTTTTGCCTGGGACCCGTATGGCAATGGGCGCACCAGCCTGCGCGGCGGTGTTGGCATGTTCTACGACACGCTGAATGGATGGATGTCTGACTGGGCGACCGACGAGCCGCCCTTTGCCGGCAGCGCCGATCTCTACTTTAATCCGAGCGGAAACGCGGCCAACACTCAATTGGCCGACCCCTACGGAACCGCAGGCGCGCCCGATCCTTTTCCTTCGCAGATTCCTCCCCCCTCAGATCTGGATTTCAATGCTGAGGGCCTCATTCCGTTCGGCAACGGAAACAATAACTTCGTCGATCCCCACCTCAAGACGCCGTACATCTATCAATACAATCTCGACCTTCAGCAGCAGGTGTCCAGCGGCATGATGATGGAGCTCGGCTACGTGGGAAGTTCCTCGCACAAATTGCTGACGTGGCTGGACCAGAATCCCTTCGTCCTGGGAACCAACACCCGCATTCTGAACCAGGGGCTTGACTCACCCAACTTCGGCTATCTCACCACCTTCGCCGGGCTTAACGATGCCAATTACAACGGCATGATTGCCAGCCTCACCCAGCGGGAGATGAACGTTGCCCAACTGGGAAAGATGTTCTTCACCGTGGGCTACACCTGGTCACACAATCTGGATAATGGCTCAGGGTTCAACTCCCGCAATACTCAGATTGCTTCTTATGACCACCATGCTCTTTACGGTAACTCCGACTTCGACATTCGCCAGAGACTGACCATCAGCGGCGGCTGGGATCTGCCCTTTGCTCGCGCGTGGGCAAATGGACCGCATCGGCTTACCGAGGGCTGGAGCCTCTATCCAATCTTCTTTGCTCAGTCCGGTATTCCACTCGACGTACTGGCTGGTCTCCATCAAAGTCAGGATGTCCCGGGTCCCTCGGGCGCGGGAGACCGCGAAGTAGTGCGCGCCAACCAGGTGACCCCGTCGATACAGACATTCGATCCGCATAGGATTCAGACATTCAATGGCGTAACGGCAAATTACTACTTCGACCCCGGTGATTTTAATGTTCCGTCCTGTTTCAGCAGTTCGGCACTTCCCGGTTCCGGCGATCCCGGCGCCTGTCCATCGGCGACCTATGGCAGCTTCACCAGGAACTCGTTCTCTGGGCCGCGCCGGGTTAATCTCGACCTGGCGATGGAAAAATCAACCAACCTGACGGAAAACCTGAAACTCCTCTTCCGCGTGGAAGCGTTCAACATCGCGAACCACGCCGAGTTCCGGCCGCCTTCGTCCTCTTCCTTTGCCTCGGGAACATTCGGGCAGATATCGGGAACGTACGATCCAAGAATTCTCCAATTGGCTTTACGGCTGAAGTTCTAGAGAACCCCGAGGCTATGGACGAGCAGGAAGAAAACCGGCGGGGTGGTTGCCCTATCCATCGGAGAGATTTTCTCAATGGGGTCGCCCTGACCATCGGTGCTTCGCTCTTTCCCGTTGAGCATTTGTTCGGGCAGGGCGCAGGCGCAGGCCCCGACTCGTCGGCGGAGGAATACTTTCTCGCCCGTGGGATTACCCAGCAGGATACACGCTACTATCCGCCCGCACTGAGCGGCATGCGTGGCAGCCACCCTGGTTCGTTTGAGGCTGCGCACGCTCTGCGCGACGGTGGATCGTCGACGGTTGCGGTCGATACAGAAGAGCAGTATGACCTTGTGGTTGTGGGTGGCGGCATCAGCGGCCTGGCCGCGGCCTACTTCTATCGCAAGACCGCGGGACCAAAAGCCAGGATCCTGATCCTCGATAACCATGATGATTTTGGCGGCCACGCGAAGCGAAACGAATTCCAGGCAGAGAATCGCTTACTACTCGGCTACGGTGGCACGCAATCGATTGAAGCACCGGCGCGTTACAGCAAGCAGTCCATTGGTCTTCTCAAAGAGCTGGGCATCGATGTTCAGCGTTTCTATCAATACTTCGATCAGAAGCTCTATGCATCGATGAAACTGCAGAGCGGGATCTTTTTTGATCGTGAGACCTTTGGCGAAGAAAGATTGGTCCTCGGCCCGGACCATGGCGAAGACTACGTGAACTCGCTTGTTCCCGTGGAATCGGTTGCCCAGATGCCGATCGCGCCCCAGGCACGCAAGGACCTGGCTCGTCTTCACACGGAATCCATCGACTACCTGCCTGGGCTGACACCGGAAGAGAGGCGCGAGCGGCTGGCCACCGTAAGCTACAAGGAATTCCTGCTGGCGATCGCCAAAGTCCACCCCGACGTCGTCAAGGTATACCAGACGCTCCCCCACGATCTTTATTGTGTTGGCATTGACGCCGTATCGGCGATTGACTGCCGGCAGATGGGCTATCCCGGCTTCAAGGGAATGACGATCGCCTCGCGACGCCACCATCGACAGGAGGAGGAAGAAGGGGACGAGGAGCCGTATATCTTCCATTTTCCCGATGGGAACGCCTCGATCGCACGTTTGCTGGTGCGGTCTCTTGTGCCGGGCTCGGCCCCCGGCAACACCATGGAAGACATCGTCACGGCACGGATGGACTACACCCGGCTCGACCAGGCTACCTCACCAGTGCGCATCCGGCTGAACAGCACAGCGGTACACGTGAAGAACCTGAGCGAGACAGTGGAGGTGACCTACTCTCTTGCCGGAAAGCTGCACAAGGTCCGCGGAAACGCGAGCGTGCTCGCCTGCTACAACTGCATCGTGCCGTATCTTTGTCCTGAGATGTCTGAGCCGCAAAAGGAAGCATTGGCTTATGCGGTGAAGCAGCCTCTCGTCTACGTGAATGTCCAGATCCGCAACTGGACGGCCTTTGCCAAACTGGGGGTCAGTGGTATCTATGCACCCAGCAGTTACTTCAGCACCACCATGCTGGATTTTCCGGTATCCATGGGCAGCTACAAATTTCCGTCTTCTCCGCAGGAGCCTTGTGTGCTGCACCTGCTGCGCACTCCCTGCAAGCCGGGCCTGACAGCCAAGGAACAATTCAAGGCCGGGCGCTACGAACTATTCACCACTCCTTATGAAGTATTCGAGCGCAAGATTCATGACCAATTGAACCGCATGCTTGCAGGCAGCGGATTTGACTCGTCGCGAGATATACAGGCGATCACGGTAAACCGGTGGCCGCATGGATATGCGTACGAATACAATTCCCTTTTTGAACCTCAGAATCGTCTCCCGGCGGATCGCCCGTGCGTTTTGGGGCGCAAGCCATTCGGAAGAATCACGATTGCAAATTCAGACTCCGATGGTCACGCCTACACGAATATCGCCATCGACCAGGGATATCGCGCCGTGCAGGAAGTTTTCTCGTTGAACCAGCAGAAAGCTATCGGTTAGTTCGGTAAATCAGTACAGTGTGTTCACCTGAGAGAGTGGTCTTGAAAGGTCTGGATGTTGGATTCGATCAGAAGCATCGCTCTTTGCGTGATGCTCCTTTCTATTGCTGGTTACGGGCAGGATCGAGATTATGCGAGGTCCATGGTGATCAGCGACCATGGAATCGTCGCAACCAGTAGTCCGATCGCCTCTCAAGCTGGGATTCAGATACTTTCGCGCGGCGGATCCGCCATGGATGCCGCGATAGCCGCCAACGCCGTGTTGGGTGTAGCCGAGCCAATGATGGACGGTCTCGGAGGCGACCTGTTCCTGCTCTACTGGGATGCCAGGGAACACAAACTTTACGGCCTCAATGCCAGCGGATGGGCTCCGACCGGACTTACCGTGGAGTATCTGAAACACAAGGGCCTCTCGGAAATGCCGGAGGCGGGTATTTACAGCGTTACCGTTCCCGGAGTCGTGGATGGCTGGAGCCAGGCACATGAGCGCTTTGGACGGCTTGCATGGAATCAACTCTTTAACCCGGCAATTTATTATGCCGAGCACGGCTATGCGGTCCCGGAAATAGCACGCGACTATTGGAGAATCGGGCAAAGGCGCCTCAAGACCACACCTGATGCGGAGCGCATCTATCTGCCTAATGGCAAGCCTCCGGAGCTTGGCCAAATGTTCGCGAACCCTGACGTCGGTAAAGCGCTGCGTCTGGTGGCAAAGGGAGGACGGCACGAGTTCTATGAGGGAGAAATTGCCAAAGCGATCGTGGAAACTTCTGCCGCGCTCGGCGGAACTATAACGGCTGCGGATCTTTCCAGCTTCCATTCTGAATGGGTAGAGCCCATCTCGACTACCTATCGCGGGTGGAAGGTTTACGAACTGCCGCCCAACGGACAAGGCATGGCCGCTCTCGAGATGCTTAACATCATGGGTAGATTCGAGGCGGACAAAGACGGCCCGCAAGGCGCGATTGAGCTGCACAAAAAAATCGAGGCAATGAAACTCGCCTACACCGATCTCTATCGATATGATGCCGATCCCCGGTTCGCACAGATTCCGGTTTCCGGGCTGCTCTCCGAAGACTATGCGGCCCTCCGTGCCGCTTCCATCGACCCGAACCGTGCGAACTGCGCGCAGGTTTCAGGCAAACCGGCCAAAAGCGACACGACCTATTTCGCAGCGGTTGATAAAGACGGAAATATAGCGTCTGTGATTCAGAGCGTCTACGATTACTTCGGTTCAGGCGTCGTGGTCAAGGGCATGGGCTTTCTACTGCAGGATCGCGGGGGACAATTCGTGCTGGACGAAAGTCATCCCAATGCTCTCGCTCCCCGCAAGCGGCCGTTTCACACCATCATTCCCGCGTTCATGGAGAACGGCGATGAGCACATCGGCTTTGGCATCATGGGCGGATCGAATCAACCTCTGGCCCACGCTCAATTCGTGTCGAACCTGGTGGATTATGGGATGAATATTCAGGGCGCACTGTCCGCGCCCCGGTTCACCATCCCAGACACCGGAACCGATGTCATAGGCTGTGACATCCTCATTGAATCACGTGTGGACCCGCAGACTCTGCAAACGCTGGACGCGAAAGGCCACCACTTAAAGGTGCGCAAAGCCTATTCGGCCACCATGGGAAAGGGACAGGCTGTTCTGCACGATTCCAGGACAGGAATGAATTTTGGGGCGTCCGATCCTCGTGGAGACGGATCTGCCCAACTCGAGCCCGCCCCGGGTCCGTAGATTTCCATCTGAGCAGATACGTGGCGGATGCAAACGGCGTGGACTCGTCCGGCAGGGCATGGCTCGGGTAGTCTAATCGAGACCTTGAGGCGTACGGCCTTCGATGCGAATCACTTTCCGCGCTCAGAGCCGGCGATGAGGTCTTGATATCAGCGAATAGATGCCATGAGGGAGAACTCCATAAAGTGAACCCAGGGAAGAAAGTTCGACTGGCTTTGTGGATGGTGCAGGGCGTGTTCATGATTGCACCAGCATTGCTTTTGCCTTCGTCCCCTGCGCAACAAGGCCCTGCAGCCAACCCGGAAGCTGCTTCCACCAGCGCGCCGGTGCAACCGCTCCCTTTCAGCCATAAGACACATTTGAGCTTTCAGCTTTCCTGCAAGTTCTGTCATACCAACCCGGAGCCTGGCAACCTGATGACGCTGCCGGTTACACAAACCTGCATGGGCTGCCACGCTGCTGTAGCGGCTGACAAGCCTGCGATTCAGCAACTGGCTGCATTCGCCAAGTCTGGACAGCCGATTCCCTGGAAGCCGGTCTATTCCGTTCCCGGTTTTGTCTATTGGAGTCATCGTACGCACCTCGAAGCCGGCCTTGGCTGCGAGATGTGCCATGGCAATGTGGCGCAAATGGAAGTGATGAGCCGGACCACAAACGTCACCACCATGGCCGGTTGTGTTGCCTGCCATCGGAAGAAGGAAGCTCCCACCGGATGCGAAACCTGCCACCAGAGCCAGAGTTCTCTCCTTTCCAGCCCTTCTGTTCCTAACCCCGTTTATCGAGCCGCTTCCGCTTGGCGCGATGCAGCACTCCCAGGACAATAACTGATGGCAAAGAAAACACGATCTGCTATCGAGAGCTCCGACCACGACGACGGGGTCCAGTTCAGGATTTCGGAAGTCTCTTCGCTGCACAACGTGAGTGCCTCGACAGGATGACGATTCTGTGGGAGAACCGGAAGAGAAACAGCCGGTAGAGAGGTAGGGTCTGTGAGAAATTCAGGCTAAGTGCCTGCACGTTATTCCTCTTTCTGGGATCCTGGCCGTTTTGGTCCCTGCAGCTTCAGAGCATTTAACTGGTTCGGATCCTCGATGGCCTTTTCTCCCGCGGGCAGACCGTTGGATTGCAAGATGTAGCTCGTGATATCGATCGCATCCGTACGCTCCAGGCTCCCCGGTGCGGTCGGAGGCATTGTGCTGATGATCCTGCTGTAGAGATGCCGAACCGTTTCCCCATCCCACTGTCCCCAGAAGGATCCGCCCTGCAGGCCCGGGGCATGCTCGCTGCCATCGAGAGTCTCTCCATGACAAGCGGCACAGCGAGCGTTGTAGAGTTGCTCACCGTGCTTCGCCTGTGCGGCCGAATACACACCGGGTTCGTTCGCAGATACGGGGAGGCCAAACGCCATCCACCCGGTGCCATAGCCCTTGCCGCCGACCGGGACCACAATTAGCTGCCGCCCGTTCGTCAGGAACGTCATGGGACCGCCAGTCGTACCCGTTGGCAAGTCCATCTGGGCAACGAGTGATCCGTTCGCCTTATCGTAGGCGCGAAATTTGGCCGGACCTGAGATGCCCGCTCGCCCCATAACAGCGCTGCTCGAGTCTCCCACGAATAACAGAGTCCTGGTCAGCAAGGCAGCCGGCCTTCCGATGTTCCCTAACGGCGGCAAATTCAAATCTTTGATGAGCGGGTGGTTCCTCGGGCCATCGCCGTTGGCCACCATCCACATCTTTTCTCCTTTATTCATGTCGTACGCGGTGATCCGTCCGTAGGGTGGTTTCACGATGGGGAGCCCGTCGATCGATGGCTCCTCAAAGTCCTGCCTGCGAGGCCGAGCCTGTCCTGCCGGGTGGGGCTGTTCCGGAGGCGGCCCTTCACCATACAACATGGGGTTGTCCGGGTCCGGATTCCGCCGCACGCCCAGTACACCCGGCAAGGTCATCGATACCGCGTAATACATGCCCGTTTCCGGATCAAACGCGCCGGTATTCCAGTTCGCCGCGCCCCAGTCACTGGGCAGGATCAGGGTGCCTTTCTTGCCATTCGGGGAATCATCGATGATTGTCGGCGGTGTAAACAGCGGGCCCATCACGTAATGACTGGCGACCTCCTCCGCCCGCCGGTGAAGTTCCGGCGTGAAGTCAATCAAGTCCGCATCGCTGAAACCCTGCCGGTCCATTGGCTCCGGACGAGTTGGAAAGGGTTGGGTAGGCCACGTCACTTCACCGGGAACCGTCGAGCCCGGAACCGGGCGCTCTTCAATCGGCCAGACTGGTTTTCCGGTGACGCGGTCAAACACGTATAAGAAGCCCGTCTTATTCGCGGCAATGACCGCCTTGATCTGCTTGCCGGCGACCGTAATCTCGCCTAAGACGGGCGGTGAGTCAGCATCATATTCCCAGATATCATGGTGGATTAGCTGGTAGTACCAGACCAGTTTTCCGGTCTTTGCATCCAGGCACACCAGCGAGTCGGAATACAGGTTTTCCCCCGGACGATGCCCTCCGTAATAGGATGCGGTCGGCGTACTCAACGGGATATACACATAACCCAGCGCTTCGTCGGCAGTCAGAGAAGCCCAGGCATCCATATTCCCCACATACTCGGCCGAGCCCTTACCCCAGGTGTCGTAGCCGGGCTCTCCCTTCCGGGGAAGAACATGGAAGGTCCAAAGCAGCGCGCCGCTCCGGATATCGTAACCGCGGATGTCCTCGGGCCGGGCTTTGGGATTGAAGCCGCCGTCGCCGTATCCACCTGCGGCCGTGCCGCCTCCATTGCCGCCCACCACGATCACATCGTTCACTACGAACGGACCGGCCCAGCCGAAATACTTCGCGTTGTCCGGCGTATCGCGCTTCAACGAGACACGGCCATGGTCTCCGAAATCTGGCTCTGGTGTGCCGGTCCTGGCATCCATTGCATAGAGGTATTCCCCGCGAATCGAGACGATCCGCGCTTCTGTTCCACGATGCCAGTAAGAAACTCCTCGTGTACTGGCGCCCGCGGCCTCCTTCAACGTGGGCGCAACCGGCTGCTGCACCCACTTGGTCATTCCCGTAGCTGCATCAAACGCCTCAACCAGGCCAATAGCATCGGGCGCATACAACACACCGTCGATCATGATCGGCGTTCCCCGGAAGTAGTTGGAGCCAGAAACATCGGGAAACTTAGCCTGTAGCGACGGATCGATCCCGGGCCGGCTCCACACCATCGTGAGGTCTTTAGCATTGGAGTGATTAATCTGATCCAATGAGGAGTAGCGCTGCCAGCCTTTATCTCCCCCGTACGTAGGCCATTCGGCCGGCTGAGGAGCCGTTTGGGCATTCAGGACAACGACGAGACTAGCGGCCACCACTGCAAGCCGCCACACGGATAACTGCATCTTGCCCTCCGGGTTAGAACCTTAGCCGCAACACGATCTGACCCACCCGCCAGGTCTGGGTCACTGACCTTTGAACTCTTTTCGCCAGACCTCTTTCCCGCCTACCAGGGTCAGCAGAACCTGGGTCTGTCCGATAGACGAGGGAGCTATCTTCGACAGATCCTGTGAAAGGACGATCAGGTCAGCCAGCTTGCCCGGCTCAAGTGTTCCCAGCCGTTTCTCCATGAACTCCGCATAGGCGCTATTCCGGGTGTAGCCATCCAGGACCTGCTCCAGGGTAAAGGCCTGATCAAGGTGGAACGGTGGATGCGCGCTACCCCTGCCCCCCTGCCGCGTGAGGGAGATCTCCATCGTAGGAAAGGGATTGATCGGTGTCACCGGCCAGTCACTGCCAAGAGCTACGACTGCATTCGCCGCCTCAATGTCATGCCAGCGCAGGCCTTCGGTATCTGAGATATGCGGTCCGACGTTGTCGGCCCAGGCCTTGTCTTCATAGGGGCAACACCAGGGCTGAATGCTGGCGATCACATGCTGCTGGGCAAACCGGGGAACGTCCTTGGGATTGATGGTTTCGATATGCTCCACTCTCCACCGGCGGTCACGCGGGCCATCTATCTTCTCGACGTACTGGTAAGCATCGAGCACGGTGCGCACCGCGCCGTCGCCGATGGAATGGGTCATAACCTGGAAGCCGCGCTTGTCGAGTTCCAGAAAATATTTGCGGAATTGCTCCGGGGTATAGAGCGTTGAGCCGCTATCACCCGGCTTGTTTGCGTAGGGCTGAAGCATGGCCGCAGTGTGGGTCTCGATGACGCCGTCGGAAAAGAACTTGATAACGCCCGCCCGCACCCAGTCTCCGGTGAAGCGCTTACGCGCCTCCTCGAAATCTGCTAATTCCTGCGGCGACAGGGTGTGCTTCACACCCACATCCATGCCAAAAGCAGTCGTCATGCGCACCGTCAGGGCGTCCTGCCGGTGCAGTTCCTGGTAGAGCTCCATTTCAGAAATGTCACCCGTGGCGTTGACCACGCTGGTCACACCGTGGCTGTTGGCCTCGCGCATGCCTACTTTCAAGAAGGCGGTCTTCTGCTCGTGACTGAAGGGCAGCCGCGCCATGATGAGCTGCTTGGCAGCTTCTTCCAGCACGCCGGTGGGCTCGCCCTTCGCATCGTGAATGATGATGCCGTGCGAATCACCAGCGGGGTCCGGCGTGTCGCGCGTAATTCCGGCCATAGTCAGGGCTTTGGTGTTGACCCAGAGGCTGTGACCGTCGCCCGACATGATCTCGACCGGGCGGTTGGGATAATACTCGTCGAGTATCTCTTTCGTCGGCAGACCCGTAGGTGGAAAGAATCCGTACTCCCAGCCGGCGCCATAGACGAAGGTCTCGTTGGGATGCGCCTTGGCATATGCGCTCAGCCGCTGTTTCACCTCGGCAACCGTTCGTGCCCCGGCAAGCTTCACCCCGACCAGGCCGGCCGAGCCCCAGATAAAATGCGTATGGTCGTCGATGATGCCGGGCATCACCATGCGGCCTGCAAGGTCGATGACCTTGGTCGAAGGCGCGCGCAACTTTTCCACCTCGGCCGTTGTGCCGACGGCAACGATGCTGTCACCGCGAATGGCCAGCGCTTCTACCCAGCGCTGTTGCGGATTGGCGGTATAGATGTGGCCATGCAGCAGAACCGTGTCGGCTGGGGGCGTGGCGGCCATGCAAAAGGACGTAGCGGCGAGCAACAGGCCTGCGGTGGTTATCCAACGTGTACGCGAGATGGTTACTGGGCTTGCCGTCTGCTGTGTTTTCCGCATAGCCGTTCTTTGCCCCTCCAGATGACTTATTCCCCAGCCTAGAACGAGTAACGCAACGAGAACTGCTGTACACGAGGCGCTGTGAGTGTGCGGCTATAGACGCCCATGGTGGCATCGGTCGAAAGCACGTCGAGCGAGTTGTTGGGGTTGGTATCGAACCGCACTGAATTGGTGCTGTTGAAGACATCCCAGGCGAAGCGGAGCTGGTTCTCTTTCCATAGGTTCCAGGTCTTGGCGAGCGAGCTGTCGATGCCGAAGAAGCCATCGCCGCGAAAGTTGTTGCGACTGCCTGCCTCGCCGGCATACGGTTGCCGCCAGGGGTATCCGCTGGAGATTTGGCTCTGCAGTGTGGCCGGGTCGGCAAAGGCCGTCGGCGCTCCGTTCGCGTTGAGGTGCCGGTGCATCTTGATGGGGCCGGTCTGCACCATGTTGCTGCGGAAGTCCCAGTTGGTCGTCCAGCCAACCCCGTCCTGAATGCTGAACGGCAGGCCGCTGGTCCAGCGCACCAGGCCAGAAAGCTGCCATCCCCCAATCACGGCATCCACTACACGGCTCGAACCGCCGCCGAATTGACGACCCCGTCCAACCGGCAGCAGATATGTCCAGTTGGTGGTGATCAGGTGACGCACGTCGAAATCCGACGGGCCATAGTTTTTCTGCGGGTTCCACGCGTCGATGATCTCACTGAAGGTACTGCTGTAATTTGCGCTGGTGGTCCGCTCCGCATCGGAACCGATATCCATGGACTTGGAGAACGTGTAGCCGAAATCCATTTGGAGCCCATGGCTGAGGGCGTGGCGTAGTGTGAACTGCCCCGCGTTGTAGTTGCTGGTGCCATCGCTGGTCCAGGCGTACAGAGATGAGTACTGGTAAGGCCAGAAGCGCTGCGTTTGCGTGCCGCACGGGTTTGTCAGCCCTGGAACCGAACAGATCACGTCGAGCAGGAACGGAATTGCGACCTCGTTGCCGCGCTCGCTCTGGAAGAGGTAGGTGTAGATGTTCTGCGTCGCGGAAGCACCATTCTGCGCGGCGGCAGGAAACATATTTTCCCAGTAGGCAATGGGGCTGACCGTGGTGGCGCCCAGATCGACCTGCTTGTCCAGGAGAGTGGCGGCGGTGTAGTAGTCCATACCCGAGCCCTTGTCCACCAGGTTGAGCGGAGCAGCGAGGTCGATCTGTTGCAGCAAGTGGCGGCCGAGACGGCCCACATACACCGCCTCAAAGGTAAATCCCCTGGACAGCTCTCGCTGGAAGGAGAGATCCATCGCGAAGGAGTACGGCGACTTGAGATGATCGTCAATGCCGTAAGCAATGGCAAAGCCCGACCCGTTTACATCCGACGACGGAGTCACAGGGTAGCTAAGCTGCGACGGGGGAGGAGTGACTACGTTGGGAATGGCATTCAACCCGGTGAAGCGCGGCGCTGTGCCGACCGTGTAGATATTCTGCGGGCTGGAAACCTGACTGGTCAGGCCAAATGCGCCGTATTGGGTGAACGAATCCACGATGCCTTCGCCGTAGTGGTCGTAGTACATGCCGAAACCGGCGCGGATGGAGCTCTGGCCCGCGGAGCCGAAAATCTTGCCCAGCCACCCCTGGCCGCCATCGGGAGCATAGGCGATTGCCAGGCGGGGGGCGAAGGCGCCCTTGTTCATGGGCCAGAATGGCTTGCCGCCGCGTGACTGTCCTGAAGGAGAGAAGGAGAAGTTGGGTTGCACGCTGTTACCCTGCGCAGCCTGCTCACCGCGGGTTTCGAACCATTGGTGGATGTCGATATTGGGCTGTATCTGCTGGCCATTGACCTCATACGGTGTCTGCAACAGCGTGTAACGCAGGCCATAGGTAATGGTGAGGTTGGGCCGCGCGCGCCAGGCATCCTGCACGTAAAACTCCACCTCATTGGCCTTGAAGTTACGCGCCACCAGGGCGCCGGTGGGCTGAGAAGACCCGGTTGCCCCGTTCGCCGATACCTTGTAGTTGTAATTGTTGGTGACGTAGCTGATCAGCCCTGCCAGATCCATCGCCGTGTTGTTGTAGTTGCTGGTGAAGGAACTGTTCACCGTCGGATAGCCATAGCCGGAGGGGTCGAGATCGACAATGCGGCTGGGCGTGCTGGCGTCGGCGATGGCTGCGGGACTCATCAGGCCGATGCCCATCGATGCGCTGTCATAGGAAGTGGCATTGGAGAGCGAATTGTTGTGCACCAGGCGATAATTGCCGCCGAATTCAATGGTGTGCTGTCCTTTGACAACCGTGAAGTCGTCCACAAAGTCGTTTACCGGTACATTTTGCAGTGTGGTGCGGGCCTGCGACACAGGCGAGCTCAACGCAGAGAAGCTGACAAACGATGCATTGCCGGCCCCGACCGTGGAAACGCCCTCCCAAACGTAACCGTAACGAAAGTTATTGATGAGATTGTTGCTGATAGTCCAGACGTGGCCGACGGCAAAGCCCTTGGAGTTATTCACTTGCTCCGTACTGGCCGGTTGGCCTGGGAACTGCGGTACACCGAGCGCGCGGTCACCCATCATGTTACCGCGCACAAAGATGCGTTGCCGCTCGTTGGGGATGTAGTCGAACCTGGCGATATAGGTGTTGAGCGTTGCGGGATCCTGCGCGGAAAAGGTGAAGGAGCCTGTGTTGAGGCCATCGCCGGTACTGAATCCGTTGGCCGCCGGGTACTGGTTCAGTATCGTGAGCACGTTGGGATCGACGCCCGGGCCCCAGGGACAGGTGCCATTGGCCGCGCAGTGCGGATCCATGCCTGCGAATTGGCCGGGGGTCAGGGTGGTGTTGGTGCCGGCTGCATTCGTATAGGAAATTAAGCCTTGCCGCATGCTGGTCGTAGGTACAGTCATGGTTTCCTGCTGGTTCTCCTGAGTGCGCTGACCCTCATAGTTCAGGAAGAAGAACAGCTTGTTCGTCTTAATCGGACCACCGATCGCGGCACCGTAGGTGTTGCGGTTAAGCGTGCCGGGTTTGTTGGGTTCGCCCGAGGCGACCTCGGCCTGCTTGTTAAACCAGTCATTGGCGGCGAAATAAGTATTGCGGAAATATTCGTAGAGACCACCATGAAAGCTGTTGGTACCGCTTTTGGTGACCACGTTCACTTGCGCCCCAGAAGACCGCCCGCTGTCTGCATTCGAACTGGTCGTGGTAACGCGGAACTCCTCCACTGAGTCGAGCGTTGAACGCAGAATGCCGGTGAAGGCGTATCCCTTCGTCTGATCGTTGTTGTCGACACCGTCCAGGGTCACGTTGCTCTGGTCAGAGCGCGCGCCGGCGACTGCGCCACTGCGGCTGTCCTGATCCTGGTTGACCTGCCGTCCCAGATACACAACGCCTGGCTGAAGACTCAGCAGGTCAGGCACATTGCGGCCTTCGCTGGGCAGCGCTTCAATGGTTGCATTGTTGAGCGCATTGCCCAAACTAGCATCAGACGTGTTGAGTGTTTCTGCCGTGGCGTTTACTTCGACCTCCTCCTGTGCGCTGACCGACAGTTTGAAGTCGATGGTTGCGGGTTGGTTGACCAGGAGTTCCGCCTGCTTTGCCAGGCTGGCAAAACCCGAAGCCGTGACTTTGAGGCTGTAGCTCCCTGGCGGGATCTGGGCAAAGGAATACTCACCATTGGCCAACGTGGTGTGCTCGGCGTGGAAGCCCGTCGAAGGTTGCAGCAGGGAAACCTGAGCTCCGCCGACCACAGCGCCGGATGGGTCGACGACAGTTCCCCGCAGTGAAGTCGTGGCGATCTGGGCTACAGCCGGACAACCTAGCAGGGATAGGGCGATGAGCAACCTGGCAAAATGCTTCATGAGGTCCCTTGAGTAATGGGTTTGGTTTTTCGTGCAGGCCCGGCACATCGCACGTGCTGTGATTACAGAGCCCGCCCCGCGGGGAGTTGCGGACGGGCGGCGCAGTAAGAGCCAGACACTGCGCCGCGATCATGCAATTGGCATGCGCGCCCCAAAAAACACGCAAGCAATGAGGGGAAGGCCCCGTTGTTGCTACGCAGGGGTAACGCCTGGCCTTAAATGACCACGTCGTGTGTCGACGAAAGCAGCGACCTGGCTGCCATGTAAGTGAGTTGACCGCAAACTAACTGCAGATTTGCCACGGAAGGAACATGGTTCCGTAAGCAGGTTCCGAACTCAGTCTGATGCGCTGTTGGTGGTGCGCTAGCGCGGCGCAAGCGATAGAAGGAATGATCGAACACTAACGCGTTTTATTTTCGGTGTCTAGTATTTTTTTGTAACCCTATATTTTCTTGTGTAGACTCAGTACTCAACGCGGTATCCCTGAAACACTCTAATCATTGGAACAGCCTTCAAAGCTTGGGCGGTAGCTCTATCTCTCGCCGGCAAGCGCGGAACGGCGCTGTGCCGTTGAGGGTGGCAGACACCGATCAACCCTATGCGTAACCACGGCGGTGCGTCCGCCGAGACGGAGAACTGATTGAGCGACGGCGCCGAGCACAAGAGCGAATTTTCCGACCATACGCTGGGCATGAACCGAAAGATCGATCGGCGCGATTTCATTTACGGTGCTGGCATGGGGCTTGCCGCATCGCTCATACCTGGAACTGCAAATGGCATGATGGCCGAGCCGCCAGCGGGACCAGAAGCGGCCGCCCCCCAGAACCCATATCCGCCACAGCGCATCGGCATGCGCGGAGACCACCCTGGATCGTTCGAGGCGGCGCACCAGATGCGCGACCAGCGGTCGTGGAATCTCGCCGGCGTGTTGAATCCTGATGAGCCCTATGACCTGATCGTGGTGGGCGGCGGCATCAGCGGCCTCTCAGCGGCGCATTTCTTCATCAAGGATGTAGGCCCCAAGGCCAAGGTGCTCGTACTCGATAACCACGATGACTTTGGCGGCCACGCCAAGCGGAATGAGTTTGTCTACAACGGCCGCACCCTGGCAATCAATGGCGGCACATTGAACATCGAGTCGCCCCAACGTTACAACCAGGCCGCTAAGCAGGTACTGCAGGATATCGGCATCGACCTCGACCGGTACAAGGCCGAGAACGCCACCAATCATGGCCTTTACAACTCGCTGGGGCTTAAGCCTTCCTACTTTTTCGATAAGGAAACCTGGGGCAAGGACCAATTGGTGGTCGGTGGGCTGGACTATGAGGAAGGTGTTGGGCGCGTTTTTTCCCCGCAGTTCCTGGCGAAGACGCCGCTCTCCGAGGCAGCGAGGAAAGATATGCTGCGCCTCTTCGATCCCAATCAGCCCGACTATATGCCTGGTTTAGGTTCCGCCGAGAAGAAGCTCCGTCTGGCCAAGATCAGCTATAACGATTACCTGCTGCAATACGCCAAGGTCGATAAACAGGTGATCTGGTTCTTCCAGAATGTGCCGGCAGGCGTCTTTGCCGTGGGTACGGATGCGACCCCCGCCCTCTTCTGTTGGGGCATGGGGCTCCCTGGCTTTCGCGGACTGAAGTTGGATCCGATGCCCGACGGCGTGCTCGCCGATTTACCCGGCGGGCAGCACGGGCGGCAGAAAGAAGGCGGGGCCGCGGTCCACTTCCCCGACGGCAATGCAACCGTAGCTCGTCTCCTGGTGCGCAAACTTATTCCAAATGCCGTTCCGGGTAAGACCATGGATGACGTGGGTATGGCCAAGGTGCGTTATGACTATCTCGACCGCAGCGGCCAGAGTACGCGCATCCGGCTCAGCAGCACGGTAGTGAATGTTACCCAGGAAGGTCCCGAAGCCAACCCCACCGGCGTGGTGGTGAACTACGTGAACGGCGGCAAGACTTATCAGGTGAAGGGCGCAGCCGTGGTGATGGCCTGCTGGAACATGTTCATCCCTTACCTGGTGCCGTCGCTGCCTGAGGCACAAAAGAAGGCGCTGGCCTACAACATCAAGGCCCCGCTGGTCTACACCAGCGTTGCCATAAAAAACTGGGAGGCATTTCAAAAGCTTGGTGTGCGCAGCGTAACCACGCCGACCATGTATCACACCAGCATTGCGCTGACCGAGGCTGCAAGCCTGGGTGAACTGCGCCATGCGCAAACCCCCCAGGAACCGATTGTGTTGCACATGGTGCGTACGCCCTGTTCGCCGGGGCTGCCGCGCAAAGACCAGTACCGGGCCGGCCGCTACGATTTGTTAAACACCAGCATCGAGACCTTCGAGCGCAATATTCGCGATCAACTGGCGCGCACCCTGGGTGGAGGCGGCTTCGATCCCGCGGAAGATATCATCGCCATCACAGTGAATCGTTGGCCGCACGGCTACTCCTATACTTACAGCAGCCTTTACGATCCGCTGGAGTGGGTTTACACCTCATCGCCGGAGCGGCCTTGCGTGATTGCGCGGCAGCCCTTCGGACGCATCAGCATCGCGAATGCCGATGCAGCCGCCAGCCCGCATACCGACGCAGCGATTGGGGAAGCTTATCGCGCGGTCACCGAGGTCGTGGATCGGCGATCGATGCCCCTGCTCTCCTAACTGACAACACCCGCGAACGTTGTTTAGAACCAGAGGATTTGCATGGACGCTCTCTTTCGCAAACTCGGTATGGATCGCCCCATTACCCGGCGCGATTTTCTCAATGGTATGGCAGTCACCGCCGCTTCCACCCGGATCCCAGGCAATGGTTTGATGGCACAAGCAGCTGCGCGTGCCGCGACGGCAGACGGCGGTCTCACGGCGGAGAACTATCCGCCGCTGCGCTCCGGCCTGCGCGGCAACTATCCCGCCTCTATCTCAGAGTTTGAAAATCTGCGCACGGGTAAGTACAAAGCCTTTCCTGTGCCTCAGGCCGAAATCAACGAATCCTACGACCTGGTGATCGTCGGTGGCGGTATCTCGGGTCTTTCTGCGGCGCATTTCTACCGCAAGGCATTGGGCGAGGACCAGCGCATCCTCATTCTCGATAACCAGGACGATATCGGTGGCCACGCCAAACGCAACCAGTTCGAGCACGCAGGCAAAACCTATCTCGGGTTTGGCGGCACCATGGCCATCGCGACGCCCTACCCCTACAGCTATGGCGCCAAGGCATTGCTCAAGGAGCTTGGCATAGAGGTGTCGCGCTATCCCGAGTTCATCAATCACGAACTGGAGACCAACTACAAACTGGGCTCGGCCATGTTCTTCGACAAGGAACATTTTGGTGATGATCGCGTGGTGTCCGGGCTGGGGCGTACGCCGTGGAAAGAGTTTTTTGCCAAGTCTCCCCTCTCTGAAGCGGCGCAGCGCGACTTGGTGCGTCTCCATGGGAAGAATCCCGACTACATGGCCGGCATGACGATTGAAGACAAGAAAGCCAGGCTTGCCAAGATGAGCTACCAGGATTACCTGCTTCATGTAGCCAGGATGGACCCCGGCGCGCTACCCGTATTCCTCGGCGACGGTGAGCGCAACAACAAGCGAGTCGACACGCTGCCTGCGCTGGAAGCGGCGGAACATGGTTCGATCGGTTTCAATGGCCTCGGACTCAAGCTCGAAGAGACCTACAACGAGGGCTCCTTCTTCTTCCACTTTCCTGACGGCAATGCCTCGGTGGCGCGGTTGCTGGTTTCGCGGCTGGTGCCGGAAGCGTTGCCGGGCGATCCGACCATGAACACCATCGTCGGGTCGAAGCTTGATTACGGCAAGCTCGATGTGGAAGGGGCATCGATGCGTATCCGCCTGAGCTCGCCGGTGGTGCGGGTCAAGCACGAGGGCTCACCCGAGAGCGCAAACTGGGTGGACATCGCTTATCGCCAGGATGGAAAGCTGCATGCGGTGCGCGCACGCAATTGTATCCTCGCCTGTTACAACCGCCTCATTCCTTATCTGGTGCCCGAGATTCCCGAGAAGCAGAAGCAGGCGCTCTTCTATCCGGTCAAGGTGCCGATGGTCTACACCAATGTCTTGCTTAAGCGCTGGACCCCGTTCGTAAAGCTGGGTGTATCACGCTTCAGCTCGCCAGGTATGTTCTATCCGCATGCGCAACTTGATCCCGGTACCACGGTGGGCGGCTACTCCGGGGTGACGACGCCGGAGGAGCCGATCCTGGTACACCTGATGGCGAATCCCAACAAGCCGGGTTTGCCGCGCAAAGAGCAGAACCGTATTGGCCAGGAATGGCTGCTGAACGCAAGCTTCGAGAAGTTCGAACTGGACGTGCGCCAGCAATTGGCCCGAATGCTGGCGGGCACGGACTTTGATCCGGCTGAGGACATCCTCGCGATCACAGTGAACCGCTGGCCCTACGGCTATGCGTACACTTACGACTCGCTGGCTGATCCAGAGATGCCGCTGGAAGAGCGGCCACACATCGCCGGACGGCATCGCTTCGGCCTGGTCTCGATCGCCAACTCAGACGCAGGCGCCGCGGCCTTTACAAACCAGGCAATGGATGAGGCAAACCGCGCGGTTGAGGAATTGCTGGTTCGCCAGGGGCTCACCTAGGAAGCTCACGAGGCCCATTCCAATTGCAAGTGATCGCTGAATCTCGCGTTACGGTTTCCCAGCTCGCTGCGTGGCCCGCATTAGGGCTGTCATGGGGAATATGTATCTTGTCGCCGAATCTCGCCCGGGTCCAGACGGTGCCGTACGGGGTGAGCGTCGGCGTCTCCTTGATCATCACGTCACTGGTACTGTTTTCGACGATGTAAACATTGTCGCTTCCGTCCACTGCAATTCCCCAGGGTTGCTGGAAGGTACCCAGGCTCACGCTTTGGCTGTAAGTGCCGTTGGAGAAAGGTATCTCGTACACGTCGTCGTAGTCGTTGTTATTAGGAAGGTATTACCGCGTACTTGTAGCGTCGATAGCGTTTGCGAATAAACATGAGGATAAAGGGGCATTTAACTCGTAGTCAACAGGGTTGTACCGTGGCTGTATGGCCTTTCACAGGGAATATGTATCCTGCCGCAGAATCTCTGTCGACGAACCTCGCCCGATACAGTCATAACCGAGAGCTTGGGCATTGGCGAGTACCGTTGGGAAAAAAACGACGGTTCCCCAATACCAGGCCACGGGCTAAAGGAATATGTGGGTGATCACTTTTGAGCTATCCCGCATGCATGCGTGATTTACATCGTCTAGAAAAAGGGCCGGTTCTTTCACTGCCTTTGCAACTGGGTCTTCAGTGGATTCTCCACGACACGCAACGGATATGACAAACCGATTACAACCGCGTGACACGAGCAGATGATTGTGTCTGATTAACTAGACTCATCTGGGCGAAACGCAGGACGAGCTTCTGAACGCTCAGGGATCGGTCGAAGACACCAACAAAACGACCAGGATGAGACGGCTTCTGATTTCCTTCAGCCGTCGCTAAAGGAGGCTCCTATGATCTGCAGAACCGCGCATAGGTTTGCAGGCAGCGCCCGCGTTCGTGTTAGCCGTTTCATTTGCTATCGGGCGCAAATCTGGATCCAGGCCACTGTGGTCCAGGGTTGATGTACGTTGTTTTTTGCTCTGCCCGAGCAGACGCCTGGCCCCGGCGCTATGAGGGTGCGCTCCACTTCCGGATTCTATAAGCGGTAACTGCCCCAAGGTCGCCCGTTCGGCAGCGGCTCCGGGCCTTCGTTTGAGGCAGGAAGATTTCGATGCAAAAGGACGAGTTATGAAGAAGCTCTTTGCGGTAGTGATGGCTGTTTTGACTTCCTTGGGTCTTGCGTGGGCACAAGCGTGGAATCACGACCCCGCTTTGCCCATCGGTCCCCTTCACTGGGACACCGTAACGCGGTCGTATGCCACGTGCGGCGACAGCATCACGAGGGAGGCCGGAATGAAGCAGTCAGGGATCGACATCGTTCCCGGCAACGCACTTGCGGCAAGCTTTTCCGCTCCGTCGTTTAAGTACAAACCGACTCCGCTGAAGATCGAAAACACCGGCCACTCTGTCGAAATGCCCTGCGATCCTGCCACCTACCTTTACGCCGGATCGCTGCCGGCCGACATCTACCAACTAGCGCGGATTCATTTTCATGCGCCAAGCGAACACACTGTCAACGACGTCGGAGATGATGCGGAGCTCGACCTGGTGCACACCAATGTCATTGAGTCTGCGCCCTCTCCCCGCCCGCAGCTCAAAACGGCCCCGCCGACGCCGATTGCGATCGAAAAACAAGAACTGGGGGAGCAGTCCTGGGATCCGCAGTGGGATGCGACTGTGGAGCGGGCGCTATCGCCGGGAATGCTATCGCCAGGGATTGCGCCGGGCGTAAGGAGCTACTGCCCCCGATTTGCCTCCCTGAGCGATCCCGATAAGCGCGTTTTTTGGGCCTATACCTTTCAGGCGCTGGCGGGGGCGGAGGCAGGGCTCAAGCCGACCACCGATGTACGCCACACTGAACCCGAGGTGGCCAAGGTGGATACCGTGACTAAGCAGATAGTCCACCAGCAAGGGTTGCTGCAACTGGCGTACATGGACGCGGTACGCTACGGTTGCGATTTCAATTGGCAGCACGATCGGACGTTACCCGAAAAAGACCCGGCCCGAACCATCCTGCAACCGGAGAACAACCTGCTCTGCGGCGTAAAGATTATGGAGAACCAGATGCTCAGGCAAAGGAAGCCTCTGCTTTCGTCCACCAGCTACTGGGAAACGCTGCGGCCCGCGACGATCAGCTATAAAGTTTTTGCCAAGCAGATGACAAATGTGCCGGCTGCGTGCTCCGACGGTATGCCGCCAGAGGAAAAGGCAAAAAACCGACAGCCCGGGGAGACACCTGGCTTTGCCGCAACTGGTCAATAGCATTGACCAGAATGGAAACCGGTCAGTATCGCGCTGCAACTGTTATTGTCACCGAAGTCATTACGTATAGGATCATCGTCCGACGATAGACGCCTTGAGCCGTAGAGCCCGATCCAAGCTACGACAGCATCGTGACGTTCGAAATCGCCCGAGCTGGATTTCGGCCTTGGCCGGTTGACGCGAAGATTGAAATGCGGCTCGTCCACATCTTCGAGATGCGAGACGCGAAAATCTCACGCGAGCTGGTTTTTGATATGGGCCGTCCGGTCAGTACCAACGAGCAATTTCCGCCCGGTGCTATTCCCGTACCGCTCCATGTCGCGGCTTCCCGGCAGTCTAGATATCGAAGGCCAACTGTTTGGCGTCCCCGACGGGATTTGAACCCGTGTTATCGCCGTGAAAGACCCCTATCAACTCGCAACATTAAGGCACTGCTGAGAATCAGAATGCATCGGAAAGAATCCCAGCAACTTTAACGAACAGCTTAACTGCTCCGCAAATGTCCGCGAAGAATCCGTGACGGAAGTGGTCGGCCCGTGCCCAAATTGAACTGCCGGTCAGCTGGTCGCCCTTGCGATTTGTCAATTTATGTGGAATATTATTAGCAATGGACGCTAATAATATTCCTCCCCAATTCACGTGCGAGACTGATCCCGAGTTGGTCGTCTCCGCTTTGGAACCTCTGCTGTTCGCCGTTTATGAGGCATTTGAGGTCACGTTGCCCGAGGTCGAGCAGTTGATCGAACGGGAGGGAATTGAACGAACGGCGGCCATTTTCAACCACCTCGTCCGGTGCAAGGCAAAAGTACGTCTCCGTACTTTTGATTGCCATGACGAGGACAATGGGGCTGATTCCCTCCAAATTGAGCAGGTGATGCTCGACGGCCTCGCGCTCGAATATCGTGGACTGCGTTTTCGGATACTTAAGGGCGCCGTCCTGCCCACCGCTCAAAGCAGCCAGCGTCAACGGTTCTATCAGCAAGAACTGCCTATCTGGTCGCCAAACATGCCGGCGCCGCTCCTCCGAACACTTGTGATCCTCTGGGACATCGATAGCACCTGGCAATTCAGCCGCCTTTTTCTGGTCGCACCCAAAAGCGGGGATGCTCGAACTGCAGAAGCCTATTGGCAGTGGGAGATTAAACATCCTGCGGAAGGCATAGCTCCTCCGCCTCCTGGCCCCGCTGGTCCAGACTCTGGCGATCTTGACAACGTGCGTCCACTCTCCACACCGCTGGTAGTAGGCAAAAGGGAATGATTTTTGGGGAAAGAATTAAACAGGCGCGTGAGCTCAGGGGGCTTACGCAGACAAAATTGGCCGAACTGCTCAAGGTCACACAAGGTCGAATCGCTCAAATTGAAGGAGAATTCAGAGACGTAGCAGATTCTCTCGTCGCAGAGATCGCCTATCAAACAGCTCTGCCCGTTTCGTATTTCAGCAGAGCGCCAGAGAATTGGCTCTCGGCGGGTTCCCTTCTTTTCCGGGCTCGCACTTCCATCAGCAAACGAGAGATCACGCAGTCGTTGCGCGATGCCGAGCACGTCTTCAGCCTCGCGCATTCGATGGCAAAAAGGCTGGAAATTTCTGTTTCGCTGAGGACAATTCAGGGAGATCCTAAAGAGGCCGCAAGGAAAACACGAGCGCTTCTGGAACTCGCGTCAACTGAACCGGTGCATAATCTTATCCGCGTCCTCGAAAGAGCGGGCGTATGGGTGCTAGCAGTGCCTGCTATGAAGGGCCGTGATGCGTTTTGTTGCTGGGCTGAAGCTGATGGCAGGCAAATCCCCGTAATTGTGATTTCACCGGACTGTCCTGGAGACCGTCTGGCGATGAACGTCGCCCACGAGCTGGGGCATCTCGTGTTGCACAAAAATCTGCTGGGCCGGCTTTCGCCTGAGCTGGAAAAAGAGGCTTTTGCTTTCGGTGCTGAATTTCTCATGCCAGAGGCTGGCATTCGACCTGATCTCCAGCCTCCAATTTCTTTGACACGTGTGGCCCGCCTAAAGCCCAAATGGGGTGTTTCCATTCAAGCTCTAGTTCGTCGCGCTTATGACCTGGGCATCATCTCAGAACGGCAGTATCGTTACCTGTTTATGCAGCTCTCATCGAAGGGATGGCGCACTACTGAACCCATTCCCATCGTTCCGGAAAAGCCGCGCCTCCTGAAAAAGATGGCGGAGGTACTTTATGGCTCTCCTATGTCCATAGAACAAATTGCGGCTGATGCGGACATGTTGCCTGCTGAGGTGTCACGAATCTTGAGCCTCTATGCTGAAGCGGAGAAACGTCCGGAGGCCGCAAGATCACGGGTCGTTGCATTTCCTGCACCCCACCTTGCTCAAAAATAGGAACCTTTAGTGTTAACCAGAGGAAGCCACAGATTTCTGATGATCCGTTTATAAACTTATCGAGGCGCGGCAGCTGTGACTCACGAAATCGTATTGTTCTTCCGACGTCCTGGAAGCCAAACACAGTACCGTTCGTGATCGCTTCCCATTCCCGTCACCGCCTTCGCGGCTGCGCAAAGTGCATCGCGCCGCGTGCATGGGTCGTTCCCGGAAGCGCGTCTCCGAAGCACGAGCGTCGAAACGACAGTTCAGCATCTCTTGCGTACGATTGACATGCCATCCACCCTGCGAAGATACTAGGCCTAGAGCGGGTGTTGGAGTCCACTCTTTACCGCCCCTCTCCTAAGGGGAAGATGACTCCTACGAGACTGGAACTCGGAGGAGTCCCGTGCCTGCTAAGCCTGCAAAAGCTTAATGCCTTTCCCCTCCGTCGCCGAGGCGGAGTAAGACCTTTGGCTCCAAATCATCTTTCGTTAGTGGGGCTGCGGTTCTCAACTGATCAGCGGCCCCCTCAGTCAGCAGCCCGTGTCGGAACGATGAGTCCGCAAGCTATTTCGAACGGGTTCACACCTGTGTCGGGATCGACTCAGAACCGTGCCGGCTCTGCGCCCTTTTGCAGTATCCTCTTCGACCAATCCGAGATGAGCGTCGTTGACCGGGAACCGCCCGAAATATTCGGCGACCTGAACCTTGACCAGATTGTCGATTCCATCACTGCAGGCCGAGAAGAGTACAACCTTAAGCCTTTCTTCTACGCGCCATTGAGCGATGTTGAAACTGTTCGCTACCGCTACGACATCTTCCGGGACCTCGAGGACCAGTCAGTTGCAGGCTATGTTCGTTCGTTTGCCGAGGAAATGAGGGAGATGCGAGGCCATCTGTCTCAAGCGGGCAAGGCGTATTACAAATATCAGAAGCAGAGCTGGTTTCTTGACGCTGTTGAGACCTATTGCAACGCCGCCACCCAATTGAGCAATCGCGCTGATGCAGGCAAACATCGGGTCGAGCGGTTTTCTTGCTTTTCGCGGATATCTCGCGAACTACATCGACTCCGAAAGTTTTCGCCGGCTTGTCGCCGAAACACACAAGCTAAGAGCCGACTTAGCTGGCATCAGGTATTCGCTTCACATCGCAGGCAAGCGCATTACGGTCAGCAAGTACGACAACGAGGTGGACTACGGTGCAGACGTATTACGGACCTTCGAGAAGTTTAGCCAGGGAGTGGCGAAAGAGTATCGTTTTCGATACAACGCCCCTCCGGATATGAACCACGTTGAAGCAGCCGTTCTGGATCTGGTTGCTGACCTGTTTCCCGATGTGTTCTCTTCCCTCGAGGAGTACTGCAATCTTCATAGAGACTACCTGGCCAGCACGATCGCCAGGTTCGATCGCGAAGTGCAGTTCTACATCGCTTGCCTTGAGCACGTTCATCGGCTCAAATCGGCCGGACTTCCCTTCTGCTATCCAGAAGTCACCAACGAATCCAAAGAGATTTACGGAAATGGGGTGTTTGACCTTGCCCTGGCGCACAAACTCGTTGGCGAAGGATCATGCGTTGTGCCGAATGACTTTTATTTGAAAGACCCCGAGCGGATCCTTATCGTCTCTGGACCGAACCAAGGCGGCAAAACAACTTTCGCACGCACTTTCGGGCAGCTCCATCATCTGGCCAGCGTCGGCTGTCCCGTCGCTGGCACAGACGCGCGACTGTTCCTTTTCGACAAGCTCTTCACGCATTTTGAGAAGGACGAAGACATACGCAACCTGAGCGGCAAGCTTGAGGACGAGCTGCGCAGAATTCACCAGATTCTTGAGAACGCCACTCCCAAGAGCATCCTCATTATGAACGAGAGTTTCCTGTCAACAGCGCTCAAGGATGCTCTTTTCCTCAGCAAACAGATCATGCTACGCATCGTCGCGTTAGACATGCTGTGCCTGTCCGTAACCTTCCTCGATGAGCTGGCGTCGTTCAGCGAAACGACCGTCAGCATGGTGAGCACCGTAAACCCCACGGACCCGACATTACGCACGTTCAAAGTTGTTCGGCGGCCGGCAGATGGGCTTGCCTACGCAGTTGCAATCGCACAGAAATACCGACTCACACATGACGCTATCAAGACGCGCATCGCTGGGCAGAAAGGGGGCATGTGACGTCATGAAGGCCTTTCTCATGTATCGAGATCGGGATTTTGGACCCGTCGAGGAACAAATACCGAATGCGGCGGACCTAACGCAAGACCTTGAGTTGAACACCCTCCTGCTTACCATGGCCTCGGGCGACGAATTCTTGCGTGACGTGGCGAGGAAGGCTGTACTAGCGAGTCTTTACGAGCCAGGGGCGATCCTTTATCGACAAGGGATTCTTGTTGATTGCCAGGAACAGCCTGAGATAGTCAGAGAACTCTATGCGATAGCGGTCGACGCAATCGCACGTGAGAGGAAAGTTTGGGGCTGGACTTCCGATAAGTATCCAGACAGCACGTTACATCGGTCGGTCGACGTGCTTAAAGTGTTCGTGGAATTGCTCAAGCGGTTACGGCGCATTGTGGATGAACACGGCCCACAATTTCGTTCGGAAGGCTTCAGGCAACTGTTCGCAATGCTATCCACGGAGCTTAATGACGAGTACCTCCGAGTGGTAGATGACCATCTGGAACGGCTTGGCTTTCGGAATGGCACGCTGATCAGCGCCGAACTCGGCGATGGCAACAAAGGTGTCAATTACATTCTTCGCAAACGGCCATCTACGGCGCAGAGCTGGATTGAGCGGGTTCAGGACTGGATGGCGCAGTGGACATCTAGAGACAGTGCTGGAAATTACTACGAAGTCCATGAACGTGACGAGGCAGGATTCCGGGCTTTGTCGGACCTCCGGAACCAGGGCATCAGCCGTGTAGCAACGGCACTCGCTCAGTCGACCGACCACATTTTGAGCTTCTTTTGCATGTTGCGATTGGAACTGGGTTTTTACGTAGGATGCTTGAACTTACGTGACCAACTGGTCCGGAAGCGCGAGCCACTTTGCCTTCCCGAGCCCCTGCCGGCGAATCAGCCCATGCTCACGAGCCAAGGTCTCTACGATGTCTGCCTAAGCTTGAGCATGGAGGACCGGGTCATCGGCAACGATGTGACCGGCGACCAAAAAGCGCTGGTAATAATCACGGGCGCCAATCGCGGAGGCAAGTCCACCTTTCTGCGGAGCATCGGCCTTGCGCAGCTGATGATGCAGTGCGGCATGTTCGTGCCAGCGGAATCCTTCCGTGCAAATGTTTGTCGCGGCGTCTTTACCCATTTCAAGCGCGAAGAGGACTCCAGTATGGAGAGCGGGAAACTTGACGAGGAACTCAGGAGAATGAGTGGAATTGTCGATCAGATTCAGCCTTACAGCATGGCTCTGTTCAACGAATCGTTCGCATCGACAAACGAACGAGAGGGATCGGAGATCGCGAGGCAGATTGTACGTGCCCTTATGGAAAGTGAGGTGAAAATGCTTTACGTCACCCACATGTTCGATTTGGCAGAAGCATTTTATCGCCTGAAGATGGGTGCGGCCCTGTTCCTTCGGGCGGAAAGACTCGGTGATGGCCAGCGGACGTTTCGACTTAGTGTGGGCGAACCGTTGCCGACAAGCTACGGCGAGGACTCGTATCGCCAGATTTTTGGCCCGACTCCCGATGGAGTCAATCACCCCGCCATCCTTTGAGCGAGTTCGAACCACATCGACGCGGGCGGCGGCCTCAGACTCCAGAGCCTACCCACAGAGCACAATCACAGATGGCGCCGTTTTCCCCGGACGACCACAGCTACTCGTCTGTGACGCAACCGAAGCTCGCGCTCTTCACAAGGCGAATGTACTTGCTCAGTGTTCCACGCGTCGATTTGTATGCAGGCATCTGCCATTGCTTGCGACGAACTGCCAGCTCCTCATCTGACAACGCGACCGAAAGTTCATTCTTCGTGGCGTCGATCGTAATCTGGTTCCCGTTTTCTACCAGGGCGATCGGACCGCCGTCCTGCGCCTCCGGGGTCACATGGCAGACGATAAATCCGTGAGATCCACCCGAAAAACGTCCGTCGGTAAGCAACGCCACGTCTTTCCCGAGCCCGGCGCCGACGATGGCCGAGGTCGGCGTAAGCATTTCAGGCATGCCGGGACCTCCCTTGGGGCCCTCGTAGCGGATGATGACAACATCTCCCTTGAGAATTTTTCCGTCTTCGAGCGCTTTGAGCATCTGTTCCTCCGAGTCGAACACGTTGGCTGGGCCGGAGAATTTCAATCCCTCTTTGCCAGTGATTTTGGCGACTGCCCCCTCAGGAGCAAGGTTGCCTTTCAGAATCTGCAGATGACTGGTCGGTTTTAGCGGATTTGCGACCGGCCGCACAATCTGCTGGCCTGGCGATAAGCCGGGTAAATCCCTCAGGTTTTCGCGCAGTGTGTTGCCGGTGACCGTGAGGCAATCCCCGTGGAGCAACCCGGCGTCGAGAAGGAGCTTCAAGACTGCCGGAAGGCCGCCGACAACATGGAGATCTTCCATGACGTAAGGGCCACTGGGCTTGAAGTCGGAAAGAAGCGGAGTCTTATTGCTGACTCTCTGAAAATCATCAATAGTCAGTGGCACTTCGACCGATCTGGCCATAGCAATCAGATGAAGTACGGCGTTGGTGGAACCCCCAAGAGCACAGACAACGACCATGGCGTTTTCGAAGGCTTCGCTCGTCATGATGTCGCGCGGCTTTAGATCGAGCTGCAATAGATTTCGTATTGCAGTTCCTGCTCTGAAGCATTCTTCTAGCTTTCGTGGATCTTCAGCAGGAGTCGATGAGCTGTAAGGCAGTGTCATTCCCAAAGCTTCGATGGCCGAGGCCATGGTATTGGCGGTGTACATACCACCGCAAGCACCGGCTCCCGGGCAAGCATGCCGCACGATCGCGCTGCGTTGGCCCTCATCGATCGAATGCGAAATAAATTGGCCATAGCTCTGGAAGGCGGAAATGATATCGAGCTTTTGCCCGTCATAATGGCCCGCCCGGATCGTGCCGCCATAGATCATGAGTGCGGGCCGGTTCAACCTTCCCATGGCCATGATGCATCCCGGCATGTTTTTGTCACACCCAGGTATAGAGATGTTCGCGTCATACCACTGCGCGGACATAACGGTCTCGATCGAGTCTGCAATCAGGTCGCGCGACTGAAGCGAAAAGCTCATTCCTCCGGTTCCCATGGAAATGCCGTCGCTCACACCAATCGTGTTGAAGCGAAAGCCAACCAAGTCGGCGGCATGGACACCCTCCTTTACCTTCTCAGCCAGGTGAAGCAGGTGCATGTTGCAGGGGTTTCCCTCAAACCAAACGCTGGCAATGCCAACTTGCGGTTTCGCCATGTCCGGTTCGCGAAGACCGGTGGCGTAGAGCATCGCCTGCGAGGCACCTTGCGACTTACGTTGTGTGATCTCCGAACTGTATTTATTGAGCAGCTTCGACATCATTGTGACCCTACAAGTTCCTTCCTGGATATTCTCTGCGTGGGACCCTGGCGAACAGTCCCTACCGTGGGTTCGCACGGAGTTCCGCAGGTCGCCGCCATGGCCAGCAACCTCATTTGTAAAACAGCGCCAATCCCAGGATTAGCACCAGTAGCATCCCGATCAGCCCGTTATAGAAATTCAGATAGCCAGATTGCAAAATGCTTACTTTGTCGGCTGCGGCTCGCACCAGACGAGTCAATGGGGTAAACAAGTATGGACCAAAGATGGGGGCAACTTCCTGATTGAAGATCAGACGTGTCACAAAGTACGGTCCATGGTCATACTCGCGCTCCAGATTGTGAGTAGGGCCGTAGATGAACCCATAGAAGGTCCGGAGAGCGTTGGAGAACGCCAGAGAGGTCGTGGCGATTCGCCGTGCATCCTCACGTCTCCCGCCAGACCACACTGGTACACGGCGCACCAGAAATGCGCGCCGGCTAAGCAGGAACAATGCGATGGGAAGCAACGCCAAAAGCGGAGCCGCAACGACCAGTTTCGTCGGTGAGATGAAAGCGAACTTTCCGCTCAATGGGACCAGCAGCCAACCATCTTTCATCGCCGCTGCCGCATTGATCCCAAAGAGAAGACTGAGTTCCTGCGCCGAGCCCCTGTACCCACCAGGGCATACCTACCGCTAATCCCAGGACGCACATTCCCAGAATGAAGACACTGCCGCAGCGTGCCGTAGAAAGGCGTTTTGTATGGGTATGGCCGTCTCCGAGCAGACCGATACCGAAGAGCTTCGCGAATGTGGCCAAAGCTACCGCCACGACTAACGCCAAGCCCGCTGCCGCCAGAGCGATGGTCAACTTTGCTGCGACGACATTCACCTGCATTCCCTGAAAGAGAGTTTGAAAAACATACCATTCGCTCACAAACCCGGACTGTGGAGGCAATGCCGCAAGGCTCATCGTCGCAAAAAGCGCGCCCACACCGAAAAGTAGAGGACTATTGCGCAATAGCCCGGTCTGCCGGATGAGATAGCTGTCATTGACGGAATATACCCCGTCGGCAGTGAGGAAAAGCGTGCCCTTGGCCAAGCTGTGGGCCGCCAAATGCAGCAAACATACGATCCATGCCAATGCCGCGGGACCCGCAATCCACTGGCGGCAAACAATAAGGAAGCGCCCAGTACCCCCACAGCGACTCCGGCATTTTCGGCTGAAGAAAGACTTAGCATGCGTCGCCAATCTTCCTCCTGAAAAGCATTGAAGATGGAAAGGATTGCGCTGAGCACTCCGGCGATAATCATGATGATCGCGACGCTCATCGTCCACACTCCGGCGCTGGGCAGCCATTGCAGCATCCCTCGCGCCAGCGAATAGAATGCGGCATTTAGAACGACCCCGGAGAAGATGACCCCTGTGGCACCACTGCCGGAACCGTAGGCCGCAGGAAACCATTCGTAAAACGGAAGCACCCCCAATTTGGCCCCAAAGCCGAATATCAGCAGTAGGCCTATCACCAGGGTTCTTAGGCTCAGCACAGCATGTGGGTTCGCAAGACTTCCGAAGGCATACGAGCCGGCGTAGGATCCGAGCAATAACAGCGCAAGAAGAATTGCGACCGCCCCCACTTCGAGGAGAGCCAACATGAAGAGCATTGGGCCACCGGGAGATCGAGAGACTCCTTCCCCCAGGATCATGACTGCGCCTCCGACGCTCATCACTTCCCACGCAATCAGAAAGGACATGGCATCCTGCAAACCGAAGACTCCGAGTGCTCCAAGCAGCGTGAGCGAGAGTCCCGCGAGCCAATATCTCCTTGCTGGCGGCGAAGACGCCGTTGTGCTTAGACTGGCGGCGAAGAGCGCCGGAAGAAGTCCAAAGAGCAACAGCCAGGACCCGCCGGTGTCCATGTGAAACTGCACCGGTGTGTCGCTCACCCGGAAGCCGAATGAGAGAGCGGGCATGGCTCCCTGGAGATTTATCAAGCAACCAGCGATACCTGCACCACATCCGAGCACAATTCCAATACGTGCCAACCATCCACTTTTTTCAAGCAGGGCAGCCGGCAATGAAATAGCCCAGAGCACCGCCATTGCCAATAGGAGGTCACTTTGCATAGTGGCCTCCTTGGACGAACTGTTTCGAGCGATTGAGCAGCAGAAGCAGTGACTGGATCATGGCTGCAGGATTTGGCGGGCAACCCGGTACATAAATATCTATAGGCAGGACGCCTTCAACGCCGTGGCCGCAACTGTATCCGCCGCCAGTGGCGCCGCCTGAAACTGCGCATGTGCCCATGGCCATCACCCATCGTGGTTCAGGCATGGCGTTGTAGGTCTCGAGCAGCGCCTCGCGCATCGCATACGTGACCGATCCCGTGACCAGCAGCAGATCGGCAAATCTAGGCGAAGGCGTAAAGAAAATTCCCAGCCGATGCAGATTGTAATAAGGATTGTTCAGCGCCTGCAGTTCCGACTCGCATCCGTTGCAGGAACCAGCGTCTACGTGACGGATGTGCAGACTGCGCCCAAAGCATCGCTGGATATGCTTTTTGAGTTCCTGAGCTGGTTGCGAAGCCATCGCCTCGACCCACACCAGATCTTCGCGTCGTTGCACACCAAACGCCCAATCGTTCGACTTGATCAAGGCTTCTGTCGGGCACGATTCGGTACATAGCTGGCACCCGATACACTTCCCGTAGTCGATGCTGAGCCTCTCGCCAGTCTTTCCTGCCTCGACCCCGATCGCTCCAGGAAGGCAAACCTCGGCGCAGGCACGGCAATTCTCTTGGCATTGATCCGGTTGGAAACGGGGCAAGCCGAGCACTCCCGGCTGGACGTCTGCATTTCCGCCATCCGGCCATGGATTTGTTGCGATTCCCTGCTGGATACCAAATAGAGTCCAGATCGGCATAGTGTTCTCTCCAGTTCTAGCGGTCGCAACCAGCCATGGTCAGCCCGAAGCTTGCCTCGTTGATCGCATAATCCATCATGTTGGTGTCGTGCACGGTAAACGGAAAGACACGCCAATTGGAAAATGACGCGGATTTCACTTTCACACGCGCCAGTCTGCCTACAGGATCAAAATGCACGCAGTAGTAGATCGACCCTCTTGGACCTTCACACCATCCCAGACCTTCCCCGCCTGGCGGTAAATCGATTGCCGCGTCAACCGGTCCCTCCGGCGCCTCCTCCACCGCCCTCACGATGAGAGTCAATGCTGTTGCGGATCTCTTCCATTCGTACCTGCACGCGGGCATGCGCGTCGCCTTCTGTGCGCACTGGAATCTTCATTGGTAGGTGATCATAGGCAGCGTAGGGATGGTCGCGGCGCAAATCGCGCTCGATGCCGGAAGCTCTCTTGATCGGGCCGGTAGCCCCCTGGTCGAATGCGGTCTTAAGTGGAAGATGGCCGGTCGTAATCAGCCGGTCGAGATGGCTATTTGTTACTTCAAGAGCCTGCATGTAAGTGGCGATCGTGGGTTCGAGAGCGCGCAATTTGGCCGGGAGGGCATGTAGATTGAGATCACGCCGGAGACCACCCGGCTTGAGCAATCCGCGCAAGAACCGGCTGCCGGTAAAGATGCCATTCAGCTGCTTGCATTGCTCAGCCAACAGCTTGCCCTGCGCCTCGCCCACTTTGAGCGTAGTGGTGTGACAGAGGTGGCCGAGATAATGAAGATGATTGTAGAGACGTTCCATCTCCGCGAGGATGGAGCGCAAGTATCGAGCGCGCTCCGGAATCTCGCATTGGCTCGCTGCCTCGATTGCCTGGCAAAAAGCAAGCGCATGGGCGACGCTGTCTACTCCGGAGATGCGCTCTGCAATCAGAACGCCGAGAAGCGGGGATAGCCCTTCGAACCGCTTCTCCATGCCGCGATGCTTGAAGAAGAGCCGCGGATGACAATGGAGAATCGCTTCCCCAACATAGTAAAAGACAATCTGTGCCGACTCGAGCACGTCACCCCGCACCGGGCCAAACGGCAATAGCTGAACATCGCTACCTTCGATCGGCGGCAGTTCCCACGGCTCCGACGTGTACGGAAGGATCGTATCCTTTGGGTATCTTGGATCAAGCGGTGGAAGCGACGGGTGAGCACCTTCGTGCAACACCAGACGGCGCGGCTCCGGATGTCCTGCAAACGAGATGCCGCAGAGATCTATCATTTCCCGCTCGTACCAGCCCAGCAGGGGAATGCGTGTCGCCAGCGACTCCAATGGCTGCGCCTGGCTTTCAAGACGGCATCGCAGCAAAGCAAAGGGTTCATGAGCGCGCTTGTTTGCCAGGTAAAGTACTTCGGCCGGTTCGCCCGGTTCAGGAAACCAGGCATAGGCCATCTGCAGACGCGCGCCCGCCTCCATAAGCTCTTCGCATGCTTTCGGCACTGCATCTGGCCGAAGCCTCTGTTCCGTTGCAGGCCTCATTGGCCGCCTCCCAACACGTCATACGAGATTCTGGTGAAGATATCCCACAACGCATGCGGCCACCACAGGCCAAGGACCAGTAATGGGAGAAATGCCAGCCACATGGGGAGGGTTCTCCAGACCAGCCCCGGAAACCCTAGAGTGTTGCTCTTCCGGCGCGTCGTCAAAGTACATGGCACGAAAGTGCGCAAGAAAGCCGATGAAAACGATGATCAGGAACACTACAAACAAGACCGCAGCCCACCGGTAACGACCGCCGATCCCAGCACGCAGAATGGTGAACTCGCTCAGAAACAGCGCAAACGGCGGTGCTCCCGCAATTCCCACTGCGCCTAACAACCACAGCGTCCCACTCACCGGAAACGTCTTCAGCACGTGCCGGATACCGGAGATCTCCTTGGTTCCATAGACGCGCATCGCATTGCCTGCGCCGAAGAACATGAGCGACTTGTTCAGGGAATGGTTCAGCATGTGGTAGAGCGCGCCGGCAACGCCCAGGACACCGCCGAATCCAAGGCCGAGGGCCTGTACGCCAATGTGTTCCACGCTCGAATAGGCCATCAAGCGCTTGATCCCTGTTTGCCGAACGATGAAGAGCGCCGCTATGACAAAGGAAAAGATTCCAAAGCCAACGACTGCGGAATGGGCAAATTGATTGATAGACGTTCCGCGCACAACTGCCAGAAAACGTGCGATACCCAACATGGAGGTGTTTAAGAGTGCGCCAGAGAGCATGGCGGAAACCGGAGCGGGAGATTCGCTATGCGCATCGGGTAACCAGGTATGCATAGGCGCCAATCCTGCTTTCGTTCCGTAGCCGACAAGGACAAGCAGAAACGACACCAGCAGGAGGGGCGGATAAACGGAAGGCGCAGATCGATGAAGCGCCGCCCAGGTCATTGCATAGCTTGGCCCAAGGACAAACGAGCCTCCCCAGTAGAAGAGAACCGTGCCTAGTAGAGCGAGGCTGATACCACCTGAAACCACGACGATATACTTCCAGGCTGCTTCCGTGCTTTCGGCTTCCCGTTCGAATCCCACCAGAAATGTGCTGATGAGGGTCGTCAGCTCGATCGCAATCCAGAAGACCCCAACGTTGTTGACGACGCATGCGGCAAGCATGGTGAAGGCAAAGCCGGAAAACAGCCCGTAAAATAACGGCAATCGGCTTTCTTCATCGAGAAGACGCATGTACCCAACGGCATAGATCGATGAGAGCGTGTAGACGATGGAGATGCAGAGGATGACCCATGCTCCCAATAGATCGACCTGGACATAGCTGTGTGCAAGCACGACAGGGCCATTCAGCGCGCGCAGGAGGAGAGGAATGCTTACCGCCAGATCAATAAGCGCAGCAATGACCGTTGCATATTCCGAGAGTCTCGGAGCATGAACGGTAAACGACAACATCACTGCTGCCACTGGAGCGGCAAACAGGATGATGAGCAAGTCCTGTCATGAGCCCTCAGCCAACCAGCCGATTGAGTTGACGGCTGCTGGTTGTGCCAGCATGTACCACCAAAAACCGCACGAGCATTCCGAAACACGCGACGACGATGAGCAGATCGAAGAGGATCACGATTTCAATCAACAATGGCATGCCTGGAACCAGAATCTGTGATCCGAGAAAGATCCCATTTTCCAGGACCAGCAAGCCGAGGATCTGGCTAACTGCCTCGTCGCGTACAGCGAGCATGAGGAAGCCGAGAAACTTCATCGAAAGCATGATGGTGAGTGCGAGCACCACAACATGCGCCGACAATAAGGATTGCCAGTTCATATGGTTCGCGATCACGAATGCAAACATCACCAGGAAAGCACCGATGACAAGGCTGGAACTCGGCTGCAGCACCGCGTGCAATTCGCGCTTCACGTTCAGCCGCGCGATAATTCGCATCAGCAGATATGGCAGAACCAGGCCTCGAAAAAGAGCGGTGAGAACTGCGATCACATAGAGTTCCGGATAGCCGGCGAAATAGCCTACCGACGCGGAGAGCGCGGCGATTAGCCATGATTGCGCGGCAAACGCGTAGACGTAATTCCGCAACCAATGCGATCCCAACATTACAAAGGTGAGCAAGAGGCTGAGGACAGCCAGGGAGCTGAAGATCGAAGCCTGCAACGAATTGACGTGCGCCAGGAACATTAAAGTACTCTCTTCAGAGCAGCTGACTGGAGACAATTGCAAGCACAGCAAACAAGAATCCCGCCGCCAGGGGCTCCTGGTATCGATAAAACCGCAGACGGGACTGTACTGTTTCGACGACGATGACAGCGAGCGCCACAAAAAGGAATTTCAACAGCAACGCAATGACAGAGCCGAACTGGCCAAGTGCTGTGCCCAGCTGCGACATCCCCCAGGGAAGCAGAAATACATTGCAAAAGATCGTGTATAGGATGAATTGCTTCATCATGGATGCCCATTTGAGCAGGGCCAATAATGGACCCGAATATTCGAGGATCCGCGCTTCGTCGATCATGTAGATTTCGAGATGTGTGCTCGAGTGGATGGGAAGGCGGTCGGTCTCCACCAGCAGCAAAGCGAAAAACGCGAGAATGAGAAATAAGTGAGCCGGGCTCCAATAGGCGGACGCGCTGCCTAACAAGAGGTGGTTTACCACAAATGGCAGCATCGCCTTGGCCAGCAGACTGATGCCAACCAGCACAAGAATCAGCGTGGGTTCAGCGAGTATGGCCAACATCACGGCCCTGCTCGAGCCAATACCGCCATAGACGTTTCCGCTATCTAATCCGGCAAGGATGATGGCAAATGATCCAAGCGTCAGGATCATTCCGCCGCCTAGCATGTCTCCCATATCGGACTGCGGCAAAGGACGGTCGGTTAACACCGGAATCAAGATGGGAACAATCATCATCGCGGTGAAAGCGACGATGGGCGCAGCTAGATAGATCCAGGAGGCGGACTCCGGCATCACGCATTGCTTGTGAAACAGCTTCCAGAGGTCGCGATACGGCTGAAGGATACTTGGTCCGCGGCTTCGCTGAACGCGTTCTTCTGCTTTCAGAATGAACCCTTGCAGTAGCGGAGCCAGCAACAAAACAGCATAAAACCTGCAGGATCTGAAGGAGAACATCCGCAAGGATCACGGCAGTCTCCTGCCATGAAGTGGGAAATAAGAGGGCTCCCGAAGGGGACGTACACAGAGGTAGGTTGCCGGGGTAACCGGTTCCAGGCTTTCTTTCATCACAAGACTCCTCCTGTTGTAGGAGTCATCAGCCTGGAAGGCGGTTAAAGGTGGACTTCATCACCCAAGCGAATTGTATGACTTTGAATGTTGCGGCCGAAACCATTGACTTGTCAAGGCCACAGCTGCTTTTGGTTCGTTTCCTTTTCCTGGGGGAGCATCTTGATAGGGCCCGTTCCCACAGCACCTACCCACCCTAGATAGACGGCCAAATCGAGTCCTTGGACGCGTCGACGTTTTCTGCAGACAGTTGACAAAGCTGGATCTCGCATCATACAAAGAGTGTGTTGCGGTGAAGGAGTTCGCCCTTAACCGCCGCCCAGCCAAACGAATCGCACTACGGATGGGCGGATGATGACTCCTGACAGGGAATCCTGTCGCGGAGTCATGTCCACGCCAAGATTCCCAAACAGACTCGAATAAGTGACATGTGCATGGACGTACTTGTGCGTCCCGAGGGAGTTTGGATCATGAGAATCGTGGCCGTTTCAGCCGGCTTCAGCAGCAGGCAACGAAACCGCAGTCATCCACACCGAGCTACGTGTGGAACGCAGCCGAGATCGGCACAAAGAATTCCTCCTCCTCGGTTCAGGAGCAAATGACCACGCTTTAGTACCACAGGCGACCTCATGGTCGGGAGAACATAAGAAATGTCGGAAATTCAAAAACTCGAAGCAATGGAAATCCTGGATTCCCGTGGTAACCCAACCCTGGCGGTTACCGCAACCCTATCGAGCGGAGTCAGCGCCACCGCGAAGATTCCGTCCGGCGCATCCACCGGCACGCGCGAAGCAATCGAATTGCGCGATGCCGACAAAAGCCGCTACCAGGGAAAGGGAGTCCTCAAAGCTTGCTCATATGTCGAGGGGGAAATTCAGAAAGGCGTTGTTGGAATGAACGCCGAAAATCAAGCCGAGTTGGACGGAAAGCTTTGCCATCTGGATGGAACGTCGAACAAGGCACGACTGGGCGCCAACGCAATTCTTGGGGTTTCCTTATCCGTTGCATGCGCTGCGGCCAAAGACTGTGGCTTACCGTTATACGCGTACCTAGGTGGAGGCAATTCCTTCCTCTTACCGACCCCCATGCTGAACGTGCTGAATGGCGGCCGGCACGCGGACAACAGCGTCGACTTTCAGGAGTTCATGATTGCTCCTGTAGGGGCGCCCGGATTCCGCGACGCTCTGCGTGCTGCCGTAGAGACCTTTCACTCCCTAAAGGCCGTACTGCAGAAGGCCGGGTACAGCACATCTGTAGGCGATGAGGGGGGATTCGCCCCCGAGCTACGATCTAACGAAGAGGCCCTCGACCTCATCTTGCAGGCGATTCTGAACTCTGGATATAAGCCAGGTAAAGATATTGCCGTCATGCTCGACCCGGCCGCGAGCGAATTCTGGGAAGCAGGTGCGTATGTCTTTCGAAAATCCGACCAAAGGCGCCTTGGGTCCGACGAGATGATCGCACTCTGGAAAGACTGGCTACTCCGCTATCCGGAGATCTGGTCACTCGAAGACGGAATGGCCGAGGAAGATCGGGAAGGCTGGCAACGGCTGACACAGCAATTGGGGAGTACGGTCCAACTGGTAGGGGACGACAACTTCGTTACCAACCCCGAAATCTTCCGCCAGGGTATCGACGATGGAATCGCCAACGCAATTCTCATCAAGCTCAATCAGATCGGAACTCTTACGGAGACCCTTGCATGCATTGAACTGGCACGCCAGAACGGCTACGGGGCCGTCATCTCCCACCGGTCGGGCGAAACCGATGACACGATCATCGCGGATCTCGCCGTGGCCACTGGTGTCGGGCAAATCAAGACCGGGTCGGCTAGCCGGGGTGAGAGGGTGGCGAAATACAATCGCCTCCTGGCCATCGAACGTGAGCTTGGAAACAAAGCAGTTTATGCAGGAAACACTGTCTATGAGCGTTGGGGAAGGTCTAGCGCAGCCAACGCTTCTAGAGGGGAAAAAGGGCAAGAAGCGGCAAAGGTTTAAGCCACAAGTTTACGGTGTTGGAGTTCACCGCAATCGCTCAAAACGAGCAAATGACTCCTCAAAGTTGTTTCATCACTTGGAGGAGTCATGTCAGAACGAAACTCAGAGAAAACGATGGAGCGGCATCCAGGACAGCTCAACGAACACCAGCAATCCAGGCTGAGAGTTACCTGTCAATATATCGACAAGCTGCTCAGTGACATGGAGGATATCCTCCACGCCGCAAGTTCATCCTCGCCATTTCCACGGTACTTGGTGGATCTTAATCCTGCGCAGATCCGGCTCATTGAGGACCACATCAGGCGACTGCGGTCGCAGTTGATCCACTCGCTCAACTGGCAACAAATGAAGCCTTCACCGCCAGAGATTCCTGCTACGCGAGCGGTCCTCACCAATCTGACGTTCGTCGATATCGCCATCGAAGAACTCAAACCGCATTACATGCGCGGTTTCGGCCCTGTCCCTGACGACGCCGTCAGTGAGCTCAATGGAGTCGTCCATGAGCTTCGGTCGCTGGTTACGGGGATGGAACGGTACCTCAAGCAGGAGTTGGATCGAGATCTGGATAAGCGGCTCCGGCAACTGGAGCGGACGGGATTTGATGTAGTCTTACTCCGCCTTCTCGAACAGGTCGCGACACGAAATGGGCTGGTCGAATTTCGTCTGCGCATCGATGCTCTTGCCTCCCGTCTGGAAGAAGATACTTTCGAGGTTGCACTCTTTGGCCGCGTTAGTTCGGGAAAATCCTCGCTACTCAACGCCCTTCTAGGAACCGACATCTTGCCCGTCGGAGTGAATCCGATTACAGCTGTGCCGACGAAATTGCGCTACGGCAAAACCCTCAAGGCTGCAGTTGCCTATGGAGATGGCCGCTCCGCACAAGTCCCGGTCGAAGAATTGGCTCGACTTGTCACCGAGCAGGGAAACCCGGGAAATCTTAAAAACATCGTGCGCGCCGTCATGGAGGTTCCCTCTCCACGGTTGAAAGACGGCATCCTGCTCGTCGACACTCCCGGACTTGGTTCCCTCGCGAGGCGGGGTGCGGCAGAAACACTGGCTTACCTACCCTCCTGTGACCTTGCTCTCCTCTTGATTGATGCCGGCGCCACACTCAATGAAGAAGATATCGGAACGCTGCGGCTGCTGTACGAGGCTGGAATTCCAGCATTGGTTCTATTGAGCAAATCTGACTTGCTCGCGAATGGCGACCTCCACCGCACAATTTCTTATATTGAAGCGCAACTCAAGCATGAGCTTGGAATTGCCGCCACAGTGCACGCAGTAAGCGCATTGAGCAAATACCAGGTCTTGCTGGATCAATTTTTTGAACGGGAGCTGCTCCCTCGCTTCGAAAAGGCTCGATTCCTCAGGGAGGCTTCCATAACCAGAAAGATAGGGGCCATGCGAGATGCCATCATGGCTGCTCTTGATAGCAACCTGCACCGCGAAAGGAGAGGGGCGTCACCGGCCCCAGCGATTGCATCAGACGTCGAATCGGTCCTGCGCGTGGTGACCGGGGAAGTCGGAGAACAACATACGGTTCTTGACCACGCATTCCGTACACTCGGCGAAACACCGGACGCTGTCATTGAAATGGTTACGGATAAAGCAACATCGCATTTGCGCAGCACCTCGGAACACCAGGTGTCCCCTTTGCAGTTCTCCGAATGGATTCACGAGGTTGTTAACGATTCTATCCAATCGGCGATGGAGACCTTACGCAAGGTAGGGAATGGCGCCGTCGAGCAACTGCAACAAATTGCAAAGGAGCTGGGACGCAATGACGCTCCGTCACAGAAGGACTTTGAAGCGATTCTTCGGGAGATGCCACGCTTTGAAATGGCAACTTTGCCAGGGCCTTTCGATGATGGGCCCTGGAGATTCTGGGGACACAAAATACTGCGTTCCCGGATCAAAGTCAGTCTGCGCCAAAGCATCGGTTCCCCTCTCAAAGAAGATCTGCACCTTTATGGCATGGCATTGTCCCAATGGAGCGACCAGATTGTGCGGAAGCTGGAACTTCTGATAAATTCGTACGCCGACGCCTATCGAATGCAGATCCATCGCCTCCGTGGAACATCAGATTCGGCGGTGAATCGAGACCAGCTCCAGGCGGACTTGAAGCTCCTGCGGAACTGGCATCCGGCGAACAGCGCCACTCTTACGGATACTCATGCATGACAAGGAGAGATAGGATTTGCAGAAATATTTGTGGATTGCCATCGGGGGTTCGCTTGGGTCCCTGGCTAGATATTGGGTGGGGGCCACGATTGCAGGGCGTATGGGAACTAAATTCCCGTACGGCACATTCGTGATCAACATAACGGCCTGTGTGATCATCGGCTTCTCTCTGGCCTTTCTGGGACGGCGCACCGGGCTGAATCCGGCGTGGAGGTTCCTGATTCCCGTGGGTTTCGTGGGCGCATATAGCACGTTCTCCACCTTTGAGTGGGAGACTTTCTCGAACTTGCAGACAGGCAGCCTTTCAGTCGCCGGACTGTACGTTGTTTTAAGTGTTGTTGTCGGTCTTGTGGCTGTCTGGTGCGGAGTTCTGATTGCGGGAGTTATGCCATGAGAGCAAATAAGATCATGAATTACACATCGGTTCTCCAGGTATTAGGGGAATCCGGATGTCCATTTTGTCGTTTCCTCAAAGACTTTCAGGCCGCCGCTCTTCAGTCGCCGGGGAAAACGCAGATCCATCATCTCTGTAACTTTCATACCTGGGGACTGGCAGCCATGCAGCGCGCTCCCTTTGCGGCAGAGCTCTTCCTGAATCTACTCGAGGAAGACCTGCGGGCTTCCCCAAACCTTCCGTGCGATATCTGCTTGTTGCTATGGAAGGAGGAAGATCTTCGCATTCGGGAGTTTGTCAGCTGCCTGAACCATAAACTCGTCGCCCAATGGCTACGGTCGCAGGCGACTCTTTGTCTGATCCACGGAACCAAGCTGAAACAGGGCGCGCCTCCCGTCCTTGCTTCAACCATCCAAACCGTCATGGAGAGATACCGTAAGCAGCTCGCAGAGGAACTCGAAAAACTCCGTGACGAGTACCGGTCGGATACAGCCAATTGGGGCTTGCTCGGACATGCGGCGGAGTTTCTCGCATCGCAGCGCGGTCTTCACACTTAAAGGAAAACACATGTTGAACGCTGGAAAGGCTGTCAAGGTCTCTATCTACCTAAGCGAGGGCTCGACCCATCACGGCATGTCGAGATACTTAAGCATCCTCGATTTTCTTTTCTTTCGCGGCGTCTCCGGCGCAACGGTGTTGAAGGGGGTCGCCGGATTCGGAGCCGACCATCACCTCCATACGTCTACTCTGGTCGACATTTCGGACCATCTCCCGCTGAAAATCGAGTTCATCGAGACGCGGGAAAAGGTGGACGAGCTGCTTGGAAAGCTGGAGGAAATGGCAGGCTCCGGAATGATTGAGGTCCAGGAGACAACGATTGCCAAGCCCGCGCAGATCTCAAAACCAAAGAAAGCTGCACCGCCGGCGCATGTCAAGATTGAAGGCAAAGCAAAGATGATGCGGATCTACATAGGCGAGAGCGACCAGTGGAAAGACAAACCGCTCTACGAGGGCCTGGTCCGCGCCATGCGGAGTCATGATCTGGCGGGCGTTACCGTGTATCGGGGCATTCTGGGCTACGGAGCCCACCGCAGGGTTCACAAAGATAAAGCGCTTCATCTCTCGCATGACAGCTCGATGATGCTCTCCGTCGTCGATACCGAGGAAAAGCTGCAAAGCTTTTTACCAATCGTCGATCAGATGGTGATCTGAGGGGCTTGTTGTTCTCTCCGATGTAGACATCGTTAAATATGCCCATCGCGCCGTCGAGCTGAAGGAAGACCAGGGGTGAGCCATGAAAGAGCAATTCCAGGCCAGAATGTTGCGCATCCACTTTACCGAGGCTGATAAGTGGGAGGGCGAGTCGCTCTATAAGGCCATCGTGGCCAAGTGCATCGATCTGGGAATTTCGGGCGCAACCGTCTACCGTGGCCTCGAAGGTTTTGGAGCGAGTGCCCGCATCTACCATGCTCGAAGCCTCTCTATCTCGAAAAATGCTCCCATCATGGTAACGGTGATTGACAGGGAGGAACAGATTAGCAAGCTAATTCCCCACCTCGACCGAATGATTGCGGGAGGTCTGATCGCCAGCTCGACTGTTGAAGTGATTCGTTATTCACGATCAACCAGAGATTCCCCGGCGCGCCGGCTAAAAGCAGACAAGAGCCGTCGTATGACTGCCACTGAGCAAAACACGCCATACTCCGCCGAGCAGCGCCATTCGATGGCGGGGGTGTTGCGCGCCCTGCTGGGAATCTCAGACTCCGGAACAAGAAACGATAGCCTGCACGAGAAGCTCCTTTCCCTGGAACGAAAGCTCGCTTCCAATCAACTTCATCTTGCCGTTCTGGGTCAGATGAAGCGCGGGAAAAGTTCTTTTATCAATGCCCTGATGGGAGCCGAAATTTTGCCAACCGGGGTTCTCCCCGTGACCGCCGTCATCACGGAAATCAAATATGGCCCGGCTCCGGAGGCCATTATCCTTTACACGACAGGGGCGCGGGAGAAGGTCGACCTCGGAACTTTGGCCGACTACATTACCGAATCCGGCAATCCAGGAAACAAGAAGCAGGTCGCGTCTGTCGAACTTGCTTACCCTTCGCCCTTCCTTGAGAGCGGGATCATTCTTATCGATACCCCGGGCATCGGCTCGACGCATGCCCACAACACTCGCACTACCGAGGGCTATCTCGAACAGGTAGATGCCGGGATTGTGGTGCTTTCTGTAGATCCCCCGATTACTGAAGTTGAGTCCCGCTTCATTCGAAACGTCAAAGAAGAGATTCCCAAGCTTTTCTTCGTCCTGAATAAGGTTGACGCAGCCTCTGCAGACGAGGTGTGCTCACATCTCGCGTTTTCTCGAGGAAGAGCTGAGCCGCCTTCAGATTGAGTCTCCGGAGATCTTCTGCCTCTCGGCACGTAGAGCTATCGAAGGCCGAGGCAAGCTTCCCGCCACAGCGGCATCGAGCGGGATAGAGATCTTCGAACAGCGTTTAAGAACGTTTCTCCTGGAGGAGAAGGACCGCGTCCTCGTTCGTTCCATTGCCTTGGACGCTCTGCATATTGCGCGCACTCTCAAGTTTGCCGCAACGATTGGTGTTCGAGCGCAATCCATGAGCCTTGACGAGTTGCATCTCAAAGGGCGGGCGATCGACCAATTGTTGGAGCAAACGGAATCCGAAATGCATGAGCTGCAAGTGTTGCTGCGCCAGCATTCAGCCGACATGATTGGCCGCGTTGAGCGGGATCTGACCACGCACGTGCAAGAGTCTGTTCCCGTTGTGCGGCAACATCTAAAGCTGTTTCAATCTCAGCATCCCAAGGAAACCGGCCGGGCCTTTGGTGTCCTTCTCGAAAGTTTTCTGATGGAGGAAATAGAGACTGTCTTCCGAACCTGGCGAATCCGGGAGGATGAAGTGGTTCAGTCACTACTTGACATCCTCTCGGCTCGTTTCGTGAATCGGGCCAACGCTATCCTGGACCGTCTTCAACAAGCTGCCGGAATCCTTTTTGAGATACCGGTAGAGCCGGTGATGATTCACTGTCCGCTTCGCGTGGAAAGTCATCTCTATTACAGGGTTGAGCGCGTCTTTCATTCGCTCGATTCGTTCTTTCTGGCGCTGCCTCGCTTCCTCTTGCGCCCGATTGTTCTCGGCAAAATGCAGGAGCGAATCTGGCAGTTCCTGGATCTGAATGCAGGCCGCATCCGCTACGACTATATCGAACGCCTTCAGTCGAGCATGACTCAGTTTGAGAAAGACCTCAGTGCCGGCGTCACGATGCTCACAGAGAGTCTGCGGTCCGCTCTTCGCAGGTCAGGGGACCACGCGAATCGAGGGACAGAAGTCTTGGAAGAATTGGACGGTGTCGTCAGAACCTGCTCTGAGCTGATGTTGTAGGCCAGGACCTCGATCGATCGCATAATTGCATTTTGGCCTGATCCGAGCTTAGGACCGGTGGGATGATTTCCCTATGTGGCAGCAACACGCTTCGATCCATTCACCTTGATAAGCAGGGGGATAGCTGCAAGCTCCGCAATGACGCAGAAAGCGATGACAGCCGGGACCGAATGGTCGTACAGGATACCCATCAAGGCGCTTCCTAAAAACCAGAATAGGCCGTAAGCCCCGGTAAACAGACCATACGCTGAGGGGCGCCGGTTCGCCGGCACGATGGTCGCGACCGCCGCGGGAATGATCGATTCATGTACTCCCATCCCAAGTCCCCAAAGGGCAGCGCCGACAAGTGCAAGCCAGAAGCCTCCCAAAAACACCAGCGGTGCGAAGAGAGCGGAAAGCACCGTGAGAGGGATGAGAACCGAGATACCAAAGCGGTCAAAGAGCCTGCCAAAGACAAGGGACCCGACACCGCTAACCGCCATTGCTACTGAGTAAAAGACGGGGATCCAGGTTGTCTTCACGACGACGCTTGCTGAAAGTGAAAAGCAATTAGTTGGAAGTCTGCAAACCCCGCAGCCACAAGAGCAGCGGCCATCAAGTAGAGCCAGAATGAACGCGGCAGGCCCACAGCTTGCATATTCTGCGTGTTAGCTTCCAGGTCTTCAGGACGAGGATAGAGAAACCGGGCAAGGGAGAGGAGGGCAATCGTAATGACCGCCGGAACCAGAAGCGTCCCAAAGGCCAGGCGATAGTTTCCACGATGAGCCAGAATCAGCGCGACAAGGAGAGGACCAAAGAGTGCCCCGAATTGATCGAGTGCTTCATGAACACCGAAACCCCAACCAAAGCCCATTTCCTTTGCGGCGTGGGAAAGCATGACATCGCGGGGCGGGTTTCGAATGGCTTTCCCCACCCGCTCGAGCAAAATCAATAGTGCGGCCATCTGCCAGCTTCCCGCGAAAGCAAGCAACGGAACAGCGGCCATCTGGACGATATAGCCTACGAAGGTAATAGGCCAAAACTCTCCAGTGCGCTCACTGAGCCGCCCTGAAAAGAATCGCAGTCCGTATCCCAGTAGTTCTCCAAGACCGGCGACCACGCCAACAATCGCTCCCGTTGCTCGAAGTGTCTGAAGAAATGGCCCAGTGATGGATCGAGAACCTTCATAGGTGAAGTCCGCAAAGAAGCTCAAAACGCCGATCATGAGAACAAACTTCAGCGCGATCTTGCGCTTCGCGTCCTTCTCAGGTTTCCCCTCCTGCGGCCTTCTTCCTTCCGAGACGTCCATCGCGAATCTCCTTCGTCGGGACCGCGCCGACAGTGGGCCAACGGCGTGCTTCAGTGAACGCTATAGAGCATGAGCTGCGCCGCGTCCTGACCAGCAGCAGGCGCCGCGAGAACATACTTGTGCGGCCCTTCAATCAGCAAACCAGTCTTGGCGCCCTTGCGAGTAGGAATGCGTCCGATCTGCTCCACGTGGTCCGGATCGCTGACGCCGCCTTATGCGTGAGACGGTATTGGTGGGTCTCCGGTAGGAACCGATAGCCCTCCGGTCTCGAGGACAGCGACCAGTTCAGCGCGCTCTTGCTTAGATAACGGCATTCGCCGAATTTGCCGAATCGTTTTCTGGAGTGGGTAGTCGTACTCTTTCAGCGAAATGTTGCCGTCTTCCCAAATGGCATAACAAGCGAGTGGGCGGCCTGTCTTCGGCTGCCCCAGACTGCCTGGGTTCACGATTGTGCATCCGCCGACCTTTCGAATAAAAGGCGTGTGGGTATGACCGACGAGCAGGATGTCTGCATTGACCCATGGAACCTCTTTCTCCCAAAGGTGAGATGCTTGCGAACGGTAGCCGAATAGAGGATCTGTAGGCGCCGCATGGACCAGATAAAACCTCGTTGCCCCGACCAAAACTCTCTTTCTGAACCGGCTGATTTCTTAAGAATTCGAAATCGCTCTGCGTGCAGACCGCCCGCGTGTAGCGCATGGTCTCGGATGCGAGGTGTTTGTAGGCGGGGGAACATTGCGGATCAACATCGAATCCCACCGCTTGATCATGGTTTCCGCGGATCACGGTCGTAGCATGATGCCTGATCCACTGAATCACCTCATGCGGTCTCGGCCCGTAATCGACGAGATCGCCCAGGCACCAGAGGTGATCAAAGCTCTTCTCCGGAAAGGCTTCGACGGCAGCGAGATTGCCGTGAATATCTGAAATGATGGCTATCTTCATGAGGCCGGCTTTCGATGCATAAGTGAATGTGAGGGTGGGTTCTCCAGGTCGAGCCGATCAAGATGCCCTAAGATACGCCAGGTGGCCGACAACCAGTTCACTTGCTCTCCACGTTCCCGCAGATTGGCCAAAACCCGGTCGGCTTGGGCATAAGCAAGAGCCTTGTGCTCGTCAAGCAAACGAACGACTTCATCCTCCTGCAGCCAGTTGAGTTTAGGGGCAACCCGGAAGAGAGCGCTGACAATGCCTCGAAACTCTTCTTGAGGAGCCACGCGGAAGCCTACTGTGGCGGCGCAGATGATTACGGTGGGATCTTCGTCTTCGAGCAGTCGAGCTACATCCTGCCAGTCTCCTGGGGAAATTCCGAGCTTGCGTAATAGTTCTGCAGTCGCGCGCCGGCGTCGCGAGGCAGCAGCACCTACGAGACTTGTGCCCGTTCCCTCTCGAAGGGAGAGGATGGCGTAGTGCCGGGACTCGTCGGGAATCTTACAAAGGGCTCGAAATGCGGCGTCGCGGCAGAGATCGTCTTCGAGTGTTTCGAACAGCACTGGAATCGCTTTGGAACAGGAGAACTCACCGAGTGATTCGATGAGCCCAACCGTCGCACGTTGCTTTGCCGCCTTTAAAAGGGCGTAGAAGATCTCGTCCTCTCTCCAACGCAGTAATTCGTGGGCCACTGCGCTTCGAACGGCATCCTCAGCAAATAAAACCACCGGGTCCGACGGAGGATCGACTTTTGAGAAATACGATAGTAAAGTTTCGCGTGCCTGCAAACCTCCCAAAGCCCGAGCGGCCCGACAGCGCGGCAACGCGATGGTTCTAGCCTTTCCGCCAAGCAAGAATTCGGCCAAGGGTGAGATCGACCGCTCGCCAGCGGCGATGAGTAGATCCACAGCCAGCTCGCCGTCCGTCAAGGATTCCAATGCTCGAGTAAGGCGTGCAATCTGTGCACTAGAGAGTGCCTGGGATGGGAAGCTCTGCATAGCTGTCTTCCTGAGATAGGAGAGTACGTTCAAGCATGATCATCATGGACAACCAGCACAGAGACCGGGCAATGACGGACCAGGCTCTCTGAAGTAGAACCTTCCAGCCAGTGCCTCACCCGTGCGATATCTCGATGGCCTACGACAACCAGATCTACGAAATCCTCTTCCACTCTTTGTACGATCACCTCGTCAGGTTTTCCTTCGAAGACCTCCGCAATGATTTCGATTTCAGAATGCGCGCTAGCCTGAATTTTCCGGCGTAAGGTTTCATTCAATCTCTCGCGGGCCTGCGCAACCGTCTCCAATCCATAACCTTCTGCCTGAGACTCGGCGCTTGGTGGTCCCACTACCCCCAACAGAATCAGTTTGGCGCTCAGACTTTGTGCCAGCGAAATTGCGACTTCCACCGCTTGCTCAGCCTCAGGAGTACCATCATCCCCGACCAAAATTGTCTTGAAAGCACTACGAATCAGGTTTCCCATTGAACCCTCGATCTACGGCCTGAGAATTGTTGTTGGGGGCCAAAGCCGCACCCTCTACAAATGAAGATGCAGACTCCACTGAATTTGCTTGTATTGATCAGACAGGATGGCGAGAATCACGTACTCCCTTCTCAATGCCAGGAGTCATTAGTCTTCCGTTTCAGAAGACAGTTTTGGCGGATTCCATCGCCTGCCGCCAGTTATTGGAGGCATTGTCAATTTAGCACAACACTGGCTTGCATGCGGTTCGGTACGGGCGGACTTGCAGCCGGGCGGTTCTCCCATGTACGATCAACCAAGGCGAAGGAATCCGCCTCTAACCGCCCTCCGAAACGGACGGCTGATGACTCCTACGATTGCGTAGGGGTTTTTTTATTGCTCCCGCGTAGACCTCAGCATAAGGCGGCAATAATGATCAGCTACCTAGATCTTCCCATCGGCGACGACGTTCCCGAACTGGTCACTGCGGTGATTGAAATCCCTAAGGGAGGGATCAACAAGTACGAGTACGACAAGAAGTTGCATGTCTTCCGGCTGGATCGTAATCTTCATTCTCCGGTGCATTATCCGGGAGACTACGGATTCATTCCCCAAACCCTTGCTGACGACGGCGACCCACTCGACATCCTAGTTTTGGGGGACGCGCCGACCTTCCCCGGGTGCGTCTATCACGCACGAGTTATCGGCTTGTTTGAGATGCTCGATCAGGGGATCCCTGATGAGAAGGTAATCGCTTACGCTACTGGGAACGCGCGCTTCGCGGATATCGAGAACTACACGGAAGTCCAGCCACACATCCTGCTTGAAATCGCACACTTTTTCTCGATTTACAAGGACCTCGAGGGCAAGCGCACCGAGGCTTTAGGCTGGAAGGACCGGCAGATTGCCTATGAGGTCATTCAGGCTGCACATAACCGCTATCGGGAGAAGAACGCTGCGGCTTAGAGCTCCGAGGCCAATCTGCAATGGAACGATCCAATACGGGGGTCGAGCTCAACGAAGCGTACGTGAAGGCTGTCGAGCGTACGGCTGAGCTTGCGCGCCTGATATCCCGGGCACACGAGAGAAGGCACCTGCTGGTTTTCGGACCCGAAGGGGTCGGAAAGACCCGCCTTCTACAAGAATTCGCGCGAGTCGAGCCTCTTGCGCTCTACGTGCCGCTATCGAAGTCTCCCCACGATCTCCTGCTTTCGCTGGTCGAAAGCCTCCGCACGAAATTGGGTGTCCGCAGCCTTTCCTCCCGCACCGCAACCATGAGTACCTCCGGATTGAAGGCAACCGTCGACAGGGCTTTGAATGAGAAGCCCTTCCTACTCGTCGTAGATCACTTGCAAGGGCCGTCTCGTGTTGTGGCAAGGATCCTAAAGGATCTCGGATATTACGGTCGCACCCCCATCTTCCTCGCCGCGCGTTCGCCCCACATGGAAGATATAGGGGCTTTGCAAGCCCTTTGCTACGACAAAAAAGAGCGGCTAGAGATGATGAACTGGCCATCGGATGTGGCGCTCGAATTTGCGCACCGCAACGCGGAGCGCATGGATCTTTGGGCCACCAACTTGGAAGCTGCACTGCAATCGATGGTGCAATTAAGCGGCGGGAACCCAGGCAGCATCCTAGGAATGCTGCATATGGCGAGCCGAGCCCAGTATCGAGTGGACGATCAAATCAAGTTTCACGTTCTCTATCTCGACTACCGGATGGGGCGCCGCTAGCGGCGCATTAGCGCCAAAGAAGATCGGAGCGTATTCACGATTCCCCACACAAAGGGAATAAGAACAATGGTCCAAGAAAGAACAATCTGCCACCGTGGTGTTCTGTGGGCTTTCATCTCTGCCATGTTCACACCTCCTGGCCCGTCGCTTAGCGTCGGGGCGATTCGAAATGGAGGCACTCGGGAGGGAAAGTTGATCAAGACAAATGACCCTGCCGTCGTGCCAGGAGTCATCAACCATCGCGATGGATGGTGGTTGCGGTGGGATTCCATCACCGTGTCTCAATTACGTAGACCGTGCCACTCTAGCACACCAGGAAGAATGAGCGCCAATCGAAATTCAGCCGACGGCATCGCGAGAGGCTTGGCGAAGGCGCGGGCTCCTCGTCCTCCCTCAAGCCACACTCGCCTCGCGAGAGTACTTCAGGAAATAAAACTATGGACCTAACCGCATATGAGGAAAGTAAATTCGAACTTGCTCAAGTGCTTCGGACTGCTTCAGCTCTCCTTCCGCATGAAGAAGCAGAGCGTCACCAGCGAATCCGCGAGCTCCAAGCTCGCTTAGCGGAGGACCGTTTCAACCTGGTCGTCGTGGGAAGGTTTAGTCGTGGCAAGAGTTCGTTGATGAATGCCGTCCTCGGGCACGACTGGTTGCCCACGGGGCTCGTGCCGCTAACCTCCGTGATCACGACCGTTACCTACGGCACGAAGCCGGAGGTCGTACTCGAATACCAAGACCGTGGTTTTCGATCCAAGATCGAACTCGGAGCGCTTGCCGATCACATCACACAGGCCGGAAATCCCGGCAACATCAAGAAAATTAAGATCGCGGAGGTGCATTTACCCGCAGAGATACTCCGGCGCGGCTTCTTCTTTGTGGATACTCCCGGCCTGGGTTCCCCAATTGCCGAAAATACCCGCACAACCGAGAGCTTCCTGCCGGAAGCAGATGCCTTCCTGCTCGTCACCGGATACGAAAGCCCTTTATCCGAGGATGAGGCTCGCTTTTTGCGGACCGTATCGAGTTCAGCGCGTCGAGTATTCGTCGTACTGAATAAGCAGGACACCGTTGATCCTGCACAACGAAGCCAGGCTTTAGCATATGTCGAGGATCAACTCCACTCTCTTTTCGAGCGAGATCTTCCATCGATTTTCTCTATTTCTGCTCGGGATGGGCTCGAAGCTAAGAAGAAGCAGGACTCACAGCTACTCGATGCCAGCGGGCTTCCGCGTCTGGAAGACGGGCTTGTCCAATTTCTTCTGACGGAGAAGAGCAACGAGTTCATGCTGCAAATGTGCAACAGAGTTGCGGATTTCCTCGTCGATCTCGGATCATCAGCAGAATTGTCACAGCTGTTGCATCAGGTCAACGGGTTGAAAATTGAGCTCTCTGAAGGGAAACCCGACGCGTACCGCTATCGTATCGTCGGAACGGCCTCCGCAGCAGCGACTACTGCTTCGCAGAAGTTTCGACCATGCGAGATCTGCGAACATATTCAAAAACAGTCTTTCCATTTTCTCAGCCAGTTTCAGTATGAACTCGCCACCAACCCCAAAACGCAGCGCGACCATGCGGAACATGGTGGATTCTGCGGTCTACATACGTGGCAATACGAATCAATCGCCTCCCCGCAGGGAACTTGTTCAGGATATCCGGCGTTGCTTAACCACCTGGCAGCCTCGCTGGCCGAAGCCGCGACTTCGGAAATCACACCCGAAACGGCTCAATCCACAATCAGCTCTTTGCTTGCAACGGCTGTCAGTTGTCCTCTTTGCCGCGTGCGCACGAAGTCGGAAGCCGAGGCAATCGCAGCAGTGACTCACCGGCTGGCAGGAGACACAAAGCAAAGGCTGAATTCGCTCTCCGCAGTCTGCCTCATTCATCTCCGCCTCTTGGTCGTTGGCTTCTCTGACCCCGACATCATCAAACAGCTCCTGGAACGCGAGGCAGTGCTTTTGCACCGAATCGCAGAAGACATGCAGCGGTATTCTCTAAAACATGACGCACTGCGGCGCCACCTGGCAAGCGACGAGGAGCGTGACGCAGCTCTCAAGGCTCTGCTTTCGCTCGTCGGTCATCGCAGCGTCAGTTCTCCCTGGCGTGTGGAATACATCCTCTAGGAAATCCGACGGTTCATCGAATCGGTTCCGTTCCTTCATTCAATATTGCGAGATATCCCTCGTACACAAATAACCGGTGGCGTTCGCGCCCGGTAATCTCCCGAAGGATTCCGAGTCGTTGCATGTGATCCAGCGACTTTGCGACGGTCGGCGCGGAGATGCCAATTTTCTGAGCGGCAGCAGGAATTGAGACGATAGGGTTCCGCTGCATATGCTGAAAGACGCGGAGCACCGAGGCTGCCGCACGACCAAGCGTCTCGACCTGTTTTTGATGTTCGGCAAAGAGCGCAACGATCCGGCGAGCTGCGCTCGCAGCTTGATCTGCAGTATCCCTTACCCCGATTAAGAAGAAGTCGAGCCACGCTTCCCAATCGCCCCTGGTGCGGACACGGTCAAGGAGATCGTAATAAGCGCTCCGGTTGGCCTTGAAGTAGAGGCTCAGATATAGGATCGGATCGCGGAGCACTCCTTTCTCGCAGAGCATGAAGGTGATGAGCAGGCGCCCGAGCCGCCCATTACCGTCCAGAAACGGATGGATCGTCTCGAACTGGACATGGGCGAGTCCCGCCCTGATCAATACAGGAAGATCTGATCGGTCTTCGTGGAAAAAAAGTTCGAGCTTACCCATGCAGTCGATTACGAGTTCGGGAGGCGGCGGCACGAAGGCCGCGTTGCCGGGCCTACTGCCACCTATCCAGTTCTGGCTTTGTTCTGAACTCGCCAGGCTGCTTGCCGCTGCCACGCCCTTTGGCAAGGAGGATTTCGTGAATCTCACGAATGAGTCGAAGTGAAAGCGGAAAGCCGGAGCGAAGACGATCAAGCCCGTGTGTCATCGCGGCAACGTAGTTCGAGACCTCCTGCACATCCTCGATCGGAGCCCCTGGAGCTTCGTCATTTTCAAAGAGCAGCAAATCAGAAAGAGATGATTGTGTACCCTCTATCTGTGACGAGAGCACCGCTTCTTTGCGAATGTACGCATAAATGAAGAGCGAAAGGTCCGGTAGCAGGGATGCCAGGCCGTCCAGTCGGCCGACTGCCTGATTCGCCTGCTCCAAAAGGACCTGTAGGCCGTCAAGACGAACGGGCGGATTTGGGGGAAGCGGCGGTGGAACGAACGCCCGCACCTTTTCATCCTCGAACGTCTTCAGTACGTATCGACCCAATCGAGAATCGGCTTGGCTATTCGTCAAGAGAACCTTTCGTTAACAGATCACCTAACGAAAGGTTAGGTGCTTTTCCTTTCGTTGGCAACAAAAGACGCTGTTTCGGGTCCATCGGAATAATTTCCTAAGACCCTATGGAAGGCGTCGGATTTCCACGCATCAGAGGGGTATCAACTCACGCATAAGCGGGGTATTCGAGGTCCCAATTCACGCATAAGCAGGGTATCTATCGCGCATAAGCAGGGTACATAAGCCGCGTAAGATATTGCATTAAATAGGTTTATGCCTTCCGCCTGTATGTTCCTATAAAGAGATTCCTATAGGTAACCTGTAGTAGCGCAGCGCTGAACGTGGAAATCGGCTTAGATTCCGGATGGAGAACGAAGTCCTGAATGCTGAGGACCTCCGCCCTGCGGGAAAAGGCAAAGCTCATGACTACAACGGGTGTGCCTTTGGAACGTGAGTCAGCGACGGAAACAGTAGGATTCCGTCTCGCTGAATCTCTATTTTCAACTGCGGATAAACAACTTTCACTCTGCGTAATGCCTCAATTGCGTTTCCCCGAAACCGAGACCTTCCTTGCGGCGTCTCAGCATAACCAGCCCCGAAACTCAACTGAAAAGACGCCCATGAAATGCGTAGCGGCTTTTTCAAATAGCTGACGCGCCGGGTCGCCCAAGCATACAGATCGAGCGACAAGGGCGACCTCTTTAGAGCTTTGATCGCCCTCAAATCGAGTGGAACGGGAGCCTCGACAAGCTGTTCGAAAAATCTCTGTGAGAGCGTGACGCTCGACTGCGCAAGACCTGCTTGCGGCAGTCTCTGCGGAGTCCACCAGAGGTCGAACTCCTCCGCTAACACGAGATTGGCTCCTCCGACGTGGCTTTGACCGTCTTGATCCCGTTTCCATCTTGTGGAGATCGCAGCACCAAAGAGCCGTTCCATCTGCCCTCTAAACCGCGGAATTGTTCCCCAGTGACCACCCGTACACTGCAACCCAAGTTGCCCCATAAAGGTCGACAGCGAACGTCCGAGCTCCAGTTTGCGTTCCCCGGTTCGTAGAGCTTCGGTCGTCATCCAAACGAGAATAAGGCGAGGGTACGCGCCATATGGCAAGCCTGTACCCCCCAGATCTGTGATCGAGAGCGTAACATCCCCATCGCTACGGGTGTATTGCTTTCCGGGCTGAGCCCGGTGAGGGAGCGTGGTCTGAACTAGCATCTTCGCCATAAACCCGAGCGCATCTGCATCTGCAGCGCATTCGGAATAAATAGCCTCGGTCAACGAGAGAATGGTCTCAGAATCTCGTTTTCTCTGGTGGGCCTTGCGCGTCTTCCCGGCATGCCTTGGCTCGGAAACCTGCCCGGGATACTCTGCCCCGTCTGAATTGACAGTGCCCAGCTCCAGCCGACGGCCGATTTCCGGCGACGAAGGATCTCCCTGTTTGATCTTCCACAGGATGGAATGAATGCTTGTGAGATCGGAGGACACTCTTTAACGTCACCGTGCGTCCAGGACGTTTGCTATCTCTGAGGTACGAAAATAGATCCGACGACCGAGTCGTAACCGAGCGGCATTAATTCGGCTGACCCACTCCCCTGACGATCTGAGGCTGATGCGAAGTCCGTCCGGAGAGCGATCGAGAATCATTGCCAACTCTGCCAGACTCAGGAGTGGACCATACTCTTTGACCAGAATTTCTTCAACTGTCATTGCTGTTTTCTCCGAAAGCATGTGGCGCTTCAATTCATCGGTAGCAAATTAATATAGCAATGTACATTTCACTACTACACAAGCCGCTCCTTGCCTTCTGTATCTATTTTATACGCTATTGATGTGTACATTTCAATAGCGACGATTTGAGATGCCCTCGGCTCATACAAACTACTCAAATCGCTCTCAGTCCGACGGTGGGGAGGCCTCTCAGCTTGCAGTTGCTACCCCCGCCTTCGCCCGCAACTCCGGCCCCCATTGCAACAGCAACAACGAAGTGCGATCTCATGCGCTCCGCGCCCAGCAATAAACCAAGCCTTCCTGAGAGGCTCCGCCTCTGGCGCGCGCAAGAGGCACCCTAATCTTCCGCGCTTCCGCTTGTGCAGACCTCCGCTTCGCTCCGCCCTCTCCACTTCGTTCCGAGGGTAGGGAACCCTCCCCTTGCGCTTGCCGCCTCCGCTGGCGTGGGCCAGGGCCAAGGCGTGCCTGTGAGAACAGCCACAGCCTAACCACTGCAAAGCGAGGACGAGAACCCATGAGTAACACGACAGCAAATCCCTACCGCATCAGCTTGACCGAAATGCTGAAACAAGAAGGACGCACCTTTGAGGCTATGGCCGAAGAGGTGATGTTTGGCGACGCGAACGCACTTGCGCTTTGTACCGAGCATTGCGAGGTAGAACCAGACGGCACATGCCCCCACGGTTGCCCCTCCTTCATGCGAGCCGCAGGCCTCATCTAGCACCGACCCTACCACCGCACCATACGACCCGAAGGAGAGAAAACCCGATGAGCTACACCGCTACCTATTCCCCCGAAGACAACAAACTCCGTCTCTACTCCACAACCCGCCTCGACAGCGAGACGTATGCTCGCGTGAAAGCTGCCGGTTTCATTTGGGCACCGAAGCAAGACCTATTCGTCGCGCCGATGTGGACACCCAGCCGCGAGGATTTGCTTATTGAGCTGGCCGGGGAGATCGAAGACGAAGACAGGAGCCTAGTAGACCGCGCCGAGGAACGAGCCGACCGTTTCAGCGACTACAAAGACAGCCGCATCGAAGACGCGCAGCGCGCACATGATGCCGTCCACCGCATCGCCGACAATATCCCGTTTGGTCAGCCTATTCTCGTCGGCCACCACAGCGAACGCCACGCCCGGAAGGACGCCGAGCGCATCGAGAGCGGCATGAGGAAGACGGTCCAGATGTGGCAGACCGCCCGTTACTGGGAACAACGCGCAGCAGGAGCACTCCACCACGCGAAGTATAAGGCGCTTCCCGGCGTTCGCCATCGCCGCATCAAGGGATTGGAAGCCGACAAGCGCAAGCAGGAGCGCAACAAACAAGAGGCCGAGATGTGGCTAAAACTCTGGACTGAATGCGCCAACGAACAAGACAAGGAACTCCAGGCTAAGGTTGCTCTTCGCATCGCTGGGATGTGCCATCTACACATGCCACGCAAGGAAGGCGACCGCGAAGACTTCCAGCACACCCCGAGCGCATACGACGCGCTACAGGGCAGTTTCCCCACACTCTACGCACCCCGCACCTTGGACGAGGTTCTAGCGGTTGCTCTCGAAACTTACCCTCGTGTCATTCCCACTTATGACCGCTGGATCGACCACTATACGAACCGTATCGCTTACGAGAAGGCAATGCTTGGGGAGACTGGAGGCCTCGCCGCCGACCGCTTCAATTTTGAAGTTGGGGGCAAGGTTTTTATTGGCGATGAGTGGCTTGTAATTCTGAAGATCAACAAGACCGGCGACGCCATCAGCAGCCTAACCACTACACCGCGCCGTTACTTCTACGGGAGCAAATACAAAGCCGATATCGAGAGCGTCAAGGACTATCAGGCACCGAAGCCCGAGGAGACCGCAGCAGTCAAGGCAGCAAGCAAACTCCCCCCGATGTGCAACTATCCCGGCGACGGCTTCAAACACATGACGACGGACGAATGGAAGCGAAAGAAGATGTCCGACGTTCCACAGTCTACGACTCACGCCGCGACCGATACCCACGGAGCGCACCGCACCCGCTCGACATGGGGCGGAAACTGGAAGACCGTTTCTGTCTATCTCACCGACGCCAAGCGCATCGACCCACCCACGAAACAAGCTCCGTTGACCCCAGCGGAGCCCACCGCCGCCGAGACGCTCGCAACCATGGCGCAAGACCTGAAGGCACAAAACCCAGTCCCGACGCCGCGCACACCGCCCCAGCATGACGAGCGCATCCCCTCGCACGATGAACTGCACGAAATGAAGAAGACCGCCGCTCAGGGCGTGGTGATCGTAGCCGTTCCGCAACTCTTCCCCACACCGCCCGAGTTGGCAGACCGTATGGTCGCGCTTGCGGACATTCGCCCAGGGCAACAGGTTTTAGAACCCTCCGCAGGAACAGGCCGAATCATTGATGCGATTCGCCGCAATGCTCACGGCTACGCGATCACAGCGGTTGAGCTGAATTGCAATATGGCTCACCGGCTCCGCACGGTTGATTGTGTCGATGACACTCGGCAGGCCGATTTCTTGGAGTGCAACGGCGATCTAGGAACATTCGACCGCATTGTTATGAATCCTCCGTTTGCGAACGCAGACGATATCAAGCACATTATGCACGCCTTGAAGATGTTGAAGCCCGGAGGCCGACTCGTCGCCATCTGTGCCAACGGCCCGAGGCAGAACGACAAGCTAAGGCCCATCGTTGAAGCGCGCGGCGGTATCTGGGAAGAATTGCCTTCAGATACTTTCATCAGCAGCAGGTACAAGCGTTCGCACCGTCCTCCTCATGCTGGACGCATAACCAGGTGCCGCCCGCTTCAGGGTGAACGCCGCAATGCGGCCCCTGAAGCGGGCGCAAGGGGACAAACCCCTTCGGTTTTTCCCCTTGACCTCTTTTCCCGCAAAATCATTCGAACGAGAAGGAACTTCTCTCGACGGAGGTTGCTAACTTAAGCAGGACGAGCTAGAAGGTGACCCCTCCCGGCCAGTTTTTGGGCGGACGTCCAACTGCGTAGCGTCCCAATCCTTACTATGATGGACGGTATGGGATGGACACCGCCGGAAGCGTATGAGCTGTTCAATTTAGTGGTCCGTCACCAGGCGGACGAGCGGCGTAAGCAGCGCGAGCGGCTTTCCGAGGCACTGAATACGCTTCCAACCACGGAGGACGCTCTCGATCAACTTTGCGCGCTGTCGCCGCAGGACTTTGAGCGTGTGATGCGCGCCCATCCTGCTTACAAGACACAGCGCAAGATTGAGTCAGTTCAGACGATGCTTAAGGTGTTCCATCGGGCGATGACCGATTTGGAGGCTGCAGTAGCATCCTTTCCAGCTCTCGGATCGCCCGACGCTAGGACCGAGCGCGAAGCCTTGGAAATGGAACTTTCGATTTGTGTCAACAAAGAACTGCTCGCAGCGGTCGATGCATCCCAAGCCTTGGTGGCCTACAGCCGTCGGGTGAAGGATCAACTTCCCACAGACAGCTTCGACAAAAAGCGTAAAGAGATATTTGACGAGAATGAGCACGAGCTCGTCAAGGATTTGCGAAACCTGCTTGGCCATCGATTACACACTGCCGCCAACTGGCAAACTGTCTACTCGAAGGATGGACGCTACACTCATTTCAAGATCGATGCGGAAGATCTCTTGGCGGAGGCGGAACTAACTGCCCCTGCGAAACAACATCTTGCGACCCTTGGCGAAACCGTGGACGTCAGCGAGCTCCTTTCTAGCTACGCCAAACGGGTGGATCGGTTCTATGAGTGGCTCCTTCCGGAACTCGAACAGCATCTCCCTGACCCAGTTAAAGACTTTCGCCATTGTCGGGACACCGTAAAGCGTCATCACGCACGCCTAAGCTACAAGCTGATGCTCGAACTTTGGATACAAGCAAACGCCGATCCTTACATCCATCTGCCCGAACACCTCAACTCAGAACAGCTCGCCATTGCATCAAGCTTGCCGCATCGATCCGCAACCCAGGTGGACTACATCATCTCGTGTGTCGACCGCACAAGTCTCTGCGACGAAGAATTGCGGGCGCGGGTCTACCAATTGTTCAAGGTCGGGAGCCCGAACGGCAACACACATCCCGGATCACAACCAGACCGGAACTAATTATTAAGTTAGCGCTTAAGGGAGGAGGCCTCCTCCCTGTCTTCAGCCGCTCCGCGTCTTCCGCCACCCTCCTCTGCGGGCCTGTTCCTGCCCGCAACGCCGACCCTAAGAGCGGCTAGGGGGCCAGCCCCCACGCGCCCGCAAGCCGCTTCCCCAATCTTCCGCGCTGCGCTTGTGCAGACCTCCGCTTCGCTCCGCCCTTTCCACTCCGCCCTGCTCCGTTACAAGGGTGGGGATACCCCTCAGCTTGCACTTGCTACCCCCCGCCTTCGCCAGGTGGCGTTCGGCATTTGGTTGAAATGCCGACGACACAAGACCAAAACGAAGGAGCAACGACCATGACGACCAAAAAGCAAACCGCAGGATTTCAGACCCTCGCCCTATCCAGCATTCACGAGTCCACCACCAACCCACGCCGCACCTTTGATGAATCCAAGCTGGCCGAGCTTGCCGAAAGTCTTCGTAGCCAGGGACTCATCCAGCCCATTACCGTTCGGCCCAACAGCGAAGGCTATGAGATCGTCGCGGGAGCGCGGCGCTTCCGTGCCGCCCACCTTGCCGAGATGGACGAGGTACCCGTCCGCATCGTGCAACTCTCCGACGAGCAGGCCATTGAATGGCAGCTGATCGAAAATTCGCAGCGCGTCGACGTGCATCCCTATGAGGAGGCGCAGGGGTTTCAACGGCTGCTCGACCTGCCTGGCTATGATGTCGCCACCCTTGCCGAGAAAACGGGCAAGAGCGATAGCCTCATCTATGCCCGCCTCGCTCTGCTCCAACTCATCCCCGAAGTGGCTGAAGCCTTCCAAGAGGAGCGCATCACAGCCAGCCATGCCAACCTCATCGCACGGCTCCCGCAGGACTCCCAAAAAGAAGCCTTCACGCAATGCTGGCGCAAGGACTGGCAGGACGAGGAACCGCATCTTCTCCCTGCCAAGTACCTCTCTGCATGGATTGCGAACAACGTCTATCTTCCGCTGGACGAGGCACCGTTCGACCGCGAGGACAACACCCTCAACCCTACCGCAGGCTCTTGCTCCAACTGCCCACGCCGCAGCGGATACAACACGTCGCTCTTTGCGGATGTAGCTGGCGATCAGTGCCTCGATGCAACCTGCTACCACGCCAAGCTCACCGAGCACGTCAACCGGGAGGTAGCGGCGCGACCTGAGTTAGTACAGATCGAGACGGCGCATCGCAACCCGAAGGAGCGGCGGCCCGGTACGCTCTCGCGCCACGAGTACACCGAAATTCCCAGCCCCGAGGATGAGAACGAAGACGCCGAACCTGTGACGCCCTGCGAATCGTCCAAAACCGCAATCGTCGTCTACGGCGAAGGCGCAGGAAGTACACGCACTGTCTGCACCGACCCCGAGTGCCCCGTCCACCATCCGCACCGTGTCATTCAAATCGACCCCGACGCAGAGGCGAGACAACGAGAGCACGAAAAGGAACAGGCCCGCCGCACACGTCTGCTCAAACGCCGCGCCGATTCCTTCAAGCGCATCCTCGACAATGCCCCGGCCACCTTCACAGCGCCACAGCTTCGCGTCTTGCTCCGTGCTCTCGTTCACATCGACCCCTATCAATTCACCGACGACGTAGCTGCGTACTTCGTGACCGACGAGAACAACCAGCAGACGGCAGAAGAAGTGCTGACCTCAATCGTGGATGGGTTGGAGGACGAGAAGCTGACCAGCTTCGCTCTCCGTCTCGTTCTCACCACCCACGCAGGAATCCCACGCGAGAACGAAATCGATTCTCTGACCGAGGCAGAGCAGGTTTTCGCTCCACCGGAGCCCAAGAAACCAGCGGCAAAGAAGAAAGTGGCCACCAAGAAGGCCGCGAAGAAGCCAACTCCCGTAAAGACCAAATCCGCCAAGAAGAAGACGACCACCAAGCAAGTCGCAGCCTAACCGCAGTCGGGGCCAGCAATGGCCCCGACTGCTCCACCCCGGAGGAGACCATGTTGCAATTTACCTACAAGCTAAAGCTGACTGAGCGGGTCAAGGCCAAGTGCAGCCGCCATCCCCGCTACAACCCCGAGAAAGATGGCCGCGCCGGCATTCGTGGCGGCTGCTCCACCTGCTTTTCCCTCTACGACCTCCACCAGGCTCGCCTTGCGCTCGATGCAGCGCAGCGGGAGTTCGTACGCAGAGCTGGGCCGTGGGCACGGCGACGAG
>CAWAUX010000011.1:0-40623 GCA_963785315.1 uncultured Acidobacteriaceae bacterium | reverse complement strand
CTGATAGCGGGCGCCCCGCTCGATCTCAGGGACTCGAGCGAGTTGTTGCAGCAGGAAGAGGTTGTTGTTGGAGTCGGTGCTGCCATCGGCGTGGAAACCGGCATCAGCGGCGTAACGCGCGGAGCGAACGCCAGGCGCGCCCTGGAGCGCGTCGACTTCCAATCCGGAGTCGTCCGCCAATACGATCTCCCCAGGCAAAAACCGGCTGTAATAGATTGCCTTCTCGCGGGCGATGTCTTCGAAAGTGGGAGCGTCTTCCGCCGGGGGTTCAATCGCGGCGAGGCCGGGCAGGGGATGTATGCGGGTATCATGGGCGGCCGCGGCCACGGCAAAGTCCCGCAGCTTGCCCGGATTGGTGCTGGCGACGTAAAGGGTGCGGGCCATCAGTGGATGATACTTGTCCAAATTGGCTTTTTTTCCATGATCTTTACCCACGGCAAGGTGGGCCGCTGCCCTCCACTTTTGTAGGGGCCGGTCAGATCGGATAGAAGGGATGACAAAGTGGAGGGTCGTGACTTTTATTAGGGGCGGTCAGATCGGATGGACAGAATGAAGGTGCTTCTTCCAGCCCAACAGCTTGGCTTGCAATGCTTCGGCTTCCGCCTCGGCGATCATGCCCTTGTGTTGATAAAGGATGGAGAGGCTGGTATGCGCCAACACCTCATCGGGATCCAGTTGCAATAACCGTTGCGCTACCGCGATGGCGGCGTCGAACTCACGCTGCTCCTGCAGCGCGCGGATTAGCCCGTGCATGGCATCGAGCATGCCCGGATCCACTTCGAGGCAATCACGCAGCTTCTGCGCGGCTCCTGCCGCATCGCCTTCCGCGAGCCGGTCGAGCCCCTCGTGGTAGAGATCTTCCGCGGAGGGGCTGTGAGAGTGTTCCGGCATGGGTCCTCTATCATGATATCCGGATATTTCTGCCCGCTCCGTGGTGAACGCATTCAACATTTTTTCGGGCGTTTTCTTATAGCCATCCGGCCCAGGTTCATAGCACTCTTGAGGAAGTGGTCGAATTCGGGTCGGTTGGGGCCTGCCGGTACGAATCCAATGGAACGGCCGATTTTATGAGCCGGGAAATCGTCCACGAATGCGTGCAGCAAATGCCGAACTCGATAGCAGCGGCGCCCCCCGGCTAAAACGCGTTCTCACCGCCTGGGACCTGGCCATCTATGGATTGGTATGCGTCACGCCAAGCGCCCCCGCGACGGTTTTCGGCTTGGCTCAAGTCAAGTCTCATGGGCATGCAGTGGACACCCTCCTGGTCGCGATGGTGGCAATGGTGCTCACCGCCATCAGTTACGGCCGGATGGCGGGTTTGTATCCGTCCGCTGGGTCCGCTTATACCTACGTGGGCCGCGGAATTCATCCCTTCCTGGGCTTCGTATCCGGATGGGCCATGTTGCTGGACTATGTAGTCAACCCAGTATTCTGCGTAATGTTCGGCACCTTGGCGCTCATGCGTTCCGTGCCCGCCTTGCCCTACCCCGTGGGGGCCGCGCTGTTCGCGGGCGGAATCACCTACCTCAATTTGCGCGGCATCCGTTCGACCGCCCGGGCGAACCAGGTATTGCTCGGGTTTATGTTCATCGTGTTGCTGAGCTATGTCTTTCTTGCCATCCGAAGCCTTATCGCCAATCAGGGAGTTGGTGGGCTGTTCTCGATCAAGCCGTTTTATAGTGCCTCGACTTTCAGCGTGCGCGATATTGCCAGCGCTACTTCGTTTTCCGCCCTGACCTACCTTGGTTTCGACGCCGTAACCACGCTTGCGGAAGACGTCGAGAACCCTCGCCGCAACGTGATGCTGGCGGCTGTCGGCGTTTGTGTGTTTACCGGGTTATTCGGCGGACTCCTGGTTTATCTCGGCCAGTTGGTCTGGCCAGATTACGCCACCTATGGAAACGTCGAGACGGCGTTCATCGAAGTCGCGGGGCGGGTCGGCGGTCTTGCATTATTTCGCTCCATGGCCATCCTGCTGGTGGTGGCCATGATCGGCGCCGGGTTGACCACGCAAGTTGGAGCAGCGCGCCTTCTGTTCGGCATGGGCCGTGACGATTTGATCCCGCGCCGGTTCTTCGCTCATCTACACCCACTTCGCAATACGCCCAACTACAACATCTGGCTCGTCGGATTACTCGGGTACGCGGGTTCCCTGGTGATGAGTTACGAGGTGACTGCTGAGATCCTCAACTTCGGCGCATTTCTCGGGTTCATGGGAGTGAATTTTGCAGTGATCTGGCAGTTCTGGGTGCGCGGAGTTTCAGGGCATCGCCGGGCGTTTTTTGCGGATGTCGTGCTGCCGGCCGGCGGATTCATCTTCTGCACCGCGATCTTTTGGGGACTCGCCGCGCCTGCCAAGATCGCCGGAGGCATCTGGTTCATCGTTGGCATTTGCGTGTTAGCGGTACACACCCGGGGCTTTCGCGAGAAGCTCGTGTTGCCTGATCCCGCCAACTACGAATAGGTCAACAGACCCCTGGGAAAGCGATGGTCCAGGAGTGACATCTCTTTCCGTAACGAATGACGGGTGCCCCATATCTGCCCGGTTTTGGCAGATGTGGGATTCCACAACCCTCGGCCCCTGAGTGTACAGGGTGTAGATGACCATGGACATGAAGATCTGTTGCCAGTCGAGAGTGACCGGTGGACAGCCGTGGAATCCCACATCTGCCGAAACGGGGCAGATATGGGGCACCCGTCATTCGTTACGGATCAGGCCGTGAGAAATTCAGGCTAGCGCGACGATTCCCACAAGGAGCGAATCGCCGTGTTCACTTTCGACGCGGCTTCCATGTGGACCATATGACCCTGGCCGTTGAGAATTTCTGTTCTCACATGCTGGGGTAGATTCAGCGCGTGCGCTCCAGGGAGTATCCGGTCTTCCGATCCCCACACGACCAGCACCGGCATCGACAGTTGGCCGATCTGCTCACGTAATATCACTGCCTGTCGATCCGACGGGCAGAATTGAGATGCAATCGTGCGCAAGGCCGGCTCCACGCCGTCGAGGCGTTTGTACTTGAGGGTATCGTCCACCAGCTGCCGGGTAATCAATCTCGAGTCCGCAAATAGCTTCTCCAGGTGAGGCTTGAGATCGTTCCGGCGCGCCGCGGAAACGAACCCTCGGATATATTCGCCGTCGATCTCGGGACCCAGACCGGCGCTGGCGATCAACGTGAGGGACAAACAACGTTCGGGATGCTTCAGGGCAAAGGTGGCCGCAACAGCGCCTCCCATCGAATGGCCAACCAGGTGAGCTTTGCTGACTCCGATCGAATCAAGGAAACCTCCAAGAACCTCTGCGAATCCCGCGAGTGTTCCCTCCCCTACCTGTTTCGACGAACTTCCGTGCCCGGGCAAATCCAAAGCGTAGATAGAATAGTTGGTTGCCAGGTCCTGGTGGTTGAACATCCACGTGTTGAGATCTCCGCCGAAACCATGAATCAGAATCGCAGCTTCGGCGCCTTCGCCACGGCGCAAGTAGCGGATGCGGAATCCGTCCACATCCGCAGTTTCAAGGATTGGACCGGCAACTTCTTCGTCGGCCTTCTCGGGAATGTAGTGGGCTTGAAAGTCTGCAACATCATGGTCGATTTGCCCGTCGGAAGCGGAGGGACCAGCAATCACCGCCAACAGACCGCCGACATGGACGACATCCCCCTCGCGCGCCACCTTCCGGCGGAGCACGCCCGAGGTCGCGGCCTCGATCGGGCTCACGATCTTCTCGGTTTCTATTTCAACCAACTCCAGCCCAGGCCGGACTTCCGCGCCTTCCTCGATGAGCCACCCGACCACCGTTCCTTTGGTCATGGCGAGGCCCCACTTGGGCATGGTCAAAAAGTGTATGCCGGCATCGCTCATTCCTTATACCTCATAACATCGCGAACAGCGGCAGCCACCTTCGCGGCATTGGGGAGATACTCGTCCTCCAGCACATCGCTGAAGGGCACGGGCGTATGCGGGGGAGTCACCATCCGAATCGGCGCCTTCAACGACCCGAATCCCTTCTGTGCGACCAAAGCAGAAACGTCAGTGGCTATATTGCAGCGAGGCGATGCCTCATCCACCACCACCAGCCGGCCGGTTTTCTCCACGCTCTCGAGTATGCTTTGCTCATCCATGGGTGATGTGGTTCTCAGGTCGAGAATTTCGCAGTCGATGCCATCTTTCTCCAGGAGATTCGCTGCCTCTGAAGCTACGTGAACCATGCGCGCGAGGGTTACGATGGTGACGTCGCCGCCATCGCGTACGTAGTTGGCCTCCCCAAACGGAATGGCGTACGGTTCTTCGGGAACTTGCCCCTGCATTGCGTAGAGCATCTTATGTTCAAAGAAAATAACCGGGTCATCGTCGCGGATCGCTTGCGTGAGTAACCCCTTGGCGTCATACGGCGTCGATGGAACAACGCACTTCAGTCCGGGGATGTGAGTGAAGATCGGATACAGCGACTGCGAATGCTGTGCCGCGGCACGGAAGCCCGCGCCTATCATGGTGCGAATCACAACCGGCGTAACCGCCTTACCGCCGAACATGTAACGAAACTTGGCGGCCTGGTTATAAATCTGGTCGAAACAGACGCCCATGAAATCGACAAACATCAATTCAACCACCGGGCGCAGTCCAGCGGTCGCGGCGCCGATCGCAGTTCCCACGAAAGCGGATTCAGTGATGGGGGTGTCCATGACACGGTCGCCAAACGACTCCCACAAGCCTTTTGTGACCCCGAGGACTCCGCCCCACGCGTCCATTTCACCGTTGGTTCCGCTTCCGCCGGCAACATCCTCACCCATGACGATGACCGTCTTGTCCCTTTGCATCTCCTGCGCCAGGGCTTCATTGATCGCCTGTTTGAAGGTAATTTTCCTGTCCATGTTCCCGCCCTTCGTTCCTAGTAGGAGATGTACACATCGGTCAGCAGGTCAGCCTGGAGGGGCTTCGCAGAGGACTTAGCTTGCTTGACTGAGTCCTCCACCAGCGCCGCCAATTCCCGGTCGATCTCTTCGAGCTCGGACTGTTTCAAGATGCCCGCGGAGACAACCTTTGCCGCGAAGCTACGGATGCAATCTCTGGCTTCACGGATTTTCTCCACTTCGTTCGGACCGCGATAGGATTGGGTGTCGCCTTCGTAATGGCCGTAGTAGCGATTGACTTTGCATTCCACCAGGGACGGGCCGCCACCCCTACGTGCCCGCTGGATTGCCTCGCTCGCGGTTTCGTAGACGGCGAAGAAGTCGTGTCCATCCACCGTGACCCCTGGCATTCCAAACCCATTGGCTCGATCGGCGAAATCGTTACAGGAGCCCGCGTATTTACTTGAGGTGGCCTCAGCGTATCCGTTGTTCTCAATGACAAACACGCACGGAAGGCTCCAAATAGATGCCAGGTTGAGGCTTTCCAGAAACGTACCTTGATTGGCGCCGCCGTCACCCACAAAGCTGACCGCAACGCCGCCAGTGCCAAGAGTCTTCGCCGCCAGGGCTGCCCCACAGGCGAGCGGCGGGCCGCCGCCCACGATTCCATTCGCTCCCAGCATGCCCTTGCTCAGATCCGCGATGTGCATGGACCCGCCTTTGCCGGCACAGAGGCCGTTCTTCCTGCCGTAAATCTCCGCCATCATTCCGTAGACATCGCAGCCTTTGGCCAGGCAGTGCCCGTGTCCGCGATGGGTGCTGGTAATTTTGTCGCGATCGTCGAGCAGCAGGCAGATAGCGGTGGCGATCGCCTCTTCGCCGGCGTAGAGGTGGACGAAGCCGGGAATCTCGCCGGTGGCAAATTCGACGTGAAGACGTTCCTCAAATGCACGGATCAAGGTCATGACCCGGTAAGCCTCTAGTAGCTGCGACCGCGTGAGATCCATCGGGTATCCCCTTTGCCGGTGAACTAATCAATCACGAGCAGCTTCTCTTGAGCGGCCCGGTCCATCACTTTCTCGATGTCAATGGTGTAAGGTCCTTGGCCATCCAACCGCACAGTTACATAACGACCGGAACCGTATTCCAATTCTCGTTCGCCGTCAAGAGCGATCGTGCCTTGCGCAAGTCGCAGGGGATGGTTTTCTCCAGGCTGTATCTCTTGCACATGCTCAACGCCGACGGGCAGTATTAACCCGGGCGCAATGGGGCACCGCAAAGTAAACTTCGCCCGTTCCGGAGGCGCCAAATCGATGCGCAGTCCATGAGGCGCGCGCCGGGAGACTGGCTGGATGAGTCCAGCCACGGATGACAATCCAATCGCGTCGGATTCAGCAAAGGCGACAAAGATCTGGTCCAGATCCTCCGGGCGCCATAGCGCCTTCGATCCCACCCAACGGTTTTCGGATACGGAGATGTCCACCACAGCTAGATCTTTCTGAGCGCCGTCTATTTCCAGGCGCAGAATCTTGTTGCGCACAGTAGCTTCGGCCGCGGGTATCTTTCCCGTAGCCACCAGGCCTGTGGCTAGACCGGCGATGGTAGCCTCTCGCGATTCGGGAAAGACGTTGTTCGTGCCCGTGGAGAGCGGCACGATGGGAACTTCCCCGCATGCGCCAGCCGCCAATCGCTGTGTCCCGTCACCGCCAAGAACCACGATAGCCTTCGCCCCGGCCGCGGCCATTTGCGCGGCGCCCTGCACGGTGTCGGCGGGACCATCTTCCGCCTGCATATCCAGGAACACTAACTTCGGTGCGTCGTTATCTGGAATACTGCTCGCCACCGCACGTCGAACTCGTTCAGCGATGCCACCCCGATCCGGAATCATAAGCACGGTGGTCACTCCGGTCACACCGAGTGCATAGATGAGCCGGCTAATGATGCCGCACTTTTCTGCCAGCGTGAAGACGCCCCCTCGCGCGACCAAGCGCCGGATGTCGCGGCCCGATGCCGGGTTGGCTATGATTCCAACGACATGTTCGCGGGTGGAAGCCAATTTAGCTGAGTCCAAGTGAGCATTATAGGAACTGTCATCTCTGTTTTTGTTGCAGGACTACGAACGATGCAACGAACGCTGGGTGCCGGTAAAGGAAACACCATCTACACCGTTTGCGGGAGCCGGCGGATGCAAAGCATTGTGATGTCGTCCGACTGAGGCGCACCCTGGGTGAACGCGGATACTTCGCGGGTTACAAAGTGGATCAGGTCCTGGCAACTGAGAGTGCTGCCTGCGCCTAGTATTTCCATCAGACGAGCATCGGTTAAATCATGTTCGGCCGCGTTCTGGGCCTCGGGTACTCCATCGGTGTAGAGGAAAAGTGAATCTCCCGGCGCCAGGTGCACCGTGCTGCCGGTGTAACCCATGCCGTCGAACAACCCCAGCGGAATGCCGCCGACTTCCGTGATCGGCTCCGCAACACCCCCGCCGGCTCGCAGTACATAAGGCGGATTGTGGCCAGCGGAGCAGTAGTGAAACTCACCCGACCTTAAATTCAACAGGCCATAGAAACAGGTAGCAAACATTGCGCTTACCTGTTCCTGCACCAGGACCCGGTTCACCTCGTGGAAGCACTCAGCCGGCGGCATGCCGCGCTGGGCAGTGGTCTTGACCTGGGTACGGGTGACCGCCATGAACAGGGCCGCCGGGATTCCCTTGCCGGAAACATCGCCGATGACCACTCCAAGACGGTCTTCATCGATGAGGAAGAAGTCGAAGAAATCGCCTCCCACCGCGCGAGCGGAGGTCATTTGCGCGTGGAGGTCGAAATCGGTGCGTTCGGGAAAGGGCGGGAAGGTACGCGGAACCAGCAGATGCTGGATGGTGCGCGCAGTGTCGAGCTCCTTCTGAATCGCGATCAGTTGCTCCCGGTCCCGGGCCGCGTCGACCATCTCGGCGCAGAGCAGCGCATTCTCAATGGCCGCGGCCGTTTGCAAGGCAATGGTGTTAAGAAGTTTTAGATCGGCGGTGGAGTACGATGCCCCTGCAGCGGCGTTGGCCAGAGCAATGATGCCGACGGTTCGCTGCCCGGCGCGTAGAGGCGCACAAATCAAGGCGCCCAGGGCGCGCTCGGAATCGAGAGCCCGGGAATCTGACGTGCAATCGTTGATAATCTCCGCTATCCCGCGCTCCCGGATCGAGGCAGCAAACTGTGACTCGGGGGAAAGCGGGCCCAACAGCGAAGGCCCGAAGGAAGCAGCATTGCGCAGGGGCCCATCCGCTTCTTCCATAACCAGAATGCCGCCGTGCGTCGCCGCGATGAGCCGCCGCGCCTGTGCCAGCGCGGAATCCGCCACCGCCGATAAGTTCAGCAGCGCCACCAACTGCTCGGAGAGCTGTTCAATCAAGTGGACTTCGCGATACAGATGAAGAACCTCTGCAGCCATGGCGCGGCTTTCGCGCTCGCGCGCCGCCAGGTGGGTGAGCAGCAAAGCAACGGCATTGGCCTGCGCCGCGGGGCCCGCGACAAATCCCAGGGTCGCGTCTTCCAACATCACCGGCACGTGGGCCTGCGCCGGGGCAGAGGCGTCGCCCAGCAGAGCCTTGCCCGATGAATCGACAACACAGATGCCGTTGCCCATGACCTGGCAGATCGCGGTCAGAGCAGCAGAGCTGCCGGATTTAGGACTGAGCAGAGTCCGCAAGCTAAGACTGGCCATAGGCTTCACAATCCGGGCGTTGCCAAACCTAGAACGGAACGCGCCTTGGCGATGAGCGCATCCGGGTCGAACGGCTTCGTCATATAGAGGTCGGCGCCGACCTCCTGGCCGCGCTGGCGATCGAACTCCTGTCCTTTGGCGGTGAGCAGAATGATGTGAATGTGGCTCAACCCCAATTCATTCTTGACCGTGTTACAGACATCGAAGCCATTCTTCCTGGGCATCATCACGTCGAGGAAGACCAGGTTCGGCTGTTCCTCGCGAATCGTCTCCAGGGCTTCTTCGCCATTACTGGCCGTGAAGAGTTCCACCCCGTCTTCTTCGAGATCTTCCAGGGACTGCTGGATCAGCGTGCGCAAATGTGGTTCGTCATCAACAATCAGGATCTTCATGGTTTCACTTATTGATAGATAAGAAAGAGGACGTTCTCCATTCCCTTCTCGAAGCGCAGGGAGCGCACCGCGTCGTTGCTGGAGAGGAGCGAATTCAGGATGATGATGTCCGGCTTGGAGAGCACGGCTCGCGATACCAGCTCAGTGCCATTCGATTCCACCACCTCGTACCCACGCGTCTGCAAAACATCGGTAAGGGTGCGGATGGTGGAGGCGTCTTCATCAACGACCATCACTTTCTTTCTGGACTTGCCCTGATCAAGCAGCGCGCCTACTTCACGAAAGAGCGACGCGGTATCGATCGGCTTGGTGAGATAGCGATCCACCCCCAGGCGGAAGCCGCGTTCCTTATCCTCGACGATGGAGAGGATGATGATCGGGATATCCATGGTCGCGGGATCGTTCTTCAACACCGCGGCCACGTCGAAGCCATTCATCTCCGGCATCATGACATCGAGAATGACCAGGCCGGGAATCTGCTCGCGGATGAGGGTAATGGCCTTGCGGCCATCCTCAGCCAGCCTCACCGCATAGCCCGCTTCGCTAAGCTCCTGTTGCAGCAGAGAGCGGATGTTCGGGTCGTCATCCACCACTAATACCGATTTATCCCGCGGCTGGTGCGTGTCTACCTGCTCGCGCAACTGGCGGACCAGGGATTCGATATCCACCGTGCGCCGCACAGGCAGCGAATCGAGCGCTGCAGCATGACCAGCTACCGGAAGCGTGAAGGAGAAAGTACTGCCCTGACCAGGTGCGCTCTCCACCCAGATACTGCCCCCGTGGTATTCGACAATCTCCTTGCAAATGGGCAAGCCCAGGCCTGTGCCCTTCGGTTTATCAGTGAGCGTGTCGCCCACCTGCTTGAAGCGCTCGAACACCTTCGGCTGGTCGGCGGCCGCAATGCCGATGCCGGAGTCGATAACGCTCACCACCAACTCGCCATCGCGCTGGCGGGCGGAGCACGTGATGGAACCGGAGTCGGTAAATTTGACCGCGTTCGAGATGAGGTTGATGACCACTTGAATCAGGCGGTCCTGGTCTCCATGGACCGGAGGCAGATCGGGTGCGACATCGCGCACCAGGGTCAGCTTCTTGGCCTCAAACAGCGAACCAGTAGCCGCGATCGCGCGCTCAATTACTTCAGCCATGGAAACGCTGCCCATATTCCAGGTGAACTTGCCGGCTTCGATTTTGGCCAGGTCGAGCACGTCGTCGATGAGCTTGGTGAGACGCTCGCCTTCACTCACCACGACGTCGAGGTTCTCAATCACCTGGCGCTTTGCTTGCTGCACCTTGCGATCCTCATCCGAAATCAGCGGGAAGAGACGCTCTTCCAGCCGCCGGCGAATAATCTTGGCGAAGCCCAGCACCGAAGTAAGGGGCGTGCGCAGTTCATGGCTGACGGTGGAGAGGAAAGAACTCTTGGCCGCATCGGCCTCTTCCGCAGCCGCTCTGGCCTGGCTGGCCTCCTCAAAGAGCTTCGCATTGTGGAACGAGACCCCAACCGCCGAAGCGATGGTCGATAACAGCCGCTGATCGGCTTCGGTGAAACGCCCCTCCTGGTCGGTCGACTGCACGCTGATGACACCGATCGTTTGCCCGCCCGAGGGAATGGGAACCCCGAGGTAAGAAGCTGTATCGCGTCCAATCGCCTGGATGCCCAGCCGGGTGCGCGTCTGGTCCATGTCCTCGTTGATAAGCAAGGGCTGGCCGGTGCGGATGATCTGCGAAGTAAGCCCTGCGCCGAAGGGCCGGGTCTGGGCGTCTTCGCCGTAGGTGTAGGGAAACTTCAGCATCATCGTGGCTCGATCGAGCAGCGAAACGTAGGCGATGGGCGCGCGAAACAACTCGCGCACCTGATCCCCGACCAACTGGATCAGAGCATCTTTGTCCAGTTGTGTGGCCAGCGCCTGGGTAATTCGGTTGATGGTGATCAGTTCCGCGGCCCGCTCGCTGACCTCGTGTTCCCGTTGGTTAATCACCAGGTAAGCGTTCGCATTATCGAGTGCAATGGTGGTGTAAGCGGCAATGTTTTCGAGCAGGCTAAGATCCTGCTCGGTATAAGCATGCCTGGTAAAGCTCTGCACGCTGAGTACTCCGAGAACACGCTCCTGCGCGATCAGGGGCAGATAAATCATGGAGACCGGCGGCTGTGCCTCGCTGCCATCCACCAGCACCCGGCCGGTATGTTCGTAGGTAGGAATGTATTTCGAGTATTCCGTCGCTACGTCGTTCAGCAGGATCGGCTTGCGATGGTCGATACACCACACGGCGAATTGGTTCTTGTCATCCGTGCTGCGCGTATACGGCGCGTAGCGTTTGCCGTTTTCAATGGCCAGGCTGTATTCGATGAGGTGCTTCTCCGGGCGGTAGAGGCCGACGCCGAAGATGCCCGCATCCACGATCTGGTTTACCCGCTCATAGAGTTTGAACAGGATGGTATCGAGGTCGAGCGAGGCGGTAATCTCTTTACCGATTTCGCTTAGCAGCTCGATGCTATCTTTCTGCGCGGCAATCTCCGCGGCCTGGGCACGAATCTCCTGGGTGCGTTCGTTTACCGTTGCTTCCAGTGCTTTAGCCTGGGCCTCAAGCGCCTCCGTCTTGCGCCGCGCCTTTTCCCGCTCGTGCCTGCTGATCAGTTGCCAGCCGGCGATTGCCAACAGCAGGAACAGGAGGGCGTACACCACGTACGCCAGGGTGGTTCGGTACCACGGCGGAAGAATGGTGAAGGCGTAGACCGCTTCATCGCCGGGATGGCCATCATCGGCGCGTGCTCGCACGCGGAATTGATAGTCGCCCGGCCCCAGGTCGCTGTAGTTCGCCTCCTTCTGCGTGCCCCAGGCGGACCAGTCCTTATCCGCGCCTTGCAGTTGATATTGGTACTCATTGCCGGAGGGATTGGCATAACTCAGTAGGGCAAACTGGAAGCGCAGCGCGTCGCTGCCCGGCGGCAGGCGCAGGGGTGGGGCCCCGGCAATGCTGGTACCTCCGAAGACTACTTTCGACCCGGCATTCACCTGGCGCACCAGCGTGGGGAAAGGCTGCGGCGAGGCAGTGTTTTTTCCCGGGGTAAAGCGCAGGACGTACTCACCCGGGGCCCACACCGTTCCATCCGGCTGCGAACGCAGAAATAAGGTACGGTACCGGTCCAGGCGGCGGTAGGCGTCCTCTTCCGCGTGCCAGCTCCCATCCGGCTGCCGGCTAAACAGCGCTACGCGACGGTTGTCATAAGAAAAGGCGATGGACCAGAAGTTCCCGTTCAACGCGGGAAACAGGTACGGCGTAGCATCGGTGGAATCCACGGGCAGCAGAAAACGATCGTCGACGACAAACTTGTGCCCCGCTGCGTCCCAGCGGTAGATATGCTGCGTGCGGCCCAGCGTAACAAAGGTGCTTCCAGCAACAAACTCGACATCGGTAATGCCGGCGGCGAGACCTTCACGGGCGCCAAGCTCCTGGAATTTGGCATCGCGCATCCCCGAGGGACCAACCTCCACCCGCACCACCTTGCCGTCGGAGCCGCCCGCCCAGAGAGTTCCTTCCCCGTCTTCGGCCAGGCTTCTGGCCTCGTAGAGGGTGCCGGGCAGCCTGCCCTCATCGATCCATGTGCGCCCGTCCCATCGCATCGAGCTTATGCCATCCGAGTGACCGATAAACACTCGAGCCGGCGTCTTTCGCGATTGCAAAAGGAAGTAGTTCTGCTCTGGCAAACCGTGTACGGCAGGCATGGCAGGGACCAGGTTGTCGCCCTCCACCCTCATCGCGCCCTCGCTCGTGGCTGCGAGCAACTGGTCCGGCGTCTTGCCCTCGGGGTCTTTGAACGCGAGCAAGGTCCAGCCCTGCCCTGGACCGTGCAAAGGAACAAAAGACGGACGGCCCGTCTTGGGATCGGAGACAAGCCGGGAAACGGCAGAGTTGGAGTCTACGCCCGAAGCATAGATGGTCCCTTGAAAGCGAAGCACGTCGAAGGAGCCTGAACGCGAGAAAATCGAGATCGGTGATTCCACCTCGACCCGCGACACGCCATCTTCCATGCCCACCCAGAGCGCGCCCTCCCGGTCCTGATAAGCGGAGAGGGTTTCCGAGGTCAGCAGCCCGGCATTTTTGTCAATAATCTGGCGCAGCTTGCCGTCGTGCTCGAGGATGACCACACCGCCGCCCAGGGTGGTGGCGCAGATGCTGCCATCGGCCAGGATCGTAGAGGTATAAAGCTTGTACTTGAGAAAGTAGTCGTCTACCGGCGTGGGGAAAGGGGTAACCTTTTCGCCGTCGTAGAGCGTGAACAATCCATTGCGCGCAGAGACCAGAATGCGGTGGGCGTCGTAGGGGTGAAGAAAGAGTTTGATGGAGTCGCGATAGCCGTCGCCGCCGGGCACGTTGCGCAACTCATCGCCGGCGATTTCCTGGAGGCCGATCCCCTCCTGCGAGGTATAGATGTGGCCGTGAACGGCGGAGAGCGCCTGGAATCTGGACTTGGCTGCAGGCGACCATACCTGCATCTGTTTGCCATCCCAACGGAAGAGGTGCTCGTAGGAGCGAAAGAAGACACCTTGTGGGGTGATGAGTATTTGCCAAACATCTGTAAAATCGCGCTGCTCGGCCGGAATTTTGTCGAGCAATGAGACAAATTTGAGCGTGCCGGCGGCGTCGGGAGCGAGGTAGCCGAAGTTCGCATTAGAGCCAAACCAGATTTTTCCGTCGTCGTCGATGGCCAGCGAACGCACGATATTGGCAGTGGTGATTTTTCGCCAGGTAACCCCGTCGTACTCCAGGATTTCGCCGCCGGAATTGCCGAAGTACATGATCCCGCGCCGGTCCTGGAGAATGGTCCAGATTTGGGGAAAGCCGTTGTAGGCTCTGGCGTTGTAGCTTTCGATAACCGGTAATCCGGCTTCTGCATTGCCTTGGTTGGGCTGGGCAAAGCCGGGGAGCGCGACACTCAGCAGAAGGGTCGTGAGCAGCAGCAAATAGCGGTGGCAAACACTAAAACGTCGGGCCAAGCGGGTTTCCAATCTTACAGCGCTTACAGCCACACCGGGCGGAGCCTTTGACGGGGAAAGTTATCGTACCACGGTGCTTCAGAGGGGTGAGATTTTGGTGCCATTCGAGGCGAAAGGTTACGATGAACCAGACAAAAAACGGAGGCTTACTGGAATGAGTTTCATCCTCGCCGATGGCTGGTTGATCACCATGAACGATCGCCGCGAAATCCTGGAGCGGGCCAGCGTATGTGTACAAAACGACCGCATCGCAGCCATTGGCAGCCGCCAGCAACTGCAGCAGCGATACCCTGAAGCGGAGATCGTGGACTGCAGTGGGCGCATCGTGATGCCCGGGATGGTGAATACCCATACCCATCTGTTCCAGACCCTGCTCAAGGGACTGGGCGACGACATGGTGCTGAAGAAGTGGTTTACCTGCATGACCGGCCCCAGCGCGGTCCATCTTACGGCGCAGGACGCCCATGCTGCCGCAATGCATGGCTGCGTTGAGTCCATCCGCTCCGGGGTAACCACGGTGGTGGACTTCATGTATGTCCACCCGCAGCCGGGCATGATCACGTCCGTCGTCAATGCTTTCGAGGCGACCGGCATGCGTGGCTTTGTTTGCCGTGGCTTCATCTCCGACGGTGTGCAATATGGTGTTCCGGCGGCACTGCTGGAGAAGCCCGTGGTTGCGTTGGCCGACGCCAAAGAGCAGATACGGCGCTACAACAAGCCGGGAGGACGGGTGCAGGTGGGTCTTGCGCCCAACATGATCTGGGCCGTCGATGAGGAAGGCTACCGGCTGACCCGGAAGCTGGCCGATGAGGAGCATGTGCTCATCACCACCCATGTGGCGGAAACCAATTTCGAATTGGAGACGGCCGCGGCTACGTATGGAATGGACGACACGCAATTTCTCAGCGACATTGGTTTTCTCGGGCCCGATGTGATCGCTGTGCATTGCGTGCACTGCACGACGGAGGACATTCGGATACTCCACAAGCACGGGACCAAGGTTTCGCATAATCCGTGCAGCAATATGTACCTGGCGTCGGGCTGCGCGCCTATCCCCGAGATGCTTGCGGCTGGTGTGACGGTGGGATTGGCCTCCGATGGCCCGGCCAGCAGCAACAATCACAGTCTCTTCCAGGCGATGAAGTTTGCTGCGTTGCAACAGAAGGGCGTGCATCAGGATGCAACCATCATGACGGCTGAAAAGGTGCTGGAGATGGCTACCATTGGTGGCGCTCGTGCTGTTGGCCTGGAAGCGGAGATCGGTTCGATCGAGGTGGGCAAGAAGGCGGACATTGTGGTGCTGGACTACAACAATGCCTTCATGACGCCGATTCATCATCCGGTCTCAGCGATGGTGTACTCCGCGCTGGGTCATGAGGTAACGACCGTGATGATCGACGGACGCTTCGTGATGCGTGACGGGATCGTAGGCAGGGTGGATGAGACCGCGGTCAGGCGGCAGGCGCAAGTCAGCGCTGATGCCCTTACCCAGCGCGCCGGGACAGATGAATTCAAACGGCGGCCGTGGCCGAAATAGGAAGAGAAACCGCAGGTCCCTCCACTACGCTTCGCTCCGGTCGGGATGCCAAGGTCTAGAGCTGCGAATCGATCGAGAGTGGGTGCGGATCGAATGAACTGCAGGTCCCTCGGCTACGCTCGGAGGTTGTGACTTTTTTGATTTTTTCTTGGTTTTGGTGGCCGGAAAGCCCTGCAGCGCATTCGTTGGTTAAGCATCCTCGGGGTCCTTCGACTCCGCGCCGTAAGTCCCCTGTTAGGCGATAGGTCTGCGAGGCGCTTCGCTCAGGATGACGATTCTGTGGGAGAACTAACGGAGGAGACCTTTGTGGGGGAGCCGGGGCACACAGCAGAGCGGATACCGAGGGACAGGCAGATGCTGTTACACGCGGGAGCCGCAGCAGCTCCCTCCTCAATCTTTGGAGTAAGGAACCATCAGCGCGGCCGGTTGTATCGCTTTGCCACCAAACAAACCTGAAATCGCCAGTATGGTGACGATGTAGGGTAATGACTCCAGCAACTGCGGCGGAACCCTTGCTCCTCCCAATTGCAGCGAAAGCTGCAGCGCATCGCAAGCGCCAAACACTAGCGCAGCCAGTGCCGCCTTGCCCGGGTTCCATCGCCCAAAGATGACAATCCCCAGGGCAATGAATCCCTGCCCCGAAACAATCGATTCGCGAAATAGCCCGATCTGCGCCAGCACCAGGTAGGCGCCGGCCATGCCCGCGGTAGCGCCGCCGATCAGCACTCCTATGTAACGCATGCGAGCGACGGAAATGCCGGCCGCATCCGCGGCGCTGGGGTTTTCTCCCGCAGCCCGCAGCGCCAGGCCAAAGCGCGTGCGAAACAAGACCACGTGGGCTACCAGAACCAGCCCCAGCGTCAGATAAAGCAGAATCGCCTGGCCAAACAAAACCGGCCCCAGCAAGGGAAGATCGCTCAACCACGGAATATGAAGAAGGGGAAACATGGGCACACTCGTCGGGCCGGCGGACTCCCCCAGCGCCCGGCGATAGACGGTAGCAGCAATGCCCAGCGCCAGTACGTTGAATACCAGCCCGACCACCACCTGGCTGGCACGAACCGTGACATACATCCAGGCCAGCAGCAAATTGAACAAAATACCCGTGATCATCGCAGCCAACAGGCTTATCCACACCATGCCGGTTACATAATCGGTGAGGAAGCTGGCCAGTGCACCGAGCAGGATGGTGCCTTCGATACCCACATTCAGCACCCCGGAGCACTCGGCGAATGTCTCTCCCAACGCAGCCAGCAGCACCGGCCCGGAGAGCCGTAAGCTGGCGGCGAGCCAGGTTGCGAAAAATGCTGAGGTCAGCAGCCGATGAAAGTTCACGTCAGCTTCACCCGGTAGCGGCGAAAGATATCGCTGGCCAGCACCATCAACACGATGAGGCTTTGCAAAATGAAAGTGATGGAAGACGGAATACCAGCCCTGCGCTGCATGGCATTCGCGCCCACCGTCATGCCGCCGTACAGCACGGCCGCAGGGATCACCGCCAGGGGGTTGAGCTTGGCCAGCAACGCGACGATGATGCCGGTGAAACCGACTCCACCGCTAATCCCATCCATCAGGCGATGTTGCTCACCCAGTACCTCGACCGTGCCCGCCAGGGCGCCCAGGCCACCGGCCAGGAATGCCGCGAGCACCAGGCGTATGCCCACGTTGATACCACCATAGCGAGCGGCGGACGGACTCAGGCCGCTAACAATCAGCTCATAGCCCAGAGGCGTCTTGCGCAGCAGCATCCAAACCAGCACAGTTGCCAATAAGGCGAGCAGGATGCCGGCATGCGCACGTGTCCCGTGCAGGATAAACGGCAGCCACGTAGCGCGCGGCAGCAGCGCCGTCTCCGGAACTCCGCCGGGCGCGCGCATGGGGCCCGATACCAGGTACTGCACAATCAGGATGGCGACGTAGTTGGTCATCAACGAGATGAGCACCTCGTTGCCGCCGAACCGCGCTCGGACCAGGGCAACCATGCCAGCCCACACCGCTCCGGCAGCGAAACTCAGCAAGAGCACCAAGGGCCAGAATGCAACCGAGGGCAGCGGGCCCACGGCTCCGCCTGGCGCCGTGGCCAGAGCCAACCAACTGGTGGCCGCGGCGCCAATCACGAAGCATCCTTCAAAGCCCAGGTAACCAAAACCGGATCGCCAGCTGACGATGGTGCCGAGGGCAATCAACGTCAAAGGCGCGGTGCGCACCAGGGTATAGCCAAATCCGCGCATGGTTGCGAACGGTTCGTGAAAGAGCGCGAAGTAGGCCTGGAATGGGTTCGCGCCGTAGAGGACAAAGAGCAGCGAGGTGACGAGCATCGCTGCCACCACCGCGAGGACCATGGCAGTGGTGATGGCGAGCGGCGAGTCAGCCGGAGTGAGACGTCGTTCGATCAGCTTCATGCAACTCCGGAGATCATAAGCCCCAGCTTTTCCTGGGTGACGGTCGCCGCGTCAAGGATACCGACGATCCGCCCTTCGAACATCACGGCGATCCTGTCGGCCAGATTCATCAACTCCTCCAGCTCGGCAGAGATCAATAGGATTGCCTTGCCCCGCTCGCGTTCGCGCAGCAGTTCGAGCCATACGGACTCCACTGCGCCCACATCCAGTCCTCGCGTCGGTTGTTCGACCACGATAGCGGCTGCATCCTGCAGAATCTCCCGACCCAGGATCAGCTTCTGCAGGTTGCCACCGGAGAGCTTACCCGCCATGGCCCCGATGCCGGAGGCACGCACTCCAAACCGCGCGACCAGCCTCTCCGCATACTCGCGGATCTTGGGCCGATCGAGAAACAAACCGCGGGTGCGCTGCCGTTGCGACCCAAGGATTGCGTTGTCGGCGACGGACATCTCCGTGACCGCACCCACATGCCTGCGATCGGCCGGAATATAGGACAGGCCGAGAGCCCGATGCTGCGCGACCGTCAGCCGGGTAACTTCGCGCTGGTCGAGAAAGACTTGTCCCTGATGGGCCGGCCGCAAATGCATAATCGCCTCGGCTAATTGCGACTGCCCGTTGCCGTCGACACCGGCAATGCCGACGATCTCTCCCGCATGCACATCGAGGCTCACGCCGCGGACTTTCTCCTGCCCCACATCGTCGCGCACGTGAAGCCCGTTGACGCGCAAGACGGCTCGGCCGCGTTCGACCGGAACCCGATAGGCGCGAAGGTTCACATCGCGGCCTACCATGAGGCGCGCCAGCTCCTGCTCCGTGGTCTCCCGCGTGTTAACCACGCCCACGACACGGCCATCACGCATCACGGTGACACGATCCGCGAGCTCCAGGATCTCTTGAAGTTTGTGGGTCACAATGACGATCGAGTGGCCCTGGTCACGCAGGCCACGCAACACCGTGAAGAGCTGGTCCTTCTCGTGCGTGGTGAGGACGGCGGTGGGTTCGTCGAGGATCAGCAGCCTGGCGTCGCGATAGAGCAGCTTGAGAATCTCGACCCGTTGCTGCACGCCGATGGGCAGATGCTGCACTTGCGTATCCGGATCAATAGCCAGATGATGCTGGTCGCTCAAACTGCGCAGCCGCCGTGCGGCCTTACGCAGGTCGAGCATCGGACCGCCGTCTTCGTTCAGGCCGAGCACAGTGTTCTCAACCACAGAGAAGCGCCGCACCAGCATGAATTCCTGATGCACCATGCCAATGCCAAGCGCGATCGCATCTTTAGGGCTGTTGATTGTGACCGGCTCGCCGTCGATCAGGATCGATCCGGAATCCATGGAATGGAATCCGTAGAGAATCTGCATGAGGGTGCTCTTGCCGGCGCCGTTCTCTCCCAGCAGGGCGTGAATCTCGCCCGCTTCGATGGTGAAGTCAACGTCGTTGTTGGCCACGACCCCGGGAAATCGCTTGACGATCTTCCTCATCGCGAATGCGGGCAAGTCCTTCTCCTCAAGTAACGACAAACGCTTCAGCGAAGGGTACGGGCTTTAGCCCGTACATATGGAAGCAAAAAGAGTAAGCTTTAGCCCCTGAGGGCAACTTTTCCTCAAGCGTGCTGAAAAAAATTCCCTCAGGGCCTAAAGGCCCAATCATTCTGATCTGTTATGTACGGGCTAAAGCCCGTACCCTTCAAACCCAGGGGGATAGGTCGATCTTACCCGCAGAAAGATCTCCCCACACCTTTTGAAACGCAGCCCACTGCGCTGCCGAAACCAGCTGCGGATTGTGGTTGCCCCTTGCCCCCGCCTTCAGCAGCCACATCCAGTCCACGGTAGGCTTCCACTCCTTGCCGCCCACGAAGGATCGGTTAGCGACCTCATGAGCAACGGTCTGCACCATGCCGCCAAGATTCATTTCGAAGCTGGTCGCCATATTGTTAGGCGCCAGGTCTGTCTGGTCGGAGTAGCACCCCATCACCTTCGCCTTGCCGGCGACCGCACCCTGGATCGCGCCCAGCCCCGTAACATCCGCCGCATGCCAGATCACATCGGCTCCATTGCCGATCAGGGTCGCAGCGGCTTCGCGGCCTTTGGCGGCGTTATCGTAATCGCCGGTGATGATGCCTAGTGCCTGGATCCCGGGCACGGTGTGGTGAGCGCCAGCGATGAAGCATTTCAGTATGCGCTGCTGCGTCGGATCGTCCTCACCACCGACAAAACCAACCGCCTGCTTGCGCTCCGAAATCAATGCCGCCAGTGCACCCGCTCCATAGGCGGCGCCAAAATAACCCAGATTGATGAACAGGAGATTCCCAGGGACCGTAGGTTGCGGCAGAAAGCTGGTCACGAAGAATTTTTGCCTGGGATAATCCGGCGCAATGTCGAGCAGCGCGCTGCTGAACTCAAAGCCATGACCCAAGACGAGATCGAAACCATCGTCGGAGTAGCCGCGGGCCACTTCCTGCATTTGCGCCAGACCGATGTTCTCCGCGTAGGCGGTCTTGAATCCGGGTCCCAGCGCCTTCAGACCATTAAAGGCCAGCTGGCTCCAGCCTCCATCCGTGATCACGCCAGTTAGCAGCAGTACGACACTCGTCTCTCTGGGCTGGGCAATGCATCTCGACCCCAGCGCTGCCATCGCGAGGGCCGAGAACGCCCTTCGCGAAATCCGGCTCATTTCGATTCCCCAGCGAGGGCCCGCAGGTGCGCCGGCAGAAAGGGCCGAATCAGATATTGATAGGCGCCGCCGCCCACGCAGCCGCCAAGCAAGGGGCCGGCAATCGGGATCCACCAGTAATTTTGTGGCGAAGGGAACGCGGCCGGTCCCCAGCCAGCCAGAAAGCAAAAGATCCGTGGGCCCAGATCACGCGCCGGGTTGATCGCCCAAGCCTCCAGATAGCCCATCGACGCTCCGATCAACGCTACCAGCAGGCCGATCATGAAGGCGCTCGCATTCGCCTGGGGCGCCATCTCGTTGTATTGCTCGGTAATGGCGAAGATGCCGAAGATGAGAAAAGCCGTTAATATGATCTCGTCGCTGAAGGCATGCATGGGCGTGATCGCCAGGCCAGGATGAGTAAAGAAAACTCCGGCGGCTCCGCCGGCCGCACGCGTGAGCTGCGCGGCTTGGTTGAAGTGGTCAATCACCGGCACATACAACACATACACAAGAGCCGCCCCGAGCACGCCACCCACCACCTGGGCCACACAATAGGGAACGACTTTACGCCAGGAGAATTTTCGATAAAGCGCCAGCGCCAGCGTTACTGCTGGATTAGCATGCGTGCCGGAGATGGACCCGGTGGCATAGATGGCCATGCTGACAGCCAGGCCCCACGCGATACACACGCCCCAATAGGAATTCAGGTAAGGGCTAGGGTTGTAAAGGGAGTACATGGCGGCGACGGAGTCGCCGAATGCAATGATGATGAAGACCGCCAGGGCCTCCGCCAGGTATTCGCCAAAATCTTGTCTCTTCATTAAACGAACAATTCCTGTCTTTTCGTGTGCCCTTCACGGTAACAGGTATTTTCGTGCCAGATCATCGAATTGCTGTAACTGTCCGTCGATCCAATCCTGTCCGGTGCCCAGCTCGTCCGCCATGAGCTTGGCCACGGCCGGCGCCATCGCGGTGGCCGCCCTGGCATTCAGGAACAATGCCCGCGTGCGGCGGGATAGCATATCGTCGACCGTGCGCGCCATCTCCTCCCGAACCCCCCAGATCACTTCGGCGCCGATATAGGGCAGGTCAGGATGGAGCCGCTGGCCAAGACGCTTATCCGCAGCGGCCAGGGCCAGGATTTTCTCAGTATCCGAACCGTAGATCCCAAGACTGTTGAGCGAATCGACACCTTCCTTGTAGCCATGGATCTTCAGATCACGCGTCCCGCTGGGCACGTCGTTCAGTTCACCGAGCGTGATCGCGTGGTCCACGCAGTCCTCGGCCATATGGCGATAGGTGGTCCACTTGCCTCCGACGATGGTCAGCAGCCCGGAATTGTCGACATGGATGGTGTGGTCGCGAGAGAGCGAGGACGTTTTCATCGAAGCGCCGTTGGCCTTCACCAAGGGACGGATGCCGACATACACACTGAGCACATCACTGCGCTGCGGAGGTCGGCTGAGGTACTGGGCCGCGGTGTCGAGGATGAACTGAATCTCTTCCTCAAAGGGAAGCGGATTGTACGACGGCTCCTCGATCGGTGTGTCGGTGGTGCCGACCACGGTGTGCTCATGCCAGGGAATGGCAAACAGCACCCGGCCATCACTCGTATGCGGCACCATGATCGCAGTGTTGCCGCGCAGGAACGCACGCTCGAAGACCAGGTGAATCCCCTGACTGGGCGCGATCATGCCCGCCAGTTCCGGCTCAGCCAGCCGGCGCACATCGTCGGCGAAGATACCTGCCGCATTCACCACCACATGCGCCGGGATCTTCATGCGCTGGCCAGATTCGCTATCGATCGCGACCACCCCATCGGCAAATCCATCGGGGCCCCGGGTGATCTCGACCACCGGCGCATAGTTGAGCAGGACAGCGCCTTGATCAGCAGCCGTGGCGGCCAGATGGATCAGCAGGCGAGTGTCATCAAATTGGCCGTCGTAGTAGATGACGCCGCCGCGCAGGCCCTCGGTCTGGATGGTGGGCAGCCGCTCCAGAGTTTCTTCAAGCGAGAGCAGCCGAGACTTGCCAAAGCCGTACTTGCCGGCGAGCAGGTCATAGACCTTCATGCCGATGCCGTAGAAAGGAGCTTCCCACCAGGAATAGTTAGGCACGACGAAGCCCAGATCATGGACCAGGTGGGGAGCGTTCTGGCGCAGCAGGCCGCGTTCCTTCAGGGCTTCCATCACCAGCGAAATGTTTCCTTGTTCCAGGTAGCGGACGCCGCCGTGCACCAGCTTCGTACTCCGGCTCGACGTGGCCGAGCCAAAATCCATCCGCTCCAGCAGCAGCACGGAGAAGCCGCGATTGGCGGCATCGACGGCGACCCCCACGCCGGTCGCTCCACCTCCGATGACGACGATGTCCCATGGAGTGGAACGAGCCTGTACACGGGCCAGCATTGCCGGGCGATTCATCTATTCATCTCCTTCATGCCAGGTTCTTGACCGCTGGACAGCTCTCTTCCAGCGCGCCCGCCCCTCGGTGATTTTCTTTTGCCCGGCTTTGGGTTCGAAGCGCGTATCTGCCGCGCGCAGCTTGCGAATTTCGTCCGGGCTGTTCCAGAAGCCCACAGCAAGCCCGGCGAGATAAGCCGCACCGAGCGCGGTGGTCTCGTTGACCGCGGGACGGATAACGGGCACGCCAAGAAGGTCCGCCTGGAATTGCATCAGCAGGTCATCCACGGCCGCGCCTCCATCAACGCGCAACTCCCGGAACGGACACTTGGTATCCGCATCCATGGCCTCGATAACATCGGCCACCTGGAAGGCGATACTCTCTTCGGCTGCGCGGGCGATGTGGCCGGGCTTCGTACCGCGGCGCAGCCCAATCAGCAGGCCGGTCGCATACGGGTCCCAGTAGGGAGCGCCCAGGCCGACGAATGCGGGCACCAGGACGACTCCATCGGAGTCTTCCACCGTAGCCGCCAGCGCATTCACCTCGGAGGAATGGCGAATCAACTGCAGACTGTCGCGCAGCCACTGGACCACTGCTCCGCCAATGAAGATGCTGCCTTCCAGGGCATATTCCAGTTTCTTATCCAGGCTGCAAATGAGAGTGGTGATCAGCCGCTTCTCCGACAGCACGAATTGGGAGCCGATGTTCTGCAGCAGGAAGCAGCCGGTGCCGTAGGTGTTCTTTGCGTCGCCGGGCTGGATGCACAGTTGTCCAAAGAGAGCCGCTTGCTGGTCACCGGCAATGCCTGCGATCTCACCCGTCTCGAGGCCTAGTGACGTGGTCACGGGGCCGATCTTCTCGCTCGACCAGACCACCTCAGGCATCATGCTTTCGGGAATCCGGAATAGCTTCAGCAGATCCGCGTCCCATTTGCCTTCGACGATGTTGTAGAGCATCGTCCTGGATGCATTGGTCCGGTCGGTGATGTGTTTCCGCCCGCTGGTCAAGTTCCAGATCAGCCAGCTATCGACCGTGCCGAAAGCCAGTTTGCCGGCCTCGGCCCTTTGCCTCGCTCCGTCGATGTTTTCCAGTATCCACGCGATCTTGCCGCTGGAGAAGTAGGGATCGATCAACAGGCCTGTTTTCTGGCGGACGGTTTCTTCCATGCCGTCGTTCTTCAACTGCTGGCATCGTTCGGCGGTGCGGCGATCCTGCCAGACGATTGCGTTGTAGACCGGCTTACCGGTCTCACGGTCCCATACGATCGTCGTCTCCCGCTGATTGGTAATGCCAACCGCCGCCAGGTCACGCGCGCGCACGCCGGCTTTGCCGAGAACCTCGACCACTGAACTCATTTGCGAGGTCAGGATGTCATAGGGATCATGCTCGACCCAGCCGCCCTGGGGGTAGATCTGCTTGAATTCGCGTTGCCCGTGGGCGACGATGTTTCCATCTTTGCCAAAGAGAATGGAACGAGAGCTGGTTGTTCCCTGGTCGAGCGAAAGAATATACGCCATGGCGCTCCTGGAGATGCAGACATCACGCCTTGAGATTTATAGAGTACCCGGGATAGTCTCGTCAAAGAGCTGGCCGGCGTTGCGTTTCTAGGCCGACTGCGATTCGCGGCCAACCGAGACGTTGTCAGAGGAGAACCTTGTACCTGGCGCCGGCATAGCCTCTTTCCCTTCGAATGCGGCATACACCACTGGCAACAACAAGAGCGTGAGTGCGGTGGAACTGACCAACCCGCCGATGACCACGATCGCCAGCGGCCGCTGAATCTCAGAGCCGGGTCCGGTGGCAAATAGAAAGGGCACCAGTCCCAACGCCGCCACGGTGGCCGTCATCATCACCGGCCTGAAGCGCAACCTGGTTCCCTCGCGAACCGCGTTGGCCTGGGTCAGACCCTCTTCGCGCAACTTGCGGATGTACGACACCAGGACCACCCCGTTCAATACCGCAATTCCCCACAAGGCAATGAACCCTACCGAGGCGGGCACAGAGAGATACTCGCCGCTGACAAAGAGTCCGACGATGCCGCCGATGGAGGCGAGAGGCAGCACCGTGATGATGAGCGCAGCGAATCGAACGGAGTGAAAGAGGATAAACAACAGAAAGAAAATCGCCGCAATGGTGATGGGAACAATCACCATCAAGTGATGCATGGCGCGCTGCATGTTGTGGAACTGTCCGCCCCATTCGATGTAGTAGCCGGCAGGCAGCTGGACCTGATGCTCAACCTTCTGTTGCAGCTCCTGTACATAGCCACCCAGGTCGCGGTCCTGCACGTTCACGCCGACGACGATGCGGCGCTTGCCCATGCTGCGATTGATAAGGGCGGGTCCTTCGATCACCTTCACACGGGAGAGGTCCTTAAGCGGGACGCGCGGCCCGTCAGGGGTGCTGATCTGAAGTTCTCGTATGTCGTCCACACTGTCGCGGAGGTCTTCCGGCAGCCGCACTACCCCGGCGAACCGGCGTTCTCCTTCGTAAATTTCGGTTGCAGTCTTGCCTGCGATTGCGGTCTCTATGACGTCGTTAACGTCAGCCGCATTGAGACCGTAGCGGGCGATGGAGCCGCGGTCGATATCGATCGTGAGGTATTGTTGACCACCAACCCGGTCAACGCGAGTATCCTGGGTGCCCTGAATGCCGGTGGCTACCCTTGCAATTTCGGAAGCCTTTTGAACCAGCGTATTCAAATCGTCTCCGTAGAGCATGACAGCGACGTCGGCGCGGACCCCGGAGACCATCTCATCTACCCGATCGCTAATGGGTTGCGACATCACCAGGTTGATCCCAGGCAGAGCTGCCAACCGCGCGCGAATCTGTTCGGCAATGACGTCCTGGGTCATACCACGGGGCCGCTTGTCATAAGGAGTCAACGATGCCAGCACATCCGCCTCATTTGGGCCGGCGGGATCTGCAGGGGATTCACCGCGGCCTAGTCGAGAGACCACGGTGTTGACGCCGGGAACCTGAAGCATCAGGCGTTGCATTTCCTGCTCCATCTTGAGGGATTCCTCAAGTGAGATATTGGGCACGCGATCCGCGTTGGGCGAGAGTGTACCCTCCTGCATCTCCGGAATGAACGATGTGCCGAGGAAAGGAAAGAGCGACAGCGCGCCACAAAAGATTACGATCACTGCGCAAACCATGATCTTTCGATGGTTCAGAGCCCAGTGCAATAGATAGTCATAGGGCCTGCGCAGAACCCGCACCAACCACGTGTCCTCTTCTGAGCCGCCCTTCAACAGGTAGGAAGAGAGCACGGGCGAGAGTGTGAGCGAGAGCAGGAGAGAGATGGCCAGCGCGATGGCAATGGTGAATGCCAGGGGCGCAAACAATTTGCCTTCCATGCCTTCCAGGGTCATCAAAGGAAGAAAGACAAGGATAATGATGGTGACTCCGAACAGCACGGGCGTGGCCACTTCTTTAACCGCCGAAAGAATCACGTGAAGCTTGGCGTGCGTGTCTCCCGAGTGTTGGGTTAGTTTGGCGTGACTCAGCCTGGCGAAGATATTCTCCACTACCACTACGGAACCATCCACCATAAGACCGATGGCGATTGCCAGACCACCGAGAGACATGAGGTTGGCGGACAAGCCGATGCGGTTCATCACCAGAAAGGTGAGCAGCGGCGTCAGCACCAGGTTGGCGCTGACGATCAGGCTCGACCGCAGATCGCCTAGAAAGAGAAAAAGAATGATGACCACCAGCACAACGCCTTCGGCGAGCACCTCGGTTACGGTATGGATCGCCGCATCCACCAGCTGTGAGCGGTCGTAATAAGGAACGATCTGCAGGCCGCCGGGAATCATGTTCTTGCTATTGATTTCGGCCACCCGCGCTTTCACACGACTCACAATCTCTTTGGCATTGCCGCCGCTGGTCATCAGGACGATGCCACCTACGGCCTCGGTGTAACCGTCCTTGATCATGGCGCCGTAACGCACTTCCGTTCCAATGCGCACCTCAGCCACGTCGCGAATGTAGACCGGTGTGCCCTTGGTTTCGTTGAGAACAATATTGCGGATGTCTTCGAGATCGCGAACCAGGCCGACGCTGCGGATGAGATACTGCTCGGCGTGCTGACGCAGGACACCTCCGCCGGCATTGGCATTATTGTGCGCCAGCGCATCCCGCACATCGTTGATGGTGAGGTTGTAGTAGTGCAGCTTTTGCGGATCGACGAGCGTTTCGTATTGCTTGACGAAGCCGCCGGTCGAGTTGATCTCCGCCACCCCGGGGATGGAGCGCAGGAGGGGACGCACCACCCAATCTTCCAGCGTGCGCCGCTGGATAAGTTCCTCCCGGGTGAGGGGGCGATGTAAGTCGCTCTCGTTGGGAAGCTCGAGCGTGTATTGATAGACCTCGCCCAGCGCGTTGGTGATAGGACCGAGAACCGGTGTGACGCCCTCCGGCATACGATCGCGCAGTTCCGACAGCCGTTCCGAGATCATCTGGCGTTCGCGGAAGAGATCACTTCCATCACTGAACACGAGCGTGATGAGCGAGAGAGCCGGTTTATTGAGCGACCGCATGTCAGTCATCCCGGGCAGCCCGGTCATGGCAATTTCAATGGGGATGGTGACAAAACGCTCTACTTCTTCGGGAGACTTACCCGCAGCCTCGGTCGCGATCTGCACCTGGACGTTGGCAACGTCAGGAAAAGCATCCACGGATAAATGTCCCACCGCGTTGATGCCGAAACCCACCAGCACCAGGGCAACGACCACAAGGATGAGCCGTTGCCGGAGCGCGCCGGCAATGATGGAGTGCAGCATCTAGACGCCCCCTTTGATGGCGTTTTGCTTGCGCTGATTGTTCAGGTGGAAGGCGCCTTCGGTGACGATTTGATCGTTCAGCCCTACGCCACTCAGCACCACGCGACGATCGTTCTCTTCGTCTCCGAGTGAGACCTCATGGAGCACATATTTCTGCGGCGCAGCCTGCACGAAAACGTAATCCTGATTGTTTTCTCGCACGATGGCAGCGTTGGGCACTGAGAGCTTGCTGTCCGTGCGGCCGGTGAGGGTCATGCCGGCGAGTTCATCGGGCTTGAGCAGGCCGTCGGGATTGTCAACATCCATGTGAACCTCTACGGTGCGTGTAGCCGGGTCGACGATGGGTGAGATAAACGAGAGATGTCCGGTAATCTTCTGTTGCAATAGGGCGGGTACCCGCACCAGGACTTCCATATCCTTCTGTAGCTGGCCGGCGTCTTCCTCGGGCACGTTGGCGACGATCCAGACACTGGAGAGATCCGCGATGGTGAAGGCCGGGTCGGCTGGCTGCACTACCTGGCCGATGGTGATCTCGCGTTTCAAAACGGTGCCGCTTCTGGGACTGAGAATGGGGTAATCCGCGCTGATCTTGTGGGTGGTTTCGAGCTGACGAATCTGGGCCTCTGTCATGCCCAGGCCGCGCAACTGGGTGCGGCACGATTCCACCTCGGTGTTGGCCTGCAGAGACTCAGCCCTGCGGCGCTCCAACTCCGCGCGGCCAATCACATCCGCTTCCACGAGTTGCTCGGCGCGCTTCACCGCGGCGTCAGCCAGTCCTCGCTGAGAGGAGGCTTTGATCAGTGCCAGCTGTGTGTCCGAAAGATCCGTACTGTGCAGCATGGCAAGAACGGTGCCGGCCTTCACTTTTTGGCCTTCAAAGACGAGCAACTCAAGGATGCGCCCGGCCACGGGAGAGCCCACACGCGCGATGCGCCGGGCATCTGTTTCCACGTGCGCGGCCACCTGCAGCGTGCCGTCGACTGCCATCATTTCGGGAGTGCCGAACTTCAGGTGTTCCGCCAGCCCCGGTGTGATCGATACCTCGTTGGGATGGGCGGGTCGCTCCGCGGCGTTGGCTTTTTGCTTGCTCTTGCAGCCCTGGCTTGTGATCAGGAGCAAGCCGGTAAGAACGAGTGTTCCAGCACGGCGAGGCAAACGGCCTCGCCACAACGGCGGCACAAAATCCAGGATAATCATCACGGTCGCACTCCGGGCGCAATCGCGCCAAGTTCTTCCAGATCCACCAGCGCCGACTGGCGCACAAACTGCGCATCCACCAGATCGCCGCGGACACCCTGCAGTACGCGCTGGGCATCCAGTACTTCCACGATGCCGCGTTCGCCAAAGCGGTAGGCTGCCTTGGCGGCATCCACTGCACTCACGGCTGCGCGCAGCGAACCGGACTCCAGCGACGTGGCCTGCTGGTCGGCAAGCTGATATTGCTCATAGGCTCGTTCCAACGCGGAGACTAACTGGAGGTTCTTTTCGTAGAGCACTGAGGCCGACTGGGAAATTGCGGCCTTGGCTTCGGTTATCTGCCCCTGGCGCCGGTTCCACAAGGGGATAGGCACGGTGAAGCCCATGCGCCAGAAGGTCAGGTCTGGTTGGTTCTCGTATTCTGCAAAGGCGACGGGTTGCGGAATGCGCAGCGCTCGTTCGTGATCCAATGTGGCGATGGCCGTATCGATATCAGCCCGCGACTGGGCGATGACCGGGTGTTTTTGCATAACCAGTTCCCTTAATTGATTCAGTGGCGGTAGCGAGATGCGTGGTTCGAACTCGCCCTGGGGGTCGAGGTTTGCGTCCAGGGAGCCGGCGATGGTGACTCGCAGCAGGGCGATCGCGTTGGCATACTCCAGTTGCGCGCTGCTCACTGAAAACTGTGCGCGGCCTAGTTCAGCCTCGGCGCGCGTCAACTCCAGCCGGCCTTCTTCGCCGACGTTTACCGACACCTCAACGCGGCGGCGCAGGTCTTGTACCAGCTGCAGATTCTCCCGCGCGTGTTCTATCTCTTCGCGGCGGCGGAGCGCGTTATAAAAGGCATGTTTGGTATCAGCGATCACAGAGAGCCCAACTGCCTGCTGGGCGAAGCGGCTGCTCGCAATACCAGATTGCGCGGCGCGCTGGCGGGTGTGGCGCTCAACCGGAATTTCAATTGGCTGGTACGCCCCATAATGCTGCAGGACCCCGGGGAGACCAGGTATCGCAACCGGCTTCGCATATTGCCGGCCTTCGAAAACCTCCAGGCTGGGGTTGCTGTAAGCGCGTGCCGCGCGGGCTGCGCCTTCCGCGCGCCGGGTGATGGCCGACGCTTCCTCTAACCGTGGGTTGTTTCGCATCGCCATGGCGATGGCATCCTCTAGGGTGAGAGGGGTAACATTCGCTCCCGAAACGGGAGTTATGCCTGCGGTTACCTGGGGTAGAGGGGCTCCGGGAATGGTGCCCGTTGCCTTCTGCTCAAGCGGGGCAATCACTGACGTGGGCGCCATTGATTGGGCGCAGAGAACGGAGCATGGCAAGAGCACTGGCAATAGGATCAACCCGCGAAGCATCACGCTTCTCTCTGAGCAATCCATGCGCCAAACAGAAATGGCATTGAATCCCGGTAATTCCCATGGAGTAAGGCCGGATTAGTCCCATAAGGGACACCCCGGTGTTCCGAATGGTACATTTGGCAGGCTGCGGTCCACGCTTTCTGCGTTGTACGCGCCGGGGAAAACGGCAACACACAATTTGGCCATGGAAATGCACGCTTGCCCTCTCGATGCTGGCAAAGTTCCATCCCGCACCGCCGCGTCTGCGCGCGCTCGATAGCCATCCCTGGCCAACGTGGGAGAATGAGGACATGTCTTCCCATCCATCCAGCCTGCGCTCCACGCGGGCGAAGGCAGTCCTGATCGTGGTCCTGGTGATCGCGCTGGCGGTCGCTAGTTGGATGGTGCCGGCGAACGCGCTGATACTGCACAACGTTCTACACCACCTCAATATCCTGCCGTTCATGTTGGCCGGCATGTTCTTCGGCTGGCGGGGAGCGCTCCAGACGGTCATGCTAGCCACGGTCCTGCAGACGCCATCGATTTATCGCCACTGGTTTCAGGAGCCGCTCGATGCGCAGGACCAGGTGGTAGAACTCACCACGTTTGGTCTGGCTGCGGTGATCGCAGGACTTCTGGCCGACCGTGAACGCATGCAGCGCAAGCGGGTGGAAGACACCAAAGTTGAACTCGAGCACGTGCATACCGAACTGCAACAAAATATCGACCACTTGAAGAAGACGGAGCGGCTTACCGCGGCGGGGCAGCTATCGGCCAGCCTGGCCCATGAGATCCGCAATCCATTGGCAAGCATCAGTGGGGCGGCCGGCATCCTGGCTCGAGGACAGGTTTCTGGCGAAGGGCGGGCCGAGTGCCTGGAAATCCTGACCAAGGAGTCGCAACGGCTGAATAAGCTGCTCACGAACTTTCTCCATTTCGCTCGTCCGCGCCTACCGCGCATGCAGCAAGTGGAGCCGCTGGAGATGGTTCAGTCTGTAACTGCCCTGGCGCAGCATGCGGCCAGCCGGCAAAACGTGTCGCTCCAGGTGCAGTCAGAAGGGCGTCCGCAAGAGATCGAGTGTGACCCGGAGCAGATCAAGCAGTTGCTGCTCAATCTCATTCTTAACGCCATCCAGGCAACGGAGGGCGAAGGAGTGGTCCTCATCCGCACGTTATTTGCGGAAGACCGTCTCTGCGTGGAAGTCTGCGATCGAGGGAGTGGGATCGCACCCGAGGATAAGGAACGGATCTTCGATCCATTTTTTACCACTAAGGAAAATGGAACTGGATTGGGCCTTGCGATTGCATCCAATATCGCCACCCAGCACGGCGGGGCACTCACTTGTAGACCAAACGAAGGCGGTGGTTCCGTCTTTCGCATGGAGCTGCCTATCTCGGCAACCCTTTCCGTTCGAAGAGCGAAGGCGGAAGTGTTATGAAGCGAAATCATATCTTTGTTGTCGATGACGACAGCAGCCTCCGCCGGGTCATGAAGATGCAGTTGGAGGAGGCTGGTTACGAAGTAACTCTCGCTAACGACGGAGACCAGGCGTGGAAGATGCTGAAGGAAATGGAACCTCAGCTCATCATCACCGACCTGCAGATGCCGACCAGCGGGCTTGAACTACTTGGCCGGATTGTCAAAGAAGGAATGCAGACGACGGTCATCGTCGTCACCGCCTTTGGGACCATTGAGACGGCGGTCGAAGCGATGAGGATGGGCGCGTACGATTACGTGACCAAACCCATCGATTTTGAAGCCCTGGTGCTTATTGTGCAGCGTGCCATGGAGCGCCAGAACCTGATCGAAGAAGTGCGCACGCTGCGCACGGCCCTTGATGAGAGGTATGGCTTTTCGGGGATTGTTGGTCATTCCAAAGGTTTCCTGCGCGTGCTCGATCAGGCGGCGCGCGTCTCCCAGAGGAACACCACGGTTCTCATCCAGGGGGAGACAGGGACGGGCAAAGAGATTGTCGCGCGGGCCATTCACCACAATAGCCGCCGAAGCAGCCAGCCTTTCGTCCCTATCAACTGCGGCGCAATTCCCAGGGAGCTGGTGGAGTCAGAACTCTTCGGCTATGTGCGTGGCGCATTTACGGGTGCGCTGGCCAACAAGGCCGGCCGCTTCGAGGCAGCGGACGGGGGCACAGTTTTTCTAGACGAGGTTGGCGAACTTCCCCTGGAGGCACAGGTCAAGCTCCTGCGGGTGCTGCAGGAGGGCGAGGTTCACAAACTGGGGGCGAACACCGCGGTGAAGGTAGACGTTCGCGTCATCGCGGCAACCCACCGGGACCTGTCGGCCATGGTGGAAGACGGGACCTTTCGCGAGGACCTTTATTACCGGCTGGCCGTCGTTCCCCTACGGATCCCCGCGCTGAGGGAACGGCGGGAAGACATCCCGGAGTTGATCGACACCTTGTTTCAACGAGTCAAAGAACGGCACGGCCTGCTTGATGTGCGTATGGCATCCGCAGTGCACCAGCGGCTGATTGCGTATCGCTGGCCGGGCAATGTGCGTCAGCTGGAAAATGTGCTGGAGCGACTGCTGGTCCTGTCGTCTGCAGATCTGATCACGGTGGATGATTTGCCGGAGGAGCTGATCCCCTCCTCCGCGGGCACGGCTATCCTGTGGCCGAACCTGCCGGAGGACGGAATCAGCCTGGAGGCGATTGAACGCGACCTCATCAGCCGGGCTCTGGAGAAGTTCGATGGAAATCAGACCCAGGCGGCGCGTTACCTGGATATCAGCCGCCGCACGCTCATCTACCGCATGGAGAAGCATGGTCTCGCCGCTGTCGACTCTGAAAACTCAGAAAATCCCCTCTAGGACTCGAGCGTGCTAGACTGGCGCGAATTCATGTGATCAATCGACGTTCATTTCTTGGTCTCGCCGCAAGCTCCGCCCTCTCCACCGCCTCTCCCAGGCTTTGGGGACTTGAGCCGATTCCCATGCCACCCGCAAAGGGTGAGGTTGAAAAAAAACTGGACAAGTTCACCGCCGACTACATGCGGGTCATGAATGCTCCGGGAATGACGCAGGCGCTCACCGATACCAAAACAACCGTCCGCACCGCGGGCTACGGCTTTGCCAACGTCGACTTGAAGATTCCGGTGAATGCCGATCATCTCTTCCAGATTGGATCGATTAGCAAATCGTTTGCGGCGCTGATCCTGCTCCAATTGCGGGATGAGGGCAAGGTGGATCTTCGCCGGCCGGTGCTCGAGTACTTGCCCTGGCTTCCGGTGACCATGCCATACGGGCCGATCACCCCACATCATCTACTCACCCATACCTCCGGTCTTCCGGATGCGTCCTACATCTTTCAGAGCGATCCGGGAGCACGGCACGCGCAAGGATTTGAGCCCGGTGCTCACTTCCACTACTGCAATCTGGGCTTCGCCATATTGGGCAAACTGATCGAGCGGCTGGATGGCAGGCCCTGGTATCAGTGCCTGCAATCGCGCATACTTACGCCGCTGGGGATGACGGCAACCGCGCCGGTGATCACGATTGAATCCAGCGCGCGTAGCGCCACCGGCTATCAGCCTTTTTTTGATGACCAGGTTTATCCTCGCCAGGGCCGGCTGGTCTCAAGGCCGCCGGAGGTATTCGATAACCCGGCGGGCAGCATCGCGTCTCCACCCGGAGATATGGCGGTCTATCTGCGCACGCTGCTCAATGGCGGCCAGGGAGCGGAGGGGCGCATCGTCTCGGCCGAGGGTTTTCGGTTGATGTCGACGCCGTATATCAAGGCTCCAGAATTCAGTCCCAGTGCCTCTTACGGTTATGGCATTGCCATTGATTTCCTGGACGGTCATAAGATTCTGCGCCACACCGGCGGGATGAACTGCTTTGCCTCCTCCATCCACGTAGACCTGGATGGAGGGGTTGCCGCCTTTGCTTCCATCAATGCCATGCAAGGCTACCGGCCCACGCTGGTCACGCAGTACGCCGTTCAGTTGCTACGCGCAGAGAAGGAAGCCAAGTCGCTGCCCGCAGCGATCGTGCTCAGCGATGCAACGGAAGTGAACAACGCCAGTGAATACGCGGGAACCTTCCGCAACAGTGACGGCAGGGAGTTGCTTTTCAAGGCGGATGGCACGAAACTTCTGCTGCTGTATGCGGGCCAGGAGATTCTTTTGCAACGGGGGCAGGGAGATTCGTTTCTCTCCACGGTGCAGGGTGGATTTTCCGACTATAGTTTGGTGTTTGGCAGAGACCAGGCAAGCAGAAGAATGGCAAAACCTGCGGATAGCGACGCCGCACCCCCGTCGCCTCCCACGCTGGTGGTGGAGGTTGGTTATGGCCCGGACTGGTATACCAACACAGCGTACAAAGGGCAGCGTGAGTGGGCTGCGCCGCCCCAATACAGCGCCTTTGCCGGCCGTTATCGAAGCCCGGGCGGCGACGATATACGTGTCTTCGTGCGTAAGGACCGGCTCTGGCTGGGAGATACTCCGCTGAACGAGATCGGCTCGCTGCTGTTTCGTGTGGGAGAAGATGCATGGTCTCCCGACACGGCCGAGTTCCTGACCATCGTCGATGGGAAGGCGAGATTGCTCAGGGCCATCGGCGAGGATTGCTGGAGGATCGAAGTCGGCTCCTAGCGGTGGGACGGCAAGCGTGAGATGTGCGGCCTAAGCGCCACTTCTTCTCGGCGGGGAAAGTGTGCGCCATAAGCGCCATAAGTTCCGCATTGGCGGGAAGTCCAGCCCCGGGGCCGAAGAGTCTGCGTGAGAACTACCCCTCCAAATTAAGTCCCGGAGGGACGGCTGAGAATGCCCCAGGACGTTAGTCCTGAGTGCCCTCAATCACCAAAAACAGGAAGCCCAGGACTCACGTCCTGGGTCATTCTCAGCCGTCCCTCCGGGACTCAATCTTGGAGAGGATAGTCGTCAAGCAGACTCGAAAGCCCTACCTATTCTCAATCGTTTACGGCCGGCTAAAGCCGTGCCCTGATCAACCCAATGTCGTTGCGGGCAATATCAATTAGACTAAAGACTGCGACATTTGACTGCCTTGCCTTGATTCTACGTATGCATTCCAGCCGCTTACGACCACTGTTTGTGCTACTGCTCTGGCTGTTTGCAGGCTGCGCATTTGCGCGGACGATCCCTGAGGTCTCAAAAGTCAGCGCCCTGCCAACGGCGCCAACGCCCGCCATCACAATTTCGGCCTCAACGGCAACGGCGCAGCAGACCCACGTTACGATTCCCCGGCTGGAGAATGATCCTACCCTGAACGACTTTCTGGTCAATCCTGTCCGCTCAAAAGCGGCAGGCGCCATGCTGCGCATCAGCAACTTTGTAGAGCGTTATCCCAAGGACGGCATTCCGGTTACTGAGCCTACCGTCGCGTATCTGGGATACACCCGCGCATATTTCTACGTCGCCTTTGTTTGCAAGGATAAAAGACCAGACCTCATCCGGGGACACATGCTGGCGCGCGACTCTCTGGGAGATGACGATGCGGTCGAGGTGATGCTCGATACCTTCAACGACCAGCGGCGTGCATTCCTGTTTCGCAGCAATGCGCTGGGCATCCAGGCCGACGGCCTCTACAGTGAGCAAAACGGTACCGACTACTCTTTCGACACCGTGTGGGACACCTGGGGAAGACGCACCCAGTCGGGATACGTTGTGCTGCTGCGCATTCCCTTCTCCAGCTTGTATTTCGCCAAGGCCGGTTCGGGCGAGGCGCGGACCTGGGGAATCATCCTGCAGCGCAGCATCTCCCATGCCAACGAATCGGCTTACTGGCCGCAGAGCAGGCATAGCATAGCGGGTCTCCTGACCCAGGACATCGCCGTAGACGGTTTCAGCGATATCGAGCACGGCCAGAACCTTCAATTCGAGCCCTACGCGCTGGGCCGCAACCTGCGGCAATTGGACACCGTCAATCCCGACGATCCCTACTTTCAAGACAAAGCTTTGCAAGGCTATACCGGGCTGGATGCGAAGTTCATCCTGCACAACAGCCTGGTGCTCGATACCACCGTCAATCCTGATTTTAGTCAGGTGGGCGTGGACAATCCTGCCACCCCCAATCAGCGCTTTCCTCCCTATTTCGCCGAGGTGCGGCCGTTCTTCATCGAGAACAGCAGCTACTTCATGACCCCGGTGAGCCTGTATTACACCAACAACATCGTTAAACCACAGTATGGCGCGCGCCTTACCGGCAAACTCGGGCCGTGGGCGATGGGCCTGCTGGGGGTGGATGACAGAAGCCCCGGAGAGGCCGTTCCGCCGGGGGATCCCGAGTACGACACACGCGCTCATTTTTACGTTGGCCGGATGAACCGCGATGTCGGTTCTCTATCGAATGTCGGCATCATCTACGCCGACCGCGAGTATCTCGATTCCTTCAATCGCGCCGGAGGATTCGATTATCGGGCGCCGCTCAAAAACCGCTGGACGTTAACCGGCCAAGCCGTTACCTCGGCAACGCAAAACGTCAACAACTCCACCCAGGGCGAACAGGAATGCGAAGCGCTTACGCTCACCTGCAGCGGCCAGACCTATTCCCAGCAGGTGAATTATTCCGATCTGCATCGCAACTGGTGGGTGGCCTACAACGATACCTCCGCGGGTTATGTAACCGACACTGGATTCTTTCGCCGTCCGGATGTGCGGGAGCCTAATGGCTACTACAGCTATACCTTTCGTCCGCGGCAGGGACCGGTTCTCTCCCATGGACCGAGCATCTACAGTGAACGCATCTGGGACCATACCGGTGTTCCGCTGGATTACTACGTTAACCCCGCTTACAGCGTTACGTTCAAGGGCCGCACCTCCGTTTCCGCCAATATCGATCTGGGTCAGGACCGGTTGCGCCCCATCGATTACTCCGCGCTGGCGCACGATGTGGAATATCACAGCCAGACCAGCGGAGTTAATTTCTACACTTCTCCCGTTCCTTATCTGGCCATCGGCGGCGGTGTTTATAGCGGAACAGTCATCAACTACTCGCCGCCGGCCGATGCCGGTCCGGGCCCGGTCAACGTGACTTCCCCCAACCTCAACGTGGAAGTAAAACCGATCAGTTCCATTGATCTGCAAAACAGCTACGTGTACACCCACTTCACCAACCTGACCAACGGCGATGTGGTCTATGACAACCACGAGCTGATCTCGCGCTGGAATTACCAGATAACCAAGGCGCTCTCGTTCAACCTGATCGGCCAGTACATCTCCACCTTGCCGAACCCGCAGTACACCAGCCTGGCAAACTCCAAGTCGCTTTTTGCCGACGCGCTGTTCACGTACCTTCCGCACCCCGGCACAGCGGTGTATTTCGGCTATATCGGGAACTTTGAGAACGTGGACCGCGCCCTCTGCACGCGGGAAGCGGATGGGCTCTGCAACACCAATGATCCGATTTTGCCGCCTACCTACTCCTCACTTCTGAACACCGGCAAGACGGTCTACGTGAAGGTTAGCTACCTGCTGCACTTTTGATTAGACCGTGAGCAGTTCTTCGTAGAAGCCGCCAATCTCACGTTCTCTGTCGACAAAGTGGACTCGGTAATGCCAGCACGAATCAGGCGGGCTTCAAATCTCATTAAACAGCCGTTCTGCCTTGGACTGGGCTTGGAACTCGGTCATGCATCATTATGAGCGCAACGGGCTAGACCAGCTTCACAAAATGCATGGACGCAGAGTTCATGCAGTAGCGCAGTCCAGTGGGTTGCGGGCCGTCGTCAAAGACGTGTCCGAGATGAGCGTCGCACAGCCGGCATGAAACTGCTGTGCGCTCCATGCCCAAGCTGCGATCTGTAATTTCAACCACGTTCTCCTTGGCGATCGGTTCCCAGAAGCTGGGCCACCCGGTACCCGATTCGAATTTGGTATCGGAATCGAACACAGCCGTGTCGCAGCAGATGCAGCGGTAGAGACCGCGATCATGCAGATTCCACGTATCCCCTGTATAGGGGCGCTCCGTGCCGGCCTGGCGAGCTACCTGGTAAGAAACCGGGGATAGCTGCTGTTGCCATTCGGCGTTCGTCTTGACTACCCGGGCGACCACGATCTTGCCCGTCTTCTTGCCGTTCACTGCGAATTCAACGATGGTTACCATACCTGCAGGTGTAGAACCCCCGCTTGCGGCGGACGCTGAAACCGGCCGTTGCATAGACCAGAACGCGAGCGCCCCGCATGCACTCGCCGAGCTGATGAGGAATGCGCGGCGGCTAGGACGCTGACCATCTTTTCCTCGATACTCGTGTGGGTGGTTCATAGAATTATTCCTTGTTTTATTGGACACATTTTGCTCCCGAATGTCGCTAACCAAAGGTGAAGGAATATGCCCGTACTCCCGGAACCAAAAACTCTATGCGGAAGGTGCGGTCACGAATACTACTATGCTGACGAAGCAGTTGATAGAGCCGATCTTCCCTCACCACGCCGTATCCATCTGCGTCGGTATCCACACCATGGTCAGCGCCGGGCGCCTGGCCGTCGAGGGTAACCCGGAAACGCACAGGCTTCCCGTTCGGGCCCGGGCCTAAAACCAGGTGCAGGTCGCGGGCATGAAAACGAAACGAGATACTCGCCCCTGGATCGACTGAGGTTGCGAACTGGTCCGCGTCCTGCCATTTGCCGGCGAATGCCCATTGGTTGAGTTTGAGTTGGGCTGGGGTTTGATAGAGCTGCGGATCATCCTGATTTATCCCTTCAAGAGAGGCGAAGTTTTGCGCTCTGGCGTAGCCGATGTAGGTCTCGGGAGATTGCACATCGTTTGAATCGGGCGCAGCTTCCATACCGCTGGCGGCTATTTTGCTTGCGCTCTGGGGCAGAGGGGTATGGTTAGCCTCCGCCAGGAGAGTACGAATCCACTGCTCCGATTCGTCGTAAGCGCCCTCACCAAAGTGGTGAAAGCGGATGCGCCCCGTTCCATCGATAAAGTAATCGGCCGGCCAGTATTCATTGTTGAAGGCGCGCCAGATGCGGTAGTTGTTGTCCATCGCGACCGGGTAGGTAACGCCAAGATCCTTGACCGCCTTGCGGACGTTCGCCTCATCCTTCTCGAAGGGAAACTCAGGGTATGGACGCCGATGATCACCAGGCCGCTGTTCTTGTATTGCTCATTCCAGGCCTTGATATAGGGCAGCGTACGCAGGCAGTTGATGCAGGAATAGGTCCAGAAATCGACCAGGACTACTTTCCCCCGAAGCGACTCCGGGGTGAGAGGCGGCGAGTTAATCCAGCCAGTAGCTCCGGAAAGATCGGGAAGGACGGCGGGCACGCTGTCCGAAGTGTCGCCGGAGATGTCAATCGTCTGATTGACTACGATTCTTTTTGCGGCGGGATGGAAGCGGTCGACCAGGTGCTGCTCCAGGCCGGAGGTACTGGCCAGGGAAAGACGGGTAAGCACGCCGCGATCCAGTCCGAGGGCGGCGGCGGCCACAGCAGCCAGAACGGCCACGCCGAGTATGCGGCGAATCCACTCCTCCGCGCCCAGAGAACGCTTCATGGCGGCGAAGACGCGGCCACCGGCGAGCAAGGCAATCGCCAATGAGGTCGCTGCTCCTGCGGCATAGCTCAGCAGGAGTACGGCGGTGTGGGCGCTCGCCCCTCCCAGGGCCGCCCCGGTGAGGATGAGGCCGAGAATCGGGCCCGCGCAGGGCGCCCAGAGTAATCCGGTACCAATGCCCAGCAGGAAGGAGTTCAGGACGCTCTTATTTGCATCGGAGTTGCTGGAGAGGCGGTTACCCAGTTGGACGAGGGGACGGGAGATACGGTCGGCGAGCGAAGAGAAAAGCAAGGTGAGGCCAAAGATGGCAAACAGCACCAGAGCGGCGACGCGGCCGAACTGATTCGCTCGTACCGCCCAGCCGCCACCCACGGTGGCGAGACTGGCTACCAGGGCAAAGGTGATCGACATTCCCGCGAGCAGGGGCAAGCCGCTCTTGCGAAAGGGCTGGTCGGAGCGGGCAAAAACGAAAGGCAGCACGGGCAGGATGCACGGGCTCAGAATCGTGAGGACGCCACCGAGATACGCCAAGAGCAACAGGAACATTTGCTTACCATGTTCTTTCCGGCCACAAATGAGATTACAGAATGCCCAAAGAAGTTACGGCCGGGAGGGAATTTTGGTTTTTGTGTGTTGAGCATACCCGTGAAGGGATACGCAGCAGGGCTATAGGGGCTGCTAGGAGAACCGAGCGCTCCTGGTTCCCTAACGAAGGACGGGTGCCCCACATCTCGCTCGTTTTTCGCGAGATGTGGGATACCAATGCTCTTTCCCTCTGACTCTCGAATCACCCGATGCACTCAGCGGTCAACATCGGTGGTATCCCACATCTCGCGAAAAACGAGCGAGATGTGGGGCCCACCCGTCCTTCGTTAGGGAG